>CAWGKI010000001.1:0-1607500 GCA_963823095.1 Terriglobia bacterium
GTTGCCTGTTCCTCGGAAACTGCCTGCATGTGGAAGCGATCCTCCCGAGTGGAGAACATTTCATCGCCGAATTGCCCTGCTCGGATGGCGCATTTCAGAGCGGCAGCCGCGTCCACGTCTGGTGGCGGCCCGAGGACGAATTGCGCTTACCCGCTTGAGCAACATGACACGCCCCTGGCTCAGCAGCATCAGACTCCGCGCGCTGTTCCTGACGCCGGCCTCGGCTCTGCTGGCCGTCTTGTTCGGCATCCCGATGGTCATCCTGCTCGCCTACACGTTCCTTACGCGGGGCGCGTACGGAGGTGTCACGCCGCCGTGGACGCTGGAGAACTGGCAGCGGCTGGCCGATCCGCTGTATGCCGCCATCCTGTGGAAGTCGTTCGCGGTTGCTGGCATTTCAACTGTCATCTGCGCCGGCATCGGTTTCCCTCTGGCGCTCTTCATAGCCCGGTCAGAGCGGCACAAGAGTCTGTATCTGCACCTGGTGATCCTGCCGTTCTGGACCAGCTTCCTGGTGCGCACCTACGCGTGGATGTTCCTGCTCCGTGACACGGGCCTTGTGAACTCGCTGCTCCTGAAACTAGGGTTGATCGAGCATCCATTGCCCTTGCTCTACAACTACGGCGCGGTGCTGCTCGGCCTGGTTTATACCTACCTGCCGTTCATGGTGCTGCCTGTTTACGCGACGCTGGAGCGCATGGACAGCTCGCTGCTGGAGGCCGCGGCCGATCTGGGCGCGCGTCCGCTGCAAGTGCTGTGGCGGATCGTTCTGCCACTGTCAAAGCCGGGGATTCGCGCGGGCTCCATCCTGGTTTTCATTCCGTGTCTCGGAGCATTCCTGATCCCCGATCTGCTCGGCGGCGGCAAGACGATTCTGATAGGAACCTTGGTGCAAAACCAGTTCACCACGGCTCGCGACTGGCCCTTTGGCTCGGCGCTCTCCATGGCGCTGATGGGTGTGGTGCTGTTGCTGATGCTGCCACTGACCAGGAAGAACGGAACCGGGGGAGGCGATCTGTTGTGACCGCCCGCAACTTGAGAGCAGGCTCGCCCCTGCGATCCAGCGGCTGGCTCGCGGCGTACGCCGCGCTGGTCTACATGTTCTTGCACTTGCCGCTCGTGATTCTGATGATCTTCAGCCTGAACGGTTCGCGCTTCACTGTGTGGGAAGGGTTCTCGCTGCGCTGGTATGTGGAGGCGTTCCGCGACCAGGAGTTGATGGAATCGACGCTGAACAGCCTGATCGTGGCCGTCACCGCGACGGCTCTGGCCACGGCCGTGGGAACGCTCTGCGCCTACGCGTTGTGGAAACGCGCTTCGCGCTGGATGGCGGGAGGACTGGCTCTCTCGCTGGTCACGCCAGAGATCGTGATGGGCATCTCGCTGCTCGCATTCTTCCAATGGATCTTCCGTCACTTCGACTTTCGGCTGGGCATGCACACTGTAGTGCTGGCGCACGTGATGTTCTCGGTGGTCTATGTCGTGACTGTCGTGCTGGCGCGCCTGAGAACGATGGACCCGTCGCTGGAAGAAGCCGCAATGGATCTGGGCGCGACCGACTGGCAGGCGTTCTGGCATGTGACATTGCCTCTGCTTGCGCCGGGCATCGGCGCCGCCGCGCTGCTGGCCTTCACCATCTCCTTTGACGACTACGTCATCACCAGCCTGGTCGCCGGCGTCGATTCCCAGACCTTGCCTATGGCTCTGTACGCGATGGCGCGGCGCGGCGCAAACCCGGCGGTGAATGCCATCTCGACGCTGATCGTCGCGCTGATTGGCGCACTGATTCTCGTTTCGGAAAGGCTGCGAGAGCGATGAGCGAAGCGAAGAAGGAGAAGACGAACCGCCGTACGTTTCTGATGAGCGTCGCCGGCGCGGCTGGCTGCTCCGGACGCCGTTTTCGCCTGAACGTGCTGAACTGGTCGGTTTACATTCCGCCCGAGGTGCTGCGCCAGTTCGAGCGGGAGACGAGCATCCAACTCCGCTACAGCGTCTACGAAAGCAACGAGGAGATGCTGGCGCGGGTGATGTCGGGCAATTCCGGCTGGGATGTCGTTTTCCCAACGCATTATTACATCCAGCCCATGCGCGAGATGCGGCTTCTGGCACGGCTCGACGCGAGCCGGCTGAAGAATCTCACCAATCTCGACGCATCATTCCGCCGGCCTGTCTGGGACCCGAATCTGGAATGGTGCGTGCCCTACATGTGGGGCGCGACAGGCATCCTCTTCAACAGCCGCCTGGCGGAAGCGCCCAAGTCCTGGAGCGATTTGTGGCTGAACCGTTACCAGGGACGGCTGACAATGCTCGACGACCCTGCTGAAGTGTTTGGCGCCGCCTTGAAGACTCTCGGACGTACGTGGAACGCGCAAAGCGAAAATGATCTGCGAGTCGCGAAGGAGCAGGCGCTGAAACAGAAGCCGCTGCTACGCGCATACCTCAACGCCGAGGTGCGCGACCAGGTGGTCTCGGGAGACGTCGCCGCGGCTCAGCTCTGGGCGACCACCGCGCAACAAGCGATCGATGCCGCGCCGCATCTACAGTTCACATATCCCGAAGAGGGCTTCGGGCTCTACGCCGACAACATCGCAATCCTACGCGAGAGCCGGCGGGCCGATCTGGCCTTGCTCTTCATCGATTTCCTGTTGCGCGCGCGTGTCGGCGCCGATATCGTGCTGGGCTGCCGCACGGCGACGGCCAATGGCGCGGCGCGGGCCCTTATAGCGAGCGAGCTTCAGGCACTCCCAACGCTCTACCCCGCTCCTGGCACGCTCGCGCGCGGAGAGTGGGCGATCACTCCAACGGTGAGCATGCAGCGGCTTCGCGACCGTCTTTGGACCGAACTGAAGTCCTCTTGAACGGCCGCGATCCTGAGCTCGCGTTGGCTCTCAGCGCCCGGATCAAAGTATCTTAAGAGTACCGGAGGAGATCGAGCAGGGCAGCTCGCGAGGTCGGCTAGACTGAAATGTTAGACGCGCGTTCGGACCTGATACTATTGGCACTCGCACGATGCGACAATTCCTAATCCAACTGAGCGAAGCGATGCCGCGGATCAATGTCCGCGCTGTGATCGACATTCTGCTCGTGGCGCTGCTGATCTATCAATCCGCGATGATCATTCGCGGCCGCCGCGCCATGCACATCGTGCTGGGGCTCGGCACCCTGGTTGTGGTCTATGTCGCCGCGATGCTGACTGGCCTGGAACTGGTGCGTACAGTGCTGGAAGCGATCGCGCCATACACCGCCTTCGCGTTGATCGTCGTTTTCCAAAGCGAGTTGCGGCGCATGCTGTCGCGCCTCGGCGAGCAGCGCTGGATGGGCATCGGGAGCCGCTTCCAGACGCGCGAGATCGCTGATGAAATCGTGCTCGCCGTGGGTTACCTGGCATCGCACAAGATCGGCGCTCTGATTGTTCTCGAAGGCGACGTTGGCTTGCGATCGTTCATCGAGAGCGGCGTCTCGCTCGACGCGCGCGTGACACGCGATCTGTTGCTGGCCATCTTCCAGCCTGGCGCCGCGCTGCACGACGGCGCGGTGATCGTGCAGAACGGCCGCATCGCCGCGGCGGCGTGTTTTCTGCCTCTGACGATGAATCCGAATCTCTCCGGAAAGCTCGGCACGCGCCATCGCGCCGGCATTGGCGTCACGGAGGAGAGCGATTGCCTCGCCGTCATCGTCAGCGAGGAACGAGGCACCATCTCCCTCGCCGCGCGAGGCGATTTGAGAGAAGACGTTTCCATGGAACTTCTGGCAGCACGCCTGAAGCAACCCTACTCGCAGCCGGTCCGGCCCGCGATGGCGGAGACGGTTTCCGAAGAGGTTGATGGCCGGGGAGGGATCTAGCCGTGCGGTGGTTCACTGGACGAAATCTCGGCTGGAAATTCGCCTCGTTGGCCATCTCGTTTCTATTGTGGTTTGCCATCAACGGCGCCAACGACCTCACCGAATCGGTCAGCGCGCCGGTCCAGTATCGCAACATCCCCCAGAACCTCGAGATCGGCTCGGATCTCGTCGAACAGGTTCACCTGATCCTGCGCGGGCCGTCCTTGTTGCTCTCGCGCGCTTCAACCAATCCCCCACCCGTGGTGATTGATCTCGCTGAATCCAAAGGCCCCGGAGAGAAGACCTTTGCGGTCACGGCAGCCAACGTCCGCCTGCCCGGCGGCGTCATGCTGGAGAAGGCTTTGCCGGGGCAGATTCGTCTGCGCCTGGAAGGCCGATTGCAGAAAACCGTGCCGGTCCACGTTCGGCTCGATCACCTGCCTGTCGGCATGGAAGCGACGGTGGACGAAGTCACTCCGTCGAGTTTAACCATTGTGGGCCCGGAGAACCGGGTCCGCTCGATCGAGGTTGTGGAAACCGACCCAGTCGACGTTCGCGCGATGGCGCCCGGCGGCCATGCGCGCACCGCCGCCTACGCCGCCGATCCGCGCGTGAGTTTCACCACATCGCCGAGCGTCTCCGTACGCATCAGCCTGTTCCCGGTCACGGAGAAGTAAGCTCATATGGCAAGACAACTATTTGGAACCGACGGTATTCGTGGGGTGGCGGGAGAGTATCCTCTCGATCCTAGGACCGTTTTTGCATTCGGCCGCGCGCTCGGTGAATGGGCCAGCGATGCAGCAAAAGAGCGAGGCCACGACTCGGCGCACATCCTGATTGGGATGGACACTCGCGAATCCGGCCCCGGGCTCGCGGCGTTGGTAGCCGCGGGTTTGCGGCGCAGCGGAACGGAGCCCGTCTTCGCCGGCCTGATCACGACGCCCGGCGTCGCCTATGCAACCAGAGTCGAGGATTTCATTGCAGGCCTGATGATATCGGCCTCCCACAATCCTTATCTAGATAACGGCCTGAAGGTGTTCGACCACTCGGGATTCAAACTGGCGGATGAAATCGAACACGGCATCGAGCAGCGTATCTTCGCGCTCGCCGCCGAGGAATGCGAGCCCGTTTCCGACGTCGTGGAGCCCGACGCGACGCTGGGCCAGCGCTACCTCGATTACCTCGCGTCCACCTTCCATCGCAGCCTGAACGGCCGCAAGATCGTGCTCGATTGCGCCAACGGTTCGGCTTCATACCTGGGGCCTGAACTGTTCGAGCGGCTGGGCGCGGAGGTCGTCGCGATGAGTGGCTCGCCGGACGGCCGCAACATCAACCTGAACTGCGGCGCGCTGCACACGGGAGTTTTGCGCGCGGCGGTGCTCGCCCACGGCGCGGACTACGGCGCAGCGTTCGACGGCGACGCCGATCGATGCATGCTTTTCGCAAAGACCGGCAAGCTGATCGATGGCGACCACGCCCTGCTGATTGCGGGACGCAAACTGCACGCCGAAGGCAAACTCGCCGGCAAGAACGGAACGTCAGCGGTGGTGGCCACCGTCATGTCGAATCTCGGCTTGCAGCGGGCGCTCGAAGCCGACGGGGTCGAGCTTATCCGGACGGGTGTTGGTGACAAGTACGTGCTCGAAGAGATGCTGCGCAGCGATTTGCCGTTGGGCGGCGAGCAGAGCGGACACGTGATATTCCGCGAATTTGCGACGACGGGCGACGGACTGTTAACGGCGTTGCGCGTCATTGAGCGCGCCGAGGAGACGGGCCGGTGCCTCGACGATCTCACAGCCGATTTCCACATATATCCGCAACGGCTCGTAAACGTGCGCTTCCAGGTGAAGCGGCCTCTCGAAGAACTGCCCACGGTTCAGGCCGAGATCCGCGCGACGGAAATGGAGTTCGGTAACGCCGGGCGCGTCCTGGTTCGTTTTTCCGGCACGGAACCGCTGGCTCGCGTCATGGTGGAAGGCCCTTCGGAAGAGCGCGTCCTCGATCGGGCGCAGAGCATCGCCGCGGCCATCGTCACGGCTTTGAGCGAGTGAAAGGAAGTACCCGATGAAGACAGCATTCGCAGTATTGTTCGCAGGCCTGCTGACAGCGCCTCTATTTGCCCAACTGCCCGCGGGCACGAAGCCGCCGGGCGAGGACTGGGTGCAGATCTTCAATGGCAAGGACCTGACCGGTTGGCATAATGTCGGCGTCGAAAAGTGGACCGTGGAGGAAGGCGGAGTAGTCCGCGGCAAGAACGCTACGAAAGCCTATGGCTATCTCGAGACGGTGCAGACCTACAGGGATTTTGAATTGTCCCTCCGGTTCAAGTGCGTGGAGCGGGGCAACAGCGGCGTCTACTTCCACACGAAATTCAAGCCCGGTACAGTGGACGTTTCCCAGGGCGGTCAGTTTGAGATCGACTGCAACGTCACGCGCCATACCGCCGGGGTCTACGACTCTATCAAGGGCTGGCTGGTGTGGCCCGCTCCGGAGAACGAAACGGTCATCCGCCCGAACGATTGGAACGAGTACCTGCTCATCGTCAATCGCAATCGCTACATCGCGCGATTGAACGGCGTGCCGATGGTGGACTTCACGGACCCGAACGCCGACTTCCTGGACGGCACAATCGCGCTGCAACTGCATTCGGGCGGCCAGGCGGAGATGCTCTTCAAGGACATCTGGATCCGAGACCTGACCAGGCGGTAGGTGGGGCGGCCGTCCACGGCCGCGCGGGCTCTCCAGAGCCCGCTCTTCGGCCAAGACGCGGGCGGGCCCTGGAGGGCCCGCGCCTTGAGATTCTACATTTCAGCGCGGCTGCATCAGGTCAAGATAGAAGAGGCGGGTATGCGTTGTATCAGGGCATGGCTTCAGCCGTGCCGTAAGAGCCATGTATCAGGGCATGACTTTAGTCGTGCCGTAAAGACGGTTCAGTCAAGGGCTTCAGCCCCTGCGGCTTTCCTCTTTGCCAAGTACGTAAAACAATAGGGATACGCTTCAGGCGAGTCGGCCAAGCCCGCCAACACCCGGGTTCGCCGCGATGTACTCCCTATGCCCCACGAAGCTCCGCTGATCTTCGACGCGAGATTCCGGGAAGCCGCGCTGCCAGATCTCTCCCAAGTAGCCGTACTCTTTTCTTAAGCGGTACGAGAATCCGCCTTTGACGAACTACATGGCTCTTTCAATAGTCATGCCTTCGCCTGCCGTCCACGGCAAATGCAAATGATCCGGCATGACGACGAAGTCGTGCAGTCGAAACTTCCTGGCCGCCACGCAGGAACGCAGCACGTCGATCGGCAAAGTGGCGTTCCGCTCCGACTGCAACAAAGCGCGGACTTGGCTGGTTTTGGTGGTGGCGAAGAATGTGCGCGCGGAACTCAGGATATTTTCGGGCCGGGCGCTGCGAGCGGGTCGCGCCAATCACGGGGGCTGAAGCCCAACTCCTTTCCACAACGGTTCGGCACTAAAGCCATGCCCTGATACAACACCGACCATACCCAAATGCACTACCAAATGTAGAAACTCCAGGGCGCGGGGCTTCAGCCCCGCAAAGTCACCTCCACGCAGGCCCGGCTCAAGCCGATCCCATCAATCAATCGCACTCAGTTTTGTTTGCTGCTGAGGACCGCGTCAATCCGCGCGATATATTTCTTCGCGCGCTCGGCTTCGGCCATATCGGGATTCAGCCGGATGGTCTCGTCGAAATGCTTGCGGGCCGGCAAGAGCGATTCCACTCTGCCGGATAGTTGCGACTGGCTGGTATAGCAGAGCGCGAGCGCGAAATGGGAGTAAGGGTCCGATGGATCGTAGGTCAACGACTTCTGGCAGTCGCCGATCGCGCTGTCGAAGTTCCCGGCCAAGCGCTCGCTGTCGCACAAACCGAAATACGCGAGACTGCGCAGGTCCTTCCAGACGTCGCGTTGAGCGGCGCGTTTTTTCCTGCCCAGGCCTAAGGTGTAGCCCAGCACGTAGTAATTCAGTTTGCCAGCGAGTTTGCTGTCGAAGTCGCTCAGTTGCAGGTAGCGCGAATACTCGGCGGTAGCGTCGGGATACTTGCCGCTCAGTCGCAGGCTCTCGGCCAGCCAGAAGTGCGCCTCGGCGTTATTGGGCGTCAACGCAATGGCCTTCCGCGCGGCGTCGATGGAGTCCGCGTAGAGTTCCTTCATGCGCAAAGCCTGGGCGAGCAGGTACCAGGCGAGGGCGTGCTTTTGGTCGCGCTGCACGACCATATTCAGTTGACGGATGGAATCGTCGAGCGCGCCTTTGTCGAGCAGCATGCCGCCCAGTGTGGCGCGCGCCTCGATATAATCCGGGTCGATTTCGACGGCGCGCCGAAGGGCCTTCTCGGCCGCCTCCTCATCGAACAAGTCGCGTTGCGCGCGGCCCAGGTAGAGCGCCGCCTGACTGTACTGTGGATCGGCGGCGAGGGCGGAGGTGAAGTGCGCCACGGCCTTGACGTAATTCTCTTTCGTCCCTTTGTTGTATTGTTCGAGTCCCTGGTCGAACTCATCGACAGCCGCGCGCGGCCGCCGACGGATCTGGGTGATCTTGAGGCTGACGGTGATCTCCTGGCCTGGGTACACCGTCTCCTCGCGCGGCCCGTCGGGTTCGTAACCCATGTGGATGCCCTGCACCGTGTGAACGCCGGGGCGCAGGCCGGGCAGCCGCAGGGGCGTTCCTTTGTTGACGACTCCGGCGGACTTCCCATCGACGAAGACTTCGACTCCGTCCATGTTCGTTTCGAAGACCAGCGCGCCGTCGAGCGGTGGCGGCGGCGTGCCGGGCTTCGCGCCGGAGGGAATGTAGGCAAGCAACATATTGGGGTCGAAGCTGCCGCGCTCTGAAGTCGGATTTTGGTTCGCGTTGGTGGCTTCGCGCACGTTGCGGTGAACGTACTCCGCCAACTCGTCGGCGGTCACGATGCCGTCGCCCGAGGTGTCGGCGGCGCCCTCCAAACCCTTCACGACGTAGTATGTGAAAATACCATGTCCGCCGCCCCAGTCGGCGCTTTCGTACGATCGCTCGCGGTCCCGGCTGGCAGTCAGCGAAAACAGCGAGCGGTTCAGGTCCAACAGCGAACGGCTGACTGCCGCCCGGTCGCCCTCGGGAGTGCCCCCTGGCGTGATTGCGCCGCTGTGACAGGCGTCAGTGAGCAGCACTTTCCATTTGGCCTTGATCTTGTTCCCGATGACCCCACCGAGGGTCTCCATGGGGTAGCCGCTGCCGGCAATGTTTTGCGGGTCGATGTCGTACGGCGCCAGATACGCCTTGCCGCCATAGACGAACCCGTGTCCGGCGAAGTAAATCAGCACGCGGTCGTCGGGAGTCGCGACCGAGGGCAGCCACTCTTCCAGTTCTTTGCGCAGGCCGGCTAAAGTCGCCCGCGGACCTACCAGGCGGTGGACGTTTTCAGCGCGAAAATTGCCTCCCTCGGGGCTGATCAAAATGGAGTAGATGGACTCGGCGTCGCGCTCGGAATACTGCAACTGATCCTTCGCCGCCAGGTTCTTGTAGTCTGCGATGCCGACCACGAGGGCGTAGGAACGAGGGATAACGACCGCGGCCGAAGCTGGGGGCTTTTCCGGCTCGGCGCCGGTTTCATACTTCAAGTCGCGTTGCTGCTGTTTCTTCTCCGGCGGAGTCTGCGCGGCTGGCAGGCAGAGGGCGATGAGCAAGAGTGAGAACGTCTTCGCTAGCATGTTTCACCGGTGCGCCAAACGGAACTCGTAAATGACAGGGCCGCTGAGAGGACCGGGCGAGGCTACCACGGAGAGATCCTTCTCGCGGATGAAGAGAAGCTCGCGCGATTTCGCGGCTGGAACGGCCTTCAGATTTTCAGGCAAATCCTCCTCGCGGCGAACGCCTCGGGGCCCGGCGGAGCTGTCGATGCACTCACCCCGCGCCTTGAAAAGCGTATCGTCGCAGCGAGGCATCAGGTTGTGAGGCACTGGACCCGGCTTTGGCGGAGGAGGCAGAGGTTGGTACTTGGGCGCCGTGCCGAGGGGAATCGGCGTCACCATCCAATAGAGAATGTCGTGACCGGGCGGACCGCTGATCCGGAACGAGCCCTGAGTCGCGGGAATGACGTACTCTTTGCCGGCTTCGACCCGATTCTCCTCGCCGGTATCCTCGCGCGGGAAGAGCGTCTCGTACTTGCCCGACGTGCCTTGAATCATCACGTAGAGGTAACCGGCGAAGTTCGCGCGAAAGCGAAAGCGGACGCGGTCGCCTGAAGCGAAGACGAGGCCCGGATCGACTGTGCGCCAACGGGCGCCTTCGAGTTGCTCCAGCGAGATCTCCATGCGCTGAGGACCGCTACCCAGACTCTTGGTCTGCGCGCCGGCCGGCACGCCGAGGCAAGAGGTCACGACGGCTAACGCGGCGATGGCATGTTTCAAGGCGTGTGCCCCTTCCTGCGGTCAATCCTCAATACAAGGCTCGGTTCCGGAATAAGCGGCGGACATCGAGCAGGTCCCGTGGCGCACGCTTCAGCGTGCCGTGGCGGCACTCGTGCCGCCATTCCGGACGTCGACAAGAGTGTCGACGCTGCACGATAAATAGTGCGCCTCAACGGAGCGCGACTCCACCCCAGCGCTCCACTCATTGCCGCGCTTCCAACAACGCTCCTCCGGTTCGATCCCGCCGAGAGGGCCATGGCGTTCCCTACTCGTGCTTCAGAACGAGATCCACCACCAGCCGCGCATCCGGCGCGGCGTTCGAGTTGACCACGTAAGCGGCCTTCTCTTTCTTATCGCCGGGCGTATTCTCATCCACCTTTTCGAAGACCAGATCCCGCGCGTACACCTGATTCCGCAGCCGACTGACCAGCCCGTCTTCGATAGGACGGCTCTGCGCCAGTAACATGGGCTGCTTCGCCTGCGGCGCTTTGTCCGAGGCCGGTTGAGCGGTTGGGGCGCTGGAACTCAGCGAGTAAATGAGTTGTTCCAGGCTTTGTTCCGGTTGGCGCGAGAGAACCAGACACAACTTCTCCTCGCCCTTTTGCTCGTCAAAGGCAAAGCGGCCCGGCGGCGGCGGAAACAGATAGGAATGTCCGCTTTCTATCTTGTTGGAACCGCCCTCAATCTCGTTTGTGGGAAACAACAGTTTCCAAGTCCCGCTCGAACCTCGCATAACAATGTACAGATAGGCTGCGTCGTTCGACTCCACGCTCAGGCGGATGCGGTCGCCGGCACGAAACACGCTGTCCGCGCTGACCTCCTCATACTCCTCGCCAGCTCCCTTACGTAGAAAACTGTAGCGGAGTCCGAGCGGTTTCGTATTGCCATACGAGGCCTGCACCAGCGGTAAGCCGCCCTGCTGCCGTGAAGAAGCTTCTCCTCTGGATCCCGCCGCGTGCGCAGGCGTTGAACCCGTGGCGACTTCCTGGGAGGAAGGCGCCTTCGCCGCCGCGGGTTTCTTCACAGGTTTGGTTCGATTGGGCTTCGCGGGCGCCTCCTGGCTCACAGGGGCGTAAAATAACTCACGCGCCGTCAAGCCCTTAGGCTCCTGCGCCCACGCCGCGGAAACGGCGGCGCCGGCGCTCAAGACGGCAAAAGCAAGCGTACGGCCAATCGGCATGACTCATCCTCCTCCGGATTTCCAAGCGCTGACAATCGCTGCCCCATCCGCCCCTTTTTTCATTGTAGGGTTTTGGATGGCCGGACAATACGTTATCATTATGCTGCTATTTCGAGGAGGACGAATGCGCAACTGTCTGGGATTGTCGACATTCAGCCGGACGCTCGCTGTTCTGCTGGCATACCTGATTGCTACACCGTTGCCGGCGCAGACGCCGGTTCCAGCAACCGCACCAACGCAGATTAATATCCTAATTCTGGAAGGTGAGGGGGCCATCAACAATGTGCGCCAAAGAGTGGCGCGAGAGTCGATGGTACAAGTGGAGGACGAAAATCACAAACCCGTGGCGGGCGCCGCGGTCACCTTCTTTTTACCCGGCGACGGCCCGAGCGGAGTATTCTCGAACGGCGGCCGCAGCATTACGGTATTGACCGACGCGCAGGGTAAAGCCGCGGTGCAGGGCATGCGCCTGAACAAGGTGCAGGGCAAGATGCAGATCCGCGTCCAGGCGAGTTATAAGGGGCTGACCAGCAACGCGACGATCACGCAAACGAGCATGGTGGGCGCGGCCGCTGCCGGTGCGGCGGGTGGAGCCGCCATCTCGGGTAAGCTGCTAGCCATCATATTGGTTGCCGCCGCGGGCGGAGTCGCGGGAGGAGTCGCGGCTGCCAACAGTGGCGGTGGAGGAGCGAAGACGCCGGCGGCGGTGGTCGTAGCTCCCGGAACGCCATCCGTGGGGCCGCCGCATTAACGCGGGGAATGGAGGAACCTGCCATGCGAACACTCATGAAGAAGACGATTTTTGCCGGAGCGCTCCTGTTGCCGTGCCTGTGTGCGGCGCAAGGAACTTCCGGATATACGCTGAACGGCCCTTCGCTGGGGCTCATGGTTGAGCCCGTTTCCGCGGCTATCCGCCCGATCCTGGGCATGCCTGGCGCGGCCACGCTGGGAGTGCCGTTGAGTCCCGGATTCCCCGTGGATCGAGCCGTCGTCGCTCCGGGCGGAGACTTCGCTCTGGCTCTGGCCAGGACCGACTTCCGTCTGGCTGCCGTCCGGGTCGGCGGTGGCGCGGCCGAGTGGCTGGCGCCAGCCACGGCAGAAGCGCCGGATCTCATCGCGTTCAGCCCCCGCGGGAGCTCTGCCGCGCTCTATTATCGGACTTCCGGGCGCCTGGTGCTGCTCTCGGGTTTGCGCACCCGGTCGCCGCAAGTGGTCACCGTAGATCCTGCCTCGATTCCGGCCTCACCCAACCAGTTGGCAGTGAGCGAAGATGCGGCATCGTTGCTGCTGGCATTGCCTGAAGGCGATGCCGCGGCGCTGTATTACCTTCCGGTGGTACGCGCGTCCGCCGGATTCGCGCGGAGATTGGGAACGTTCCAGTCGGTCTCGGGATTGAGATTCGCCGGGACCAGCTCCGACGCGCTCTTGGCAGACGGCAAGGCTAACACGGTATACGTGATTCAAAATGTGCCTGGCGCGGCGCACATCAGCGCGCTCGGATCGGCACGGGATGGCCTGTCGCAGCCCGAGGCGATGGACGCGCTGGACGCCCGGCGAGTGCTAGTGGTCAACGCTGGCGCTCAAGGCCTCACCATGCTGTTCCGCGACGGTACGCCCGCCGCATCCATCCAGTGCGGCTGCACTCCGGCCGTCCTGGAACAACTCTCCGGCAACTCGGTCTACCGGCTTACCGCGCCGTCGCAGGAGCCGATGTGGCTCTTCGACGGCAGCGGCACTGAGACTCGAATTCTTGCCGTCCCGCCGGATCCTCCTCAAACCAGGCCAGCCAGGATCAGGAGAGGAGTACAGCGATGAGAACGCGCGCATGGTTGTATTGCATCGCCCTCCTGACGCTGGGCGCCACGCTTCTATCCGGCCAGACTGGGCCGCCACCGTTGACGATTACCACCACTTCCCTGCCGTCCGGCGATGTCGGAGTCGCGTATCCGGCAACACAGCTTCAGGCGACGGGCGGCTTGGTCGGAGTGCCGATTACCTGGTCAATCAACGTTGAGGGGGGGAGTTTGCCGCCCGGCTTAAGTCTCTCTTCCGATGGAATCATCTCGGGGGTAGCTACAAACCCGGGCAGCTTCTCGTTCACGGTACAGGCATCCCAGTATGATCCGTTACTGGGGCAAACCTATGCGTATCAGGATCTCAGCATCACCACAAACCTGCTGCCATTCCAAATCTCAACCCTGGCTGTGCCTGACGGAATAGTTGGCGTTGGGTACCAGGCGGCCTTGACAGCCTCCGGCGGCCCGACTGGCGCGACTCAGACGTGGAGTCTGCTCGCGGGAGACCTGCCGCCAGGCCTCTCGCTGACTCAAGCGGGCGTCTTGTTAGGTACGCCAACGACACAAGGTTCCTATACATTCGTAATTCAAGCGCTCGACCAGCCGGTGGACGGTCAATCCTTGATTGCCAGCAGGGGGTACACGATCGCCATCACCGGCCCCTCGGCGCCGGTGAGCATTACTACGGCTTCGAGCCTGACGGCGGCCACGGTGGGGGTTGCCTACGCTCAACAGATGGCCGCGACGGGGGGCGTAAATCCCTATAGCTGGGCACTGGACAGCGGCGCCCTGCCCAACGGCCTCAGCCTGAACCCGACCTCCGGCCTGATTTCCGGCACTCCGGCGACCGCCGGCAGCTCGAGCTTTCAGATATCGGTGAGCGATGCATCGGGGGGCAAAGCGTCGCGCGCGTTTACGCTGGTCGTCAATCCCGGCCTATCGATTTCGACGGGCTCCGCGCTGCCGGGCGGGGTTTCGGGCATCGCGTATTCCGCAACGCTGGGCGCCACCGGCGGAACGCCTCCCTACACCTGGTCGGTAATCTCCGAGACACGCGGCTTGCCTCCCGGTCTGGCCCTGGATCCGGCTACCGGGATACTGACCGGCACACCAACCACCGTCGGCAACTACCAGTTCATCGCCGCCGTGACCGACGCGACGAGACAGACGGCATCGAAGCCGCTCACGCTCAGCATCGCCTCGCAGTTGACCATCTCGACGGCTTCGCCGCTGGCGAATGGAACCGTCGGCACTGCCTATCAAGTGCAATTCGCCGCCAGCGGTGGCACGCCGGCTTACACGTGGTCGGTCACCACCGGCTCTCTTCCCGCCGGACTTACGCTCGACCCATCCACCGGATTGCTCAGCGGTACTCCGGCGGCCGCGGGCGCCTTTAGCTTCACCATCGGAGTCAAGGACGCATTGCAAAGCGTTTCCAAGCCATTCCAGTTAACCATCGCCGCGCCCCCGTTGCCGGCGGTGACTATTAGCGGACTGCCCGATACGGGCTCTCCGGCCACGCAGCCGGCGCTTGGGATCGGCCTCAGCGGAGCGTATGGGCTTGCGCTTACCGGTCATGCCACGCTGACCTTTACACCGGATTCCGGCTCCGACGACCCCGCGGTCCAGTTCACTTCCGGGGGCAGGACCGCGGACTTCACCATTGCCGCAGGGACGACGCAGGCCGTCTTCAGCATCTCGTCGCTCGGTGTGCAAACGGGCACCGTCGCTGGAACGATCACCATCACGCTGCAGTTGCTCGCCGCCGGAGCCGACGTCACCCCCACGCCCGCTCCCACGAAGGTGCTGAGGATTCCAGGCGCCGTGCCCGTGATCACCAGCGCCACGCTGACAAGCACCTCGACCGGCTTCAACCTCGTGGTGATCGGATATTCGACCACCCGCGAGGTCACCGGGGCAACCGTGCATCTTGTCGCCGCCACGGGTCAGACCCTTGCAACCAGCGATTTCACCATCCCGCTGACGAGTGTCTTCCCGGCGTGGTACCAGTCCTCGGCTTCCATACCGTTTGGCAGCCAGTTCAGCCTCACCATCCCCTTCACGGTGCAAGGCGCCACGAACGCGATCGGTTCGTTGACGGTCTCGTTGACGAACACGCAAGGGACCTCGACTGTGGCCAACGCCGCATTCTGACGACGGCCGGGCCCGCGGAGGATACCCATGCGACATCCTCCGCGGGCGTCTGGAGAACCTACCTTGTCCACCAGTTACGATGAGTTTGCCTATCCCTGCGGGCCCCAGACGCAGACACATCCGGACGTCCTCGCAACGCTAGCCAACCTGTACGGTCTCACGGCTGAGCCCACGGATCGATGCAGCGTGTTGGAGATCGGCTGCAACGACGGGTCCAATCTGATTCCCATGGCGGCGAACGAACCAGGGAGCCGCTTCACGGGAATCGATCTGGCCCAGACGGCCATCTCGGCCGCACAAGCGTGGAGCGACCGGCTGGGGCTCACGAACACCGAGTTCGTGCAGGCGGATATTGTCGACTGGAACCCGAACGGGCGCCTCTTCGACTACATTCTGATGCACGGTGTGTACTCCTGGGTGCCCGCGCCCGTGCGCGAGGCGCTCCTGGCCCGCTGCCGGGAAAGCCTGGCGCCCAACGGCGTGGCCTACATCAGCTACAACGCACTTCCTGGGTGCTACTTCCGGAGGTATGTGTGGGACGCGCTGCGATTCCACACGCGAGGCATCGCGGATCCGCGGCAGAAAATCGCCGCCGCTCGTGAGATTGCGGCGAAGATGCGGAGCTGGCTCGAAGAGGGCGCACGGCAGCCGGCCATCGGAACCGAACTCGACCACGTGCTGACCAAGCACGATTCCGTCTTGCTGCACGACGATCTGGCCGAGTACAACACACCGTTCTATCTCTCGGAGTTTGTCGCCGCCGCGGAATGCCACGGGTTGCAGTACGTCTGCGACGCCGAGTTTTCCAGAGACTCTGTCCAGACGCTGGGGCTGAATGGCGAGGACTGGCTGACCGGGCGGCTGTACGGCGACTTCGTGAACGCCAGGAAGTTTCGCTCCAGCCTGCTATGCCACAAAGAAGTCCCTGTGGACCGCACCATTCGTCCGGAACGACTGGCCGGGCTGTTGGCCTCGTCTCCCGCGCAACCGGAACCCGAGCAGAGCGACGGCACGCAGAAGTTCCAACTGGGCGACGAGAGGTCCCTCTCGACCAATCACCCAGTGGCGAAGCGGATCCTCACACATCTCGCCGGGCTGTGGCCCGGGTGGATGCCAGTCGCGGAGCTTCCGCTGAGCCAGCTTGACGCGGAGGCCGCGGCCGATCTGTTGCTGCGCTTGTACGAAGCGCGGGCGCTCGATCTGCGCCTCCATCCGCCGCGCCTGGTACCCAACGTCAGCGAACGCCCCGTCGCCAGCCCGCTCGCCCGCTTGCAAATCGCAAGCGGCTTGGAGACCGCAACGAACCAGCGGCATGTCAGCGTCATTCTGAGGGACGCGTTGTCCCGGCAATTCCTGCTGCTGCTGGACGGCAGCCGGGACCGGGCGGCGCTGCTACGCGATCTGACGGACCATTTCGATCCCGAGAAAACCGATCCCGTCGATTTTCCATCAACCTGGTCCGGCGGCACGCCGGCCAACCGCCTGGATCTCGCAATGAAGCTCGACCACGCGTTGGACGGCAATCTGGCGGGTATGGCCCGAATGTGTTTGCTGGTGGGATAAGTGGAACTCCGAAACGGAGCCGCGACCGCGACAGAACGATGGCATCGGTTGGTTCCGTGCGCTCTCACCGCCGCGCGGCGATGACATTCCGTCATCCCCCATTGCCACCGGCGGCAATCGGAGCCGATCTGGAGATCGGCGTTCCCAGGATCGGTTGCGATGTTCGCGGCTTTGATTCGGAAGTCGCAACAACGTCCTCGAACCGGACGGTTCTGGCATATAATGAGCTAGCAAAATGAGGAGGACACTTTGCGAAATTCTATCGTCTGTGGGCTTTTGGCGGGGGTCTTAGCGACCACCGGGTACGCACAGCAGAAGAAGCGGGTGGCGGTGATCAACTTCGAGTACGCCGCCGTACAGAGCCAGCTTTCCGCGATTTTCGGAACCAATGTCGATGTTGGCAAAGGGGTTGCGGACCTGTTGGTAGAGAAGCTGGTTAAGGGCGGCGCGTACAGCGTCATTGAGCGCAAGGCGATCGACAAGATCCTCAACGAGCAGAACTTCTCGAACAGCGACCGCGCCGACGCCTCTTCCGCGGCGAAGATCGGGCGGCTGCTGGGCGTAGAAGCGATCATCATCGGCAGCATCACCCAGTTCGGCCGGGACGACAAGAGCGTGAAGGTGGGAGGCGGCGCATTCGGGGGCCTCGCGGGGAAATACGGGCTCGGAGGCGTCGGCAAGAAGGACTCCAAGGCCGCGGTAAACCTGACCGCGCGCATGGTCAACACAGACACGGGTGAGATCCTCGCGGTCGCCAGCGGCAAGGGCGAATCGTCGCGCTCGGGCGCAATGCTGGGTGGAGCGGGCGGCAGCTACGGCGGCGGAGGCGGCGGCTCTTTCGACATGACCAGCTCCAACTTCGCCGATACGATTTTGGGCGAAGCCGTGAACAAGGCAGTAGAGCAAATGGCCGGCGAGTTGCAGCAAAGCGCGTCGTCGCTTCCCACAAAGGTCGTCAACATCGACGCCGTCGTGGCGGACGCGACCGGCGGCACCCTGATCATCAACGCGGGCAGCAAGGCTGGCCTGAAAGTCGGCGACCGGCTGAAGGTCCGCCGCTCTATCCGCGAGGTGAAGGACCCCGATACGGGCAAGGTGATCCGCAGGGTGGAAGATACCCTGGGCGAGGTCGTGATTACGGAGGTGGACGAAGGGTCCGCCGTAGGCACGTATTCGGGCGCCACGCCAGCCAAAGTAGGCGACAAAGTCCGCAACCAGTGAGGGTGCCATGGACTATGAAATTGGCTCGCGCGCCGGCGATTACGAAATTCTGGCGGTTCTAGGCGCTGGGGGCATGGGCAAGGTCTACAAGGTCCGGAACGTGATTTCAGACCGCGTAGAGGCGATGAAGGTCCTTCTCCCCAACCTCGAAGGGGACCCAGATCTCGCCAACCGCTTCATGCGGGAAATCAAGGTGCAGGCGAGTCTGGACCATACCAACATCGCCGCGCTGCACACGGCCCAGCGCCTGGACAATCAGCTCATGATGCTGATGGAGTTTGTCGAGGGCGTCACGCTGGAGCACATGCTCAAAAGCGGTCCGATCCCGATTGACAAAGCGGTCGACTACGTCGGCCAGGTGCTCTCGGCACTCTCTTACGCCCACGCGCACGGCGTGGTCCACCGCGACATCAAGCCAGCGAACATGATCCTCACGCCGAAGGGCGTCATCAAGCTGATGGATTTCGGCATCGCCAAGCTCACCGCCGACCGGAAGCTGACCCAGACAGGCGCCACGGTGGGTTCGTTGTTTTACATGTCGCCCGAGCAGATCAAGGGCTCCACGGACCTCGATGCGCGCTCGGATCTCTACTCGCTCGGCGTGGCTCTGTATGAGATGGTGAGTGGCGCCCGCCCGTTCCAGGGCGACAGCGAATACTCGATCATGTCCGCGCATCTGGAAAAGACGCCCGTGCCGCTGCTTCAGCTCGACCCATCGCTGCCGGAGGCATTGAACGCCGTAGTGCTGATGTCCATCGAAAAGGATCCGGCCAAGCGGTTCCAGACGGCCGACGCCTTCCGCACGGCGCTAATGAGCGTCAGGCCTCAGGCGGCGGCACCCGCTCCTCAGTCTGCACCGAGACCCGCTCCAGTTCCCTTCTCCGCTCCGATGACGCCAGCGCCACCCAACGCTCCTTCCGCGCAAGCAGCGCCAGGGCAGCCGGCAGCCGCTCAGCCGGGCGGACATCGCGGACGCTACCTGATCCTTGGATCGGTCGTTACGCTCGCGGTCCTGGTGGTGGCTGGCACGCAGGCGCCGAAGTTCCTGCACAAGAGTTCTCAAACGGAAACGGCCTCCGCTCCCGCAAGCGTCCCCGCTTCCGCCGTCGCCCCCGCCGTGCAATCCACGTTGCCTGCAACGACCCCTGTTTCGGAGACGACATCTCCCGCGCCGGGGCAGGCTGTTCAGAATCCGGCTCAGCCGGTCCTCCAGACGCGTCCGGAACAGCGAGCGGCATCTTCCTTGAAGCCATCGATGGGCCAACAATCCTCGCGGCCTGCGGTCACTCCGTCCAACTCGCAATCGCAGGCGCAATCGTCCGCTCCAGCGATGCAGCAATCCGCTCCGCCGCCGGCTGCTCCGGCTGCTGCACAGCAGGCCGCGCCCGCGCCCTCTCCCGCTGAGGCCGCCGCACTCAACGAGGCACGGGAGCAGCTCCCGCAACTCGGAATCCGCGCATCGGCCGTCCGTGCGAGCCTCGAGAACCTGCAGCGATCTCAGGCCAAGCAAGGTCTGGGACTGCGCTCGGACATCGTAGCCACCGCACAACGCATGGACTACCAGCTCAACGCCGCAGACGATGCTCTGAAGCGCGGCGACGGCGCTGGCGCCAAGAAGGCTCTGGACGCCGCGGAGAAGGCCGTATCGAAGATCGAGAGCTTCCTGGGACATTGACGGTATCTGTGGCGTACGCTTCAGCGTGCCGTGGCGAGATTTATCTCGACATCCGGAAGCATGTCGGCATGAATGCCGCCACGGCACGCTGAAGCGTACGCCACACAGAGCGTGTTCCTTTCATCGCGAGGCTACTCAATCGTGAGGAAGCCTCGCTCCAGCATGCTCCGGATCATCTTCAACGAGCCCGGCGCAATCGCCTGGAAATCGACTTTCAACCCGGCGGCCATGGCGCTCAGGATTTGCCGCAGCGGCGTGCCGCCGTCGCAGCGCTGCACCAGAGCGGCTACGCGCGAATCCAGGCTGGCTTGCAGACATAGGCCCTTCGGCTGACGCAGCGACGAATTCGGTGTCAGACCATTCATTCCCGTTCCAGGTACGTCCCGTCTCCAGGGTCAGGCCCGCCGCCAGACGCAACCGCCTGTCCAGCAATTCATCCGTCGACAACGCATCCAGAATGTCGTGCGTCTCGAAGACCCGCAGCACCGCGTCGCCGAACGGCTCCCACTTCGCCGGTGACGCCGCCTCAAATTGAATCCAGTTCGGCGCGCCCTGACTTCGGCGCCGCATCGTGATAAAGCCTCTCCCGATGGTCTCGATGCCCTTTTCCTGAAAATAGTCAGCGCACTCGCTGAACAGTCGCGTCTGTACGTCCGGATCGCACACGTCGGTATCGACCGCCGTTTCTTCCGCCTGTTCCACCCAGGTGCTGTTGGCCACTCGCAACACCAGCGCATCGCAACCGCTGTCGCGCAGCCAGGCGGTGAAGCGTTCCTTCCAATCCTCGCCACGCAAGTTCGGCCATTGGAGCTGGCATTGGAAATAGCCGCCCTCTTCGAGATGCCGCGGCGCTTCCAGGACCAGGTTGCGGCACAGGCCATCCAGTTCCATGCCGCTGTCGCGAAAAGATATAGCGATTCAGCGGACCGAGGATGAACGGCGGGTTCGTTACTATTCGGTCGAACTTTCGCCCGGCTACGGGTTCGAACCCGCTGCCCAACGCGAACTCAATTCCAGGCAATCCATTCAGCCGGGCGTTCAAGCGAGCCATGGTCAAGGCCCTTGGATTGACGTCGGTGGCCCAGACGCGCTCGCTGTAGCGGGACGCAAGGAAAGCCAATACGCCGGAGCCGGTGCCAAGATCGAGCGTGGCGCGCGAAGCCTTGCCGATCATGCAACACATAAGCGCGGCGGTGCTGTTGGTCAGGCCCGAGACGAAGTCGGGACCGGCGCCTTGTTCCAGCAGCTCCGGCGGGTCGGTGGCGAGCAGCAGCCCATCGAAGGGAAAAATGCGCAATAGCCCGCGGACCTCTTCGCCCGCGGCCTCGACGAATCCCGCATCCACCCAATCCTGAATGGGCAGCGGTCCCAGCGCGGCGGCGGCCTCGCGAAGCGGAACGGCAACGCCCAAAAGGAAGATCCGGATGAGCGTATTTAAGGCGGCCGGTTCGCGAGTGAGATAAAGAAGGCGTGGGAGATTCCGCCCTTCACGGCCTCGCATCTCCAAAGCGCCAAAAGAATCGGCCACGGACCGATCTGAGTATGAAGTTGCGCGAATCGCCGCGGCGAAACGCGCTGCCTGCTCTTCCGTCACGCCGGCCAGCTTGCGGCCTTCGGCCATACTTAGCGCTTGGGGCAACATCCCTGCATTGTAACTTTTGGGCTCAGCGCCAGAGCGGCGGTGACAACTGTCACTGGAAGCGCAGCAGCACGACGGTAACGTTGTCGGGGCCGCCCGCGTTCAACGCCGCTTCGACCAGGCCGTGCGCGCAGGCCTCCAGGTTGCTGTTGCACGCCATCACCGCGCCAATTGCGGTGTCATCGACTGCCCCGTGGAGCCCGTCTGAACAGAGCAGCAGCACGCTCCCCGCGCGCGGCCGAAGCCGGTAGGAGCGGACCTGCAGCGGAGAACTCACGCCTATGGCCATCGTCACGACGTGGCGGAAGGGATGAACCTTGAGGGAGGCCTCATCCAACCCGAGGCGGCGGCCTACGTCGTTCACCCAGCTTTGATCCTCGGTGATCATTCTCAACGCGCCATCTTCAAACAGGTAGACGCGGCTGTCGCCAACGCTCGCGACTACTGCTTCGTCTTCGAGCGTGAGGGCAGCCACCAGCGTGGTGCCCATGCCGTGCAGTTCGGATGCGGCGGTGGATGCGCCGCTGACGCAACGGTTCGCCTCTTCGAAAGCGGCTACAAGCGCGTTCGCCGCGAGGCGATCGTTGGCTGCGATATAGTCGGCGACGGTCTCGGACGCGAAGCGCGACGCGCACTCGCCTGCCTGTTCTCCGCCCATGCCGTCGGCCACGATGTAGAGGCCCAGACTGGGGGCGATCAGGAAGTAGTCTTCGTTGTTCGCGCGAACGCGTCCTGGGTCCGACAGGCCGAACGACTCAACCATGGTTTTCACGATTATAGCCGAAGCAGACTGCGCGCTCTCTTCTTAATTCATTGCGCCTCTCCGTCCGAGCCAAACAAGACATTGCGGCTGAGTGCGTACTAGCGGCCCGGCCACCCGTTTGATAGCGTGTCGGCATGGCCGGTCTTCAATTCCGCCTTACGCGTACACGCCGCCTGGGCTTGCTCGCCTTGTCGTCGATCGCCTGGTTTGCGCACGCGGAGCAGCGGCCATTCGCCTGGAAGAACGTGAATCTGCAGGGCATGGGCTACGTCACCGGCATGATCGCCCATCCCGCGCCGCCTCACGACCTCTATATCAGGACCGACGTCGGAGGCGCTTACCGCTTCGACCGCGACGCAAAGCGCTGGCTGCCTCTGCTCGACCACTTCGGTACGCTGCAGTCGGAGATCTACGGCATCGAGAGCATCGCCGCCGATCCAACAGATCCAAACACGATCTATATCGCCGCCCAATTCGGCCGCACCATCAGCGGCAGCGCCGTCTTCAACCCGGCGGAGGTCCACGTTTCCCACAATCGAGGCGGCACATGGACTCCTACCGGGCTGGCGGCGCAAAACGTCTACCTCGGTCCGAACGAATCTTATCGGGGCGTAACCGGTGAACGTCTCGCCGCCGACCCGCACCAGCAGGGCAACCTCTTCTTTGCTTCACGCAAAGACGGGTTATGGCATAAGCTGCCCGGCCAGCAATGGTTCGATACAGTCTGGGCCAAGGTGGGCGGCGGTCTTCCGGCGTCAACCGATGCGCCCGGCATCAACTTCGTCATCTTCGACCCCACATCCGGCGTGACGAGCTCGGGATCGACCAAAACGCTCTACGCGGGCATTTACGGCAGCGGCGTGTGGCGCAGCAACGATGGCGGCGTTACCTGGTCCAACATTCAGGGCGGGACGATGCCTCTGCGCGCGGCCGTGGCCTCGGACGGAACGCTGTACGTCACCTTCGGCGGCGACGAGGGTGGAGTTGTAGGCAACGTGGACCGCTTCCAGAGCGGCAAGTGGACCGACATCACGCCGCTCGGACTTCACGCCTCTTACTCGGGCGTATCGGTCGATCCTTCTAATCCAAACGTCGTGATGGCGGCGCAGAACGGCAACCTGAAGATCTACCGCTCGACGGATCAGGGAGAAACCTGGAAGCAGGTGCAGTTGGGCGCGCTCGCGAACCCGCCCGCCTACTATCCGTCAAACGCCGGAGGTTGGGGCAACGCCGCACTGCTGATCGACCCGCTCAACCCGAAACGCGTCTGGCAAACCAACGGGTACGGCGTGATCGCCACGGAGGACGTCACGGCGACGCCTTCAACCTGGTCGTGGGTCATGAAGAACCTGGAGGAGCTGGTTGTCCAGAAGGTGAGAGTGCCTCCTGTGAGCTTCATCCCAGGCACCAACGAGCGGGGCGCGGACCTGTTCAGCATGGTCGCCGACATGGTGGGCTTCCGCCACGCCAGCCGGGATCAGGTCCCAACATCGACCATAGACACATTTCTGTATGTGGCTCAGGCCACCAGCCTGTCCTATTGCGGAGACATGCCCGAGCACGCGGCTTTCGTGGGATGGGACGAGACCAATGTGAGCGCCGCCATGTCGGGCATCACCTCGGACAACGGCAAGACCTGGATCCACATCCCGAACACGAGTCCCGGTACCGGTGGCAACATCGCCATGTCCGCGTCGGACCCCAACAACATGGTGTGGGCTCCGCATGACGCAACTCCGCAGTACACTCAGGACGGCGGCAAAACGTGGCGGAATTGCACTGTGAACGGCTCGCCGCTTACCAAGTCCTGGCAGATCTCTAACGAATGGTGGAATGCAAACGTTCTGATGCCCGATCTCGTAAGGGGCGGAACGTTTTACTACTACGACACCGGCAGCTTCTATTCGAGCAACGATGGCGGGGCAACCTGGACGCTTGGCAATACTTCGTGGCCGCAAACCTCGCAGTGGGCGATAGCCGCCAACATCGTGCCGAACCCGACGATGGCTGGCGACGTTTGGATGGCTTTCTCGGCCAATTCGAACCAGACCACGAACTTTCAGCTCGTGCACTCCTCCGATGGCGGCAAGACGTTCAGCGCCGTCGCCACCATGGACCGCTGCAACTACGTGGCCTTCGGCCAGGGTCTCTCCGCCGGCGCACCGTACATGTACATGCACGGGCGTGCCAACGGTGACACCGAGGACGCCATCTACAAGTCGGAGGACATGGCGCAAACGTGGCTTCGCGTCAGCGATCCGCGCCTGCAGCAATTCGGCGGCATCTCCTCGCTGGAAGGGGACATGCGAACACGAAATCTCGTCTATGTCGGCACAGGCGGACGAGGCATTTTCTACGGCAGCGGCTATGATGCGAATGCCGACGTGACTCCGTTTGCCCCCAGCCGGCATTGTGAACTACGCGAGCACCGCGAGCGGCCCCGTAGCGCCGGGAGAGATGCTGCTGATCGGTTTGCCGCAAGCTGGGTCGAGCCAGCTCGTGCCCGGCACTTGGAATGAGGCGGGCCTGTTGAGCACGCAACTGCGGAACTTACAGGTTTTGTTCGACGGCGTGCCCTCGCCCATCGTTTATTCGCAAGGATCTCAGGCGGCCGTTATGGCGCCCTATGCCATCGACGGGCAGGATCACGTTCTTGTGCAACAGTTGCTCGACGGAGCACTGTCCGCGCCTGCTTCGCTGAATGTGACTGCAGCCGCGCCCGGCGTCTTCGCGGGATCCAACGGCAAGGGCAACGCCGTCGTATACAACGAGGACGGCGGTTTGAATTCGCCGTCTCATCCGGCGCCGCGAGGCTCCAACGTTCACTTCTGGATCACGGGCGACGGGTTGCAGAATCGATCGCTCGTGGATGGCACGATGACCAGCTCCGTGCTTTGCAGCCGCTTGCGTCTCCCCAGTTGCCTGTCCAGGTAGCCTTTGGGGGAACGCTGGCCAACGCCACGGCTGCCTCGGCCGTGGGATCGGTGGCGGGCCTGACGCAAGTGGACGTCATCGTGCCCGCGGGTGCGCCTTCGGGCGGCGCCGTCCCCCTGCTGGTGATGATGGGAACCGCATCCAGCCAGCCCGGCGTGACAATCGCGATCAAGTGAGCTGGAACGAAGACAGGTAGACGCTTCGATGCCTCAGTGCTCCGTGCATACGTAGGGCCTGGGTTACGCGGCAGCGCTGACCCTCAGCGCGCCTCACCTTGCAGGTACGCCAAGGCGAGTTTCTCGATCTCGTCGCTCGTGAAGAACTTGGGACTGATGCTCTGGTCCTGCCCGGCTACGACCTCGACGGCGGCGACGCGTTCCTTCACCAGATTGGCCAGACGTTCGTTTTGCATGGCGTTCGCCGTCATCATCTCGACGGCGACGAAGGCGAATTTGCCCGCGTTCGCCGTTTGCAGCCTTAGAGTGTCGCCGCTCTTGCCTGTCGCCAGAGCCTGTTGGCCGTTCGGTGTTGCAGGCTCATCGGCGGGCAGGGCGAAGATCCACCAATCGCCCCGCGAGCCTGCAGGAGCATCGGCCAGACTGACGCTGAGCTGAGACGGGCCTGCTCCCGTTCGGACGCGCATGGTCCCCGACGAGCCTTCACTCAACTCGATCACACCATGCTCGGCCTGCGACGTTCCGAAATGGACCGACTCCAGCGAGACCGGCTTTGGAGCCCAAATCTGGAGGTTCACTTTGTAGCGGCCCGGCATCAACCCTTGCACTGTGAACGCGCCATCCCGATGCAGTTCCACCTGCCTCATGCCGGGGTAGGACATCTGCCCGAGAGGGCTCAGGTTCAGGAACCCGATGGGAGGTTCCTTGGGCGGCTGGCGGCCGGACACCTGCAGCGAGGGCATCGCGGCCACAATCCCGCCGCTCCCGCCTTGATCGGAGGGAGGCAGTTCCACGACTCCGGACACGGTCAACCCAGGGTGCATCTGCACGAGCAATGGCGCGGGACGAGTCCTGCCCACCGTGACAGCCACGCTCGCGTATGTCAACGATTCCATCTGCCCTACCATACTGACCGCAAGCAGGCGATACGATCCCGGAGGGACCATCTGGAATTGAAACGTGGAGTTCGCTGGGTCAACAGACGCTCCGTAAGCGAGCGACGCGTCCACCGCGCCATCGCTCGGGAACAACTGGAGGTTCGCCTGCCCGCCAGTCAGCACTCCGCTGAGCGTGCCCGACACCGTCGTCACCGGCGTCGCCCTGAGCTTGAAATCGATGCCCGACAAATCACTGCCCGGCAAGACGGTCAGCCATTGCGCGCCTTGGGGCGAAGGATTGTCGGGGAAGTAGACGGGCAGCCAAGACTCGGCCGGCTCATTCATCTCGGGACGCCAGACAGCCAGCGGCCGCTCCACGGGCAGCGACTCCTGACAGCGAGCGTAGAGCAGATAACGATCCGCCGTCAGGGCGTCAAACTTGTACTCGCCCTTGTCGTTCGTCGTCGCGTTGCCTTTTTGAACATACGCCGCGGAACCTCCGCCCGGGCCCGGACCCAACACCCAAACCGGGCAGCCCGACACTGGCTCGCCGCCGTCGTCCACTACCTTGCCGGAAATGGTGCCGCCCGGCATCAGGCGCAGCGTTACTCCCGAGGACTCCTCCCCCGAAACCACTGTCACTGTCTCGCTCCGGCTCGGAATTCCCAGAATCCCCTGGTAGCTCGGGTGGCTCACTTGCACCAGATAATCGCCCGGCTGGAGATTGCCTGCCGAGAACGCCCCGGCGCCGTCCGTCGTCGCCTGCTGGAAGTTCCCGCCGCGCGAGGAATTCTGCAGAACTACCATGGCCTGCCGCACGGGCGCGCCCGTGATGGCGTTCACCACGTGCCCACTGACCGATCCCGGCGGGTCGGTGCTCGGCGGCTGGGGCACTGGCGGATCGTTGCCGATAATCACTTGACCACGCACGCCAGTCGCGAGTATCGCGACCAGCGCAAATGCCGTGCACCACTTCATCGCGCGACCTCCGCCCCGATCGCCTGCACGGTAACTTCCGCTTTGGCGCCCGGCTTAAGTTCCACCGGCGCCCCACGATCTTCGTAGGGCTTCAGGAACTCGGGATCGAACCAGGCGCCGTACGCGAGGTCCTCAAAGGCGTACAGCCGGTACTCGCCCGGCATCATGGACTTCATCTCAAACGCGCCATGCTCGTCCACGTTTGCCAAAGCATAGAAGCTCAGGATGCCCGCCATGTCGCCTTGCGGCGCGGCGATCACCGTTCGCGCCAAACCGCCCTCCACCTTGCCGCTCAACTGCGCGCCGGCCGTACTCACGACGATCTCGAGCGGCGCTTTCGTCTCCGACGTCACGTTCATGTCGGCGCGCAACACGTCTACGTCGCCCAGCATCATCGATTTGAGATACCCGCCCTTCGGAATCGGATCGAAGCCGATATCCCACACGCCTGGCGGCACGCTCTTTAACACGTACGATCCATCCGGCTGCACGCGCGCTTCGGCGCCCTGGCGGTTGGTGAAGTCACCAGCGACCAGGAACACTCGTCCCCCAGTTGCGCTCCCGGGCCCACCCTCCATCCGCACGTGCCCGGCGAGGTCTATTGCCGGCGCGAAGTGGAGGGTCACGTTCAGCGAGCCGCCGGAAAGATCCAATTCCTCGCGCGCCGCGAAGAGGCGCCCTTCCAGCGTTACTTCGCCGCTCAATACGTATCGCCCCGGCAGAAGGTCATTGAATACGAACCGGGAACCGACCGGGAATCCGCCCCCGTACTGTGCAGCGCCTGGGGCTGTTGAGTTCTTCTCCACAAGGTTCAATTGCACGAACGCGGGCTGGGGCGGCATCTGCGGAGGACCATCCGGGGGATTGCCGTCCGCAGCCGGCGGTTCCGGCACGGGAGGAGCCGGCAAGTCGCCTTGCACATCGAGCACGATGGGCCGGCTCTGCAAAACGTCGATGTCGATGTTCTCCAACGTTTCGCCCGGTCCCAGCACCACCGCTTTGGCCTGCTGCCGGTCGAGCGTTCCCGGGAAGTATGTTGTGGCATAAACCAGACGTCCCGCACCGCCGTCCGACGCCTGCGGCGAAGGCGGCGGCTGAGGCTGGTCATACTTCCTGGCGGTTAACAGGTACTTTCCGGGCATCAAGTGGAACATCCGGTAGCGTCCATCCGAGTCTGTATTCGCCCATCCCGACTGAGTCCACACGGCCTTGCCGCGCTGAAACTCATGCCGCAGCGCCTGCACGCCCACGCGCGCGGCCGGTTCGCCGTCGACGTCCATGATGGTGCCCGTTATCACGCCGAGTTGCGGCAGCCGAATGTCGATGCCCTGCTTGTTTTCGCCGGCAGCCAGTACGACGACGCGCCCCGCCATATTCGGATGCGTCGCGCCGTAGTCCATTGAGGCGTAGCCGTTCTTATGCGCGCCCAGCCAGTAGCGCCCCGCAGGCAGTCCACGGCAAACGAACCGTCCGTCGCCATCCGTGGGCGCAGTCCCACGAAGGTCGGTCCGGCCGTTCACGACGATGTTGACTTGCGCCCGATGCACCGGCGCGCCGTTCACCGAATTCACCACCCGGCCGCTGATGGAACCTTGTGCGCTCGCCGCTGCCGCTGGGACCGCCCACAGCGCTACCGTGATTGCCCACTGCCGCACCGTCGTGTTGAGACTCCGTTCGGTTAGACACCGGCACTCACGCTGCCGGTTTCGTTGTTACCGTCGAATTCACGCTTGTCTCCACGATGCCGCTAAAGCGTTAGAGGGATCGTCGAACGGATTGGCCAGAGAGCACGGACTTATGTCGATGCAGCAAGTTTCCCCGTCCATTCACCCCCAATCGTGAAGACACCGTGTCCGTCTCCCAGCACCGAACCGCGAACGATAGAGAGCGGCCCCGCCCAGACGAGCACGAGTTCCTTCGTGACCCTCGGACAGGTCTTGCCATTATGAAGGTTCAAGCGCCGAGACGATGGCCGCGCTCTTCGTTCGCGGTTGCTCTGAAAATCTGACTGTTGATTACGCGGCGCTTGCACTTCCAGTCGTCGCCAGCACCGAGCCCCGAACGAAAGAGGGGTCCCCCGGAACTTTCCTCCGCTTCGCGGTCCTCATTCGGCGCCGCGCCTCCGTCGATTTCCACCCAGCGCGGAGGCCGCTTCCACGGGACCCCTCTCTTCGTTCGGGGCTCGGTGCTCGCGGGTTATTCGTTGTGGGCGGCGGCCGCATCAATGTCCGCGTTGCATTCGAGGTGCTGGGAGACGGACATGTCATTTTCATCATTGGGGGTGCACGGTCCGCCGGTCATGGAGAGATCGGTGCTGGCCGCGACTCGGAGTGCAAGCGCTGCGCAACCAACAGTCAGATCTTTAGCGCATCAGCGGGGTGAGGCGAACACCTCGAGACCGGAAGGTCTTCCGGTTTCTTGGCGTTAACTCATTGATTCTACGTCGTAAATTACGCAAAACCGCCCCCCACCGGTCTTGGAGTTACTATCGCAGGCAGTCAGTTCTTCTTCTGGAAGACCTTCGCCAGGATAGGGCCAGCTTCGGGGTCTTCCACTACCGGAACGGTGTGAATTTCAAGCACGTCCGCAAATAGCGCGGCTGACTGGTAAATGAGCGCGGGATTGGTAGTCTCGAAGAGAGTGAAACCGCCGCTACCATCCGCTTTATGCCAGCGGCCAAGATGAGTAATGCCTTCGGGCGGTGCTGCCTGCCCGGCCAGGAACCGATGTACCGCCTCTTTCAAGGTCCCTGGCAGAATGGTCCAGGTCGACATGAATTTCATCGCTTGCCTCCAGACTCAAGATTCGGCTCGAAATCCCTTCGAGACGTTCGGATCGGATTAGTATAGGGTGATTTTGTACCGGAGAGTCAAGCATTTCGCGCTCAGCCATCCGGGCCGGGCGGAGTGACCTCAAGATCGTCTCGGGCCGCCTTCTGCGCGGCGCAAGATTTACTTCAACTCATTCTGAAATTCGATATAGTCCTAGGACAACGAAAGAAATCTCCAGAGGCTAATATCTCTTATGACAAAATTCCTCACCCTCCTGCTCGCCGCCGCGGGCGCCCTGGCTGCACAGAACCTGCCCCGCGTTGACCTGCATGTACACATCCACGACGACGCGAATCCAGCCCAGAGCCTGACTCCCGCCGGAGCCGCCGCGATTTCGCAAAAGCTGGGCGTGCGATTTGGCATCCTGGCCGAAGGCGGATGCCGCGGCGAGATCCACGACGACGCAACGCTGGAGGAATTCATCACCTCGACGGAAGGGCAGCCCGTTTATCGGGGTCTGCAGGTCTACGGCTTCAATTGGCCCAATTGCCTCTCCCAAAAGAACCTGAGCCGTCTGGACTACATCTCCGCCGACGCCCTCGTCTTTCCGGATAAGAGCGGGAAAAGCGTCTGGCTCTGGCTGCCGGACGTGAAATTCGACGACCCGCAGGACTTCATGGAACGCTACGTCGATTTCACCGTGAAGATCCTGTCGCAACCCATTCAAATCTGGTCTAATCCGACCTATCTGCCCGAGAGCTTGAAATCGCAGTACGACAAGCTGTGGACTCCCGCCCGGATGAAGCGCGTGATCGACGCCGCGGTGGCGCATCATGTCGCCATTGAGATCAATTCGCACTTCCGCATCCCCAGCGCGGCCTTCATCCGCACTGCGAAGGCCGCGGGCGCGAAGTTCTCGTTCGGCTCGAATGAGCACGTCCACGGGATCGGCAACATCGATTATCCGCTGGCGGTGGCCAAGGAGTGCGGCCTGACACGGAGCGACATCTACGTGCCCGGCAAGCGAATCGGCAAGTAGAGACGCCGGGGTGATTTGTTGGCGGGGCTGAATGCCCCGCGCAGGCTGAAGGCCTGCCCCACACGCGCGCCTATTGCTTCGCGAACCACTCCTGAATCGCGGAGACGGTTGCAGCCACTGCGGCGGCGTCGTGCGCGGCCGACACGAAACCGGCCTCAAACTGCGACGGCGGCAGGTAGATGCCGCGCTCCAGCAGGTGGTGGAAGAACGCCTTGAACTTCGCCGTATCGGCGGTCTTGGCGGTGTCCCAATCGGTGACAGGGTGATCCGTAAAGAAGAACGTGAACATGGAGCCGACGCGGTTCACGGTGATGCTCTTGGGCGCTGCCGCGCAGATGGCTGCGGCGGCGCGATCGAGTTGCGCGTAGACCTCGGGGTGGGCCTTGAGATGACGCAACATGGCGAGGCCGGCGCTGACGGCGACGGGGTTGCCGCTCAATGTTCCGGCCTGATAGACGTTGCCGACAGGCGCGACGCAGCGCATCACGTCGGCGCGTCCGCCATACGCCGCGATGGGCAAGCCCCCGCCGATTACTTTTCCAAAGGTCGAAAGGTCCGGACGGATTCCGTAAAGACTCTGCGCGCCTCCGAAGGCCACACGGAAACCGGTCATCACTTCGTCGCAAATGAAGAGTGCGCCGTAACGGTCGCAAAGTGAGCGGATCGCCTCCAGGAAGCCAGGCTTGGGAGGAACGCAACCCATGTTGCCGACCACCGGTTCCACGATGACGGCCGCGATCCGATCGCCCTTCTCGCGGAAGGCGGCTTCCAGCGCGTCGATTGAGTTGTAAGGCAGCGCGATGGTCGTGCGGGCAAAGCCTTCCGGGACACCGGCCGTGTCGGCAATACCGAGGGTGGCCATGCCGCTGCCCGCTTTCACAAGCAGCGAATCGACGTGGCCGTGGTAGCAGCCTTCGAACTTGATGGTCAGTTCCCTGCCCGTAAAGCCGCGCGCGACGCGCAGAGCGCTCATGGTGGCTTCCGTGCCCGAGTTGACCAGACGCACCATCTCCATGGACGGCACGGCCGAATGGATCTCCTCGGCAAGGTCGATCTCGCGCTCGGTGGGGGCGCCGAAGCTGGTGCCGATTTCCAGAGTCTGGCGGATGGCGTCGAGCACCGGCGGGAAGCGGTGGCCGAGAATCAGCGGTCCCCAGGAACCGACGTAGTCGATGTAGGAGTTGCCGTCTACGTCGTAGAGGCGGCAGCCGTCTCCGCGTTCGATGAAAGGCGGCGTCCCGCCTACTCCGCGGAAGGCGCGGACGGGCGAATTCACGCCTCCTGGGATGATCTTCTGGGCGCGCTCGAGAAGGGCGGCGCTACGTTCCAGCGACATCAATCGGTCTCCTCACGTGGGAATCATCGCGCGCTGCCGGCTGTGGTTTCAATTCCTGCGCGTGTTCGGCGTTTGCGCCGCAACCCCACGAGGAGAAGCGGCGCGAGCGCACCTCATCACGAAGTCCTGCAGAGAGCCGCGAACGAAGAGAGCGGTCCCCGCACAATAGATGTAGACAGTGACCGCTCTCTTCGTTCGCGGCTCTGTGCAGACGGGTTGCGGCGCCGTTGCTCACTTGACGTCTTCCACCAGGCGCCGCCTCAACACTACGCTTTGCATGATCTCCAAGGCTGCGCGGCGAGCCCGGGCAACCAGGCAGGCTTTCAAGTCAAGGTAGCTTTGCGTGCCGGCGAACAGATTCTGCAGCACCTCGGAAACCGCCGGGCTGTGGCGAACGAACTGGATCATCCGGGCCGTCATTCCAGAGAAGAGGAACGGACGCAAATAGAGCTTGGAAGCGAGCCGCGAGCCGCCTTCGAGTTCCGCCATGATCTCGCGCCGCAGGGCTTCCCGATAAGCCAGGTGCTTCGCCGGCCACGGAATCGAGGAAGCGAGCAGTGTCTCGGCCGCCATTTCGCCCGAGCGCAGCGCATAGTAAATGCCCTCGCCGGTGACGGGATCCACCAGACCTGCCGTGTCGCCAGCGGCCAGCCAACCCTCGCCGCTCACCCGGTTGTTAGCCCAGGAAGCCGTTTCCAGCGCGGGGATCATATGGGCATAAAACGGAGCGTTCTTGTAGCGCAACCCGCGCCGGTCCATCCATTGCTCGAGTCGGCGGCGCATCGACTGCGCCGATTCGCCTTTGCCTCCTATGCCGACCGAGGCGCGTCCGCAACGCGGAAAGATCCAACTGTAACCTTCGAACCGGGGAAAGAACTGGAGGTCGATGTGCGCCTGAGGCGCGTCCACGTGGTAGCCGAGCGCGGTCATCGTATCGCCAGGGGCGAATTCGCTTCCGAACTCCTTCAAAGGATTCCGGGCGCCCATCGCAACGATCACGTAGTCGGCCTGAATCGGCCCGGTGCGCGTCTCAACCGTCCAGCCGGCGCCGTTCCGCTCAAGCCCCTGCACGCGCTCCTTCAACAACTTCGCGCCCATTCCGGCGGCGCGGTCGAGCAGCAGCGCGTTCAGGTCCTTGCGTAAATATATGACCAACGGACGGGTGAGACGCACCATGGCCGGGCCGGAACGAGGGTCGTCCAGGCCCGTATGGGTGACTATCCGCTTGGGCACGGAATTGTCGAGCAAGAACGGATACCGGTCGTAGGCCTTCCAGGTCAGGCCGCCGCCGCAGGGCTTCTCCCAGGCGAGTTTCTCGTCGAGGAGGACCGTCTCGATCCCGCCGGAGGCAAGTTTCGCCGCCGCCATGGCGCCGGCCGGACCGCCGCCCAGCACGGCGACTTTATTCACTTCTTCGGCTGCGGCGCAGCCGCCCCGGTTGGAGGATGACCTGCCGGCATGGGCATGGAGCCGGATGGCATCGGCATGGAGCCGGACGCCGCCGGCGCGGAACCGCCGCCTTCCAGCGCCTTGGCCGCCGCCTCGCCATGAGGTCCGCTGTCGGCCTTCTTCTTCACAACCCAGAGGCTGCCCTGACGCTCAAGGGTGTACTTCATGCTCATGCCGCTGGCGGGATCGCCGCCCTTGGGCTTGAACATCACGACGGCATCCGCCTCTTTATCGCGGAACGTCACCTGCGTGACCTCGATGTCCATCGAGTTCACGGACAGATTCTTGTTTTGCGTCAGATAGCTCAGGACTCCCTGGCGTACGGAATCTTTGGTGTTTATGTCCTTCTGGCAACCGGCCAGACAGAAAACGGCAAGCAAAGTGAGAGCAACGAGGTAACGTTTCACAATCCGATTATAGCCTTAGAGCTATAGAAATGAGCAGGATCCCAGATGCAACGCCGGTTCCGGGAGCCCGCCGTCCGGATACCGCGTCTCGCCTCTGCAGCCGCGACTTGATATATTAGTTCACGAAGATTCCGACCATGACCAAGAGATTCCTATCCGTTTTACTGATTACCCTGAGTTCCGCACTTGCCCAGCAAAGCGGCCCCGACCTGAAATCCATCCTCGACACCGGATGTAAGCCCTGCGACGATTTCAACCGTTACGTCAACCAGAAATGGATCGACGCGAACCCGATCCCGGGAGCCTATGGCCGTTGGGGCTCGTTCACCAAGCTGGCCCAGGACAATCGCGAGCGGATGAAGACGATTGTGGACGAAGTGCTGGCGAAACAGGAGGCCGGCAAGCTCGCGAAGAACTCGAACGACGAGAAACTCGCCCTGCTCTATGGCTCGTGCATGGACACCGCTTCCATCGAAAAGCGCGGTCTGGATCCCCTGAAGCCCGATCTCGCTGACATTGCCGCCATCGACGGCCGCCCCGCCCTGCAGGCCGAGATCTTGAAACTGGCAGGCAAAGCGACGACCGCTGGAGCCTTCCTGACCGTCTCCCAGGATGCGAAGAACGCTTCGGAGTACATTGCCCAGCTCGGTCCCGCGGGACTGAGCCTGCCGGAGCGCGACTTCTACTTCCGGACCGACGAGAAGGGTGTAAAGATTCGCGAGGAGTTTCAGAAATACGTCGCCACGCTGTTCCGCCTCAGCGGAGAGAGCGAAGAGAACTCGGTGGCCGCGGGCAAGACGATTCTTGAATTCGAGACACGTTTCGCCGAACCGATGCTGACGAACGTGGAGCGCCGCGACCCGTACAAGAGCTATCACAAAATGGATCTGGCGGGCGTCGAGAAGGAAGCGCCCGGTTTCAATTGGGGCGGCATGTTCGACACCATGAAGATCCCGCGCGCCACGCCGGTGAACCTGTCTCAGCCCAAGTACTTCGCAACGTTTACCAAAGAAGTTGGACGAGGCGCCCATCGCAACCTGGAAGACGTATCTGAAATGGCGGGTGCTCAGCAACCGCGCCAATTTGCTGTCGAAGCCTTTTGAGGATGCCGAATTCGAGTTCAGCGAGAAAGTGCTGCGGGGCGTGAAAGAACCGCTGCCGCGCTGGGAGCGATGCACGGAAATGGCCGACCGCTCCTTGGGTGACGCTCTAGGCCAGGCCTTCGTTCAGCGCTTCTTCCCGCCAACGGCCAAGCAGCGCATGGATGAGCTCGTTTCGAATATGCGCGCCACGCTGGCCGATGAGTTGACCAACGCCGACTGGCTCTCCGCCGAAACGAAGAAGCAGGCGCTCGGAAAGCTCGAGAAGATCGACCCGAAGATCGGCTATCCGACCAAGTGGAAGGATTACTCGGCCATCGAGATGACGCCGGGCCACCTGGTGGAAAATGTGCAAGCCGCCAGCCTCTGGCGCATGAAGCGTCAGGTGGACAAGCTTGGCAAACCGGTGGATCGCACAGAGTGGGGCATGACGCCGCCGACGGTGAACGCCTATTACAGCCCGTTGATGAACGAGATCGTTTTCCCGGCCGGCATCCTGCAACCCCCGTTCTTCGATGCCACGGCCGACGATGCCGTGAACTACGGCGCGATCGCCGTGGTGATCGGACATGAGATCGGTCACGGCTTCGACGACCAGGGCGCGAAGTTCGACGCCCAGGGCAATTTGCGCAACTGGTGGACCGACGCCGACAACAAAGAGTTCGGGAAGCGGACGGCCTGTATCGTCGATCAGTTCAATGGCTTTGAGGTCACGCCGGGACAGCGTCACCTAGGCAAGTTGGTGACCGGCGAAGCGCTCGGCGACCTGGGCGGCATCGCGCTGGCCTATAAGGCGTACCATCGCTCGCTAAAGGGCGCGGAGCCGCCAGTGATCGGCGGGTTGACCGGCGACCAGCGGTTCTTCATCGCCTTCGCGCGAGTCTGGGCCACCAACGCGCGTCCGGAAGACGACGGCCTGCGGCTGAAGACCGATCCCCATCCGCTGCCTCGCTATCGCGTGATTGAGACGCTGAAGAACGTGCCGGAGTTCGCCAAGGCCTTCAACTGCAAGGACGGCGATCCAATGGTGCGGCCAGCAGCCATCCGCTGCAAGCTCTGGTAAGCGTGGTGCAGCTTTCAGGCGGAGCGGGGATTCAGCCCCGCTCCGGACAGCACCGGTTGAAACAAGTGCGCAGACTGAGGTCTGCCCCACGCCCGCAGACTGAAAGTACCCACGGTCGATCACCCAAAACGGAACCTCAGGTTCCGTTTCGCCTTGCAAGTCATTGATTCCAATATGGGGGCAACAGGAAAAGGGAACCTGAGGTTCCGTTTGCCCTCCTCAATGGACGAGGCGCGGTACCGATAGCCAGACCACGTTCCGGGACCGGAGTCGTGGACGGATCTCACCCGCGCCTGGATTCCAGCACGCCTTCGATAGTGGTCACGTCCACCAACCCCGCGCAGCCGTACAGCACCGGCATGAGTTCGGCGCTCGAATACCGCCGGCGCAGCTCCGCGACCTTGCGGGTTCCGGCGCGATAGGCCGGAAGGTACATTCGCCCCAATAGCGGGTGGCGGCCCCAGGCGCCCGACAGCTTGTCAGCGCGCTCCAGCGAGACCAGAAAATCGTCGCGCAGAACGCGGGCGACCTCTGCCTGCGGCATCCCCTCGCCCCAGGTGAGATAGGACGATTGGTTCTTGGCGTCGTCCTGCAGCAGCGCCAGCAGCACGCCGATCTGCAGATCTTCGTCGGCCAATTCCGAAACCTCGGTGACGCCGTGCGCCATAAGGATCGCGTTGTTCGCGATGCCTTCAAACAACGCCGCGGCGCGCGTGTTCATGGTCAGCACCGAAGCTTCGAAGCCTACAGCGCGGCGGTGGTAAAGATTCTGTAGATAGGCGAAGGTCGTCACGTGACCAGGCACAACCTCGTGGCTGACCAGTTGAAGGAATTCCGGCACCGAGATCGCCAGCGAAGCGTTGATCTCGTATGTAGCTTCGTATTGCGGAGACCCGTCGGCGGTCCGGGCCCGGCCCAGATAGTTCATCGATCCGGAGAACCAGGCATCGCGAATCGGCAGGAATCGGATATTCGCTCGCGGCACGGACTGCAACTCCGCTGGCAGATGTGGGGCCACGTGCCTGGCGCTGAGCGCGTCGAAGTAGCCGATGGCGACCGCGCCCAGCGTCTTGACCGCCGCCATGGGAACCACCAGCGCGCCGCGCCAGCCGTCCACCGCTGCCAGCAGCTCCTGCGTATTGCGCGAAGGGAATCCGACGCGGGCGAGCAATTCCGCTACCCGCTCCCGCTTGGAGGAGGGGTCGGAAGGCTCCGGAGCTTGTCCCGTGGACGCGAGCACGCAACGCTCGTAGGGAACCTGAGGGCCGCGTCCGAGGATCTCCATGGCGAGATCCCACATCGTCTCGAAGCACTCAGCGAGTCCGGCGAGATACTCGCCGCGCGCGCCGCCGATGGCGGACGCCTCGGCGGACATAGCTCGAATCGCCGCGAGGATATCCACTGCGTCGAGATACGCGCCGATCGCCGCATGGTCCGGCGTCTTCGCGGAAACGCCGCCCGACTCACGCACGCGCGCCGCGGTGGGGTGCGTGTAAGCCTCCGGCAGGGGCTCATCGGAGAACCAGGAGTCGGCTATGAAGCGGCCGGTTCCCGAGGCACATAAAACATCTCCGCCCCAGAGCGTATCGATGCCCAGGATGGCGTTTCCGACGAGTCGATCCAGGTTTCCGCTCATTATTCGGCATCCTTTTCATGCTTGTTCGCGCCCCGCCAAAGGTAGGCGCAGAGCCCGATGAACAAAACGGTTGAGACCAATTGCGAAGCCATTTCGTTGCCGTAGAACGGCGTCCGCACCCAGTCTTCGGAGAAGTGCGGGATCAGGCGGAAGCCCGCTCCAAATACACCTCCCAGCGCGCCGCCGGCCATCAACCCCGAAGCGATGATTACGCCGCGCTCTCGCACCGAACTGCCCCTGGTTCCGCCCAGTTTCTCCGAGCGCTTGCCGACGAAGTAGGAGATGAAACCGCCCACCAGCGCCGGAGTGTTCAGTTCGAGCGGCAGATACATGCCCAAGGCAAATATCAAGGCCGGAACGCCGAGCATCTCCATGAGAACCGCGATGGCGGCGCCCGAGCCGAACAGGATGTAGGCGACCGGCTGGCGGCTCATGAAGCCCTCGACCAGCGCTTTCATGATCGACGCTTGCGGCGAGGCCAGCACGACCCGCGCGTCGCCGGGCGCGGCTTCGCCGAACTGGAAGGCCTGGGCCAAAACGACGATGGTGAGTCCGACCGCGATGGACGCGGCGATGACGCCGAGGAACTTCACCTTCTGCTGCGCGGCGGGCGTGGAACCGAGCCAATAGCCCGTCTTGAAGTCGGTGATCGTCTGCCCCGAGACCGACAGAGCCGTGCAGACCATGCCCGCGATGGCCATCACGAAGAACATTCCGGTGGTGCCCGAGAGCCCGAACTCCAGCAGCACGATGGAGGAAATGATGATGGTCAACATCGTCATCCCGGAGACGGGATTGCGCGCCGTGGTGGCGATGGCATTCGCGGCGACGGAGGTGAAGAAGAACGAGAACACCAGCGTGAGTGCGATGCCCACCAGGATGACGACGGGCGAGGGCGAAAGGGTCCCGAGCAGGATGGCGACGCCGATGGAGCTGAGGATTACGCCGATCAGGATTGAGAGAATCGGCATATCCCGGTCAGTCCGATCGCCCGATGGCGCATCTCCGCGCCGGAAAGCCTTCAGCGCCACGCCGAACGAACCGGCGACGATGCGCATGGATTTGAGGATGCCGAAGATGCCCGCCGTCGCGATGGCGCCGACGCCGATGTAGCGGACGTAGCCGCGAAAGATCTGCACGGCCGTCATCTTCGCGATGGGGATCGCGGCGGGATAAACGGCGGTATCGGGCAGATGGCTGCCGATCATCCAGATGAGCGGAACCAGCACAAGATTGGAGAGCACGCCGCCGGCACAGAGGATCATCGAACTGCGCAGTCCCATCACGTAACCGAGGCCCAGGATGAACCCGATGGCGTCGAAGCTCAGCGCGATCTTGGCCTTTTCGGAGAGCATCCGGACGGCCGGGACGAACTGGAAGTCCACGTACTCCTTCCAGACCTGGAAGGTGGTGACCAGGAAGTCGTAGACGCCCGAGATCGCCGTTGCCTGCAGCAGCAGCTTCGCCTGCGAGCCGCCTTTCTCGCCGGTCACCAGGACTTCGGTGATCGCCGTGGCTTCGGGGTACGGCAACTTGCCGTGCATATCGCGCACGAAATAGCGGCGCAGCGGGATGAGGAAGAGGACGCCCAGGCAGCCTCCGGCCAGGCAGATGAAGATGGTCTCGACGGGGTGTGGATTCAGCTTCAGGATGTAGAGCGCGGGCAGGGTGAAAATGGCGCCCGCCACGATGGAGCCTGCGAGTCCACCGATGCCAGTGATGATGACGTTCTCGAGCAGCGTGGATCGGCGGCCGTAAACCCGGGCCAGACCGATCGCCAGGATGGAGATGGGGATGGCCGCCTCCATCACCTGGCCGACTTTCAGACCCGAGTAGGCGGAGGCGACGGTGAAGACAACGCAGAGGAACAAGCCCCAGCCGATAGAGCGTGCCGTCAACTCCGGGACGACCGTTTCGGCGGACACTGGCGGCTGGTAGACCGTGCCCGGCGGCAGAGGCGTGTAGGCGTTCTGTCGGGAGCGTGCGAGCCCCGGCTTCGGTCTCCATTATGCGGGCCTCCTCAAGCGAACCAACCCCGTATCCTACTACGTTTCCCGAGAATCTCCCTCTGGGCACGCCGATCTCCAGATCCGCTCTTCCCGATGGGAGCGGCGATGGCGAGGAAGCGGTGAGATCTCTTTGCGTTGCGCCTTCCAGCCTTTTGAATGGGGAACGGATTGCGCCCGCCGCCGCGCATTTGCGGAGCTACGCCCGGTCGAGGCACGCAGTTACGGCCTGACCACGCCACAAACAACCTATTACTTTAGCCGGCGACAATACCTGTGTTACATCGCCTGTGTTACATCACCTGTACACAATTGACGAGACTGGCCTTATACTGTCATCGAAGATCGTCCCGCCAACAGCGCAAAACTTGAAGCGCATCGAGGACGATTTGTGGCGGTCTCCGCCACAGGTCATTTCGGAACGGTGGGACGCGCCGGTGGAGGAAATCACATGGCGCGCCGAACGGACAATTCGCAATTACGACCCTTGCGTCTAGTGCGCCACGCACTTCCCGAGGGCGCGGGTCGCGCGCGAGGAGTAAAAGTGCTGATTCTGTGTTGCGGCAACGCCGATCGGGGGGATGACGGCGCGGGTCCAGCCTGTGCCGACGCTTTAAGAATGCTGCACGCACCGGCGAAATGCACCCCTGGCGATGCATTCTCGCTGCTCGATGCCTGGACCGGCCACCCCAAGGTCATCGTGGTGGATGCCATTGTGACCGGCGCCGCGCCTGGGACGCTGCACCGCTTCGAGATCAAGAACGGCGAGAATGTGGAACAGTTCGAGAAGAGCCTGGGAAGTTCCTCGCATGGTTTTGGCATCGCCGAGGCCTTCCGCCTGGGAAAACTGACGAAGAACGTTCCTCCGGAGGCAGTGATCTACGGCATTGAGGCGGCAAGCTTCGAGTGGGGCGGAGGGTTGTCGCCCGAGGTGCATGGAGCGGTCCAACAATTGGCCTCGGCACTCGCCCGCGAGTTCGCGGTACAACCAGATAGCAGCGGGCAGCACCGCTTGGCTATGGGGTCGTAGAGCCGGCCTGAACGCAGCGGTCGCCCCTGGGAACGCCGATCTCCAGATCGGCCCAGGTTGCCGCATCAGCGGCAAGGTGTGAAACACCCTTTTTCGTGGGCGCCGCACGGACACGAGCATCCCCCCGGCACATCGATATACCACAGCTCAGTCAAAAGTCATGCCCGAACGTTGCCGTTCGCGACGCAAGTGGTGCCGATCTGGAGATCGGCGTTCCCAGGGCGTTCCCAGGCGCATCCGACAACCATCGATTGGGTAAACTCTTGGTCCCAAAATCTCCAGTGTGCGAGCAATTCCAATATAGTGGTGCAAACGGATGGTCATGGAGTGAGCATGATTCGACGAATCGCACTGACAGCAATACTGATAAGTTTCTCTCTCGCGCAAAATGCGTCACTCGCGAAGCAGGACGCCTCCCAAGACAACGTCGCCCGCATGGAGCAGGTCATCCAGTCCTTCGTCTCCGGCAAGCAGTTCATGGGCTCCGTACTGGTGGCGCGAGATGGCAAGGTTGTTCTGAGCAAGGGCTACGGCTCGGCCAATCTCGAGTGGGCGATACCAAACTCGCCAGAGACGAAGTTCCGCCTCGGATCGGTCACCAAACAGTTCACGGCAGCCTCCATTCTGCTGCTGGAGGAGCGGGGCAAACTCAGCGTCAACGATCCGGTGAAAAAGTATATCGGCGACGCGCCGGCGGCCTGGGACAAGGTGACGATTTATCATCTGCTGACCCACACCTCGGGCATTCCGAGTTTCACCAGTTTCCCGGATTATGGGCCGACGGAAGCGATTCCCACCACGCCCGAGAAGCTGGTGGCGCGCTTTCGCGACAAGCCGCTGGAATTCCAGCCCGGAGAGAAATGGAACTACAGCAATTCGGGCTATGTGCTGCTCGGTTACCTGATCGAGAAGATCACGGGCGAGAGCTATGAGAAGTTCGTTCGCGAAAACATCTTCCAGCCTCTCGCAATGAAGGACTCGGGCTACGATTCGAACTCGGCGATCATCCCGCGCCGCGCTTCGGGCTATTCGCCGGGCCCCGCGGGTCCGCAGAACGCGGGCTTCGTGCACATGAGCATCCCGCACGCGGCGGGCGCGCTTTATTCCACCACCGAAGACCTGCTGCGCTGGGAGCAAGGTCTGTTTGGCGGCAAGCTACTGAAGCCGGAATCGCTCGCCAAGATGACGACGCCGTTCAAGAGCGACTACGCCTTCGGGCTCGCGGTCCACAAAGAGAATGGCCACCAGGTGATCGAGCACGGCGGCGGCATCGAGGGTTTCAACACGCAGGTAGCCTACTATCCCGACGACAAGCTGACCGTGATCGTTCTCGGGAATTTGAACGGCGGCGCTCCAGGGGACATCGCCAAGAAACTCGCCGCCGTTGCTCTCGGCGAGAAGGTAGTGTTGCCGAACGAACGCAAGGAAGTCGCCGTCCCGCCCAAGATCCTGGCAGAATACGCGGGCACCTATGAACTATCGCCGACATTCCAGATCGTCGTTACGGTGGAAGGCGACAACTTGATGGTGCAAGCGACGAAACAGCCCAAGTTCCCCGTCTTCGCGTCGTCAGAGACGAGATTCTTCCTGAAGGTGGTCGACGCCGAGGTGGAGTTCTTCAGGAACGAGAAAGGCGAAGTCACGCACCTCGTGCTGCACCAGGGCGGCATGGACCAGAAGGCCGTGAAGAAATAGCAGCCCTCGACCGACTGGTAGGGCAGCGGCGGACGTATATACGGAGAATGTATACACATTCTTCGGCGGAACAGGCTCCGGCCCGTTACGGCGTACACCATGAATCAGGCGGAAAGGAGGCTCTATGGCCCGCAAATCGGCCAAGTCCCCCGGGCTCAAATCTGAAGCCGAAGAAGCTGAGTGGTATGAAACTCCGCAAGGGCGAGAGCAGACCCAGCGCGAATTCGAGAAAGCGCTTCGAGCGGGAAAGACTCGCCCGGCTCGCTACGCGCACATCCAACGCTCGGATGCCGCGTTGCTCCTCGGCCTGATGGAACAGGCCAAAGCTAAAGCAACGAAGGCCATCTCGATCCGGTTGCCCTTCGTCGATATCGAGCTTGCAAAGAGAATCGCGGCGGCCGAAGGTATCGGCTATCAGGTCGTGCTCAAGCAGGCCATAAGGAAAGGTCTCAAGAGGGCCGTCTAGCACTCGGACCGGATCGTGGAGGTGTCCCCAGACTCTGGACAAGACCGGCTCAATATTCTGCTAGGCGCTTGTGCGGGAACTGGAGAGCCCACGCCGCGCCGGAACGCCGCCTCATCTCTGAACCGCAGACCCCACTTGGATAAAGTTACTGCGAGCCCCTGCTGAGCAGCATCACCTTCGCGGTGTGGAACATGATGTAGAGATCCAAGGATAAACTCAGGTTCTTGAGGTAGTACAGATCGTATTCGAGCTTGGTGATGGTGTCTTCGATGCTGTCGCCGTATTTGTGATTGATCTGGGCCCATCCGGTGATGCCGGGCTTCACAAAATGCCGCTGGCCGTAAAACGGGATCTGCTGGGTTAACGTCTTGACGAATTCCGGCCGTTCGGGACGCGGACCGACGATGGACATCTCGCCGCGCAGCACGTTGAGTAACTGAGGGAGTTCATCCAGACGGAACTTGCGCAGCCAGCGGCCGACAGGCGTAATGCGCGGATCGTCTTTTTGAGCCCAGACGGCGCCGGTACCCGCTTCGGCATCGGTGTACATCGAGCGGAATTTGAGCACCTGAAAAATGCGGCCATGGAACCCTACGCGGCTTTGCCGGTACAAGATCGGCCCGGGAGAGGTAACGCGGACGGCCAACGCTACCAGGAAGAGGATCGGCGAGACGACAACCAGCCCCGCCGCCGCAATCAGAAAGGAGTACAACTTCTGCAGGCTGACGTTGAAGCCGCCCGGCGCGATTTCGTCGGAAAACACCAACATGGCCGGGCGTAGCGTGCGCAGGGAGACGCGCCCCGTAACGAGCTCGTAGAGCGCCCCGGCTTCCTGGATGCGCGCGCCGGACAGACGCAACTCCAGCAAGTCGTAGACCGGCATCTGGCCGCGGCGCTCGGACAGACCTACGACGATCAGGGCCGGCTTCGCAGCGGCGTAAACTTCTCCGATCTGCGGTACCTGCCCAAGGTACGGGCCAAGATCAACGCAATCGACCGGTTCCGGCGCCAGATATCCCGCCGCGAGGAGACCCGTCTGCGGCTTGTCCTTCATCTTTGAGGCGATCTCGCGAACCAGCTCGCTCGCACCCAGAAACATCACTCGCCGCCGACCTAGAATCTTCAAAGCCGCGGGCGCATAGGCCAGCCGCCACGCCGGCAGCACCACCATTGCCAGTGCTGAACCGATCAGCATCTGCCAGCGCGGCATAATCATCTGGCGGTCCAGGTACCCGACCAACGCCTGGCCCAGAAATGCCATGCCGGTAATCAGGCAAAACTGCTGGAAGAGTTGAAGCGTGGAGGTCACCTGCATGTCCTCATACAGGTCGGACCAGTAGATCCCGAAGATCAAACTCAGTACGACAATCGCCGTGCGCGTGATGCCGTCCTCAAGCAGGAAGTAAACTTCCATCTGCTCGGCGCCGGCGATCCAATAGCCCAGCACATAGCAACCTGCCGCGATCACAATCTCGGAGAGCAGCAGTCCGATCACCGAGGTCGGTATGAATACGCGGAAAAGTCGGATCATTCGGATAGGATGAGAACGCCGTAAACACTACTCGCCGAGCCGGATACCGACGCGGGAGAAGAATCAGTCTATCACTGCAACCGCTTCCCAAACGTTCAGACGGGGCCCGTTCGAGGCTCGCAAAGGCGCCGTTCCGCCTCCCAGTTAAGTCGTTGGCCGAAAAAACTCTTATCCGGATTGACTGGTCAAGCTGGTGGTGCTAATTTGGATTCAGGACCAATATGGTCCGAGATTGAAGCAATGCTCAAGCTGACCAAAAAAGCCGACTATGGTCTGATCAGTCTAAAGCACCTGACCGTGAACCGCGAAAAGGGCTCGGCAAGCGCGAAAGAACTGGCCGACGCCTACGGGATTCCGGTGCCCATGTTGGCAAAGGTGCTGCAAAAACTGGTTCGCGATGGCTTCCTGGTCTCGGAGCAAGGTACCAACGGCGGCTACAGGCTGGCACGGGATCCATCGACGATCACGGCCCTGGAAGTGATTCGCTCCATCGATGGGCCGATCATACTCACCACCTGTTTCACGTCACACGGGGACTGTGGTTTGACTCCGCTGTGCACGGTGCGCGAGCCGCTTCGGCGGGTGCACGCAGGAATCTTGAAGCTCCTCGACAACATCACAATTACTGACCTCTCCGCCGACGAGGAGCATGCGGGCCCGAGACATGACGGCGCGGTTGCGCTGACCATACTCGCTCAATAGGAGTTCTATAGGAGTTTCCCCATCGGGAGGAGATCGAAAACCAACAATGCTGCACTTCCCCATCTACTTAGATAACCACGCGACCACGCGTATGGACCCCCGAGTCCTGGACGCCATGCTGCCGTACTTCACCGAAAGCTTCGGGAACGCCGCTAGCCGGAATCACAGCTTCGGCTGGGTAGCCGAGGAAGGCGTGGAGAAGGGCCGCAAGCAGCTCGCCGACCTGATCGGAGCCACGGCGAAAGAGATCGTTCTCACCAGCGGCGCCACGGAATCGAACAATCTGGCGATCAAAGGCGTCGCCGAGATGTATGCCCAGAAGGGCAACCACATCATCACCGCCGCCACCGAGCACAAGGCAGTCCTGGATACCTGCAAGCGGCTGGAAAAACACGGCTGCCGGGTGACCTACCTGCCCGTCGGACAGAACGGACTGATCGATCTCGACCAGCTTCGCGACGCCATCACGGACAAGACCGTGCTGGTCTCTATCATGTTTGGCAACAACGAGATCGGGACGATCCAGCCGGTGCGCGAGATTGGCAAGATCTGCCACGAGAAGGGCGTTCTGTTTCATACGGACGGGACCCAGGCCGCCGGCAAGATCCCGGTCAACGTCCTGGCTGACAACATCGACCTGATGAGCTTCTCCGGGCATAAGATTTACGGGCCGAAGGGCGTGGGCGCGTTGTACGTCCGCCGCAAGAGCCCGCGCGTGCAGTTGACGGCCCAGATGGATGGCGGCGGCCATGAACGCGGTTTCCGCTCGGGCACGCTGAACGTCCCTGGTATCGTCGGATTCGGCCAGGCGGCCGAGTTGTGCCGACTGGAGATGAATGACGAAATCGCTCATGCCTCCCGGCTGCGCGACCGGCTGAAAGATAAGCTGTTCGCCGAGCTCGACGAAGTCTATATCAACGGCACGATGGAGCACCGTCTGCCTCACAACTTGAACATCAGCTTCGCTTACGTCGAAGGCGAGAGTCTGCTGATGGGCATCAACGACATCGCGGTTTCGAGCGGCTCGGCCTGCACCTCGGCCACGCTGGAACCCAGCTACGTTTTGAAGGCTTTGGGCGCGGGCGACGATCTGGCGCACAGCTCCATCCGCTTCGGTATCGGCCGTTTTAACACCGAAGAAGAGATCGACTATACGGCGAACAAGGTGATTGACGTCGTACGGAAGCTGCGCGAGCTTTCACCGTTGTACGAAATGGTGAAAGAGGGCGTGGACCTGACCAAAGTCGAATGGTCGGCGCATTAGGCGGGCAAGGGGATGCAACGCGAGAATCCATGAAAGGGAGTTGACGACACAATGGCATATTCCGACAAGGTTTTGGACCACTACAACAGCCCGCGCAACGTGGGATCCCTGGACAAGAAGGATCCCTATGTGGGGACCGGTCTGGTTGGCGCCCCCGAGTGCGGCGACGTGATGAAATTGCAGATCAAGGTGAATCCCGAGACGGGCGTCATTGAAGACGCCAAGTTCAAGACCTTCGGCTGCGGCTCGGCCATCGCCTCCAGTTCGCTCGCCACCGAAATGCTGAAGGGCCGGACGGTGGACGAAGCGGGGCAGATCAAGAACACTGAAATCGTCAGCGAACTGAGCCTTCCGCCTGTAAAGATCCACTGCTCGGTGCTGGCCGAAGACGCCATCAAGGCCGCCATCGAAGACTACCGCACCAAACAGGGCGCCGCGGCCAATGGGAATGGCAAGCTTCAGCAGCCCGCGCAACAATAGAGATTAGGGAGGCGTGAGTCCTCTCAGGTAGTGAGAATCAGATTATGTCCTCTATTACGGTGACACCAAAGGCCGTCGAGAAGATCCGCGAGTCCTTTAAGAAGATGGGCGTCGATGGCGGATTGCGCCTGGGCGTGCTGGGCGGCGGCTGCTCGGGCTTGAGCTACCAGTTCAAGTTCGAGCCGAAGTCGCGCCCCACGGACAAAGTCTTCGACTTCGAAGACGTGCACGTCTACGTCGATCCGAAGAGCATGGTCTATCTGGACGGGATGACGCTCGATTATAAAGAGTCCCTGATGCACTCCGGTTTTGAATTCCAGAATCCGCACGCGACGAAGAGCTGCGGCTGCGGCTCGTCGTTCTCCGCTTAAGGCGGGATGGCGGACACGAGGCGCACATGCATTTGCCCATAGTCGAACACACGTGCTGGCGTTGTGGCCAGACTTCCGAAGAGGAGTCTGAAGCGGCTTCCCTGTTCTGCAAGTTCTGCAATTCATTGCAGCGTCCGGTGGTGGATTACTTCGCTTTCTTCGGTTTCGAGAAGACGTTGACGCATGGACGCCGACGAGTTGCAGCGCCGCTATTACATGCTCAGCAGGCAACTGCACCCCGACCGCTACACGCGCGCCACCGAGACCGAGCGCAACTTCTCGCTGGAAGCTACCTCGATCCTCAACGACGGCTATCGCGTCTTGCGCGATCCCGTGCAGCGCGCCGAATACATTCTGAAAGACAGCGGATTCGACATCGGCGAGCAGCGCTCGAAGGATGTTCCGCCCGAGTTGCTGGAAGAGGTGTTCGAACTGAACATGGCTCTGGACGAACTTCGCGGGGGAGATACGGAAGCGGTCGCGCAACTCGAAGAGTCGCGCGACCGCTTCGTCGGCATGGAGAAGGAAATCGACGCCGAATTGCAGGCGAAGTTCCTCCAGCACGATGCCGCTCCCGAGATGGAACGGCACGAGATACTGACCTCGATCCGGGGCATCCTCAACCGCCGCCGCTATATCCGCAACCTGATTCAGGAAGTGAACAAGGAGTTTGCGACGCGCGAAGCGTAAGCGCGGCCGGCAGCTATTCATGAGCACGTTCCAGATCGACTTCAGCGCCGTCGCGAAGAAACGAATTGTCGGCATCGACCTCGGCACCACCAACAGCCTGATTGCATTCATGGACCTGACCGGGCCTGAGGTCATCCCCACGCCGGAAGGCCCCAAGCTGGTGCCCAGCGTAGTGTCGGTCGCGGACGACGGCGGCTACGTCGTAGGCGAGAAAGCCCGCCAGCTTCTGATCGACAGTCCTGACCGGACCGTCTACTCCGTGAAGCGCTTGATGGGGCGCGGCATCGCCGACGTCCAGGACGAACTGCGGCTGTTCCCCTTCCGCATCGCCGACGGCAGCGAAAACGTCATTCGCCTGGACCTGGGCGGCAAGTTGCTGACGCCGCCGGAAATCTCGGCTCAGGTGTTGAAGCAGCTCAAGCTGCAGGCCGAGGCCTACCTCGGTGAGGACATCGCGCAGGCCGTGATCACCGTCCCGGCCTACTTCAACGACGCTCAGCGCCAGGCCACCAAGGACGCCGGACGCATCGCCGGCCTGGAAGTGCTGCGCCTGGTCAACGAGCCCACCGCCGCCGCTCTCGCCTATGGACTCGACAAGCGCAAAGACGGCGTTGTGGCCGTTTACGATTTCGGCGGCGGAACGTTCGACATCTCGATTCTGCGCTTGCAGGACGGCATCTTCGAGGTGCTCTCCACGAATGGAGACACGCATCTCGGCGGCGACGATATCGACAACAAGCTGCTGCGCATTGCCCTCGAAGACGTGGCGAGCGAATGGGGCGAGGATCTGTCGCATTCGGGCGAGGCCGTGCAGACGTTGCGCCGCGCGGTAATCGAGGCCAAAGAGAAACTCAGCTTCTTCCCCGAGGCGACCATCGAGTTCGCCTGGCGCGGGAAGCTCTACCAGCGCGAGATCTCGCGCGAGCTGTTCGAAGGCCTGATCAAGGACATTGTCGAGCGCACCCTGCAACCCTGCCGCAGCGCCATGCTCGACGCGGGTCTCAAACCCGAGCAGATCGACGAGGTGGTGCTGGTCGGCGGTTCCACGCGCATCCCCATGGTCCGGCAGGCGGTAGAGGCGGCCTTCAAGGCCAAGCCTCATACCGAACTGAACCCGGACGAGGTGGTCGCGTTGGGTGCGGCCGTGCAGGCGGCGATCCTGTCCGGAGACGTGACGGACAAGCTGCTGCTCGACGTGACGCCCTTGTCTCTTGGAATCGAGACCATGGGCGGCGTGGTTTCGAAGCTGATCCATCGCAACTCGACCATTCCCGCTTCGGCCACGGAGATCTTCACGACCTCGGTGGACGGCCAGCGCAACGTCCTGATCCACGTGGTGCAAGGCGAGCGCGAACTGGCGCGCGACTGCCGTTCCCTGGCCCGTTTCGACCTGAAGGATTTGCAGCCCGTCCCGGCCGGCATGGCGCGCGTCGAGGTTCGGTTCCTGATCGACGCCAACGGCATCCTGAACGTCTCCGCGCGCGACATGCGCAGCGGCAAGGAGCAGTCCGTCGAAGTGAAGCCGTCCTACGGGCTGACGGACGCCCAGGTGGAGGCGATGATCACCGAGTCGTTCGAGCGCGCCGAAGAAGACTTCGCCGCCCGCCAGACGCGAGAGGCGCAGGTGGAAGCCGACACTATCCTGCTGGCGCTCGACAAAGCCCGGGCCAGCGACGCCTGGGACGCCCTGGGCGAACCGGAGCGCGCGGCGATCGACAAGGCCCGCAAGAACCTGCAGGCGGTCTACCACACCGGGACTCACCTGGAGATTCGCGACGCCATCGAGCGGCTCGACGGCATTTCCCGCAAGCTCGCCGAGAATATGATGAACACCGCCGTGCGCGCCGCCCTCAAGGGCTCCAAAATCAATTAGCCGGTGTGGGGCGGTCCTCCAGGACCGCGTGGGCTCTCCAGAGCCCGCCAGACAAACCAGATGGAGTGCGCTCCAGCGCCGCGTGGGCTCTCCAGGGCCCGCCAGACAAATCAGGTGGGGCAGCGCTCCAGCGCCGCGTGGGCTCTCCAGAGCCCGCTCAAACATAATTGGTTGCTTGCCGTTGGCTTGTCCCCCGGAATCGAGTAGCATCATGGAGACCGCGATTGTTGCAGTCTGATCGCGAAGCGTCCCGGCGCGATGCCGGCTGTCAAAACAGGGCCGAGGAGATACCTGGAATGCCACTCGACTGGAACATGGCCGAAGAGATCGGCATCGCTTTATACGAAAAGTTCCCGGACCTGGACCCTCTCACCGTGCGGTTCACGGAGCTCCACAAAATGGTGCTCGAACTCGACGACTTCGAGGGCGACCCCAAGGGATCCAACGAGTCGAAACTCGAAGCAATCCAGATGGCCTGGCACGAGGAGTTCGACGAGAACGCCTGAGCGCCGTCACTTCTCGCGGAACGCCTTATCCTCATACAGACGCGCTCAGCGGGCTTCCGCTTTTGACAGGGTGTGCGACACAGAAGTCGAACCGCTGGCGGCGCCGTGGGGCAGGAAGGCATCCTGCGCGGCGGTTGCCTACCGCCGTCCCGCGCCAAAGTGTCAGTTGGCCGATTGCCAATCGGCCGCAGCTTGCCAAGCTGCCCCACAACAGCGTCCTCCGCCTTGCCTGCCCATACGCTCGGCTTCCGGCCACCTTGTCAGGCAATCGCGCCTGCGTCCCCTGCTATGTCGCGCACCCCTTTTAACACCCGCGTCAGGATCTGGTTGTATTACTGGCTATAGTGAGGACCAGCGGTATGAGCATCACGCCACAGAAACGCACCCTGAAGAACTACCGGAAGCGCCTCACCCAGCGCGGGATGGCCCGCTTCGAGGTTCTCGGGCTCGACGCCGATCGCGAACTCATCCGTTCGCTCGCCCGGCGGCTCGCCGCCGAGGATCCCGATGCGGTGCAGATTCGTGCCGCGCTGCGCCGCGCGACCTCAGGAGAACCGCCGAAGAAGGGCGGGATCCTCAGCGCATTGCGCAGGTCGCCTCTGGTCGGCGCCGACTTGAATCTCGCCCGCCCGGCATCGTCTGCCCGCAAAGTCGACTTGTGAGCCGCTATCTCCTCGATACGAACATCATCGGCAACGTCACCAAGCCCATGCCATCGGAGTCCCTTGTGGCGTGGCTGGCCGAACAAGCCGACGAGGATCTGTTCATCTCCGCGCTGACCGTCGCCGAGATCCGGCGCGGGATACTGGAGAAAGCCCGCCGGAAAGAAGCGCAAAGAGTTGGAGCGTTGGTTCGCTGGACCCGAAGGCCCGCAAGCGCTGTTCGCCGGCCGGGTTCTCCCGTTCGACGAAAAGGCCGCCCTAGTCTGGGCGCGGCTGATGGCGGGCGGAACGTCGGCCGGACGGCCACGCAGCCCGCTCGACATGATCGTCTCCGCCGTCGCCGAAGCAAACGATTGCATCGTCGTCACCGATAACGAAAGAGACTTCGCGGGCCGGAAGATCATCAATCCATCGCGAGCTGCCCATTGAACGATCATCGTCCGAAGGGTGCGGGGTGCACTGTTCGTGCGGGAGGAAAACTGCTTCGAGCGTTACTGCAAAACCGTAAGCCTTACGGAAACGCCTATTTAGAATCTGCAAGATACGGGGAAATTTCAGTAAGGCTTGACGGTTTTGCTGCGCGAACCTGCCGATTTTCCCTCGCCGCTCCGGGGGTAAATCCAGGTGCAAGCCAGCCCCGCGACGCGTGACCCTAAGTTTTGACCCGCTGCGTTCGAACTACGTCGTCAAGCTGTGCTCGTCTGGATCTCTGGAGCTGGATTGCTCCGGGCGGCTGAACGGTGCCTGCGTGTACTGTCACCGGATTTGCATGTCACCGGATTTGCATCATCGTGGGTTGTGGCAGCATTGTTGTCAGACTCACCTGTCAAGTTGCCGCGTGCTAGACTACCGTTCGATGCTTGGCACGACTATGGTAAGAGGATGACGCACAAATGGCTCTTCTAGAAGGCTTTAGAGTACAGAACTACCGCGCATTACGCGATGTGATCCTCGGAAAGACGCTTTCCCACCAAAAGGGCGCCGCCCTCACTCCGCTGACGGTCGTCATCGGAAAGAACGGCGTGGGAAAGAGCACGTTGTTTGACGCATTTGGTTTCGTTGCGGATTGTCTGAATCTTGACGTGGAGGCTGCTTGCGAGGCGAAGCCGCGTGGCAGCTTTGACCGGCTCCGGTCACTGGGTTGCAACGAGCCAATCAAGTTCGAAATCTATTACCGGGAAGCAAAGGGAGAGCGTCCAATTACCTACGAGTTGGAGATTGGCCTCGATCCGCAAAGTCGACCGTTCGTCCAGTCGGAAATTTTACGACAACGCCGGAAAGGGCAAAGGCACGGACGCCCCTACCCGTTCTTGAACCTTTCGAAGGGCGAAGGCTATGTTTGGGCTGGAGAGGAGGGTCTTGGCACGGAACGTGCGCAAGACGAGGAAGAGACAGCCAAAAGCCGTGTCGAATTGACGGATCTACGGCAATTGGGCATCGCAACTCTTGGGACCTTGAAGGAACATCCCCGAATCAAGAGGTTTCGTGACTTTCTGAAGGGCTGGTATCTCTCGTATTTTTATCCCGATGCCGCTCGCGAACTCACGAACGCAGGCGCGCAAAAGCACCTAAGCATCCACGGGGATAACATTGGGAACGTTGTCCAATACTTGGAGCGGGAGCACAAAAACCGATTCGAGATAATTCTTAAGAGAATTGCTTCAAAGATACCTGGAATAGAAAAAATCGAGACGCACGTCACAGAAGACAAACGTGTTTTACTCCGCTTTAACGATGGAGCGTTTAAAGATCCTTTCTACGCGCAGCAAATTTCAGATGGAACCTTGAAGATCTTTGCGTATTTACTGCTTCTGGAAGATCCAGATCCGCCGCCATTCTTATGTATTGAGGAGCCGGAAAACGGGCTCTATCACAAGCTGCTAGATACGCTGGCTAGTGAATTCAGAGCGCATGCGACAGGCAAAAAAAACGCATCGCAGATTTTTGTGACGACCCACCAGCCATACTTTGTGAATGCACTTACGCCTGAGGAAGTGTGGGTACTTGCGAAGGGAGCCGACGGCTTCTCCACGCTTCAGCATGTATCAGAGATTGATGTCGTCACGAATCTTGTCGCGGAAGAACTTCCATTGGGAGGGCTTTGGTACAGCGACTATCTTGATGTGAGGTGAAAGATGCACATCGAGATGCTGGTGGAAGATCGTTCTGGAGAATTGTTGCTCGGGCATTTGATACCTAAGATCATTGGCCAGCACGGCGAACCTCACACATGGCGAATTCACGGGTATAAAGGGATTGGCAAACTCCCTAAGAATCTGGAAGGAGTTGTTGCGCCAAACAAACGAATCCTTCTCGACCAACTGCCGAGCATCCTAAGAGGATTTGGTCGAACTCGAGGCATTGACGCGGTTGTCGTAGTTCTGGATAACGATGACCGTGACTGCGCAGCCTTTCTTGCCCAACTCAATGGGTTGCTACGCCAACGCCAACAGTCTCCCGTGATATTGTTCAGATTGGCTCTCGAAGAGATCGAGTCATGGTACATCGGTGACATGCGTGCAATTCGGGCCGCTTACCCTGTAGTTCGAGACCGCGCATTGGGTACCTACATTCAGGATAGTTGCTGTGGAACATGGGAGGTCCTCGCCGACGCGATTCATCCGGGCGGATCCCATGCCCTCAAAAGTGCAGGATGGCCGATTCCAGGGCAGGTAAAATGCGAATGGGCAAATCGAATCGGCCCATTTCTTGATGTCGAACACAACGAGTCCCCGAGCTTCGGCAAATTGCGGGAGGGGTTGCGACGGATTGTTTCTAAACGATGATGCTCCAGTGCTCCTCTTCTGGAGACTTGCTCGGCGCCTAACGTCACTGGCAATATTCCGGCAGCACTCTATTGATCTCGCTCTGAGAATCTGCACCGACTGTCCTCGAATCCAGCCATAGACTTGGCTTGCCCCTGTCAGACGCGATCACAATCGTTGAGAGAATCTGCAGTTGGCTGCGGGCTGCCGAGGCACACGGCGACCATCACCCGGAGGTAGTGTCTCTATCAGGAGCCTTTACGTGGTTAGAGGTGTTGGCGTCCACCAAGGACATTTGCGACCTTCCGAGCCCGCCAATCCTGAAGCACCGAGAAAGAACTCGGGCGAATAGCGCGGATGAGCGGAATCAGCGGATGCCGCTGGGGCACCACTCATTGATTCACGTGCACAACCTTGGCCGGCGCGAAGCCGTTGAACCAGGTAGATGACGCGTTGCTGTACGCGCCGATGTCCTCGGTGTAAACCAGATCGTCGATCTCGAGCTTCGGCAGTTCTTCCGCCTGCGTGATGGTGTCCATTCCGTCGCAGATCTGGCCGAAGACGGTGCAGATCTCGGTCGCGCGCCACTTGAAGGCGGTCACGCTGTACTGGCAGTGGTCGAGCCGCGGCAAACCTCCTGCTTTGGTCCGGAAACCTCGCATCTTCCGCTGGCTCTTCGTCATGCAGAATCGCCATAAGGAGCCCTGAAGGGCCAGCTCCGCAGCGTTGCATGAGTTATATACTGAGCGCGAACCCGGCTCGCAACAGAGCCACTCGTGGAGGAGGACTCAATGCCAAGTCTCATGCTTGGAATTTTCGCCAAGCAAGCCGTCAAGCTGCGCTTCCAGAGCTATAACATCACGCTTCCCGCGATTGCAGGCGGCTCGCCGGCCGCCGCCATGCGCCCGGGGATGTCCCTTCCGCCATCCGCCGCCTTTGGATTGAGACCCGCCGCGGCGGCGGCGCCGCTGCCGTTCCCGCCCGCGCTCTTCCGCGCAGCCTCGAACTCGAAGGCCGACGTGGATCGACAGCGCAGCATGCACGACACGTACAACGCGCTCTTCGACGGAGTCATCGATGCGATCGAGTTTGGCTTCAACATGTACCGGCTGACGGCCGGGCTAGCGGACGTGATGATCAATGGCCCAACTGCCATTGGCGGCCGGCTGCAAGGCCAGCCGCTCGGCCAGCTGATCAAGTGCGCCCCATCCGTGGCAGCATGGAGTGGTCTGAACGCCCAGGTGCGCGACGCGGTAGCCGGAGGAATGGAGCTGCAATGGTCGATCCTGGCCACGGGCGTGCACGTCCCCGGACTGCCCTGGTATCCGGCCTTCGCGGCGTTTCCGGGCCCCATGGCGCCGCCCACTCCCAACGTCCCGTGTCCCTTCGCCATGCTCCAGCATGACGCCAACGCCATGTCGCCGGCCAACCTCAAAAACGCGATGCGTGGATCGCTCCACGGCTACGTGGATTACTGCACGGAGTTCTTCGACTCCGTGGCAACGGCGCTCGAGATCCCGCTCACGCAGTGGAAAGCCACGCAGTTAGTAACGCAGGTGATGGGGACGGGACGGGTTCCGACCTTCGCGCCGCCTTACGTTCCCGTCGGGCCGGTGGTCGCGGGCACCATCATCCCGGGGCCGCATATCAGCTCGTAGCCGATGACACGCGTTCTGCTAGTGAATCCGCCCTCGCCGGAGCAATCGGGTGCGCCGCTGCTGGGCCAGCAGTACGTGGCCGCGGCGCTGCTCGAGCGGGGCTGCGAGGTTCGGGTTCTGGATGCCGCGGCCCGATATCGCCGTTTGGGCGCGGCGGAGATCGTATCCGCCCTGGACGAGTTTCGTCCGGACGTCGTCGCGTTCGGCCTGTTTTCGAGGTGGGTCCGGCAAGCCTACCAGGCCGCCGGCCAGTTGCGCGGGCGTGTACCGTGGCTGATCGCGGGCGGCGCTCACTGCACGGCGCGGCCGCGGGAGGCGCTGGCCCACGGGTTCGACGTGGCGCTCGCCGGCGAGGCTGAGCGTTCGGTCGTGCGCTTCGTGGATTTTCTCGAAAGCCGGTGTGAGCTGGCCTCGATTCCAGGCGCGCATTTCCGCCTCGGCGCGGGACCGGCGGCGGAGTTCGTCGAAGACCTGGATGCTCTGGCAACGCCGCTCGCAGCGCAGCCTCTATACGACTCCCGCTGGTACGACCCGTCGGGCCGCACCGCGACGCCGGGAGGCATCGTGACCAGCCGTGGATGTCCGGCGAAGTGTACGTTTTGCGCGAACTACGTGACGGGGCGGCGCTTCCGGCATCGGTCCGCGGCCAGCGTGGTGGCGGAGCTGAACCGCAGCCACGATCTGACCGGCGCAAGCTTCTTCCCGTTCTGGGACGACGCCCTGACCGCCCATCCACCGCGACTGTTCGAGCTATGCCGGGCGTTCCAGGCTGGCATCCGCTTTCCCATCATGTGGAGTGCGATCACGCGTGCCGGCAGCGTGACGCCGCATCTGCTGGACGCGATGAAGGCGGCCGGATGCGTGGCGGTGAATTTCGGAGTGGAGAGCGGCGACGACGGAATCCTGCGCGCGATCAGAAAGGGTGTCTCGACAGGGCACGTGATGCGCGCGCTCGAGTGGGCCAAGGACCGCGGGTTCTTGACGGCCTGCAATTTCATGCTGGGTTTCCCACAGGACACGGTTCGGACGCTGGAGAACACACGGGCGTTCATGGAACGTATCGCGCCGCTGACCGATTCGTTCAGCACGCTGGGCGTGGTGGTGCCGTTCCCCGGCACGCCCCTATACGACGATTACCACGAGCATTACGGGTTCACGGACTGGTGGTTGCAGGAGCGCTACAGCCGTCACGAGGACTTCCCCCCGATGGACGACTTCGACCACTTCCACCGGCATTACATCGACGACGCCAACCTGGAGCTGGACTTCTTCCACTACGCCGGCGAAGTTCGGACGATGATCCGCGAGTGCCTGCGTTACAAGGGCGAGCACAATCTGCGGCGAATGGGCTTGCTGGGCGGCGACGCGTGCCAGGAGGCACCTGTCAAAACTGCGAGCCCTGCTCGCGGGCCGGTCCCAGCCTGAGGCCGCGCGCTGCCGCAAATCGAATCCGGCGTTAACACGCGCTGCGCACCGGAAGCATGGACGGAGGAGCGCTGTTGGAAGCGAAGCGGGAACCCGTTGCCGGCGTACCCCTACTGATTCACGTGCACGACCTTGGCCGGCGCGAAGCCGTTGAACCAGGTCGAGGACGCGTTGCTGTACGCGCCGATGTCCTCGGTGTAGACCAGATCGTCGATTTCGAGCTTCGGCAGCTCCTCGGACTGCGTGATGGTGTCCATGCCGTCGCAGGTCTGGCCGAAGACGGTGCAGATCTCGGTCGCGCCGTGCTTGAACGACTTCACGCGGTACTGGCAGTGGTCGAAGACGATGCCCGAGTAAGTGTGATAGACGCTGTCGTCGATGTAGTAGCAGCGTCTTGCCGTCGCGCACGGCTTTGCCGATGACGCGCGCGACCGCCGTCGCGGCCGTGGCCACCAGGAACCGGCCCGGCTCGGCCAGGATCTCGATGTCCTTGCGCGAACAGCCGGTCGATTTCGGCGTTGATCTTCTTGGCCAGCACGTCCGAACGGCTTGCACGTGCGATCGTCATACGGCACCGGGAAACCGCCGCCGATATCGAGGATCTTGATCTCGTGCCCGCGCGAGCGGGCCTCTTCCATCACCGCCGCGGCGATGTTCAGCGCCTGCACGTAAGTTGTCGAAGTTGGTGCACTGGCTGCCGACGTGGAAGCTCAGCGCCCTCCACCACCAGCCCGATCGCGAAACGCCTCCATGGATCAGATCGACGGCCTCGCCCGGGTCGCAGCCGAACTTCGAGGACAGCTCCACCATCGAACCGGTGTTCGGAACGCGCAGCCGCAGCACCAGGCCCGCGTGCGGCGCGTAGCGCTTGATCTTCTTCAACTCCTCGGGATTGTCGTAGGTGATCAGCGGCTTGTACTTGTCCAGCGCCTGCAGCGTCTCCTGGGGCTTGATCGGATTGGCGTAGATGATCTTGTCCCAGATGAAATCCTGCCGCTCCTTGGCCGGCAGGTGCTTGATGTTCTCGTAGACCAGCATGAATTCGGGGAACGAAGCGACATCGAAGCTGGCGCCGGCCTTGTGGAGCGTCTGCACGATCTCCGGCGCGGGGTTGGCCTTCACCGCGTAATACGCCTGCACCTTGGGCAGGTGCCGCCGGAAGTTCGCATAGTTGCGCGCGGATGACGTCGTGGTCGATCACCACCACCGGCGTGCCATGTTCTTTGGCAATCTCGAGAAGCGCTTTTTTCGTCATGGATTTGTTATTGAAGGAACCGCGACGGCTGTGGCGCACGCTTTAGCGTGCAGCGGCGAGATTCATCTCGCACGTCCGGCCAATGGAACGGCATGAATGCCGCCACGGCACGCTAAAGCGTGCGCCACAGACGCCGCTAGTCGAACACCGGCGCGGAGCCGTCGAGCATCTTCACCTTGTTGTGGGTGAAGTACTCCTTGGTCAGAGCCTTCATCATCGCTCCGCGCTTGTCGTAGAGCCGGCGCAGCTTGCGCGGCTTGTGGCGGGACAGCGCGTAGTGCGTAAGCAGCGGCATGGCGATGGTCGTGTCGGTGTAGCAGACCACGGCGTCGGGCAGGCGGTCCGGGATCCACCTTGCCCCAGCTCACGGCCTCGCTCGGCGTGGCGCCGCTCAAACCGCCCGTGTCGGGACGCGCGTCGGTCACTTGCAGGAAATAGTCCTGGCCGAATTCCTTGATGCGCAGCACTTCCTGGATCTGCGGCTCGGTCTGGAGCATGAAATTCTTCGGGCTGCCGCCGCCCCACAGCACCACGGCGCTCTTGCCGCCGGAACGCTTGGCCGCCAGCACGATAGGCCGTGGTCTCGTTGACGTCGATGGCGGGGTTCAGCCGCAGCTTGTTGCCGCGCAGCTCCACGCCGGCCACGTTCATGCCGATGGTCGAATCGCCCGGCGACGAAGTGTAGCACGGCACACCGGCGCGATAGGCCGCGGCCAGCACGGAGACATCCTTCAGCCCGGCCTTGCGCTCCCACTCGGCGCAGTACTTGCCAAGCAGGTAGTGCAGCTCGGCGGTGCCCATCTCCTTCTGGAATTCGGGCTGCACCAGGATATCGCGCAGAATCTCGTCGGTGGCCATCAGGCAGTCGCTGTAGCCCATCAGCACGTCGTAGACGCGCACGATGTCGTTGTTGCGCAGCTCCGTGTCGTCCATCTTGTAGCTGCCCACCTGCACCGGGTAGTTCAGGGCGAAGTGCATGTCGTGATACAGGATCGCGCCCGTGGAGACGATCCAATCCACGAAGCCCGCTTTGATCAGCGGCACGATGGAGGAGCAGCCCAGGCCGGCGGGCGTCAGCGCGCCGGAGAGGCTCATGCCGATGGTGACGTCGGGCTCCAGCATCTTGTTGGCGAAGAGCTGGCAGCCCTCCTTGAGACGCGCCGAGTTGTAGGCGAGGAAGGTCGTCGTCGATCAGGTCGGCGAGCTTTTCCTTGCCCGTGATGTTCTTGGGCAGAATGCGCTGGACCGGACATGAATTTGTCACGGTTCGGGCACTTCTTCTTCTTCATCCAGTCCGGCATCTCGGACATGTCTTCGCGGTAGCGTTTCGTGGGGGTGGTGGTCTTCTTGGCCATGATTCAATTCCGAAGCGATGCACTCTACCAGTTTAACGGCGCGCGATACTGCATCGAGATCGCGATCCAGCTGATAGACGCACGCGCACACCGCGAACTATCCTCAACATTGATGGCGCGCATCACCAACGACCTTGAACAGACTCCCGCCGCGCTCGGCTTCATCATGCCGGCCGAGTGGGAGAAGCACGCGGCAACCTGGCTGGGCTGGCCGCACAACCCAACGGATTGGCCGGACAAGCTCGACACCATCCGCTGGGTTTACGGCGAGATGGTTCGCAAGATATCGGCGGGCGAGACCGTGCGCCTGCTGGTGGGTTCGAAGACCGAAGAGAAGCTGGCGCGCCGCTATCTCACGCGCGCGGGCGCCGACGTTTCGCGCGTGGAGTTTATCGTCCATGCAACCAACCGGGGCTGGATGCGCGATAGCGGACCGGTGTTCGTCAAACGGTCAAAGGGCAAGCGCGAAACGGCGATCGTCCACTTCCATTTCAACGCCTGGGCGAAGTACGAGGATTGGCAAAAAGACCGCCGCGTGCCCGAAATGGCCTCGAAACATCTGGGCAAGCGATTGTTTGATGCGCAAGCGGGCGGGCGGAAGTTCATCCTGGAGGGCGGCGGCATCGACGTCAACGGCCGCGGGTCGCTGCTTACCACCGAGGAGTGCTACCTTCACCCGACAACGCAGGTTCGCAATCCGGGTCTCTCGAAGAGCGGCTTCGAAGCGGCGCTCGGCGAGTACCTGGGCGCGACGAACGTCCTGTGGCTGGCAGGCGGCGTCGTGGGAGACGATACGCACGGTCACGTGGACGACATCTGCCGCTTCGTCAACGCAAACACAATGGTGCTGATCCGCGAAGACAATCGCAAGGACATCAACTACCGGCCTCTCGCCGAAAACTGGGAACGCGTCAAAGACTTCAGGCTGGAAGACGGCTCGAAGCCCGAGGTAATCGCACTGCCGATGCCGCAGCCTCTGACCTTCGATGGCGACCGGCTTCCGGCGAGTTACGCTAACTTCTACATCTCGAACGCGGCCGTGATCGTGCCAACGTTCAACGACCCGAACGATCGCGTCGCACTGGGCATTCTCGGCGAGCTGTTCAAAGACCGCGAAGTAGTCGGCATCCACGCCGTCGATCTCGTCCTCGGCTATGGCACGCTGCACTGCCTGAGCCAGCAGCAACCCATCGGCTAGAGTAGGGCGGACCCCCAGGTCTGCGGCCGACGCCCACGTCGGCCATCTTCCGGCCAACCGATTAGTTTCAGAAGCCGGACCAGGGGGGCCGGCGCGGGCGAGGGCGCCCGCCCTACCTGAGCCGCTAACGCCGCGTGAGGATTTCCGCCATCTCGTCCTGGCAGTACTTCACATAGTTCGTGATCAGGTCAACGAGCGGGATGGCCTCCAGGAGTCCGATCTTACACGGTGTGGAGAGTTTCGCTTCGGGGACATGCGCGATTACGTGCACCAACAGCCGGTTCAGACAGACCCCCAGGTCCGTCAACTCAGTCCACTCAAATTCCCGGTATTTCTCGGCCAAAACCCAATCCTTGTCCGGATAGGTCAAGGCAGCCAGTTTCGGCCCGGTCAAGGCTCGGGCGAACCACTGTTGGTGAGTGCACGCCCAGTCAATCAGATGGCCCAGGGCTTCTCTTCTGAGCCAGTTCCCGCGCGGTAGTGGATGCAGACTCTCGGCCTCGGAGTACGCATCCAACTGAGGCGAAGCCGTATCCACGAGACGGGCGAGAGCATTGCACGCGTCGTGCAACGCGGGCGCGTCCGTTGTAACTTCTGAACTCCGCGCACTGCGTTCGGGGGGCGCGGCCGGCACCGGGCGCAATTTGAAATCAACTCCTCCCGGCAGCCTTTCAACTTGCAGCTTGGCAACGCTGTCACGATAGGTTCGGTACTCGATGCCCTGCGCGCGCAGTGCCTCCGCAGCCACGGTCTGCTCGGTGCACAGCAGGCCGAGCACCAGATGACTTGGCAGGATTACGCGGTGTGCGAGCAAGTCAGCTTCTTCCGCGGCCAGGTTCAGCGCGTTCCGGCACGACAGATCGAGCGGCAGGTCGACGGAGGTCGAGATGCTCTTCTCAAAGGTTGGAGAATGATCGACGATGTACTGCCGGACGGCCTCAGTGCGAGTGGTGCCGAGCTTCTTGCGCAGGACTTCGTCCTCGCGCAGCAAACCGAGCAGAAGATGCTCCAGCATGATGAAAGGCGAGCCGAACTGGCTGGCTTCGTAGCGAGCAAAAAAGATGGCACGGCGGGCTTTTTCGGTGTATCGCTCAAACATCGCTCTACCCCGAAAGTAGGATGCCATAAAACGCGGCTGAAAACAGGCGCGGCGCGGCGCTATCATGGCGTGAAGCCTGGGATGCCGCACGCGCCGTTGATTCAAATCGTAGACCTCCTCCAGTCGCACTACGGTGTGCCGCCGCGCGAAGAACCGGAGGGCCCGCTCGAGATGGTGCTGTGGGAGATCGTCGCCTATCTGGCCGACGATACGACGCGCACGCGAGCTTTTCGAGCGTTGAAGGCGAAGACGGATTGCGATCCTCAGCGCATTCTCGAAACACCGCTCGTCGAACTGGAACGCATTACGCGCATGGGAGGCTCAATCGCATCGGCCGATCGCGCCGAACGTCTCTATGCCGCCGCGCACCTAGTGTTAGCCGAGTTCGAAGGCGACCTCACGATAGTCCTGCGCATGCCTCTGCCGAAGGCCAAACGGGCGCTGATGAAGTTCCCCATGACCGGCGAGCCCGGCGCGGAGAAGGTCCTCCTGCTATGCGGCGCGCAGGCAGTGCTGGCGCTCGAATCGAACGGGCTGCGCGTGATGCAGCGGCTCGGCTTCGGCGCGGAGCACAAGAGTTACAGCGTGGCCTACCGGCTGGTGCGTGAAGCCGTCCTCGAAGACGGCGATCGCGATATCGAATTCCTGCAGCGCGCGCACAAGCTGCTGCGGCTGCACGGCCAACGTACATGTAAAATCACGCGGCCCTTGTGCCTCGCTTGTCCGCTGAATCGGATTTGTCCGTCAGCGCAAGAGCGATTGACTTAGCGGCCTGTCGCCGACGATGCGGCTCGCAGCCGGGCGGAAGTCTTCTCCGCCGCGCCCATCACGCGCAGCAGGTTGCCGCCGTAGATCTTGTGAATTTCCGCCGCGGAATAGCCCTTTTCAAGCAGTTTACGGGTCAAATTCGGCCATTTCGATACGTCGTCCAAGCCTGTGGGGACGCATCCGACGCCGTCGAAATCGCTGCCAAGCCCGACCGCATCCACGCCCGCGATCTGCTTGATGTGGTCGATGTGCGCGACCACATCGTCGATCGTCGCGCGCACGGTCTTGGCGCCAATCTCCTCGAACATCTTCTCCATGGCGGCGTGGCGTTCTTTCGGATCCTTGATGTCTTTCAATTGCGCCTGGATCTTCGCCATCGCGGCGGGGTTGGCCATTGGCGAAGAGTCCGCCGATTTCTGGCTCAGGAATTCGCAACCGAAATTGATCTGGATCACGCCGCCCTTTTTTGCCAGCGCCTGGATCATTTCGTCGGTCATGTTGCGTGGAATATTCGAAATTGCGCGGCAGGAAGAGTGCGACGCGAACGTCGGAGCTTCGCTGGTGGCCAGCACATCCCAGAACGTCGCATCGGAAACGTGCGAGATATCCACCATCACACCCAGTCGATTCATCTCGTGGATCACTTGCTTGCCAAACGCTGTCAGGCCCTTGGGCTCTCCTTCGGGACGGGGCTTGTCGCCCGAAGAGGTCGCCCAGCCGTTGTTGTTGACATGCGTCAGCGTCATGTACCTGATGCCGAGGGCATAGTAGTCGCGCAACAGGCGCACGTCGTCTTCGATGGCGTGGCCGCCCTCGATGCCCATCAGCGCCGCGATCTTGCCGTGCTTGCGCGCGACGAGAATCTCTGCCACCGAGCCGGCGAAAGCAACGTCGTTCGGATAACGCTCGATCACGTCATGCCGGACCGTATCGATCATCTGCAACGTGCGATGCGCCGAGCGGTTGCCCTCGACGTATTCCGCGCCGACGTAAACCGCGAAGAAGATGCCTCCCTGCCCGCCCTCCTTCATGCGCGCGATGTCTGTGTGGCCGTCCTTCGCGCGCGGCCCGAAGTCGAAGCCATCCACTGTCTTGCTGGTCACGTCGTTGTGCGTGTCGATCAAGAGCGCCGAGCGGTGAATCTTCATCACCTCGGCATCGGTCCAGGTTTTCTTCTGAGCGGAAGCGGGAAACGACAGCACAGCTACCGCGAAGGCGAGGGCACCAATCGTGCGTGGATGCATTTCATCCATGGTAGTGCAGACCGCGCGGCACCTGACAATTCAGCTCACTGCGGTCCGGCTGTCGAATTGAGTAAGCGCGAGCGAAGCGCGCCTCGGGCACCCAGTTTGGGAGCGCAATGGGTATCGAGTGCTGGACGAGTTTCGCGCCAAATCAGGCGAGATGGAACACCTCTTCGAGCTGAGCCATCTCTTCATCGGGCCGCTTGCCGTCCAGAGCTTCGAAGAAGCCGCCCATCTCCTTCTGCCAGCGCTCATTCACCTCGCGCGCCGCCATTCCGCTGAGCGCGGCATCGAAGTCGGGAGTCTCGACGTAGCCCACCAGAAGCCCATCTGGACGCAAGAAGAGCGAGTAGTTCTTCCAGCCCGTTTCGCTCAACGCATTGAGCATTTCGGGCCAGACGGCTTTGTGACGGGCCTTGTATTCGTCCAGGCGATCCGCCTTGACTTTGAGGAGAAAACACACGCGCTGCATGGGGATACCACATCGCAACCGGAGGCTGATGTCAACCTGAAAGGGTGGCGCGACGCGAGACTCAGTTGACTGGGATGCCCATGTCGGGTAGCGACAACGAATGCTTTGCTCCACCCTCTTGGCGCTGATGAGCCTGCTCGAGCCGATCTGGAGATCGGCGTTCCCAGGAGACGCTCTACAACCGTTCAGTCCGCGGTTTCTGGTTCATCCACGCGGCGCGCGACCACGCCGGCCGCGAGCAGCCGTCCACACCTCAGGATGCCCGCGACCAGGTGCATGGCCAGGACGGCATGGAAACCGGCGCCCTCGGTGGCCTCCAGTTGCAGCAGCGGAACGACGTCCAAGGTCTCCAACGCACTGGCCCAGGCCGGATCGGTCGAGCAACCGGGGAACAGCACGACGTCCAGGGAGTCCGGAGCTACCGAGCGAGCCAACAACGCGGCCACCGCTGCGCAGAAGCCGTCGGCGAATACGGGCAAGCGTTCCCACGCCGCGGCCAGAATGAAACCGGTCATCGCGGCAATCTCGGCGCCACCTAGGAACCGCAGCGCGGACAGCGGCGAGATCGCGTCGAGTTGGTGGCGGGCGATGGCGAGTTGAACGGTGTTGCGGCGTGTCGCCACGACTTCGGCATCGGTTACATCGTCCAAAAACGTGCCCTGCGTCGCGGAGCATCCGGTGATGGCCCCGAGCACCGCCGAAGCGCCGACCACTCCGCCCGAGCCGAGTTGCGAGATCGCCACGAAATCGTGACGGCGCGCCGCTTCGGAGGCCAACGTCGCACCTACTTCCATGGCCGCGTTGAGCTGATCCTCACTGAGCGCAGCGGTCACTGCGAAGTTGAGCGCACCATCGCATGTGCGAAAGACGTAGGTACCCTGATCCGGCTCGCCGGTCAATCCGCAATCCACGACGATGCGATCGATGCCGTACTCGCGCGCCAGGGCCGCGGCGGGCGCGTCGCCGCGCAGGAAGTTGAGCAACTCGAGATGCGTGGCCTCGGGGCCTTCCGCTCCAACAGGCTCCGCGCAGATCCCGTGATCGCCGCAAAAAACATACAGGCCCAGACGGTCGGCCGCGGGCAGAGTCGTCTCTCGAACCATGGCGACGTGCTTTGCGGCATACTCCAATCGTCCCAGGCTGCCGGCGGCCTTGGGGAGCGCAGCCCAGAAATCGGCCAGCGATTTCGCGGCCTGGTCGTCGAACAACGGCCGGATTTCCTCGGCCAACTCCCGAATGCGTGCAGAAATCATGAGCAGTTGGTCCTCCACCGATCGCGCGACTCCGATTGTCTCAAAGATCCTCTCACAGCCAGAGACTGCGCCGCCGGCTTCGCAGCAACGCAATGAAACTCGGCCCTCCGACCAGCGCGGTCAACACGCTCACCGGCAATTCCACCGAGAAGATCGTCCGGGCGACTGTGTCGCAGATGGCCAGGAACGCGGCGCCGAACAGGAACGACGCCGGCATGAGCAAGCGGTGATCGGAACCGAGTTTCAGGCGCAAAGCATGCGGGACCACGAGTCCCACAAATCCGATGGGACCGGTCACTGCCGTGACGGCGGCCGCCAGAAACGACCCGGCGATGTAGCCAATCAACAGCAAGCGGGCCGGCGAGACACCGCGCGTCGCCGCCCACTCCTCGCCCACTGCCATCAAATTCCAACGGCGGGCCATGAGACATAGCCCGACGGATGTTGGGATGACCGCGACGGCTAACGCCACGAGCGTGGACGGTTCGGGCGGATCGATGTTGCCCATCAGCCAGTGCACGATGGCGAACGACTGACGCACGCTGGCCAGATTGTGCAGCAACATGATGAGCGACGTCACCACGCCGTTGATCATCACCCCGCCGAGCAGCAACGTGAAGGACGACATGCGGCTGCCTTCGCTCGCGACGGCAAGCACGATCACCAAAGTAATGGCCGCGCCCAGCAGCGCCGCGCCCCACAGACCCCGGCATGCCGGCGACCGTTTGCAAGCCGAAGCAGATCGCGATCACCGCGCCCAGGGAAGCACCGCTGGAAACGCCCAACGTATACGGCGTCGCGAGTGCATCGCGCAGTAGCGATTGAAACAGGCAGCCCGCTATGGATAAGGCGCCTCCGCACAGCAGCGCCAGCAGAACGCGCGGCAGACGCACGCCAAAGAACATCTGATTGTCCGGCCATTGACCGGTAAAGGCGCGCTGCAGGCTGAGCGTGGAAGGTCCGATCAGCGGGCAGACCACGATGCATACCAGTACGGCGGCCAAACCGGCGGTCAGGACGACGGCGAGTCGGCGCGGAGTGACGACATGAGCTTCTGTGGGCGTCATTGTATGGCGTCGTTGGGAGGCTCGCAGGGCCGGTCGTCGAAGGCGATCCAGGCGCGGCCGTCGGCGCGTTGCACCCACTCGGCGCGGACGTTGAAGACCTCTTGAATCTTCGCGACCGAGAGAGCGTCGCAGGGGCCGGCGTCGGCCACCACACGGCCCTTCTGGAGTACGATGACACGGTCCGAATAGGACGCCGCCAGATTGAGATCGTGGGTGGCCGCAATGACCAGGATCCCTTCATCACGGAGACGGCGTAACAAGGAATAAATCGCGAATTGGTGAGACAGATCGAGGAAGCTGGTAGGCTCGTCGAGCAGCAGAACGCGCGGCTCCTGCGCCAGCGCCGAGGCGAGCATCACCCGCTGGCGCTCGCCCCCGCTGAGCGCTCGAAAGTCACGCGCGGCGAACTCGCCCATGTCTGTCAATTCCATCGCGCGATGCGCGGCCTCGCGGTCACGGCCCGACTCAAAGAAGCCGCCCGCGTGCGGCGTGCGGCCCATGAAGACGACCTCTTCGGCGGTGAAAGGAAAATCGAGCTTCAGACTCTGCGGGACGAAGGCGACCTTGCGCGCAAAGTCGCGGCGCTTCCAGCGATGGACGTCCGTTCCGTACAACTTGCATGTGCCGGTGTAGCCTGGACGCAGCCCGGCGATGATGGCCAACAGCGTGGATTTGCCCGCGCCATTGGGCCCGGCGAGCGCCACCATCTCCGGAGAGTCGAAATTGAAACCGATGTTTTCCAGGACGCGCAGCGAGCCGAAGGAGATGCCAATGGAGGCCAATTCCAGAATCGGAGTCATGGCCGCTTGCCTGCCCTCGGCTTCGGCTGGATCTCAGGATGAACCAGAGACAAGAGAATGCGCGCCGCCTCAGCCATGCGTGGCCCGGGCCGCACCAGAACGTCGGTGGAGATGACTTTGACACGATGGTCCCGCACCGCGCGCAGTCTCGGATAGGCAGCCCATAGCGCCAGGATCTGCGCCTCGGGTTGGCCCGGACGCCCTTCGGCGTGGGCGAAGTCGCCCATGTCGAGGATGACCTCGGGGTCGCGCGTCAGAATCTGCTCCAGCGAGACGTTCGGATACTGCATGGGCAGACCGGCCAGCGAGTTGGACGCGCCGGCGATCTGCAGCAGTTCGTCGATAAACGTACCCGGACCTGCGCCCACCATACCCTGCAGCGTGCCCGTGGAACGCCCTACCAGGAAGAGCGTGCTTAGGCGGGGACGGGCGGCGGCCGCTCGCCGGACATCGTCGAGCTGCATGCGCAGCGACGCGGTGAGTTGGGCGGCCTCCGCCTGTTTACCGGTGAGCGCGCCAATGCGCTGGAGCGAGTCGAGGACGTCACCGACCTTGTCCTGATCCATCTCCTCGGCGTGCAGACCGAGGGAACGCAGTTTTTGCGTGAAGCCGATCGGATTCTTAATCACCAGCACGAGATCGGGACGCAGGTACAGAATCCGCTCGTAATCGGGCTGCAGGAATGTCCCGACTTTCGGTTTGCTTTTGGCGTCGGCCGGATAGGTGCAGAAGGTAGTGTCGCCCACGACGCGAGATCCCAGCCCGAGTGCGTACAGCATCTCGGTGATGCTCGGCGCGGTGGACACAATCCGATTGGCGGTGGCCGCCGAAAGCAGAGCGCAGTTCAGCAACGCAAGAGTGACTAGCCGGCGCAAAAGAACTCCCTGGCCGCGGCTGCGAAACGCTCGTTTTCCGGACGCGTGCGGACGGCGAACCGGATGGCGTCACCACTGACGCCCGGGAGGCCGGTGCAGTTGCGGAGCAGGATCTGGCGCTCCAGGAACCACTCGCAAATGGAACCCGCCGGCTGGACGGTTTCGGCAAAGAGGAAGTTGGCGACGCCGGGGACGATGCGTAGACCGTCGAGAGCGGACAGTTCTTGAAGCAGCCAGTTCCGCTCCTCGTTCACCAGTTCGCGCGTTCTCGCAGCGTACTCGGTATCGGCCAGTGCGGCCCGCGCGCCTGCTTCGGCCAGAGCGCTCACCATCCACGGTTCCCGGCGGCGGCGCAGGCGGTCGATCCATTCGCGCGATCCGGCCAGCGCGCCCGCCCGCAGCCCGGGCAGCGCGTGGAACTTCGACAGCGAACGAATCACAACCAGATTGGGATACTCGTTGCACCAGGCGACGGCCGATTCGAGGCCGGTGAATTCGATAAAGGTCTCGTCGATCAGCACCGGTCCCTCGCGCGACGCGATCGCCTGCCGGATCACCACCGGCGGTATCGGCTCTCCGGTCGGATTCGCGGGCTGGCTGAGGACGAGCAAGCCGCGCACGGGCCAGCGGCTTGGGTCGTTTGCATCAAGGCGCAAGGCATGCGGGAAAGCGCGATAGAACTCGGACCACGCGGGCGTAACGATGGCAACAGGGCCCTGCCATCCTGCACGCGCCAGGAAATTCGTCAACCCGGTCGCCCCGGCTCCGGCCAGCACCAGTTCCGGCGAGATGCCCCACGCCGCGGCGAACAGAGCTTCCAGCTCTTCCGCGGCCAGTCCGGGATAATAGGCAACTTGGTTAAGAGCCTCTTCGAGCGCGGGCCGCACGCCCGGCGCTGGGCCGAGCGGGTTGACGCTGGCGCTCAAGTCGAGGACTTGACGCCAGTCCCAACCGCGTTCGCGGCAGACGGCGAAGAGGTTTCCACCGTGCGTTATGATCAACAGGGTTCCTCCTGGGGTGCGTCGGCGATGCGCCCCGAACGGTCGCTCCGGCGCGGGCCTGGAGAATGGCGGAGGCTCCGGCGGCGCCGGCGGACTCCGGAAACTCTTACTTTACTACGAGCCGAGACAGCGCTCGCGCAAACGGCGGACTCCGGCCACACGCTCCAACCAGACCGCCAACGCTTCGAGCGCAGTATCTTCGGGGTCGGGTGGGGGCAGCCTCCTGCCGAGCAACAGCGAAACAGTCCGAAAATCCTGGAGTTCGCCCTCTTGAACGGGCTCGCCCTTCACCAACGTCGAGCCGGCGCAGATCACGCGGCAGCCTTGCGACTTCTGGCGCTCGAGCCACTTGTCCAGTCCCGCGTCGGCAAGCCACTGGCGATCGAAAGCGGCGTCCGCGGTCGCCGGCACGATTACGAACTGAAACAGCCCGGCCGGCGGCGTCGAAAGCCACTCCGCGCCGCTGAACAGGCGAAAATCGGCGAAGTTGCGCAGATTCGGCAACGAGCAGATGCCCACGCGGGGCGCGCTGGCGAAAGTCCACTCGGGCAGCGCGGCCACGGCGGCCGGAATTTCCGGGAACAGCGTGGAGGCGTTGTACCAGGGAGCCTTCAGCATGTCGCCCGAATCGACATCCAGAATCTCGATGCCCGTGCCGGAAGCGTTGCACAGTTCCAAGCGGGGTCCGGCGGGAGGCTCGAAGCCTGGCCCGCAGTCGACCACGACGTATTCCCAGGTTTCGACAATGGCCGCAAGTTCCAGGGCGCCGCCACTGGGCGCGAACTTGTCGAGCAAATCCGAGGCCCGGGCCAGCACCTGGAGAGAACGCCGGTCGGATTTGCCCGATCCAAGCGCGGCAAACGGACAGACTGGATGATGTCCACGCCGGATCCAGCGGCAGATCGCCGCGGAAATCAGCGTCTTTCCAGCACCGGCAACCCGGCTGGTGACAGAAACGATGTGAGCAGCCATTCGCCTACTTAGTGAACCTCTTCCTCACCGATTCCGCAGCGGCGCCAGCGGTACCTGCAATCCCGCGGATTTCAAAAACTCCTCCGCCACCCGCGCGGGTCTGCGCTTCTGCAGCGCGACAGCGGCGTTCATCTGACGCATGGTAGCGGAATCGATCTTTCCGCACAATCCCCGCAACGCGCCGCCCAGCAGCGGATACTTCTCGAGTGTAGAGGAGCGTACGACTATACCTGCCTCGTTGGGAGGAAATGCGTTCTTGTCGTCGGTCAACAGAGTGTAGTTGCCGGACTGAATCCAACCGTCTGTCGCGCTCGCCGAAATCAGATCGACCTGCGAGTTGTTCAGCGCCGTGTACAGTTGCGCTTCGTCGAGCAGTTGCGGCGCGCCGCGCAAAGACAGATCGTAGGAACGCATCAACAACGCCAACCCGTTCGCTCGCTGCGCGAAGTCCTTGCCTACTGCCAGCACGCAACAGGCCGGAGAAGCGGCCAGGCTGCCGATTGTCTTCACGTTGTTCCTGGAGGCGTAATCCTTACTCGCAACAAGGCCAGCCGCGGCGTCGAATCCCAATGGGCCAATCCATTCAACTTGGAATTGGGCGCGGTAGTTCTCTCTCACCTGCTCCCGGATTGCCGTCACGTCGTCTGCGGGTGGAAGGTGCAGCACCGCGGTCAGCGCCGAACCTGCATACTCCGGGCAAAGGTCGATTTCCCCGACGATCAATGCCTCGTGCGCGCCCTGCGTGGTGCCCAGCGAGGGGTGACGCAACACGACTCCGGGTCCCATCTCGCGTTCGATGCGTTGGATGAGGATCTCCGCCAGGACCGACTCCTCCACGGAGTTCTTCCAGCCCACCGTAATGTGCCGGTCTTCCCGTCGAAGTCCGAACAGAAAATAGGCGAGTGCCGCGATCCCGGCGACGACAAAGCCCCCCAGGATGCGGCGGCGAGTCCTATGTCTCATCGTTCTTAGGCCCAATCCATCCTGGATAAGTGCCGCTTGAAGGCACGCTGCCGCCAGCACGATTCGACGCCGGATGCCCGTCTAATGAACCTGTCAAGACACCCATCCTCCCACACCAGAGGTAATCGTACTCTGAGCGGAGTGGATAGCTGGCAGATCAATGGAGTGAGGACGGACGCGTTGCTCAGCAGCCGTTTACGCGTGCCGCGACAGGTTCGCCTTGCGGGTCGGACTCCAACCTGAGCGACTTGAGAAAGTCGGTCATCTCGGGTTCGTCCTTCAGCAAATCCCGCAGCGTGGTCTTCTCGAGGATTCCGTCCAGGGCTTCCTGCACGGATCTCCACAGCAGCCGTACCGAGCAATCGCCGGCATGCGCGCAAGCCCGCTCCAGTCCGGAGTGGCGCGTACAAAACTGCTCCGTGTAAAAACTCCCGCCGAGCAGCGAAAGGACTTCGGCTACCGAAATCCGCTCCGAGGTTCGAGAAAGCGTGTAGCCACCCGCTTGTCCACGGACGCTGGCCACGAGCCCTCCAAGCCTGAGTATCCGCATCAGTTTGGCAACATTGGGGACCGAGAGGCCCTCGGCGCGGCTGATTTCGGGGATGCTGTGGCTGCGTGTCTCACCATGGCGAGCCATGTACAAGAGGCACCGGAGGCCATACTCTTCCTGGGCGCTCAGTTTCATATCAGTATTCTAAGGCCTTTCTAATCAGATGAATAGAGAAAAATGAGTAGTACGTTGTAATTAGTTTAATCGGAGTACATACTCTTAAATCAGGATACCTCTCCCCGCAAGCCAGAGCAATCCTGCACAATAGGTAGATTGAAATAGGCGGGAGCCCACGCGTAATGAGGGGTTCCGGCGCTTGGAGCACAACCATCCGTGTCATTTGAGATCCATCCTGTCAAGGAGTTCGTCGTCAGCCCAGCTCTGCCCCCGGCTCTGTCGCGGCTAGGCGAGTTGAGCATGAACCTGCTGTGGACCTGGAACCACGCGATCCGTGCGGCCTTCCGGCGGCTGGACCCTGTCTTGTGGAAAACGTGCGGATACAACCCGATCGCACTGTTGGGCCGGCTGCCGCAAGCGACGCTCGACCGGGCGGCAGCGGACAGGGTGTATCTGTCGGCTTACCGCAAGGCGTGCATCGCGTTCGACGAGTACATGGGCCAGAGGCCCGAGAACCCGGGTCCCACCTCGATGCTGGTGGCCTACTTTTCCATGGAGTATGGGTTGAGCGAATCGCTCACCATCTATTCGGGCGGCCTGGGGATTCTGTCGGGCGACCACATGAAGGGAGCCAGCGACGCGGGACTGAACCTGGTAGGCGTGGGGCTGCTCTACCAAAAGGGGTACCTGCAACAGCACTTGAGTCCGGACGGATGGCAGAACGAGCGCTACCCGGTCAACGACTTCTACACCTGGCCGGTGGAACCGGCGCGCGACGAGTCCGGACAGGAGATTCGCGTCCACGTCAGCATGCCGCGCGGCACCGTCCAGATCAAAGTGTGGCGGCTGCGTGTGGGCCGCGTGAGCTTGCTGCTGCTGGACACGAACATTCCGGAGAATGCGGCGATTCCGGAGTACCGCGACATCTCCGACCAGTTGTACGGCGGCGACATCCATGTGAGGATGCGTCAGGAGATCGTACTGGGCATCGGGGGCCTGCGCGCCCTGAAGGCGATCGGATTGCAGCCCACGGTCTTCCACATGAATGAAGGGCACTCCGCGTTTCTCGCGCTGGAGCGGTGCCGCTTGCTGATGAGCGAGCAAGGCATGAGCTTCGACGAGGCGTTTGAAGCTTCGCGCTCGGACAACGTCTTCACGACGCATACGCCGGTTCCCGCGGGAATCGACATGTTCGAGCCCGGCCTGGTGTACGAATACTTCAACGGGTATTGCCGCGATCACGGCATCGCCTTCGACCGCTTCCTGGCCCTCGGCCGCAACGGCAACAGCGAGCAGGGCGACCGTTTCTCGATGGCCGTGTTTGCGCTCTCGATGTCCAGCTACCGGAACGCGGTGAGCAAGCTCCACGCTGAGGTCTCGCAGGGGATGTTCCAGAACCTGTGGCCGAATCTGCCGGTGAAGGAGGTGCCCATCATGCCAATAACGAATGGCGTGCACCTGCCCACCTGGCTGAACGGCGACCTCGCTCAACTCTACGACATGTATCTGCAGCCCGATTGGCGGGAACGCTACCCGGAGCGCTCCGTGTGGGACCAGATTCCGGAGATCCCGAACAACGAACTATGGGAGGCGCACAGGCGGCGCAAACGCAAGCTGGTGTCGTTCGTCCGGGAGCGACAGTTGCAGCGCGCCGAAGAGCGCAGGGCTCCGAAGTCGGAGTTGAAACGGATCTCCGAACTGTTCGATCCGGAAGTCCTGACCATCGGTTTCGCGCGGCGCTTTGCAACATACAAGCGGGCGACGCTGCTCTTCCGCGATCCGCAGCGGCTGAAGAGGATTGTCACGAACCCGAAGATGCCGGTGCAGATCATCATTGCCGGCAAAGCGCACCCCAAGGACGAACCGGGCAAGCGCCTGATCCACGAAATCTACAAGTTCACGCGCGATCCGGAATTGGCTCGCCACGTGACGTTCATCGAGGACTACGACATTGAGGTCGGCCGCGAACTGGTGCAGGGCGTGGACCTGTGGCTTAACAACCCGCAGCGTGGCGAAGAGGCCTGCGGCACCTCCGGCATGAAAGCGGCGATCAACGGCGTGCTCAATTTCTCGATCCTCGACGGATGGTTCGACGAGGCCTTCGAGGGATCGGGCGGTTGGGCCATCGGCGACCGTTCGGAGTATGGCGTGGACCAGGACGATCTGCACGCGTCTTTCATCTACTCCGGGATCGAGAACGAGATCGTTCCGATGTATTACCAGCAGCGTGACGAGGGTGTCCCGAACGCCTGGATGCAACGCGTGAAACAGTCGCTGATCAATCTGAGCCCGCAGTTCAATTGCCAGCGCATGATTCAGGAATACACCTCCCTGCTCTATAACCAGGCGCACGAGAGCTTCATGGCGGTGCGGCGCGACGGCTTCCAGGCGGCGAGGGAGAAGGTCTCCTGGATGAGCGGTGTGGATAAGGTCTGGGACGGAGTCAAGATCGGAGACGCGACGTCCGACACAGGACCCTGCCTGCTGACGGGCCAGGCAGTCCAAATACGCGCCGCCGTGGGGCTGAACGGGCTGGAACCTGGAGATGTGCGAGTGGAGGCCGTAGCCGGCCGCGTGGGACCAAACGGTCTGCTGGAGGAGCCTATGATCATGTCACTGTCTCCAGTAAAGGAACAGAACGGAGCCTGCATCTTCGAGCGGGAATTTGTCCCGCATCAAACAGGCAGGTTGGGCTACACGCTCCGCGTCGCGCCGAACCACACGGAAGATCCGCTGTCGCGTCCCTGCCGCACTCCGATGAAGTGGGCGCGCTAGATCGTGTCGTCACTACGGGTTGGGCTCGCACCCGCCGTGACTCCCGGCAATTCCGGCCGGAGGGGGTGAGTGGCAGCTTGCCCCGCCAATTCCGCGTTTCGACGAATGAGGTGGATTCCGGCCGCGAAGCGTGGTAAGAAAGAGTTGAGCCGTTGGACAAGGCGCGCGCCTGGATCAGACGCGCCGGTATTTTCCGCGGACGTCTACTTCGTCGCTCCACTCTAATCTACCGACCGGGTTGTGGAGTCCCCAGCCGCCCATGATCCGTGCGAAGTGGAGTGCGACGATTCGATTTACCGCAAGCGAAGGAGTTCATCTCGCATGGATGGCGACCGCAAGTACAGGCAGAGCGGCTACATGGATTCCTCGGGCCCAAGGGATAGCCAGTCGGAACGCGACGGAAAGCCTCGGCCCAAGGGCCCCAAGCCGCCGATTGATGTGACTGGGCCCCGGCTGCCGCGGCTGGTTGAGAGCGTGACGGCCTCGCGCTGCTACAGTTGCGCGACGACGCTCCCGAGCGGTGTGGATTTCAACGGCAACTGCCCCAAGTGCAACGCAGCTCTGCACTGTTGTAAACAATGCAGCTGGTTTGAACCGTCGACGCGCTTCCAGTGCACCAAGCCGGTCAAGGAACGCATCCCCGTGAAAGACGCGGCGAACCAATGCGAGTTCTTCCGCGCCCGCGTGACGGTGGCTCGTGATAGCGCGCCCGCCGGCGTCGTCATGCGTCAGAGCATGGGCAACGGTCAGCAGGCTATCGCTCCAAAGACGGCTAACGACGCGCGTATCGCGTTCGACAATCTCTTCAAGAAGTAAACCGCGCCCAAGGGAGTGCGGCTGGCCGCGCTCGCGGTGGCGCGTGTGTAACATTTTCGAGGGTCCACCCAAGGTATGTCCGTCGCCGAACTATCCGCTCTCCGTCAGTTCAGTTTCCGCGAAAACGACCTGTCCGATCCGCCGCCAGGTCGGGTCCAGGTGCGCGTGGAAGCCGTCGGAGTATGTGGCAGCGATTTGCATTACTTCTCCGAGGGCCACGTGGGCTACTCGCAGTCGCGATACCCGATGGTGCTGGGCCATGAGCCATGCGGCACGGTTCTCAAGACCGGCGCGGGCGTGACGGGTTGGTCACCGGGCGATCGCGTCGCGCTCGAGGCCCCGATCTATTGCTACCACTGCGAAGCGTGCATGACGGGCCGCCACAATCTCTGCGAGAACGGCACGTTCATGAGTTCGCCGGAAGAGCCCGGCTTCTTTCGCGATCGTGTCAACCTCCCCGACGTCAGCCTGGTGCCGCTGCCCGGTAACTTGAGTTTCGTCGAGGCCACTATTTGGGAGCCGCTCGGCATCATCCTGCACTCGTTCAAATTTGCCGAGCCCAAACTCGGCGAGACGGTCGCCGTTTTCGGTGGGGGCCCAATCGGATTGACTACAATCGCGGCCCTGAAGCTGGCCGGCGTCAGCCGCATCTGGTGCATCGAGCCGGTGGCGCATCGACGCGATCTGGCGCTCGCTCTCGGCGCCGACGATGCGATCGATCCTCATCAGGCCGACCCGGTGGCAGAGGTGATGGCGGCGACGCACAAACGCGGCGTCGATCTGGCGATTGATTGCGCGGCGAAAGAGAACAGCATCAACCAGGCCATCCGTATGACGCGCACCGCGGGCCGCGTCCAGGTGACGGCGGTGCCTTCCGGCATCCTGGTGCCCATCGAGTTCCATGTCATCCGGCGCAAGGAATTGAACTTTTACACTTCGCGGCGCGCCAATCATACGGGGCACGCGGCCGTAGAGATGCTCTCGCAGTTCCCCGGCCGCTTCACCCCGATGGTCACGCACCGGATGGAAATGAACGAGGTGCAACGCGCCTTCGAGATGCTGGAAACCTACTCCGGCGGCGTGGGGAAAATCGTCGTCATTCCCGAACGCTGAAAGGGAGCCGTAACGCCCGAGACCGCCGATCTCCAGATCGGCCCAGTGGCCGCGTGAGCGGCGAGTTGGCGGGAACATGCAGGATGCCTGCCGATCTGGAGATCGGCACTCCCAGGGCGCTCCCCTACAGCCGCCGATCCGTTTCCAGCGTGAGTGCCAGCGCGCCCCAGAGTACGCTGTCGTCGCCGAGTTCCGCGGGCACGACGTCGATGCGCGCACGCGACCAGGCTGTGATCCTCCGGCGCAGTTCCTCGCGCAGCGGGACGAACAGTACGTCGCCAGCTTTGGCGATGCCGCCGCCGATCACGATGCGTGCGGGATTGAGAAGCATGATAGCTGCCTTCAACCCCAACGACAGATCGACGACATAGCGCCGCACGAACTCCGGATCGCGCAACAGATCGACGGCGGGCCGGCCATAGTCCCGTTCCAGCCACAAGCCGCAACAGATGCGCTCAAAGCAGCCGTTGGCGCCGCACAGGCAATCCGGGCCATCCGGGCGGATGGTCATGTGGCCGATCTCGCCGCCATAGGAGTCCGCGCCGCGCAGCAAGCCGTTTTCCGTGAGAATGCCCCCGCCGATGCCCGTCGAAAGAGTCATGTAGAACAGCGGGCGGCAACCGCGGCCGGCGCCGAACAAGCCCTCACCCAACGCGCCTACGTTGGCGTCATTGTCCATGCAAACCGGTACGCGGAACTCACCGCGCAGCCACTCCACCAGGTCGAAGCCTTCCCATCCGCCCACATGCGTCGAAAGAACGACCTTCTGCGACGCGAAGTCGACTGGACCGCCGAAGCCGACCCCGACACGGTCAACGCCCGAGTTCCATTCGGAGGCGATTTCGCGAATCCGCTCCGTCATCCATTGCGGGCCTCCGCTGCGATCCGTCGCACGCGAGGCACGGTGCGACATGCGCCATCCCGGCTCCGTCGTTTCGAAGCGTGCCATGGTGAATTTGGTCCCGCCGATGTCGATAGCCAGAACTGCCAATACAGGACTCCTTCCACTGCCGCGACTATGCGTAGCGCCGCCGGCCGGCATCCCGTGGCGGCGGACCTCACATCCAGTATTCCCAGCGGCGCGTCAGAATGACAAACAGCGCGAGCGCGGCGTTCGTCAACCCGTGCGCCAGGATCAGGTCGCCGAGGCTCCTGCAACGAATAGCCCACCAATTGTAGATCAGTCCGGCGGCTAGTCCGACTTCCCAGTACGGACCGTGTTCCAACCCGAAAAAGATCGCCGTCAGCCAAAACGCTTTGGCCTGGTAGAAGCCTAGAGGGACGGTCCTGAAGTCGTCCCGCACCAGCCAGCGCATGAGCCATCCACGCCAGAAGATCTCCTCGGCCAGAGCCACCACCGTGGTGGCGCGCAAGACGCGCAGCAGCAGATCCAGTGGACTGCCGAGACTCTCGGGCGGCATGGAAACACCCAGGCGGCCGAAAAGAGGATTCTGAAGCAGCCAATGCTCGCGCCACCCGGGGATCAGCAGATCGGGAGCAACCCAGACCACAAACACTGCCAGACCCACCAAGACGCTGCCGATGGGACGCTGCACCCGAAATGACGGGAGCCTCCGCCAGTAATAGGCCAACGCCAACGCCGGCAGGGCTAGGCGCACCAGCAGTTCCAGGCGCATGGGCAAGCCCAGAAAGCCCGAGGCGGGAATCAGCGCCACCAGCACGACGAATGGAACGACGAACGGCAGCGCGTCGCGGTTCAGACCTGGCGCTCCAGTCCCGGTGGAAGGGAGGATTTCGACAGGGCCGATCCCGGCGCCCTTAGCGGATCTTGGCAAGCATCTCCCTGATCTTCGGTTCGTCCTCTTTGATGGGCTTCAGGGTCAGCGCCACTTGCAGGCTCTGCTTGGCCGCGGGCAAATCGCCCTTCTGGAGTTGCGCCATCGCGAGATGGTAGCGGTACTGGGCAAAGTCCGGATGCCTCTTTACCAGGTCCTTGAATATCGCCATCGCATTATCCGAGAGTTTCTTCTTCAAATAGACCCAGGCCAATGTATCCGAAACGTTGTCGTCGTCGGGCATCTGCTGTTTGGCCTTGGTGGCGTAGGTCAGCGCGCGGTCGAGATCGCGACCATCTTCGGCCAGGAGAAATGCCAGGTTATTAAGCGCGACCGGATTGTTGCCGTCCGCCTTGAGCACATTCTCATAGAACGGTACGGCTTCGCGGCGCATACCGGCCGCTTCGTAGGTCATGCCGAGCTGAAGGTTGGCCAAAGCGTTACCCGGCGCGAGGGCCTGCCCGCGCCGCAGCATCTCGATAGCCTGCTGGACCATGCCCTCCTGCCGCAGCGTCTCGCCTAGCCGCATGTAGAGTTCGAAGTTCTTGGGCTGCAATTCGATCAGCTTGCGGTACTCGCGGTCGGCGAGTTGGAGGTCCCTGATACGCAACGCCGTGGACGCCACGGCAAACCGCATCGACTGGTTGGCGGGAGCCTTTTGCAGTTGCTCCTGCAGCAGTTCGAGCGCCTGTTTCCCCCGCCCGGTATTCAACAGCACGTCGGCGGTCGCGAAATTCAGGCGCGGGTCGTTGGGATACTTTTCCAGCAGTTTCCGGAATATCTTCTCCGCCTCTGAAAACTTGCGTTCGGCGTAGTTTACCAGCGCCAACTGAAACTGCAGGTCGGGAGCATCGGGGAACCGCTCGATCCCCTTCAGCAAATCGGCACGGGCCTGAATCAGGTTTTGCGAATTAATTTGAGCATTCGCTTTGATCGCCATCGCGAGAAGGCTGGAAGGGTCGGTTTTGAGCGCGGCGTCCGCGCTCTCGATGGCTTCGGGCATCTTGCCAAGAGCCAGATTTACCTGGGCCATCCCAATCTGCGCGGCCAGGAAGCGCGGCCGCTTTATCGCCTCCTGAAATTGCACTTTCGCCGCGGCAAAATCTCTCCTGGACAGGTATGCGCGGCCCAGATTGTAGTGCACCACCGGGTTATTGGGCTGACGGGTCAACAGCGCCTGCAGATCCGTAACGGCCTCCTGTGTCTTACCTGGATCGCCGCTCTCCAGTTCGAGAGTCGCCCGCATGGAAAGGGCGCTGTTGTTCTTCGGATCGTCTTTCAGCACGGCCTGAATCGTGTTCATCGCTTCCTGCCGGCGGCCGGAGGCGATCTGAATGAGCGCGATCCTCACCCGATAGTCGTTTGCCTGCGGACCTCCTTTCTTGAAGCCCTCGGCGAAAACGGTCTGCGCCTTGTCGTAATCGCGCATGCGGGAGTAGAAGTCGCCCACCTTCATGCGCGCTTCGGGCATCTGCTTGTCGTTCGCCAGCATGGACTGCAACACGGCTTCGGCCTGGTCCCGGCGCTGCGTGGCGAGGAAGAAGCCAGCCTGCTGGATGTAGTAATCGGCGACGTTCGGCATGTTCTTCAGCTTCAGCGCCATCACTTGCTCGGCGTCCGGACGCCGGTCGTGCTTCATGTATCCGACCAGCAGAAAATCGTATGCGGGAGCGAAGCGCGGGGTCTTTTCGATGATCCGCCGCGCTACCGACTCGGCCTTGTCCCATTGCTCGTTCTGCGCCATCGTCTGGGCTATCGCGAACAACAGATCGGGCTGGTTGGGGCGCGCCTGGTCGGCCTTCTCGAATGCGGCGAGAGCCTTGGCCGGATCCTGCCTGGCGACGTATAGGAATCCTGTCAGGCGCTGGCCCTGATAGGAATTAGGATTCCGCTTCAGCAACTGATCCGCGAGTTGCTGCACCTCCTTCAGAACCGCCTCGGTATGATTGGCCGGAGTGGCGTAGATCGCCAGATAGATGTCGGCCAGCCGGCCGGCCGGATTCTCATCCTTCGGCAACAGATCCACCGCGCGGCGCAACGCGCTGAGGGCTTCGCGAATCTCTCCGCGGCGCAGTTCCGTCTCGCCCAGCTTCGCGTAGGCTTCACCGAATTTGGCGTCCTTCTTCAGGGCGCTGCGGTACATCAGCGACGCTTCCTTGTACTTGCCTTGTGAGAAGTATTTGTCGCCGCTCGCAACGTATCTCCGCTTCACCGTCTCCGGGTCGCGCCAGCAACCTTGAAACGCAAGCACCACCGTCAGCAGGAGCCAGAGCCATTTACGATTCCGGTGAAACATTCGACCCTCACTGTCGCGCAGATTACCAAACATGAAAGCGATCAGTAACAGAATACACGTCCGACAACCGGCTCCGTAAGTACAGAATCATGAGCCCGGCGATCACTCGCCGGCCGCGCCCGCTCATCGCAGGGCGGCCACAAGCATTCTAGTCTGTTTCAGGAGTTGAAATCTGGCGCGCTCCAGCATTGTGGTGGCCTCGTACAACTGCATCCACCGCTCATTCTCCACGTAACGCGCCAGTTCGACGTCTTTCAGCGTTACTTTGCCTTCCTGGAGTTGCGCCAGCAGCAAGCCCGTCTGTTCGCGGGCAAGTTCGAGGTCCATGCGGGCGATCTCTTCGGCCGTTTCCGCCTGATGGATGTCTTCCCACGACTGACGCGTCTCGGCTTCGACTCGCCCGCGCACCCGGATCAGTTCGGCCTGCAGCTTCTGAGCGTCGATCCCGGCCTGCGCGGCCTGCGCCTCGTCTTGCGAGCTGGCGAAAATCGGCACGGCAATGGAGAGGCCAATCTGGCCGTTGTTGCGTTGAAAAGTCCGGAAGTAGTCCGTGTAGTTGTTGAACTTCGCGAACAGGCCGTACTGCGCCACCAGATCGATCTTCGGAAAACGCAGCGCGCGGATACCGCGCACCTGCAAATTGCGCGCGGCGATGTCGGATTCCAGTTTGCGCAGCTCGGGATTCTCATTGAGCGCCGCTTGCACGCTGGCGTCTTCACCTGCCGGCATTGACGGCCGGGGACGCTCTTCATAGGCGGGCGCGATCGGGGACGACTGCGCCAGGCCGAGCACGCTGGCCAGTGCCTCCGAAAGGTGTTTGCGCTGGCTTTCCAGAGCGCCGCTCCTTTGGCGTGAACGAGCCAGGTTCAAGGCCGCGCGCCGGCCCTCGATCTCCTTCTCCTTGCCCTCTTCCACGCGCATCCGCACCTGGGCTTCGACACGTTGCAGCGCCTCGATTTGCCGCGCCGCCAGTTCGAGCTGGCGCGTCGTTTTCTCCAGGTCGAGAAACAGCGTGGCTGTCCGTAGCGCGACGTCCTCACGCACGGCGGCCGAGCCAAACGTCGCGCCATGGGCCGTTTCGCGCGCCTGCGCCACCTGCAAGCCTTGAGAACGCGAGTAGATCGTGCGCGTCGCTTTGGCCTGGACGATGGAAGGCGCCGAGCCATCGATGCTCATGGGAAAGCCGTTGGAGTAAGCCATCCCGCTGCCGGCGTAAACCCGCGGCAGCAGCGGCTCCCTCACCACCTGCACATCCAGAGCCGCACGCATTTCGTCGAGACGCGCGATGGCAATATCCGGATTCTGCAGCAGCGCCAGGTCCACGGCTTGCTTCAAGGTGAGCGTGCGAGTGTCGGCCGCCTGCGCGAGGCTGGCGGACAGGACGCAAAGGACGAGGATCGTTCGTGTCATTTCATTACTCGCGGATGCTATTCGTAACGCGCTACTCGTAGCGTAGCGCTTCAGTCGGATTCAGCCTCGCCGCGCGCTGGGCAGGGAGGATGCCGAACACGATGCCAACGCCGAAGCTGACAAAGAATGCCACCGAAATCGAGATGATCGAGATCGGGATGTTTACCTGGTCCTGCAAAAGGTTGGCCGTCACTGGCAGGGAAACTCCCGCCAGGATGCCCAATACGCCGCCGCCGACGCTGATCAGAACCGCTTCCAATAGGAATTGCGCCAGGACATCGTCCTTGGAAGCGCCCAGCGACATTCGGATGCCGATCTCGCGCGTGCGCTCGGAGACCGTCACCAACATGATGTTCATGATGCCGATGCCGCTAATGACCAGGGCGATGGCCGAGACCAGAACCAGAACGATGGTCAGGACCCTGGCGATCGCGCTGGCCGCGTCGAGAATCCCTCCAAGATTCTGAACGCTGTAGCGCGCGCCCGTCCGGTGGCGCGCCGCGACGATCGATTCCACCATCATCGTCACAGCCGGGACGTCGGCAGCCGCACGCACCTGCACGTACATCGGATCGACGCGCTCGAACTTCTCAAACGTCCTCTGCACCGAAAACGCGATCATGGCCGCGCCGCTCTCTCCGAGTTCCGAGAAGCCAAAGGTCGAGGTTCGTTCTTTGAAGACGCCGATCACGGTGAATTGCAGACCGTGAATCTTGATGATCCGTCCCACGCTTGCCTGCGCGGAACCAAACAGTTTCGTCGATAGCTTATCGTCCAGCAGCACGACCTTCTGCCGCAGGGCCACGTCCGAGGAATCCAGGAACCGTCCGGAAAGCAGGTGCAAATTGCGCACGTCGGCGTAGTATTCATCCGACCCGATGATGCGCACGTCGCGCTCCTTGCCCTCGATCATCATCCGGTCATTGGAAGCGAACACCGGCGTGGCGGCGATGATCCTGGACCCGAGCACCCGCCGCACCGCATCCACGTCCCCGAGTTTGATGAAATCCGCGTCGTAGCGGGTCGCATCGAGCGGACCGCCATCATACTGCGCAAAGACGAGATTCGACCCGATTCCGCGGATCTTGTCGAGAATCAGGTCCCTGCTCGTAATCGAGATAGTGACCACCAGGATGACCGAGGCATTACCGATGAGCAGTCCCAGCGCGGTCAGCGCCGTGCGGACTTTGTTGGCGTTCAGAGCCTCGAAGCTGAAACTCAGGGCCTCACGCAGGCATGGGCATTTCATGGCCGCTCAATCCCCCGCGCCGCCGCCGGAAGCCGCGCGCCGAATCAGCTTGCGGGCGTCATCCCGCGATGGATCGTCCGGAGTCAAGGGAGCCTGTAGATACGCTTCCAGGTACTTCTTGGCTTCGCCTAGATTCCTCTTACTCTTGATGTAAGCCTCGGCGCGGCCGAACAAGAGTTTCTTGTCGTTGGGATCGATGCCCGCTGCCTGGTCGAAGAGGGCATCGCTCTCACGAAGCTTCCCACGAATGGCCAGGAACTTAGCAAGATCGACCAGACGATTCACCCGTCGTGGCGCCAATTCAACGGCTTTCCGAAGTTGGCGCTCGGCGGAATCGAAGTCCTTACGATGAACGGAAACCTGCGCCAAGGCGCATTGGTATTCGACGGGATCGGATTTACGAATGAGTTCGGTCATTTTCATGGCCGGCTCCAGGCCGCCGCCAAGGAATCCGGGCGCGTCCAGATAGAACGAGATCGAATCGTTGACCGCCTCGATATTCCCAGGATTGAGTTCCACAGCCTTCTCGAAATTCTTACGCGTCTCTGAAGCGTATTTTACGGCCATGAAGAACACGCTGGTCTCTGCCCTGCGTCCCCAGGCGCGGCCCAGCCACAAATAGTGATCCGAAGAGTTCGGTTCCAGTTGAACGGACTTTTGCAGATCGTCGATCGCGGCTTTATAGTCGCCAAGAAAATAGCGGCAGCGGCCGGAAAGCTCACGCGAAGCCCCAGTTTGGGCGGGCAGTTTCTGCAGCAGGTTCAGCGCGCCGCGATAGTCTGTCTGGTCGTACAGCCGGCGGGCGTCGGCAACCGGAGGCTGCGCTAACGCTTCCGGAGCCAACGCGGAGGGAATCAACGCCAGCGCAAACGCTAAGATCGGTCGCATTTATTGGTCGACAACTTCATTTTAGCCGACCACCCCCTTCTGCCGCGCGCTGAAAACCCCGCAACGGAGCTGCGACCGCCAGAGAGCGGTGGCATCCCCGTATCCTCGCCTTCGTGTATGCGTCACAAGTTATTCCGAAGACATCTTCCGAGGACATCGGAGAAGAAGACACTCTGCGGATACGCGCGGCCGCAGCCTGGTTTTCATGGGGTGTTAGTATAATCAGATCCCGAGAGAACGGGTTGCTAAGAAATGAACCGGCTGTCAGGGACGAAACAACTCGTTGGCGTCCGCGTACGAAAGTGCCCATTCGAACATGGTGTCCAGGGAGCCCGTCGCCTTCAATTCGCCGGCAATCCGCCGTGTGAGACCGATCGTCGCGCGTGCAACTCCGGAACCTGTGCTGACGCGCGCGACGCCAAGCTGCTTCAAACGGCTTAGCGGCGGCCCCCCGGGACCAAGCAGAACGTTCAGCGGAAAACGCAGTTCCTGCGCCAAGTTTCGGATCGACTCTTCATCCAAGATTCCGGGCACGAAGACGCAATCGGCGCCGGCCTGAATGTAAGCCCGCAACCGCTCCAATGCGGCCGCGAAGCGTGTCTCGGGCGCGCCAATTTGCGCCAGGTACACGTCCGTGCGGGCGTTGATGACAATCGGCACGCCCAATTCGTCGCCGGCACGCCGCACGGCTTGGATTCTCTGCACCTGCCGCTCAGTCTCAATCAGGACGCCCGGCGTGCCGCTATCGAGGTCTTCCAGGTTCAATCCGACAGCTCCGGCTTCCACTACCGCCGCGGCGGTAACCGCAGGGTCGTCGTATCCGGCTTCGAGATCGGCCGTCACCGGGACGTCTACGCAGTTGGCAATCCGCTTCACGGCCCAGAGCATCTCTTCCGGCCGGATACACTGCCCGTCCGGATATCCCAACGAGAATGCCACACCCGCGCTGGTCGTCCCAATCGCGGGAAATCCTGCCTCTTCAAAAACGCGAGCGCTGGCGCAATCCCAGGCGTTCGGCAAGACGAGCATTTCCGGCCCGTGGTGCAGAGCGCGCAATCTTCGATGCTTTATCGGCCTGGCCGTTCATGACTCCCATTGTACGTATCCGGGCGAGCAAGAACGCAGCCGCCGCAAACAAATACAAACTCCGAGACGGAGCTGCGACCGTGGGGAAGCGGTGGCACCCTGGGAACGCCGGTCTCCAGACCGGCCGGCATCCTGCATATACCCACCACCCTGCCGCTTGCGCGTCCGCTTTAGCCGATCTGGAGATCGGCGTTCCCAGGCGGGGCGAATCAGGAGCGGCTTAACTGCGAGAGATCCTGCTTGGCGCGGGAGAAGTCCGGCTGCAACCGCAGCGCCGCCTGCAGTTCGCGCACGGCGTCGCTCTTGCGGCCTTCGCGCTTGTAGAGATCCGCAAGCAGCCAGTGCGCCTCGGCCTGCGTCGGCTGACGCCCTTCCGGAGGTTGACTGAAGTATTTCTGAAGATACTTTTCGGCGCGCGAGAAATCCTGGCCGATCTCGATCAGCGCCTCGGCAGCCGAATGGTAAGGCGAGAGGTCCTCGGGAGCGTCCGCGTCGGCCTGAGCGAGCACACGGTCCAGATCCGCCCAGCGCTTCTGCGTCGCGTACACGTGCGCCAGCACCTTGTAAGCCTGACCGGCGGACGGGTCGATTGCGAGCGCCAGGCGTGCTTCCTTCTCCGCCTGGTCCAGCCGCGGCGTCTGCGCCTGGAAACAATAGAACTCGGCCAGCCACAATCTGGGCCGGACCATGCTCGGATCGGCCTGGGCGGCCTTCTTCAGATAGGACTCCAGCTTGGCGTCCTCGCCCTTGCCGGCCAAAAGGCGCGCGTGCGCCAGATATCCCCAGGACGGAAGGAAACTCACGACGTTGTCGGCAATGGAGAGAGCGCGCTGGCGGTTCCCGCCGGCCAGGAGCGGCGCCTTCCAGCAGAACATCATCTGCACCAGAAGGGCATCCACCTGCCGCGGGTTGATAGCGAGCGCGGCATCCAGTTCCTTGTTCATTTTGTGGACGAATACCACAGCCTTCAGCGAGGAGGACTTGTCCGCCATCAACGCGTAGGCCTCGGCCAGTTGCGCATGATACGAAGCGTTACCGCCGTCGATCGCGACCGCCTTCTCGGCTTCAATTACGGCGCCATCCGGGTCGTTGTAACTCAGGCGCGTCTTCGCCAGCCAGCAGTGCGCCTGACCATCCCTCGGGTTGGACCGCAGACGGTCCGATGCGATTCTGACGATCTGCTTCCAGTGCCCGGCCTCCATCAGGAGATCGACCGCGGATGGCTTGTCCACGGCGTAAATCAGGGAAGAAGACAGTATAAGAAGAGGTGCGCAAACGCGCGAAATGAAACCCACTACGACCAGTGTAACCATTTTGAAAACAAGGCCGCACTGGCCCTCGGGTCTACCCTGCTCCAAACATTCTCAGAGCTGAAAGTTTGCGCTAACCGCGTCGATTGCCTCGCGCGTTTCCAGGATCAGCTCGTCGACCGTCTCCGCTCGAACCGCAATCACCCTCTTCGCGCCCGGCCCGTCCGGCTGCCAGCGCTGGAGCATCCGCTCGCACGAAAATCCGGCGAAAACGGAGACCAGCGGTACATCCAGAGCCGCCGCCACGTGCTGCCCGGCCGAATCGTACCCAACATAAAGCTGCGAACCCGCGATGAACGCGGCGAAGGAAGCGAAGCTTCCCTCATGCAAAGCAATTCCCTGCCCCGCGATGCCCATGCGGGCGACGGTCGCGCGAACCCGCCGGTCCTCTTCCCCGCCCGGCGCGCCGGTATCGAGCAGTACCTGCCAGCCGGATTCGATCAGGTAACGCAGCGTCTGCTCTTCGAATGGATCGCCGACCCGCTTGGCCGGATTCTCGCCGATTCCGAAGCTCACCGTTGCCACCTTTTGGCCCGGCAGCGTGTGGTTGACCTTAGGGTGGAACCATGGCTCGGCGTTCTCGATCCCCAAGGTCTGCCACACCCACTGGCGCGCCAGGGCCGGGAGCGTCGCGTCCGAGTCGCAGCTCCGAAGCCGCGGCTTTCGAAAAGATGATGAGCCTGCGGCGCGCAAACCGGCAGCAAGCCGAGCTGCGTCAGCCGCGAGTCGGGATCGAGCAGCAAAGACGCCCGGCCGGTCCAAAGCGCGCTTCAGCGGCTCGAAGGCGCCCAAGCGGTCGCGCAGCATCGCCGTACGTCCGTACGGGACTTCAAGGTACGACCAGCCCGAGCCTTCGAATAGCTCCCAAGCCTTGCGCGGACCCGCGAACCAGAGGCGTGCGTTGGGGAAACGCTGGCGCGCCCCGTCCATCAGGATGCTGGTCACCGCGATGTCGGCGCCCAGAGTGACCCGCGAGAGGACATAGACATCGGTGGGCTCGAAAGCCGGCGGGCGCACTCTGCGGACATCCCTGTATCGCCCATCCAGAGCCGCGCTTTCCAGGCCCGGCTCCGCCGCGGCGATCACCTGCGAAAATACGCTCGCGTATGCGTCGCAAAGAGCCGGTTCGAATCGATCGGCCAGCCCCTCGACTAGAGTCCCGAACAAGCTCCGGCTGGCGATCAGCGCGACGGCTTCGTCTTCGTCGAGCGCCAGCCGCGCGAGTTGTGAGATCCGGCTGGCATCCGGTTCGCGACCGGCGAGACAGTCGTCGAGAAGTGCGTTCTGCGAGTCTAGCGGGCGAGATACTTTCCAACCAGCAACTCCAGCTTGGCGTAAGTGGCCGCGGGGACGGCCTTCGGGTCGGTCAGCAACGCGTACTTCAGGGCATCGCCGCAGCCGCAGGGCCGGGAGGCAGTGTCCAGGTTGCGCACGGCCGCTTTCACGACTTTCGCGGCGTTCTCGGCATTCTGCGTCAGATTATGGATGATGTCGGCCACCGTGACCGCGTCGTGGTCTTCGTGCCAGCAGTCGTAGTCGGTCACCATCGCGACCGTGGAGTAACAGATCTCGGCCTCGCGGGCGAGCTTGGCCTCCTGCAGATTCGTCATGCCGATGACGTCCATGCCCCAGCTTCGATACAGTTTCGACTCGGCCTTGGTGGAAAACGCCGGTCCTTCCATACAGAGGTACGTGCCGCCGAGCGCGGCCTTCACGCCGCTCTCGACGCATGCCTGGTGCAGGACCTGCGCCACGTGCGGGCAGACCGGATCGGCGAAGCTGACGTGCGCGACCAGGCCATCGCCAAAGAACGTCGAGATGCGTCCGCGTGTGCGGTCGACGAACTGGTCGGGGATCACGAAGTCGAGCGGCTTGTGTTCTTCTTTCAGAGAGCCCACGGCGCTGAGCGAGAAGATATACTCGACGCCCAGCTTCTTGAAACCGTAGATATTGGCCCGGAAATTCAGTTCGGACGGGCTGATGCGGTGACCCTTTCCATGGCGCGCGAGGAAAGCCACGGGCTTGCCTTCGAGTTCGCCCAGGACATATGGATCCGACGGGTCTCCGAAAGGCGTCTCCACGCGCACCTCGTGCTGGCCGGTGAAGCCCGGCATGGAATAGAGACCGCTCCCGCCGATAATTCCGATTTTGGGGTTCAACTCCGCGATCCTCCGTTCGTTTAAAACTGACGATGAATTCGACAAACACTCAGGATAGCGAGGTTGCGGCGATAGCGGCTAGGCCCAATACTGTTCACTTTGTAGGACAGACCATCGCCTTGCGTGGTCTGTCGTGCTGTGTGGTCTGTCGGCTTCGTGAAAACTCTTCTGTATCGTGTCAACGTGAGACGACGCAAGCCGATCGTCTGCCCCACCAGATGGCCTCGTAAGTGAACAGCATGCGGCCAGGCCCTGTGCCGAAGCTCTGAAGCATCGGCGATAATAAAGCCTGTTGACTGCAACATGGAAGCGCTATCTCCATCCGATTCGAATGAACTCGCCCTAGCCTTGGGCGAGAGCGCGGCGGCAAGTCCCTCGATCGCTCTCACTGGCGCAGGCAGCAAATCCGCCATGGGCGGCTCGCAGCCCCACGCCGAGGTGGAACTTCGCCTCGACAAGCTCAGCGGCATCCTCGAATACGAACCCCACGACCTGACCATCCGGGTCGCCGCCGGAACGCCCTGGCGCGTGCTCATGGCCACGCTCGCCGAACAAGGTCAGATGCTCCCCCTCGATCCGCCCTGCGCCGCGACGGCAACCGTAGGCGGCGTGGTGGCTTCGAATTGCAGCGGCCCGCGCCGGCGTTGCTTTGGAACCGCGCGGGACATGGTGATCGGCATGACCCTCGCGACGCTCGACGGCAAGCTGGTCCAGACCGGCGGCATGGTCGTGAAGAATGTCGCGGGTCTGGACATGCAAAAGGCACTGATTGGCAGCTTCGGCACGCTCGCCGCCATCGCCAGCGTCAATTTCAAGCTCGCGCCGCAGCCCGAGGCCAGCCGGACTTTTCTTTTCGCCTTCGATACCGCCGAGGAGTGCCTCGCAACACGAAACCGTGTGCTGGCCAGCGTGCTGCAACCCGCGGCGTTGGACATTCTGAATCCCGCCGCTGCACGGCTCGCGGGGCAAGATGGATTCGTGCTGGCTGTACGCGCCGGAGGCAGCGAGGCAGTGCTCGCGCGCTACGCTCGGGAACTCGCCGGCCTGCGTCGGAGCGGCGCTGGAAGGAGCACGCGAGGCGGCCTTCTGGTACACGGTCCAGGAGTTCGCTCCTGAATGGGTGGGACAGACGGCGACGCGTTCCGTCGTCCGCACCGGCCATCCGCTCAGCGAACTCGGCGAAGTGCTGAAGTCGGCGCCCGGCGCCTGCGTCGCGCGGTCGGGCAATGGTGTCACCTACCTCGCCTTCGACGCCGTTGATACCCTGCAAACCTGGATGCTCGCGACGCAGGCGAAGCCCTGGAGCCGCGTGGTCGAATGGTCGGGCGCGGACGTGCGGGCAGCCGTCGAATTGTGGCCCGCCGCCCAGGAAGACTTCGCCGTCATGGAGCGGCTCAAAGCTCCTGTTCGACCCGCAGCGCCTGTTGAATCGGGGGAGACTCTATGGCCGCCTCTGAATCGCACGTCCCTGGTATCCAGTCGGTCCTGCCGAACCGCGATCCCGGACGCGCCCACGTCGTTCGACCTCGACAAGTGCGTCCATTGCGGTCTGTGCCTGAACGCCTGCCCGACTTACCGCGAGTTGGGCGTGGAGATGGATTCGCCGCGCGGACGCGTCTACCAGATGGTGCAGGTCGCCACGGGCCAGCAGGAGATGGGGCCGTCCTATCTGCTGCATCTCGACCTTTGCCTGGCCTGCCGGGCGTGCGAGACGGTGTGCCCGTCCGGCGTGCCCTACGGCCGCATGATCGAGGCCGCACGCGCCGAAATTCAGGTCGCCAAGCAGCAAGCGAAGATCCCGCAATCGCGCACCGAACGCCTGGTGCGCTCCATTGTCTTCGGCCGCATCCTGCCTTCCCGACGCTGGCTGAAGACCATCGGCGTGCTGCTGTACCTTTACGAACAGAGCGGCCTGCGCGGACTGGTGCAAGGCTGCGGCGTACTCAAACTATTCGGCAAGCTGGGCCGCATCGAGCCGCTCTCCCCTTCAGCCGAACTGCCTACGTTCTTTTCGAAATACGGCCGCGTCTTCGCCGCCGAAGGCGAGCGGCGATACCGCGTGGCGTTGCTCGGCGGTTGCATCGCCAACATCTTCTTCGCGCGGTTGCACGAAGCGACTGTGCGCGTGCTCACCGCCAACGGCTGCGAAGTGCATGTGCCGGAGAACCAGACCTGCTGCGGAGCGCTGCACGCGCATTCCGGCGAGCGCGAGCAGGCGCGCGTGCTGGCTCGCAAGAACATCGACGCGCTGCTGCCCGGCGACTATGACGCCATCATCAGCAACACGGCCGGCTGCGGCTCGACGCTGAAGGAGTATCACGAACTGCTGGAGCACGACGCGGCTTATGCCGATCGCGCCCGCGAGTTCGTGAAGAAGATGCGCGACGTGAACGAGTTCCTGGCGGGCATCGGCCTGACGCGCACTCCCGGCCGCATCGAAGCCCGAGTCACTTACCAGGACTCCTGCCATCTGCTGCACGGCCAGAAGATCCGCAACGCGCCGCGTCAGCTTCTGGCTCAGATTCCCGGCGTGACGTTTGTGCGAACTGCCCTACAGCGAAATCTGTTGCGGCAGCGCGGGCGTTTATAACGTGGTCCAGGACGAGATGGCCGCGGCGCTGATCGAACGCAAGATGGAGAACGCAAATTCAACCGGCGCTGAAATTATCGCCACCGCCAATCCGGGTTGCATGCTGCAACTCCGCGCGGGCGTAGCCAAGCACGGCAGGGGCCAGAAGGTCATGCACGTGGTTGAATTGCTGGACGAGTCGTACCGGTCGGCGGCGCGGTAAACAAGCCGGAGGGCTCTGGGCAGTCAGTTACCGGTATCGCGGTCTCACGGCCGTTATCGGAGACAACGGCGATTTCATGCCAGCAACAGCCCCATCCCATCGGAATTGGCTACGATTCCATAGTGGCCACCAACACACCGTCAATCCGAGCACTTATAACATTGCTCCCCGGCCTTGAGCATCCTCGATGGCCCAATCGCAGTCACTATATGCCCCACGTCGTCGTCGGCGATCCAGAGCAGCGGGAAGCACGAATGTCCGGCACGACCATTGCCGAGCGCTACCTTGGCGTTCTTGTCGCCGACGCGCCCGACGAGATTGCTCCAGGCGGTTCCGCGGAGGTCACACTTCGGCTGATGTAATGGCCAGAAGAGAGCTATGAGGACTTGATCCCTGGCTCCACGTTCACGCTGCGAGAGGGCCCGAAAATAGTTGGATTTGGCAAAGTGATGTCGGCGAATCGGTGCGAAGTGGAGCGCAGGTAGGTTTCGGGAGCGGATTCGTTTGTTCCGGGCGCGATCGGGTTCATTGTGCCCGCGTTACCGTCGGAGGATCGACGCTCAGTACTTCAACGACGTGATCTTCGCACGCAACACAGTAGTGCCTCGTGGGGCCGGGATGCTCATCACAGGCGAACGTCGCATGCGACATGTAGTCCAGGAAACTCGATTTTGAATAGACTCGGAAGCGCGATCCTTCGTATTGCTCATCGTCGTCAACCGACGCATACGACTCGTTCAGAACCGCGTATCCAACGTAATGCGCCCAGACAAGCTCGAATACACGGCTCCGATCAGTTGTTTCTACTCGCGTGCAGTTCGGGATTGTCATTCCGCCCACGATGATCGATTCCGGTTCTCCGACTGGCAGACCTTCTGCGACGACAAGCTTAAGCGAGCCACGGCCGAGTTCCTGAATATCTGCCAGAAACAACGACCGGCAATCGTTGATCTCATCCGTGGAATTGCCCATTTGCATAGAGTAGCGGTTATGCCTCCGGCGAGTTTGGGCTGCATGGCGGGCGATAAGTGCGCTTCCCGTCCATTGGCCCGGACCGGCGGTGGCGGATACTCCACATGCAGGGTCAGTTTCCGCAATGGCGGTTTATCACTCTAGACCGGGGTCCCATTGCGAAGTTTGTGGTCTGACGACCATTCGGGCGGAAGCTACTTTTACCTCACATCGATATTATGAAATGCATGCTGCAGAGTTTCGTGGTGGCGGCGATGTGGGCGACGTCGGCTGCATTCGCTCAGGACACGCAGTTGGCTGCTCTACATTCGACGCTGGTGACCCTCCATTCCCACGACCCCAAAGCAAACATAGAGACACTCGGGGCGACGCCGGAGTTGACGGTCGCCAAGCACCAGTTGCGCGATTGGATCGAGATGCAACTCGGCTCGCTGAAGGATGGCGAACAGGAGGCTCTTTCGGCTCGCATCAACGAAGGACTCAAAGCAGTGGACGTTGCGGAGGCAGGGGATGATCAAAGTTTGTTAGGTTCCGTCGGAGACGTCCATTTGAGCATTGAAGCGGGGGTTCTAATCGTCACGTCCGGCGTCGGGATCCTCTGCCAATACGACGAATCGGCGTACGCTTACAAGCGCATGAACGGCAGTTGGCACCGAATTTGGGAGTCGGAGCAACTCGACTACTCTCCCCAGAAGTACGCTCCCCAACAGATCGCAGCTGTGCACGTCTTGCAGCCGTTCAAGGACGGGAAGGAGGTTGGTCCCCCCTTCGTGATGTCGCTCGGGTATTACTGGGGGTGCGCCTCCACGTGGCATTCGGTGCAATACAGGGTTTGGCGAATAGACTCCGCAGGCTCTAAACTCCTGATCGACGAATCTGAAGAAGCTTGGCTGCGAGCAGAAACCTACATTGTCGGAAGCATCGGTCAAAATCCCATGGAAGAGAAAGCGCCGGTCGACGTGCTCGTTGAATTCACAGCGCGGAGCATCGACTCTGGAGTACATAATCGCGAAGCCGTTCGGCACTACCTAATCGACGGGGACCGAGTCCGGCGTGTAGATCCAGTTGCGCTCAGTCCTCGCGATTTCGTAGACGAATGGCTGACGCGAGGTTGGAACGAGAGTTCAGCATGGACGGCTTCAGCGCTCTTGCGGCAATGGCACGGAAGACTTCATGCGGACTTCGTCGGAGGGGAGTTTGGTAATGTGACCAGGCACTGTCAGACGCCCGATCTCTGGCAAGTCACATTCGAGCCCCAAAACGCTCAAAAGAACTTCGAGCCGGAACCGAAGGTCCACTTCCTCGTCGGCTGGCGGCCACCCTACCATTTCACTATGAGAGGCATCAGCGACAAACCCTGGCCCCGTTGCACGCAGGAGGATCGCCAAGCTGATGAGTGGAGGACCCTCTTCTCCACCCAGGAGTGGCGCTGGTAGCTCCAAAAGGCCACCCACTGTTCAAATCTAGGTTCCACGCAACCACATGCGGAGCGCTGCCATGCAAGCAAGCTTGAAGTCAGTGCCATGAAAGGCCGCTTCCCGTCCATTGGCCAGATTGACGGCGGTGAATACTCCACCCGCAGGGTCACTTTCCGAGATGCGCGGTTTCACAGCCGTTATCGGACAGAACCCCTGTGTCGTCAGCGATGGCTCCGTTGTGGCGGCGATGTGAACGCCCACTCGCTACGAGTCAGTCGCTAAAGGATGCGGTCATGAGTTCCGAGCCATGAATAGACGGAAGCGGTCTCCCCCTGCCGAGGTGGAGATAGGGATTCGCTTGCGTCCTCCAAGCTCGACCCTGACCACGCCTCCCCCTTGTACGAGATCCTGACGACGCGGCGATCTTCCACAATGCCGTGGATGTCCTCCAACGCCTCGGAGACAGCCTCCTCGTCTGAGATGCCCAAGTACGACCCGTAGTGCGCGTGCCAGAAGCCGAAGCTCACCGTGATCTCGCCCTCGTCGGTTCGAATGTCCAAAGTGCGCTCACCACGAGGCTGCGGGATTGAGACGCAAAACGCACCTATTGGCAGCCCATCGGCGTCCGTCAGTAGTTTTGCATGTTCCTCCCAGTCACTGAAATCGCGGAAGAGGTTATCGGCGAACGGCAACGATAATTCGTCTAGCGAGGTTCGATCCAGCACGTCATCCAATATAGCGAGCCGTCGTGGACGGTGAGTGCGCATTCTGGGCATTGACCTTGAGCGGACGATAGTAACCCCGGTCACAGGCTCACGTCGAAATGATGACCTTCACTGGCCATCCGAAAGAGCGCGGCAATAACCAACCACTCCGGCGACATCAGCGGCTAGGCCCCGCGCAGAAATCACTGTGCTTTGTCCGACCACTTCGCAGCAAACCACAGCGTCTTTTCTGTAAAGCGAGATTCTTGCGACGTTGTTGATTGTCCAACCATCAAGCCTCAGCTCGGAAACGCCGAACAATCTCAGCTCCATGATTGCAGCGTTGAACCCGCTTTGCCGCCAGCGCAGAGGAGGCTTATCGGGGAAGAATGGCAACTCGATCTTGATCAACACTGTCGGACCGTCCTCGTGCATCGAGACAGCCATAATCCGCACGTTCGACAACTCGGGCGGAGATAAATACAAACTCGTGATCGCAAGCGGATTCTCGATCACGTCACACCACTGTGCTCTGTCCACGCGACTATGGTAGCGCGCTGGTTCGATCACGCAGTTTCTCGCGAAGCGGGCGAAAAGTGCGCTTATCGGAAAGTTACCTTGTCACCAGCGCCCGGTTGCTTGGCCTTCGGGTCTGTCTCCTGCGCTCGATCTCAATAGTGGTACCTGCAAGCAAGAATTCGGATCTTGTCCGGCAAGACCTGATAGACCAGTCTATGTGCTTGGTCGATGCGCCTGGACCAGCACCCGGCGAGTTCATGCTTGAGGGGTTCCGGCTTGCCGAGGCCGGAAAATGAGTCGCGTTGAATCTCGCGGACGAGGCGGACGAGGCGGAGCGCCCGGGCGCGGTCTTGCTCGATCCACCAAGCCAAGTCCTCAAATGCGGAGGAATCGAATTCGAGACTTCTTACAGCGCCAGTTTCCCGACAACCGCATCGAGAGGCAGACCGTCCGAGCGTTGCGCAGCCGCCATCAGGCGCTTCTTCATCGTCTCCGACTTCAAGAGATAGGCAGTTTCCCGCTCTGAGGCGATCTCACGCCACAGTCCGATGGGAACGATCCCAGCCGTCGGTTCCCCGGCCTCGTTGGAGACTATTTGGATGTCCGCGTCCGGCACAACTTCAGTTTACCCCCGGCCGCAATCGGCGCGATAGACCGTTCGAGGAACGTCAGCCGAATGGCAAACGGAAAGGGTTGCGGTTTTGCCCTATTAGAATTAATCACTTGCAAGGAGAAACGGTAAGCCCTTACCGTTTTGCCTTTCTCATCACCGCCGCGCGAGGTGTCCTGCACTCGCCGCTGCCCGCTTATGTGGCGCACGTTTCAGCCGCGTCATTTGACATCCAGTTGGAAGTACCAAATCCCGAGAATACGGGCGATCCGTCACTCGACTTCGTCGCCATGCGGGACCATACCCGATGCGAGAAATGTCTTCGGCACTTCGCCTTCACCAGCCAGAGTGAATTTCGGAAATCTCTTGTACCACTCTCTGGCCGGTACGTCAGGATCGGAATCCAGCCAATCCTGTAATGCGTCGAAATCGGAAACCGAAATCCGGCCCTCACGAAAACGTTCGACCAGATGCTGCATGAAGTAGGGCGGAGGCGGTTTGCTAATTTTCGGCATTCCGGTACTGTCTGTGGAACACGATCTTCTGAAGCTCTTCGGTCAAGCGACGGAGTTCACTTTCGCTCTTGGCTTCCTTGATCTGTTTCAAGCACAGGTGCAGGGCCTTCTTGGAAGTGCCGAGGACGGTGGCAGCGATAGCGGCTTCACTCATTTCTTCTTTGTTAAGCTCGCCGAATTTCTTGATGCCCTTGTCTTTTCCCGTCAGGGCTATGGAGCCGATGCCCACTTTTGCCTTCTTCGCCCAACGTGCCTGAACCGCCTTTCTGGCGCTTTCGCTACGTTGTTCAGGCGTGAGCTTGACGGCTCTGGCAGGACCACCTTTTTTTCCACCTTTGCGGCCGAGAGCAACGGCGGCTGGATTCTTCTTTTTGGCGTCCATGATTTCAACTCTACGTGAGCGCTCAGGAAGTTTCAACTGCGTGAGCGGTCACGTTTAAGCTGCGGCTTGGAAACCCTGACTTGGCGCTTCCGGATGTCGTACTCAGCGCGCGTATCCCTGCTCGCGCAGAGCCTCTTCCAGCGCTTCCAGCAGCAGCTTCACGTTCTCCGCCGTCGAGCCGTAGCCCATGGTTCCGATGCGGAAGACCTTGCCTGCGAGCGGCCCGAGTCCGCCCGCGATCTCGATGCCGTGGTTGCGCATCAGGCTCTGGCGGACCTTCGCTTCGTCCACGCCCGCCGGCACGCGCGGCGTGTTCAGCGTCCACAGGCGAATGCCCGGAGCGACCAGCAGCGGCATGCCCAGTTTCTCCACGCCCGCGGCGAACGCTTCGTGGTTGACGCGATGACGCGCGAACCGTGCTTCCAGGCCTTCTTCCTCAATGATCGCAAGCGCCTCGCGCAGCGCGTAGAACATCGATATCGGAGCGGTGTGGTGGTAGCGGTGCGCCTTCTCGTAGTAATCGAGCAGGAGCTTCAAGTCGAGGTACCAGGTCACCGGCGTGGACTTGCGCGCCCGCAGCCATTCGACGGCGCGCGGCGAGCACGTGATAGGCGCGAGTCCCGGAGGGCACCCCAAGGCTTTCTGCGTCCCGGAGTAGGCCACGTCCACGCCCATCGCGTCCAGGCCGATGGGCATGCCGCCCAGGCTGGTGACGCAATCGGCGATGCTCAGCGCTCCCACTTCGCGCGCGGCTAGGGCGATCACCGTGCCGTCCTGATAAGCGCCAGTGGAAGTCTCCGCGTTCACGAACGCGACAACGTCCGGCCGCTCGCGATGAATCAGCTCGGCGGCCTCGGTGTTGGAGAAGACCTCACCCCAGGGCTTCTCGAAGCGGATCAGGTTCGCGCCATGCCGCCGCCCCATCTCGCTCAGGCGCTCGCCGAAGTAGCCGTTCACGAAGACTGCAAACCTGGCGCCCGGCTCGACGAAATTGGCGACGGCCGCTTCCATCCCGGCGCTGCCAGTGCCGGAGAGCACCATGGTGAACTCATTCCGCGTGCCCCAGCAGAGTTGCAGGGACTGGCGGATCTGCTCGTTCACTTCGAAGAAGTATGGATCGAGGTGGCCGACGATCGGCTGCGCCATGGCCGCGTAAACGCGCGGGTGGACGGGAGAGGGGCCCGGGCCGAAGAGCAGCCTCTTCGGGGGCTGCACAGTGCAAAGAGATGAAGAGGAGTTTGCCATGAACTCTTAGTTTAGTTCCAACCTCCGAGCCCAAAGTGGGGCGGACCCCCAGGTCCGCGCGGGTCCCCCTGGACCCGCTCAGGGTAGGTCTAGCAAGGCCGCGTGAGATCAAGGCCGGCGGAGGCCGACGTGGGCGTCGGCCGCGGACCGTCCCCCTTGAGGCGCTTGAAAGCGAGTTCGATTTGCCACCGGCTGCGATACAACTCCAGCACTTCGGCGGCACTGAGATCGCTGGCCGGGACGGTCGTGAACACCAGCACGTAGCAGGCTAACTCCAAGGTCGCGGGGCGCGTTGTTTTGCCGTTCTTCTGCGCTTTACGCACCACCCGGCGCGTGGCCCGCGCGGCGTCCTGCTCGCTTTTGCGCAAGGCACACACGCGGCCCTCAATCACTCCCTCCGCACTCTGGACCTGGACGCTCCACTCCCCGATCTGGCCCGCTTGCGCGAGCGAGCGGATCTGCTCCACGATCACAAAGGGCCGCCCGTCGGCGTGACGCAGCGGCAGGCTGGAACTGTGCAGGCGCACGATCAACGCGCCATCCTGGCGGGCCACCGCAGCCACCCCGGCCGGTCGGCAGAAGCCGCGGTCGGCCAAGATCAGGTCCCCCGGCGCGACCGCCAAGCGCTCCAACTTCTCGCCCGTCCCGGCCCCCCGCGCCGCGGTGATCTCGAATGCATCGCACTCCAAATCCGGCAACCGCAAGCTATAGTGGATGCGCCACTGAGTGCCAGTCCGGCCCGGTTCGCGCACCAGCGTGCCGTCCACGGCTCGTACATTCCACTGGCGCGGATCGGCCCCCAGGCTCCACCCGCTCTCCCGCAACAGCCCCAGGCACATTTGTCGCCACCAGTGCTGCGCCTTGCGCAAGCGCAGCAATAACGCCACATCGGAGACGTCCACCAGCCCCGAGCGGCGCGCTCGCACGGCGGTCTCCCGCAGCGAATAGCCCTTGCCCACATGCAGCAACAGCACGCGCAATAGATCGCCCGCCGAGCGGAAACCGCGCAAACGCTCCACCGCCCCGCACAGTATCGCTTGTTGCTCCCAACCCGCAGGCAACAAATTCAGCAACAACTCCCAACTCTCATCCGCCGCGTTATCCATGCTTTCGCCCTCTGCCATCAGAGTAAGCGAAAGGTGAATACATATCAATGCTTAACTTAGCGCTTATGGGGGTCCGCCCCACCACGCGGGCGCGCCGTCGCTGCCTATAAGCTGCCAGTCTATCCTGGAGTGAGAGCTTTCGAGTGCTGGTCCTCCCCGTCGATTCCCTACTCCCCGAGATCGTCGCATCGCTCCGCCGCACGCCCAATCTGGTGATTGAAGCGCCGCCGGGCGCGGGCAAGACGACGCGCGTTCCTCCAGCCCTGCTCGCAGCGGGATTCGGCGAAGTGCTGGTGCTGCAACCGCGCCGCATCGCCGCACGCCTGGCCGCGCGCCGCGTGGCGAGCGAAATGGGAGAGAACCTCGGCGAGACGGTCGGCTACCAGGTGCGGTTCGAGCAGTTCTCCGGGCCGAATACGCGGTTGCGGTTCCTCACTGAAGGGGTACTGACGCGCCGTTTGCTGAGCGACCCCGAGTTGAAGGGCGTCGGGGTGGTAATGCTCGACGAGTTTCACGAGCGCCACCTCGAAGGCGACCTCGCGCTGGCGCTGCTGCGGCGTTTGCAGAAGACGACGCGGCCAGAATTGCGACTCGTGGTGATGTCGGCGACGCTGTCACGGGGAGGCTTTCCAGAATCAACTGCGAATCCGGACGACATCCCAGTCGCGGCCGCGCTTGGCGGCTGCCCGATCCTGCGCAGCGATGGGCGCCTGTTCCCGTTGGAGGTCGAATACACACCGCACTCGGCGGCCCCGCTGGAAGAACTGGTTCTTGAAGCCGTGGAGAGCTTGCTGAAATCGCAAGCAGAGGGAGACATACTCGTCTTCCTGCCTGGAGCGTTCGAGATCCGCCGCGCGCAACGCGCCCTGTCGAATCTCGCCTCGCGCAAGAACCTGCTGCTGGCTCCGCTATATGGCGACCTGACGCCCGAGGAGCAGGACCGCGCGATTCAGACCGCCGCCCAACGCAAAATCATCCTGTCAACGAATGTAGCCGAGAGTTCGGTGACCATCGAGGGGGTCCGCGCCGTGATCGATAGCGGGCTGCAGCGCGTGGCGAAGGACTCGCCCTGGACAGGACTGCCTCGCGTGGAGGTGCAGCGGATCGCGCGCTCCTCCGCCACGCAACGCGCCGGCCGCGCGGGCCGCACGGCGCCGGGCAAGGTGATTCGTCTCTACTCGCAAGACGATTTCCTACGCCGTCCCGAACACGACGAGCCCGAGATCCTGCGCCGCGAGATCACGCAGCTCTGCCTGGATCTGCACGTGGCCGGAGTCGCAAATCCGCTGGAGCTGGACTGGCTCGACGCACCTCCCGAAGAGGCCATCGCGAAAGCCGAAGAACTGCTGCGGCGTCTGCGCGCGGTGGATGAAAACGGCCGCATCACGCCGCTCGGCCGCAAGATGGCCGCGCTACCGCTGCATCCCCGCCTGGCCGCGCTGGTCTTCGCGGCCGAAGAACTAGGCGCGGGCGCGGAAGGTTGCATCGCTGCCGCCGCACTCAGCACGGGCGAACGTCTGCCCGACACGCCTCCGCACGACTCGCCGAACGACCTGGAATTGATCGTCGAGCGGCGGCCCGAGTCGCGCCTGCGACAGGTCGAGCAACAACTGCGCCGGCTGGTCCGGCCGCGTTCCGGCGGCGATGCCGTGGGTCTGCGCCGGGCCCTGATGAGGGCTTTCCCCGACCGCGTTGCTTTTCGGCGCAAAAGCCTGGAGTTACGCATGGTGGGCGGGGTCGCTGTGCAGCAGGCGAAGAACAGCTCCGTGCAACATGCCGATCTTCTGGTCCTGGCCGAAATCGAAGAGCGGCCCGACCTCGGCGCGCCGATCGCCCGCCTGGTCTGCGCCATCGAGCCGGACTGGTTGCTGGACGAATTCTCCGAACTCGTGACGGACCGCGAGTCGGTGGAGTGGAACCGGGCCACCGAGCGCGTGGACCGCGTCAGTTCCCTGCTCTACTGCGACCTGGTGATCGACGAGTCGCGCGGCGGCCAGCCCGACGCCGAGCAAGCCGCGGAGCTGCTCGTGCGCAAGGCGATGGAATCGGGGCTGCACCGCTTTACGGACATGGAAGCGCTGGCGGAACTGCGCGCTCGCGTCGCGTTCGCGTCCGAACATGCGCCGCTGCGGCCGATCGACGATGCAGTGATCGAGTCGGCATTGCGCAAGGCCTGCTACGGCCTGGCGAGCCTTCGTGAACTGGAGCAGGCGACGGGGCACGGGGCGTTCTTACGGCAGTTGGTGGAATCGCTGGGAGCGGGCGCGCAAAGGCAGTTGGACGAAGTCGCTCCCGAGCGCATTCGACTGCCCTCCGGGAGGCAGGCGCGCGTTCACTATGCCGAGGGGCAGACGCCGTGGGTCGGCTCGCGCTTGCAGGACTTCTTCGGGCTGCGCGACACGCCGCGCATCGCGCGCGGCCAGGTGAACCTGGTGGTACATCTGCTCGCTCCGAGCCAGCGCCCGGTGCAAACTACGCAGGATCTCGCGGGCTTCTGGGAGCGGCTGTATCCTCAACTGCGCAAAGAGCTTTCGCGGCGTTATCCGCGGCACGCCTGGCCCGAGGATCCTTTCCAGGCCGGGAAATCATCGATAAAGTAGGTAAGAATGCGGACATACTTCTTCGCCTTTGCTCTCCTCGCCCCTCTCGCGGCGCAGACCACGCCCACCGGACTGTGGGACGCCTCCGTCTCGGTGGCCCCATTGAAAGTGCCGTTCCGGATGGAGTTCCAGGGAGCGGCGGACAACCTAAAGGGCGCATTGCTCGACGGCGACAACCGGATCTGGTCGACGAAAGGGTCGCTCGAAGGCGGCAAGCTGCACCTGCGCTGGGACTTCTTCGATTCGGACCTGACGGCCGAGTGGAAAGACGGAGCGTGGCAGGGCGAGTATGTGCGGCGCACCCGAGCCGGTCTGATCAAGCGCACTTTCGAGGCGCGACCTTATCAACCGAGCGCGGACCCGGGCAAGACGGAAGCGAGTCTGGCCGGTCACTGGATTCTGAAAGTCGACACAGCATCGCGAGGGAACGTGATGGAAGCGGTGTTTCGACAGTCGGGCTCCGAAGTGACCGGGACCGTGCAGCGAATCGATGGCGATTTTGGCGTTTTAGCGGGAAAAATCACTCAAAACCACGTCGTTTTGAGCCATTTTGACGGTATTCGCGCGACGCTTCTGGAGATTTCCGTCGAACCGGACGGCACGCTGTCCGGATCGATCAATGGAAGATCGCGCTTCACCGCGGTCAAGGCGGACAAGGCCGCGGCGCTCGGTATTCCGCAGCCGCCCGATCCGTCGCGCTTCACGAGCGTGAAAGACCCGACGGTTCCGTTCGCGTTCCGCTTCCAGGATCTCGACGGCAAGTGGGTGGCCAACACAGACGAGCGCTTCCGCAACAAAGTAATGCTGGTCACCCTGACGGGAAGCTGGTGCCCGAACTGCCACGACGAGGCGCCGGTCTTGGCGGACCTCTATCGCCGGTTCCATGCCAAGGGGCTGGAAGTGGTGGCGCTGGGCTTTGAGTATACCGGCGAAGTGGAACGCGATCGCGAACAGTTGCGGGCCTTCGCGCGGCGTCATAGTTTGCCTTACACGATCCTCCTGGCAGGCACGACGGAGGATGGCGAGGTCGAACGGAAGCTGCCTCAGATTCAGAGCTTTGGCGCCTTCCCGACGACGTTCTTCCTGGGACGCGACGGGCGCGTCCGCGCCGTGCATGCCGGCTTCGCGGGGCCGGCCAATCCCGAGGAACACCGGCGTCTGGTGAAGGAGACCCAGGAGTTGGTGGAGCGCCTGCTGGCTGAGTGAATGCGGGCCGGGCCGTCGCGGACGATAGACTGGCGTCTGGAAGTATGTTGAGACGCTGGGCATCGCCACTCGGATTAGCTGGCAAGAGCATTGAGACGCCGATGCAACCGCCCCCTCGAAAGTCCCGGCGGGAGCGTGGTGGGGCAGGCCTTCAGCCTGCGCGGGGCTCAGCGCGCAGCGTTCGCGGAAGGACCGATTGAAACCGGTCCGCAGAAAGTCGCCACGCACCGAAGGTCGAGGCTCCGTTTCGGGGCGGAGATGCTGCGCATCGCGATTCCGTTTGGAGGCGGGAAGAATGCCGGCACGAGTGCGGCACGGCACGCTGAAGCGTGCGCCACAGTGCACGGTCGCGGCTGCGTTTGGGACGCGGCATGCTGACTCTCGCGGGACTTCTGATCGGTCTGGCGATCGGCGTGACGGGCGTCGGCGGCGGTGTCCTGACGGCTCCGTTACTCATCCTGGTTTTCCATATGGCCCCCGGGCCGAGCGTCGGAACGGCGCTGCTGTTTTCCACCTGCGTGAAGGTCCTGTCCGCGGGGGTGTTTACCGCGCGCCGGCAGGTTCACGGGCGAACGTTGCTGTTGCTGCTGGCCGGAGGCGTACCGGGGGCGATCGCCGGGCCGCTGCTATTGAGAGAGTTCGCAGCGGGTAAAGCCGGGCCATGGCTGTTGGTTCTCGTTGGAGCGACAGTTTGCGCGACGGCGGGCTACAGTCTGCTGCGCTCTTGGACTTCTCCAGAGAGGATCGAAAAGCGGGAAGGATGGCTGCCGTTGTTCAGCTTCCCGATCGGACTTGAAGTCGGGTTCTCCTCGGCGGGAGCGGGCGCGCTCGGCACCGTGCTTCTGTTCAACCGGACCAATCTGGAGCCGGCCAAGGTCGTAGGCACGGATCTGCTATTCGGGCTCGTGGTTTCGGCGTGCGCCGGAGGGATGCATATGGCGGCAGGAAATTGGGACTCCGGAGTTCTAGTCAAGCTGCTGTTGGGAGGCGTGCTTGGCGCGGTGGCGGGAGCGCAACTCGCGGGCCGCTTTCAAGCACGGCCGCTGCGCGCCATCATTTTATCTTGGGCGGCGTTGTTGGGCGTACTCCTCGCCTGGCAGGGTCTGCAGAAAGCGATTTGAAGTGGAAGACCGTCTTTCGTATTTGAGGATGCTCGAAGCGGAGAGCATACACATTCTGCGCGAGGTAGCGGCGGAGTTCTCGCGGCCGGTGATGCTGTACTCCATCGGCAAGGACTCGTCGGTCATGCTGCGGCTGGCGCTCAAGGCGTTCTATCCCGCCAAGCCTCCGTTCCCGTTGCTGCACGTTGACACTTCCTACAAGTTCGGAGAGATGATCGAATTCCGGGACCGGACGTGCGCGGAACTGGGCCTGAAGCTGATCGTCCACAAGAACACGCGGGCGCTCGCTGATGGCGCGAATCCTTTCCGGCTTGGCACGCAGAAGTGTTGCGCGGCGCTGAAGACGCGAGCGCTGCTCGATGCCCTGTCCGAAGGCGGTTTTGACGCGGCATTTGGCGGCGCGCGGCGCGAAGAAGAAAAGTCACGCGCCAAGGAGCGCGTCTACTCCTTCCGGGATGCCCTTGGACAGTGGGATCCGAAGAATCAGCGTCCTGAGTTGTGGAACTTGTATAACTCGCGCATCGACAAGGGCGAGAGCATGCGGGTGTTCCCGCTTTCGAACTGGACCGAGATCGACGTCTGGCAATACATCCAACTGGAGAGCATTCCGGTGGTCCCGTTGTACTTCGCGAAGGAGCGCGAGGTGCTGGAGCGCAACGGACAGTTGATCCCGATGGAGCATCATCCGCCGCTGCTGCCCGGCGAGCGGCCCACGACGGTAATGTGCCGCATGCGATCGCTGGGCTGCACCTACTGCACGGGCGCGTTGCGGTCGACTGCGGCGAACGTTGCCGAGATCGTGGAGGAATTGAAACTCGCGCGACGTTCGGAACGCGAGAATCGTGTGATCGACCACGACCAGGAAGGCTCGATGGAGTTGAAGAAGCGTGAGGGGTATTTCTAGAGATGGCGCTCGAAGCACCAACGCAGGACCTGCTGAGATTCACAACCGCCGGTAGCGTGGATGACGGCAAATCGACGCTGATCGGCCGCCTGCTGCATGACAGCAAGAACCTGTACGAAGACCAGATAGAAGCTGTCCGCCGGATTTCGCGCGACGGTCTGGAGTTGGCCTTCATCACCGATGGATTGCGCGCCGAGCGCGAACAGGGCATCACAATCGACGTCGCATACCGCTACTTCTCGACTCCCAAGCGCCGCTTCATCATCGCGGACACTCCAGGACATGAGCAATACACGCGCAACATGGCGACGGGCGCATCGACGGCCAGTCTGGCGGTCATCCTGAGCGACGCCCGCAAAGGCGTCCTGCCGCAAACGCGGCGTCATGCGGCGATCTCATATCTGTTGGGGATCCGGCGCGTGGTCCTCGCCGTGAACAAGATGGACATGGTGGACTTCCGGGAGGAGACTTTCGAGGCGATTCGGGCGTCGTTCCTGGAATTCTCCCGGCGGCTGGGACCGTGCGAGATCGATTTCATTCCACTCAGCGCGCTGGCGGGAGACAACGTCGTCGAACGCAGCACGCGGATGCCGTGGTACTCCGGACCGAGCCTGCTCGAGTATCTGGAGTCGGCGCCGCCGGACGCAGGCCGCGAGCGCGAAGCTTTCCGGCTCCCGGTGCAGTACGTAATTCGGGACGCGAGCGGACACCGCGCTTACGCGGGGCAGATCGCGTCTGGAGAAGTCCGCCCCGGCGACGAGTTGCTGGTGCTGCCTTCGCGCAAGCTCGCGCGCGTGCATTCTCTTCCGTCGCGCGATGGCAATCTGGTGCGCGCCTTCGCGCCCATGGCCGTTTCGGCAACGCTCGACGATCATGTAGACGTCGGACGCGGGGACATGCTGGTAGACCCTGCGCGACCGCCCATCGCCGCGCGGAGGATCCGCGCTCGGGTGGTGTGGATGTCGGAGCGCCCTCTCGTTCTCCAGACCGCGTACCTGATCAAGCACACGACGCAAACGGTCTGCGCCGAGGCCGTCAGGATGGTATCCCGGCTGGATGTCGAGACGCTCGACGAGCAGCCCTGCGAGCAGTTGCGGCTGAATGAAATCGGCACCGTGGAATTCGAGACGCACCGCCCCATTTTCTGCGACGCCTATTCGACAAACCGCGCGACGGGCGGCTTCATTCTCATCGATACAGGCACGAACCTCACGCTCGGCGCGGCCATGATCGAGAGCGCGGAGGAAGGCGGAGAGACGCGCCCCATCGCCCCCACCGCGGGACGCCGGGGCATGACTGTATGGCTCACCGGATTGAGCTCGGCCGGCAAGTCCACGCTGGGCCAAGCGCTCTACGACCGTCTCTGGGCGATGGGTCACAAGGTAGAGTTGCTCGACGGCGACACAGTCCGGCGCAACCTGTGCAAGGGGCTGGGCTTCAGCAAGGAGGACCGCGACGAAAACATCCGGCGCATCGGGTTCGTGGCTGACTTGTTGACACGCAACGGCGTGGTGGTGATCGTTTGCGCCATCTCTCCGTACCGAGCGATCCGCGAGGAGGTACGGAGGATGATTGGCGATTTCGTGGAAGTGTACGTCAACGCGCCGCTGGCCGTATGCGAACAAAGAGACGTGAAAGGACTTTACAGGAAGGCGCGCAACGGGGAAATCCCTGCGTTCACCGGAATCGACGACCCCTACGAACCGCCGGAGAATCCCGAAGTCGAGTGCCGCACTGACCTCGAATCGCCTCATGAGAGCGTCGAGCGTGTGCTGCGCTCGTTGGAATCGCGCCTGATTTAGAATCGGGGAGTTTCCGACCCGGATTGCGATATATACTCAGCATGGCGGAGGAGCGTGTAATGACCGAGGAGCTCACGAACAGACTCACCAACCGGTCGCTCCTGGCGATTTTCGCCATCCTGGTGATCGCCATCGGCTTCGGTGGATATCGCTTCTATTCCATCCAGCGGGAGGCAGTCGAGCGCGAGGTCGCAACCGAACTGCAAGTCATCGCCGACCTGAAGGCGGAGCAAATCGTCGAATGGCGACTTGAGCGCCAGGCCGACGGTCGAGTGATTACGGCCGAGCCGGCTTTGCTTCGCTCCATGCACTCCGTTATCGTTGGCCGCGCCGGAGCCGGCAAGAAGCGGGAGATGCTGAATTGGATGGCGAAGTTCCTTGAGGTCTACGGTTACGCGAACGCCGTCCTGATCGACTCGAATGGGAAAGAGGTACTGCGGCAAGGGAGTCTCTTTGGCAACACCGCGCATTTCGAGAAAATCCTGGAGGAAGTCGCTGCGACGAAGAAGGTGATGCTGCGCGATCTCCACTCGGAAGGAGGTGGAGAGTACCACCTCGGCCTGAACGTGCCGTTACAGCTGCCTGGGGACACCAAGCTTTTTGGGATGCTTTCCTTCGCCATAGACCCAGAGGAACACCTGTTCCCCATGGTGGACCGCTGGCCCGGGCCGCGTCGAGTCGGCGAAACTCTGCTGGTTCGGCGAAACGGAGAAGAGGCTCTGTATCTCGACAACAGAGACTCCAAGAGCAATACAGGTTCACGGACAGGCGTCGGCCTCAACAAGCGCGAGGCCATCGCAGTAGCCGCGCTGCACGGGGGGAGTGGGCTGGTTCGCGGCAACGACCGGCAGGGGAAACAGGTGGTCGCCGCAGTTTGCTCCATACCGGATTCTCAATGGCTGGTCATCACGCAGATTCCATTGGAAGCCATCGACAAACCGATGCGCGACAGGGCACAGCCGATCGCAATGGCGGTCGTGGCTTTGCTCTTGGCGGCGGGAATAGCGGCCGCGTATCTGTGGCGGCTTCAGGAGCGGAGACACGACGAAGCGCGGCAAAGCGCGGAGCTGGAGAAGCAGGCGCTTGCGACACATTACAACCTCCTCAGCCGATCGGCCAACGACGCGATCCTGCTGGTAGACGAGAACGGCCGCATCGTGGAGACGAACGAGCATGCCGTGGAGATGTACGGCTATTCGCGTGACGAACTGTTGGGGATGAGCATCGAAGCCCTGCGAGCAAAGGAGAGCTTGGGCAGTTTCGAGGAGCGCTGGCGGCAGGTCCGCGAACAGCCTTCATCGGTGTTCGAAACGGTCCACGCACGGAGAGATGGACGCAGTTTCCCCGTGGAGATCAGCGAACTGACGATCGCGGTGGAAGGTAAAAGCTATTATCAGGCGATCATCCGCGACATTACGCAGCGGAATGTCGCGAAACAGCAACTTGAGAACGCTAACCGTCTGTATGCCGTGCTCAGCCAGTGCAACCAGGCACTGTTGCACGCGGCGAACCAACAGGAGATGTTCAACGCCGTCTGTAACGCCGCTGTTCAGGAGGGCGGCTTTCCACTTGCGATGATCGTCCGATTGGAGAACGCGACTGGTCGCGTGCAGCCTGTCGCAACTGCGGGTGCGGCACAGGAGTACGCAGCCGGCATTCCTCTCTCGGCGGGGCCGGACGAGTTCGGCCAAGGCGCCACGGGAAGGTCGCTTCGCACTTGCACGGTGACCGTTGTGGACGACTTTGAGACCGATCCTGGGCAGGCGCCTTGGCGAGAGAGAGCGAGGCAAATGGGGCTACGATCGTCGATTACCGCACCCATCCAGCACGGAGGCCGATGTGAATTCGGATTCGTTCTCTACTCGCGGCGAACTCGCATTTTTCAATGAGCGCGAGGTGCGGCTGATTGAAGAGGTGGCGGCTGACATCTCCTATGCACTAGGACGCCTGGACGAAGAGTCGGGACGAAAGGCTGCTGAAGAGGCGCTCCGCTACAGCGAGGAACGCTACCGGCATCTCGTGGAGAATGCTCCTGTCGGCATGTACATCCACAAGGCCGGGATCGTCCGCTATATGAATGCGAAGGGCCTGGAGATGCTTGGGTTCACTTCGCTCAATGCACTCGCCGGCAGGAACATAAACAGCTTCCTCCATTCCGACGACCGCGAGATGATCTGGGAACGGATCCGAATTCTCGATGCGGGGGGCGCTTGTCCGCTCATCGAGGAGCGATTTGTGCGCGCGGACGGGTCCACGCTTCACGTGGAAGTCTCGGCGGTCCCGACACTGTTCGAAGGGGAACGGTCCACGTTTGTCTTCTTTGTCGACGTCACGCAGCGGAAGACAGCCGAGGAAGAGCGCGCCCGCATGGAGGAGCAGTTCCTGCAGGCTCAGAAGATGGAGAGCGTCGGGCGGCTCGCTGGCGGCGTCGCGCACGACTTCAACAATAACCTCACGGTGATCAACGGCTACTGCGACCTGCTCTTGTCTTCGCTCGCCGAAGGCGATCCGGTTCGAAGGGACATTTCGTACATACGCAAGGCGGGCGACCAGGCGTCAAAGCTGACCCGGCAATTGCTGACGTTCAGCCGCAGGCAGGTGTTTTCCCCGCAAAGGGTCGATTTGAACGAACTCGTGACGGAGGCCAAGTCTCTTCTCAGCCGGTTGATCGGCGATCATATACGGATTCAACCGCGGCTTGACCCGGAGCAACCGAGCGTTCTCGCGGACCCGACTCAACTCCATCAGGTGCTGATGAATCTGGCCGTCAACGCCAGGGATGCGATGCCCGAAGGTGGAGATCTCATCATCGCCACAAACAGCGTCCGCCTGAGCGAGGAGCAGGCCGCGCGCACCATCGACGCGCGCCCAGGCGAGTTTGTGGTGCTGGCCGTAGCCGATACTGGCGTCGGCATGGACGCGGAGACCAAGCGTCACATCTTCGAGCCGTTCTTCACGACGAAGCCAAGGGGTGTTGGAACCGGGCTGGGCCTGGCCACTGTGTACGGAATCGTTCAACAGAGCAATGGCTGGGTGGAAGTCGAGAGTACGCCAGGCGCAGGAACGACGTTCCAAATCACTATTGCCCGCCGTGGCCGGCGCCGCCACGCTGGAGGAGGAGATTTCGACAAAGGCCGATGCGGGCCACGGCACGATACTTCTCGTGGAAGACCGTGCCGACGTGCGACTACTCACGCTGACGATCCTGAAAAGCCTGGGCTACTCGGTGCTCCAAGCCGAATCTGGCGTGAGTGCCCTGAAGGCCGCCGAGAGCTGCGAATATCGGATCGACCTTCTGCTCACCGACGTGGTGATGCCCGGAATGTCCGGGACGGAATTGGCGAAGAGGCTGCGCGTCCTGCAGCCGTCCATCAGGGTTCTGTTCATCTCGGGCTATACCGAAGACGAGCGGTTCGCCAGCGCCGGTTCGGGAAGCCAGGTCCCAACTGCTGGCAAAGCCATTCACGCCGTCGGCACTGGCGGCGAAGGTACGAGAAGTCCTGGGCCGGTGATCTGGCGTGCGCGCCCGCAAGCGGGGGCCGGTTAGCGGCAGTGGCGCACGGCTTTGGCCGTGACGATCGCCTCGCCGACGTGCCTTTGCGTATGCTCGGCGATATGGACGAGCAGGGTGGCGAGCGGCACGGGAATGCGTTTGCGGCCGATTTCGCGGATCTCGACGAGACGCTCGGGGTCGAGTCCTCGAACTGCGGATTCCGCCCGTTCCAATTCGCCATCCAGTGCTTTCAGTAGCTCGTCACGGCTCAAACCGGTCGCGGCCTCATCTCGAAGCGCCGACATCTGAGCCGCGCTGAGTTGTTCGCCGCGAGCATAGGTGAGGAGCCGGTCCACGCTGCCGGCAATGTGCTTGATATGGAAGCAGACAGGCGCAAGGCCGAGCACGCTCCGCGAGAGATCTTCGGCGGAGAGGTCCTCGGTCCACGCCGCCAGATCCGCGCGCGCGTGTTGAAACGAGTACAACAGCGCGGCCATCACGGGATGAACGTCGTTGAGGGTGCCCGACATCCAAGGCTCTGGAGCTTGACTTCTTTCCGCCATCTCTCTTCCTTCCGAGGACCGGTCCGCACCTATTGCGGCGGCAGGCAGGTTCGTAACCGGGTCATGAGGATGATAGCCTGGCCGTTGGTTTACACTCAACACGGAAGCTCTCTCCGGCCGGTGCCGGGCCCGGTCTTCAAAACCGGCGGATGGCCCAATACGCCATCGGTGGGTTCGACCCCCACGAGCTTCCGCCAAGTATGTTATTTATTATCAACGACTTACATCGATCTTCCGCGGATAATTTTATATACAATGATGTCTCGATGGCCCGATGCATCCGGTACTGAAATCCCCAGCAACGCTGTCTCGGGAAGCACGGCCTCGAGTCTGAACGCGACCTGGTCGGTGCGAGTGTCTATTATCGCGCCGCCGGGCTCGAGCCGGTAGTGCTGGATGGTGTCCACGCCCTCAGCGGGTTGCAGTGCGTCTGCTAATCCTCTCCGAATGCACTCGCGGCACCTCTTGTCGAGCGCGCCTGGGTTTGAACGACCCAGCAGTGCAAACGCAAGACACGTGAGCAATAGGGCCGGTTCCAAGATTTTCTTCATGATCGAGTGCACTACCCTGCACTGAAGTGCACGACGAAAGCCTGCTCCTGTTTCGATTCGCATGGTCAGGCCAGTTCCTACGTTCCAGCCGGTTTGTGCGCGCAGCATCCGATCACTTTCCCGCGAGCCAGCGGACCGGCGCCATGGTGATCCAGGGGACGTACGTGATCAGCAGAACGCCGGCGAACAGAATCAGATAAAACGGCAAGGTCGCGCGATAGATACTCGCCATGGGCCGTTGAAAGCGATACGCGGATAGGCACAGGTTCATGCCGACCGGAGGGGTGAGATATCCCAGTTCCAGGTTCGATAAGAAGATAACGCCGAGCTGGACCGGCTCAATCCCGAAGCTTGCTGCGATCGGCGTGATCAGCGGCACGGCGACGATGATCGCGGAGAAGACATCCATGAAGGAGCCTTTGAGCAGAAGAACGAGATTCAGCAGCAGCAGGAACACGTACTTGGAGTGGATATGCGTCTGTGTCCAGGCGATGAGCAAGGCGGGCAACTGCGCGTCCACAAGGTAGTTTGTGAATCCCACCGCGACACCCACAATCAGGAGCACGCCTCCGACGACCGTGACGCACTCCTTTGCCACTCTTGCGTAATCGTCTCGCGCGGACAAGCCCTTGTAGAGCAGGCATTCGACGATGAACGCATACACAACCGTGATCGCACCTGCTTCCACCAGGGTGCCGAAACCTCCGAATAGTCCTATCAGCACGATCGCGGGGATAGCCAGTTCCCACTTCGCGGCCCACACCGCGCCGAGGGCCTCACGGCCGGAAAACCTGGTGCGCGCTGCGTGGTTTCTGCCGCCCTGGTATACACCCCACGCCGATACGAGAACGACCATCAACAATCCGGGAAGGAATCCACCTACAAACAATTGATCGATCGGCGTGCGTGCGTAGACGCCATAGAGAATCACCGGCAGACTCGGCGGAAACAGCAACCCAAGCGATCCCGAAGCATTGATGAGCCCCATGGAGAAGTTCTCGGGGTAGCGGGCTTTGACCAGCATGGGCAAGAGCAGGCCACCCATTGCCAGAATCGTCACGCCTGAACCGGCCCAAGTGAAGATCGCACAGACCACGGCGGTTGTGATGGCCAGTCCGCCTGGCATCCATCCCAGCAGCGCCTGATAGACGCGCAGCAGGCGGCGGCTCGCTCCGCCCTCAACCAGCAAGTACCCGGCAAACGTGAACAGCGGGATGGAGGGCAGGACAGGTGAGGCGACGAGGCGGTAAGTCTCCACGGGCACGGCCGCAACCGGCACTCCCGCGTTCCAGAAGAGCATGAGTGCGATGCCGCCCAGCGTTGCGAAAATCGGGAGACCCAGAAGCGCCGCGACCAGGATGACTCCGATTCCCGTAGTCAATACCAATCCGCTGTGGGGTGCGGACATGAAACAGATCACGCATGGAACACACAGGCCGATAGCTGCCAGCAGCCGGCCCCGGCGTTGCGGCGCGGCGTGCCAGACTATGCCGAGCGCAACCGCCAGGAACCCGACTGGCATGGCGGATTGCGCGACCCAGCGCGGGAGACCGGGCACCAACATGCTGGCATCCAACCGTTCCGCATTGACGAACTTGGCACCCGCCCAAGCCAGGCAGAGCGCAATCGCCGCGCCAACGGCGGAAACGAAGATGCGCACGCCAGGCCCCCATCGTTCCGGCAGAAAGGTATTGGCCGAGAGCGCCAGCAGACGGTCCGACCGGGCTGCCAAGGCAGCTCCGATAAACGCAATCCAAAGGGTGAGGTGCTGCACGATAACGGTCGAACCAGGGATGCCTGGCAGTCTCCACTGGCGGGAGAGCATCTCGGTGATCGGAAGCAGCGCCATCAGCGTGAGAGCCGCCGCGGGGACCAGGTTTTTAGGCACATTCAACCTGTTGCGGACCTCGAAAGAAAAGCCTCTCGCCGCCGGCGCAACGGCGTTCATTTTCGGCCTCCTCCGGCGTTCGAGCGGTACTCGTCGCGGAGACGCCGGACCTCATCGAACAAATCGGCAGGGACTTGGCGGCCGCGTATTTTCGGATATACGGCCTCCGCCTCTCTGCGCCACTCCGAAACGGTTGCGGCATCCACATGGATCACCTGCAGCCTGCGTTTCTGCATGCTGACAATGGCCTCGTCCCCCATCTTCCGGATGCCGCCGCGCAAGCTCACGCCCGCTTCTCGGGCAGCACTCATCATGCTGCTCCGCTGGTCTGGTGACAGAGAGTCCCACATTTTCCGAGTGATCACCGTGGCGCCCACCAACGGCGCCCACTTCACATCGATCATGTTGCGCGCGAGCCCGAAGCTCTGGTTCAGAAGAGCATAGAGCGGCGTGGTCGGCACAGCCTCAATAAGCCCTGTCTGCAGCCCTGGGAGAATGTCCGTCGCGGCCAAGGGCACCGCGCGAAATCCGTTCGACTTATAAAGCTCGAGCGTGTCGCTGTCCCCGGCCCAGGTAAACAGCTTCATGTTGCGGATCTCTTGCAGGCGGGTGGCCGGCCGAGTCGCAAAGAAATGCACCCATCCCGCGTCGCCCCAGTTCAAGATCAGATATCCGCGGGCTTCGATCATCTTTTCCAGGCGCGGCGCCACACGGTCCCGCACGTAGTCCAGTTCTTCGTAGGAATCGAACATCATCGGAATCTGGAGGGCCATCACGCCGGGCTCGATGGTGGACATGCCGGCGCCGGAAAGAGCCACCGCCTGGATCTGTCCGATGCGCATTTTGTTCACCATGTCCGGCTCATCGCCAAGCACTCCTCCGGCGTATATAACCAGCCGCACCTGGCCGCCGGAGGCTTTGCGCCAGCGCTCGCCCATCAACTGAAGAGTCTGATGCCAGGGTGAGCCCTCGGGAGCAAGCGTCCCCATCTTGATCACTGTCTCGGGCAGAACCGGGCTCAGACATCCCAACAACAACATGCTCATCATCCATCGCAACATCTCAGTTCTCCTTTCCCGCCGCGGCGGATTGTTCCAGGAACAGGTCATCGATCCGGCCCAGCAGCCAGCGCGCCCTGCGCTGCGCAAGCAAGTTGGCAAGCCGTGTTTCGGGATGCTGGTCGGGATCGATGCGTAACGCGCGCTCGAGCATCTCCTGAAACCGGGCTCTATTCTGAGCCGGTATGGATGAGTTCTCGGCGTACGAGACGAATAGGCTGGCACGCCGCCCATCGGAAAGCGCGAGTGCGCGCTGATAATAGGCTTCAATCCGGGCTTGCCGCTCCTCGGCCTTCAGACCGTTGCGCGCCGATTCAATCGTGATCAGGAACTCCGGCAGGGCGCCTTCATTCCATCCTTCGTCGAGTTCCATCGCGCGCCGGATGAACGACTCCACGACGGGCAACTGCGCAATCATCTCCGGGTCGTCTTTGGACGACGAGATAGCAAGTCCGTGAGCGGCGGCCGTCCAGTAGAGCACCGCCACGTCGCGCTTGCGGACACGTGCCAGAGCGGCCCTCGGATCGTTTTCGAGCGAAGCGCCGAAGCCCGGATACCGCACCTCCAGGGCACGCATGCCGTAAGCCCGGGCGCGGAGATACAACCGGCGCGAGCGGCCACGTAGCACATTGCTTTCCTCCACGTTCTCGGTGAAGGCGCGTTCGGCCCGCTGACCGACGAACGCGTACGAATACTCGGTAAACCCGCTCACGGTGGCGAGCAGCAGTCCGGAATGCCGGGGCGATTCTGCCAGCAGGCTCTCCATCAGCTTCAGAGCAAACGGCAGCGATTCTCCCACGAGGTCCGGATCGTCGTCGCCCTCGAAAGTAGTGCCGCTGGATGCCAGCGCGTTGCCCAGTTTGTTCACGGCGATCCTCTTAAACGAGCAACTGCCCGAAATGACCGCGATCAGAACGAATACTGTGAGTCGGCGAATTGGCTTCACAAGGCCTCCGTTATTGCTTTCGGATGGCGGAGCATCAGTGCTAGCAGGGGGACCGAGGTGGCAGCGATGACGAATCCGCATGCGAGCGTGTTCGCTACAACCCACCAAAGAGCCAATTTCGCTGCTACACGAGACATAATCACCTCAAGATCCCGTTCGTTTGCGGGCATGCAAACCAATTACTTGTTCAGCGGTTCACTTGATTCGCTTCAGTTCGATTTCCTCGATGAATGATCGGTCGTCGGCGGCGTACGGCAAGAAGCCGCTTTGCAGTTCGCCGGTTGACGCAGTCAAGAGAATCCTCTTGACACCCTGACTCAGAGGCACCTCCTCGTTCAGCAGTTCGTGCCGTACGCTCCCGCTGGCCTTAATCTGCTCCATGAGCCAATCGCTCTCCATTTCGGCCAACCAGGCGGCGTCCTTTTCCAGCCGGAGTTTGTAGAACACATGCACTGGTACAAGAGGGCCGTCATTCGGGAAATACACATCCAATAGCCGCCGATCTCCTACCTTCAGGAGTTGCATCGTGCACCTTTCCTGATTGGGACCAGCGGTCACTACGTAACCGGGCGGAGCGCTGACGACGACGTACCTCATTCGTACTCCATCGGGGTTGGCGTCGACCACCTCCCATGTGCCCACGAGAGCCGGATCGAAGGTGACCCGTCTGTCGTCTGGGGTTGCGAGCGGATGCAACGAAACAACGCCTGCGCATCCGGTCAACGAAACAAGCACCAGTACCAGAAAAAAGACATTCATCTTCCGCATGACTGCATCTCCTCTCGCCCTGTTAGCGCGCATCGCCCGCAGGCACTTCAGACAACTTGCGATTGCCACCAGCCGGCATCCCCGAGCCCGCCGCCTGCGGTGCAATTCGAAACCACTTCGAATGCCGGTCCGCACCACTCCCGGCGTAATACCCACCCACCGTGCACGCGACGGCGGATGCCGTAAAGGTCGATATCGCCGCAGCCTCCGAATTCGTTCCATGGACTGCGATTTCACCGCCCACCACCATCCCGACCAGCGCACCGACAACCGTGCCCAGAATCCGGCCGCCTGATCCACGGTGCTCTACAAGCCGAACCTCAGTTATGGACGCGCGTGGGATGGCAGTTTGACCCTTGGGGTACTGCCTTGAATCGGACGTCCTTCCGATGTCGAGCATTAGGGCCTGGTCTCTCACGCTCAGGGCGTCCCCTTCGACAACGACTCCCCCTGCGAGCGGAATCGAAACGTGATGGCCGACGATCAAAGTTGCTAGTTCATTCCACTGGATATCCGCCGGCTCTGCCGAAGCGTCCGCGCGGAAGAGTCCGAGGCCGAACGCGACCACAGCAAGCCCACCGATTCTGGCAAAAACGCTTCTCATACCGAATCTCCTTAGTCAGCCGAACGCAGCACGATGGGCCTGCCTCGGGTTCCGGCGTTTGACGAGCAATAGTGGATCGGCGAATCCGACCTGCATTCGAGTGACACGAGTACCATCACCGCGGGCGAGCGGGCATGCATGAGATTGCGGAAGGGGGACTCGCGCAGCACGACATCCCCTCCGCCAAGCGACAAGTCGACGTGCGAACGTTCTATTTGACCCAAACGTTTGCGACAACGCCTGCATGGTCGGAAGCCCAAGGCGACGTTACGCCGGTCCGTTCCGCGGAAAGTACGCGGAGATCCCTGTTGAACCACGGAGAAGCAGTTCCGCCGACGAAGATCAGGTCGATCCGCTCGTTGGGGGTGGTAGGCCCGCTGGCCTGGTCCTCGCCGAAGAGCGGCCAAGTGTAGCCCGGACGTGCCGGATGCGCCTTATCCCATGCGTCTGAATAGCCAGCCGCAACTATCGCTTCAACTGCGCCGGTGTGTTCCGGGCCCGGCTCCGCATTGGCGTTGAAATCGCCGGCGAGCACGACCGGCATCTCACTGGAGGCGAGCGCCGTGAGCAGTTCACCCACTTGCGCCTCCTGAATCTGTGCGCCCCCAGGCACGCCGGTGGTCTCAAGATGGGTATTCACGAAACGAATGTTCGTTTTGAAGATTGAGACATCCACCGATATCCATCCGGTGGGCTCGACAAATTCGCCGAGCAGAGGGCTTCCGAATTCAAAGATCGTACTGAAAACGTGCGTTTGCACATTGGATACCTTGAATTGAGATCGGGGCAAGTCGATACGCGCCAGGATCACATTCCGATCCGTCATCCTCAAGTCGATTCCTTCGGTAGGTACCGGAGCTTCGGCGTCCAAGAGCGACTGGATGGCGACGACGCCATAATGCAGCTTTCTCTTGGCCAATTCCGCCGTCAGCAGATCGAGTTGATCGTAGAGCACCTCCGTCGCGGGCGGCTGCATGAACGGGCCTGTCCGCCACAGCGTAACTTCCTGGAGAGCGATCAGGTCCGGTTTGTGGGTCGCGATCTCATCGGCGAGTCGAGCGGCCCGGGCTGGAATGCCGCTGGCCTTGACCTCGGCGAGAGTCGCCGCGGTCCCGGCGAAAAGCGACGTTTGGTCCGTCGCCGCGAGGATGTAGTTCAGGTCCGTACCCGCATCCATGTTACGGGTCATGACCGTAACCGTATGCGGGTTGTCGGCGAACGAACTCGCCGGCCATATTACTGCCGATGCCGCTAGTAGAAACGTCGCCAGAGCGAATCGCTTCAAGATGGCTGACTTCGGAAAGAACACCATGTGAGACTCCTTGTCGAGCAACGCCAATGACGGCGGGTTCCATTTGATTTGCGGCTGGGGGGGGCCGAAACGGTGACCGCCAAATTTCCCTCTCCAGACGAGCCGAGTGTGCCCCCGGGAGTGCGTGGAAGTCCTGCGCAAAGGATGACGAATACCTGATGAAACTCTGATGCCTGGCTTTTCACCCCTAATCACCTGTGATAGCCTCGTGCTCATCTGAAGACGGTTCAACTCGGGGAGTAGAACCCATGCCGCCCCCGGAGATTGAGGGATACGAGTTCGGGCCGTATCGCATTGACACGGACGAACGACTGCTTCGGCGGGGCGACGAGCTGATCTCGCTTCCGCCTAAGGTCGTGAGCACCTTGCTCGTGCTGGTTCGCAGTGCGGGCCGAATGGTGGACAAGAGCGACCTGATGAAAGCGGTTTGGCCCGACACCTTCGTTGAAGAAGGCGCCCTCACACGCAACATCTCCCTGCTCCGGAAAACGCTAGGAGACATGGGCGATGAAGCCACTTACATCGAAACGATTCCCAAACGAGGTTACCGGTTCGTTGCCCCTGTTCGCCCTGTCACATCGGTGCCAGCCGATGCCGCAAACCAGAACTTCCCCGCCCTCGGCCCGCTCGAAGCTGCAGGCGGGGGACATGCGGAAACGGTAACACCGCAAAAATCCAATTCGAGACCCGCGGCTAAGTGGATTCTGCTGGCCGGCTTTGCAATTCTGGCGGGTATCCTCGCGGTCGCTCGATTCATGTTTAGCGATTTCGACCCGCGCCAGTTTCGGACCGCGGCGGCGCCACCTATCGCATTGGCGGTCCTGCCCTTCCGCAGTATGGACCAGGACGTTGCGCAGGACTACTTCGCCGAAGGGATGACCCAGGTACTGATCACACGCCTGGCAAATCTCCGCAGCCTCAGCGTCATATCACTCGCCTCTGAGGGAGGCGGACAGAAAGACGCCGATCAGTGGAACGCAATCCTCCGAAACCGGTCAGTGAAGCGAGTGCTGACCGGAGCGATCTTCCGCTCGGGCGGGCGCATACGGATCGACGTGCAGTTGATCGATCCCCAGACGCGGGCCGTACACTGGGCGAACAGCTATCGGCGAGACGCAAGCGACATTCTGGCTCTGGAATCGACGGTCGCGGAGGCTATCGCGGGCGAGATCCAGGTCAGCATCTCGGCCCAGGACAGAGAGCGCTTCAGGCAGTTACACCCGGTTAGGCCGGAGGCGCTGGACGCGTATCTGCGCGGTCGGTATTTCTGGAACAGAAGGACGGAGGACGGGCTGAGGCGCGCCGTACAGTACTTTCAACAGGCAATCGCGGCCGATCCCACTTACGCGCTGGCTTATAGCGGTCTGGCGGACTCCTACTCCGTTCTTGGGTCCATCGGAACCGACGGCATACCTCCAAACCAGGCCATGCCGAAGGCCAAATCCGCCGCGCTGAAGGCTCTCGAGTTGGACCCGAACCTCGCCGATGGGCACACCTCCCTCGCCTACGTAATGCTGTCTTACGACTGGGATCTGCCGGGCGCCGGGCGGGAGTTTTCACGCGCGTTGGAATTGAACCCGAGCTCCGCCACCGCCCGTCACTGGTACAGCCACTACTTCATGGCCGCGGGCGACCTCGCGAGCGCTTCCGAACAGATGAGGCAGGCGCTCCAACTCGAACCCTTATCTCCCAGCATCAACATTGGGGTCGGCTGGTGCCTCTATTACTCGCGGCAGTACGACCAGGCCATCGAGCAGTTTCGCTCTGTGACCGAAAGCGATCCCAGTCTTCCTCTTGCCCACCAGACGCTCGGCATGGCGTACCAACAAAAGGGCATGTTCGACCAGGCCATCGAGGAGTACAAACGCGCGGCGGCGTTCTCGAGTAATAGCCCGGCTTCGGTAGCATCGCTTGCGGGCGTCTATGCAGAGGCCGGAAACACCGCGGAGGCCAGGCAGGAGTTGAAACGGTTGGAGGAGATGTCACGCACCCGCTATGTCCCGGCGTTTTACTTCGCCTCTGTCCACTACGCAAGCGGTGACCTTTCGAAGGCATTCGAGTGGGGTTGGAAGGCCGTTGGGGAACGATGCGATTACCTCATGTATCTGCGAGTGGAGCCACGCGTCGGCAAGCTGATGGGTAATCGGGAATTCATTCGGACTATGGCGGCGCTCCACCGATGAACGCCTTTCTGAACTCTGTCCTGGTGGCGATTGGAATCAGCGGCATTTGCCTCGCTGCGCGCTGCACTACTGTCTTGGATCCGAAGGTCCTTCACGATTACCAGGACTATGTCGCGCGCGCGGAACGGGGGATGCCCCAACGCTTCGATTCAGGAGCATTGTCGTGGGTCCCGGCTTCCGCGGCGAGAGAGGCGGCGGCCGATCTCGCTGCCGGCAAATTGGTCCGGTGGAACATCAGCGACGCCGCCCTGAACCAGAAACTCGCAGGACAGAACGGCACGGTGATCCACTGGATCGGAGCCATTCGCATTCGCGGCGCAACTCTCCCGGAGTTGGAGTCGGTGCTGAAGAACTATGACCTCTACGATCGGTTTTACCGGCCACTGGTCTTTGAATGGAAGGCTAAGAGAGATGGCAATGGCGGCGGACAGGATGTTACTTACGATGCAGTTCTCGGGCTCCACAACGCATTCCGCTTTGCCTCCGTGTTTCTGCAGCATTACTCGTTCCAGGTCAAAGCGCGCATCGACCACGCCGCCGCCACGAATTCTCTCGGAGTACCCGAATTCCGGGTTCATTTGAAGTCAACCGAGATTCGCGAGTCCGACAGCGGGGTGCAAGGACGAACCGACTTCCTTGAGCCCTTTCACGATCACGGCATCATGTGGGCGCTCAACGCCTACTGGCGTGCCCGCCAGATGGGGACCGACCTCTACCTTGAATTTGAGACCATCACCTTGGCTCGATCCGTTCAGGCATTCGCCTGCAAGCTCGGATTCATTCCCGTCCCGAAAGCAATCATCGCGGCGGCGATGGATGCGCTGCCGGCAGATTCGGTTACGGTGATCTTAGAAGGGACGAGAACGGAATGCGAGCGAATCGCGCTGAAACAGCGACTGAAAATGTCGAGCAAGTGAACGATCCACGGCTTTCCGACCTGCTGGTCAGGTTCGCTTTCCGCCTCGTAGCGCGGCCATTGTTCCGGATTCGCGTGCTTGGGAGACAACACATCCCTTCGCGCGGGCCGGCGCTGCTCGTTTCCAATCACCTCACGTACCTGGACGCATTCCTGATCGGCGCTTGCGTTCGGCCTGTGGTTCGCTTCCTGGTTTGGAAGCCTTACTATGACCACAACTTGCTGACCCGATGTCTCCGGTTTGCGCATGTAATCCCTATCTGGACTGGCCATCACAGCGCCGCGGAAGCGATCGAACGCTCCCGCACCGAATTGGCGCGTGGTCACATCCTCTGCATTTTCGCCGAGGGCTCCATCAGCCGGACAGGACAACTGCTCCCGTTTAAGCGTGGACTCGAAGCGATCGTTCACGGTCTTGACGTTCCTGTTGTCCCGGTTCACTTGGGCGGGCTCTGGGAGAGCGTGTTCAGCTTCAACGGCGGACGATTCTTTTGGAAAAGGCCGCGTAAATTGAGGCATCCAGTCGTGATCTCATTCGGCCGCCCGCTGTCTGCCTCGTCAACAGCCAACGAAGTTCGGCAAGCCGTTGCGGGGCTTGGCGGACATGATCTCCCGCACTACTACACGATTTTAGCTGACGGCTCCTGAGGTGTCCCGGGGCACTCTCGCCTTCGTTTCAGACTGGGAGCCGAAAGGTTGCCGTCGCAGCTTAAGCCATTGAAATGCGCCACTCACGGCCTTGGAAGAGCTTCGAGGCGCGGCGGACGCCTGCGCGTTCACTGTTTCCACTTCTGTTCGATCTCCTCGAGATTCTTGCCATTCGTCTCGGGGGTGAATTTCCAAACGAACCAGACGGTGCAGCCACACATGAAGTCATAGTCGAATTGGATCCGGCTCGCGGCGACGCGTATTTCTATCTTGGCGCTACGTATTTCAAGCAACGCAACCTGGACGAGGCCGTTCGAGTGTGGAAGCGGGCAGTTGAGGTCGATCGTCAATCCTTTGATTCGGCCTTCGCGCTGGGCGCGTTGCTTGCAGAACTGCAACAGTACGCCGACGCACGGCCGCACCTGGAGAGTGCCGCTAAGCTTCGTCCGAAGGACCCCGCCGCTCAGTTCGAGTTAGGGCGGCTGCATTTTCAACTGGGGCAGTTTCCGCAGGCGTTGGCCTTACTGAAAACCGCTATAGCGTCGAACCCGGCTTCGAAACAGGCCAGTTTCTTTCTCGCCAGGACCTATCGGCGGCTGGGCAGAACGCTTGAAGCGGAAGCGGAATTCGAACGTGGCAAAAAGCTTGCCGACGATGAGACGACCGGGCTGGCGAATACAACGGCCGCCAGGGGCCTGAGCGCGGATGCCCGCTGAAGTGGAATCATGCAATCTATGAACATGCTTTCCGGAAAGGTCGCTCTAGTCACCGGCGGTGGGAACGGCATCGGTCGGGGGATCGCGTTGCGGTTCGCCTCGGAAGGCGCTGCCGTAGGAGTTCTCGACCTCGACGAACGTGCCGTTCAAAAGGTAGTCGACGAGGTGCGCAGTGCGGGAGGTATGGCCTTGGCGCTGCCCGCCGATGTCAGTAGCGCAGCGGCAATTGAGCAGGCGCTGACGGCACTTGTCAAGGCGCATGGCACTCCGGACATTCTCGTGCACTGCGCGGGCATCATGCCGGTTGGAACAATCGACCAGACCACCGAACGAGAATGGGACCGAGTGTTTTCCGTAAATGTGAAAGGCGCGTACCTGGCATCGAGGCTGGTGGTGCCGATGATGCGACACTCGGGCGGAGGATCGATCATCCTTATAGCCTCCATCACCGGCGTAAACGGCTTCCCCGGCCTGGCGGCGTACTCGGCAACCAAAGGGGCGCTGATTTCGCTCGCCCGTGCCATGGCCATCGATCACGCAGCCGAGGGCATTCGCGTCAATGCCGTTTCGCCGGGCACGATCGACTCGCCAATGCTGCATGAATTTGTCGCGGCCCAAGCCGACCCGGAGCGCACGCGCCGCGCCTTCGACGCCGTGCAGCCGCGCGGACGCGTCGGCACGATTGAAGAGGTAGTGAACGTGGTCGTCTTTCTGGCCTCGGACCAGGCCAGCTATGTGAGCGGGAGCAACGTCAAGGTGGATGGCGGCATGAGCATCAAGGGAGACCAGCCGCGCTTCTAGGACCAGGCCAATGAAGATCACGGCCCTAAAGACTGTCATTGTCAACGCGGAGATGCGCAACTGGATCTTCGTGAAGGTGGAAACCGATCAGGCCGGCCTGCATGGCTGGGGCGAGGCCTCGCTCGAATGGAAGACGCGGGGCGTCGTTGGAGCCGTGGAAGACTTCGCGCCAATGGTAGTCGGCGAAGATCCCACACGTATCGAATTCCTCTACCAGAAGATGTACAGGCAGTCGTTCTGGCGCCTCGGCGTCATCGGCATGTCCGCGATCTCGGGCATCGAACAGGCCTGTTGGGACATACTCGGCAAGTGGCTGAATCAGCCTGTCTACCGGCTGCTCGGCGGAGCGGTGCGAGACCGGGTTCGCATGTACACGCATCTGGGCGGCGGCGACATGCGGGCCGTCTACGAATCGCAATACGGCGAAGATCCGAGCGTCTTCGCCGATCGCGCGCGCGAAGTGGTGGCCCGGGGCTACACGGCCCTAAAGGTGCTGATCACGCCACCCACGGAAGTTCTGAACGGCATTGCCGCCTACCGCTACACTGACAAGGCCATGGCCGCAATACGGACGGCTGTGGGCGATTCAGTGGACATTATGATCGACTGCCACGGTCGTCATTCGCTCGCCAATGGTCTGGAGTTCTGTCGCGTGCTGGCGCCGTACCGTCCGTACTTCGTGGAGGAGCCCGTACCGCCCGACAACTTCGAAGTGATGGCCGAGGTTCGGCGGCTCAGCCCCGTGCCCATCGCAACGGGCGAACGCCTGGTTACGCGGCACCAGTTCCGGCCCTTGTTCGAGCGGCAGGCCTGCCACGTGATCCAGCCCGACTTGTGTCATTGTGGCGGACTTTTGGAGGCGAAGAAGATTGCATCGATGGCCGAGGCGTGGTCGATGGGCGTGGCTCCGCACAATCCGCTCGGTCCAGTAGCGAACGCCGCCGCGTTACATTTTGCTCTGAGCACTCCAAACTTCCTGATCCAGGAAGACATGCTCACCGATGTGCCTTGGCGCTGGGATGTGGTTCGTCACGACCTGAAGACGAAGGACGGCTATTGGCTGCCTTGCGATGCTCCGGGACTCGGCGTGGAAGTGGATGAAAACGCCGCGGCCCGGCATCCTTTCCAGCAGGAGGTGATGCACTCGACGACGGTCCGCGCCCCCGACGGTGCGATTCTCGATTGGTAGGTCGGACATGGAGATATCACCCGGCATCCACATGATCGGCGGCCAGGTGGGCACCCGCCCCCTGCAACTGTTTCTTCTGGCCGGCGCGGATCGGCACGTCCTGCCGATCCGAGGAACATGCTCTATTGCGTTCTTCGCTCCCAAGACCCGGGCTCCGCACAACTCACAAACACTCAAACTCGTTGACCTACCGCCTGGGCCATTGCGGCAATGTGGGCCGGGGTTGTTCCGCAGCAGCCGCCGATAATATTCGCGCCGGCTTCGACCAGCTCCTTTACGCGAGAGGCCATATATTCCGGTGTTTCTTTGAAGACCGTCTTGCCGTTCTCGACCTCGGGGGCGCCAGCATTGGCGTGAATGAGAATTGGCGTGCCTGGCGCCGCTGCCCGCATCTGTTTCGTGATCTCGATCATGTTGGCGATCCCATTGCCACAATTGGCTCCGATGATGTCAGCTCCGGCGGCAACGGCTTCGCGGGCCGCGCGCTCAGGTTTCGTGCCCATCATCGTTCGGAACCCTTTCGCGCCCGGTTCGAAAGTGAACGTGCAGATCACGGGGAGATTGGTATTTTCTTTCGCGGCTTTGATCGCCTGAACTGCTTCCGATACAGACGACATCGTCTCGATGCAGATGGCGTCCGCGCCGCCTTCCGCCAGTGCGACCACCTGCTCCCGGAATGCTGCGTACAACTCTTCAATCGTCGTGTCGCCGCCTTCTTCCTCGACGATATGACCAGTAGGGCCCACCGACGCCGCGACGTAGCCTTTACCGCCTATGGCTGCCTTGGCGAGCGCCGCTGCCGCGCGATTGAACTCGACTACTCGCGCGCCTTCACCATAGGGCTTCAGCTTAAAGGCGCTGCCCCCGAACGAGTTGGTTTCGACGATGTCGGAACCAGCCTCGAGGTAGGCCGCGGCGATCGATTGCACCACGTCAGGATGCGAAACGCACCAGGACTCGGGGCACTCTCCGGCCTGCAATCCTTTCGCGTGCAGGAATGTCCCCATCGCGCCGTCTGAGATAAGGACTTCACCCTGCGCAATCCGTTCAAGAAGACTCTTCATTCTCCGTGCCTCTTTCTGTCTCTCAACATCCTCGCAACGGTCGGGAACTGCTCCATATCCGTGTGTGGAAGGAACATCGCTTTCACGTAGCTGTCCATGTAACGAGGATCGGAACTCAAATCCATGTAAGTCATGCGGGCTGCGATGCCTGCGAGTTTCTGACGGTGCTCGCGTGAGAGCAGGGCAATATAGGCCCCGGTCAATGCGGAGTTCCCTATATAGCGGAATCGCCCGTGCGGCAGATCGGGCAGCATGCCAATCAGTACCGCGTCCGCAACCTGAAGATAGCGGCCAAACCCGCCTGCGATATATACCCGCGAGATGGCTGACCAATCGAGCCCCACGCTTTCGAGAATCAAGGTACAGGCCGCATAGATCGCTGCCTTCGTCCGCACGAGGTTCTCGATATCCGCCTCGGTGATCGTCAGGTCCTCGCCGCTGACGGTGTGCGATCCCGATTCGAGGACAAACGCCAGACGGTTCTCTTTGCGAACGATGCGTTCTGGGCACGCGTCGGAGTTGAGCCGTCCGGACTGGTCGACGATGCCGCGTTTGAACAACTCACCGAGAAGGCAAATCAGCCCCGACCCGCAAATGCCCGCGGGCGCCCCGCTCCCGATTACTTTGTAGCGCACCGGCTCCTCGCCAGAGCCCAGTTCAACATGTTCGATCGCTCCATCGGTGGCACGCATTCCGCATCGTATGCCGGAGCCCTCAAAAGCCGGGCCAGCCGAGCAGGCGCACGCCACCATCCAGTCGGCGTTCCCAATCACGATTTCGCCGTTCGTGCCGATGTCGAGGAAGAGGTGAATCTCGTCGTGGTTGACGGCGAAATCGGTGCATAACAGCCCGGCAGTAATATCGCCGCCGACATAGCTGCCCACGCCTGGCGCGCATTCGACCACCGCTTCCGGATCGATGGCCAGCCCAACTTCTTGCGCAGTCAGGACCGGCACCGGGTTCACCGTGGGGACGTACGGCGCTTCCCGAATGTGCTGGGGCGAGAGGCCCAGCAACAGATGAATCATCGTAGTATTGCCCGCGACAAATGCGCTCTGGATTTCGTTCGAATTAGCCTGGACAGCGCTGGTCAAATCCTCGATCAAGCCATTGATCGTTTCCAGCACCATGGCGCGAAGTTCCGCGAGGCGTTCGTCGTTGCGCGCGTAATCGATGCGGCTGATCACATCGGCTCCGCGCCGGATCTGCGAGTTGTACGAGGCCCTCGTCGCCAGCACACCGCCGCTGTCGAGGTCCACCAACTGCACGGCTATAGTGGTCGTTCCTATGTCGATGGCCAGGCCCAGCATTCTCGCCGCGGCGTGGCCGGCATGAATCGACCTGACGTGCAATGTCGTTCCACGCTCCTCGAGCGCAACGGTGACCTTGCCGTCCTGCGCGCGCAGGCTCGCCGCCACGTCGCGCAGCACCGCAAGCGGCGCGTGGATCTGTTGCGCGCCCTCGACGCGTGTGATCTCGCGAACCAGACTGCTCCAGTCGCTGTAGTGTTCCTCGATGGAGGCGGGAGGCACGCTTAAGCGCAGCGATTTGGAAAGCGGTGAAAGGCTTCCCGCGTCAGGCAACAGATCTTCGTTGACCAGGAAATGACTGTCGCCGACCACGCGCATCGCGAGATTCGCGTTTTCGGTGAGGCGTACGATCAGATCTTTCGTGACGCGCGTCTGGCAGGCCAGAACCAGCCGGTCCGCCTCCTCCGGCAATTCCACCAGGCATTGCCCGCACGTGCCCAATCCGCCGCATGGAAGTTCGAGCGCGTGGAGACCAGCCCGGATCGCCGCTTCATGGATGAGCGAATCGAGCGGGACTTCAACCGTGAGGTCCACCGGCAGGAAACGAACGGAGGGCATGATGCTACCGCGCGGCCTGCCTCTTCAGGAATGGACCGAGGTCTGCCGCTTCGCCCGGACCGACGAGAACTTCCCAACCGGGAAGAGACTCTTCGATCTCGCCGCTGATCTGCGAAACGTATCCGGGAATGATGAGACGCCTGCGGTTCAGTTGACTCTCGATGCCGCTCGCCTTCACTGCCGCGCCTATCTTGCCGCCAGTGAATTTGCCCGCCGCCCAAGCTGTCAGCACACTCATGCCCTCGCTCTCCACAATCACGAGGTGCGCGGGCACGCCCGAATTCTCGATCTCGCCGGAAATGAGGAAGTAGGTGAGAGAGAAATTCGTCGTTGCCAGAACTACCGAATCCGGACCGGGATCTCCAATCGCGTACAGCTTGGGCTCCACCTGAATCGGTTTCTGCGGATCGGTGTAGATATTCTGCCGCAACATCATCAACGGGAGGAGCAGCTCGAACTGCATCCGTTCGAGCACCAGGATCGACGCGTACTTGCACATATACGTGCACGCGTTGGCGACAACCTCCGCCGCGTCCTGTCCCGTGGCGAAATTGAGGATCGGGTAGCCCAGCGGTTCGTAAACGCTCTTCAGCGCCGCTTTGCGAATGATGGTGTTGTTTTGCAGGGTAGCGGCGGCATTGTCGGCCGGCAAGTCAAGCACTAGATCCTTCACACCCAGGCCGGCCAACTTTGTAGTAAGCGCGGCCAGCTCATCCAAAGTTGCGGCCCGTGCCACCAGGGGCGCGTTGTACTTCAGCGCCAAAGCGGCCATTACTTCGGCGTTCGCCGGCGTCGCCGCGTGGATCAGCGGCCGCTGGCCTTCGAGAATCTTGAGTCCAGCCTCGAGCGCCGCGGGATTGGCGCTCCTCAGGATGATCCCCATGCCGGTGGCGCCGGCAACGGTCTTGACCAGCGCCGCGAAGGGCGCCACCTCTTCGCTGAAATTGTCCACCAGGATCAGATCGAGCCGGAGCTTCTCGCCTACGCGATCGAGACAATACTCGCGCGCTTCTGCGATTCGATGACACGCATCCGAGATGGGCTCGTCGTCGCCGAAGGCAATGGCTATGGCCGTGGGATGTACGAAGGTCTTTTCATGCCGGAACATGACCGTCTCGTTGCCCACCGCAACCTCGCGATTCGACGGCCCGATCTTCACCAGGCGAATCGGCGGCTTGCTCGCCCGCCCGACAGTCTTCTTCGCCTCCTCGGACGCATAGGGGCACGCCGCAAGATCCGCGTTCTTGGCGGCAAGCTTCATCGCGAACGCCATGCACGTGGGGATGCCGCACTCGCCGCAGTTCGTCTTCGGCAGGAGCTTGAAGATCTGCAAACCCGTCAGCGCCATAGTGCCGGTCTCCTCATTGCATGCACGTCATTTCGTCGATCTTCCGCCTGATGCTCCGCGCGGCCAGCGGGTGGTACAACACGACCAAATCCGCGCCGGCGTTGAGGAAACTCATCGCCGTTGCGATCTCGAGCAGCGCGCCTCGCTCCTGTTCCGGACCCCAGAGCGGGAAGTCCACGCGCGATGCGCGGCTCTCCTTCGTGCGGGCCACCTCGTAGCCCGGCATTGAGATCATGGGCATGGCCAGCATCGGGTCACCCACGAAGGCCGATGTGCGGATACGCTCCATCACCGAATACGTGTACTCAAGGCCGTAGCCGATTGCGCCCGTCATCGGATCGGCCACGATCTTCTCTGCCGGCATGCCCATATTCGTGAGCAGTATATTTAGCTGCTTGCACATGTTCACGTCGATGGGAGTCTGCGCGACGAGGCAGTGGTTATAGCCCATGGCGGCTGCGGCGAGCGTTTTGTAGTTGTCCGATTCCACCCAGTTCAAAAGCAGGTTTTCACCCGGGAAGGCAGCCGCTATGTGTTTCAAGACGGCGTTGTTCTTCTGAAAATGATTTGGGCCCGTGATGATGAGCGGCACGCCGACCGCTTTGAGGACGTCCTTGACCAGGTCGGCCGCAGCCTCCGGACTGCTGTCGCCATTGTCCGGATGCGTGCCGAGCAATCGTACGCTAATCACCTCGGCGCCCAACTTGTCTACGCAATAGCGGGCCATGCCGGCCGGATCCTTCAATAGATCGCCGTACGCTTGGCGCAGGCTATCGGGATAACTCTTCGGCGCCTGGTCGAACACCTCCATGGCGATAACGGGACGATGGCCCGTGTTGCCCTCGAAGTGGCGGAACGGCAGTACCTCCGCGCCACCGATGGTGACGGCTGAAGTGCGCGTGCCGCTCCCGCCGAGCGTGACCTTGCGGATGGGGACATTGGCTTTCTCCACCGCTACGCTGAACGTCGCAGGCATGATGATCGCTGCCGAAGTGCGACGGTTGTCCCTAGGCTTGGGCGCTTCCGGCTTAGGCGGGATGGAAGGCACAGACGGCGCCGGGGGCGCGGAGACAACAGCGGACGCGGTGGATGCCACTGGCATCGCGGCCGATGCCGAGGGTTCACTGGGAGGCGGAGCGGCGACGATCGCTTGCGCAAAAACGCCGCTTTGCATCAAGAGCATGTTGGCGCCGGCGTGCAGCAGATGCAGGGCGGTGGAGGCCTGGAGCGCGGCCATTTGTTGCTGCGGGTTCATGCCTGGCTGCACGCTGGTGAGCGGTGTCGCGTGGCGCAGTCGTTCGAGAACCGAGATAATCTCTTCGATTCCATCCGACGCTACCGGCAGGGGCTCCGCCGGTGCGCTGACTACGCGAGGCGGCTCCGCCGCGTGCTGAAGCCCATTTTCAGGAGCGGCGGCGACGCGCGATTTCAGTACCACGGGAGGTGGTCCCTTAGGGGGCTCCGCTAAGGCGACGGCGGCTTCCACCTGAGGATGCGTCTGACCGGACTCCGCACCGTCCGTCTGCGCGATCTGTACGATGTTGGAGTTCGCCGCGTCCACTGCTGCCGCTTCAGGCGACGGGCTGGTAATTTCCCACATTTCCAATGCGGGGTGATGCCGTTCCTCCATGTACGCTCGAACCGCTGCCGGATCGGTTCCGGCCGTCTCATCCGCGATCAGGTCGACGAAGTCCTCGATTCCAAGCCTCTGTCCGATGGAATTCAATTCCTCGCGCAGAGTCTCCTTCAGCTCCTTCGGCATCCAGACGATCCGCCGGTGGCCGCCTTCGGCGGCAATGAATTTGCGGCTCGTCACATAGGCTTTGCCGACACCGATAAAACCTGGCACCTGCTGCCCGCCGCCGGTCATGTTGGCCAGCGCGGAAAACCGCATCCCCGCGGGCGTGTCGCCGATGTATTCGCGATTGACCACCATGACCCCATTGCAATCCGGCAGCAACGCGACGATCGCCTCGAAGCAGCCGCAACTCGTCATCGGGTGTTCGAGCAGCGAATACGCATTGAAGGACTCGATCGTCTGCTTGGAGTTGGCGTAAACGTACTTGTTAATGTTCTCCCACTGCCCGCGCACGGGATCGATGCATTCGCCTTTGACCAGCGGCTGGTTCGGACCGGTGGGGTCGATCTCATAGGCCGCTTTGCCATCCAGCCAGTTGTAGGCGCCGCACAGGCCCAGGCGCTCGGGAGTAATCACGCAAACGTGACTCGGCGCGAAGCTCTGGCACAGCAGGCATGAGTAGAACGTGTCGACGCTGTCGTCGGTCAACGATTCCATGCGCTGGTTGCGCGCGCGGTAGGTCTGCCGGGCTTCGGCGATCCGGCTCTCCACGTCCGGGAGATTCGTGAACAGCGTAACCTGGACTTTGTCGACAATGGCCGGATAGTCGTTCAGGAACTTGGCGCGAATGATCTCGCCGAGGTGCCGAATCCCGAAGCCCCGCTCGTGCGCGGACTTGCTGATGCGAATCCAGTTGATGTCCCGCTGGCCCATATGCCAGATGCCCTCGGCGCCGTTGATCATGTGATGAATCTGGCGTTCGAGAATCGGCTCGAAATCGGACTGCATCTTTCGCCCGGCGACTTCCACCCAGATGCCCAGCGGCAGCGCCGCGCCCTCGGCCACGTCTTCGATCTCTGACCCAACTACTGAGATCCGTCCGTCTTCCACATCGGCCAGGTCGCGCGTCGTGACGAATTCGAAAGCCGGCGCGCGGTTGCCGCCGAATTCGATGCGCGTCTGCTCCTTGCGAACACGCTCGCCTTCGAAAGCCGCCCCGAACGCGACGGGGATTGGAATCTTCGTCACCTTCACTTTGCAGCCGCGCACCTCTAGGCACTTCTCCACGATGCGCTGGATCGGCACCGAGGAAACCACGTGCTCGTATGTGCAGATTCCGGTCGGCAAAATCTCGGGAATCGCCGTGTCGGCAATCGTCGGGAAGCCATAGGAAATGGCCCCGGCCGCGGCCGCGTACTTCTCCTCCGTCACCTCGCCCAACGCCATGACGAATGCGAACGTGCGGTCCTTGTTGTACTTCAGATTGCGCGAGTAATCTCCGGCATCCACTGCCCCGAAGCTCAGTGCCACGCGATTCGCGAAACCGAGCGCGTAGATCGCCGCGGAGATCTCTTTGCCGAACGGCACCAGGCGCGTTTCCCAACCGAGTTGCACTCCCGCTTCGGCCAACTGCTCGGCGAAAGATACGCCGTTCGTGTGACCCGCGATGAAGACGTAGAGGTTCTTCTCCTGCAACTCGCGGGCAATGCGCACCGCGTCTTCAACTGTCGGCGCGGCTCCGACCACAGCCGCAAAACCAGGCGCGGACCCGTCCACGAATTCAATGCCGCGCTCACGAATGATCACGTCGCTGGCCGCGCCCAGCCAGATCCCGTTCACCGGGTTCGGACCAATCAGATACTTGCAAGCCTCGATCACTTCGAACGCAAACAGCGTCGCCATTCCGGCGTCGAGAGTGTTGCCCAGGTAGGGCAGCCAGACATTGTCGGCGGGCACATCGGGGAGCAGCCTGTGGCATTCCTCCATCACCGGCTGCAGTTCGGAGAGCTTGCTCACGCGGCGTCCCAGGAGGGAATAAACCACCGGCAGCGCATAGGCCGTCTCGGGGAATTCCACCGGACTATCCAAGCCCTTTGCCGCGATGGCCCGCGCGAGAATCTCTTCCGCATCTCGCACGATGCTATGGGCTCCACGAATTGCGGAGGACGCGATGATCTTGCTCATTGCCGTTCGCGCCTCGACTTCATGTCGAACATCTTGCGTTCCCTTTTCACGTTGATGCGCAGCGCGTCGCGTTTGCGCTCGATGTGCTCCAGAATCTTGTCCGCGGCGGCAACCGGATCCGGCTCCCATTCGAATCGTCCGCCGGTGATGCTCTCCATCTCTTCGCACAACAGGCGGGTCACGTTCTCGCTGCCCTGCACATACAGCGGATGGCCCAGAACAACGTACATTCCGCTGGCCACAAAATAGTGGCCGATAGCGACCGCTTTCTCGCTCATCCACTCCGGTGCGGCGCCGGCCACGGGCAGGTCCGAGAGATCCTCGCCCAGCCCGCCTTCGGCTAGCAAGTTCGTGGCCGCCATCAGAATCCGGCTGTTGTCTACACAGGAACCCATGTGCAGAACCGGCGGAATGCCGACCGCCTCGCAAACTTCACGCAAAGAGACTCCGGCTTTTTGCAGCGCGGCTTCCGGTGTCAGCAATCCGGCCTTCGCGCACGCGATCGCCGCGCAGCCCGTTTGCAAGACCAGAACGTTGCGCTTGATCAACTCTTCAGTCAGCCGCACATGAGCGTCGTCAGCCATCACCTTTGGATTGCTGCACCCAATGATCCCCGCTATGCCTCGGATGCGGCCGTCGATGATCGCGTCGTTCAGAGGACGGAACGTGGCGCGAAAGCGACCGCCCAGCATGTGGAAAATCGTCTCGTTAGAGAACCCGGCGACCAGGTCCATCGACTCGTTCGGGATGTTCACGCGTCCGGGATCGCGGCGCTCGAAGTTGTCGATGGCGATGCGGATCAGGCGGCAGGCGTGCTCATACCCCGCCTCCGCGTCGAAGGTGATCTGCTCGGCTTCGCGACAGTGCGCGATTTCCGATGTGCTCACCAGTCTCGTGTGGAAGCACTTCGCCACCTGCGCGAGCGACGGCATGACGCACTGAACGTCGACGACCATCACTTCGACCGCACCGGTCAGGATCGCCAGCTCCTGTTGCAGGAAATTGCCCGCAATGGGCAACCCATGGCGCATCAGAACTTCATTCGCCGTGCAGCAGATGCCGGCGATGTTGATACCTGCAGCGCCTTTCGAGCGAGCGTATTCGAGCAACTCCTCGCTCTGCGCCGCCACCACCAGCATCTCGGAGAGCGTCGGCTCATGGCCGTGGATGATGATGTTCACCTGATCGTGCGACAGCACGCCGAGGTTCACGCGGCTGCGCACGGGCTTCGGCGTGCCGAAGAGGATATCGGAGACTATCGTGGCCATGGCCGACCCCACCCAGCCATCGGCCAGGCTGCACTTCAAGCCGCCCAGGATGAGATGGCGGTAATCGTGATCCACGCCCATGTGCGTGCGATGCATCAATTCCACTACCGCGGAATCCACGCCGGCGGGTTCGATCTCCAACTTCTTCCAGAGGTCCTGACGCTTCTGAGGAGCCAGCTTCAGCGTGGCATTCGGCTCCTCCGACCATGCGAATTGTCGCTGAAAGAATTCGGCCAATTCGAGAGCGATGGCCAGATCGTCGCGTCCCTCGCACTCGATCTCGAAAAAGCGCGCGGCTTCTCTTAAGCGAGCCGGGTCGCTGATCTTGTAGTCCCCGCCTTTGCCTTGCGCCACCAGTTTGAGCGTGCGCACCAACATGCGCCCGTGGTCGGAGTGAGCCGCGGTGCCCGCCGCGATCTCGCGCAGCAGGTTGCGGGCCGTGATGGTGTCGGCGTCCGCGCCGCAGATGCCCAACTTCGCTTTCGGCGTGATGCGGCAGGGACCCATGTGACACAGCCGGCAGCAGACGCCATCCGTGCCGAACTTGCATTGCGGGTGCTGGGCCTTGTAGCGGTCCCACACCGTCGGGATCTGCGCCTCGCTCGCGATGTGAACCATCTGGTTGGTCGCCGCATCGCGGGACACTTCTCTGTCGGGTGTTTTCGGCGGAGCGGCGGCCATCAGTTCTTCTCCTTGCAAGAGGCAAATATCTCTTGCATTACGCCATCGATAGCCAGGCGGGCCGGTGAGTCGGGTGCGATGGATTGAATCGGCAGACCATCGGCGTCTGCCGCCGCGACGCATGGGTCCAGCGGAATCGTCACCAGCAACGGCAAATTGGTAGCCTCCGCGGCATCTCGCACCGCCGCGGGCAGTTCGCCGCCCGGTGCGCGGTTCACGATCAGGCCGCGCTTCCTGGCCGGAAGCGCCACTTCATCGGCCAGCGCCGAGATGCGGCCCGCGGTGTGAATGCCGCGAACCGTGCAGTCGGAGACGATGACCAGGTAATCGAGGGCGAGCAGCGTGCGGCGGGAGATGTGTTCGAGTCCGGCTTCACTGTCGAGCACGATGTGCCGGTAGTTCCTGCGCCAGCCGGTCCAGGACATCCCGCAGGACATTGTTCGCGAAGCAGTAGCAGCCCTGGCCTTCGGGCCGGCCCATGACGATCAGGTCGAAGCCCTTCTGTTCGACCAGCGCTTCCTGCACGCGCAGGTCGAGGAACTCCTGTTTGGAAACCCCCTTGAGCGATTGCGCCTGTTGGCGGGCAGCCTCGCGGATGCCGCCGACCGTCGCGCCGAAGCTGACGCCCAGCGCCTCATGCAGGTTCGAGTTGGAGTCCGCATCGACCGCCAGAATCGGCATCTCTCCATGACGCACCAGCCAATCCACGGTCAGTGCCGAGAGCGTCGTCTTTCCGACGCCGCCCTTTCCCGTCATCGCTAGAGTGAGTCCCATGGGAGTACCTCGGCGCGTCAGGCCGGCACGCCTTGCCGCAGCGCCGCGCTCGTCTCGTGGAGAACGCGGAACACTCGCTCGGCGTCCTGGACCGGCAACGAGCCCGTACCGCACGACGGTGTGATCAACGCGTGCCTCAAGATGAGTTCCCGGTCCAATCCGGTCGCGCGCGCCAGATTGTCGACCAGACCGGAGAACTTGCTCACCAGGCTATCCGCGGTCTGAGCCTGGATCTTGGCGCTGTTGGTGGGAACGATGCCCCACGCCAGACCTTTCCCGGCCAGCAAATGGCGTTTGACGGCTTCCGGATACAGGGCGATCGTCTCACCGTAATCGAAGGCGTCGAAGTTGACGATGTCCACGCCTGCGTCGATCAGGATGGACCACTCCGTGTTGCCGCAACAGTGGACTCCGGCGAGCGCTCCTTCCGCATGTATGGCCTCCACGACCTCGCCCAGCTTGGCGACGACATCGTCGCGCGTCACGCTGACGTAGGTGGAAGAGCCGAAGGCCGACAAAATGGGCTCGTCAATGAAGCAGATCACGTCCTGCGCGAACTTGCGGAACCTGCGAATCTGCCAGCGGCACTTCATAGCCAGCGCCTTGACCACCACGTCGTTGAACTCGTCGTTGTAGTAAATGGCGCGCTTGTTTTCGTCCACAATGGTCAGCCCGAAGCTGATGAGGCCCTGTCGTCTGCACCTTCACAAACGGCCGCGTTCCGCCCGCTTGCTCGAGCGCGGCTTCCATGGCGTAGATCCCTTTTGAGAATTCGGGCGTGATCTGGAACGCATCGACGTCCTCGGCCAGGTAGCTCTCATAAAAGGCCGCGAGCTCTGCGGAAGCGTCGCCCGTCGTATCGATGTACATACGCTGCTTCTCGCGGTCGATCACTACGCGCGGGATGCCTTCGCTGTACTGCACTTCCATCTGCTCGTTGATGCCATTGGCAGGCAGTTGCGGCCAGATTGGCGCATCGGGGATGCTCGCCAGAACCACTCGAACCGCCTCTTGTGCGTTGGCGTGGGGCAGGCTGCCAATAGCGGTTGCCATGCACCTGGGCTCGAAGCTCATTGTGTTTTCTCCTTGCTCATGGAACTCAGCGTCTCGCGCAAGCTCTCGAATGGTGCTAACAGGTCTGTAAACCCTAAATCGACGAGCGACGAGCCGGAGCGATCCGCATCGGCGATCCGGCGGTCCAGGGGAATGGCGCCGAGCAGCGCCGCACCAAACTCGCTCTCGATCCAGCGGCGATCTTCGTCCAGCGCGACGGATTTGTTTAGCACCACGCCGAAGCGGCGGATGCCGAGTTCGATCGCCATCTCACGCACGCGGTGCGCGGTGGCCACGCTGCGCTGGCCCGGCTCGACCACCGCCAGCATGATGTCCACGCCCAGCGCGGTGCCCCGCCCCAGGTGCTCGATGCCGGCCTCCATGTCGAGGATCACCAGTTCGTCCCGCTTCAAAACCAAGTGGAGGACCAGGCTCTTCAGCAGTACGCTCTCCGGACAGGCGCACCCGCCTGCTGCATGGGGCACGGCGCCCAGGACCAGCAGGTCCACGCCGGCGTGCCGCACCGCATAGCGTTCCGCGATGTCGGATACGTCCGGGTTCAACTTGAACATCTGTCCGAACCCGCGCACTTTGGCGCCCGTGCGCTCCTCGATCAACTGGCGTTCCGTGGAAATCGTTCGAATTTCCCGCCACCGTTCTGCCGGCACGCCGATCGCGGACGCGAGATTCGCGTCCGGGTCGGCGTCCACCGCCAGCACGCGATAACCATCGGCGGCGTACAACCGCGCGAGCGTTCCAGCCACGGTGGATTTCCCTACCCCACCCTTGCCGGATATCGCGATTTTCATCGCCCCGCCCTTTTCGCGTTCTTCCCGGAGCGGATGGCTTGCTCCACCGCCAACATCGCGAAGCCAACTATCTCTTCCGAAGCGGCCCGCGCAGCCAGCGGGTCGCGCCGCTGCAGCGCCTGAAATAAAGTCCGGTGCGCTTCAAACTCCAGTGCCGGGGAGGCCGGAAGTTGCAGCGTGCAGGAGAGGGCGGCCCGCAACGGCTGGCGGATACTCGCGTTGAGTTGCTGAAACAAAGGGTTGCGCGAGGCTTTGATCACGGCCTCATGGAATTGAAGATTTAGGCGGATTGCCTCTTCGGGGTCGCGTGTGCCGGCCAAACCCTCCCACTTTTCGAGACAAGCTCCGATGAAGCCGATTTCCTCGGCAGTCGCCCGTAGCGCCGCAAAACCCGAGGCAGTTGGTTCGATGGCCAGACGCACCTCGCAGAGGTCGCGCAACAGGCGTGGATCCATCTGAGTTTCCGCTTGCCAGCAGAGTACGTCAGGGTCCAGCAGGTGCCACTCCGAGCGTGGCTTGGAACGGGTGCCAGAGCGCGGCTTAACCTCTACTAACCCTTTATTTTCCAAAACCTTAACCGCTTCACGCAGGATGCTTCGACTGACCCCGAGCTGCTTGCACAGCCCGGCTTCGTTCGGAAACACAACGGGCTCCGCGCGGCGTTCGGCCTCGATGAGCTGCAAAGCGATCGTGCGCGTCACGCGGTCATGCAGATTACCGGTTGGTTCGATCATCCTGAACGGCATCGCCGGACTTGACATTTGAGGTTGATCATATCATATGCTCAGATGGCCTTTGCAATAATCGACGGCTGATTCCCTGCCGCTCAAGAACTGGGTCTTTTTGAATTCGGATAGAGCCCACGATGCGGCAGATTTGGGCGCGAAAGCATATGTACCCACGGCTACTTGATGCACTCAGCTTCTTGGGCAGAAGGCACAATTGGCGGGTTTTTGCTATAGCATATTGAACGCAGCGTCAAGGATACCGTTAGCAGCTCGGCGCCCCGGATCCGGGGTAAGGAGTTATGACCAATGACCTGGATACCCGATGTAAACCGCCGCGACTTTCTCGCGATCGCTGGCGGTGTTGCCACCGCGATCACTGCCTCTGGCGCACCGTCTTCCACGGACGCGCCACGGCGTGGAATCTGGATCGATCCGAAGCTTGCCTCGTTGCCGGCGCGGCCCTGGCGCAAGGTTCACCTCGATTTTCATAACACACCCTTCATCAAGAGCATCGGCGAGAAGTTCAACGCCGATGAGTTCGGCGACAGGTTGCTCGAAGGCAATGTCAGCGGCATCGTCGTGTTCGCCAAGGACATGCACGGCTACTTTTACTATCCGAGCAAGTTCGAGCCCGTGCATCCGGGTCTGAAATTCGATTTATTGGGGCAACAGGTCGAGGCGTGCCGCAAACGCGGCATTAAAGTCTACGGCTACTATTGCACCGCCTGGGACAATTACCTGGCAGAGAACCACCCTGAGTGGTTGGTGGTAAAGCGCGATCGCTCGACGTACCTGCCGAAGTTCGACGAAACGCCCAGTTGGACAGCGCTGTGCGCTTCCAACGAGGACTTCGTGAAGCTCCAAGTTGCGCAGATCCGCGAGTACGTGGAACGCTATCCGCTCGACGGCGCGTGGCTCGATATGCCTGAGCCAATCAGCGGAGAATGCTTCTGCCACGAATGCCTGCGGCAGATCCGGAGCAAGGGACTCGATCCGTTCTCGCCTGCGGTCCAGTTCGCGCACAAGGACGAAGTCTGGAACAAGTACCTGCGGACGATGTACGACGCCGTCAAGAGCGCGCGTCCCGGCTGCATGGTCGACTTCAATGGGCAGGTCAGCTACGGCCTCAAGGAGCGGTTGCCCGCAACCGACAACGTGGACATCGAGGCGCTGCCGACCGGTTTCTGGGGTTATTACTACTTCCCCCTCGCGGTACGCTACGTGCGCACATTCGGGGTGACGAGTTTCGGTCTGACCGGCCGCTTCGAGCTATCCTGGGCGGATTTCGGCGGCCTGAAACTGCCCTCGCAACTGGATACCGAGCTGGCCAGCATCGTCGCCAACGCGGCGCACTGCGGGGTGGGCGACCAGATGGCCCCGAGTGGCCGCCTGGACCCGGCCGTCTATCATGTCCTGGGAAAATCGTTCGCTCGAATTAAGACGCTCGAGCCGTATCTCGAGCAGGCGGTGCCGGTCACCGAGGCGGCGCTGCTGATCGCCGGGAAGCCCCTGGAGAAATTCGACAAAACAGAGTACAGCGGGTTCACCAAGCTGCTGATCGAGATGCGGGTGCAGTTCGACGTCGTTGAGCCGGATGCCGCCTGGGAGCGCTATGCCCTGGTCGTGCTGCCCGACAACCTGCCAGTCACACCGCAGTTGGCGGCGCGGCTTCACGCATACATCGGCAACGGCGGCTCGGTTATCGCGTCGCATCTTTCCGGCGTTCTCGCAGGGACCGAAACCAGTTGGCTCGAGCGCTACGGCTTCCGCTACGCCGGCGTTTCCCCCTTCAAGCCCGCGTACATGGTTCCGAAGGTGAGTTTCACGGCGGACATGCCGGCCTACGAGTACGCGCTGTACGAAGGAGCGTCTCAATGGGAGGCAAGCGCTCCCGCTCAGATCCTGGCGCAATTGGGGGAGCCGGCGTTTCAGCGCGGCCCGAAGCACTACACCAGCCACGCCCAAACCCCGTTCGATCATCTGACGCGTTTCTGCGCGGTGGGCAAGAGCGGCTCATTGGCGATGTTCGGTTTCCCACTGGGAGAGAGCTATTTCAAGGACGGTTATTGGGTGTACCGCGACGCGCTGCGGCACGTGCTCGCGGACCTGCTGCCCACCCCACTCGTACAAACCAACGCGCCGCTCAGCACCGAGGTCACCGTCACACATCAGGACGCGCGGCCCGGCATCGGGCGCAAGGAACGCTATCTGGTGCACGTCGTGAATTTCTCGCCCTTGAGGAATGGCGGCGGGCATCCGGCGTACTACGAAGATCCCATCGCACTGACCGATGTGAACATTCGCTTGAACCTGCCGCTGAAGGCCCGCTCCGCGCGGGCGCTCGTCGCCGGCGTCGATCTGCCTGTCGGCAATCCGGCAGGCGGCGGCGTCGAGGTTAAGGTCCCGCGGATCCCAATCCACGAAGTTCTATGCTTCGAGATCGGCTGAACGGGTATGCGGCGCCGGTAGACCGCGGAGTTGGGCGAACTTCAGAGCATTCTCCGCCTCGTATCAATTTCCCCTCAGGAGCATCGATTGCGCCTTCGAGCTCAACGCAAATCTTGATTGGAGAATTCGGCTGTTAACCGCGATTCGCAAGACCTCCATGCGGTCAAGAAGGGAACCTCAGGTTCCCTTTGTTCAGAAAATACCATTTATAATCAGCAAGTTACAAGCACGAAGGGAACCTGAGGTTCCCTTTTGCGATTGCGCACGTCTACTTTGCATCGGGTGGGCAAGAAGCATGCGGGATCCCTCTCTCGGTTGGCTCCAGCGCTATCGAGTCTTGCCAGGTTCTTGACGTCGGCTCATCGCCTGACGGCATGAAGTCACTCACCAGGCATCAGACGGCGTCCCGCGGATGGCCTTTCTGGTCTGAGTACTCATGGAGTGCATGCCGCTTTTCCTCGGGGACCAACTCATCCCACTGCTTGATCGGTTCTGGAACTGGTACGGCGGAACCCGCGCCGAAACGGATTGTCACGATCTGCTGGGGACGGATAGCGAACCGATACCTTGGACCGCCGATCAGCGCTTTGCGCCGTCCTCCCGTCAGGTCGGTCAGCCAGGCGCCCTTGTGAGGCAGGTCGAGCACTACTTCTGCGTCTCCTCCGCTCCCCATGCACTCGGCCAGGCGAAGTTCAATTTCGTTCCCGTCGCGGTGCAACGCCTCTACAACCACGTTAGGCGAAGTCCGCAGAAACGACTTCGGCTCCGCGGCAGCACGGGCCTGCAAGAGAACCGGAGGACAGTTGTACTCCCAGGCGGCTTGCGGCACACGTGCCTGGGCCCATTCCCCTTCATGCGCCATCAGTGCGTACTCCACGCGGTGCTTCCCCGCCCCGCTCAACCATGGGTTCGGATGCCCGTAATATTTGTCCGTGGCGTTATACAGATAGACGATGGGCGTGTTGCCGTTGATCTCGCGTCCGGTAATGCCGCGGTCGAGCAGCGCTACTCCCCCACCGCCAGCCAGCGCATAGTGCGGACCACCGCACCGCCGGCACGATTCCCTTGGTCCAACCGTGCAACTCCGGATTCGGCTTCGCCCAGGCCCCGTGCGAGAAGCCGAAGGGAATGCCGCGCCGCACTTCATCCACGTTGCTTGCCAATGGGAACTCGGCGACCAGGACGGTGAGGTTGGGCAAGATCCTCAAACTCGGTTTCAAAATCGATTCGAGGATGATGCTGATAGAAGCGCATCAGCCTGCGGCATGTCTTGCCGCCCAGGAATTCGCTTTCGACGATGACCGTCGTCGCGACCGGCCCTGTTGTGACGCTGATCCGGACCGGATAATCAAGCGACGAAGCAAGGCGGTCCCGTTCGGGGCGCGCCAGGATGAAATCGCCGGGGTCGCCGTTTTGCGACTTAGGCTTCTCCGCGACCAGCACGTTGGCCGGCGCCCCTAACACTTCGCGTCCGCCTGGGCTTTAACTTCAAGCTGATAAGCGCACCCGATTGAGGTGAGACGCGCGCAACATAGTGGTCCGTATCGATCGTTCCGGGCAACGGAACGCTCTTCTCGCTGGCTGGCTGCACGGCCTTCCACGCGCCCACCGAGGCCGGCTGCAGATCCATCTCACACAGCACTGAGCCGTTCGTCAGAGTCTGGGACTTGGCGCCTTCGGGCGCCATCTCAGATTGAATGATAAAAGGGTCGGACCGCTTCCAATTCGCCGCATTGAAAAGCCCGATGGCATCGCCGGACGCAAGCACCGCCGAACCCGCGTCCGCCAGAGTTTTGCCCGACTCCTTTTCGATCCAGGTCAAGCGGTCTCGAACATCCCATGACTTCGCGTCCTCGAAGACCATCCCCCCCGCGGAGCCCCACAGCGAGTTGCGGTCCATGCTGAGGAACATCTGGGCCCACGCCTTGTAGAGCGTGTCCGCTGGATAGGTGAAACTCGCCTTTAAACTCGAGATCGTGCTGAGCATCTCGGCCGATTGCAGCGCATGCTCGTTCCGCCGGAACCACGATTTCATCCGAGGCGACTCGATCCAGAAAGCGTCGAAATCATACGCGGTGCCGCCGCGCATCGTGGGTATCTTGACGGCGCCGGACTTAAGGGCGGGCAGAACCGCATCGATGTACTTTGAGAGCGTACTGAATCGAATCTCCGTGGCAGGGTCTCGCTCTTTCCATTTCGCAATGAACTCGCGCGGGTACTTCTCATAGGTAGGCGCCAGCGCGTAATCGTCGTTGCCACCCAACACCAGCACGGGCGCGCCTTCCGGAGTAACCTTCTGTTTTTCGTCGAGGAACTTCGCCACCTCATCCAATTCCTTGGGAGTGAGCGGCTCCTTCGTTTTGAACACAGGGCTTAGTTCGCTGTAATGCCCCGGCGAGATCGCCAGCGTCCGCGATCCGTCTGGCGACAGCGCCCAATGGAGAGCTTTGCCGGTCGGGTTTTTGCGGGTGTAAATCATCGCTTCCAGCCCCAGCCCGGATGTAATCTGAGGCATCTGATCGTGCGTCCCGCAAACGTCGATCGTCCACGCGAATCGCGGCCGGACGCCGAACACCCTCTGCTGCCAGCGAAGCCCTTCGGCGCCCAACCGCGCCAGCGCCTCGCCGCCCGACAGGTTGATCGTCGATTCGAGGAAGAAAGCGTTCACCAGTTCGACGCGGCCCTCCCGAATCCGCTGCTTCAGCTCGGGCACGCGTTCCGGCCGGAAGTTCATGATGGCGATCATGTTGTTGACTTCCGAAAGCACGAACGAGTAGCTCGGGTCGTCGTGCACGCGGTCTAGATGATTCAGATAACTGTTGGCGCAGAATACGCGCTCCTTTGAAAACGTGGTCAGCCAGCCGCAACTTGCCGGGTGAAAGTTAGGCACCACATAGACGGTTCTTTCACGTCCAGCGCCTTTCATTTTTGGGCCGAACGCAGACGCGGCACTCGCCGTCGCCAGAAACCTTCGTCTGTTCAATTTCACTTGAACCTCCCATCCCATCCATCGGCCGCAACCCCGCTCATGTGGCGTGTGCAGTCTGTACTCCCGATTAACCGATCTCGACCATCAATAAGTGCTCACATGCCAGTACCGTTTCGTCGCGCTGATTGAGCACCTCGCACTTCTCGATTACGAGTCCGTGCTTCGGCGACTTCGACTCGCGCTTCTCTGTGATGGTCACGCGAACGTGGATCGTGTCTCCGATGAACACCGGCTTGATGAATCGCAGCCGGTCGTATCCATAGGACATTGCCGCCGGGTTAACCGCTCCGGCCGTCATGCCAATTGCAACGCTGAAAATCAGCGTGCCGTGCGCGATGCGCTGGCCAAAGGGTTGTGTCTTGCACCACTCTGCGTCCATGTGATGCGGATAGAAATCGCCCGTCTGCCCGGCGTGTATCACGACGTCCGTTTCGGTAATCGTGCGGCCCAGGGTCTCGCGGACCGAGCCGATTTCGTATTGCTCAAAGTACCGGGCATCGTTCATAGGTCAACCCCTGCGCGAGAGTGATGCGCCTGGCGCAATCGCTCAAAGCTTTCACCAGTTGGAGAATCGGCTCCCGCTCCCTCGGCCTCAGACAAGCGATCGCCAGGGCGGAAGCCTGTCCGATGGCGGGATTGCCCACCAGAACGCTGATGTCCTGCAGTCCTGCACGATCGTCGCTTCGAGTCAGAGCGTATCCACGCTGCCGGATCTTGGTGAGTTCCCGATGAAATTTCGTTCTCCGCTCCTCTGTCATGGCGCCATAATCCGAATCTCTGGCGAGAAAGGAATCCAGTTCTTCAAGCTCCAGGTGGGCCAGCAACAAACGGCCCGAATTAGTGGCGGCGGGGCCGAATTGCGAACCTGCTTCAATTGAGATCCGAACCTTAGACGGGCTGCCGGCATCGAGCAGAACGAGGAGCCGGCCCCGGGTGATCACGCTCAGGTGCACCGATTCCTCCACCGATTCCGCCAGTTCCCGCATTGGCTGAGCGGCAGCGCGCACCAGGCTTTCCAGCGGCGAATGGGTGTGCGACAACTCGAACAGTTTCAGGGTCAGACTGTAACGGTTCGAGGATGGATCGCGTTCCACGTAGCCTCGGGTGTCCAGACGCGTGAGGAGCCGGAACAGACCGCTCGGCGTGTTGCCTAGCGTCCGGGCGAGATCGGTGAGCGACTGCGGAGCCGGACTCGCGGAGAGGGCTTCTAAGAGGTCGAGACCTCGATCCAACGCTGGCACGGCGTACTCAGGACGACCCTTTGCTTTTTTCTTCGCGGTCGCGTTCATCCGAACACCTCGACGAGTTCATGCTGGGCCTGCAAGACGATTGCCTCGATAGGTGCGGCCGTATCGATCGCCTGGAGGACCATGCGATCGATCACCTGGGAGATCTTGGGCCATTCCGGCATGCGCGGCATCTCTCGCGCGCCGGCGTGCAGCAGCTCCATCTGGCGGTAGAACGGGACGATCCGGTTGACGTCTTCGTCTATCCAAGTCGATCTGCGGCAGCCGATGGCGCCTTCGAGCGTCAACAGCTTGTCCATCCCGGCGCTGGCACAGTGCCGCAGAAACCGCCAGGCGAGTTCCCGGTGCGGACTGCCCGAGCCGATGGACAGTATCCAATAAATGTTAAGCGACGACCCTTGCGAGCCTGCCGCATGAGGGATTTCCGCAACTCCAACGCAACCCTTCACTCGCGATTCATCGATCGTTTCGGCCATGGACGCGAACCCGAACCAGTTCACCATCAGCGCTGCCTCACCCGCGGCGAACGCCATGCCGGACTTCACCGAGTCCATGTCGCGGCACGACGGATGAACCGAGGCCGGATCGTTCACGATCTCGCGCAGGAACTGAAGCGCCTCGCGAGCCTGCGGCGTATCCAGGCGCAGTCTACCGTGGACGTCAACGAGATCTCCGCCGCGAGTCCATACCTGGAGGCAAAAGTCGTAGACCGTGTTGTGCCCGTCCGGGTACGCGGCATAAACGGTACCGTAGAGACCCTCGGCCGGGCGATGGAAATGGCGGGCAATCTGCCTGAACTCGTTCCACATTTCAGGCACTCGCAACTGCTCGCCATAGCGAGCCCGATAGGCGGCTTGTTCCCTCGGATCGTCAAAAAGATCCTTTCGATAGATAAGACACTCGGGACCATCGTGATACGGTAGGCCGAGCACACGGTCGTCGATGTCCTGCAATCGCAGCAACGATGGCGGCCATGCTTCCGGGTAGCCCGCGGGCGGATCGGACCGTATCATCGGACTCAGATCCAGAAGGCAGTTCTTCTCGTGCGCGGACGCCACCCAATCGGTGTTCAGGAAAGCAACGTCCCAGTCCCCTCCGGCGAGGCCCGCGGAATCGAACAAAGCCTCATACAGCGGGTGCAGATCCATTGCGACGGCATCCAGTTGAAGCCCGCTGCGCTCGACGCGCTCAAACGCGTCCCACTGTTTTCGGATCGCCGATTCAAACGGTCCGAACTTTCTCACGGCGACGCGGAATGTGTCCCGTCTCATCACTTTGTTCCGCCGCTGGTCTCGCTTGGATACGATGCGGGATCGCGGTACTTCACGGTCTGCAGGTGCTCGCAGTACAATACCAGTTCACCTTCGTTCTTGAACACCTCGTAGGACACCCTGACCAGGCCCATGGCGGGGTACTTGGGTCTCTTCTCCAGGTTCGTCCTTATCGTGTAAATGGTGTCGCCGATGAACACGGGCTTGATGAACCGCAGTCTGTCATATCCGTAGCTGAACGTGTTGACATTGTTGTGAGCCATCAGCCCGAGCCCGTAGCTGAACACCATGGACCCGGCGACCAGACGGCGTCCGAAGATGCCCTCTTCCTTAGCGAAGATCTCGTCGGAGACGTATGGATGGCAGTCCAACACGAGCGAATTGAACAGCGCTGCTTCACCCTCGGAAATCGTCCGGCGGATCGAGCGGATTCTCCATCCGATCTCGAAGTCCTCGTAAAGCCATGTCTCGGTGTTGAACAGCGGGATCTCCCGGTGCTTGGCTGGATCGGCGTTAGGGTTCACGGATTCACCTCTCGCGCGGTATTCTCCCGGAGCTCGACCAGAATGCGTGCGGTGTCCTGCCCAAGCACAGGCGCGCCCATAGGACTCTTAAATACTTCCCCATCGATTCGAATGGGGCATCTGGTGGTCTTCAGGCTCACGCCCTCTCCGCGGCTGATCTCCTGAATGAAGTCGAGCGCGAGGAATGCTTCGTGCTCCAATAATCGCCTCCACGTGAAAACGTCGGAGCACCAGACGTCCGCGGGTTCGAGGATGGACAACCAGTGAGCCGTCGTTCGACCGCGTAGATGCTCGACCAGGATGCGCTTGATCTCATCGCGCTTGGTGAACTGCGTTTTCGCGTCCGGATACTCAAGCAATGCCGGGCATTCGAGGAGCCCGGCCAGCGGGCCGACGGGTCCCATGGCCAAAGCGAGGAATCCATCCGCGGTCCGATATATACCGTAAGGGGCGCCCAGGTACGCGTGCGCGTTGTTCACTGCACTGCGTTGCGGCGGGAGGCCGCCGTCGCAAAGATGAGTGGTGAGCACTTCGAATTGGAAGTCGAGCACCGATTCTAGCAGGCTCACCTCTACTCGCCCGCCTTTGCCTGTTGTGCCCCGCCGCACGAGGCAGGCCAGAAGCCCTTGTACCAGGTGCGCGCCAGCGAACATATCCGCAATCGCGAGCCCGAATGGAACAGGCGGCTGGTCCGCGTCTCCATTGAGCCACGGCAACCCGGAGACGCACTGCGCCAGAAGGTCCTGTCCCGGCTTGTCGCGCCACGGCCCGGTCTTTCCGTAGCCCGTCACTTCGCCGTACACAACGCGCGGATTGTATTGAACTACCGAGTCGTAGTCGAATCCGAGCCTTTCGATCACGCCTGGCCGGAAGTTCTGGATCACGACGTCGGCGCGTTCGACAAGCTTTCTGACCGACGCTCGATCTTCGGGCTTTTTCAAATCGGCTGCGAAGCTCTCTTTGTTCCGGTTGATGGTGTGAAAGAGTGTGCTGTCGCCATCGATTTCAAGATTCGAGACGTACAGGCGGCGGCACAGGTCACCCCCTTCCGAACGCTCGATCTTGATCACGCGCGCTCCCATGTCGGCCATGCGCAATGACGCCGATGGTCCGGATAGAAACTGGCTGAAGTCGACGATCAGGAGACCGTCAAGCGGTTTCATGCGACCTCCAAAGTGCGTTGATTTCAGCCACTGCGCCGGCAGCGTCGAATCGCCCCGTTCAGGCACGAGTGCACGTAGCTTCCGGCGGCATCCTGAAATCCGATGTAGCCGTCGAAACGCGGACGGAGGTAGGCCTGATCGAGCGTCGCAAGTGTCTTTGAGAAGAATCCCCCGCACCTGCGATTCACTTCCTCGTCCGTCCAAGCCGCCCGATGTCCCGGCTGCCCCCCGGAATCGAAATACAGCGTTCGCTGGCACCCAGCGCCAGCAACATATTCGCAGTAGCGCATCGTCTCTTGAACGTGTTGGCATCGCGAAGAGACGGCAAGGCCGGCCCCGCCTAACGTCGAGCGTAGCCGCGATCCATCATCGAGACGAACCAAGCCGCCGAATTCCAGCGAGTGCTCCGCGTACCCCGGTCGCGAATAATTCGAGTAGCCGTATGCGAACGGGCAGTAAGCGACGGTGTCGCTTCGTGCCAGTAGGTCCCATGTCGCGATTGGGTTCCGGTTGAGACACTCCGGATCGCAGAGGTCCAGCAGTTGCTTGAGCATTGCCAGAGCGGAGACGCCTGTTTCCTCACTGACAACGTGCGGCCCCGATCGGAATGGTTCTTCTCCGAGGGCAAGGCATAGCATGTAGAAGTTCATCAGGCTGTCGATCGCAATCGCCGGCACAACGACAAGACCACGCCTCGCCAAATCCAACAACTCGGACCAGGTTTCAGGTGGCGTCACGCCCGCACGCCGCAGCAGGTCAGCGCGGTACCCGCTCACCGGAGTGGCGGCGTCTGTGGCGAGAGCCCACTGATGTCCACTGTAGGAGTAACTTGAGTGCGAAGCGCCAACTGAGTTCACTGACTGCCCGGCAAGGAACTCCGCGGGGAGATAGCGGTCCAGCGGCAGCACAACTCCCTGCGCCGCCATGTGACCGGAAGACGGATGGTCGATCACCAACAGGTCGTAGTCGGCCGCCAGTCGCTCGATCGGCTCATCGGCAAACAGCTGCAGCGATCTCTTGCTCCACGCGATCTGAATCCCCGAATGAACCTCCGAGAATCGTTGGGCCGTTGCCACCATGGGCAGGTAGCCTCGCGTGTGGCCCCAGGTGATACCGCGCAGCTCAATCATAGTGGACCGCCGTTCCGCCACGGGCACTCGACTCGTAGGCGCTTTCGACCACGGCCATGGTTCGGTATGCGTCCTCGACCGAAGCGGGCAAGTTCTTCGAAGCACCGTCCAGGTATCCCATCAGACTGGCGATGCTTCGCGCGAAGGCGTCCGGGAACCACGATCCGCTCAGTTCCAACTTTGCCCACTCGCCCTTCATGGCGACCCCGTTTTCTATGTATTCGAGTTCATCCGGCTGCCCTACCGGATAGTCGAGCAGCACACCCATCTTTGCCTTGATCGCGCCTCGTGTGCCTTCCCACTTGATGAAGCTCTCCTGGTGCTTCGGCCCGAAGGAGTGGAAGTGATTAACCGAGATGTTTGCCCGAACCGCCTCACCATAGTCGAGGATCATGGCGGTGCGAGTCGCCGCGAGTTTTGGCGCGAGCGGATGCTTCAGCGTCTTAGCGTATACGGAAGCCGGGTCACCACAGAACGACCGGATCAAGTCGATGTAGTGCACCGAGTGATAAAGGATTTCCACTCTAGGCGATTGTTCGAGGAAAGTCCACAATTGCCATGGTGTGTGCACCGTGACGCGAACTTCAAGGTCGACAAGATCTCCAATGCGTCCCGCCTCGACAAGCTGGCGGGCCGTGGCGACCGCGGGCGAGAACCGAAGTTGGAAGTTGACCGCCGCGATCAGCCGCTTGGAGCGGCAAAGCGCCCGGATCGCGCGCGCCTGTTCAATCGTCTCACCCATCGGCTTCTGGATGAGAATGCCTCGACCGCCGGGAATGAATTCGAGTACGCCGACAACCGCCGAGGCAGGCACCGCGATGTCAAAGACGGCGTCGTAAGGCGCCGCCCGCACAGCCTCCTCGACGCCTGAATAGACCCGCTGGATTCCAAAGCGGCTCGCGAGTGCCCGGGCCTTCGCTTCATCGAGATCGCAAATGCCCGCAATGCGGAAACCGGCTTTGGCATAGGCCGGCAAATGCGCATCTTTGACGATGCCCCCTGCGCCAATGACGACGATCGGCCGGTCCAATGGTTCCATCGGGATTGTGGCAATTGTACAGCGTGCGCCGTGTTTTTCTCAAGGAAAATATATTTTCCCTGCTGAATAGTTTCGCCGGGAGGACGCGGCATGCCGCTTGTTCTCGATTCCGCCGGCGATCTCGATGACTCGACGGGCAATTACAGCGTTGAAGGACAGGACCCAGGCGTGACACCTCCTCGCTAAGCGCCTAGCGTGCGCAGAGGCCGGCGAGGGCCGCCCAAGCCTCAACTCCCAGACGCGGATTTCAGGCTCGCTGGATGGCGAGCGATACAACGAAATCGCGCTGCCACGGATTGGAAGCGCCTCCAGCCGGTAGTTCCCAAACGTGGCGGCTCCCAAACTTCTCGATACCCGTTCTCCGCCTGGTTAGCCGAACAGAATCCGGAAAGCCACGGCGTGCTCGCTCGGCCAGCTCTGGGGCGACTCGATATGCAGCCCGTCTTCGGCGAGCTTCCACTTCAGCGGGTCTCGCGAGCCGAGCAGTTCGACACGCGCGATCTTGCGCCGTTCCAGCCGGCGCGATTGCGCGAGCGCCTTGATGCATGTCTCGCGCGGATTCCAGCCCATGGCGAATGCGAAGAGCGTATTGCCCTTTGCCGTAAAGCGGATGTCCTCGCCCGTGAGGTCCACCCGCTTGCTCTCGTTGAAGTGCTCCGGCGTGCCGTTCATGCCCTCGCCCGACGCGCTCTTGCGGATGCCCGGCCCTTCGCCGAAGATCTTCCACGGCCGCGTCGCATAGATCGCCTCGGAGTTCACCTTCATCCAAGCGGTGATGGAAGAGAGGATCTTCAACTCTTTGTCATCGGGCATACCGCTCGCCGGCAGCGGGATGTTAAGCAGCAGGTTGCCGTTGCGGCTGACGATATCGACAAGCAGATCGATGACCGTCTTGGGCCGCTTGTAGACCGCATCGCGATCGTAGTGCCAGTCGCCAATGCAGGTGTCGGTCTGGAACGGTTGCGGCTCGATATCGTCGGCCACGCCGCGCTCGACATCGAGCACGCACGTACCCGACGCGCACTCGCTGCGGCGCTTGCCGGTGTAGACCACGTCGACGTTGCCTTTGTGCCCACCCAGACTCTGGTTGTAGTAGTGGGCGACGAGGCTGCGGCCCCAGTTGCCGAAAGGGATGCCGCCATCTTCGTAATAGAGATCGGGGTGGTGTTGATCGATCAGATCCCGCGCGCGCAGGAACCACTCGCGCTTCCACTCTTCCGGCTCGTTGCCCTGCTCCGCCCAGGCTTCCTTTGCAGGCGCATGGGGCGGGAAGTAGAGATCGCGATTGGCGGCGTCGTTGCCGTCGTACGGAACCCCTGCGTATGGACCCAGCTTGTCCGCGCCCTTGTTCGTCTCCCACCAGTTGTAGCTGCCCCAGACGTGTTCGCTGACACCGAAGCGGAGTCCCTCGGCGCGCGCGGCCTTGCTCCACTCGCCGACGATGTCGCGCTTGGGACCCATCTTGACCGAGTTCCAGCGGCGTCCGCGAGAGTTCCATAGATCGAAGTTGTCGCAGTGGACGCCCATGCTGACGAAGTACTTCGCGCCTGCCTCGCGGTATAACCGCGCGAGGGCCTTGGGATCGAAGCGCTCGGCCTTCCACAGCGGGATGGTGTCTTTGTACCCGAACTTGGAAGGATGACCGTAGGTCTTCAAATGATACTTGTACTGGCGGCTGCCTTCCATGTACATGTTGCGCGCGTACCAGTCACCGGCGCCGATGGCGGACGATGGCCCCCAATGCGCCCAGAGGCCGAATTTCGCGTCGCGGAACCAGCCGGGGCAGGAGTACTTGTCGAGCGAACGATCTCCGGCCTGGAACGGACCCGGCGCGATTTCAGGCTTCGCTCCCTGTCCGCGCGCGGCGGCCGCGGCGGCGATCAGCCCCATTGCCGTGCGTCTCGTCATGCTCATGGTTTCACCTCATCGAATTCAGGCAGGTCGTATTCGCCCAGCTCGAGCGGATAACGGCCGTACTCCCGGACCAGTTTCACGACGTAGTCGTAGCTCGCGCCAGGCACATTGCTCGGCACCGAGTGGTCGGATTGAAAGATGTACCCGCCGCCCTTCGCGGCATTCAATTTGGTAAGAACCGCGGCCTTCAGGGCATCGCGATCCCCCGATGACCACAACTGCACATCGAAGTTTCCGCAGAACCCCAGGCGATGGCCGAGCTTGCGGCGCAGATCCACCGCATCGAGACCGGCTTTGAATTCGAGCGGATTGTAGGCGTCCACGCCGATCTCGATGAAGTCTTCGAAGATCCGGGTGACGTTGCCACAGCCGTGATAGATGACCGGTAAGCCGTGGGCGTGGGACTCGTCAATGAGGGCCTTCACGCCGGGCTTGAAGTGCTCCCGCCAAAACACCGGGGAGAACAACATGCCCTTCTTGTACGCGACATCGCCCCAGATCACAATGCCGTCCAGCATGCCTCCGGCGGCCTTGATTTGCGCACGCAGAATCTCAAGCGAGAACGCATGCAGCCGCTCCACGAAGCGAGCAACGGCGTCGGGGTACATGCCCATCCACATCATCACGTTCTCGGAGCCGACGATGCGCCACATCATTTCGTGCGCTTCGCAAACGCCCCCGAAGACGGGGAAGTCCGCATGCGAGGCCTTTACCCGCTCGACAAAGGGCGCAAGGTTCCTGGCGAAACCGTCGCCAACACCATTAATCTGATCGTCGCCAGTGGCGAAATAGCGCCGCTGGTCCCACGGATCGTCGAATTGGAATGCCTCCATCTTCTCGATGGTGTCGGTTTCGAAGTGGACAAACGCGGGCATGGGCTGGTCGAATTTCTTGCGAAGGACGGCCTCGAAGCCAGTGCGCACCGTTACTTCCGCATCGTTCTCGTGCAAGACCTCGAACTGTTTGATGTGCGGATCCACGTTCGGGTTGAACTGCATCCAATCGAGATCGTAGTAGCGATAGATGTCCGTGTCAGGTGCGAGATCGAGTTCCTCGCGCCAGCGCTTGAGAAAGCCGCCCCAAAAGAAGTCGCTGACCGGCACGCGATCGGGTTCGCAATGGCGCAACGCCGCCTTCATGCGAGCCAGTTTGGCCGCGCAGTTCGTGGTCCTGTCCAATGCTGGGGTGTTTGTAGACATAAGCCGGACCTTCAGGCCCGCTTTCCCTCTGATGGGAGCGTATCAGCCCGCGGGCGTGTGCTCAATATCACATTCGGGCGTTTTCATGTCTTTTTCGGCAACGCCCGATCAAAGCAGCAGGACGTCGTCCGACCCGAACCGGCTGAGCCTGGAGTTCCGTCGGAACTCGGCGGGCGATTCTCCCGTGATCTGCTTGAAAACCCTGCTCATATAGGCGGCATTCGGAAGTCCGGTGCGTTCCGCGATAGGGCTCATATCGAGTGTGCTGGTCGCCAGCAGGTGCGCGACTTCGCGAATCCTGACCTGGGCGATGAAGCGCGACGGGGACACACCGCGAGAGGCTTGAAACTTCCGGCGAAATGCGGTCTCGCTCATCCCGGCGATTCGCGCGAGATTCTCGATGTAGAGGGGGCTGGCGTAATTCTGCTGAATGTGCCGGATCACCGGGTTCATGCTCAACGACTTCGCGGTCTGCCAAGCGATCTCGGGCCGGCCGAGCGCGAGGTGCAACAGCGCCAGGCTATGGTGATAGACGCGATGGCGGTCCAGTTGAGTGCGAGGTTCGTTCAGCAGGCGGATCAGATCGTGTATCAGGCTCTTCTCCGCGGCGGTGACGGGCAGTTCAACCGGGATCGCCTGACCTGGCGCAGGCTGGCAGGCATAACTGAATGCCTCCCAGAATTTCGGCCGGGGCCCGGTTCCAATCGTCTGGAAGAGCTGGTGATCCGGGATCAACACCAGGCGATCGGGGCCCAGCACGACCTCCCGATCTGCGAATACCACCTTATGCCCCGCTTTCAGGTCGTAATAGAGCCGCCAGAACGGACTGAAAACCTTGGAATAGTTCCAGTGCGGACGATGCGGAAGATAGCCGACTTCATGGAGAACGATCTCGACCTCCTCCGGCTTGGCTCCGAGAGGCAGGAACTCGACCCCGGTCCCCGAGAACGGACTATCGTAAGCGCCCAGTTTGGCCCATTCGCCCGCGGACAGGCCTGACCAGCCGGATTTCGACGAAGCAGGCATACACAGCGAGACTATCAGTTGGACCGAAAAAGACAAAACTTCGCGCGAAATGGGTATTGAGCGGCAACGGCGATTCTGGTAGCGTTGTGGCTTCAGTACGCAAGAGAACGGACCATCGGACCCGCTTTACTTTCCGGCCTCCCCATCATGATTGCACCCAGTCTTGAGCAAGGCATTGCCTTCCATGCAGCCGGCGCGCTGCTCTCCGCCAACTGCTACGCGCCACAGAAGTACGTGAAGCGCTGGTCCTGGGAAATCTTCTGGATGATCCAGGCTGCCTGGTGCTGGCTGCTATGGCCCATTATCGGAGCCATCCTCACTATCCCGCATCTGGCGCGCGTGCTCGCCGAGGCCCCACCAAATCTGATGTTCTACGCCTTTCTGATGGGGATCGCCTACGGCGTAGGAGGCACGGCGTTCAACATCTCCATCCGCTATATCGGGTTCTCTTTGACCTACTCCATCGCAGTGGGCCTCTCCAGCGTGCTGGGTACTTTGATTCCACCCATCGTGCGGGGACAACTCGGCGCCATTCTGAGCAGACCCGGCGCCGAATGGGTGATCGGAGGGGTTGTGGCAGGCGCCGCGGGCATCGCAATCTGCGGAGTGGCGGGCCACCTGAAAGAGAAGGACCTCGATGCGTCCCCCGAAAAACGAGGGGAATTTGCGCTTCTCACGGGCCTTCTTCTCTCGCTTCTGGCCGGCGTGCTCTCCGCGGTTTACGGTTTTGCTCTGGAGGTGGCAGCTCCGGTGGCGGACCTGGCGGAACATTATGGAGCAGGCATTTGGAAAGGCAACGTGCTGTACCTGTTCGTCAACAGCGGAGCATTCGTTACGGCGCTGCTGTACAGCCTGTACCTCGCGAAAAAGAACAAATCTCTGGGCCAACTGAGGGCCTTGCCGGAGGCGGCCGGCGGCTCATCCCTCAAGTGGAACTACATCTTCGCCCTGCTCACTGGAACGCTGTGGTACGGACAGTTCTTCTTCTATAACCTCGGCCACGTGCGACTAGGGACGCAGTATGCGTTCTCGAGCTGGGCCATTCACATGATCATGCTGGTGCTGTTCAGCAACGCGCTCGCCGTGCTGTTGAAAGAGTGGAAGGGCTCCAGCCTCCGCACCCGCGCCATCGTTGCCGCTGGACTTGCCGTACTTTGCTGTGCGATCGTCATGCTCACGTACGGCAATCGCCTGGGAGAGACAGGCCGCGCTTCGGCGGCATGCGATGTGTCCACCTCGATTCACGCGTGATCCGTTCGAGCGGCCCAGTTGGCCGGCGACGATGATGACTTGCGCGTTGGTTACGGCTTGACGCGCACTGCCGCCTCACCGGCACGGGGACTTGCGGTGAAGTTGTGGCGCTCGATGATGCCCCTCCCCTCCTGGATCACGATCCATTGATTGGCCGCTACGGCCGGGACGGTTTCGAGCTTGCCTTGCGGCCAGCGGATACTCACGTCCGCCTTCGTTTCCTTGCCCAGGCCGAAATGCACTCGAAAGTCGCCTTGAGAGATGTGATAGCCGCCACTGCGCACCTCGTCGATCCGCTTGCGGCCTCCGGCGGTCACGGTGATGCGCGCGCCGACGGCGTCGCGCCCTGTCGAGGTCATAGCTCGAATCAGCAGGGAGTTCCCGCGCGGGCCGAAGTTCTTCAGCAGCGAGGGCGGCTCAAAGAGATTCACGACCACGATCTCCATGGAGCCGTCGTTGTCGAAGTCCGCCACGGCAAGCCCGCGTGAGGAGTGCTTTGCAGAGATCCCCGGCCCGCTGGTGGACGACATATCGAAGAACTGGCCGTCGCCGCGATTCCAGAACAACTGCCGGGGCTGCTTGAACGCCTCTCCCGTGTTGTACTTCTCGATGAACGGATAAACGTGGCCGGCGGCGACGAAGAGATCCGGCCAGCCGTCGCTGTCGAAGTCCAGAAAAGCCGTGCCCCATTTTACGGGCTGAGTATGAACCGCCAGTCCGGCCTGGCTGGTCACGTCCGCGAAGGTGCCATCGCCGAGGTTGCGGTAAAGCGTATTGGTGTCGCTCGAAAAGTTGGTCTTAAAGATGTCGAGATAGCCGTCGCCATCGTAGTCCGCGGCCGTCGCTCCCATGCCCGCCTGCTCCCTGCCGTCCTCGTTGACGGCCAATGCAGTCAACATGCCCATTTCTTCGAAGGTTCCATCGTGCTTGTTGTGGAAGAACAGGCTCGGAGTCGAATCGCAGGTCACGAAGAAATCAGGCCATCCGTCGTTGTCGAAATCGCCGGTGAGCACGGTGAAGCCGTAGTACTCGCGCGGCGTTTCCACGCCCGCCTGCTTGGTGACATCGACGAAATGGCCGTGCCCATCATTGTGATAGAGGCTCATCGTTTCGCCCTTCAGACCGCGCGGCCCGCAGGGAACCGGAATGCCCTTCCAATTGCAGCCGCTCTTGTCGCGCGGGCGCGGCGTCTCCTGCGCGTTGAAGTCGATGTAGTTGGCGACGACGAGGTCCAGATGGCCGTCGCGGTCGTAGTCGATGAAGGCGCAGCCGGTGCTCCAGCGCGACCCCGGACGGGCGAAGCCGCGCTCCTTTGTTTCGTCGCGGAACGTCCCGTTGCCGAGGTTCTTGAGAAAGACGTTGTGGCCCCACTGGCCGAGGAAGAGATCGACGTGGCCATCGTTGTCCACGTCGCCGGCGCACACGCCCTGGCCCCATCCGGTGTGGCCGATGCCCGCCTTCACCGTCACGTCCTCAAAGCGAAGTCCGCCGAGATTGTGATAGAGATGCGGCGTCAGGGGGACCGGCCCGGGATTCAACCGGTCGCCTTGAACCAGAAAGATATCCGGCAGCCCGTCGTTATCGTAGTCAAGCACGGCCACGCCGGTGCCCGTGTTCTCGACTACGTAGGTCTGGTCGACGTCGCCGGAGATGGCGACGGCACTAAGCCCGGCCTCTGCCGCGATGTCGCGGAAGTCGGCCAACGGCGCCTTCATGCCCGGCGGCAGCGGACGCACGCGTTGATCGACGGCGCCGGTGGAAACCATCTGGGACAGAGCCGGCCTCCCGAACAAAGCGCAGAGACAGAGCACGACCACGACGCCCGCTCCAACTACGAGACACGCACTACGACGGGAGAGCCGCCGCACCTACTTTGCCCTCGCGCCGGCCTGGTTTCCACCGCCCTGCTGCCGCGCGCTGGCGATCAGTGACAGAGCGCGCTCGACCTCGGGATCGCCCGGCCGGGAAGCAAGCGCCAGGCGCAGTTCCTTCTCCCCGTCGTCCAAGTTGCCCGCGTGACAATGGGCGAGGCCCAGCCTCTTGTGCAGGTCCATCAGCACACTGCAGTCGCCACACGCCGCAATGGCCTCCTTCAGTTGCCGCACCGCCTCGGGCCAGTCCTGCGCCTGCATGGAGGCGACTGCGTCGTTGGCGAGCGTCTGGGCGCGATCGACGATACGCCGCTCTTTCTGCACGTTTTCAAACCGCTTCATCAGCCGGTCGGCCTCTGCCGGGTCCTGTGGCCGCAGCGCTCGCGAGAGGCTCCACAACGCCTGCGTGTTTTCAGGCGCAATGGCGATCGCTTCCCTCCACGCCACGATGGCTTCCTGGCTCCGCGCTTCATGTTGGAGACTCTGCGCCAGCACGTGCCAGGCGGTCGAGTTCCGCGGCTGTAACTTGACCACTGTCTGCAGCAGAGGGATCGCCGTAGAGTAGTTGCCTGCCTGCTTCTCCAGCACGGCGAGTATGTAGTGCGGCTCGGCCGTTTGCGGCGCGAGCCGGGTCGCCGTCTCAAGTTCGGGACGGGCCTCCGCGCTGCGTCCGAGATCGAACAGCACCCGTCCATGATTGAAGTGCGCCGCGGCGGCCTGCGGAGCGAGCCGCACCGCTTCGGCGGTTTCAGCCAGAGCGCCGGGCAGATCGTAGCTGTCGGCGAGAGCGATCGCCAGATCGAGGTGCGCGCCGGCGGATTTCGGGGACAGAGTAACGACCTTCCGCAGCAGCCTATTGCCCTCCTCGCTCTTTCCCAGGCGCGCCTTCACCTTGCCCGCGGCGGAGAGAATGCGGAGATCCTCTGGCGCGAGCTTGAGGGCAGCTTCAAGCGGAGCCTCCGCGGCGGCGAACTTCTGCTGCTGGGCAAGTACGAGGCCAAGGTTCAGGTACCCTTGCAGGTAATTGGGGTCGTCTTCCAAAGCCTGCCGGAAGACCCTTTCGGCGTTGGCGTAGTCGCCCTGCATGGCGAAGATCATGCCCAGGTTGCCTTCCGCCGAGGTGAGCTGCGGATCGATCGAAAGCGCTTGCTCCAGCCTCTTCCGCGCCGAATCGAGATTGCCCGCCGAGAGATCGAGCACGCCCAACTCGGCATGTGCAACCGCCATCTTGGGGTCTATCTCCAACGCATGTTCGAGCGTCTCCCGCTCGCCCTTCACGTCGTGCGCGGCGGCGAGCGCAAGGGCCAGATTGTAGACCGTGCGCGCATTGCGCGGCTCGATCTCGAGCATCTGGCGATAGATCTCCGCCGCGCGCGCGGGCTGATTGGCTTGCAGCGCCTCATTGGCCTGGAGGCCTTTCGCTGCCAGTTGGTTCACCTTGAACTCGTCCGATTTGCTCTCGTTGAATTTGGCCGCAACCTCGCGCGCCCCAGCGGTATCGCCCAAAGTGCGCAGCACGGCCGCGAGTTGGAACTGGGCTGACGAATCGAGCGGCCTGAGCTTGACCGCCCGCTCCAGATGCAACAGCGCTTCTTTCGGTTTCTGGTTGCGCGCAAGCACGAATCCGAGTTGGTACTGCGCCTGAAAGTCGTCCGGCAGGCCGGACACGGCGCGCGCGAGCTCAGCCTCCGCCTTCGAGTACTCGCCGAGCCCTCGATAGACGGAGCCGAGCAGGAGATGGCCTTCAGGATCCGCCGGTTTCTCGCTTATGTAGCCTTGAGCCGGTGCAAGCGCTTCCTGAAACGCCGAGACTGTCACAAGCGCCTTGATGCTGGCCAGCAGCGCTACCGTGTCGTGCGGGTCAATGCGAGTCACTTGCGCATACTCGTCGGCCGCCTCACGAAAACGGGCCTCGTTGGCGAAAATGTTTCCGAGCGTGAAATGCGCCGCCTTCATGCCGGGGTGCTGCTTTGTCAGATCCGTCAGGATGCCGATGGCCTCCTTGGACCCGGTATTCCGCGCACCGAGGACGCCCACCGCCTCCTTCGCGATCGCGCCTTCATAGATGGCGGCGCCTAAAGAGAGGAGAATCTCCGGCGCTTCCGGCTGGATCTTCAGCGCGTCATTCCAATAGCGGATCGCCGCATCGTAGCGGTGCTGGGCTGCCAGGACCTGCGCCAGGTGGTCCATAGCGGGTACCGACTTAGGATCGGTCTTGAGCGCTTCGCGGAACTCAGCCTCCGCTTCCTCGGGTTTGCCCATGTCCGACAGAGCGGAGCCGAGAGTGATGCGCGCCAACACAAGGCCGGGATTGGCCTTCAACGCCAATCGAAATTCGCTGGCCGCGGCCGGGAGCCGATTCAGACGCACATGCGCCACACCCAGGTCGAAATGAGCTTCCGCGGAGCCGGGCTCCAATCGCACCGCCTCTTGAAAGGCCAGCAGCGCGCACTTCAAATCGCCGCGCTCGGCAAACCAGGCGCCAGCCAGGTCGTAGACTTTGGCGGAGGGTCCATCGTGGATGGCTTTTGCCACGTCGGCCGACGGCTTGCACGCGTCGGGCAGCGGCCCGGCAGCGGCCAGAGGCGCGAGGATGAAAACCAAGGCCCCGAACAGCAGCCCGCGGGACGGACGAGGTACTCCCATGGGACCAGTATAGGTTGTGGTTTTCGCCAACATTATCGATAACGTAGATACCTCAGTGGACGTTCTGCGTGGGTTCCTGGACTGGCACGATGCGATCGGCCGTCACGTTCTGAAGGACCTGGCGAATACCGGATGGCCATCGAATCGCGATTTCTTGCACTGCGTTAAACGTTCCCAGTCCGAAATGGACCCGGGGATCGCTGGAGGCGGCGTAACCGGTGCTTGTGGTGACGTCGTTGTACTGCTTCCGGCCGTCGCCGGTGGTCACGCGAACCCGCGCGCCGATGGCCATCCGGTTGCTGCTTGTGCCGGTGAGCTTCAGGAGGATCCAATGGTTGCGGTTCTCCGAGATATTGCGGAACACTCTGACAGGCTGACCAAGCGCGGTAACAACCAGGTCGATGCGGCCGTCGTTGTCCAAATCTCCATAGGCGAGACCGCGGTTGGGCGCAGGCCGCACAAAATCGGCGCCGGCCGTCGCGCTCACATCTTCAAACTGCCCGTTGCCCAGATTCCTGAAAACGGAGTTCGGCTCGACGTAGGTAAAGTGCCGGGAGATTTCCTCGATATTGTCCATCACATTTCCGCGCGCGACGAAGAGATCTTTCCAGCCGTCGTTGTCGAGATCGGCGACGCCGTTGGACCAGCCAGACATCTTTCTGGTGATCTGCGCTAATCGACTTTTCTGGCTTGCGTTCACGAACTGTCCGGCTCCGTTGTTCAGGAATAACGGGAAGGTCTCATTCTCAATTGCGGTGTGCCAGAGATCCGGCAAGCCGTCGTTGTCGATGTCGCGGAACTCCGCGCCCATGCCAGCGAGCGCGTTGCCGTCTTCGTTGTAGGCGACGCCCGCCTGAAAGCCGACTTCCTCGAACTTCTTCCCGCCCAGATTGTGGAACAGCCGGTTCGGCGCATTATCATTCGCGACGAACACGTCCGCGAACCCGTCGCCATCGTAGTCGGCGAACGCCACTCCCATGCCTTTGCCCTGCACGGCGGCGATCCCGGTCTGCTCCGAGACATCGGTGAAGGTCCCGTCGCCGTTGTTGCGATAGAGCGTATTGGGCAGCGGCCCGAAGGCTTTGGGATGGCAGTAGCCCCGGCCGTTCAGTCCCATGCAGGCCGGCTCATGTTTCGGATCCCACTGGCAGTAGTTGGACACGAACAGGTCGAGCAAGCCGTCGTTGTTGTAGTCGAACCAGCCGGCTGAGATCGCCCACATCTTCCTGTCGCCCAGCGACGCGCCGCCCAGACCCGCCTTCGCCGTGACATCGGTGAAGGTCCCGTCGCCGTTGTTGTGGAAGAGCTGGTTGCCATCGACGTTCGCGAGGAAGAGATCGGGATGACCGTCGTTGTCGTAGTCGCCCACCGCGACTCCCATGCCATAGCCCTTGCCGGCCACGCCGGCACGCTCGGTCACGTCGGTGAAGGTCCCATTGCCGTTGTTATGGAACAGACGGTTGAAATACTTTGGCCCGGTCTTCACAAGCGATGGCATCTCCGCGCCGTTGACGAGATAGATATCGAGCAGACCGTCGCCATCGTAATCGAACAACGCTACACCGGCGGGCATCGTCTCCGGCTGATGCTTCTCCGGAGTGGGGCAGTTCTCCGTGACGAAGTGTACGCCGGCGGATTGGGCGATGTCGCGGAAGCGGATCGAAGACGGAGCCGGCGCGAACGCGTGCAGGGCCAACACGCCAAGGACGATAGTGGCAGCCGCCAGCAACCAGCTTGCTCTCACTTCCTTACCGGCCTCCTTTCGCCGGTTCGCGAACGGTGACAATCCGGTCTACCGTGAGTTTCTCAAGCTTCTGAACAATCCCGCTGGGCCACGCAATCTCGAGCGACCGGACCGACTTGTCCGCGCCCAGGCCGAAGTGGACGCGTTTGTCGCTGGACGAAAAATAGCTGCCGCCCGTGGTGACTGTGGCGTACTGACTCGCGCCCGACTCGCTCACCAGATGGAGCCGGGCTCCGATGCCGTCGCGATTGCCGACTGTGCCAACCGTGTCGATGGTCAGCCAGTGATTCGAACTGCCCTGGTTGTGGAGCAGCATCGGTTTGCCGTCGAGGCAGTTCACGACGATGTCGATCTGGCCGTCGTTATCGAGGTCGCCGAATGCGGCGCCACGGGCGGCTTGAAGGGTGCGGAACGGTTCGCCGCTCTGCGCCGAGACATCCTCGAAGTGGCCCGCCACGTTGCGCAGAAGCAGCAGAGGCTCCAGGTAGCGCACATTGCCCTGGAAGTGCTCGATGTTGTCCATCACGTGCGATTGCGCCACGAACAGGTCCTTCCAACCATCGTTGTCGTAGTCGATGAGGGCGGTACCCCAGCCCGAGTGCGGCATCGTGATCCGGGCCACGCCGGTGATGCCCGACACGTATTGAAACGAGCCTTTCACGTTGTGGAACAGCGCGTACTTCTCGTTCGCCAGGTCGCCGATGAAGACGTCCGGCCAGCCGTCGTTGTCGTAGTCCTCGAACGCCACGCCCATGCCGGAGAAGGCGCGTCCGTCTTCGTCGTAGGACAGCCCGGCTTGCATCGCCACTTCCGAAAACGTCCCGTCGTGGTTATTGTGAAACAGTTGCTCCGCGACCGCGTCGTTGGCCACGACGAGGTCCGGCCAGCCGTCCTGATCGTAGTCGTTGAAGGCGCTACCCAAGCCATGGCCCGGAAAGGCGGCGATGCGCGATTTCACGCTCACGTCGGTGAACGTGCCATCGCCGTTGTTGTGATAGAGGAAGTAGGAGACGGGTTTGAAGACGTCGGGGTGGCAGTAGGAAGGATGGCCGGTAGCCGGAGCGCCGCACGTTATGTTGCGCGCAAAATCCCAGTCCAGATAGCGCGTCACGAACAGATCGAGGCGCCCGTCGCGATCATAGTCGAACCAGAGCGCGCTCGCCGACCAGCCTCCGCCGGCAACGCCCGCTTTCGCGGTCACATCGGTGAAGGTGCCGTCCCCGTTGTTGTGGTACAGGATATTGCGCCCGTAGTTGGTCACATATAGATCCGGGCGGCCGTCGTTGTCGTAGTCGCCAACCGCAACGCCCATCCCGTAGGAATGGCCGCGCAATCCCGCCTTCTCGGTGACGTCGGTGAACGTGCCGTCGCCGTTGTTGTGGTACAGCCTGTTCCAGTATTTCGGATCGGACTTGTCGGGTTCCGCGCCAGGAGGCATGGGATCCCGCAGACCCGCGCCGTTCACAAAGAACAGATCCTGGAGACCGTCGCCGTCATAGTCCAACATGGCGACGCCGCCGGGCATTGTCTCAATGAGGTATTTCTGTGCCGAGCGGGAGGACAAGAGCTGGAACGTGATGCCCGATTTCGCCCTCACATCGACGAAAACAGGCAGAGGAGATCGCTGCTCCCGGTCCGCGCCGAACAACATGAGAGCCGCGGCGCAGACAACAGGCCAGATCATTAAGACCGCGCACACAGCGCCGGGACGAACAGCCCAAACGAGGCGTGAGGGGCTTGGCCGGAGTTGCGTTTGGCGCATGCCTTTACTTCCAGCGTATCCCCAGATGGAACGACGTCAATGCCGTGCCATCCGGGCACGGCATTGACGTCGAGGGAGATCAGCCTGGAGACTGCCTCAGAAGTAGAACTTCAAACCCATCTGCAATATGCGCGGTGAGTTTATCTGCGAGGTCACCTGGCCGTAGTTCACATCGGATAGACCGGCGTCCGGATAGCCGAAGACAACGTTGTTAAAGACGTTGAACGCTTCGGCGCGGAACTCGAAGTATCTCTTTTCGCCGAGACCAACATGGAACTGGCGGAAGAGCGACAAATCCAGATTACGGCCCCAGTCAGTGACCATGATGTTCGGCTTCGAGTTGCCCAGGGTGTACGGCGCCGGATTCGCGAAGGCCGCGGTGTTGAACCACTTTGCGGGCGTGCCTCCTCCGGCAGTCAGACTCTGGCCGGATACGAGATCGGCCCGCTCCTGATTGAATCCGCCGTTGTTGAGAATCGATGTGCTGGAGGTAACGGTGTACGGGTTACCCGAGTGGAGTTGCAGAATGCCGTTGAGCGACCAACCGCCAGCTACGAGTTTCACGGTGCGGTTGTTGCTCCGGTCGAAGGGCGATTGTGCCCCGAACGACAGGGAGAAGACGTTCTTTTGGTTCAGGTCGGACGTCTGAGTGTCGAAGCTGCGGTTGTAAGGGTTCGACACGTTGCAGTTGGCGCCGAGCGTGCACCCGTCGTCCGTGGAATGAGACAAAGTGTACGACAACAGGAAATTGACCCCATGGCTGAGGCGTTTGTTGACGGACACCTGCAAGGCGTTGTACCGGCTGTTGCCAGCGCTCTGGTCGAACCATTGCGGCAACATGTACGGGAAGGGTTGACGAGCCTTGGGGTCGCCCGGTCCCGGAGGAGCCACATTCAGTACTGGACCCCAGTCGAGGCGCCGGCCGACCGAGCCGACGTAGTTGACGTCGAGAACAGCGTTCTCGGGGAGTTCGCGCTGGACGCCGAAGTTCCACTGATCCATATAAGGGGTCCTGAAATTCGGATCGACCATCCACTGGCTCACCTGGCTGAAATCGTTGATGGGATAAACAATCGATCCGCCGGAACCCTGGTTCAGGGGATCCGTATTCTTCGCCGTAGGGATATTCGGATTCAGGCCGTTGTTCTGGATGGTGGCGACGGCCGGCCAGTTGCCACCGAAGTTCTGGGCCAATTGGGTAACAGTGCCCCACGCATCGTAATACCGGCCGTATCCGCCGCGGACGGCCATCTTGTCGGTGAGACGGTAGGCAAGACCCAAACGGCCGGCCCAATCGTTCAACGAATTGTTGATGACACGATGATTCGAATTCGGGGTCACCACGACATGCGGCGGCAGTGCCCCGCCGGACGGCGCCGGGGTGCTGGAGGCGGTGTAGGTCCCACTCGGGATGCAAGGCGCTCCCTGACTCGCGGAACAGTTCGGGGGCAGCGCGTTCAGAATGTATTGGCCGGTGATGGGATTGGCATTGCCCGTATAGAAGTTTCCGGCGCCTCCGAGCATACTGCCGTAGATCGGCTGGAAGACCATGTCGTTGCGGAATCCGATGTTCACCGTCAGCCTGCCGCTGACTTTCCACTGATCCTGGATGAACATGGAGTTTTGCGCGCCGTTGTGAGTGACCTCATGGATGTTGCGATATGAGCCGCTGTAAGGCACCCCGAAGAGGAAGGATGCGTACGAATTGCCGCCAAGACCCTGGTTTGCGCCCAGGCCGGCAGTTTGCCCGACCCCGAAACCATCGCCGTTGTATGCGATGGGCGAATCGAGGTCGTTCGTATTGAAATCGGCGCCCACTTTAATCGTGTGCTTTCCAAGGATCTTCGTAAATGTGCCGCCGCCCTGCCAGACATCGGCCAGGCGGGTACCCTGCAGTTGCGGCCCCGGGAAGCCCAAATAGCCGTCCGGTGACATGCCTGGGGCGAACAGAGTGTTGTTCAGGGTGCTGTAATACTTGGACATGCCGAGGCCGTCGATGGTGCCGATGAACGCCGGAGTCGCCAAATTCGTCCCGGCTGTCACAAAGGTGTTGCCCCAATTCCGCGCGAAGTACACGTCCAGGATGGCCGTCGGGCCAAACGTGTGGGTTTCATGCCCGATCCAGTTGTAGCCGTGGACGTAAACTTCCCTCTGGCCGATGACGCCGTTCGGGCTGTCGCCAATCTGCGAAAACTGGCTGAAGCGGAACATGGCCTGGTCGGAATTGCCGAAGTACTGGTCGCCACGGATGGAGCCCGTGTCCTGGTCGGTGGTGGCCTTTAACGATTTGTAGATGTTGTTCCCGTTGATGAGCGGTCCGGCGTGGGGGATCAGCGCCTGATACGCCGCCGAGACCGGGTCAATCTGGCTTCCCGCGAGTGTATTGTTCGGCAAGGGAGTGCGCGTGTACGCATTGGTGTTGGGGTTCAGGACAGTCGAAAATGGATTGTAAATCGTTTGGCCCACGCCGGTGAAGTCGCCGTTGCGCATTGCGTCGGTTGCTCCGAGCGCGCCCGTCTCCGTGGCCAGGCTTTGACGGTATGCCTCGTAGGCGGCATAGAAGAAGGTCCGATTCTTGCCGTTGTACAGCTTGGGAATCGACAAAGGTCCACCGACCGCCCCGCCGAACATGTTCTGCCGCAGAGGAACGCGGGCCGCTTCGAAAAAGCCACGCGCATCCATCGACTCGTTGCGGAGGAACTCCCACAGGGTACCGTGGTATTCGTTGGTCCCCGACTTGCTGACCACGCTCACGATACCGCCGGCTACGCCGCCGTACTCGGCGAGGTCGTTGTGGCCCTGGGTCTTGAATTCCTGAATGGCGTCTACGATGGGGGCGAAGTTGTACGTCGTCAGCATCGTGTTGAGATCATTGGCTCCGTCCAGCAGGAACAGATTGCTGCGGACGTGCGCACCATTGATCGAGGGAAAGGAGAAGGCTCCGATCGCGTTGCCCGCCCAACCGCCGCCGCCACCGGCGCTCTGATCCCTGTTGATATTCACGGCGCCCGGCGTGATGGTCAGCAACTGCGTAAAGTTGCGGCCATTCAGCGGCAGTTCGACGACTTCCCGGTTGTTCACGACCGCGCCCAACTCCGAAGTAGAGGATTCCACAGAGGCAGCAGTGGCCTCTACGGTGACCGTGGATTGCGCTTCGCCGACCTTCAGGTGAAAGTCGTACGTCGCGGTCTGGTTCACCTCAAGTGTGATCTGCGTTCGCGACATGGTGGTGAAGCCCTTGGCCGTCGCCGCGATGCTGTAGGGACCCGGGACGACGTTCAAGAAAACATAGGCCCCGTCGTTGTTGCTCGTTGTGGTTCTTGCAACCGAAGTACCTGTGTTGGTCAGCGTGATTTGCGCAGCGGGAACCGCGGCGCCACTGGGATCCGAAACGACGCCATTCACTGAGGCGGATGCCTGTTGCGCTCGGGCGACTGGTGGCTGTATCAACCAGGCGCCGAGAAGGATTAGCAGAAAAGCGAGATAGCCGTACCTCGTCGAATATTGTTTGGCTAACGCTGCCATGGCTCTCCTTAACGTGGAATTGCTTCGTCTGGCATGCCGGCGGAACGATCGGCTTCGGCGCCCTAATCGCAGCGTCGCGCTGCCAGCAAGCTCAATATCGAGACCCTCAACGCACTCTCAAATTGCGATCACTTTAACGTTAACTCTTAGCGGGAGTATACAAGTGGCCTCCGTCCGCGTCAAGGGGGAAGTGCTCATTTCCCGCTGTTTGAAGCGCTCCCGGCACTGTTTTCGCCCATAAACAAATTAATCCGACTTGATTAGTTAGATTCGGAGTTGGTGCTAGTCGTGCGGATAAGTCTTTTATCTTCAATAGATAACTCGTTCTTGGCCGGATTTGGGCTTCGAGGATTCCAGCGCCTGGTCCAAGACCGTCGAAGCCGACGGACAAGCGAATTATCCTAGACGCCGTAGAAATCGTTAACTTTAGGTTGCTTTCCCAGGGAAGGAATCCCGCCGGCGACGCGTGAGGCCCGCGAGGAGTCGTTCCGCAATTGGCGCACGGGAACTCTTGAAGAGAGCCACACCCGCCGCCCCCGTGCCCTGCGATGCCTCCAAAGCGCTTTATGCGTATACTTACAAACCGGGCGCGTTTTACGCCATTCTGTGCGTTCTGTGCGTTTGCTAAACCACGGGCGGTGCGCGGTCAAGCGTTCGCGGGCGTGGCCTGCAGGCGGCGCCAGAAGAAGTACGAGAGCCGCCAGAGCGCGCCTGTGGCCGCTGCCGGGTCCCACGCCTGCGGGCCGTCGCCTTTCAGCCGTTGCGCCGCGCGCTGCCCCACTTGGTGGCATACGGCAGCGCGAATAAGTACAGACCGGTGAACAGGAGCAAGGCGAGCGGGAACACTGCCAAGAGGCCCAGGCTAGGATTGTACTTTCCCCGTACCACAGCGACGAAGTTGACGATGACGGCCACTGCAAAGGCAATGGACAGCCAGCGGTGGAGCTGCCGAACCCATTTGCTCCAGTTCATTGGGACCTCCTCTCGATTGCACGGCGCATCGTTTTGCGATTCCCTCGATTCAGGACTCTTGAGCCGCATTAGGCGGCCAGTTGGGCGCTTCGATACCGAACTGCCGGGCGTACTCCGAGTTGAGCCGAGGCCAACCGAACTTCATCGCCTCGCCAGCAACGATGCGACCGATGGGAGTTCCGCTGAGAAGGTGATCCAGGACATCGAAACAGATGTGCCACCCGGCAGCACCCATTGAAATGAAGCGGCGATCGATGTTGTGCCAGAGCGTGAGGCGCGTGCCGCCACCGAAGACCTCGAGCTTCCATCTGATATCGAAACCACCCCAGTTGTACTCGAGCACCTCGGGAGCGTCGGCGCGCGTCACAGTTGTTTCGGTAACGTGTGGCGTGGGCGCTCCCACTGTGGTGAGCTTCACCGTGGCTCCAACCGTACCCAGGCTCCCATCGGCGTCGAAGGGAGCCCACTCGCGCAGATGCGCCGGATCGGTTAAGGCCTGCCAGACCTTCTCCGGCGCGTGGCGCAGTTCTCTGACGAGAATGAGCGTCCACTTCTCTCCGTCCTTTCGTACCTGCGCCCCGCTCGCTGGACCCGGTGTGTACTGATCGCGATCGCTCATCTTCTTCCCTTTCTTCCTTTTCGCTGTTGTTGTTCGATCCTCATTTTCGAGGTGGCGTTCGAGAGCTTCCCCATGAGTCGGCATGGCCCTGCGGGTCCACCCAACGAGATGAATGTCGATGGGAACCTGCGGAGCCGATCTGGAGATCGGCGTTCCCACGCGCGGCGTCCCCCCTGGGAGCGCCGATCTCCAGATCGGCCGTGCTGGAGGAGTAGCCAGAAAAGAGGTAGCGATCGAGGGCATTGCGGTACTCCGATGGGGGTGCGAGTCCACAGACGCCCTTCGCGTGAGCGGACCACAACCGACGGAATAGAACCAGCCACGCATCGACCTCCTGAAGCGATCTAGATTTCAGCCAGTAGAGACGGCGACGTGCGTCCATAGAACACGATGTCGGGGACCGGCGCGCAGACGGCGCGCCCTCAGCTCGCGGCCTTGCGCACGATGACGGAGAGCTTGGCCTCGGTCGCGTCGTCCAGCGCGGTGAAGAACCACGCGGATTCACGGAGCTGGTGCGGCGCGCCCTCTTCGAGGGTGTGGTTCGCCTTGTCGCTAAGGCCGAACGTCATATATTTGTCCGCGCGGAAGAAGCAGATAACCTGGCCGTCCTTCGCGTACGCCGGCATGCCATACCACAAGGTCGGCTGGAGCGCCGGCGCGCTGCGCAGGATGAGAGAGTGGAGGCGCTCGCCCAGACCGCGGTAGGGCTCCGGCATCGCGGCGATCTTCGCGAGCACCGCAGCTTCGCCGTCCGCCTTGCCGGCGCTCGGGCCGGGGCGCGCGGCAGCCTTCTTCGCAGCCGGGTTCGCGGTCTTCGTCGCCTTCCTGTCAGCCTTTTCCTCAGCCATAGAGCCCTACCAGCGCATTAGCTGCGTGACCTGAATGAGATTGCCGCAGGTGTCGTTCAGCATGGCGATCTTGGAGGCCGTCACGTCCGTTGGTGTCATGGTGAACTCGGCGCCGCGCGCTTTCATACGCTCATAGTCGGCCTGCAGGTCATCGGTGTAGAACATGGAAGCGGGCTGGCCTTGCTGGAAGATGGCCTGCTGATAAGCTTTGGCCGCCGGGTTGTTGTTGAGCGCCAGTTGCAGCTCCGTGCCGTCCGGGTCCTCTGGTGAGGCCACCGTGAGCCAGCGAAACGGCCCCTGACTGAAGTCGGTCTTTTTGACGAAGCCCAGCACTTCGGTATAGAAGCGCAGGGCCTTCTCCTGGTCGTCGACATACACGCTGGTCACTTTGATTTTCATTTCGTTTCTCCTTTCTCACGTTCGCGGTTTGGGCCGCGTCGTCTTCTCCTGGTCTTCCTTTTCGTTGGTGTTGATTGCTCCATGCCGTCGAGGTGGCGTTCGAGAGCATCTATGTGAGCTGTCCAGAACCGGCGGAATGGAGCCAGCCACGCTTCCACCTCCTGAAATGGTTCGGGTTTCAGCCGGTAGAGACGGCGCTGTGCGTCCACCGTGGATTCCACAAAACCGGCCTCGCGCAGCACTCGCAGGTGCTTTGACACGGTCGGCTGCGGCATGCGAAGTTGACGCTCGATCGCTCCAACCGACTGTTGTGACGAGACCAGGAGGCTCAATATCGCACGGCGGTTCGGCTCCGCAATGATTTCGAAGACAGATTCCACCCTCTTCGTATACTCCGTAGAGCATATGCTTAGCAAGGTATATAAAGATAGGGGCCAGGCAGCGGTTTCAGCCGGCGTGCGGAGATGCACCGTCGATGGAAGGAGGGTTCAAGTGGACCCGTCTGCTACGATGAAGCCTATGAAAGCGAACCGGGACCTGCTCGTCGCGGGGCTTTGCCTCGCTCTCGCCGCTGCGCCGGCGGCCGCGCAGACAAAGGATGTCGAGGGAAGCAAGGATTCCCCGCTCGCTTCACGCTACCCTGGCTCGGTCATTGATAACTACAAGACGAAGCAGTTTGACGAGTTCAATTTTCCCATCGGCAAGGTAACCTCGCAAGGTGCACCCAAGAGCCTGCACCTGGAGGGCAAGATTACCCGGATCTCTTACACCTATCCCCAGGACCGCTCTCCCCTGGAGGTCTACCGGAATTACGAAAGCGCTCTGAAACGCGCCGGATTTGAGACAGTGTTCGCCTGTAGCGGCGATGCCTGCGGGATAGGCAGATTTCACTTGACCGCCGACTGGTCCGACACCTGGTATGGAACCGGTCACTGGCAATTCTCCGGCAGGCTGGCGCGCGCGGAGGGAGATATCTATGTGAGCCTCCATATCGCGCCAGGAACGACCAATCTGGACATCATTGAAACCAAGCCCATGGAAGGCGGGTTGGTGACGGTCAATGCGGACGCTCTGAAGAGCGATATCGGCAAGGTCGGGCACGTGGCAGTCTACGGCATTCACTTCGATACTGCCAGTGCGGTTGTAAAGCCGGAATCCGCGCCTGCACTGCAGGAGATCGGCAAGTTGCTGCAGCAGAACCCGAAGCTCAAGTTGTATATCGTTGGCCACACCGACAACGTCGGCGAATTTCAGATGAACATGAACCTGTCGCGCGGTCGCGCGGATTCCGTTGTCAAAGCATTGACTGACACTTACGGCGTGGCGCCGGACCGGCTCCAGGCGTTCGGTGACGGCCCCTTGGCCCCCGTCGCGTCGAACGGTGACGACGAAGGAAGAGCCAGGAACCGCCGCGTGGAACTCGTGGCGCGCTAAACCACTCGCTACAGCCGCGCCGGAGTGCCAATCTCCAGACTCGCGAGCGTCTGGATTGGACGATTCGAAGGTTCCAACCCAGTTCGGGCCCCGCTTAGAATGTGCCAACCGCGCTGAGAATCGACCGCAGCTCCCAGAATCGTTGATGGGAAGCAGCGGAATACAATGGGGAGGATGCGACTCGAAACTGCCTCGCCGGCCTGTCTGGCCCCGTCCCTGGGGGCTGCTAGCGCATCGTTCGCGCCAATGTGCGTGGCGCGGAGCGTCGCTTTCCTGTTGCTGTCCATTTTGCCCCTCAGCAGCCAAGACCCCACGATCGAAAAGGCGATCATCGCGATTCAGGGATCCATTCAAGCCGGCAACCAGACCGAGGCCCTGAGCGAAATTGAAGCGGCGCTGAAGCGATTTCCCCAAGCCGCCGGCATCATTAACCTGCGAGGAATCATTCGAGCCCAGCGCGAGGAACTGGCGCTGGCTCGCGAAGACTTTCAACAGGCGGTGAGGCTCTCGCCGGGACTGATACCGGCTTGGCAGAATCTGGCTCGCGCTTGCCAGTTCGCGCCCGGCCAGGACGCTGAAGCCGTCGCCTGCGCAGTCTCGGCCTGGCAACGAGTCCTGCTCGCGCGGCCCAACGATGTTGAGGCCCGTTCGGCGCTCGCGACTGTCTACGAGTGGCAGGGCAAATTCGCGGACTCCCTACGCGAGCTGCAGCGGTTGCCGCAGAGCGAGGCAGCACGCTCCGCGCTGCTGGCGTTGCGTTGCGCAAATCTCGCCGGGTTGAACCGGACCCAGGAGGCGTTAGTGGCGGCGCGGAAATTGGCCGAATCGCCGGATTTTTCCGAAGCCGACGCCAGCTCGATCTTCCCAGTGCTCAGTGACGCGAAAAATGCGCCCATCGCGATCGCACTGGTGGAAACATTGGACGCGCGGGGCAGCGTGTCCGCGACCGGCCTGAAGCATCTTGCCGCGGCCTACGAACAGACGGAGCGAATGGCCGAGGCGCGCAAGACACTCGAGCGCGTGGCGCTCCAGGAGCCCGGCAACGTCGGTCCGCTCTTCGAGTTGGCCCGCGTGGCTTACGGCCAGAAGGACCTGGAGGGGAGTCTCGGGTATCTCGCGCACGTCCGCGATCTCATTCCGAACGATCCGCGCGTCCACTTCCTGTTCGGCTTGGTCACCGCGCAAATGGATTTGCCGGTCGAGGCCCGGAAGTCGCTGGAGAAGGCCCTTTCGCTCGACCCGCGGAACCCGGATTTCAACTATGCCCTCGGCGCCGTGATTCTGAGCGGCGGAGACGGCGGCACTGCCTCCAAGTACCTGAAAGCATTTGTCGAGGCGCGTCCGGCCGAAGCCCGCGGGCACTTTGCGCTTGGAGTGGCTTACTTCGCCTCCAACGACTACGACCAGTGCCGCGCGGAGATGCGAATCGCCGGCAAGGACGTCAAAACCGAGGCGGGTGCGGAGTTCTTTCTTGGGCGTATCGCACGAATTGAGAACAACCTCGATGAGGCGGCATCTCACCTGGAACTCACTACGAAGTTGTCGCCGTCGTTCGCGGAAGGCTACGCGGAATTGGCGCGCGTCTATCTGCAGCAGGACCACCTTGAGGGCGCGAAGGCGGCGCTGGACCGCGCCATTTCGCTCGAACCCGACAGCTTCCAGGCCAACGCCGCGCTCGTTTTGCTTTACCAGAGAACGCATGATCCACGGCTCGCCGAGCAGGGCGCCCGTCTACGAAAACTCGATGCCGCGCGCTCGAAACGCCAGGAATTGATGCTGCGCACGATTGAAGTGAGACCTTACTGAGGTTCTAAAAAGGGCGGAGCGATAGTAGACCACCACCGGGCAAGTCGAGTAGAAAACAAAGCGTGGTTTGTTTCCGGCCACGCCGGCTTAGGATCGAGGCAGTGCGACGCGTTTGAACTCCTCGGATCTTTCTATCCCCGACCCTTCCTTGATGGTGTAGAGCCGATCCGCCGCGAGGCGCGAATACGATTCCCGCGCTCCGCTCGGCCACGCGATCGTCAGGTCGGCATTCTGAGATTCGCCCAATCCGAAGTGGAGACGGCGGTCGTTCACCGAGAGGTAGCCCGACTGAGCCACCACGGCTTGCGCCTGGCGCTTGCCTCCATAACTTGCGATCACGGTGGCTCCGATGGCGCTGCGATTCGATTTGGTTCCCTTGAGCAACACCTTAAGCCAGTGATTGTTCCCGGTGACGTCATTGCGCAGCAGAGACGGCGGCTCGTCGATGTTCATGATGAGAATATCCACGTCGCCGTCGTTGTCGAAGTCGCCGAACGCGACGCCCCGGCTCGCGTGCAGCTCGCCGATTGCAGGCCCGGCCAAATCCGTCAACTCCTCGAACTGTCCCCGTCCAAGATTGCGAAAGAGCACGCGCGGAGTCCGGAACGCATACTCGGGATGTGACTTCTCCACCTCGGGATACACACTGCCGGTCACCCAGAAAATATCGGGCCACCCATCGTTGTCGAAATCCTGAATGCCGGCGCCCCAACTGACGTAGCGCGTCTCCACGCCCAGACCGGCCCGCAGCGTCATGTCCTGGAAATTGCCCTCGCCGTCGTTCCGGTAGAGTGCGGGCGTGTCTTCCGTGAAGTGGGTCTTCAGCACGCCGAGCGTTCCATCCAGTCCGAAATCTCCGATGCCGAGACCCATGCCGGCCTGTTCCGCGCCGTCATCGTTCAGAGCGACGCCACGCTCCAGGCCCTCTTCGGCGAATGTGCCATCGTGCTTGTTGTGGAAAAACTGGCTGGCCTTCGAATCACTGGCTACGTAGATATCCTGCCAACCGTCTCCATCGAAATCGGCCGCGACAACGGTCAGCCCATAGCTCGGGTTCGCCTTGGAGATGCCGGTACGCGAGGTCACTTCCGTGAAAGTCCCATCGCCGTTGTTGTGATAGAGCGAGCTGTGTTCGGGCTGGAGGCCGCGCGGACCGCAGTTCACCGGGATCCCTTTGAAGTTGCAGGTTGGATCTTTGCCCGTGGGCGGAATCTTTTTGAAATCGAACACGACGTAATGCGAGACAAAGAGGTCGAGGTAGCCATCCCGGTCGTAGTCCACCCAGGAGCATCCCGTGGTAAAACGATCTCCGGGGTGCAACAGGCCCGCCGCTTGAGTTACATCGGTGAAGGTCCCATTTCCGTTATTGCGGTAGAGAACATTCTGGCCAAAGCAGGAGATGAAAATGTCGTCGAAGCCATCGTTGTTATAGTCCGCGACGGTCACGCCATAAGCCCAGCCTTGCCGAAGCAGCCCGGCCTGTTCCGTCACATCGGTAAAGGTTCCATCGCGGTTGTTCTTGTAGAGGCGGTTGGAGGCGCCCAGCACGGCTCCCTCTTTGCGCGTACCCGACAGAACGAAAATGTCCAACCAACCGTCGTTGTCGTAGTCCAGAAACGCTACGCCGCAGCCCATCGCTTCAAGAATGTAGTCCATTCGTCCGGGAGGTCCGTAAACCACCGGTTTCACGAGGCCCGCCTGGTGGGAGACGTTGGTGAAATAGGCATTGAACGGCAGGCCCGATGCTTTGCCGCGGGGCATGGGCCGCACGCCGCGCGAAGCCATCTGGGCGAGCAGTGTTGCGCCGGGAATTCCAAGGCCGGCGAGAACACTTCTGCGCGTGAGGCGAGACATAGCAAACAGTCTACAAGGCAAGGAGGACGAACGATCGCCCGCTCATCTCATGCTCTGTGACCACCCGCGCCGAATCCTCGGCGGCCCAGAACATCGAGTTGCCGGAACGCGGACGGCGCGCAGCCAGACTAGGGCGCATCGGGGGTTAACGCCTTTCTCCTTTTATATTCAGCCATAGCGTTCGCCGCCTCCGCCATTTGGCCGCCACGCCGGTACAACAAGCCCAGAGAGTACAGTGGCTCGGCCAGGTTCGTGTCCAGCGCAGCCGCGGCTTTATGTTCCTCGATAGCCGCATCGTTACGGCCTTCGTTCTCCAGGACGCGCGCCAGGTGGTAATGCGCCAAGGCGAACTTGGGATCGTATTTCAACGCTTCGCGCAGGTTCTCTTCGGCGGCGGCGAACTGCCGCAGGCGCAGTTGAAAATAGCCCAGATCGTGCGGTGGCCACGAAGACGGCGCAGGAAGCTTGCGGTTGAGTTCGACCGCTTTAGCGAATGCCGACTGAGCTTCCTCGTTCTGGCCCATCATGTCGTAAGAGAGTCCGAGGTTGTCGTAGCCGCGCACCGAAGCCGGATCGAGGCTGACCACCCGCTTGAACTTCTCGATGGCGTCCTCGTACAGCCGCTGACCGTAGTCCAGCCGGCCGAGCCAATACAGATAGACCGCCTGTTGAGAATGACTCGCAGAGAGGCGCGTGAGTTCCGTCCGCGCAGCCTTGACATCCCCGAGATCGATCAGCGCCATGGCGAGCGTGAAGCGGTCGCCGTCGTCCAGGGGGCTCAGCAAATCGGCCTGCCGGAAGCTTTGGACGGCCTGGTTCATGCGCTTGCCCGAGAACTCCAGGGCGGCCAGCAGAGCGCACAGCGCTGAGGCACGATCCTTCGGCGCCGCAGTCCGCGCAGCGCCAATCAGGACGGCTTCCATGCGCTCGAATTCCTTTTTCGACCAGGCCGCGGTCAGGGTCTGGCGCTCGACTGGCGTCAGCGGTGCGGCTTGGATTCTTGCCAGAAGACCTCCACTCGTTTGCCCCAGCAGTTGGCTCGCAACCAGCAGCCCGACGCACATCCCCTTCAGCAACATCAAGACGGATTCACCTCAACACCGCAGAGTATCAGTTGTATCGCGTTGCCACGCCACGCGTCGAGGGTTTTGAGACGCGTCGCCCGCTCCCGAGGCTCCGAACGTGCAGGCGGCCGGGCTCAAAGACAGAGGGATGTTCTCGAGGGAATCCACAGTCGCGCAGGAAGGTGAACCCGGATCGGAATGCGGGAATGACCAAGGGACGATGGGAACGCAGGCGTACTTACTCACGAGAACTTGCGCGGCGGCCGCGCTCGCTACGATGGTAGCTCGCGAGGCCGCCGCGCGATTGACCGGTTAGAAGGTGATTCGTCCTACCAACTGGATGTTTCTGGGCTGAGAAACGGTGCCATTCCAGACTCCGAAACTGGGGCTGGATGGATCGTTGTTAAAGGGGACGCAGTCGCCGAACGCCTGGCCATCACAGGTGAAGTAATGGTTGTTCAGGATATTGAACATTTCGGCGCGGATCTCCATGTGCACCTTCTCGAAGAAGTCGATCTTCTTGGCGATCGAGAGGTTAGTGTCCTTGTACCCGGAACCACGAACCGTGCTTACGCGCGGCCCCGTACCGAGGTAATTCCCGCCAGCGAACATGGAGCTCGGTTCAAACGCCGAGGCATTGAACACGGGCTTGTTCACGTTTATCGAGGGAAACGACTGGGCCAGTACGTTTCCTGTGATGCCGGGAATGCATGCCGCCTCAATTTGTCCGGGAACGCCGCAGACGGCGGAGTCGCGGAAGTAAAGCGGCATACCGGAGGTGAACTTCATGCTGGTAGCGAGCGTCCACCCGCCGAAGACTTTATTGGAGATGCCTGAGCCGTGCAGCCATTTCTTTCCGGCTCCGAAGGGCAGGTCGTAAGTTCCCAGAACCGAGACTGAATTGGGGATGTCATCGGGAGAGAGCGCAGTGTTGCGGCTCCCCTGGTATTGACTGATTACGTTACCGATCCCACCGTAGCCGGCAGAACCGGATTGCGTGGTGGAAGAAGCATTCGTGGTGAGGTGGGAGTAGGTATAGTTCACCCCCGCATAGAAACCGTTCTTGAAGCCCTTTTCCAACTTCATCTGGAACGATTGGTACATCGAGGTGCCCTCGTTCTCGTTTTGTCCATTGAGTGCGCCGCAGTACTGCGGGAAGGCCACCATGGCTTGCGCCACGGTGGGTTTGCAGGAACCGGCGCTGGTCAAGTCCGCAACCCAATTCGAGTAAGGCACATTCACGCCGTAGAGCGAAGTCTGTCCAGGTTGAAAGACCGAATTGAGTTCCGTACTCCCCATGCTCGTGAGGAGCGAGGGATTCAGATAGTTGAGCGGCTGCAAGGTCGATGGCAGATGCGTACCCTTGTTGCCGACCCAGGCCACACTGACCAGGCTACTGCTACCGATCTTGCGCTCAACAGTCATGTTCCACTGCTGGGTATAAGACAGGTGATTGGCATAAGTCGGGCGGTAATTCGGACCACCCTTGCCGTTGTCGGCCGTCAGGCTGACGTCCGGCGCGGTGGTGTAGGCCGGAAAGCCCTTGTCCAGGTTGAAGGCTGGCACCTGGCCGCTGTATGAGCTGCCAAACGAGGTCGACGGGTTGAAGCCGTCCAGACTCATGCCGCCGCCCCACCCGGGGTAGAACGCCTGGGTATAGAAGACGCCATAGCCGACGCGCACGACGGTCTGGTTATCTATGCGGTAAGCCGCGCCGACACGGGGACCGAAGCCACCGTTGAAATTCGTCTCAGGGTAACGGGCGCCATAGCTGGCGGCGCCCCACTTGTTGCCGGCGTACATTACGCTGCCTGGCAGATTTCCGGCGCCGGGGTTCGGGGCGAAGCCCAGGAAAGACAACTGATCGTTAGTCTCGAACGTGGGGTCAAACCGATCCCAGCGCAGACCGTAGTTCACGGTCAGTTTGCCATTCACCTTCCAGGTGTCGCCGGCATTCAACGAGAAGGCGCGCTGCACCGCGCCATACTTCCAGACGTTGTGCACGCTCAGGTTGCCATTATCGACCGCGCCCAGGAGGAAACTTGCGTAAGCGTTGCCGCTGGGGACGCCGGTGAGACCGGTGGTCGATTCCGAAAAGCCCACCGTGCCCGACTCGTTGCCGGCCGACCGGAAGACTTGCGCCAGATGGCGGTATTCCCCGCCAAATCTGAACGTGTGGGCGCCATGAACCCAGGAAACCAACTCATTGACGAGGTGGGAAGGGCGGGTTGACTTGTTGAGCGGCCCTGGGCCATTCGTATTGCCATATCCCGGCATGCCTGTGATGTTGGAGCCAGAGAAGTTGGCGGCGGGCGAAGCGTTATAGGCCACCGCGTTGGGGATTTGAATCGCGGTTGCGCTCTGGCCAGGGACCGACCCGTAGCCCTCGTTGCGGTTCAGATAGCCGTAGGCTAAGTGGCTCATCAGCGCTGGAGTGAAGATGTGATCCCAGTTCAAGCGGTTCACCCACGCATCCTCCGGGTTGGCGGGACTCGAGGTGCAGAGTTGGATCGGCAGCTGGCACTGATTGCTCGGGATGGTGATCTGGCGCCAGATGGTCGCGAAGATATGGTCCTTATCTCCCCAGTTGTGGTCGATCTTGAACAGAAAGTGATTGACGTCGGAGAGAATCCCGTCGGAGGTGGGAGGGGCCAGAAAGTTGTTGTGTACCCCGGCGCTGGTAGTGCCCGGCAGGAAACTCATCCATTTGAGAGCGAGCGGGCTTTGCTGGCTGGCCGGAATCAGATTGTTCGTGAACACGCTGCGGGTGACGACCCCGTTGGTGATAACGGTCGTACCCGGATCGTAAATCGGAAGGGAGTAATCGGAGAAGTTACCGGTGCGGTCCTGGGACGTCGGAATCGAGAGCGTCGCCCGGCTTGCGCTGCCGAGGCTGCGCAGGTACTCCTCATCGTGGAAGAAATACGTTCTATGTTTGCTTCCCCACACGAGCGGGATGAACGGCAGCTTGACCGGACCGCCGATCGCGAAGCCGTATTCGTTCTCATTGTCCTTGGGCCGCTGGTCGCCCGGCCCCCGGTTGTTGGTGAACTGCAGCGCGTTGAGGTCTCTGTTCCGCAGATACTCAAACCCGGCACCGTGGAGCTGATCGGTTCCACTTCGGGTGGTGACCATGATCACGCCGCCAGTGGTGACACCGTATTCCGGTTCATAGCTCGACGTCAGGATCTTCACTTCGCTGACCATGTCAGGGCGTAGTGGGGAAGTCGAAAAACGACACCATGCCGCCTTGCGACATCGTGCCTTCCTGCATGCTGACCCCATCCATCAGCGCTTCGTCGCCCATTTTCAATCCGCCGTTGATGCGGGAATTGAAAGCTTGCGGGCTGGTTCCGGTGTTGACGCCGGGCAGGAAGCTTATGAACTGTACCGCGTTGCGCGGCGTGCCGGCGGCCACGAGCAGCGGCAATTCGTTGATCACCGTGGGCGCGATGCCTTCCTGCACCACGCCGTTTTCGACGTTCAACTGTCCGGCATCGGCCGTGACCTCCACCTTGGTACCTACATCGCCAACCTTCAGGGCGATATCGGTGTTGAAAGGCTGGTTGGCCAGCAGTTGGATCGCGCGCTGAACGTATTCGTTGAAACCCGCAGCCGTGACACTCAAGTCGTAAGTGCCCGGCGCCACATTCGGAAATGAGAAGCGGCCTTCGTTGTCTGTTTTGACGGTCGTCTTCAGCGCCCGCTCGGTTTGAGCGAGGGTGGCTGTGGCGTTCGGCACGCCCGCACCCGATGCGTCGATGACACGTCCACCTACACTTGCGTTTTGACTTTGGCTGAAAACGGTTGCACCGAGCAACAAGAAAACGACCAAAGGCGTGAATAATCTGCAACTTGGCATGTAATCTCCAATTCCAGCGAGGTACACGATTGGCGGTAGTGTAAATCAGATTCAGAGTCCGATCAAGCCCGATTTCAGCGCTCTAATTCGTATTCCCCGAAATCCCGAAGTTGGTTTCCCAGTGACGCCCTGAATCCTGACCCGGCTGAGCCGGAACCAAACGGACCGGACGGCGAAGAATCGGAGCCAATTCCGAACTCGATCCAAGTACCTGTAAACATTCTCCTAAAGCGCTGTGGGGGCGCTGTCTGCCGGCGAAATACCGCAACCACATGGAGATCCTAAAGAGCTTGGCTGCCTGGGGCAGAAATCTCCGATCCGCCGAGCTTCGGCGGATCCGCCTTGTAAGCCATTGAATTCACAGGGGCGATTCTTGAAGAGCCGCCGGGCTTCGGCGGTTTTCTATTTTTGCCCCAGACTGATGGGCGATCTCCCGGCATTGTGGGGATGGCAGTTGGACATTTGCTGGAGTCCATCGGGAAACGCCTCGACGCGAGCCGCCAAGCGCACGGAAAGGAGCTTTCGCGATGTAGCCCAGTGCGCGAGGGCTGGGGCGTCTCGGCGATTGATCAAGAGCCCCGGAACGCTGTGAAAGTACGCTAGCGCGCCTCACGAAGGCGGCTTTGGGAATCGTTTCCGAGGATGCCGATTGCCATTCCAGGAAGACGGGGAAACCGATCGGCTTTCCGCCGGAATGGTGATCGCCATCAGCCCGGAATCATGATCGGCATGCTCCGGAGTACGCACGAACGACTGAGCCGCTACTGGCTGCACGCGCTGAAACGGCGCAGACAGAAAGGCGGGTTGAGCGCGGAGCGGGCACCTCCACCGTGCAACCGCTGTCTTCCCCGGCCCCGGCTGGTGCATCCCTATCCTGAAGTGCGCTTTTGCGCCACACATCCGAGGTAGGAGCCGTGTGCGTGGCAGGGCACGCACGGATCTGTGCGGGAGGCAGTCAGTCAGCGATGGCCGTCCCTACCGCGACCGTTGGCCGTTTGGTCAAGGGTATAAGCAGCTCGATCTCAAACGAGTGCGGACTACTTGCATGCTGGATTGGAACGGGTGAAGACGCAAGCCGGAGGAATCGGCTCGGGACGGGCGAGGCTCTGCAGTCTCCGCACCCAGCATGGAGGCGGGGCCTGGCCCCACGCGGCTCTGGAGAGGGACTTGCAAAATTCGCCGTTGGCAGCAGAAACGGCGGACTCGCGAAAATTCGGCACCGTGTTTTGTTGGACTTGCAAAATCGGCCGATGGGGCCGACCTGCAATGTTCCAAATTTTGCAAGTCCCTCTGGAGCGCCGCCCACAAAATGGAGCGCCGCCACACAACGGGCGCGAAGACACTACGGCTGCTCGTGGAACTGATTTCGAGGATCTCAGGGCAGGGTTCCGCTTCGACCGGCTTCTCCCGAGCCGGCTCGCTTCGCCCTGCTTTTTAGTGACGCTGTGTTGCCTGATCGCGTATACGGACCTGGCCGCCTGCCGGCATATGCCCGCTTTCTGAGGGGCTGGTGGAAGACCGGCAAATTTGTTTCGCTTGGGTCGTCTGGACCGGTGCGCTGGCTCCGCTCGTGAAAGGATCGCGCCGGAACGGACTGTTAAGCTCATCCGGGGTCCCATCCTGGGGGGCCAAACCCGGTCCGACGAATCGAACCGAGCCTAGAAAGCCGGAAGGCCGCTACTTGGGGCTGTTCTGCCACCTGAGCGCGGGTCAAACGTTGCTGGCCAGCAAAGAAGATCAACCCGCGTTCAGTAAAAGACATGGAAGCAAGCGCAGGCAGGGGCGATTGGGCGCAAGAGGCTGAAAAGAAACAGAAGATATTGTAATGTTCGGGTGTGACCGGCGCGCGAGGGAGACACCCAAATCGCCCTTTGAATTGGGATTCCCTGGATTCAAGGCTGCGCGAAATCGCAGATTTGAGTGGCTGCCAGTGCGGACGGCCACGCGCCTATCGCTCCTCTGCGCTCTCCTTATCGCTGCCTTCTTCAGACCTAATCGATGACGGCGCCTCAGCCTCGGAGAGATCGAGGCAGCCCTGCTTCGGCGGGGACAGGAAGATCGACGACCCGCTTCACTGCGAGCCCGCAGCCAGCCGCGAACTTTGCCACGGCGGCATCGTCGGAGTACAGGACGCTGGCTCCACTGACCAAGGCGATCGCCACAATCTGGCGGTCAAACTTCATCGCACCTTTGGTGATGGGCTGGCCCTCCCGCTGGTCACCTGCCTGGCGCGCGTCCCGCAGGCGCATGGCGAGTTCCACGGCGGCACGCTCGTCGAAGCTTGCGATGCGGATGAACGCCGAGCCGCGCAGGGTGGTCAAAATGTCCTGAACGTCCGCTCCTTCAGTTACGAGGACCTCGGCCAGCGCCGGAGTTGGGATCGCGACCTGCTCACGGGCATCCTCAAGACTTTCTATCAAGCCCAGGACTCGCTCCCTTGCGTGTTCAACCTTCTGAGCGTCGGGGCCGTCCTGCAACTCGGCGTCGGGAAACAACAGGAGAGACAGGATCGTATTGTCGAAAGCGATCATAGAGAGCTACTCCTCAGACCGCAATTGCCGCATGAGGCCTACCGGATTTTCGCGTCCGCTCTCCGGCGGAACCAAGCGCGCACGAAGCCCCTGAAAGAGCTTTGACAGTGGCGTCTCATCTAGCGTGGTGAAGTCTGAGATGATGAACTTCTTCAATTCCCAGGTACCGGAGCCGAGGCGCGCCCAAGTGGTCTGACCATGAACACGAACCGGGCCTGCGAAGAGGTGTCTGGCCAGGCGCCGCGCCGTGTCCTTGTTCGTGATGCAGGGGATGATCCGATCACCGTCTTTGATGTGAACGTTGATCGTCTCATCGCGGCCACCAATCTGGATGACCTCGCCATCGATCATCGAGGTCTCCTCGACCGGGCCGATCCGCTCTTCGACCGGGCGGGTGCGCCCCGGGAACTCAATCAGCTTCGCCTTGCCACGACGAACCTGGCCGATGGCGCGATCCTCCGCCAACATGTCGTCAATCGCGCGGAACGCCTTCAGCGCGGCCTGTGGTCCTACGCCATAGCGGACCTCGTCGATGCGTTTCTCGACCTTCCGGACCGCGACATCGTTCACGCGCGCGACCAGCGAGAAACTACCGGCTTTCAGCCTCTCGAAGCGGACCTGCTCGCCGTTGCCGAGCAGTTCCGCGAAGCTCGCCATGTATTCCGCGAGCCGGCACATGGGAATCGTCTCTGGACGAAAGGCGTCGATGTAGAGCTCGTAGGTCCCTTCTTCGCCCGGCATTCGCGCGCTCCCTTCAGATCGAATTATGACAGATCAATCGCGCGTCATTCGGAGGCCGTGGAAGACGTCCCCCGCAAGGCGAGATAAGACTTCATGCGGAGCCATAGTGGGCTGTGGAAGTCTTCCGCAGCCTCAGCACCTGCCTGCTCAGCGTTTCGCCAGCGCCTTCCAATCGACTGCGTTGGCCTTCACCGCGTTGTAGCTGGCGTCGAGCTTCGGACCCAGCAGAAGGATCGCCGCGATGCGCCGGGCCACGCCGGTGATGTAACGCGCTTCCTCGACGGTGAGCGAACGGCCCAGCAACGGGCGTTCGCGGTAACTCAACCACTTCTTGATCACCTGGTAGCCGCCCAGCGTGTACTCCCAGACGTTCTTGGGTATGTTGCGCCAGTACGCGCGGCCATTGAGCCACACGTCGCACGTTGTCTCGCCCAGGATTTCGGCGGCGCCTGGCGGCAGTGCGGCGACTTCGGCCGGAGTCATCGGGCGATTGGTGATGCGCCCTCTCGCCGGCATCGTCACACCTCCCTGGCCGGCATGGCCCCAGCCCGCGGTGACTTCCAGGTCGCCCTTGTCCGGATCGAGCGTGCCCTCTGAAGCCGAGATCGGCCCGATGGAAGTAAGCGCCGCTGCTGCCGATGGCATCGGGCTCTCCGGGTCGAGGAGCGCCGCAAGCTCTTGTCCGAGCGCAGCGGAGGTGAGCAACAGGTCTTTGGTAGCGGGAAGCGGGATGCGCGGCCAGTCCTGCCAGAGGGCTCCTATGTTCTCGGAAAGGTACGCCGGTGAATGCCCTACCGCCAGTGCGTGAAGCCATACTGAATTGCTCCGCCCAGGTCGCGCATTGATCAAATCGAGGTACTGCGCAGCAGTCTTCGATAGGTTCGCCAGAAGCGTTGGTCTGTCCTTGCCGCCGTCAAAGAGATCACCTGGCCTAATGAGCGAGGGAAAGCATACCGAGCCTGGCCGAGTTAGGTGGCGGTCGGGCAGGTGTCTTGTTACCAGAAACGGCGTGCCTTCTCTCTGTCGCTCACCCTTCTGCCGGCTTGTGAGGAATAGAACATCCTTGCCGACGAGGTTGAATAGGTCGGCTCGCTTTTCGTCAAGAAGCTTCGTATCTGGATGCCAATACACAAATCGGTCATCGAATGGTCGATAGGCGTAGTCCACGATCTGGCCGCTGTGAAGGCCTGCAATCAGGAGGGTCGAGCGAGTGGCTTTAGGGTCATACCTCGCTGAGGCCGCCATCAGGCTAGGCGTTGCGGCGCGAACTTCTTGTTCGGATACTTCAGGATCAAAGTAGATCGCCAATTTCCTTTCGAGCTTCTCGCGTTCGATTGCCACTAGGTCCAGATCGCGGCTGGTGTTCACGCCTGGCGAGAACTGCTGAAACAGATCTGGCAACAGCGGCCAGGCTAGGTACTCCGCGCTCACCCGCTTTGCTGCAAAAGGCAAACCGAGTGGAAGGGCCGGCTCCACATCCTCATACGCCGCAGTTGACTGGCCAAGGCACTCCCGGAGAAGTTGGTCGCGCTTGTCTTTTCCCCAGAGGTCACGATAGCGAATGCAACCGTTGGCGTTATCTCGCCCCGTCTTTGCCAGCAAGGAGATGGCGGTGCCCACTTGAATCCCCTCTCGGTTTGACTCCGTCGAGAAGACACTCGGGTCCGGGTCGCCTTCCGGCGTGAGCTTGCCCGTCTTGTACTTGTCGCCGTTCAGACAGTCGATCGAGATTTGGTCGAACACTTCCAGGTACCGTTCGCGCATGCCGGTGAACGATAGGCCATCGAGCCAGGAGTAATTCGAGATGAAGCAGACGATGCCCTGGCCAGCGGATCTGTCTCTCCACAATGCGCCGCTCGGCCATGCGGAAGAAGCGCACGTACAGGTCGTTCAAGCCCTGCCCCTGCGGCTTGGGCGCGTTTTTCGTGGTCCGGTAGGCCGTACGAGATCCCGCTCCTCCTCCATATTGGCGATACCGGCGAAGCCGTTGTAGGGCGGATTGCCGAGGATCACCAGGATCGGCCGCTCGCGCTTCACCTCGTCCGCCGCGTCCCGCTCCTCTTCGAGTTCGACGAACGGCAGATGCTTGGGAGCTCCTTCGGCGGCTCCCAGCCCGTCAGCGCGTTGGTGAGGAAGACGCCGACGCGCTCCTTGCGCGTGCCGCGACAGAGGCGCGCCCAGCGCCTGCAGCAGCAGGCCGAGTTGCAGGTGCGCGACCACGAACGGCGCGGGCAGGATCTCGAAGCCGAAGACCCGCTCGACGGCCGCCCGCTTCAGGTCGTGGGCGAGCAGGTCATCGCCGCCCTTGGCCCGGAGTGTCGCCGCGATCCGGTGGAGCACTTCCACCAGGAACGCGCCGGTGCCGCAACACGGATCGAGGACGTACACGCTCGGGTCGGCCAGCCCGTCCGGCCGGCCCAGTTCCTCGCGCAGAACCTGGTCGACGCGCGCCGACCATGTACTGCACGATCTCGGTGGGCGTGTACCAGACGCCGAGGTCCTTGCGCAAGCTCGGGGTCGAACGCTTCCAGGAATGGCTCGTAGAAGTACTGAACCGCCTTGCCCTGGTCGAAGGTGCGGAAGAACGCGGCCCGGTCCACACGGTTCAGTACCGCGGCAAGCCCAATCCAGGACTTCGGGCAGGTGCAAGGCTTCCAGTTGGCCGGGTTCCGCGACTTCGTAGAAGAGCTTACGGAGGATGGGCACTTTGAGGTACTGGGCGGCCGACGCCAGTCGAACCGCGCGGTACGGTTGGTGCGCGCAGTGGCTTTGTCCCAAATGACCCAAGCCGAGAAGATTCCGTAAAACAGCGTTTGGATGAGGGTCGATTGAAAGAAGTGGTGTCCGCCCTTGCCGTCAAAACTCAGACCCAGCGCCTCTTCGAGCGCCGTCCGAATGTTCGCCAGCGCGTCGAGTTCGCTATGGTCCAGACGGTGGCGAGCTTCGCGCGCATAGGAGGCGAGGAACCACGCCAAGTCCTTCGGCGCAGCGAGCAAAGCCTGGTAAAGCATCACCCGCTTGAGGAACTCTTCGAAGCTTTCGCCCAGCAGGTCGGCGGTCTTGCGAGGGTGCGCGGCCGCTCGCCAGAACTCAGCCTCGTTGTCAGCGAGATGGTACGTCTCAAGGATTGCCTGACTGCCATCGGCGTCCGAGCCCACGAGCAGGAAGTCGCGATAATTGGTGACCAGCACTTGGCGGTAGCGCAGCCAGTACTGCAAAACCTGGTCGCTGTTGGCGGTCTTCTCCGCGTCGGCGTTCGTGCTCTTGGCTTCGAGGACGCCGCGCGCTGGGATCATGACTCGAAATGGATCGTCGCCGCCCACTCGAAGCTGGTCTTCTGTGAACAGCCCGCCGTCCGGCAGGCCAGCACCGCGATTGCCGGGGTGGATGACGCACTTCACTTTTGGCTTGAGCTTCTTGCCGGTCTCGCTGAGCAGAGCTTCCAGCGCGGGATAGTAGGCCGTCTCGGGAACCGCGCCGGACGACCGAATTGTGCGCATCTCCTGGAGATACGTTTCCAGTGGAGTCATAGGTCGAACTACGATTAGACCACTGGGGCGGGGGCGATGACGATCAGCGGGACGATGCGGAGTCGCGGATTCTTAATCGAGTACACGCAATTTCAACCTAAACCAGTTCGATCCGAATTTCGCGGCCCACGGCCACGGCCGCTTTGCGCAGTGTGCTCAGCGTCATCGCGTCGTACTCAGGATTGAGCAAGCGATCGAGAGCGGCGCGGCTGGAATCCAGGAATCCAGTTCCTTACGAGTCGATCCTGCCCTTTCGAGGCGCTTCGCACGCTCTTGGCGACTTTAGTCTGCGGGCCGGGCTTGGTGGGGCAATGGCGGAAACGCCCGCAGGATCTTGGTCGGTTGCGCGGGCTCGATGGGGAGCCCGCCTGACGGGCCTTCCACGATCCAGCACTCGCCCTCGCGGTAGGCCTCACCGCCGATCGTTCCGCTGCCTTGCGTGAAGATGTAGAGCGAAAAGGGCAGCTTCAGGCTATCGAGAACGAACGGACGGCTCACGTCGGCGCTGTGAACCTCGAAGTACTCGGTGCGAATCTCGGGCTTCCATGGCGCGCCGGCATTCGGAACAAACGGAGCTTGCGGAATCCAGGGTCCCAGGTGCGACACAGCCAGGCCATCTTTCAAATGGAGTTCCCGCCCGCGGCCGTAATCGAACAGCCGGTAGGTGGTATCCGAGGTCTGCTGGATCTCGCAGACAACCACTCCGGCGCCCAAGGCGTGCACGGTGCCGGCCGAGACCAGGTAGCTCTCGCCGGGCTTCACGTCGAACCAGCGAATCAGATCGACGATGGAGCCGTCGAGCGCGGCGCGGTGCATGGTCTCCAGATCGATGTCCTGCTTGAAGCCCAAGGCGATCTGCCCTCCAGGATCGGCGCGCAGAACGTGCCACATCTCGGTCTTGCCGCGTTCCAGCCCTTGCGACTGGGCATAGGCGTCGCCGGGATGGACCTGCACCGAAAGCCGCTCCGAGGTGAAGATGAACTTCACCAGCAGAGGCAGCGGCGGATCGTCCTGATACCAGACCTCGCCAAGCTTCGTCCCGTCCGAGACGAACCATGGCTCGACCGCCGGCGTGCCCCAGATCTTGTCCAAGTATTCCGCCGGGAGACGGCGGACTTTCCATTTAGCTGTTGAGCTCAAGAATCAGCTTCTCCATGCGTGTCAGGCCTTTGTCCAACTGTTCGAGGCTTGCGGCGTAGGAGATGCGAACGTGGGCTTCCGTTCCGAAAGCCTCGCCCGGCACTACGGCTACGTGCGCCTTGGCGAGCAGCAGTTCGGCGAATTGCATCGGCGTGGAAACGCCGTTGCGCCCCAGGATGGTCGAGATGTTCGGGTAGACGTAAAACGCGCCCTGCGGCTCGATGCAGCGAATGCCCGGCATGGAGCGCAACCTCGAAACCACATAGTCGCGGCGGCGCCGGTATTCGGCAAGCATCTCACCCACCGAATCCTGCGGCCCGTTGAGCGCCTCAATGCCGCCCTTCTGCGCAAAGGAGGTGGCATTGGATGTCGAATGCGACTGCAGCTTCGTCATCGCCGTGCAAATCGGAGCGGGCGCCAGCGCGAAGCCGATGCGCCAGCCGGTCATGGCGTAAGTCTTCGACAAAGAACCGGCCACCAGCACGGTGTCCTTCATGTCCGGCATCGCCGCCACGGAGTAAGGCTCGCTGTCGTAGAGGAACTTGCAATAGCACTCGTCGGTCATCAGGTAGATGCCGCGCTTGCGGGCCAGAAGGGCGATCTTTTCGAATTCCGCGCGATCGACGATGGCGCCTGACGGGTTGGACGGAGAGTTGATAATGATCAACCGGGTGAGAGGCGTGAGCGAGCGCTCGATTTGCGCCGCCGTCACCGCGAAACCCTCAGCCTCGTTCGTTTCGACGAAGACGCAGCGTCCGCCGGCGTAATTGACTACGTCCTTGTAAGTCACCCAATAGGGGACGGGGATCACGACCTCGTCGCCGGGATTCACCAGCGCCTGAATCAGGTTGAAGATCGCGTGCTTGCCGCCAACGCAGACGACGCATTCGTTCGGAGCGTAATTCGTGCCGAAGTCCACACGATGCCGGTCGCAGATGGCCTGCCGCAGTTCCAGGACGCCCTGCATCGCGGTGTAGCGCGTAAAGTTGGCGTCGAGAGCGGCGATGGCGGCGCGCTTGATGTTGTCCGGCGTGGGGAAGTCGGGTTCGCCGACACCGAAATCGACCACGTCCACACCCGCACGGCGCAGCTTTTCGGCTTCAGCCGAGACCTTCGCCGTGGAAGAGACGCTGATGAGAGAAATGCGATCTGCCTGATTGAGTGCGGCTTGCATGGGAGTGTGTGATTTCCAATCTGCTCTAACGTTCCGGCGCAAGAAGCCGTTGGCGCAGCCGTTCCTCCACCGATGGGGGCACAAGGCCGCCGATATTGCCACCCAACTGGATGACTTCCTTCACGATGCGCGAGCTGATGAAGGAGTATGCCTCTCCTGCCATCATAAACACAGTTTCGATGTCCGGCGCCAGTCGCCGGTTCATAAGAGCCATTTGTAATTCGTACTCGTAATCAGAAATAGCTCTAATACCTCGCAGGATCACGTTGGCTCGCCGTCGTGCGGCGTAATCCACGAGAAGGCCGTCGAAGCTATCCAATTCTACGTTTGGAATCCCCTGGACCACTTCCTGCAGCATCTCCACGCGCTCGGGAACGCTGAACAAGGGCCGCTTATGTTCGTTCCGCAAGACGGCCACGATCAGGCGGTCGACGATGTGAGAGCCGCGGAGGATCAGGTCGAGGTGCCCATTCGTAATGGGGTCGAACGAGCCGGGGTAGATACCAACGATTTCGGAGCGGGGTTGTGACATGCCGGACGTGCCTTTTAATTGTCCCATGCCACGTTCGCGCTGGCCCATTCAAGGCAACCCCTGATGTTCTTTTCCTCCAGTGCCGCGCGCTCCTCTTTCGAGAATGAATCGAGAGCGACAGCAGACGCGGGGAGTCTCGCGCCCAGTTCAACCGTCCGCGCCAGCCTGATGCCCTGGCGGTCGGGGAAAGTCGCCCAATACGAGGAGGAAAAGACTGGGATCGCCAACGAGTTGCGCGTGATCATCTCAAGTGAAAGCTTAGGCCTTCTTCCGCCCTTGCGCAGCAGGTCGAGAATGCGTGCGATGTCGAGCACGCCGTCGCCCAGGACCACGTCGCCCAGCAAAAGGCCTTTCGAGGTGAGCGACACGCGCGAATCTTTCATGTGCGTCGAGATCGTATAGGGCGCGAGGCGTTCTACGACATCGTATGGATCGTCGAGCAGCGACAGGTTGTTGCCGAAGTCGAGGCAGACGCCGAGGTATTCGCTGGAATACTCCTTCATCAGGGCGGCCATTTCTTCCCCGGTCCAATCCTTGTGATTCTCCAGGGCCACCGGCATTCGGACGCGTTCGGCGAGCGTGACCATGCGCCGGATGCCGTCTCGCGATCGTGCGACGAACTCGCGCCACTCCGCCATGGAATGGAAAGTCTCGTAACGCCGTCCACTCAGGCAGGCCAGGCGGACGCAGCGCGCGCCCGCGGCCTTCGCGGCCGCAAGATGCTTCTCAAACGACTCGGCGTCGGATTCCTTGAACGGGACGGAAGACGCGCTCTCGAAATATAGCTGGTGACGTTCGAGCTTCTCGCGCAACTGGCGCACGGCGGCGTCGCTGAGATCGGGCATGGGGCCCTGAATGCCGGATGCACCGAACGAAACGGCGATATCGGCCAATTCGAGCGGACTGTTGATTCTGCGAGCGCCCATGAAGCTGGTCCAGGCGACTCCGAGAGGGGATCGCTTCACGGGGGACGGCTGCGTGTGTGCAATCGCGGGCATGCCGGCGGACATCGCCGCGGAAATGGCGGCGGGCGTGGCCGCTAATCAGGAATTCTCTGCGCTTCACAAAATCCTCTTCTCTTCGCCGGGCGTCCACACAGTCGCCCGCGCAAGCTCCGGTGCAATCGCGCTCCACGCCGGTTCGCGGCGCGGTGTCCAGAATCTTACGAGAGTAGGCCTCTCAGGACAGCATCCCACGGTTTGCGATAAGGCCGCTCCAACATCGCGGCGGCTTGTGTGTCTGCCAGAATCTTCTCGGCGTCGGGATCCCAGCGGATCTTGCGTCCCGTGCGGTAGCTGATGTTGGCCAGATGGCAAGCCGTAGCCGTGCGATGTCCGTCTTCGGCATCGGCAATCGGCTTCTGGCGGGACTTGACGCAATCGAGAAAGCCGCGCACGTGCAGGTCGAACTGCTCTGGAGAAGAGCCGGCCATCTTTGCCGGGCTGCATGCGCAACTCCGGTTCCACTTTTATCTTCTGCGGACCGCCTTCGGGTTGACCCTGAAAGGTCGGGATCGCGTTCGACGGGGACGTCTTCGTATCGGGAAAGAGTTCCCAGCCGGCGCGGTTGATTACCAGCGATCCGCGCGTTCCAAAGAACTCCGTGCCGTTGCCCGCGCGGCGTCCCGCCGAGACCTCGCGGTGCGACCAGATCGACGTGAAGCCCGGATACTCGAACAGCGCATCCTGTACATCCGGGGTCTCGCCGTCGTCTTCCAGCGCGAACCGTCCGCCAGAGGACGATACGGCACTGGGACCCTTCACATCCAAAAACCATTGCAGGATGTCGATTTCGTGTGCTGCGAGATTCGTCATCTGGCCGCCCGAGAAGTCCCAGAACCAGCGGAAATGGTAGAGCCCGCGATGCGGCGAATAGTCATGCGCCGGCGCGGGTCCGAGCCACATGTCGTAGTCGAAATTCTCGGGCTGCGCCCCATCGGGTTTGCCGAAGCCGGGCAGAATGTTGCGCGCCGTGCCCATGCGCACGGAGACCACCTTGCCGATATGGCCCTGGCGCATCATCTCGAACGCGGCGCGATAGTGTTTGCCGCTGCGCTGCTGCGTGCCCACCTGGACGATGCGGTTGTGCCGCCGCGCCACATCCGCCATCCAGCGCCCTTCGCGCACGAACAGCGTCATGGGCTTCTCCACATAGACATCCTTGCCAGCGGCACAGGCCATCATGGTCATCAACGCGTGCCAGTGATCCGGCGTGCAGACGACTACGGCATCGACGTCCTTGTCATCAAGCAGGCGGCGGAAATCCTTGTAGGGCCGGGTGGATCCACCCGAGCGCCTGTTGCAGACGTTGACGCCCTCCTGCAAGCGCGGCTCGAACGTTTCGGCGAGGGCGACGAGGTTCACGTCGTCCTGGTGGCTGAAGTCGAAGACATGCTGGGCGCCGATCAGGCCGTAGCCGATGAAGCCGATCCCAACGCGGTCATTGGCTCCCAGCACCCGGCTGTACGATAGCGCCGTCAGAGATCCCAGTACGGTGCGGCGTGTCATGGACATGGCGCGAATTCTATCATTGGGTCAGACCTATGGATGGAACCACTCGTACTCCGGATGCAAAGCTCGTGCTCGATTCCGGCGATCCGTCGCTCTTCAACGCGCGCACCAAAGCGCCGGGACCGGCTGGATTATTGCCATTTACGCCCGAAATGCTGCGCTCCGCGCCGAGCGGCCATCTCTTCGGCTGGACGATGAACGCCGGCATGGGCTGGGACCCGTCGAAGCTGGGCGGCACTGAAGTTTTGATTCTCTCGACGCATGGCGGGCTGCGCGCGCCCGACGGCAGGCCCATCGCACTCGGCTTCCACAGCGGCCATTGGGAAGTCGGACTGCTGGTGGAAGCCGCGGCTCGCGAACTTGCATTACTCGATGCCGTGCCCTTCGCGGCCGCGTGCAGCGACCCATGCGACGGACGCTCGCAGGGCACCACCGGCATGTTCGATTCCCTGCCCTATCGCAACGACGCCGCAACGGTGTTTCGCAGACTGATCCGCAGCCTGCCGACGCGCGGCGCGGTCCTCGGCGTGGCGACTTGCGATAAGGGTCTGCCCGCGATGATGATGGCGCTCGCGGCGTCGCACGATCTGCCCTGCGTGCTGGTCCCCGGCGGAGTGACGCTCGCGGCCGAACAGGGCGAAGATTCCGCCAAGGTGCAATCGATCGGCGCGCGCTATGCGCATGGCGAGATCACGCTCGAATACGCCGCTGAGGTGGGGTGCAGGGCCTGTGCTTCGCCCGGCGGAGGCTGCCAGTTTCTCGGCACTGCCGCAACGTCACAAGTGGTCGGCGAAGCCTTAGGGCTCGCTCTGCCGCACGCCGCTCTCGCGCCGTCGGGCGAACCGGTGTGGCTTGACATGGCAGTGCGCAGTGCCCGCGCCGCGCTGTTGCTGCGCTCGCGAGGTGTAACAACTCGCGACATATTGACTCAGGCGTCGGTGGAGAATGCGATGGTAGTCCATGCCGCCTTCGGAGGTTCGACGAATCTCATCATGCACCTCTCCGCTATTGCCTATCACGCGGGCTTGCAGCGGCCTGGCGTTCAGGATTGGAACCGCGTCAACCGCCAGACGCCTCGTATTGTCGATGCATTGCCCAACGGACCGAAGGGCTTCACCACGGCGCAGGTTTTCCTGGCCGGCGGAGTGCCTGAAGCGATGCTGCATCTCCGCCGCGCCGGGTTGCTCGACACGAAGGCTCTCACGGCGGCGGGCTGCACGCTGGGCGAGTCGCTCGATTGGTGGGAACAGAGCGAGCGGCGACACGAATTCCGCGGCGTTTTGAAACAGCGCGATGGCGTCGAGCCCGGCCAGGTGATCATGAGTCCGGAAAAGGCGCACTCCAGCGGGCTCACACCGACGGTCTGCTTTCCAGTGGGCAACATCGCGCCGGGCGGTTCCGTGATCAAGGCGACGGCGATCGATCCGAGTGTCGTGGACCAGGACGGCGTCTATCGCAAACGCGGGCCGGTGAGGGTTTTCCTCACCGAACCCGCTGCAATTGAGGCCATCAAGAACGGCAAGATCCATGAGGGCGACGTGATCGTGCTCATGTGCCGCGGTCCGATGGGTTCCGGTATGGAGGAGACTTACCAACTCACCAGCGCTCTGAAGTATCTGCCCTTCGGCAAGCAAGTGGCCCTGATCACCGACGCACGCTTCAGCGGAGTGTCCACCGGCGCGTGCATCGGCCATGTTACGCCGGAAGCGCTGGCGGGCGGCCCGATCGGGAAACTGCTCGATGGCGACATCGTAGAGATCCGCATCGATCGGGAGAGACTCGAAGGAACGGTGAATCTGGTAGGCGGCAACACGGAAATATTCGGCGAAAAGGAAGGCACGCGGATCCTGGCCTCGCGCCCGCTGCGTGACGACTTGGCTCCGGACCCACAACTGCCCGCCGATACGCGGCTCTGGGCCGCGCTACAGGAAATAAGCGGAGGCGCTTGGGGCGGATGCGTCTACGATGTCGATAAGATATTGGCGGTGATCGAGGCTGGAAAGCACTCTCATGAGGACCGCTAATAGGCTGCGATACCCTTCCGATAGCTCCGGCGCGCAAACTCGCGGCGGTAACCAAGTGAAATCCAGCCACGTCCGAACGACATACGGACGCGACGAGGTTTTTCGCGCTCCCTGTCGGACAGAGGACGAAAAAAGCCGTCCTTGGAGTCGTCAGGCGGAATCAATACAAGTGGCCCCCTCGTGGAATTGCGAGGGCGTCGCCGAATGAACCGCAATATGTGCGCCCACCTGGGCGGCGCACCGGGGGTGCGGAGCCGTGTTGCCGGCATGAATGTGTGGCCGAGGGAATCCAATCGAACTATGAGAACAATCACTTCCGTTCTCCTGCTGCTTGGCTTCGCGCTGAGCGCAGGGGCGCAGCAAACTGTCCGGTACATCGTCCAGTTGCAAGGTGCTCCGCTGCTTTCTTCGCGAGGAGACACACGCAGAGAGCGCGTCGAGTTGAACCGGATCGAGCGGGAGCACTCGGATTTCGAAGCGCACGCTTCCGCCGCGGGTTTCACCGTGATCCGCCGCCTTACTGTGGCCGCCAACGTGGCCATCGTCGAAGCGACTCCAGGAAATGAGGGAGTTCTACGCGGCATGGCCGGGGTCAAGCGGGCATTTCGAGAGCGCTTCTATCAGCAGCATTTCGACGCATCGATTGCACTGCATCAGATAGATTCGGCCTGGGCCGCCATTCCGGGCGCGACCTACAGCCCCGGTAATCCCACGGCCTGGAACATCGCCGGCCAGGGCGTCAAGATCGGGATGGTAGACACAGGCATCGACCCGACACATCCATCTTTTCAGGCGCCAAACATGAACGCGCCCCCGGGCTTCCCCAAGTGGAGCACTAACGTGCAGGGCAATCAGGCCCTCACCGAGCGGCAAGATTATCGTGGCGCGCAGTTACGGGACGTGGACGGCGCAGGATGTAGACGGTCATGGCACCGCGGTCGCCTCGGTGGCGGCGGGCGTTCCCATAGCTTCCGGATCGGGCCCGAATGGGTTAACGCTCAGCGGCGTCGCTCCCGCCGCCTGGTTAGGCATCTACGACGTCGACTCCCAGCACATCGGATCCTACTCCGACTCCGACATACTGTCGGCGCTGGACGATTGCGCCAAGGACGGCATGGACGTGGTCAGCATGAGCTTCGGCGCGCCCGACTTCGGCGGTTCTACCGACCCGCAGAATCAGCTCTACGATGACGTGTTCACCACGCTGCGCGCCAACGGCACGGTCCTGGTGGCCTCGGCGGGCAACGATGGCCCAGAGGTTTACACCATGTCCGCTCCCGGCGTCGATCCTGGCGTCATCGCCGCGGGCGCACAGCAGAGCACCACCATTTATGCCAACCCAGCGGTAACGGCGACTGACGGGACAAACATCACAGCCGCGGCTGCCAACAACAACACGGGGTTGATCCAGAACCTTACGGGGCAATTGGTCAGCATCGCGCGGTGGGATTCCACGAGCCTCGGCTGCACCAACGGCAGCGTCTGGCCGCAGGCGGGGGTTGCCGCCGGCAAGATTCTGCTAATCCAGCGTGGCACCTGCACCTTCGTCGAGAAGCTGCAAAACGCCCAGACGGCCGGCGCGACCGCAGTGATCGTCTACAATTCGGCCTCCAGCCCGACCGGCGACGGCGGGGACACCCTGATCAACATGGATCTTACCAGCGCCGTGCCGCTAAGTTCCATCGCCAGCTACCCCGGCCTTTTCGTTGGGTACACCGACGGCCAGTCGTTGCTCTCGCGAGTGTCTTCGAGCGGCAGCTACATCGTTACCGAGGTTTTCGGCTTGGCGGCGGGCGACACACGGCAGCTTGCGAGTTTCAGCAGCCGCGGACCGGATTTCGATCTCATCATCAAGCCCGACCTCGTCGCCGATGGCAATTCCGTCATCGCGGCCTGGTGCACCAACACGACCCTGGACTCCAACCCAAATCCCAGCTTAAACAACAATCAGTGCGATCCGTTTGGATTCCAGTTGCTGGATGGAACCAGTTTCTCGGCGCCCTTGACCGCCGGCGCCGTGGCCCTGGTCCGATCGGCGCGCCCGGGCCTCACGGCGGACGACTACCGGTCGCTCGTCGTCAATGGAACCTCGCCGATGCTGGACGGTAGCGGCGCTGCCTGGCCGGTCATGTCGGCGGGCGCTGGATCCTTGGACGTCCTGCAGGCCGTCCGGTCGAGTGTTACCGCCAACCCCGTCTCGCTGAGCTTCGGCTCGGCCGGTTCCAGCCTGCCCACCAGCCAGCAACTCACGCTCAAGAATGTCGGGACCACAACGAAGACTTACAACCTGACGTTTGACGGGCTGGCGGCGTCTACGATTTCAGGCGCGCCCACAACGCTCTCTTCGGGCGGCACTGTGTTCATGCCGCTCCCAGGTCAGTTGCTGGGCGACTACCTGGGATTAAGCAACCAGGCGCCTACGCTGTGGAACAGCACGGTGACGCTGGCAGCCGGCGCGACGGCAACCGTCACGGTGCAGGCTCCGCAGGTTCGGGCGACGCCCGGGGCCTATCAGGGCTTCATCAATGTGACCGCGAGTGGATCCACAACTCCCGATGCGCGCATTCCCTGGTGGTTTGCGGTGACGTCCGCCACGCCGACGTCGATTGCCCTGGACTCGACGCCGCTCTACCTCACGTTCGATTCCACCAACGGCCTTAACGACGGCACCATCGCCGTACGCTTCGTAGATAGCACCACGGGCGTCTTGATGCCCGCGCCGTCCGCGGTCACCGTCGCCAACCTGACCGGTGCGGCCGTGGCAAGTACTCCCTACGTGGCCAGTTCCTCATACACTTGCAGCAGCCCCTGCACCAATGTCAATTTCGCCAACGTGTGGCTGATCGATGTCTCGATCTCGCCGAACTTCGCTTCGGGAACCACTTCGACATTCCGCATCACGTCAGGCAATGTGACTCGCGACTTTACCGCGGTCGTTTTCTAATCCGCTGCGCCGGCCTTCCGGTCCGGCGCTGGCAGCGGATGATTCGCGGTCGTTGGAAATTAAGCTTAAGTGCCCGCAAAGACGGGCCGCAATGACAAAGAGAAGGCAGATTCGGATGACAAAAATCACACACTGGGCGTTCTTGTTGGCGTTGGCGGCGACCACGCCTCTCATTGGCCAGGATTACCTGATTCCCGTGGCTGCAAGCAACGGCGCCACCTGCGGGGCGCCGCCTTTCGCGGTGGTCCCGCAAAGCGCCGGCTTCGTCAGCTGCGGACGAGGAGGTTACTTCCACTGGACGGCGGTCGGTGGAGGCTGGGCCACGAGCCTCGTGCTCAGCAACCCCACAGGATCGGACATGGCCGCACAGATCACACTAGTTGGCCAGGATGGCAGCACGCCCAGCCCCATGACGCTGGTGCGGAACGGGGTAAACCTCGGCGTGCAGAGTGCGGATACTCAACTGCTCGCGAAGCACAGCTCAATCCGGTATGAGTTGCCCAGCGGAGGCGCCGCCACGCAGGCAAACGGACAGGTGGTCGTCCAGATCCTCGCCAAGAATGGGCTGTCGCTCCAGTCGGTGCAGGCCATTGAGGACTATACCTACACGAGCACGGCCGGCGTAGTCTTTTCCACGGTCACGCTGCCCATTGCCTGGATCGATCAAGCCCAGGCGGCCTATACGGCCAGCTTTGAGGAAAGCACGTCGACCGCCAGCCTTGGCGCGTTCGCCATCAAAGACGTTTCCGGCTCCACTTCGGGCCAGACTGTGGACGTGCAGGCCTTCGATGTCACCGGGAAGTCGCTGGGCGACCAGAAGGTGACGCTGGCGGCGGGGCAAGTGAAGGCCTACACCACCGACGGCTTGTTTGGAGCGAGCACATTCCAGTCCCTCTCTGGAGTGCCTGTCGCCAGGTTGGAATTCACCGGCGCGGACAGAATCGACGTCCTCATGCTCCAGGTGCGCGGACAGAGTCTGGCTGCCATGCCGACGACTACCGTGCTCACGCAGTAGTCAGGGCAGACCGGAAAGTCCGCTCATTCTTTTCGAAACTCATGCAGCCGGATGCGCGCGCAGGCGCTCTCCGGCTGCCTTGGCATTGAGCGTAGTGCGAGTGTGGCGCCGGGTATTGTGAGGCGCGCCCGTACCGTTGCGTGGCTCCAGTCCGTCCCCATCACCTCCGGGCCGCTCGTTGGCGCAGGCCGGGTCGCGAACTTCACGGCGCGGCAAGGCCAAGTGTTACTTGGCAAACAGGTGCAGATTCATAGTTGTAGAATCCGTGTGGATAAGTGTCTCTTGAATGCCGGTTGAACCCGACCGTTCTGCCGGCGCAGTTGGGGTTTGCCTCCACCGTGTCTGTTACGACCGCGAAAATGCCGAATGGTCAGGTGCGCTCCCGCGCCGGGACCGCTATTGAACTCGCGCGCCTCTCGTTCGCCGGACCTATTGGAAGCGTTTTGGCGATCGCGGTGCTGCTCCTCACCACCCCGCTGCATCGGGACCATCCGCTGGCGACCGCGCTGTATGCTGCCTTCATGATCGGGCGCATCGCCGCGCGTGGGGTTCTCACTTTGCGCTGGCGGCGCGAGCGTGCGGGGCCGGTTGAGTTCCCGCGCTGGATGATTGTCGGATCGGCCTACACCTTAGCTCTGCCTACCGCCCTCTTCGACTGCTTCGTGATTCTGAACTATGGGTTCGAGAGCTGGAATACCCTGATTCTCGTCGCATTGACCGTCGCCTGCGCGATTTCGGGGACGACCGTGATCGCTCCCGACCGCAGGTTGGCGATCGGCTATGAGGCGACCCTCCTGGCTCCCATCGTTCTTGCCGGCTTGTGGGTAGGCGGAGCCCAAGGCTATTCCTTCGCGGCGGCGACGGTCTTCTTTGGCGTATACGTGATGCTTCACGCTGCACATCAAAACGCCGACTATTTGGCCGCGGTGGCCAAAGACACGGTACTCCGGCTGAGTTCGGATGAGCTGCAGGCGGCCAGGACCGCCGCGGAAACGGCCAATCAGGCCAAGAGCCAGTTCCTCGCCAACATGAGCCATGAGATCCGCACGCCGATGAACGGCGTGCTCGGCATGTTGGAGCTTGTCCTGGAGTCGGACCTCTCTCGCGAGCAGCGGGAGAATCTCGGCTATGCACGCGAGTCCGCCCGTTCTTTGCTCGGCCTGCTCAACGATCTTCTGGATCATTCGAAGGCGGAGTCCGGACGCCTGGAGTTCGAACAGATCGATTTCTCGCTCGACCGGCTGCTCTCCTTTGCCCTGAGCCCCTTCTTCGCGGCGACGGGTTCAAAAGGCATCGCGCTGACCTATGAGATACGAAATGGCGTGCCGTCCTCTGTGCGTGGCGATACGACGCGCTTGCGCCAGATCATCGTCAATCTGGTCTCGAACGCCGTGAAATTCACGCGTTCGGGATCCATCCGTGTTGTGGTGCTCCCCAGGCAATTCGAGCGGGACACGATTGAACTTCAATTCAGCGTCATCGACACCGGCCCCGGCATACCGCTGGCCAAGCAGCAGTCGATCTTCGATGCGTTTTCGCAGGGAGACAGTTCGATCACCCGGCGGTATGGCGGGACCGGTTTAGGCTTGACGATCTGCCGCGACCTGGTGCTGCTGATGGGTGGCCGTATTTGGGTGGAAAGCGCGCCGGGCTGCGGTACCGCCTTTCATTTCACGGCCCGGCTTGGGATATCCTCGGGGCCCTCCCTGAGCGAGCCCGTGGCGCCCCCCGAGCCCCAGATTTCGAATGGCCGGCCGCTCCGGATCCTGATTGCGGAGGACAACTTCATCAATCAGCGCGTCCTGAGTCAACTGCTCGCACGAATGGGCCATCTGTGCGAACTGGCGGAAACCGGAGTGCAAGCGCTCGAATTGTATGACAAGGGTGGATTCGATCTCATCCTGATGGACGTTCACATGCCCGAAATGGATGGACTGGAGGCTACCCGGCGTATTCGCGCTCTCGAGGCCTCCACGCAGAGTCACGTCCAAATCGTGGGCGTCACGGCCAGCGCCAGTGAACCGGACATTCAGGCCTGCCTGGACAGCGGCATGGACTCTTGCGTACCCAAACCGATCGACATCGCCAAGTTCAAAGACATGCTCGGCAAGATCGCCCGCCGGCGGCCCGCTCCCGGCCAGCAGCCAGAGGCGCGGCCAACCCGGCGCGCCGGCGGTCTCGCCTGAACCCCAATCCCTTTGCCGCGTGGCGCATGCCTTGTGGCGACCGCTGAAGCGTGCGCCACGGCCTGCCGCGCGAATCCCGGAAGAAATGCCGCAACGCGCCACGCCTCGCAATACACTGAACACGTGGACTCCAGCGCGCTCTTCCGGCAACTGCCCTCGGTGGACGAACTCTCCCGGGCGCTCTCCAATCTCGAGGAGCGCTTCCCGCGCCCGCTCATCGTCTCCGAGTGCCGCCGCGTTCTGCAATCCGCGCGAGAAGCGATCGGCAGAAATGAGTACGTTCCGCACGACCTGGCTTCTCGCGCCCTCGCCGCGCTCGAATCGCTGGAGCGGCCGTCCCTGCAACGCGTCATCAACGCGACCGGCGTGATCCTGCACACCAACCTCGGGCGCGCGCCGCTGCCCATAGCGCCAGCGTCCGGCGTCTATTCGAACCTCGAATACGACCTCCATTCCGGCAAGCGCGGGAAGCGCGATACTCATACGGAGGCGTTTCTTGAACGCCTGCTCGAAGCGCCTGGCATCCTCGTCAACAATGGCGCCGCCGCGGTGTTCCTGGCTCTGCATGAGCTCGCCGCGGGTGGTGAAGTCCTCGTCTCGCGCGGCGAATTGATCGAAATTGGCGACGGCTTCCGTATCCCCGATATCATGGCCCGCTCGGGCGCGCGCCTCGTAGAAGTCGGCTCGACCAACAAGACGCGCATCGGCGACTATGCGAATGCCATCGGACCCGACACGCGCCTGCTGATGCGCGTGCACCCGTCGAACTTCCGCATGGAAGGCTTCACCGGGAGGCCCTCGCTCGAAGAGCTTGTCGCGCTCGGGCGCGAGCGTGGCATCCCCGTGTACGAAGACCTCGGGAGCGGTTGTTTCGTCGATCTCTCGCCTTGGGGAGTTTCCGAGCCAACGGCGCAGGCCAGTCTGCGCGACGGCGCGGATCTCGTGTCATTCAGCGGCGACAAGCTGCTGGGCGGCCCGCAGGCGGGCGTGCTCGCGGGACGCGCGGAGTTGATCGCGCGCTTGCGGCGCAACCCGCTGTTCCGGGCGTTGCGCGTGGACAAGATGACGATCACGGTAATGGAGGCAACACTCCGTGCTCTGCTGCTTGAACGTTGGGACGAACTCCCGGTGTTGCGCATGATCCGCCAGAGCCGCGAAGAGCTTGCTCTGCGAGCGGCCGAATTCCTGCTGCGTCACGCCATCCATGGAGCCGTTGTCGCCGATGGCGAATCGATGCTCGGAGGCGGAAGCACGCCGCAGCAGAGCCTGCCGACGTGCGTGATCGCCTTCCATGCAAACGCGGTCTCTATGGAAAGGCACTTGCGCCATGCCCGGCCAGCCGTCATCGCCCGGATAGAGCACGACCGCTTGCTCATCGACCTGCGCACCGTTCACCCGCGCGAGGAAGAAGATCTGGCCACGGCGGTGCTCAAGGCGCAAGCCGCGGCGCGAGGGTAGTGTCTGGCGCCTGTCGCGCTGTTGAATCCACGGCGTCTGCAAGCCGCGATGCGGCTCTATTCAGAGATTCTTGACTCACTCCGTAACTTTGTTCCGGCTGCACGCGAACACGTTCTCGACAACACATGGCGGCACGTCACCCGCGAATTGAGGGGACACCGCTATGAGGTTTCGCTCAGGCTCTGCACAATTTGCAGAGTCAGGAAACACCAAGGAGAGAACACATGCGAAAGCTCTGCATTTTCAGCGTATTTTCACTGCTCATGGGAGCCGTGGCCACCCACGCTCAGGCCACTTCGACTCCAGTAGTGGTCACGGCTTCAAACGATGCAAACAACAACCAACTGCTGGTCTACAACACTGCGGGCACTCTGCTCCAGACAATTCCAACCCAAGGCAAAGGCGGCGTCGGCGGAAACGCAGGCGGAGTTATGGCGCACGGCAACCTGGTCGCCGTGGTCAATTTCGGATCGAAATCCGTCTCCGTCTTTCGACGCGAGCCCGGCGGCCTGCAGGTAACCCAAGTGATTCAGGTCGCTTTGCCGCCTGTCAGCGTTGCGTTCGGCCACCATCATCTCTACGTGCTTGAAACGACGCAGGTCGAATCCTATGCAGTGCTTGATTCCAGCGTCAGTTCGACCTCCGATGGAGTGGCCACGCTATTCAAGGCGGATGGAAGCGCCGCACAGGTGGGGGTTCTGCCGAACCAGCTCATCATCACGGAAAAGAGCAACGCCATCGAGACGGTTGACCTGCTGGATGACGGCGCGGTGTCAGGCGTTGCTTCCCTGGTGCAAAACATTCCTGCCAATGTCAATACACCGCTCGGCTTGGTGACCCGCGGCAACAATGCCTACGTGACTATCGCTCACGCCGATGAGATCTCGTTGGTACGCAACGGCGCCGTATTGACCGTAACTCCATCGGTTACTCAACATGCTCCGTGCTGGCTGACGCTGGTGGGGCCGTTCCTGTTCTCCAGCAATTCGCCGAGCATGAGCGTGTCGCGCTACTCTCGTACATGGCCGCAAATCGTTCAGGAGGCCGCCGTTGCCGCACAGTTCAATGGCGCTCCGACGGATATCGATTCCGGCGATGGCCTGGTCGCGGTGATCGACGGCAGCGGCGCAATGTCTCACCTGTCGATCTTCGATGTCGACGAAGACGGCAATCTCACGCTGAGAGTGGCGACCACCATCAACGCAAAAATCAACGGCGTCGCCATCGTCCAGGACTGAAGCGAGAGCCGCGCGTCGCGCGCAGCGAGGCCGGGGAGCCCGGAGGCTCCCCGGTTCCTGGGAGGAAGAGAACGCCCTAAACCGTGCAGATCTGCACGGCCTGCTTCAGGCTTTCCTGCCAGTCCCGCGTCGGAATGAACTCGTGTGCGAAATACCCCGAGTAGCCGGTATCGGCGATTGCCTTGGCCACCGCGTGGTAGTTCAGTTCCTGGGTCTCGTCAATCTCGTTGCGGCCCGGAATGCCGCCCGTGTGATAGTGGCCGATGTATTGGTGGTAGTCACGAATGGTGCGGATCACGTCGCCTTCCATGATCTGCATGTGGTAGATGTCGTACAGCAACTTGATCTGCGGTGAATTCACCCGCTTCACGGCTTCCACGCCCCACACTGTGTGGTCGCACATGTAGTCCTTGTGGTTCACTTTCGAGTTGAGCAACTCAAGCACGGTCAGAAGCTCTTTATCCTCGGCGTACTTCTTCAGCCGGTTCAGCCCGATGACCGTGTTCTCCAGACCCTCTTCATCGCTCATGCCTTTTCGGTTGCCCGAGAAGACGATAATGGAATGAGCTTTGGCTGCCACGGCCTGATCCACGAGTCCGCGAAAACGCTGCTCGATGCCGTCGTGGTTCTCCTTGCGATTGAGCCCGTCCGGAATTGTCGAGGGCCCTCCAACGATCGTCAGCCGCAGTCCGGCCTTCTGAACCGCCGGCCATTCTTTGGGGTCCACGAGGTCCATGGCCTGGATGCCCAGCTTGACCGCTGCCTGGCACAGGTCCTCGATCGGCACCTTCGAGTAGCACCAGCGGCAGAGGGACTGTTTCAGACGGCCTGCCGCAACGGGCTCGGCCTTTAGCGATGTGGCGGCAGCCGCGGCAAGCGGCAGTGCGGTGACGAATGATCGGCGCTTCATGCGCTTTAGACTATCAGAGGTTGTACCTATTGAGTTCAGACATTCATTCGCTTGCCCGGCGAAATCGATACGGTCTTGTACACTGCCGCCCACGGAGGCTTCGCCGGCCAGTCCGTTCCGCTGGGCGGCGGCGCAGCCATCGCCAACCTGCTCGGCGATGCGTGGTCAGGATCCAAGCCATTCGATTTACAGCTCTTAGGCCCGGCTATCCTGGGCCCAACCGCCCCTTCGGCGCACGATATCGTCTCCTTCAACGAGCGCCGCTACGCGGCTTTTTGTGAAGCATTTCGGGAAGCTTCCACCCGCGAAGTTTTGAAGCACGATCCCGCGCATACGGCCGTCCTGGTCAACGACATCTCCGAGGGTCCCGACTTTGAGCGGCTCGCCCGCGCGGGCTTCCGCGTCGTCACCATCTATCACGTGGACGTGGTCGCCTACATCGCCTCCATCTACCTGCGGGGCTCGATCCGCCCGGAGACCCTCGCCTGCTGGTGGGAACGGCTTCGAGGCGGTCTTCTCGGGCGCGCGGCGCCGACAATTCTGCGGCTCATCTTCGAGCAGCAGCGGGCCAGTCTGCTGTGGTCCGAACGCGTAGTAGTTCCCTCGTCGGATATGAAGTCGATCATGCTGCGCTGCTACCCCGATACGCCTCCAAACCGCATTGAGGTCTTGCCCTGGGGGAGTCCCGCGCTGTCGAGGTCTCCCATCGAATCTTCCGAACCAGAACCGCGACGAAAGCGCCGCCGCACTCCGAGCCGAGTATGGCATCGGGCCAAACGCGCATGTGTTGCTGTGCCTGAGCCGGATTTCGCCCGAGAAGGGCCAGGACTTCCTGCTGAAGACGCTGATCGAGTGGGAGCGGGAGCCCTCCTTCCCTTCCCGTCCGGTGTGGCTCTTCATCTGCGGCGCGGCGGCCTTTATGAACGGCCACGCTTACGAGAGGCGGCTGAAGGTCCTCGCTGCGCGATTGAAGAGAGTCCATGTCGTCTTCCCCGGTTACGTCGCAGGCTCTCGGAAATCCGCATTTCTTTCGCTGGCCGATGTTTACCTCTTCCCGTCCAGCCACGAGAGCTATGGATTGACTCTGGTGGAGGCGCTCAGTTCGGGCCTCCCAGCCATATGCCGCGACCATGCCGGCGCCCGCCAGATCTTGACCCCGGAATTCGGGGTCGTCGTGCCCGGTTCCGGCCCGTCCGCCCGCTGCGGCTTCCGCGACGCGATTGAGCAACTTCTTCTCGACGATTCGCTGCGCAGTTCCATGGCGTGCTCGGCACAGGCGTGGGCGAACCAGCGGCCCTTCGCCGACAGCGCGGCCCGGCTGGCTGCCGTGCTTTTGGGCGAGGGCTGATTTGGGATTCTGAAGGCGAACCTGCCGGATCGCCTGACAACTTCAACGCAAGGCCGTGCCCCGATTCAGAGAAATCGCTCCGGATAGTTCCAAACGCCCGCGATCCGGTGTAGAGTTTTTGCGGAGGTTCGTGATGCCTCTTCGCAAGATCCTCGTCCCAGTCGATTTCTCGGAACGCTGCGAGGGAGCGGCGCGTTACGCCGAGGCACTCCACGGCGTGTTCGGCAGCGAGATCACGCTGCTGCACGTTCTGCCCCCCATGCACTATGAATTCAGTGCGATGGAGGTGGCTGGCTCCCTGCTGGAAGAGCAGTACCAATTCCGCACCGAACAGGCCGGGCAGAACCTGCGTGCCTTCATGGCCGATGAGTTTCCGGCGCCGCATACGGAGCGGATCCTGCGCGAGGGCGACCCTGCCAGAACCATCGTGGCAATCGCCCAGGAGACGGGCGCGGGCCTGATCGTCATGCCGACCCACGGTTACGGGCCGTTCCGGCGCTTCATCCTCGGCTCCGTCACCGCCAAGGTGCTGCACGACGCGGATTGTCCGGTCTGCACCGGAATCCACCTGGAGGCTCCCCCATCCCACCAGATCCGGTTCCAGCAGGTGACAGCCGCTCTGGATCTTGGACCTCAGAGCGAGCGCACGCTGATGTGGGCCGCGCGCTTCGCCAAGGACTCCGGAGCGAAACTGGCCCTCGTCCACGCCGCCCCTGGGATGGAGGGGCCCGCCGGAGAGTATTTCGACCCGGAGTGGCGGCGCCAGGTGGAAGTCGCCGTCAGGGATGAGATCGGCGAGTTGCAGAAGCGTCTGAACATCGACGCGCCCCTGCACGTCGAAAGCGGTGAAGCCGCACACACCGTCTGCGATATCGCCGCCGACCTGGAAACCGACCTGCTCGTCATCGGGCGGGGATCCGCCGCGGGTGTGTTCGGCAGGTTGCGGGCGAACGCCTACTCGATCATCCGCCAGAGCCATTGCCCGGTAGTAAGTGTGTAAGCTCACATTAAAGTCTCAAGGTCGGCCGGGGCGCTCACGATAAGCGCGTTATGGGTGGAGTGTCCGAGACCGTGGATGCAACTCACGCATCGCCGCCGATGCCGGCGCAGCCCGCGCCTTCCCTGCCAGGACCGGCCCAAACAGATGCCGTGACAGGCTTGGCTGAATTGGCGAGCCGTGTCTTGGATCGGACGTCGGGCCCGGTCGATCCGGGCGGACAGTTCAATCCGGCAACGCACGATCGGCAACAACCTCAACTGCAGGCGATTGCGCTTCTGCACACTCAGGCAGCACCCCGGGTCCGGCGGCCCGAAACACCAGAGACTCGGTAGCCGGAAAGTCGTTGGACGAAGCCGACGCGTGCGCAGGAACCTCGCAGGATTCCGTAACGCAAGCCGCTGCCGCAGACCAGTTCCAGAGGATTCTGAAGCTCTATGCCGGAGTCGGCGAACCCTCGCGGTCGCTCTCAATTGCCGGCTGAACGGGCAGAGTGCTGAGGCCTAGTTGGATCCACCTGCCGCCGGAGTCATGCCTAGTTCGCCGAGAATCTTGGGCGACTCCTCGTCCTCCGCAAGCTTCCTGTGGCACGTGTCGCAATCCATGGGGATGGTCTTGCCGCCCTTGTCCCCGGAGCGTTCGTCGTGGCAACGGAAGCAGCCGGTGTAATCCGTATGCCCGATGTTGTTGGGATAGGCGCCCCACTTCACGCGCATCTCGGGGAAGACGTTGCCCGCATAAGCCGCCAGGACCGCCTTAGCCGTGCTTTCAATCGCCGCGCGCTTCGCCTGCCAGACAGCCGGATAGGACTTCTGGTAATACTCCGTGAAGCGCTTGGGGATCTCACGCTCGCTGTCCGCCGTCGTCTGGTAATCCACCTTGATCACCTCGAGAGCGGTCTTGCGGACGAACGGCAGCGACGCATCCATGTGGCCCCTGGCGAGCGACTCGTCGATGGCTCGCTCGGGGAGCTTATAGCTGTGCGACGGCCGCGTGTGACAGTCGATGCAGTCCATCGTGCGCATTTGCAACTTGGCCAGATCGGCGTCCTTGAATCCATCCGCTTTGAAAACGGTCTTGTCTCCGCCGCGTGCATATTGCACCCAAGGAATGTTCTGCCGCTTCTCGTCGGAGTGCCCGTAGGTGACCTCGACTCCGGGCCCCATGTGGGCGCCGTGAATGCCCTCATAGGTTCCGCCGCCGCCGATCTTCAGCAGCAGAACCGTCTTCAAATGCTTGGTCCGCTCGTCGTCGGTGAACTTGTCGATCACGTGGATGCGGTTGCCTGCGAACCGTTGTGGCCAGTGGCAAACCTCGCAAGTCTCGCGCGCCGGACGCAGCGCTTTCACGGGCGTCGGAATTGGCCGGGGATAGAGATTGAACATCACCGAGATCACCTGCCAGCTACCCGAAAGTTTGCTCTTCGCAAACCAGTTGGCGCCCGGTCCGATATGGCAATTTACGCAGGCCACACGCGCGTGCGGCGAATTCTGATACGCCGTGAACTCGGGCTTCATCACCGTGTGGCAGGTCTGCCCGCAGAAGGTGGGGGACTCCATGTAAGTCACAGCCCGATAGGAGAACTGCGCCCCGATCACCAGGTTGAGCACTGTCGTCACGGCGACGAATAGCAGCAGCCTTCGGAACCGCTCATTCTGCAAATCGATCTCGGGGAACACTGGCGGAAGAGTGTTGCGATGGCTCACCCGGTAGAAGTGGATGCCCAGCGGAATCAATGCCAGCCCGAGGAAGAACACGCCGGGCACCATCATGAATTCGAGAATGCCAGTGTAGGCGTTGCCCGGCTCCCCCTTGATGAAGGTGGGCAGCATCGCCAGCCACAGCACCGTCGCCGTGGTCACCAACACGACTCCGGTCAGGCTGATGAAATTGCTCGATAAGTATACGAGTGGAGCGAAAAACTCCTTCAAACGGTGCATCCAATACCCCCAGAATCGAATTGGTTTGCCAGCGGTCAATCGCTGGAGCGGGCGCTTCCGTGACCCGACCCGTGAGCATCCCCGTTCGCGGGCCGCGGACTGTAGCCAGTCAACCAGCCCGGATCCATGGGATACACGTCAGGGTCGAAGATTACGGTGTACATGTGCCAGATTACGATTGCGGCCGTAGCCAGAACGGCTTCATAGTAATGAATCGTCCGGGCGACGTCCATCCACACCTTCGGCATCATGCTCATCGTCCAGTTGTTGAACCACAGCAGCACTCCCGTTAACGCCATTACGGCCGTGCCCCAAACCAGCGCCCAGTATTCGATCTTCTCGATGTAGCCGTGCGCCGAGTAGTACGGCTTTTCTTTCTTCAGTCCCAGCCGCCATAACAAGCCTTCGATCATCTCGCGCACGTCCGCAACCTTAGGCAGAAACTCGGTCCAATGCGTGCGCAGCTTCCTGCTGAACAGCAGGGTGAGCAGATGAAGAACGCTCGTGGCCACCAGGATGATGCCGGCGGTCCGGTGAATCACTCCACGGATGGGATAAGTATGTTCGAACTGCAGGAACGGATGCGACCACCATGCATCGGGATAGTGCAGCGCAAAGCCGGTGTAAGCGAGCGTGACGAAGCTGACGGTCAACAGTGCGTGCTCCACTCTCTCGGTTAGGTAGACCCTGTGCGTAAGGACCACTGGCTTCATCATTCGGGAGGGCACGTTCACCCCCTGGAAGCGGAGTTGAGTCAGCTTCCTCAGGAAGTCTCCCACATGGTGGATCGCCATGAACGCGAGCGTACCGGGGATGACCAGCATATAGAACCACTGCACCCACTGGATCGGCTTTGGAGCCGTGGCGCCCTCCATCGAATGTACTGTGCTGATCGCAAACCGGCTGCCCGCGCCCGGATGGCACGCGCCGCAGGTGTGCGCCAGGTTCTTCGGGTTGGTCCGCGAACGCGGATCGCTGGACGGCAGGATCCCGTGGAAACCGTGGCAGGAAGCGCAGCCCGCCACAGTCTGAGAACCGGATTTCAGGGCAAGCCCATGGAAACTCGCGTCGAAGGTCGTAATGCGATCGGCCGGAATTCCAAAACGGCCCATCAGCCGGACATCGCCATGGCAGCGTCCGCATGTCTCGGGCACCTTGTTGGCGAAAACGCTGGATTCGGGATTCTTCGGCCGCATGATCGAGTGACTGGTGTGGCAATCGGTGCAGACCGGCGCGGCTGTTACGCCGCGTTCCACGGCCTTGCCATGCACGCTCGTCTTGTACTCGGCGGCTTCCTTGTCGTGGCACATGCCGCAAGTGTCCGGAGTGGCCTTCTTCCACTCGGCGGTCTTCGTAGATACGACTTCATGCGCGGCGCCATGGCAGGTATCGCAGTTGGGAGCGGCCCCGTTTCCATTCTTGATCTCGCCGCCGTGGACGCTCTGCCAGAAGTTCTGCACTTCGGTGGGATGGCAGTTGGCACAAGAGGGTTTGGGTAGATTCTCCGGGTGAGGATACTCTTCGTGTTTGACGTGACAGGACGTACACGCCACGGCCGAGTGAGCCGACTTGTGAAGCTTCACTTCGACGTCGTGGCACTCGGCGCACTTGGAATTGGGAACCGTAACCGCGGGCTTACTCTGCCCCCACGCTAACGGAACCACGCTCAGAAACAGAACTGCCAGGGGAAGTCTCAACACAAAAATATCCACTTCGGACACAACCTCGGGTACTCCTCGGCAGCCCTCGATCGCTTACCGTCTTGAGTAATTTAATCGAACTCGCGAAACGGGCGCCGGCGCGCCCGCATCGACGGGTTCACTTTGCGAACATGTCGTTGCTGTTGAAGAGCGCCCAACCGTACAATCCGGCCAGGGCCAATCCGCTGACAACCAGCAGAATCGTGAGCCATTTGCCGATGGTCTCGACAGTGGAGAGCTTCTTCGCGACCGCTTCCTGCGTGGAAATTGCAGCGACCTCACCGTCGGTGAGCTTCAACGTATCGTCTTCCTGGCTCGCCATCTTGTTCCGGACGATCGCCAGGATCAACACAACGACGAGCAACACCCCCCACCCAATCAGATACGGTGCAAACTTCATTTCCGTCATCTTGGTTCTCCTACCCTATTTTGACAATTCGCGCACGGGCCACAAGCCGCGAATCCCCTGGAGGATTCACAGCCGCCGTCCAGCGACATGCCCTGGGCTCGCGGAGCCGCTTCGCAGGCATGCCGAGAGAATTGCAAGAACGACTGTGTTGGGAGAATCCTGTTCGCTGACCACCGAATTGACGCCCGCCTCCCACGCGTCTCTCAGATGGCTGGCGTCGTTTTGAGTAATCAGAACCACCCGGTCCGGAAATGCGAGCGGTGAGGGCAACATCTTCAAGTGCGGAGGATCCACCACAACCACGCAGGCGTCCTCGAGGCTGGGCGATTCGACGCACCGGACCTGCAATTGAGTGCTGCGGCACAGCAGACTGCGCAACAGATCTGCTTTCACCGTATTACTCAATGCTAACTGAATGTTACTCATACAGCGGTCCTTCTGCCGTTTCGGGCGGCAACGAGGCCTGCGTCCGACAGTTAAGTATTCTCCTTACCGGCGCAAGGTCCACAAGGCCGTGCCGCGGAATCAAGAGTTCCCCGATCAAGCGGCACAATGCCCGCCGGTCAGGCTCCGCCATTCGGTGATGCAATCGAAGGGCCAGAGGGAATCCCTTTGAGATGGCGGGAGTTGTGGGGATTTCCACGCTGTGATGCACACATCTGGTGACTCGTTGCCCCTCTCTCCCGCACAAAATTGCGCGAATTCACCCATTCCGTACTCGCGTGTCTGCTTCTTAGCGTTACAATCAGGCATACAATGGCCTCTTCCGAACGTATGGCAAAGCTGACGACGGGCTGGCAAAACTCGAAGATACTGGGACACGTCTTCGATCAGCTCTCCGACGCGCTGGTACTCTACGACGCGAACCATATCATCACCGGTGTCAACGCCGCTGCCGAACGGATGTTCAGCATAGACGCCGAGGACCTCGTCGGCAAGGACTGCCGGGAGATGTTCCACTGTCAGATGTGCGATGCGGGCTGCGGCATGCAGGCGGGTCTGACGCAGCCAAACGGCCACAACTCCACGGTGCGGCTGCATACCCAGGCCGGCCTGGAGCGGCTGGTGTTGATTCATACCTCCCAGTTGTTCTCGGAAAACGGATCCTTGGAAGGAGCGGTTGCCACCATTAAGGATGTGACCGCCGAGGTTGAGCCGCAGAAGCGCGAGATCGTCTCTGAATCGCCCGGCATGCGGGATGTACTAAACTTCGTACGCCGCGTCGCCATCAGCGAAGCCACTACGATTCTGATAGAAGGCGAGAACGGAACCGGCAAGGACCTGATCGCGAAGTCGCTGCACTACCAAAGCACCCGGCAGGCCGAGCCATTCATCGCCATCAACTGCGCAGCCATCCCGGAGACGCTGCTGGAGAGCGAGCTGTTCGGTTACGAAAAGGGAGCTTTCACCGACGCGCGGTCGCAGAAGCGCGGCATTTTCGAGCTCGCCGACAAGGGCACCCTGTTCCTGGACGAGATCGGCGAAATCCCGCTGATGCTCCAGGCCAAACTGTTGCGGGTTCTGGAGGAACAGGAGTTCCGTCGTTTGGGCGGCTTGAAGGACATCAAGGTGGATCTTGCGCGTCCTGGCGGCCACGAATAAGAACCTGCGGGAAGCCGTCAAGGAAGGCGCTTTCCGCCAGGATCTGTACTTCCGGCTGAACGTCATCCACATCACCATCCCCCCGCTCCGGGAACGGCAGGAAGACATTCCGGCCCTGGCCAACTTCTTCGTCCAGCATTACAACAAGAAGTTCAAACGCCAGATCATGGGCCTCACGCCAGAGACGATGGACCTGCTCATTCATTACGAATGGCCAGGGAACGTGCGCGAACTTCGCAACGCCATCGAGCGGGCCATGATTCTGGAGGATTCGAGCTATATCGGCACCACCAGCCTCCCCATCACCGTGAGCGAGGACGCCTCTATCCACGTCGCGGGTTCCGGCGGCCCCGAGATTCCCGACCGGTTCGCCCCCAAGATCCCGGATGAAGGTCTGTCCCTCGAAGACAACGAGCGCCGGCTCCTGGTAGGCGCACTGGAAAAGACCGGGGGCAATCAGACCCAGGCGGCGCGCCTGCTTCGGATCACGCGCGACACGTTGCGTTACAAAATGAAGAAGTTCAACCTGCGCTAGCGCGACGTCGCGTATTCCGAACGGCAAACTCCGATCCGAGCGCCATTTCAAATCCCACTCCCGGCGTTAGGCGTGGCATGCTGTAATTGTGCCGCTGGCGCAAATATTCCCGTCGTACCGACATCTCACCCAGAAGCTCCAGAAGCTTGAAGCCGAGGGGATCGTGCTTCATGTTCAGGCGGAGGAACTCGAAAACGAGCGTAGCGGATTGAAGTCCGAGGTACGCCGTCTCGAGAAGACGCTGGCAGAATTTCAGGAACGCGAATCCAAGCTCAGGGAGGACGCCAGTCAGTGCGTCTCGCTCAAGTTTGAGCGTGACGAGCTTCGCGTCCTCTATGACAAAATCGGGGTCGAGAAGAAGGCCTTGGAGCGCGAGCTGCGCGAGTTTCGCAGCGATGCGGAAATGCGGCGCGAGCGGCTCTGGGCGCCTCCCGGACACGTCTATTCGCCGATCACGGATCCCCATGACTGCTACTTGCGCCAGACGGAGATTCGGAACCTCGACGCCTTAAGCGATCGGGTGGACCTGCCAATCGACGAAGCGGCGCAGTTGCGGCTACTTGGGTGGCTGAGCGAGCATGGCGCCCTGTTTCCATTTCAAAACGGGCCGCTGGGCGATTGGCGCTACCACACGGGCAATGGTCATTTCGGACATGCGGATGCCGTGCTCCTGTTCTCGATGTTGCTCGAATACAAGCCCTCGCGGTTGATCGAAATCGGTTGCGGATTCTCATCCCTGCTCGTGATGGATGTGAACGATTGCTTCCTCGGTCACGGTCTGGAGACCACCTTCGTCGACCCTCGTCCGGACGCAATTCTGGGGTTGCTGAGGCCGCTCGATCCTTATCGCGAACACGTGCAGGCCACGCGATCCCAGGAGATATCGGCCGAAGTCATCGCTCAATTGGGCCGTGGCGACATCTTAAGCCTGGAGACTTCGCACGTGGCCAAGACCGGGAGCGACGTCTGCGACATCATCTCCCGCATTTTGCCCTCGCTGGCGCCCGGCGTACTGGTGCATGTGCACGACATTTACTACCCGTTCGAGTATCCCGAATCCTGGGTGGTTCAGGACAATCGTTCGTGGAACGAAGCCTATTTCCTTCGGGCGTTCCTGCAATACAACGGCACTTTCCGCGTACTGTTCTTCAACAACCTGATGACCCGCAAGTACCCGGACCAGATGAGGGCCGCATTCCCCGGGCTCGAAGAGACGCCGGCCAGCAGCATCTGGCTTGAGAAGATTGCGTGATTCGTCTGCGCAACGACGTGCTTTCCGCCCGATCTCACTGCGGCAGCTAATTGCGGAGCCTCACATCCTCCTTGGACCGGGGCAAAGGGCGATGTCGTAATTCAATCCGCCTGCACGGCGTAAACTACTTGCATGGAGATCCCGGTTTATCAGATCGACGCTTTCGCCCGTGGCCCCTTCACCGGCAACCCGGCCGCCGTCTGCCCTCTGAAAGCATGGTTGCCTGACGCGACGATGCAGGCGATCGCAATGGAGAACAACCTCAGCGAGACGGCCTATATCGTCAAAGACGGCGCCGGTTACAACCTGCGCTGGTTCACGCCGGGAGTCGAAGTAGACCTGTGCGGTCACGCGACGCTCGCATCCGCCTGGGTGATCTTCGAGAAGCTCGAACCGGGCCGCACCTCCGTCTCCTTTCAGACGCGCAGCGGCGAACTGCAAGTGACACGCAAGGGCGACATGCTGGCTCTCGACTTCCCTTCCCGGCGCCCCGAGCCAGTGCGCGCAACGCCGCCGCTGCTCGAAGCTCTGGGCGGAAACCCGGTGGAGATTTGGGCCTCGCGCGATTACATGGTGGTCTACGAAACCGAGGATGAGATCCGCGCGCTCGAGCCCGACATGAACCTGCTGACGAAGATCGACCTCTTTGCGGTGATCGTTACCGCTCCGGGCAAAGCACGGCGAACACGCCTGCGACTTCGTCAGCCGCTTCTTCGCGCCATCCCAAGGCGTCGCGGAGGATCCGGTTACCGGCTCCGCGCATTGCACTCTGATTCCTTACTGGGCCGAGCGGCTGGGCAAGACGCACTTGTACGCCCGGCAGCTCTCCAAACGCAGCGGGGAACTCTATTGCGAATTGCACGGCGACCGAGTGACGATCGCCGGCCGCGCCGCTCCGTTTCTCGAGGGCATAATCCGCCTGTAGGGCCGCTATCGCGAGTGGTTGATAGGAGTTCGCGCAACACCGCCGATCAGCGGAACGTGCGGCGCGGCGCAGACTCGCGCGTCGCCCGTCAGGCGCGGGTCCGGCGCAACTTCGACTACGCGCTTCCAGGCCCGGAAGCCCCATTTCAGATAGAACTTCAATGCGTTGGGATGATCGAGCGAGCAGGTGTGCAGGTGCACTCGTCGCGGATGGTGCGACCAGGCTTGTTCGAGAGCGTGGCGCATGAGATCGCTTCCAGCGCCCCTTCCGATCAGGTCCGGTGTCACGCCGAAGTAGGCGATCTCGATCTCCGGCAGAACACGCCGGTCGAGTTCCACGAGTCCCTTGTCCACGCCATCCACACGAAGCGAGTAGATCTCGAGAGCCGGGTTGCGGATGAGCAAGTGAAGTTCCTCGCCGGACATGCGCAGACGACTGAACCACAGCCACTCTTCTCCAACCGCGCGATACAGGGTCCGGTACCAGTCCAGGTCCGGGGACTCAATGCGGACCACCGGCCATGCTCCTTCGCGCGGAGGTGGCAACGCTGGTGCGGCCGTCATCTCGAGATAGGTGACCACCGCCGCCAACCGGCCCGGCGGCACGTCCACATAGCCGTCTTTCAACATGCGGCCACTGCGAGGCATGCTTCCAGAGTAATCCGGCTCCCTGGAGGCTACAGCCGCGGCGACATCCGCAGCGATCTACGACGCTGCCGGAACGCTTTGCGCTCTCCGTTTCGCCGCATCCCGGATGCGATCGATGTCGCCCTCCGGAATGTTCAGAAACTCGAGAAACTGCCGGTGTTCTTCCGGCGCGCTACGCTCAAACTCGGCGTGCCACTGGTTCAGAGCTTCTTCGCTGAACCCGGCCGCGCGCAGCAGCCGGGTCCAACGCTCCCGGTTCATCGGGCTTTGCTCTTCCAGAAGCTGCGGCTTGTCGATCAGTTTGACAATCAATTGTTGGCGGCGGCGCAGGTCGTTCATCTGCTCCGCGATCCGGCGCAGTTGCTCCTCCAGCGCCGCCGCCGTTTCGCCGTGAGCCGCTTCGGCGCCGCGCAGCGTCCGGATGCGCTCCAGGCTCAAGCCGGTCTGCCGGTACAGGCAGATCCGACCGAGTTCCTCGGCATCACGGTCGGTGTATCTCCGGTAACCCGCCTCACTGCGGCCGGAAGGCCTGAGCAGGCCGATCCGGTCGTAGTAGAGCAGCGTGCTGCGCGAGAGGCCAAATTGCTTGGCGAGCCGTCCGATAGTCATCTACTGCACAGGTTGCACTTCCGCACTGGCCAGGCGCAACATCGTGCCAGTTTTCAGGTAATGCGTCAGCATGCGTTCGAGCCTTGTCATCATATTGCGATGCTCCGCATCCGGGTACCGCGCAACCCATGCCTCGCCCGCCGGGTCCGTCGCCGTGAACTCGCGCGTCCAATGCAGTATCGTTCCCGCACCCTCTGCGCTGAGCTGAAGCTTCAGCCGCATGGTGTGCGAGCCGGGAATGAAGCAGGCGAATTCGATCCGCCACGGCGCCTCATAGCGGCTCACGATCCACGTCATCTGCCCTTCGGGCTTGAATTGCGTGCGGAAAATGCAGCCCTCTTCGGCCACGCCGGACACCGAGAGCAGTACCTCGCAGCGCCAGTCTTCAATCCAGTCGTATTCGAGCACCGGGCACAACAACGGAAAGACTCGCTCCGGCGGGGCGTCGAGTTGCATCACATCCTGCCAGGTCTTCCTGGCACTGAGAACAGGTTTCATTTCTACCTCCAGTTCGAAGTGTGAACCGTGAAGTTATAGACGGGTCAAGCCGGAAATAGCGTGATCGCGGCGTTACCCCGAGCGGCGCGCCCACGCCTGTCTTAACTGGGACAATCAATTTCATGCGCACCCTCTTCGCTTTGACATTCGCGGTCGCTCTGGCGGCCACGGCACAGGACTACAAAGTAACCGGAAAGATCGAGATCGGCGGCCCCTCGGCTGGTTGGGACTACCTCACCTCCGATGCGGGCGCACACCGGCTGTACGTCTCCAATGGGACGCGCGTAGTCGTGGTGGATGCCGCAACCGGCAAAGTGATCGGCGAGATCCCCGACACCCCGGGGGTGCACGGGATCGCCTTGGACCAAGGCCTGGGAAAAGGCTTCATCAGTTGTGGACGCGCGAACAAGGTGGTTGTGTTCGACCTGAAAACACTGAAGGCAACCAGCGAGGTCGCCACTGGAAAGAACCCGGACGCCATCAGCTATGAGCCCGTCACCGGCCGCGTCTTCACGTTTAATGGAGCCTCGAAGGATTCGACAGCCTTCGACGCCAAGACCGGCGAGGTGGCCGGGACCATTCCCATGGGCGGCAAGCCCGAGTTCTCGCAAATCGACGGCAAAGGGATGATCTACGTCAATAACGAAGACACGGCCGAGATTCTCGAAGTGGACGCCAAGGGGTTGAAGGTGGCACGCAAATGGTCCCTCGCGCCCTGCGAATCGCCTTCGGGACTCGCCATCGACACCAAGCACGCCCGGCTGTTTTCCGTTTGTGAGAACAAGCTGATGGCGATCAGCGACATCAAAGCCGGGAAGCTGCTGACGACGTTGCCGATCGGCGAAGGCGCCGACGGAGTCGCGTTCGACCCCGGAACGGGCACGGCCTTCAGCTCAAACGGCGAAGGTACGATGACCGTGGTGCGCGAGGTGAAAGGCAAATACGAGGTCGTCCAGACCGTGACGACCAAGCGCGGCGCACGCACCGTCGCGGTGGATACCGCCACGCATCGCGTCTACACGCCTACCGCCGCCTTCGGCCCCGCGCCGGTTCCGACCGAACAGAACAAGCGCCCTCGGCCGCCCGTCCTCGCGGACACGTTCCACCTGCTAATCGTGTCGAAGTAGAAGCGGTGGGGCAGGCTGCGTGGTGGGGCAGACTTCTGCGCAAGGCTTCAGCCCTGCAATTTCTCTGCCCCATGCCCACCAGTAACCCGCCTCTCACTTCGCCGGATTAGCCAGACTCTCCACCAGATCCAATCTGGTCTTCCAAGGATCCGCGTAGGCCAACGGCGCCGGCGCGCGGAAGTCCATCAGAATATCGGTCGCCGTAGAGTAGGCAGGCCAGTCGGGTAGGCCGCTGGCATTGGGGTTTCCCGTCTTGGCGAAGTTCACCCAGTAGGCGTTCGCCGCCTGCGCAATCGCTTTGTCCGCCGGAGCGAGAGACTTCTCATAACGCGCTTCCACCGTATCGAATACGAACGGGATCTCGGTGGCATGGGGCGCGCCCTTCCATTGCTTGCGCATCGAATCGGCCACATAAGAGAAGCGGTATTCATAGGCCGCCTGGCCTGACGCAACCACCGCCCGGGCGAGGAAACGGGCAGGTTCCACCATCATCCGGTCGGCGGCAAGCAGAGTTCCGACCTCGCGGAGATTGCCCGTCTTGCCGGGATCCCACGCGGCTTTGGCCGCATCCGCGGCAGCGCCGAAGGGTTTGAACAGTTCCTCGATATTGCGCGCCGTGTTGAAGCCGATGTCAGCGCTGTTGGCTCCCACCATCACGGGGATCTTCGCGGCGCGGCCTGCCAGGAATGCAGCGTCGCTCGGCTCGACGATCACTTTCCCATCGATCATCGGACCCGAGTAAGTCGGCGCCATCATCGTGGCCATGTTCAGGCCGGCCACCACCGCATCGGCGGGCAGCTTCCGCAGAGCCGCCAGAGTGGCCGCATCGTCGCCATCGATCTTGACCGATTTGGCGAAGGCGATGCCGACGGCTTCGGCGGAAGGGGCTCCGTTGGCGCCAGGGCGATCGAGGTAGCGCGCGGGCATGATGCCGCTGCTGCGCCCGCCGCCCGACTCGATGATGGCCTTCTGGAACAACCCCTGCGACAGCGGCGAAGTCATCATCGACTGGACCGACATACCGCCTGCGGACTCCCCAAACAGCGTCACATTCTTGGGGTCGCCGCCGAATGCCGCTGCGTTACGCTGCACCCATTTGAGCAGCGCGATCTGATCCATGTAGGCGTAGTTGCCATGGGGCTCCGACGGGTTCTCCTTCGTCAACGCAGGATGCGCGAAGAAACCGAAGCGTCCGACCCGATAGTTGAAGCTGACGAACACAACGCCGCGCCTGGCGAACTGGCTGCCGTCGTAAACGGCGGGCGAGCTGCCGCCATTGACGAAGCCGCCACCGTAGATCCACACCATCACCGGCAGCTTCTTAGCTGGGGCTTTGGCGGGGATCCAGACGTTGGCGTAGAGGCAGTCCTCGGCAGGGGTCACTCCCAGCGGGGCGGCGTCTCCGGGGAACGGCTTCTGCATGCAGTCGCCACCGAACTCGGAGGCCGCGCGGACACCGCTCCAGGCCTTCACCGGCTGAGGCGCGCGCCAGCGAAATTCGCCCACCGGGGGCGCGGCGTAGGGAATGCCTTTGAAGGATACGACGCCTTCCTTTGCCACCCCCTTCAGGCGTCCAGTATCGATTTTCGCTACGTCGGAGGCGGCGAACGCGCTCTCCGCGATGAGTGCGGCTGTGAGTGTGAATGAAAGAAGTGACGGTAGACGAGACATATTCGTGTTTGGCCTTTCCAGACTCCTGCAAAGAAGCTGTGTACCAGCCTGTCACAACTGGGGAGGGGTCGTCGAGAGTGCGCGGAGGGTCATCTTAAGCCGGTAACGAGCCGGTGCCCGAGGCGCCGGATGACTCGCCGCACTCTCCGATCGCGTAGAGGCGGTACACGTGCTGTACCGCTTTCCAGCGCAGATCCGCGTAGCGCAGAAACGAGAAAGCCATAACCACCAGACAACTTGTCATCCACAGCATATTGCAGGCTATCGTCCCGCTGAGAGCTTCCCGGAAGTCCGCGACCGACCAAAACAGAGCTACGAAACTTGCGTTGACGACCACCAGGCTGCGAAAGAACTTGGAATTGGCCTGTAGCCGGTCCGGCTCCAGCAACGATGGAGGGTTGTGCATTTGAAGCCAATCCCGGCACCACTGATACAGTCTGTCGCCCGCCGGCTTCTGTCCGGCTAGAGATCGGGCTGCGGCGAAGACCGGGTCCTGCTGTTGTTCCACCGTCTCGGCGGGCTTGAGATCGTGGACGTGGAAGTTGTACCAGTCACGGTTTCTCTTCGACGAGCGCATTGGAATTCTCTTTAGCCAGCTTCGGAAGCCGTGCGGATAGCGCATGAAGTCGGCGTAAGTGAAGTCGTAGATGGGATCGAGAACCGCCGCGCCAACCATGTCCACGAGATGACCGAGCAGGAATGCCGACACGACGAAGGCCGTGTAACCCGAAGCCTCCTTCAATTGCAGGAGCCCAAAGAGATCGGCACGGCCAAGGCTCTGCTCGGCCCTCATCGCAAAGAACGTGAGGACGGCGCCGGGCAGCAGCACGCTGAAGAGGTCGGTCACACCGACAAAGAAGTCGCCTGGCTTAGCCACCCGTTGACCCTCAATCCGGAATCGGAGTCATGCGCTCCTACCAGCGCAGCTTCGCCGGGAAGAACTCTTCGATGAGCTTCAGATAGTAAGGCTTCAGGACGGCGGGATCGGGCTTGGTGTGGCCCTTCGAGTACAGGTCGTACGGGTTGAAGCGCCGCACCCACTCCATCATTTCGAGGTCCTGCCGGTTCATCAGCCACGTATACTCGCCCTCCCTGTGCGCGGGATAGAACGAGTGGTAGCGGATCATGTACTGCGCTTCCATCGGCAGGTAGTCCTTGGTCACCTGGTAGAGGTACTCGTCGTGGCCCCACGAAATCATGACGTTGTCCAGGCCGCAGCCCTCGCCGTACACGCCGCAGCGTGTCTGGTATTGCGGGTTAGCGCTGTCTGGATTGTCCGCGAAGAACTCGTGAAAGACGATCTTCTCCGACCAGGCGCAGCCCACCGGAAACGTGTCGCCGACAACGGCCCACTGCGGCTCGCCCCATAACCAGAGGACTTTGCCGAGGTCGTGGATCAGACCGGTCAATTGCATCCAGCGCGGCGCGCCGTCGGCCCGCATTGCTTCGGCCGTCTGCAGATTGTGCTCGATCTGGCTCAGGTCGGTGTCGGGATCCGAGTCGTCCACCAGCTTGTTCAACTCTTCCATCAGCTCCCAGACGCTCATCTCGGCGTGATCGAATCCGAGCCACTTCTGGCGCGAGGCCCGGTTGAATTCGACCGTCTGCTGGGCATGGTTCTGCCGGTAGAACTCGCGGACGACGGGAGCGACGCCCTCTCCGTAATTGCGAAACTGTTCCTTGGGACGGCCTTCTTTGTAGCGCGCTCGCACGGCGTCATCCCATTGGTCCAACGATGTCATGGGTCCGGTCATCGACGGCACTCCTTCCGTTACTTGCACAAGCCCTTGCAAGCCGTTGTAGCACGGAACCCGCACCGGCGCATGCGTCAATTGGGGAGGACCCCGGGTTGCCGGCCACGCCCCTTCGTTCGCCGGCACGTCCGATGGAGAGCCGCACCATTGTCATGGGAACCCCGCGCCTACAGCGGAGCTTGGCCCTTCGGCTATAAGATCGTCTTGAGTCTCAGGACGATTCATTCATGCGGATTGCTTGTTTCCGTGCCCGTCGCACAGCCGCCGCCGCGGCTCTTACGCTTCTGTTGTTAGGCTGCGCGACGGCCCTAGGGCAAGGACAGCGTGCGGAGGACTTCTTCCCGATGTCGGTCTGGTACGGCGGCGGCAAGGCTCGCGCGCCGATGCTCGAACGCGACCCGCTCTCTAAAGTGGACCTCTGGCGGGCGGACCTCGCACAGATCAAAAAGCTCGGTTTCAATACAGTCCGCTGCTGGATCGACTGGGCCAGCGGCGAACCCGAGGAAGACCGCTACCACTTCGAAACCCTCGACGTCTTACTCCGGCTCGCCGAGGAACAGGGACTGAAAGTGGTGGTGCAGGTCTATATGGATTCGGCGCCGGCCTGGATCGGCAGGAAGCATCCCGATTCCCTCTTCGTCTCCTCGAATGGCACGGCGATCCATCCCGAATCTTCGCCCGGTTATTGCCGCGACAACGAGGGCGTGCGGGATGCAGAGCTGAAGTTCTACACCGCGCTTGCGCAAGCGGCGAAGAAGAGTCCCTCATTCTTGGGTTGGGATTTGTGGAGCGAGCCGCACGTCATCAACTGGGCCACCCCCACTTATATCGAGAACCCCGAGTTTTGCTTCTGCAAGTACACGGTCGCGCGCTTCCGGAATTGGATCAGAAAGAGATACGGCACGCTCGATGCCCTGAATGCGGCCTGGTACCGCCACTTCAACTCGTGGGACGAAGTGGAGCCGAACCGCCTGAGCACGATTCTCTCCTACACCGACTTCATCGACTGGAAGGAGTTCATTGCCGACAAGTTGGGCGAGGACCTGCGGGACCGCTACGACGCGGTGAAACGAGTGGATCCGCACTCCGTCGCTACCTCGCACGCGGCGGGTATCGGCCTGTTCAGCTCCCCGCTGTGGTGGGAGGGCCAGTCCGACGACTGGACCATGACCTCGCAGGTGGACTACTACGGGACGTCGTTCTATCCGAAGCACTCATCCTTCGTCGATCGCGATGTGCAGTGGCGCGGAGCGCTGCTCGACTTCACTCGTTCCTTCGGCTTCGCCGATGGCGGGCGTGGTTTCTGGATCGGCGAGTTGCAGGCCGGATTCGGCACCATCGCGCTGAACGTCTCGCCCACCGTGACGCCGGCGGACCTGCGCATCTGGACCTGGAGTGCTCTGGCGCGCGGCGCGAAGGCGATCAATTACTACGCCTGGTATCCGATGAGCACGGGGTACGAATCGGGTGGCTTTGGCATGATCCAGCTCGACGGTACGCTCACCGAGCGCAGCAAAGTGGCGGGCGCTGTGGCGCGCGTGGTGGACGCGAATCAGCCGATCTTCTTAGCGGCACGGCCACCAAAGGCAGAGGTCGCCATTGTCTACAATCCGCTCTCCCATTTCGTCGGAGGACGCCAGCGCGAGACCTCCTACGGCGGGCCGCAGGGAGAAGTGAACGGCATCGAACGCGATTCGATGCTGGGCATTTACCGTGCTCTCTTCCCCTCGAACGTGCCCGTGGATTTCGTTCACATCAACCACCTCTCCAAGGAGAATCTGAAGCAGTACAAGCTGGTCCTCCTGCCCTACCCGCTGATGATCCCGGCCTCGTCAGCCGGGCAATTGAAGGAATACGTGCGCCTGGGCGGCCACCTGGTCGCCGAAGCGCGTCTCGGCTGGAGCAATGAGAAAGGCTCCTCTTCGCCCACGATTCCCGGCATGGGCTTGCACGAGGTGACGGGCAGCCGCGAAACCGATGTTCAGACCGGGCAGTCCGGCCGCACCGTCCTCAAGTGGATTGGCAACGAACTGCCGGGCTTCGCCCCGGGCGAGACGCTGCAAGCGCGCTGGTACGAGGAAACGCTGGAGCCGCTCGGTCCGCAAGCGCACGTGGTTGCCACGTTCCCCAATGGCAATTCCGCCGCGGTGATTTCGGAGTACGGCCAGGGCAAGACGCTCATGCTTGGCTCCTACGTGGGCGCGGCGTATGAGACACGGCGCGAGGCGTCAAGCGTGCGCTTCTACAACGCTCTGCTCGACTGGGCCGGCGTGCAGCGCCCGGTTGTCACGGAGGGAGCCGAACCGGAAGTGCGCTATCTCGAAAGCGGACGCGACACGCTCGTGTTCGTGTTCAATCATGGCAAGCAGACGATCGCGCCTGCCATCTCGCTGCGATTGCGCGAGGGACGCTATCAAGGCGTCGATCTGGTGACCGCAAAGCCTGTGGACGTTGCCTCTCAGAATGGGCTGATCACGCTCAAGAGCACCATCGGAGCCGAGGATGTTTGGGTCGTGAAGTTGACGCCCCAGCATTAACTGCAACGCGGGAGAGCCGCACAGGGCTTGGCGTGGTACTGTGGCGCACGCTTTAGCGTGCAGCGTCGACACTCATGTCGACGTCTGGCCTATGCCGGCAAGAGTGCCAGCACTGCACGCTCAAGCGTGCGCCACAACGCTTCCGTCGGATTCACGCGAGGGATGGCTCAATTCGACTGATTGACAGTGAAGGTCTGTCCCGCGATGGCGATCGTCCCGTTGCGCGCTTGCTTGGTACTGTTGGCCTGCACGGAATAGCCCACCGTGCCGTTGCCGTTGCCGCTTGCACCGGACGTCACGGTAATCCAACTCGCGTTGGAGACCGCCGTCCATGTGGCGCTGTAAGTCGTCGCACTCACACCGACGGTGCCGGTCGCCGCTGCCGCCGCGATGCTCGACGACCAGGAACTCAGCGTAAAGGCCGGCAGTTCCTGGTAAACGCGGACGTAGTCCACCAGCATCTCCTGCGGGAACACCGTGGTCGAATCCGGGTTGCCCGGCCAGCCCCCGCCCACGGCGACATTCAGCAACAGGAAAAATGGGTGGTCGAAAACCCACTGGGTGCCCGAGGGGATCGACGCAGGCGTGGTCGTCTTGTAGAGATTGCCGTCCACGTAGAAATTGACCCCTGCCGTCGACCACTGCACTACGAAGGTATGGAAGTCGTCGGCGAACCGCGCGCCTCCCGGCAAACTGTAGGGCGCACCAATACCCGAGCCGCCTGAGTACCCGGGTCCGTGCATGGTGCCGTGAACGATGGTCGGCTCCTTGCCGATGTTCTCCATGATGTCGACCTCACCGCACAGCGGCCAGCCTGCTGTGTTGATGGTGTCCCCCAACATCCAGAAGGCAGGCCAGATGCCCTGCCCCGCAGGGATCTTGATGCGCGCTTCAACTCGCCCATGCTCGAAGGCGAAGCGGTTCTGCGTCAGGAGTCGTGCTGAGGTATAGCTGTTGCCATTTTTGATAGCGCGGATCACCAGATTCCCCTGCCCGTCCATATGTGCGTTGTCAGGCGAGTTGGTGTAAACCTCCAGTTCCTGATTGCCCCATCCGCCGCCGCCAAGATTGTAAGTCCAATTTGCCCCGTTGGGCAGCGCGTTGGCCGCGCCGTTGAATTCGTCGCTCCAGACCAGCTTCAGATTGCCTACCGGAACACGATAGGATGCTGGTCCCGCGCCGGTCTCGGCATTGGTGACGCTGATGACGAGTTCGTCGCCGGCAGTCAACTTGCACGGAGCGGCCAAACTGCCGCAGGTCACTTGAACTTGAGTGTCCGTCCACGACACCACATTGCCGTTGAAGTTGCCTGCGAAATTCCATCTCGGCGGTCAGGTCCGCGACCCCGAAAAAGCCGCTACCGCCGCTATACGGAGCCTCGTTGCCGAAGCCGCTGCCATGGATCGTAATCAACGCGGCCGGCTCGGCTGGCAACCGGGTCGACACTCGTAATGACGGGGGTCTGCGGCGCGGGAGTCGTCGACACGGCCACAGTGACCGTGTTCGAGACCGCTCCGCCGATGGTAAGAACTACGGGGACATCGTTCCCCGTCGCGGCGCTCGCCGGAACCGTGACGTCTACTTCGTACAAACCGACGAAACCCGGAGTCAGCCCCGAAAACAGAACGTTCGCCGCGGCTCCGCCGATCGTGACCGTAGGCACGGTCGCAGTTGTCGAAAGCGTCGTAGCCAGAGCCGGCGATCCGCTGGCAGGCGGATTCGTCACCGCGCCGAGGCCGGTGCAGAAGATACGCAGCATGGTGCTGCCGGCCACCGCTGGATTATGCGCGTCGACAACTTCATAAGCCGCGTTGAGAATCGAGCCCTGTCCCGTGCCCTGCCCATTCACGCTGAAAAGACCGGGCGCGAACGGGGCTATGTTAACCGTCTCTGGCTGACTCGTCTGGTTGCCCCCGGCCAGACTGAAAACTGCCGTGAGACTCGACTTCGTCTTGCCCCCAAGCTCCCAGGGCACCTGAATGTTCACCTGGCCGTCGGAGACGAAAAACAGCGGAGCGCTCACCTGCCCATCGAAGCGAAGCGACAGGAGTGCGAGGGCATTAGGCAGGGGCGAGGTGCTGACGCTCGTCGGCGAGAGGCCTGGAAAGCTGCCCTGCACCGTCACGATGCTGCCCGGCGCCACTGGTGCGCCGGCCGCAAGGCTCGCCGAATTCAAGACGCCGCCCGGTGTGATGGCGAGTGTGCCGCTGGTCGCATCGGCTTGGGCGTTCGCTTCGGTGATCCGCGCGTGCGTTCCGGAGACGACGGTATGGAAGGGGATCGAACTGTCGGCGCGGGGGACCGCATTGCGCTGTTGTGCCCAACCTGGCGCGCAAACAGTGGCCACAAGCAAGAACGAGACGCAGAAGTGTGTTCGCATGGCAGGATCCTGCTTTCGGAGGTGCGTTCTCTTGAGAAGTGCTCAAATGCGATCGGCTCTAGCCCGTTTCGCCCACCCCTACGGAATCCACGCTATCACGCGCGGGGACTCCTAGCGGGCTCAGTGTCACGATGACCTGCTTGGGGAGCAGGCCAAGGAATCGCCAAGGAGTCGCCAAGGAGTCAATGCCCCGTTCAAGATAGACTGCTTACATGTTGCGCCGTACCCTGCTCGGATCGCTCGCCGTTCTGCCTTTTAGTCTTTCGGGACAGTCGCCCAAACGTAAGATTCTGCTCGACTCCGACACCGCCAATGAGATCGACGACTTGTACGCGATCACGCGCGCGCTGCTCGAGCCCGGCTTTCAAATGCTGGGCCTGAGTTCGGCACAGTGGAACACGCGGCTCTCCCCGCCCGACACAGTGGCCGAAAGCCAGAAGCTCAACACCGAGATCCTGCGCTTAATGGGACGGCAGGAGATTCCCGCGCCGATGGGCTCGGAGATGATCATGGGCAAGCCGTGGGGCGGCGACGAGCCGCGGGACTCGCCGGCGGCCCGCCTGATGATCCGCGAAGCGCGAGCCATGCCTTCGGGCGCAGAAACTGACCATCGTCAATACCGGCGCCGTGACGAACACCGCCTCGGCCATCAAATTGGCGCCCGACATCACACCGAAGATCGCGGTCTACCTGATGGGCGCGCACTTCTTCGCCGACCGCAAGGTGTGGAACAAGGACGAGTTCAACGTACGCAACGATCTCAACGCGCTGAACTTCTTGCTCAACACGCAGGGTCTCGAACTGCACATCATGCCGGCGAACGTCTGCGGCAAACTCGTCTTCCAGCAGGCCGAGACGCTGCGCAGGCTGCAAAGCAAGGGCGGCATCTGGGACTACCTGGCGGCGCGCTGGCTCTCTTTTTCCCCGGACTCCGAGAAATGGGTGATGTGGGACGTCGCACTGGTGGAAGCGCTCGCCCGGCCCGAACTCGCCACGGAAGCGCAGTTTAAGACGCCGCCGGAGAATGTCCAACGCGATGTCTTCGTTTACACGGACATCGACATGGCCGCCATGCAGGCCGACTGGTGGCGGGTGGCCGAAAAGGCGCAAGCGCGCTAGCGCGTCGAATTGATGCTCCCGACCTGCACACTCGTCCCCGAGGTCCCTCGCTTGCCGCAGGAGCCGCGTCTTCTGCTAATCTTCGCCTGCTCGACCATTTGGGGAACAATTCCCGTACCGTACCCGTCTTTTCAACTCATGAAGCGTTGTGTCGATGACCGGAGCAGCATGCCTGGCCTTGAGTTGGCATAATGAGCGATTTCGAGGCCTCGCACGGGAGCCATCCGTTCCAGGATTGGGGCCATGGCTCATGCGTCGAGACAGGTTCGTAGGCATGCAATTCGTTGTTCCGGATCGTTCAGCCGCCGGTGTAAACTGCATCAAGCCGTTCCCGGCGAACTGACTCAAGAAGTGAACCGTAGGGAGAGTATAACTATGCAGAAATATGCCGTTCTCGCGCTTGGGATGTTGGCGTTAGCCTCGGTGGCGCAAACGCCCCAGCAGCCGCCGGAAGAGAAAAAGGCTCCGGCTACAGGAACGCTCAAGGTGAAGCTAAACTACACCGGAGCCGGAACCATTGACGAGAAGCACAAGATAATCCTCTTCTTGTTCGATTCGCCGGACTTCGTTCAGGGCAATGTGATGCCCATCGCGTCTGGTTCCGCCAAGGCCAAAGACGAGACCGTGACGTTCCCAGATCTCGACAAGTCTCCCGTATACGTCGTAGCCGTTTACGATCCGGCCGGAGCATATGAGGGCATGTCCGCTCCACCTTCGGGTTCTTCTATGGGGATGTACAGCAAGACCCCTGGACAACCTGAGCCAATAAAGATCGAGCCCGGCAATACCGTCCAAATCGACCTGGCGTTTGACGATACCGCGAAGATGCCATAGGCGCGCCTCGGCACCGCGCTGAAACGGAGCCGCGACCCTGAAACGGTGCCGCGACCGTCAGGGAGCGGTTGTAGCAGTGTCCTTGCCGATCTGGAGATCGGCGATCCCAGGGGGAGCGGTGGTAGCGTTGCCTATCCAGCTCCCCGGCACCGAGGCCCAACGCGCACCGCCGCAGGCCGGAATCGCGCTTACGTCCGGCGGCATTCGGCCGCCAACCGCTCGGCGATGAAGGTGTTCAAGCTCCGGCCTTCAAGTCGCGCCTTGAGCGCCACGGCCCGGTGCAGATCCGGAGCAATACGCAGGACGAGCTTTCCAGAGAATGGCTTCTCCGGCTCCTCGCCTCGGGATTTGCAGAACTCAAGGTAGTCGTCGACCGAATTCCGGAACTCCGTGCGCAGCGTCCTTACCGACTTACCCTGAAATGTGATCACGTCACGGGTATTGACCACTTCGCCGTGAAACAGATCGGCTTCATCGTCGAACGTGACGACCGCCTCGTACCCCTTGTACATCATGGTTTCACCTCCGCCTGCTGCAAAAAGCGCCGCATCGAGACCACTGCTCCGCGATCGGTTTCTTTTCGCGGGTGCGGCCGATGGAAGACAGCGCGAACGCCCTTCAACGCAATGCGGACGCGCGAACCGGAGCCTTCGCTGACTTCCGCACCCAGAGCAACCAGGAGGGCCTCTATATCGGACCAGACAATGTTGGCCCGAACTGGCGTTTCGAAGACAGCCCGCAGCGTTGCCAGGTGTTTGGCCTTCACTGCCAAATAGTATCAGTTTGCGATATCACGATCAAGCCGGGGAGCAGTCCTAGTGACGCTACCGCAGCCCCAGCCCGCCATCCACCTGCAGCGTCTGCCCCGTGACAAAGTTGGAAGTTTTCAAGAAGTAAAGGACTGCGTCCGCTATGTCGTCGCCCGTCCCAGGACGGCCAGCCGGAGTCGAGCGCGCCATGCGCTGAATCCGCTCCTCGTTCACCTCGTCGAACGGGATCACTCCTGGCGCCACGGAATTCACCGTGATCGCGGGCGCCAGCGCCTTGGCGAGCGACCGCGTCATCGCGACCACGCCCGCTTTCGACGCGCAGTAGTGCACGTTCTCGGGCCAGGCGAGGAACGCGCCCATCGAGCTGATGTTCACAATGCGGCCCGCGCCGCCGGGATTCCTCTGCATCAGCAGCGCGGCTTGCTGGGCCACAAAGAACGCCGCCTTGATATTCACGCAGTGGATAAAATCCCAGTCGCGCTCGGTCACTTCCAGCGCTGGAATCTGAGTAAACCGCGCCGCGTTGTTCACCAGTCCATCAAGATGACCTTCGCGTTCCGCAATCCGGGTGAACATGCGTTCGATCTCATCGACGTGTTCGAGATCCGCTTGAAACAGGCCGGCGCCGCCGCACTCCGCGGCCGTCTTCTCTGCTTCGGCCGCCGAGGTCGAGTAGTGAATGAGGACGCGCGCACCTTCGGCGTGGAGGCGCAGGGCGATAGATCGCCCGATCCGCTTTGCAGCGCCGGTGACGAGGACGACCTTGCCCTTGAGATCGAATTCCTGCGAGCTAGACATGAACCTCGACCTCCTCGTCTCCCGTTGGCTCGTGCCCCTCGAGCGCCGGTTCCGGCAGCCGGCCCGAGAGCAGAGCCCAGCCCCAGTAGACCGCCGTCATCGAGCTCATCACTCCCGCCACGACGCCGATTTCGCGCGGCGAGTGGCTTTGGGAATAGTAACTCGCCACGGTGAGGGAAAGCATCATCGTGCTCCAGGTGATCGACTCCATGGTCGAATTGACCCGTCCCCGGAAGCTGTCCGGTGTGTGCCGCAGGAGCTGTGTATAGTTGAGCACCGAACTGACGGCCACGCCCATGCGGGACAGACCGATGAAGAACAGCGCAGCGGCGTAACTGGGGCTCAGGCTGAACAGCACATAGCTGCCGCCATGGACGAGGTAGCAGACGACAATCGCCCACTTGTAGCGTTTGAAGCTGAGGTGCCGGCCCCACAGATTGGCGACGATGCCACCGCAAATCAGTCCGACTCCGGCGCAGCCCCACACCTCTCCAATTCCCGCCGGACCGCGATGGAACACGGCCTCGCCGAACAGACTGAACAGGATCTGCGCCGCTCCTCCTCCCGAGGCCCAACCCACGTTTACCAGCGCCAGAGCCAATAGCAACGGCACGCTGCGGATGTAGCGCAATCCGTCCAGGTATTCCTGGACGGGCCGCCGACGGGTATGCGCCACACTGCTGCGCTCGGCGCGGAATCCCCGCTGAGTCGGCGCGCGCAGCCGGCTGATAAAGAACGCCGAAAAGACAAACGACAGCGCGTTGAAAACGAACGCCACGTGGAAGCCCAGCCACGACGCGATGGCTCCACCGAGAAAACTGCCCAAGGCAACCGAGGTCCAGGCCGTGGTGAGAGTCAGCGAATTGGCGGTGTGCAGCTCCTCGCGGGTCGTGATGGTGGGCATGATCGACGACCGGCCGCTGGTGAAGAAAGGTGACAGGAACATCAGCAAACCACTCAGAAACAGCAGCAGCCCGACGTTCCTCTCGTGAATAGTCAGCAGAAAAGCAAGCGAAACGGCGGCGCGCGACAGGTCGCTGGCGACCATGATGCGGCGGCGGTCGAAGCGATCGAGCACGACACCTGCAATCGGCCCGGCCAGGATCGCGCCTACGGCCCTCGCCAGCATCACGCCGCCCACGGCCATGCCGGAGTGCGTCTGCTGCATGACGAGCCCGAAGACGGCGATGTTATTGAAGTTGTCGCCGACGTCGCTCACCACCTGCGCCATCCAGGTGGAGCGGTAGTTGCGGTTCGCGCTCAGAAGTTGAAACAAACCAGCCATTGATTCAGTTCGTTGTGGGGCGGACCCCCAGGTCTGCGGCCGACCCCCAGGTCGGCCTCTTTCGGACTCTTGAATTGCGCACGCGGAGCCGGACCAGGGGGTCCGGCGCGGACGTGGGCGTCCGCCCCACACTTCACCCGCGCCCGGTCAGCCACACTCCGCCGAGCACCATCAACCCGCCCACCGCCACCGGCAGCGTTACCGGCTCTCCCAGCAGCCACCAGGCCGCCAGACACGCGATAAACGGTTGCGCATAGCTGAACGACGACACGCGCGAGGCGGGCAGATGTTCCAGCGAGTAGCTGAAGATGACGTAGCACAGCACGGACGAAATGCCTGCCATATAGGCCAGCATCCACCAGCCCAGCGCCGGCACCGCGGCGAAGTTGAAATCGCGGCCCCAACCCCATACCGGGATCACCAGCAAGATCGCGCTCACTCCGAAGCCGAGGGCGTTAACAGGAATGGCCCCGAACTTGCGCATGCGCTCCTTGCCTAGTACCGTGTACATCGCAAACGACGAGGCGCAGAGAAACACCAGAAAATCCCCCAACAGTGAAGCCCCGCGCGCGGCTCGCCCGGGCGCGAGGTTCAACACGCCCACGCCGCCGATCGCCAGGAACATGCCGGCGACTTTCAGTGGAGTCAGGCGCTCCTGGCCTCTCAGCCAGGCGAAAAGAAGCACCTGCACCGGAGTCGTCGCGATGACCAGCGAGGCGTGCGCCACCGAGGTGCGGCCCATCCCCGCAACGAAGAATATCTGGTTGCCCACCATGCCGATCACGCCGATGGCGGAGAGGATTAACAGGTCTCGCCAGGGCCATTTCTGGATCACCTTTTCGGGCCGCTTCCGCACCCAGAAGAGGTACATGACGACCATCAGAACGCCGGCGATCATCATCCGCAAGCAGGCGTAGAACACAGGCGGAAAGCTCCGCAGGGCCACCTTCGCAGCGATGTAGTTCAGGCTCCAGAAGATGGTCATCAGGCTGACCATTCCGTAGATCCGGTTGGTCCGCGCGGAGGGTTTGCGAGCTGTGGCCGTCGTATCGAGAAGCATTCTTATACCCGCGCCGTCCCGCGGCCGCTGGGGGAGCTATTAGTTTGGATGCTCACTTGGGACGCAGCGTCTCCTGAGCCACTCGCACGGATGCAAGGAAATCGAGATCTAGGGGGTAACCGAAGCCCGGAGCGTCTCCCACGACGATGGTCCCGCGCGGAGTAACCTCAACCCATGGGTCGATCACGTCGCGTTTCCAATACCTTTTGCTCGCCGACACGTCTCCCGGCAATACGAAGTTCGGAAGCGTCGAGAGAGCGATGTTGTGAGCCCGGCCCACGCCGCCTTCGAGCATCCCTCCGCACCACACCGGAATGCCTTGCTCCTGGGCCACGTCGTGGACCCGTTTCGCTTCCGCGAACCCGCCCACGCGCCCGAGCTTGATGTTGATGATCTTGCAAGCACCCAGACTAATGGCCTGATTTGCCTGATGCGCCGTGCGGATGCACTCGTCCAGACAGATCGGCGTCTTCAAGGCGCGCTGCAGAAAAGCATGGTCGATGATCTCGTCGTGCGCGAGCGGCTGCTCGATCATCATGAGCTGGAACTCGTCCAGCCGCTTCAAATGTTCGATGTCGCTCAACGTGTAAGCCGAGTTGGCGTCCGCCGTCAGCAAGACGTCCGGGAACTCGCGCCGCACCTCGCGGATCACGTCGATGTCCCAGCCCGGCTTGATCTTCATCTTGATGCGCTGGTAGCCCGCTTCCAGCTCCGTGCGGATCTTGCCGAGCAGTTGCGGCACGCTGTCCTGGATGCCGATCGAAACGCCGCAGGGTATCTCTTTCCGCGCTCCCCCGCCGATCGCCTGCCACAGCGGGATACCGGCCAGCCGCGCTTCCAGATCCCAGCACGCGGCTTCGAATCCCCCGCGCGCCATCAGGTGACCTTTGATTCCCTTAGAGAGCGCCGCCGCGTCCGATGCCCTCTCCAGCGTTTTGCCGAGAGCGGCCGGAGCGACGTAGTTCTTCAGCAGCAGCCAGGCCGCGTCCGTCCACTCTTCGTTGTAGAACGGGTGCTCTCCGCAAGTGACTTCGCCCCAGCCCGAGACGCCGTCCGAGACGGCTTCCACAAGAACGATCTCTCGGCCGTAGGTCCGTCCGAAGCTGGTCTCAAAGAAATGAACCAGCGGCATCTCGAGCCGGTGCAGGCGAATTTCGTCTATTTTGAAGGCCATTGTGAGAAGAGGTACACACCCGAATCGGACGTTCGTTCGAACCCGGTCACCGCGAGCCCGCGTTGGAAGTGAGCGAGAAACGAGTCGCTCAGGCGCAGTTGAATCTCGCGCGCATGCTTCGGATCGTGTTGCCGCAACTCGGCAATGTCGTTCGGTACGGCCACCCGCTCCACGATCCCGTCGTGCGGCACGGGTTTGCCCTCGAGCACAGCCAGAACCCGTTCGCTGTCCAGATACCATTCCGCGACGCAGCGGTCCGTCGGCAGACCGCCGTGCAGATGGCTGGTCGTCGTACCGTACTGATTCAAAACGTAGCGGCGCACCACTGCGCCCAGGCGTTCGATGTTGAAATAAGCGTTCTTCAGCTCCAGCGGATCGAAGGTCCATTCCACCAGCCTCACAGCCCGAGCCAGCGCGTCTTCACGCTGCGCCAGCTTCAACATCCGCCCCACGCCAAGGTTACGATAAGGCGCCTGCACCCCCATCATGTGCGAGTGCAGGAAGTTCTCGCCTTGCCTCAGACCCGGGATCGAAAGCAGGAAGCCGATCATGTGCTCGCCGTCGAACGCGCCCATCACCTGCCCACCGACTTTGTGCGCCACCACGAACAGGCGCAACGGCAGAAGTTCGATGTCCGAGAAACCCCAGATCTCTTTCTGCAGCCGCAACGCCTCGCGGAACTCGGGCAGAGCGTCCAGGTGCTTCAGCGTGATTCGGGTAGCGACTTGGCCTGTTGCCACAGCGCCTCCATCTCTTCGAGCGTAGCTCCCTCGATCGATTTGCCCTGCTCTGTGAGCGAGCGTTCTACGTACGCGAATCGAGCGCGAAACTTGGCGTTGGTTTTGCGCAGAGCCTGCTCCGGATCCACTTTCAGCCAGCGCGCCATGTTGACCACAGTGAACAGCAGGTCGCCCAGTTCCCCCTCGATGTGCTCCTGGTTTCCGCTCGCTCGCGCCTCCGCCAGTTCCGCGGTTTCCTCGTGGAACTTCTCCAACACCTGGCCAAAATCGGGCCATTCGAAGCCCTTTTTCGCCACTTTTTGCGAGATTTTGAGGCCTTCCATCAGCGCCGGCAGCGCACGCGGCACGCCGTCCAGGCATCCCTTTGGCTTTTCGCCCCGCTCCGACTTCTCGCCGGCCTTGATCTGTTCCCAACGCGTCAGCACCTGGTCGGACGTCTTGGCATCACCGTCGGCGAAGACATGCGGATGGCGGCGGATCAGTTTTTCGTTGATCGCGTCCAGCGAATCGGCGATCGAGAAGCGATCCTCTTCCGACGCGATCTGGGCATAGAACACGGCCTGGAGCATGAAATCGCCCAGTTCCTCGCACAGGCCTGCATAGTCGCGCTGGTCGACGGCGTCGAGGACTTCGTAGGTCTCCTCAATCGTGTAGGGCTTGATGGTGTCGTAGCTCTGTTCGCGATCCCAGGGGCAGCCCCCGGGCGCACGCAGACGCGCCATGATCGCCACCAGCCGCTCGAAACGCGCACCGAGAGTGAGGTTCTCAGTGTGGCTTTCGTCGGATGTCTTCATTATTTTGTGGGGGACTTTCAGGGTAACATATGACGAATGATAGAGATCCGGCGTGCAGTCACACTAGGGGATTTGGAGAGCGCACGAAGCCTGCTGCGGCAGTATGGCGCCATACCCGGCGTTGGCGAATGCGTCGTAGGTTTTGCTGCCGAAATTGACGGCCTGCCGGGCCGCTATGCCGAGCCGGATGGAGCGCTATTGCTCGCCATTCACGAGGGCCTCGCCGTAGGCTGCGGCGGGCTTCGCAAGATCGGACCGGAGGTCTGCGAGTTGAAGCGGCTATTCGTGGAGCCTTCCGCACGCGGCACCGGAGCAGGCCGCTCGCTGGCAGTTGCGTTAATCGAGGTGGGCAGAGAACGCGGTTACAGAGCGGTCAGGCTCGACACGCTACCGTTCATGCAGGCGGCCATCGCGCTCTACCGCTCGCTCGGATTCCAAGAGATAGAGCGATACGACGCCGGGTCTCCGCAGGGCGCCCTGTACTTCGAATTGACGCTTTGAATTATCCCTTAACTGCAATCACAAGCAGACTCATCGCCGGCGCCCCACGCGCAACAGGCAACTGGGTGCCGATCTGGAGATCGGCGTTCCCAGGCGCAACAGTGATTTGTTGCAGGGAAACTCCACAGAATCGTCATCTAATCGGAAGTTCCGGTGTTATATCATGGGGGTGATCCATCAGAGTTCTATCTCTGAACAGACCCTAAGGAGAGTTTCGATGCCACTGGTCACATTGCGGCAGCTTCTGGACGAAGCCGCCAAGGGCGGTTACGGCGTTGGCGCATTTAACGTCAACAACATGGAGCAGATCCAAGCAATTATGGAAGCGGCTCGGGAGACCAAGTCGCCCGTGATCGTTCAGGCGAGCCGTGGCGCTCGCGCTTACTCCAACGACAACTTCCTGTATCACCTGATGCTGGCCGCCGCCGAGCTATACCCGGAGATCCCGATGGTATTGCACCTCGACCACGGCAACAGCTTCGAGACCTGCAAGTCGGCCATCGAACTCGGCTTCACGTCGGTCATGATGGACGGCTCGCTCATGGCAGACGGCAAGACGCCTTCGTCCTTCGAATACAACGTTGAAGTGACCCGCAAGGTCGTCGACCTGGCGCACTCCAAGGGCGTCACAGTGGAAGGCGAGATCGGCACCCTCGGCGGTATCGAGGACGGCCATGGAGCCGGCGGTACGGGCCTGGAGCATGTCACCGATCCCGATCAGGCCGTCGAATTCGTCGAGAAGACCGGCCTTGACGCTCTGGCCATCGCCATCGGCACCAGCCACGGCGCCTACAAGTTCAGCCGCAAGCCCGACGGGGCGGTACTCAAGATGGACCTCCTGATCGAGATCCACAAACGCCTGCCCACCACCCACCTCGTTATGCACGGCTCCTCTTCGGTTCCGAAGGAACTGCAGGACGTCATCAACGAGTACGGCGGGAAGCTGAAGCAGACCTGGGGCGTGCCGGTGGAAGAGATCCAGCTCGGCATCAAGAACGGCGTGCGCAAGATCAACGTCGACACCGACAACCGTCTGGCCATGACCGGCGCCATCCGCAAAGTGTTCGCCGAGTCGCCCGAAAAGTTCGACCCGCGCGATTACAACAAGCCGGCTCGCGCCGCGATGCAGAAAGTGGTCGCCCAGCGCATGGTCGAGTTCGGCCAGGCCGGTCACGCCGGGGACTTCACGGCGAAGCCGCTGTCGGAGTACGTCGAATTCTACAAGGCCCAGAAGTAGTTCAAAGCCGAGTTTCCGTTTCCTTGGAGACCGGGTTGTCGCGCCAGCGGCAGCCCGGTCTTCTGTCTGGAATGTTGCAGAATTTGCCTGTGCCATGCGATACGAGCGGGGGTAGACTATGGGCAGCATGCGTCTACTGCCGTTGGGATTGGTGATTGTCGCGTTGTCTCTCCCGGCCTTCGGACAGACGGCCGCGCCGGTATCGCTCAACCTGCCCGTGCTGCCGCCTCTGCCTCGTCCGTTTCTGATCAACCCGCCGCCGAGCCCAGTGCACCCGGACCGGCAGCGCAGGGGCAAGGGCTGCCGTTCCGCCATTGGCGGGACCTGCTGGCGAAGAACGAGACCGACATTCCAGCCGGGCCCGATCAACCTCAGGCTAGAGCGAAGGCGTCGGCGTTGGCCGTCCCCGGGCATTGTTCGATTCCGCTCATTGAGATCCCGCTCCCCGAACATTTCGATGAAGGCATGGTTCGAAAGATGGGGCCGCATCCCGACGACAAGATAGCGATGGCGACGCCGCCCATTTGTCCGCTGCGTTCTCCGCTCGGAACTCCACAGAAACGCAAGTAGGGTGTCACCCCTTCAAGACCGCATCTGGAGCCGGGCCTGGAGAGCAGCCTCACTCACTTCAGTACAATGTGAAGTAAATGAGCGACCAAGACGTTCCCCTCCCTCCCGCTAATTTCGATTTTCTGATTTGGAGCATGCGTATGCAGGCCGAGGCGAGCCTGGGCGCGGCGCCCTGGGGCGGCGAGAAGCAGGAAGTGAATCTTCCCATCGCACGGCACACGATCGATATGCTCGCCGTCCTGCAGGACAAGACGCGCAACAACCTCACAATTGAGGAGCAACGGCTGCTGGACAACACGGTGACCGAACTGCGTTTCCGCTTCATCCAGGCTTCCGAGACCGAGCAGAAGAAGAAGGTCGAGGCTCCGAGCGAGGCAGCGGGACAAGAAGCTCAGGAAAATGGCTGAGTCGTTCGAACGGCCGATTATTACCGTTCTCGGTTCAGGCACCAGCGTTGGCGTGCCCACAATCGGCTGCGGCTGCGACGTATGCCGCTCGGAGGATCCGCACGACCGGCGTTTGCGGCCTTCGATCGCCTTGCGCTGGGACGGACATTGCGTGTTGATCGACACAGGGCCCGACTTCCGGCAACAGGCTCTGCGGGCCCACCTTTCCCGGATCGACGCCGTGTTGTATACGCACGGGCATGCCGACCACATCCTGGGGCTGGACGATCTGCGTCCGTTCAACTTCTTCCAAAAGGAGGTCATCCCGGTCTACGGCTCGGAAGAGACTTTGCGGATCATCCGGAGGGTGTTTGACTATATCTTTCACGAAGGGCCAACCGAGTCTTCGCGGCCGCGCATTAAGACCCAGACGTTCGACGGCGGGCCGATCGACGTCCACGGCCTGGCGTTCACGCCCGTTCCCGTCAAGCACGGCAAAGGTACGTGCCACGGCTTCCGATTCGGAAACAACGCGTATTTGACGGACCACAGCGAAGTCCCCGAAGAGTCTTTGGAGATGCTGCATGGGCTGGACGTTCTTTTTCTGGATGCCCTGCGCTACAAGCCGCATCCAACGCACAGCACCGTGGAGCAGAGCCTGAAGATTGTCGAGCGGCTGAAGCCGCGCGAGACGTGGTTCACGCACATCTCGCACGAATTGGGGCACGAGCGCGCAAGCAGCCTGCTGCCCGCGGGCGTGCGGCTGGCATACGACGGCCTGGAGGTGGCCGTCGGACTCTAGTCGATTGCCATGCGCATCTTTCGCAGCCTTGAGGTGGCACGCGCCTCGTTCGCGCCCTCCGCCGTCACCATCGGCAACTTCGATGGGGTTCACGCCGCGCACCATGCCCTGATGCGGACCGTGGTGGAACTCGCGCGCGAGTGCGGGGCGCGCCCGTCGGCTCTCACCTTCAGCCCGCATCCAACCCAGGTTGTCGCACCGGAGCGAGCCCCGCTGCTGTTGACTTCACCCGCCGAGCGTTGCGCTCTTATGGCGCGCGACGGCGTGGAACAGGCTCTGATTCTGCCCTTCGACGAGCATGTCAGTTCGCTCGATCCAGAGGCTTTCTTCCGCGAGATTCTGGTGAATGCCCTGGGCGCGCGAGCCATTGTCGTCGGCGACAACTTCCTGTTTGGAAGGAAACAACGCGGCGATGTCATGACGCTGCGTGCGCTGGGCGAAAGATCCGGAGTACGGATCGAAATAGTGCCTGCCGTGAAGTGGCGCGGCGTGCCGATCAGTTCCAGTGAGATACGGCGTCTGCTGGCAGTGGGCGACGTGAGCCGGGCGGCGCGCCTGCTGGGGAGGCCTTTCGCCGTTGCCGGCCGCGTGGTTGCGGGCGAAGGACGTGGACGGAGGCAGACCGTCCCGACCTTGAACCTCGAGATCCCGTCCCTCGCTCTCGATCACGCTGCGGTCCCAGCCACAGGGGTTTACATCACTCGGACGTTCGAAGAGGAGCAGGAAGGGGACGCTCTCCTCTGTCCCGCCGATCCTGGGGACGCAATCCTCTGTCCCCCCGCGCGTTCGTGGCGCTCGGTGACGAACGTCGGATACCGTCCGACTTTTGGCGGCCATCATCTGACTATCGAGACGTTTTTGCTCGACCCGCTGGAGGATCACTCTCCCGAACGGATTAGGGTCGAATTCCTGCGCCGGGTCCGCGAGGAGCGCGCCTTCTCTTCCGCGGAGGCCCTCCGGGCGCAGATCCTGCGCGATGTGGAACGTGCCCAGGCTTTCTTTCACAGAACTGCTTCGTTTGGGCTGCGCTGAATCCCCCTAGGAACGCCGATCTCCAGATCGGCTCCTTTTGACGCGCTAGCGGTAACGCGTTGGGAATCAACAGGATGCTAACGAATTTGAGCGGGAGCATTCCTTAAATGCCACTGCTACAACCGCTCCCTCACGGTCGCGGCTCCGTTTCGGGGTGGGGTGGCGCTCCAGCGCCCGCATGGAGTTTGTAGCGGTGTCTGGACCGGACCCCGCGCGGCACTGGTGCACCGCCTTACATCCGAGATTAAGAAAGGTAACAATTTCGCCCCGGCCCGCACGGTTTGTGAACCTGCCACGGCGTGGGAGCGTCTCTGTATATAAGACCTGAAGTGAGGCCTCACCGCGAATCTGGCCGCGCTTCGATCATCAGAACCGAATTCACGTTAATCCGGTCTGTAGACTGGGGCGCTCGCTGACGCAATTGAAGTAGACCCCTTTCGAAACACGTCAGCCAGCGCTCCTGTTGCTCTTATACTCCCGTTAAAAATGAATGAACGCCCCGCCGACGGCCGCTGCGGTCATGAGCAGAAAACCGAGGCTGACCCGGCGGGCAAATGACCCTCCGGCCGCAGTCCAGGCGATGGCGCCCTTCAGCACGAAATTGGCTGCGATGGAAATTACCACGCCAATCGCGGCCGGGGACTCCAGAATCCGGCCGTCCTTCAACATTCCCGAAATCGAGAAAACCACGGAATCGGCATCGACCGAGCCGGCGATGGCGCTGGTGAGGTAGACGCCGCTCGCGCCTAGTTCCGCCACGCCGAAACGCGACGCGAATCGAATCGCCGCGAACAAAAGCCCGAACTTCAGAGCCGGTGTAAGACGGAACGGGTTGCTGACGGCGATGTGCGATTCCGCCAGCTCCGCGGTGTGCCGCCGGCCCAGAAGGAAGGCGCAGCCGATTCCGGTCACAGTCATGGCGATCAGCGCGGGCAGACAGTAGCGGGCCAGAACAGGCGAGGAAAGCATCAGCAGGACGAAAATGCGCGGTCCTTGCACCGAGTTCGACAGCAACGCCGCCTGTACGTAGGCCTGCGGATGCAGCGGGTCCTCGGAACAATCTTTGGCCAGCGCCGACGTGGACGCCGTGGTGGAGGCCAGCCCTCCAAGCAAGCCGGTGATGCGCAGTCCCTGCCCCTCTCCGAGAAACTTCTGCAGGAAATAACCCAGCCATGAAATCGAGCAGACCAGGATGACGAAGATCCATATCTTGTGAGGATTCAGGAACCCATACGGCCCGTAGTCCACATCCGGCAGAACCGGCAGGATGACGAAGATGACGGCCAGAAACCGCAGGGTGTCCTGATACTCGCGCTCGTTGACGACCTCCAAAAAGAACTTGCGCAGCACGACCCGAGTTTCGAGCGTGAGCGTGAAGATAACGGTCAGCGCGATAGCCAGCGGCGCGCCGTAGGCGATTCCCCGAGTGGTGGTCAAAACGCTGAGCAAAAACGTGCCGACCGCGGCCAATTCGGTGGTTATGCCGGTACGGCCCGCGGTCTGGACGCGAAATACGACGATCAAAGCGGTGACAGCGAGCAGAGTGGCCGCCGTGATCCAGGCCACGCCGAGCAGGCCGCACAGCCCACCCGCCATAGCGATGGTGATGAAGTCGCGCAGCCCCGCGTGGCGCTCCACCTGGTCCGACTCGCGCTCGATGCCGACGACCAGACCGATCAGCAGCGCCTCGGCCATCGCGAGCCAGGCAGGATCTATGGGAGCCAAGTGGTTACCTCTGGGGCAGATTGTATCGCTATCCAAGACTGCGATGGAGCGCTTGTTTTTAACTGCCTTCGTCAGACTCAATGATTGTTCGACCCTGCGAGTTCGCGTGCGGCCCGTCGTTATCGAATCCCGATGAGATCACCCAACGTGGTCGCGCGCGTTTCACAAAGACCAAAACACCATTCTGGACCAAAGTGTTATGCTAACGGCCGGCTCAGCTTGTCTTGCGAACCTGGCGTTGCCTGGACAATGCTCAAGGAGACTGCACGAATGACACCTACACAGAACTGGCGCAGGTCCTTTGGGATGAACCTGCTTCTGCTGTATGCCCTGATGCCGCTGGTGTTTTCAGTTTCACAACTAGAAGCCGCGACAAAGGCATATGGATTCATTGGAGCGGTAACCGCCCTGCCTGGCACTACCGGACAGATCGGAGATTGGATGGTCGGTGGCAAAACCGTCCACGTTTCGTCAACCACTGTTTTCCCGGCCGGTGAGCCGGCATCCATTACAGTCGGGACGCTGGTGGACGTAGACGGCACGCTCAACGCCGACGGCACGGTCACCGCATCGAGCATTGCCGCCGTGCCCAAGCCACCGGTCAAGAGTTACGACTTCAGCGCAACCGTCACGGCGCTGCCGGGAACATCAGGGCAAGTTGGCACTTGGGCCGTGGGCGGCAAGACCGTGGACGTTACTTCGTCCACGGTGTTTCCCGCCGGTCAACTCGCGACCATCGCGGTCGGCAGTACGGTGGACGTCCATGGCATTCTGAATGCCGACGGCTCGATCACCGCTTTGCGAATCTCGCTTCAGGGAACGCCTCCTGGACCGCCCTCCAAGGGCTATGACCTTCAAGGGGCAGTCACGGCTCTGCCCGGAACCACCGATCAGATCGGCAATTGGACCGTTGCCGGCGTCACCGTGATCGTTTCCTCGACCACGCTATTTCCTGCCGGGCAGCCGGCTTCTATCACAGTCGGGACGCTGGTTGACGTGGACGGCACGCTCAACGCCGACGGCACTGTCACAGCATCGAGCATTGCCGCGGAGCCCAAGCCGCCCGTCAAGCCGTACTTCTTCACAGGAACCGTCACGGCGTTGCCTGGAACATCCGGGCAAATCGGAAATTGGACGGTGGGCGGCAAGACGGTGAGTGTTACCGCATCCACGATGTTCCCATCTGGTCAACTGGCGACCATTGCGGTCGGCAGCGCGGTGGATGGCCTGGGCATTCTAAATGCGGACGGCTCGATCACTGCGTTGTGGATCGCACTACAGGGCATCCCTCCCACCAAAGGGTATGACGTTCACGGGGCAGTTACGGCTCTGCCCGGAACCACTGGCCAGATCGGCGATTGGACCGTCGCGGGCGTCACCGTGATCGTCTCCGCGACCACAGTATTTCCCACTGGACAGCCGGCTTCCATCACAGTCGGAACGGTGGTGGACGTAAATGGCACGCTCAACGCCGACGGCACTGTCACCGCATCGAGAATTGCCGCCGAGCCCCAGCCACCCCCCAAGGGTTACGACTTCACTGGAACGGTCACGGCGCTACCCGGAACATCCGGTCAAATCGGCAATTGGACTGTAGGCGGCAAAACGGTGGACGTTACTTCGTCCACAGTGTTTCCCGCAGGTCAACTTGCCACCATTGTGGTCGGCAGCATGGTGGAGATCGACGGCGTTCTGAATGCGGACGGCTCGATCACCGCTTTGCGGATCGCGATCCAGGGCACGCTTCCTGGACCGCCATCCAGAGGCCATGACCTCCATGGGGTAGTTACGTCTCTGCCTGGAACCACCGATCAGATCGGCAAGTGGACCGTTGCCGGCGTCACCGTGATCGTCTCCGCGGCCACTGTATTTCCGGCTGGACAGCCGGCTTCCATCACAGTTGGGACGCGAGTGGACGTAGACGGTACGCTCAATGCCGACGGCACGTTCACCGCGTCACGGATTGACGCCGTGTCGACGAACAATCACGTACATCGGCACTCTCACTGAACTGCTGGACTCAAGGCGGCAGCAAGAGGGAGAAAGGGGCCGGCAAGCGCCCAAAGCGACCACGAGGCCGGTCCGGCTGGGCGGCATTCGGGGATCCAAATCGGCACACGGGAGCCAACTCGACATTGTCGAGTTGGCTCCCGTGCGTGTGCTGGAAAACACGGGAAGAATTCCTTCCAGGCGACGCGGCCGTTGCAGACGACGGCGCTAATGCCCCGCGGTTGATAGCCGGTGCCCCGATCAATAATAATGGTCGATCCGGGCACAACGCCCAGTCGCGCAACCAGTTCGGAATGCCGCAGGATGGCCACACTGGCTGGAGATTCCAGCCGGCCTGACATCCCGCGTGGGTTCATTCGTCTCTTAATTCCGATTTGCTCCCCGCGCGACGCAGCATCAACCAATGGCCGCAGCAGTCCAGAGAGTGAGGAGAATTCGCACTCTGCCGTCCGAGATCGAGTAGCGCGTGCAGCGGGTTAAGGGCTCCGCAATGCGCGCATGAACCTGTAATGAGCCGCGGCCCGGATGCGGGACCTGCTAGTCGTACTGCCGCAGCGAGCGTTTGGCGCTTGTGCCAGAGACTTGAATCGGCGTTGGTCCCCACGTGAATTCTTTGTCCCGTGCGGCAGGACCGCATCCGCAGGAATGAGATGCCTCAGTATTCAGGAATCACTACACAGGAGTCGAGCGCAAATCCTGACCTGTCCCGATCCCGCGCAATTCGGCTTGACGTACGAAAGTCTTACTAGTAAGCTCTTCGTATATGACGGATGAGCCACCCAGACCCACTGACGCGGAACTGGAAATCCTGACTGTGATTTGGAGTCTCGGACCGGCAACCGTCCGGGAAGTTCATGATTCGATCAACCGGCGGCGTCCGGCCCAATACAGCACGGTCCTGAAATTCTTGCAGATCATGGCCGAAAAAGGCCTGGTGCTCCGCGACGAGAGCCAGCGAGCCCACGTCTACAAGGCGGCACGTCCGCGTGAATGGACCCAAAAACAACTCGCAGGGCACCTGCTAGAGCGTGCGTTCAGCGGGTCCGCCAAGGCGCTGCTGATGGGCGCGCTCTCGGCGCAAGAGGCTACGAAAGAAGAGTTGGCCGAGATGCATAAGCTTCTCGACGATTACCGCAAGGGGGGCGTATGAGGCACTGGGAACCGTATTGGCGTCTCCCGTGGCTGGAGCCATCGGCTGGGCGCTGCTTCATTCACTCTGGGAGGGCGCTATCGTGGCGGCATTCCTCGCCGCCGTGCTCCTGGCGGTGCGTTCGCCGCGAGCCGCTACGCAGCGGCATGTCTGGCATTGCTCGCAGATCATTGGGGGATTCGTCTCCACCCTGGTTCGTGTTTGGCCAGAAGCTGTGCAATATGGACACACGGTGAGAACTTCCGCTTTCCCGGAATTGAGTCTCGGAGTCGGCGCGAATGCTCCCGGCTCTTACCATTCGAACCTTGACACCGTCGTCCCCTGGCTTGCGCTTTTTTGGATAGCGGGCGTCTGTATCTTCTACCTGTCTCAGGTGGCGGGCTGGGTATCGCTCCGCCGGTTAAGAAAGCGGGGAGTGTGTGCGCCGCCAGAGAAATGGATGGCAGTTGCCGCTGGTCTCGGGGCTCGACTGTGCATCTCACGGCAGGTTCTGCTGCTCGAGTCTTGTCTCGGGAATGTTCCGATGGTGCTCGGGCATTTCCGGCCCTTGATCCTCGTGCCGGTCGGAATGCTCGCCGGGTTGCCCGCATCGCAAGTGGAAGCCATTTTGCTCCACGAGTTGGCGCATATCCGCCGATGCGATTATCTGGTCAATCTCTTGCAGCGATGCGTTGAGGGCCTGTTGTTCTATCACCCCGCGGCGTGGTGGGTTTCCCGGGTCATTCGCGCGGAGCGCGAGAACTGCTGTGACGATGTGGTGGTCTCCATCAGCGGCAATCAGCACGAGTACGCTGTTGCTCTGACTGCGCTTGAACAAATTCGCTGCACAGGCCATGAGGTCGCCGTTGCCGCGACAGGAGGGAATATCGTGAAGCGTATCCGTCGTCTGCTGTATCCAGAAGGCCCGGCCGGCAGTTGGGCGCCCTTGGTCGCCGCTGCGTTGGTCGTCGCCACCGCCACAGTGGCACTGGCCGCCTGGCAATCGGACTCACCGCGTCAAACCGTCGCCACCGCCAGTGTGGCTTTGCTCGCCAGGCAATCGGAGCCGACCGCGCAGAATTCCACCGGCGCACAGAAACAGGCGAACCGTGCTCGGGTGTTTTCCTTCGTCAATTGGGTGAACGAGGACGTGGTCTACATCATCACCAAGGAAGAGCGAACCGCATACCAGAAGCTGACCACGGACGCAGAACGTGAAAAGTTCGTCGAGCAGTTCTGGCTGCGTCGCGACCCCACCCCGGACACGCCCCGGAACGAATTCAAGGAAGAACACTATCGCCGAATCGCTTATGCCAACACGCGCTTTGCAGGGGGCAAGGCGGGGTGGAAGACTGATCGAGGCCGAGTCTATATTCAGTCGGGACCGCCGGACGAGATTGAATCCCATCCTTCGGGCACGGCAGACAACCCGCCGTTCGAAGTTTGGCGCTATCGCTATATTGAGGGCATGGGGAAGGACGTGTCTTTCAAGTTCATCGACTCCACGCGAAATGGCGATTACGAACTTCGCGCATTCGGACAAGGCAATGGCTTGGAGTATAAACGCTAGACCCCGAATCGATTGCCGAGTCTCGGAGACAACACGCTCGTTGCCAAAGCAAGGATAGTGGGAAACGGACCGAGGCGCCCTAGTGTACGGCGTCATGCAGAACTACCATTATTGTTGGCGCTCAACGGTGCCAATTGTGGGGCGGCTTGGTAAGCTGCGGCCGATTGTCAATCGGCATGGTGCGTTTCCCGGCAAAACTGCGGCGGTTGCCAACCGCCGAGCAGGATACCATCCTGCCCCACACGATCTCGATAATCGATAGTATTTTGGACGCACTACAGTAGTTTAGTTTGCCTGGAACATCGCTATGTACTGCTTGTCCGGCGCATGGTCGCGCCGCCAGAGCAGCTTATATCCAGCAGCTTCGACCTCCTGGACTACTTGCTCGGCGCCGGCGCGAATGTGTTTCAATGCGAAATCCGGATCGCCTTCCATTGCGCCGCGCTTCTTGTGGTACTCGACGATGGCCAACCGCCCGCCGGGGCGTAAGCCGCGCTTGATTCCTGCCAGCATCTTCTCCGGGTAATCGAAATGATGATACGCGTCGAGGATGATCACCAGATCGGCGGCGCCGGCGGGCAATTTGGGATCTGTCTCCGTTCCAAGCACAAACTCCACATTGGCAAGTTTGGCCGCCTGGGCACGTTCGCGAGCACGGTCGAGGAAATCGGGGAAGATGTCCTCCGCAATCACGCGCCCTTTAGCGCCGGCTGCCGCGCTGAGATCCTTGAGCAGATTGCCCGTTCCCGTGCCCAAGTCCACAACGGTCGATCCACTGGGGATGCCCAGCCGGGCAACCAGTTCCGCAGTCTGCAAGTTAGCCAACCGGGCCGGGGCCTCCAACCGCTGGGCCATCTTGGCTCGGTCTTCTTTGGTCTCGTAGGCCTGATTGGCTTCCTTGGCAACCTGGCTCCAGGCCGTGGCGGCTGCCAGGAGAATTAGGATGAATCGCATCGCACGCTCCGTGTACAGTAGATTGCGCGCCGGTCTTGCGAGATTCCGAAGATGTGAACGGCCGCGCTTGTGATAACTCATTTGAAATGTCCCGCCCCTAAAGGCGATACACAGTCTGTGCGGTTGAGAGTGCTGCACTGCGGTCCGCTGAACGAAAGTTCACTCGGCTGCATTCTTCATGTACCTCCTGTATTTGGATGATGCTGGTTCCCCCAGCAATGCTGACGAAGAGTACTTCGTTTTCGGGGGAATCTGCGTGTATGAAGCGCAAGTCGATTGGTTCAGTCCTGAGCTTGACAAACTCGCAGATCCATACACAACAACCCGCAGGACGTTGAATTCCACGCATCCGCAATCTTCTCCCGGCAGGAAGAATGCTGGAAGAGCCTGACGAGGGACGAGGCCCGCGGCGTACTGAAAAGCGCTTTGAATGTGGTCGTCTCCAGCTATCAGACCGCGTGCCTGTTTGCCTGTGCGATTCACAAGAAGTCATTCCCTCAACAAGACCCCGTCGAACTTGCGTTCGAAGATCTTTGTCAACGATTCAATTTCTTCCTTATGCGCCAGCGGCAGCAGGGCGATCCGCAACGTGGGCTGCTGGTTCTTGACGAGACGAACCGCGAAACCTCCCTTCAAAAGCTCAGTCGAAAGTTTAGAAAAGATGGGACCCGCTGGGGATCCCTGCGGAACATCGCCGACACACCGTTTTTTTGTGGATTCGCGGGCTTCGAGACTTGTATAGATTTCCGATCATGTCGCCTATGCCGTTTCTCGCCGGTACAACACAGGCGATGCCCAGTATTTCGACATAATCGCTCCACGCTTCGACGATGCTGATGGAGTCATCCATGGCCTCGTTCACAAGTGCGCGACCTACATGACTTGCACTTGCCCCGCATGTCTTAGTCGCCGATTGCGTCATCGGGCGCCAGATCCTGCCACGTCTCTAATGCCACCGGCACTTATCCGGCGCCACCATGATGGTTGCCCAAACCTCAGACCATCCGGTAGACGGCCAGCGTAATGTCGTCCGAGGGCTCGGCGCCGTCCGCGAATCTCCGCACGGCGTTGAGGATCCGGTGGTGGGCATCGTTGGCGGATAGCCCGGCGCACAAGGCGACCACTTGTTCCAGTTCGTCTTCGTTCCAGATGTCTCCGTCGGGATTGTTTACTTCGCTCACGCCGTCCGAGAAGACCACCAGCAGATCGCCCTCTGCCAGATCGACGGCCGTCTCCTGAAACGGCGCCCTGGGTAGGAGTCCGACCGGAGGACCACCCGCATTCAGGCGTTCGACCTGGCCGGAGCGGCGCAGCAGCATGGGCGCCGTCTGGCCACAGTTGATGTAGATCATCCGCCGGCAGCCCGGTTCAAGGAACGCCGTGAACAGGGTGGTGTAGCGCTCGGCGGTGCTGGTCGAGTAGACCGTACCGTTGAGCGCCTCGATCGCTGCGCTCAGCGAGTCCGCACCGCGCGTCATGTTGACTCGAATCGACGCCTGGATGCTCGCCATGAGGACGGCGGCGGGGATGCCCTTGCCCGAAACGTCGCCCAGAGTGATGCAGGTTCGTCCGCCCGGCATCGGGATCACGTCGTAGTAATCTCCGCCAACGAACTTCGCGGGGACGCAGTGGCACTCGTACTCGACCCCCGCGACCGCGGGCAAATTGTGAGGAAACAATTGGGCCTGGACGTCCCGCGCAATCGCCAATTCGCGCAGCATGAACTGAGCCTGCTCCGCTTCCTTACGCAGCGCTTGCGTCTCGATGGCGCTGGCCGAATACGAGCAGGCCAGATGGAGCAGACGCACGTCGTCGGCGCTGAAGCCGCCTTCTTTATTCAGGGCCTGAAACGCTCCGATCACACGCCCTGAACTGCCCCGCAGCGGCATGCAGAGCACGCTGCGCGTTTCATAGCCTGTCTTTTCGTCGGTCCCTCGGGACGAGCGCGGGTCGTTCGCGGCGTCGTTGACCAGGACGATGTCATTGTTGGTAACGCAAGTCCCCACCAGACCATGTCCCGCGGCGACGCGAATCGGAGCGACGCCATGCGCGGCGCACGTCCACATTCCACCTGAATAGGGATCCACCATCCAGATGCTGCAGCGGTCGGCGCCGAGCAGGTCTCTGCCCATGTCGGCGATCAAAGACAAGAGCAGGACCGGGTCCTGCTCTTGTCCAATCCTTGCCGCATACTCAAAAACAACGCGGGAGACACGAACCTCGTCCTGTGTTGAGACCATGGGTGCTGCCTATTGTGGCAGACCAGTGCTCTCATCTCCATTGCTCTACAGCAATGTTCCGGACAGCCATGGCGGGTTTCTTTATCGTTTCGTGAGCCGGATGCTGCCGTTCGATGTCTGGAGATCGATCATCGAGCCGCCGTTGCCGATCTTGCCATCGAGCAAGGTCTTGCTGATGCGCGATGTCGTCACCTCGTAATCGGTCGTGATGCTGCCGTTCGAAGTCGAGGCATGAATTCCGGCGTCCACCTTGTCGGGGAGCCGCACGTTGATGCTCGAATTCGAAGTATTCGCGCGGATTTCGTTGTTCTTCCAACTCATCAGGTTGAGCGTGATGGTGCCGTTGGAAGAGGTCAGGATCATCGGATGATTGGGGTCGGCTTCGGTCACAGTCACGTCGATGCTGGCATTGTTCGTTTTGGCTTCGAGAGTGCCACGGATGCCGTCTCCGTGAATCCTGCCGTTCGAAGTTCTCAGCACCGCCGAGCCCGACAGTTTCTCGGCTTCGATGCTCGCATTGGAAGTGGTTGCCTCCAGGTCGCCGCTGACGTCCCAGATCTTGATACTGCCGTTTGAAGTCTGGACGCGCGCCTCCGCGTCGATGCTTTCCAGGCGCAGGCTGGCGTTGGAAGTGGACGCGCGCTCGATTCTGGTCTTGCGAGGGACTTTAATAATGAAGCTCACGCCGCAATTGCAGTTGGGCGTTGGCCGCACCGCCCGCAGACGGACTTCGCCGCTGTCGCCCTTAGCGTCGATGCTCAGTTCTTTCACTACCTCTTGCCGCGACGCGGATTTGGTGCCGCGCACCTGAACGGCATCGCTGTCCCAGCCTACGACTTCAATCGAGCCGTTGAAACTCTCGACGTTCAGCCGGCCGCCCGGCGCCAGCTTGTAGTCGTACGAGAAGTCTTCCCGGTACCGGTTCGAGTTGCCCCAGTCTGCCGCATCGAACTCGCAACCGCCGGCGGCGAGCACGAGGGGCAGAAAGAAAACGGCGAAGGGGATGGATCTACGCATAATCACCTCTGTTCAGCAAGGTTATACGCTATTCTTCGCCTTGCCGTTCCCGGAAAAACGCGTGCTCCCTTAATACACACGATGCAGAAGTCGCTGGTACCGAACCGGGGCGAGATGGCCATCCGGACTTTCCGCGCGGCCAACGAATTAGAACTCAAGACGGTCGCGATCTGCAGCCAGGAGGACCGGCTCAGCCTCAACCGGTTTCGGGCCCATGAGGCCTATCCGATTGAAGCACCCAGATCCGCCGCCGACGCCCTCGTCGGCCTGTTCGGCTTGCGTAGGTGCAGTGCTCCCGGAAGCGGGTCCAGGGGGACCAGCCCTACTCTGGAGCTACTCTTGGACGGAATGTTGGTTCTCTGACTCTCGCCAGGCGCTGATCTTCAATCGCCGGCATACCCAACACAGGGCTTCCGCAGAAAATGGCGCAACAACTCCGCCGCAAATCACGCATTTGCCGCGATTAATGGCCTTGTGCGGAACGATGATCGCGGTCTTCAATCCGCGGGATGGGAGTTCCCGAGACTTGGCCGGTATCAAGATTGGTTTCTTACGTTTCATAGTATTTTCGCCGCCCGGCCCATGCCTCTAGTCAAACCCAGCATGGGCCGCAAGTCAATTGGAGAGGGCTCCATCCGCGTTACAACGGCTGATTTCGTCCCCGTTTTCAACAACTTTCGCGCCGGGGAGGGCCTTCGTAGCAGTTGAAACGGGGCTGCGGCCTGAAGGAGCGGTGGTATCGGCGATCTTCCCGGGAGACCCTCGCGCACGATCACATTGAGCACACCGATGTCCCTGCGGAGTTCCGCTTGGGCGATTGATCGTGCCGATCTGGAGATCGGCGTTCCCAGGGGAACTTGCAGGGTTCCACCTGCCTTCCAGATTCGTAATCGATTCCGTTCAGGGCACTTCCACTGGGGCGAAACTTGGGGCTTTGGAGAGCGGAGCGTACAATAAATAGGGTTCTCATGTCCCCAATAGCATTTCTCTTTCCGGGCCAAGGCTCCCAAGCCACGGGTATGGGCAAATCGTTAGCCGACGCCTACCCAGCCGCCAAGGCGATTTTTGAAGAAGCCGACGACGCCCTCGCCTTTCCCATCTCGCGCCTGTGCTTCGAAGGCCCCGACGATCGGCTCAAACTGACTGAAAACACACAGCCGGCACTGCTTACGGTTTCAATCGCAGCCTGGAGCGTGCTGAAGGAACTCGGCTACCGCCCGGCTTACGTGGCCGGACACAGCTTGGGCGAGTACTCGGCGCTGGTGGCTGCGGGATCGCTCAAATTTGCCGATGCAGTACGGCTGGTTCGTCATCGCGGCCGCTACATGCAGGAAGCCGTTCCGGCGGGAGTCGGCGCGATGGCGGCCATCCTCAGGATGCCCGGCGAGAAACTGGAAGGCGTGTTGACCGGCGCCGCGCAGGGCGAAGTTGTCAGCGCGGCCAATTTCAACTCACCCGACCAGGTGGTGATCGCAGGCCATGCCGGGGCTGTGAACCGCGCCGTCGATCTGGCGAAAGCGGCCGGCGCCAAGCGAGCCGTCATTCTTCCCGTTAGCGCTCCCTTCCACTGCGCTCTGATGGAGCCGGCTCAAACGAAGCTCAAATTGGACCTCGACGCCACGGAATTCGCCGATTTGGAAACTCCGCTGGTGAACAATTGGCGGGGTGAATTGGTGAGTACCGGAGTAGAGGCGCGCGAAGGACTCTTCCACCAGGTGCCGGGCAGCGTGCTGTGGCTCGACAGCATGCGGAAGCTGATCGCGGCCGGCGTGGAGCGTTACGTAGAGGTCGGCGCAGGCGCGGTCTTGTGCGGCCTGCTGAAAAACATCGATCCAACCCGGCGGTCCGCAAAATTCGGCGAGCCGGCGGACCTCGAAAAGGTTCGTGAGCTGCTTGCTTAATATGCGGCATGCCACATCGTGCCGTAAGGTGTCTGCGGGAACCGGCGCCCAGGTTTGCGCTAGGATTCCAGTGAACGGAATGATCGGTCCACTGAGCCGCGCTTAAGTACAATGACAAAGTCCATGCCTCTTCGCTCCACACTCATCCTCTCCGGTATGCTCGCCGCGTCCGCGATCCTGCCCGCCTGCAAGAGAACCCTTCCTGACAGCGTGGCGGCGACCGTGAATGGCCACGCAATCACGTATGTGGAGGTGGATAAACAGCTCAAATGGCAGTTCCCCAATCAGCCGGACGCGGTCTCCAGAGATCAGGTTCAGTTCCAGAAACTCGCGGTCCTGCGCGCGCTGATCGACGAGGAATTGCTGCTGCAGCGCGCCGAGAAGCTTGGGCTGATCGCCACCGAGGCCGAAGTCGATACGAAGTTCAACGAGATCCGCGCTCCCTACACGCAGGAGGAGTTTCAGAAGCAGCTGAACGACAGAGGCATGACTGTCGACGAGTTGAAAGGCAAGCTGCGCCGCGATCTGAGCACCGAGAAATTGCTGAACAAGGAAGTCTTCTCGCGCATCAACATCGCCGACAAGGACATCGGCGATTTCTACAACGCCAATAAAGCGGCTTTCAACTATCGCGATAACAACTATCGCGTCGCGCAGATCGTCGTGAGCCCCCAGCCCGCGCCCGACGTGAAGAACCTGAAGCGCGACAAGGCTCAGAACGAGGAGCAGGCCAGGAAGAAGATTCAGATGCTGGAGGCGCGGCTGAAACAGGGCGATCCCTTTTCGTCGCTAGCGCAGAATTTCTCGGAGGACCCCGAGAGCGCGCCTAATGGCGGCGACATGGGCTTCATTCCCCAGTCTTCGCTTGAGAAGGTCGATCCCGAGATCCGCAAGCTGATCCTCACGCTCCCTGCCGGACAGTTTTCTTCGCCCATCAAAGCCGGCGGAGCCTGGCGCATCATCATGGTCGTTCAGCGTGAAGAGGCCGGCCAGCGCGACCTCAACGATCCCAAAGTGCAACAGAGTATTCGGGAAGAATTGCGCACCCGCAAGGAACAGTTGCTGCGCGGCGCATATATGGAAGCCTGCAGGAATGAGGTCCAGGTGGTGAACTACCTGGCCATCAGGCTGGCGCCCGGCTTCGAAAGTAAGTAAGAGCGGTGTGTCCCGGACCGCGGCTTTCTCCATTCAAAGCTGTGAAATGACGCTCGATTCGCCCGGCGGCTACTCACCCGGGCCGGGAGCCTGGCGGCCCATTCATATTCGATTGAGATCCGTCTCCGCGTTGATTCTTGCCTCGCTGCCTTCTGTGATAGGCTAGCCTCACATTCTCGCGTACACGCATGCTTGGTAGACACCCTCTGAAATCCGCTGGGGATACCCCTATACCCGCCCCGTTGCCGCGACCTCCGGCGTGCGCTCTCTACTCTCCTGGGTTCCACCTGCCTTTGCGGGACCTGGCCGCTCGATTCGCTTTGAGCCGCCCCGCACCCACCGGCGAGAAGAACTCGAAATTGAGTCTCAATCGCGCGCGCCAAGGCCCAAAGGCGGAGAGAACTATTGTGCCTCGCAGTGCGTCTGCTAAATCAATGACTTCGCTTGAGATCGAACAGGTTTACGCCCAATGAGCCTTCCTGCCGAATGGATTCCGATCGAATGGCCCGCAGCCTGGCGCGCGGAGCAAGTGAGCGTGTTGCGCGATACCCCCTTCAATGCCTTGGCGTTCCGGGACGCGCCCCCCTCCGGCGTCGTGGAGGCGGCCAAAGCCGCCGGGATCGCCGCGCCGCCGCTGGACTGGAAGGCGTGGAAGGAAGTCGACTGGGCGAAATCCGAAGGCGTGATTGGAATCGGCGACGGTTTCTGGCCAGCCTACAACTACAAAGGGCTGGCCGATGGCAGCGCCGGGCCGACTGGGGAGCCTTGGCTGGACGCCAACGGCTGGCTGTATCTCTATGCTCGCTCGCGCGCAGGAAATCGTGCGGTCTGGGTCCGGTCGGATCCGCCGGAGGATCCGCGTACGGTGCGCCCACCTCATCTCCAGTTGCTGCTCGCCGAGGCTTTTGCGTACGGAGGCCGCCGCCCGCTCTGGCTGCCTCCCGCGTTGGCCGCCGCCGTTGCCGCCGGCGATGAGAAGGCGGTTGCCGATTGGAAAAAGCTGGTGGCCACGGCCCAATGGTTTCAGCAGAAGGATAACTGGCGCTCCTGGCCCGCCACCGCGCCGCTCGTCATCCTCTCCGATTTCAGCGGCGACAACGAGTACGTGGCCGGAGAAACCTTGTTGCTGGCGGCGCGCAAGCAGATGGCGTTCTGGCCGGTATGCGTAGGTCAGGCCGCGGAGTCCGACCTGAAGGGGCGCCGCGCGGCGCTCTACCTGGACCAGGCTCCGCCCTCGCCGAAACTGCTGGCCATGCTGAAGGCGTTTGCTACACAAGGCGGCTTGGTGCTGACAGGACCCGCCGCCGCCAAGTCGTTCGCCGGACTAAAGCCGGTGGCCGGGCATCCTCACCCGCGTTTCGAGATTCTCGCCCTCGGCAGCGGCCGAATCGCGGTGGCGCGAGCGGCTTTCGACGATCCCTGGACCTTGGCCGACGACACGCATCTCCTCATGAGCCGCCGCTTCGACCCTGCGCGGCTGTTCAACGGGGGGCTGCTGCATACCCACACCGCAGCTTCGCCCGACGGCAAGCGTTCCCTGGTTCACATCGTCAACTATGGGACAGAACCGTTCCATCATGGCGTGGTTCTTCAGGTGACTCGTCCGGTCCGATCCGCGAAAGTCCATACGCCTGGCACGCTGGATTCGAAGCCCTTGCAAATTAACGGCAATCCGGCCCGTCCCGAATTCATAATTCCGTACTTTTCGGTATATCTTGCCGTAGAATTGGAGCACGCTCATGCCTGACCATCTCTGCCAACGACATGGCCTGACACGCCGCAATGCTCTCGCCGGTCTCGCCTCGCTCGGTCTTACGCCGTTTGTGACCAGGCTGAGCGGCTTCACTCCGCAGGCTCCCACGTCCCCGGTCAGCATCGGCCGCTGCCAAAACTATGGGACCGAGTTGACGCCCACGCTGGGCCGCATGTTCGACCAACTCGGCGGGCTGGGCAAACTGGTCGCAGGCAAGACGGTGGCGCTCAAGATCAACATGACCGGGAGCCCCCGCCAGAGGTTGGGCTCGACTCCGGCGGAGCTAGCTCAATACACGCATCCCGCCGTGATCGGCTCGACCATTCGCCTGATCGCGGCGGCGGGAGCGCGCCGCATCCGCGTTCTCGAGGGCTGCTTCGTATGCAGCGACCCGCTTGAGGAGTTCATGCTTGACGCCGGCTGGGATCCCGCCGATCTGTTGAATGCCGCGCCGAACATCGAGATGGAGAACACGAACATCCTCGGCCGCGGCAAACGCTACGTGCGGCTGATGGCTCCACAGGGCGCCTACATCTTCCCAGGATTCGATTTCAACCACGCCTGGGCCGAGAGCGATGTGGTCGTCTCCATTGCCAAGATGAAAGAACATGCCACGGTGGGCCTCACGCTCGGCATGAAGAATATGTTCGGAGCGACGCCGATCACCATCTACGGCGACTCTGCCGGCAAGGACGAGCCCGCCACGGAAGCGAAGGCCGGGCGGGGCGGCGTGATGCACGAAGGCTCGCGGCCTCCCTCGAAGAGCGCTCCGCAAGAGTTGAATCCGGCGAGCCCGCGCCGGGGCGACTATCGTATGCCGCGCATCGTCGTGGATGTCTGCGCCGCCCGGCCGGTGCATCTCACCATCATCGATGGCATCACGACCATGGCCGGCGGCGAGGGCCCGTGGACCGGACGGAACAACAAGATCGTCTCTCCTGGCATTCTGATCGCGGGAATGAACCCCGTCTGCACCGACGCGGTAGGCGCGGCCGTGATGGGCTACGACCCTATGGCGAAGCGCGGCCAGCCGCCTTTCGACATTTGTGACAGCTTCCTGGAACTTGCCGAAACGCGTGGCCTGGGGACTCGGGATCTGGGAAGAATAGAAGTGGTCGGAACGCCGCTAAAGGAGGCCGTATTCCCCTTCCGCAAGCATCGCGGCGGCGGCTTCCCGGGCAGCAGGTCTTAGCGGAGTAGAGCGGCGCTCCAGCGCCGCGCGGACTCTCCAGAGTCCGCTCCGAAATCCAAGAGATGCGGGGCTTGGAAGCCCCGCGCGGCGCTGGAACGCCACCCCACATGATCTGTGCAGCTCCCGGGGCGTTATGCCGTGCGCCGTTGCACGCGGACGCCGCCGTTCACCGTTTCCAGCTTGATCGGAGCCCCGCCAGATCCCAGGCTGAGTTCCATGGTGTTCGGTCCGGCGCCCCACTGGCCTTTGGTGATTTTGGCGCCGCTGAAGTCGCAGTTCATGCCGCCGTGGACGGTATTGGCTTTGATGGTCGCGTTGTAGGAGTCGGGTACGGCCAAAGTTACGCCACCGTTTACAGTCTGGACGTCCAGCCCTTCTCCGTCCCACTTCGCTCCGCTCAGTTCAACGTGCACCCCGCCGTTCACGGTCTCGCCCTTGATTCGTCCGGCGACTTGGGTCAGGTGGATGCCGCCATTCACGGTCTCGAGTTTCATTGACCCGCTCACACCGCCGACGTTGATACCGCCGTTCACGGTCTCCATCCCCAAGTCGATTTTCGCGGGCACGAAGATTTCAAAGCTGGTGGACCAGCCCCAGCTATGATGGCCGCTTTCCTTCGGACCAGTGGAATGGACCTTGAGGTTCTCCGCGATTACTTTGACTTGCGAGAGCGTTGACTGCGCTTCGCTCTTCGACTCGCCCCACGCCTCCACCTTGGCGCGGACAAAGATCTCGTTCTTCTCCCAGGCGGTCACGTGGATGCCGCCGTTCGGCGCTGCGTCCACATCCAGCCTGCTCCCCGCGGGCATTTTGGTCTCCCGGATCTCGCAGGCGTGATTGGCCCGCTCGTCTTCGCACTTCATTCCGTGCGTGGGCTCTACCGCTCCGGCCAAAGTGCTCAGCGCGAGCATAGCCAGACCAGCCGTGTACAGATATCGCATGTTGTATGTGACTCCCTTCGGAATGGAGAGACGGAAATTCCAGCCTGCCGTTCGGAGATTGTTACAACTTTCCTGGATTGAGAACGAGCAGTTTCCGGCGCAGGCGAACGCGGGGCGCACGCTGCCCAGTCGGTCGGGCTAAGGAACAACAATGGACGAGAGCACTTAAGGCCGGGCAACCCTTGCGGCGATCAGTGAGAAGTGTGGAATGCATGAGGGCCGCGCCCGGCGGCCCCCGCCTGGAGGATTACTTGAGTCCGGTCATCATCAGCATGCCGATCTGGGTAGCGGCCCCTATAACCCAGTAAATGCCCACAACGGTGATGGCCGAGCCGCGCTTTGCTCCGGTGATCTTCTGAATCGCAATCACCAGCAGCACCGCGTACCAGGCCTCGAAGAGGTTGATCTGGGTGAGGACATTGAAGAGGAACTTGTTGTCGGTGACGAACATCGCCGGGCCGATGGTCCACATGATGTCCATCATCCCATTCACCGATTCCACGCCGCGCAGGCTCACGATCAGCAGAGCAAGCAGCATTGCAGGTATCGTGATTAGCTTAGCGTAGAGAAATGCAGAGAAGATCGGCTTGAATTTTCCCGCGGCGGTCAACATGGCTGCCAGCCCGGTCAGAATACCCGCCCCGATGAGGCAGATCACGGCGTAGCCGATGGGCTGAAAGATGAGCTTCCAGTCTGCAGGCTTGTTCGCGGCGTCGCGTATGCCCTGGGCCACCTGCGGCGGCATACTATCGGTGATCATTCCTAGCGTGGCGCGCGAAGTGTAGGGGTGCAGGAAGTACTGCACGACCAGGTAGACGACTGCGCCTACGAGGAGCGGGACCAGCCAGTCCGGCCGGTCGCGCAGCCGGCTGAATAGCGCGGCTGGGTTCACGAAGACATCGATGAGGCCCTGGACCGGAGAAACCGGCTTCGGCTGTGACTCAAGGGAAGGGGACGCTGTTGCCATAGGGGTGCATAAATTCTACTCGCGGAGCCGCGCGGCTGCAATATGAGGACGCAAGGCCAAGCCCGATTCCAATACAGATGCCAAAAAAAGAATGTCGGAGCTTCAATCGTCGGAGTGCAGGGTTGGGTGGCGTATGTTCGGTTGCCAGAACAGATCTCTCCATGACCGGCTGACCGTGCACCCCCAACGATGAAAATCGACCACTCGTTCCCCAGCACCGAACCGCGAACGAAGAGAGCGGCCAATACCAGAGAGCAGTGGGCGCGCCCAATAGCCGCTCTCTCCGTTCGCGGTTCGGTGCTGGCAAGGATTCGGATCGTAAGCGCCGCGTAATCAACATCCGGATTTTCCGAGCAACCATCGCCAGCACCGAGCCGCGAATGCAAAGAGCGGTCCCGCCTCAAGCAACCGCTCCCTGATGGGTCGCGGCTCCGTTTCGGGGCGGTAGAAAGCGGCGGGCCGATCTGGAGATCGGCGATTCCCAGGGGGGTGATTAGCGCAGCCTGCGGAGTTGTTGCACCACCGCGTCGAGCCCCTTGCGGCGGTACAGTTCCATGAGACGTTCTTCTTCGCCGGAGGGGGCTAGGACGCCGCGTAGCCGGGGGGTCTGAAGCGCCTGGCGGGACGGCAGCCACAGCGCGCCATCGGAGAATTCCACTGAACTGACGAACCCGGTCATCGCGGAGAGAGACGCAGGCGCGCCGCTGGGAAGGGAGAAGCGCAGGGCGCCTTCCTTGGCCGCGGTGCCGGTTTGACCCGGAGCCAGATTGACGTCGGCGGGCAGGGAACCGGCAGGGTACTCCCGCCCCTGACTGTCGCGGACCAGCCACGAGACCTCGACCGAGCGGACCGGTTTGGCTCCCACGTTGCGCAGGACCACGCGCGGCGCGCGGGCTTCATCGTCGGCGATCTTGACCGTGCCGGTGAGCAGTTCCACGGGCGAGGCGGGCATGACCAGCGTGGCCAGAGTCACCTCGCGCTCCGGTTCGACGGCTGTGGCGCGGCCGGAGCGAGCCGCCTGCACGGTCAACCTCGGCTGTGCCGCACTCCGCGCCAGGGCGCCCACCAACTCATCGCGCAAAGCGCCCGCGCCACCGCGATCGAGTACCGCCAGCAGGGCTTTCCGATCCCGCCGGGCTTCGAGTTCCCAGGCCAGCATGGAGCGGCGGGCGTTCATGCGGTTGGGCCCGTAGAAACCGAGGTCCTCGAACAATACGCCGTCCAGTTGCACGTCCACCACGGCGCCGGGTCCAGTTTGGAGGGGGCGCATCAAGCGCAGGTCGATGCGCACGGGGAACGTGTCGCTGCCATCGATGTCCAGGCTGGGCACGGTGACCGAGGCGCGTCCGCCGGGCGTCTGGTCCTGCGCGGTGACCAGCAGCGACACGGCGCGGATCCGCCGCGCGCCGGTGTTCTTGAACTGCAGCGTCGAGTGGAGTTCCAGCAGCAGAGCGCCGCCTCGGGCCGTGACGCGGGACGTGCCCCAATCGGCCGAGACGAGAGCGACGGGTGCATCCGGCGGAAGATCCACGCGGAACGAACCGGGCGGCATTTGCGCCGGCAACGCCGACGCGGTCAGTATGGCCAGAACTGCAAGCCTATTGCACATATACCTGTTGCAGGGTTACCTGCCCCGTTTCACTGTCGATCACCCGAGAGCGCGTGCTCCCGTCGAAATCCGTTTCCGTGCGGGAGACACCCGCGACCGGGACCAAAAGCTGAATTCTCGCGTCCTGCCCAGCCGGTTCCGTAAAGTGCATTTCCTTCAAAGGCGAGGAAGCGACAGGCACGCCGCCAGGGGAGCGCAACGACCATCCAGCCAGAAGAACGAACACCACCGCTCCGCAAACGGCAGCCCAACGCCAGGGAGCGTAGGGCATCGGAGCGGCATCAGCCGCCAAGCCGTCATCCGCGCCGCCAACCAACGACCCGGAAGCCAGCGAGCCGGCTGTCAGTCCAAGCCGGATGTTGGCGCGCATCTCGGCTTCGAGCGCGTTCCATGCGGGATCGAAAATCGTCGCCTCGCCGTCCAGGGAATGCGGCGCTTCGGCGGCGGCATCCAGTTTTAACTCCGCGCTCGCCGAACGGAAAGCTTCGAATTCGCGGGCGCACCGCTCGCAAGAACGCAGGTGCCAGCGCGTTCTCAATGCAGCCAGAAACGGCAGGTCGCCGCCAGAAAGCAGGGCGAGCAACGAGGGAGCGGGATGACGTGCGTCAATTCTCATGGAACACCCCTCTGTCCGAACCAGGCTTCCGGTTCGCGGCTGAATTGGCAATCCGCAACATTATCCGCGCACGCGTCATCCGCGCCTTCCTTCCAGGTATTTCCTGAACTTCACCCGCGCATTGGCGATGTGCGACCGCACCGTCGCCTTGCCGCAATTCAACACCTTAGCGACGTCTTCCGCGGGCATGTCCTCGACATCGCGCAGCACCAGCGCGATGCGTTCCCGCTCAGTCAACCGGTCGAGCCCAGCCTGGAGGACTCGACTGCGCTCCGACCGCAAGACGCGCTGCTCGGGGTTCAGTTCGTCCGGCGTACTAAGCGGATCCACCAGGTCGTCAATCGACGACGTAGCCATGCGGCCATGTCTGCGCAGGTGGTCGATAGCCGTGTTGGAGGCGATCCGCGAGAGCCAGTGGCCCGCTTTGTCCAGATCGCGAAGCTGATCCCGGCGCTGCAGGGCCTTGATAAACGTCTCTTGCGCCAGGTCTTGAGCGTCCTCGACGTTGCCCACGATCCGGTAAATGAGCAGGAAGATGCGCCTCAGGTGATCCCTGAGGAACTCCTCCTCGGACTGTCCCCATTCCGGGGCGCGGTCGCCGGCCTGCAATTCGAGCGGCTCGTCCATGACGTCAAAGCCCACCGTTATTGTGGCGCAGCTTGAGTTTGTTCTCACTCATAATTTCAGACGCTCAAAGCTCCCGGAACGTGCAAGTCCGCGGACTCGGAGCTATGGTCAAATTGTATGATTCTTATCGCCGTCTGAACCCATGATGCTTCAGCCGGCCGTGGGGTGAAAGGACTCCTAAGCATGCAACTCGCCTCCGCCATGTCGCGAATCGGTACTGAGACCGCCTTTGAGGTGCTCGTCAAGGCCCGGGCGCTCGAAGCCCAGGGGCGCAATATCGTTCATCTCGAAATCGGGGAGCCCGATTACCGGACGCCGCAGCACATCATCGACGCCGCGAAACAGGCTCTCGACGAGGGGTGGACGCATTACGGTCCGGCACAGGGGATGCCCGAATTGAGGGAGGCCATTGCCGATACTGTTTCAGCGAGCCGTGGAATTCACGTCGATCCGAGCCGCGTATGCGTAGTTCCTGGCGGTAAGCCTATTATTTTCTTTCCGATGCTGGCATTACTTCAAGCCGGGGATGAAGTGATTTATCCCAATCCGTCGTTCCCGATCTACGAGTCGATGATCAAGTTCTGCGGCGCGACGCCCGTGCCGATGCCTTTAATGGAGGACCGGGGATTCAGCTTCGACCTGAACCTGTTCCGCGACAAACTCTCGGCCCGGACGAAGATGGTGATCCTGAATTCCCCGGCCAACCCGACCGGCGGCGTGATCCCGGCCGAGGATATCGAGGCGATCGCCCTCATGCTGCGCGACCGCGATGTAGTGGTGTTGTCCGATGAGATTTACTCGCGGATGAGTTACGGGAAGAAGCCCGTCTCCATCGCCACTTTTCCAGGCATGCAGGAAAAAACGATCATCCTGGACGGTTTCTCGAAGACTTATGCGATGACCGGGTGGCGCATGGGCTATGGTGTAATGCCTGAGTTTTTAGTCGATCCGGTGAATACACTGATGGTGAATTCGAACTCCTGCACGGCTAGCTTCACTCAGCGGGCCGGCATCGCGGCGCTGCGCGGGCCACAGGGGCCGTCGGAGGAGATGATTGCCGAATTCCGCCGGCGGCGCGACGCTTTCGTGGCCGCGCTGAACGAAATCCCGGGCTTCCGCTGCGCCATGCCAGAGGGCGCTTTCTACGCGTTCCCGAATGTCGAGGGGACCGGCTGGAAATCCAAGGCTCTCGCCGATGCCCTGCTGGACCAGGCGGGCGTGGCCTGCCTGAGCGGCACGGCGTTCGGCGCTTACGGTGAAGGCTACATCCGCTTCAGCTACGCGAATTCCATGGAAAATCTGATGGAAGCCGTGCGGCGCGTTGAGGAATTCCTGCGTAAGTAGCGGGTGGGTGCATCCCGCCGTTGACCGAGGGCGGCCGCGCCCGGGCTTGGGCCAACGGTTGCACAAGGTCTCAACCGGCATCGACTTCTCCCTGACCGGTGGACCTCGCACCCCAATCGTGAAAATGACATATCCGTCACCCCGCACCTCGACTGCAACGCGGACATCGATGCGGCCGCCTGCCATAACGAATAACCGGTGAGCACCGATAACCGGTGGGCACCGACCGGAAGTGCACGCGCCGCGTAGTCAACAGCCAGATCTTCAGAACAACCAGCGAAGCGAGATGGTAGTTCACCCGCGAGGAACGTTATGATGCGTTCACGGCCATGAGGAAACGCGCAATCACGCTCTCCGCCGCATTACTCTTGCTGACCGCGTGCCGCGAGGCAACGCCGCGCACTCAGGCGACGGATTCGCCCCAAGTCCAATTCGAGATGCGCACGTTCGAAAAGTCCCGCCCCGGTTGTGGCGATCATGGCAACCATGCGCAGGCCTGCGTGAGTTTCCGGGCGACGTGGCCGGAGATGAAGGGCGGCGCGGGCGATGCCGCCGCAAAGATGAATGGAATCGTCCTGGCGGCGCTTGGATTTCCAACGGGCGCAGCGACGATGGACACGTTCGGCGACGAGTTGATCGAGCGCTGGCGGGTGGAGCACAGAGGCATGATCTATGCCGACTCCACATGGTTCGAGCGGCGTATGGTGCAGGTGCTCGCGCGACGCCCCGAGGTGTGGAGCTTTCAAGTGGATCACATCGGGCAGACCGGCAAAGCGCTGCCTTTCAACGAACGGATTTATCTGAACCTGGATCCACGTACGGGGACTCCCGTTTCTCTCGGTGCCTTACTGGAGAAGGACGCCGAGACCAGATTGGCGGCTTTGGCGGAGCGGCGCTTACGCACCGCGCTCGGGCTGGCGAACGACTCTTCCCTGCCCCAGAAGGAAGTCAATCAACGGGCGTTCAGCTTGCCGGCGCAGTTTGCGATCACTTCGGCGGGCGTGGTACTGGCATGGAGTGGCGATGAGCTTCGCGCGCCCGGTGCGCCCATTGAAATTACGATCCCTTGGAGCGAAGCGCGCTACCTGGTCCGAAAAGCTGCCGTCAAACCGCCCTCATTGGACACCGAACAGGGATTCTGACTCCGAAGTCACTCGCCTGTTATGAACCCCGGATCCGAGGGTTACTCCGCCAGATAGTGGTGGACCTCCTGGGGACCCCTCCGCGCCGTACGGGGTTCGCTTCTGAGGGGTATCGATTCCGGGCAAATTGATTCGCACCCGGCCATGCGCCGGTTGATTACAATTCGAGTCAGGTGAAACGCGCTCTATTCGCTCTCTGCCTCCTGACGATGCCGGCCGCCCTGCCGGCGCGGGCCGCCGATCCCCAAGAGGCGCTCCGCCAGGCCATCGCAGCCCAACAGGCGGGTGACATGCCGACGGCGATCCGGCTGTACCGGGAGTTCCTGAAGGATCATCCTGAGGTGGCCGAGATCCGCTCGAATCTGGGTGCCGCCTTGGCGCGCGACGGGCAATATGAGGCCGCCATCACGGAATACAGAGAGGCGCTGAAAAAGCTGTCGGGCAATCCGAGCATTCGCCTGAACCTGGCCCTGTCGTACTATAAGCTGGCCAAGTTGCCAGACGCCGTACGTGAATTGCTAATCGTTCACAAAGCCCAGCCCGACGCGCTCCAACCGGTCTACTTGCTGGGCGATTGCTGGCTGCAGATGGGCGAGACGAAGAAGCTAATCGAACTGCTGACACCGTTCGACCAGAAGAACCCGGACGACAAGGCCATCACCTACATGCTCGGCACGGCGCTGGTGCGCGAAAAGCGGAACGCCTTGGCGCAGGTGCTGCTGGATCGGATCCTGGGCAAGGGAGAATCTGCCGAATCGGCCTTGTTGCTCGGATTCAGCGAATACCAGATGCACGACAACAAAGCAGCGGCCAAGCACCTGGCCCGCGCGGTGGAACTCAACCCCAAGCTGCCTACGGTGCACGCGCTGTATGCCCTGGCTCTAAAAGAGACCGGCGATTCCGATGGGGCGGCCGAGCAATTCCGGCAGGAGCTGAAGCTCAACCCGTACGATTACGTCGCCAACATCGAGACCAGCCTGCTGCTGAAGCAGGATGGCAAGCTCGACGAGGCTCTGGCCTGTCTGGATCGCGCAGTGATGGTGCGTCCAGGCGATCCGGGTGCGCTCTATCAGCGCGCGGCGGTGCATTTGCTGCAGGGAAAGCACGAGGAAGCGCGGTTGGAGCTGGAGCGGATGATCAAGGATTATCCCGAGTTCACCGAGGCCCACGTCTCTTTGGCGACCGTTTATTACCGGCTGAAGCGCAAGGAGGACGGAGATCGCGAGCGCGCCACTGTCCGCCGGCTTCAGGAAGAAGACCAGAAACGCCAGGAAGAGAAGCAAAAGGCCGGCGCTCAGGAACCGGCGAAGCCGCAGTCGTAGGGTTTGTCCAGTAACAACGTTGCCGCGCGTGGTGGGGCAGGCCTTCGCTGAAAGCCTGCATCAACATATGGATGCCTGCGGAATCTTTCCCAACAACTCCGTCCAGGTTGGGGGCAATTGCCCCTTCGGGAGATCTTGCGGACGGCGAGACATGCGTTGATTTTCCCACTATAATCAAGATTCAAAGGTCCAATTGCCTTTAAACTGCGTGACTTGCCGCAGTCGTGCGGCCTGGACCGAGAATTGCTATCAGGCTGAGAGGCTCGAAAAGGATCCTATATGGCGACTACACCACTGGCGAAAACGTACGAACCCCTGAAGACGATGCCGGGCGACGAAGTCCGGCAGATTCTGTGGCGCTTCTCCGACCGCTTCGATCTCGCCATGCTGGTGCAATCGGTGCGCGCGGTGGCGCGTGGCCCGGTGGCCCGCCTGGTGGCCAGCGGTGGACGGCTGACGCACGACTGGTCCGAAGCGAAGAACGCCCTGCTGACCGAGTTCGACAACTCGGGCATCACCGCCGCTTACATGGATCCGGAAGAGGGCGGTTACATCGAAGGCCCGAAGAACCTCGCACTGGCGTTGATCGCGTACGAACTGGCCTGGGTGGATGCTGGAGCCGCGACGGGGTCGCTGGCCGGCTGTCTCGCGCTGTCGCCCATCCACGAGCGCGGCACCAAAGAGCAAAAAGATCATTACATGAGCCTGGCGGCGCCTGGGCCGGGCAAGACTCCCTGGCGCGGCGCGTTCGCCCTCACCGAGCCGATTCCGTTCGTCGGTGTAGAAACCGGCATGTTGTCGGGCCGGGTCCGCATCGTGGAATGGCCCGAAGGCGGCGAGCCGATCCTCGAAGTGACCAAGCGCGGACGCTTCATCACGAACATGGGCTTCGCCAACTTCGTCACGGCCGCCGTGGATACGGACGACCCGCGCTTCCAGGGCTCCTGCATGGTGATTCTGGAAGAGGGCGACCCCGGCGTCTTCGACCGCGGCACGCCAACCAAGAAACTCGTCCATCAGCTCTCTTCCACGTCCGACCCGGTGCTCCAACTGCGCGTTCCCGCGTCGCGCATCGTCGGCGGATACACGGTCGTCGACGGGAAGATCGTCCCGACTTACAATCACGGCGAGATCATCGAAGCAGTCTTCCGCCGCACGCGCGTCGGCGTCGGCGTGATGACCTCGGCCAAGCTGCTCTCAGCGATTGAGCCGCTGATCCGCTACCATCGCGACCGTTTCCGCGGCTCCGGCACGGTGCCTCCGGGATCGCCGCGCTACGAATACGGCTTGCAGATGAAGGAAGACGTCACGCACCGACTGCTCGACATCTGGGCGACGGGCGAAGCTTCGTCCTCGCTGGGCTTCGTCGCCGCGCGCCTCTACGACGAACTCGATCCGGTGGAAAAAGCGAAAGACAAGGTCCTCGCCGAGGCGGGCATCAAGGGCTCCATGGCGGCCCTCAAGTACATGCGCAAGCGGATTCCGGAAGCGCTCGAGTTCCTCGACCTGGAGTCGAAGGCGGAATCGATGCGCAACAAGGCCCGCTTCCAGGCGCTCAAGGCCGACCCCGTCGTGCAGTACCTCGTCATCGACGGCCAGGCCAACGTCTTCTGCCCGGCTTGCAAACTTTGGAATACCGGCCACGGCTCGCAGGTGATGCGCGAAGCGGTCAGCCTGATGGGCGGCTACGGCATCACGGAAGATTGCCCCGGATTCCTGGGCTACAAGTGGATGGATACGCAGCTCGAGGCCACCTATGAGGGCCCCGAGGCCGTGCAGCGCCGCCAACTCAGCATCACGATGACCAATGAGGTCTTCCTGGCGCAGTTCCGGTCTTGGATCACCGGGATGCGCCGTCTGGCCTCGCATCAGCCGGCTTCGGGCGCATGCACCATCGCATCGGCCATGGAACTCTGGATCTGGACGCTGGAGCATCTGCTGCACTCCGGCGACGCCGATGGACAGAAGCTGTACCACTCCAACCGCCAGGGCGTGACGTTCCCGATGGCCGACGCATTGTGCTGGCTGCTGGCGTCGCGCCAGCAGATTCTCGACGTACAGGCCCTGCGCGAAGAGGGGCCGTTGAACCCGGCGATCGCCGACGGACTGGAAGGAACGCTATCGTTCCTTAACGATCTGTGCCACATGCAGGCCGCCCGCGCGGCGGGCGAAGTCTCCCGCATCTGCTCCACACTGGCCTACGGCTACCTGCGGCATCCCGGCTGGGATGGCGGGTGCAGTTCCTGCGTTCGGGAGGACGAGATCCTCGCCATCGAAAGCATGGTGCCCGGAGCGTCCGGCTTCTGCTCGGATTTCGTCCGCGAGGACGGAACGCACGATGCGAAGGCCGGCCCCTGCGTGCAGGCCCAAGGGCTTGGCGACTTCGTCAAACTGCGCACGAAACTCGACGGCTGCATGGCCGGCTCCATGCTGGCGCGCGACCGGGCCGCCGGATCTCTTCAGAAGGTGATGATTCCCGCGGCACTCGATTACCCGCAGTGAGCGGGGCTGCACCAGGGCGGTCCCGGAGGTATCTCGCCGCGGACCGCGCGACCGAGATGCCGACCGGGAGACGCCTGAAATGAATTTTGAGCCGGAAGCCGAAAACATCGACGTGAAGCCGCTGGGCGCTCCACTGGACGCGGATGTCGTATGCGTAGGATTCGGACCCGCGACGGCCGGATTCCTGACCACGCTCACCCAGTTGCTGCAGGACCCGGAAGCTCCGCCGATTGAAAGCCGCGCGATGGCGGGCATGCCGCCGCAAGTGTTGTGCTACGAGCGCGCCGACGATATCGCCTTCGGAGTGTCGGGCGTAGTCACGCGGGGCCGGGCCATCAAAGCGACATTTCCGGAACTGAACACCGAGGAGATTCCCCTCTCCACACGAGTCAAGAGCGAGCGTCTGCTCTACCTGCTGGACCCGCATGGGGCTTCCCGGCGTCCGCTCTGGATGCGGCTGGCCGATAAGGTGATCCGGCGTCTGGCGGGCGCGGACCTGTCCTACGAAGCCCCCTACATTCCGCCGTTTCTGCACAAGCAGGACGGCTTCATCTTCTCCCTCGGCCAGTTCATGCAGTGGGCGGGGGGGCAGGTGATGTTCTCCGGTCTGGCGCAAGTCTGGCCCGGAACGCCCGTTGCCGATCCGTTGGTGGAAGACGGCAAGGTCGCCGGCGTCGTCCTGGCGGCGGACGGCAGCGAGATCCGCGCCGACCTGACCGTGGTGGGCGACGGTCCGGTGGGTCCGGTCGGGCGGCAGTTGGATGAAGTCTTCGGCATGCCCACGGGCCACAAGCGCGACGAGTGGGCCGTCGGCATGAAGATGGTGATCGATCTGCCCGAGAGCTGCACGCTCGAAGAGGGGACGGTCTTTCACACCATCGGCTACCCCGAGCCGGAGATCTTCGGATTCTTCTACGTTCATCCGGGGCGAGTCGCTTCGGTGGGCATTTTCGTCCCATCCTGGTTCGACTCGCCAGTCCGCACGGGCTATCGCTACCTGCAACACTTCGTCCAGCATCCTGCCATCTGGAAGCACCTGCAAGGCGGGCGGCTGCGCAGTTGGGGCGCCAAGAGCTTGCTGGAGAGCGGACGGCGCGGCGAGCCGAGGCTGTGCGGCGACGGCTACGCGCGCATCGGCGAAGGGTCCGGCTCGACCAACGTCCTGACGGGTTCCGGCGTCGATGAAGCATGGCTCACGGGTAAGCTGCTGGCCGAGGGCGTGTACGAGTTGTGGCGCGAGGGATTGCCCTTCACCAAGGAAAACCTCGAAGCGAAGTACGTGCGCCGCCGCCGGGCTTCCTGGCTCGAAAAGGAATCGATCATCGCCGAGCGGTCCAGGAACGGCTTCCAACGCGGCGTTTTGCGCGGCTTCGTGGGCATGGCACTGGCCGGGTTCACCTCGGGCACGCTGGGATACAACCGGCGCCGGGAGAAGCCGCTGCACAAGGTGGAAGAGTTCTATAGAAGCCGGCTCGGAAAGCAGAGAATTCAGGACGTTCGCGCCGCTTGCCTCAAGAGCGCCCGGCCGTTGCATGACGCTTTGATGGAGGCGGCCGGATGGCCGTCCATCGAGTTGGACGGCCAACTCCTGATCTCCCATCAGGACGCGCTGTTGATGGGCGGCAAGGTCCAGGCCCCGCCCGATTTTCCCGACCATGTCGTTTTCCGCGACGCCGAGCTGTGCGCTACCTGTGCCAACCGGCTGTGTATTGAAATCTGCTCTGGAGAAGCGATTCACGCGGGCGAAAACGGCGCCCCCGTGTTCGATCGCGACAAGTGCGTCCACTGCGGCGCCTGCATCTGGAATTGCACGCAGGAAGTGGCGCCCGGCGTGAGTAACGTGGCGTTTTGCGCCGCTCCGGGAGGATTGCACTCAGCCGAGAACTGAGCAGCCCCCTGGGAACGCCGATCTCCAGATCGGCTCCGGCCCAGTGGTGGGGCGCGAGAGCGTTCGAGTTGCCAATTACTTAGGCCATCGGAGCCGATCTGGAGATCGGCGTTCCCGGGAGCCGCGGCCTTGACTGAAAGCTATTGAGGAGTTCTATGCCTTACCAGATCATCGTGTGCGGAGGCCTTGCGCCCGACCCGCTGCAGACCCTGGAGCCTGTGATGGGGCCCGGCGGTCCTGCTTTGAAGAACGAAATGATGCTGCCGGCGATCTTCGATCCGTGGGCCGCTCACGCGCTCTACGAAGCCGCGCATCTCGCCAAGCAGTTCCCTGGTTCGACGATTCGCGTGGTCGCCCTCGCACCCAAGGCCAAGCTGCAACAGGTGATGATGACCGTCGCGCAGAAGCTGCCCTTCGAACTGATCCCCATCGACGGACCCGGCGGCGGCTTCACCGATGCGGTGGAAGTCTCCGAGGTGCTGGCTCAGACCATTTCGGCCATCCCAGGAATCGACAAGAGCCAGATGCTGCTTTTCGGCGGCTGGGAATCGGCGACGCGCGGCTCGGGCTGCGTCATCCCCATGGTGGCCGCTCGGCTGGGCATCGAGGATTGCTTCCTGGCCGTCGATGAACTGAAAGTGGAAGACGGCGCGCTCGTGATCAAGGAGCGCGTCGAAGGCGGACTGCTCCAGGTTTCGCGCTGCAGCGCACCTCCCGCCGCTTTGGCCTGGGCGACGGGTAGCCTGCCAGAGCCGCCCAACCACCCGCAGACCGGCATGGCCAACATGCGCGCCATGATGCCTGCTCTGCAACGCGCCAAGCCCGCCGGACTGAAGGGAGAGGGCTTCTCGGTCCCACGTGCGAGCCTGCCCATGCAGCAGCGCCAGACGCAGGTGGTCAAGGATAAGCCCGCCGCGGAGATCGCGCGCGAGTTGCTCGAATGGATCGAGGGCTAAGGGAGGCCAACCATATGGAAAAGACACTAGTCCTTCTTCACACCGAACCGGACGGCACGCTGGGCCGGGCCGCTCTGGAGTGCCTGTCGCTCGCTGCGTCTCTTGGCAAGTTCGACCTCGCGGTCAGCGGCGCGAAAGCTCCCTGGGCCTCCAAGCTGGCCGAAGGATCGGCCGAGCGTCTGTTGTGCGTCGAGGGCGACGAATTTGCCGCCCCGCGCGCCTCCACCGACTCCGCCGCAGCCGAGGCGTTGATCCGGACATCGGGCGCAACGCTCGTGCTGGCCCCCGGCACATCTCGCTGGAGCCGGGCGCTGCCGATGGCGGCCGCACGACTCAACGGCGTCATCGACACACACGCCGTGGGCGTCGAAGTTACCGGCGACGGGATTCAGGTGAAGCGCTGGTTCTATCGGCAGCGCATTGAGGGAGCTGTCGCTCGGACGCGCCGGCCGTGGATCATTATGGTCGAGCCGGGCGCATTCGCCGCGACTCCGATACTGCCCGCTCAGGCTACGCTGGAAACCGAATTGATTGAGGTGGCAGTTGCGCCTCGGACGACAGTGGAGGGCACGATCTCCACAACCGCCGGCGAGCAAACCATCCGGCCCGACGCCGAGTTGCTCTTCGTTGCTGGCGCGGGCTGGACGAAGAAGCAGAAGGATGGCCAGGTGCATTTCGCCGACGCCGCGGATTGCATCCAGGGCTTCGTTCATAAGGCCAAGTGCTCGCTGGGTTCCTCCAAGTCGCTGGTCGATCTGAGCAGCGAGGGCGAGGCGGTGTTGCCTTTCCTCACGCACCTGCACCAGGTCGGGCAGACCGGCTCCACGCCGCGGCACAAGAAGGGCCTGGCCACCTGCTGCCACGGCGAAGAGCCGCACGTGGTCGGCTGGAGATTCATCAACGAGCGCCGCGCCGTCAACCTCGATCCCAACTGCGGTTGGGCGCGCGGCAAGGCCGATGTGCTCTACGTCGCGGATGCGTTCGAAGTGATGAAAGAGCTGAACGCACTGCTCGACTAGCTCTCCTCAGCAGTGAGCAGTGGGACAGACGATCGCTCGCGTCGTCTGTCGTCAGGTGAGCTTGCCATGGCGACAGCCTTTGAGTAGAGTAGGAGAGAGGGCGACACCTTGCGGTGCGACCCACTCTCCCCTCGTCGAACCGGACAAGCGGATTTCCCGGCATCCGGCTCTCCTGAAAACGTCTCGCCTGGGGCATGCGCAGGCAGTTGCACGGTTGCCAGCCGCTACAGCTTCACCAGCCCCAAGCGCTGGATTTGCTCATAGAAACTGACCCCTTCCGGCGTCCGGTAGGGCCGTTGGCTGCGCCGTCTCAAGTGCTGCGTGAGACGGCGGCGAACGTACGCGTCCATCGCTCGGAAAGCTTGGCGTGGATACCCAAAGTCGAAGTAGTTCCTCCAGCCCTTCAGTTGCCGGTTCAGCTCCTGAATCACCTGCGGGATCGGCTTCGAGCACTGCCGGTACTCGGTCAGTTCGTGCAGCTTTTCCCGCTCGTGCTTCAGCGCTTTCACCGACGGACTCACATTGAGATACCGCCCTCCGCGCCTTTGCAGGCTCGCGTAGTAGCGGAACGTGAAGCCCAGAAAGTCCAGACTCGCTCCCTCCACTTGCAGGTTCACCACCCGTGTCTTCTCCCGATTGATCTCTAACCCCATCCAGCCTTCGAGTTTCGATTCAATCCAACCCGTCAGACGCGTTCCTTGCTCATGCGCCAGCACCACGAAGTCGTCGGCATAGCGCACTAGCTTGGCTCCCGCCCAATGGGCTGGCCCATCGGCTCGATAAAACAGCTTGTCGAACCAATGCAGATACAAGTTACTGAGCAGCGGCGAAATCACCCCGCCTTGGGGAGTACCCTGGCGGGGCCGACTCCAGCGCTCCGGCTGGCCCTGCTCACCCGGCTCTACGACTGGGGTCTCCAGCCACATCCGGATCAGCTTGAGCACACTCCGGTCCACCACTCGCATGCGCACGCAAGCTAGAAGTTTGTCGTGCGGAATCGAATCGAAATAGCCTTTGAGGTCCGCGTCATACACCGCTTGATAGCCGGCCTGGACCTGCCCGCGTATCTCCGCCAACGCCTGGTGGGCCGACCGGCCCGGACGGAACCCATAGGAGCAGTCCTCGAAATCCGCTTCGAAGATCGGCTCCAGAATCAGCAGGGTTGCCATCTGCGCCACCCGGTCCCGCACCGTCGGGATGCCCAACGGCCGCAGCTTCCCATTCGCCTTCGGGATGTAGACGCGCCGTACCGCTTTCGGCGTATAGCTCTTGGCGCGCAAAGACTCCTGAAGCTCGTCCAGAAACCCCTGCACACCCGCTTCCGACGCTTCGATCTGTTTGATCGTCACGCCGTCCACTCCGGGCGCTCCCTGGTTGGCGCGCACCCGTTGCCATGCCGCTTCCAGCACATCGCGCCGATAGATCCGGTCGTACAGCACGTAGAACCGGAACTTCGGCTCCTGCTTGGCCTTTTGGCTCAGCTTCTGTCTCAGCAAAGAGAGTTTATCCGGCCGTCCGTCTCCACTCGCCTGTTTGTTCAGGGCTTCGATATGCGGCCATTGTTCCGTAGCGGGAATCTCTTCCAAGCGGCTCTCCTTTCTTCTTACAGCAGCAATGCTTTCAGTACGGCCCCTTTGCTCCACGGGCGTTACCCCGCTTCCTCGCTACTATGAGCCGCTCCGACTCCCGGCCAGAGCCGTTCCCTCGGTTATGCATTCCCTCGGGCCGTTGGGGCTCGGTTGCCCTTCCCCCACCCTGCCGGGTCTCCCAGGTTCCTCGACTGATCTATTCCTGCGCGCTGTCCCCAATCACCCCGGAAGGCCCGGCGAGTGCTTGCTCATTGCTTCCCCACCGGTGGCAGGCTTCATCCTGTCTGGAGGACTGGCCACCTTCATTAGCGTCACGAGGCCGAATCGGGTTTGCTTACACTACGGCTCACAGGTTTGCTTCCCCAGTTTCCACCAGCCGGGTTACCCCGACTCGCTCCGGTTCCGCTACATGCACGAATGAGCAATTTGCATGGTGAATTCCTTTCAATTCACAAGATCAGCCAGGCTTAGCCTGGTGTACCAGACCACGCATAGCGATGGTCTGTCCCACAAGCCGCTTACTCTTCGAACAGCTTCAACCGCTCCATCGCGGGGTCCAGAGGGTTGTCGAACGCCATGCCGGATTCCCTGTCTCCCTCTTGCAACTCCAGGCGTAGCCGGTACTGGTTCGCAAACCACAACGAGCCGAGCACGAGCGGAACCAGAGTGAAGCGCCACGGATTCCCAAACATCCAGCGCTCGCTCGCGGCGCCGAACCGCGTGAATGCCAGGAAATAGAAGAGCTGGAGCAGGCACAGCATCAGCAGGTTCTGGCGGAAGCCCGGAGTTGGACAGCCCAGCGGCATTTTGCGATAGTCCGCGAGCAGGAGTTCAACCAGAAACGCGGACAGCGACAGCACGTAGAGCGTGTGCAACAACGCTACGCCGGGGCGCAGACGCCAAAGCGAAAAGGCGAGACACGGCGCGAGCACGAAGAGCACGAGAAAGGCGTACATCACTCGCCGGGCGATGAAGGCGGTCTCGTTCTCCTTAGGATCCAGGACAATACGGAAGGCCCAGTTGGCCGGGAGCGTGACGGGCATCTCCAGCGCGACGCGCAGGCCCAGGATCAACAGATACGCTGCCGTGAGGGGTGCCGCGAGCACGCCAATCGCTGGAAGCCCATCAGTTGCGGCATGAGCGCCGGCCACGCTCTGAACCGCGAGCAGCCATCCGAGCCCCACTGCGACGGCGAGGCACAAGCGATGCTCCTCGTTCTGCATCAGCGCGCGGACGACAAAGCGGAAGCTGGCGCGTCCGAAACCGGCGGCACGCGGAGCGAAGAGATCGAGCGCGCCAATCAGGATGCGCTCGCCCTGCCGCCGCGACGACCGCCCGCCGCTCTCCAGCACGGCCGCGAACCGGCGGCGGTAGCCGATGGCGTAAGCGGCCAGCATCACCCCAAACGCCGCGAACATGCCTTGCCAGGCCAGGCGCGCCATCGCCGACAGGGCTGGCGTGGCGCGGTGTTGCAGACATTGATACAGGCTTACGAACCAGAGCGAAGGCAGCCAATGCAACGGCGACCCGGGTCTGGCCGTGACCTCGTGCAAGAGCTGCGGTCCCGCGAATCCGCTCAACAGCAGCGTCAGAAAGGCGATCAATGCAACGGCGCGCAATGCTGAAGAGATCGCCCGAAATGCATTGCGTGTCAGGACTGCGGAGATGGTCCCCAGAACGGCGAAAACCGTGCAAAAAGTGAAGATGCAGGAAAGGACCACGCAAAACGCGTGGGTGGCGACGAACTGCGCAAATCCGCCCATGGTGGTGTCCGACGCGGCGCAGATAATCATCGGGAACAGAAAGCTCGGGATGGCGCTGACGGTCACCGAAAAGACGAGCACGGCGAGAGCGATCGCCACCGCGTTAGCCAGCAGGATCGAGTGCGGACGCACGGGCAGCGGAGCCAGGTTCAGGAAGTCCTGTGCGTCGGGCAGGATGCGGTCCCACTTGAGCACCGTCACGATACCGGTGACAGCCATGGCCGCCGAGATGAACAGGAATTTGTCGGCCGCGGAAGTCACGAACAGATCCTCGTTCAGCGTTCCGCGGAACCAACTCATCAGCGTGGAGTAGTTGTCGAGCAGCAGGAAGCACAGGAACGCGCCCGGGGCCGCCAATAGACCGAGCAAAGCCCCGCTGCCGATCCTGCTCTCTCCGGACGAGTCCTCGCTGCCGGTCAGGCGCATGATGAAATGCGAGACCAGGCGTGCAAACGGCGTCCGCGAGACCCGGCGGCGGCGCACGGCGATGCGCCGCAACAGGCGCTTACTGGATCGCCGCAGTGACCGCATCGACGATGTTGTTAGCGACTCGATCGGCATCGACTTGCTCCGTGAGCTGCATGAATCCGGCTTCCAGGCCAAGCCCGGCGAAGCCCTGGTGAACCTCGGCCAGCGTGCCGGAGGCGACCACCGAGCCGTGGTTGAGAACGACGAGATGAGAACACAGCCGGTCCATCTGTTCGAGGACCGGAGACGAGAACAAAATGGCCTTGCGGCGCGCGGCGAGCAGTTCGATGACGCGGCGCAGCACCAGCGCGCTGGTCACGTCCAGGCCGGAAAATGGCTCGTCGAGGACCAGCAATTCCGGGTCGTGCAGCAGCGCCGCGATCAGCACGATGCGTTGCCGCATGCCTTTCGAGTAAGACCCGATCGGCGTGTCGCGCGCTCCGTAGAGACTCAAGCCCTCCAGCATGGCGCTGGCCTTGGCGGCGAACCTCCGGGGATGGATCTGGCGCAGCGTCGCCACCATTTCGAGGTATTCCCATCCGCTGAGAAAGGCGTAGAGATCGGGTTGCTCGGGCACGTAACCCAGGCAGCGTTTGTAGTCGGCCAGCGACTCGTCGATGCGGACGCCCCGAAAGAGCACGGTGCCGCTGGTGGGCGGCAGCAGTCCCGTGACCATCTTCACCATGGTGCTCTTACCCGCGCCGTTCGGTCCGAGCACGCCCAGGACTTCGCCTGGGTGGATCGCGAAGCTCATGTCGCGCACTGCGGTGAAGGCGCTGTAGCGCTTGGCCAGATTGCGGACTTCGAGCACCGCGGCCTTGCTATCAAAGCGTGTGACTGGCTGGGTCATGTTCACGCACCTCGCTGATTGGGCTGAGGAATTGGACTCCGGGGCCACCTGCTGGTTCCCCGGCGAGCATCGCTGCGGATTTGCGGTCAGAAATCAGACTTTGGGAACCGGCCTCTTCGTCGGGTTCCGTAGACACTTCTCCGGCAGTCTCGTTCGGTTTTCGGTTAGCGGGTAAATCTTCGGTACACGGTTTATCGATCGGAGTTGCCTGCCGCTGACTCCTTCAATCCTGGTAGATTCGTTCTCGTGAACCCTTCTCCACTTCGTCGGATCAGCACTCTTGTAGTGGCCATGGCACTGGTGGGGCATGCAGAACTCCAGTCGCGCCCCGAGGGAGCCGCCGCCAATCAGTCCAATGAGGCGTACGAAGTCTATTCGGAAATCTTGAGATTGCACAAGGCCGAGTGGAAATGGACGCGATGCGCAATTCAGCGCGAATCCACACTAGCGAACATGGGGGTCGAATGTGCACGTCCGAAGCACGACCAGCGACGATATGAATCCGAACTTCGCGACTTTACGAGACGGGCGCTGAAGCCAATCCAACTCGATGCGAGGTTTGATGCAATGCTCAATTGCGAACTCATCTCTGAGTTGCAGGCAAGAGACGCATTTCTAGCGATGAGCACACCTCCCCCGCCGCCAGGGACGAAGCCCGCCGAGTCACGGCAAGAAATGCCTCGGCCACCATATCGTCATATCTTCGAATTCTCAGCAGTGGGATTCAACGCGGACTCGAGACCGCGCCATCGTCTACGCGGGAGAAACCTGCGGCGGCCTCTGCGGATCGGGTGCACTTATTGCTCTTCAGAAAACCAACGGTAAATGGCGTATAGATAGATCGTACGAACCGCTCTGTCCAGGGTGGGTCTCATAGACATCGCGGTGGGTTATCGGTAGCTGACAATCCTCCAGGTGCCCTCAAAGCGTGGCTTGTCGCTAGCTTCCGATGTACGGTGACGACGTTTCGCGGCGACTTCCACAGCCTGCGCCGTCATTCTCCCCTGGAGGCCGGGCATACGCACGGAAGTGTCCACAAGGGATGAGCGAAGGGCTTCTTGGTGTGATCCGGGAGAAGAGGAAGAGGTGGAAAAGGTCGTGCCGCAAATTGGACTTGGGTACAACGTACGAGGTTCCCCCGGCCGGCATCGCTTCGGGCCGTCTCGTCCAATTCGGGTGGTGCCGGGCCTAAATCGGCTAGAACAGGTCCGAGTGCGTCCCAGTCCGAATGAGGTAGAGGTCTTCACCGTCGATCTTGTAGACCAACAGCCAGTCAGACTCCAGATGGCAGTCGCGGTGATGCGCCCAATCGCCACCCAGCGGGTGGTCCCGATAGCGAGGCGGCAATGGAACGCCATCTACGAGCAGCAGAATCGCCTCTCGAAGCTTCGACATGTCCTTGCCGCGCTTCTCCGCAAGTTTGACGTCCCGCCGAAACAGGGCGCCGCTGATCGGATTGCGCACGGGCTAGATTCCCAGATCCTGCAGCAGAGCTTCAGCGGACTTGTAGCGTTTCCCCTCGCCTCTGTCGGCAGCCCGCATCGCCTTCATGGTGACCGCATTAGGAACCCTGACCTCGAACGGCAACGCCTTCTCGGCCGCCACGCGGACCAGCAGCATGCGCACCGCATCGGAGACGGATATGCCCATCGCGGCCAGCGCTTTCGCCGCCGTGTCCCTCACTTTCGCATCTACGCGAACATGAACCATCGTCGTCGGCATCTCACTGGACCTCTCTGCGATACATCGTATCTCAGCTGAGAGCCGACAGACTCCGCCGCCCGCCCTCGCGCACCTGGCTCACACCTTCGTGATGCGATCGAGTTGCGACACGTCAAACTCCAGGTCGCCTTCGCTGGTGATGTCGAACGCCGGCAGGAAGCGACTCTCCCACTCGATCTCCTCAAAGGTGTAGGAATAGCGCGCGTGGACCGTCTGGCTGAACGTGTCGTCGAAGAATTTGATGAGGATCAGGAATTCCGCCTGCAGCTTTGCGAGATCCTCCGGGCCGAGTCCCTGCAGCGGGCTGTTGTCGTCGATCGGATGGACGATCGTCCAGGATAGCGGAAGAAAGAAGACCTTGGCTCTCTCCAGAGGGACGCCTTGGTACTTGCGCTTCGGGCCGTCGGGCGAGTCCTCGACGGTCATCAGAATCACGGAGGCCTCCAATTCCATCAGCACGTTCGGCCGGCCGTTGGCGATGCGAAACATCAGCGCGCGCCCGTCATTGAACGGAGCGACTGCCATTTGGCGGCTGAACACAATCCGCGCCGAAGGACGCGAGAAGCGCCCGTACATCAGCCCGGTGCCGATGGCGAAAGCCAATAGACCGATCATGGCTTCCAAAGCAGCCACTGAACTGGTCGGGATCCCTTTGGGCGCTATGTGCCCGTAGCCCACGGTGGTGAAGGTCTGCACGCTGAAGAAGAAGGCGCCCAGGAAGGCGTCCAGACGAGTCTCGTGCGGAGCGCCCACCAGCCATTCCACGCCTATCCAGTAATACACGGCGGCGAACAGCACGTTGATCAGCGTGTAGGCCAATCCCACCTGCGCAAGGAACCAGGGCCAATTCGAGCTCATCAAGTGCAGGTAGAAACCCTTATCCCGCAGGCTCACGCCGCGCCGGAGCACGTTGAACGAACCGTCCTTGTTGATGGCCCGGCGCAGGCGCCCCGTGTAGCGCTGCGTCAGGCCGGGGTCGAATTCCGTGCGCTTCTGAGTCGCCATCGTGCTCATTCCTCCATCAAGAATTGCGCCATCCCGCGTTAGCCGGGAGTGTGCGACATAGAAGTGGAACCGCTGCCGGCGCCGTGGGGCAGGCTGGCAGCCTGCGCGGCGGTTGGCAACCGCCGCCGTGTCATGCCAACGTGCCAGGTGGCCGATTGCCAATCGGCCGCAGCTTGCCAAGCTGCCCCACAACCGCGCCCTCTTTTATATCGCACACCCGTTTGCCGGCTGGAACGTCCAGAAACCTGCCAGCAAGCCTTACAATCAAACAATCATGCTTCGCCGGACCTTCTGTATGAGTTTACCTGCCGTAGCCCTGAGTGCCTCGGCCTTCGGCACGGCTTCCTCTCCCGCTTCTGGGCGCCGCAGCGAGAGCGGCGGATGGATCGTCGTGCGCCTCTCGGGATCGCCATCGGAGATGGGCTTCCAACACGGAGCCGCCCTGGCGCAGGAGATCGACGGCGTGCTCAAGAGCCTAAAGGTTCTGATGACGCACGATGGGATGAAGGATTGGAACTTCTTCCGCCAGGCGGCCGAGAAGGTGCTCTGGCCGAACATCGAGCAGGAGTACCGCGACGAGATCAAAGGCATTGTCGAGGGCGCTGCGTCCAAGGGTGTCAAGTTCGACCTGTGGGACGCCGTGGTGTTGAATGCCAACCAGGAACTCACTCCTTATTACACCGAGTGGTACGACAAGAAGCACGACCCGAAGCACTCCGCGCCGGAGCATTGCAGCGCCTTCGTGGCGACGGGTTCTTGGACCACGGATGGGCGTCCCGTTCTCGCCCACAACTGCTGGACCGATTACGCGGTGGGCGCGCGCTGGAACGTGATCTTCGACGTTCGCCCCGCCAAGGGCCACCGCTTCATCATGGACGGGCTTCCCGGGATGATCCACAGCGGCGACGATTTCGGGATCAACGGCGCCGGCATCATGATCGCCGAAACCACGATCGGCAGCTTTCACGGCTTCGATCCCGACGGAATCCCCGAGTGCGTTCGCGCGCGCAAAGCGATGCAATACGCGTCGTCGATAGACGAGTTTCGCGAAGCTGATGAAGACGGGCAACAACGGCGGGTATGCCAACACGTGGCTGGTCGCCGACCGGAAGACCGGCGAGATCGGCAATCTGGAACTGGGCTTGAAGCACGTCACGTTGGACCGCACGCGCGACGGGTATTTCGTCGGCAGCAACTACCCCCTCAACCCGGAACTGATTCGCGACGAGACCGACTTCGATTCGAAGAACATGGGATCCAGCGCGAACGCGCGCCGCAAGCGCTGGGAAGCTCTGATGGTCGAGTACAAAGGCAAGATCGATGCCGGGGCCGCCAAGCGTTTCATGGCCGATCACGTCGACACCTTCGACAACAAAGACTCCGCCAGCGAGCGGACACTGTGCGGGCATAACGAAGTCTCGCCGCGCGGCATGGGGTCATGGCAGCCGCCTTACGGAGCCGCGGGCGCGGTGCAGAACAAGGTGGCCGACGGCAAGATGGCCGAAGAGTTGTCTTTGTGGGCGGCGATGGGCCATGCCTGCGGAGTTCCATTCATCGCAGAGGAGCACCTCGCGAAGCACCCCGAACTCGCGTGGCAGAAAGACATCCTGATCGATATGAAACCGGGCCCCTGGACGCTGTTCCAGGCGGCGGATTGAAGCCGAACCTTGTGGCGCACGCTTCAGCGTGCAGCGTCGACATTCATGTCGACGTCCGGAAGCATGGCGGCATGAATGCCACCACTGCACGCTGAAGCGTGCGCCACAACGGGCGGCGAGTTTCTCCTTGACCCGGCAGTAGTAGTCTGGTGTGTGGTCTTATGCCGTCGTCGAGGTCATGACCGGCTCGCACAGAGCAGCCAACCTCGCGCCCCTGGTAGGTGAAGCTCATTCATACTGGACCATCGCAGAAAAGGAGTGAATTTCGCAAATGTTGACCACCAGCCGCAGGGCGTTCCTTGGCACGGCCGGCCTGCTCATTCTGAAGCCCGAACTGGTTCGCGGTTCGCAAAGCAATTCGACCGTCCGCATGGCGCTGTTCGGCTGCGGTGGACGCGGAACGGCCGTCGCCGAGAGCTTTACCGAGAACACCTCGGCGCAGTACGTCGCCCTCGGCGATCTGTTTCAGGCTCAGACGGAAAAGGCCAAGCAGAAGATCGACCAGGCATCCCTGAAGGCCGGCAAAGCGGAGATCGACTCGTCAAAGCTGTTCTACGGTCCCGACTCACTCGATAAGCTCTGCGCTTCGGAAGAAATCGACGCAATCCACATCGCGACTCCGCCCTATTTCCATCCCGAACATTTCGCCAAGGCGGCGGCCAGTGGGAAGCACATTTACCTGGAAAAGCCGGTCGCCGTGGACGTGCCGGGCGCACGCAGCGTGATCGCGACAGGTCAGAAGGTCGGCTCAAAGGCCAGCGTGGCGGTGGGCTTCCAACTGCGTCACGCCACGCCATACGTGCAACTCGCGGAACGCATCCGGAAGGGGCAACTCGGCGACGTCGTATGCGGCCTGTCTCACTACTACGCGACCCAGGCGGTCGACCGCAACGACTGGGATAACTCTTCCCCAAGCGAGAGGCGTTTGCGCAACTGGATTCAGGACAAGGTCCTGTCCGGCGACATCCTCGTGGAACAGAACATCCATCTGATCGATTTCAACAACTGGATTCTGGGCGCGCATCCAGTAAAGGTCTCGGGGACCTGCGGACGCAAAGGCCGCACGGATCGCGGCGACTGCTCCAGTCACTTCAACGTGACTTACACCTACCCGGGCGAAATCGACGTCACCATCGCCTCGACGCAGTTCGGCGAGGCGCCGTGGGACGTGGCGATGCGTTTCTTCGGCACCAAGGGCACGTCTATGGCGAAGTACGACGCGCCAGTAAACATCGTGGGCACCGAACCCTGGGAATACCCCGGATTGGGCGATCCCGGTCAGGTGAAAGATGCGGCGGCGGCCGTGGTGGGCAAGTTCAAGGGCGCGCTCGACGATGCCGACGCGATGAAGGAGCAGCACTTTATTGCCAGCATCACGAATGGCAGGTTTATCAACGAAGCAGCGCAGGGCGCGGAATCGACGATGAGTGCGATTCTGGGCCGCTATGCCGCTTATACTGGCCGCACTTGGAAATGGGAAGAACTGGCTTCAGTAAAGGAAGTCTGGGACGCGCACTTGAACGTCGCCAAACTCTGAACCTCTGGGTGGGGCGGCGCTCCACAAGCGACCCGGCGTTCTAGCGTTCGACGGGCGCCATCCCCTCGGAATCGAACCGTCCGGACGACCTCCTGAGCGAATTCGATGGTTCTCGGAAGTTGGAGTGCCCGTTAGCAGCCCTCGGCGGCATTTGCGCCGAGTCCGCATTCTAGTGGTCGATGTGCACTCGCAGAGTGTACACCGATACCGGCCCGCGGTCGTGATTGTAAGCCGGATTCGCGATGTGCTGATAGTCGAGCGTCAGGGCGAGCATCCTGGTCGCGCGCCAGGAGTAATAAGCCTCGACGATATCCTCGGGACGGTAGTTCAGCCGGCCGTCGCCGATGATGAAGCCCATGCCTCCGCGCGCGAGAAAGCTGCGCTGGTCGCCAGAAAGCTGGTTCCGCACGGCTCCGATTCCGATATGGTCGTTGCGCCGGTTCCACAGCCCGCCCTTGATGGAGACGCCTCCGCTCAAGGACCGGTCGATCTGGGTGAACGCCCAGGCCTCGGTCTTGCCGTCGGCCCAACCGTAGCGGCCGAATACGCCCACGTATTGCGTCAGTTCCTGCTCCATGTTCAGACCGAAGCCGTATTTTTCCGTGCCGTTGCGGCGCGTGGGATCGAGAACAGGCGTCCCCGGCTGGCTTTCGGTCAGACGAAACGTGCCCGCGTCCTCACGGTTCAGGAATCCGAACACGCGGAACGCTCCAGGGTGTGCGCGCACAGCCCAGCGCTGCTCATACTCCACCACGGTGCCGCGATTCTTCGCGATGCGGTAATCGAGCGTCGGACCGTTGGCCGCTGTCGGCTCCGCGGTCACCGCCGCACGCAGGGCCCACGTCTTCATTGTGAGTTCCTGCATGACGCCGACGGTGTAGCCACGCACATCGGCGGGATAGTCCCAAGCGCCGTTGTACATCAGCGACCAGTTCATAAACTGCTCGCGAGGATCGTGACTGTAAGTGTTGTTGTCGAAGAAATCGGACAGGCCGAACTTCCCCGCGATTGAGGTATAGCGCCGTACGGGGCGCATGCCCGCCGTCAGGTTGGCGTCGCCTTCAACATATTGAGTCTCAGGCCCAAGCGCGAAAGTGTTGCGCATGTAGCCGCGCGCCAGGTAGAGAGTTGGCGTCGCGCTCGATACGCGCGGGATTTCTCCGTTGGTGAATCCGGCGATGCCCGTGACCGCGCCGAAGCCCTTGCCCCCTGCAATTTCAGGGTTTACGACGAACTCAAAGTGGTCGTTCAAGCGAAAGGTCAGGAACAGCGTCGTGGTGAGCGATACCCTATTTTCGCTGTGCGCCGGCAGACTGTTGGCGCCCTCATATAACGAGGGGAAACTACCGTGGGTCTGACCGATGGCGGTTGCCTGATAGTGAATTGACCATCGCTCGGATTTCTGGTCCTGTGGTTGATCGGCGTCCGCTTGCGGCTGGGCCGGCGTGATAGGCGCCACTCTGGACTCCGGTGGAACCGCATCGCCCGGACCGCTGCCGGCGAAGACGGCGGCGGAAAAACACAGCAGGATGCCGTAGAGACAGCTCTGGCGCATGGTACGACCCTCCACCTACATTGATTGATTTCGGTCTTGGGGCCGTGAGGGAGCGGAGCATTCGACCAGGGCGTCGCCGCCTATCGAATCTTCCGCTCCCTCACCGCCGCTATAGAGCCAGACGAATCTGACATCGTTTCCACCTCAGTTTGGGCAGCTCCCTCTCAAATCGGGGAACGGCCCGCATCTTCTCGCAGGCGACCGCCTGCGCGTCGGCAACTACACGTGCCAGCCGAAGAAACCAGCCTGGCAAAACACGCGGTAGCAGACCAGCAGCAGCATCAGGATCAGGTAAGCGCGCAGGCTGAGAAGCGACAGTTTCACTGCCCCGGTCATCTGCATCGGACCCAGACCCGCGGTATCGACCTTCGTCTCGGGCGCGTCGTCCAGCGGGTGAATCACCACCCAGCGGTTGCTGTTTCGAACCTCATCGAGTTCCATTTCGGTGTGAAAGGTCATGGTAGCCATTTGCGCATCCTCCTAAGTTTTTACATCTCAATTCGATGGGAAAAGGTTTGGTGCGGCGACCTGCGCCGCGAGTATTAGCGAAAGTCCGAACAGGATGACGATGATCGTCCAGTTCACGAAATTGTTCCAAGGCTTGTTGGCGTATTCCCCCAACAACTCTTTGTCGTTCAACAGAAGCTGCAAGAAGATGATGGCTGACGGCAACATCACGCCCGCCAACACCTGTACCCCGAGAATGATCAACTGCAGCGGCGCGCGCGGGATCAGCACGATCGCCGCCGCGGCCGCAACGCACAAGGAGTAAACCCCATAAAAGCCACGCGCCTTGCTCGGCGGCAGCTCCAGGCTGTGCGGCCAACCCTTCACTTCGCCATACGCCCACGCACTCGATAGCGAAATCGCCGTCGAGCCGAGGATCGCCGCGTTAATCATCAACAGCAGCAGCGCTTGCCGCAAGCCATTGCCAATAATCGGCATGAGATCGTTCGCCATCTTGGCTGGATCCACAAACGTGAAGCCGTGGACTCGCGAGAAGTTGCCGGCGAGCATCATGCACGCGGCGACAGCAATCACAATCAAAGCGCCGATGAATGTGTCCAACCGGGCCCACGGAATATCCTTAAAGCGCAGCCGCTTGTCGGCGATGCAACTCTGCTGGAAGAACAACTGCCACGGCGCGATCGTGGTGCCGACGATGGCAATCACCAGGAAGATGTAGCTCGCGGTCAGCCCGCCGTGCGGCATCGTGGGCAACATGCCGCGGCCGATATCCGCCATCGGAGGGCTCAGTTTCCACGCCACCCAGAGCCATGCGAGGTCGAGCACGCACAGGATCTTGACCATCCGCTCCCAACGGCGGTAACTGCCGGTCACCGTAATTACGATCAAGCCCAGAGCCGCCAGGGGGACGCCGATCCATGCGCTGATCCCCATCGCCGTCAGCGCGAGGTCGATGGCCGCGAATTCGGTTACCAGGGTGAGGAAATTTACCAATTCGAGATCGGCCAGCGAGAAGAGGCCCCACCACTTCCCGAACCGCTGATAGATCATTGCCGCGTGGCCCTGGCCCGTGGCGATGCCCAGCCGCACGACCATCTCTTGAATGAAGTATGTGCACGGCAAGAGGAAGAGGATGATCCACAGCAGGCTCGTGCCATATTGCGCACCGGCCTGGATGTAGGTGGAGACCGCCCCGGCGTCGTTATCGGCAACCATCACGATCAGGCCCGGGCCGACTACACTCAGAAAAATGAGCAAATTGCGGAGCCACTTGCTCTTCACCACCGTGCCGCGGATGGGCGCCATCTCCAACGTGGAAACGAGCTGCGTCTCGACCGCGGCGTCGGATATAAACTTGTTCGCCATTGGATTATCTCCTTCCTGCTCTTGTTGCCTGGTCAGGCACCTGTCTGGCTAAGGTGCACAAACAGACGACTTCCCCGTCCCCCTCGGAGGAGGCTTTCGGGCCGCGAGAGCGGCAGTTATCAGTTAAAGGCAGAAGATGTCGGGGAAGGAGGAGGGAAACCGCCTTCGGTCCGCGCTACTTGTGTCCAAGAGGCGCCACAGGGACCGAAGCGGTTGGGCGAGGAACTCGCCTACCGGTTCAGCACTGCGGCAACCGCCTGCTGCCAGTATTACTGGGAGGCTGATCGTCGAGTACCATACCGCCTTTCTGCAGGCGAGCGAAGCTCAGAGGGGAAAAGAAAAGACCATTCCCCCTCGAGCGGAAGAATGGCCAGAAGTATCAAGATACTACTGAGGCCGGATTCCCCCACTGGTCCAAGCTTCAGCACCGCGCGCCTTAGAGACCTTCAGCAGTCTCAGCCACATTAGAAAAACCCTTAACCCGGGAATTCCTGTTCTACCCTTGAGCATCTTTGGACGCTTTAGGGCAGTGGCCTATTTGCCACGCGGACGCCTCGCCTACCGAGGATCCTACAACTCAGGGCAACCAAATCTCGTGAGAGATATTGACTACCTACTTGCTACCTTAGCGCCGGGCTCGTAGATTCGTCAACCCAAACCGCAATTTGCGTGCCATTTTTTTTGGAAAAAACTTCCACACTCCGATGAATGGGGAGGTGAGGCGACGCTGCTGAGATCTTGAGATTTCTCACCAGTTTACAGATACGGCAGAACCACGACTGCGCCGGCGTCCCTGGGATGACCTGCCACAGCACCACCAAGCTGCGGGTGTGCCCTTTCTTACTGCCCTACGAAGTGGAGCCGGGAATAGAATGTGGGGAGCAGTCGAGGTGCTTCCAGGCGGGCCGCTCTCTTCGTTCGCGGTTCTGTGCTGGGAGGGGGAGAGGGCTGCGACCGGGGAGTCGAGGTGCTTCGTGGCGGGCCGCTCTTGAGGAACATAAACTCAGACCATTTAGTTCCATCTTCCAGGTCTAAACCCACCGCCTTTCAGGCGGTCAGCTTTAGCCTCCTTCTGCGAGGATGGGGAGATGGTGGAGTATCGCACGAGCGGGCACGCGATCTTCGATCTGAAGTATCACGTGGTGTGGATCACGAAGTATCGGTACAAGATACTGCGTGGGCGGGTGGCAGAGCGAGCCCGCGATCTGATCCGGCAGAGTTGCGAGGCGCGGGGAGTGACGATAGTGCGCGGGGCGATCTCGCCGGATCACGTGCACATGCTGGTGTCAGCGCCAGCGCAGTTGGCGCCGGCCAAACTGGTGCAGTACATCAAGGGGCGATCATCACGTCGGCTACAGGATGAGTTCCCCGAATTGCGCAAGCGGTACTGGGGGCAGCACCTGTGGGCGCGCGGGTATTTCTGCGCGACGGTGGGCGCGGTGGATGAGAAGACGATCCGCGAATACATCGAATCGCAGAAGTGGGATGAGGAAGACCAAGGCTTCAAGATCACCGCGCCCAGCGAGCCTTGAGCCGGCTCTGAGCCGGGCGGCCTTCAGGCGGCTTCAGCCGCAAACCGACTTTCAGTCGGAACCCAACCCACCGCCTTTAGGCGGTGGTTGTTTAGATTCAGCACTTTACGGAATTAGTCTTTCTTCGGTTTTGCCGCTATGCCGCCCCACCCAGTTCCTCTTCCGTTTGGACCCACCAAAGTGGGCATGTTGCTCTCTTCGTTCGCGGTTCTGTGCTGGGGGGGAGGGGTGCCTTGTCTTCATCGTTGCGGGTGAACAGGCCGCCAGTCGTATGGAAATCTCTGCCGAACAGCCGCAAGCTCTCTAATCCAGACCGTCGGGCTCGGATTGGGCCCTCAACCGTTACTTTCTCCGGAGGATTGCGAATACACAAACGTGAAACAAGCATCCATAAAAAGCGGAGTCACTATGAATTCGGAATCTCTGGCAGCGGGACGCAGACCCGCGCTCTTCGCGGCTCTAACCGCGCTGACGCTGATCGTCGGTGCATGCACCCAACTGCCCGCAGTCGACCTGGCGCACTTCCCCTCCCCAGCCGTGGACCAGGCGCCGTCAACCTCAACGGGAAAGGAGACGGCGGTTCTTTCGGGCGGCTGCTTCTGGTGCACGGAGGCCGTCTTCGAGCAGCTCGCCGGCGTGAGCGACGTCACCTCAGGCTATACCGGCGGCAAGCCCGAGGACGCGCATTACGAGATCGTCGGTTCGGGCAGGACCAACCACGCCGAGTCGATCCGGATCACGTACGATCCATCGAAGATCACATACGGCACCATTCTCAAGGTGTTCTTCAGCGTGGCGAACGACCCGACAACCAAGGATCGCCAGGGGCCGGACTGGGGCCACCAGTACCGCTCCGCCATCTGGTATAAGGATGCCGAGCAGGAGAAGATTGCCCGCGCCTACATTCAGCAACTGACCGAGGCGAAGACCTTCAAAGCGCCCATCGTGACCGAGGTATCTCCATTCAAGGCCTTCTATCCGGCCGAGGATTACCACCAGCACTACGTGCAGCTCCATCCGTACAACCCGTACGTGGTTGCGAACTCGATCCCCAAGCTCGAGAAGCTCAAGAAAGCATATCCGGAGTTGCTGAAGAAGAAGAAGTGAGTGAGGTTTTCGCTGTAGACGGATCGGAGCCGCGAGCGGTGAGGGAGTCGCCATGGCCCTGTGGCCACTCATAGGGATGGGATCTCGACGGCGCCTTGTGGCGCACGCTTTAGCGTGCAGCGTCGACACTCATGTCGACGTCCGGACTATGCCGGCAGGAGTGCCGGCACTGCACGCTAAAGCGTGCGCCACAACCGGCGGCGAGTCGCACTGGCCGTGCGATTGTGACTTTCGCGCCGCTGGCGTTGGGAGATCGATTCCGCTGTGACAGGCACCGTGAAATGCAGCACGACGACACTTTGAAACGAGAATCTACATGACGCGCACACATTCAGGCATGAACCGGCGCTTCGCGCTGAGTCTCTTTGCGGCCGGCAGCCTCGGCGGGCTGCTGCGTGCCGCGCAAAAGACCGTCAAGATCGCCCAATTCGACGCCAAAGGGAACAAGACAGGAGTCATCGAAATGGAGAAGGTCGTCAAAACCGACGCCGAATGGCGCAAGCAGCTCACGCCCGCCGCATACGCGGTCACGCGGCAAAAGGGCACCGAACGCGCGTTTGCGAACGCCTTCCACGACAACCACCGCGACGGACTGTACTCGTGCGTTTGCTGCGGGACGGTCCTGTTCGATTCGAAAACGAAGTTCAACTCCGGAACCGGCTGGCCGAGTTTCTGGGCGCCGATTGCGAAAGAGAACATCCGCATCGGGACGGATCTGAGCCTTGGCATTCCACGGGACGAGGTGGAGTGCGCTCGCTGTAACGCCCATTTGGGCCATGTCTTCGACGACGGTCCACGACCGACCGGCCAGCGCTACTGCATGAACTCGGCGTCGCTCGTCTTCACTCCCCGAGGCTGAAAAGTGGGGCGGACCCCCAGGTCTGCGGCCGACGCCCACGTCGGCCTCTTCGACTTGCTGAGTTGAACTCCTTCCCGGAAGCGGGTCCAGGGGGACCCGCGCAGACCTGGGGGTCTGCCCCACAATTCGGCGCATTTCCGGAGTCCTGAGTCTTATAGAATGGGCACGGCGCATTCGTGCGCCCGAATCGTCCACTTACTCAGGAATTCTCTATGCGCGCCATTGCCACCCTACTCGCTCTCTCAATCGGGCTGCTCGCCCAGACGCCCACACCTTCCGTTCCCAAGATTCAGACGCTGATCGTCAGCGGGCAGAACGGCCACGATTGGAGGACAGTCAACCCACTGCTCCGGAAAGCGCTGGAAGACACCGGGCGCTTCGAAGTACGGACCGTGGAAGAGTTCCGCGGAGCCGGTCCCGAGACGCTGGCGCCCTACGACCTCGTCGTGCTCAATTACGCCGACTGGCGCAGGCCGGGGCTGCGCTTCGGCGAGCGCGCCGACAATGCGCTGCTGGAATTCGTGAAGAGTGGGAAGGGCCTGGTGCTGTATCACTTCTCCGCCGCGGCCTTCGACGGCTGGACCGAATTCGAGAAGCTTTCGGGCGGCAATTGGCGCCCCGGAGCTGGCCATCATTCCGCGGCGCACGATTTTACAGTGGAGATCGCGGATTCCAATCATCCCATCACGCGTGGACTTCCGGCCAAGATGCTGCAGCCTAAAGACGAACTGTACGCCAACCTGAAGTGGCAGCCCGAAGGCTGCTGCCATATTCTGGCCACGGCGTGGGATGACCACTCGCTGTACGTCAATGCGCACCAGCCGATACCCGGTCCCGGCAAAGCGGAACCGATGCTTTGGACGCTTGACTATGGCAAAGGCCGCGTCTACGCCGATATGCTCGGCCACGACGGGCCGGCCGTGCAGACCCCGACCTTCATCACACTTTTTACCCGCGGCGCCGAATGGGCGGCGACGGGGAGAGTCACACTAGTGGTTCCGCCGAGCAAGTAATGTGCGGGGCTGAAGCCCCGCGCAGGCTAAAGCCTGCCCCACCACGCGGCGCCGCCCCACGACGGACTTTACGCCGGGATCGACCCCGCCTTGATGATCTTGGTCATCACTTCGGTGAACGTGTCGATCTCCTCCAGCGTTGTGTAGACGTTGGGCGTGATTCGCAAACCCTGGTATTCGTCAGGCGTAACGATGGCGACGGTCCAGATGCGATGCTTCGACCACAGGTAGTTCTGCAGTTTGGGAGCCTCGAAGCCGTCCACGCCGATAAAGCCGATGGCGCACGACTGCTCCGGATCCTCACTGTTCAGGATCTTCACGCCGGGCAGATCCCGTAACGGGTTCGACCAGCGCTTCCGCAGATAACGGAATCGCTCGGCCTTGCGTTCCGGCCCGATGCTGTCGTGGAAGTTCAGAGCCTCGGTGATGGCGTTGCGCTGCGAGGCCGGGTGCGTTCCAATTTCCTCGAACTTGCGGATGTTCGAGTTCATCTCCGGCGGCGCCGCCATCATCGGCCAGATCTTCTCGATCTTCGGCTTCTTCACGTACAGCATGCCGGTGCCGATGGGCGCTAGAACCCATTTGTGCAGCGACGTTCCGTAGTAATCGCAATCGAGGTCTTCCTGCTTGAACGGGAACTGCGCGAAGGCGTGCGCGCCGTCCACCACGACCTCGATTCCGCGGGCGCGCGCCATCTGGCAGATCTTCCTTACCGGGAAGATCTGGCCCGTACGGTTCGTGATGTGGCAGACGTGGATGACCTTCGTACGCGGCGTAATCGCGTCCTCGAAGATCTTCACCAGGTAATCCATGCTCGGCGGCGGCACCGGAAACTTCAACTGCTTGAGCACGATGCCATCGCGCCGCTCGCGCTGCTGCCAGCAGGTGATCATGCGCGGGTAGTCCTGGTTGGTGGTGATGACCTCGTCGCCGCGTTTCAACTCCATGCCGAGTTGGACGATCTCCAACCCTTCGCTGGCATTGCGCGTGATGGCGATCTCTTCGGGGTCGCATCCGAACATGCGCGCGAGCCTGCGGCGAACGGTCTCGATGCCGGGATCGAGCACGTTCCACATGTAATACGACGGGCTCAGGTTTTCGATCTCGAGGTAGCGCACCTCGGTGTCCATGACGATCTTGGGCGCCGGAGAGACGCCGCCGTTGTTGAGGTTCACCATGTTGCGATCGACGGTGAACGCATGGCGGACATTCATCCAAAAGTCTTCATCCCGGGCGACTGTGTCGGCGGGACGACCGGAAACCGACGCGACTGCGGACTGGGCACGCGCGATCGAGTCCCCCTGAAAAGCGGCCGCTGCAAACGCGCCGGCCGTGGAGGTGAAAAAGCTGCGACGGTCCATGGTCCAAGATAGGCGCACGGGACGGTGCGGGTCAATGCGGGAAGGAATCAATACCGACGAAAGGTGTTGCTTTGTCGCGCCTCGCTAGTCCCGCTGCCCTGGATATGCGAAACTGCCGCGATGACATGCTTGTGGCCGCGCTACCGAGTGTGATCGGGAGAAGGACTTCGCTGGCGGCAGCCTTTGCCCGCCCGGACATTTCGCGGAACAGAGAGGGGGCACCCGCAGCATCATGACTGGTACAAACGACATCGGACCCCACCGTGAAGCGGGGTCCGATGTTCACAAATGCTTGCACCTGGAACGCATTGGCGGGGAAGCCACCTTGCGTCCACTCGATGGCCGCTAGCAGACAAGAATTAGCGGTTGATTCTCCGGCGAAGGAAACCAGCCATGCCGACTAGGCCCAAGCCCAACAATCCGAAGCTGGCCGGTTCAGGAATTGGGCTCCCGCCAACACCCGTAATCTGAAACGCCTCGGAGTAGGTGCAGGCGCCATTGCAGGCCATACCGCCGGGGTTGGAGGGAGTCAGGATTCCATAAGCGCTTTCCCATGCCGCGGCCGGACCATCGTTCTGATCCCAATAAATAGGATTTCCGCTGAGAACGGACGCATTTTGGAGTGTGAACCAGTACGTCGTCCCGGCCAGCAAGGAAACATCTGGAAACGAGATGTCGTACGACTGCAGATTGTATCCAAAATCATTGGTGCCCAAGCCGGTTAGGATTGGTGAGGAAGCGGTACCGGACGCGTAATCGGTAGCGCCAGGAGTCGAGCCGAAGGACCAGCCGACGCTCGTTAAGGCATCTCCAGGGAACGCCCACAGGACGAAAGTCGCCCCCGTGGCGGTTCCCCCACTCGCTAAGCTGAACGAGTTGGAAACCGAATAACTCAGGTTGATGGTCCAGGCGTCGGTAGCGCCGTTGTAAGGGCCGTTGTCATATAGAACAGTACTGGCGGCAGCAGGGGAGACACCTACCACAAACGACAGGACGACAAGCGCAAGAACGAAAATCGAATGCTTCACGTTAAGACTCCACACAATCAAAAACTTTGTCAAGGTTCTCCCACCGCAGCGCCATGCTAGAGATGTACTTAGTGCTTAGCACAGTGGAACAAGGTCCAACCAGAGGATACGGAACCAGAGCCGGATACCTTGCCCGGGTCTCGACTAGAATTGAAACTACTTCCGCCCGCGCCTTCTCAGCCGCAACAGACCGCCGACCGCGAGCAGACCCGCGCCAGCCATCAGCATGGAAGCCGGTTCGGGAGTGACCAATTCTACGGTTACTGCGTCGATCACCGGGCCATAGGCGTTAAAAGCCAGGGAATTAAACGTGAGCAGGTCGTTCCCGTCCGCCGTGAAAGTAGCCGTTTGTAACGTCCAATCCAATCCCGGACCGGAGGACGTGAAAGGCTCAATCAGGTTGCCGGCAGTGACAAGCACCGTTTTGTCGCCCGGGCCGTCGGGATTACCCGCCAGCCAGAACTTAAGAATGTATTCCTCGCCTGCGACGGTGGGCAGAACCGTGCTGATATATCCGGCGTTCAGCGCCGACAAGTCAACGCTGCCGTTGCCGTCCTCTGCTGGCCAGTAACCACCGATCCAGTCGATACCCGACCCGCCAACCAGCCAGGGTCCCAAGTGGGCTCCGGAAGTCAAGGTTTGATAAGTTGCCGGTGGGGGGGTGCCTTGGAACCCGTTATTGAAAACGATCATGTTGGCCTGCGCCCCAACGGCGAGGCAAACAAGCAGAGCGCACAACAACGCTAATCTCATTCAGTTTCTCCTCCTCAGAAGAAGCTACCAACGCTCTTGCCGCTGGCAAAACCCGTGTCCAATCGCCTCACACGTTTGGAATTCGAGTCCTGCCTAGTATGGCAAGCTTTATATTTAGCTTCCAGGACTTTATGAACTATCTTTAGATATTGTACTTATGCTCGTTTGAAACTGGGACTTTAGTACTATGTTGGCAGGTAATCTCAAGATCGGTCTTCCGGCGCAGCGGGCGCGCATCCCATTCACTTTCAATATCTTACGGGCATCTTATGCTCGCACGGTTCTTTTCTTCACACTGTAGTATACTAATCCGCAGAGTAATAGGTTCCGGCCCGCATCCGATACTAGCAACATACTATATTCTTCACCTTTTGGTAGTAGTTGCAGCTGACCCCACTGCCATAAAGAGGCCACGCTTGCCCGCACAGTCTCGACCGTACCCCGGCGTCGATGCTCCGGACCCGCCTCAACTTCTCCCCTGCGGCCGTCGTTGTAAGCTAATGGGGGGCAAAGTAAACGCACCTTCCGTTCTTCCCGGTGTCATCGCGCGGGCCACGAGTACGGCCGCGTTCCCGCCGGCTTCCGGCAAGCATCCAATCCTTCGGAGCACTCCTCTACCATGAACTGGAAAGAAACGCTGAATGCGCGCCTCCCGCTGTTAGGCCACCGCAATTGGATCGTCGTGGCCGACGCGGCTTATCCCGATCAATCCAATCCGGGTATTGAGACTCTCGTGGCCGGTGCGGGTCAGGCCGAAGTGCTGCGGGAGGTCCTTGAGTGCCTGGCCGCATCGAAGCACGTGAGGCCGAACGTGCTCATCGACCGGGAGCTCGAATTCGTCGCGGAATCGGGAGCGCCCGGAGTCTCGGCGTACCGGTCCCAGCTCAAGGAGCTGCTGCAAGGCCAAGAGGCGAACGCGTTGCCGCACGAAGAGATCATCCAGAGGCTGGACGAGGCTGGGCGTACCTTCAAGGTTCTCATCGTCAAGACGAACATGACGGTGCCCTACACTTCGGTCTTCCTGCAACTGGATTGCGCCTATTGGAGCGCCGAGTCGGAGCGGCAACTCCGCGAAGCGATGCGACAGGCAGATTCGAAGCACTAGCCTGGAGCGCCGCGACCGGCCGCCGGGCTGGGGTACCATGCAGTTACTCGGGCATTGGTTCATTTCGGCGTCCAGGCGGCTCGGAGTCCGAGTAGCCTCGCGCCCGCGGATCTGGGAATTGCCGCTGACTTGAGAACCGCCCCTGGGAGCATCTATGTCCGTAAACGAAGAACTGCACGAACACGCCGACCACGCGCACGACTCCTTCTCCCGCAGAACTGGCGCCGGGATGGCCATCATCGCCGCCTGTCTCGCGGTAGTGGCCGTATCCGGTCACATCGAGACCACAGAGGAACTCCTCGCTCAACAGAAGGCCTCGGACCAGTGGGCTTACTACCAAGCCAAGTCACTGCGCCGCTATCAGTCGGACGTGGCGCGGGATATCCTCGCTCAGATGCCCGGCGAGAAGGCGGCAAAGACGGTTGAAAAATATACCGCAAACCTCGAGAAGTACATCAAGGACGGCGAGGAGATAAAGAAGAAGGCGGAGGAACTTGAGGCGGAGAGCGCCATGAGCGGGCATCGCGCCCTACGCTTCCATTTTGGGGAGGTCTTCCTCGAACTGGCGATCGTCTTCTGCTCGCTGGCGATCCTCAGCAAACGATCCGCTTTCTTTTTCGTGGCTATTGCCGGAGCTGCTACTGGAATCGTGATTGCGGCAAGCGGGTTGTCGATCTCACACTGATTTCGCACCCCGCATTGTGCTCCCGGAAATGGGCATCCATTCCGTTGGAGAGAAATGCTCCCGCGAAGCGGCCACACTCATCCAATCGGTGTGGAGGTATATCGTGAAGCCGCACGAATACAAGGTCGAAGTCGTCTGGAGCGGCAATGACGGCGAGGGCACCCGTTCTTATTCCGGATACCGGCGCGACCACACCATCAGCATCGCCGGGAAGCCGGTGCTGCCGGGATCGTCCGACCCGGCCTTTCGAGGCGACGCCTCGCGCTACAACCCGGAGGAACTGCTGGTCGCCAGCCTTTCCGCCTGCCACATGTTGTAGTACTTGCACTTGTGCGCGAACTCGGGCGTCGTTGTCACAGGCTACCGGGACGACGCCTGCGGGGTGCTCAGCCTGAATCCGGATGGGACCGGTGCATTCACCGAGGCGACCCTGCGGCCGCGCGTCTTGCTGGCGCCCGAGTCCGACCATGCTCGCGCCCAGGCACTGCACGAGGACGCCCACCGCTGCTGCTTCATCGCCGCTTCGGTCAACTTCCCCGTTCACGTCGAAGCCGAAATCGAGATGGAGACCCCCTCCACGCCGGAGTGAGCGGGGATGGCGCCCGCGCGCCCCTGGGATCGCCGATCTCCGGATCGGCTCAGTCCGGTTCGCGCTTCGCACGTCGGCAACTGCCTGCCGGTTATTCAAATTCGCATTTGAGCCGGCGATTACGCGGGCGTTCAATGCCGATCTGGAGATCGGCGTTCCCAGGGGCGGCTCTTCTTAACGCAGCGTGACGCGTTTGCCCGTCTTTGCGGACTCCCGCGCAGCGGTCAGGATCTCCGTCACAATCACGTTGTTTTCGAGCGATGACAGCCCGGTGGGCTTCAGTTTCCCCCGTACGATGGCGGCGAGGTAAGCGATCGAGTCGCGCTCCATCTCGGGGAGTTCCGGCGGCGTCCGCAGTTCTTCCGCCTTCATGCCGGGCAGACGCACTTTCAGCGTGTCGCCCCCAACCGCGTTCGCATAACCCTTCGCGGCATACACCTCGAAATCCTTGCGGCCGAAGGGCCAGTTCCACGACGCCTGCACGATACCCTGAGCCTTGGGATACTCGATCAGAATCGTCGCCTCGTCGTCCACCTTCGCATAGATCTGGGGCTTGATCGTTTGCGTCATGGCGGTGACTGCGATAGGCCGCTGGTTGTCCATCAGCCACGTCATCAGATTGGCGCCATAACATCCAAAATCGAACAGGGCGCCCGCGCCGTTCTTCACCGGATCCGTAAGCCAGCTCAGGAATTCCGGCCCGACCCCGATCTCCTTCGGTCCCTCGTGCCCATCCATGGCCACCATCTTGCGGATCTCGCCGGCGGCGGCCTGCTGCTTCAGAAGCTGCCACATCGCGCCGTGACTGCGGTACCAAGTAGTCTCGTAGTTCACGATCACCTGAATGCCGCCCTGCTTCGCCGCCCGCTCGATGGCGTGCGCGCCCGCCATGTCCACGGCCAGAGGCTTCTCCATCATCACGTGGACCTTGCGTTTGGCGCAGGCTTCGACGATGGCCGGATGGTCGAATGTGCTCGTAAACGAGGCCACCGCCTCCGGCTTGGACTGATCGAGCATGGTCTGCAAGTCGGTGAAGAAAATGGATTCAGGCAGACCGAACTTGGTAGCGTATTTGTGCCGTAGAGCCGCATCGGGATCGGAGACGCCGACGATCTGGATGTCAGCGCGGCCTTTGGCGGCGCGGAGGAATCCGTCCACATGGCCGTGCACCAGGCCCGCGATGGCCACGCGGACCGGCGCGGTTTGAGCGTTTGCGGGAGCGAGCATAGCGCACGTCAGCAATCCCAAGAAGCAATGTTTGATGGTAACCACTAAAGCATCATATCCGGTTGTGTTGGAGGGCGGCTCTCCAGCGCGGTGGCGACGTGAAAGTGGAACCGCTGCCAGCGCCGACGGGCAAGCCTGGCAGCCTGCGCAGCGGTTGCCTACCGCCGCCGACCCGCGCCAAGGCGCCTGTTGGCCGATTGCCAATCGGCCGCAGCTTGCCAAGCTGCCCCACGCTGCCTTGCGTGCCCGTACGTTCGGCTTTCGGCCACTCTGCCACGCGATCGCGCCCGCGTCCCGTTCAATGTCGCACACCCGCTCCACTTCGCGATGCTAATCCTCGCGCGGCTTGCGATAGCGGTCGGAGATCCTGACCAGCAGGATGCAGAACAACAGCGTTCCCAAGGCGATCCAGACGAAGTTCAGCGAGTTCGCTTTCAGGAACTTCATCGGTTCCTCGTGCAATCCGCGCCCGATCCAACAGAGCGCCAAATAGCGCGGAATGCGCGCGCCGGCGAAGGTGATGAGAAAGGCCGTGCGCGACACGCCGAGCGCACCGGCGCAGATTTCGAAGGCCTTCAACGGCATGGGAATCGGCACTAGCGCGGGGATGAACACCGTGACCAGGCCGTAATGCCGGAACCAGTCGCGGAACGTCTTGCCTCGCCCCGTACTCAGTTTCTCTTCGAGGTATCTGCTGCCGCCCCGGCGCGCAACCTCGAAAAGAAACAGCGATCCGAGAAGCGACCCGGCGACCGCGCAGAGCGCAGCCATCCACCAATGTTGCGGGAAGTTGGAGGTGTAGAGCAGCAGGATAACGTCCGGCCCCGATGGATTCGGGATGCCCGCGCCATCGATAATCGCCATCAGGAAAAGACCGGGCAGACCTAATGCGGACAGCACCGCGAGGAAGCTCTTCATTCAGCCGCTCCGGCCGGCGTGGACGGCTCCATGCCGCCGAGGCGATCTAGCAGGCGCGGCTCATCCCATATTTCAATGCCGAGTTCTCTGGCTTTGTTCAACTTGGAACCGGCTTCCTCGCCGGCAATCACGGCCGATGTTTTCTTGCTGACCGAACCCGTCACTTTACCTCCGGCGGCCTCGATCTTACCCTTGGCTTCTTCGCGAGACAGTGTAGGCAGCGTTCCCGTGAGGACAAATGTCATACCCGTCAAAGGCCCAAATGACGTAGTGTTGCGAATCTCGCCCTCAAATTGCAAGCCCGCCGAGCGCAGCCGTTCGACGAGCTCCTTGTTGTGCGGCTCGGCAAAGAATTTGAGGATAGCTTCGGATACCTTCGGACCAACCTCCGGGGCCGTCTGTAATTGCGCCTCGCCAGCTTGCAGCAGCCCATCGACACCTCCAAAAGAATCGGCCAGGATTTGCGCGGTCCGCTCTCCTACAAAGGGGATCCCCAACCCGGAGATCAGACGAGCGACGGGGCGCCGCTTCGTGGCTTCGATGTTTGCCAGGATCTTCGATGCCGACTTCTCACCCATACGCTCCAGTTCCAGCAGTTGGTCGAGCGTTAGCGCATAAATGTCGGCAATGCTCTTTACGATCCCTCTGTCAACCAGTTGCTCGACCAGCGCCTCGCCCATGCCGTCGATATCCATCACGCTGCGCGAGGCAAAGTGGGTCAACGATTCCTTGAGCCGCGCCGGACAGCTCGAATTCAGGCAGCGGCGCGCGACCTCGCCTTCCGCTCGCACTACGGCGCTGCCGCAGACCGGGCAGGCGTCGGGCATCAGGAAGAGCCGCCGATCCGTTGGGCGATTGACCACTTCGACGACCTTCGGTATGACGTCTCCGCTGCGCTCGATCACTACCGTGTCGCCGATGGCCAGATCCAACCGGGCGATCTCGTCTTCGTTGTGCAGCGTCGCGTTCGAGACCGTGACGCCACCGACTACTACGGGGCGCAGACGGGCGACCGGCGTCAGCACTCCCGTCCGGCCCACCTGGACCTCGATGTTCTCGAGCACCGTTTCCGCCTGGCGCGCGGTGAACTTGAAAGCGATGGCCCAACGCGGGCTTTTGGCAGTCCAGCCCAGGCGGATCTGCTGCTCGATGGAATCCACCTTGGCCACGACTCCGTCGATTTCGTAGGAAAGCGACTCGCGGCGCTCGCCCCACTCACGGCAGAAGGCCAGCAGATCGTCCAGCCCGGCGGCGCGAACCACGTTCGGGTTTACTTTGAAACCGAGAGCGCGCAGACGTTCGAGATTCTCCCAGTGGCTCGGCAGCGCGGGCTGGCCGTCGACCAGCAGGAAGTAGGTAAAGAAATCGAGCTTGCGCGACGCGGTCTGCGCCGTGTCGAGCATTCGCAGCGAGCCTGCGGCGGAGTTGCGCGGGTTCTTGTAAAGTTCGAGGCCGGCCTCGGCGCGCTCTGCATTCAGCCGCTCGAAGGCGGTCCGCGACATGAGCACCTCGCCCCGCACTTCGAACTTAGGCCAGGAACTATCGACGGTGAGCGGCAGGCTTCGGATGGTCCGGGCGTTTTCGGTAACGTCCTCGCCCACCTGGCCGTCTCCGCGCGTGATGGCCTGCTTGAGGCGGCCGTTCTCGTATTGAACGGCCATCGAGAGACCGTCGAGTTTCAGCTCGGCGACGTAGCCGTAAGCTTCTCCGGACAACAGATCGCGGACGCGCTTGTCGAAGTCGGCCAACTCTCCTTCATTCAAGGCGTTGTCGAGGCTGAGCATCGGCGAAGAGTGCTGAACTTTGACGAATCCCTCGCGCACGGCGCCGCCCACCCGTTTCGTGGGCGAGTCCGGCGTGTCAAACTCAGGGTGTGCGTCTTCCAGCTCTTTGAGCCGCCGCATCATGCCGTCGTATTCGGCGTCGGTGATTTCGGGCGCATCGAGGACGTAATACAAACGCTCATGGCGCCTTAACTCGGCGCGGAGGGTGGCGATCTCGTTGGAAACGGGGTCCATAGGGACAAGCTCCATAGCTCAGGTCTCTATAATCGTACCGAAGGGAGCAATTGGTTATCCCGACTCAACGCCCGGTTTATGTCGTCTACAACCCGCAGGCGGGCAAAATGCTGCGCCACCCGGAGCTGTTCGCGCGAGCGCTCGACGTGGTGCGCCAGGAATGGCCCGACGTGCATTCCGTCCCGACGGACGGTCCGCAAACCGCCGGGCGCGTCGTTTCTGAATGCATGGCCCTAGGCGCGGCAATGATATTGGTGGCTGGCGGCGACGGCACGATTAACGAAGCCGTCGCCGGCGTGGCCGGGACGGAGGTGCCATTCGGTATTCTGCCATTCGGCACGGCAAACGTTCTCTCCAACGAGTTGCGGATGGGCAACAATCCGGTGCGCGCGGCGGAACTGCTGAAGCACTGCACGCCGATCCCGATTTCGCTCGGGCGGATGGTTGCGGAGTCGGGGCCGCGCCTGTTCCTGTGCATGGCGGGAGCGGGTTTGGACGCCCGGATCGTGCGGATCGTGAGCCCGGGGGTGAAATCGATCCTGGGAAAATACGCCTATTGGCTGTATGCCTTCGAGCAGGTCGGCCGAACGCTGCATCAGTTTCGCGTGCGCGTGAACGGCCGCGAATACGTCACCAGTTTCGCTTTGATCAGCCGGGTGCGGAATTACGGCGGCGATATTGAAATCGCCAGACATGCGAATCTGCTGGAAGACCACTTTGCAATCGTGTTATGCGAGGGCCTCACCTCCTCGCGCTATCTGAAGTATTTTGCGGGCGTCGTGTTCAACACGCTGCACAAGATGAGCGGGGTGCACGTGCTGGAATCCACCAGCTTGGAAGTGGAGCCGATTGAAGGCTGCAAGCTCGACCGGCACCTGGATGGCGAGCACGTCGGATTTGGCGCGGCGCGGTATGAGATTGTCGAGAACTCGATCCGGCTGATGATCCCGCCGCCTTATTTGAGCGTGATGACGCCCGCGACGGTGCGGCTGCAATACGAATCGTTCTAGGGAAAACCTGGAAACGGAGCTGCGACGGTCAGGGAGCGGTTGTAGCAGGTTTCCAGTCGACTCTCAAAAGTGTACTGGCAAGGGACCCGGCTACAGCCGCTCCCTCACGGCCGCGGCCTCGTCTCCAAATCGTGCTCCGTTTCAGAGCCGCGACTCCAGATACAATACAAAGCACTGTGACGACTGACGCTACGTCCGCCATTGAAATACGCGAATTGCGTAAAGTTTACGGTGATAAGGCTGCCGTCGACGGCCTGAGTCTCTCGGTGCCGCGAGGCTGCTTCTTCGGATTCCTCGGCCCGAACGGCGCGGGCAAGACGACGACGATCCGCATGCTGATGGGACTGGCCCCTGCCACGTCGGGATCGATGAGCCTGTTGGGGCTGCGCATGCCGGAAGATGCCGTCGCCATCAAGGGCCGCATCGGACTGGTGCCCGACGACACTCTGCTGTTCGACCATTTGAGCGGACCCGAGTTCGTCCGCTTTGTCGGGCGCATGTATGGGCTGGAGATGGATACGGTCCGGCAGCGGACGAAAGAGCTGATCCAACTATTCGAACTCGACTCGGCCGGGCGCAAGCTGATCGCCGATTACTCCAAGGGCATGCGCAAGCGCGTCGCCATGGCCGCGGCGTTGATTCACAAACCCGATCTGTTCCTGCTCGACGAGCCGTTCGAGGGCGTCGATGCCGTAGGCGCGCGGTTGATGAAGGAAATCCTGTCGGAGCAGGCCCGTCGCGGCGCGACCATTTTCCTGACTTCGCACGTCCTTGAAGTGGTGGAACGCCTCTGCGAGCGCGTTGCCATCATCAACCAGGGCCGCCTGGTGGTGGAAGGGACTCTCGATGAACTGCGTTCCGGAACCGAGACTCTGGAAGACCTGTTCGTGCGCGCGGTCGGTGCGGAAGCGCGAACGAACGAAACGCTCGATTGGCTGTAGAGGGAAAGCGATGGGGACGAGATGCACGGTGGGGCAGGCTTCAGCCTGCGGACCGGCTTCAGCCGGTCCCTCCGAATTTGGCGGGGCTGAAGCCCCGCGCAGGCTGAAGCCTGCCCCACCACGAACTGCCCCACCACCTTCTGTCTCACCATGCGAAGGGAAGAGATGATCCTCAATCAGCAGACCCGCGCGATTGTCTGGGCGCAGTGGCGCTCGCTCTTCAATCGCTTTCCGCGCCAATCCAAAGCCGGACTCGCCTTCACCTGGTTCTTCACTGCGCTCTGGTATGCCGGCTTTGTGTTCCTGGGTGGGCTTGCGGCCTGGGGGTTGCCCCTGGTGAAGGAACATAAACTGCTCCTCCAGATTTTGGATGGCGGGCTGCTCGGAGCATTTCTCTACTGGCAGTTCATGCCGCTGTTGATGGTGTCGAGCGGCCTGTCGCTCGACCTGAAGCGGCTGATGGTCTACCCCATCCCCGAGAGCCGGATGTTCGGCATCGAAGTCATCTTGCGCGCGAGCACGGGCACCGAAGTGCTGATAGTCCTCGCCGGAGCGACGATCGGACTGTGGCGCAGCCCGATCGTGCATTGGTGGGGTCCGCTCTTCTTCATCCCATTCACTGCCTTCAACCTGTGCCTGTCGGCCGGCATCCGCGACCTGCTCTCGCGACTGATGCGGAAGCGCGGGATCCGCGAAATCGTCGTGCTTGGCTTTGTGCTGCTGACCCAGGTGCCCAACTTCATAGTGAGGATGGTGCCTCCCGAGAAGCTGTCGGCATACGCCAAGCAGTATTCGGCCGTCAGCGCCGTGCTGCCGCTACCCTGGCAATGGACCGCGCGCCTGGCCGAGGGCAACCTGTCCGCGGCTGCGCTGGGCGGGCTGGCGCTATGGGTGTTTCTTGGAGCGTGGTTCGGCTACTCGCAGTTTCGCCGCGGCCTGCGCTTCGATGAGGCCGCCGCGGAAAGCGCCAACCGGGCTCCGGCCGAACGCTCTGGCAGGACTCCGCTGCTCGAGCGGCTCGCAGACCTGCCCCTCAAGATCTTTCCGGAACCCCTGGCGACTCTGATTCAGAAGGAACTGCTCATGCTCCCGCGAGTGCCGCGTTTCCGGATGCTGTTCCTGATGGGCGCCTTCTTCAGCCTGATCGTTTTCCTCCCGTTTCTCTCCAATGTGGGCGGCACGCCGAACCAGGGATTCATGCGGCAGAACTTTCTCACTATCGTGGTTCTGTATTCCATGCTGCTGCTGACCGAACCTCTGTTCGCCAACGTCTTCGCCTACGACCGCAAGGCAGCACAGGCCTATTACGTCCTGCCCGTTCGTTTCTCCACGGTGTTGATCGCCAAGAATCTGACGGCAGGGTTGTTCATCCTGGTGGAGATCCTGCTGGTCTGCCTTGTGACGAGAGTGTTCGGGATCGCGCTCACCACCCGGCGGTTGTTCGAAAGCCTCGCAACGGTGCTCCTCTTCGCGGCATTCCTGCTGGCCATCGGCAATCTGACCTCGGTGCGTTATGCCAAGGCCGTGGACTCGACGAACCCATGGCGCGGAAAAGGGAGCGGCAAGGCGGGCGGATGGCTGATGCTGGTTTACGTCGTGACGGCTCCCGCGGCGGCGATCGCGCACCTGGCGCGTTACGCCTTCGAGAGCGAGTTGGCTTTCTTCGCGGTGATAGGCTCGGCGTTCTTCATCGCGGGGTTGACCTACTTCGTGACTTTCGACTCCGCGGTCGAGTGGGCGGACAAGGATCGCGAGCGATTTCTCGCGGCTCTGGGCGAAGGCGAGGGCGTAATCGGATGACGTTTGTGGCGCGCGCTTTAGCGTGCAGCGGCGAGATTCATCTCGACGGCGCGGAAATATGCCGACATGAATGTCGGCACGGCACGCTAAAGCGTGCGCCACAGGGCGCCGCTCGTAACGCAATGCGCACGTTGATCCTGTTTCTGGCGGCGCTCCCGCTCCAGGCGGCCTGGGTGGAACTTCATCACGGGCCGTTCGCGGTGTACTCCGACGCAGGAGCCGAGCCCGCGCGCGTCGCGCTGAACCATCTGGAACAGTTCCGCTTCGCTGTGGGCGAGTCGGTCGGCAAGCCCGAGCCCTTGCTCGCCTGGCCCGTCACTGTAGTCGTTCGCAAGCCCGGCAAAGGCGTCACGCCCCCTTCCTCGGCTTCTCCCGCGATGGTTGGATTCTGGCGTGGCCCGCGGGTTCGCAGCCTCCGGCGGAGGTGTTCCGCCAACTCGCGCAAGTCATCCTGGAGGGCAACGTACCCCGCCCGATGACGCCAGGCTTCGAGGCGGCCATCACTTCTCTCTACTCAACGCTGGAAGTGCATGGGCAGCGCTGGACGTTGGGCGCGCCTCCGCCTCAGTCGGACCGCACGCTTGAGTGGGCGATGCTGCACAAACTCGCCGTCACCGAGGAGAGCACATCGCGCTGCCGTGTCTTTCTTTCCAACCTGGCCAACGGCGCCGAGGAAGAGATTGCATGGCGCAATGCGTATGGTCAGCCAGCGGGCGGACCCTGGACTCCAAAGATGCGCGAGGCGGGCGCCGCCTATCTGAAGGCCGGCCAATTTGGAACGAAGACTCTCCCCGCGAAGCTCATCATGGAGCGCGAGTTGAAAGAGATCCCGGCGCTGCCTTCGCGGATCCGCCTGCTTCCGGGCGACCTGGCGCTGGGACGCAACGCGCCGCCGGCCGAGATCCGAGCCGCGTACGAGACGGCACTGAACGAAAAGGCCTCGCCGGCGGGACACGAGGGACGCGCTCTGGCGCTGCTGCTCCAGGGGAAGCAGGAAGACGCGCGCGAGGAGTTGGTCGCCGCCACGGCGCAGGAGGGCGCGGGACCGCGGGCTTGGTATGAACTCGCCCGCCTGGAGAAAGATCCGGCCAAAAAGCTGAAGCTGCTGCAGGAGGCCGTCAAGCTGAACCCGCGCTGGGCGGAGCCGTTCCTTGAACTCGCGGCCATGGAACCGGGCCCGGTGCGGCGCGAGGTACATCTCAAGAAGGCCGGCGAACTTCGTCCGCGCGACACGCAGATCTGGCTCCGGCTGGCCCAGACGCAGTTCGATCTGAAGCACTTCGCCGATGCGGAGAAGTCCATGCGGATCGCTCTGGACGCCGCGCCGGACGAGAAGTCGCGCGAAGAGTTGACTAAGCGCTTCGAGAACTTCCAGCAGATGCGGGGCGACGCAGAGGCTGCGGCGCGCAAGCGAGAGAGAGACGAAGAAAAGGCCGAGTTAGAGCGGCTCAAGAACGAGGAATTCGCCAACATCCGGAAGGCCGAAGAAGCGGCCAATGCCCGGGCCGGCGCGCTCAAAGGGCAGAAACCCGTGCCGTGGTTCGAAGGACCGCCCACGCAGTCCGTTACGGGCACCTTGAAGCAGTTTGACTGTCTCGGGAAGCGCGCGCGGCTGGTGCTGGACCAGGACGGCAAGGCGATGCGTCTACTGATCCCCGATTCCAGCCAGATCTTGATTGTGGGCCCCGACGGCACGGAAGGCGGCGACGCGAAGCTCGCCTGCGGAGCGCAGCGTCCGGCGCGGCGTGTGAAGATCGAATATGTGGCCCGGCCCGACAAGGCGGCGGGCACGGCGGGCGACGCGGTAGCGGTCCAATTTCTGGGCTCAAAGGCACCCTAGACAAGACAGACGGGAACGGCGATTCGAAAACGGCTTTTCGTTTTCGTCTGTAACTTGTTAATTTCAAATAAGAAAAAGACGATGAATGAAAAATCGTTTTCAATTAGGGCTTCAAACTCGGGCGGATCGAACAGATCGGGCACGACTGTCCGGCCAAGGCCTTTCATGTGGCTGAGTAGTAGGTCGGAACCCCGGTCCGCGGACGACGCGCGCGTCGGCGATGCTTGGGATTTTGGATTGGTGTGAGCAGCCGGACCAGGAGGTCCGGCGCGGACGAGGGCGTCCGCCCCACTTACGGGCGCTGAATTGAATTGAATGCGTAGGTCCATCTCAATCCGCTGGATTGCTCTTGCGGTTATCGCTCTCTCGTCGTCGCTGAACTTTTTGGATCGGCAGGTGCTGGCCGCGCTCGCGCCACAACTGATGCGCGAGTTCCGCATCACGGCGGCGCAGTACGGCGACGTGATTTTTGCCTTCTCCATCTGCTACGCGCTGGCGGCGCCGCTCGCCGGGTTGTTCATCGACCGCCTGGGCTTGCGGCTGGGCACTTCGCTCGCGGTGGCTGGATGGTCGCTCGCCGGTCTGACCACTGGGCTAACGTCGACGCTCGGTCAATTGACGGTCTGCCGGTCGGTCCTGGGCATCGCCGAGGCGGGCGGGATCCCGGGGACTGGCAAGGCCTGCGCCATCTACTTGAAGCCACAGGAGCGAGCCATCGGCAGCGGCATCACGCAGATGGGCCTCTCTTTCGGAGCGATCGCCGCGCCGATCCTGGCTGAGTGCTGTTCCCGGTACTGGGGCTGGCGGTCGGCGTTCATGGTGGCTGGCGCGCTGGGACTGCCGTGGATCCCTCTTTGGTGGTGGATCAGCGGGCGCGCGGGACGGGTGGGCGTGGAGAGCAAGGCGGTCAGAACGGAAGAGAATGTTCCGGGCCGGCCAGGGGGCCGGCCGCAGACCTGGGGGTCCGCCCCACTTACGGGGTCCGCCCTACTTTCGGAGGCAGCGGCACCGTCCGTTACTGCTGGAGCTATTCTCTCCGACCCGCGATACTGGGCCATCCTGGCGGCCAACGTACTGTCGATGCTGGCCTACAGCCTGTGGGTCAACTGGACGACCGTTTTCCTGGTGCGGGTCCACCACATGCCACAGCACCTGGCCAACACGCAACTTGCCTGGATCCCCCCGGTGTTCGCCTCGGCGGGAGGCCTCTTCGGCGGCTGGCTGGCCTTACGCTGGTTCAATGGGAAGAACATTTTACAGGCACGCATGAAAGCTATTTTGACCAGCGCGCTAGCGTTATTGGCGACGGCCCTGGTTCCGCTCGCTCCGACGGCGGGACTGGCGACTGCGCTCATCTGCCTGTCCTTTTTTGCCTGCGTCCTGGGCAGCGTCAACATCTACTCCCTGCCACTCGACATCTTCGGATCCACGCGGGCGGCCTTCGCGGTTTCCGGTTTGACAAGCGTTTATGGCCTCCTGCAAGGGGCATTCTCCTCGATTGCGGGACGCGTCATAGAGGCACAGGGATTCGCGCCGTTATGCATCGCCGTGGCGCTCTGCCCTCTCGGTTCCTGGCTGGTCTTGCGCATCGCACTCCGGAAGGACCTGCAGCCTGCATGAGCCACGAAATCATCGCGATACGGACAATGGAGCTGTTCGACCTGCCGGATGTCGATCGTATTCAGTCGGCCTCCCCGGAAGCGTCGCATTGGAGGCCGGAGGACTACCTCGGCTATCGGAGCTTCGTCGCCGAATCCGGGGGCAGGATTGTGGGGTTCGCCGTGGCTCGGCTGCTGCCTCCGGAGGAGATCGAGGTCCTGAATGTCGTGGCCGACCCAAGAGTCCGCCGGCAGGGTGTCGGTAGCGCGCTTGTGCAGGCGTTATTGAATCTCCCCGGACGCGTCTGGTTTCTCGAAGTGCGCGAATCGAATGCCGGCGCTCGCGCCCTCTACGCACGGGCTGGCTTCGTCGAAAACGGCAGGCGAAAGAACTACTACCCGGCACTGGGGATTCTCACAGAATCCCGCGAGGATGCCGTTGTCATGAAAATGCAAAAGTGATAGGTTTTGGGTACGGCAGGATTGAGTGGCCTGCCAACCGCCTATGTAAGGCCGTGCTACCCGCCGGGCCAGACCTCTCAGGCGATCCGGCCCGGTGTACAGATTGTGCGAAGGAGAACCAAGCCGAACATGGAGAATAAGGCTCTCGAAGAAGCGAAGACGCACCTGATGCAGTCTAGCGAAGAGTTTCGGATGATAGCCGGGAAGCATGCCGAATACTCGGCGCTCCTGGATGCCATCGAAGCGAAACCGCGACCGACGGAACAGGACGAGATTGAAGAGCACCGCTTGAAGAAGCTCAAGCTGCGGCTCAAGGATGAGATGCACGAGATGGTGAAGCGACACCTCACCCAATCGGAGGTGGCTTAACTTCACCTCAGTCCACTGGAGGGCGCACGCTCTTCAGGTACGCCCGACGGAATAATGCCCCGGTGTATTGCCGGGGCATTTCCTTTTTGGGGGCCTTGTTTCCTCGTGGGGCGGCGCTCCAGTGCCGCGCGGACTCTCAAGAGTCCGCCGCCAAACACGACGGGCGGGCCCTGGAGGGCCCACGCGGCGCTGGAGCGCCGCCCCACGATTCGGATTCAGCCATTCTTGAACTCGGGATCCACTTCGACTTCGTAGCCGCTGGCCAGACGGTTTGTTTCATTGGCCATGCCAACCACAGCCATCAACTCGCCAAACATCTCATCCGTCATCCCCAAGGCGCGCGCGGCAGCAATGTGCGAGGCGATGCAGTATGCACAGGAGTTGGTTGCGCTCACGGCGATGTAAATCATTTGCTTGGTGAGCGGATCGAGCGCGCCGGGGGCCATGACTTCCTTGATGCTCTCCCAGGTGCGCTTCATGGTAGCCGGGTCGTTGGCGATCGCCTTCCAGAAGTTGTTGATCCAGTCCGTTTTGCGCACGGCCCGCAACTCGTCAAAGACGGCGCGGACTTCAGGTTTCGCGTCGGCGTACTCAATCAGTTTCATCGGGACGGTCCTTTCTCATGCGACCCATTATCGCCCCGACCCGCTCCCCTGCCCCGCGAAAACGGAACCGTCGCACAGTCGGAATCGGCGAACCGTGACCCACCCACGTGTTACAACGAAAAGACCGGCTTCTTTTAGAATCTATTCCTATGCATATCGTTAAACACGTGACAGAAGGCGCGGTGCCATCCAGTCCGCTGGATCCCGCCTTCATCAAGTTCGGCAAGACCTTCAGCCCGCATTCCTTCGTAGCCGAATACCGCGACGGCGCATGGGCCGAGGCCCGCATTGCTCCTCTGGAGAACTTTTCGCTCCATCCGGGCGCCTTGGTGCTGCACTACGCGCAAGAGATCTTCGAGGGGTTGAAAGCCTTCGCCCAGCCGGATGGAGGGGTCGCGCTGTTTCGGCCTGAGATGAACGCGCGCCGCTTCCAGTCCTCCGCCGCGAGAATGGCCATGCCGAAGGTAGAAGAGTCGCTGTTTCTGAATGCGGTCCTGGGGCTGGCAGAAGCCGACCGCGCCTGGGTCCCGCCTTATCCGGGAAGCCTATACATCCGGCCCGCGATGATCGCCACGCAACCCTACATCGGCGTGAGCAGTTCCCACGAATTCAAGTTCTTCGTCGTCACGCTTCCGGCCGGCAAGTACTTCTCAACGCTCGCGTCGGGACCCGGTGCGGCGGACGTGCTCGTGTCGGAGTCTCTGGTGCGCGCCTGGCCCGGCGGAACTGGCAACGTGAAGACGGCGGCGAACTATGCCATCACGCTCCAGATCACGGCAAGAGCTACGGCCGCGGGCCTGAACCAGGTTCTCTTTCTCGATTCCTCGCCGGAGCGGAGGGTAGAAGAACTGGGCGGGATGAACGTGATGTTTGTGGAAGATGGCGGACTCGTGACTCCGCCGCTGAGTGGCACGATTCTGCCAGGAATCACGCGTGACAGCGTGATTACGCTGGCCCGCGATCTGGGGATTTCAGTACGGGAATACGGGTACACGCTCGATGAGCTGATCGGCGGCGTGAAGAGCGGTAAAATCGCCGAGGCGATCGCGTGCGGCACGGCCGCGGTGGTGACGGGCATCCGGACGCTGTGCTTCGAAAACGGGACCCGGCTGCAAGTCGGAGGTGCACAGTCTCCCGGACCCATCACATGCACCCTGTTCGAGCGCCTGCAAGCCATTCAATATGGGTGTCTGCCCGACAAGTTCGGCTGGCTCTGGCGCGTGGGCGGCGCGAAAGCCTGATTCACTCCGTCAGATTGCCGGCTCAGGCTTGCGGTTCGAGCGCCGCGAGCTGCCGGTCGATGAATTCCAGCTCAGCGCGGAGTTGGAGCCTGAAGCGTTCGTTGCGAGCGGTATTGAGTTCCGCTGTCACACGTGAACGGTCGAGCATCAGCGAGGCTCGCTTGTTGATTCGTTCGCGCTCCGAATTGGACAGTTCGTGGGCTTTGTGTTGGCGGTGGTGGTTTGCGCCGTTATGCGCGACGGAAATCTGCGATTCGATATCCTTGCTCTCCCAGCCTCGGGCCATTTTTGGTGTGGCCTCCTGCTTTTAGTCTACCGCTCGGGGGGGCGCGTCGGCCGGACGACGAAATTCCCAACATTCGGAAAACAAAACCCAGGGCTGCATCGTATAAGGGAGAGAGGGACAAGGAGCACCCACCGCTATGAAGCCGCGCGCCTTTTTCGCGTTGACCCTGGCCGCCACCTTAGCCGTTGCCGGCTGCGCGTGCAATAACAACGATTTCCAGGGCCGGGAGGAAGCCCGCCGCGCCGCTGAAGAGGTACGGGAAGAGGCCCGCCAGGCCGCCGATGAAGTTCGCAAGGCCGCCCAGGAGGCCCGCGAAGAGACACTCCGCGCCGCTGAAGAAGTCCGCCAGGAATCACGCCGGGCCGCGGGAGAGGTTCGGGAACAGGCCAGGCAAGGCGCGAATGACGCTCATCGCGCTGTCGAGGAAGCGCGCGAAGCCAAGCGTGGGGCTCACGCCGATGCCGAGCAAGCCCGCCGGGAGGCAGAGCGTGCCAGGCGCGATGAGGAGCGCTCGTCGAGTCCGTCTGAAGAGCAGTAGGCGCGGGACGTCTCGCGCACCTGAAGCCCCGCTCCCTGCTCTTGGCCTACTTTTGCCGGGTGGCACCCAAGCATTTTCGACTAGCTTGAACGGCGACAATAGAGACGATGGCAAACTACATCGAGCCGGGCGAGCTTGCCGCCTGGGGTGAACAGCAGAGAGCGGCCGGTGTGCGCATCGGCTTTACCTGCGGGGCATTCGACCTGCTCCACGCGGGTCACGTCGATTATCTGGAGGAGGCGCGCATCCTTTGCGACGCGCTGATCGTCGCGGTGAATTCCGACGCGTCGATCCAAAAGTATAAGAGCCCGTTACGCCCCATCAACCCGCAAGAGCAACGCCTGCGAGTCGTCGGCGCTCTACGCTGCGTCGATGCCGTCACGCTACTCGATCATCCCCGGCCGCTGCCGCTGATCGAATTGATCAAGCCCCACTTCTACATTAAGGGCGGCGACTACGCCGCTTCGAATCTGCGCTCGGCCAAAGCGCTGGAAGCCTGGGGCGGGCAGGCCGTGGTGATCAAAGTCCGCTTCGACTCCTCAACGACGCAGACGCTCGAACGCTGCGCGCTGCTTGCTGAACACGCAGAACCCGAAAAGCTGCCCGCGCCGGCCGCGCGCGGAATCGTTTTGTTGGACCGCGACGGCACCATCGTCAAGAGCGTGCCCTTCCTGCACGACCCGGCCCGCGTGGAACTGGTGCCCGGAGCGGCGGAGGCCCTGACACGGCTGCAAGCGTTGGGACTCAGGCTGGCCATCGTGACGAACCAGCAGGGCATCGGCCTGGGTTATTTCACGACGGACGCCTTCATTGCCGTCAATCAGGCGATGCTAAAGCAGCTCGCCGCGCATGGCGTGAAGATCTCAAAGTTCTACTACTGTCCCCATTCGCTGGCCGAAGACTGCCCTTGCCGCAAGCCAGGCACTCGGCTGTTGGAGCGCGCGCTGAAAGACTTCCGCTTCGCTCGCGACAAAGCCTTCGTTGTCGGCGACTCAACCGCCGACTCAGGAGCGGCGCAAGCTCTAGGAATCCCTGCACTGCGAATCCAGGAAGACGACGCATCATCGTGGGACGCCGCCGCGTCGGCGATAGAATCCTCCGTCGCAATGTGGTAAGCCCCCCCTGGGAACGCCGATCTCCAGATCGGCTCCGGACGCCCGCGCGAGCCGCAACTCAAGGAGAAACGCGGCCGGAGCGCCAGTTGTAAGCCCCACGAAGCCGATCTGGAGATCGGCGTTCCCAGGGGGGCGTTCACTTGCCCTTGCGCGCCGATGAAGCAGGCAGTTTGCGAGGATCCTGCGAGATCCGTTCCTGCTGTGCCCGCGATGCAAAAATGAGGTCGCGCTGGACCAGGAAGTTCACGAAGAACAGCAGCGTTTCGGCGGTGAGCTTCGCGGGCATCAGGGCGAAATGCGCGTGATCCCGGAGCGCCGTCATGAGCATATAACTGAGGCTTCCGCTAACGATGACCAAGGCCAGAAACTGGAGAAATGTCACCGTCGAGCCCCGCTCCTTCAGGAAGACCGCGCGCCGCGCAGCCCGATAATTGAACAGCAGGGCCACCAGGCGGGCGACCACCTGAGCGTGCCAGACGACCCATCCAAAGGGGTGGGTGAGAGCGAAGAAGACGCTGTTGTCGATCAGCGTCGTGATGATCGACACGATGCTGAAGCGGAGCAGCGTGAAATAGATCTTCAGCGAATCGGTGAGCGGGTTGAAATGCGACGAGCGGTTTTCGGCGATGTAGACGGTCTGAATCGGCTCCTCGACGATGCGAATGTTGCGGTGCTTGCAGATGAGCAGCATGTCGAGTTCGAAATCGTAGCCGTTCGCCACGATTCGCAGCATGTACGGCAGCAGGATCGGCGGCAAGCCGCGCAAACCCGTCTGGGTGTCGTTCAGATGCTGACCGGCAACGATGCGCATCACGCTCTTCGTGATCCGGTTGCCGAGTTGGCTGCGCAATGGCACGCCATCGCCAAACTGTCTCGCGCCCAGGATCAGAGCGTCACCTTCCGCCTCCAACCGTTGCGCGACCGCCAAAATATCCTCGGTCAGGTGTTGTCCATCGGCATCGGCGGTGACGACGCCCGCCGCATCGGGCCACTCGCACAACACATGATTGAACGCGGTCTTCAATGCGGCGCCCTTGCCGAGGTTGACAGCGTGACGCATGACGGTGACTCCGGGCAGAAGCCCCACCTGCTCGAAGATCTCCCAACACTCCTGGCGGCTTCCATCATCGACGACGACGATCGGCGAATCGGTGTGTTTCCGCAGATCTCGCAGCAGTTCCAATAGACTCCGATCGGGCTGATACGCCGGGATGGCGATAACAATCACGGCTTGGCCTCCCTCGCGCCGATCAACGCCGTTTTGCTTACCATGCGGATCACGCTCTCATCGGTGTTCAGCTCCGCAATCCGGCCGAGCGCCACCCAGCGCAGTTCTTTCGATTCGGCGCTGATCTGAAGCGGCGCTGAGCGGGCAGCCTCAAATGCGTACCGGATGTCGTAATGCACGTGCGCGGGCACGGTTTTGCGCGCCGGAATGTCGTGGGCATCCACGTCGAAGATAGCTGCGTTCAGGAGAGGTACGATGCCGATGACGCCCGTCTCCTCCTCCGCCTCGCGCATCGCGACCCGCAATGCGTCGGCATCCCCGTCGCAATGGCCACCAGGCTGCAGCCATTTATCGAGTTTGGCGTGGTGAATCAGCAGCGCGGACTCGCGTTCTTCGTCCAGGATCCAAGCCGAGCCGGTCACGTGTCCCACGAGCAGCGAGCGCTCGAAACAGTCCTCGTGCTCTTCGACGAAAGCGGCGATTCGGGCGAGCATTCTCGCTTCGTGCTCGTTGAAGGGCTGGTGCCGCGCCAGTTCGTCCAGCAATGACGCTCTCGTCTTCATGCCACTGAGGAGCCTACTCCAGGCTGCGCCAGAGATACCAGGAAGCATACGATGCGAAAGGCCGCCACTTCGCGCCGATCTCTTCCACCTGCTTCGGCTTCGGACGCGCTTCCAACTCGTAGAGCCGATGAATCGCATTCTGAATGCCCAGATCGCCCACAGGCAGCACGTCCGGACGGCGCAAGGCAAACATGAGAAACATGTGGACCGTCCACTCGCCAATGCCCTTGATGGCCGTAAGTTGCTCCAGCACAACCGCGTCCGGCAGTTTGGGGAGCGCGTCGAAATCCACTTTCTTCGTACGCGTCTTTTGCGGCCAGATCGAGCAGATACGCGCATTTCTGTTTGCTGATGCCGAGTTCGCGCAGGCGATCCTCGCCCAGACGCAGAATGCCGCGCGGCTCAACCTCTTTCGGCGCCAGCGCCTCCTGCAGACGGCCATAGATGGTGGCGGCCGCTTTGCCGCTGAGTTGCTGGTTGACGATGGCATGCACCAGCGCGTCGAATGTCGGCGGGCGGTAATGGATCCGGCTGGGTCCAATCCTGTCGATCAGCGCGCCGAGCACGGGGTCGCAGGACTTAAGATGGGCAACGGCCTTCTTCATGGGCAGTTTCCAGGTTAGTACGTCGCGGGCGACGATTGCGGAACGGCTACAGGCCCATCTGCTTCAGACGGTAGTAAAGCACCGGCGTAACCAGCAGAGACAAGAGCATCGAAACCGACACGCCGCCGATGACGGCAATCGCCAGCGGCTGCAGCAACTGAGCGCCGCTGCCTGCCCCAAAAGCGAGCGGCAACATGCCGAAGATCGTCGCCAGGGCCGTCATCAGAATTGGCCGCAGGCGGCGGCGCCCGGCATGGAAGATGGCATCGCGCAAACCGAATCCCTTCTCGGTGTAGGAGCGCTCAGCGTCCAGCATCAGGATTCCGTTCTTGTGGACGATGCCGACCACCATGATGGCGCCCATGAACGACGAAATGTTCAGCGTCGTGTTCGTGATCCACAGCGCCGCGAGCGCGCCCGAGCCGCACAAGATGGTGGCCGCCAGAATCGCGAACGGATGAGAGAAGGAGCGGAATTCGAAGACGAGAATCACGAAGATCAGCAGAATCGATCCGAGCAGCACCTGTGTCAAGCCAAGGAAGCTTTCCCGCTGGATCTGGTACGACCCGCCATACTCAATCTCCGTGCCGGGCGGGATCACGATTTCCTGGGGCAGCCGCCGCTGGATCTCGGCGACAGCCGACCCTAGATCGCGCCCCGAAAGCCTGGCCGTCACGTTACTAAGGGGCCGCAGATTCTCGCGGTGGATCTCGGTCTGGCCCTCTTCCACTTCGACGGTCGCGAGCGAGGACAGCGGAAGCGTGACCCCGGTGGGAGAGGTGACGAGCAGCGAATTCAGTTTCTCGACGGACCCGCGAAACGGCGCAGGATAGCGCACGCGAATCGGGATCAACCGGTTGTTCCGAATCACGTCCGATGAAGGCTGCCCTTCCAGAATCGCGGTGCCTATGTCGGCCACTTGCTGCGTGGTAAATCCGGCCAAAGCCGCCTTGCGCGGATCGACGCGGAAGTTGACGGCCGGTCCGATGACGAAGTTCTGATCGACGACGTCAACGACGCCGGGAACCTTCTTCAGCCACTCCTCGACCTTGTGCGCAAGGTCGAGATAAACGCGCGGATCGTCGTTATAGATCTTCACTTCGATGGGCTGCGGCGCGGACGCAAGATCCGACACCAGGTCCTCAAGGATATGCGGGAACTCAATGTCGAGCGCGGGATGGGCCTTCTTGATCTGATCCCGCAGGTCGTCAGTCACGGCGTCCAAAGCCCGTTTTCGATCGCGCTTCAGCTTGATCAGGAAGTCGCCCGTATTCGGCTCGGCAATCGCCAGGCCGAGCTGGGCGCCGGTGCGCCGGGAATAGCTCTCCACCTCCGGCGTATCGTGCAGCATGGCTTCGATGTGCCGTAGCACGCGGTCGGTCTCTTCCAGAGACGTGCCGGACGGCATCACGTAGTCGAGTACGAATGCGCCTTCGTCCATCTCTGGCAGAAACCCGGAACCGAGCTGGTAGTAGATGAATATGGAAAGGACCAGGACACCGGCGGCGCTCGCGAGCACAGCGAGTTCATGATGCAGCGACCAGCCAAGGGCCCGCTCGTAGGTTGCGGTCAGGCGGTGCATGATGCGCCCTTCGCTCGCCGCTTCGGCCGCTTCCTCCGAGGCCACTACGTCTTCCTGTTTCTTAGCGCGAATGAACAACCGCGCCAACACCGGGGTAAAGAGCAGAGCCAGAAGGAGGGATGCGATCAAGGCCGTAACCAGCGTCATGGCCAGCGCGCGGAAGAACACCGCCGTGATGCCGCCCAGAAAGACGAGCGGCACGAACACCATGATGGGCGTCAGCGTCGAACCGATCAGGGCTGGGGTGAGTTCGCTGATCGCGTTCAGGCTGGCGTCGCGGCCGCTCAATCCCATCGTCATGTGGACGCTGATGTTCTCCACCATCACGATGGCATCGTCGATCACCACGCCGATGCAGGCCGCGAGCCCACCGAGCGTCATCAGGTTGAAGCTCATGTTGAAGAGCTTCATAAAGACCACGGCGAAGAGCACGGCGACGGGGATCACGATGGCCGCCACGAGTGTCGTGCGCCAGTTCTTCAGGAAGCCCATCAGCACGGCCACGGACAAAAAGAGCCCAATAGCGATGCTCTCCACGACGCCGTTGATGGAGTCGCGCACGAGAATCGACTGGTCGTAGAAGACGCTCAATTTGGCATCTTTCGGCAGAGTCTTCCTGATCTCGGTGATTTCGCGGTTCACTGCGTCGGCGATCTCGACCGAGTTGCCATCGGGCTGCTGCAACACGTTCACGAGGACGGCGGGACTTCCGTTCGCCGTCACGATGTTGTACGTGGGCTCCTCGCCGATCACGACGCTGGCGATATTGCGGATCTGGACGGGAGTACCTTTCACGACGTCCACCACGACGTCGCCGATCTGCTCCGGACTCCGAAGCAGGCCGGTCACGGTGGTCAGGTACAGGTGATAGTTCTCTTGCAGCATGCCGGATGGCGCAATCAGGTTGGTACTCTTCAGCGCGTCCACCACCTTGGTCAGCGGGATGTTATAGCCGTTCAACTTCTCCGGGTCGACGATGACGTGGTACTCCTTGGTGCGGCCGCCGACGATGTGCGTTTCCGCCACGCCGGGCAGACGGTAAAGCCGCGGAGCGTAGTCGTAGTAGGCGAGTTCCCACAGATCGGCCAGCGAGTGCGAGGTGGACGTGATGCTGAAACCGATCATCGGGAAGACGGAAAACGTCACGCGGTTGATGTAGAAGCGCGCCTCGCCCGGCATGGTCGAAGTGATCTCCGAGATGCGGCCCTGCACGCGGTTGAGCGCGTCCTCGACGTTGACGTCCCAGCGGAAGAAGACGTTGATGTCCGTGCCTCCGCGTGCAGTGATCGACTTGACCGTCGTGATGCCGGGGACCGTGCGGATGGCCTGTTCCAGCGGGCGGGTGACGGTCAGCATCTGCACGTCGATGGGCGCGATGCCGTTGTCCACCCGCACGACGATGCGGGGGAAATCGGTTTGCGGAAAGATCGAGACGGGGATCTGCGTGGTCAGCACAATGCCGGCCACTGCAAAGGCGAGAAACACCAACACCAGCGCCCGGCCGTGCGCGTCGACGAAACGGGCCAGTGCAGAAGTCACTTCCGTTCCTCTTTCGCCTCGCCGCCGTTCTTATCGCCCGCGAGCTTCACGTGGACGTTGTCGTCCAAGCCGTAGACGCCCTCGGTGACCAGGCTTTCGCCGCCTTTGAGTCCCTTCAGAATGTGCACGCGCGCGGCGGTCGATGCGTTCGCTTCAATCTCGCGTTTGTGCGCAACGCCGCCTTCCACAACCATCACCCAACCGGTTCTCGTGCCCTCGTTGAACTGGACCGCTTCGCGCGGCGCGGTGACGCCCTTCTGCCGCGACGTCACGACAGCGACGTCCCCGAACACTCCCGGATGCAGAGTGGCCGGTGGACGCTCGATTTCACACCAGATCTCCACCGTCCGCCGAGCTGGGTCGGCTGAACGGTTCACCACCGTCACCTTGCCGTCGTAACGCGCCGCGGAAGCGTCTGTGCCGCCGCCGAGTGAGCTGCCCGGCAAGAAAGCGCATGCCTGGCCCTGGTGGATCGGGCCGGAGTCCGACTCGGGGATCTGGGCCCGGGCCACGAATCTGGAAAGATCGCTCACCGTAAATACCGGCGCATCGGGCCGCGCCATGTCGCCGGGAAACATAAACTGCTCGGTGATCGTCCCCGCAAACGGCGCCGTGATGCGCGCGTAAGAGAGCTGAGCGTCGGCTTGAGCGAGTCGCGCCTTGGCCTGCTCCACGTGACTCTTGCCGATTGCGATGTCGCGAGCGTTCGACTGGTTCTTCAGCAAGTCGTACGAGGTCTTTGCCACTTCGTAGTTGGCCTTAGTGGTGGCCAGATCGGTCTCGGAGACGAGCAGATCGCGTTGCGGAATCGCGCCATCTTCAAACAGGCTCTTGCGCCGTTTGTAGATCGCATCCGCCTGCTTGTAGGCGGCCTCGGCCGCGACCAGTTGTCCCCTCGCGCGTTCCAAGTCCGAAGGCAGCGTGCCCGCAGTCGTCTTCTGCAGGTTCTGCTCGGCTTCATTGAGGTTCGCCGCGGCCTCATTCTGTGCCGCAGACACGTCTCGCGATTCCAGCATGGCCAGAACCTGTCCCGCCGCGACGTTGTCGCCCTTCTTCACCAGCAATTGCCGGATCGGCGCGGCGTTGCGCGCGGCGACGCCAGCCTGCGACACCGGGAAGACGGTGGCGGGTCCGGTGATGGATCTGCTCGACATCTTCGACGGTCGCCGGAGCGAGCTTCACCTCCACCTCCGGCTTGGGCTCGGCCTCTTCTTTCTTCGAACAGCCGCCGAGCACGATCGCAGCGGCGAGAACGGGCAGGAGAAAGCGTTTCATTGTCCTGAAGCGACCTCAAAATCGGCCCGGGCGTTGAAGTATGCGGCGATGGCCGAGAAGTAATTGCCGCGAGCCTGCGCAAGCTGCGACTGAGCCGCGACGACGTCCAGCGCCAGTCCCTTCGCCGCCTTCGTACTTGACCTGGGCCAGGCGGAAGTTCTCCTGCGACAGGCTCACCTGCTGGCGCGTGGTCTCGATCTGAGCCCACGTCAGACGCATGCGCGCCAGCGCCGACTGGTATTCCTTCGACAAGTTGCGCCGTGCGATGTCCCGCGAAATGTCGAACGATTCCAGGCGGATGTGCGCTTGCTTCGTTGCGCTCCAGCCTTTGAGCCAGTCGAAGATGGGTACGTTCACCGTGGCGAAGAAGGCTTGGCCGCGGTCGGCCCAGCTATAACGCGCGGAGTCGATTCCGTATTGCCAGTTCAGAGCGGTCTGCGGCAGCAGATCGGCACGAGCAACGCCAATGTCCGCTTTCAAGCCTAGTCGTTGCGCATCAAACAGCGAGAACTCTATGCGTTTCGTGTAAGCGTCGTTAGGCGGAGCGGGCTCCGGTTGAGGCAAGGAGCCGTCGAACGGATCGGCCACCTGAAGCGCATCCGCCACATCCGGGGTCCAATACGAAGCCAGATCGTGATTGGCGGTTTCGGCATCGAGTTCCGCGGCTTGCAGGTTCTGTTGCAGGAAGGCGACTTCGGCCTGCGCTTTGACCACGTCGGCGCGCGCCGCTTCCCCGCCCGCGTTCAATTTGCGCGTGCGGCTCTCGAAGGATTGCGCCTCGGCGAGCGTGCTCTTCGCAACCTCCACCAGACGCCGCGCCAGCACCAGGCGGTAGTAGGACGCCGTCACGGCGCTGCGAAGATCGCGCTCGGTGAGCCGCACGTTCTGCCGTGCCGCTTCGCGCTCCGAACGCGCGCGCGCCAGCTCCGCTCGCAGCCGCCCGGAGGTATCTATCGGAAGAGAGGCGCCAAATTGGGTAATGTACTCGTGGACGGCATTCAGCGAGATAAACTGCTGGGAGCCAGGGAGCCTTGAAGGAGAGTTGTAGGTGAAACCGCCATTGGCTTGAACCTGAGGCAGGAAACCCGCGCGCGCGCCGACGACGCCCTGCTGCGCGACACGCAGATCGTTGCGGGCAATGGAAAGGCTGCTACGGGCCTCCAAAGCCTTCTGCACGCAATCGGATAGCGTCAGCGGCGTGTTTTGAGCCCACGCTCCGCTTGTCAGGGCTGCGGCGACGCAACCCAGGTGAATCCAGAACTTCAATGGAAGCCTCAACGGACCGGCCATTCGCGGCGGCCAGCGGTCCTCCTCAGTTTAAGCGACTGAGAAGTTGAGTAGGTTACGTGAGCATTACGGATTATCGGGATCGACATATCTGGTTCGGACTCGTGCCGGAGAACGCGGAGACAAAGGCCGCACTCCCTGACGAATCCGCGATCAGAGGCTCAGGACGAGGGATCGCAGGGCGCAGGACGTCCTATTGCGCCCGCTTGCGCGAGCGTGAGACGAAGTATTGCGGCCGGTCCGCCAGCGAACCTACTGCTGCTGCCACGTCATCTCCACACGCACCGGGATTTCGTTTTTAACGGCGATAGTCAGAAGCGACGGCGGCTCGATCTTGAAGTCGCCGATGGTGGCCGGAATGGTTCCCGATACGCGGATGGCCTTCCCCTCGTGGACCAGTTGAAATGCCACTTGCTTGTACTCGGCGGTCTGGCCGGCAAACTGGATTTCCAGGTCGGCATGGATGCTTGCGGATCCCGCTGTCTCTTCGGGCAACCGGGTGCGTACAGTGACCAGGGGAAATTGCGCGCCGCGCGTCGCCTGGAGCATATGAAGGTCCCGGTTGCTGTCGCCCGAATCGAACGATTTGACGGGCACCGCGATCAGCAAATCGCATTGGCCGGCATGGCAAACGGCCTTACCTTTCGCCGCATGACTGACGCCATCGGTCTGATGCAGCGGGTGGGAGACATGGTAGGTGAGCGTGGACTGCTGCAGCACCCACTGGCTGTCCGCCGCGCGGCCAGGCCGATGAAGAACTGGAATCAGCAAGAGAGCCAAGAGCAGTTTCGCGTTCATAGGGCTCCTCAGAATTTGATAGATACGGACACGATGGCGAGCCCGTACGCCGCGGCCGTGACGTAGCCCACCGCCCCATGCGCGCTCGCGATTCCGTGCACCCTTTCGCCGCGGTTCTTCTGATTAAACGCCATCGCGCCCAGGATGGGGGTCAGAATCATCCCCGGTCCATGAATCCAGGCCAGGGCCTTGTGCAGGCGAATGGGTCCACGGGTCGCGGTTCCCGGCACCTTGGGTGCAAAGATCGAGTAGTAAGCGGTCGTCAAATAGAGACCCGCCGTCACGGAGCCAAGAGCGGCATGCAGATCGCGTGTGCTGGAGCTCATGGTCTTGCCGCCAGCGAAGCTGCCGGCGAGAACCGTAGCGAGCAAAGGGGCGGTCGTGATCAAGCCGAGCCGCTGATGGATCTTGAGCATGTGCGACCGTTTATCGAGCCTGGCCTGTTCCTGTGGATTTGCCTGCGTCGCCGCCGTAGGAAAGCCCAGATCCCCCAGTGAAGGCGGCGCGGAATTGGCATCGGGGGGCTTCGTCCGTTGCGGGGGATCCCCTTGAGTCCGGTCCGGAAAAAATGCCGCCTCGTTCGAGTATGCCGGCTCGGTCTCAACCTCAAATCCCGGGAGCGAAATCGCCGCCAGGATCGCGCGGTCAAGTACTCGTTGCATGGAGACCGCCGCGGCATTAGCGGAAACGCCGGTTGCCAAATCTCGCGGAGACGCCGTCTCCGTATCGCTTGTAGATTGCGCGAAGCCCAAAATCGGGGCAATCAACGGACATAGACAAGCAAGTGCAATTGTTCTGAGGAATACCGTTCGCATGGTCGATTCGTTTGACCTCCACTACGGCGATTCGGAATTTAGACGACTGGGAAGAAGTAGGGGTTGCCTACCTTCTCTATCTTTTCTATCTCGACGGCGATCCGTCCTTGGATACCACGATCTCGGATCTCTTGCCGCTTTTCGTAACCACCGCTTCGTACGTGACGGTCGTACCTTTGGTCACGGATTCCACTTTCTGGATCTTTCCACCGGCGGACAGCTTCGTGAGACCGGCCTTGGCGGCAGGGGGGATGACCTCGAACGGAACTTCCTCTTCGATGGCGACGATCTTGCCCGCGGGATCGATCTGAATGTCGCGCGCGTGCCCGTTCACCTTTGTCTCGGCCTCGTACTCGGTCTTGCCGTTCTCCACTTCCATATTCAGCCCCAGCAGTGTGGCGCCTTGAGTCTGCGCCTTCACCGTCGCCTGAACGGCAGGAGGCAGATCCTGCATTTTGACCTTCTTTTCGGATGCGGCGGCACTGAGACAGCATATGCTCAGAACGGCACAAAGGACGACCAACGGCTTCATGTGTTTCTCCTTGCCCCCGATGATACGTCTTCTGCTGCAAGAGCGTGGCGGTTCCGTCGAGCTGCGCCGCGTCCGGCTCCCCAGGCTGGGGGCTCCCGTCCGGCAGTTTGGCGCCGCAGGATCGGCCTTTCACGCCGGTTTCGGCCGTGGACCTCGGCCCGTCGAGCAGGCAGTTGTAACATTGGCGGCGGCTCGCGCATCCCAAAGAACGTGAAGCCATCCCGCTGGACTTTGTTTTCGCTCCTGGTTCTGCTCGGGATCGTCCCCCTCTGCGCCCAGTTCAAGCGCTCGGAAACGCCACAGCCGCCGGCAGCCAACCCTCCTGCCGCCCAGGCGCAGGACGACCAGGTCATCAAGGTCGACGTCTCCCTGGTCAACCTCTACTTTACGGTTCGCGAGAATCATGGCGGCTATGTCGGCAATTTGAAGCAGGACGATTTTGAAGTCTACGAAGACGGCAAGCTCCAGAACATCAAGGCGTTCTCGCGGGAAACGGACCAGCCGCTGACCCTGGGCCTGCTGGTGGACGTCAGCGGAAGCCAGGCGCGGCTGATCGAAGACGAACGCATGGCATCCTCGCGATTCTTCGAACAGGTCCTGCGCCCCAAGGACATGGCCTTCCTGCTGAGCTTCGGCATCGAGTCCGAATTGCTCCAGGACCTGACCAATTCGCATACTCTGCTCGCCAAGGCTTTGCGCGATATGCGCATGAACGCCGGAGCGCCCTCGTTCACGCCGACGACCGTCCCGCGCGATCCGCGAGGCACGGTGCTGTACGAAGCCGTGTGGCTCGCCGCGAACGAGAAGATGCGCTCCGAAGTGGGCCGCAAGGCGCTGGTGCTGATTACCGACGGAGACGACCAGGGCAGCCGCACGAAGCCGTCAGAGGCCGTTGAAGCAGCCCAGAAGGCCGACTCCATCATCTACGTGATCCTGTATGAGGATCCGCGTTTCGCCCAAGGCATGTTCGGCGGCGCCGGCGAGGGTCTGATGCACAAGCTCACCGACGACACCGGGGGGCGCGTCTTTCGCGTCGATCGCAGAAATCGCTTGAGCGACATCTACGACCAACTCCAGCAGGAACTCCGCAGCCAGTACGTGATCGCCTACTCGCCCATGAATCCGGAGCGCGACGGCAAATTCCGGAAGATCGAAATCCGGGTGAAGGATCGCAAGGACGTCAAGGTCCAGGCGCGCAAGGGCTACTACGCCATGCCGCCCGGCTCCGAGTAGTAGAGACGGTTCTACTCGCTGGTGCCGGTCCGGCGCGGCAGCTTGAGCAGCGGCTCGATATCGCTGGCGACTGGCTTCTTCCAGGCTCGCTTAACGGCGGGCTTCATCCGCAGCAGGCGGCTCACGGTATGAGTAAGATGGCTCGTTTCCAAAGAGTTCTTCATAAGCACCACATCGGCGCCCGTGCCGTTCTCGTTCAGACCGAGGACATCGACGAATCCGGAAAGCAGGATGACCGGTGTACCTTCGGCCACTAATCTCACCTTCGATATAAACTCGGGACCCGTCATCCCTGGAAGCCTGTATTCGGTGACGATCACATCGAAAGACTCGGTCTCAAGAAGCAAAAGAGCCTCATCCGGCGATGGCACGCCGGTCGCGCTATGGCCCTGCTCTTCCAGAAGCATACATCGCGCTCTGATCCCGGCCCGATGATCGTCGACCAGGAGGACTCTTGCTGGTACTTCGCGTATTGACTGTGCCCGACTTGGCATAATAGGAACAGGCACGAACGTAACAGTTCTGAAACCGGCGTGTCAACGAACTCGTATCGTGTTCAAACCCGGTGAAATCGGGTTCTTGACATCGTCCGAAGGCCTGTTGTATCGGGCCCGCCGTTACTCGACTTCGCGCGGCGCGGTGTAGCCGGTCTTGGCGATCACGACGTACTTCATGGGCTTGCCCTTCTCGTCGGTGATCTTCAGCGGATCGCCCGTGGGAGAGACCAATTCCACCTTGATCTTCCGGAATTTGCCGTCGCGTCCGGTGTTGGTCGGCGAATAGGTCAGCATGTAGGTGTTGCGCAGCGCCTCGTTCAACGAGCGGAAGATGTTCGGGTACTCGCCGAGGAAGCGCGGGAACCAAGCCTGGCCTCCGGTCTCTTTGGCGAAGGTGCGCATCTGGTTATCGGCTTGCAGGAAATCCAACTGGGCAATGGGCCCCAGCATGCCCATCGAGTCGTAGTATTCGCGCAACGACTGAAGCGTGCCGAGCACGTAGACGGGAACGGAAGCCGTCTGCAGTTTGCGCCGCGCCTGATCGAGCGTGATCTTGGAGAAAGTGTCCATGCCGCTGCCAATGTAAAAGATCGCCTTGCGGCCCTCGATCTCGCTCATACGGTCGGCGATTTCCGTCAGTGCGTCAAAGACGTTGGATTCGCTGAAACCGGGAATTCTAAGGCGCGCCAGGGCCTCGCGGGTGTCCATACGGTTGGTGCTGAAATCGGAAAGAATCGTGGTCCGCATGTCAAAGGCGACCACGGCTACCTGATCTTCGGGCTTGAGAGTCTCCAGGAAGCCGTAAGTTGCGTTCAGCGTTTCGATCCAACCCGAAGACCAGTATTGTTGGAAGCGGCCCGAGAACTCGATCACCATGGCCAGCGTGATGGGCGTCTCCCCGGTCGCCGAAGCGGTGACCTTTTGCGGAACGCCGTCCTCGAGGATGCGGAAATTTCCAGCGGGAATCCCGGGAATGAACCTGCCGCGGTTATCGAGCACCGCGACATCCACGTTCACCGTCAACGCGTCGCTGCGGAAGGTGGGCGCATCGGGACCGGCATCCTGCTTGTCGCCCTTCTTCTGCAGTTTCGAGGGGATCTTGGGCTGGTCCGGCTCATCGGCGGGCTTGCTGGCATCCTTCTTCTTGGGCTTCGCGACCGTGTCGCCCGACTCGCGCTGAGGTCCTTCCTGCGCCATCAGTCCAATGGGATACGCCGCTGCGAGTACGCCGGCGGCCACCATAGCCGCCAATCCGAGTCCCGGCATCCCACGAAACGGCCCGCGTGTCCTGAGTTTGGGAAATCCCATCAGATTCAACATGACAACTCGCCTCCACGCTCGAATCCGCGATCCGGTTCCATCTGATGAAGACGGAAGAACTGCCGAATGAGTTGCGGTCCTACGGCGCCGCAAGGGCCCAGACTACAGTCGGCGGCTCAAAAAACCGCTAATTCACCCACCGGTCGTCCCTCGGCTCCTTCCCATGCTTCTTGAGGTAGACCTGGAACTTGCGCTTGGCACGCCTGAGTTTCCAGTCCTTATACCAGTCGTCAAATGCCCCAAGTGGATGGAATTCAGGCCAGCGCGCCCGGTCCAACCCCATTCTTAGATAGATCCAACCGCACGCCATTCCGCCCAGATGCGCCACGTTGCTCACCGTTCCGCCCATGCCGCTGCTCAATGTCGTCAGTAGCAGAATGCCCGCCATGATCCAGACGTAGATCCGGGCCTGAATCGGGAAGAGGAAGAAGAACAGGATGCGCGCGTCGGGGAAGATGAGACCGAAAGCCAGCAAAAGTCCGTATATCGCTCCCGATGCTCCGATGGTCGGAATCCCCGGCCGCCCGCCCGGCAGCAGGTAGTTCAGCACTACCACCGTCACACCCGCGCCAACGCCGCAGAAGAAGTAAAAGCGCAGGAATCGCCGGCTGCCCCAGACGCTCTCCAACGGGACGCCGAACATCCACAGCGCCAGCATGTTAAACAGGATGTGCGTGAAGCCGGCCGTGCTGTGCAGAAACATGTACGTGAACAATTGCCAGACAGCCAGATGCAGAACGGACGAAGGCGTCAGCCCGAACGCCATTACCAGGTTCACATCCAGCGTCCGCGAGAGGAAGGCGAGCAGGAAGATGGCGGTGTTGACGATGAGCAGCCATTTCACGGCGGGCGTAATCCCGCCCATGAGCGGCGAATTCGAGAATCGCGTGCGGTAGGGATTTGCCATTGCGGAAGGTGTTGTCTCTAGATCAACAATAACACCACGATTTTGAGCGCCGGGCGACGGGAAGGGTGCGCGGTTTGACGACAGTCCACCGGGCAAAGCAGGTTTTGGGAGGATCCTTTACTGATTGGTCTGGGTGATTTGCCGCACTTGCGTACCAAGCATCTCCCAAACGCTTGAAAATGCGCCCAGTTCAGTGCGGCACCCAAATTGCACTCCTACCTGGGTCATATAGGGCTGAGTCCTGGATGCTGCGAAAGGCTAAGAGCATGCACGAAACCGGAATCGCCTGGGACGTTCTCGAAACCGCCAAACAGGCAGCAGTCCGTGCCGGCGGGCCGCTCGCGACAGTATGCGTGCGGCTCGGCGAGATGTCCGGCCTGGTGGCCGATTCGCTCAGTTTCGCCTTCGACGCGTTGAAAAGCCAGGCGGGTGTGCCTGGGGCAAGGCTGGTGATCGAGCCAATCGCGGTGGAGGCGCATTGCCCAAAGTGCGGGTCCAAGCGGCTCCCGGAGGGAGAGTTGATCCTGTGGTGCATGGATTGCGGCACGCCAATGCGCGTATCCTCGGGCGAGCAGATGGAGATCGCCTGGATCGAAGTGGATGAGGCGGCAGAAACGGAGCCGCGACTGTGAAGGAGCGGTGATGGGCCGTTGGGCTGCCCAAGGAGACGCGAGCCGGAAGGGGCTTGTGGCGCACGCTTTAGCGTGCTGCGGCGAGCATTCATGCTCGACGTTCCGGATGGCGAGCATGAATGCTCGCCACGGACCGCTGAAGCGTGCGCCACATGGTCGAGGCTCCATTCCGGTGGCGAATTTTGAAGGGAGACTGTTGCGTGCAACGCATTGATGTCGCTTCGCCGGTTCTGAAGAAGAACGACGACCTCGCGCACGAGAACCGCGAGTTGTTCGATTCGCGTGGAACGGTGGCTGTCAACCTGATGTCCGCGCCGGGAGCGGGCAAGACCACGCTGCTCGAGAAGACTCTGCCCGCGTTGCAGAAGCTATACCGTTGCGGCGTCATAGAGGGTGACCTGCGCACCGATCTCGACGCCGAGCGCGTTCGCAAGACGGGCGTCGTCGCGCATCAGATCAACACCAATAGCTGCCACCTTGACGCGAAGATGGTGCGCGAAGCCTACGACGCGGCCTTCTCAGCAGACGCTCGACCTGCTGCTCATCGAGAACATCGGAAACCTCGTTTGTCCCGCCGCCTACGACCTCGGCGAGCACCTGCGCGTGACCCTGTTCAGCGTCACCGAAGGCGCCGACAAGCCGCGCAAGTACCCTAAGATGTTCCACAACTCGCACGCTGTAGTGCTCAACAAGATCGACCTGTTGCCATTCACCGACGTCCAGCTCGAAGATCTCGTGGAAAGCGTCTGCGCGGTCAGCCCCGAAGCATTCATCTTTCCCCTTTCGTGCCGCACCGGGGATGGGCTCGACGCCTGGATCGCCTGGCTGGTCGAGCGCACCGGAAATTGTCTCCGAACCACTGCCGCCGGCCGGCAAGAAGGAGTCTGAGTCATGTGTCTCGCCGTACCGGGAGTGGTGCTTGAAATCGAAGGCGACGAGCCGGCCTTCCGTCGCGGGAGCGTGGATTTCTCGGGCATCCGGCGCGAAGTCTCGTTGGCATTCACCCCCGAGGTCAAACTGGGCGACTACGTTCTGGTCCACGCCGGCTTCGCCCTGACTGTGATCGACGCGGAGGAGGCCCAGATCACGCTTGAAGAATTGCGCAGGCTAGGGGAGGCAGCCTCGCCGGAACAGTCTGAAGAGGAAAGCCTGCCATGAAACTGGTAGACGAATACCGTGACGCGGACGTGGTCACCCGACTCTCCGCCGAAATCCACCGCTGCGCCACTCGTCCATGGACGCTGATGGAAATCTGCGGCGGCCAGACCTACTCCATTGTGAAGAACGGGCTCGAAGCGCTCCTGCCCCAATGCATCCAACTGGTGCACGGACCAGGATGCCCGGTTTGCGTAACCCCGGTCGAACTGATCGATGCCGCAATTGAGATTGCCGCGCTTCCAGGCATCGTCTTCACCAGCTTTGGCGATATGCTGCGCGTGCCCGGTTCCAAGGGTTCGCTGCTTGAAGCGCGCGCCGCCGGAGCGGACGTGCGAATCGTCTATTCCGCGCTCGACGCAGTGAAGCTCGCCGCGGCTAACCCGAGCGCTCAAGTCGTCTTCTTCGCCGTGGGCTTCGAGACGACCGCACCTGGCAATGCTCTCGCGGCGCTGCAGGCCGAGGCCCTGAAGCTGCACAACTTCTCCATGCTGGTGGCGCACGTTCTGGTGCCGCCCGCGATAGAAGCGCTGCTCTCCTCGCCCGCCTGCCGCGTTCAAGCGTTCCTTGCTCCGGGCCACGTCTGCGCTATCGAAGGGCCGGATGACTATTCAAAGCTCTGCACGCGCTGGAAGGTCCCGATCGTTGTCACCGGCTTCGAACCCGTGGATCTGCTGGAGGGCATCCTGATGGCGGTGCGACAGCTCGAAGCAGGCGAAGCCCGGCTCGAGAACCAATATCGGCGGGCCGTGCACGCGGAAGGCAACGTGCCGGCGCGCACGGCCGTGGGATGCGTCTTTGAAGTGACGGACCGCGCCTGGCGCGGCTTGGGCGTCATCGGGAAGAGCGGTCTCGCATTACGTCCCCGCTTTGCGGAGTTCGACGCCTTCGCGCGCTTCGGCATTCACCTGGGGACCGCCAGCGAACCCGGCGAATGCCTGAGTGGACAGGTCTTGCAGGGGCTTAAGAAACCGATGGAGTGCCCGGCTTTCGCGACGCGCTGCACGCCCGAACATCCGCTGGGCGCGCCGATGGTATCGAGCGAAGGCGCCTGCGCGGCGTACTATCACTATGGCCGTAAGCTGGTCTAGTGCTGCGACTATGTGGAAAAGTGCGAATTTTGTGGGGCAGGATGGTATCCTGCGTGCCGGTTGGCAACCGGCACACAGCTTGCCAAGCTGCCCCACAAAGGAACAGTTCTTCGCGCGGTCTGGGTACTAGGTGGGGCGGCTCTGGAGAGCCGCCCCGCTGGAGAAATGAGGTATCAGCGTGAGTACTGACCCAAGCCTGGCGTTCGTCTGTCCCGTACCCTCGGAGGGCGGCGGGCAGATCGTGCTCGCGCACGGTGGCGGCATGCGCATGACGCAGCGCTTGCTGGAAGACGTCTTCTATCCTGCGTTCGGCAACGACGCGCTGGATGCCCGCCACGACGGCGCCGCTCTCTCCGCTCCCGGCGGACGGCTCGCCTTCACCACCGACTCCTACGTCGTCCATCCGCTGTTCTTCCCCGGCGGCTCCATCGGCGAACTCGCTGTGTACGGCACCGTCAACGACCTCGCCATGTGCGGCGCGCGGCCGCTCGCTCTGAGCGCGGGCTTCATATTGGAAGAGGGTCTGTCGATCGACACACTCAAGCGCGTTGTAGCGGCAATGAAAGAAGCCGCGGAGCGCGCCCAGGTCCGGATCGTCACGGGCGACACGAAAGTCGTCGAACGAGGCAAGGGCGACGGCGTCTACATCAATACTTCGGGCATCGGCGTGGTCGAGGGCCCGGCGATCGATCCCTCTCGCATCGAGCCCGGCGACGCTATCCTGGTCAGCGGCGACCTCGGTGCGCATGGCATCGCGATCCTCGCGGCGCGCGAGCAGTTGGGGGTGATGACCGATCTGTTGAGCGACGCCGCTCCCTTGTGGGAACCCGTCGAAGCCTTATTCGACGCAGGGATCGAGGTCCATTGCCTGCGTGACCTGACGCGCGGCGGACTGGCGGCCGCGGCGAACGAACTCGCGTCCACGCGCGATCTCGACATCGAACTCGACGAAACGTCGATCCCCGTGCGGGACGAAGTGCGCGGCGCATGCGAACTGCTGGGCTTCGATCCGCTCTACATCGCATGCGAGGGACGCTTCTGTGCCTTCGTGCCAGAGTCGCAAGTCGCCCACGCCCTCGACGTGCTCCATCGTCACGAGGCGTGCGTGGGAGCCGTTCGAGCGGGTAGAGTCTTGAGCGAGGCGCGCTTCGGAGTCATTCTGAGGAGCCGCTATGGCTCCGCTCGCGTGCTCGATTTGCCTTCGGGCGAGCAGTTGCCGCGCATCTGTTGAGACAGTCCGAGACAACTCGGGATTGAATTGGTGTGCAATGCAGGGCGGACCCAGATCCGCGACCGGCTTGGGCGTCGGCCGTGTTGGGGCGAACATCCAGCGTTCGCAAGCAGCCGCATCGCGGGACCAGTCCAGCCGGCCGCGCCCGCTCCACAAAACCGTTGTGTTAGCGTTGTATCCGCAAGTGTGATTTCCCGACGATGAGTATTCCCAAAGCACTCCTTCTTCTCTCCGTACTCGCAATCGCGCACGCCGCGTCTGCCGCCGATGCGCCCGATCCCGGGGGCAGCGAATTGCGCCCGTTGATCGAGCGCTACTCGGCCGACGATGCCACGCTGAGACGCTACTTCGGAACCCCATACTGGTCAGGAGGTCGCACCGCGGCACAATCGTCACCCGACCGCCGCAAACGGATGGCGACGTTTTACTCCGATTGGCAGGCGCGGTTGGATACTGTCGATTTCGACAAGCTGAGCCAGCCCGGCAAGATCGACTATCTGCTCTTCCGCAATCGCTTGAGCCGCGATCAGCGGCAACTCGATTTGCGCGGCAAGCAACTGGAGGAGACTCGCCGCTGCTGCCTTTCCGGCCGCCGATTCTCTCGCTCGTCGACTCGCGCCGGCGCATGGAGACCGTCGATCCAGCGAAGGCTGCCGCCGAGATCGCCGCCGTCCCAAAACAATTGGACTCGCTGCGAAAGGAGATCGAGGAGCAAATCAAGAAAGACGCCAAAGATCGCCCTGAGTATCTGCGCCGCACGGTTGCTTATCGCGCCGCCGGAGAGACTGAAGCCCTGCGCGTGTCGCTCAAGGCGTGGTTCAGTTTCGGCAGCGGCTACGACCCGCTGTTTACCTGGTGGATGGACTCCCCCTACAAGGCAGCCGACAAGGCGCTTCAGGACTACGCGGTGTTCCTCAAGGAGAAGGTTGTCGGCGTGAAGGCCAACGATCCGAGCACCATCGTCGGCAACCCCATCGGCCGCGAGGCGGTGCTGGGCGAACTCGCGGCCGAGATGATCCCATATTCGCCCGAGGAGTTGATCGAACTCGCCAACAAGGAATACGCCTGGTGCGAGAACGAGATGAAGCGCGCCTCGCGCGAACTCGGCTACGGCGACGACTGGCTGAAAGCGCTGGAGGCCGTCAAGCAGAAGTACGTCGAACCCGGCAAGCAGCCGGCGCTGATACGCGACCTCGCGCAGCAGGCCATCGACTTCGTAACGACGCGCGATCTGATAACGGTGCCCGAGCTCGCGCGCGAGAGTTGGCGCATGGAAATGATGACACCCGAACGGCAGCTCATCAATCCTTTCTTCCTTGGCGGCGACAATATCATCGTCTCCTACCCTACCAATACGATGACGCAGGAACAGAAGTTGATGAGCATGCGCGGCAACAACCCGCACTTCTCGCATGCTACGGTCTTCCACGAACTCATCCCCGGCCACAAGTTGCAGCTATTCATGGCCGAGCGCTACCGGCCGTATCGCTCGGCTTTCGAAACGCCGTTCCTGGTCGAAGGTTGGGCGCTGTACTGGGAAATGCTGCTGTGGGACCAGGGCTTTCAGACAACGCCCGAGGACCGCATCGGCGCGCTCTTCTGGAGGATGCACCGCTGCGCGCGCATAATCTTCTCGCTCAGCTTCCACCTGGGCAAGATGACTCCCGAGGAATGCATCGACTTCCTGGTGAAACGCGTAGGACACGAGCGCGACAACGCGGCCGGCGAGGTCCGGCGATCGTTCGAAGACGACAGCTACGGGCCGCTCTACCAGATCGCCTACATGCTGGGTGGATTGCAGATCCGCGCACTGCATCGCGACCTGGTGGATTCGGGCAAGATGACGAACCGGGCGTTCCACGACGCCATCCTGCAGGAGAACGCCATTCCAATTGAAATGATTCGCGCGAGCCTGACCGGGACGAAGCTGACCCGCGATTTCAAGTCGGATTGGCGATTCTACGACGCCGCTGCGTCGCGCTGAACCGGAAGCGCGGCACGGGTTCCGCGCTTCGCTTCGACGGCGACAAGAGCCGACGCGGTGGCTCGGCTTCAAAGTGTGCGATGATCCGGATTTCCCCCTCGGCAATGCCCATCGGCAGACTGGCGACCGCGTGATCGATTGGAAGCCTGCTCCTCAGATTCAAATGCATTTCCAAGAAGTAATCAAGGCGGTTTCCCAGAACAGGACCTCGGACTCGTGGCGCCATACCTGAATGCCACCCGACTTCCGAATGGCCTGTCGCCCGGCCGCAATCGGCGAATACAAGCTGAATTCACGGTGCCAATCTGCGGTCGAGAGGTGTTCGTATGGCAGGCTCTTCGTTTGCCTGGAGATGCACAAGCCGAGCGAGTCCTGCTACAGTTTCTCCGCACGCTCCTCATCGTGGGAGGCGTTCGAGGAATGATGCTCCACAATGGCGTCATTCCTCGACTGGCAGCGCCTGCCAGAGCCATTTACCAAAGAATAAAGATCGGCAGTCAGTTCTGACCCACAGGCGAAGAGCAACCGATTCGTCGTCTCTTCCCCCCGGTTCGATTCTGGATCCTCCGAACCCGGACCTCAGACTCGGACCACGGCGACATGGCTTCCGGACGCTCCATGACGTTTTACGACTAGAATCATGCAGGGCACAGCCCCGCCTTTATCAATGATCTTCTCCACTGAGTACATGGAATCGAGCAGCTTGGGATTGGCGCCGGCAGCGCCGGTCGCTTCCACCACTCGCATGTTTCCACCCGCAATGCTGCCCGGGACGTAGCTATCGACCATCGCCACGTGCCCGGGGCCGCGCAGCACCGAGTTGTCTTTCATGAAGACCAGGAGATCGCCCGAAACCACGCGACTCGGATCATTGACGGCGTTTGCAGCAATGAAATAAGACTCCGCACTCGTGTCCCGCAGCGTGTTGGCCGAATAAGTCCGCTTCCCGCAAGCTACCAGGTAATTCGTCACGAAACCCGAGCAGTCGATTCCCAGGTTCTGATCGAAATAGGCTTGAATTGTCGGCTGCGACGGGTTTGTGATCTTCCGCGAATAGACAGCCCATTGCAGCGCAAGCCCGTAGTCCTCCGGTGCCCCCTTGCCCATGGCCGCTGTCCGTATGCGCTCCTTGTTCTGCTGAAACCACGTATTCTTGGCGGAGTCGGCGGTCACGGCGTTGTAGTGGGTCATCTCGGTCGTGCCGGGCGTCCAGTTCATCATGAAGTATTTGTTGAGCCGGACGGTAACCGGAGTAACTCGGCACGCTCTCGCCACGGCGTCGTCGACCTCAATGTTGACAACGATATTGCGGTACCGGTTCAAAAATTCTCGGGGCGTTGACATGATGGTGGCTCCAACTCGACTGTGTTGTTCTCAGGGTTGATGGATAGTGGCTGCCACGCGCGGCAACTCAGGAGCGCACGGCCTGTTCCGGGATGAATCCGCCAGAGCACGCACTTCGGCTTCCGATTTTGTGCCGCGCAGGATTCTATCTGTTACGCACACGCTGGCAGCCGTAATTTTCGCAATCGCAAAGTAGGTACTGGTGATTTTCGCCGGATCGTCCTGATCCTCCCGAGCGTGGACGCCGACGATCAGCGCCCTCGGCCTCGGTTCACCACTCTGCCTAGTGACGCGCCACTCTACTTTGTCATCCAGGCTGCACATGGAGCGGGTCACCACGTCCTGGAAATTCAGAGGGGATTGATGATGTGCCGCATCCACCAGGTCGATCGACAACCGGCCGGCCTCGACGCTCCGGACGTTCAAAGCGTATCCAGCGACTCCCGGGCACGACAGATAGGGCGTTTCATCGGGGGAGCCCTCGTCGACGGCTTTGTGGCACGACGTTACATTCAGGCTCGTATAAACGGATTCCATGACGGCTTCACGGCGGGCTGAGCAGCCAGACACCACCAGAGCGGTGGACGCAACAAAACCGATGATCCGGGTCCTCACATTGGTTCTCCGCTTCAGCCCGCATCCCAGAGCGCCTGTGGTCCGGACGAGACGCGCCGGAACGGAACGCGATTCCTAAACAATGCTAGCTTAGCCCCACAAAGGCTGCAAGAATGTGACGTGCCGATGGCGGGTGAATTGCCGCCCACTCGGACACTGGCCCGAAATGGCTTTCGAGGACGTTGGGCTAGTATGGATATGCGATTGACGAAACTTCTCTTCGCCGTTAAGATTCCATCTGCCACTGGGAGGCACGATGCCGCATATACAGCTACCACCCGGACTGCCGGGCATCCGGGGACTCCTCGCTTATCGCCCGGAAACAGCCCTGCCATTGTCCAAATTGGCCGACGTTCTGTTGCATGAGAAGCACACCCTGACGCCAGGAGAGCGCGAGTTGATCGCGACGTACGTGTCGTCGCAAAACGACTGCATGTACTGCCAGACGAGCCATGGCGCGATCGCCGCATGTCACCTCGGCGACGAGGCGCTGGTGCCCCAAGTGAAACGCGACTTCGAAAGCGCGGCGATCTCAGAGAAACTGAAGGCGCTGCTGGCGATCGCGGGCAAGGTCCAGCGCGGCGGTAAACACGTCACCTCCGAGGATGTCGAGCGCGCCCGTAGTAATGGCGCCACCGACCTGGAGATCCACGACACGGTGCTGATCGCCGCTGCATTCTGCATGTACAACCGTTACGTGGACGGGCTGGCAACCTGGGCGCCCTTCGACGCGGAAGGATACCGTGAACGCGCCGCCGTGGTCGCGCAGGATGGCTATCTCAGAGCGCCGCTGGGTATGCCGGTCCCGGCCTCCTAAGCCCGCGACGTTGAGCAACAGGGCGAAGCACCGGCCTGCAAATTGTTGGATCTGCTGCTTGAAAGGACCGCGAAGGGGACTCCATGAAACGAACGATGTTGCTTGCCGCGTTGGTTGTTTCGGCATTGGCGAGTTTCGCCAGCGCCGATCCTAAGGGTACGCCGACTACCGTCACTGGCTGGGTCCTGGACTCGGCGTGCGCCTACACCAAGGGCCTCACCAAGCCCATCAGCCGGCAGTGCGCGCTGGATTGCGCGAAGAAAGGCTCGCCGCTCGTGGTGATGCGCGACGACGGGACCATCTTCCTGCCTGTGTCCGACACGATGCCGGCCGTGGGCCAGAACGAACGGCTGATGCCCTATGCCGGAAAGCGAGTCACGGCGAGCGGAAAGGTTTACGGCAAAGCGGGATCGCAAGCGTTGGTCATCGAGAAGATCGAAGCCGCTAAGTAGTAAGAGCCCACCTAGCGTCCGTACTTTTTCAACGCCTCTTTCAACCGGTCGTGCGGCAGCGCGATGACTGTGTGTCCATCGATACCGGCCATCGTCTTTGCACCCACCATCGCATTGACGATGGCCTCATCCGTGGCCTCGACGGTCGCGGAAAACAGCGGGCTGATGCGTTCGTTCGAGACCGTTTGCACGGTGTTCGGGCCGGGCTCTTTATCCGCTCCCGAATTCGCGGTCGAGAACGCGATGAAAATGTCTCCGGAACCGTTACCGGATGTCGAGCCCGTGCGGGCGAGGCCCATTGTCGCGCGGCGCGCCAGGCGCTTCAGTTGGTGCGGAAGCAGCGGGGCATCGGTTGCAATAACGATGATGATGGAGCCCGTATCGCCGCGCGATTCGTTATTGAAGATCGAAGCGTACGGCGCACCCTCTGGGATCTCCTTGCCCACCGGGACTCCAGCGATCTGCAACTGGGGCCGCCGGCCGCAATTGCACTGCACCAGGACCCCCACTGTGAAGCCGCCTTGCTCCGTACTCAATACACGCGAGGCCGTGCCGATGCCGCCTTTGAAGCCGTAGCAGACCATCCCCGTGCCGCCTCCGACCGCGCCCTCCGCGACCGGCCCGCCAGCGGCCTTTTCCATAGCCGAGAAGACATGCTCGGGCTTCACGTGGAAGCCGTTGATGTCGTTCAGATAGCCGTCCCACGTTTCGGCAACCACGGGCAGTGACCAGTCCTGCGCCCTCTTGCTATTCTTCAGCGTCCAGGCGATGAGGGCGTCGCGCACTACTCCGACGCTATGTGTATTCGTGATCGCGACAGGACCTTCCAGGAAGCCCGACTCCTCCACCCAAGTCGTGCCGGTCATTTCGCCATTGCCGTTCTGACTGAACCAGCCCGCGTAGACCGGTTCCGCGCTGCTTCGGCCGCGCGGCAATACGACCGTGACGCCGGTTCGGACAGGCCCTTGGCCGACCACCAGAGGACCCTCGCCCTCAATCAGCGTGGTATGACCAACCGTCACTCCAGGCACGTCTGTAATGGCATTGAGTGCACCCGGTTGACCGTCGAATGGCACGCCGAGGTCTCGCGCCCGAGGCGGCTCTGCCGCTATTACCGACATGGAACAGACGGCGACTGCAAGCCAGCGTGCGAATAACGTCATGGAGACGAAATTACCACGACGGTCCTCAAGCCGCCGACGGTCTTGTGTCGAAAGGCGAATTCAGCGCAGGTCCGGAAAGCCAGCGATCTGCGTGTGCGCATGCCGTGACAGAAGCGCCGGAGCGAGCAGATCGCCCGAAGAGTATTCGGCCTTGAACAGCCCTTCCTCGTCGTGGTGTTTGCGTTCCGACAGCACGTGATAGATTTCGTGCATGGCGACGCGGCTCAGCGCCCGCGCCAGGATGCCGGCGGGCACCACGGAGTGAGGCCATCCACCGGATTCGGCCAGAACCGCCTTCACCCTGCCGCAGTCAATTCCGATGAAAGGGAGCACCCGCCCGTCGGCCGTGCTGGTCCAACCGAGCGGACCATCCCCCGGCAGGAGTTTCGGCATCATCGTAGAGCAGTCGCCCTGGAAACTGACAACGATCAAGCGGTCAAATGATTCATTCGCGGAAGACGCGCCTTCTTCCCTCCATACTATGTTCAAATTCCCGGCTTGGAGCGCCTGATGGATAGCCTGCGCGGTTTCCGACTCGAAATATTGGCGCACGGAGGATGAAACTGGTGCGCCACGGCGGATGACAAGGCCCAGGGTCATCGGATCGGCGGCAGAGAGGCAGACTGCTACAAGGATGGCCACAGCCACAACGCGCAAGCACATGAGCCACCTCCCTTCGCTCGCCTTCGATTTATTTCAAATCCGCTACTATCCTATGTCATTTTTGTGACGTTCGAGCCACTCAATTCGGGGGCAAAGTACGAAATCACCCGGCGCGGGATCGCGTTCGAAGGCCGGTTTTTACCAGTCAGCCCCTCCAAGCGCCGCGCCACTCGGCCACATGGCGATACAACGCAATTGAGAATGGTCTGGAAGCGGGAACACCCTGCGCTGCATGGAGTAAGATTGAGATGAAGTTCACCGCACATGAAGGCCCTGTTGGAGATCCTGGAGCCCGGGACCCGGGAGTGGGAGCTTGCGCGCTCGCTCGATCCGGCACGTATGCCGGCGCACGTCGCTGTCATCATGGACGGCAACGGCCGTTGGGCGAAGCGCCGCAGTCTGCCCCGCGTCGCGGGCCACAAGGCCGGCGTCGAACCCGTTCGGGTAGCTGTCGAAACCTGCGCCAGGATGGGACTCGAAAGCCTCACGCTCTACGCCTTCTCCAAAGAGAACTGGAAACGCCCCAAGGCCGAAGTGGATACCTTGTGGCACCTGCTCACCTACTACTTGAGGCGCGAAGTCCCTCGTCTGATGGCTAATAACATCCGCATGCGGGCCATCGGACGGATTCAGGCTTTGCCCGGCAAGGTCCAGCAGGAATTGGCGGAGGCCATCCAGCTTACGAGTGCGAACACGGGCATGATTCTCAATCTGGCGATCAACTACGGCGGCCGGACGGAGATCGTGGATGCCGTAAACCGGCTGGTAGTGGAAGCCCGCGATGCCGGAGCGCTCGACCGCCTGGTGGTGGACGAGGAATCGATAGAGCGCATGCTCGACACTGCCGGACAGCCCGAACCGGACCTGCTGATCCGGACCTCGGGCGAGATGCGCATCAGCAACTTCCTGCTCTGGCAAATCGCCTACGCCGAGCTTTACGTTACAGAGATTTGCTGGCCGGATTTCGATCGCACCTGCCTGCTGGAAGCCATCGCGGCCTACCAGAAGCGGGATCGCCGTTTCGGTGGTCTCCGCGCCGCTCCCGCGGACAACGTGACCGAAGTGGAAGCTGTCAGCGCCCCCACCCGATGAAGCGACTTATTACCGGTCTCCTCCTCACCCCCTTCTTCTTCTACATCGTCTGTTTCGCCCCCCAGAAGGTCTTTCAGGCAACCCTCGCAATCGTGGCGCTGCTGTGCTTCTACGAGTTTCTGGGAATCACCTCCTCCACCTTCCCGCAGTACGCGAACCTCACCAAGTCCTTCACCGGCTATGTCGCGGGCATTATAGTTCTGATCCTGCCTCTTGATCAGGTCGGCGTCTTCGTGTTGCTGTTCGCCCTCTTGTCGTTCGCGCTTTCGCTGCGCCACAGCGAGATCAAGGCGGTGCTCCCATTGACGGCGTGCCTGGCGCTGGGCCTGATCTACGTGTTCGGAGGCTGGCGCTGCGCGATGGAGCTGCGCGCGATCAGCCCCTGGTGGCTGCTCTTCGCCTCCGCGATCAATTGGGTGGGCGACTCGGCCGCTTACTACGTCGGCAAGAACTTCGGACGCCATAAGCTCTCGCCCATCGTGAGTCCGGGCAAGACCTGGGAAGGCACGGCTGGTTCGCTGGTTATCTCCGGCATCGCCGGCGTCACATATTTGCACTTTATGTTCCCGAGCGTGCCTGCCTGGCAGGCGGTGTTGCTGTGCGTTGCTGCCAACGCGGCCGGGCAAGTCGGAGACCTTTGCGAATCGGCCATCAAACGCGGCGCGGGGGTAAAGGACAGCTCGAACCTGGTGCCCGGGCACGGCGGATGGCTCGACCGCGTCGACTCGTCGCTGTTCTCCATCCCACTGGTTTACTGGTTAATCCGGTTCGGCGGTTTACATCACTGACGCGCCAGCGCACCGCGGGCCTGAGCTGCCTCCGTTTGCCGCAGGCGCGAGCCAGCCGAGTCGTATACTGAGAAATCCAACGGAAATGGCTGCCAATTCCGACATTGACGGAGCGTCCGCGATATTCGCCGCAGTGCGCTTTGCCGCCGACGCTCATGCCGGACAATTCCGCAAAGGTTCGCGCGTTCCATATCTGATTCATCCTCTGAACGTCGCCAAGATTCTGCTCGACTACGGTTGCTCCGACGACCTGGCGATCGCCGGATTGCTGCACGACACCGTGGAAGATACCGATGTCACGGTGGAGGAGATCCGCGAGATCTTCGGCGATGCCGTCGCGCGGCTGGTCGAGTTCGCGACGGAACCGGAAAAACTGTGGGTGTGGGAGAAGCGCAAGCAACACACTCTCGCAATCCTGGACACCGGCGAGATGCCCGCTCTGCTGCTGAGCATCGCCGACAAGCTCGACAACATCCGGTCGATTCGCTCCGACCTCGAGCTGTTCGGAGAAGCGGCGTGGTCGCGCTTCAAACGTCCTCGGGACAAACAGCGCTGGTATTTCGAATCGCTAAGCCGGGTCTTCGACGCCCGTCTGGTCGATTCACCGGGCGTTGAACTGGCAGCGAAGTTCCGCGCCGAGGTGGCAGCAGTCTTCGGTCCGGCGTGACGGCGGAGGAGATGCAACTATGCCTGACGCTGCTCTAACCCGTCTGCCTCTGACGATGGCCAATTGGGCGGACTTCGAACAACTCTTCGGCGCACGAGGAGCCTGCGGCGGCTGCTGGTGCATGTCCTGGCGGCTGGAACGAGCCGCCTTCAACCGCGGCAAGGGCGAAGCAAACCGCCTGGCCATACGCGCGCTCGCCGCGCAAGGCCCACCGCCGGGAATCCTGCTTTACAAAGACGGGCTGCCGATAGGATGGTGCTCCGTCGCGCCGCGCTCCGAGTTCGTCGCATTGGAGCGATCGAGACTTTGGAAGCCTGTGGACGACCGGCCCGTCTGGTCGATATCGTGCTTCTTCGTCGCCAAGGGGTATCGAAGCCAAGGGCTATCGGTGGAGCTGCTGAGAGCCGCAGTCGAGTTCGCCCGCGGCCATGGCGCGAGCGTCGTCGAAGGCTACCCGCAGGAGGTCGCGGGGGATCGTCTGCCCGCGCCTTTCGTGTGGACCGGCCTCGCCTCCGCGTACCGCAAAGCAGGGTTCAAAGAAGTGCTGCGTCGCTCGGAGAAGAAGCCGATCATGCGGTACGAGATTGCGAGCGTTTAGCAGGCTATTTCCGCGCTCCGTGAAAGAAGAACTCGCCCAGCCCGATGGTGAAGATGAAATTGCCATACAGGGCATGCTCGATACTGGCCAGCGCCAGAGATCCGGAAGTCAGGTAAGTGCGCGCGAAGAGCAGCCCTCCCGCGCTGCTCAACAGCACGGAAACCCAATTGCCGAATACGATGTGGACGAATCCGAAGAGCATCGCCCCGGCAATGATCGCGCCGGTTCCCTGCCCCATCAGCCGCCGGTAGCGGTGAAAGAAGAAGGCACGAAAAAACACCTCCTGGGGATACACCGAGAGGATCGGATACAGCACCATCACGGCGAGCCAAGCCAGAGGAGCGCGGCGCACAAGGACAAACAGGTTGGCGGGCAGATACAGCCAGACTCCGGCGCCAATCAGCCCACACATCACCGCGGTGCGCGCCAGCACGAACTTCCACTCAGTCCGGACCGGGCCCAGATTCCACAGTTGCTGCCGGTCGAAGGTTGGGTCATGGCGCAGAAAGCGCCAGACGACGGCTACGGTCAGAAACAGCAGCAGCAGCGGGTTGAACTGCTGGGGGATCACCCGGAAATAGAAGAGCAGCGGGATGACGACGTACAGCGCAGCCATCTCCGCTGCCAGAATGGATCTCCGGATCAACTGCAGCGCCGGCTCAGCCGGCAAGCTCCTTCGCCTTGGCGACCACGGCGTCGTAGTGCGGGTGCTCCGCGACTTCCGGCACGTATTCGACGTACTGCAGGATGTTATTGGCATCGACCACGAAGATCGCTCGCGACTCGACGCGCCAGTCTTTAATCAACGTTCCAAAATGCTCGCCGAAGCTCGCGTATTTGTGATCGCTGAGCATCTTCACGTTGTCCACTCCAAAGTTAGTGCACCAGCGGTTCTGCGCAAACGGCAGATCCATGGAGACGTTGTAGAAGGTGACGTTCGGCATCTTCATAGCCGCATCGTTGAAGCGCTTGGTCTGCATATCGCAAACCGGTGTATCAAGCGACGGAACGACGCTGAAAACGCGGACGCCTGCGCCCGTCTTCTCGAGCGACACCTCCTGCAGTGTCCGATCCACTACGACAAATTCGGGAGCCTTTTCGCCCACTTTCAGCTCCGGCCCGGTGAGATCCAGCGGGCCGCCCTTAAATGTTGTTTGTCTCGACATGACGATAGTGTAGCCGAAAGGCAGGGAGAGTGACCCGGCTCCGAGATTGCCCCCATCATTTACGCCGGCAAGTACGACTCGGCCAGCTTGCTGAAGACGCGCACCTGGTCCACTGCCCACGCTGCATCGTGCCCCGACTCGGCGCGCATGATCTCCGCGACGCGGGGCGCCATCGCCACAGCCGCCCTCGCATTCAGCGTCAACGCCCGCAGGCGCCGCGACAGCACGTCGGTCACCGTCCGCGCCATCTCCTTGCGAACCGCCCACACCACCTGCGCCTCGACGTACGGCAAAGCGGGATCGAGTTGCGCGCCCAACGCGGGGTCGAGCCGGATCAGATCCTCGATCGCCGTCGCATCCGAGCCGTACACCGCCAACGCGCCGAACTTGTTCGCATTCGCGTGGAAGCCATGAATGTGCAGCCGCCGCGTCACGCAATCGCGATCTTCCAGACCCGCTAGCAGCGACGCCTGGGTCACGGCATCCTCGGCCATTTTGCGGTACGTGGTCCACTTGCCGCCCGCTACGCTCAATAGGCCGTTCGTGTCCACGTGAATCGTGTGGTCGCGGGAGAGTTGCGCCGTACTGCCCGCGCCGCCGGCCTTCACCAGGGGCCGGATGCCCGCCCAAGCGCTCAGGATGTCCTCACGCTTCGGGGGACGGTCGAGGTAATCGCCGGCGGTCTCGAGAATGAATCCGATCTCTTCTTCAAGGGGCCGCGGCTCTTGCTCGACCGTCTGCACCGGCGTGTCGGTGGTGCCCACCAGAGTATGTCCGTGCCACGGGATCGCGAACATCACGCGCCCATCGCGCGTGTGCGGTACCAGAATGGCCGTCTCGCTTGCGAGGAAAGACTGGTCGAAGACCAGATGAACGCCCTGGCTCGGTGCGATCATTCCCTGCGCATCCGCCGACGCCATACGCCGCACATCGTCTGTGAATGGTCCCGTCGCATTGATCACGACTCGCGCCCGAATCTCGAACTCGTTGCCGCTTTCGAGATCGCAAACTCGCGCGCCGTTCACGTAGCCCTCCGGGCCGGAGAGCAACGCTTCGACCGGGCAATGGTTCACCACAGCCGCGCCCTGCGCCGCCGCGGTCATCAGCAGGTGCACCAGCAATCGCGCATCGTCGAACTGGCCGTCGTAGTAAACCACGCCGCCGCGCAGCCCATCCGTCTTCAGGTTGGGCAGCCTCTTCAGCGTCTCCTCTTTGGACAACACGCGCGATGCGCCAAAGCCGTAGCGGCCTGCCAGCAAGTCGTAGAGCTTCAAACCGACGCCATAGAATGGCGACTCCCACCACTCGTAGTTCGGCACCACGAAGGCCAGGTCGCTCACCAGGTGCGGAGCGTTCTCGCGCATGATGCCGCGCTCGTGCAGCGCCTCCATCACGAGCGGGACATTGCCCTGCTCCAGGTAGCGGACGCCGCCGTGCACCAACTTCGTGCTGCGACTCGATGTGCCCGAGCCGAAGTCTCCGCGCTCAACGAGAGCGACGTCGTAGCCGCGGCTGGCCGCGTCGAGCGCGATGCCCGCGCCCGTCGCTCCGCCGCCTATCACCAGAAAGTCCCACGCCTCGCGCTCTTCGCCGAGCCGCGCCAACATCTCTTCGCGACGCATATCTGGCCTGCCTTTCACAACGTAGCCGCGAACTGCGTTGTGGGGCGGAATTCATTCCGCGTGGGACTTCAGTCCCGCCCAAGCGGTCAACAATCCCCGGGGCGGGACTCAAGTCCCACGCGGACTAAAGTCCGCCCCACGCGCCGATCAATCCAACGCCCACCCGCGCGACCGCTCCACCGCCCGCTTCCAGCGCGCTCGCATCGCCGCCGCTCGATCCGCGGGCATCTGCGGTTCGAAGCGGCGGTCCGCGCGCCACTGCGACGAGATCTCGCCTAGCCCTTTGTAGACGCCTGTCGCCAGGCCGGCCAAATACGCCGCGCCCAGCGCCGTAGTCTCCGTCACCGCGGCCCGCACCACGGGCGCCTGCAGGAAGTCCGCCTGCATTTGCAGCAGCAGATTATTGCGGCACGCGCCGCCATCCACGCGCAGTTCCTTCAACTCCTGTCGCGCGTCGAGCTTCATGGCTTCGAGCAGATCCGTCGACTGCAATGCGATCGATTCCAACGCAGCCCGCGCGACATGCGCCTCGGTGGTGCCGCGCGTGATGCCCAGCATCGCTCCGCGCGCGTAAGGGTCCCAGTACGGCGCGCCCAGCCCCGCGAAAGCGGGCACCAGGAACACTCCACCCGCATCCGGGACGCTCTCCGCCAGAGCTTCGCTCTCCGCCGCCGAGCGGATCAGCTTCAACCCGTCGCGCAGCCACTGCACCACCGCGCCGCCAATGAATACGCTGCCCTCCAGCGCGTACTCCACCGCGCCGGAAGTCTTCCACGCGATGGTTGTCAACAGCCGATTGTTCGACACAACGGGCGTCGTTCCGGTGTTCTGTAACAGGAAACAGCCGGTGCCATAAGTGTTCTTGCCCATTCCTGGCTCGAAGCAGGCCTGCCCGAAGAGCGCGGCCTGCTGATCGCCGGCCACGCCCGCAATCGGGAACGGCCATCCGGCCAGCGGCGTAGTGGCCTCGCCGAATAGCCCACTCGACGCTCTTACCTCCGGCAGCATCGCGCGCGGCACCCCGAGCAGCCGCAGCATTTCGTCGTCCCAATCGGCGGTCTGAAGATTCAGCATCAGCGTGCGCGAGGCGTTCGAAACATCCGTCGCGTGCACGCGCCCCTCGGTCAGATGCCAGATCAACCAGGTGTCCACAGTGCCGAAGGCCAGCTCTCCGCGTTCGGCACGCTGACGCGCGCCCTCGACATGATCGAGGATCCAGTGGACTTTCGTGCCGGAGAAATAGGGGTCCAGCAGCAGACCGGTGCGCCGCTGAGCCTCCGACTCCGCTCCCGTAGCCTTCAGATCCGCGCAGAAATCGGCGGTTCTCCGATCCTGCCACACGATGGCGTTGTAGACGGGCTCGCCGGTCTTGCGGTCCCAGACGATCGTCGTTTCGCGCTGGTTTGTGATCCCTAAAGCGGCAATATCGCCGGGCGCGAGGCCCGCCGCGCTGATGGCCTCGACAGCGACCGAGACCTGGGTACTCCAGATCTCTCGCGGGTCGTGCTCTACCCAGCCGGGTTGCGGATAGATCTGGGTGAACTCGCGCTGCGCGACGCTCACGGTGGTGGAATCGTCCCGGAAGACGATCGCGCGGGACGACGTTGTCCCCTGGTCCAAAGCAAGCAGGTAGGCCATGGCACTTGCCAGTATGCCGCAACCGCGCTCGACTGTGACGGCCCCAGTGACGGCCATAGCACGGGAACCCGACCGCCGCGACGCGAAATCGGCCACCGTTCGAGACAATGAAAGCTCATGGCTGAAGAAATCTGGCTGATCCGTCATGGCGAGACCGAGTGGAGCCGCTCCGGACAGCACACCGGGCGAACAGACCTTCCACTGACGGACAAAGGTGAAGAAGAGGCGCGCGCCACGGCGGCACGTCTGCACGGCGAGAGCTTCGATCTGGTGCTGTGCAGCCCTCTGGTCCGCGCACGACGCACTTGCGAGATCGCCGGCTATCTGCCTCAGGCGGTCCTCGACCCCAACTGCATGGAATGGGATTACGGCGATCTCAATGGGGTCACCCGCGAGGACTACAGAAAGACTCATCCCGGCTGGAACATCTGGGACGGTCCCGTGCCCAACGGGGAAACGCTCGAACAGGTTGCCAGCCGCGCGGCTCTGGTCATCGCGCGAGCGGGCGAAGCGCCGGGCCGCGTCGCCATCTTCGCGCACGGCCACTTTCTGCGAATTCTGACCGCGACGTACCTGCAACTTCCGCCGTGGGCGGCGCGCGGCTTCGCCCTGGCCACCGCGCGCGTTTCCGTGCTCGGCACGGACAATGGCTACCCGGCCATATTGAGTTGGAACGCGTAACGCATTCTCTCCCGTTTGGGCTAGGATGGTCTTGCGCCATGCGTCTCAACCGTCGTCATTTTCTCGCCTCAGTGGCTTCCGCGCCTCTGCTCGCCGCCGCCCCTCCCGAGACGGGTCCAGCGGAATACCCTCTCTACATCGGTACCTACACCAACGGTTCCAGCAAGGGCATCCTGGTCGCGAGGTTCAACCCCAAGACGGGCGCCATTTCGGAGCCCGAACTCGCCGCGGCGACGCCGAACCCGACCTTCCTGGCCATTCACAGTTCCAAGCGCTTCCTGTACGCCGTGAATGAGGTGGGCTCCTGGAGCGGCCAGCCCACTGGCGCGGTCAGCGCGTTCTCGTTCGGGCCCGGCAACAAACTGACGCCCCTGAACCAGGTTTCCTCCAAGGGCCGCGGTCCTTGTCACGTCGCGCTCGATTCCAGCGGAAAGATGGCCGTTGTCGCCAACTACTCCAGCGGCAGCGTCGCGTCGTATAAGATCGCCGGCGACGGGAAGCTCAGCGAAGCCGTGAGCAGCTTTCAATTCAGCGGCTACGGACCGAATAAGAGCCGTCAGGAAGGGCCGCACGCGCACTCGAACACGATCTCGGCCGACAACAAGTTCTCGCTCGCCTGCGACCTCGGCACCGATCGCATCCACATCTTCGAGCTCGACACCACGGCTGGATCGCTCACCGAACACAACCCCGGCTACGTCCGCGCCGTTCCCGGCGGCGGGCCGCGCCACGCGGCGTTCCATCCAAACGACAAGTTCCTTTACGTCAACAACGAGATGCTGAACAGCGTCACGGTATTTCAATGGGACCGCTGGCGCGGCTTGCTGACCGAAATGCAGACCATTCCGACCTTGCCCAAGGACTTTACAGGCCAGAGCACAACCGCGGAGATCCGCATCCACCCGCAAAATGGCCACCTGTATGTTTCCAATCGCGGCCACGACTCCATCACGTCTTTTGAGATTGGCAAGGACGGCAAGCTCACTTTCGTCGAGGCGACGCCGAGCGGCGGCCACATCCCTCGTAACTTCAATTTCGACCCGACCGGCAGATGGCTCCTCGCAGCCCACCAGGATTCGGGCAATATCACCGTATTTGAGGTAAACAAAAAGGGCGGTCTGAAGGCCACGCAGAATCAGGCGAAGTGCGGCGCGCCGGTGTGCCTGCGATTCCTCGCTTAAGTTGGGAAGTCTGATTGCTCCATGCGTTATGCCGTCTTCGTGCTGCTCGCCTGTTTGGGCCTTGCGGCGCAGCCGCAGCCTGGAAAGCCTGTAGACCCCTCTGCGAGGCCGGTGGATCCCTCGGCGAAGCCAGTAGATTTAGACACGCTCGGCGCGCAGGCCTTTCGCACCGGCTACCCGCTGACAGCCATGGCCGCGTGGCGTGATCGCTACCTCAAGGCGGGCGGATCGCTCAATCATTTCCAGCACGGCAGGGAGATCCTCTCCGCGTTCGCGAACGAGAGCTATCCCAACACCGATACGCTGCAGTCGTCGGCCTGGGTGGAACTGTCGTCCGGCCCCGTCACGCTAAGCGTCCCGGCCACGAGCTCGCGCTACATCACTATCCAATTCGTCAGCGCTTGGGCCGAGACGTTCGCCGTCTTGAGCCGCAAACAGTTGGATGGACACGCGACGATTCTGTACCTGACTCCTCCCGGTTGGTCGGGTACCGTGCCAACGGGCTACTACCGGATTCCCTCTCCTACCTCGATGCTGTACGTCATGTTGCGATTGTTTGTTGCGGCCGAGGGCGACGTCGCCACCGTCAGGGCACTGCAACAACAGTTCGTCTTTTCCGTCGCCCCCACGCTCCGCCCGGTGCCCGCCTCAACGCTCGAGACGCTCGGTGCTTTGTTACCCGCTAATCCGCCGCCGCCATCTCTGCGCCCCGTATTCGAGCGTATGGCTCCACTTGGCCTGAGCCCGGACAAAGGCTTCGATCCTGCCGTCCTCGACTCCGAATCGCGTCGCGCGGTCGATGCGGCCATCGAGCTGTCGCGCAAGGACCTCCCAGCAGCCAACGAAAGTCGCGGCGTGCGGAGGGCGGCTGGGTCGTTTGGGATGCCGGCCCGGCAGTGCCCACCTCTCTGGAGGAGCGGATTGCCCGTGCGCACGACGGCCCAGACAGATTCGCCGCGCTACCCGACACCGAGGCCGTCTACGCTGTCTGCTATACGGACTTGAACGGCTGGCCGCTACGAGGCGAACGGCGCTACGTGATTACGCTGGACCCGAGATCGCTGCCGCCCGTGGATGGCTTCTGGTCATTCACGGTCTACACCGCCAGCGGCAAGACTTTCTTCGGCGCGCGCCAATCCATCCACTCCCTGACGCCCTATCTCCACACAACGCCCAGCGGTTCCATCCGCATCACGCTGGGCCCGGCGCTGCCGCTCGCGGAGCAATACAACTGGCTTCCCCTGCAGCCGGGTGAGGGCGTAAGCGTAGTGTTGCGCCTGTATCAACCGCGCCAGGCTGTGCTCGACGGATCGTGGCGTTTGCCGGCGATCGTGCCGGCGGCGCAGGCCGGTCCATAACCGCAGCCGATGGAATTCCGCCGTTACATAGGTCCTTTGAAACAAGGCCTGGCCGGTTTACGATAAGCCGGTTCACAGACCACAACCGGTCCTCTACGCACGAACGGCGCGGATTGCGAGTGCCCGTGATTCACTAACAGCGTGCGTTCACTTGGGTGGTGCGACACGAGCCTCTTGGACTTGGAGGAGCGGAGAGACTTCGGGTGCAGGTGAAAACGTTGCCGAGTTTAGGACAGAATTTCACGATGGGGCGGAGAGCAGCCCCAGCCCTGCGACCAGGGTGATCTCGAATCCATTTTGGGACTAACTTCTGAGACGCTGCACGGCTTGATTTCAGGCCTTGCCATGTTTGTCTCGAAACTTGCCCTTTCTGCGACGGACAAGCACGGATGCTCCTATCCGCCTGTTGCGTTAGTGCTCCGACAGGAGGTTCTTGATGTTTGTTGCAACGTTATCCTTGTTTACGACCACTCCCACATATGCGACCGCAATCCTGCCGGACTTGTCGATCAAGTATGTGGCTGGAAACGCGTTCAATGTATAGGCTTTGGAGATCGCATCATCTCCCATGGCAATCGTGTAATTGATCCCGCGTTTGGCCATAAACGGCCTCACCCTGCCCCATGCTTCATTAGCGTCCTTCAGGCTCTCATACAAAATATCCATCGAGACGCCGATAGCGGCAAAGCCCTTGCCCTTGTATGCCTTCTCAATTTCTATAAACGTTGGAATCTCAAGCACGCAGCCGCCGCACTCCGTAGCCCAAAAGTTGAGCAGAACGACCTTTCCTCGATAGTCGGAAATCCGCACACTGCCACCAGAGTCAGTCGCAAGTTGAAAGGCGGGCGCTGGTTTTCGATTTGCGGGGGATATAAGCGCCGCGTGGACATCTTGCTGACCGAATAGAGCCGGAGTGATGCACGTCCACAGGAACACTACTACAAAACCAGCTATCTTATGCTCCAGTTTTGAACCGTCACGTTTAGGCGTGAAACTCGACGCTTTAATCTGCATGATTTTCCCTTCCTGTCCCTTGAAGTCAGCTTTGCACTCTCTAGCACCAGTACAGTCTGACACATGAGCGCGCGCGATTTCCGAGCGACAGGCCGCAAGGGATGGCGGTTTTTGGTGTCGCAAAGGACCGCTTCCGGGACGCTCTTCCCGCTGCGGCCTTCATTCGGAATGAGATGTGCGTTTATCGTACACTGACCGATTGCATCGTCACCGTGTGGGGTGATGGTCCCGCAGCACTCGCGAAGCGGCCCAAGATCAAGTCCCTCAAACAGGTTTTCCAGCGCCCGACAGGAGGCGGCGGGTTTCCGGTTACACTGAATAGACTTCGGGGGATACAGTCGAAGCGCACATGAGCAGAACCGCAAGACGGCTCACCGGTATCGGCGAATCCTGCATCCGCAATATGACGCGTCTTGCCGAGGCGGCCGGCGCGTTGAACCTGGCCCAAGGATTCCCCGACTTCTCACCGCCCGAGGCGTTGGTCGAGGCGGCGCATCAGGCGCTGCGCGACGGCTACCATCAATACGCCATCACTTGGGGCACGGAGAGTTTTCGCTCCGCGCTGGCGGCCAAGCAGAGCCGATTCATGGGTCTCGACATCGACCCCAATCGCCACATCACCACCACCTGCGGCAGCACTGAGGCGATGATGGCGTCGATGATGGCAGTGACAAATCCGGGCGACAAGGTGATCCTCTTCTCGCCGTTCTACGAAAACCACATCGCCGACATTCTGCTGAATGGCGCCGAGCCGGTGTTTGTGAATCTCTACCCGCCCGAGTTCCGTTTCGACGCTGCCGAGTTACGCTCCGCTTTCGAGCAAGGCGCGCGGGCATTGATCATTTGCAATCCGTCGAATCCCACAGGCCGCGTCTTCAGCCGCGAGGAGTTGCAGGTTGTCGCCGATCTCGCCCAGGAGTTCGATGCCTACGTCCTCACCGACGAGGTCTACGAGCACATCGTCTACGCGCCGCGGCAACACACTTATCTCGCCTCACTGCCTGGCATGTTCGAACGCACGCTGTGCTGCAGTTCTCTTTCGAAGACCTACTCGATCACGGGGTGGCGGCTGGGCTACGTGCTGGCGTGCGAGGAACTCACGGGAGCCGTGCGCAAGATTCACGACTTCCTCACCATCGGCGCGGCGCACATGCTGCAGGAGGCCGCGGTCACGGCTCTACGCTTCCCGGACAGTTACTACGCGCACCTGGCGAGCGAGTACACGCGCAAGCGAAATATCCTGCTCAGGTACCTGGACCAAACCGGGCTGCCATACACGACGCCCGAGGGCGCGTACTTCGTGATGGTGGACGTATCGCAGTGCGGCTTCAACGACGACTTTGCCTTCGCGCATTGGCTCATCAACGAGATCGGCGTCGCGCCCGTGCCGGGATCGGTGTTCTTCCACACCGACGAGAAGCGCTACGTGCGGTTTCACTTCAGCAAGCGCGACGAGACGCTCGTCGAAGCCGGCGAGCGTCTCCTGAGGATCAGGCAAAAGGTCTGAGAGCGCTTGAAGATATTCACCAAGACCGGTAAGCCTACCGGTTTTGGCCCGTAAGTGTATGATTCCAGGTTCAAGAACCGGTACCCTTACCGGTTTTTCCGCCTATTCGGAGCACGCCTCGCCTGGCTCACCAGTCCACGACGCTGCCGTCGTCCGCGTCGTAGGCTTCCGGATTCTTCCAGTCGTGGCCAAGCTTATTGGCCAGAGCATTATCGTCCAACTCGATCCCCAAGCCCGGCGAGGTCGGCAGGTTGAGATAGCCCTTGGTGACCGTGAAGGGTTGCTTGATGTAGCCTTCGCCGAGAGAGACCTGCTCCTGAATCAGGAAATTGGGAATGGACGCGGCCATTTGCACGCCGGCAGCCAGAGAGATCGGCCCAAGCGGATTGTGCGGAGCGATGGTGGCGTAATAGGCCTCGGCCATGCCCGCGATCAGGCGCACTTCGGTGATGCCCCCGGCATGGCACATGTCCGGCTGCAGCACGGTCGCCGCTCTCTTTTCGAGCACCTCGCGGAAGCCCCACTTGGTGAAGACCCGCTCGCCCGTGGCGATGGGCAGATAAGTGGAGCGCGCGATCTCCGCCATCACATCGTGGTTCTGCGCCTGGCACGGTTCCTCGATGAACATCGGCGTGTACGGTTCCATCGCCTTGATCAGCATCTTGGCGTGCGCGGGCGAGATCGCTCCGTGAAAATCGACGGCGATGTCGATGTCCGGTCCGACCAGTTTGCGGAACTCGCCGAGTTTCTCTCCGGCATAGGCGACGGCCGAGGGCGACTCGATGTAGCGCGCCGGGCGCTTCTTTGCCGGCCCTGTCTTGAAGGCGGTAAAGCCTTGCGCGATCGCCTTCCGTACGCTCGCCTCATCGCCGCCCGAGTGGGCGTAAACGCGGATCTTGTTGCGGGTCGGGCCGCCGAGCAACTCGTAGACCGGCACGCCCAGCGCCTTGCCCTTGATGTCCCACAGCGCCTGGTCGATGCCGCTGAGAGCCGACGTGAGGATCGGGCCGCCTCGATAGAATGCGTGGCGATAGATCGCCTGCCAGTGGTGGACGACGGCGCGCGGGTCCTTGCCGATCAGATACGGCTCAATCTCCTTCACCGCTTCGGCGCAGGTGAGCGCGCGGCCTTCGGTGATCGGCTCGCCCAGGCCTACGATCTCATTCACGTTGGTGTGAATCTTCAGGAAGAGCCAGCGCGGCTTGACCAGAAACGTCTCGAGCTTCGTAATCTTGAGCGGCTCCCGCTGACGGATCGGAGCGTCTTTGATCACCTGTTCCGCGCGCTCTTCGCCCATCATTGCCATGGCGCCAGCAATCGCGCCAAACAGGGAACGCCGCCCGATTCCGGTCGAGTTACTCATGGTCCGTCCTTCCACACCGTCAGCCGCCGCATCCGCTTCATGCCAAAGTCGCCAACGCTGGTGAAACGATTCTATCGAGGTTTCAGGAGTCGTGAGCGCGCGTCGGAGCCGCGCCCCGTTGTGGCGCACGCTTCAGCGTGCCGTGGTGGCATTCATGCCACCATTGACCGGACGTCGACATGAATGTCGCCGCTGCACGCTAAAGCGTGCGCCACAGCGCCTGCCACAGGGCCTGCCGCGATCTCTTTGTTGAGAACGGGCAGCGCTCATCCCTTAGGCAGAGGCCCGAGCCATTCGATCTGCTTGTCCACGCGGGGATGCAGCTTGTAGGTCCTGCGGACCTCGGGCAGAGTGACCGAGCCGCGCAGATCGATCTTCGCCAGGTCGTATTGCCCCAGGCCGGCGTCGCAGCAGTATTGCAGATAGCCGGGCCAAGCGGGGTTGACTCCCATGCACTCGACGCCGATCCGATCCGCCGCGACGAAATCGGTGGATGCGATGGCGACCCGTGATGGGACGGGGGTGCCGCGCAGCGGACCTTCGCCCTCCATGCCTTCAAATCCGTCGATCACCGTCGCGCCCCAATACGAGCGCATGCGTTTCGCCGTCAAGGCGATGTTCATCTGGATCTGGCGGTAGCCCTGATGGTAGCGGGCCTTATCGTGCCACTTCGAAGTTTCGTTGCGAGCGTTGTGCAGCGGCGCGGCCATCACCAGGTTCTTCACCGACAGCGTGGCGACGACATTGTCGTGCGCCTTGAGGATGGCGCTGCCGAGGATGAATGCGTCGGGGTCGAAGAGGCGCGAGGCCAGGCGCACCTGGGTCAGGTGGAGGTCGCGATCGACGATCTCATGCACCAGCGGGCGAGCATCCTCATTGAGATCGACGAGGCTGATCTTGAGTGGGCGGTATTCGGTCAGCACGCGATTGTAGAGGAAGTTCTCGTAGGCGTCCCAGGTGCAGTCCTTGGAGGAGTCCGCGATCACTACCGGGCCGCGATGGCGCTCGCTCAGGTAGTCGAGGATGCCGCGCAGCGCGTCGACGTGCGTGCAGCCCAATTGATTGTCGACCGCGACCGTATTGGGCTTGAGCAGGACGTACTTCTTGCGCTTGAGGGCGGGGCGGATCTGGTCGTCGATGAGGCGCAGCGCGTTGTATACGTTTTGCCGGCGGTCCTCGCCGCGCACCAGCGACACGGCGGCCCTGTCCTGAAAAGACGAGATCTGACCGCGCAGAGAGTGGAGCGCCTGCAGCCAGGGAGAGAAGCGCTCGACGGGAGATGGCTGCCATGCTCGCGAGCTTATCAAACTTATCGAGGGCGAGATCTCCACGACTTCAATGCGGATTTGTTTGTACAGTTTCACAAAACTGTAAACCTGCGCGGTTAACCTCGACCCTCAGGAGGCTCGTGTTGTCCAAGAACTGCAACTTCGTTCAAGCTATTGTTCTGGTGGTCCCTCTGCTGATGGCTCCCCAAGCCCGCTCTCAGCACATCAATGACCGCAACGACGTCCGCCACGTGATGTTGATCAGCATCGACGGGATGCACGCGCTCGATTATGAAAACTGCGTGAAGGGCGGTTTCTGCCCGAACCTGGCCGCGCTCGGACAAACGGGCGTGAACTACACGCGCACTTCAACGTCCAGGCCTTCCGATTCGTTTCCCGGATTGATGGCCCTGGTGACCGGCGGAACGCCGCGCACGGTCGGCGCGTTTTACGACGTCGCTTATGACCGCGTTCTCGCGCCGCCCGCGATCGACGACCGGGAATGGAGTCGCCGGCGGCACATGTACTGCCGGAGTCCCGAACGGCACAACCACGGAATACGAAGAGGGCGTCGAGATCGACCAGACCATGCTGAATGGCGGCGGCCCGTACAGCCCGATCGACGGCGGAATCAAGTCCATCAATCCCACTGCGTTTGCCCCGCGATCCCTTCAATGACATGCAAGCCGGTCTATCCCTGGAACTTCATCCGGACCAACACGATTTACGGCGTAATCCATGCGGCCGGCGGCTATACCGCATGGTCCGACAAGCACGCCGTCTATGCCGCGGTTTCGGGTCCCGGCATCAACGCCAGCAACGTGGACGACTACTATTCGCCGGAAGATCAATTCCAACGTTATGGCCCTGCCGGGCGTGACCACCGCCACGGGGGATTCCTGCGCCACCATTCGGGACAACAACGCGAGGGCGATCGTGGACGACAGCTTCCAGAACATCCAATGCTACGACCAGCTCAAGGCCAACGCCGTCGTCAATTGGATCAAGGGCAAAACCCACCTCGGATCGGCCAATGCTCCAGTGCCCGCCATTTTCGGTATGAACTTCCAGTCGGTGAGCGTTGGTCAGAAGCTGATCGAGGGCGGCGTAAAGGGCGGATACACGGACGCGGAGGGAACTCCTACCCCGCATATGCAGGATGAAATCCAATTCGTCGATGCCGCTATCGGCCAGATGGTGACGGCGTTGAAACACCAGGGTCTGCTCGATACGACGCTTATCATCATCACTGCCAAGCATGGCCAATCGCCCGTCGACACGAACCGCTTCTTCCCGATCCCCGGCCATAGCGGCGCGAACGGAAGCTCGCCGGCCGACGTGATCGCATCTTATCTCCCCTTTTCCGAGTCTCCCACCAACCCGACGGGAATCGGTCCGACACAGGACGACATCTCGCAACTGTGGCTGACCAACTCAAACGACACGCTGGCCGCGGTTGCGCTGCTTGAGGCCAACGCCTCCACCGCGGGAATCGGTCAGATCTTCTACGGCGCCTCGTTGGAGACTATGTTCAATAAGCCCGGATTGCCTCCGGACGGCGATCCGCGCACGCCGGATATCATCGTCGCCCCGAATGTCGGCGTAGTGTACACCGGCAGCACCAAGAAACAGGCCGAACACGGCGGCTTCGCGCACGACGACACCAACGTGATGATCCTGGTGTCGAAGCCCGATTTCCAGCCCAAAACTGTCACCAGCTTCGTGGAGACTACACAGGTTGCGCCCACCATTCTCAAGGCCCTGGGATTGAGCCCGTCCAGCCTTGATGCCGTCAAGAAGGAAGGCACTCCAGTTCTGCCCGGATTGAACTTGAAGTAGCGGACGACCAGTCGCTTGAGGGCGGGCTACCGGGTACGGACCCGCCCGCAACCGGCTGCGGCATGTCGGGTGAGGAGTCCGCACGCCGCGCGCGTGATAGAACGGAGTGATGTCTTCCCGGTTCTACGGCATCCTGCTGCTTGCTCTCTCCAGCGCCGCCATCCTCGTAGGCGCCGATTCCGTTTCCTCAGAAGCTCGAAACTAACCTCTGAAGCTCCGGGTCGAGCCCGGCGAATTCTGGTGGGGCGGCATCAGCACCGATGGATTGCTGATGCCGTATGGGGAAGGGAAGGTCTTTCGCGATCTGGATGGCGATCGCAGCGGAAACCAGGCCCAGCCGCTGCTCATATCGAATCACGGCCGGTACGTCTGGTCCGAGAAACCGTTCTCGTACAAATTTGAGGACGGCATTCTCACGGTCGATTCCAAGTACGGACCGGTTGAATGCCGGCAAGCGCGGCGAGCACACTCAAAGCGGCCTTTTCGTTCGTCAGCAAGAAGTATTTCCCGGCCAACGGCAAGCTGCCCGAACCGCTGATGTTCACGCGCCCGCAGTACAACACGTGGATCGAGTTGATGTATGACCAGAACGAAGCCGGCATCCTGAAGTACGCGCAGTCCATCGTCGACCGTGGCTATCCACCGGGCGTTCTGATGATCGATGACAACTGGCAGGAGGATTACGGGACCTGGGAGTTCTCAGCCCGGCGTTTCCAAAACCCAAAGGCGATGATGGCGCGCCTGCATCGATTGGGCTTCAAAGTGATGCTCTGGGTGGTGCCGTTCGTCAGTCCCGATTCGGCGGTCTACCGCGACCTATCCAAGCGCGGGTTGCTGCTTAGAGAGAAGGCAGCGGGCGACGACGCCGCTGAGCGCGATGTGCTCATTCGTTGGTGGAACGGCGCAAGCGCAGTGCTCGACCTCACCAATCCGAAATCGCGCGAATGGTTTGACGGCAGGCTCCGTCACCTGGTGGACACGTACGGAGTGGACGGCTACAAGTTCGACGCCGGCGACGCGTCTTTCTATACGGACAAGCTCATCTCGTATCAGCCAGCGCTGGCGAACGACCACACGACGTTCTTTGCCCAGGTCGGATTGAGCTACCCCTTGAACGAGTACCGAGCTTCCTGGAAGATGGCGGGGCTCCCGCTGGCCCAGCGCCTGCGCGACAAACGCCACAGTTGGGAAGATCTGCAGGAACTGATTCCTGGAATTGTCGCTCAGGGTCTGATGGGCTATGCCTTCACTTGTCCGGACATGATCGGCGGTGGCGAGTTTTCATCGTTCCTCGATGGTGCGACCGTCGATCAGGAGTTGGTAGTCCGTTCCGCACAGGTCAGCGCGCTGATGCCGATGATGCAGTTCTCCGTGGCGCCCTGGCGTGTCCTCGACGCACCACACGCCGAGATGTGCAAGCGCATGGCGCTGCTGCACGAGGAACTCGGCCCGGAGATCCTGCGACTTGCCGAGGGATCCGCCAAGTCGGGTGAGCCGATGGTGAGGGCATTGGCTTATGCTTACCCGGAGGCCGGCTTTGAAAAGATCAAAGACGAGTTCCTTCTAGGTGACGACATCCTGGTCGCGCCCGTGCTCGCGAAGAGCGCACGCTCGCGGACCGTGGTCTTTCCACGCGGGACTTGGAAGGGCGACGACGGGTCTACAGTCACCGGTCCAAAGACAATTGAAGTGCCAGCGCCGCTTGGCAGGCTGCCTTGGTACCGGAGAATGAACGGCTCGCACTGAACTCCGGAGGACTCGATCGGCAGTCGATTTAAGGCCGGTCGTAGAAATCCCAAAACCGCAAGAAATTTAGGTTTCTACCAAAACGCACATTTAGAATCAATAGGTTGCAGGCACAAACATAAAGATCTTTAGGTTTTGAGGTTTTCGCCAAGCCGCTCAGGAACGTCGGTGGCCGGCCCTGAGCACCCGAGAATTACAGCCCCGCGCCGTCCATCATCTTTCGCAAGACCGTCCGCGCCTTTTCGAGCGCGGACGGCAATGCTCCCTCCACTTCCTGCGTCAGCCCGATGCCGGTTCTCACTTCGCACGGCTCCACGCCGACCACAGTTACCCACTCAGGCAATTGCCCCAACAACCGCGACATCGCCAGCAATTCGCTTCCATTGCCTTCATGCGCAGTGGCGGCGCGCCGCGTCCGGGCCAGCAGCACGTCCTCGCCGGTAAGGACATGGGTCGTACCCGCGGCTGCGCCCAGTCCCACGGCATCCAGCAACAAAATCGCGCGGCGCTCGTCGAGCAGCGGCAGCAAAGCGATTCCTTGTGTGCCGCCATCCACAAACTCGATGCCGCTCCATTCACCTTCGCGTGACAGTTCCTCCAGCAGGCGCAGTCCGGCGCCGTCGTCCATCAAGAGCGAATTCCCGAGCCCGAGCGCCAGGATGGGCGCCCGGGCCGAGATCATGTCCTCCGATAAAGCGTCAAGTGAGCCAGCGGTCATTGTCGAGATCGCCTTCCTCGTAATACTTGTAGCCGGAGATGATCGAACTGATCAGTCCGTTGTTGAACTGATGCGAGTCGAACATCACGATATAGACGTGCAGGATGGCGAAGACCACAAAGCCCCAGGCGCAGGTGTGGTGCCACATGTGGACGCTCCACGAGCCGCCCAGGAACGGGATGATCCATCCCACCAACCGGTCCCAGAAGCCGCCGGGATTGCTTTCCGAATACAGCGCTAACCCCGTCGCGATCTGTACCCATCCCAGCCCGACCACAAACGTCGTGTAGGCCAGGCCCGCTAGAGCGTTGTGGCCCAGGTGGACGTTGCCGCGCTCCAGCCTGAGGTACTGCCAGCCCTGCGCCCGCAGGTCGGTCCACCATTCTTTTCTCCACACAAAGGGGAAGCCCGAGCGCGAGTAATTGTTGCCTGCCCAGAACCAGTAAACGCGCAGCAGGAAACCAAAGAGCAGCGCATAGCCCGCCACGAAGTGGATCTCGCGGATGCCACCCATGACGAAGTGATTGTAGGGCTCGCCGTTGGGCGCGAGCACCGGATTGGCGATGTAGAGTCCGCTCAGGAACAGCGTAGTCAGACTGGTTGCGTTGATCCAGTGTGCGATGCGCACCGGCAACTGCCAGACGTACTTCCGGCCGTAAGTCGGCTCGCCGGAATGGAGGGCCAGGGCACGATACGAGGTGGTTGCCATGGCATTCTCCTCAGCCCACCACCACGACTTCCGCCAATTCCTCGCCGCCGGGTCCGAAGACGTGCGACGCACAGGCCAGGCACGGATCGAAGGAGTGAATCGTCCGCAGCAGTTCTACCGGCCGCTTCGGATCCGCCATCGGCGTGCCTATCAACGCAGACTCGTAAGCGCCGTGCTGGCCCTTGCCGTCGCGCGGCGAGGCGTTCCAGGTACTCGGCACCACGATCTGGTAGTTTGCGATCTTCTCGTCCTTGATGTGAATCCAGTGGCACAACGCGCCGCGCGGGGCTTCGGTAAACCCGTAGCCCTTGGACTCCTTGGCCCAAGTGGAGGGACTCCAGTTGCGCGTATCCGCCACCGCCGAGTCGCCGTTCTTAAGGTTGGCGATCAGGTGTTCGTATTCTTCCAGCAGCCAGTGCACGGCGAGCCGCGTCTCCAATCCGCGCGCAGCGGTGCGGCCGAGCGTGGAGAACAGCGCCTCTGGTCCGACCTTCAGTTTGCCGAGCGCCTCGGTCACGACCTCTTTGAAGTCCGGCCGGCCGCTGGCGAAGCCCACCAGCATGCGCGAGAGCGGCCCGACTTCGACGGCATTCCCTTTCCATCTCGGCGATTTCAGCCAGGAGTAGGCCGCCTTCTCGTCAAGTTGTTTGTAGGGCGGCTTCGGGCCGGTGTAGTTCGGTTCCGTCTCGCCGTCCCAGGGGTGCAGACTGCTCTTGCCGTCCGCGTATTTGTACCAGGAGTGTGCGATCTCCTCCTGAATCTGCGACGGATCGGCGGGATCGAGCGGCAGCACCTCGGCCAGGTTCTTGTTGAGGATCACGCCGCGCGGGAAACGGAACTTGGAGGGATCGCCGATGCCATTCTGCGGCAGGTCCCCATAGACCATGTAGTTGCCCAGGCCGCCGCCGATCTTGGTCCATTCGGGATAGAAGGATGCGATGGCCAGCAGATCGGGAATGTACAGGTTTTCGACGACGTCGATCGCCTCCAGGATCTTCTCATGGACCAGGTTCAACCGCTCCATGTTGATGGCGTTGTCGCCCTGCAGGTTGATGGCGGAGGCCATGCCGCCGACGAGGTAGTTCGGATGCGGATTCTTGCCGCCGAAGACGGTGTGGATCTTGACCAGTTCCTTCTGCCACTTCAGCGCCTCCAGGTAATGCGCCACGGCCATCAGGTTGGCTTCGGGAGGCAGTTTATAGGCCGGGTGGCCCCAGTAGGCATTCTGGAAAATGCCGAGCTGTCCCGACTCGACGAACTTCTTGAGCGTGCCGGCGACGTCGCTGTAGTAGCCCGGCGTGGACGTCGGCCACTTCGGCGAGACGGCCTGAGCCAGCGCCGCTGTTTTGGCCGGATCTGCCTTCAGCGCAGAGACGACATCCACCCAATCCAGCGCGTGCAGGTGATAGAAGTGGATCACATGGTCCTGCACCATCTGCGTCAGGAACATGATGTTGCGGATGATGTCCGCGTTGTGCGGCACCTGAATGCCCAGCGAGTTCTCGACCGCGCGCACGCTGGCCAGGGCGTGCACCGTTGTGCAGACGCCGCAGATGCGCTCGCAAAATGCCCAGGCGTCGCGCGGGTCGCGGCCTTGGAGGATGACCTCGATGCCGCGCCACATGGTCCCCGAGCTCATCGCGTCCTGGATGTGGTTGCTATCGTCCAGCATCGCCTCCACGCGGAGGTGGCCTTCAATTCGAGTGATCGGATCGACAACGATTCGCTTCGTCATGGCTCACCTCCTCAATCCTTTTTCTCGCCGGCGTTCTGGGCGGCCTCGGGCGGGTGTTTCTTGCCCGTCAGGGGCACTCCGGCCCGCTGCACCCAATGCGACAGCAGGTGCGCCCCGACGCCGACTCCGGTCAGGACCGTGAGCGTCTTGCCGACGGTGTCAGGCGTTGATTGGATTCCGGGTACCGGGACGCTTGAAAGCCGTTCGTAGAACGGTCCGTTGTCCCAGAAATTGGCCTCGCTGCAGCCGATGCAGCCGTGACCCGATCCGATCGGGTATGAGACGCCGTTATTCCACTTGAAGGTCGAGCACGAATTGTAGGTCGTCGGACCGCGGCATCCCATCTTGTACAGGCACCAACCTTTGCGCGCGCCGTCGTCGTCCCACGCCTCCACAAATTGGCCTGCGTCGAAGTACGACCGGCGGTAGCACTTGTCGTGGATACGCTGGCCGTAGAACATCTTGGGCCGGCCCTGACGGTCGAGTTCGGGGAGCTGATCGAACGTGAGGATGTAGGTCAACACGCCCGTCATCACCTCGGCGATCGGCGGGCAGCCGGGGACATTGATGATCGGCTTGCCGGAGATCAACTCGCGCACGGGTTTGGCGCCGGTTGGATTGGGCTTGGCGTTTTGCACGCAGCCGTGCGACGCGCACGAACCCCATGCGACCACTGCCTTCGCGTCCGCGGCGGTTTCGCGCAGGATGTCCACGAACGCCTCGCCGTTGACGGTGCAATAGACCCCGCCGTCGCGCGTCGGCGCATTGCCTTCCACGGCAAGCAGGTAGCCGCCCTTGTGCTCGCGCATAATGCGCTTGCGGATCTCCTCGACCTGGTCGCCGGCCGCCGCCTGCAGCGTGTCGTCGTAGTCGAGCGAAATCATGTTCAGGATGATGTCCTGGGCGATGGGATGCGAGCTTCGGATGAAGCTCTCGCTGCAGCACGTACATTCCAGCCCGTGCAGCCAGATCACCGGGATCCTGGGTTTGGTTTCCATAGCCTGCACGACCTGCGGAACCAGCGTGGATTCCAATCCCATGGCTGCCGCCAGGGTGGTGCAGTATTTGAGGAAAGAGCGGCGGTCTACGCCGTGTTGGCGGAGTAGATCGTAGGTCGTCAGCGGCCGGTGAGACTTCACTGGGCCTCCTTGCGCGGACAAACTACTTGCACTCGGGAAGAGCGCGCAGATGCTTTGCGGGACGAAGCAATTACCGTACCAGTACGATTTTGTAGAGTAATTCCTCAGAACTGCCGAAAGCTGCGCTTGTGCGGGACGCGGATTGGCTCAAGGTGCGCAGGGATGCGCAGACGGGTGGTGGAATTCGCACGGGGCGCCGAGGGGAGCGGGCCGCGATGCCCTCATGCGCTCCAGTGGCCGATTTCTCGGACGGGAGGGGCGACGGTTTCCCGAGATGCTCCCCGTTCTCACGCCGTCTGAGCGAATTGCTTCTTGTCGCGAGCCGCCTCGACCGCTTCCTTGCTGGCCTCCGCGGTCAAGTCGTGCATCCCTAGCTGGACGCCGGCTTTCTTGAGAAAGTCGTTGGGAGGCGTACCCCGGCGAAGACCCAGACGAAGTCGTTGGGGATCTCGCGAATCTCTCCGCCTACCTCCAGCACGACGGTGTCCGCTTTGATCTCGGTGGGAATTGAGTTGTAGATGACGTTCACTTTCCCCTGTCGCACGGAATCTTCGATGCGCTGCCTGTTGCGTTCCTTGATGCGGCTGAATTCGTTCTTGCGGTATGAGAGTGCCACCTTGTTGCCGGTCTGGTTGCCCAGTCCCATCGCAGCTTCGATGGCGCTGTCGCCTCCTCCCACGACGAGGATGTTCTTGTTGATATAGTGGTCCGCTTCGATCAGGCGGTACATCACTTTCCCGAGTTCCTCGCCGGGTACGCCGAGCTTGCGCGGCGTGCCGCTCCGCCCGATCGCCAGAATCACCGCGAGCGAGCGGTACTGGCCCTGGTTCGTCCTCATGTCGAAGACCCCATCCTCAGACTTACTGATGGTCTCGACGCTCTCGCCCGTGTGGACCTTGAAATCGGCTCGCTCCAGGATGGTCTGCCAGAATGCCAGCAGGTTCTCCTTGGAGAGCTCCCGCTTCTTGAACTTCCCGTACATCGGGAATTCGACGGGGCTGGTCATTACGAGTTTCTGGCGCGGGTACTTGGCCACCGTGCCGCCCAGTTCATCGCGCTCGATAGTCAGGTAGTTGAGCTTGTTTTCGATGGCGCGCAGCGATGCGCTGATGCCGGCTGGGCCGGCGCCGACAATGAGGACATCGTATACTTCGGGCACGCGAACTATTCCAGAGTCCGCGAGGCGGCGCGTGATGGTATCGACGCAATCCCGCCCTTGATTGATGGCATTCTTAATGAGCGCCAAACCGCCCAGTTCACCGACGATAAACATGTTCACCTGGTTGGTTTCGTATTCCTCGGTTAAAGCCGGCATCTCAGAGCCGACGCTGGGCTTGGCCATCACCATGGTGATGGCGCCGACGGGGCAGACCTCGGCGCAGAGTCCGTGACCGATGCACTTGTACCCGTTCACGATAGCGGCCTTGCCGCCGATCATGGCCAGCACGTCGCCCTCGGGACAGACGGTGGTGCAGGTCCGGCAGCCGATGCAATACTGCGCATCGATGTGCGGATGTTGAGCCGTCGGTCCGCCGGAGTGAATCTTGCCCTTTTCCAATGCCGCGCGGGCCTCGGCGTCCCGCTTCTTCAGGTTCCTCATGTAGAAGAACAGCGGGATTCCCAGGACCACCGCGCAGAGACACAAGGTCGCCAAGGTTTCGTTCATCTCGTTCGATCTCCAAAAATTGCGAAATCGTGCCGCGGGCTTATGCCCAGAAGAAACCCAACACCATCACCACAATAATATGTAGCACTACCAACGCCGCGAAGGAATAGCTGAACGGCCGGTGGATGACGTGCCAAAGCTGAAACATCTGGCTCAACCGTGAGAGGAAGACGATGTTCTTCACCAGGCTGGCCTGCTTCTTGATGGCGGCGAGAACACGAACGAACTCAGCATGATCCTGGCTCCTGGATCCGTGTTTCCACCGCAACCGGATCAGTTGGATCGTGCGCCTGAGGTCCAGGCGAAGTATCACCAGCAGCGCCCGCCACAGAGGCATCGCCTGTACACGCTCAATTGGAGGCATCTCGAACAGCGGCTTCAACTCGGCCGCCGAGAAGACGCCCTGGCCCTCGATCTGGACCGCAAGGTCGGCGCTCAGTTGCCTCATCTCGTCCATCGTCATTTCGGCTTCGTCGATGCGGCGGGGAATCGAACTATAGAGGTAGCGTCCGATGATGCCGCTGAGCGCAACGACCAGCATGATCCAATAAGCCACGCCGGCGATGCCATTGGTCAACTTGAAGGAGGCATGGAACGTGATGAGCACCGGCGCCACTACGCCCAAAACGATGTGATAGTCGAGCCAGTTCTTCGTTGTGCCCCATCCGGAAAGGAAGGAGATGCGCTTCCGCAGCGGATACAAGAACATGATGCCGAACATCACCAGACCCACGATGCCGAGTCCGCGGCCCACTGTTCCGCTCGGCCTGAGCATCGCGTGTTGGGGCGATCTGACGCGCTGAGCCAGAGGCAGCATGTAGTAGTGGAGTCCGTTGACGGCGACCACGATAACAAGCGCCGCGCCGCCGAGCGCCGCAAGCGTCAGCCAGAGGCGATGCCTCACCTGCAACATGTTTCGTCGCGGCGCTGCTGCCGATGTCGATGCCGAGGTCGATGGAATTGCTGAAGCGGCACTCATTGCGGAGCCCCCATTTCTGTCTTGACGTCTACTGAGAAGTGCCGGTATTGAGAGAAGGTGTGGGTATTCCGCCAGTGCTGATGGGTGGTCTCGAGTTCGACCGTCGCGCTGGCTGGAAGCAGGTGGACTTGCGGATCCTCACTGAATTTGATCGGGGCGTAGCGGACGTCCGCCGTCAAATTCGTCAGTCCTACCTCAGCCAGGGAGTTCTGGACCGAGGCTGAGATGCGGGTCATCTCATATGTTTCCGGATTCAACCACGCAGAGCCCTCCCATTCGACGGGATACTCGCGCGATTTCACTTTCAGGACCGAGGGCGAACGCAAACCATGCACGTGGCGGAAGTGCACCAGAAGCTGGGGTTTCCCATCCACTAGAACCATTTCCGGCTCACTGTACTCGAACGAACTCTGGTACATCGGATGGAAGATCAGCTCGAACGCCGGAAACCCGTTGGTGACCACTAACGCGACTTTGGCCTTATCCGCCTCCTCCGGCTTCTCCGCCTTCTTTTTCTTCTGTTCAGGCTGCGGAATCACGGCCCGCGACTCGTCCAGCACTAGATCGTCGGGAGTGAACTGAATCATCACCAGGTAATCGAAAACGGACTGCTGCTTGTAGACGACTTTGCCTTGCCGGCTCAGCCGCGTTTGCTCGACCGTTTCGACACAGTTCACCGCCTGGAGTTGCTTCCAGAATTCTTCCGACGACCGTCCGGCTCGGACCAGCAGATCGCGCGTCGATAATGGAACCGCGGCGCCCGCCGGCAGTGCGAGCGCCAGCAAGGCCAGAGTGAGAGTTTTCATCGGAAGCGCCACCCCAGAGTGAAGTAGATCTGGTCGTAGTTTTGAGAACCACCGCGATAGACGGTCAGGCCTCCGCCCAGAAAGTAATGAGCGCTGAAGCTCCAGTCGAGGCTGGAAGTCAGGAAGCGCGAACGCGACTGGGTGGTCAGCGCCGACCCGAAGTTTTGCTGCCCGGCCTGGAACATCAGGCGGAGCGTCTCGCCAAGATTACGCGACAGCGAGATCGCCTTATAGGATCCTTTGGCGAAGGAACTGTCGAACTGGGTGAAGTGGAAGTCGGTGTTGATGCCCGTGTGAAAGACATCCCGAAAGCCGAGTCCGAACATCTTGTTCCAGTTCGGCTTGGCGTCGCCCGAGCTGCTGCTTTGGCCGATATTGGTATACACCGTCGCCTTGTACGGCAGGTTAAGGCGTACGCCGCCGCTCAGCCCCTGGAAGAGGTACTTGTCCAACAGTCCGGTACCGAGCAAGCGCGGATCGTAAGTCGGGAAATCGCGGAAGTAGTTCTCGCTGAGATCGAACTCCACGTACTTGGTCGGCTCGACGCGCACCGTGAGGAAGCTCCTGGAAATGCCCGGAGGCGCGGATGCGATCGTAATCGGAGAAGCGTGCACCTGGTCGATCTGCAACTCGTCATAGATGCTGAACCACCTCTTCCAGGAGAATGTGTTCTCGAAGAATGCGAACTCGCGGTCGGGCTTCCATCCGATTCGCGAGACTGCCACGCCCGTCGTGCTGCTCATGTGAAATCCTTCGAAGCTGCCATGCTCGAAGTTGATGAACGATCCCAGCATTCTGCGCTGCGGATTGTAGCTCCACGAGGTCGGGTCGGGCGTGCTGCCGGCGAACATGCCGACGGTAACGGTCTTGTTGAGCCTGCGCGCCAGATAGCCGCCGTCGATGGTGCTCAGGCTCACGGCCCAGGGAAGATAGAGCCGCCCGATTCCCGCGGTCCACTTGGATTTGGGACTGTCGTAGGTCAGCCCCAGGGTATAGGTGCGGTTCAGCAGGTCGGTGAGGGTGGCCTGTTGGCCTGAACTGGAGTTCACCCGAAAGCGGCTGAAGCCGGTCAGGTTCCAGTACGATCCTCCGATGCGCGTCATGTCCGCTCGAACGGAGACCCCGAAATCGCTGCCGTTGGCGCCCGAGCCGCCGGCGTCGATGATGCCGTTGTAGTCCAGCCCGATGCGGGCTCGAATTCGATTCACTTCGGGGAGCGGCGCGTGCGGTATGAACTCGCGCGCTTCGTCGTCAATCGGATCTCCTTCCGTGAAGGTGATGGTCTGCGCGTAATGCCGGCCGGCTCCGGCACTTCGCAGAATCTGACTGAGCTGGGTGTCTTCCGCGTTCAGGGCGGCAACATCGCCCTTCAACAGCGGCGCCGTGGAATTCTTGATATTGCACACCGCCGAGTTCTCGGCGACCGAAAAGACTTCCAGTTCGGCCACCGCCTGCGGATCGCCTCCGCCGGCAATTGTGATGCCGGAAGGGAGAACTCCCGTTAGCGTCCGCCGAACCGTCAGCTTCATCTTCTCCGCCAGTCCCGCCGCGCGTCCTCCGTCGAGGTAGACCACGCCCTCGCCCACGTACTTGATGTGGAACTCGGTGCGGGCGTCCGTTTTCTTCGTGGTAACGGCCACGGGAGTGGTGTCCACGCGAGGCGCGGGCTCCGATGGCGGAGCAGGGGATTGGGCAAGGCATGTGCCAAGAGCCAGAATCCCGCCCAGCGTTACCACGCTGAGTGAAGATGAGAACTTCATCCTCATCCACCACCTCCATTGGCATGGCACCCATAACAGCTCGTCGCGTTCCACACGTAGTTCCTAACGCCGGAGTGGCGCGAATCGGTGGTTGCTTTCGCGTGGCAGGTAGCGTCGCAACTGAATACCGAGTAATCGGCTGAGTTGATGTGGCAAACTGCGCACGCCACGTTGTGATTTCCACTGGTGATCGGGAACCAAGTATGGTTGAACGTCGCGCCGGTCCAGGCGGTGGTCGTATGGCATGTAGCGCAAGTAGTCGGGAATCCGGCCGTGACGTGATTCGGGTTATTGGTCCCGGTATAGTCCACCTTGTGGCAGCTATAGCAATCCGTCGGCGTTCCGACGAAGACGTTGTTGACGTGGCAGAGAGCGCAGGCGACCGTCAGGTGAGCGCCTGTCAGCGGGAACGGCGTGTTGCTGTGGTTGAACACCGCGCCGGTCCAGTCAACGATGGTGGCCAAATGGCACGTATCGCAGGTGGTCGGGAAGCCGGAGGCGGCGTGAGGCGGATTGGTAGTCGAGGCGTACTCCGTCGTATGGCATGGGTAGCAGGCCGCCGATGCGATGCTGTAGTTGTTATTGACGTGGCACTGCACGCACGTCGCGGTCGCATGCTTCCCGACCAGCGTGAATCCGGTCGTCGCGTGATTGAACGTTCCGCTGGTCCAGTTGGTCGTAGAGTGGCACAGCGTGCAGTCGGTCGGGAAACCCGCGGAGACGTGAGGCGGATTGGTGGTCCCATGTGAAGTCCGCCGTATGGCATGGATAGCAGGCGCCCGACGTCAGTTTGTAGTTGTTGTCGACATGGCACTGCGCGCAGTGCAGCGAGGTGTGGGCTCCGGTTAGCGCGAAGCCTGTGTTGTTGTGATTGAACGTTGAACTGGTCCAGTTGGCCGTCGTATGGCATTGCGTGCAGTCGGTCGGGAACCCGGAGGCGGCATGGGGTGGATTAGTGGCCCCGTTGTAGTCCGTCGTATGGCATGGATAGCAGGCGCCCGACGTCAGCTTGTAGTTGTTGCTGACGTGGCACTGCGCGCATAGCAGCGAAACGTGCCCGCCGTCCAGGGGGAAGCCGGTTGTGCTGTGGTTGAACGTTGCGCTGGTCCAGTTGGCCGTCGTGTGGCACAGCGTGCAGTCGGTCGGGAACCCGGCGGAAGCGTGGGGTGGATTATTGGTATCGTTGTAGTCCGCCGTATGGCATGGATAGCAGGCGCCCGAGGTCAGCTTGTAGTTGTTGCTGACGTGGCACTGCGCGCATTGCAGCGAGACGTGTCCGCCGTCCAGGGGGAAGCCGGTTGTGCTGTGGTTGAACGTGGCACTGGTCCAATTGGCCGTCGTATGGCACAGCGTGCAGTCGGTCGGGAACCCCGCGGAAGCGTGGGGCGGATTATTGGTATTCGTGTAGTCCACCGTATGGCATGGATAGCAGGCGCCCGAGGTCAGCTTGTAGTTATTGCTGACGTGGCACTGCGCGCATAGCAGCGAGGTGTGCCCGCCTGTCAGCGGGAAGCCGGTCGTGCCGTGGTTGAAAGTCGCGCTGGTCCAGTTGGCCGTCGTATGGCACAGCGTGCAGTCGGTCGGGAACCCGGCGGATGCGTGCGGCGGATTATTGGTTGCCGTGAAGTCCGCCGTGTGGCATGGGTAGCAGGCGCCCGAGGTCAGCTTGTAGTTGTTGTTGACGTGGCACTGCGCGCATAGCAGCGAGGTGTGTCCGCCGTCCAACGGGAAGCCGGTTGTGCTGTGGTTGAACGTCGCGCTGGTCCAGTTGGCCGTCGTATGGCACAGCGTGCAGTCGGTCGGGAACCCGGCGGAGACATGAGGCGGACTGGCGGTCTTGTTGAAATCGGTCATGTGGCAGCCTGAGCACTGCGTCGGGACGGTCGTGAAATTGTTGTTGATGTGGCACAATGCGCACTGCACCGAAATGTGCGCTCCCGTCAGCGGGAAGCTCGTCTTGGAGTGGTCGAAAGTCGCGTTGAGCCAATTAGTCGTCGAGTGACAGACCTGGCAATCCTGCGAGAAGCCGCCAGTCACGTGGTTCGGGTTTGTCGTCTTCTGGAAATCGATCAGATGGCAGCCCACGCAATTCATCGGAAGCGTCTTGAAGTTGTTGTTCACGTGGCATAGCGCGCACGCCGTCGTTACGTGCGATCCAGTCAGCGGGAAAGCCGTTTTCGAGTGGTCGAAAGTGGAGGGCGTCCATACCGCTGTGGTGTGGCAGAGCGAGCAATCCTGCGGGAATCCCGCCGTCACGTGGTTCGGATTCGTGGTCTTGTTGAAATCCGGAATGTGGCAGCCCGAGCATTGCGTCGGGACGGTAGTGTAGTTGCCGTTCACGTGGCACAGTGTGCACTGCACTTGGACGTGCGCGCCGGTCAACGGGAAGACGGTCTTGGAGTGGTCGAAGGACGCGGGCGTCCAGGCCGCCGTGACGTGGCAGGCCTCGCAAGTGGTAGGAATCCCCGTAGCCGCATGGTTGGGCGCATTGGTCTTCTGATAGTCAGGCAAGTGGCAGCCGGAACACTGCGTCGGAGTTGTCGCGAAGTTGTTGCTGATATGGCACAGTTGGCATTGCACCGTGGTGTGGGCGCCGGTCAGGGCGAAGCCCGTCTTCGAATGGTCGAAGGATGCGGGCTGCCATGCCGTGGTCGTATGGCACACGGTGCAATCCTGCGGGTAACCCGCGGCTACGTGGTTCGGGCTGTTCGTCTTCTGGAAATCGGCGAGATGGCAGCCGGAGCACACCAGCGGTGCGGTGGCGAACTGGCCGCCGATGTGGCAGGCCGTGCAGGCGACCGTTATGTGGGCGCCAGTCAGCGGGAATTTCGAGGTGCTGTGGTCGAACTTCGCGTTCTGCCAGTTGGTCGTGTTATGGCACTGGCTGCAGTCGGTCTGGAAGCCCGCCGTGACGTGGTTCGGATTGGTGGTTGTGTTAAACGTAGTGGCGTGACAAGAGAAGCAAGACGTAGAGGCCGTCGTGAAGTTTCCGTTAATGTGGCACGCGTTGCAGGCAACCGTAATGTGAGCGCCGGTCAGTGGGAACGGGGTTAGATTGTGGTTGAATGTGGCGTTGTTCCAATTCACCATGTTGTGGCAAGTGGAACAGTCTTTCGAGAATCCTGCGGCCGCATGCGGCGGATTGTTGGTAGCGTTGAAATCCTTCACGTGGCAACTGAAGCAGTCTGCCGGCGTCCCCTTGAATTGCCCTCCGACGTGGCATGCCGCACAAGCCAGAGTCGCGTGCGCGCCCGCTAGGACGAATCCCGTCGTGCTGTGATCGAACACCACTCCGAGCCAGGAAGTCATGTTGTGGCAGGTCTCGCAATTCACCGAGAATCCGGCGGCCTTATGGTTGACCGAGGCCGCGGTATTGAATTCGTTGATGTGGCAGGATGCGCATTGCGTGGACAGGCCGACGAAGCGTCCTACCGCGGCGCTGACATGGCAGGCATCGCATGTCACGGACGCATGCGCGCCAATCAATGGGAATCTCGCGGAGTGTTCGCGGGCGGATTTTATGCCGTCCTGCCAGCCCTTCACATTGTGGCACTCGTCGCATTTGGCGCCGAACTGGGCGCGATGGATATCGGCGTGGCAATCCGCGCACTGCGAGCCTACATTAGTGAAAACCAGCTTCGTGTGACACAGACCGCATTGCACCTTTTCGTGCATCCCGCGCAACGGGAATTTGGTCTCGCGATTATGATCGAACTCCGGAATAGCGCGAATCGGCGACCAACTCGTTGAAGTGTGACAGCTTCCACAGGGCGTCTTCAGGGACGGTCCATGCGGGTTGGTCGTCGGACCTCGTTGCATATCCGACGACTTCCGCTCGTCCGCGGACATTGCCTGGCTTGCCAGCCCGATGAGGAGCAGCGGCAGGATGACTCTAATGGGGGATAGTCGATCCATGGCAGTCGGAACACTCCTTCGGTGTCGGTGCGTAAAAGAGAACCCGCCGTCCTCCGATTTCCCTTCGTGTTTTATGGCAGCCGGAGCAAGCGACATCCTTGTGGGCGCCGCCTAGCTTGAATTTGGCTTTGTCGTGATCGAAGCGGGCCGGGCGCCACAAGCCGGTATCGTGGCACGCGGCGCAATTCTTGGATTCACCCGTCAGCGCGCGGAACTGGCCGACGTGGACGTCTTCGTGGCAGTCCGCGCACTGCTTGAGAACGGGATCGCGATACACGACGCGTTTGAGCCCCACCGACGCGGCCGTCGCGCGGTGGCATTGATCGCATGGGACGCCCTTGTGGGCGCCGGTTAGCGCGAAGCGGGTTGTGGAGTGGTCGAACGACGGAAGTTCATGCCACGAACGCACGATGTGGCAGACTTCGCATCCCATTTTGAACCCGCCAGCCTTAGGATGCATCCGTTCGGCGAATTGTCCTTGATGGGGGTCAAAGTGGCACGTCTCGCAACTCAGGTCCTCGAAATGGTATGCCGCCACGTTCTTCCCATCCGGCAAGATCTTGTGGCACTCGCCACAACTGACGGCTATGTGCCCGCCCTCCAGCGGGAACTTGGTCTCGCGATGGCGCGCCAGGGTGAAATTGGCCGGCGCCCAACGCTCTACGGTATGGCAGTCCTCGCAACGATTCTTGTGCGGCAGGCCGGCGAATTGGGCCTTATGCGCGTCCACGTGGCAATCCAGACAGACCTGGAACTTCACGCGATATTGTGTCGCCTTACCGGCGGGACGGTGGCACTTGTCGCAGGCCACGGCCGCATGTTTCCCCAGCAGGGGATACGCGCTCTTGGCGTGGGAGGCGACGGTAAACGTTGACGGCTTCCAGCCCTCTACGTTGTGGCAACCGGCGCATTCGCCCTTGTCGGCGCGCTTGGCAAACTGTCCGCTATGGATGTCCTGGTGGCAGTCCTTGCACAACTGGTGCGCCACGGGCAGTTTGAAATCCGCGGTTTTGTGGCACTTTGCACAGACCACTGTGGCATGTTTACCCAGCAACGGGAACTTGGTCTTGGAGTGGTCGAACGCGGCGACGGAGTTGGTTACCGACTTCCATGTGCGCTCGTTGTGGCATGAGGCGCAGGCCGCCTTGAACGTGCCCTTGTGGGGATCCTGGTGGCAGTCCTGGCATTGAGCGAACGGGAAGCCCGTGTAGCGGACTCGCATCTTGCCGTCGCCGATGGGTTCCGACTTGTGGCACTTGGCGCAAAGCACCTTTTCGTGGGCGCCGTTCAGGTGGTACTTGGCGGTGGCGTGGTCGAAGCGCGTGACATCCTTCCATTTCGCGACGACGTGGCAGCGCTCGCAGTTGGCCCCCACCTGTCCACCGTGCTGGTCCTGATGGCAACCTGCGCATTGTTTCGTCAAGCCGAAGTAGGTGCGGCGCAAATCACGAACTCGAATGAACTTGCGCGCGGCCGGCGAGATATGTTCCGGAGTGTGGCATTTCTTGCAGTCGAGTCGCGCATGGCCGCCCTCCAACGGATACCCCGTCTTGCGATGGTCGAACTGATCCAGGCTGACCTCCCACAGGATCGGGACAAAGTCCTTCCCGTTGTGCTCGGAGTGGCACTTGATGCAGGCATCTTCGCCGGATTTGCGCGCCATCAGCACAGTATGGAGTCCCTCCTTATTGATCAAGCTCCGCGCGATTTCGCCATGACACCAGGTGCACTTAAACTTACGAGTACCCGCGCCGCCTACGTGGCAACTCGTACAGTGAGTGGGGCCCTCAAGCGTTTGGTGAGCTTTCGAAAGTGCCCCGGGAGAAAACTGAGCTAGGAGCGCCACCTGAGCGAAGCCAGCAAGGCTCAACCACTTCAGCGCAAAACGCCAGAATGTCTCTCTACACTTAGAACTCTGTTGAAGTGTCGAATTTGTCAACAAAAAACCTGTCCCAGTTTGCGCTCAACGGCCGCCTGGTGTGTCTGCCCAGAATTATCGGCGGCCATCCTATTTGGTCTTTAGTTGCTACAGACTGCCGCGGGGTTTCAAGAATGTGGCGCCATGGCTCCTTTCACTCAAAAGATGTCTCGTTCCGTATGCCACGCTTCGCGCCTGTGCGCGCTGCGTGCCGGAATCGGCTCCGACTCTTCGGAGCAATGGTCTGACACTGGAGGTAGCAACTTGAGGGCCATTGGCCGGATAACGCCCAACGCGAGTGCGGGAAGGCGGCTGGTTTACAGCCCTCCGGACCGGCCTAATTGCGAACGGCCGGCGTGCGCTATGCGCCGCTGACTGCCGCGCGGATCGAGAGTCCGGGGGGGGCATGGCGGGTCCACTCAGGCGACCTGAGTTCCATGCGCGGGCCTGGCCTCCGCATTCGTTCGATGCCCGCGCGGGTGAGGTTCCCTCGGGAAATGCGTCTATGGCGATTGGCTCCGCGCGTCCCGTCCCGGTGGTTTGAAACGGCCGCGATTCGGGGCTGGCGGATCTGCTCGCGATGGCCAAATCCGGCCAATGGAGAGCCGTCGCCCGAGTCGAATTCGAGAGGGTTCAGCCGTCCAGGCCGAGCCCGTCGAGTGGCCATAAGTCGCTCTGAAATTTGACGACGACGCCAGCGCCGTCCGGGCCTTCCAGATCCCTGGCGCCTGGGGGTGCGCATTCGTCGCCGATTGGCTCGCGAGGCAGGCGGACCATCAACCCGGTCAGGCTCGAGCCGCTATTGCGATGCGGCTAAAGCGGACTGAAGACCACGCATGAACGTCGCTCTCCTTATGCCGGATTCAGCGTCACATTCCGCCGAGGTACACGCTTGAATCGGATAGTCACATCCTAAAAATAACACTGCACTGTCCGAAAGAGGAGCGATGTGTCGCAGAATCGTAACTCATGTCAGAGGTGGTGAGTGGCTGGTCCTGACCACACCAGCGTGCTGTGCGAAGTGGTCCTTTTTGGGGGCCCTAAGAGGAGCTGGAACTCTGCTATTCGATTTATTGCCACCTATCGTTAGGTTGTGGCTTTCCCTTGCGCACTCGGCAATATTTTCGTAGCGAGCCGCGGCATCCGGAAGTTCTTACACTCTTGTTGGCTCTGAGGGGTAATTCGCAGCAGTCAAATACGCAATCGCGGGTGCGATCCCTGCTCCGATGATCGAATCCGATTCGAGAATCAAGCGCGCTAGGCCTGATTGCGCGTACTTCCAAACACTCGAACGGCTTGGCACGTTGACGCGCCAAATCCCTTCAAATGCTTGATTCCGCAAGCAATTTCTAGCACTGCGAGCCTGACGCCGACTCAACTTCAAAGTGGTCCTGGAAGGTATTGGGTCCCCCCTCCAAAACTCCGGGCGAGCATGCTCACCTCCCGGCTGGGACTGCGATTGCGGGTTTCAGCGTTCACACTCGCTGTCGGGAAATCAACGGCCTCCGCCGCGGAACGCAGCCCAAGGCCTTGCATGCGTTGAAGTTCCCCTCGGCAGGAGAATTTCCTCGATTTACTGACGAGCCGGGCAGCCGGGAGTGGCAGATTCCCGTCCTGGAGGCTCAAGACGGCATGGCAGTCGACCCCCCTTCCGCCGCCTGGGTACATCTGGGACACCCGGCGCGGCATAACCGTCCTAACAGGCACGGTCGATCCAAAGAAGGCAAGTATCAGTGCACTGCACATCACTGGCCGAAGCGGCCGGCGATCTCGCGGATGTTATCTCGATCTTGTCGTGAAGCCACGGCGGAGCCTGTTCACTACTAACCCTACAAATCGGAACTGCGGCCAGGAACCGTACAGTGCCCGACTCAACCGGTCTTTGACCCGGTGCAAGCGCCGCGCACCGTGCGCCATGCCGGTGGCCGCATTGCGCCGCTGAAAACTAACTTGCCCCAAATGCATGAAAGCAGTTGCCTGACAGCGGTCCGAGTGCCGCCAATGAACGAACGCACGAACTGTGACAAGAGGAAATCGTGTGGTTAGGCACTGGAATCCGAAGCAATCAATATTCCGATGTTGTGTTAACATGACCCAATCTTGTTTACGAGACATCACTCCATACAGCCAACTCGACGCCCGCTGCGGTGCGCCGCATCGATCCTTATTGCAGGCATGCTGGGCTACCTGCCGCCATGCTCCGCGCAAGCGGGACGCGCCGAGATCATGGGCGTGATCCAAGATCCGGCGGGGTTGCCGGTGCAAGGCGCCAAGGTCGTTGCCGAAGACCAGGCGACGCTAGCCGGCTACGCGACCAAGACGGACGACGGCGGCCGCTACCACATCCTCGGACTGCCGGCCGGCCAATATGTGCTCTCGGTCGAACAACCGGGTTTTCGAACGTATCGTCAAACTGGGATTACGCTGCGGCTGGCGGACCGGATCGATCAAGACGTGAAGCTGGAAGTCGGCCAGCCCAAACAGTCGGTAGATGTGAACGCGGCGGCGCAGTTGCTCCAGACCGAAGGCGGAGATGTCAGTTCGAACGTCGAAGAGAGGAAGGTTGCAAGTCTGCCGCTCGACGGGCGGAACTTCATACCCTTGGTCACCATGGCGCCTGGTGTCGCGCTACCGGGCGGCGGATCGTTGCTGCCGCGCATCAACGGGAGCCGCCCGCGCACCAACGAATACATCTACGACGGGATCGGCGTTCTGCAACCGGAACCGGGTCAAGTGGTGTTCTACCCGATCATCGATGGCATCGCCGAGTTCAAGCTCAACATCAACGCCTACTCGCCGGAATACGGCCGTTCCAACGGCGGAACGGTGATGGTGATCGGAAAATCCGGATCGAATCAACTCCATGGGACGCTCTTTGAATTCTTCCGGAATGAGGCGTTGAACGCGCGCAATCTGTTTGCCCAGCCAGGGCCAAACCCGTTGTTCCGGCGCAATCAATATGGCCTGACAAGCGGGGGGCCGATCCAAAAGAACAAAACCTTCTTTTTTGTAGACTGGCAGGGTACGCGGCTGCGAACGGGGATCACGCGCTTCAGCGTGGTCCCGACTCTCGCGCAAAGGCAGGGCGTGTTTACTCAAACGATTTTCGACCCAACCACCTCGCCTCGCCAGGCGTTTGCGAGCCACACGATTCCCGGCAGCCGCTTCGATGCCATCGCCCAGCAGATCATGGCTCACTATCCAGTGCCCAACGTAGCCGGAGCGAGCAATTATGTTCGCGCGGCCACGGAACCCGACAACCAGGACCAGTTCGACACCAGGCTGGACCGGTACTTCGGCGACAGGCACCGCACGTTCTTCCGCTATACCTATTTCCGGGACGACGACACCCCGGTCACCCCATTGCCGGACGGAAGCGGAAGCCTGACGTCAGGCGTGATCGGGCACGCAATGACGCGCGGCGACGCCTTTGTGGGCGACTACAACTGGACGCCCGCGCCGCACTTTCTGAACCAGCTTCGAGTGGGGTATTCGAGAAGAGACCTGCAGCAATCGTCTCTACAGAACGGCGGAATCGAAGTGCCTGGTCTGCCCGCCAATTCCTTCAACGCAGTGCTTCCGATATTCACAGTCGCCGGCTTCCAGCAAATCGGGCCCACCACCGCGGCGAACTCCAAGTTCACGACGTCGGTAACCGAGGTGCTGGACACCTTCAGCATCATCCGCGGCCGTCACACCATCAAGTTCGGGACCGACATCCGGCGCGAAGCGTTGGACGTTTTGAACCCGCCGAATCCCACCGGCGCATTTGCCTTTACCACCACCGGAACGAATAGTTCGACCGTGACCGGAAGCGGGAACCCGGTGGCGTCGCTGCTGCTCGGCCAGGTGAATGCGTTCAGCGTCGACATTCAACAAAATGTGATTCGCGAGCGTGCCCACATCGCGGAGTTCTTCGTAGGCGACGACTGGAAGGTATCGTCCAATCTGACATTGAACGTCGGCACGCGATACACCTTGAATTTCCCGTCAACCGAGGTGAACGACCAGGGCGCGGTGTTCAACCTCAACACTCAGGTGCTCGACTTCCCGCACACCGCCCGCAACCTGGAGTGCTGCGATTTCGGCCCGCGTGCAGGGCTGGCGTATCGGCTGTCCGACAGGTGGGCGGTCCGTTCCGGTTACGGCATGATCTTCTTCGAACAGACCGGCATCACGACGCCCTTCACGCTGCCCCAGTTTCCGTTCGTCCAGACACTAGGCCAGCAAACGCAGGACAACGTGAATGCGGCCTTCGTTCTTGCCAAGGGTCCCACGGTTCAACCAACCGCCCCCAACCCGAATTCCGGTCTGGGACAGGGTGTCTTCGGCACCGATAGGACCAACGGTTCGGGCTACTCCCAGCAATGGAACTTGTCCATCCAGACGACCTTGGGCAAGGACTGGAAGATTGAGGCGGAGTATCTCGGATCGAAGAACACCCGGCTAGGAATCCCCGACGCCAACATCAACCAGCTGCCCGCTCAGGATCTCGCAATGGGCTCGGCTCTTTTGACAAAGGTCGTCAATCCCTACTTCGGCCAGATCCCGGCATCCTCGTCGCTTGGCGCCGCAAAGATCGCACAGCAGCAATTGTTGCGGCCGTATCCGAAATTCACGACCGTGGCCCTGTTTCGGGACAACGTCGGGAATTCGACTTACAACGCGGCTGCCTTGACGCTTGAGAAGCGATTTTCGCGCGGATTGACGCTGAATGCCGCCTTCACCTTCTCGAAGCTCCTGGACGATGCATCCAGCGTCTTCTCGCAGACCATTTTCACCGGCCCGGTGCTGAACTCGATAGGCCCCGCCGACGCCTACAATCGACACTTGGAGAAGGATGTTTCCAGTGGCGATATCCCGCGCGTTTTCTCGGTTGGATGGGTCTACGAAATTCCGCGGTTGTGGAGGATCTCCGGTTGGCAGATCGCCGGTCTCGTGCGAGTTCAGACAGGCGACGCGGTGGCAGTTACTCAAGCCGTCAACGGCAATTCGAGTCTTGGCTTTGCCGTGCAGCGTCCCAATCGCATCGGCGATCCAAACCAACTGAGCACCCGCGGCGTGGCGGAGTACTTCAACACGGCGGCATTCACCGCAGCGCCGCAGTTCGTCATCGGCAACAGCTCACGGAATCCGGTGCGCGGTCCCGGCCTGCAGAACGCCGACCTGATGATCGGCAAAACGTTCATCCTTTCCGAGAGGATGAAGCTGGAGTTCCGCGCCGAGGCGTTTAACGTCTCGAACACGCCGCAGTTGAACGATCCGAATGGCATCTTCGGCAGCGCCGCGTTCGGATCCATTACCAGTGCCGGAAACCCTCGCGTATTTGAATTCGTCGCGAAGGTACACTTCTAGGCTTGAGCTGTGAGTCAACCGGCAATGAACTCGAATGAATCGGGAAGAGAGCGGCGTGTGAAAGAAGCGTCTGTCAGGAACCGTCTGGCTGAAGTCCGGAAAAGCAGGGGTGTCAGCGCGGCCGATCTCGCGCGGCGCGTCGGCGTGAGCCGCCAGGCGATCTATGCCATCGAGGCTGGGACCTACGTCCCCAACACGGAGGTCTCGCTACGCCTTTCGCGTGATCTCGCAGTTTCGGTGGATGAGCTGTTCAGCCTGGATCAAGGGCCACTTGAGTCGTCCGAGTTACTCGCGGCGGAGGTGTTGAGCGCCGCTCCACCCGTCGTGGGTCAACCGGTCCGGGTGTGCCGGATTGACGCTCGCTGGATCGGCGTGCCCGTGAGCGCGAGCCCCTATTACCTGCCGGAGGCGGATGGTGTAATCAGGACCTTCCGGCGCGCAGGCAAATCCGAGTTGGACGTCGCTTCGAATGAAGACGCGTCTCGAAACCGCATGGTCGTAGCCGGCTGCGACCCTGCGATGGGACTTCTCGCGCGCATGGTTGAAAGAGACAGCGGGACTGACATCGTCTCCGCGCCGGCATCGAGCCGGCTGGCCCTCCAGTGGCTCAAGGAAGGCAAGGTGCACATCGCCGGCTCGCACCTTGAAGATCCGGAGACTGGCGAGTTCAACCTGCCCTTCATCTGCCGCGAGTTTCGCGGCGAGGACATCCGCGTGGTGACGTTCGCGCGGTGGGAAGAAGGCCTGCTGGTTCGTCACGGCAATCCCAAAGGCATCCGCAACCTCGAGCATCTGGCTCGAAAGAACGTGAGCATCGTGAATCGCGAACCGGGCTCCGGCAGCCGCGCCTTGCTCGACCGGTTACTCGTCGAAGCCGGCATGGAGGCGAACAAGATCCGGGGCCATGATCATATTGCGCCAGGGCACCTCGCCGCAGCGTATTCGCTGGTTTCGGGTGAGGCGGACGCCTGCATCGCGACACGCTCCGCGGCCCGGGCGTTTGGCTTGGACTTCGTCCCGCTGCAGAGCGAGCGCTACGATTTCGTATTCCGTGCGAGCTCGGCCGATCTGCCCCCGGTCCGCAGCTTCCTGGATACTCTGCAGCGCGCCGCCGTGAGGCGCAAGCTCGAAAACCTCGCGGGTTACGACACGTCTCAAATGGGCTCGCTGCTGATGTAGGCAAGGGTCGAGTTCGGCCACACACCTTCCAAACGAGAGCTGAAACTCCTGAAGGAATCCAACTGCGGCGCCAGACTCGAAGTCTGACCGCCCAGGACGTCATATGATGTGACTGCGGAATAGAACGCGTGGCCCAGGAGATTCATTCGGTGATCAGACTCATACTCGCTACAATCGCGCTCAGCGGAATCGCTCTCCCATCGGGTGCGGTATCGGTTTACCGTACCCGGCTCGACGATCCGAAGGCGGTGTACTTGATACAGGAACAGTTCTCCGTGCGTGGAGATGGTCTGGTGGACGACACCGCGGCGGTGCAGGCGGCCATCGATCGCGTGCAGGAGAAGGATGGCGAGGGCATTGTCTTTGTCCCAGAGGGCAGGTATCGCATCTCGCGAACCGTCTACGTCTGGCCGGGCATCCGCTTGATTGGTTACGGCGAGAAGCGGCCGGTGTTCGTCCTTGCCGACCGCACGCCGGGTTTCCAAAAAGGGATCGGCACGATGTTCTTCTTCGCGGGGATGCGGCCAGGCCAGCGCAGCGGATTCCGCGTCCCGCCTCCGCCGCCCGGCACGGTTCCGCCGAACCCGAACATCCTGGATGCCAACTCGGGCACGTTCTACTCCGCGATGAGCAACGTCGATTTCGAGATCGGCGGCGGCAACGCCGCGGCCGTGGCCGTTCGCTTTCACGCCGCCCAGCACGCCTACTTGTCGCATATCGACTTCCACATCGGATCGGGCCTGGCAGGCATCCATGACGCCGGAAACATTGCCGAGGATCTGCGCTTCTTTGGCGGCCGTTATGGGATTCTCACGCGCAAGCCTTCCGCGGCATGGCAGTTCACTCTGCTCGATTCGACTTTCGACGGGCAGCGCGAGTCGGCGATCCGCGAGAACGAGGCCGGGCTCACGGTGGTTCACACCGAGTTCCGCAACGTTCCGACCGCGATTGAGATCGACGCTCATTACTCGGACCAGCTCTGGGTGAAGGACGCCCGCTTCGAGAACATCAGCGGCCCGGCAATCATCGTCAGCAACGAGAAGAGCCGGATGACGGAGGTGAACGTCGAAAACATCGTTTGCCGCGGCGTGCCGGTGTTTGCGCGCTTGCGCGAGAGCGGCCGCGAGCTGGCTGGGGTTGGCCCCATTTACGAGGTCAAGGCGTTGTCCCACGGTCTGACGCTCGCCGCGATGGGTGCGATCGGCGAGATCAAGACCGCCTACGATGCCAAGCCGCTGAAGGCGATGCCGCCGGCGGGACCGAACGCGATCATGGCGCTGCCGCCGACGGATACCTGGGTCAATCTGCAGTCGCTGGGCTTGAAGGGCGACGGTGTCACCGACGAAACCGCGGCTCTTCAGAGGGCGGTCAACGAGCATCCGGTGCTCTACATTCCCTCTGGCCATTACGTCGTCAGCGACACCATTACGCTCAGGCCCGATTCAGTGCTCATCGGCTTGCATCCGAACGAGACGCAGTTCGACATCCTCGACTCGACGCCGGCCTTCCAGGGTCCCGGCGCACCCAAGCCACTGCTGCTCGCCCCGCGCGGCGCTCGCAACATAGTCTCCGGCCTTGGGCTCTACACCGGCGGCATTAACAGCCGCGCGGTCGGCGCAATGTGGCTGGCCGGCAAGGATTCCCTGATGGATGACGTGCGCTTTCTCGGAGGCCACGGCACGCGCGGCCCCAACGGCAAGCTGGAGCATGCTTACAACGGCAACCTCAGCGGAGATCCCGATCCCCGCCGCCGTTGGGACAGCCAATACCCAAGTCTGTGGATCACGCACGGCGGAGGCGGCACCTTCGCGAATATCTGGACGCCGAGCACGTTCGCGCAGAATGGCCTCTACATTTCCGACACGACAACGCCGGGCCGCGTTTATGAGCTATCCAGCGAGCATCACGTCCGTACCGAGGTCAAGCTCGATCAGGTGGAGAACTGGGAGCTTTACGCGCTGCAGACCGAGGGCGAGCGCGGCGAGAGCGAGTCGGCCTCGTCGCTTGAGATCAGCCGGTCGAAGAACATCACCATAGCGAACTATCATGGCTACCGCGTCGTTCGCGGCTACCGGCCGTTCCCCTACGCGATTCGTGTCACCGACTCGCGCGACATCCGCTTCCGCAACGTGCACGTGGACAGCAACAGCTCGGCGCCGTATTGCCCGGAGACGGGCGCCTGCCGCCAGTATGCGCGTTCCAGCAAGTTCTCGTATGGCACCTGCATCTGGGATCCGAAGCTCAACGCCGAGGTGCGCGACCGTGAGTTCGCGTATTTGAATCTGACAGGAGCGCGCGCGGCCGCGCCTGCCCCTCAGATGTCGCCGGTGCTCGCCCAGGGCGCGAAAGTCGAGAAGTTGACGAGCGGCTTCTACAACATCTCGGGCGGGGCGGTCGACGCTTCCGGTCGCCTCTACTTCGTGGATCCGCATTGGCATCGCATCTATCGCTGGTCGCCGGAGACGCGGGACCTGACGATTGTCCGCGACAATCCGCTCGATCCCGTCAACCTCACCTTCGACAAGGCGGGTAATCTGATCGTCGTCTCGTCCGGAGGCCCCACAATGGCGGTCTATTCCTTCCGACCGGACGGGCCGGAGGATGAGTTGACGATGTTGCCGCGCGAGCCTTACGCGGAGCGTCCGGGCATGACGCCCGTACTCAGCGTGAACCACTTTGTGAACGGCGACTTTACGAACGCCACGCTCGACACGAGCACCTACAAGTACACCTCGCTCGAAGACATGTTCCGCAAGCTCATGACGACGCGCAAGCCCTACCAGTACGTTTCGGCGGACCGCAGCGTCTTCATCCCAGCCGACGAAGTCTTCGTGCAGGGACCCCCGCACCTCGGCTACAAGTGGGCTTACATTCTCCAGAGCTTCGGATTAGCACAAGCCGAGCCCGGACGTCCGTTCTACGTCACCAACGAGTCCGAACAGCGGACCTACAGCGGGAAGGTCAACGCCGATGGCACGCTCGCCGACATGCGCCTTTTTGCTGAGCAGGGCGGAGAGAGCGTCGTGCAGGACCACGCCGGCAACGTCTATCTCGCCGCCGGGCAGGTGTTCGTCTACAACTCCGTGGGCAAGCCGATTGACACGATTCTCGTGCCTGAGCGGCCATTGCAACTCGTCTTCGGAGGCAAGGATCGCCGAACGCTGTTCATCCTCACGCAGTCGAGTCTTTATGCGGTGAGGACGCGCTAACTCTGCGTGGCAGAAACTCCAAAACCGCTCAGCGTGAGCGGTTTTGGTTCGAATCGCAGGCTGCCAGGTTTCTCGGCGCGGCTCTGAGGATCTGTCAACAACACCGAGAGTCCGCTCGCGCGGCCCCGTACCTCATCACCAGAACTACTGTGGCGGGATAGCGCCAGTATCCGAGTCATGTTCTGGCTGGGTGGTGCTCGCGGGTGGAGTGCTCAATATGCGCGTTGATGCTTTAGCGCTCTCGGCAGTGGCGAGTTCCGATTTCTTGTACTTCGGCTCGCTCAAGTAACCCTTGACGTTATCTTTGCTGATGCTGTTCACGACCACCTGTACTGGCTCGGGGCGGTCCGGCACGCTGATCCACAACGGCTCGTACAAGTTCACGTGCTTCTTCTCGATCTTCTGATCGTCCACGATCAGCGCGAGGTCGAAGTACTTGTGCTTCACATTGGACTTCCGCAACGAGAGGCTCACAGGTCCCGTGCGTTCGTACTGCGATGACTTGTTCAGATTGAACTCGTAATAGTTGCGTTCTCCGCGCTTGCGCAGCGCCGCCACTTCATCGCTCGTTCTGGCGATTGCCCCGTTCAGTTCATCGCGCGTCGAGCCTATGCGGCCATCCAAATCCTGGCGCGTCTGCTCGAGGTCGGACTTCGTGCTCTCAATCAGCTTTTGCTGGTCGGCCAGTTTCGCGTCCATCGCACTCCAGCGCGGATCGTTGGCCGCGCGTGCAGCGGCGCCCGAATGGTTGCCGGATGCTTTCTTCGTCCTGTGGATGGGCCTGCCCAGAGCCGGGTTCTCCGGAGCGTTGCCTGAAGGGGCTTCGGATTGTGCAGCCGGTGGCGCAAGCAGTGCGGCCTGGGCGCGAGCGTTTGCGGCATTCAACTGGTCAGAGGCTGATTGCAGTTGCCCCTTGGCCTGATCCAAAGACGCCTGAAGCGCCTGGTTCGACCGGAGAAGCTCCGCGCGGTGCTGATCCTCTGACGAGAGCCGCAGGAATGAGTAGCCCGATGCGGCGACGAGAATCGCCAGAACGATGGCGATCCATAACCGTCCACCGTCCAGGTGAAACGCCTGTTGCTGGTGCACTTCGTGTCCGTCGATTCTGTCTTCGGGACTTGACATGAACTTATACCTCCAGGATTGGAACCTTGTTCCTCCCCCCTCAAGGGCAATTCACAGGCCAAACATGGCCGCGCCAACGTGCAGAAAACTAACGGAATGCGACATGCTGGCAGAAGGGCCGCCAGGTAAGTTTTTCCGGCCTGGGCCCCTCGCCTGGCCTTTTTTTGCGTATGAAGGGCTATTAAAGATTGAGCCGGCTGCGGTACGAACCGTGACGCCCGATCAGGCGGCGACGCACTCTTCTCAATCCCAAGATGAGCCGATCCCAGCAAGAAAAGCAGATCGCCAGTTAACGATTTCTATAAGGGGTTTAACCAGTAGGGCAGCCTCCGTGACAGAATATGAAGTTCATGTCCACCCCGACAAGCCCACAGCCCAAGAAGTCCATGTTCGTGTTAGAGGATGGGCAGAGTGTTCTATTCACGTTCATCCTCGTGAGTTCCCTGTTCCTCTTATGGGGTTTCTGCAACGGGCTCATCGACGTAATGGACAAGCACTTCCAGGATGAGTTGCACCTGACTCGCTCTCAGTCGGCGTGGGTTCAGTTCGCCCACTACCTCGGCTACTTCCTGATGTCGATCCCAGCGGGCGCACTGGCCACGAAGCTGGGCTACAAGGGCGGCATCATCACCGGCCTTCTGATCGTTGCGGCCGGAGGGCTGTGGTTCATCCCGGCAACCATGATCAGCAACATGGTCCACGGCGGAGGCGTCTCGGAGAATACGGCCTTCGTGGCCTTCCTAGCCGGTGTCTGCCTGATTGCCACCGGGCTCACGTTCCTGGAGACCATCGCCAACCCCTACACCACCGTACTCGGCAACAAGCGCTTCGCGGCGACCCGCATCAATCTGGCCCAGTCCTGCAACGGTATGGGCTGGATCCTCGGGCCGCTTGTCGGCAGCGTGTTCTTCTACTCCACCGACGCGGCCGGTCGCAGCACGGGCAGCCAGACGCTCTACATCCCGTACGTCACCATTGCGGGTGTCGTCATCGTACTCGCGATCGTCTTCTACTTCGCCAGAGTGCCGGACATCAAGAGTGGCGACGATTACCACCTCGAAGATCGGGAGGCGCACGTTTCCCATTCCATCTGGTCTCACCCGCACTTCGTTATGGCGGTCGCCGCGCAGTTCTTCTACGTGGCGGCGCAGGCTGGCATTTTCAGCTTCTTCATCAACTACATGACTGCCGAGGCCCCGGCGATTCCATCGTCCTGGAATGCTTCATTGAGTGCCGTGGCCGCTAACGCAGGCTTCCTGCGCGAGTGGATGACCGGCTGGTTCCAGACCGCGCACAACGGTGCACTCTCCATCAGCAATAAGGGCGCGTCGAACCTGGCGGCGCTCGGCTTTGTTTGCTTCCTTGTGGGCAGGATCTCGGGGGCGGGGCTTCTGAAGAAGTACTCCGCGCATAAGATCCTCGGGCTCTATGCCGTCGCCAACATAGCGGCAACCTTCCTCGTTTTTCTCAAACTCGGCTGGTTTTCGGTGGCTTGCGTCTTCCTCAGCTACTTCTTCATGTCGATTATGTTCCCGACGATCTTCGCTCTGGGCATCTTCGGGCTAGGCGCGCGGGCGAAGAAAGCCTCGTCCTACATCGTCATGGCGATCATGGGCGGTGCGACCCTGCCCAAGCTGATGGGGTTCGTCGCGGACAAATTCGACATGTCGCGGGCGTTCATCGTGCCGCTGCTGTGCTTCGTGTTTGTCGCGTTCTACGCCTTCAACTGGCCTAAGTACAGCAAAGCGGAATCGCTGCAAGGCGTGACGACGCACTGAGCTGTTCGCTCAAGCGCCGGCCTGTGACCAAGCTCTTGATGCGAACCTGAGCGCCTGCTCGTTCTCCCTCATCCCAAAGGCGAACCGTGCCGTCCTATCCACACGGGAAGATGACCGGCCGGTCGTCGAGCGGGCGACACTGTGTTCTTAACGGGCGCGGTTGCAGTCACGCGATGCGCTGGAAACCGCGCGTCTTCGATTCGATGCCGGACTGACCACGCAGCTCGATGTCGTGTCGGCGCAGTCGAATCTGGCACAGGCGGAGGAGGACGAGATCCGCGCGCGCTACGACAGATTGATCGCCGAAGCACGGCTGGCGCAGGCCGGCGGAGACGTGAGCCGATTTGGGCAAGATCCCTGAGAGCGGACTAGTGAACGTGAGGGGGAGGAGATTCCTCGTCGTCTTCCTCGTCGTCGTCCCCCTCCTCTTCATCCTCGAACTCGTAATCGAATTCGTCTGAGCCTGGCTCCCCGGCGTAGACTCGAACTACGGTTCACGGCTCCAAAGGCCGCTGTCCTACCATTAGACGACCGGGGAGTGATCTGGCGACTTTTTCATTTTAGCCTAAACAACCGGGTTTGCCGCTACTCCGACGCGAGTGATACTTTGAGCTGCCTCGCCGAGACGCGGGTTTCTCTCGACCCGTGCCGGCCCAGAGACATCTACAAGCCTCCCGTAGGCCGACGCGTCGCAGTCTGCATTGCGCACGGAGACAGCCAAATCTCGGTAGCCATTGACGGAGTTGAGCGCAGGACAAGAGGCGCAAAAAAACGGCCCTCGGGAGGAATTTTCGAGCCTCCCGAGGGCCTTTTCATAAGTGCCGCTTCCAGATTGCGCCAACCAACGGTGCGGGCCGCCGAAGGAGCCTCAGAAGCAGGATCAGAATCACTATACCAAGTGCGGCAGGAGCGGAAAAGTCAATTTAACGCCGTGCCCCGGTAGCCCCCTGGATAGCCCGGCAATTCCCGGTCTGGACCGCGACTCGCAGCCTCGCCCGCTTGTGTTGTGATATCTGTATGAACGGTGGCGAGACGTCAGCCGCGCCTAAGAATTCAGGAGCGAGTTTCAGCATGAACAGCAGACGAACATTCCTGGCGGGAGCCGGCGCAGCCGTGATCTCGCATTTGCCATCCGCGAAAGCCAGATCGGCGAATGATCGCCTTCGTATCGCGGTGTTGGGAGTGAACGGGCGTGGCAAAGACCACATCACAAGCATCATGAAGCTGCCCGATGCCGAGGTTGTACTGCTCTGCGATCCCGACCTGGACGTCGCCGGGAAACGAGCAGCCGAGTTCGAGAAGACTTACGGGAAGAAGGTCCAGGTAGAGCAGGACCTACGGAAAGTTTTCGACAACAAAAACATCGACGCCGTAACCATCGCTACGCCGAACCATTGGCACTCGCTCGCAGCCATCTGGGCCTGCCAGGCAGGCAAGGACGTCTACGTCGAGAAGCCGGGCTCGCACAACATTTTCGAAGGCCGCAAGATGGTGGAAGCGGCACACAAGTACAATCGCATCGTCCAGCACGGCGTGCAACTGCGCAGCTCCGAGGCGATTCAGGAAGCCGTGCAGCATCTACGCAAAGGCACCATCGGCAACGTCTACATGGCGCGCGGCCTGGTCTACCGGTGGCGCCCATCGATTGGCCACAAGGGTCCCGAACCAACGCCGGCTGCGTTGAATTACGATCTGTGGACCGGCCCCGCGCAGCAGGAGCCATTTTCCCGGCGCATCGTTCACTACAACTGGCATTGGACCTGGAATTACGGGAACGGCGACGTCGGCAACCAGGGAATCCACGAGACCGACATGTGCATGTGGGGTCTCGGCCTGGAGACTCTGCCGAAGAAGATCACCGCCATGGGTGGCAAGTTCCTCTTCGACGACGACAAGCAAACGCCTGACATCTTGACCACGCTGTTCAACTACCCGGAGCAGAACAAGCTGATTCAGTTCGAAGTCCGCGCCTGGTGCACGAACCTGGAAGACGGCGCGGGCGTGGGCAACATCTTCTACGGTTCCGAGGGCTACCTCGTGATCAAGGGCTACGATTCCTACGAGATCTTCCTGGGACAGAAGCGCGAGAAGGGTCCGGCGCGAAAGACTGGCGACCCGCTGACCGATCATTTCGCAAATTGGGTGAAGGCTATCCGTTCCAGGAAGACCGCGGACCAGAACGGTCCCGTCGAAACGGCGCACCGGGCGTCGGGAATCGCGCATCTCGGCAACATCTCGTATCGCCTCGGCCGTGTGCTCGACTTCGATACCGAGCGAGAGAAATTCGTCGGGGACGCCGAGGCTGATGCAATGCTGACGCGGAACTACCGGCAGCCTTACGTTGTGCCGCAATCCGTGTAATGCTCGCGCGCGGGTGACTCGCGCAGGATTCCAGTAACCTGCAAGTGTGAGACTTCTTGAACATCAAAGGCGCATCCTGCTGGGCGGCGCCTTCGTCGCTGTCGTGTGCGCCAGTTTCTACTTCTTGCGGCCGGGTATGACTCCGTCGGCGATGCTGGCTTGTCTGCCTCCGGGCGACGGCCCCATCTTGTATGTCGACGTGAGTCTGCTGCGCCAGACAGGCCTGCTGGAACAACTTGCCGGCAAGCCTGGCGGGGAGGAGGCGGACTACCGCAAGTTCGTTCAGGCGTCTGGTTTCGACTATCGCCGCGACCTGGACGCGGCACTGGTGCGGTGGACCAACGGTACAGCGCTTTTCGTCCTCAAGGGCCGGTTCGACGAGGATCGTCTTGCGGCCTACGCGAGGGCCAATGGCGGGCTCTGCGCCAAGGAATTCTGTTCGTTGCCCGGCAGCGTCCCGCAGCGTCGCATTTCGTTTCAGCCTTTGGGCCAACCGCTGGGCCGCCGCGTGATGGCGCTGGCGGCAGGCTCCGATGCGATGGGCGCGGCCGCCATTCGCGAGCACGCCTCGCAGCCGGGATTCGCACTCCCATCCGCGCCACTTTGGATGAGCTTGCCTGCTTCGTCATTCCACGCCGAGCCCGATTTGCCTGCCGGGATCGGCGCGTTCCTGGAAGCCTTGGATGGAGCTCAACGCGCCATCCTGACCGTTGAAACCGGTGCAAACGGATTCGCTCTGCGACTGCATGCGCCGTGCAAGTCGAATGATCAGGCGAAGACGGTTGCGGACCGGCTGGCCAGGGCGACCGCCACGTTGAGAGACCTGATTGCGCGGTCGGGCAAGGCGCCGGAATCTTCCAGTCCCGCGGCTGTACTTTCGGCCGGGACGTTCCGCGTCGAACAGGCGTCGGTCCACGGCAATTGGCCACTGAGTAGGGCGTTTCTGGAAGGTCTAGGAAAGTAGCTTTCGCACGGCTCGTCTCGTTGTTTCCCGCCGAGGTGCGCTGACGGGCGGGTTCGGTCAGGCGTTCTCAAAATTCGATGGACGCCAGAATATCGCTCGGCTTCTTGTCGAAGGCCTTGGCTATGGCCAGCAGACTTTCCATCGAGGGTAAGTTGGCCCCGCGCTCGATAGAACTGATCTGGCTGACGCTCAGCCGCGATGCCAGAGCCAGATCTTTCAGCGACCAGTCGCGTTCCGCGCGGAGCAGCCGGATGCGGTGGCCGAGCTTCTCGCGGAGGCGATTCTGTAAAGCCCGGCCGAGCCCAAAGGTCTCGACCGCATGGTTGAGCACCTGGCGGATCTGCGCCAGTGAGAACGGCTTGGCAACATAATCGAAGACCTTCAACTTGAATGTCGCGCGCATGTCTTCGAGCGACGGATAGCCGGTCACGATGATGACGCAAAGTCCCGGGAAGCGCGCGAGGAGTTGTTCCAGGACGCCGTCGCCGCGCGCGTCGCCCATCTTCATATCCAGCAGGACAATGTCGGGACGGCGCGAATCGGCCTCGGCAAAGAGCGCGTCGGGCGAATTGAAAGTGCGGACGGCGTATTGGCCTTCGTCGCGCAGAAAGTCCTCCATGTAGCTCAGGAAGTCGGCGTCGTCGTCGAGGATCGCGACGTCGACGAGCCCTTCCAGTACTGGCACGGCGTCAGATGGGATGTCACTCCGGTTAGCGGTCATCGTTCCTCCTCAAAGCTCTTCCTCACGGCCGTCTCTCACGTCGCGTGGTGGGGCAGGCCTTCAGCCTGCGGACCGTCTTCAGACGGTCCTTCCGTCCGAAGATGAGGGCGGGGCTGAAAGCCTTTCCCACCACGCTGCATGGTCCTCACGCTCGCGGCTCCTCTCCAGCGGGGAGCACTACTTCCAGACGCGCGCCGCCGCCGCTGCAGTTGCAGGCCGTGATGGAGCCGCCGTGCTGATTCACGATTCCCTCGGCGACGGTCAGCCCCAAGCCCGTCCCGCGCGCGTCGAGCCGGGTGGTTACAAACGCGTCGAAGATGTCGGGCAGGACCTCAGGCGGAATACCCGGTCCGTTGTCTTCTATGTGAACCGCGATCGCGGCGTGGCCGTCGAGCGTTCGAGATTGACTTCCTGCACCGATCCGGCCGTTTGGGCCGACCGCGTGCAATGCATTACGCAGCAGGTTCACGAAGACCTGGACCAGTTGGCCGGAATTGCCTCGCACGCATTCTCCCGCGGGTATGAGGTTCGTGAAGTGAACCGAGGCCGACTTGTCGTCGATCGCGACGAGTTGCCAGGCCTCCTCAACCAGCGGGCGAAGCTCCACCGGACCGTGCTCGGGCCGGCGTGCGCGCGCGAAGTCGAGCAGACCGGCGCTGATCTGGCGCAGTCTTTCGGTGACCCTCCTCATGCGCTCCAGACGGCTCCGTGCATGCGCATCCGCCGTGGTTTCCAACATCTTTTCGATGGACCCATGCAGCACTGCGAGCGGCGTATTCATTTCGTGCGCGACTCCCGCGCTGAGCATCCCCAGGCTCACCAGACGATCCTGCGCCTCCAGGCTGCGCTTCGCGCTTTCGAGCATGGCGTTCTTGTCCTGCAGATCCCGCGCGGCGCATTCCAGGTCGTCCTCGCGGGCGCGCAATTCGCGCACCGTCGCGTTTCTCGACCGCATGATCTGACCAATCTCGTCGCCGGGGATGTCTGCCTCTTCCACGATCTCCGCGGTGCGGTCGCCGGCCTGGGACGCGGCGTCGGCATCCAGCAGCAGCCGGATTGGCCGGTAGACGTAGCCGGGCAAAATGGCCAGTTCCAGAAAGAGCACCGCCAGAATATAGATGACAGCCAAAACAGATAAGACGGCCTTTTTGGCGGATAGTAATGCTTCCGAGTAAAAGGACGCCGGCAGGGTGATCCGATAAAAGCGTTCACTATCCGGAATTCTTTTGTAGACGTTTTCGCTCGTGGGACTCAGACGCCATATTGCGGTGGGGTCTTGCAGAAACCGGGACAGCGCCGCGGCGGGCAGTCCAAAGTCGTCGGCGGAGCCCGTGCGGAGGTCATAGCCGCGCAGAAGTTCTTCTCCGTGCTCGGGCGTCATGTGCCGAAAACTGTCCAGAATCAGGCTGGTTTCCCGCACCTGCGCCTGCTGCAGGCGATTGGCTACAAATGGCGCTAACGTTAAGTAAACAGAGGCAGTTAGCAGGATGAAGAACAGGTTATGCAGGACCATCATCTTGTGGCGCACACGCAGATCGCCGAAACGCCTTCCGAGGCCACGCTTACGCATCGATTCCGAATCCTCGATTGGCCTCGAATTCGGCGCATCGGCAATTGCCGGTGCTGCATCAGATTTGAGAGAGGAATTGCGGTCAGACAAGAATTATTTCTCCCATTGCAGAAATTGTACTGCTGTGATAGAAATTTGCTAAGGAATCTTTAGAATGTCGAGAAATTTGTTTTCCTCCTTAGTTTAATGAGGCGGCTGAGGTTTCCGACGAAAAGAACATACGGATGAGCGCCATCTTTCCCAAAGGATTCGACAGAACTTTACGTCTCAGGGCCGGGGCGGTACTTATCGGGGCATGCGCCGTGGCCGGCGTCGGCCTGTATCTCGCCCATCCGAACCAGATAGACACGGGCTACATGCCGGTGCAGCCCGTTCCATACAGCCACAAACTGCACGCGGGCAACCTCGGTCTGGACTGCACGTATTGCCACTACACCGTGGACAAGTCAAGCTTCGCGGCCATTCCCCCCACGGAAGTTTGCATGAACTGCCACGTTCGCGTTAGAGAGAAGAGCCCGAAGCTGCAATTGGTGCGAGAGAGCTTCGCTACCGGGACCCCGATTCCCTGGGTGAAGGTTCACCGCCTCCCCGACTACGTTTACTTCAACCATCAAGCCCACGTGACCGCGGGCGTTTCGTGCGTGGTTTGCCATGGGCGCGTGGACCAGATGACGGAAGTCCGGCAAGTCCAGCCGATGTCGATGGCGTTCTGCATCGAGTGCCACCGCAACCCGGCGCCGTACATACGGCAGGTGGAGAACGTGACGAACCTCGCGTGGAAGCCGGAAGGCGACCCGGCGGAACTCGGCCGCCGGCTAATCGCCGCGAAGCACATCAACCCGCCGCAGAACTGTTCGGCGTGCCACCGCTGAGGCGGGAGGGCGAGGAAATGGATCGGCACACGATGAATCCAATCGTTCAGATCAATCCGGCCAAACTCACCGGCAAGCAATACTGGCGCAGCCTCAACGAGGCCGCCACCACGCCGGAGTTCCAGGAATGGGCCGCGCGCGCATTCCCCGATGGCGTCGCCGAGGGTGTGGCCGTGGACGGCCCCAGCCGCCGTTCCCTCTTGAAACTGATGGCTGCCAGTTTCGGCCTGGCCGGTCTCACAGCCTGCCGCCGTCCCGTCGAAAACATCCTGCCCTTCTCGCGCGCTTCCGAAGGCTACATCCACGGCAAGCCAATGCACTTCGCCAGCGTCGCGACGCTGAACGGCGCGGCTACGGGCCTGATCGTCGAGTGCAACGAAGGCCGTCCGACCAAGATCGAAGGCAACCCGAAGCACCCGTATTCATTGGGTGCGACAAATGCGTTTCTGCAAGCCTCCGTCTTGGGTCTTTACGATCCCGACCGCACTAAGCAGGTGACCCGCAAGGGCGCGCGCAGCAATTGGGATGAGTTTGCCGCCTGGTCGCGGATGTACTTCACCGACGATCGTCAGGGCGACGGAGCCGCGCTACGCATCGTCAGCGAGAAGATCGCCTCGCCATCGCTTGAGCAGGTAAAGAGCGATCTCCTGAAGAAGTTTCCCAAAGCGCGGTGGGTGGAGTACGAGTCGCTCAACCTCGACGCGGTTCGCGAGGGTGCGTCGCTCGCTACCGGGCAGAGCGTGGAACCCCACTTCCTGTTCGACAAGGCGGACGTGGTCTTTTCGCTCGATTGCGACTTCCTGGGGCTCGATTCCGCAACCATTCTGCCCGTTAAGCAATACTCGCGGCGCCGCAAGGTGGAAAAGCCCGGAGACGAACTGAACCGGCTTTACTCGGCCGAAGCAAATTACACGATTACCGGCGCGATGGCCGACCATCGGCTGCGTTCGAAGGTGGGCGATATCGGAGCGTTGGCCCTGGCGTTGGCCAAGGAACTGAACGTTTCCGGCGCGGAGTTGAAGGTTGTCGGCAACGGCTCCGACAAGGCCAAGAAGTTTGTCGCCGCGTTGTCGAAAGATCTGGCTGCGCACAAGGGTAAGTCGATCGTCATCGCCGGTCCACGGCAGCCTGCACAGGTTCATGCATTGGCCTTCGCGATCAATGCCGCGCTGGGCAACATCGGACAGACCGTCGTCTTCACGAAGGCGCCGAACGAGAACGCGCAGTCGCTAGACCAACTGAAGCAACTGGCCACCGACCTGAACGCCGGCATTATCAAGACGCTGGTCGTGCTGGGCGGCAATCCGGTTTACTCGCTGCCTGCCGATGTGAAGTTCGCCGAGGCGCTGAAGAAAGCTGCCGTGACTGTCGCTCTGACAGAGGACGAGAACGAAACTTGGGCGGCGTGCGAGTGGCGTCTGCCGCAATCGCATCTACTTGAAAGCTGGGGCGACGCGCGGGCGCTCGACGGAACCGCATCGATCCAGCAGCCGATGATCGAGCCGCTGTACGGCGGCAAGAGCGTGCTCGAAGTGGCTGCGATTCTCGCGGGCCAGGAACCTGCCACGGGTTACGACATCGTTAACGCGTGCTGGACACCCCAGTGGGCGGCGGCCGAGCGCGATAAGAAATGGAATGCCGCGCTATACGACGGCGTCGTTCCCGACACGAAGGCCGCTCCGGTAAACGCATCGGTGGATGCTAAGAAGGTTTTCGCCGCTGTCGCCCCGCAGGTGCAACCTGCCCCAGCCGGTTTGGAAGTTGCCTTCTATCCGAGTCACGGTCCCTACGACGGGCGCTACGCCAACAACGCGTGGATGCAGGAAGCTCCCAACCCGATGACCAAGGTCGTCTGGGACAACGTCGCGCTCATCGGCAAGAAGACGGCAGGTTCGCTTGGCCTGAACGACGGCGATCTGGTGACGCTTTCCAAGGACGGACGCTCCATCGAAGTCCCGATTCAGATCCAACCTGGCCATGCGGACGATTCGATCTCGCTATCCCTCGGCTATGGACGTTCGGTGTGCGGACGCGTCGGGCAGGGCGTGGGCCATCGCGTCGAGCCTCTGCGGACGCGTCGCGAATTTCTTCTATGCCTCGGGCGTCGACCTGAAGAAGACCGGCGAAAGGTACGAGATCGTTACCACGCAGGAACACCACCGCATGGAGGGCCGCCCGATCGTTCGCGAAGCCACGGTGGAAGAGTACAAGAAGGAACCGGGACTCATCAAGGAGATGGAGGAGTCTCCCCACGGGCTCACGATGTTCCCCTTCGTCGACTACTCCAAGGGCTACCAGTGGGGCATGGCGATCGACTTGAACGCCTGCATCGGATGCAACGCCTGCCTGGTGGCCTGCCAGTCGGAGAACAACATTCCCGTGGTCGGCAAGGACCAGGTACAGCGCGGACGCGAGATGCACTGGATCCGGCTCGATCGTTACTACACGGGCTCTGACGAAGAGGCCCAGGTGGTGACACAGCCGATGGCGTGCCAGCAGTGCGAGAACGCGCCATGCGAATCGGTCTGCCCCGTCGCCGCGACCAATCACAGTCCGGAAGGTCTGAACGACATGGCGTACAACCGCTGCGTCGGCACGCGCTACTGCCTCAACAACTGCCCCTACAAGGTCCGCCGCTTCAACTTCCTGGCCTGGAACAAGGACGTGCCGGAAGTGCGCAAGCTGGGCTTCAACCCTGACGTCACCGTGCGCATGCGCGGCGTGATGGAGAAGTGCACCTACTGCGTGCAGCGCATCGAGAAACACAAGATCGCCGCGAACGCCGACGGGCGCAGAACGCTGCACGACGGTGAAATCGTAAGCGCCTGCCAGCAGGTTTGCCCCGCCGAAGCAATCGTATTCGGCAACATCAACGATCCCGAGAGCTGCGTGTCGAAGCTGAAGAAACAGCCTCGCAACTACGAGGTGCTCGGGGAACTGAACATCCGTCCGCGCACGACCTACCTCGGCCGGCTGCGCAATCCCAATCCTGAGTTGGAGAAGGAGAACGCCTAGTTCATGGCAGACCTAGCGATCGACCCTAGCATGGAACTGACTCCGCCTTTGATTCAGGGCGGGATGACGTACGCGGACGTCAGCGAGAAGATCGGCGCCATTACGGAGAACAAGCCTCCGAAGCAGTGGTACTACCTCATCACTATTTCGAGCCTGATGACTGTGATGCTGTTCGGATGCCTGGGTTATCTGGTGATGACCGGAATCGGCGTCTGGGGCAACAACAACCCCGTAGGTTGGGGCTGGGACATCACGAACTTCGTGTGGTGGATCGGCATCGGCCACGCCGGCACGCTGATCTCCGCGGTGCTGTTCCTGTTCCGGCAGAAGTGGCGGACCTCGATCAACCGCGCGGCGGAAGCGATGACGCTGTTTGCGGTGGCCTGCGCGGCGATCTATCCGCTGTTCCACACGGGCCGCCCATGGCGCGCCCTTTACTGGCTGTTCCCCGCTGCCGAACGAGTACCTGCACGTCTGGCAGAACTTCCGCAGCCCGCTGGAATGGGACGTGTTTGCCGTTTCGACGTACGGTACCGTCTCGCTCTTGTTCTGGTATACCGGCCTGATTCCCGATCTCGCAACCCTGCGCGACCGGGCCGTTAGCACAGGCCGAAAGTTCCTGTTCGGCATCCTCAGCCTCGGCTGGCGAGGCTCATCCACGCAGTGGCGCCATTATGAATTGGCGTACCTGATCCTGGCGGGCCTTTCGACGCCGCTGGTTTTGTCCGTGCATTCCATCGTGTCCTTCGACTTCGCTACCGCCGTGATCCCTGGTTGGCACACGACGATCTTTCCGCCCTACTTCGTCGCGGGCGCAATCTTCTCGGGTTTCGCCATGGTGGTCACTTTGATGACCGTCGCGCGTTGGGTCTACAATCTGCAGAACCTGATCACAACGAAGCACCTCGAGAACATGTGCAAGGTGCTGATCGCCACCGGCATGATTGTAGGCTTCGCTTACGGCACCGAGTTCTTCATCGCCTGGTACAGCGGCAACCCCTACGAGCGCTTCGCCTTCGTCAATCGCGCGTTCGGCCCGTATTGGTGGGCTTACTGGACGATGATCACGTGCAACGTGATCTCGCCGCAGTTCTTCTGGTTCAAGAAGTTTCGCACCACGCCGGCGCTGATGTTCATCATTTCGATCTTCATCAACATCGGCATGTGGTTCGAGCGCTTCGTCATCATCGCGACCTCGCTGCACCGGGATTTTCTGCCTGCGTCGTGGGGCTACTTCAAGCCGACGTGGGTGGACATCTGCACCTTCGCCGGGACCATCGGTTTGTTCCTGACACTGTTCCTGCTGTTCCTGCGCTTCCTTCCTGCTATCGCCATGAGCGAGGTGAAGGGCGTGTTGCATCAACAGATCGAAGACGAGAAGGGGGCTCACTAATGTCGACAGGCATTCTCGATAAGCTTCCGTTGCCGGAGTTCCTGAAGCCCGAAAACAATGGTCCGCATTACGGCGTCGTCGGAGACTTCGACACGCCGGAGGATCTACTGCGCGCCATTCGGACCCTGCGGGTTGCAGGCTTCACGAAGATGGAAGCCTACACGCCGTTCCCCATACACGGTATCGACGAGGCCCTGGGGGAGCCACGCTCGCCGCTGGGCCGCGTGGTCATCGTCGCCGCGCTGTTCGGGCTTGCCGGCGCGATCCTGTTGCAGTGGTGGACCGGAGCCGTGGATTACAAATTGGTCATCGCCGGCAAACCCCTGTTCGCGCTTGAGCCTTCCGTGCCGATCATGTTCGAGTTGACCGTGCTGTTCGGCTCTTTCGGCGCGCTGTTGGGCATGTTCTACCTGAACCGCATGCCGACCTACTACCATGCGTTCTTCAATTACTCGAAGGCGGGCGGGGCGAGCAATGACCGCTTCCTTTTGGCGGTGGAAGCCGCCGATCCGAAATTCCGCGGCGAGGAATTGAAGACGCTGCTTGACTCTCTGGGGAGCCGCCATTCGGAATTGGTCGAGGCCTGAGGAGTTGTTGGAACCAATGGAAAAGAGAATCGCCAACAAGCAAACGCTAACTGTCCTGGCGGCGGTTGCCCTCAGTCTGTTGGGCTCGGCATGCTCGAACTTGCCATCTCGCGACACGCCGATCTGGGTGTTTCCGGATATGAAGAAGCAGGACAAGGTGAAGTTCGAAACGTCGAGTCCGTTCTTCGCCGACGGGCGCGGCAGCCGCAGGCCGGTTCTGCACACAGTTGCGCAGGAGACTTATCACCCTGACCTGCCCTACTCCACGGGCATCTCCGCCGACGGCGCCTACGTCGCGAAGAATCCCGAAGCGATCGACCATGAGTTGCTCCTGCGTGGTCAGGCGAAATTCAACGTCTACTGCGCTCCGTGCCATGACAGAACGGGCTCGGGGCGCGGAGTGGTTGCAGCCAGGTCGAACTGGATCCCCGGCAACTTGCACGAGGAGCGCATCGTGAACTTCGTGGATGGCGAAATCTTCCACGTGATCAACGCGGGCCGCCGGTCCATGCCGAGTTATCGTTTTCAGATTCCAGAGAAGGATCGCTGGGCCATCGTGGCCTACGTGCGGGTTCTGCAACGCGCGTGGCTGGGCAAGCTGGATGAAGTCCCCACCGAGACGCAGGGGAGGTTGAGGTAAGACCATGGCGCATACCCACTCGCAAGAGACCGACACATACTTTGTGCCCTCCGACATTTGGACACGCGTTCGAAACGCGATCCTGTTTGTCGCCATCATTGGCTGGCTGGGCGCCATCGTAGGCTATGCCACGGATCCGGAACATTTCTTCTGGTCCTATCTGGTGGCGTTCCTGTTCTCGATCAGCATCGCGATTGGCGCGTCGTTCTTCGTCATGGTGCAACATCTCACCGGCTCCGCCTGGAGCGTAACGGTACGCCGTTTGATGGAAGCGTTGATGCGAACCATGCCGGCCTTTCTTCTGCTCTTCGCGCCCCTGCCGTTCGGCTTGCACTATCTCTACGAGTGGTCGCACGCCGGGGCGGCGAACGACCCGTTGCTGAGGCTGAAGATCGGCTACCTGAACGAGCAGTGGTTCACCATTCGCGGCTTCCTGGTGATCGGCTTGTTGAGCTTGTGGGCTCTGGTCCTTTACTCGAAGTCGCGCAAACAGGACGATTCGGGAGCGGTGAAGCTCAGTTTGAGCGCAGAGCGTTGGAGCGCGCCGGGCGTGCTGGTGCTCTTCGTCGGCAGCTCCGTGGTTGGGTTCGATTGGATCATGTCCCTCAATCCGCGCTGGTACTCCACCATGTTCGGTGTGATCTTCCTTTCCGGCGGGGCGGTGGGATTCATGGCCGTGCTGATCCTGATTTGCCTGTGGCTGCGAGCCAATGGATACCTGGTCAACACGGTGAACACCGAGCACTATCACGATCTGGGCAAATGGCTGTTCGCGCTGATGGTCTTCTGGGCTTACGTCGCGTTCTCGCAGTACATGCTGATCTGGTACGCCAACATGCCCGAAGAGACCTTCTGGTTCAAGCTGCGTTTCCAGGGCTCGTGGCTCTATGTGGCGCTGCTGCTTATCGCAGGACACTTCATCCTCCCGCTGTTCGCCATGCTGCCGCGGGCGGCTAAACGAAACCGCGGGTCGCTCGCGTTCTTTGCCGTCTGGTTATTGCTGATGCACTACGTTGACCTCTACTGGCAGGTGATGCCGGTCTTTTACAAACACGGATTCGGCATGAGTTGGCTGAGCCCGATTTGCCTTGTCGCCGTTGCCTCCACGATGGCTCTCGTCTTCTGGTCGAGCTTCCGCGAGAGGCCGCTGGTTCCCGTGGGCGATCCCAGGCTGAAGCAATGTCTGGCGTTCCATAACGCTTAAGGACGGCAGGGGAAAACAATGCCAGACATCGACAAAGACGTACGCTTCGAGGATCGAGTCGACTTCGACCGGCGCGACGCCAAGGCAGGCATCGTAGCCAAGATTTCGCTGGTGAGCATCCTGGTTCTCGTCGCCATTGTGGCCGGCGTCCAATGGTTCTTCACGGTGACATACGAGCAAGTGGAGCACGATCAGTACTCCGGCGTGGCGAGCAAAGAGCTGATTGCGATCCACGAACGCGAAGATGAGCAACTTCACAAGTACGGCTACATCAATAAGGAGAAGGGAATTGTTCGTCTTCCCGTGGAGCGCGCGCTGCAGCTCGTAGAAGAGGACGCGAAGCTCGGCAAGGCCGGCTGGAACGTTAAGACCTACGCGGCTCAACCCGAATTGCCCGGCGGCGCCGCGGGAATGACCTGGAAACCCGATGGAACCGGCACTGCGGCGACCGTGCCCGCGGCGCCTCCGACTGGAGCTCCGGCAACCAAGAATGCTCAGAAGAATTAGCTTCCTCGCGGCGATCTCTCCGGTCCTGTGCGGCTTCGTGTCCGCTCAGAGCCGCGAAGAGATCAAGCCGAAGGAACTCGAAGAAGTCGGCGTCACCGAGCACCTCAACGAGAAGGTGGACTTGAATCTCACCTTCATCGCCGAGGATGGCTACCCGCACGCTCTGAAGGAGTACTTCCATTCCGGACGGCCGGTGGTGCTGAACCTGGTCTATTACACCTGCAAGATGCTGTGCAATGTCGTGCTGAATGCGCAGGTGCAGTCGTTGCGCAAGATTGACTGGACGCCCGGCGAGCAGTACGAGATCGTCACGGTGAGCATCGACCCGGCGGAGAACTTCCAGTTGGCGCGCGAGAAGAAGGCTTCGTATCTGGAGAGCTTCGGGCGCTCCGCGCCTGGGTGGCACTTCCTGGCCGACAACGACGGGAACGTTCGCCAACTCGCTCGCCAGGTAGGATTCGGCTACAAGTACGACGAGGGAACGGGGCAGTACGCGCACCCAGCCGTGATCTTCGTGTTGACGCCCGATGGGAAAGTGAGCCGGTACCTCTACGGCGTGCAGTTCAAGCCTCTCGACGTCAGGCTCGCTCTCACCGAGGCGGCCCAGGGTAAGTTTGGCGTCACCGACCGGATCCTGTTGTTCTGCTACCACTACGATCCGGCCGCGAAGGGCTACGTGCCTTTCGCGCAAAACTTTATGAAGTTCGGCGGAGTCCTGACGGTGCTCCTGATGGGCCTGTTCCTGTATCGCGTCTGGCGCCACGAGCGGCTTCGAACGGTTTTGAATCGAAAAATGGTGATTGCGAAATGAATTGGCTCCAGAGCTTTTTGTTGCCCAAGGCGGCGGCGACCCACGCAAGTGAAGTGGATGGACTCTTCATGTTCATCATCTACCTCACGGTCTTCTTCTTTTTCTTTAACGGAGCACTGATTCTCTACGCGGCCCGCCGCTGGCGCCGCCGCTCGGCCGATGAGTTCACCCCGCACACCACGCACAACACGAAGTTGGAGTTGGTCTGGAGCATTATTCCGCTGATGGTCGTGATGATGATCTTCTTTTGGGGATTCAAAGGTTACATCAGCGCGGCTGTCGCCCCGAACGACTCGATGGAGATCGTGGTTACGGCGAAGAAGTGGGTGTGGCAATTCGAGTACCCCGATGGCACTCGCACCCTGAACGATCTGCACGTACCGCTCAACAAGCCGGTGAAGCTGATTATGCACTCCGAGGACGTGATCCATAGCTTCTTCGTGCCGACATTCCGTTTGAAGCGCGACGTCCTTCCAGGCCGGTACACGGAGCTCTGGTTTACGGCCACCGAACCGGGCGTACAGCAGGTGTTCTGCGCGGAATACTGCGGCAAGGGACACTCCGACATGCTTGCCAAGATCCACGTCGATACCGACGAGCAATACGAGACGTTCCTTCGCGAAGGCGACGAGCAGGTACGCCAGATGCCTCTGCCAGAGCTGGGACGGTTGGTTTACGAGAACAAAGGCTGCGCGACATGCCATTCGATCGACGGCACGAGGGGACAGGGACCTTCGTGGAAGGGCATCTGGGGCAATGTTGAACAGGGCACGGATGGCAAGGGCCACCTGGTGGATGAGAACTACGTCCGCGAGTCGATTCTCTATCCTCAGGCGGTCATCGTACTCGGCTATCAGCCGATCATGCCGACCTTCCAGGGTCTGTTGAGAGAGCGCGAAATCCAAGGCGTGATCGCGTATATCAAGTCCTTGAAGTAGCGCGGGGCATCTGTCTGAAGAGAGGCATACGAGCATGGCGGACGCGAACAATCTGACGGGGAATGGGCACACTTCGGCTCATGCGCACGGGGACTACCTGGACGATCCGAAGGGTGTGCTGAGCTGGCTCACGACGGTCGATCACAAACGAATTGGAGTCATGTACTTGTGGTCGGTCACCTTCTTCATGATCGTGGCGGGCCTGTTCGCGATGCTGATTAGAATCGAACACCTGACGCCGGGGCGCACCATCATGGACGCGGAGACGTACAACCGCGTTTTCACCTTGCACGGCACCATCATGGTGTTCCTGGTGATCATCCCGGCAATCCCCGCCGCGCTTGGCAACTTCGCCATGCCTCTGCTGCTGGGCGCAAGGGATGTCGCGCTTCCTCGTGTCAACCTGATGAGCCTCTACTTGTATTGGACTGGCGCGTTGATGGCCCTTGGCACGCTGTTCATGGGAGGCGTGGACACAGGTTGGACTTTCTACACTCCATACAGCACGACCACCGGCGGCGGTGTGACCCTGATGGTGCTGGCGGCGTTTGTACTCGGGTTTTCCTCGATCTTTACCGGCGTCAACTTCATCGCGACAGTGCACAAGCTGCGCGCTCCCGGCATGGGTTGGTTTGAGATGCCCTTGTTCTGCTGGGGTATGTACGCCACGGCGCTCATCCAGATCCTCGCCACGCCCGTGCTCGGCATCACCCTGTTGCTGCTGGTGATGGAGCGCGTAATTCATATCGGCATCTTCGATCCGCAATTGGGCGGAGATCCCGTGCTGTTCCAACACTTCTTCTGGTTCTACTCGCACCCGGCGGTCTACATCATGATCCTGCCGGCGATGGCCGTGATGTCCGAGGTGATTCCGGTCTTCTCGAAGAAGACCATCTTCGGCTACAAGGCCATCGCATTCAGTTCCGTAGCCATCGCGCTGCTGGGCTTCCTGGTCTGGGCCCATCACATGTTCGTAGCGGGCATGAGCATCTATGCCGGAGCGATTTTCTCGTTCCTGACCTTCTTCATCGCCATCCCGTCGGCCATCAAGGTGTTCAACTGGATCGCCACGATGTGGCAGGGTTCGATTGAGCTTCGCACTCCCATGCTCTATGCGATATCGTTCTTGCTGCTATTTACCATCGGCGGCCTGACGGGATTGTTCCTGGCGTCCTTGTCGACGGACGTCCACCTGCACGACACCTACTTCATCGTTGCCCACTTCCACTACGTGATGGCAGGATCCAACCTCGTCGCTCTGCTCGCCGGGTTGCACTATTGGTGGCCGAAGATGTTCGGGCGGCTGTACAACGAATCGTTGGCGCGTATTGGCTGCGTTCTGGTGTTCGTAGGCTTCAACGCGACCTTCATTCCTCAGTTCATCCTGGGCAGCCGCGGTATGCCGCGACGGTACTTCAATTACTTGCCGCAGTTCCAGGCTTTGCATGTCGCCTCCACCATCGGCGCTTTCATTCTGGCGGCCGGGTTGTTCCTGACACTGGCCAATTTGCTGGCGTCGTTCCGCCGTGCGAAGGGCATGGTGGACAATCCCTGGGGCGGCAAGACGCTCGAATGGGCGACTAGTTCTCCGCCTACGACGCACAATTTCGACCGCCAGCCAGTGCCGCTGCATGGCCCTTATGACTATCGCCCCGTGCCCGCTCCCATTGGCAGCGAGGTCCATACCGGCTGAGCCGCCGTGAACGCGGATTACCAACCAGCGGAGAGAAATCTACGATGAGTCAAGCAACAACGACGATTCACGCCGAACCCGAACAGCCGCCATTCCTGCAGCACCATTTCAACGATATGGGGCAGCAGTTCGATGCGACGAAGCTCGGCATGTGGCTTTTCCTGGTGACGGAAGTGCTTCTGTTCGGCGGACTCTTCGTCGGATACGGGATCATGCACGCCAAGCACCCGGCGGCCTTTCTCGCGGCCCACCACCACTTGAACCGCGCCATGGGCGCGTTGAACACAGTGGTCCTGCTCGTCAGCAGTTTCACGATGGTGATGGGCGTCTGGGCCGCGCAGACGTCACGCAAGAAACTCCTGATCCTGTTTCTGATCCTGACGCTGCTTTGCGCTGGGACGTTCCTGGTGGTGAAGTTTTTCGAGTACCAGCACAAGTTTGAAGAGGGGCTGCTGCCGGGGAGCTTTTACACCCACACGGGCGATGCGGTACCCGGCCAGTTCATGTTCTTCAGCTTCTATTTCCTGATGACGGGTCTCCACGGCATCCACGTGTTGTGCGGCATGGGCGCTATCGCGTGGCTGCTGCTCCGTGCTATCCGGGGGGATTTCAACGCGAGCTATTACGGGCCCGTCGATCTCGTCGGCCTGTACTGGCATCTGGTGGATCTGATCTGGATCTTCCTCTTCCCGCTCATGTACCTGATTTCCTGAGCCCGATCTTCAGAGAAAGCCACGACCATGGAAAACACTGCACATTCACATGCTGTAACGAGTCCAAAGGTGTACGCCGGCGTGCTGGCTGCCCTGCTTGTGTTGACGGGGCTCACAGTGACCGCGGCCGGCATTAACTTCGGCGCTTACAATACCGTGATCGCGTTGATCATCGCCACGATGAAGGCATCGCTCGTGGCGCTGTTCTTCATGCATCTGAGGCACGACAAATTCAACGCGATTGTATTCCTCGGCGGCATCTTCTTTCTGGCCGTGTTCCTGATCTTCACCCTGTTCGATCTCGATTCGCGCGTCGTAATCTTGCCGGCGAACCTCAAGGCGCCAGTGAAAGAATTCCCTGGCGCGCCGCTGAACAAGCCTGTGCAGCCCTCGACGGGCACAGCGCCCGCCGCCCCACCGGCCAATTAGCCAAGCCCTATCGCGGACGCAAAAGGCCGACGCTCCGCTCGGCGGAGGCCGGCCTTTGCTGTCTCTTGTCTTCCCAATCCGAACAATCCAAATCAGACGGGCACTACGTTTTCGGCCTGAAGCCCCTTGGGTCCCGTCTTGACCTCGAACTCCACTTCCGAGCCCTCCTGAAGCGCCCTATACCCTGTCATTTGGATTGTGGAATGGTGAACGAAAACGTCCTCCCCAGTTTGCCGCTGAATGAAGCCGAAGCCCTTGGCGGCATTGAACCACTTAACGATCCCTCGTTCTCTCACTGCTTACTTCTCCTGCTCAAAGCTTCGTCCGGCCACACTACGCCTCTTGGCGTCTGACTACGTGGGAAACGCTTGAAATGAGCCGTACTGCGACAAGAACGAACTGCCCCTATTGGGGGATTAGGGAGAGTATGGCAGGGAGATTAAGGCACTTCAACTTATCTTTAGCCACTCCGGAAACGGAGCCGCGACCATCGGATGCGACCTGGGAACGCCGATCTCCAGATCGGCACTTATTGGCCCGTGAGCCGCAATGTTCGGGCGTGGCTTTCGAAGGAACGTTGGCATATCTACGTTTCTTGTCGGCAGGCAAGGAAAAGAAGGGGAAAACAATGCGGTCCGTTTCCAACCTGTCTACATTTCGCGGCGGTTTTCGAGCGACTTCGACATAGTCACTTCGTCGGCGTACTCCAGGTCGCTGCCCACCGGAATGCCCATGGCGATGCGCGTCGCTCGCACTCCCAGCGGCTTCAGCAGGCGCGCCAGATATACAGCGGTCGCTTCGCCTTCCACCGTTGGGTTGGTGGCCAGGATGATCTCTTGGACCGTATCGTCCTGCAAACGGTTGAGCAATTCCTTGATGTGCAACTGCTCGGGGCCGATGCCGCGCAACGGGCTGATGGAGCCGTGCAGCACGTGGTAAAGCCCCTCGAATGTGCGCGTCGTCTCGATGGGGAGTATGTTGGGAGCCTCTTCGACGACGCAGATCTTCGACCGGTCGCGATGCGGGTCCCGGCAATAGGGACAGAGCTCCCCGTCGCTGATGTTGCCGCAGATCGCGCACAAGCCGAGCTTCTCTTTGACGTCGGTGAGCGCAATCACCAGGCGATCGACGTCTTCCTTTGAGGTCCGTAGCAGGTGAAAAGCGATGCGCTGGGCGGACTTCTGCCCGATGCCGGGCAAGCGCTTCACTTCGGCGATCAGGCGGGCTAGGGGTTCGGCAAAATCTGGCATCGGAGTCCTATTCCAAAGGAACAGTGTGGCACGTGCGGGCGCTACCGGACATGCCTTCCCGATCCAGAAGACGTTCGCCGCGAGCGCCGGCGAGCTTTCTTTAGAGCAGCCCGGGCGGCAGACCCATTCCGCCCAGCATGCCGGAGGTCTTCTGCTGCGTCTCCTCGTCCACCTTGCGCGCGGCCTCGTTGAAGGCGGCCAGCACCATGTCCTGCAGCATTTCCGCGTCGCCCGCGGCTTCCGGGTCGATCTTCACGCCGAGGCAGTGCTTCTGGCCGTCCATCTTGACGGTGACCATGCCACCGCCGGCCGACGCCTCGACGCGAATCGCGGCGATCTCTTCCTGAAGCCGCGCCTGCATCTGCTGCGCCTGCTTCATCATGGACTGCATGTTCATTCCGCCGGGGAATTTCATCGCTTGATTACTCCTTCAGGTCGCGCACGCCGCGAACCTTGCTGTCGGGGAATAGCTCCTGGAATTGTCGCACTCCCGGATCGGCGAGCGCGCGCTCCGAGGCGGCGTCCGCTTCGGCGCTGGCCGCGGCCGAAGCCGCAATCGCTGAGGCGCTCGCGGTTTCCGTGAGGGTAATCTTAACTTTCACTGGACGCCCTGCAGCCTGCGCGACGATTTTTTCAAAGTCCGCGCTGCGCAGCCCCATCGCCTGCGTCTTCGTGGTGATGAACTCAACCGCGCCGGGCGACTCAACGATCTCGGAGTTGCGCACCGCGTCCAGCGCCATGCGCGCGGTCTTCTGTTCCAGCAGAAAAGTCAGCTTGTCCAGCAGGTTGTCGCTGGCCGGCGCGGCCGAGGGTTGCGCAGCGCGCGGCGCCGGACCGGCCGGACGTGAATAGGCGGGCGCGGCGGCGGGCCGGGCTGCCGGATATGCAGACGGCGCGCTCCGAGTCGTGTAGGGCGCAGGCGCGCTTACGCGAGGCTTCTCCGACGCCTGCAATTCGCGCAGGGCATCCTCAATGGGCTTCAGCCGGCCGGCGTGCACCAGCCGCAGGAGCCCTAATTCCAGATGCAGCCGCGGTTGCAGCGAATACTGCAATTGCCCGTAGATATCGATCGCCAGTTGCAGCCAGCGCGTCAGATCCTCTTCGGTGAACTTCGCCGCGATTTCCCGCAGATGCTCCTGTTCGACGTCTCCGGCGGCGATCAGACGCGTAGGCTTGCCGTCCGCGCAGGCGATCTTGGCGACCGTCAAATTGCGGAAATAACGGGCCAATTCGCGGCAAAAATGCTGAAAATTCTTGCCCGCGCGCTCGAGTTCGGCGACGATTTCCAGCATCTCGGCGGTGGAACTGGTCTCGAGCGCGTGCGCGATGCGCGAGAGCGACTCGAGCGAGTACATGCCGAGCAGGTCTCTTACCGCTTCGCCCGTGAGCTGAGAGCCGCAACAGGCGATGGCCTGGTCGAGCGCAGAGAGCGAATCGCGGACGCTGCCCTCGCCCGCTTGCGCCAAGACTGCGAGTGCCTCCGGCTCCGTCGCGATGCCCTCTTCGCGGCAGATGTACTCCATCCGCGCGACGATATCGGAGAACTCCACGGAGCGGAAGCTGAACTGCTGGCAGCGCGAGGCGATGGTGGTCGGAATCTTGTGCGATTCGGTGGTGCACAGGATGAAAACGGCCCATTCCGGCGGTTCTTCAAGCGTCTTCAGCAGCGCGTTGAAAGCCTCGTTAGTGATCTGGTGGGCTTCATCGATGATGAAGACCTTGTAGCGGTCGCGCGAGGGTCTGTACCGGACGTTCTCGCGCAGCTCCCGCATCTCGTTGATGCCGCGATTCGATGCCGCGTCGATCTCGATCACGTCCGGCGCGTTTCCTTGCGCGACTTCCAGGCACGAGGAACACTTTCCGCAGGGTTTCGACGTCGGGCCTTCGACGCAGTTCAGACACAGCGCCATGATGCGGGCGACGGTGGTCTTGCCCGTTCCGCGCTGGCCCGCGAAGATGTAGCCGTGGGCGATCCGCTGGCGGGCGATAGCGTTGGCGAGCGTCGACCGGACGTGCTCTTGCCCGATCAGCTCGTCGAAGCTCTGGGGGCGGTACTTGCGGGCAATGACCTGATACATGCGGGGGGTGCGGATTACGCCAGACTCCGGGAGATCCGCGGCACACGGGGTGAACTACTACCGTTGCTTCCTTCCGGACCTGGCGGGGTTCGCAGCGTCCCGTTGCACGGAGCCCGGAGCCTGACTCTTCTCATGCTAACATGCTGGCCCGGCGAGGCTTGGTGAATGCGTTTCGGGTCAATTATTAGGCTGCATTCTGCGCCTGTGGCGGCCCTTCAGAATCGGCGCCAGCACCGCCGGGTCGCCATCGACCTTGGGCGCAGTCAGACCCAGGATTCGTGCGACGAAAGGGTAAACGTCGATGTTCTGGAACTCTCCCAGGACGACCCCCTGCTTGATGGCCGGTCCCCAAGCGTAGAATATGCCCTTCATCTCCGGAACGCGCGCGACGTCGTAGCCGTGCATGCCCTCCACTTTGCCGGAAGGCCTGCCACCCGGCGCATCGTAGCGCAGACGCTCGGGGCTCAGTGCGAGCAGCACCAGGTCGCCGATGCGGTTGTTGTCGCCGTAGTGCAGCGCGGCGGGAATGTCGCGCTTGCGGTAGACCGCAATCTGCGGGTCTTTCTTCTGGAACTGCGCATACAGCTTGTCGATCACGGCCGGGTCTTTCGAATACACGTCGATTTGAGTCGTGCCGGCGCTGAATTTGGCTCCTTCGAACTCCTCTTCCGTGAATCGAATCTCGCGCGTCACCTGGGCCATTCCGTGGTCGGAAACGACGACGATGTTAACGGACAGGCCCGTCGCGCGGACCTGCTCGAACAGGCGTCCCAGCGCCGTGTCGACTTCCTTCACGGCATCCCTCGTTTCAGGCGCATCCGGGCCGTGCAGATGCCCCTCGTGGTCGACTTTGGATAGATAAAGCAGGATCAGGTGCGGGCGCTGCGCCTTGGGTAATTTCAGCCATTCCATCACTTGATTCGTCTGGGTCTCCATCGTGGTTTTCGAGTCGTAGACGTACCAATGCGACGGGCGCGTGTTCTGAATGCTCGCCTCGGTGCCGACCCAGAAGTAGGCCGCCGTCCGCATGCCCTGCTGTTCTGCGAGCACCCACAGCGGCGTGCCGCCCCACCATCGTCCGTCACCCGCATCCACGGGGTTGGTGAACCGGAACGACGCCTCGAAATCCGGATCCCAGAAACTGTTCTCGACGATGCCGTGATGCTCCGGATACAGACCCGTCGCGATGGAGTAGTGGTTGGGGAAGGTCAGCGTAGGGAACTCAGGAAGCAACGCCTTGGCCCGCACGCCCTGCTTGCCGAGCTCGGCGAGATTCTTGGCTCCATATTTCTCGGTGTAGTCGTTGCGATAGCCGTCGATGGAGATCAACAGGACGTAGGGTTTTTCGACCTGCGCGGGCGAGTTATCATGATGAGCGGTCTGCCGGCGGCTATGCCTGGCAGGCCGGCCAGGACGAGAAGGAAAATTAGGATGCTTATAATGGCTCCCGGCGCTTTGCTGGCGGAGCGGGGTGATGAGGCCGGCTGTTTCGTGATCAATGTCTTGGTTCCGTTCGTGATCGCAGCGAAAGATCCGCGTTGGGGCTTCAGACCGTTCATTCGTAGTGTGTCCACATCCGGATCACTTTCACCACATGCTCTATTTCGAGTATCTGGTAGACCAGGCGGTGCTTGATGTTGATCCGGCGCGAAAAGGCTCCCGACAGATCTCCAATGAGCTTCTCGAAGGGCGGAGGAGTCTCCCACGGATTTCGTTCGACCAAGGCCAACAAAGATTCCGCTGCCGGCCGTAGTCCTGACTCGACTAGCTTCCGCGCGTCTTTCTGCGCCTGTTTCGTAAAGACGAGCCGCCAGGTTGTTTCGCTCACCAACCCGGTTCCGTCGCGCACTCATCCACGGGCGTGGCGAGACCGGCCTGAATCGACTCTCGCATGCCTGGAACGGACAGCAGGTGCAGCGTCTCCTGAATCGCGTTCCAATCCTCTTCCGCCACCATGACCGCGTTCGACCGCTTTCCCGTAATCAGGATCGGCTGATGCGCCGCGGCAGTCTCGTCCACCAGCCGGTAGAGCCGGTTTCGCGCTTGGCTGGCCGTGATGCTCGTCACGCTTAAATCGTACGACAAAGCGTACGTTTCCACAAGGCTAGCCGGAGATGCCCGGAACAACACACAAATCCGCGATGGAGGTTACGTTCGTGCAATGCGGCTTCCTACAATCAATAAGATGGTCAAAGCAATCCTCTTCGATCTTGGACGCGTTTTAGTGAATGTGGACTTCGACATGGGCTACTCTCGCATGGCAGCTCTTTCCGGGCTTAGCGTTGAGGAAGTCCGCGACCGGCTCCATGACTCGCGCCTGGCCTACGCGTTTGAGAGCGGCTTGATGCCGACCGATGAGTTCGCATCGCGCGTCTCCGAACTGATGGGCGTTTCGCCTTCATTCGAGGAGTTTGGAGATATCTGGTATTCGGTCTTTCATGAGGGACCGATTATTCCCGAGGCGTTCATCGCCGCGCTGCACGAACACTACCGGTTGGTGCTGCTCTCTAACACCAATGCCCTCCACTACGAAATGCTGGAGCAGCGCCTTCCGGTGTTGAAGCACTTCGACGCCTATACGCTGAGCTATAAGCTCGGTGCGCAGAAACCCTCGTCCGCCATTTATCGCGATGCGGTCGTCAAGGCGGGCTGCGCGCCGAGCGAATGTTTCTACACCGACGACATCCAGGAGTACGTTGACGGAGCGAAAGCCGCTGGGATCCAGGCCGCGCTGTTTCGGGGCTTCGGCCAGCTCAAGTCGAATCTGAGAGCAGCGGGAGTGGAGGTCTGAGAGACTGCGGCGAAAACCGCACAACCGTAAGATCTTACGGTTTGCCGCTGTAACCAATTCTAAATGGGCGACTGAGCAAGAACCGTAAAATTTGCGGTTTTTGAATTTTTGCCATAGGCCGTTCAGGCCGTAGCCAGGCGGGAAGCACCGTCAGAGCAACACGGCGTCGAAGTCGCTGTCGCTTGTGTCCTCGTCGGCCTTGTCGCTCGCTCTGGAGGGGGCTGCCGTGGCGTCGGCCCTGACCGGTTGCGAGGTGGGTCCATCCGCCTCCCCGGCAACATCCAGAAACGCCTGCAGTTGGGCAGGGGACGCGTCGAAGAGCGCGTCGAGCAGGTTCTTGACCGCATGCCGCCGGACCGTGTCCCGATCCACCTGAGCCGTGTAGACGAAATTGCGCCCGGTCTTGCGACGCCCTACGAGTTGCTTTCGCGCCAGGCGCTCCAGCATCGTCATCACGGTTGTGTAGGCCAGCGGCCGGGTAGCGGCCAACGCCTCCTGGACCGTGCGCACGTTCGACTCCCCCAGCCGCCAGAGAACGCTCAGGCACTCCAGCTCGAGCGGCGGCGGAATATCGTGCGCGCCTCGCCGGGACATGGCTCTAGCGGTCCCCCGGTTTATCGCTCAGCGCGGCCAGCAGTGCCGAGCCAATCGCGGTGGCCTGCCTGGGGCGCGGCTGGGCGCCACCGGGCGCTTTTGAGGCAGGCGTGGCGGCCGTCGCGGCCGAGGGGCGCTCCTTGAGGAAGGTCGTTTTATCCAGGATCTGCCGCTCCAGAGCGGGGTTGTAGCCGGTCCACTCGGCTTCCGCGTCGCGGTCCTTCTCCACGCTCGACCGCAGGGTTGCCATCTTAGAGTCGAGATTGTCGATCTGAGCCAGCAGCAGCGCTTCCAGGAACACGGGTAGCTTCGGAGATCCGAACTCGAGCTGGCCGTGATGGCTGAGGATCATATGCTCCAGCAGCATCCGCAGCTTCGGTGGAAAATCGGGCAGGCCGCGCAACTTTTCCTCAATGATCTGCACGCCGATAACGATGTGGCCGAGCAACTGCCCCGGCGTCGAGTAAGAGAAGCTTCGCCCGTAGCTCAGTTCGTCGATTTTGCCGATGTCGTGGAGGATCGATCCGGCGAGCAACAGGTCTAGGTCTACTGGGTAGCCCGCGGCGATGTAGTGTTGCCCGACGCGGCGAGCCAACTCGCACATCGACAGCACGTGCTCGCACAAACCGCCGAGCCAGGCATGGTGGATGGACTTTGCCGCCGGAGCGATCCGGAAGCCTTCGGCGATCCGCGCATCGCCGAAAATGGCCTGCAGCAGCGCTTTCAAATGAGGGTTGCCGAGGCCCGCCACGAAGGTCTGCAACTCGGCGAACATTGCGTCCAGGTCGCGTTTCGAAGTGGGCAGGAAGTCCTGCAGTTCCACTTCGTCGTCCGAGGCCTTCTTCAGCCTGTGCACGATGAGCTGCTGCTTGCCCTGGTATTCCTGGGTCTCGCCTTCGACGCGAATGAAATCGTCGCGGTCGAACGCAACACTGGCCGTCTCGACGTTATCCCACATCCGGGCATCGATTTCGCCGGTGCTGTCCATGAGCGACAGGCTCATGTACTTCTTGCCCGTCTTGCCTTCGCGCACGTCCTTGGATTGCACCAGGAACAGACCGCCGTTCGCCTTACCGGCTTTCAGGTCGGCCACTGTAGGAGATTTCATTCTGCTCGGACTCCAGGTCTCCGCGGGCCCTTGCCCGGGAGCGTACGCCGCTTAACGGCTTGAGGATTTCTGTTCGATCTTCGTGGACGTGCCGGGGATCGGGATCGACCAAAGCAGACGCTTCTTATGCTTGCGCAGCGCTACTTCTTCCTTGGATACGGTCTCGGGCTTCAGCATGGCCGGATCCTGCCAGCGGGTGTCCTTGCCGGATGCGGCGCCGGTGTCGGCGAAGCCGTCGCGAATTTCGAGAAATGCCTGCTGCCGCAGGGAGGTGAGGTATTCGCGGATCTTGGGCTGATACAGCGGCATGTACAGCCGTTCTTTAATCTCGTTTTCAACCTCTTCGAGCGCAGCCTGCCCTTCCTTCACGTGCTCGTCCACGCGCAGGATCTCAAAGCCGGCGGGTACGCGCATTGGATCGGAAACGTACCCCTTGGCTTTGTCCCAGACCGCCGCAGCGAGTTCGGGATTCAGATCCGCCTTTTTCCAGCCGCCGAGGTCGCCGCCCGTCTTGGCGGATATAGCGTCGGAGTTGTCGCGAATCAGGTCGCTGAAGCGTTCACCTTTGCGAGCGCGGGCGACGACGTCCTTCGCCTTCTTCTCGGCCGCGGCGATGCCGGCGGCATCCTTGCCTTCCGTGCCGATCAGGATCTCGCGCAGATACACCTGCTCCTGACGGACGAAACTCGTCTTGTTCTTTTCGTAATAATCGACGATCTGCTCGCGGGGGATGTTGATCTTGCCGCCGACTTCCGAGCCGATGACTCTCTGCGTCAGCAGACGGTTCTTCATCTCCTGCTTGAAGTCTTCGAAACTCATCCCAGTGTTGTCTTTCACCCACTGCTGGAACTTGTCCGGGTCGGCGATCTTGTTCTCCAACTGGATTTCGGCAATCTGTTTGGAGATTTCGGAATCCACTTTGATGTCGAGATCCTTGCCGCGCTGAATAAGCAGAAGGGAATCGATGCGGTCCCGCAACAAGTCCTTCTCGCGCTCTTTCATTGCTTCCCGGACCTGCACAGGGGTGCTGCCGCGTTGTAGCATCTCGGCTTCATTCTGGTGGCGCAGCCGGTCCAGTTCGGAGCGAGTCACGATGTCGCCATTGACCTTGGCGACGATCTGTTCGATCACGATGGTGTCGGCCGCGGACATAGCCATGGCGGAGGCCAGCAGGAGGAGGGTGCAGGCGCTCAGGGCGCGAATGCTCATAAGTACCATTATCAACAACTGAGGACGCCTGCGGTAATCCGCTTTAGTACAACATTTGTACCCGCGGCGCCGAAAAGACCCCATCCGGCATGAGTGTGTCGGCGGGACACGCCCGGATCCGACGGTTGACTCAGAAGGGTTGACACTGCGGCCGGTCGCTGTTAGTTTGAGAATTCACGGGCATTCGCCGCCCGCCTGCGGGCCAGCGGCAACGCCGGGACACGAAGTATTACCGTCCCATTCTGTTGCGTCGGATCCTGAAGGCCCTGGCCGACGATGAATCAGCCTTACTTCATTGTTGTTCTCGCACACTCCCTCCACGGGCGCATTCGGCGTTTCCATATAGACCAGAAGATTATCTTTGCCGTCCTTGGTCTCGCTCTGCTCGGTTGTTTTACTCTCTTCGGCATGGTTTCCAGCTACCTTCGCATGGCCTGGAAGGTCTCTCAATACAATCAGTTGCGGGCGCAGACCGAAGTGCTCAGGACGCGCTACCAGAATCTGATGAACGAGAACCGTCAAACCACGGACCAGATGGCGCGCCTCCAACTTCTGGCGAGCGAGATGGTCATGGCCTACGGTATTAAGCGAAATCAAGGTGGCGGCGATGCCCGTGCGCCTCAATTCAGCGAAGCGAACCTCTCCGCCAAGTTGGTTCCGCCGACCTTCGCCGAATCGCTGAACGAATACAATCTGCTAAAGTCCGCGAATTTGAATGTGTTCGGGAGCAGTTTCAATCGCCGCTTTCTGCTCAACACCACGCCGACGTTGTGGCCGGTGGTCGGCCGCTTGTTAAGCGGTTACGGCAAGCGGGACGATCCTTTCGCCGGCGCTCAGATCTTCCATACGGGAGTGGACATTGCCGCCGCGACGGGGACTCCCGTACGAGTGACCGCTGACGGCATTGTCGTTTCGGCTGAATGGTTTGGCGGCTACGGCAAGTGCATTATCATCGATCACGGCCATGGGATGCGGACCTACTACGCGCACCTGTCCCGCATCGACGTGCTGCCCGGGCAGGAGGTTCGATTGGGCCAGGTCATCGCCGCCTCGGGCGCGACCGGTCGCGTGACGGCGCCTCACCTGCACTACGAAGTCCGAATCGGCGGTAACGCGGTCAACCCACACACCTATCTTGACCATAGCCTGACCGTCCCGAATACCCACCGCGAATTCGGTTTCTAGTCCGCTCATTCTACTTCCTGCAAAAATCAGTACAGTTTGGCTTGCCTGTCACTGTAAACTAATCCCAATGCGAATCTGGGCTTTATTGCTATGTCTGTGCGCGCTGGGAGCCGCGGCGCACGATACGCCAAGCGCTTTACCGCGAATGGTCTTCACGGCCAGGAACTTTTTGGCGTCCCTGACGCCGGAACAGCGTGAAAAGACCGTCTTTGCGTTCGAGGATGAGGAGCGTTTTTTCTGGCACTACATTCCCTCGGCCATGATTCCGGAGCGCTATGGCCGACCGCGCAAAGGGCTGACTCTGAAGGAGATGAGTCCGCACCAGAAGGCGCTGGCCGCAGCCTTGCTGAGTGCCGGATTGAGCCAGCAAGGCTATATCAAAGCGACCACCATCATGAGCCTGGAAGACATCCTCCGCATCATGGAGAATGACACGCAAGGCCGCAGGGATCCCGAGCGCTACCACTTCAGCATCTTCGGGGAGCCCTCGGAGGCGGGACCGTGGGCCTATCGCATTGAGGGCCACCATGTGAGCCTGCACTTCACCGTAGTGAAAGGCCATGTGGTTGGCAACCCGACATTCTTTGGCTCGAATCCAGCCGAGGTCCGCGAAGGGCCGCGCAAGGGGCTCCGGATCCTGGGCGCGGAGGAAGACAAAGCTCGCGCGCTGCTGGATGCCCTGACGCCCACGCAGCGCAAGACCTGCATCGTCGATGCGACAGCATACCCTGACATCCTGACCGAACGCACTCGCAAGGCGGCGCTCGAAGGTCAGCCCAGCGGGCTGCCCGCTTCGAAAATGACCCCTGCCCAGCGCAAGCTGCTCGACCTGTTATTGGACGAGTACGTGGACAACTTGCCGGGCGAATTGGCGGCGCAGCGCCGGTCGCGGATCGCCGATTCCGGCGACAAAATCTGGTTCGCCTGGGCCGGGGTCGTCGAGCGCGGCGGACCGCACTACTACCGCATTCAGTCGCCGACGTTTCTCGTGGAATACGACAACACCCAAAACAACGCCAACCACATCCATACGGTATGGCGCGATTTCGAGGACGACTTTGGAGTGGACCTGCTGGCCGAGCATTACCGCACGGCTCCGGCGGGCCACGGCCACGTGCCTCCCAAGCCTCCGCGGAAGTAGTTCCCGCGCCAGATGCTAAGATGGCGGCCATGGACTTGTGGCAGCCCGGCGCGGAGTGTATTTCGCGACGTAAGCTGCTCACGGCCTTGGCAGGCGCCAGCGCACTCCTTGCCGTCTCCTCTCCAACCCTACGGGCCGAGTCCGTTAAAGGCGAGAACCTGCCGGCCGATTGGAGCCGGTACACCGACGCGGCCACCGAATTCGAAATGCTCCGGCTGACCAGGCCCGCCTATGCGAGCTACCTGCCCACACCGCCGGGACGGGCCGTCGCACGCCGCAGCGATTTTGTGATTGTGGCGTCCGACCGTACCATGTCGATGCAGCTTCAGCGTCTCGATCTGAAGTCGGGACAGAACCGCATTCTCACCGAAGCGGTGCAGCTCAATCCAAGCGCTTTTGCGCTCTCCGCCGACGATCGCGCCGTCTATTACCTGGACCGATCCGGTTTATTCTCCGTAGCGCTGGGAAACCTGCGCGTCTCGCGACTCTGGCAGGCACCGGTTTCATTGGTGAACACTATGTCGCTCGGCCCCACCGAAGATGGAACCTCGCTGTGGTTCGCGGTGAACGGGAGCGAAGGCGTGCTTATGAAGCTGAGGTTGGGGTCGAACCCCGAGTCTGCGGAAGTGCTGCGGCACGGCATGGCGATTCTCGAACCCGTACCAAACCCGCGTCGTGCGCTCGTGGCCTGGCGCTGCGGCGACGGTTCGGCCTGGCTGTGCGAACACGATGGCGGGAACAAGCGGCGGCTGGACACGCCCAGCGGTGTCGTCCTTCAAGTCTTGTGGAACGCGGATGGGCAGAGCTTACTCTACCTGCACGACCCAGGCGTGCAGGGGCAGTCCGTGTGCATTCGGGAGCAGGAAGTGGATAGCCGGGCGGACCGCCTGGTGGCGAAGACCAGCCAGTTTGCCTGCTTTGCGAGAAACGCCAACGCCACGGTGTTCGCGGGCGCCAGCCGCAGCAAGGCGTCCCCCTATGCTCTGCTGATGTTGCGAGTCACCCAGAGGGAACTCACGCTGTGCGAGCACCGTTCGCACCGGGCCTCGGCGGCGGCAATCGCGTTTTCCCCGGACAGCCAGCGTCTTTTCTTCCAGGGCGACCGAGAAGGTCAGATGGCAGTTTACTCGATCAAGCTCGAACGGCTGGTGGAGAAAACGGAGAGCTGAAGCCCTTAATGTGGGGCGGCGCTCCAGTGCCGCGCGGGGCCTCCTGGCCTCGCAACTAGCTTCGACTAGCGTTGACTAACGTTGCACGAGTTTCGCCGGCTTCAGGGTCCAGCCTTGCAGGCGACCGAGTTCGAGCAAATGCGCGCCGGAGAAGCCTTCGGGGTGGATGATCCAATTGAACGGCTTGCGCGGGTCGGTGGCGAAGTATTGCTCGAATCCGATCCGCCCGCGAATCACCGGCACGTCGGCCGTTGGATTTAGAATGCTGCCTGCCAGCGTGGCGGCAAAGTCGGCCAGCGAGAGCGTTTCGGCGCCGATCATGACCACGTTTGGAAGCCGGTGCGTTTGAAGAACGAAGTTTGCACGCATCCAGCCTTGCTCGTTCGAGGGCAGGCGCGGGAATGGATGTCTTGGCGTAAGTCGTCGCACCAGCCGCCGTCGGTCCATCCACTGCCTGCGGTTCCAGCCCGAGCAGAGCCACAACCATGTCGGCCGGTGAGAGCATCTGGCCCCGCACCTCCGCGAACACGATCTTGTCGCGCAATTGCCGTGCGACAGCCTTGCGATCGACAGCTTGTGGAACTCCACTCTCGTAGATACCCGGCAAGTCCTTCGCGGTCACGAAGCGCACATCGGGCTGCGCCTTTATGTGCTGCACGAAATTGCGCAGTACGCCATAGCAGCGCTCCGCTTCTTCGGCAGTGCGGCGGTTCGGTTTGACCCAGGCTGCACGCTCAGGATTGACCCCATTCTTGAAGTTCACCGCATCCCAGAATTCGGTGGTGACGAACTCAGTGGGGTGATAGTAAATGCTGATGACGCCTCCGCCTTGCGCGGCAAGCCGATCGGCAACTTTGTCGAAAGCGGCGTATGCGGCTTTGTCCTCCGGGCCTGCGTTCAAGTCTGCGCGGAGCTGGTTACGGCCCATCTGGAAAACGTGCAGGAGTCCTCCGTACCAGAACGGTTCGTCGTTGAGGCCGACCTGTTCGCCGTCGTCGAGATAGACGGGAATCCCGAATTTTCGCAGTGCCGGATTGCTCTGCGGCCCCCACGAATTGCCGGGCTGCCCGTAACAAACGGGTTGCGTTCCGAACACCCGCTTCACGTCGGCAACGCCAGCGCTTTCGCGCCGCTCGAACTCTTCGACTCCTTCGATGAAGCCCAATGGCGCAAGGTACTCCGAGGGCGTGGGATGAACGCTATGCCAGTTGGAGTGATAACCGATGGCGTGCTTCGAGAGCGCCTCGATCACGTCACGCCGCCCGCGGCTTTCGAGCACGCGAGCTTTCTCGCCGACCACTTTGAACGTGCCCTGGACGCCTTCGGCTGTCAGATCGTTTGCGATCCGCAGCGCGGCGTCGTCGGATGCCGGCTCGATGTAGTCTTCGGTGTCGAACCAGAGGACGACGTAAACCGGCGGGCGGGCCTGCAGGCAGGCGGAAGCGAGGAAAAGGAGCGGCAGGAGGGCACGAATCATATTGTCGTTATCATAGCCGCTCTTCAAAACCGCACGACGAGTGGGACAGGCCATCGCTTGCGTGGCCTGTCATGCCGATCATGGAAAAACGCGACAGACCATGCAAAGCGATGTCCCACATCAGGGTCTGCCCCACCACGCAAGCCCCACTACGCCGGGCTATTTCTCGATCGGAAACATCGCCCGCAACTCGCTCAGCGTTGGGCGGCGGCCATATTCGCACAGTTCGAAGGACTCGACATGCTTCACGGTCGCGGCTGCGTCCCCAAGCTCCTCCCGTAGCGTTTTCAGTGCGGCCGCATTCACGGAGCGATCCCGTTGCTGCGCGAGCCACGCCTTGCGAGCCTTGGCGTCTTTCGGCACCGTGTCGAGCTGGTGATCCACCCAGGGGAGCCATTCGTAGAACTGTGAGACATGGGCGTCGAGAGCCGATATCTTTTGGTCCCAAACGTCGTCGATGGGAACGACCAAGTCGGGGCGGAACGGCGCGGGCTTCTGGAAGCCGTCCGCGTAGTAGAGAAAGATGGGATTGTTCTCAAGCGGAGCGGTATCGGAGACGACGTTCGGAACCACCACCATATACGCGGCATCCTGGACCAGGACGCCGGTATAGCGGTGGTCGGGGTGGTAGTCGTTCGGGCGCGGCGCCAGCACGATGTCGGCCTTCCATTCGCGGATGGCGCGAATCACCTGACGCCGGACTTCGAGGGTTGGCATAAGCTCGCCGTCATGGTTGTCCAGAATCTGATACTGTTCGATGCCGAGACGGCGCGCGGATTCCTGCGCTTCCAGAAAGCGGCGTTTCGCGAGCGGAGCGCCTGCGATAGTTTGATGACCCGCGTCGCCATTCGTGAGCGCCAGAAACTTCACCCTGTGGCCGGCGCGTGCGAGTTTAGCGCCAGTACCGCCGAACTGGATGTCGCAGTCGTCGGGATGCGCGCCGATGGCGAGGACTCGCAGTTTCGGGCTTTGCGCCGGCGCCCGCGTTGCGGCGATCAATGCGATTGCGGCGAGCAGCGCACCGCGGAATCCGTTCCGTACGGATGCTTGCATGAAACCTCCAGAGTAGCTGAAGCCGAAATCCGGCTTGGGTTGGGTACCACTGGCGACTCTAGCGCACTTCCGGCTTCGGTTTGTGAGGGTGGTGCCGGTAATTGCGCGCCTGCTCATAGACTTCGCTCAAGTCCGAGCCTGTCAGCGCAAGAGCGACGCTTCCGCCAACCAGCAGCGGAACTGTGATGACCAGGAACATCAGAAACGCGATACTCTTTGCCGTCTCCCGTTCGACTCCCAGTACGTTGCTGAGTGCCAGGAAGGCGAACAGTTGGAACACTCCGATGTTGCTTGGCGCGCCGGGGACGATGGTGCCAAGACGTATGATCAGCAAAACGACCACCGCGTCGGTCCAATCCAGCCGATGTTGGTAGCCGGCCATCAGCGCGTATACCGGAACGACCTGCAGCCCAAGATACACCAGGCTAGCGAAGATGCCCTCGATGGAGGAACGCGAGCGTGCCATCAGGTGCAATCCCTCGACGATCATGAGCAGAGACTCGGACCAGCGGTGGCCCGTTGTGACGTGGTGGGCGAATCGCTTGTTAAGGACCGCGAAAACCACCAATGTGCCCAGCACGATGACCAACACCACCAGCAAGGCGACTCCAACCTCCACTCGCTTCGGATAGTGTCGAAGCCTCAGGATGTAGAAAAAGCCTGCCACCAGAATGATGCCGTCGATCAAACGCTCGATCATCGCAGCGGAGAAAACCTTTGGGAATGGGAGACGGTTCCAGTGTGCGAGGAGGTAGCAGCGGACGATTTCGCCGCTCTTCAGAGGTAGAACTTCGTTAGCGAACAGGCCGATGTAGATTGCCTGGACCGTGCGCCAGAAAGGAACGCGGGCTACCGGCTTCAGCAGAGCGTTCCAGCGCCACGCTTGAACGAGATAGACCAGGAAGTCGCAACCGGCAGCGAGGACGATCCACCCCCAGTGGACGCTCTTGAGCCTTGGAAGCTCCTCACTCCATGCAAAATTGTGGTAAACCCACCACAGGCAAACGGCCGAGATCAGGTAAGAGACCCACTTGAGCGCGTTCTGTTTCTGCTTGCCGGCATTTGGCTCGACCGATGTCCCCATCAATCTAATAGTTTAAGAGGTTGAGGTCCCGGCTTGCCTTTCAAAGGCCAAAATTAACCAGAATTTGCCCAGTCTGGACGAAATTGGTCATGATCGTCGCGCGATGGTCGATTCCCGGACAAGCAATTCCGGGACCAGCATCTGGCAAATCGGCTTCGTGCTCGTCTCCCGTCCTTCCAGACGCGCGATGAGCAACTGTGCCCCCACCCGGCCCATCTCGTAGGCCGGCTGCGCCACGACGGTCAGCCTGGGCTGTATGACGTCGCCGAATGGCACGTCGTCGAACATGGCGAGCGCCACGTCCTCCGGGCAGCGCAGGCAAAGCTCGTGGATCGCTTTCAGCGCACCGAAGCCCATCATGGCGTTGGAGGCAAACAGCGCCGTCGGCGGATCGTGTTCCAGCAGCATCTCCTTGGCCAGACGGTATCCACTATCGAACCGGAAATCGCCGTGCCGCACCAATTTTGGATCGGCGGGGATTCCGGCGTCGGCGAGCGCCTGATTGAACCCTTCGAGACGAGTCACGGCGGTAAACAAGCCCACCGAACCGGACAGGTACCCGATCCGCCGGTGGCCCCGCGACATGAGGTGCTGCATACACATCTTGGCGCCGCGTGCGTTGTCCGCACAAACAAGATCCAGTGGGACGTTCGGCACCTCCCTGTCGATGCAGACGATGGGCAGGCCGGAGTCGCGGAACTGCTCGACGTGGTTCATGTCATCGCGCGACGCCGCAACGGTGAGCAACAGCCCGTCCACCTTCTGAGCGCGCAGCATCGAGAGCGCCTGCCGCTCGCGCTCCGGGTTGTCGTCGGTGTTGAGCGTGATGAGCAGATAGCCGCTTGCGATGGCGGCATCCTCCGCTCCTCGCACGACTTGCGGGAAAAATGGGTTAGTGATGTCGGAGATGACCATGCCCAACGTCTTCGTCTGCCGCGTCTTCAGGCTGCGCGCGATCTGGTTCGGGTGATAATCCAGCCCGCGCATTGCCTCTTCGACGCGCCGCCGCAACTCGGCGCGTACCGTTGCGGATCCGGCTAGAACGTTTGACACCGTTCCGACTGAAACTTTCGCCTGACGGGCGACCTCGCGAATGGTAACCATGCGACCGACACTCTACCAGAATGGAGAGCGTCCAGTGCGCTGTCGCAAAGAAAAATCACGCGTCACCCGTATGGGGTAGGGCGCGATTTGGCAAACCACGGCTTATGCCTCGAACCGCGAGGCTACTCTCTGTGCCGGAGTTGAATCCCCAGTTCGCGTAACTGGCGCGGATTGGCGGGTGACGGCGCCTCGCTCATCAGGTCGGTACCCTTCGCGGTTTTGGGGAAGGCGATGACGTCGCGGATGGAAGGTTCGCCCGCAAGCAGCATGACCAGGCGGTCGAGCCCCAACGCCATGCCGCCATGCGGCGGCGCGCCGTATGTGAGCGCTTCGAGTAAGTAGCCGAATTTGGCGTTGGCTTCTTCGCGCGTCAGACCGATCGCATCGAAAACCTGGGCCTGCACGTCCTGGCGGTGAATACGAATCGAGCCGCTGCCCAGTTCGGTGCCGTTCAGCACGATGTCGTAGCTGCGCGCGCGGCAATGCGCCTGGTCCGTCGTCAATTTGTCCAGGTCGTCATCGTGCGGCGAGGTGAAGGGATGATGCGCCGCGGCCCAGCGGCTCTCCTCCGCGTCCCATTCATACATGGGGAATTCGAGCACCCAGAGGAATTTGAAGACCTTCGGATCCAGCAGCTTGTGCCGGTCGTTGAACTTCTGCGCGGCGAACAGGCGCAACTGCCCGCAAGCCTGCAAGACCGTCTCTTCGGGGCGATGACCTTGCGGTTCCGTGGGCCAGCCGGCCAGAATCAACAGGTCGTCCGGGCCAACACCCGCACGCTCCCGGACTCGGGCCATGGCCTCGGGATGATCCCGATCCAGACGCTTGGCGTCGTCGTAGACGCGCAGCCCGCGCTCCTGCCCGTAGGCTTTCAATTCGTCGCGTTCTTTGCGCGTTACGACGCCCGTGTTGGGGATGTGGATGGCCACCAGCGGCATTCCCGCCGTGGTCAGATTCGCATCCGCGGAGAAGAGATCCTGCACCGGCCAGAAGCGCGGGACGCGCATGTCAGGCTTGTCGATGCCGTAGCTGCGCAGCGCCTCGGCGTAGGTCATGCGTGGGAACGGAGCCTTCACTTCAATGCCGGCCACGGCGCAGATCTTCTCGATCAGCGGTTCGATCACCTCGAAGACCTGCTCTTCCTGGGGGAAGGACATCTCGATGTCGATCTGCGAAAACTCGGGCTGGCGATCGGCGCGCAGGTCCTCGTCGCGGAAGCAACGCACGATCTGGAAATAACGCTCGTAGCCGCTCACCATCAGCAGCTGCTTGAAGATCTGCGGCGACTGCGGCAGCGCATAGAACATGCCGTTTTGAATGCGCGATGGCACCAGGAAGTCGCGCGCGCCCTCGGGCGTGGTCTTGCACAGAAACGGAGTCTCGATTTCTAGAAAGCCCTGATCGTACAACGCCTGCCGGGTGGCGAGCGCAATCCGCGAACGCAAGATGATGTTGCGCTGCATGTGCGGCCGGCGCAAGTCGACGTAGCGGTACTTCAAGCGCACGTCTTCGCTCACGTCGATGTGCTCTTCCATTGGGAAGGGCGGCGTCTCGCTGGTGTTGAGGATCAACACTCGTTCGGCGACCACTTCGACTTCACCGGTCTCAATGCCCGGATTGATGTTATCGGCGGTGCGCTTTTCCACCGTGCCTTCAATCGCGATCACGAACTCCGAGCGCAGGCTCTCGGCGCGGCTGTGCAGCGCGGCGTCGGACTCGGCGCGAAAGACGATCTGCGTGACTCCCTCGCGGTCGCGCAGGTGAATGAAGATCACGCCGCCCAGATCGCGGCGGCGATAAACCCAACCCATGAGCACGACCTTGCGGCCGTCGTCGGAGGCACGCAATTGTCCGCAATTGTGCGTGCGGCGCAGGTCGCCCAGGAAGTCGAGAGTGAGTTCTTGTGCCATTTGTTTCTTTTGAGATAGCTCCGGCCACCGGGCCGGCGGATCGCGGCGCAAAGCGCCGGTACGCGCGGCAGCGGCATTAACGATTCTTTTCAGTGTATCGCGGCTTGGTGAGGAGACCCATCGCGCGGACGCGGAGATGAATCCGGCACGCGCCTCAACCGCGTGCAGACGGTCAGAGTCAGTGTCAGTTTCTTCCTCTACAGCGTCAATACTAGTATCTTCATCCAATTGAACTGTACTTTATTCTCCTGTTACTATCGCCCAACCACTGGGATTCTAAACATGAAACTTCTGGGCTTTGCCGCCACACTTTGCGTGTGCCTCGCCGCACGCGCGCAAGATCCGGCCGGCGTGTTGGAGGGGCAGGTTCTCGATCCTTCCAATGCCGGCGTCCCACAGGCCGTCGTCACGGCTCGCAACCCGCGCACCGGCTTCTCCGCTGCGCAGCCGTCGGGTAGAGACGGGGCCTTCCACTTCGGCTTCCTGCCAGTGGGCGATTACGAACTGCGCGTCGTCGCGCCGAGTTTCGCGCCGTTCCATGCGGACGGGATTCACGTCGACATCAATCGGACCGTGCGCATTCCGGTGAATCTGGAAATCGCGGCAGGCAAGAGCGAGGTCAGCGTGACTGCGAACGGCGCCATGGTCGATCTGGGCTCCACGCTGGGCAACGTGGTGTCAGGTCAGGAAGCGACCGACCTGCCCTTGAACGGACGCAACTTCACGCAACTCGGTTTGTTGCAGCCCGGAGTCGCTCCTATGACCTTCGGACTCGCCGAGTCCGGTGGGCCGCTGCGCAGCGGGCAGGCCTATGCCGTGAATGGCCAGCGGCCTGAATCGAACAGTTACGTGCTCGACGGCTCTTCGAATGTGAACAGTGTCGATGGCGGATTCGCCATGCGCACTCCCGTCGACGCGATCGCGGAGTTTCGCATTCTCACTTCCAATGCCCCGGCGGAATACGGCGGAACCAGCGGCGCGACCACCACTGTTGTCACGCGTTCAGGCGGCAACCAGTTTCACGGCGCGGTCTACGAATTCCTGAGAAACAACGACCTCGACGCGCGCAACTTCTTCGCATCCACAACCGAGCCGCTGCACCAGAACCAGTTCGGCGGAACGCTGGGCGGCCCCGTCCGCAAGAACAAGGACTTCTTCTTCGGCTTCTACGAGGGCCTGCGCGACCGGGAAGGCGAAACCAAGACGGCGATTGTACCTACCCCCGCCCAGCGACGCGGCGACTTCAGCGGACTGACCGATCCGCAGACCGGTCAGCCGGTTCCGCTGATCAATTATTTCGCGGGCGGGCCCGTTCCAGGTGGCATTCTGCCCGCCTACATGCTGAGTCCGGTCGCGGCGAAGAATCTGGCGTTCTACCCGCTCGGGAACCTCTCGCCGTCGCTCTATTCTTCGACGCAGATGCTCACGAACAATGGCGACCAGGGCGGCCTCCGCTTGGACCATTACTTCGGCAACGGAGACCAGCTATTCTTGCGCTATGCGACGTCGAGCACCCATTCGATCGACCCGCTGTCGATCAGCGGCGCCGATGTCCCGGGTTTCCCCGTCGGCGATGATGGCCGCACGCACTCCGTCGCGCTGACGCACACTCATCTCTTCTCGCCGCGCACCGTGCAGACCGTCAAGGCGGCGTTCTTCCGCAACGAATTCCTGTTTGGACAACGCTTGAACCAGACCGACCCCAGCACATTGGGTTTCACCTACAGGCCGACGCTCGGCGTGGCCTCCGGACCGCCGTACCTGATTGTGAGCGGCTATGCGAGCGTCGGCGACCCGATCACCGGACCGCGCAACACGTTCCAGAACACCTACCAGGGCAGCTACTCGTTGTCGCATAACGCGGGCCGGCATGGGTTCAAAGTGGGCGCGGAGTATACGCGGAATCAGATCAATCTCATCTTCGGCATCGCGACGAACGGCTTCTTCGTGTTCGCGCCGTTCCCGTTCAGCGATTCGTTCGCCAGTTTCCTCACGGGCCAATCCGTCACGTTCTTCCAAGGTGGAGGACAATTCGACCGCGGCCTGCGCAACTACATGGCAGGCGGCTACGCGCAGGATGAATGGCGCGTGTCGTCACGACTGACGCTGAACTACGGCCTGCGCTACGAGGTCAACACGCCTTACACCGAGATCCGGAATCGTTTGAACGAGTGGGCGCCGGGACAACAGTCCACTGTCTTCCCGAACGCGCCCAAGGGCCTGCTCTTCCCCGGCGATCCAGGTGTGGCCGACGGGATCGCGAAGGTCTACCGCAAAGGGCTGATGCCGCGTGTCGGACTGGCCTGGGATCCGACCGGAGATGGCAAGACGACGGTGCGAGCGGCGTATGGCATTTTCTACGACTCGTTCACGAACGGCCAGGGAGGTCCGCTGCAAGCGCCGGTCAGCGCCTTGCCCTGGACGCAGGCGGTGCAGGTGCCGGGTCCCGGTTTCGATATCGCCAATCCGTGGGGGAGCCAGGCGCCGCCATTCGCCAATCTTGCATTCGCCCGGCCTGCAACCATTCTGACCGTGGACCAGTCGATGCGTCCGCCGTATGCGCAGGATTGGAACGTTTCTATCCAGCGCGTCATCGCTCGCGACTACTTGTTGGACGTTCGGTATGTCGGCAATAAGGGCACTCGCCTGCCGCGCATGATCGAGGGAAATCCGCCGGTGTTTGGGCCTGGTTCGACCGCCCAGAACATCGACCAGCGGAGAATCTACGCGGGTTGTCCGGCCGCGGGCGGCCCCTGCGACTATGCTTCCGTGGGACTGATCTCCAACGAGGCCAACTCCACTTACCATGCGCTTCAGGTGGCGATGTCGCGTCACTTCTCGAGCGGCCTTGGGTTCCTGGCGTCGTACTGGTATTCGAAGAGCTTGGACGGTGTGTCGACCTTCAACGTCTCCGGGTCGGCGCCCCGTCTGGTGGCTGGCGAGAACGATCTGGCGCAGAATCCTTTCAACCTGGCGGCCGAGCATGGGCCGTCCATCTTCGACGCGCGACAGAGGCTTGCGCTGAGTGGGAGTTACGAATTGCCCAAGTGGCGGCAAGCCTCGCGGCCTGTGGCGATGTTAGTGAACGGCTGGCAACTCAATGCCATCGGCAGTTTTTCGACTGGCACGCCGTTTACCGTGTATGACAGCGCCAACGTTTCCCAGCAGGGCAGCGCGCCCGAGATTTCGGGCTTCTATTCGAGCCGGCCGAACCTGGTGAGCGATCCCAATGCGGGACCGCACACGCCCAATCAGTGGGTCAGCCGGAGCGCGTTCCAGCGGCTCGATCCGGTGACTCAGGCTGGTCAGTTCGGCAACGAGGGCCGCAACGTCGTGCGGGGGCCGGGACTCGCCAACGTCGATCTTTCGTTGATGAAGAATTTCGCGCTGGGTGAATCGAGCCGCCTGCAATTCCGCGCGGAAGGATTCAACATCGCGAACCACGCAAACTTCTATCTGCCCGAAGTGGATATTGCGTCCCCCGACTTCGGGCGCATTCTCCAAAGCGGGTCGCCGCGGCTGTTTCAGCTAGCGCTGAAATTGCTCTTTTGATGAAGCAGCCCCGAGCGCGTACGCGAGTTCGGAGGTTTCGCCGTCATGGGGTGGCGGTGATGCCCGCCCCGCGCTCGGGGCTGGGGTTGGGATCTTCGAGAGGAACTACGAATGGGCATGAACGACGATAATCCAAAGATGCAACAGAAGATGGAACCTATGTTCTTGCCCGGCGTTGAGCGGAGCCCCAAGCCGGGATCGTTTACTGACAGCATCCGCATGATGCAGAGCGCTGGGGCCGAGTACCCGCAGATCTGGCACATGTTCGCGTTCCTGCCCAAGGCGACGAATCATCTGGCGCGGTTTACGCAGGAGATCATGCGCGAGCCGGCGCCGCTCACGCCTGGCATTCGCGAGTTGATTGCCGCCTTCACGTCGTACCGCAACGACTGTCCGTTTTGACTGAAGTCGCACGCCGCGGTCGCGGCGGAAATACTGGGCAACGAAGAGTCTGGTCTGGGCCGTGTTGAAGGACTTGGAATCCTCGCCGCTCGACGAAAAGCACAAGGCGCTGTTCCGTTTTGTCGACAAGGTGAATCGCGATTCGCCGGGAATATCGGCCGAGGACATGCAGCCGCTCTACGCCGTTGGATGGGAGGACGAAGCGATCTACTACGCCATCACGGTTTGCGCGCTGTTCAACTTTTACAATCGCTGGATCGACGCCAGCGGCGTGCACGCGCTCTCCGACGAAGCGCACCGGCAGGGAGGCAAGCGATCCGCGGCCCATGGCTACGCTCGCGACTGAAGGTTTGGGAACGCCCCCTTGGGAACGCCGATCTCCAGATCGGCCAAATTGCCGCGCGAGCGGCAACGGGGCGAGACATGCCTTCAACACTGATTCAACCGCTCCCTCACGGTCGCGGCTCCGCCACGAAACGGAGCCGCGACCGTGAGGGAGCGGTTGTATCTGGGCGTCTGAAATGAGCCTCACATGACGAGTGACAAATCCGGCTGGCGCGTAGTGGTGGCCGCATACTTCGGCGTGATGGTCAGCTTCGGGTCGATGCTCGTCTTCACTTTCGGCATATTCCTGAAGCCGCTCAGCGCCGAATTTGGATGGAGCAGGGAATCGATCTCGGCCGCGTTCGGCTTCGCCGCGTTGACGGTGGCGGTCTGCTCACCACCGCTCGGGCATTTGCTGGACCGCTTCGGACCGCGCAAGATCGTACTCCCCTGCATGGCAGTGTTCGGCGTGGCCTTCGCCTCGCTCAGCGCACTCACGCCGAGCCTCGTGCATCTCTACGCCACGTTCATCGTGATAGGCGTCGTCGGGAACGGCACGACGCAGATGGGCTACTCGCGCGCCGTATCGACTTGGTTCGATCATCGGCGCGGACTTGCGTTATCGCTGGTGATGGCGGGAGTCGGCACCGGCGCTATGGTCTTTCCGCCGCTGGCGCAACGGCTGATTTCCGGCTACGGTTGGCGCACCGCGTATGCGACGTTGGGCAGTGTAATTCTGCTGCTCGGGATCCCTTTGACCGCATTGTTCGTGCGCGAGAAGCCGAAGGAAAGCGCCGCGCAGCATCGCCCATTGCACGGGATCACAGTCGCCGAAGGACTGCGTTCGCGGGCCTTCTGGATCATCGTTGCAACACTATTCCTCGGGTCGATGAGCGTGAACGGCGCCATCACGCACCTCTCGCCGCTGTTGACGGATCGGGGCGTCTCCGCCGGCGCCGCCGCGCTGGCGGCTTCCACGTTGGGGCTGGCCAGCTTCTGTGGACGCCTGTTCACCGGCTACCTGCTGGATCGATTCTTCGCCCCACGAGTTGGCCTGTGCCTGTTGGTTGGAACCGCGAGCGGCATCCTCCTCCTGGCGACGGCCCGCTCAGCGCCGCAGGGATTGTGCGCCGCGGCGCTGATCGGATTCGGGCTCGGCGGTGAAGCGGATATCACGCCCTACTTGCTGACGCGCTACTTCGGATTGCGCTCGTTCTCAACGCTTTATGGGTTCACCTGGACGGCCTACGCCATCGCCGGCGCCATCGGTCCGGTGGTGATGGGGCGAGCCTTCGATGCGACGGGATCGTACGCCACGCTGCTGACCCTGCTCGCGGCGGCTACGCTGGTCTCGGCGAGTCTGTTCGCTTTCCTTCCGAGATACCCGGCGTTGATCGAAACCCCAGTATGCGCAGCTCCAACCAGATTGAGGGCCTGTCAAGAATGACCGTGCCATCCGATGAGCGCGCTGCTGGCATTGTGGCGCACGCTTTAGCGTGCAGCGTCGACGTTCATGTCGGCGTCCGGCATATGTCGGCATGAATGCCGCCACGGCACGCTAAAGCGTACGCCACAAAATTCCTGGGCTCCATGGTGGCGCGAGGCTCAACCCAAAGGCAAGCGCAACATCGCGACGCAGCCCGTTCCCGAACTGCGGTTCTCCAGTGTCACCGACCCGCCATGCGCCTCGGCGATCTTGCGGCACAAGACAAGTCCTACGCCCGAGCCGCCTTGCCTGGTAGTGAAGAATGGCACGAAGAGATTGGCCGGATTCGACAGACCCATGCCCTCGTCTTCCACGCGAATCTCGACTGCTTTCTGCGTCGTCTGCCACTCGATGCGGACGTTGCCGCCGGTGGCAGAGACTGCGTCCATCGCGTTCTGCAGCAGGTTGATCAGCGCCTGCTCAATCTGGTCCGGATCGGCATTCAACTGAACGGCTGCACTCTCCCGGAGCGTGACTCGTTCGGCCGGGAACATGCGCACGATGCGCTCGGCGACGGGAGTCAGATCGAATGTCCGCCGCGCCGGAGCGGGTAGCCGGGCCAGCCGCGCGTAGGACGACACGAAGCGCGCCAGGGAGTCCGAGCGCGACGCAATCACGGCCAGTCCCTGCAGCATATCGTCGCGCCAGTCCGCTGGCAGGTCGGGCGAGCGCACCAGGCTGTCCAGGCTCTGCGCGATGGATTGGATCGGGGTGAGCGAGTTATTCAGCTCGTGCCCCAGCACGCGCACCAGCCTTTGCCAGGCGAGCAACTCCTCTTCCCGCAACTCGCGCGTCAGGTCGGATAGGACGAGGAGTTCGTTCGGGTGGCCGGAATCGCGAAACGTCGTATGGCGCACCGCCCAACGGCCCGCGGCGCCCGGGAAGGAGCGGTCGATCACCGACGAGGGAGGGGAGTCGAGCAGTTGCGTCAACCCCAGATCTTCCGCGCTGCGCTCTTTCAATGCTCGCGCAGGTTCGGCCAGCAGGCGCGCCCCGGTGGGATTCACCAGCCTGAGCCGGTTCCGGTCGTCGAATGCGAAGATCGCCACGTCGATCTCTTCGAGCACCTTTGAAAGCAAAGCGTTCACTTCCAACGCTTCCAGGCGCCTGTCGCGCAAGGCGTCGCCGAGCCGGTTCAACTCTGCCAGCGCTTCCGACATGGAGTCGCTGCCCGCCAGAGCGCGTGCCCGGACCGAGTAGTCGCCTAGCCGCACGGATTCGAGCATGGCCGCCATGGTTCGCCACGGATGCGCCGCTTTGCCACGGACTACCCATGCGGCAAACAACCAGACACCGATCAGAGCCGCGGCCGATACCACTGTAAGTGCCGGGGGGAGGTGCCTGTTCCAGACGAGCCAGACCCCGACAACGACGGCGGGCAAGCCTCCGGCCAGCGCTATCGCAGCCAGCGCATCTTCGTGAGCCGGAAATCGTCGCCGTGGCGTCATGTCAAGAGAGCCACCACACCTAAACCATCCCGAACTTCTGCAACCGCCGGTACAGCCCGCTGCGGCTCAGCCCTAACACTCGCGCGGCTTCCACGACGTTGTTCTGGCAAGCTTCCAATGCACGCCGGATGAGTTCCCGCTCGTTGTCTTCCAGGTTGAACGTAGCCTGCGCGGCCGCGCCCGCGCGCGCCGCGGATTCCGGAACCAGTCCGAGGTCCGCACCGGTAAGCTGTCCGCCTTGCGCCATCAGAACTCCGCGCTCCAGTACGTGCTCCAACTCGCGGACGTTGCCCGGCCAGCGATGCGCCTGGATCGCCTCCACCGCGCTTGCGTCGAAACCTGAGATCGCCCGACCGTATTTTGCCGCATAGCGCTCCAGGAAATGATGCGCCAGCAGCAGAACGTCTTCGCCTCGCTCGTGCAAAGGCGGCAGGTGGATCCTTACCGTGTTAATGCGGAACAGCAGGTCCTCACGGAAGTTGCCCGCGGCCACGGCCCCCCCGAGGTCGGAGTTCGTTGCCGAGATCAGGCGCACATTGGCGTGCCGCAGCTTGGGACTGCCGAGCCGTTCAAACTCGCCCGTTTCCAACGCGCGCAGCACCTTCGCCTGTTGAGACAGCGGCAGGTTGCCAATCTCATCGAGGAACAGCGTACCCTGGTCGGCCAACTCGAAGCGGCCCGGCCGGTCGGCGGACGCTCCGGTGAATGCTCCGCGCACGTGGCCGAACAATTCGCTCTCGAACAAAGCCTCCGGAATCGAACCCGCGTTGACGCAGATCATGGGGCGCGACGCTCTCGGCGAGAGGGCATGCAGCGCTCGCGCCGCGACCTCTTTGCCCGTTCCGTGCTCCCCCGTGATCAACACGTTCGCGGTCGAAGGCCCGATGCGCCGGATCAGGTCGAGCACCGGCCGCATGGCCGCCGATTGCGCGATCAGGTTCACGGGCAGCGGCGACTCAAGCAACTCGTTGCGCCGCTCCAGCCGCTGATTCACGCGCAGCGCGCGGCTCAACTGCGCCTGAGTCCGCAGGATGGTCACCAGGCTCAGGTTGTCCCACGGCTTCTGGACGAAGTCGCGGGCCCCGCGCCGTACCGCCTCGACGGCGATGTCGATGCTGCCCCAGCCCGTCATCACCACCACAGGCAACAGGCTGTCCAACCGCACCAACTCCGTCAGCAGGTCCAGCCCCTCGCCGCCCGAGGTGGTGTCGCGCGTGTAGTTGAGATCGATCAGCGCAACGTCGAACTCGTCTTTGCCTACCAACGTCAGCAACTCTCTCGGAGAGCGGGCCTCGGAGACGACAAACCCCGCCGGCTTGAGCAACAGCTTGAGCGCGATCAGTACGTCCGGAGAGTCGTCGGCAATCGCAATTCGAAATCGTTCTTCAGTCGCCATCGGCAGTGGAGGGACGTCCAGTTCGAGACGCCACGATCTATGAACATACAGACTGCGCGTCGTGGATATGCGGGCGCATGAATGACCGAATGTGCCGTGGCTCTGGGAACGCCGATCTCCAGATCGGCTCCGGTCGCCTCGTGAGCGGCAACTCAGCCCAACGGCGACGCAGCAATGCGTGCAACGGAGCCGATCTGGAGATCGCGTTCCCAGGGCTTAGTCGTCTGGGATCTGGCCGTGGAATGGGTCGGCGCCAATCGTGCCCGCCAGTTCCTCAAGGTATGCCGGCGAACTGACCCGCGCGAGTTGCTCGCGCGATGTCCGCAGAAGGCCTTCGATGTCGAGTGTCTGCGACGCCGCCATCGAGCGCGACTTTGAGCGGAAGACCTCCAGCGCCGAGAGATGCCTGCGCCACAGCGCGATGTCGCGCTCCTGCTTGGTGTGGAGCCGCTCGCGGTACCAGTCGCTTTGGAGCAGCGCCTGGCGAGTGAACAGGCCGCGGAAGGCAGGATCCTCCACGCCTTTGCCCCCATATTGGCCGTACACCATGATGTGCAGCAGGGCCTTCAACGGCGGGCACGCGGCGTCCACGCTTCCGTCTTCGAAGTAGTTCATCGCCACGCGTCGCTGCGAGTCGACAATCGCGTCCACGCCGCTGGCAAAATCGGCCGCGTTCTGTTTCTCCGGACGCAGCAATTCTTCCGAGAAGACCGCGTTGGGCGTTTCGAAAATGCGGCCCAGGAAGCGGTCGGCAAACAGCGCCGTGATGCGATAGCCCAGGCGGCTGGCCAGGACCTTGCGGCCCTCCAACTCGAAATCTTCGAGCTTCTCGAGGTAGCCGTTTTCGATGAGAAATTTCGGCTCGCGTTCCGGCACTCGCATCCGGCACCAGACCTCCGGCACCAGCATGCTGATGTCATGATCCACGCGGAAGTTCGGCCCAACGGAGCCCGCCGCCGTCGTGAAGCCCGCGTATTCGGTGAGGATGAAGCTCACCAGCGCGTTGTTCAGATCGACGATGGGCCACAATGCATTGAACGGTCCTTTGGTGAGCGCGCCTTCGCTGCCGAAGCCCGTGGTCGATGGCGATTTGCCCGTCAGGCTGCACACGAAGTCCATGAAGAGTTCGGGCAGTTCCTGGTAATGGATCGGATTGTAGACCGCGAGCGGCGGCAGCCCGATCTTCGCGTCCGGCGGATTGCCACGCCGCCCAGCCAGCACCGCGCCCACCGGGAAATAGACCGGCTGGTCCGGAGGCACCCTACGGTCGAGCCGCGCGCTGACCTCAGCCAGATAGGTCTCCGCCGCGTTCACGACGTCCGGCCGTTTCTGCAGGTAGCGTGGATTTTTCGTCGGCACGCCGTCGACCAGCCGTGAGTGGGCCGAACTGACCACGAAGCTGCCGTTGTTGCCGGCCGCGAAGTCTTCGAGCAGATGCTTCATCGGCTCGGTGTATTTGTCGAACTCGGCGACGTGATCGACGAGCTTTTTGGCCTGCTCTATGTTCAGCGGTTCGAAGTTAGAGATGAATGTATCGGGGGATGCGAGGTCGGCCTCGGCCTGTGCATCGAAGCCGCGATGAACGGCGTCGTCGGGCCGCTGGAACAAGAGTGCCTCGCAGTTGACGACCAGCTTTACGCTCGGATTCGAATAGCGCGGATCGAGGTTGCCAAGCCGTGCGCGCGGCGCCACGACGGCGGCGGTGATGTCGTCCTCAACCTGAACTTTCCATGCCGGGTGGAAGTCGGGACGAAGCTTGTAAATTCGCCAACTCCCGTCCGGGTCGAAGCCGACGCGGAGGTAATTGCCAACCAGTTTCTGGTCGTCGTACTTCAACTCATGTCCGAGGAACCCGTTCATGCGGTCTACCGTGAAGTGCTCCATCCAGTTGTCGCCCCATTCGGGGCGGTAGTAGCGCTTCACGGTGAATACAAGCTGCCGGATCGTCTGATGCAAATCGCGCAGCCACGCGTTGTACTCGTCCACGTATTCGGTTGAGGGCGTCAGCAGCTTGATCACTGACCCGAGCGAACGCTCCACGCTCAGGATCGGCCTGTGCGCGCGGCGCTCTTCCTGCGGCTGTTTATAGATGCCGGAAAAATCGCGCTTCAGGATCTCCGCCACCTCGGCCATGTCGATGGGGTAGTCGCGCACGAAGACCGGCCCGTGCAACAACACGTTCGAAATCGACTTGGAGATCTCGCTCTTGCCGCCGCCGGAAACTGTGGACGGTTTGTGGCACAACGTGCCGTCGGCGCGCGCGCCCACCAGGCGCCAGGCCGAGCCGGTGTGTTGCTTTTCCAGGCGCAGCCAGTAACCCATGGGCAGGACGTAGGTCTCGCCGACCCGGAGGGTCAGTTTTTGCGTCTCGCCGTTCTGAGGCCAGCTCACGAAGCCTTCGCGCACGTTGAACTCGGTGCTCCGCGGCACGTAGAGAATCTGGGGAAAGCGGCGGTCGACCGCGTAGCCTTCCGGCTTGACCTCGGCGCGATCGCCCAGGATGCTCATCGCCTCGGCAAACGTGGCCTTTTTGAGCGGCACCGTGCGGTCCGCATAGAACTCCTGCCCCAGGATGTAGGCCGGATATGCGATCGCTCCGCCAGAGTGCTCTTCCTCGGCCAGTCCGAAGAGGTTAGCCGAGAAGCTGATTTGCGTCTTGACCTCTTTCTTGCAGTAGCCGAAGTAGTTGTCGGCGATGATGGTGACGATCACGCCGTGGTGATCGCGGCAGGTTGCTTTGAAGGCTTTGCCGCCGTTGTAGGCTTCGTCCTCGCGTTCCCAGCACATGCCGTCGCGCTTCTGGCGCTTGGTGGCGGCGCTTACATGCGGCAGGCCGAGGGCTTTCTTGCGGATTCCCTGCAGATGCGGCGCTAGAATCACGCAGCCGGTGTGGCCGGTCCAATGCATCACGTCGAGCGCGGCATCGTTTTCGGGCAGATACGGGTCGCCGCCGTTGCCGAAGATGCTCTCGACGAAATCGAGATTGCTCACCAGGCTCGCGGGCGCGAAGAAGCGGATCTCCATCGATTTGGCCGGCTCATCGCCTGTCGCCGGACACACCATCGGGCGCAGCAGGAGCGACGCGAACAGCCGGGCCTGATCCTGCTGATCGGCTGTAAAGGGCAGAGCCAGCGCATCCTGCGGAGGCCGCCAGGCTTCGTCCAGCAGGGTGGCGAAGGCGCCTTTCGGAACGGCGATCTTATCTGCTGGAACAGGTAATCCGCCTTCGACAATGTGGAAGATGCCTTGCGTCGTCCGCTTGTCGCTCTTCGGATTGTGGAGCACCCCTTGCGAGATCCGGTAGGAGTGAAGATACGGCGAGGCGATGGAGTCGCCCGTCGCCGGAAGGGACATGACTCGCGCCAGCCCGGGCCGGTCGAGGACGAAAGTCCGGCTGGGGACGCGCGCCGCGCCCTTCGGACGCTCCTCGGAAAGGTAGCCGTCCAGGAAATCCTGAATGCGCGCATCGGCGGGGCAAAGCATGTCGCCCAGCAGCAGATCTTTCTGATAGTGGTTTCTCAGCAGCGGGCCGGCGACTTCGAGCGAATACGGATCGGCCGTGCTTTGACTGGTCGGCTGCCCCAGCGATGCGAGCTTCAGGTTCAGGTAACGAATCAGCTCTTCCCGGTGTGAATTGTCGAGGTCCGGGGTGTGGCTCTGCGAAGTTGGCTTGGCTTGCATGTATCCTCTCATCGCCTCAGTCGGCGGCTTTGGTGAACTTGGCGGGAAGTCCTCGCGCCTCGTCCGGGTTAGATTCAGGGTACCAATTGGGACCGCCCTGGGAACGCCCCCGGGAACGCCGATCTCCAGATCGGCTCCGTTCCACATGTATCCGGGACAGCGCCGCGTTGAGTTGCCGCTGGCAAAACAGTCTGAGCCGATCTGGAGATCGGCGCTCCCGGGGAGGGCAACCGGAGCCGATCTGGAGGTCGGCGCTCCCAGGTGCCAGGTTGTGTGCGTTCCGTAGATAAGTCTTTTAAAAACAACTTTATACGTATGACAAAGGGCGGTGAAGCGGTGGGGCTGGTGGGAATGGCGTCTCAATCACCCTCAAGAAACGATGTAAAAATATGATATGAATCCGCTCAAGTAATATGCGCATCATTGACAGTAGGTGGTAGACTCGTTCCCAGAGGCCACCCTCACATCTCTATGGACCCGAATCGACTCACAGAACGTTCCCAAGATGCCCTTCGCGCCGCTCAGGCTTTGGCTGCGCGCTTGAGTCATCAGCAGATCGACAACGAACACCTGCTCGTCGCGCTCCTGGAACAGGAGAACGGCGTGGTGCCTGAAGTGTTGCTGCGTGCGGGATTGAATCTCGAAAAATTGCACCAGCGTCTGATGGCGGAACTCGAAAAACTGCCCAAGGTCGCCGTCTCGCCGGGCGCGGGCGGAGGCATGTATGTGACGCAGCGTCTGGAGCGCACCTTCGCCGAGGCCGAGATCGAGGCCAAAAAGCGCCATGACGATTTCGTGAGCGTCGAGCACCTGCTGCTGGCGCATATTCCGGCAGGACGGCAAAGCCGTGGATGCCCTGCGTGAAGCGGGAGCTACACAGGAGAAGCTCGATCAGTCCGTCAAGGAAATCCGAGGCACCCAGCGCGTGACCACCCAGAATCCGGAAGGCACCTACCAGGCCTTGGAGAAATACGGCCGCGACCTGACCGAAGCAGCGGCGCAGGGCAAACTCGATCCGGTCATCGGCCGCGACGAGGAGATCCGCCGCATCATCCAGGTTCTCTCGCGCCGCACCAAGAATAACCCGGTGCTGATCGGCGAACCGGGCGTGGGTAAGACCGCGATCGCCGAGGGCCTCGCCCAGCGCATTGTGCGCGGCGACGTTCCGGAGGGATTGAAGCAGAAGAAAGTGGTTTCGCTCGACATGGGTGCGCTGATTGCCGGCGCGAAATTCCGTGGCGAATTTGAAGAACGTTTGAAGGCCGTTCTGAAGGAAGTCCAATCGAGCGAGGGGCAGATCATCCTGTTCATCGACGAACTTCACACGGTGGTCGGGGCAGGCAAGGCCGAGGGCTCCATGGATGCCGGCAACCTGCTGAAGCCGATGCTCGCGCGGGGCGAACTGCACTGCATCGGCGCCACCACGCTGGACGAGTATCGCAAGTACATCGAAAAGGATGCCGCGCTGGAGCGCCGCTTCCAGCCTGTCGTAGTCGATCAGCCGTCCGTGGAGGATACGATTTCCATCCTGCGCGGTTTGAAAGAGCGCTACGAGGTCCATCACGGCGTGAGAATCAAAGACACCGCGCTGGTCGCCGCCGCCGTGCTCTCCAACCGCTACATTACGGACCGTTTCCTGCCCGACAAGGCCATCGACCTGGTGGACGAATCCGCGGCCCGGCTGCGGACCGAGATCGACTCCATGCCCGCCGAACTCGACGAGAGCATGCGCCGCATCCTGCAACTCGAAATCGAGCGCGAGGCTTTGAAGAAGGAAAAAGACGCGGCCTCCCGCGAGCGCCTGACCCGCATTGAAGAGGAACTGTTTACCCTCCACAAGGAAACCGACTCGCTCAAAGGCCGCTGGCAGACCGAGAAGGACAGCGTGCAGAGGCTGCGTTCGCTGCGCGAACAAATCGAGCAGGTGAAGCGCGACATCGAAATCGCCGAACGCAACTACGACCTGAACAAAGCCGCCGAACTGAAGTGGGGTACGCTCATCGGCCTCGAAAAATCGCTGAAAGAAGAAGAGGAGCGCCTGGCCGCGGAGAACAAGCAGAACCGTTTGCTCAAAGAAGAAGTGGACGAGGAAGACATCGCCCAGATCGTGGCGCGTTGGACCGGCATTCCCGTTTCGCGCATGCTCGAGGGCGAGTTGCATAAGCTGCTGCATCTCGAAACGCAGCTTCACCGCCGCGTGGTCGGCCAGGATGAGGCCGTTCAGGTGGTCGCCGAGGCGGTCCGCCGCTCGCGGGCCGGACTGAGCGACCCGAAGCGGCCCATAGGCAGCTTCCTTTTCCTGGGCCCAACGGGCGTCGGCAAGACCGAACTGGCGCGCGCGCTGGCGGAGACTCTCTTCGACGACGAGCGCGCTCTGATCCGCCTGGACATGAGCGAATACCAGGAGAAGCACACGGTGGCCCGGCTGATCGGCGCGCCTCCCGGATACGTCGGCTTCGAAGAAGGCGGTCAACTGACCGAGGCGATCCGCCGCCGTCCTTACGCGGTGATCCTGTTCGACGAGATCGAGAAGGCGCATCCGGACGTGTTCAACGTTCTGCTGCAGGTGCTCGACGACGGGCGTCTGACCGACGGCCAGGGCCGCACGGTGGATTTCCGCAACACGATCCTGATCATGACGTCGAACCTGGGCAGCGACCGCATCCGCGCCTTTACGGGCGAGACGGCCGGCGCACAGTACGAACTGATGAAACTCGCCGTGATGGAAGAGGTCCGGCGCGCATTTCGCCCCGAGTTCCTCAACCGAGTGGACGAAACAGTCGTCTTCCACGTCTTGAGGAGCGAGCAACTTCGCCGCATCGTGGACATCCAACTCGACCAACTGCGCCGCCGGTTGGAAGCTCGCCATATCTCGCTGGAACTGACTCCGGCGCTGGTGGAACAGATTGCCCGCATCGGCTACGAGCCGGACTATGGCGCGCGTCCGTTGAAGCGGGCGATTCAGAAAGAGCTCGAAACGCCGCTCGCGAAGGCGCTGCTGGAAGGCAGCGTCCGCGACGGCCAGAGTATCATCGCCGACGTTGGTCAGGCCGGAACCGTCTTCGGCCCCGGCCGCGCCAGTGCTCCGATGGGAGCGGCGTAATGGGGATGCCACGAGCCGTGAACCGAACCTGCTCGAGGTTCATCTAAAGACCATAGAGATCGAACGACAAAAGAGATAGAAAGAGAACACGAGGAGGTTCGATGCCCGAACAATCGCAAGCGCCCCGCGCACTGCCCGTACTGCCACTGAAAAACGTCGTCCTATTTCCTAAGCTGGTGCTGCCCCTCTCCGTGGGCACGGGACGCCTCCCGCGCCGCCGTCGACGCGGCGATACGCGATCACGAAGGCGAGTTGATCCTCGTTGCCCAGCAGGACCCGGGTACGGAGAACCCCGCTGCCGGCCGACCTGAACACGATTGCCACGCGCGCCAAAATCCGCAAGGTTCTGCGGACTGCTCCGAACGCGATGGAGTTGATCGTTTCCGGCCTGGAGCGCGTCACCATCGATAGCTTCGAGTCTGGCACTTACCTCACCGCCAACTACTCGCCGCGCGACCTGGTCCCAGAGCACACCGACGAGGAGCGCGCCCTGCGCACCGCCTTGTTCGAACTGGCCTCTCAGGCGGTTGAGAAGATCAACCCGCAAGCCGCCGAGCAGGTAAGCGACCTGCTGGCCAGCGCCGACGATCCGGAGCAGATCATGTATCTGCTCGCTACCGCCTTCAATCTCGATGTCGAGAAGCTGCAGAGTTTGCTCGAAGCCCCCACGCTTGAGGAGGGACTGCGGCTCGCCGTGAAGCTGATCTCCCACGAGATTCAGATCCTCGAAATGCGCCACAAGATCGTGCGCGAGGCGCAGGAGGAGATCAGCAAAGAGCAGCGCGAATACGTTCTGCGCCGCCAAATGAAGGCCATCCAGAACGAACTCGGCGAGGACGATCCCGAAAAGGCTGAAGCCGCCGAACTGCGTGCGCGTTTCGCCAAAGCCGACCTACCCGACGAAGTTCGCAAAGAGGCCGAGCGCGAATTGAGCCGTTTCGAGCGTCTGCCCGGGCAGTCGCCGGAACGCCAGGTTCTGCGCACCTGGGTAGAGCTCGTGATCGAGCTGCCCTGGCGCGTTCGCACCGAGGACAATCTCGAAATCGCGCGGGCCCGCAAGATCCTGAACGACGACCACTACGGGTTGGACGATGTGAAAGAGCGCATCCTCGAACATCTCGGTGTGCTCCATCGCAACCCCAGCGCCAAGGCGCCAATTCTGTGCTTTGTTGGACCTCCGGGCGTCGGCAAGACGTCATTGGGTCAGTCCATCGCGCGCTCGTTGGGACGCAAGTTCGAGCGCATGAGCGTCGGCGGTTTGCACGACGAGGCCGAACTGCGCGGTCACCGCCGCACCTACATTGGCGCGATGGCCGGAAGGCTGATTCAGGCCATGCGCCGCGCCGGGGCGAACAACCCCGTGCTGATGCTCGACGAGATCGACAAACTCGGGCGCGACTTCCGTGGCGATCCGGCCGCGGCGCTGCTCGAAGTGCTCGATCCGGAGCAGAATAACTCGTTCCGCGACAACTACCTCGATATGCCCTTCGATCTTTCGAAGGTGCTGTTCATCACTACGGCCAACACGCTCGACTCGCTGCCGCAACCGCTGCTCGACCGCATGGAAGTCATCCGGCTTGCCGGCTACAGCGAAGAGGAAAAAGTGGTGATCGCGAACCGCTACCTGATTCCGCGGCAGCTCAAAGAGACCGGCCTTTCGCTCGACCTGGTCGGCTTCCCCGACGACGGATTGCTGAAGATCATCTCGGGATACACGCGCGAGGCGGGCCTGCGCAATCTGGAACGCGGCGATCGGCCGTCTGCTCCGCAAGGCCGCGCTCAAGTTCGCGGAGGGACGCACCGAGGCCATCACGCTGACGCCCGACTTCATCGTCGACCAGCTTGGCCCCGAGTACTTCCTGCCGGAGACGGCCCGCAAGGAAATGCCGCCGGGCGTGGCGACCGGTCTCGCCTGGACGCCCACGGGCGGCGATGTGCTCTACATCGAAGCGACGCTGCTGCCCAAGGGCAAGGGCCTCACGCTCACCGGCCAACTCGGCGAGGTGATGCAGGAATCGGCCAAGGCCGCACAGAGCTATCTGTGGGCGCACGCCGATGAATACGGCATCGATCCGCAGTTGTTCACCGAGTGCGGAGTGCATATCCACGTGCCCGCGGGAGGCATCCCCAAGGATGGTCCCTCGGCCGGCATCACCGCGGCCGTGGCTCTGGCCTCGCTCTACACGAAACGGTCGGTGCGTACCGATACGGCGATGACCGGCGAGATCACGCTTACCGGGCGCGTCCTCCCCATCGGGGGCCTGAAGGAGAAGGTGCTGGCCGCCCGCCGCGCCGGCATCACGAGAATCGTCATGCCCAAGGCCAACGCCAAGGACCTGCGCGATCTGCCTGAGAACATCCGGAAGGAGATGCAGTTCTTCTTCGCCGAGCGCATCGACGAGGTGTTCAAGGAGACCATCCCGTCGCTGATGCCGCAAGAAGTGGCGATGCCGGTGGTCTGATCCGGGCGTAGCTCAATTGCGATTGAGCCGCACAACCGGTTCGAAACGGAGCCGCACACCCGTGACGGATTCGCGGCTCCGGACTTTCGTACAGCTCCGTTTCGGGTGAAACTCGTGCCGATCTGGAGATCGGCGTTCCCAGGGTCAGCGTCTGACTCTGAGCGTCCGGAAGGCTGTCACCACCGCCAGCGCAAACACGCAGGTCGCCAGCGTCCAGCCGGGCAGTTGCAGGTCCTCATGAGCAATGCCCGGCAGGATCGCCACGACCGCGAAGACTGCGCCCATCACCCAGTTCAACCATCCGAGTTGTCTCAATCCTTGAGCCTGACGGTTGGCGTCTTCCTCCACTGGAGCGGTCCGCGAGGCGGCGAAGATCAGCAACTCCGCCAGGATCGCGAACGTGAGCACGCACCAGCCGGCGACCGGCCCGAACAGCACTTCCTGAACGTTCTTGTCCGTCCACAACTCGGCGTGGCCTCGCGCGGACCAGCGGATGGGGAAACGCTCGGGCAGGTTGTCGTAGTAGCGATACACGTAACCAAAGGCCACGCCGGGCAGGGCCATGGGACCCGCCCAGAACAAGACAGCGCGAAAATGCTTCCAAAGACGACGCATGGCCCGAATGCCTTAATGTACAACGCTTCCGGTTTCCACGCATAAGCAGCATCAGGCAGTGGGTCAGTTTCCGAAATGGCGGTCTTTCACTCAGAATGAGAAATGGCTACAAGAACCGCGTGCTCGGTTCTCGATTCTTGTTTTGACTTCAGCTTGTTTAACTCCCGCGTTGGGCAAGACGGATCGCGCGCGACGCACTGGATCCGAGAGATGGTCAGCGGCCTGTGCTTCAAAATCGGGCATCCGGTGTATCCCGCAGTGGCGCTTCAATCGGGTCTCATGGGTTCTGTTTCTGCCGAGTTCAGCGTTGATCAGTCAGGCAATGCGACGTCCATCGTACTGAACGGGTCCGCTCCGTTCGAGGGGACCGTGCGCGCTGCAATCGGTGGCAGCAAGTTGCCGACCGCATGCGTGGGACGCAAAGTTGAGGTCGCATTTTCCTTCCAAACGAAGCCAAATCTCTCCCGCGCATCATCGCGTATCGGCTTGCTTTTCCCACTCGCCGAACCTCCTGTCGATCTTCGCGGAAGAGAGCGAGCGATGTGTTCGTACAACACTGTGGCGCTGATCGCGTCTGAGGGATCCGCCCATAACCGTGTGCGACTGCTTGCTGATCCCATGGCCTCCGGAAGATGTCGCACTTCTCGGAAGAGCCGAAGGGGCGTTTGACATGCAGTTGGTTGGCGCGGTCACGCGGATTGTGACGCGGTCACTTCGATCTCGGGAACTCTTGTTTGGAATCCATTTTGTCGCTTGGTACGCTCCTGTTCGGCGCACAAGCAGCCATGTCCGCTTTCGGCGCATGTCTCGATAGCCCGAAATGGCGACGGAGGCGCATTCAGGGAGCCGGCACTCGCCGTTGGGTGCGCCGCTTCCGATGTCGGAATTGGATCCGTCCAGGGACAGTAGGGCGTCCTACGGATCGGTGAGACGGGAGGCAGAACTGACTTGCTTCACCGTATTGAACTCGCAAGTCCAATGTGCGGCCTACTCCGCAGGTCTTGGCGCCATGATCTCTGAGGAACGGCGGTGGTTCTTGATGTGCGGACGTTCGATACGGCTCGGGATACCGTAGGAACGAGGCCGCTACGCAGTTGAACGAAGGTTCGCTCGCGAACAGAGCCTGAAAACTGCCAATGGAGTCGAGCAGGGCCACTTCACTGTATTCAGTCTAGAACGCAGGGTCCCGATAAGTGCGCATTTCGGAAACTGACTGATTGCATCCTAGCCGCGTGGGATCAGAATCGCGTCGGATCGCGGCTGCTCTCTCTGGAACACATCGCCAAGGATAGGCAGCGAATGCTACGACTCACGAGACCCTAGAATGAATTGAGATGTCGCTGAAGAAGTTGACAGCGCACGTCAAAGCCGCCGGTTGAGCGTCCAAGCTGAGTCCGGCCATCCTGGACTCCGTTCTGCCGCGCGTGCCGCGGCTGAAAGACGCTAACGTTCTGGTGGGCTTCGACACCAATGACGATGCGGGCGTGTACCGCATAAGCCCGGAGTGTGCCCTGGTGCAGACGACGGACTTTTTCACGCCGATTGTCGACGATCCCTTTACGTTTGGCGCGGTTGCGGCCGCTAACGCGCTCAGCGACATTTACGCCATGGGCGGCCGGCCGATCACGGCGCTCTCGATTCTTTGCTACCCCGGCAAGGGCGATCTCGACGATCTGGAAGAGATTCTGCGCGGCGGCGCGGAGAAGATGATCGAGGCGGGTTGCGCCGTTCTGGGCGGGCACAGCGTCAACGACGAGGAGATCAAATTCGGTTACGCGGTGACCGGCCTGATTCATCCGGACCGCATTCTCGCGAACGCGGGCGCAAGGGCGGGCGACGTTCTGGTGTTCACCAAGGCAATTGGGACGGGCGTGATTTCGACCGCCCTGAAACGCGGCATCGCGAAAAGACGAGCACGTGCGAGGCGCTCGATCCGTTCCATGCTGACCCTGAACAAAGCCGCCTGCGAAGCGATGCTCGCGGCCGGCGCGCATGGCTGCACGGACGTGACCGGCTTCGGTCTGCTCGGCCATGCCCGCGAGATGGCCCTGGCCAGCAAAGTGACCCTGGAGATCGATTCCTCGGCTATCGAATTCCTGCCCGGCGCGCTCGACTATGCGGCGCAGGGCGCGATTCCGGGCGGGTTGAACAACAATCGCGCTTTCGTGGAGAGCTGCGTGTTGGTGAAGCCCGGCGTCGATCCGACGGTCCTGCAGTTGCTCTACGATCCGCAAACTTCTGGCGGCCTGCTCATCTCAGTGCCGGAAGAGTCGGCGTCGCGGATTCCCGGCCGCATCATCGGGCGCGTCCGAGGAGCGAGCGGAAAAGCCGATTGTGGTCCAATAATTGGAGGCTCTCTCCTATGAATCCCATCATCGTCGCGCTCGATCTGGAAAACGCCTCGGAAGCCTTGCAGCTTGTGGACAAGATCGGTCCAGCCGTGGATTTCTACAAAGTGGGCCTGGAGCTTTTCACGGCTGAGGGACCGGCCGTAGTGCGGGAACTCACGGCGCGCGGGAAGAACGTTTTCGTCGACCTGAAGATGTACGACATCAGTGCGACCGTACAACGCGCCGCCGCCCGCGTGGCTGCACTGGGAGCGAGCTTCCTCACCGTCCACTCCAGTCCTCAGGTGATTCGGGCAGCCGTCCAGGGGCGGGGCGATTCCGCTCTGAAGATCCTCGCCGTCACTGTGCTGACCAGCTTTGACGATGACGACTTGGCCGATCTCGGCTACACCGGCCGCACCGCCTCAAGTCTGGTCGAGCACTTCGTTCAGAAGGGCATCGCCGCCGGCGCGGACGGGTTCATCTCCTCGCCCCTGGAAGTGGCTGGCGTCCGCGCCATTGCGGGTCCCGGCAAGATTCTGGTGACGCCCGGCGTCCGCTCCGCCGGAGCGTCCAAGGGCGACCAGAAGCGCGTTGCGACGCCTGCCGAAGCGATGGCGGGCGGCGCAAACTACCTGGTCATCGGACGCGAAATCACGCGGGCCGAGAGACCCTGCTCTGGCGGCAGATCGAATTTTGAACTCCCTCAGCGCCCACGCGGACAAAGCGTCGTAGAACGAATGTGTGGGGCAGGATGGAATCCTGCGCGGCGGTTGGCTACCGCCGCCGGCTCGCGCCAACGCGCCAGTTGGCCGATTGACAATCGGCCGCAGCTTGCCAAGCTGCCCCACAATCGGCAGCGCTGAGCGCCAGGAATAATCGTCATTCGGCATGACGCAGTACACTAGCGGGAAGCCTCGTATTTCTGCCGTTCTACGCTCGTTTTTCGGACCTTAACGCCCGCAATCGCTGAGCGGTCGCGGAGAGCCGCCGTGTCACAATAGAAGGTATTGTGACAGGTCACGAAGTCCGCCAAAAGTTCCTAGATTTCTTCGCCGCCCGGAATCATCGCATCGTCCGTTCTTCCTCTTTGGTTCCCGCCAACGATCCGACGCTGCTGTTCACCAACGCCGGCATGAACCAGTTCAAAGACGTCTTCCTGGGCATTGAAAAGCGCGATTACTCGCGCGCTACGACTGCTCAGAAGTGCGTCCGCGCCGGTGGCAAACACAACGACTTGGAGAACGTCGGCTACACCCGCCGTCACCACACGTTTTTCGAGATGATGGGCAATTTCAGCTTTGGAGATTACTTCAAATCTGACGCCATCGACTTCGCCTGGGACCTGGTGACCAAGGTCTACGGCCTGCCCAAGGACAAGCTCTACGTGACCGTTTTCCGCGAGGACGACGAGGCGGAAGAGCTGTGGCAGAAGGTCGCCGGCGTGCCGAAGGACCGCATCTTCCGCCTCGACGAGAAGGACAATTTCTGGCAGATGGGCGAGACCGGCCCGTGCGGACCGTGCTCGGAGATCCACTTCGATCTCGGCGAACGCGGTGCCGAACCGGGGCGTGAACACGAGCAGTTTCCTCTGGACGGCGGCGGCCGTTTCGTCGAAATCTGGAACCTGGTTTTCATGCAGTACGACCGCGACTCGCACGGCGTGCTGACCCCGCTCCCTCGCCCCTCCATCGACACCGGCATGGGCCTGGAACGCGTCGCTGCCATCATGCAGGGCAAGCTCTCGAACTACGACTGCGACCTGCTGCTCTCCATCGTCGAGAAGGCCGGCGAGTTGTTTGGCAAACCCTATCTCGCCGGGAACGGCTCGGCCGAGGACCAGCGCTCCGATACGGTGCTGCGCATCTGCGCCGATCACGCTCGCGCCGCGGCGTTCCTGATCCACGACGGCGTCATGCCCTCGAACGAAGGCCGCGGATACGTGCTGCGGAAGATCATGCGCCGCGCGCTGCGCAATGCCCGCATGATCGGTGTTGAGGAAACGTTCCTCTACAAGTTGACCGATTTCGTCGCCGAGTTTATGAAACCGGCGTATCCGGAATTGATGGAGTCCGCGCCGCGCGTCGCCCGCATCGTCAAGGAAGAGGAGCACCGCTACGCCACCACGTTCCAGGTGGCCGAGCGCGTTTTCCACGACGAAGCGAAGTCGGCCACCGGCGGCGTACTGCCCGGACCCGCCGCCTTCAAGCTCTACGACACCTACGGCATGGCGCTCGACGAGCAGGAGGAGATGGCTCGCGAACTGGGGCTGAGCATCGACACGCAGGGCTTCGAAGAGGCCATGCAGAAGCAGCGCGAACGCGCCCGCGCCAGTTGGAAAGGCGCCGAGAAGGCTCAGATCGCGCCCGTCTACCAGGATCTGCACGCTCGTCTCGCCACGCGCTTCATCGGCTACGATCACATGAGGGGTGTCGCGGAGATTCAGGCGCTGATTCTCGACGGCGCAATCGTCCCGGAACTGCCCGCCGGCGTCGATGCGGAAGTCGTTCTCGATCCGACTCCGTTCTACGCCGAGTCGGGCGGGCAGGTTGGCGACGAGGGAGTCATTTACGATGAAACCCGCGAACGCAAACTCGCGCAAGTGGTTGGGTACCAACGCGCCAATCAAGGGGCTGAGCGTCAGCAGGATTCGCACTTTCGCTCCACTTCGCGTTGAAACCGCCGTGTGTGCGCAGGTCGACGAACGCGACCCGTTCGGCCACGCGCCGCAATCACACCGCCACTCACCTGCTGCAGGCCGCACTGCAACAGACGCTTGGCAAGCACGTGAAGCAGGCCGGTTCGGTGGTGGAACCCGCGCGCTTGCGCTTCGATTTCACGCATTACGCTTCCATGTCGGCAGACGAGCGCGCCGAGGTGGAGCGGCTGATCAACCAGGAGATTCTCCAGAACGTCCCCGTCGGCCTGGAGGTCATGAACCTCGACGACGCTCTGCAGACCGGCGCCATGGCGTTGTTTGGAGAGAAGTACGGCGACAAGGTCCGCGTGGTCACCGTGCCGGGTTTCTCGCGCGAGCTTTGCGGTGGCACGCACGTCTCGCGTACCGGCGACATCGGCGTCGCGAAGATCGTCTACGAAGGATCGATCTCGGCCGGCGTCCGCCGCATCGAGATCATCACTGGACCGGACGCTGTCCTGTCGCGCTTGGAGTCCGAGAAGAACGAGCTGACCGCCGAGGTTGAAAAGGTCCGCGAACAGCAGCGCCAACTTGAGCGCCAGGTGGAGCATCTCAAGGAGAAAGTCGCTGTGGCGTTGACCGCCGAAGTGGAAGCCGGGGCGCGCGAGATTCATGGCGTGCGGGTCGTGGCCACTCAGGTTGAGGGGGTCGATCGCAACCAGCTCCGCAACATGGCCGACCAGCTCCGCAACAAGTGGAAGAGCGCCGTAGTGGTGCTCGCTACATCCACCGATTCAGGCATCGCACTGATCGCCGCCGTCACGAAAGATTTGACCACCAAGGTGCATGCGGGCAAGCTGGTTGGCGCGCTTGCTCAGGCGGTAGGCGGCAAGGGGGGCGGCCGTCCAGATCTCGCCGAGGCCGGCGGGAAGGACGTCGCGGCCTTGCCGGGCGCGCTGGACGGTGTCTATGCATCCGTCGAGAAGATGCTGGGCTAACCGAGCCCTGTGGCCGAGCCCTGTGGCGCACGCTTTAGCGTGCCGCGGCGAGATTCATCTCGCCGTCTGGTGGCTTTCCTGGAGCATGGTGGCATGAATGCCGCCACGGCACAGTACCGATGCATCCTCGGCAGGTGGGCTCTGCCCAGGCAAGAACTGCTAATTTCTGCCCGACCCTCAGGCGAACAGTTCCTGCGCCCGGCTCAACCGTCGCGCCACGTCCACACCGTTGCGGCACTGGACCGAGCACGAAGAGCAATCGCCGCACTTCACGCTCTGAATCTCGGCGGGCAATTTGAGGAAGTGCTCCCGTCCCAGAGCGAACTCGCCGTAGCCATCGGCATAGGTGACATAGCGCAGCATGTCGGTCACCGGCAGACCCTTTGTGCATTGGCCCGAGCAGCCATAGCACATGCGGCAATAATCCGGCCGGATCTCATCCAGCCGCGCGGCGAGAATGCGCTCCTCGGCAGGAGCGAACGTGCCCGTCATGGCCTGGAAGTTCATCTCCAGTTGTTCCATGTCGGTCATGCTCGGAATCGCCGTCGCGAAGTACGGCTTGCGGATCGCCCATTTCAAAGCCGCCAGTCCGGCCATCGGTCGCTGCATCTGAGGCTTCGGGTTCTTCGTCTTCAGCCCGCCGGCCATCACCTTCATCGCCACCAAGCCCAGACCGGCCTTGTGGATGCGCTCGAACGTGGCGTCGCGCGTGTCGCCCATCGTGAAGTTGTAGGTGGCCAGCACCACTTCGATCTTGCCGATCGCCAGAATACGGTCCACCATCTCGTTAGGCGAATGCGTGCTAAGCCCGATGTGGCGGATCTTCCCTTGCTGCTTCGCCTTGACCCACGCCTCCACCAACTCGTCCGGCACATCCGCCGGCTTGTCCTTGCTGTGGATGTACCAGATATCCAGGTAATCCGTTCCGAGTTCCTTCAGGCTGGTTTCGAGTTCGGCCGTCGCCGCGGCGGCGGTCTTAGCCTCCGACTTGCTGGACAGGATGATCTCTTTGCGCCGGCTCTTCAGCGCCCCACCCACCATGCGCTCGTTGTTGCCGTTCTGGTAACCGCGAGCGGTGTCGAAATAGTTGATGCCCATTTCGAGGGCGCGCGCGATCACGCTGGGGTCGGAGGTGATCATGGAGCCGAAGCCAACCGTCGTCACCTTCAACCCGCTCTTGCCAAGCACCCGGTAGCTCACCGGATTGCTCGCGGCCGGAGCTGCCATCGCGGGCAGTACCGTCGCAGCGGGCAGCGCCGCCGCAGCCGCCAGAAAGCTTCTTCGCGATGGTTCGAATGCCATTTTCAATCTCCCGGTTTGATCTTTCGCCAAGTCCGTCTTTGATCATACATCGCTAAGCGTACTTTCAGATCTATTGCTACTCTTCTCACGATTCCCAACACTCAGTGAGCGCGAGATCTGAAATCCGTGTGCTAGCCTCCGCTTCAGGAGGCTGCCCCTTGTCGAACTTCATCCAGGTCACGCCCTTCATGCACGTCACCAACATCGAACGTGCCGTCACGTTCTTCACGGACACCTTGGGGTTTGAGGTCCTGCATCGCCATGGAGATTACGCTTACCTGCATCGCGAGACGGTGGGCTTTCGCGTCCGGGAGCAGACCGGCCCGGACGGAGCACCTCCAGGCGATCGGCGTTTCGCCTATTACATCGACGTGCGCGACGTCGATAGCCTCTACGCGGAACTCAAACCCAAGCTCGATGCCCTGCCCCGTGGCGATGTCCATGGACCTGCGGACAAGCCCTATGGCCAGCGCGAACTGCTGGTCCTGGCGCCGGACGGGAACCTGCTCGCATTTGGTCATGCCATCCGCACGACATAGGTAATCCCCGAGGGAACGCCCTGGCGAGCGCCCTGCGGACGTCGTGGCGAGCGCTTTAGCGTGCTGCGTCGACACTCATGTCGACGTCCGGAGTTTCTACGTTTGGGAGCGCGTTTGGGGATGACCGGCTTTGTATCAGGGCATGCCTTCAGGCGTGCCGAACCGTTGCGAAAGGAATCGGCTTCAGCCGCTGCGAAGGGCGCGAGCGTGCTCGTAATGGCGCGCGAGAGAAACTGTCCTGAGTGCGGCTGAAAGAGCCATGCAGTTCGTCCAGGGTGGATTCTCTTGGCGCTCGTGGATGGAATGTAGCGACAGGGGAGAGATCTGGCGGCACGGCGTCTCCGAATGTTGTTTTACCTGGTTGGCAGAGAGGAAAGCAGCGGCGGCTGAAGCCGGGACTGCGGGCGTTCTTGCGGCACGCCTGAAGGCATGCCCTGATACCTTGCATACACGCCACTTCGAACCGGCCCCGCTCAGGCCTCGCTGAAATGTAGAAACTTCAGGTGGTCGACACCCGTGCGACGATCCGGAATATGTCGGCATGAGTGCCGCCACGGCACGCTAAAGCGTACGCAGACCACACAGAATCCACGACTCTTGACATCGCAGCCGGATCGAGCCATACTCCCATCGATAGACGATGGGAAGGCCGCCGAACACATCCGAGCTTCTTCCAGGCACTCTCGACCTGCTCATCCTGAGGACTCTGCTGCCCGGACCGATGCATGGCTACGGCATCGCACACCGGCTTCAGCAGGTTTCCGACGACGTACTCCAGGTCGGCGAGAGTTCGCTCTACCCTGCCCTCCAACGACTTCTTCTCAACGGCTGTGTGCAAGCCGAGTGGGGCGCATCCGAGAACAACCGCCGCGCGCGCTACTACACGCTCACCGCAGCCGGCCGCAAGCGGCTTTCTACCGAGCGCGAGGAGTTTACTCGCATGATCGGCGCCATCCAAAAAGTCCTCGACATGCCATGAATCCGCGTGCCCCATCCTGGTTGATTCGCTCCTGGAGCCTCATCGTCTTTCGATCTCGTAGGGCGCAGCTCTCCCGCGAGTTGGCGGAGGAAATCGAGTCGCATCGTCTGCTCAAACAGGCCGAGAACGCCCGGGCGGGCTTGACCCCAGGGGCCGCGCGCGACTTGAGCCGCAGGCAGATGGGCAACATCGACGTAGCCACGGAGGATTGCCGCGATATGTGGAGTTTCGTCAGGTTGGAGAAGCTGTTGCAGGACGTGCGCTACGCCGCCCGCATGTTCGCTCGCACCCCGGTCTTCACCGCCATCGCCGTGCTGTCTTTGGCGATCGGCATCGGCGGCAACGCGGCCATGTTCAGCCTGGTGGACACGCTGTTGGTCCGCCCCCTGCCCTATCTGCAACCTGACCGGCTCGTGCGGGTCACCGGCATTTATCCCCGCGCGGCGGTGCCATTCTTTCAGCAGCGCAGCCGGACAATGGACATCGCCGCTGTAGGCACGCCTACTGAGTACAACCTCACCGGCCGCGGCACGGCGATCCGCATCTTTGGAACTACTGCGTCAGCGAACCTCTTCTCCGTGCTGGGGACCCCGGTTGCGCGCGGGCGAGGCTTTGAATTGGGAGAAGACTCGCCCGGGCGCGACAGCGTCGTAATCATCAGCGATACGCTTTGGAATCGCAAGTTCGCCGCCGACCCTCACATTCTGGGCCGCGTCATCACGCTGAACGGCGTAGATCGCCAGATCGTCGGCGTCATGCCGCCCGGCTTCGCTTACCCGTCTTCGAACGTGGAGGCCTGGGTGCCCCTTCGTCTCGATCCCAACAACTTCGGCGAGTACTGGGGCAGCGGCTGGGTCCCGCTGATCAGCCGCATTCGTCCGGCTGCGAACATCGTGCAAGCCCAGTCGGAAATCCGCGGCCTGGTCACCCTGTTCAAGCGCACGTTTCCTTACCCGATGGCGCGCGATTGGAACTCCGATGCGACGGCCATCCCGCTTCAACAGGACTTGGTGGGGGACATCCGCGCCAAACTGCTCATCCTGCTCTCTTCGGCGGGCGTCATGCTGCTGATCGCATGCACCAACGTCGCCAGCCTCCTGTTGTCTCGGGCTTCCACGCGCCGCAAAGAGATGGCTCTGCGCGTCGCTCTGGGAGCGGGCCGCATCCGGATCGTTCGCCAGTTGCTGACGGAGAGCGCTTTGCTGGCGCTAGTCGGCGGCGGCTTGGGCATACTCCTCGGAATGAGCGCTCTGTCCGTCTTCAAAGCCGTGCTGCCGGCTTCTACGCCCGGTCTGGCTCTGGCGGCCATCGACTGGAAGGTTTCTGGAACCATCGCCCTGCTGGCGCTGCTGAGCGGCTTGGCGTTCGGTCTTGCGCCCGCTCTGAGCGCGTCCCAAATCGATCTCGCGGCCTCCATCCGCACCGGCAGTCAGCGCTCCACCAGCACCATTTGGACCCAGCTCCGAAGCTGGCTGATCGGCGCGGAAGTCGCCCTCACCGTCGTGCTCGTGGTGAGCGCCGGACTGTTGATGCGCAGCCTGTACACGCTGTCGGAAGCGCATCTGGGCTTCGAACCCGCGCGCATTCTCACCGTCCGCATCAGCCCGAACCAGTCCGCGTGCGTGCAGCGTACCTCGTGCATCGCCCTCTACGACCGTCTGCTCAACGCTTCCCGCGGCGTCAGTGGAGTCGAGGACGTCGCGGTCGCCAATACCCTGCCGCTGGACGGCGCGTTGCCCAGCATTGCGTTGGATGTGGAGGGCCATCCCAAATCGGCCGATTACCCCGCTCCGCTGGTCTGGGCGGGCGCGATCAGTCCCGATTACGTCCGGCTGATGGGCATCCCTCTGCTGGCCGGCAGGCTCTTCACTGACTCGGACAACGAGAAGTCGGGCGGCGTGCTGCTCGTGACGCAGTCCACTGCCGAGCACTTCTGGCCCGGCGAGAGTCCGATCGGGAAGCACATCAAGGAAGCCAGCGAGACTCGCTGGAGAACGGTAGTCGGCCTGGTCGGCGACGTACGCCAGTACAGCATAGCGAAGACGCTCCCCGACGGGATCCCCGGCGCAATCTACATGCCTTACGCGCAGTCAGTCCAGGGCGAGATGACGGGCAGATCTTCGCCGCGATGACGTTGATCGCCAAGACCCGCACCGATTCCGGGCGGGCGGCCGGCGAGCTTCGCAGCCTGGCGGGGCGGCAAGACCCGAACGTTCCCGTGGGCCGCGTGGAGCCCTTGCAGGATCTGGTGACGGCGTCCATCGCCGACTTTCGTTCGACCATTCGGGTCTTCCTCTGCTTCGCCGCGGCCGCCCTTCTGCTGGCGGCCATCGGGATCTATGGTCTGGTCTCCTACTGGGTCACCCAGAGGACGTTTGAAATCGGTGTGCGCTCGGCGCTGGGCGCCGCCCGGCATCGCATCGTTTCGCTGGTGTTGGCGCAAGGCCTGCGCGTCGCGATGGTGGGCGTCGTGGCGGGCGTCGTTTCCGCTCTCGCCGTGACGCGCTTCCTGGCGAGCCTGCTTTACGGAGTCACCGCAACCGACACGATCTCGTTTGTGGCCGTGACCGCGCTGGTCCTGGGAGTGACAGTCGCCGCGACCGCCTTCCCAGCCTGGCGAGCGTCCCGCATCGACCCTACCAAGTCCCTCCGCGTCGATTGACCGAGTGTTGTGGGGCAGACCCCCAGGTCTGCGCCGGACCCCCAGGTCCGGCTCTTCAAACCAACTTCAAGCAACGCTGACAAAGGCGACAGCGATGCGTCCGGTCGTGTGGGGCGGCGCTCCAGCGCCGCGCGGGCCCTCCAGGACCCGCAGATTCCGCAACCAACACCGATTACTCCCCCGACTCTCTCTTACTTCCCCGCTCCGGCACTCCAATCCACCGCGGGACCGCTCTGCAATACTCTTCGTACGCCTGCCCCCGCGTCGCGCGCAGATGAGGCTCCTCAATCAGCACCACGATCAAGTAAAAGCACGCGAGCACCACGCACCCATAACCGGCGATGCGCGGCGAAGCGAACAGAATCGCCTGGCCGAAGATCGCCGTCAGCACGCCCATGTACATCGGATTCCGCGAGTACCGGTACAGCCCGCCCGACACCAGACCCTTCGGTTCCTCTCCGATGAGAAACCGCACGGGGCGCGTGAAGTGAATGGCGGGAGTCCCTCCGGCCGCCAGGAACCGGAGCAGGCACCAGAGATAGATCAGAGTCCCCGCCGCGATCGGGATCCAGCCGGCCTCCCAGATCCCTCCCGCACGATGCGCACCAGGATCGACCGCCGACGGCAGCCAGAACCCGACGACACCAGGGACCAGTACGGTAAAGATCAGCCCGCGGATCCAGAGCACTTGGAAGAGTATTGTCGCACTGGGTGACTAAGCCTGCACCATTAGCGCTGCGGCAAGGACATGCACGCGGGCAGTTGCGCCAGCATCGCGCCATGTGCATCGTCGCCACGCGCGTGCGAAATTGGCTGGAGATGCCAGGAATTCCCTTTTCGCAGAACCCTCCAGACCTGGAAGCAGTCCGGCAAATCATTTTTGCGCGTTTGCGTGCTGAGCCGGATTGGCGGCAACTAGACTATCAAGGAACCGGATACGCCCCATTCGTCGAGTACATAGGTGCGGAATGGGCGGGACGCAATGCCCTTGTTTTTGCCGCCCAGGAGGTGTTTTGGACTCTCGTGTTCGAAGGAGTGCTTGCACTCGGCACGGACTCAAATAACCTGAACCTGCCATGGTTCCACGTGACGCGTTACGGCCACGACGTCCTTAAGACAGGACCTTCAAACCCTCACGACTCGACTGGATACCTGAGACAGCTTTCAGAGAAGATCCCGAAAGCTGATCGCACCGTGGTAGCCTACCTTTCCGAATGTCTGCACGCGTTTCGCCACGGCGACCGAGTGGCTGCGACCGTGATGCTGGGTATCGCAGCCGAACGGGTATTCCTGCTGGTGTGCGATTCCCTCGCTGCAGCGCTGGCGGATCCCGCAGAACAGAAGGACTTTGCGAAAATCCTCGACCGCTTTGCGATGAATCCCAAACTCCAGTGGGTACACCAGAAGCTCCAGTCCATAAAATCCCGTGGTTTTCCAGAAAACGCCACCATCACGGTGACGGCCATCTACGATTTCATGCGTGGCCAACGCAACGAATTAGGCCATCCTCGCGAAATGCCGCCTGCGGTTACGCAAGAGGACGCGTTCGTAAATCTACAGGTGTTCCCGCGCTACTACCAGACTGCCGAGGAAGTGCGGGCATTTCTCGCCACCAACCGAGTGTGAACCGACTAGCTCCTCAGCTCTTAGGTCGCGAGCAAATCGAGGTCGAAACAGCCTGATCAGCCCCAGCGTGATTCTCGACGAGAACCACGCGGTGTTTAGGGCAGGGAGAGCACAGGGTACCGCGAATCGCTCGCTACGAAGTACCGAACGTGCATCATGCTCACTCAGCCGTTTCTGGTTCACCAGATTGTTCTCCAAAGTCACCTCGATTGCCGGGTGTGCCTCCAATTGTGGCCGGAAGGGTCGGTCTGTACCATTGTCGGACAGTCGCTTCGCAACTTGGTTGCGCGGCTCGGCAAATGCGGAAGCCGAAGCGGTTAGAATTGGCTTAGCACTGGCGAAGCAAGGGAACTGCTACTAATGGCTGACATCAATCTCACGCAGGACGAGGCCGACAAGCTGATCGCGATGGAAAAGCGGTCCCTTGATACCAAGGAATGGTTGTTTCCGGCTCCCGGCGAAAGGGTGGCAATCCCACTGACCTCGGTCGACAAGCGTGAGAGCTTTATGCTTGATGTCACCCGCGCGCAAATCAAGATCACGAAAGCCAAATTCCAAAACCGGGCGAGGGTGGCCATTGTGTTGATGCGGCTGGACATTGACGGTGCGCCGCACACGAACCCCGACGGCGAGGAAATCCCCTGCCCGCATCTGCACATTTACAAGGAAGGCCATGGCGATAAGTGGGCAATCGCGGCGCCCACTGCCATATACGCAAATACACTGGACCTGTTTTCAACCTGCGAAGCGTTCATGCAGCACTGCAATATCACCTATCCGCCCAAAATTGAGAAAGGGCTGTTCTCATGACAATCGCGCAGGAGATCGAGAAACTTCTGAGCGACTACCGCTCGTGGCTCAAAGACAAGACGACACTGCGAGAAGTAAACGGATCTTGGGTCGAAATCACGACACCTTACCTTGACCGTCATAATGACGCGCTGCAACTTTATGCTCGCGCGGAAAATGGTGGCTACGTGCTCACCGACGATAGCTACACGATCCACGATCTCGAAGCATCCGGCTGCAAGCTCGACACCGAAAAGCGCCAGGAACTTTTGAAAATGACGCTGAACGGCTTCGGCGTCCGGGTGAACGACGAAGCTCTTGAGGTTCACGCCTCGCCTGAAAACTTTCCGGCGCGGAAACACAATCTCATCCAGGCCATGCTTGCCGTGAATGATCTGTTTTACCTCGCCAAGCCGATCATAGAGAGTCTGTTTTTTGAAGACGTGATTGCATGGCTGGAAGCCAACGAGGTCCGCTACACGCAGAAAGTGAAGTTCACTGGCATCAGCGGATTTGATCACCTTTTCAATTTCGTTATCCCAAAGTCCCCGCGCAAGCAACCCGAGCGCATCGTGCAGGCGATCACTCGTCCAACTCGCGACAATGCGGAAGCGTTCATCTACGCATGGAGTGACACTCGCGAGGTCCGGCCCCCCGAATCGAAGGCTTACGCCATCCTCAATGACGTTGAGCAACCAATTTCAGCAGGCGTGCTTGACGCATTTCGGAATTACCGCATTCAGGCAGTGCCCTGGAGCCAGCGAACCGAGGTTGTCGTAGAACTTGCTGCCTGACCGCTTTCTTCAAACCGACTGGGCGTGCGCTCGGGGAGGCCGCTCAGTCCTGAATCGGCTGCGGTCGGCGGCTGGGCCGAACTCGTCCTGTGGCTCAATGCACAGCAGAGGACTAACGCGCTACTGAGTCCCGCCCTTCGGACTCTCGGCCGAAAGGAATTCCTCCAAGGCGTGATTAAAGCGGTCCGGACTTTCCATCATCAGGAAATGCCCCGAGCCCTGCCATTCCTCATACTTGAGGTTCGGGAACACGGTGCGGAGATACGCCTCAAACCCTACGCGACTTGGATTCGCCACCATGATCGCCATCGTGGGCAAGGAGTAGGTCTCCCCCGGCTTGGGAGCTTCCAGCGCGAACATGCCCTCCATCGCCGATGCCACCACGTGTTGTGGAGTCGCGAGCATCTTCGTGCGGATCTCCTCGCGTTGAGCCGGCGTGGTCTTGTCCGTGAACATCGATTCGATCATCTTCTGCGCCGTTTCCTTGTAGTTCGGCGCTTGGAAGGACTTCAGGAACGGCTCCATGCGCGCCTTCTGGCTGGCGCGATCCGCATCGTCTTTGGGAGGCTTCGGGACGAACGCGTCCACCAGCACCAGAGCTTTCGCTTTGGCCGGGAACAGACGCAGGAACGTGATCGCCACCGGACCGCCCATGCTGTGGCCCACCAGCACGGCTCGCTCGACGCCCGCATCGCTCATCACCGCTTCGACGGCCCGCGCGAACCGCTCCTGGGTGTAGGAAACCTCAGGCTTTTCGCTCAGGCCATGGCCAGGCAAGTCCACCAGCAAAGCGCGATGCGTCGTGTACACCGGGGCCTGGCCGCGCCAGAAGGTGAGGTCGCAAGTCCAGCCATGTATGAAGACGATGGCCTCCTTGCCTTTTCCATAGCTTTCGTAGTGCACTCGCGAGCCGTCGTACTTCGCCTCGGCGGCGGATAGGACGCTCGCTAACAATAGAAGGACTAGCATCAGGCGCATGGTCCAGAGTACTCCAGTTCGCTTTCTTTCGATCCCGGCGAGCAAACCGCGGGCGTGCGACATAGAAGTGGAACCGCCGCCGGCGCCGTGAGGCGACTGGCAGCCTGGGCGGCGGTTGCCTATTGCCGCAGCCTCGCGCCAACGTGCCAGATGGCCGATTGCTGATCGGCCGCAGCTTGCCAAGCCGCCCCACACCAGCGCACTCTCCCTGGCCGTGCCCGTACGCTCGGCTTCCGGTCGCTTCACCAGGGAATCGCGCCGGCGTCCGCTTCTATACGGCGACGAGTGCGGCGACCACAACTCTGCTCGCGATGGAGCCGCAGCCCGACGGCATATTCTGCTACAACGACCCCGCCGCGATGGGCGTGATGCAAGCCATCTTCGACGCGGGCCTGCGCACTCCCGAAGATATCGCCGTCATCGGCTGCGGCAACGAGCACTACTCCGACTTCCTGAGGGTCCCGCTCAGCACCATCGACCAGGACAGCCAGGCCATCGGCGCCCGCGCGGCAGAACTCGCCCTCGTCCTGATCGATGCCAGGACGCCCGTGCGCCCCACCTCAAGCTGCATCACCCCCACGCTCGTGGTGCGGGCTTCCAGCCGGCGCAAGCCGTAAACAGCGCTGCTTTTCCAGAGCAGCACCGCGAAAGGCCTCGTTTTTCATCCCGAGTTAGCGTTACAGTTATCGATGTAGACCCAAAATAACCGCGTTGTAGAACCAGGAGGTTTCAACACCATGATCACCAGAAGAAGCGCGCTGGGCATGCTCGTCGCGGGCGCTCCAGCCTTGCATCTCGCCAAAGCCATGTCCGGAGACGCGCCGGAAATTCCCGCCGGCCCATTCCAGGGCACCCGCGAATCGCTGAAAAGCTATCGCGTTCCCGAGTGGTATCGCGACGCCAAATTCGGCATCTGGGCGCATTGGGGACCGCAGTCGAGCGCCGAAGCCGGCGATTGGTACGCGAGGAACTGCTACATGCAGGGCTCCGAGCAGAACAAGTATCACGTCGCCACGTACGGCCACCCTTCGAAGTTCGGGCACAAGGACCTGGCCATGCGCTGGAAGGGCGAGAACTTCGATGCGGATCACCTGGTCGGGCTCTACAAAAAAGCTGGCGCGAAGTACTTCTGCAGCATGGGCGTGCACCACGACAACTTCGACCTGTGGAACTCAAAGTTCCAACCGAAGTGGAACGCCGTCGCCACCGGTCCCAAGAAGGACATCGTCGGACTGTTCAAGAAGGCCACGCAGAAGCACGGACTCAAGTTCGCCGTCAGCGAACACCTGGCTCCGAGCTACCACTGGTTCCAGACCAGCCATCGCGCGGACAAGACCGGTGACCGATGGCGGGCGTGCCCTTCGACGGCATCAACTCCAAGGACTGGGATCTCTATCACGAGACGCATGATGTGCCCAGAAACGCCAAAGGGGAAGAGGACCTGTGGAGCCCGAAGAACGTCCCCACGGCCTGGAAACGGCGCTACTTCGACCGGATCACGGACCTGATCGACAACTACGAGCCGGACCTGCTCTACACCGATGGCCCGATCTTCTTCGAGGAATATGGCCTCGCCGTCGTCGCGCATCACTACAACAAGAGCGCCAAGAAGAATGGCGGCGTGCCGCAGACGGTTTATACCAGCAAGCGCCGGGAAGACTCGGCGGTGGGCACGTGCGTACTGGATCTGGAACGCGGCGTGGTCGATAAGATCTGGCCCGATCCCGTGGCAGACAGACACATGCATCGGCGAGTGGCATTACAAGAGGAATGCGAAGTACAAGACCTCGAAGGTTGTCGTCGACATGCTGGTCGATATCGTCAGCCGCAACGGCAACCTGATGCTGAACTTCCCGCTGAATTCAAAAGGCGAGTTGGACGCTGAAGAGCTGAAGGTGCTGGACGGCGTGACGAAGTGGATGGCGGTGAACAGCGAGGCCATCTACGGGACGCGTCCGTGGAAGATCTTCGGCGAAGGCCCGGCGACGGCCGCTTCAGCCGAAGGCGGCGCCGCGCACTTCAATGAGAACAAGCGCAAGGACTACACCGCGGCGGACGTGCGCTTCACTAAGAAGGCGAACACGCTGTATGCCTTCGCGATGGGCGCGCCGGACAAAGAGGTGGTATTCGCGCCGCTGGGCACGAAGAGCGCGCAGGCGCCCGGCAAGGTGCAGCACGTCGAACTGCTCGGCTACAAGGGCAGCGTCAAATTCAAGCAGGATGAGACGGGCCTGCACATTGAGATGCCCGCGCAGAGGCCGGCTCTGCCGGAACAGGGCGTGACGTTCAAGGTTGTCGGAGCGTAGCTGAGCCGCGGGCAGGTGTCTTCGCAGGTGTCCTCAATGAGCGGCGGGCCTTTGACAAGTCCGCCGCTCGCACTGTAACCGGCTACTGTGCCGGGGGCGCGAGCGGATCAGCGCACCGCGCGGAGTGCGAAAATGACGCGGCGGCCGAGGAACTCTTGCGCAGAGGGAATCAAACTGACGAGGCGGTCATCGCCCAGGAACTCGAAACCCTCAATCGAGTGGAAGCCCGCCTCCGCAGCCATCGCCAGGTAGTCGTCCACTCCATAGCGGATCGCGCCGAGCCGGTACTCGATCCCGTCCAATTCGAAGTTCGCCTCTTTGCCCTCCTCGGCCAGTTCAGGATGGTAGGCGGAGAAGACCAGCCGGCCCCCCGGCCGCAGTACACGGAACAATTCACAAAACGTGAAACGCAATGCGTCGAGGTGCTCGCCGATGAGCGCGCAAAGAACCGCGGAGAAGGATTGATCCCGCAGGGGAAAGCTCGCCTGCAAGTCGGCCAGAAACACGGGCGCCTCGGGGACTTTGTCGCGCGCAACTTTCAGCATCCCGGCCGAGAAGTCGAGTCCGTAGGCGCGGGCGCCGAGCGCGGCCAGCCGTCTAAGGTTCCTGCCAGTCCCGCATCCGGCGTCGAGGATCCGTTCGCCGGGAACGGCGTTCAGCAGATCGAGCGTTCGCAGCTCGTCCATGGCCACCACCGGATTCGGGGTGTGGTCATAACTCTGCGACCACAAGTCGTATCCTTCGCGGACAGGGACTCGTTTGACATCGATTGGGGCCATCCGGGAATTTTAGCGCCTTACCTCGCGTGGTCGGAATTCAGCCTCCGGACAAGGCCGATTCAATGGAACGGGCGGTGCCCGGAGGCTCGACTTTAGATGGCGAGCCCGAGTCCCGCGGCCATGACGCTGAGACCCTCGCCCGTCGCCGGCAGGCACGAAAGCAATTCCGAGGCGTGCGACGCGACCCAGGGATCTGCCGCCGGATTCGGCTGGACTGCGCCATTCTGGCCGTGCAACTGCTTCCAGATACCCATTGATCGCCGGTCATAGTCGGCGAGAATCGAAGGCGGCTCTCCGTCCCGGAGGATGTAAGCCAGCGTGGAAGCCAGGTCGCGAGCTTCGGCGAGTCCGGCGTTCATGCTCTGTACGCCGATGGGACCGGTCAGGTGAGCCGAGTCGCCGGCCAGCCACAGCCGGCCCTCTCCAAAGCCGCTGGACATCCGCCGTTCGAAGCGAACCACGCTACGCCACTTCACCGCTTTGATCTTCGCTTGAAACCACGGAGCGCGGGAAGCTATCAGCCGGTGCAAGTTCTCATCACTCAAAATCTCGCCCTGTGCGCCTTCGGAGCGCATGACACGATCCTTGGTCCGCTCCGTCGGAAAATGACCGAAGCCAGAGCTTTCGAGTACGTTCTTGATGCCTTCCAGAGTCGGGTCTGTGTGTTCGGGGAGCATGAAACTCCAGCGGCAGTCCCCGCCCGGCAAGGGCCAGAGCACATCGGCCGTGCGATCGCCCAGGACAACGCTCATCCGTTTTGCAGGTCGGAATCGGTGGAGAGTTCGAAAACGGCGAAGTACTGCGCCGGCCCGACCTCGGGGAAGTCGTAGCCTAAGGCACGGCGCACGCGCGAGTTGTAACCGTCGGCGCCGACCACGTACAAGTACTCGCTTGTGGAGGATCCGGCCACGACCCATTCCGTGTGCGCGACGACGTAGCCTCGGCTCTCCTTCTCGTAGCGGTCGATTCCCGCTTCGACCCAGTCCGGACCGGGCGCCACGCTGCTCAGTTCGTGACGCCATTGCACGTGGATATCGAACTGGGACAAGGCCCGTTCCAGCAGTCCTTCCAGTGCGTCCTGACGCAGAACGGGCAGGTAGTCGCCGGGACCGCCCCGATCCAGCGCGAGCCGGGCACGCGGCCCGGAGGCGTCGGCCAGCGAACAGGCTGCGCACCGGATAGCATTGCGCCCGCACCTCGTCGAGCAGCCCCACTTCCCGAAAAAGCGGCAGAGTTTGCGGGTGCAGCGCCAGCGCGTAGCTGTGCGTACAAGCCCAGACTCCGGTGTCGACAACGCGCACGGCGACACCACGCCGGGCAAGGCAAAGCGCCGTAAAAAGGCCCACGGGGCCGGCGCCGGCAATCAAGACTTCCGCGGGTTTTTCACTGAACATGCCAAGTTCTCCTCACGACGAACCGAGTATACAACGGGCTTTCCGGTCCTGTTTCGCCCATCTCTCAGGACTGACGAACTTTCTATCGGACGGGCATGGTGCGCAAGACAGGGCGCGCGCCCGAAGCCAAGAGCTAGCTTAGTTGGCTGGCCCTGGAGAGCCCGCGCGGCGCGGGAGCGCCGCCCCACCAGAACTACGGTTTCACTTCGGCTTTGTGGGTGGTGGGTACGAGGCTGTCGGGCTGCTTGCGCACCTGCTCGTAGTAGCGGCGGACGAACTCCTGGTGACGCAACGGAACTTCGTCGCGGCTCAGATCGCCCCCGGCCTCGCCGTGCGTCGCGCTGCGGTTCAGGTACGGCGTGCGGAGCTGCGGGTTGCGAGTGTTCTCCACCTCCACCATCATTTCGCCTTGCAGGTTCATGGAACGTTTGCCGACAAGTTCGGAGAGCTTACCCAGGGCCTCGGCGTCCTTCGCCAGCTCGGTGTTCTTGGCGCCATCCTGCTTGCCGATGCCGCTGTGCTGCTGGTCGTTGGCATTCTGAGAGGGCGTGTCGGACTGGGACTTCTGCCCGCTTTGCGATGAATCGGCCTGTTCCTGGGACTGCTGGCTCTGCGGGTCGCCCTGTTGCGGTTTGCCGGGGCTGGGCGAACCCTTGTCGCTCTGCCGCTGAGCGTTCTGGCGCTGAGCCTCCTGCGGGGCGGCGCTCTGCTGGCTCTCAGCGGCGTTGCCGTTGAGCTTCAGCTTGTCCATCATGCTGGCCAGCGCGTCACGCATCTTGTCGAGCAGGCCGGAGTCCTTCTTCTGCTGGCGCGCGTCGGGGCGCGGCTGATTCTTGACGTCGCTCGATTTCTGCTGATTTACGCCCGTGCTCTGCCCCTGCGCGCCTTCCGGCAGGCTGACGTTGTTGCTCTCCTCCTCGGGCGAGGAGGCGTTGGAATCGCGCTGGTCCTTTTGATTCGGGCTGGCGATGTTTGCCGGCGAGCCCGCGTTAGTCTGCCCCGCCACTTCATAGTTCTTGAGGACGTCTTCGGGTGGGGTATTCTCAAGCACGTCGCCGGGGTTATTCAAGCCGATCTGCATCGGCTGCGGAAGCTTGGCATTGGGACGCGGGGTCTTCTTGGCTTCGGCGACCGACTGCCCGGTGAAGGTGTCGAACATCACCGTCACCACTGAAGCCGACAGGTCGAGCGTATGGAGAATGCCATAACGCAGGCCGAACAACGCGAGCGTCGCCAGAGCCATCCCACCCATCCAGCGCGACGAACGCAGCCAGCGCCAGGGCAGAGCGGCGCCCGGATCTGCCAGACGTGCGGCAGCTTCGGCCTGTTCAAAGAGGAGCGGCGCAAACTGCGACCGGTTTGGGGCGGTAGAAACGTGCCAGGCCGAAGAGAGCAGATCGGCCGAGTGGAGCGCGGAGTCCAGAGTCTGCGCGGTTGCGTACTCGCGCGGCAGGCGGCCTCGTAACGACCAGAGCGCGATCCCCAATGCCGGCGCAAATACTAACGGCGGAACGTACCAGGCGACTACGCCGGTGCCGAAGATGAGCAGCAACGCCTCGGCGGCCAGCGCCGCGGTGACTGCCCACAACGACCGGCCAAGGGCGGCCTGCCAGATCGCCCGGCGGCGGGCGTGGCGGATCAGGTCGTGCAGGATGGGCAGTTCGGCGGTCACAGGCGTGCTTTCATTATCGGAGATCGGATGTGGGTTTGCGGATTCAACCGTATCCGCTGAGTTGCCTCCGTAGCGTCGGGAAGAGCCGATCTGGAGATCGGCGTTCCCAGCGGGAGCACAATCAGCCATCCGAAACTGTGAGCGACGCATCAGTTCTAGAGACGGCAGCCGGATTCTCTCGCACAGCGAAACCATGAGTTCCTTCTTCGACGCATATTTTGGCGGCCCACTGAGCGTGGGTTCCCCGGCTCCCGGCTTCGAGGCTGCGGACCAGACGGGCAAGACCGTGAGACTCGCAGCTTTGAAGGGTACGCCCGTTGTGCTGGTGTTTTACCCAGGCGACGACACACCGGGGTGCACGCGCCAGCTCTGCGGGTTTCGGGACCGCTGGAGCGCCTACCGGAACGCGGGCGTGCAAGTCTTCGGCGTGAACCCGCAAGGTCCGGCGAGCCATGCGAAGTTCGCGTCGAAATTCAAGTTCCCCTTCCCGATTCTGGTCGACCGGGGCGGCCAGATTGCAAACGCGTATCGAGCCGGAGGCCGGCTGGTACGGCGCACGGTTTATGGCATCGGCGCGGACGGCCGAATTGCTTTTGCGCAACGCGGCATGCCCGCGCCGGATTTGGTTTTGGCTGCGCTGCTAAGGGTGACGAAAGGCCGGTGAGCGCCTGTGAGGACCGTGTCCATCGGGCGATGCAACGCTTGCGGGGCTGAAGCCTGCCCCACGACGTAGCCCCACCACGCTGCCTCCGGCTTGTGGTGACTCGGGTGATGTTAGCGCACGGCGCGGCCGCAGATGTGCGGGCTCACAACGGGCAGAGGCAGTTCGAACTCCTCTATTTCCAAGGTTGAGAAGTGTGCGGCTCGCAGCAGCGACCCGGTGTCGCGGTCGGGCGTGCAATCGGCCAGGCAGCGAAACACCGGACGGAGCCGGCGCTGCCGCCTGCGCAGCGGCGATCCCTCCGCCGCGGCGACATGCTCCATAAAGAGCAACTGGCCGCCTGGGCGGAGAACGCGCCGGACCTCTTCCAGAACACGAGCCGGATCCTTGACCGAGCAGAGCGTCAACGTGCATGCCACGGAATCGAAACTCGCCTCTGGAAAGGGCAGGGCGCCGGCCGATCCCGAGCGGAATTCGAACTCGTGGCCCGTGCGTTGCGCGGCTTCGCGGATGTAGCGGAGCCCGCGCGGATTTGGATCGACTCCGGTCCAATGCACGCCAGCGGGGATGAATTCGAAATTGACTCCGGTTCCGGCGCCAATTTCCAGGATGTTGCCTTGGATGCCCCTGAACAGATCAAGTTTTCGCTGCCTGGTCAGGACAGCGTATTTGCGTGAAAACCAGTCCAGGAAAAGACACGCTAACGCGCTTTGCACTCTCTTAGGATAGGGGCTGCCAGGCCACGACATGTTCTCCCAACGGAAAAGCACGTGTCCCATTGCTAACGCCGTTACCGGCTAAGATCGGGCTGTCTGCAGCCGTTCCCCCTTCCGGGGCCAAAGCCAAGAAATCATTACGGTTTCCACATCTGGAACATAGTGATTGCACAATGGATTTTCCGGGATAGAATAAGGTCCTCATGTCCGGTATTATTTGTCGGGAAGACCGCCGTTATAACCGGCTCCTCGCGAGGAATCGGCCGCGCGATGGCGTTGCGGTTCGCCGCGGAGGGCGCGAATGTGGTGGTCCACGGAACGGACGCCACCAGAGCACAAGCCACGGCGCACGCAATTACCGAGTCCGGCGGATCCGCGGGAGTCTGCCTGGGAGACGTGGCCGAGGACAGCTTTGGAGAAGAACTGGCCGGATACGCGATGGAGCGCTTCGGCTCGGTCGACATCTTCGTGGCCAGCGCCGGCATGGTGTCGTTCGAACCGTTTCTGGAGATGAGCGCCGCCACGTTCCGGCGGTTCCAGGATGTCCACGTCACGGGAGCGTTTACCACCTCGCAGGCGGCCGCGCGCCGCATGGTGGAGGCCGGCAACGGTGGGCGCATCGTGTACGTCGCAAGCATTGGCGGGTTGCACGCCATGTTCGGCTGTGCCGCATACTCCGCGGCGAAGAACGCTGTGATGGCGCTGACGCGGGTCGCCGCCCTGGAGCTGGCCGTCTACGGGATCACGGTGAACGCGATCGCACCCGGCCCGGTGCAAAACGAGATGATGGACAACCTGTTGGGGCCGGAGCGGATTCTGGAACGGTGCCGGACCATCCCGGCCGGGCGACTGGCACAACCGGAAGAAGTCGCCGAACTCGCCGTGTTTCTGGCGTCTCCCGGCGCCTCGTACATCACCGGCCAGACTCTCATACTGGATGGCGGCTCGACTGCGGCGGGTCTCTATACGCACGAGGTGTTCAAGCGCTCGGGTCCGCCAGAGGAATAGCGCCGCGGCGCGCCAGCGTCCTGGATCGTGCGAATCTCAAGAGAGGCTAACTCGGCGATTTCGCGGCAGGCGCGAGTGCGAGCGGTGCCGAGTCGTCGCGCGTGAACTGCGAGGACCGCTCTCTTCGTTCGCGGCTCTGTGCTGCTGAAGGAATAAACGCGTCGAAACGGGGCCGCGACCGTGAGGGAGCGGTTGTAGCGGGCATCGGCCGCTCTCTTCGTTCGCGGATCGGTGCTGGCGGGCAGGCGACTCTCGGCCAAGTGCGCCAACAACTCGCGAGATTGTTTTCGAAGGAAGCCGCCCACAGATCTCTTCAACCCATGACACGAGCCAACAAACAAACGGGAATTCTGTTGATCGACTGCGAAGACCGCAAGGGTCTGGTGGCGGCCATTGCCGAGTTCCTCTATACGCGCAACGCCAATATTCTGCACGCCGATCAGCACCAGGACCGGGAGCACGGGCTATTCCTGATGCGCGTGGAGTGGGATCTGGAAGGCTTCGCGCTGGACAGTAAGGGTTTTCGCAGTGAGTTCGCGCCGATCGCCGAGCGCTTCGGCATGCGCTGGCGGCTGGAATATTCGCATCAGCCCGACTCCGTGGCAATTCTGGTTTCCCAGTACACGCATTGTCTGGTCGATCTGCTGTATCTGCACCAGAGCGGCGAACTGGCTTGCAAGATTCCGTTTGTGATTTCAAACCACGTAGACGCGCAGCCGATCACCGGATTTTATGGAATCCGCTTCCACCACATCCCAGTTACTCCAGACACCAAATTGGAGGCTGAGCGCAAGCAGATCGAATTGCTGGAAGAGAGCGGCACTGACCTGATCGTGCTGGCGCGTTACATGCAGGTCCTCTCACCCGCCTTCGTACAACGCTTCCCAGGCAAGATCATCAATGTGCACCACTCGTTTCTGCCGGCCTTCAGCGGCGCGCGGCCGTATCACGCGGCGTTCCAGCGTGGGGTGAAGTTGATCGGAGCGACCAGCCATTACGTGACGGAGGTGCTCGACGACGGGCCGATTATCGAGCAGGACGTGACCCGCGTTTCGCACCGCGACCAGCTTTCGGACATGGTGCAGAAAGGGCGCGACCTGGAGCGTGTAGTGCTATCGCGAGCGGTGCGCTGGCACCTGGAACACCGGATCTTGCGCTACGCGAACAAGACTGTGGTGTTCGATTAGGTCCAGGGCTTCAGCCGATCATTTCGGATGAAGAGCGGCGCTGAAGCCCCACGCAGGCTGAAGCCTGCCGCACCACGCTGCCTGCCCCACGACGCGATTACCACGGGCGCTGGTCGCGGTCATAGAAGCCGTCGCGTTCGTAGCGGCGATCGCGCCGGTCGTCGTAGCGAGCGTAGCGCTGAGCTTCGCGCAAGTGCTGTTCTACTTTGTCCAGCTCGCGGTTGAGATGTTCCCATTCGTGCGGCGTGAGCCGTCCGCGATGCTCGCGGCGCTCATGGTCGATATGGCGCGAGACCTTGTCCATGTCCCGCTCCAGGCGGGATGCGTCGTGGGGCGAAACCTGGTTGTGCTGGATGGCCTCCGCGATGCGGCGCTGCATGTCGTACTGCCGGTCTTCCACGCTTTGAGCGGAGGCGGTGACGACCGCGATCGCAAATCCCGGCCACGACAAGAGAAACGAATCTGTTCATGGTCATTCTCCCTTTGTCCGCGTCACTTCGCGGTTTCTGCCGCTGGCGGAGCGCCGATGCCTTCCGCCGCTTGCATATTCGTGGACGCGGCTCCCGGTGAGGCCATTTCCAGGAAGCGCGGGCATCCCGTGAATTGGCGGCGGAGATTAGCGAATTGGTGGGGGGCTGCGGAATTGGGCCATCAAGCGGGAGTGACCGAGTGGCGCTCTTCCTCGGCGGGCGCGTCGGTCCGCTTCGGCTCGGTGAGTTTGCCCGCCGCATTCGCCCAGGCCCAGAAAATGGCCGTGGAGGCGGTGAGAATCCCCGCCACAACGCCGATCTGGCGCGGCGTATAAGTCATGGAGGCGATGCCCGCCAGGCCCATGGAGAGCATCATGCTGGCGTGCAATAGCGCATCGACGCTGGTGAAGACCCGTCCGCGCAACTCATCGGGCACGCGCGTCAGCAGGATGGTGCGGTTCAGCACCGAGTTCGTGCCCATGGCGATGCGCGAGAGCGCGATGAAGAACATGGCGCCCCAGATGGTGGGCATCAGGCTGAAACCCACGTAGGCCAGCCCCATGCCGAGAAACGAGAGCGTCACCGCATGCTTGTATTGCTCGAAGTTCAGGCCTTTGCCAATGCGGTGGGCGAACAGTCCGCCCAGGACGAGCCCGATGCCGGCCGCACTCCAGATCAGGCCCGTGCCGGTGGAGCCGCGCTTGAAAACCACTTCGCCGAACAGCGTGAACAGCACCTGGGCGGCGCCGCCGCCGGACGACCAGCCAATCTGCAGCAGTCCGATCCCCAGCAGCAGCGGATGGCGTCCCATGTAGGCCAGGCCCTCGCGGAAGAGCTGCCAGTGCGAATCGCGCGCCGCCGCGCCCACGCGCTTTTCGGGCCGGAAATGGCCTTCCGGCGAGCGCAGAACCCAGATCGCCAGCGCGCTGACAACGAACGACAGAGCGTTAAAAACAAAAGCACCGCGATAGCCGAACGCCGCGGTGCTGAGGCCGCCGAGCATCGTGCCGATGGCGAGCGTCAACCACGACGTGGTCTGGGTGAGCGCATTCGCGGTGTGCAGTTCATCGGGTTCCGCGATGCGCGGCAGGATCGCCGAACGGCCGCTGGTGAAGAATGGCGAAGCGAAGGTGAGCAGTCCGCTGAGCACGTACAACAACCACGGAAGCCGCCAGGTGAGCAACAGCACGTGCGCCAGCGCGACCACCGCGCGCAGAGCGTCGCTCAGCAGCATCACTTTCCTGCGGTCCAGCCGGTCCAGCACCACGCCCGCTACCGGGCCGGCCAGAACGGCCGGCAGAACGCGCGCGATCATGACGATGCCGAGCGCCGCGCCGGAGCCGGTGAGGTGCAAGGCGAGGCTCAGCACCGCAATCGAATTGAAGTGGTCGCCGATCTCGCTCACCGTCTGGCCGATCCAGAGCGCGCGATAGTTGCGATTGCGGCGAAGAAGTTGCCAGAAAGAACCCAAGTCGATCCCCAAGCACGGCGTAGTGCGCCTGCTTCCAGCGTACATGGCGCCGGGGAGCTGCCTCGCGTGGGAAAATCGGGTTCCAGAGGTGCAATCCCCTCGCAAGCGTGAAAAGTTCGCCGAGGAGATAGTTGAGAGAAGGAAGTTTAGAAATGCTGCGTTCCTGGATTGTGCCTTCCCTGTTTGTCGCGACGATGGCCTCCGCGACGGCCCCCGCGTTGGCGCAGACGCGCATCCTGATGAGCGCCGTGGAGGCCAAGACCGGGAAGCCGGTCAGGGATCTGCAAGCCTCCGAGATCGTCATTACAGACGAGAAGGCAACGCGAGCGGTGACGGAGTTGACGTCGCCGAAGGAGCCGGTGGACGTCATGCTGCTGCTCGACACGGGTCTGGCCGGCCCGCTGGTGCAACAGTTGGCCTACGACCTGATCGACCAGCTCGCCGAGCCGGAAGCGATGGCCGTGGTGAGTTACGACGACTCCGCCCAGTTGATCCAGGACTTCACTTCGTCGAAGCCGCTGCTGAAACAATCCATCGCCAAAGTGCGCTATGGGAACCAGCCCAAGGTGTTGGACGCATTGGTGGCGGCCATCGCGGATGGATTCGACCACGCCACGTACCGGCGCGTGGTGCTGCTGCTGACGGCCGGCTACGACGGCAGCCGTATGACTTCGGAGCGGGACGTCGTAAAGATCGCCCGAAAGCGCGGCGTGTCGATCTTCCCCATCTACATGTCCGGCCACATGCACGGAATGTTTGAAAGTCTGGCGCGCCAAACCGGCGGGGCGACCTTCAACCTGATGAGCATGGCGAAGGACGCCAAGCAGAACTCGCGGCAGCCCGCGCCAATGATCTTCGAAGCAATCCGCAATCCGTATCTGGCGACGATTCGCGGGAACGATGAGCTTGTCTGAGAGAATGAAGATTGAGGCGAGAAGGCCCACAAAGATCTTCCTCTCTGCCCTGCCCGTCGAATGAAATCTCTTTACTACCTTCTGCTCGCAAGCTCGCTGTGTGCCCAGACTGCGCCACCCGCTCAACCGGATGTGAAAGCCCCGGAGCGGAAAGACGCCATCATCGTCACCGGCAGCTACGAGCCGATCCCGCTCGACGAAGCGGATCGCGCCATCAATCAGGTCCCCATCCGTTCCCAGTCGCTGCTATTCCAAAGCGTGGTCGACGCGCTCAAACTCGATCCGTCGCTCGACCTGCGGCAACGCTCGCCCGGCGGCACGCAGGCCGACCTTTCGATTCGCGGTTCGTCCAACGGCCAGACGCTGATCCTGGTGAACGGCATGCGGGTGAACGATGCGCAGACGGCGCATCATAACCTGAACCTGACCACGCCGCTCGACGAGGTGCAGTCGGTGGAAATCCTGCGCGGCGCCGGGTCGTCGCTGTACGGCTCCGACGCGGTGGGCGGCGTCGTGAACATCGTGACCACGCCACCCGATCACGGTGAAATCCGCTTTCGTTCGGCGCTCGGCAGCGCGGGCATCAATGAGGAGGCGGGATCGCTCGCGGGCGTCTTGGGGCCGCTCAGCGAACAGCTCACGGTCTCGCGCGACTTCTCCTCCGGCTTTCGATTTGACCGCGATTACCGCGATCTCGGCTTCGGTTCCACCACGCTGTACAAGTGGAAACCTGGCGCGACCGCCGTCGATCTGGGTTTCGCCGACCGGGCTTTCGGAGCCGATCAGTTTTACGGCAACTACCCGTCCTGGGAGCGCACCAAGACCTGGAATGCTGACATCCGGCAGAACATCGGAGACCGCACCGAGGCGGATTTCGGCTATCGCCGCAACAGCGATCTGTTCGTGCTGTTCCGCGACGATCCGTCGATTTACGAGAACAATCACGTCTCGGAAAGCTGGCAGGCCAGCCTGCGCCGGCGCGAGCCGCTGGGTGGATCGGCGACGCTGTTCTACGGCGCGGAGGGTTTCGGAGACACCATCGATTCGTCGAATCTGGGCCATCACGACCGCATGCGCGCCGCGGCCTATGTTTCGCTGGACGTTCGAGTTCTGAAGCGCTTTTCTTTCTCGGCGGGCGCGCGGGAAGAGGTCTTTCACGGCATGCCGGGCGAGGTCTCGCCGTCGGTGGCCGTCGGCTACTGGGCCAGTTCGAAGTTGAAGCTGCGCGGCGGCGTGAGCCGGGCTTTTCGAGTGCCCAGCTACACGGACCTGTATTATCACGACCCAGGGAATCTGGGGAATCCGAACCTGCGGCCCGAGAGCGCGTGGAGCTATGAAGGCGGGGCCGATTACCGCCTGACCGATCGCATTAAGCTGCAGGCGACCGTGTTCAACCGGCGCGATCGCGACGTCATCGACTATGCGCGCTCTTCGCCCGCGAGCCCGTGGCAGGCGCTGAATGTGGACCGCTTGAACTTCACCGGACTGGAAGCGTCGGCGGCCTACAGGCTGCACGATTCCGTGCTCGATCTGAGCTACGCGGCGCTGCACGGCTCCGGCCAGCCGGCCAACGATCTGCAATCGAAATACGCATTCAATTACCCCGTGCATAGCGCCACCGCGGGGTGGACTGGCATGCTGCCTGGGCGCATCTCGGCTCGCACGCGTATTGGCGTGCATGCAGCGTCTGGGGCAGAACCCGTATGCGGTGTGGGACGTGTATGCCGCGCGTGTCGGCGGGCCATCTGCGGCCCTTCCTGCAGCTTACCAATCTGACGAACGCGAATTACCAGGAGATCGTGGGAGTGGTGATGCCGGGCCGCACGGCCATCGGCGGGGTCGAGATCGGCTGGCCATCGAAGACGCGCTGACCGTTGTGGGGCGGTCCCCCAGGACCGCCCCACAATACAATCAGCTCTGTGACGAGCGCTGTTTGGCCTGCTCGATGGCGATCTGGTTGACGTGCGCCAGCGCATTTGCGCCCGAGGCGCCTTCGATGGCCTTCACTGCGATGTCCTGAACCTGCTGCTTCGCCTCGGCGAATTGCTTATGGACATCGGAGAGCTGGGCAGTCAGTTGGACGATGGTCGCTTCGAGAGTCTTGATCTGAAGGGTGGCCAACTTCTGCTCCGACTCGGCATCCTTTTTCAGCAGCACGATCTTCTGCTCGAACTGGGCCGAGGTCTCGCGCGTCGCCTGAGCCGCAGCAGCTGCGGTTTCGTTCTTCAACCGAGCCGGGAATTGCTCCGATTCCTTCCGCAGCCGAGCCAGTTCCTCTTCCTGCGCCTTGAGAGCCGCTTCCCGCTGCTGCCAGGACTTCTCGAACGCCTCCTGCTTCTCCTGATTCTTTTTGTCGAGCAGCCGCTGCTCTTCGTCGTACTTGTCCTGCGCCTTCTTGCGCTCCAGGGCCTTCTTGTATTCGAAGTCCTCGTTTTCGCGCTGACGCTGTTTCTTGAGCGCCTCTTCCTGCTCCTTACGCTCGCTCTCCGCTGCCTCCGACTCCTGTTCCCACTCCTGGCGTTGCGTCGCGATCTCGGCGTCCAGCTTCTGCCTCTCGCGGGCGTAATCTTGTACGAGCTGATCGAGCGCCGTCGCGGCGACATCGATCTTGTGCAGCCGCTGCAGCTCCTCGCGCTCCAGTTCGACCGCCTCCCGGACGCTAGCCAGGCGGTTGACCTCCTGAGTCAGTTGCTCCGAAACGCCCGACAGAGCCCGCGAGATCTCCACGCCAAGATTGCCGATCGTCTGGACGACGCCTTCCACGGATATGCCCTCCACGGACTTTCGCACATCCGCCTCCTGATGCCGGACGAACTCGGCTGTCTTAGAGTCGGCGGCATCCCGGACCGCCTCGGCTTCTTTCTGAATGCCCGCGAATTCCTGCTTCACTTCAGCCCTGGAGCGAACCGGGCGAGGCGCTGTCTTCTTGGTTGTCGTTGCCATGCCAAATAGTATGCTCCAGATGGACGTGCCATTGGAGTGCAATTCTCGTTGAGGAAATGAGACGGAGTGCCTGGCGGTACAAGCCCGCGTCCGGTCGTATGAGCGGGCTCTGGAGAGCCCGCGCGGTCCTGGAGGACCGCCCCACTAAGGCCCTAATTCAGGAAGTAGGTTCGGTACAGCGTGTCCCGTTGTTTCGGGACGAAGCCCGCATCGCGGATCAGGCGGCGCAGTTCTTCTTCGCTCGCGTGGTTGCGGGCGCCCGCGGCCGAGACGACGTTCTCTTCGATCATGATGCTGCCGACGTCGTTGCCGCCGAAGCGGAGACCTACCTGGCAGGTCTTCAGCCCCTGCGTCACCCATGACGACTGCACGTTCAGAATGTTTTCGAGATACAGGCGCGAGATGGCCAGCGTCTTCAGATACTCGACCCCGGTGGCTTCTTCCTTCACCGTCCGTCCGAGCGAAGTGTTTTCGCGCTGGAATGACCAGGGAATGAAGGCCGTGAAGCCGCCCGTTTCTTCCTGGATTTGCCGCACGACTTCGAAATGATGCACCCGCTGCTCGATGGTCTCGCCGCAGCCGAACATCATCGTGGCCGTAGTGCGCATGCCCAGCTTATGCGCCGCCAGGTGCACGTCCACCCACTCCTGCGTGTCGCATTTCAGGCGGCTGATGCGCTGGCGGACGTCGTCATGCAGAATCTCGGCGCCGCCGCCGGGAATGGAGTCTAGACCGGCGTCGCGCAGCCGGGAAATGGTGGTGGTCAGATCGAGCCCGCTCACCGTGGCGATGTTCTGAATCTCTGGCGACGAGAAGCAATGCAGCCACACCTGCGGGAACTGCCGCTTGATGGCGCGCAGCAGATCCTCGTACCATTCGATCTTCAGGTCGGGGTGCAGCCCACCCTGCATCAACACGCCCGTGCCGCCCAGTTCCACGGTCTCCTGAATCTTCTGGAGGATGGTCTCCAGGCTGTGCACATAGCCTTCTTTGTGCCCCAGAGGACGATAGAAGGCACAGAAGCTGCAGTACTCCGTGCAGAAGTTCGTGTAGTTGATGTTGCGGTCGATAATGTAAGTGACGACGCCCTCGGGATGCAGCTTGCGGCGTTGCGCGTCGGCGGCCATGCCGATGCCGATGAGGTCGTCGCTGTGAAAGAGGTCGATGGCTTCGCGTTCGGTCATCATGACTGCAATCCTCCATGCACCGGATTGTCGGCCAGAACCAGCTCGTTCAATTCCTTGGCATAGCGCAGAAACAACTCCAGCCCCGCGCGCTCTTCATCGCCGTGCAGATATACGATGTGCTGCCTGAGATAGCGCTCGACCAGCTCGGGCGGCATGGCCCTGCGGCTCGCTTCCTCTTCTATGATGCCGTCGAGCGCGGCGAGGCCGCACAAACAGGAATCGTGCAGCACTTTACTCAATTCCGGCGTGATTTGCGACTTTGGTCCGGCCCACAGAGCGAAGACGAAGGGCAGACCGGTGAGATCGAGCCATTGCTGGCCGAGATCGAGCCACGGCAATCCGAGCGACTCGGGATCGACGGCCAGCGCGGCATCGCCGATCAGCAGCGCCGCGTCGGCATGGGCCAGCATCGAGTCGAGATCGGGGGGCATGGGCGTGACCTCGGGCTCTACTCCGAACGAGCGGGAGAGGATGATGCGCGCCAGCATCACCGAAGTGCGCGAGTTCATATCGGCGGCCAGCGTGCGCACACGCCGGAACGGCACGCGCGAAACCAGCAGGATGCTGCGGACGGCGCCGCGCGAGGCGATGCCGATGCCCGGAACGGGCGTCAGACCCTGCCGGTCCATCTCGATGACGGGCACCAGTCCAACGTCGGCGTCACCGGCCTCCACGCGCTCGGCGCACACGCTCGGCACGGCGAATGACAGGTCGACAAGCTCCCGCTGTGGCCCTTGGACCATACCATAGGCCAACGGCACGGTATTCAGGAAACTGACCGCGCAGACTCTAGGTTTAGGCAATGAAGAATTCCCAGGAGGCAATTCTTGATTTTAACATCCATGCAGAGGCCCGACGCACAATGCTCCACACGGGTGGCGACCATCGGCTTCTCAAGCCTGTCCCGAATACCGGGGTTCGTGGCGCACGCTTTTGCGGAGCGGGCACTCCAGCCAGGCGGACGTCGACAAGAGTGTCGACGCTGCACGCTCAAGCGCGCGCCACAATGCTACGCGGGCAGATCGGGCTTAGAGTCGATTGGAACTGACGGGGATTTCGGATCGTTTGGACGCCGAGACTCGACGTCGCAGGTGTTCGACATTCAAGTGGGGACGCCCAGGCGTGGCAGCACCCAGCGGACGAGAACGAAGTAGGCGGCGACGACCAGGAGGGGTACTATCCAGTCCATCAAATCAGTCCTTCCCTTTACAGGATGCGCCCATCGGCCAAGCGTGACAAGCTCAGGCTTCCATTACCTTGCCATCGCGCATACTCACCGTGCGGTGCGCGTAGGCGGCGGCTTCGGGATTGTGGGTGATCATCAGGATGGTCTGGCCCAACCGCTCGTTCAGGTCGCGCAAGACATCCAGAACCGTGGTCGCATTCTCTGTATCCAGATTGCCGGTTGGTTCGTCGGCCAGCAGAATCGCCGGATGATTCACCAGAGCCCGAGCAATGGCCACCCGCTGCTGCTCGCCGCCCGACAGGGCGCGCGGCTTGTGGTCCAGACGATTCTCGATCTTCAGCAGGCGTAGGAGGTCTTTGAAGCCGTTCTCCAGTGGACCCGTCTTGTGGCTGGCGATGTATCGCGCGATCTGGATATTTCCCTCGGCCGTGAGCGTCGGCAACAGGTTATAGCGCTGAAAAACAAAGCCTACCTTCGTGCGGCGCAGGGTCGTACGGCCCGAATCCGTGAGGCTGGAGAGATCCTGGCCATCGACAATCACCGTCCCTGAGGTGGGCTTGGCCAAACCGCCGAGGATGTTAAACAGGGTCGACTTGCCCGAGCCGGATGGGCCGACAATCGCCAAAAATTCGCCACGCGGGACTACGAGATTCGCGCCGCGCAGCGCGGCTACGTCGAGTTCGCCGACCCGGTAAATCTTGCGTAGATTCTGGACCTGGATGATGGAATCGGCCATGCTCGTCCTTATTCGTAGGCCAGGGCTTCGATCGCGTCCTGGCGGGCGGCGCGCATGCCCGGATAGAGCGCACCAAGTAGCGATGCCACCACGGCGATGAGCGCCACGTTGAACCACCAGTCAGAGGCGATCACCGATTGGAGGCTGGCGCGAACGAAGTGGTTGATTGCCCAGTTTGCCCCAAACGAGAGCAGAATGCCGGCGAACCACCCCGCAAAGGCCAGCAGCAGGGTCTCCCGCACCAGGAGCCCCATGATATCGCCGGGGGATGCGCCAAGCGCCTTCAGAATCCCGATTTCGCGGGTCCTCTCCAGAACGGACGTGTACATTGTCAGCGAAACGACAAGGAAACCGATGATGATGGAAAGCCCGATGATCACGTAGATAAAGGCCTTCAGTCCTGCCACGTTTTCAATGGAGAACTGGCTGACGAGTTCCTCAACGGAGTAGATGTTGTAATCCACCAGGTCGGCCTTCATGGCGGCGATGACCGCGCGAGTATTGGCCGGATCGTCGAGCTTCAGGAGGGCCTGGCTGACCTTTCCCGGAGTGTTCATCTTGTCCTGGAGAGTGGCAAGCGGAGCGAAAATACGCGCCAGTTTCCCGGGTTCGACCACGCCGCAGATGCGCCAATCCATGCCGAGGGCTGGCACCGTGTCGCCGACATGCTTGTTATGGGTCTCGGAATACCAGCGGTCCACCATGATTTCGTACTGGCCCTGGAACGGACGGCCCTCAATGAACTTGAACGGACCGCTCAATGCGGTGAATTTCCGATAGTCGATACCGGTGATCGTAGTCAGGCCGCTCAGGGGGACGGTGTACGACCCGACTGCGCGGATCACGTGGGGCTGCTTGAGGAAGTAGTTGTCGATCAGCTTCTCGGGCATCGCGGCGCTGCTGAGGCTGATGATCGAGGCGCCCGGGGGCTTCACCCAGATATCGGCGCCGACCCCCCTGGCACGGTCTATGGAATCCTTCAGCATCCCGTGGCTTAAGCCCACGACAGCCAGAATCATCGTGACCTGGAATCCGATGGACAAGGCGCTGAGTGAAGTGCGGACCTTCCGGTGACGGAGGTTTTCGAAGACGAGACGATTGATCAAGAGCGGTCGGTTCCTTGGCAGGTTCAGGGGCAGAGAGCCGGGCCTGCAGGCAAACTCTAATTGTATCCTGAGCGCAGGTACAAACAGGTAGCGCCGCAGCCTGGTAGTGCAGTCTTCAGCCCGCGGACAGGTTTCAACCGGTCCCTGGAGTTTCTACATTTCAGCGAGGCCTCAGCGGGGCCGGATCGAAGTGACGTGTATGCAATGTATCAGGGCATGCCTTCAGGCGTGCCGCAGGAACGCCCCCAGTCCCGGCTTCAGCCGCCGCTGCTTTCCTCTCTGCCAACCAGGTAAAACAACATTCGGAGAACCCGTGCCGCCAGATCTCTCCCCTGTCGCCGCACTCCTGCTACGAGCGCTAAGAGAATCCACCCTGGACGAACTGCATGGCTCTTTCAGCCGAACTCAGGACATCTTCTCTCGCCCGCCATTACGAGCACGCTCGCGCCCTTCGCAGCGGCTGAAGCCGATTCTTTTCCGCAACGGTTCGGCACGCCTGAAGGCATGCCCTGATACAAAGCCGGTCATCGCCAAACGCGCTCCCATATGTAGAGACTCCAGGGACCGGTTTCAACCGGTCCATCCGGCTGAACATTTGCGGGGCCGAATGCCCCGCGCAGGCTGAAGGCCTGCCCCACCAAGCCGGGAGCGGCGCTGAAGCATTACCACGCAAGCCCTACTGCGAGTTACCCTGTGCGGATAAGACGGCAAGGCCTTGCCCTTCTCTTGTGTTTGTTTCCTTAGAATCAGTTGCTTACAGACCAAGAATGGCAAGAGCCTTGCCGTCTCGCCTGCAGCGGCTCAAACCAGAATGGCGAACGATGTCTCGTCGGTGCGTTCGACGCGCCGGTAGGCCGTGTCGCGCTCGACCGGTTCCCTGCCCGCTTCCCGGATCAGGCGCAGCAACTCTCCGCGCCTCAATCCCTGAACCACGTCGGAGCCGGCATCGTGGTAGATCCGCTCTTCTACCACGGTTCCGTCGATGTCGTTCGCGCCGAAACGCTGCGCGACCTGCGCGATTTTCGGCGTCATCATCACCCAATACGCCTTGATGTGCGGGATGTTGTCGAGCATCAGCCGCGCGACGGCAATGTTCTTCAGGTCCATGAAGCCCGTGGTGCGCCCGACATGTTCGAGCGCCGTGTTATCCGGATGGAACGCCAGCGGAATGTAGGTGACGAAGCCGCCGGTCTCGTCCTGCACCTCGCGCAGTTTGACCAGGTGGTCGGCGCGATCTTCCTCGTTCTCGATATGGCCGTAGAGCATGGTGCAATTCGACTTGATGCCCATTTTGTGAGCGATCCGGGCGATATTGAGCCACTCGCCGCCGTCGATTTTGTGATCGCAAATGATGCGGCGTACCCGCTCATTGAAGATCTCTGCCCCGCCCCCGGGCATGGAATCCATGCCTGCTTCCTTCAAACGGCGAAGCACTTCCTCCACCGGCATCTTAAATCGCTTGGCGAAGTAGGCGATCTCCACCATCGTGAACGCCTTGAGGTGCACGTTCGGGAAGCGCTGCTTCAGGCCGCGCAGCATTTCGCAGAACCAGTCGACGGTCAGTTCCGGATGCAAGCCGCCCACGATGTGGAACTCGGTGATGGCTTCGGTGTAACCCAGTCCGGCGCGATGCCAGATCTCTTCGAGCGACATGGTGTACGCGGTCGGGTCCTTGGACTTCTTGCCGAATGCGCACAGCTTGCAGGAGGCCACGCAGACGTCGGTCGGGTTGATGTGGCGGTTCACGTTGAAATACGTCACATTGCCGTGCATCCGCTCGCGCACGATGTTAGCCATGTAGCCGACCGCCAGCAGATCGGGCGAACGGTATAGCCGGACGCCATCTTCGTAGCTCAGCCGCTCGCCCGACTTCACTTTGTCGAGAATCGGCAGCAGGCCGCGGTCTTCGATCTGCGGCTGGAGATCGATCATATGCTCCTCCATTGCAATAAGATATCCACGGCCCAGAAGGCGAAGAAAAGCACGCTGATATTGCCGTTCATGGTAAAAAAGGCCGCGTCGATGCGCGACAGGTCGCCGGGATGAACCAGCCGGTGCTCCCAGACAATCAGCGCCGCAACCACGGCAACTCCCAGCCAGGCCGCGATTCCCAGACTGAGCGAAACGGCCAGCGCGGCCAGGCTGCCGATCATCGCAACATGGAACAGCCTCGCGACCCATAGCGCACCCGAAATACCCAGTCGCGCCGGCAGCGAAAAGAGGCCCTCGCGCTGGTCGAATTCATAATCCTGGCAAGCATAAATGATGTCGAAGCCGGCGGTCCATAGCGTCACCGCCGCCGTCAGCCAGACGATGCGCCAATCGAGCGAGCCGCGAATGGCGATCCAGGCGGCCGACGGCGCTATGCCCAGCGCGAAGCCGAGCACGACATGCGACAGACGACGTAAAACGCTTGGTCCAGGAGTAGAACAGTATGACGCCGAGGGCTACCGGCGAGAGTTTCAGGCAGAGCGGTCCCAGGACGGCCGCGGCAACGACGAAGACGAGACAACTGCCGGTGAGAAAGGCCCAGGCGAAACCCTTGCTCAAGCGTGCCGGCCGGGAGTTGCCGCATTTTCGTACGCGGATTGCGCGAGTCGATATCGGAGTCCAGCAGGCGGTTGAACGTCATGGCGGCAGAGCGCGCGCTCACCATCGCGATGACGATAAACAGCAGCCGCAAGCGCCAGCCCGTCGGTGGAGTAAGACAGATCGCGCCAGGCCAGCAGCGCCCCCGTCATGGCGAAAGGCAGGGCGAAAACCGAGTGTTCGAACTTGATCATCTCGAGCGTCAAAACGAATCGACGCCAGAGTGTGGATGCGGACGCTGTAGCCATGAAGTTCTTCGGATCGCCAGAACCTTGTGCGCGGGCACTCGGGTTCCAGTTACTATCTTATTCGATGGCCCGAAAGCTGCTTTGGACTTATGGATCGGCCCTGTTGCTGGCTCTGGCCGCCGCCTCGGCTCTGACCGGGTGCGGCGGAGGCTCCAGCGACGGGCTGAATGCGCTGAACTCCCGCGAGGTGAAACTGCCCGACGGCAAGGTGGTTGTGGCCGAGACCGCGGTGCGTCCCGAACAGTTGGCCCAAGGTCTGATGTACCGCGAATCTTTGGCCGAGGACCGCGGCATGATTTTCTTCCACAACGCGGAATCGTTCTATCCGTACTGGATGAAGAACTGCAAGATTTCGTTGGACATGATCTGGATGGACAAAGACCGGCGGATCGTCGAGATCGCCCCGAAGGTGCCTCCGTGCCCGCCGGATACGGAGACTTGCCCGTCCTATGGTGGCCATGAAATGGCGATGTTCGTCCTGGAACTCGGCGCGGGACAGGCTGCGAAACACGGGCTCCGCAAGGGCCAGGTGATCGAGTTCTAAGTCGGGCGGCAGACTGTTGAGACAATAGTGGGGAGACGGAGTCTGTGGCGCACGCTTCAGCGTGCCGTGGCGAGATTCATCTCGACATCCGACAGATGGCGGCATGAATGCCACCACGGCACGCTGAAGCGTGCGCCACGACGAACGCGGGCGGGAGTAGGAATGGACAGGGATCATCTGAAGTCGTTGCTCGAAGAAGTGCGCGCGGGCGGGTTGGAAGTCGACGAGGCGTTGGACCGGTTGCGGCATCTGCCTTACGAAGACCTGGGCTTCGCCAATATCGATCACCATCGCGAGATCCGCGTTGGCATGCCGGAGGTGATTTTCGGCAAGGGCAAGACTCCCGAGGAAGTGGCCACCATCGCGGGGCGGCTGCTAGCGCGGAGTTCAAACGTCTTGGCAACACGCACCACGCCGGAAGCCTATGCTCTGGTGAAGGAGAAGTTCCCCGAAGCGGAATACTTCCCGCGCTCCGGCGCGCTGCGTGTGTTTCGCGACAAGAAGCAGCTCGGCAAGGGCAAACTGGCGGTAGTCAGCGCCGGTACCACCGACCTGCCCGTGGCCGAGGAAGCTGTGGTCACGGCCGAGATCATGGGCAATGAAGTAGTGCTGGTGCAGGACGTCGGCGTGGCCGGCATCCATCGGCTGTTCGGGCATCTGGACGACTTCAAGAACGCGCGGGTCATCGTAGTCTGCGCCGGAATGGAAGGCGCGCTGCCGAGCGTCGTCGGCGGCCTGGTGAGTTGCCCTGTGATTGCCGTGCCGACCAGCGTCGGCTACGGCGCGCATTTCCACGGGCTCGCTTCCTTGCTCAGTATGTTGAACAGTTGCGCCAGCAACGTGACGGTGGTCAACATCGACAACGGCTTCGGCGGCGGATACGTGGCCAGCCTGATCAACAGGCTGTAACAGGCTCGCGATTCCCTGAACGCCCGCTACTCGCTTAGCAGGCGGCGATCAGCTTATCTTTCAAGATCTCCTGCATCTCGTCCGTCAGCTTACTGCCCTTGTACGAAACGTAGAAGACGTCGAAGGCGCGGTGGCCCTTGGTGTCGATCAGCACCACGCCGATGTTGCAGCCGATCGATGAGAACACGCTCGCCAGGCTGTATAGCAGCCCAGTGCGGTCGTTCGCGTTGATCTCGACCAACGTCGCCGTTGGCGAGGCCTCCGAGTCGAACAGGACCTCCGGCGGCACTGCGCGCTTCTTAGGCTCCGGTTCCATTGGACGGTTTCGCAGCAGCCGCTGAGCGTCGGTCTTGCCAAGCGCAACGCGGCGCACGAGATCGCGCAGCCGGTCAACCTCACTCGGATTGCGTTCCAGTGCCTGCTTGGGATCTGCAAACAGAAAAGTGTCCAGAATGATGCCGGAAGCATTCGAAAACGCCTCGGCCTTCAGGATGTCCAGCCCAAAGCTGGAGATGGCGCCGGCGAAGGAAGCAAATAGGGCCGGCCGGTCGAGCGCGACCACCGTCAACCGCCACGCGCCCTCGATATGATCGAGACGGACCGCGACACCAGTCGGGCGGCTGACCTCGTACAGGTCGATGTGGGACTGGATCTCGGCGCTCGAGTGCGCGCGCAGATAGCGCACGGGAAAGCCTACCAGGAAGGCGGAACGCAGCTTCGGGTCCGCGGGGACATCCTGAATTCTGTCCGTCTCCAACTCGCGCGCAAGCTCGTGCTGGACAGTGAGGTAGGCGCGCCAAATCTGCTCCACGCGCCAGGCCGTGCCGGAATCGGGCTTGAGCACGGAATGCCGCGCGAAGGTCAGCATGGCGAGCTGCTTGAGGTTCTCGACCGTCCCGGCGCGCCCGGCCAGCGTGCGCGCGGTCGCCGGGTCTCCCAAGTCGAGCCCCTTGGTAACCTCCGCGAAATCTGCCTGATGCATGACCAGGAACTCGACGGCGGCCTGCTCCTCCGCGCTCATGCCAAGGCGCGCCGCAGCCTCGCGAGCGAGTTCCAAAGAACGCGCCGCGGGCTCCGAGGTTCCCGCGCCGGAATCGGCGTAAAGCAGGGCGAACGGCAGGATCGCGAGCCGGTCCAATTCCGCCAGCAAATCGGCAAAGCGCTTGGCGGCGCCCTCGGTCGCGCCGCGTAATCGATCTACTTGTTCAACCGATCGCAGTGCCTCCTCTTCCGTCGTGAAGCGCCGCGCCGTGTCAGGCACGGCCAGCCGCTCCAGTCCGGCGAGTTCTGGCAGAAACAGCGTCAAAAGCCCGGCGCGTTGCATCGACCGGAGCGCCAGTCCAATGTTCGGCTGTGAGAAGGCGTCCCGTAGCGCGGGCCACAAGGGCGTGGACAGACTCAGATCCGCGCCGAGCGAGTTGCGCACAGCCTGCAGGCGGCGCTCGGTCTCGGCTGCCAGTGGAATGCCGTGCCGGGCGACGAATTCAACCAGCCGCGGCAGCAGTCCCGCGGTGGTCTCGATCTGCCCGGGATTGCGCAGGAAGACGCGCCCGCGCAGCACGCTGAACTCGCTGTTGGAGAGGCGCGCTGTCCTGGCTTCAAGATCGCCGGGCAAGCTCGACGCGGCGCGCTCCACGGTGTCGAGCACGTGGTACGCATCCCGGTACACGCCGGCGGCCTGGCCGAGGTAATCCCGCATGATGGTTCGGCCATCGCGTCCCGCCGCCAGCCCCAGCGCCGCGATATCGGCCTGCGCGTTGTAGTCGAACACGGTGTCGCCGACGCCGCGATGGAACTGCAGGAAGCAGCACAGCATGGCGGCAATCGACGGCGGCCCTGCCAGCACATCGTGGGGCGGGTACCGGTCGGGCGCGAGCGTTCCCAGTTGGCGCAGAAGTTCGAGATCGCGCAGCCCTCCCGGCGCGGAGCAAACGTCTGGCTCCAGATGGTAGGGCGTTTCGGCGTGACGGGCATGGCGCGTCCGCGCCAGCTCGCAGGCGTGCTGGATCAACCGGGGCGCATGTTTGACAAGCGCCGGCGCAAGCCGCGCGGTGAACTTCTCGAGTAGCCCTGCGTCGCCGGACAGCGGACGCCGATCGAGCAGAGCTAGCGTGAAATCGAGGCTCTGTTCGCGCACCTCCTGCGCGTCGGCGAGCGGGCGCGCCGAGTGATTCAGCCGGAGCCCCAAGTCCCACAGCAGACGCGAGAACTCCGCCAGATTCTCCTTCAGCGCGGGAGCAGCCGTCTCCGAGTTGTAAAGCACAAGAACTTCAACTTCGGAATAGGGCAGCAGTTCGGCGCGCCCGAACGCGCCGAGCGCCAACAGGGCGGTGGCCGGAGGCGGGGTGCCCGGAGCCGCGGTTTCAAACGCGGCGGAGTATGCGTCGAGCACCGCGCGTTCGATCATTCCCGAGAGCGCCGCATGCGCCGCACGCACGTCGCCGGAAGCGAAAAACTCTTCCCGCGCGGCGAGCCATGCAGGGCTGTCCTGCAAGCGAAGACGAGCGTCCGCGCCCGGCGTGATTGAACGTCTGGCGAACTCGGGAGTGCGATCCATGCGTGATTCCAAGCTTAAGTATTACTCCTGCCCGCCACGTGTCCCAAGGCGAATTCGCCAACTTATAGGGTGAATGGAAATTTTCTATTAGTAAACTCGCGGCGCCTGAAGCTATGATCAACAAACAAAGCCCCGTCGGCTTACGCCCCCCGTAGCTCGCTCTCGTTTCAAGCCAAACCCAACCGCCGGCAGCGCGCATATCGCCGCCGGCCCATTCAGAAACTAAGGGAGTTTGTTCATGGCGGAAAATGACGCACCTACAATGCAACCCACGTTAGGTCTGACCGGTCTGACGATGAACGCAATGGCGCTCATCGCACCCGGCGCCTTTCTCTGGCTCACTTTCATCATCCAGGCGGGGACGGGTGTCACCGGCCCATCGATGTGGGCTGGCATCGTGCTGGCATTACTGCTGTGCCTGGCCACAGCGGTTTGCTACGCGGAGCTCAGCAAGCTCTACCCCGGCACGGGTAGCTCGTACTACTTCGCCGAACAGTCGTTTCTGAATCACGACAAGGCCTGGCGCTACGCCCGCCTGTCGAAATTCATCGTCGGCTGGGGCTCGCACCTGTACTACTGGATCTACCCTGGCGTGATGGTCGGCGGTCATGGGCGTGCTGGTGGGCTACCTGGCCGGCACCCTGTGGCCGAACTTCATGAGCGCCTCCCTGCCGGGCCCGATGTTCATGATGACTAGTCGCGGTCGTCTTCAGCTTCGCCATCGCGTGGATCGCGTCCAGGGGCGTCAACGGATCGACGTCGGTCAACATCGCGATCAACGTGATTCAGATCAGCGCGCTGCTGGTGTTCTCGGTGATGGCTATCGGTTACCGCATGAACCATCCCCCGGGCAGCATCGCCTACCAGTTCGATTCGTCAACGAGCGAGGCCTACACCTATCAGTTCCAGACCGAGAAGAAGCTAGTCGAAGGCAAGCCCGCCGACGTGATCGTGCGCGATGCGGCCGGCGTCCCCAAGCCCGTGCTTGACGCAGCCGGCAAGCCCGTGCCGTTCCGGATCGATTACACCGAGAAGGATGCCGCCTCAGGCAACTTCCTCGCACACCCCAACGCGGCCTCGGTCATCGGCGTCCACAACTTCGGCTGGATGTTCGTACAGGCCACGGTGGCCATCCTCATCCTGGTCGGCTTCGAATCGGTGACCGCCATGGGTGGCGAGGCGAAGAATCCCAAACGCGACGTGCCCATCGCGGTGGTCACTTCGCTGCTCATTCAGGGCGCCTTCTGTTACCTGATCGAGTACTTCGCGGCCAACTACTTTCTGAACAGCGGGTACACAATGGTGAGCGCGCAGGGCTCGGCGGCGCCCATCGGCGACATGATGATCATGGTCGGGGACGCTCTGTTCGGCCCGGGCAATGGCCGAGACCTTCATGCTCATCCAGGCGTTCACGGTGTTCCTGGCGATCATCGGCACTACGCTGAGTTGCATGAATACCGGCGCCCGCGTCACCTACGCGATGGGCAAGGACGAGGAAGTGCCCGAACACTTCGGCCTGCTCCACTCCAAGAACCTGACCCCGCACCGCGCCATCTGGACGCTGGCCATCATCTCGGCCGTCGTCGGCTGCATCGCCGTCTCCATTGCTTTCGGAGACGCCCGCGCACCCAAGGATGCGGACATCAAGGCTCTCCCGCAGGGCTTCTTCTCCAGCTTCGGCTATACTTTCGCACGACAAGATGGCCGCACTGCCCAATACGCTGCTGATGATCACTCTCGCCTCGAACTTCGGCACGTTCCTGCTGTACGCGCTCAGTTGCGTAATCTGCATGGTTGGCTTCCACGGCCATCCGAAATTCAACGTCCTGAAGCATCTGCTCATCCCAATGTTCGGCTTGGTCGCGAACCTGGGCTGCATGATCTTCTACCTGATCGGCCCCTTCCTCGGCTATGGCACCAAGATGGAGCCCTTCGGAGCTCTGGGCATCGCCCTGGTGTGGGCCATCTACGGCGGCGTCTACTTCATGACCAGCAGTAAGAAGAAGGGCCGCACGACCATGGTGGAGTCCCGCGCTGGCGCAGTCTCGGCTTAAGCCGGAATTCAGGCTGTGTCTCTCCGCCGGGCGGGTCAGTATTGCCCGCCCGGTTTCCATTTGATGAGAGCTTCTTGTTTTGGCGATGAGGAGGCCGGTTTTGCTGTTGGACGCACAGGGCCCCGTCGAGCCCGAAAGTAGGAAAGCCTCCATGTTGGACGTCGAATCCGCGCACCTTTCCGACAACGGGAAATTGCGTGACCTCAACGAAGATTGCGTCGGCGAGTACGTGCCGTCCGATCCCGAAAAGGCCGATTCCCATGGCTGCCTGTTCGCGTTAGCCGATGGCGTTGGCGGCCAGGAACGCGGCGAAGTTGCATCCCGGGCCGCGGTCACACGCCTGCTAGCGAGTTTTGAGAAAGCGCCCGACGGCGAACCCCTCCAGCAACTCATGACGCGGCTGGTCCGCCAAGCCAATCAACACGTCTACGAGACGGGGCGAGCCGCCGCTCCCGGCGGCGTCAACATGGCGACCACCCTCGTGGCCCTGGCGCTGCGGCATGATCGCGCCGTGGTCGCGCATGCCGGCGACTCGCGCTGCTATCACATCCGCCAGCGGGATCATCGCGTTGCTCACGCGCGATCACACCTGGGTAAACGATCAGCTCAAGCTGGGACTGATTTCGGCGAAGGAGGCGGCCGCGTCCGAGAAGCGCCACATCCTGAGCCGCTCGCTTGGGGCGGATCTGTTTCTCAACCCCGACACGAGCGAGCATCAGGTGCTGGCCGGCGACGTTTTCGTGCTTTGCTGCGACGGCCTGCACGGATCGGTGGAGGCGTCCGAAATTGCCGCTCTCGCCGGCGGCGCAGGACGAGATCTGAGCTCCGCCGCGCGAATTCTGGTCTCGCTTGCCAACGAGCGGGACGGCAGTGATAATATTAGCGTTCAAATCATCCGGGTAAAGAGTGTGGAACGCGTTGGGATGTATCGCGGGCGGCCATACAAACTGCGCTGATGCCATGCCGCCACGCGTAAGCCCTCTGCGAAAACACGCTCGAACATGAGTCTCCATCCCGGCGATCAACTCGACAACTACCGCATAGAAAACCTCGTTGCCCGCAGCGGCATGGCGTCGATCTATCGCGCCACCGACCTGCGCAACGGCATGCAGGTCGCTCTCAAGATCCCCCACATGGAGATGGAGTCCGACCCGGTTTTATTCGAACGCTTCCAACTGGAAGGCGTGATTGGCCGCAAGCTCGACCACCCGAGCGTGATGAAGGTCTACGAGGACACCAATCACAGCCGCGTCTACCTGGCCATGGAGTGGGTGGAGGGGAAGCTGCTGCGGATCGTGCTCCACGAGCGGAAGCGCCTGCCCTTCGACCGCGCGATCAAGCTCATCATCGAAATCTGCGACGCGCTGGACTACATCCACCGCAACGGCGTTGTGCACCGCGACCTGAAGCCCGAGAACATCATGCTGGACGACCAGGACCGAATCAAGCTGATCGACTTCGGCATTGCCTCTAGCGATGGCGCCCGCCGCCTGACGTTCGGGAAGCTCTCGCAGCTCATGGGCTCGCCCGACTACATCGCCCCCGAGCAGGTGCGGGGCCGGCGCGGTGACGGCCGCAGCGACATCTACGCCCTCGGTGTGATGCTCTACGAAATGGTGACGGGAGATACGCCCTTCAAGGGTCCCAACCCTTTCGCCATCATGAACGACCGGCTGCTCAACAACCCCGTGCCACCGCGCGAATTGAACCCCGAGGTCTCGCCCCAACTGCAGGAAGTGATCTACCGCGCCATCGAGCGCGAGCCGCAGAACCGCTACTCCACGGCGAACGAATTCGCCTGGGATTTGGAGCACTTGGATGAGGTCGGCGTCGAGGACCGCGAAGAACTGCGCAGCTGGAAGACGCGTAAATCGCCCCGCGGCCAGCAAGTGCTGTTCTACGTCGGCATGGCGCTGATCCCCATCGTGATCTTCGGCCTGATGTTCTGGCTGGCGAAGCGGTAGAACTGCCGGAACTGTAGAGGAGGCTGCGCCCTGGGAACGCCGATCTCCAGATCGGCTCCATCCGGCCAGATTTCGACTGCCGGCAACTGGCGGGCGCGTCGATGCGCATTTGAGTTGCCGCTCACGCGGGCGTTCGGAGCCGATCTGGAGATCGGCGTTCCCAGGGCGGCAGCTTCACAGATCGTCGCTGTGCGTTATGAGGTCGGGATAGGCGCTCGCGCCCAGCTCCGACAGGTCGAGGCCCTGCCGTTCGCTCTCGGGCCTTACGCGCTGGGGACGGAAACGGTTCTGCAAGCGATTCAATCCATAAGTCAGCGGCAACACGAAGCCGATCAGAGTGGCGATACCGGCGATCTGCGCCATCGTCTGGCCCGCGTCGCTGACGCCGCCGGGGAATCGCGCAAACCAGCCTGCCGCCAGGAGGCCCCAGAGCCCGTTGAGCCCGTGCACGGCGATAGCGCCGCCCGGATCGTCGATGGTTAGCCGCAGTTCCAGCCAGTCAACCGCGAACACCACCAGAGCGCCGCCGGCCACTCCGATCAAGATGCTGGCCAGCGGCGCCATGAACGCGCAGCCCGCGCTGGTGGCCACCAGACCCGCGACCCACGCATTCGCGGTGAGCGACGCATCGGTCGTGCCGAAGCGAGAGCGTGTCAGCGCAGCAGCCGTCAGCGCCGAAGCCGCTGCGCCAAGGGTCGCATTCAGCGCCGCCAGCGCGACCTGAGGTATGCCCGCGCCGGCGAACAGACTCGCGCCCGCGCCGTCCAACCCGATCCAGCCCACCCAGGCCAGAAAGCATCCGAACACCACGAACACCGCATTGTGACCGGGGATCGCCAACGGCATGGCGCCAGCGTTGTACTTGCCGCGCCGCGGACCCAGGATCCACGCCATCGACAGCGCCGTCAGTCCGCCTACGGTCTGAATCGCCGCCGCGCCGCCACAATCGAGGAAGCCGCGGCCGAAGCCGTAATTGCGTCCCAGCGCCTCCAGCCAGCCGCCGCCCCAGGTCCAATGCGCGAACAGAGGATAGGTGATGCCCGCCATGACTCCGGCCGACAGGCAGCTCGCGCTCAGCCGCCACCGGTCCGCTCCGCTGCTGAGTGGAATCAGCGCCGCCAGCGCCGCGCCCATCAGACCGAACAGCGCGGTCAACGTCTCCCGCTCGCCGTTTAGCGCCAGTTTCAGGAAGAACGGAGACTCGGCGCCCAACCAGCCCCAGCTCTTGCCTCCCAACATCAGCGCATGCGCCGGATGTCCGGCGAAGCCCATCCAGCACGAGCCGGCCGCAGTGTAAACCAGCGCGGCGACCGCCACGGCGCAGAGTGCGCTAAGAATCGAGTGCGCCGCGTTGCGCGAACGCCCCAGGCCGGTGTTGATGAGGGCCAGCCCCGCGCCCGCGCACGGCGTCAGCAGCAGGCACAACAGACATACGACGGCGGAGGTTTCGGATAGTGTTGGGGGGCTCACGCGCTTCTCCGGCGCGGGATCAGATGGGATCGCACCACGAAGACCAGACCCAGCGCTTCGACGGCCAGTCCGGCCAGCAGGAAAGCCACTTGCGCGGGCGCTCCGGCGAGCAGGATCAGCGCCGCGATTACGAGCAGCCACCCTGCCAGCAACAAGCCGAATCCCAACCAGCGCATGAGAGTTAACTGACGATTATAGCAAGGGCCGCGCGGATGTCCGGACGAATCGCAGGCGCCTGGCGACGCAGGATCTCTCGCACGGGCGGCTCTCAAAACGATGGCCATTCCCGGCGATCCGGGAATGGCCATAGTTATCGCAAATTGGCGGGCATTGAGCGAGAACGGCTTCCCCCTCGGCGCACTTGCGCCGCAGCATCGTTCCCGCGTCGTGAAAACCTGCGGCTCTACGGCCGGATGTCAGGACTCTTTGTTGCTCGCAGCGCCAGTGGAAACCCACATGGGGAAACGCATGGCGCGTCAGGGTAGCTGCCGTTCAGGCAGAGGCGGGCATAGCGTAAGCAGGGACTTTAGACGGTTGGGCGAAGAGGTACAAGCCGAACAGCGGTTTTTGTTCGCCCTTGCCCCACCGATTGACTTTCCACTGTGCGCGCAGGTACTTTGCGTCGGGGTGGCGAGTCAGGTCCACCAGCAAGGTGTATACGCCGCAGTAAAACTTCTGCGGAAACGCGACGACGGGCTTCTCTCCCCAATTTTCGCCGTCTGCCGATGCCCAAATTGAGAGGTCCAGGCTCTCTTGTTCGATGATTCGCGTGATTCCAAGGGTCAGATTCAGGAATTCCGGGCGTGAGTCTCCCAGATCGATTGGCAGCCCGGCACCATCTTGCCGGACCACAATTTCTTCCAGCAAAAAATTAGGCACCATCTTCAGATTTACCTCCGGCGTCTGGCTCCGATCTCCGTGGATCGGGGCGAACCGCGTTACCGTCACTGACAGTTCAGTGTGGATCTTCTATAAGGTTCTCACACGAATTCGGCAAAAAAAAGTAAATTGTCCGTTTCAGTTCCAACGATATACGGAAAATGAAGCCATCCAGTGGGGTAATCCTTTACTTTATGGATTAGATTGGGGAGTGCGTCAGGTCTGACACACCCTCCAAGTTGGGCGGATCATGAAGTGGGCTGGATAGAGCGCTTTTTCTTCGCCTTCGGAGATTTCGAGACCGGCTTGTCGGATTCGCCGGAGGACTCTTCAGCACTCTTTTTCGGGGCCTTCCTGGAGACCTTGGCGGCATGGGTTGAGGATTTTCCTGGAGTGGCGGAGACCGCACCAGTCCGCTTCTTCTTCGATGTCCGCCCAGCATGCTGTGCAGGCTTCCTGGAGACCGAAGAACCCGCGGCGGCGCGCTTTTCAGCGACCTCCACGGCGCCCTTCAATGGCGCCTTAGACGCCACGGCCGTCTCCGGAACGACCGGCTCCGAGGCGTACAGCCAGCGGTAAAGTTCGGCGTTGCGCAGGATGATCTGGACGTAGTCCCGAGTCTGGGTGAATGGGATGGTTTCGGCGAACTCGCTGGTCTCCTCATAAGGCCCCCAGCCCCGCCACAGCACCACCCTGCTGTGCCCGGCGTTGTATGCCGCCAAGGCATCCTCCATCCTGCCGTCACAGGAATCGAGCAGGCGACGGAAGTAATACGTGCCGAGGCGGATATTGATCTCGGGCCGGGTCAGTTGCGAGGCCCGGAAGCCCCGGACAGAGACTTTGCGGGCGAGCTCACGCCCGACGGCCGGCATGATCTGCATCAGGCCGACAGCTTTCGACGACGAGATTGCTTTCGGATTGAATTCGGATTCCTGCCGGATCAGGGCGGCCACCAGGAATGGATCCAATCCGGCCTGGGTAGCGTACTTCACCACCAGCGAGCGGTACGGCATGGGGAATGCCAGCCGCCAGAAATGCTCCGGCGCGCCTTCGCGCGGCACGAACAGATAGGTCGGCATAACGGACTTGATGTGGCGCAGGGCGCGGTCCGGCGCGCCATCGCTGGTGGCCATCTCGGCCAGCTCGAGCACCACGGGCCAGGGACGCGCGCCGTTCCGGGCGGCGAAGCGGAGTTCGCTCTCCGCCCAGGTGTCGAGATCCGCGCGACTCAGCAGCCGCGCCCGCTCGATTCGCTTGGACGTGGCCGCATCGGGCGTGAAGTCCGCCTTGACGGGCCGTTCGGGGAACTGGACGGAGGCGAGAAACTCCTCCACTTGCCGTGAGGGCTGAACATGCCGGGCTTCCAGAGCGCGCAAGTCGGCTCGCGCGCCGTAGGTGTAGTAATAATTCGGGTAGCGATGGGACAGAAAGCGGTACCACGCCAGAGCCGCCGACCCGTCGCCGGACTTCGCCGCCAGACGTCCGAGATAGAACACGGCGGCGCCCGATTTCTCCGAGCCCGGATAGAGTTTCAGGTGCTGGCGAAGAAGTTGGGCGGCGCTCGAGTCGCGGTGACGGTAAGCCCACCAGGCGGCGTGCCAACTGCACATGCCGGCCTCTGGAGCGTCCGGGAACGACTCGGCGCAGGCCGTGAATACCGTCTGCTGGCGTGGATCGTCTTTCACCAGAAACCGGCTGGAACCCGCGCTCAGCGCCTTCAGACGCCAGGGCGAGCCGGGAGCGGCGGAGGCCAGCGCATCCAGCGTAGCGGACATCTCGTCATCACGCTCCAACCGCCGGTAGCACTGGACCATGTAGTACAGCCGCTCTGCCTCAACTTCGCCTGCCTGCCGGCCTAAAGATCCCAATCGCGCGAGCGCGGTGGCGCCTTCCCCCGCAAAATAGGGCAGGGCTGCGATGCGCAGGCGGGCGAGATCGCGCGGCGCTCCATCGAACTCCGCCGCGATGGAATCGTATTCCTTGCGGGCATCGGAAATCTCGCCCGCGTCGCGCAGTCGGCCGGCGCGTTCCAACCGCAAATCCGCCGAAGGTTCCGGATACGCGGCTGCCAGAGCCAAGCGCAGCCGGCCAAACCCTTCATAGGCTTCTTTCGCCTCCGCGGACTCCGGGTAGAGGAAGTAGACCTTCTGGAAATCGGCGGCGGCATCCAGGGGCGAGCCGGCCGCCTCCAGCGCGAGGGCGCGCACGAGTTGCGTTTCCGGAGCGGGCAGAGAATCCTCGTCCACCCGCGCCAACAACGCGAGCGCCTTGCGCGGCTGATCCAGTTCGAGCCAGGCTCTCGCGCCCAGAACCGCGGCCCGGCCCGCGAGAGGAGAGAGCGGCTGGAAGGCGACTACCTGTTCCGCGGCCGCGGACGATTCCGCGTATTCCCTGGCTCGGTAATGCGCCTGAGCCAGGAAATACGACGCGTAGTCGCGGAGCTGCGGCACCGCGTCCCGTGCCGAGGTCAACGCGTGAATGGCTTGAGGTAAACGCCGCGCTTCTAAAGATTCGGAGCCTTCGGCCAGCAGGCGCAAACCGCCCGCCGCGGGTTGCGGGAGTTGCGAGGCGATTGCGGCGTTAAGCCAAAGGGCCGGGATAATCCGGACCCAGCATCGACGCATCATCATTCGCTAGAGTACGCACCAATTCCACATGAAAGTAATCGATCATCGTCGGCGTGGAGAGGAAGTCCTGCCGGTATTGTTCCCGGCCCGACTCGATCTCGCTTTGCAGAGCCGCAAAGAGATTCCGATTCTCCCTGCCTTCTTTCACTGCCTGAGCGCGGTAGAGCCGCATTTCGGCAACTCGCACGCGCGCGAAGCGCTGGGCCCGCGCATGGGCGTCCTGCGCTTCCCTCGTAAGTCTCGCGGTGTCCACAACAACGTGAATTGGCGGCTTGGTCTCCGCCGAGGGCACGATCCCGAGCAACTGTCCAGCGGGGACCGTCACGGCGGCCTTCTGCGCGGTCTGCCGCACGTCCAGCGAAAGTCCCGCGATGGACGCGAGCAACTCAAGCGCCGGGATATCGGCGGGCGTCCGGTCCCCCGGCATCGCGAGAACGGCAGCCACTCGGCGTGCCTTGCCGGTGCGATCCGTCACGATGGGCAGAAGAGCCAGGCGGCAGGTCTCGTCCAGCGCCAGAGCCGACGCCAGAGCCTCGGAGATCTCTCCCGCATTAGCGAGCACGATCACGGTATCCAGCGAATCCGCGACTCCCTTGAATGCGGGCGCCGAGTCCAAAGGAATCCTCAAGCCGTCGAGTGCGGGGAACGCCTCTCCCTCCGGGACCCGCGATCCTTCGAATACGACCTCGCCGGAGAGCAGGCTGAACAGAAACGCGTGAGGTCCCACCGCGACCGCGCCGTCGAGCAATGCCGCGGTCCAAGCCGCCATGTCATCCGCCTGATCGAGACGGCGCGCGATCTGGCTGAGCTGATCGCTCCATTTCAATCGCGCGTCGGAAGCAACCAGTGCGTCCTGCTCGGCCGTGCGGCCATCGCGGGCCGCGCGCATTTCCGCCTCAAAACGGCGGCTGAACTCGGCAAACCGCTCGTCGACAATAATTCCGAGCAGCGTTTGCCAGTCCTGGCGAAGCTGTTCTTCTACTCGTTCGATCTGGAGTTGCCAGGCGGCGGCCAGTTGTGACCGGAGCAGTTCCTGCTCCTGTGCTACGAAATCGATTTCGGTCGTCGGAATTTGATCCATAGTGACCTGCCCAGGCTTCCTTTTGTGCGGAAACCCTGTAATGAATTCTACCTTGCGTGCGGGTCCGCGCCGCTATCGGTATCCAGACGAAATGGAGGAAACGAACCGGAAAGCTTAAAAGTGCGGGCGCCAGCGCCCAACTCAGCGCGCCAGCGATTGTCGCCGGCGGAGCCTCCGGATCCGAGCAACGGAACGTCGTCCACAGATAGCCGTTGCCCCCGAGAGGCGCAGCCGCAAGGGCTGGCGCGAGCCGTCGTAATCGAAATCCGCGGCCACCTGCTCGAACGTATCGCCGCCCATTTCGAGACGCTTGGAACTCACCTGGCCCGTCGCGTTGAGCGAATCGAGCAGTTCGTCGCCGAGTCCGGCCGCCTTCAGCCCGAACTCGCCCTCAACCGTCCCATGTCCCTCCCAACTCAGGGAATCGAAGACGCCGCGAAGTTCATAGGTCGGCCCGTCCGGTCCCGCACGTACGAAACCGCGGCCCGATATGAGTCCGCCCGATTGCACCGCTGAGACCTCGGCCAAATCGATAGATGCGCCGTTCCACACCAGGCGCGCATTCAGCTTGGAGAATTTCTGACCGGCCAGAGCGAATTCTCCAGCCGTAATCCGGCCTTCCCAGCGCCGGGAAGCCAGCCACTCGGGTGGAGGGGTTTTGCGGAAGGAGAGCGTACGAGCCAGTAGCCCTTCCCTGTAGGCGAGAGCCGGCCGGAACAGTCGTTCGACGTCTCTGGCCTGCAACGCGTCGACGGCTGCAACGAAATGGACTGGGGTTGCGGCAATCCGGCGCGGGGCGATCCGCCGGCGGCTGCCAGGACGCTTCGCCGGTCCAGCCGACTGCGACCCAGATGGCCCGCCGCGCGACGCAGACGCCACGCGGCGGCCGCGATGGTCAGTTGGCCATGGTCGACAAGCAGCGGGGCGGATGCGCCATCCAGTGCGCACCGCAGATCCGTTACTCGCAATGTGCCGCTCCAGCGCGCGTTGACATCCGCGTCCCGCGGCAGGCCCGGCCCGGCAGATGCGAGCGCTGCGCCCTCTTCGGTTCGTTCGAAGCGCAAATCGCCGTCGAGCTTGCCGTCCGCACAGGCGTCGATGCCAGGCACCTTGGGCAGGGCGGAGAATGCCGAAAGCGCCGAGCGCAGATCCTTCAGGCTGGAGTCCTTCAGCGTCGAGCGAATGTCGAGCCGGCCGTTGGCGACGTCCCATTCGCCTTCAATCCCGCCGGCGCCGCCCGAGGCCAACGTCAGCGTACCCGGGCTGGAGCGTCACCTGGCTTCCATCCAGAGAAAACTGCGCCGGCTCGATACGATAGGGACCAGTCTCGCCCAAGCGCAAAGCGCCATTGCGCAACTCGATTTCGCCCTGGGCTGGAGACGCCGAACCGAAGTCGAAAGAGCCGCTGAGCGTGCCGTCAACGCTCAATGCCGGAGGGATTTTCGATCCGAGCCGCGTGGCCATTTCCAGGAGGGTCGAGGCCGGCAGCCCGTCCAGCAGGAACCGCGCCTTCCAATTCGGCCGCGTGTAGAATTCCTGGGCCGTCAGCCGCACGTTCACCGGCAGCACTTCGCCATTCTTGGGAGCGGCGGTGCTCACCTCGACGGTCTGCGCATTCAGGTTGAGGATTCCTTCGTAGGGGATCGCCCAGTCGCGTCCTCGCACGCCGAACAGCGACGGCCGCTGCAAGTCGCCGAGCCGCAAAGTGCCGCGCAGTTGGACCTGATCCAAGGGGCCAGACAAGTGGGCCCGCGAGCTGAGACGCCCTTGCACACCCGGGTCGCCGCCAGTGATCAGAATCGCCACCTCGGAGATGACGCTGCGTTCCAACTCCAGGTCCAGATCGAGGATACCGTTCTTCCCTCCCGAGGGGCGCCAAGTCCCGGATCCCGACAGCCGGCCAAAGCCCTGCTCCGAACGGTCCGTACGCGCGGGAGAAGCCTCGTAAGTCCAGGACGACTCGTCACCCGGCGCGTCGGGCGCATTGATGTCCAGATCCACCGCATTCAGGAAGAACGGCGACTTTCGAACTCCGTCTCGAAAATTGATACGCCCGTCGCGAATCTGTATCGCGGGCGCGTGCGCTCCGCCCTTCAGGCCCGCGGTAATGTGCGAGAGGAACACGGCGAAGTTCCAGCCAGCCTCCTCTGTCCGCGCGACGTTCAGGCTAGCGTCCCCCAGCCGCACCGAGGAACATTCAAGCCGGCCGGCCAAAAGCGCCAGCCAGCGCACACCCACGCGGATTTCTCCGACGTAGGCCAGCGGTTCGATGCCGAAGGTTGGCGACTCGTGAATCACCAGGTCTTTCGCCGAAAGGCCCGGCGAGGGATAGAAGCTATAACGGACGTCGCGCAGTTCTACCTGGCGGCCCAGCACCCGCTCCAACTCTCGCTTCAGGTCGCCTTCATAGCGGGTCGCCGTGACCGACGGGCCGTAGAACACCGCAAAACCGTAGAGCAGCGCAAAGCCCAGCAGGACCATGAGAATCCGGCCGGGACGAAACCAACGCTTCCGAATCGGCGTGGTTCCGATGGCGGCGGACGGCTGTGTGGTCGGCTCGCTCATCGGCTCACCGTCTTGCGGCCGCTCAAGCTGCCGCCGCGCCAGCGCGCGTAGTCTTCCGGATCGTCGATATCGTCGAGAATCGCGGGGTCTGCCACTTCCACATACCGCGTCCTGGCCCGCCGGGTATGCAGGATGTCGCGGGCCGACGCGCCGTCGGGCAGCGCCAGAAACTCCGGCGCGCACGCGGCTCGCATCAACACTGGATGACCGCGTTTGCCTTCGTAAATCGGAATCGCGAAATCCATCCCTGCCAGCATGTCCTTCAATACCAGAATCGTCTCCTGGGAAATGCCCGGCGCATCGACTGGCGTAAAGAAAATCGCGTCGGCTCCTGGCTCGACGGCACGAAGTCCGCACTGCAGAGAACTGAGCTGGCCGCGTGACGGATCCGGATTAAGCACGAACCGGACTGCCCCGCTCCGACCGGCTGGCCTGCTCGATTACGTCCGCCTGTTCGCCGAGCACGACATAGACGGCGCAGCCGGCATCCAGAAACGTGCCTGCCAGGCGATCGAGAAAGCATTCGCCCGCCCCCGCGTCGAGCAGGGCTTTGGGCGTGCCCATGCGCGAGGAGGCCCCGGCCGCGAGGATCACGGCGGCGCAAGCCATCTTTTCGTTGGAGCTTGTCACGACACACCTACACCCGGTCGTGGTGGGGCAGGCCCGCGTGGTGGGGCAGGCTTCAGCCTGCGCGGGGCCTTCAGCCCCGCCCGCGTTGAAGCTGCTTCGCCCTGTAACCGTCCCAGAGTCACGGCAGCAGCGCCCTTGTCTCTTCGTGAGCGAAGACGGACATCGACAGCGCGCGCCAATCCGAGGTTGCTTTGCGCCGTACTGCTACGATCTCTGCCGCAACGCTGACCGCGATCTCCTCGGGCGTAAGCGCGCCGATATTGAGCCCCATCGGTCCGAAGACGCGGTCGAAGCTCGCGCGCGGCACGCCTTCCTTTTCGAGTTCCTTCACCACGTTGATCACTTTGCGCTTCGACCCGATCAGCGCGATGTAGCGCGCCTGCGTCGTCACGGCCCAACGCAGCACTCGCATGTCGTCGCGGTGCCCGCGCGTCACGATGATGACATAGGAAGAAGTATTGACTTCGAGCGCTGGGAAGACCTCTTCGTATTCGCCCGCAACCACGGAGTCGGCTTCCGGAAAGCGCTCCCGGTTGGCGAACGATTCCCGGTTGTCTACGACCGTGGTGTGGAACCCGAGCAGAGTGGTGAGTTTCGCGATGCTCTTGGAGATGTGGCCCGCGCCGAAGATCAAAGCGCGATTCTGCGGCTCGACCGGCTCGATGAAGACTTCGAGTTGCCCGCCGCAAATCAGCCCTTCGTCGTAAGCGGCATCCTGCCCCAGGTTGAAGCGCAACCGCCGTGGCTTGCCGCTCTCCATCACCTCGCGCGCGGCGGTCCAGACGTCGGCTTCGACGCAACCGCCGCCGATGGTGCCGACGATGGTCCCGTCGGCGCGAATCAGCATTTTTGCGCTCTCGAAGCTGGGAATCGAGCCGTTGACTTCGACGATGGTGGCCAGGGCGCAACGCTCTCCCGAGCGTCGCAGGCGCACCAATTCTTCAAGCACGTCCATGTCTCAAATGAATTATAGCCCGCAGGGGTCCAGCGGCCGCTGTCAGCGGTATGGAGATAGAAGAAGGGACACCTGCCTGTCCGGCTAATGCGGGCGGACCGTGCCCCTGGATCGCTATTCGGTATATCGCTTGAAGATCAGGCTGCCGTTCGTCCCGCCGAATCCGAAGGAGTTCGACAAGGCGTAGTCGATCTTCATCGGACGGGCCGTGTGCGGCACGTAATCGAGATCGCAATCCTCGCTGGGATTGTCGAGGTTAATGGTTGGCGGAGCGATCTGATCGCGAATGGCGAGGACCGTGAGGCCCGCTTCCATACCGCCGGCGCCACCCAACAGGTGGCCCGTCATCGACTTCGTCGAGCTCACGCACAGCTTGTAGGCATGCTCGCCGAAAGCATCCTTCACGGCGGCGGTTTCAATCTGGTCGCCGACCGGAGTGGAGGTGCCGTGCGCATTGATATAGTCGATGGCCGTGGGCTCCAGACCGGCATCCTTGACAGCGTTGCGCATTACGCGAGAAGCCCCTTCGCCCGTCGGGGAAGGCGCGCTGATGTGATAGGCGTCGCCGCTCATGCCGTAGCCTACAATCTCGGCCAGAATACTCGCGCCACGAGCCTTCGCCAATTCCAGCTCTTCGAGGATCAGAATGCCCGAGCCCTCGCCCGACCACGAAGCCATCACGATCCCGGTCCCAAGGACGGGAAGCATGTTGGGGATCGTCGTTGCGAGTGGAAAGGGCGCGCATGGCGGCGAATCCGCCAACCCCCATCGGAGTAATGCAAGCCTCGGCGCCGCCACAGATCATGGCGTCGGCATAGCCGTGCTGGATCAGACGGAACGAATCGCCGATGCAATGGGCGCTAGTAGTGCAAGCCGTGGACGTAGCTGAGTTCGGTCCTTTGGCTCCACTCCGGATGGAGACGTTGCCAGAGGCCAGGTTGACGATAGTAGCCGGGATAAAAAACGGAGAGATTCGGTCCGGACCCTTTTCGAGCAGAATTTTATGCTCGCGCTCGATCACCTCAAAGGCGCCGATGCCGCTGCCGATGTAAACACCGACGCGCTCATCGTTCTCCGGCGTGATTTTCAGACCCGGAGTTGGCCAACGCCTCTTCGCTCGCCGCAATGGCGAACTGGATGAAGCGGCCGACCTTCTTGATTTCTTTCTTTTCGATAAAGCGCAGAGGATCGAAGCCGACGACCTCGGCGGCAATCCTCGCGGAAAATTTGGATGCGTCGAACTGAGTTATGGGCCTGATACCGCAGCGCGAAGCGCGAACACCGGACCAGGTGTCTTCGGCATTCAAGCCCAAAGCTGAGATCAGGCCGACACCCGTTACGACCACTCGTCGTGCCAAAGGATACTCCTGAAATGGAAGGATTCGGACGGGAGCCGGAAGGAGGTTAATCCTTACCCTTCTTTTTCTCGATGTAGTCGATGGCATCCTTCACGGTCTTGATGTTCTCGGCATCCTCATCGGGGATGTCCAATTCGAAGTCCTCTTCAAACTTCATGACAAGCTCGACGATATCGAGCGAATCGGCGCCAAGATCATCCACGAAGGAGGCGGTCTGATCGACCTGGCCCTCGTCGACACCAAGCTGCTCGACGATGATCTGCTTCACTTTATCTGCGACTGCGGACATTTCACCTCCAAATACAACCACAAAGCTCAGATTCTACCGGGAAGGGCCTCAGTTTGCAACGCGGACAATCACGTCCTAAAATCGCGACGAGTCGAGCACCGTGCGCCGGATTGCTCCGCGAGGCGCCCCGCCCTGCTTTACCATGATGCCAGCATGTCACGCGTTTTGTATCTGCATGGCTTCGCATCTTCTCCGGCATCGCGCAAAGCGCAACTGTTCCGGAAGCGATTCGGAGAGGCCGGCGTAGATGTCGAGATTCCGGACCTGGAAGAGGGCTCGTTCCGCAGCCTGACCATAAGCGGCCAGCTTCGAGTGATCGAGCGCGCGGCAGCGGGCGAATCCGTTCACCTGATCGGATCGAGCATGGGTGGCTACCTGGCCGCACTCTACGCCGCGCGCCACCCCGAGACTCGGCGCCTCGTCCTGATGGCTCCGGCATTCGGGTTCGCGCGGCGCTGGGCCGCCAGCCTCGGCAGGCAGCGTGTGGAGGAGTGGCGCTCGACGGGCATGCTGGAAGTCTTTCATTATGCGGCGGGTGGCCCTGCTCCTCTCGGCTGGGGCTTGATGGAGGACGCCTTGCGGTATGAGGACGAGCCGACAGTGAATCGACCGGCGCTGGTCTGGCATGGCATCCGTGACGAGGTGGTCCCGCTGGAGGCTTCCCGTTCATTCGTCGTGAACAACCCGAACGCGCGGCTGCTGGCAGTGGACAGCGATCATGAGCTGACGGATGTGGCCGGGCTGATCGCGGAGCAGGCCCTGGAGTTTCTGCGGGCGCCCGGCGACGTGTAACATCCTCCGCCGGCAGCCCATTCCCATAGCCCGATTAGGGGAGCCAGCCGCTCTCTTGCGATACTGGTGACTATGCGTCTCCGCCCGGTCCTCATAAGTCTTTCGATGTGCTATCTTTTGATCTGTCCAAGCGCCTTCGGCTGGTGGGAGGAAGGTCACCGGATTATCGCGGCAATCGCAGAGAGGCGATTGAATCCAAAGGCAAAAGCGGCGGTTGCGGCAATTCTCCCCGAAGGACAAACCTTGGAATCCGTCTCCGCGTGGGCGGACGAGGTCCGGAGAGAGCGGAAGGAGACCACAACCTGGCATTACATCGACATTCCCACCGGCGCAACGCGCGGAGACTGGTCGAAGTACTGCCCCGAAGAGGGCTGTGTTGCCAGCGTGATTCCCAAGATGGTGAATCAGTTGCACGATCCGGCGGCTACTGCGGGTGCAGCGCGACGAGGCGTTGCGCTTCCTGGTTCACTTCGTTGGCGATTTGCATCAGCCGCTGCATGCGGGCGAACGGGGCGACCATGGCGGAAACCTGGTAAAGCTTACGTTTGAAGGCAAGCCGCTGAATTTGCACTCCGCCTGGGACGGCAAGCTGATGGAGGCCTGGTTCAAACTCGACCCGAACGCCGAAAAAAGCTTGCGGGAAGGCGCTCCGGAGAGTGAACAGCCGGCTCTGGCCGAAGGCAGCCTGGACGATTGGGTTTGGCAGTCGCAGGAAGCCTCGCGCGACGCGGCATATGCTCCGCTGGACCGCTGCCAGTGCAGCACACTGGACGAGGCCTATCTGAAACAGGCCATCCCGGTGCTGCGGACGCAATTGCTGCGCGCCGGAGAGCGGTTGGGACGGGTATTGAACGAGACACTGGGGCAGTGAGCGGGTCCGGCTGTGGCCTACGTGCTTGCGGGCCAATGGCCGAAGCGTCAAAACCGGTAAGGGTACCGGTTTTTGAACGTAGAATCAGTAACTTAGGGCTGAAAACCGGTAGCCCTACCGGTTTTGGCGGTCTTTGCCGGTTTCTGCTATGCCTAAAATCTCGGTGTTTTACGGAATCTTGATCCAGATGTTCTGGAGGGACCATGCGCCACCGCACTTCCATGTTCGCTATGCGGAACACAAGGCTCGCATCGACATCGGTACCCTGGAAGTCATCAGCGGCGAACTTCCTCGACGCGCCCTGGTTCTTGTGTTGGAATGGGCACAGGAGCATCGTGCCGAATTGATGGAGGATTGGAATCTATGCTCACAGAGCCGCCCACCCAAGAAAATCGAAGCTTTGCCATAATTCCCCCCATCGAGGCCACTCAGCCTGACGACGTCAAAGCTGTCGAGGTGATCGGGCCTTTCCGCCTTCAGGTCACATTCTTCGACGGCGTCTCGGGAATCGTGGACATGACAGAACTTGTTCACTCGCCGGAAGCGGGCGTATTCGCCTCCCTGGCCGATCCCAAGGTTTTTTCGCAAGCTTTCGTCTTGTACGGTGCGGTCACCTGGCCTGACGAGCTTGATTTGGCGCCCGATGCCATGTACGACGAGATCAAGGCGAATGGCGAGTGGATTCTGCGCTGAGAGGTAATTTAACCCACCCGTCGTGCAAGTTTTTCCGTATTGTGGGATCTGCCGCAAGCGTGAAATATGGCTTTTGGTAGGGCTAAACCTTGTTCTCGGTATGTGTTACGATTTCAGGAAGAGGCTGGGCCCGAGTGGAAGCTTTCGTGCAACCTTCACGTTCCTAAAGCGTCTTATGTACTAGTCGCACAGGCTATTTGCATAGGAGCATGAGAGGAGGCACAGGAGCATGGATGGTTTGTCCCCGGTGCTAGGCGATAACATGCAGGCATACGATCCACAGCGCGGGGCACCCCCGCCACAACCTGAACGCCCGGCTCCGGTCCCCGATCCAGCCGACCGGATTCTTGGCTATCAGGCTACGTCTAAGCCCTGGTTCCTCTCAATCATCGAAAACCTGCGGGAACTCGCCGCGCAGAAGCGGCAACCGCCGCTGCAGGTGACGTTCCGGCCGATGAGCGAAGACGAGTTGCGCGAGAGCGACGATCCAGCCCTGCGGCAACTCGCGCAGTTCAACGACGAGAAGTCGTTCTTACGGTCGTTGCGCGAAAACCTGAAGGAATTCTTCCACCCAGCTAAACTGCCGCCGCTGCAACTCACGTCGCGCCCGTTGACCCCCGAAGAGATGTGGCGCCAGGGAGGATCGCTCAATCAGTTGGAGAGGACGGCGCTGCCCTGGTATCGAACCATCCTCGGCGGATTCAAGGACCTGTTCTTCCCCGAAAAGCTGCCACCGCTGCAGGTGACCTCGCAGCCCGTCCAGGTGAAAGAACTCTTCCAGAAGGATCCTTACCGCGGCGGGTCGTTTGTTGCGTCGCTGGGCCTGCAGTTTGGCCTGGTAGCGCTTTTGCTTGTAGTCGGCAGCATCAAGCCAGTTCAGAACGCTTTGAAGAGCATGACGGTGTTCACGCCTACCGACCTGGCGCCGTACACACCGGAGATGGCAGCGAAGAAGCAGTCCATGGGTGGCGGCGGTGGCGGTGGCGACCGTTCCCCTCTCCCGGCCAGCAAGGGCCGGCTGCCCAGGGCATCTTTGAAGCAATTCACTCCGCCACAGGCCGTGCTGAACAACATGAACCCGAAGCTCATGATGGAGCCGACCATCCTCATTCCGCCCGATGTGCCTTTGCCGAACGTGAACATGGCGCAGTACGGCGATCCGTTTTCAAAGTACGGCGTGCCTTCGAACGGGCCGGGCTCGGGCGGAGGCATCGGTAGCGGTTCCGGCGGCGGCGTAGGTTCCGGTAGCGGCGGCGGTTTCGGTCCCGGTTCCGGAGGCGGCATGGGTGGAGGCGCTTACCGCATCGGCGGCGGCGTGAGCCAGCCGATCCCGATCTTCAAGCCCGAGCCGGAATACTCCGAGGAAGCGCGCAAGGCCAAGTTCCAGGGTACCGTGATGCTGGCCATCGTTGTGGATACGGACGGCAAGGCCAAGAACATCCGCGTCGTGCGCCCGCTCGGTATGGGATTGGACGAGAAGGCTGTTGAGGCGGTCGGCAAGTGGCGCTTCAAGCCGGGTCAGAAGGACGGACGCCCAGTACCGGTGATGGCAAACGTCGAAGTGAACTTCCGGCTGCTGTAAGAGAAATCGCAGATTAGTTCGAGTATATGAAGGGTGAATCGAGGGGTCCCGGTCTGGATCTCCGCGGTTCACCTCTTTTGCGTTTAGGTGGGAACGGCACTTGCAAAAGAAACGCCCTTGAGACGTACCAAAATGTATGTACAATATGAGCAGTACACTCGATGCGTTTCGAATGGGACGAGAACAAGAACCGTGCTAACCTTGCAAAGCACAATATCGGCTTCGAGACCGCGAGTTTGGTTTTCACCGATCCCCAATCGCTCAGCAAACCAGATTGCTTCGTAGAGGGAGAGCAAAGATGGCAGACGCTAGGAATGGTTTCCGGCGTGATTGTCATCGTGGCCTATACCTATCGGAACGATCCTAATGATGAAGTGACCCGGCTGATTTCCGCGCGAAAAGCAACCGCGGGTGAAAGGCGAGCATATGCAGCGAGTCAGAAACACTCAGGCCAATGAAATCCGTGCCCTCAAACAGATGAAGGAGCGGGACATCGACACCACGGACATACCGCAAATTCTCGATTGGAGCAAAGCGACCATCGGCAAGTTCTATCGCCCGATCAAGCAGCCTCTTACAATCCGGGTGGATGCCGACGTTCTAGCCTGGCTCAAAGGGCAAGGCAAGGGTTATCAAACGCGAATCAACAGCATTTTGCGAAACTCGATGGAGAGAGCCTCCTCCGGCAGGTAGAGCATTGTCCAATCCACAAATGGGCCTGAAGCGTGGATGGACAGCCAGCACGCCCGATGGCAGAATGGACGAACCATGCAAACGCTCGGCCTGTCTGAGTCTACGCCACGGAGTGAAGGGCGTCTCAAGACCCTTTTCTGGCCCAGTGTCCACACTGAAACCGACCTCGAATACGTAACTGAACAGGGCTTCTGGATCTGCTCTATCATCAGCGGATTGAACATTTGGACGGCCGCGAGGATGGGGCTGAGACTGGTGAGTCTCTTCATGATCCTCGAGGTCGCGTTCTTCTTTCTGGGCGGCATCGGCGTTCGCCAGCGAAGCAGGTTTGCCGCAGTGGCCGTGTTCGCGGCTTACTTTTGCGGCAGGCTGCTGCAATTCGCGATGGTCGGTCCGTCGCTGGTGAATCAAGTTGGTTTCCAAAGTATGGGAGGCATCGTCGGCATCGTCATCGTGGCCCTGTTGTTGGCCAACGTTCGAGGCATCTGGCAGGCTGCGAAATGGCAGCCCGCGGAAGGCGAACCGCCGTTGATCCGGCTGAACGAGACTCTCAAGGACAGGTTTACCGATCAGATGCCCCAACTCGTCTGGCCGAAGGTGCGAGTGCTGTTCTATGTGCTCGCCGGGATTGAGTCTCTTATGATTCTCCTGGCCGGAATCGGAGTCGCCATTCAGTTCAATCGATGAGTCGTGATCGGAAGCCGCTTTCCAGGACGGTTCTGGCGTCACGGCCATGATCGATCAGGCGACTTCTATCACTCCCGGCGGCAGCGTCACCTTGTGCTTGACCACCCCGCCTTCGCGCGTCACCTCGACCCGAATCAACCCCTTCGGATGCGGCACCACGCCGCGCGCCGATTGAAGCGGCCCCAGGTTGGGCCGGATGCGGACCTTGCTGAAGCCGGGGCCGGCCGAGTCGACTCCCAGAACGTTGCGGAAGAACTCGATGTTCGGGCTGGCGCCCCACGCGTGGCAGTCCGAGCGCGAGCCGGGAGCGTCGGTCTCCGCCCAGGTCGTGAGTCCCTCGGCGAGCATGCCTTCCCATGTGCCCATGCGCTCCAGGTAGCGGCCACCCCATCCGGCTGCCGATAGCGCCCGGTCAAGGTAGTAACGGAAGTAGACGGTGCACTGGGCGATCTGCTTGGGGTCCGCGTTTTGCGCGACGCGATCGATGAGCTCGTGCGCGTCGGCCACGGGGAGCCTGCCGCTGAGAACCACGAGCGAGTTAACGTGTTGCGAAGGGAACTTGTGCTCCTCATCCTCGCTGAACCAGCGCTTCTGTGGATCCCAGAATGTGGCCTGGATGGCCTTCCAGAGGGCCTCTGCGCGGTTGCTCCAGGTGGAGGCGAGCTCGGGGTTGCCGAAGAACTCCTCCAGCTCAGCGGCCTGCTGGAGCGCTTGCAGGAGCTGCACCTGAATGGTTCCGGGCATCAGATCGCCGCTCATGGGCGGAACGCCGTCGGGCCAGGAGCGAACCCAATCGACGAAATTCCACCACGGCATGCCATGCAGAAGCTTGTCGTTCCCTAAGTAAGCCGAGTAGAAATCGAGCACGGCGTGCGTCCCGTGCAACATCTCGCGCACGAAGGCCGGATCGTCCACGTACCTCCAGTAGTCGTGAACCATGGCGATCCACCACAGCGAGAAGGGCGGAATGTACTGCGGCAAAGTGCTGGGTGCGCGTGAGAAAGTCGCGCCCTCCGCAGTGCGGGACGAATCGAGCAACTCGATGGCGTTGCGCATCAGGCGCGCGTCGCCGGTCATGAAGAGCGAGACAAGAGCCTGGATCCGAGTGTCGCCGGCGTACTGGAGTTGCTCATAGTAAGGGCAATCCATATAGGTCTCGTGAGCGCACAGCCGGGCCGTATGCCAGCCCGTGTCGAGAATGCGCTGGTGCAACGGCGAGCCACCTTCAAATTTCGCGCGGACCTCGAAGGGATAGCCGGTGTAAACGCCGTACAAATCCTCGATGACGAGCGGTTCCGCGCCTGCCTCGACTTCCAATTGCAGATAACGGAATGTGCGCCAGTAGAGCGTTCGGTAAACCCGGCGCGCACCGTCTGCGATGTAGGTATCGGCGTAACCCCGCGAGACTTTGCCTTCCACAACGTCGCGGTTGCCTTTCAGCTTCGGCGGCTTGGTGTCAAAGAGCCCCTCGGAGTAGCGCAGTTTCAAGGTCGCCCCGCGGCCGCCCTGGACGGTCAGGACCGGAAACGCGGTGGTCAGCTTCTTCTGGTCCAGAAGCAGGATCGCGCGCGCGCCGGCCGGGATGCGAAGCGGGAACTGCAGCGCGCCGGGTTCGACGCCGCCGAGCCCTTCCACGCGCCGCAGGGCCGGTATGGGCTCCTTGGTCTCTTCGCCCATCGGAATGGACCGGGGAACGAGCATCCAGCGGCTGGGAGCGTCCTGCTGCCCGCGCGGGCAGCCCGGGTCGCCGGGCAGGGCAGATTTCCAGGAAGCATCGTCAAACTCCGGAAGTTGCCAGCCCCACGGATAGCGGGCTGCGTCGAACTTCTCCATGGGGCCGATGGCTGTGTAGCCGCCGGCGTTGGCTCGGCCCGTGGGCTGATAGGCTTCGTCGACCACGCAACGCCAGTCCGCGCCTGTGTTTACGACGTCGCTGGCGCCATCGGCCGCTTGCAGCAAAAAGCCGGTTCGCAGCGAGAACTGCGCCAAACCCGCGTCCGGACCATCGTTCAGGACCACAGCAGCGAGAACGTTCCGGCCGGCTTTCAACTTAGGCGCGAGATCGACGATCTCATAGTGCCAGTGGTTCAGGTCACCGCGGGCTGGACCCCAGCTCACTTTTTTCCCATTGCAGTAAAGCTCGTAGCGGCTGTCGCCGGTGACGTTCACGACGAACTTTGCGGGGACCGCGGCCAAGTCGAAAACGCGGCGGAAATGGCAGACTCCATAGCCAGTTGGAGCCATGCCGGGCACGTGAATCCAGTGGGCTTTCCAGGCCGGCGCTTTGCGGTCCAGCCAAGCCAGACCGGCGTTAGGCAGCGCGGCCGCGGCACCCGCGGTCAACAGGAACTTACGACGCCCAAGTGGCATTGCGAATCCTCCTCGCCGGCGCCCGGGCGCGACGGCAAATCAGGATTCTATCGAATGCCGCTGACGAATGCCCGCGCATTCCACGCAGGGGCAGATGTCGCGCAGGTGATCGAAGGAATAGATCCCCGTGTTATGCCCATCATTCCAGTAAATGCGGATCGCGTAGGAGCCGACTTCTTCGATCGACTCCATGCGCAGCTTGGGCTTGAACATCTGAAACGGGTTGGCCGGTGCGGCGGCCTCGACCGCATAATTCGAGCGCTGGGGCTCCGTGCCGTGAGCGCCGGTGCACGAGGCGCAGGGGCATTCGTCGCGCAAATATGCGTTGGAGAACTCGCTCTTATGGCCGTCGGACCAGTCTATGGTGACACCGCGCGACTTGGAGACGGCGATATGGAGCGGAGTGGACGATCCTGGATTCATCTGCATTTTCAACTATCGCTTGGCACTAATGCACACGCTCAATGTCGCGCACACCGGGCACACGGCGCATGTTCGAAACGATGCGCTCGAGTTGCTTCTTGTCGCGAACTTCAACCGTCATCTCAACGACGGCCGCGTCCAGCATTTTCTCATCGGCGCGAGCCTCGACGGTACGGATATTGACTTCCTCGCCGAATAGGATCTGGGTCAACTGGTTCAGCATACCGGTGCGGTCGTCGCTGTGGACGACGAGACGGACGTCGAACGATTCCCCGGGGCCCTTGGCCCATTCGACCTCGATGCGGCGGTCGGCCTCGTACATCAGGTTCTGGACGTTGGGGCAAGTGCGCGAGTGGACGGCGACGCCTTTGCCGCGCGTGATGTAGCCAACGATGGGTTCGCCACGAATCGGGTTGCAGCACCGCGCTCGGTAAGTCAGGAGGTCGTCGATCCCCTTGACCTGGATGACGTAATCCTGGTCGTCGGCGGGTGCACGGGGAGATGGAGCGGCGGCCGGCGCAGTGGGTGGCGTTTCGGGCTCGACGATACCGGGAGCAAGCTTGGAGAGAACCTGTCTGGTGGAGTATTTGCCCCAGCCGAGAGAGGCATACAGGTCTTCAATCTTGCTGACGCCGTAGTCGGCGGCGACCTTCTCCATCTGCAGTTTGGTCACGCGGCTCAGAGAGACCCCAAGACGGCGGGCATCCCGCTCCATCAGCTTCTGACCGAGGTCGACAGCCTTTTCGCGCTCCGTCGCGTTGATCACGTGGCGGATCTTGTTCCGCGCGCGCGCGGTCTTAACGAACGACATCCAGTCGCGGCTGGGAGAAGAGCCGTTCTGGGTGATGATCTCGACGATGTCTCCGTTCCGCAATGGATGCTTGAGCGGCACCATGCGGCCGTTCACCTTCGAGCCGGTGCAGCGATGGCCTACGTCGGTGTGGATCGCATACGCGAAGTCGACGGGGGTGGCATCGCGTGGCAAGACCACGATCCTGCCCTTGGGAGTGAAGCAGTAAACTTCCTCCGGGTACAGGTCCACCTTGAGGCTGGACATGAACTCCGTCGGGTCGTTGGTTTCCTTCTGCCACTCGACAAGCTGCCGCAACCACTTGATGCGCTGATCGTCCTCGCCTGGGCCCCGCCGGCCCTCTTTGTATTTCCAATGAGCGGCGATGCCCTCTTCGGCGATGCGATGCATCTCCTCCGTGCGGATCTGCACCTCGAAGGCGACGCCTCCAGGACCCATCACGGATGTGTGCAACGACTGGTACAGGTTCGGCCGAGGTATGGCGATAAAGTCCTTGATGCGCCCTGGAATCGGATGCCACTCGTTGTGGATTTCGCCCAGCGCGGCGTAGCAGTTGCGAACCGAATCCGTAATGATGCGGATGCCCAGCAGGTCGTAGACCTCGTCAATCGTGATCTTCTGCTTGTACAGCTTCTGGTAGACCGACCAGGGGCGTTTTACGCGTCCCTCTACGCGGGCCGGGATCCCTTCGGCACTCAGCTTTTTCTCCACCGTGACCCGTATTTCATCGAGCACCTGCTCGCTGGCCTGCCGCTTCGTCTCGATCGCGCTTTTCACCTCGTCAAACGCGGCGGGATCCAGATAGCGAAACGAGAGGTCCTCCAGTTCGCTGCGGAGTTTGCCCATGCCGAGACGGTGCGCGATCGGCGCGTAGAGCTCGATGGTTTCCGACGAAATCCGCTCCTGCTTGTCGCGCGGCAAGCTGGCAAGAGTGCGCATGTTGTGCAGCCGGTCCGCCAGCTTCACAACGATGACGCGGATGTCTTCGACCATGGCGAGGAGCATCTTGCGGACGCTCTCCGCCTGACGTTCTTCGCGGCTGGCCAGGTTGATTTTGCTGAGCTTGGTGACGCCGTTGACGCAACGCGCGACGTCTTCGCCGAAGATGCGCCGCACCTCTTCGAACGAAGACTCGGTATCCTCCAGAACGTCATGCAACAGGGCCGTCGTCAGGCAGACCATGTCCATCTGCATCCCGGCGAGGATGGACGCCACCTCCAGGGGGTGGAACATATAGAGTTCGCCGGACATCCGGCGCTGCCTGGCGTGCCGCTCGGCGGCGAACTCGAACGCCCGGCGAAGCACTTTCAGATCGTCCTTGGGACGCCGGGAGTGAACGAATTCCTCCAACTCGACAAAGCGCCGCTCCAGGGAGGGGCTGACACCAGGGGCCAGCGCCGCCGGTGTCATTTCGCGAGTAGGAAGATCGTCCATGAGTGAAATCGCTGGAAAGACAAAAAGGCGAGGATGAGATTTCTCACCCTCGCCTCTATTTTATCGGATGTCAGGCCGTAGCCCGACGGATCACTTTGAGCTGCTCTCGTTGACGATACCCGTTTGCTTCGGCGCGCGTTCGGCCTTGATCTTGCGGGTGTCGAGGGCCTTCTGAATCCACTCGTCGGCGAGATCTACGTCCTTCTTGTACGCTTCGGAGGAATCCGCCAAGTCGGCGCGTTCGCGGTAAAGGAGGTTCATGTAGGCCATCGCGTCGTCGTACTCTTTGTCGAGTTCGAGCGCCTTCTGCAGGCTCTTGATAGCGTCATCGAGCATGGCGCCGTGCTTGGCTTTCAATTCTTCCTTAGCCTTCTTGTCCTTCAGCGGACCAGGAGCGTCCGGCTTCATGCCGGCCTTGCTGCGCGCAGAGTTCCAATCCGGATACCACTTCGCCCAGGCGATGACGCCCAAGCTATAGAAGGCTTCCTTCTTGGTAGGATCTACCTCAGTCAGTTTCTGGTACCACTTACGGGCCTCCTCAAGGCGTGCCAGCTTGTCCTCGATCTTCGAGGTGCCTTGGGACTCCAAGTAATAGAGCGATGCGATCGACTCGACGGCAGTAGCGTTTTTCGGATCAGCCTCGAGAACCTTCTCGAAATTCTCGAGGGCGTGCTTCGCCATCGCCACATTTTCCGGCGACTCGGCGCCCGGAATGTACTGGTTCATATAGGCGGACGCGAGGTACAGCCTCGCGGTCGCAAAGGTCGGATCAAGTTCAACGGCGCGCCCGAAGAACTCGACGGCATCGGGGTACTTGGCGTTCTTGAACGCCGCGACACCCTTATTGAGGTTGTCGCGCGCTTCAAGCTTCTTGCAACCCGCGAGTGAACCGCCGAGGGCAAGGGCCGTGAGCGCAACGACTGTTACAAGAATTCGATTGCTCATCCTGTTGCAGCCTTCCTTACTGGCCCGATTCCATCTTCGCCGTCATGAGCCCGACTTTATCCATCTGGGCGCCCTTTGCCAGGTCGATAGCCTTCGCCACTTCCTGGAACTCAAGATCGGGGTCGCCTTTGACGAAGCAGACGCGCTCAGCACGGGTCTTAAAGACTTCGATCAACCGGGCGGTTAGCTGATCCGGCTTGATGGGCTCCGTGTTGATCTGCATCGAGTGATCCTTGTTGACGATGATTACCACCGTACGGTCATCCTGCTGCGTTGGCGGCGCTCCAGGCGGCGGCGGCTGAGGGATCAGCGCCTCCAAGCCCTTTGGCGTCAACGGCGTGATAACCATGAAGATAATCAGCAGCACGAGGAGCACGTCGATCAGCGGAGTCATGTTCATATCTGACTTCGGGCCGCCCCCGCCGCCGCCTACTGCCATACTCATAGAAGATCTCCTTCTCTCTCGAACTTTATCCCTGAGCCGACTAAGCCTGGATCAGAGGCCGGGCCCGACCGGCAGACGGGCGCGCAGGCGTCCCGTTGCCGCTTAGTTTGTGGAAGCGCCAGCGCCACCAGCCGCGGCATCGGCCTTGGCTTTGGCTTTGGCATCGAGGTCCGTCAGCAGACCGATGTTATCCACGCCCGCGGCACGAAGGTTGTCAACCACGTCAACTACCTTCTCGTAACGGGAGCGGCTGTCGCACTTCACAAACACAGTCTTGTCCAACCTACCCACCAACAGATCTTTCACCTTGCCGGGAAGGTCTGCGGGCGGAATCTTTGAGCTGCCCAGAAAGACGTCGCCATTACGCGTCACCGCGACCAGAACCGCGTCTTCCTTATCGGCGTTCTGCATCGCGATAGGATTCATCGTCTTCACAAGATCCACGCTGACACCCTTGGAGAGCATTGGCGTGATGACCATGAAGATGATGAGCAATACAAGCATCACATCCACCATCGGCGTGACGTTGATGTCAGATACCGTATCGGTGGACTTCGGCTTCTTGAACTCTGTCGCCATCCGTTTTCTCCTTTTCAGCCGGCCGGAGCCGTCCGCTTTCCGGCTTTGACCGGAAAGCGGACACTCTTCAACTCGCCGAACTGGACCTGAATGAGCAATCCTTCAAGGATGAAAGCAAGCCTTAGCGGCCCGCGCTCACCTTGCTGGAATGCTTCAGGAAATAATCGATCAATTCGGAACTGGAGTTCGTCATTTCAACGTCGAACGACTTCACGCGATTGTTGAAATAGTTGAACATCCAGACCGCGGGAATGGCCACGAAAAGTCCGAAAGCGGTGGTGACCAGCGCTTCGGAAATACCACCGGCTACCGCACCAAGACCAGTCGACTTTTCACTGGAAATGCCCTTGAACGCGTTGATGATGCCGACGACCGTTCCAAACAGGCCGACGAACGGAGCCGTCGAACCGATGGTCGCCAGACCGCTCAAGCCGCGGTCCATTTCGCTGTGGACGATGGCTTCGGAGCGTTCAAGCGCGCGACGGGAGGCCTCAATGGTTTCACCGGGGATGTCATTGCTGACGAGGTGGGCCCGGAATTCCTGCAGACCGGCCACAACAACCTTGGCCAAGTGGCTCTTCTTGTAACGGTCGGCGATTTTGACGGCCTCTTCAAGTTTGCCTTCGCGGAGCGCGCCCGCGACTGCGGGGGCGAAAAGCCGCGACTGCTTGCGTGCTGCGTTGAAAACGATCAAACGATCGATCATGACGCCAATGGACCAGGCGGACATGATGAACAGCACGAGAACGACGAACTTTGCCAACCAGCCCATCTGCGCCCACATAGAGCGAAGGTCAAAGCTCATGGCACCTGTTTCCTGAAGCAACAGGAACGACCAGACTTGCAACTGAAGCAACATTTGCGATCTCTCTCCTGCGAGTTGAATTGAGTCTAAAGCTCTGGACTAAACCGACTACTGGTTCAACGTGAAATTCACGTCGATTTGAGTCACTACCTCTACCGGCTCGCCGTTCAGCAATGTCGGCTTGTAACGCCACTGCTTGACGGCTTCCTGTGCGGCCGAGACCAACAGCGGGTGGCCGGACACGAGAGTCAGATTCTGAATCGTGCCGTCACGCCCGATAATGGCCGTGAACCGAACAACACCTTGAATGCGGGCCTGCTTCGCCAGGGGCGGATAAACCGGCCTAGGCTGGGAGACCAACATCGCCTGCTGAACATTACCGCCGACCGTAATGCGCTTCGGAGCCGCCTTCACTTCCACCTTGGGAGGAGGAGGAGGAGGAGCCGCGGAGCCGGCCGCCGACAGAAGACCGCCAATCACGCCGCCAGCGCTCCCACCGGGCACGCCACCGGGAACTCCACCAACCACACCGATGTTGGACGAGGGTGGAAGTTCGTCTTCCTTGATCATGGCGATTTCTTTCGGGATCTGTTTCGGCGCCATCAACTTGGAGCCGTCAAACTGCCGAGGAATCACCTTCCGCACCTGAACCACCTGACTGGGAGGAGGCGGAGGGGGCGGAGGGGGCGGAGGCGGAGGCGGCGCGGTCAGCATGGACTGGAGCGTCGTCTTCGGGAGCAATTCCGGATTCAGCAGTGGGATGATGATGAGCGCTATGATCAGCCCAACTTGGATGAACATGGACACGAACACTGTCCATCCCTTGTTGGTCTTCGCTCTTCCTTCCACAAAACTCTGTTCGAACATTGTTTTCTCTTCCCCTTGTGTCGGGCCTCCGTCTTTACGGAGACCGATCTCAAACACATTGGACACCGCATCATCGCCGAGGTTCCCGTGAACCGGGCTTTTCCGCTCCTACGCGGATCAATCAGGCCCTTTGCTCCGATTAAAATGGCGCAATCAAGCCCTCAAGACGGCGACCCACGCAGGGCTAGGTCAGACTTCCGTCAGCAGAAGTCTACTACAGTCTGCGCTCACACCTGAACCGGCTGCCCTCAAGCGGCGGCCGGCGCAGCCTTCTTCCGGCGCTTCTCGGCGAAATTTCGCCAGAAGATCAGAATCGGGCTGGCAACGAAAATTGACGAGTACGTGCCCACAATGATTCCGCAAACCAACGCGAACGAAAATCCGTGCAACACCTGGCCACCGAAAATCAGCAGCGCCATCGCCGAGATAAATGTCAGGCCAGAGGTCAGAACCGTCCTGCTCAATGTCCTGTTCACGCTCTCATTTACGATCGATTCAAACGTCCCGCGATGACCCAGCTTCACGGTCTCCCGGATGCGGTCGAACACCACGATGGTGTCGTTCATCGAATAGCCTACGAGCGTCAAAAGCGCCGCTACGACGTTCAGCGAAATCTCCTTGCCGAACAAGGAGAACAACCCCAAAGTAATCAGCACGTCGTGGAACGTTGCAACGACCGCGGCCAAACCATAAATCCACTCGAAGCGGAATGCGATGTAAACCAGCATACCCCCAAGAGCGTAAAGTGTGGCCAGAATTGCTTTGGTCCGCAATTCTCCGCCGATCTTAGGCCCGACCACCTCCGCGCCGCGGATCGCGTATCCCGCCAGCGAACACTCGTTCTTGATGACCCGCAGAACCGCCGGGTTCACACCCGGCACGGCCGACAAATCGTTGAGGTTCGTAATGAGCCCCGAACGAGGCGGCGTATCGCGGAATGAGGTGATCGCCTTGGCGAGGTCCTGGATCTCCTGGTCGGACAACGAGATGGCAGCGGCGGCGAAGGGATCGCGCAACCGCTCGTAAAGCGACTGGCCGCTGCTGTTGTTTAAGTCGAGCTTACCTGACTGCTCGGCGAAATTGGCGTTCAGAGTTTCGCCCATGATCCGGCGGGCGTTCTGCAATTCAACATCGCTCTTCAGACCGGTGCCAATCACGACTTCGTTTTGACCGGTGATTTCCTGAACGGATATCTCACCGGGGATCTTAGCGGATATGACAGAGCGAATCTTCTCGACCGGCGGCTTCGTGGCGAACTTGACCGTGATGTTCGCGCCGCCCGTGAAGTCGATGCCGTATTTCAGGCTGCCCTTCACGATCCAGCTTGCAAACCCGGCTGCCGTCAACGCCAGCGAAAGGCCGATGAAGATCCACTTCTTGCCAAGAAAATCGATGTTTGTGTTTCGAAACAGCTCCATGGACTGTAACCTTAGCCAGGCTGCGGAACGAGTGGCCGCTTTCCCCGGTTTCGTATCACTCCAGGGCCCCGCCGAGCGGTTCCCCGTACCCTATCACACTTCTATTCCAATGCTCAACGAAGGATTCTTGCCGCTGTATTCGACGTCAAACAGGTAGCGGGAGACGAATACCGACGTAAATACATTGGCAATCAAACCGATCACGAGCGTCACTGCGAAACCGCGAACCGCGGGCGTACCGAACATAAACAGGAAGGCGCAACTGACCACGGTAGTAACGTGAGTATCGATGATGGTCAGGAACGCCTTCCCGAAGCCGGCGTCGATGGCGGCAAACAGCACTTTGCCGGCGCGCATCTCTTCCCGGATGCGCTCGAAAATCAGAACGTTCGAGTCCACCGCCATACCAATCAGGAGGATGATACCGGCGATGCCGGGTAGCGTCAGAACGGCCTTGAAATAGGCCAGAACGCCTATCAGGAGGATTGCGTTCAGGACCAGCGCCACCGTAGCGTTGATGCCGCTGCGCGAGTAGTAGATCAGCATGATGATGATGACCAGCACCACGCCCACTAATCCGGACATCAGGCCCGAACGAATGGAATCGGCGCCGAGCGAAGGCCCGACGGTCTGCTCTTGCAGATAAACAATGCCAGCCGGGAGAGAACCGGAACGCAACATGAGGGCCAGGTCGGCGGCATCCTGCTGGGAGCCGACGCCTTCGATGACGCCATTGTCTTCGATGCGGGCGTTGATGCGGGGCGCCATCTTGATCTGACCATCGAGAGCGATCGCCAGCCGGTTGCCGATATTGGCCTCGGTGAAACGTCCGAAACGGCCCTTGGCGTCCTGCGAGATCACGAAGTTCGTTTCCGCTTTGCCGATGTCGCTCTGCGACGCGCGGGCGTCGCGCAGATCCCGTCCGGTGATGACCGGCGTTCTGGTAACGATGTACCAGCCCGCATCCTGCGGATCCGTCCCGTGCTTCATGGACGGCATCAACTTCTGATTCAGCGGCATCACGCCGCTCACCGATGCCAACGCCTCGACCTCGGTCTTGAACGGTCCGGCCTTCACGTCGTACAACTCGAGCAGCGCCGCCGTCTTCAGCACCGACTTGATCCGGTCGGGATCGTCCATGCCGGGTAAGGAGACGAGGATTTCGGCGTCGGCGCCAGAACCCTGCCGCTCCTGAACCGTCGATTCCGACAATCCCATGCCGTTGATTCGATTTTCGATGGTGCTGATCGACCGGGCGAGGGTTTCCTTCTTCATGTTCCCCGCCTCGGTGGGCTTCATCGTCATGCGGTAGTCGGAGGGCCCCACGGGAGCCAGAACCCACGCAGCGAAATCGTCGCTGACGATGCCGCGGAAATTCTTTGCGCCATCGATCGGAATGCCTTTGATGAGTATCTCGACCTTGTCGGCGTCCTGCAAGGATTTGGGCTCATAGCCCATCGCCACGTCGCCGGCGATCGAATTCTTGGCCATCAATTCCTTGAGCCGTTCGATGGTGGCGGTCGCGTCGGCCTTAAAGGCGTCCTGCAACTGAACCTGAAGCACCAGCAACGAGCCGCCCCTCAGGTCGAGTCCCAGCCGGATATTGTGGTTCCAGTTCGCCGCCAATTCCTCTTTCGACTTCGGCAGACCGATGATGCCGTACAGGCAAATCAGCACCGTCGCAACAATTACGATCGCTTTCCATTTGGGCAGTTTGGACATCGCGAGTCTCTATTCCTGTTTCTTGGTCCGTGTAATCTCGTATCGGGTTGAGGGGAGCCGGGCGTGCCATCCCGGGCCGGCCTCAGGACTTGGCTTCGGCTTTCACCAGGCTGGCCACCGCGCCACGGGCCATCTGCAGTTTCACTCCGTCGGGCTTCACGCGCACGATAATCGAGTCGTCGTCGTTGATCGACAGGATCGTCCCCATGATGCCGCCGTTGGTAAGCACGACGTCGCCCGCCTTCAGTTCCGCCAACATTTTCTGCTGCTGTTTCTTCTGCCGCTGCATCGGCATAAAAAGGAGAAAGTAGAAGATCACGAAGATCAGCAGGATGGGGCCGAACTGCAGCAGCGGGTTCGACGGCGCGGTTTGAAGGAGGATGAAACTCATGGCCTTTCCCGGATCTCCCCGGTTCGTCTCGGAAAAACGCGCCCAGACCCTCCCAATCGGCCTTGTTTAAGGGAGTTGGAAAGACCCTCCGAAGCCTCACGCCTCGGCGGGCAAAGCGCGCGCCGCCTTCAGGAACTCGGGGAAAGTCCCAAGTAGAATAGCCTGTCGCATCCGCCTCATGATGTCAAGGTAATGCCACAGGTTGTGGATTGTCGCCAGCGTGCTGAACAGGATCTCGCCGCTGATATAGAGGTGCCGGAGATAGGCTCTGGAGAAGGTCCGGCAGGTGTAGCAGCCGCACTTCGGATCCAGCGGCAAGGGATCCTCGTGGTAGCGGGCCTGCTTGATCAGAACCTTGCCCTCGCTGGTGAACAGGCAGCCGTTGCGGGCGTTGCGCGAGGGCATCACGCAGTCCATCATGTCGATGCCTCGCGAGACGTATTCAGGCAGCTCCGCGGGCGTTCCCACACCCATTACGTAGCGTGGCCGGTCCCCAGGCAGCAGCGGCGCAGTCGTCTCGGTCATCTCCATGCTCAGCTCGCGGGGCTCGCCCACGCTCAGCCCGCCAATGGCATATCCGTCGGCGTCGAGTTCACCCAGTTCGCGAGCGCATTCCGCGCGCAGATCGCCGAACATGGACCCTTGCACTATCGGGAATAGGGCGTTGCCCGCCGCGCGAGACTGCATGCGTTCGGCGTAGTGCGCGTAGCCCCGGCGAGCCCAGCGCACCGTCATCTCCATCGACTTGCGGGCTTCCAGCCGCGTGGCCGGGTAGTCGGTGCACTCGTCGAGCATCATTAAAATGTCGCTGTTGAAAGCGAGTTGCACATCCACGACCGACTCGGGGGTGAACAGATGGCGATCCCCATTCAAGTGGGACTGAAAGACGACGCCCTCTTCCTTGACCTTGCGCAGCTTGCTGAGCGACCAGACCTGGAACCCGCCTGAGTCGGTGAGGATCGCCCGGGGCCATTGCATGAAGCCGTGCAGCCCGCCGAAGCGCTCGATCAGCTCGTGCCCGGGGCGCAAAAAGAGGTGATACGTATTGGCCAGAATGATCCTGGCGTCAAGCTCCTCCATCAGGTCGCGCTGAGTCACGGCTTTCACCGTGGCCTGCGTGCCGACGGGCATGAAGACGGGGGTCGGGATGTCGCCGTGCGCGGTCTTGAGCAGCCCTGCGCGGGCGCCGGTGACGGGGCAGACGGCCTGTAATTCGAATTTCAGGGATCGCAAGATGTAAACTGCTTAGTTTAGCTTCTCATGGCTTTACGCTTCTACAACACGCTCTCGCAACGTCTCGAAGAGTTCGCCCCGGCGGATGGCAAGACGGTCCGGATGTACACCTGCGGACCGACCGTCTACTCCTTCGTCCACATCGGCAACTTCCGGACTTTTGCTTTCCAGGACATCCTCCGCCGCACGCTGCGCGCGCGCGGCTTCGCGCTCGACCACGTGATGAACATCACCGACGTCGAGGACAAGATCATCCGCAACGCCATGGAGCGCGGTCTCTCCATCCAGGACTACACCAAGACCTATACCGAGGCGTTTTTTCAGGATGCGGCGACATTGCGGCTGGAAAAAGCCGAGCGGATCGTCTTCGCCACCGAGCACATCCACGAAATGGTGGAGGCCGTCGAGAAACTCGGCGCGACCGGGCACACCTACCAAAGCGACGGCTCGACCTATTTCCGCATCGCCACTTTCCCTGAGTACGGGAAGCTGAGCCACACCAACCTCGGCGGGAACGTCGCCGGAGCGCGCGTGGACGTGGACGAATACGACAAAGACGACGCACGCGACTTCGTACTGTGGAAGAGCCGCAAGCCCGGCGAGCCGGCCTGGGACGCGCCGATGGGCGCGGGCCGTCCGGGCTGGCACATCGAATGCTCCGTCATGGCGATGAAGTACCTGGGGCAGACGCTCGACATACACACGGGCGGCGTCGACCTGGTATTCCCGCATCACGAAAACGAGATCGCGCAGTCGGAAGCGCTCACCGGCAAACCCTTCGTCCGTTACTGGCTGCACGCCGAACACCTGATGGTGGAAGGCAAGAAGATGGCCAAGTCGCTGGGGAATTTCTTCACCTTGCGCGACATCCTCGACCGTGGATACTCGCCGGAGGCGATCCGCTTCCTGTTGACCGCCACACCGTATCGCAAGCAACTGAATTTCACCTTCGACGGCCTGGACGCCGCCAAGAGCGCGATCGAACGGCTGCGCAGTTTTCAGTGGCGGCTGCTGAACGAAAAGTTCCCCGCCGGCGACAACCCCGCCATGAACGAGCGCGCCGCCCGGGCCATTGCGGACTTTGACGCGGGGCTCGACGACGATCTCAACACGGCCGACGCTCTGGCCGCTGTCTTCGAGTTCATCCGCGACGCCAATACGGCCATGGACGCGGGCGAATTCCGCGAATCCAACCGCCACCCCGCCGTCGAATTGCTCACCGGCTTCGACGAGATCTTCCAGGTGTTGGAACCGACCGCCGCCGAGGGCGGTCTCACCGACGCGGAGATCGAAGAGAAAGTCGCCGCGCGAAACGCCGCGAAGAAGGCCAGGAATTTCGCGCTGGCCGATGCAATTCGCAAGGAATTGCTCGACTTGGGTATCGTCTTGGAAGACTCGCGCGAGGGCACGCGCTGGAAGCGTAAGTAGCCGCTATCACCCGAACCCGTCAGGAACGAAATCTTGAAGATCCACACGAAAGCAGTGCACGCCGGCGACCGCAAACAGGCTCCGGCGCAAATCGGCGTTTCGACGCCCATCCATACCGCCGCGAGCTTCATTCCGGCGTCCCTTGAAGAACAGGACCGTATCTTCGGCGCGGAGGAACAGGGCTACGCTTACCAACGCTACAACAACCCCACCAACGCCGCGCTAGAAGAGCAGATGACCGCGCTCGAAGGCGGCCATGGCTGCCTGGCGACCGCGTCCGGCATGTCCGCGCTGCTGATCGCTCTGCAGGCCGCGTTGATGGATCGCGCCCGCAGCGTCATTTGTGCAAGCGACATCTACGGAGCGACGATCAAGCTGCTGGACGGCCTCCTCGGACCCTTCGGCGTCAATGTGCGGTACGTGGACCTGACCGATCTCGATGCGCTGGACGCGGCCATCGCGAAGGAAAAGCCTGGCGCGGTGCTGCTGGAGACGATCTCCAATCCCGTGCTGCGTGTGGCCGATATCGAAGCTATCGCCGGACGTTGCCGCGCGGTGAATGCCGCGTTGATCGTGGATAACACCTTCGCCACGCCTCTGCTGGTACGGCCGATGGAACTGGGCGCGCATATCGTGGTCCACAGCGTGACGAAGTTCCTTTCGGGCCACGGCGACGTCTTGGGCGGACTGGTGATCAGCGACGCCGAGCATCACGAGATGGTCCGCTACCTGTCGCGCATCTACGGGCCGGTGCTGGGGCCTTTCGAGAGCTACCTGGCCATGCGCGGCGCCAAGACGTTCCCGTTGAGGATGGAACGCCAGTGCCGCAATGCGCAGGGTCTCGCGGCGTGGCTGCGGACGCACCCGCGCGTAAGCCGCGTCCACTACCTGGACGATCCCGCGCATCCGAACGCAGCGACCATCTGGAAGCTGATGCCCGACGGGCTGTACGGCGCGATGGTCAGCTTTGAACTGGCCGGCGCGGAGAAGCAGGACATGTTCCGGTTGGTGGACAGCCTGAAGCTGGTGGTCAACGCCTCGTCGCTGGGCGACGTGCACACCATGGTGCTCTATCCGTGGATCAGTTCGCACCGCGAAGTGCCGCCCAAAATGAAGGCGGCCATGGGTGTGACTGAATCGCTTTTGCGCGTCTCGGTCGGCATCGAAGATCTCGACGACATCATCGCGGACTTCGCTCAAGCGCTGGGGTAAGCGCGAGTGGCGAAAATCTCAAAACCGTAAGCATTTACGGATTGGATCCCTAACACATTGATTCTAAGTGGGCGATTGAGCGAAAACCGGAAACTCTTACGGTTTTGGAGTTTCGGCCATGGGCCGGTGAGGCAGTCAGCGCATCATCGGCCGCGGGATTATCGGACCCGTGGTTGCGGCTTTGCAGCCCCAGGCGCTACAGTAAAAGGGTTCGGGGCGTGGCTCAGCCTGGTAGAGCGCCTGGTTCGGGACCAGGAGGCCGGAGGTTCGAATCCTCTCGCCCCGACCATTTCCTTCCTTCCGATTCTCCAATAGACATTTCTGGTCAAGATCCGCAAAAACCACTGGTCATTTGCCGAGATGTTGGTCAACAGCCTCGTGCACCGGATGGGATCCGGAGACCGTCGGCACGACAGAACCCTGTCGGGAAGTCTCGAATTGAATTTCTCGAACCGAGGTAAAATCATATTCGCGCACGGATGTTTCTGGCACTGGTATGGTGAGTACTGCAAGCGCATGCGGTCGCTAAAGCCAAAGCTAGACGCCTGGGAGCCCAAGAATGTTTGATTGTCTGGTCGTCGGGCAGCTTTATTCAAACGAGGAAATCTTCCAGTCCCTCAAAGTGTCCAATGCCGGCGGAATTCGGCTCTCTATTCAGGGCAGAGCAGTTGTGAGAGCGGTTGTCATGACTTCCATGCAGGGTCTGCACGGAGCCGGCGAGAACCCTTACCACGATAGGCTGGAAGCCGGCATCCTGACCTATACTGCTGCAGGGAAACTTGGCCAGCAAACGCTCGCCGGCGCAAACAACCGGCTGATCGAGCAAGCGACATTCAATTTCCCGATACACGGATTTGTTTTGGTTGCCAGCCGGAGGGATACGACCGTCCGGCCGAAGCGCTGGAAGTACATGGGGCTGCTCGAGTACCTCCGTCATTATCCGGATACGCAGATCGATGCAGAGGGTAAGGTCCGCAAGGTCTGGCTTTTCGAATTCAAAATTCATCATGACCAACTAGTCTTACCGCTGGCTAATGAGGCGGCCATTTCAAGCCAGATACTGATTGAATCGAGACTCCGGGGTGGCAGGCATCGCGACGATGACGAAATCGTTGATCAACGTGACGGTCAGCAGGTGGAGGATTTCGAGAGGATCGAACAGGTTCGCGGCAGACTGTTGGCGATGGAGCCGAAGAACTTTGAGTTTTTCGTTAAGGATTTGCTCCAGCATTGCGGGTACTCGGACGTATGCGTAACCAAGTTCAGTGCCGACGGTGGAGTCGACGTGAATGCCAGAGCCGGAGGGCGCATTTGGATATTCGAGAATACGCTGGTCCAGGTGCAGGCGAAGCGCTGGCTGCATTCTGTCGGGCGCAAAGAAGTCGCCGAACTTCGCGGCAGCCTGCAACCGTTCGCGAAGGGCACCGTAATCACAACCAGCCATTTTTCGAAGGCAGCTATCAATGAGGCCTGCGAAGAAGGCAAGAACCCAATCGCCCTCATCGATGGTTTCAGGCTGTCGAGGGTTGTGATCGAGGAGGATTTTCGGCTGGCGACATAAACCTGCCTTTGGTTGACATGAGTGGTCACGATCCCTGTGTCGAGCGAGACGCCAACTATGAATCGAGGAGCCCCTCACAGAGGGTTTTGGCGGACCTGCCTGGCGGCGGGCACGAGTTTGGCCGGAGGGTCGATTTGGACTACGATTCGAGAATGGAGCGCAGGACGAGGTCGAAGCTTTGCGCGTATTGTGGAGCGTGCGCGACTACACAGGATCACGTTGTCCCCAGGTGCCTGCTGGAAGAACCATTCCCAAACAACCTGCCGACTGTGCCGTGCTGCAAACAATGTAACGTCGAACTCTCGCGAGACGAGGAGTACTTTCGGATTGCGCTGGCTGAAGTGGGGTTCCATCCAGTCCTGCAGGAGAAGCTGAAACCCGGCGGGGTGGTTGACCGATCGATCGATCGCAGGCCCGGGCCGACTACACTCAGAAAAATGAGCAAATTGCGGAGCCACTTGCTCTTCACCACCGTGCCGCGGATGGGCGCCATCTCCAACGTGGAAACGAGCTGCGTCTCGACCGCGGCGTCGGATATAAACTTGTTCGCCATTGGATTATCTCCTTCCTGCTCTTGTTGCCTGGTCAGGCACCTGTCTGGCTAAGGTGCACAAACAGACGACTTCCCCGTCCCCCTCGGAGGAGGCTTTCGGGCCGCGAGAGCGGCAGTTATCAGTTAAAGGCAGAAGATGTCGGGGAAGGAGGAGGGAAACCGCCTTCGGTCCGCGCTACTTGTGTCCAAGAGGCGCCACAGGGACCGAAGCGGTTGGGCGAGGAACTCGCCTACCGGTTCAGCACTGCGGCAACCGCCTGCTGCCAGTATTACTGGGAGGCTGATCGTCGAGTACCATACCGCCTTTCTGCAGGCGAGCGAAGCTCAGAGGGGAAAAGAAAAGACCATTCCCCCTCGAGCGGAAGAATGGCCAGAAGTATCAAGATACTACTGAGGCCGGATTCCCCCACTGGTCCAAGCTTCAGCACCGCGCGCCTTAGAGACCTTCAGCAGTCTCAGCCACATTAGAAAAACCCTTAACCCGGGAATTCCTGTTCTACCCTTGAGCATCTTTGGACGCTTTAGGGCAGTGGCCTATTTGCCACGCGGACGCCTCGCCTACCGAGGATCCTACAACTCAGGGCAACCAAATCTCGTGAGAGATATTGACTACCTACTTGCTACCTTAGCGCCGGGCTTGTAGATTCGTCAACCCAAACCGCAATTTGCGTACCATTTTTTTTGGAAAAAACTTCCACACTCCGATGAATGGGGAGGTGAGGCGACGCTGCTGAGATCTTGAGATTTCTCACCAGTTTACAGATACGGCAGAACCACGACTGCGCTGGCGGCCCTGGGATGACCTGCCACAGCACCACCAAGCGGCGGGTGTGCCCCTTCTTACTGCCCTACGAAATGGACCCGGGAATCGAATGTGGGGAGCAGGAGTGGTCTGGTTCAGGGCTGCGAAAGAGGTTGAGGGGCAGGAGCGTTGTGAAGAGATCCGATCCCCGGGTCCGCCCTGGAAAACCATCACGAGCATAGGAGAGCACGTGGGAGACCAAACCACCATTCGTCAAAAACAAGGACTTTCCCGCCCAACAGCTCCACGAATTGCCGGACCGAATTCCAGATCGGAAATAATTTCGTGGATGATCCCAGTCCGCATGCTCTATGGTGTCCCATTTTGGAGCGCGCAAGGTCAGGCGGCGATTCCCAGGGTGTCACTATACGTGTCTTCGCCGCAAATTCACCTGAGCCAGCACCTTCCCGACCAGGCCCTTACACTCCTCGACCTTGAGCATCCAGGCCGCAGTGATGTAAGCGAACCCATAGACAGCCAGAACGTAGATCGACCCCAAGAATGGCGTTGATAATCGCAATCCTGCCTTTAGCCCCCAAGCCAGTCCGGCCGCCAGCGCCGCCGCGCCCCACAGTTTCGCCACGAGCGACGCCGGCAAGCCCGTGCGTCCGATGCGAGCGTTCAAGCTGCGCCGCAATAGTGCAAACTCGACCCACCCGGCGACTCCGGCCGAGGCAGTCAATCCGGCGACGCCCCAACGCGCTTCGATCCCCAGCCAGCGCGGCAGCCAGATGGCGCACACATAACCCAAGCGTGACCGTCAGGAAGACCCGCACCAGCGCAAAGCGCAAAGGCGTGCGCGTATCCCGCAAGGCGTAATAGGTCGAGGAGTACAGCCGTCCGAGCGTCGAGGCCAGCAGGCCTACCGACGAGCCGGCCAGAATGCCCCAGACGTAGTTCGAATCGCCGTGGTGGAAAGCGGCCGGACTCGAACAGCGCCGCGGTGATCACTCCTCCGAGCGCCAGGAAAGCCATGGCCGACGGGACGACGAAGAAGGCGATCCGCCGCAGCCCCGAGTCCAGCCGTTGCCGCAGTTGCGCCGCGACCTCCTTCTCGTCCCCGAGCGCGCTGGACATCGCGGGCAACTCCGCCGCGGAGATCGCCATCCCGAACAGGCTTACCGGCAACGTATACAGCGTCTGGGCGTTAGTGAGTGCGGCCACGGCGCCGGTGCCCGAGCCAGCTAGCGAAGACTGGTCGACGTAAGCGCTGATCTGCACCACGCCCCGGCTCACGAAAACAGGCGCGAAGTTCTTCAGGACCTCGCGGACGTGCGCCGAAGCCGTGTCCAGCCGGGGCCGCAAGCGGTGTACCAGCGACAGCACGGCGGGCAACTGCACGCCGAGTTGCAGCGCGCTGCCGACCACCGATCCAAAGGCCAGATAGATGGCCAGCGAGGGCAATTCCCTGCCCCCGCCGAAACCGATCAGCGTGGCGATCATCGCCGCGTTCCAGACCACGGGCGCGGTGTAGGAGAGGAAGAACTTGCGATGGCTGTTGAGGATGCCCAGGCACCAGGCCGAGATCACCAGCAGGCCCGCGCCTGGGAACAGGATCTGCACCAGGCGGATGGTCAACTCGCGCTTCGCGCCGTGGAATCCGGGAGCGATCACATCAATCAGGTAAGGCGTGAGCAGCGCCCCGGCGACCACGAGCACCGACGTGCACAGCGCCAGAATCGCCAGAATGGCACCGGCAATCCGGCTGGACTCTTCCTCGTCGCCTTCCGCCAGCAGTTTCGAGTAGACCGGAATGAAGGATGCCGAGAGCACGCCTTCGCCGAATAGATTCTGCAGGAAATTGGGAATCTTGAAGGCGGCGTTGAAGGCGTCGGCCTGGTCGCTCTGTCCGAAGTAATGGTTGAACGCGCGCTGCCGCACCAACCCGATCAGACGACTGAGCAGGATGCCCGCCGCCACCAGGAACGCGTGCCTGCCCGTGCCCTGAAGCTTGGACGCCTGGGGCGGGCGAGCGCTATCTTGCGGCGAGTTGGGAGTGCCGGAGACCAACCTACGATTGTAGAGTCAATGGCGGCGCGGGACACATCCCCTGATCATGGTGAGGACATTTGGACTGACTCACATTGCCCTGGCCGTGGCGGACCCGGAGCGGGCATTCCGATTCTATGGGCATGTTCTGGGCGTTGTCGCCGTTTATCGCGGAGACGATTTCGTCCAGGCACAGACGCCAGGCGCGCACGACGCGATTGTGTTTCAGCGAAAACCGGTGCAGCCGGCCATGGGCGGAGGCATCGCCCACTTCGGCTTCCGGTTGCAGTCCCCGGCCGACATTGAAAGCGCCGTCGCTGCTGTCGAAGAGGCAGGTGGAACGATCCTCAGCCACGGTGAATTCTGCCCGGGTGAGCCGTACGTGTTTTTTCGCGATCCCGACGGGTATGAGGTTGAGATCTGGTACGAACCACCGACGGCGCTCGAACCTCCATGCGAGCAGCGTTAGAGTTGCCGCAACCTGTCTCAATCCCCGCCGTTCGGGCATGGTTCACCTATCCTCTGCTCGCAGCGAAACGACTTAACCGCCTGGCCCAGCTGACGGGGATTGTAGACTGTGACAACCCGCCCGCCGGCCTTGCGGACGAGCTGCGATAAGGCGTCGTGGGCCGCGTGGGAGAACAACTCGTTGTTGATGGCGAGGTAAGCCAGCCGGAAGGGGAGCTTGGCGCGGGCCGGCCAATCGACGCTCCACGGGTCGGCGAACGAGCGGGTGAAGCCGAGGAGGAAGACGTCCTGGCTGGGAGGCTCGGCGTTTGCTTCGCGCAGCAAAAGGCTCGAGAGAAACTTGTCGCGCGTATTAACGCGTTGAAGTGTTGAAACGTCCACGGTACCTATGTCCACGGACTCGAGGGCGTCGGCGACGCGGCGGAAGTTGGTTGGGTCGATCGAGTCGGCCTCGAAAACGATTCGGGTGCGATAGAACTGAAACACGACGACGCGCGCCGAGTCGTAGAGGCCGGAGCCGAGCACGGTCCGGAGACAGCCCATCAAGGTGGCAATCTCCCGCGGGGCAATGTGGGCGCGATCCACAACGCTGCCTCTGGGCGCGGCATGGAACAGGATCGTGGCACGACGAGGTTGCCTGGCCGAGTTCGAAGTGAAACCGGTCCAGTGCTTGAAGTCCACGCTGGCGACTTCCCCGGCAGCGAGCCTGCCGGGGAGTTCCGGCGGAGAACCGGTCCGAAAGTTCCAAGAGTCACGGCAGCTCTGGCCGTTTTGAAGGAAGAATAGCCAGTCCACGCGGTAGCGGCCTGTACCATAAATCAGGAAGCCGTCATCGGATGCTTTGAGTTTGGCTGGAAGCTCAACACCTGGTCCAATTTCCGGGAGCTTCGCATTCTTGAGGAAGTAAGATCTCGGGAGTGAGGGCTCAATCGGGGTGACCCGAATGCCGACCACAGCTTCGCGCGAGACCTTTGGATCCACTTGGGCCATGCCGACCGTGTAGGCGTACACGCTCTGGTAATCCTGGCCGAATTCGAGCCGCGCGTCGGAGTGGAGAACATCACAGCGTAGCTGCGTGCCTATGGGGTGCTCCCAGGCGCGATCAAAGTATTCGACGAAGCGACGACCTTCGGACGTGTCGAGAGCAACGCGCTGTTGCCCGAGGCCGCTCGTTGCGGCAATCCAAGCCAGCACATGGAGCCCGATCAGCCGGCGGCCCAAGACGGGGCGTATGAGCAAATACCCTCACAGTATGACGGGATGCGGGGTTCCGTTCCCAAGTCTTCGCGGAAAACGTCTCGCCCAGTATATCGGCGGGGCATAGGCGAAGGCAGCAAGTTTAACGGTCAAAATGCTGCAGTGGGCCGAAAGGGCTATGCACGAACGGGATTGGTGAGCATATGCCAGGTCGTAACCCCCGGTCCGCATCATCTCCTCATCGCGGCCAGCGTATCGCCAGAGAGGAGCGCTAGGGCGGCGCGCGTTCGGGTAAGCTTTCCATATGCTCCTGTTTATGTCTGGCTTCCGCGCGGGCTTTTCGTGCATCTCCTGTAAGGCCGCCTTTCTCGCTGCGGCCCTTTGCCTTATTTCCACAACATCCGCCGCGGATACGCGCACTCCAACCCACGAAGGCATCGTGTATGGAGAGGCCTCGGGCGAGAAGCTGACGATGGACTACTACAAAGGCGCCGGGCCCCCACCGCATCCGATCGCCATCATAATTCACGGCGGCGGATTCACGGGTGGGACGAGCAAGAACGGTAGCGAAGCGTATTGCGCCGACTTCCTCGTGCCCGCAGGGTATGACGTGTTTTCGATCAACTACCGGCTCGCGCCGAAGTACCCGTATCCCGCGATGGTGGAAGACGTTCAGCGGGCAATCCGGTTCATCCGCGGAAACGCCTCCGAATGGGTCGCATATCCAAATCGCATCGCTCTGGTGGGCGGTTCGGCGGGCGGATATTTGAGCAACATGGTCGGCTTGCTGAACTCGCCGGGAAATCCATCGTCGACGGATCGTGTGGAGCGTGAAAGCGCGGCTGTACAGGCCGTGGTGACTCTATTTGGTCCGAGCGATTTTCGCGGTAAGCCGATGAACGCCAACGTGCAGGCTCTGCTCGGCGCGCCCATCGCGCAGAGGGGCCAAGACGTTGTACTGGCCGAGGCTTCACCCATCACCCACGTCAACAAGAACGCGCCGCCGTTTCTGTTGATCCACGGCGACAAGGACGAGGCTGTGCCATTTACCGAGTCCACGAATCTGCAGGCCGCTTTGCAGACCGTGGGCGCGCGTTGCGACCTGATCCGGATTCCGAACGGACGGCACGCGACGGGCGGCTGGTACAAAGTACCTGGCGTCCCGGATTGGGAACGTCAGATGACCGAATGGCTCAACCGGACGCTTAAGCACAAGGGCCCCCTCGGCGTAGGCATCCGGGCGCGCGAACCGCAGCAATAGCGCGTTATTCCTAGTTCCGCCTTATTCCGAGCCGCCTCTTCGACTTGCGCGCATGGGCTGTAAGAACACATCCACACTATTTCCGCACTCGGAATAGGTGGGCGCCAGCGGACGAGAGTGGTCCTGTGAGGCCGGAGGGTAATCGAACAGGCCGACTCGGAACATACCCTCGCGTCTACCCGGCGGCCCGGAATAATGCGGGCAAAGATAGCGAATGCCGTGGTCTGATCAGATGGTCCGCAGTAAACGCGGCATGTCTGCGAATAGGATGGTTTACTTGCGTCCGTGCCCGATATCCAGAAGCACAAAGCTTCCAGGAGTCACCGCCTCGATGGCAGCCGAGATCTCCGCAACCCGTTCCTTGATCACACTCCAGTTGTTTGTGCTCAGAACGAGCACCGCAATCTTTCGGCCGGTCAGATTCTGCTGATAGCCGATTTCCTGATCCGCTGTGATGAACAGGTCAAACCCGGCTTCTTCGGCGGCGGTCAGCAGTGCACCGTTCTTCAAGCCAGACCATCCCTGGAACCAAGTCGTAATCGCTGTATGCCGGCTGTCAATCAGCAGGCGCAGCTTTTGCGGTGTGCTTTCATCCAGGATGATCTTCATGCCGCTCGGGACGACTCTGAGGGCAATTCCGCGCTCTTGGCAGCAAAGTCCAACACCGCCTGCACCTGATCCCGTGTGACGTGGAAGTTCTCAAGCACCTCGTCGAGGGACGAGCACTTCAGGTTTTCGAAGATCGCAGAAACAGGAACTCGAGTACCGCGAAAAACCCAGGCCCCGCTTACCTTTCCGGGAATGCTCTCAACCGCAGAGCACTGTGACCAATCCAGAGTCGCCATATGTCACCTTCTCCTATTGTCAGACATCCGCAGCCTTGGACGCACTGTCAGCTTGCTTGCTCAGGTCGAATGCCGCTCCTGGTCCTCGCATCCGACCCGCAGTAAGCATAGTCTCGGCTTCACGAGCCAACCGGGCTCGTGGAGGACTCGTGGAGAAAAGGATGCTTGAACGATTGTTAGGCAACGCGCCTAGCGCTGCGATTGCACTAAGTCCTGCGCCAGCACAGCCGCGCGCCGCGCCAGTTGCGCAGCGGTGGCGAGATCCCGGCTATGCGCTTCCTCGGCCTGGCGCATGAAGGATCGAATCCTGTTCATGCTCTCTTTCTTGGCGGGCGGCAAAGCGGATTCGAGTACGTGCACCAACCCATCCATGGCGCTCGCCATGTCACGGGCATATTCGGCCTCGTATTGGTTGTGCTGTTCGGGAGTCAGGAGGACGCCGAGTTGGGGCACGGGAGAGGCGCCCGTTGCGGACGCTGGAGTGGTTGCAGGCGGGGCAGTTGGGGTGTTTGCAGCAACCGGCACGGTAGGCGGCTTTTTCGGCGCCTTGCGCGTCACGGCCTTAACGGGAGGCTTCGGCGGAGGCGTCTCGGCCGGACCTTCGGTCGATTGAATCTGGGGCAGGTCTGGGAGGGATTGCACCGGCTTCGAGGGGACCGTGACCGGAGGCGGCTCTATCGGCTTGGTCTTGGGAGTCGTTGAGGTTATGGGCGCCGAAGGTGGAGGTGCTGCCGGAGTCTGCTGCTTCTTCCTCCCGAACCAGCAACCGCCCATGGCGAGAGACAGAACTAGAACTAGCGACGGTCCAATCCGAATCATGAGGGCAACTCCGCCGGTATCGCCGGCACTCGCAAACAGACTCTGGTTCCCTGGCCTGGAGGGCTATCGACGTCGATCGATCCACCATGCATCTGCACGGCACGCATCGTCAACGCCAATCCAATCCCGCTCCCACTCTCCTTAGTCGAGAAATAAGGTTCAAAGATCCGCTCGCGCACCTCGATGGGAATGCCACTCCCGGTATCCGAGACGCAAATCTCACACATATTGCCGCTCCGCTCCAAGCTGACCCGCAGATGGCCTCCGCCAGGCATGGCATCCAATGCGTTTCGTACTACGTTCAGGAATGCCTGTCGCAACAGATCTCCGTCGGCGGAGACGAATAGGCCCGCGACTGGCGTCCATTCCAGTATTACTCCCACATGCTCCGCCTCGGGACCCACCAAAGTGAGAATTTCGGTTATCAGGTCGGAAACTTGCAGATTCTGGCGATCGAGCACCGCCGGACGGCTGAGATCGAGGAAAGTGTTGACCAGCCGGTTCAAACGCATCACCTCTTGCGCCAAGACGTCGATGTCGCCGTCGGCTTCGGGAACGTCCTCGGCCACGCGCGCCCGGAGCACCTCCAGCCGGAGCGCGATCGCGTTGAGAGGGTTCTTGAACTCGTGGGCGACACCCCTGGCAATACCGCTCATCGCCGTGCGCAGTTGGCTCGCATCCCTTTTGGCTACGCTGACCTGTGCGCCCAGAAGGCTGAGCTTCGATTGCACCGCCGCGAGTTCCCGGTCTTCCAGTGACAATGGCACGCCAGCCTCGCCGGCGATCATGCGATCGAGCGAATGTTCGATGCTCTCCAGCGGGAGGAAGGCGATTCGCGCCGAAAGATATGCCAGTATGGCGGCGATCACAAGGGCCAGAATCGCAACGAAGCCCGCTCGCCACAACTCGGGCTTGATGACCCCGCGAAGCAAGGCGGGCGACACCAGAATCTGGACTTGAAACACGGGAGCCTTCTGGCCAGCGATGCCCAGAGGAACCCGCGTTTCGTAGTCGTTCTGGGCCTGAAGGATCTCCATGATGCGGGCAAGAGCCGCTGCGGCGCGCAGAGTCCTCAGATTGTGGCGTATGCGCATCGGCGTGGAGATCCGGTCGGCGTTGGAGGATGCGATCACCGTGCCGTTCTCTCCGGCCACTACAATCTCGACAATCGAACGCGACTGAACCAATGTCTGCTGCAGCATGAGCGGCAACTCGGCGTCGTCGCGGACGATCTCCGACCACATCCGCTTGGCTTCGTCCAGAGTCGCGGGCGGCGGCTGAACGGCCGAACGCTCCTCAATGCGCTTCAGAAGAAAACTCTGCATCTGCCGGGCGGCCAGGTCGCTGCGCTCGATCGCCTGGTCGAGCCACACGTCGATCAGGCTGTTCACGTGCAGCGCCATCAGAGCCACCACGACGATGGCGACGGTGGACAGCGAGAGCCACAACAGGCGGGCTCGCAGCGTCATTCAGCCTCTTCCGGAATAGAGCCGTATTGTTTCAGTTTGTTGAACAGCGTCTTCACGCTGATCCCCAGCATCGCGGCGGCGCGCGTCCGGTTGTTCCCGGTGTGCTGCAGCGTCATCTGGATCAACTGGCGCTCCGCGTCTTCCGCGGTGACGCCCGGCCGCAGGACGAGCGTATCTCCCTGCTCCTGCGGCGTGGGCACGGGCAGCCCGGCGAACCCAGGCGGCAGATGCTTGGCCACGATGGTCCCCTCGCCGCACAAGATCACCGCGCGCTCTAGCACGTTGCGCAATTCGCGGGCGTTGCCGGGCCAATTGTGCCGTTGGAACACCGACAGTACCTCCGGGGAGAGATCCGCGACCCGGCAATCGTGCCGGCGATTCAGTTCGTGCATCAGCGCGGAGGCAATCAGAGGTATGTCTTCCAGAGCGCTCCCGCAGCGGAGGCAGCGACACTTCGAACACGTTGAGCCGGAAGTACAAGTCTTCGCGAAACGCCCCGTTCTGGATGGCTGTGCGCAAATCCCGGTTCGTGGAGGCGATGATTCGGACGTCGACCTCGACCTCCTTGCCCGAGCCGAGTCGCCGCACCTTGCGCTCCTCCAGAACGCGCAGCAGCTTGCTCTGGGTCGCGACGGGCATTTCGCCAATCTCGTCCAGCAGCAGAGTGCCGCCGCTGGCGAGCTCGAAACACCCCGCGCGGCGCTCCGCGGCGCCGGTGAAGGAGCCCTTCTCATGGCCGAACAACTCGCTTTCGATGAGCGTTTCAGGCAGCGCGGCGCAGTTGATCGCCAGAAACGGCTTGCCACGGCGGGGGCTGATCTCGTGGATCGCGCGGGCGGCGACTTCTTTGCCCGTGCCAGTTTCGCCCGTGATGAGGATCGTCGCTTTCGTCGGAGCGGCCTGCTGCAGGATCGCGAACACGGCGCGCATGGAATGCGAGCGGGCGACCATGCCGCCGAGAACGCCCTGGCTGGACAACTCGCGCTCCAGCCGCTCGGAGTGCGCCGCCAGGCGGCGCTGCGCGATGGCGCGCTCCAGGATCGCCTTCAGTTCCTTGGGCCGAACCGGCTTCTCCAGGTACCAGAAGGCTCCGAGCTGGTGGACCGTCTCCACCGCCATCTCGACGCTGCCGAATGCCGTAAGAACGATCGCCGGAGGTCCGTAGCCCGCGTGGTGCAGTTCCTCAAGCAACTGCCGGCCGTCCATCACCGGCATGTTCAGATCGGTGATCACGGCGTCCGCGTCGAACTCCGCGAGGCGATCGAGAGCTTCCCTGCCATTGGCCGCCGTCTCGGTCTTGTAGCCCCACAGGGCGAGCATCTGGCTCAGCGCGGAACGCTGGTTGAGTTCGTCGTCTACCACCAGCACTCGACCGGGCGTGACCCGGGAGTTCTGGTCCGAACCTGATTCCGCGGCCTCCGGCGAGCCGGCATTGGGGGGGAAATCTGCGTTGGGGTTAAGCACAATCGTGGTCCGCGGATCGAGCTGATGCCCGATCCTATTTCCTCATCTTATCTGGACAAGTTGTGCGTGTCAGGAAATTGGACCCAGCCGAGCGTTCCTGACTTATAATGTCGGCTGCGCATGACGACGAGTTCAGCGCTGACGAGGAGACTCCATGAAAAGAGTGCTGGTTGTACTGGCAAGCGCCTGGCTTGCCGGTTGTGCGTCGGAAACAGCCACGTTGAAACCGCAGGACGCCACCGCGTTTTTCAAGCCTGATTTCGAAAAGATTTACGCCGCATGGTCGACGCTCGACTCCTCCAAGGTAGCGGGTTTTTACGCCAAGGACCCTAAGCTCGTGTTCTTCGACGTTACGCCGCTCGAGTACACCGGCTGGCAGGAATATGAGCAAGGTTTCAAACAAGTCTCGGCCGATTGGAAGTCGGCTCAAGTGACCGTTGAACCGGACTTCCACGCTACGCAATTGGGAAACATCGCGTGGGCCACCTACACGCTCGATCTCGTCATACAGCCTAAGTCCGGGGATGTCATCAAACAGCAGGCCCGTGGGACCGACGTTCTGGAGAAGCGCGGCGAACAATGGCTGATCGTCCACGAGCACGTCTCCGTGCCCATGGCCGAGGAGCAGCCGAAAACGAAGGGGCACAAGGCGAAGGGTTCCCTGCACGCCAAGGCCAAGAAGAAGAGGAGATAGCCTGAATCTCCACACTCGGCCGGCGCGTCCATCGCAAGCTCCGCCGGCCCCCCCTTCTACCGCTTCTTTAGTGTGATCGCCAGTTGGTTGCCCTGCATGTAGTAAACCGTCTCCAGCGCGGGGTTCGCGCTCACGGCTTTCACGTAATCGGGGACCATGTCGACGTTGTGTGCCAGGATCAGCCCGCCAGGTCGTACGAGCGGCAGCACCCGGTTCAGATAATCCACGTACCCATCCTTCTCCGCGTCGATAAACACGACGTCCACAGGCCCCTGCACCTTGCCAATGTTCTTGTGCGCGTCCCCTTCGATCAGATTCACCAGCGAGTCCACGCCCGCGCGCTTGAAATGCCCGCGCGCCAGATTGGCGCGTCGTGGATCGAGTTCCATAGTTGTGAGCCGTCCGCCGGTCCGCTCCAGCGCGAGCAGGAACCACAGCCCGGAGATCCCCGTGGACGTGCCTATTTCGAGGACCTGCTTCGCGTTGGTGGACTCGGCCAGCACGCGCAGCATTCGGCCGTCGATGGCCGGAACATTGGCGTAGAGTTCTCCGGCCTTCACGGCTTCGCCGATAGTGGCGAGAATGCGCTTCTCGGTCTCCGACCGCGCGATCGGCGGGGACTGCAGACTCTCTGGAGCCGTCCCGGACGATCTTTGAGCGGAGACGGGAGACACCGGCAACAGTGCAAGAAGAAGGAGTGCAAAGGGTCTCATGGCTGGCTTGCCTTCTTTGCATTGTAAGGCGGGCCGGGAACAAATCCGCATTTCAAGCAAGATCGATTGCGTCATCGCGTTGGTCGAGCGCCCTGCTCGCGAAATTCGGCTTGCGAGACCATAGCTCGAATCCAAATCAGACCAAAGCGGAACCTCAGGTTCCCTTTTGCAAATATCACCCATTTAGAATCAGTACGTTACAGGTGAGAACGGAACCTGAGGTTCCCTTTGGCGTTTCGCACGACTGTCCCGCGCTGGCCCCTGAGCCGACGGACTCCGCCACGGTTTCGCACCATCCGAACGCCGAACGCTAGAAGGGGTGCGCGACATAGAAGTGGAACCGCCGACGGCGCCGTGGGGCAGGATGGCATCCTGCGCGGCGGTTGGCAACCGCCGTCGTCACGCGCTGTCGCCGTCACGCGTCAACGTGCCAGTTGGCCGATTGCCAATCGGCCGCAGCTTGCCAAGCTGCCCCACACCGGTGCCCGCTGCCTTACGTGCCCATACACTCGGCTTCCAGCTAATTTGCCAGCCAATCGCGCCGGCGTCCACTTTTACGTCGCACACCCGTTAGGAGGCCTTGGCGTGCAACATAAGCCAGCTCAAGCGACAATGGGGGATTACAAGCCCAAAACGAGCGAATCCAGGCTCGCCGACGCAAAAGATAACCATGAACTTCAAAACTCTGTCCGTCCATGCCGGCCATAATCCCAAGGACTTCCTGGGCGCGGTCATGCCCCCGATCTTTCAGACTTCCACCTTTGCCTTTAAGGGCGTAAACGAGCCCGGCCCCTACGATTATTCCCGGAGCGGCAACCCGACGCGCAAGGCTTTGGAAGATTGTCTCGCCGCGCTCGAAGGCGGGACTCGCGGCTTTGCGTTCGCGACGGGCATGGCCGCGGAGACGACGGCGCTGATGCTGCTGCATTCGGGCGACCGGATCGTGGTCCACTCCGATCTCTATGGCGGGACTTACCGTGTGTTGACCACGGTCTTCCAGGACAAGGGCATCGAGCCGGAATTCGTGGACTTGCGCGATGAAGCGGCGATTGAGGCGGCCCTGGCCAAGGGAGCCAAAATGGTTTGGATCGAGACACCGACCAACCCTCTGATGAACCTGGTCGATCTGGCCGCGGTGGCTCGTCTGGCGAAGGCGCATGGAGCGTTGACCCTCTGCGACAACACGTTCCTGTCGCCGTATTTCCAGCGCCCGCTGGAATTCGGCATTGATATCGTGATGCACTCGACCACCAAGTACATCAACGGCCACTCCGATGTCGTCGGCGGAGCTTTGATCGTGAAAGATCCCGCGCTGGCCGAACGCATCTACTACCTGCAAAACTCCTTGGGTACTTGCGCCGGGCCGTTCGACTGCTTCCTGGTTCTGCGCGGCGTGCGGACGCTGGCCGTCCGCATGGAAGAGCACAATCGCAACGCGCTCGCGCTCGCCGAATGGCTGGCCGTGCACCCGAAGGTGGAACGCGTCCTGCATCCTGGTCTGGAGAGCCACCCGCAGCATGCCCTTGCGTTGAAGCAGCAAAGCGGCTTCGGCGGAACGTTCTCGTTTGCCGTCAAAGCCGATGCGGCCGGCATGAAGCGATTGTTGGGGAGCGTGAAGGTCTTCACCCTGGCCGAGTCCCTGGGAGGCGTCGAATCGCTGATTGAGCAGCCGGCCACGATGACGCACGCCTCGGTGCCGATAGACATCCGCCAGGCAATGGGGATTACCGACAACCTGATCCGGCTGTCGGTCGGACTGGAGGACATCCGCGATCTGATCGGCGATCTGGAGCAGGCTCTGGAGCGCGTTTAGGCCCTTCGCGCTTTGTGGCGCACGCTTCAGCGTGCTGTGGCGGGATTTATCCCGACATCCGGCAATTGGTGGCATGAATGCCACCACAGCACGCTGAAGCGTGCGCCACAAAAGCATGCGCCACAGTGCGCCCTAGCGCTTCCCCGCCAGCGACTTCAGAATCTGCGTCGCCGGACGCGTATTCCACTCGCGCTGATACGCACGGTGCATCTCGTCGTCGGGATACTTCTCGGTCGCCTGATACGGGTACCCGCTCATGCCGTGGAACGGCAGCGGCTCGACGGTCTGCGAGAAGGCGGTATTGGCGTCGCGGTCCTTCGCCCAGCCCTCCACCTTCAGCAGGAAATCGCGCCTCCAGCCTTCAGGCAGCGCCGGCAGCGGGCGCGCGTCGAACAACAGCCGCGCTTCGTCGCCGGACCCCATCAGGACCATGCGGTCGTCCACGTCGGTGAGCAGCGGCTGCACTTCGCCGTAACGCGTGTAGCGTCCCGGCGTCGGATTCCACATCGTAACGGCTCGCGCATGCTCGTAGAAGAATCGCTCCGGCTGCTTGCGTTCGGGGTGGATCGACACTCGCGAGAAGCCGCGGAAGCGCAGATCGGCCGTCGTCATGGGCACGTTCGTCAGGCGCGTCCGCGGAGGCGCGGGGTTCTCGCTCAGGAAGATCTCGTCCCAGTACACGCAGAGGTTCGTCACGATGCGCACCTCGCGCGATTTCGACAGGAACTTGCCGGTCAGATCGACGACGATGGTCTTGGGCTTGCCGGCCGGCATGCCCATGTCCGCGATGACGGTCTGCCAGCGGCCCTGTTCGTCCTTCACTTGCAAGGACGGCGTCATCAGACCCGTCTTGCTCTCCTGGGACGCCTGGAGGAAGGTGCTGCCGTCGGCCCAATCCACCCAGCCGTTCAGCACCAGGATGGCCTTGTTATCCGGCGCGGCGTTGCCGAAGTCCAGATCGAGATGCCAAGGCTCGGCCGTCCCCCCGCGCGTGCGCCGGAAGCTGTCCGGGTAGCGTTCGTCGCGATGCATCACCAGGTCGAGCACGTCACGGCCCTGCTGGTCGCGAGCCGACACCGGCGCAATGCGCTTCGACACGCCGTAGAGTTTGAGATCCGGGAATGGCGGAGCCTGGAACTTCTCGTTGTTATAAACGTCCACCGAAGCCGGATGATCCACTGCGATCAACTGCACCTGGTCGAGATAGCTCACCTCGGCCAGTTCTTCGGTAATCCGCAACTCGTACTTGCCGCCCTGCAATGCCAGCGCATCGCCGGGGATCGAAATGTACTCGGTGTGATCCACCGGGAAGTACGTGCCGTCGCCGGCCGCGGCGCCGAGCGGCGCCACGCCGAGCACGTCGGTAATGAACTCGAATCCAGCGCCATTCCAAGTCCAGATCATCGGGCAGGAGCCCGACAGCCGCTGCGACTCTTCGTATCGCACGGAACGGTTCGCGGCCTGGCTCTTCTCGCTCTGCAACAGACCGTTGGCCCAGGTGATGCGCACCATGTCGGCTTCCGGCTTGTCTTCGAGGTCGAAGACGATCGGCACGCCGTTGTACATTTTCTTCTCGTAGATCAGGCCGGCCTTGATCTCAACTTCCGATCCGGGCGCGAGCTTGGCGTTCTTCACACCGGCGAGTTGGACCCGCAGGTACGACCGCTTAGGCGTTTCGTTGTGCGCAAAGTAGACGCTGCCGTCTTTGCTCACCACGAGGCCATCCACCCGGCCGTCGCCGTCGAAATCGGCCTCGGCAAACGCCGCCACCGGCACGCCAAAGGCGGGCGGTGTCACGGTCAGCGGAGTCCCAGGCGTGGCGACGTATTTCCCGCCCAACTGGTCGCGGTAGATGATCGCTTTGCCATCCGCATATTCCACGCGCAGGTCGAGGCTCTTCGTGTCCGGAATCATGCGGAAGACTTCACCCCGAAGCGCACGCCCGCTGGCAAACGGGAAATCCGCTGTCCGATCTTCCCAACCGGCCGCGCCGTCGTTCCGGTAGAGCTTTGACGCGCTGCCCAGCAGGAACAGATCCGGATCGTAGTCGCGGTCATAGTCGAGCCATACGGCGTTGTCGAACGCGCCGGGGAAGGACTTCACTTTCGCGAACGCGCCCTTCTTGTTCAGATACAGGTCCGCGGATTCCTTTGTGATGACGCACAGGTCGGGCAGACCATCGTTATCGAAGTCGGCCGGCGCGACGGCGACCACGTTCTTGAGCCCCTCCAGGCCCGTGTTCTTCGCTTCTTCGACGCCCTGCTTCAGAATCGTGACGCCCTGCGCCGACCACACTATGGCGTCGGCGGAACCGTTGCCCGCGAAATCGAACACAGCGACTCCGGCTGTGGCTGGATCCGCCTTCACATTCAGCTTTTTCGGAGCGTACTTCCCCGTCACCGGAGTGGGACTGCGCGTGCCTTCCAGCGGGTCGTAAATCTCGGCGAAGTCGCACCACTCGGCGTCTTCCGTGCTGACCGCGCCCTCCTGTGCCTTCTTGGCGGCAAGAAACGCCTGCAACTCGCGCTTGGCGTCGTCTTTGCGGTCCGCCTGGCGATGCAGGTTGTAAAGCTGAAAGTGCGGCGCGGCGAATCCGGGGCGCAACTGCGCGGCGGCCTCGAACTCGCGGCGAGCCTCATCCAGTCTCCCGGCCGACTTCAACGCAACGCCCAGGTTGTGATGCGCAACCGGTTCCTGTAGAGCCAGCTTCACGAGCTGGGACATTTGCGCAATCGCCTTCTCCGTCTCGCCCTCGCGGATGTACTCGATGCCGAGGTTGAACCACGTGTGCGGCAATTGCGGCGAGGTCTTCTGAACCTTTTGCAGCTCAGCCATGCCCTCCGGCACCTTGCCCGCCTTCATCAGGGTGATCCCGTAGTTCAGCCGGTCGCGGTCGGAGTTCGGCGCGAGTTCCAAAGCCTTCTTGAATTCTTCAGGGGCCTGCGCCACCGAGATCGGGTTCTCGAACAGCGCCTTACCCAGGTTCCTGTGCCTCTGGATCTCTTCCTCTTTCGGCGTGCTGGGAGAGAAGAGCAGAAAGGTGGCCGCAAGGCCGACAAATACCGGTGAAACGGAAAGCAGCAATCGTTGAGACATAAATGTAGACGAGTGGACGAGGGACCGGCGTTATCTACACGCAAATATATCACGCAGTTCCGGCGAATCCCTGCCATCTCCCTACTCACTCCCCGCGTGAGCCATCAAACGCCCAAATTGGCGTGCGGAAGTCCCCAACGTTACTCCGCGGCGCCTTGTGGCGCACGCTTTAGCGGTCGCTCGGCGCCCGCGCCGTTGGAACAGAGAAGAGACCCTCCGCAAACAAGCGGCGAGGCTCCGAATTCTCTCGCTCGCGGTCGAAAAAACAGGGCCGTATCTTGTTGCAGGAAAAGGTGGGTCTCAGATGAGCGTGCCGTGGCGAGATTCATCTCGACATTCGGCAGGTGGCGGCATGAATGCCTCCACGGCACGCTCAAGCGCGCGCCACAGCCCCGCAGCGTGGTCAGTCGATTGTTCTATTTCTTCGGCAGCTTGGCGCGGATGGCCGCAATCTTCTTCTGGACTGCTTTCACATCCGCCGAGGGTGCTACCAAGGCCAGAGCCGAGTCGGCCTCGGCACAGAGCATCACGATCTGCCCGCTCTGGTCGAGCTTCTTTGGAGTATAGAGGTCGGTCAGATCGACGTACTGCCTCGCGACGGTGAGGAAGAATACGTCCTTCGCCATCTTGAAGTCGCCCTTGGCGAGCAGCTCACGCGCCTTGTCGACGTCCTTGCCCGCGCCGGTAAACGCCGCGAAGCTCTGCAGAACGCCGCGCTGCTGCATGTGCATGAGCGCGGGCGCCTGCTCGGCCGGCAGTAAAGCTACGCCCTTCTTCACGCGTGCCGCCTCGACGGGCAGTTCGACGGACATGGCCGGAAGCGCGACCGGCAATGCGAGATCGATGTCCTTCAATGCGGCCATCTTCTTGTGCGTGATCTCGGCGGCGCGCATTACCATCTGGTTGGCAGTGCCTCTCATGGCGGAGGCGGAGCGTTTGAAGTCGAGGTGGTGGTCACGCGCGAAATTCGAGCCATCTTCCCAGACCTCGGCCCAATCCATCTCGCCGCGGGCAATCCCCGTGGCCATTACCACCTGCAACACCTCGGCGCGATCGCGGTATTCACCTGCCTTGCCGGTGAGCTTGTCGAGTTGATTCGAGGCCTCGAGGAAGTTACCGCTCTTAATCATGGTCTGGGCGTTTTCCCAGACGAAGGCGGGCGTTCCGGGTTGCGGTTTCTCCGGACCTTGCGTTCCGCCACAAGAAACCAGGCCCAGAGCCAGAGCCGTCACGGCGATCAGAGATGAAGGAATAAGCGCGCGCATAGGATTCTCCCGTCGCACTATTTCCTGTTTTTTCGCCGGTGTCAAGGGTATTAGGGCTTAAAGCTCCGTATTCTGTGAGAAAAGCATTCGCGCCGCTCTCTGGAGGCGCACGTCACCGCCGCGCGGCTAGCCAGGCGAGCAGAATCCGGTTGAAGGTCCGCGGCCTTTCCATCATCAGGAAGTGGCCCGTGCCCCGGATCCTTCTGATCTGCGCGCGCGGAAAGCGGCTGCGCAACGCGCCCAGTTTGATGTAGGCGCTGGATCCCGCCGCGATCTCCAGAAAGGGCAGATTGATGCGGTCCTCACGCCAGAACTCGGGGTCGCGCATGCCTTGAATCGCGCCGTCGGCCACCTCTTCCGGAACGCTGAGCATAACCCTGAGAATGTGTTCCCGTGTAGCCGGCATGGTCGCCGCCGAAAACATGTTCCGGACGATTGCCTCGCGCGCAGTCAGGGCCTCGGGACCGAGGAAACTGCGTCCCTTGGCCTTGGACCGCGTGGCCGATTGGGGATCGGAAAAAGCCGCGTCCACGGCGACCAACGCCGTCACCTGTTCCGGATGGCGGCGGGCCATAGCCAGCAACACGGGGCCGCCCATGCTGTGCCCGACGAGGGTCGCGCGCTTCACGCCGGCATCGGTCATCACGGTGCTGACGGCGTCGGCGAAGGCATCCATGCTGTACTCGGGAGCCGGATCGCTTTGACCGTGGCCGGGCAGGTCGACCGTCAGAACGCGGTAACGCTTCGAGAGACCGGGGACGTTCGACGACCAAAACGACTCGTCGCACGTCCAGCCGTGCACCAGCACCAGCGTTTTGGCGCCTTTGCCATAGCTGGAATAGTGGACTTTGCGCCCATCGACAAGAGCGGTTTCCGCCGTCAGTGCCGTCATTAAGCACAATCCCAGTAGAAGACGAACCATGGCCGGATTTTAGCGCGAATGGCTGGCCCACCATTTCAGGCGAGCGCGGCAGGAGCCGCCTGTTGTTTAAGCGCGGGCTCTGGCGACCCGCGCGGCGCTGGAGCGCTACCCACCGCGGGTCCAAGCCCCGCAACAGACCGGTCGTGTGGGACGGCCCCCTCGCCCGCGGCCTGCCTTGTCTCAACCGGATCTTCACGTTGGAAGAGCCGCCGTCCGTCCCAACAACCGCCGCGCTATCTCGCCAGCCACCCGCCATCGATCACGATATCGGTACCCGTAATAAACGACGCCTCTTCCGAGCACAGATAGCGCGCCAGCACTCCAATGTCCTCTACCTTGCCCCAGCGGTGAACCGGGATGCTCTCCAGGAACTGAGCGTTCTTCACCGGATCGTTGATCAGCGGCAGATTCATCTCCGTAGCAAACGGTCCCGGGCTGATGCCCACAACGGTTACGCCGTCGCCTGCCAACTCCAACGCCAGCGCGCGCGTCATCCCCAGTAATCCCGCCTTCGAAGACGAATAAGCGATGCGCTCCGGCAGCGACACGTGGCTCATGATGGAGGTCATGTTGATGATGCGGCCATACCCCGAGCCCTTCATGTGCGGAACGAAGCTGCGGCACATCAGGAACGCTCCCGTCAGGTTCGTATCCAGAACGTAGCGCCAATCCTGGTAAGTAAAATCGGTCACGACCTTGCGCAGATTGACTCCGGCGTTGTTGATCAGGATCTGCGCCTTGCCGAATCGTTCACGAACTTTCGTTTCCAGCGCGAGCACATCGCTTTCAGAGGTCACGTCCACGTGGTAGCACTCCGCTTCCACTCCGCGCCCGCGCGCCTCGGCGGCGACCTCGGCAAGTTTTGCCTCGTCCCGGGCTACGAGGGCCAGTTTGACGCCCGCATCCGCGAGGGCCACAGCCATGGCTTTGCCCAGCCCCCGGCTCGCGCCCGTGATCACCGCCGTCTTGTCTTTCAGAAAATCGCTCATAGGGATGAATGCTCCGTCTCGCGGGTGTGCGACATACACGTGGAACCGCTGCTAACCCCGTGGGGCAGGATGGCATCCTGCGCGGCGGTTGCCTGCCGCCGCCGTCTCTCGCCACGTCTCATATGGCCGATTGCCAATCGGCCGCAGCTTGCCAAACTGCCCCACCACAGCGCCCTCTGCCTTGCGTGTCCGCACGCTCGGCTTCCGGCCACCTTGCCAGGGAATCGCGCCGGCCTCCGCTTCTATGTCGCGCACTTCCGTCTCGCTCGCCCATTGTAGAACAGCTCGGATTCGCCTATCTTCAAAGCGAGATGCGCGTTAACGTCCGCTGTTCACTAACGCTGGTTTTTGCCGTGCTCGGCCTGCCGGCATGGCTCTCTGCCGACATTACCTGCGAACAGTCCATCACCATCGTACGAGGCGCCGGGAACCGCGTCCTGCGCGGCATGCAAGGCGTAGGCGCGGGGACTCCCGTCAGCTCGAAGATCTACATCCACGGCGACCGCATGATCCGTTCTACGGGGAAGCTCGACGAGCTCATCGACCTGGAGCACGGGACGGTCACGCAGATTCGTCACGACAAAAAGACCTATTCCGTCCTCACCTTCGACCAGTACGGGACGGCCTTGCACCTCCCTGCCCCCGGCCCGCGAAAACCTGGAGAGGCGGCGCCTGGGGAAGCGAAATTCGATTCACGCATCGACGACACCCACCGCACGAAGAAGATGTTCAGCGAAGTGCTAAACCAGATGCTGATCTTCGTCACCCAGGACCTGTCAGACTCCCCCGACCCCGACGGCCAGCCTATAGAGCTCACGATGGATGCCTGGATCGCCTCCGATGCGGGCGGTACGGATGAGTTCACGGAGTTCAACAAGCGCCTGGCCGAAAAGCTCGGCAGCAGCGCCGACATGAGCCAGTTTCCCGAAGGCATGACTCCCGCAATGCGACAGGGAATGATTCGATTGCTGGAAGAGAGCCAGCAACTGCACGGCATATTGATCGAACAATCGACGCGCGTCACGGGGCCCGCTGGAGCGGGTTTCGATTCAGGCTCGTCCGGAGGCAAACAGGACATAGGGAAGCAGGCGAAAGCGGGAGCCACCAAGGTAGGCCATAGCCTCGGCAGCATATTCGGACGGGTTGCGGGAGGAGTGATTTCGAGCGGCCCGGGAGGCAACGTCCCGGTGCCGGATAAGTCGCCGGTACCCACTGGCCACGATCCAACCGACGCTCCGCGGCCCACGGGCGAGAGCGGCGATCTGCTCCAAATGGCGGTCAGCACGCGCAACTTCAACAACGCCCCCATAGACGAGTCGCGCTTTACCGTGCCAGCCGACTACCAGAAGGTCGACAGCGATCTTCTTGGCGGCCCAAAGTAGGGCGGACGCCAGGGCGCTTTGTGGGGCAGACTTCCAGGTCACCTCCGGATTGGGGCCGACGCCCACGTCGGCCTCTTCGACTCGCTTCGGCGCTGCCTTCAATGCCTCCCGGCTGCGGGTCGATCAGAACTCGCCCGGACCTTGGGGTCGCCCGCTTTCGTCACACCCCCCCAAAGACGCACCAAGGGCGCTTGAACCTTGCGGCTCAAGCGCCCTTGATCTTAAACAATCGGTCTGGTTGTGGACGTTAGTCCATATCCCTGGACCGCTTTTTCCGATTCCGTTTACGGGCCAGCGCGGCTTTCACGCGCTTCCGCTCGCCGGGCTTCATGTAGTGGGAGTGCTTCTTGATCTCCTTGATGATGTCCTCCTGCTGCACCTTGCGCTTGAACCGGCGCAATGCGCTTTCCAGAGTTTCACCGTCTTGGACGACGACTTCTGCCATTTACACTCACCTCCTTCCGGCGTGGGGATTCCGTGGACACGCAAATTTCATAATAGCGCGCACCCGCTTGCGGCGCACGGCTCTTTGGCCGCTCGCATTGCGTTATGATTGTGTCGCTTTCTTGGAGATATCGTGAACCGAAGATCTTTTATATCCGCGGCGTCAGTTCTGGGCGCTAGTGGCGCGATGGCCCAGAATCCGCATCCGCCGAGAATGGAACGGATCGAAAGCCGCCGCCGGATCCAGCGGGCCAAGGCGGCTGCCCTTGCGATGGAGCGCCGCGATTGGGAACAGGGCATCCTGGCGCAGGCCATGCTCGAAGTGGGCGACCGCGAGATGGTGATTCTGCTGACCAAGGCGGCCATCGTCCAACGCACTCCGGACGGGCGCCTGGCGGTGGTCGTCTCCGGAGGTCCAACGGATCCGGCGATGGGCGGCGAAGCTTACGCCCGCGCCGCGGAATGGACAGGCGACACGCAGATCCAGCAACCGCTGCAAGGACTGCTCGAATGGATCCGTCACAAAGCGCCCCGAAGTGCGGATGGCGTTCTGTACCACGTTTTCGGACCGTCCGAGATGTGGTCCGACGGTTTCAACTGCGCGCCGCCGTTCCTGGCTGCCATGGGCTTGTACGATGAGGCGCTGGCTCAAATCGACGGCTATCGCAAACGGCTCTGGAACTCCGAGAAGAAGCTGCTCTCGCACATCTGGGACGACGCCAAACACGAATTCAAGCGCAAGGATTTCTGGGGTGGGGGAAACGGTTGGGCCGCGGCGGGTATGGCTCGCGTGATCCGCCGTCTGCCAATAGCGCAGCGTCAGACGCGCGAGCGTCTGGCGGCCTTTGTCCAGGACATCGTGGATGGGTGTCTTGCGAACCAGCGCTCCGACGGTTTGTTTCACGACGTTATCGATCAGCCGGCGACCTTCGTGGAAACGAACCTCGCGCAGATGCTCGCGTTCGCAATCTACGAGGGCATCGCGGGCGGATGGCTCCCGCGGCGCTACCTTGAGCAGGCGAACCGAATGCGCGATGCAGCACGGTTGAAAATGGACTCCTTTGGCTATGTGCAAGGCGTTTGCGGAGCGCCGAATTTCGACCACTCAGGCACCTCGACGGAAGGTCAGGCGTTCTGCATGATGATGGAGGCCTCCTCCGGCAAGCTGGTGTCCGCGCCTCCCGGGCAGGGCTGAGACCGCCGGGCGCATTCTGCAAGCCTGAAGATTGGGCTGAATGGCCGGCCCGACCAGATCAGCCTCCACAGACAGGGCTATGACTCATCCGGCATTCGCGTTACTCTCGAATTCTGGGAGACGTTCACGGCGAAACGGAGGAGCCTGCCGATGGCCGGCAAGTGGATCCGTGTTTCTGTCCTCCCGTACTGCGAAGTGTTGGAGGGGCAACTATGATCTCTTTGCTGTCAGAATCCATCATTCGAAGCGAAGTGAGGCTGGCGCGTGCGGTGATAGAGGGCGATCGGAGTCGTCTCGCGATGCTCGGCATGGCGGCGATCCTGTTGAGCACTTTGGGTGCTCACGCGGTCTCGGCACAGCCGGCGCTGACCATCACCCCGTGTTCGGTCAGTTGCCTGACAGGCCTGCCAGGCGGGATCGCCGGGCACGCCTATCCGCTGATCCATTTCGAGGCGGCAGGCGGCACGGCGCCCTATTCCTGGTCGGCGACGGGCCTGCCGCGAGGATTGACGCTCAGCGGCACTGGAGGGCTGAGTGGAACCCCCAGTTCCGCCGGAGCGTTCACAGCCACAATTAAGGTAACCGACAGTACAACCCCCACGCCGTTGACCGCTAGCCGGGACTTCATCATCAATATCAGCGGCAACCTCACGCTGGCGCTTACAGCCGTGCCGCAGGGCGTAGTGAACCTGCCTTTGAACGGGTCGATTACGCTCCAGTTGGAGGCCGTTGGCGGCACTCCGCCCTATGCCTGGTCGCTCACGAGCGGAGTACTTCCAACAGGCGTCACGCTCTCGAATACTGGGGTGCTCGCCGGCAACGCTACGGCCTCCGGAGTATTCACTTTCGCGGCACAGGTCCGGGACAGCATAGGGGCGACCGCCGCGCAGCCGATCAGCGTGACGGCCGGTCCCCTCCCGTCGCGCGCGGGCATTCTGTCGCAGGTGGCGACGGGCGGCGGCTGGACTACCTCTTTGTACCTGATCAACAATTCTCCTTCGCCGATCACGCTCTCGGTCAATTTCTATAAGGACGCGGGAACGCCGCTGTCCTTGCCAGTCGCGACCACGTTGCCGGACGGCACAGCGGGCCCGGGGGGACCCAACCTCGCCGGCCTGGCGACTCAACTCGACCCGTTTTCGACAGTCCTGATTCAGACCACAGGCCAGTCCGACGAAGAGACCTCCGGCTGGGCCGATGTGCTCGCTTCGGCCCCTTTGACGGGGTACGGAGTCTTCGATTACTTTTCACCGGGCATATTGCAGTCTGAGGGCACCGTGCCATTGGTTACCTCGTTTCAAACCACGTACGAGTTGCCCTACGACAACGTGAACGGCGTGGGGACGGCGGTGGCGCTGACTAATCTATCCAGCACAACCAACACCGGCGTCACGGTCGCTGTCTGGGATGCCCACGGAAACCAATTAGCTGCGGCAACCATCAACCTGGAAGCCAACGGTCATACGGCTTTTGCGTTGACGGACATCGCGCCGACCGCCACAGCCAATCGCGGGATCGTTCGCTTCAGGAGCAACGCGGCGGCGGATATCGGCGGTCTCGGCTTGCGCGTGAGCGCAGCGGGCGGATTGACGTCGATTCCGCAGATCGCCACGCCGGATTAGCCTTCTGCGTCAAGACAAGCCAACTTCATTTCAGCCGCTTGGCCGTTCCGCCACCGGCGTCCAGTTCGATGGTTCCGTCGCTCATTTCCACGAACTTCGTGGCTGGCACGTTGCCCTCCATGTCGAAGAACGAATCAGGCGCCTCGGCGAGCATCGCCACGCCGTCGCCACCAATGCTTGAAGTGAGCTTGCCATCCTTCACGCGGATGTGCACGACAGTGCCATTGGGAAACCTGTAGTCCCCGGCATAAGATTGCAGCTTGGCCGGATCCACCGCGACGACCTTCTTTTCCACGGGCAGATAATCGACCCAGCCATACTCCACCGCGATGGCGGCAAGGATCTCATTGGCGACCCGGCTCCCCTCGTCGCCGTTCGTCATCACCACCGCGCCCTCGCCCGGTTCGCGATAGCCAAACAGCATGCACCTGTACCCCTCGTTGGCTCCGCCATGTGCAAATGAAAGACGTCCGGCGCTCAGATGAAGTCCGATACCCAGGGCGTAATCGCCGGGACTCCGGGTCAGCATGGTATCCACTGTCTCCTGCCGCAGGACCTTGCCGGGCTTCTGGATCTCCAGAATGATCTTGGCCAGATCCGATGGTGTGGTCCACAGTCCGGCGGCGGCCCTCTCGGGATACGTGTGCCAGCGCCCCGCGATCGGCTTGCCGTCGCTTCGGTATGCGCTCGCCGCGTCGCGCGAGCGTGCCTCGCCGAGCGGCTGCTCGTAGGCGCTGTGTTGCATCTGCAAAGGGTCCAGTACCAGCTCGCGAGCGAGCTGCTCGAAGGGCTTGCCGGTAACGTCTTCGAGCAGAAGTTGCATCACTTCGTACCCTCCGCCGGCGTAGCGGAACCCGCTGCCCGGGTTCTTGTCCACGCGGACTGGCTTGGTGTTGGCTGGTGGCACGCCATCAAGGACTTGAACCAGTGTCGGTACGGGCACCCCTTGCGCGTAACCGGGGAAGCCGTGCACGGTCAATCCGGCATTGTGGCTCAGCAGACGCCGCAAGGTGACTTTTTCCTTCTGGGTGAATTCGTTCTCCGGGACCTTCCAGGAACGCAGCTTGGCGTTGACGTCCTCATCCAGGCTGAGCTTACCCTGTTCCACCAGCCTAAGTGCAGTCATCGCCGCCACGGACTTGCTGATCGACGCGGCTTGAAAGACGGTCTCGGTAGTCACCGGCTTGCCGCTCTCAACGTCGGCTTTGCCATAGCCGCGGGCCCATTCGAGCTTGCCCTCGTGGATCACGGCGATGCTGACTCCGGGAACCTTGTAGAAGCTCATCCGCTCCGCGATGTTCATGCGCCGAACGGGCGTTCCTTGGATGGTTATGGCCCGCTGCAACCCGTTTTCAACACGCTGGATGCGCTCCTCCAGTGGCGTGGCTGAAAACAATGCCGGGGCGGCAGTGAGCGCGAGCAGGGCTGCCGCGGTGGCGGAACGGCGGAGAATCATAATTACCAATATTGCCACTGTTCGGGCAGACCTCTGCCTTTGTACTTGAGGATCCGTGCCGGTAAATTTGCGCTCTAAGCTCGCAAAAGCCGATACCCCACGTCTTGAGCGCGCCGCAGCCGTTGTGGCGCACGCTTTAGCGTGCTGTGGCGGCATTCATGCCGACATGCCGGATGTCGAGATGAAATTCGAGACGGCACGCTGAAGTGCGCCACAGAATCCTCGGACCCGCAGGTGGCGCGAGCCCTGACCGAATTGGAACTGCAATTTCCTGACACGCACTCAGCTCGCGGCAGATCGAGGAGCCATGGCGCTTCTCGCGGCCAGCAAGTCAGTCAGCAGTCGGCTCTCCGCGCCGGTGGCAAGCAACGTGACCCGTGCGCTGGAATTCACCAGACGCTGCGTTTCGAGGATGTTGAACAAGGCATCCGATACCGCCGTGTCTTTGGCGATTTCCGTCAGCGCCTGGCCCAGCAGGTTGGGCCGGATGGCGGCGGCCTTGCCGAATTCGATCGATGCCGTGCGTTCGGCCGAACTGGTGATCACGCTCACCTGGTTCGCGCCGGCCTGTTTGATGGCCGACGTAACCTGGCGCAGCCGGTTCACGACCTTTGCCTCGATCTGCTTGATCATCCCTTCGTCGCGGAAATGCACCTTGCGGATGTACACCGAGCCGAGCTGGTAGCCCCACGCCTGCGATTGCGCCGAGACCTCCGCACGCACGGTCAGGCTCATCTGATGACGCGTCCCCAGCATCTCTCCGAGCGGCATGTTGCTCAAGCAGCGCACCGTCGCATTGCTGACATTGGCCCGGAGCGAACCGCGCGGATCGGTGTTCTTGAACAGGTACCCGTACGGATCGCTGATCCACATCTCGTACCAGATGCCGATCCCCATCGGCGCGCCCTCCTCGGAGTTCACCGGTTCGCTGCGCCGGTATTCCTGGTCGAGACGCAAGTCCAGCACGTAGCACTTGCCGAACAGATTGGCGATCAGCGCCGCCGGTCCCAGTTCCCCTAGCAGGAAGTGCAAGCCGGGCTTATCGACGATGCCGAGGACCTTGCCGAACAACACATAGACGCGGCACGTGCGCTCTTCCACCGTTGTATAGACGCCGAAGAAACGTGCCAGGACCAGCAGAATCGGAAAGACGACCATCAACATTCCGAAAGTGACGAACATCGCGAGCAGGAATTCATTGGGCGTTTCGAGTGTCATGATCCTGCCTCCTCCCGGCGCGAGGTAAGGTAGATGTCTTGCACCTTCTCAAACAGCTTCAATCGCACATTTCGCAAGTACGCGTGCAAGACTCCTGGCCCCTGCTGCTGCAAGCGCGCCAGCTCGGCGGCGAGCAGCTTGATCGGCTCGACCTCGGCCTGCGCTCTAAGCGTCTCGATCTCTACCGCGCGCTTCGACTGCTCGATCTTCTGGTCGGCGCCGGCCTGCGCCAGGCTGATGTCGCTCGACACCTGGTTGTGAGCCGTGTTGATGGCGGCGAGCGCCGATTCCACGTCGGTCGGCGGATCGATGCCCGTTATCAGAGATGCTTCGAGTACCACGCCGTACCGCGCCTCCGCCGAACGGCATTCCTGGTTCATGTACTCGTTCAAGTCGCGCAAGTTCTTGCGCAAATCGTTGATGGAAACGCCGATCATCTCGCTGCCCGGTATGGCGGCGTCTACAGGCGCGGCGGCCGACTCCGGTTGCTTGACTTGCTTCGCTTCAAAATTCGCGATCCTCTGGCGCAACACGGAAACGAAGTACGCCGAAACATGCACGAATGGCCGCTTGATGCCAAACAGAAACGCGTAGAGATTCGATTCGCTCACGCGGTAACGGATCTGCCCCGTCAAGCCGGTGTTGAGTTGATCCTTAGTAACGGCCTCCAGGCGCGTCCCGTTGCTGTTGGCTGTGGGCTCTTCGAGATCCTGCGCCATGTTCACGGTCTCGGTGGCAACCGAGACTTTGTGGATGCGTTCCCAAGGCATTTTCAGATACGGACCGCCGGGCGGAATGACGCGCACCTGCGGATATGAATAGCGCGGCTGCTCTTCCGTTTGCAGGAACTCCGCAATCGGATGATCGAGCGTTGTTTTGTCGCCAGGCAGGCGCTCGGCCCGCCCGAAACTCGTCTTGACCGCGCGTTCATTCTGGTCCACGGTATAGATCCCAAACAGGATCACCCGTATCAGAAACCAGAGCGTAAACCCGGCCAGCGTGCCGAGAATAAGCATCATTTGCGTAGTTCCCCTCTTGGAATATGAATAATTCCGGCCATGTCACACACTCGTAACAATCTGCAGTTTCGGACCCACAGATCGTATTGAGTATATCTATAGGCGCTCCGGGCCGCTGACTCTGTTGCGCGAGAACGGTTCTACTTATGTGCGGTGAAGGCGAGTCCCAACACCGGCGCCAGCATAAGCGCAACCAGGCTGTAGAGGATCCACGGGTTCAGGCCTTCCGCTTCCTTGCGAGCCACTCGCACCGTCATCCAGGTCACGTAGCTCATCATCAGGCCGATCCCCGGCTTCAGCACAAGCAACGGTTGAATGCCATTGGGCAACCCCGTTGGCTGGCCCAGAAGCCACTGCCACGTGCCGGAAATCGTACTGAAGACGGCATACATGCCGATCGAGATGATGGGCACCGCCCAGGCTTGCCACCTTCCTCCCCATCGATCGGGCCGCCCGGTAATGCCGAAGTGCGCCGGGATTTCGTCGGGCAAGGTGTCCCACGAGCGCAGCAGGATTAACAGTGGCGCCAACGCGAAGGCCAGACCGAGGATCTCGAGCGGCCAGCGGAATGCGACTATCCACGATTGAGGATCCATGGCTGGATTCTACACCGGCGCCCGTTCTTTTGGTCAGGACATGCAGTCCCTCACCAGCGCGCCAGTTGGGCGAAAGCAACGGTCACCAACGGCGCAAATCGGGACCTGAACACAATTGGCTGGCTCTCATCATTGGCGGTTCGTGCTACGGCTGGCCTGAACCGGCTTTGGGGCTAAAATCAAGTGGCGCGTCCATAGGGGTTGCATTCTGGACGATTCAAGTTGCACGCCCCTCTTAGAGGTGCATAGCCCAAAACGCATCGGCTATGCGGCAAAGGGGCTCGGGTCCCAGCCCCACGGCCACAGCCGCTTGCCGGTTGTCGAGACCGCCTCTGCGCGCAGAAAGGAATGCCATGATGAACCCGTTCTCCCTGATTTCCAAGTGGTTCCGTGGATGCTTCCGTGGTTGGCCTCGCGGTGAATTCGGCGTGTTCGCGGTCTTCTTTGTTGTCGCCGCCGCGCTCTTCGGATTCGGCGCGTTGTTGAATGAGATGAGTGAGGGCGAAACCCGCCATTTCGATGCGGCAATACTGCTGGCATTCCGCCACCCGGACAATCTGGCCCAACCGATCGGCCCGCCGTGGCTACCGGGGATGGTTCGCGATATTACCAGTCTCGGCAGCACTGCCGTGCTGACGCTGATCACCATCGCCGTGATCGGCTACCTGCTCATGGATGGCAAGCGAGCCACGGCGCTGTTGGTGATTGCGGCGATCGGCGGCGGCACTGTGGTGTCCAATCTCCTCAAGTTCGGAATCGAGCGGCCGCGACCGGAACTCGTATCGCACCTGGTGGACGTGAACACCTCCAGTTTCCCGAGTGGCCACGCGATGGTGTCGGCCGCAACTTATCTCACTCTGGGCGCGCTCCTCGCCCGCGTCCAACCCCGCCGCCGCATCAAGGCTTATCTCCTCTCAGTCGCAGTGGGAACGACGCTCCTGGTTGGCATGAGCCGCGTTTATCTGGGGGTGCACTGGCCGACGGATGTGCTGGCCGGGTGGTGCGCGGGCGCAGCGTGGGCCATGACGTGTTGGCTGATAGAGCTTTGGCTACAGCGCCGGGGCGGCGTGGAACCGGAGACGGCTCAAGGCGACACCAATAGACTCAGTTGACGACTTCGAAGTCGGTCCACTGCGCCGCCATGGTCTCGCGCTGGCCTTCACGCGAACGCGCAGTCACCTGTAGATAATACTCACCGGGAGCGATGGCGCCGGTCAGTTTCAGTTTGCCCACAACCGCCGGCTGACCCTTTTCCGTTTTGCCCAACGGCGCGACGCCCGAGTAAATCTCTTTGTCGTCGTGAAAGATCCGGATGCGCGCGTCCAGCTCTCCTTTGACGGCTCCATGCTGCTTGCGGCCGGCTTCCAGCAGGCAGAAATACTGCAGCACCTCGCCCTGTTGGAACTGCCGCCGCGCCGGAGTCAGCCCTTCCATGCGAGGGGCGCCGTTCGCTGCATCTCCATTCCCCAGCACGACGCTGGTCAGCGCCAGGCGCGTGCGTTTCAAATCTGGAATCTCCATGTACTGGCTCGCCGAACCCGTCTTCCCTGTCTTCCGGTCTCGGACAGCCATGCGGAACTGATACGGCCCCGGGTGCTTCAGCGCGAGGTCGAGCGCGTACACCACGCCGTTGCTGCACGCCCGCTCCATTTGGCCTTTCGGCACCGCAACTACGAATGGCTTCGCCATTGCGGCTATCGTGACATCGCCCGAGCCCACCGCTACCGCCAGCAGGTCGATACTCGCTTTGCTCGACCCGTCCAGTTGCGGTTCGAACTCCAAGTCGCGGATATCGATGTGCAGCAGGTTCCGCACCAGCGGACCAGCCTTCGTCATATCGGAATAGATCGGCGTCGCGCGCACGCGGATATCCGAACTGCGGAAAGGGCTCATCATCGACGCCCGCAGTAATTCCAGCCGGCTTTGATTCTTCGGCTGAGACTGTTCGTCCGTCTCCCCGTAGAACCCCGTACGCGAGCGGACGCTCATTCCGTCCCGGAGCACTTTCACCTTCACCCTGTTGAAGCGCGCCTGGCCGCCGGATACAGCTTAAAGACGCCGTCGTCGGGGTGGAATCCCAGCAGATAATAACCCTTCTGGTCTTCCAAAACCCGATCCAGCCCATAGTTCAAGTCATTGCCATTCTGGTAGGCCAGCCCGCCTGTTAACAGCGCCACTGTCTCCAGACCCTGCTGCGTGCTGTTGAATTCCTGGTCCAGGTTCTCCGTCTGCTGGCCAACAACTCGCTCACCATCTGTCCGCCCGCGTTCTGCATCGAAGAGCTTCGCCACCGGCAGGTTGTACGAAGCGTCGAGATTCAACGACTGGAGCCCACGCACATCCATGGTGTAGAGCACCGTCCCGCTACGGTTCGCGCGGTCGGTCAGAGCCTTCAGCGCGTCGATAACATCGTTCGCCAACTCAGGCAGCCGGTCCTGGTGGGCCGACGAGGGCGGCACGAACAGGCTGAGGCCGTCGGAGAACAGAACCACGGATTTGCGCCCTGGCAGCTCACGCAGCGCATTGACCACATGCTGTACCGCCACCAGCGTGCCCACCTGGCTATAGGAATCCTGCTGCATGCGCTCGAACCCCTGCGGCATCGCTTCCGGGGCCGCGCCCATGACGCTGCGCGCATCGCCTTGCAGTCCGGGCGGCGCCAGCCCCAGGCTGGAGTACAGCCCGGGCCCCCCGCGCCCCTCCGGATCCCAGCGCAGGTGATCGATTACCGAGGTGAGAATGCGTTTGTCCGTGGTGAAGGTCTGCGAGCGCGCCCGATCCCACGGCCGTCCTGCAGACCGCCACCAGATCGCCAGGCTGCATCTGCCGTTCCACGAACCTGTGCAGCGCCCGGCGCGTGAACGCCATATCCTCGAAGCTTAATCCCAGGTCGTCCACCATCAGCACGATAGTCCGGTGCACGTCGTCGCGCTTGATCTCCGAGGAAGGGGGCAACTGAGTAGCCAGATCCACACGCTTCTTGTCCGACGGAGCCTGTTGCGGCTTTGGCGCATCCGGCGTTACGCGAATATATGAGAAGTTCGTGATCTTCTGCGGTTTCCCATCGATGAGCACTTCAAAGTCTTCAGGCCGCAGGTCCGTCACTTGGCGGCCCTTCTTGTCCAGCACCACGGCGTCAATCTGCACCAGCGTTGAGGTCACGCTGAACACGAGGTCGCCGCGGGCCGGCTCCGTTGTCTGCCTCGGCGGTGTCTGGCTCGGGGGCGTTTGGCTCGCCGGTGGTTGTGCCACCGCGGTCAGACCGACGGCTAGCAGGATTATAAGAAACCGCATACTCCGATTCTCCTACTCGATTTAGACGGCGCGCGCGGCCCTCTGGCAATAGCCCTTTCAGACTATTTCGTCTTAAACTCCAGGACGAACCTCGGAATTGCCGCTTGCAATAGGAAGTTCTTCAGGCGTGCGGTCGCCTGTTTGTCCGCTGAACTCTGGCGAGCCGCCTGCTATTCTCTTCCAATGAGCGACAGAAGAGAATTTTTGCTGGGTATGACTATGGCTGCGCTGCCGGCAACTGGGACCGAGCCGCCCACAATCTACATCCCCGAACGACAGGCGGAAAAGGACCGGACTTTTCTGCTGGACTTCATCGAAGAGTTTTCCTTCGCCATGGTGGTAACCGGCCAGCCTTCGGTGCAGATCACGAACGTGCCGACTATTCTCGAGCGCGCGGCCGAAGGTTGGGGCAAGATCTGGTGGCACCTGGCGAAGGCGAATTCCCAGAACGAGACCATGAAAGGTCCCGTGACCATCGTCTTTCACGGTCCGCACCAATTCATCTCGCCCAACTGGTATCAATCGAAAACGTCGGTGCCAACGTGGAACTTCGCGGTGGTGCATGTCACGGGAACTCCGCGCAGAATCGACGACGACGCGGAAGTGGCGGCCGGGTTGAGGCGCCTGGTGATGCGCAATGAAGGCAAGTATGGCGGTGGCGGCGACTGGAGTTACGACAAGATTCCCGAGAGCCAGTTGAAGTCCATGCGCAGTCACATCGTCGCGTACGAGATGCCGATCGAAAAGGTCGAGGGCAAGTTCAAACTCGGGCAGGAGCATGATGAGCAGGATCGCGAAGGAGTGTTGCAGGGCCTCGCGAAAGCACCTAAAGAACGCGACCTGCTTGCGTTGACAAAGGCATACTACGCGCGCCAGAAGGCATAAGGATCAAGGCCGATATCGCCAGGTGGGAATGAGGAGGACCGGGAGCCAGTCCCCCCACAGAACGAGCTCACTCGGTTTCTCCACCCATGTTGTTCAGTTCGTCAATCTTCTTCTGCAACTGACGCGCCGCGCGCTGGTTTAGCCGGCCGATGAAACCGAACAGAAGCAGGCACACAATCGCATAGCCCGACACAAACCAGCCGAAGTGCGGCATATGCCCGGGATTCGTGCGCGCTATGGCCACCATTAGAATGACAAGGCCGGGGATCATCGGCCCCAGGTACCAGCGCCACACGCCGCGCAGCAGGTCGCGCTGGCGCTGCAGTTCGCATCGGTGAAATTGGAGCGAACTTGCAGCGCCCAAATCTTCGGGCAGCCTGTGCCAGGAGCCGCGAGTGTACAGATGCCAGCACACATACGATATGCCGGCGATCTCAATCGCAAAACCCGCGCGCATCAAAGGATCCGTCGTGCGCGCGAAGGAAAACGCGAAGAAAAGCGTCACGACCAGCGCAGCGGCGTACTCGCGGGCGTTGCGCCACTGGATCTTGCGGCTGAACTTCCCTGCTCCCAACCGAATCTCATCAACTGACATATGGACTCCTTCCGTTTTCTGCATTTGCCAGACGTTTCTCATGTCTTCGTTCGGTCGAATCTCATTGGCCATCGCGCCCTCCTTCCTGGAACCGGCGAGCCAGTAGGTGTTTGGTCCGGTGGATTTTGGTCGCCACGTTTTGGCTGGAAATCCCGGTGATCTCGGCGATGGAAGCCGCATCCAGACCTTCCAGGTAGGCCAGCATCACCTGACGATCGAGCGGTTGCAGCCGGTGAATCAGTTCCATCAATCGCTCAACCGTATGCCTGCGGCCAGCGGCCGGCTCGCCAGTGCTCTCGTCCGGCATGCGCGCCAGCTCTTCCAACCCCACCAGCGTCTGCGATTTCGTCCGGCGCTCCTGAACTACGTGCGATGCCGCAGTGTTATGCGCCACGCGATAGATCCACGTGCGCAGAGAACATTGGCCTTCGAAGCCCTGGAAGCTGCGCCACAAAGCGAAGTGGATCTCTTGCAGCAGGTCGCGGCGCTTCTCCGCATCGAACTCGTAGGCACACGCCAGGCGCTCCAGCGCCGCTCCGTACTCGGCCGCGGTTTCCTCGTAGAGCTCGTCCTGCTTGGACTTCATTCCCGGCATGGACTCAACTTGTTCCACATTTAAGGTAGTCCGGAACGGAACAGGTTTCTTACACGGGCATTTTGCGTTCTGACAGAATAATTCTCGGGTGAACGTCACAATTCACGCTGGTGCTCTGAAAACCTGGCTCTTGATTATGCTCCGCTTGCACTCCCAGTCGTTTCCAGCACCGAGCCCCGAACGAAGAGAGGGGTCCCCTGGAACTTTCCTCCGCTTCGCGGTCCTCATTCGGCGCCACGCCTCCGCTGATTTCCACTTGAGCGCCGAGGCCGCTTCCACAGGACCCCTCTCTTCGTTCGGGGCTCGCCGGTTATACGTTGTGGGCGGCGGCCGCATCACAGTCGGCGTTGCATTCGAGGTGCTGGGAGACGGACATGTCATTTTCACCATTGGGGGTGATCGGTCTGCCGGTTATGGAGAGATCGGTGCAATTTGCCGCACGTACCGCTGAAGGCATAGCCTGATTCCAAGAGCTGGGAGCAATTTGGGCATCCTTTGAAGAGGCATGCCGCTCTCACCTCTCTCCGCAAGCAGCTAGACTTTCGAGACCGCCCACTGGGAGCAAACCCGCAAGTGACTTCTTCAGATCCTTCATCCCCTAACCGTAGAGACTTTTTGTGGACTACAGCCGCGGGCGGCGCCGTTCTTGCGCTAGGCGGGCATGCCGAGGCGGCTCCCGCAGCCGGCGAATGGTTCGACCGCCCGATGCGCTGGGCCCAACTCACGTTGGTTGAGAACGATCCCGGCCAATACGATCCCGGCTTCTGGCTCGACTACTTCCGCCGCACGCATTCGGACGCTGCCTGCCTGGGCGCCGGCGGATGCGTCGCGTACTATCCGACTCGTGTGCCCCTGCACCATCGCAGCAAATGGCTCGGCACGAGCGATCCGTTTGGAGAACTCCTCGCCGGTTGCCGCAAACTCGGCATGGTTGTGATCGCTCGAACGGACCCGCACGCGGCGCACCAGGACGTATACGACGCCCATTCCGATTGGATCGCGGTCGACGCCTCGGGCAAGCCACGGCGCCACTGGGCCATGCCGGAGTTGTGGGTGACCTGCGCACTCGGTCCGTACAACTTCGAATTCATGACCGATGTGCATCGCGAAATCGCGTCGATGTACAGGATTGACGGCATCTTCTCCAACCGCTGGTCCGGCTCCGGCATGTGTTACTGCGAGCACTGCCGCGCGAACTTTCATGCCGCGACGGGCCTCGACTTGCCGCGCACCATCGATCCGCAGACGCCCAACCGCCGCGCCTATCTCGAATGGCGGCAGCAACGCCTGTTCGCCCTGTGGCGCTTATGGGATGCCGAAATCCGCAAGATCGACCCCGCGGCGCGCTTCATCCCCAACGCGGGCGGAGGCGCGCTGAGCGACCTGGACATGAAGACCATTGGCGAGGAGGCTCCGATTCTCTTCGCCGACCGCCAGGCGCGCAGCGGTCTGATGCCGCTGTGGGCGAACGGCAAGAACGGCAAGGAATACCGCGCGACGATGGGGCGCAAGCCGATCGGCGGAATCTTCAGCATGGGCGTGGAGGAGTCGTATCGCTGGAAGGACTCGGTGCAATCCGCTCCCGAGGTCCGGCTCTGGGCGCTCGACGGAATCGCCAACGGACTGCGGCCATGGTTCACGAAGTTCTGCGGAACCCTGCACGACCGGCGCTGGCTGGCCGGGGTCGAAGAGTTGTACAACTGGCACCACCGCAACGAACGGTATCTGCGCAATGAAGAGCCTCTGGCTCGGGTGGCCCTGGTTTATTCGCAACAGACCGCGCAATACTATGGCGGCGAACGCGCGCACGCCAAAGTGGAGGACCACGCCCTCGGCTACTATCACGCGCTGATCGAAGCCCGCATTCCCTTCGAGATGGTCCATGACCGTCTACTGGACCCAGCGCATATCCGCCAGTTCAAGGTCTTGATCCTGCCCAACATCGCGGCACTTTCCACCGCGCAATGCAACCAGATTCGCGAGTTTGTCCGCGGGGGCGGTGGCATTGTCGCGACCCATGAGACTTCGCTCTACGACGAGTGGGGCGTGCGCCGGAGCGACTTCGGGCTCAGCGATCTCTTTGGCGCGTCTTACGACAACGCGCTCGACGCGCGCATGCAGAACTCCTATCTGCGTCTCGAATCCGACGCGAGTTCCGGCAAGCGCCACCCGATTCTCGCGGGTCTCGAAGACGCGGAGCGCATCATCAACGGTGTCTCGCGCGTCCACGTGCGGAATCTCGGAAACTACCCAAATCCGCCGCTCACTCTCATTCCGTCGTACCCCGATCTGCCGATGGAGGAGGTGTACCCGCGCGTCGAGAAGACGGACATTGCGCAGGCCTATGTGCGTCGAGAGGGCCAGGGCCGCGTGGTCTATTTCCCGTGGGACATCGACCGGACATATTGGGAGGTGCTCTCGCCGGATCATTTCAAGCTGCTACGAAATGCCGTGGATTGGGCCACGACCGAACGCCGTCCCGTCGAGGTCATTGGGCCCGGTACGCTCGACGTAACAGTGTGGAGGCAGAAGGACTCCATGACGGTCCACTTGGTCAACCTCACCAACCCGATGATGATGAAAGGGCCCGTTCGAGAGTTCATTCCCGTTCCCGCGCAACAAGTCCGCGTCCGGATGCCGGGCGGACGCAAAGCGAAGGGGGTGCATCTGCTCGCCAGCGGGCGAACGCCGCAGGTAGTCGAGTCGAATGGATGGCTGTCTCTCACTCTCGATTCGATTCTCGATCACGAGGTGATTGCGATCGACCTGTGAAGAGCGATTCGCCGCGAGGCAGTGTTTGATCCCACATCACAGGGGTACCTTTCTAGAACGTTCGAGGATAAGCCCGTACGCCGCGAAGCGTGCCCGCGTGTCTGCCCTTGAACAAACGTACATGCGTGCGCTCAGACGGCCTGAATAACAATCCCGAAAGCGACCTGAAAGCCCAAATCAGAACACGAAGGAGTGCCGTAACGGTACCCACGATAAAATCGGCGACGTAAAAGATCATTCCAGGGCTGTCAGTGCAAACCGCCTGCCAAACCCCAGGGAATAATCGGGCGCAACTACGGCACGGTCGTTAGCTTTACAGGCCCCTGGCCTTGCGGACCTGCTCGATCAACGCAGGCACTACTTCGAACAGATCGCCCACGATGCCGTAGTCGGCGACCTCGAAGATCGGCGCGCGAGCGTCTTTGTTGATCGCGACGATGGCCCGCGATCCTTTCATACCCACCAGGTGCTGAATCGCTCCGGAGATGCCCACCGCCAGGTAGAGCTTCGGCGCTACGGTCTGGCCGGAACTGCCCACCTGTCGCTCCATCGGCAGCCAGCCGCTGTCGCAGATGGGACGTGAGGCAGCCAGTTCCGCGCCGAGAGCGTCGGCCAATTCCTGCACCAAGGCGATATTGCCTTCCTCGTGAATTCCCCGGCCGACCGCGACAATCAGTTCCGCCGCACTTAGATCCAATGCGCGCGCCGACTCCCGATAGGGAGCCTCCGGCTGCTGCCGGATCGCGGCGGCATCGAGCGGCGGCGTGAGCTTCTCCACGGGCGCCGCGCCCTTTTCCAGACTATCGGCGCGAAACGCGCTGGCCTGCAGCGAAGCGAACACGGTCCCCGAACCGCTGGGGCTGTAATCCGCATTTAACTTGCCTTGGAAGAGCTGCCGCTGGAGCACCAGCGTGCCGTCTTCAACGTGGAATCCGATGGCGTCGCTCACCAGCATCTGGCCCGATCGGGCGGCGAGACGGGGCGCATAGTCGCGCACCCTATAGGTGTGCGGGAACAGCACGACATCCGGTTGCAGACTGGCAACCAGCCACGAGAGAGCGGCAGTGGCGGCGTCGGCCGTATAGCTGCCCAGCAATTGGTGTTCGAGCGCGATCACTTTCTCAAGCCGGTATGCCGCGAGTTCGGCGGCGAGCGAACCGATTCCCTGCCCGAAGACCACGGCGCAGACAGGCGTATCCAACAGCTTTGAGAGCGCCTGGCCTGCAGCCAGCGTCTCGAACGACATCCGGTTCCACGCGCCGGCGTTCTGCTCGGTCACGACCAGAATGCCGCTCATATCGCTCTCACCTCGTGCTTCAGCTTCTCAACGAGTTGCGCCGCCTGCTCCTGCGGGGTGCCCGTCAGCATTTGAGTCTGCTTCGTGCCGTGCGGCAGATAGACTCTGCGCAATGCGATGCCGGGCGTGGGCACGACGCCAAGTTCCGCGGCAGTCAGCTTGCGGACCTCCTTGGTTTTGGCGCGCTTTATGCCCATCAGCGTGGCGTAACGCAGCCTGGAAATTCCGCTCTGGACGGTAATCAACGCGGGCAGTGGCATCCAGACCGTTTGGAACCAGCCGTCCTCCAATTCGCGCTTGACCTTCAACCGGCCGCCTTCCACTTCCGCACTCATCACCAGTGTGGCGTGCGGCAAGCCCATCAGTTCGGCCATCACGACGCCCGTCTGGCCGAAGCCGAGATCGTCCGACTGCAAGCCCGTGAGAATCAGGTCCGGCTGCTCGGATTCCGCAGCCTTGGCGAGCAACCGCGCCAGGCTGAGCGTATCCCACGCGCCGAGTCCATCTTCCTTGACGTGAATAGCCCTGTCGGCGCCTTTAGCCAGAGCTTCGCGAATAGTCGACGAGACGCGCTCGGGCCCCGCGCAGAGCGCAATGACCTCGCCGCCATGCTTCTCTTTCAACAGAAGCGCCTCTTCCAGCGCATACGCGTCGGGCTCGTTCACCTCGTAGCCGAGATCGTTTTCCTCGATCCATTGGCCTGACGGCTCGACGAACAATACCGAATCGTGTGCTGGGACCTGCTTGATCGCAACCAGGATTTTCATGCATCCCCCTAGGGAATAAAACGAGGCGAAGCCCCAGCCATCAGGGTACAACGCCGCCAACACTGCGCAACAACGGTAGAAAACGCCTGTCACACCCTTACAGCCGCGGCGCTGCCCCAAGGGTAGCGCCCCAGCACAGAGCCGCGAACGAGGCGCCGCTCCGGGAACCGCCGATCTCCAGATCGGCTCAGTTGCCGCGCGAGCGGCAAGCTGGTGGAACATCCTTCGCGCTGTCGCCGCTCAGACGAGCCGGCTATGCAGAAGTGACATGGCTACCTCCGCTCCGTCGAAAGCAATTCCCCATCGTTGCCGCCGGCCCGGCAATAGGTGCCGATCTGGAGATCGGCGTTCCCAGGGCGCATCCGGCGCCGATCGAAGCTTGTGCGCAGACTTTCGACACAAAGCGGCCCAGGCTCAGACCAACTCCACTCGCGGTCCCTGCGGCGCTTAAGAACGGCGCCGCGACCGCGAGCGATGGCTATTCCATGGGCTGCCGTACGCAGGGGCCGGGCACCTGATCCGCGCTCGGACACTCGGCTTGGGATTCTGGCCGAAAAAACTGAAACAATTCGCTGGAATGCGCATCTATCCAAATGACCAACCAGTCATTTTTCTGAACCGAGCCCAAACCGTGCCCCGCACCAAACAAGACGTCGTTACCGAATTCCGCTGCTCAGAGATCCTCGAAGCAGCCCGTAAAACTTTTGCAGTTCAAGGGTTTGCCGCCACAACGATGGACGCCATCGCCGAGCAGGCGCACATCGCCAAGGGCACTCTTTACCTGTACTTCCCGTCCAAACGCGACATCTACATGGCCGCCCTGCGGCAGGGGATCCGCAACTCTGAACGACGATACAAGCCGTAAGGTCGCAGCCGCCTCCAGCGTTTTGGACAAACTCCGCACCTTCATTGCCACACGTGTGGAATACTTTGAACAAAACCGGGAATTCTTCCGGATCTACCACTCCGAGATTGGCAACCTCCTTCCCCACCCCGGCAAACAGGGTGGAGAGGTAAGCGAAATGTACCTCGAACAGGCCCACATGCTGGAGCGTATCTTGCAGGAGGCGGCCGATCGGGGCGAGATTCGGGATCTGCGGCCCGACGCCACGGCCTTCGCCGTTTGCGACATGACCCGCGGAGTGATCGTACAGCGCATGTTGGGTTGGTCGAAGGCTGAGTTGCAGGACGACATACACCATCTGATTGAAGTGATATGGAGAGGAATTGCCGCATGAGAGCAATCGTCCCGGCAGTGCTGGCGACAGTGCTGACCCTCATAAGCACAGGCCCAGGGTCGGCCCAGGAGGTGGGCTCCGGCCAATCCGTGTTGCCGGTGCCCGGAGCGCCCAGGCCCATGAGCCTCTACCCTTCCCAGGCGCAGGGCCAGTATCTCGGCGGCGTGACACAGGGAACCGCGACCGACGGCGAATTAGCACTGTCGCTCGACGAAGCCATCCAAAGAGGACTTGAAGAACAACCTCGGCACGCTGGTGAACGACCAGGAGCGCCGGCGCAGCGCCGCTGAGCGCCTGAAGACGCTCGCCGACCTGCTCCCCAACCTCTCGGCCCACGTGCAGGGTTCGGAGCAGCAGATCAATCTGGCAGCCTTTGGCTTCAGCAATTTCCCAGGAATCGCGCCGATCGTCGGACCCTTCGGAATCTTCGACGCCCGCGCCTACGTGACCCAGCGCGTGCTCGATTTCAAGTCGATTCGCAGCACCCAGGCGAGCGGCCAGGTCGCGAAAGCCACTGAGCAAAGCTACCAGAACAGCCGCGATACGGTGACGCTGGTGGTCGGCGGACTCTACCTGCAGGCCGTGGCGGGCGAGAGCCGGGTTGAATCCGAGCGCGTGCAGGTCAAGACGGCCGAAGCGGTCTATACCCAGGCCGTGGACTTCAAGAAATCCGGAGTGATCCCCGCCATCGACGTGCTGCGCGCTCAAGTGGAACTCCAAGCAGACCGGCAGCGCCTGGTCTCGGCCGAAAACGACTTTGAAAAGATGAAACTCAGCCTGGCTCAGGCGATCGGGCTGCCGCTGGGGCAGCAGATTCCGTCTGACCGACAGGCTGTCTCCGGAGTCGGCCCCGGCCGTGACGCTGCAACAGGCTCTGGACCAGGCCTACGACAATCGTTCGGACTACCGCAGCGCGCAGTCAATGGTGAAGGCCGCCGAGTTCTCACGACGGGCTGCCGCCGCGGAGCGCTATCCGACCGTGGGCGCCAGCTTCGACTACGGCACAATCGGCCAGAGCATCGCTCAAAATCACGGGACGTTCACAGCCGCTATCGGCGTGAACATTCCCATCTACGAGGGCGGGCGGACAGACGCGAAGATCACCGAAGCGGACGCCGCGCTCAAGCAGCGCGAAGCCGAGCGGGATGCCCTGCGCAGCCGCATCGAGTTTGAAGTGCGAACTGTCTTCCTCGACCTGAAGTCCACGCTCGACCAGGTCACACTGGCTCGCAACGCCCAGGAGCTTGCGGAAACCCAAGTCGCGCAAGCCCGGGACCGCTTCGCGGCGGGCGTCGCCACCAGCCTGGAGGTGGTGCAGGCGCAGCAGGCGCTGGCCGTGGCGAGCGATAGCTACATCTCCAGTCTTTTTAACTACAACCTGGCCAAGGGCTCGCTGGCCCGCACGGCGGGTCAGGCCGAGAAGCTGTTTCGCCTGTTCGTCTTAGGTGACAAGTGAGCGGCGGCAAGAAAGAGCGGAATTCGGAGCGGACAATTATGAGCGAAGCAACAGCCCCTCAGGGCGGCAATACTCCAGTCAATCAAACAGAGGACCTCACCACCGATACGCCGCGGCCTTCGCGCCTGCGTTCGGTGCTGCTTGTCATCGCAATTCTCGCCGTGGTGGGCGGATTCTTCGCCTGGCGCTACTTCTCAGCGCGCGAATCTACCGACGACGCACAGATCGAAGGCCACGTGCACCCCATCGCGGCGCGCGTTGGCGGCACCGTGATCAATCTGGCCGTCCAGGATAACCAGTGGGTGGAGTCGGGCGCGGTGCTCGCGCAGCTCGATCCGAAGGACTACCAGGTGGCTCTCGACCGCGCCAGGGCCGACCTGGCGGAAGCCGAGGCGGCGCTGGCCGGCAGCCGCATCGACGTGCCCATCGCCACCACCACCACAGGCAGCGTCCTCACGCAGTCGACCGCGGGAGTGGCCGAAGCTCAGGCGTCGTTGAAGACCACCGAACAGACGATCGCGATGGCCAAGGCGCGGCTCGATTCCGCACGCGCTACCGTGCAGCAGGTCCAGGCGAATTATGACCGGGCCGCGAAGGATGTCGAGCGCTTCCGGTCCCTCGTCGCGAAAGAAGAGATCTCGCAGCAGCAGTTCGATGCCGCGGTGGCACAGGCCGACTCGCTGAAAGCCAGTCTGGATGCCGCCCAGGCGCAGGTTATCGAAGCCCAGGCGAACGTGCGTACCCAGGAAAGCGCCACGAATCGCGACAGGGCAAAACTGAACCAGTCGGTCGCGGCCGAGCTGCGGGCGCACACCGGCCCGCAGCAGGTCGCGGTGGCGCAATCGCGTGCAAAGTCGGCTGCGGCCCGGGTGGAGATGGCCAAGGCTTCGGTTGCTCAAGCCGAGTTGAATCTGCAGTACACCACCATCAAAGCGCCGGTGGCGGGGGTCGTCAGCAATCGCAGCGTGGAGTTGGGCCAGATCATTGGACCCGGGCAGCCGCTGATGGCCGTCATTCCCACGGAGGACATTTGGGTGGTCGCCAACTTCAAGGAGACTCAGCTTCATAAAATGAAACCGGGTCAAAAAGTGTCGATCGCCGTGGACGCCGACGGACGGGAATACGAAGGCCACGTGGACAGCCTTGCCGGAGCGACCGGCGCGCGGTTCAGCCTGCTCCCGCCCGAAAACGCAACCGGGAATTATGTGAAAGTAGTCCAGCGCGTGCCCGTGAAGATCGTCTTCGAGCCCGGCCAGGACAAGGAGCACCGCTTGCGTCCGGGACTGTCGGTTGAACCCTCGGTCTATACCAGATAGGAGCGTGCGATGTATCGCGTACTGACAGTCTCTCGGGAATACGGAAGCGGCGGGATTTTCGTAGCGCGCCGGGCAGCCGAGCAGTTGGGCTGGAAACTGCTCGACTCGGCCCTGATCGAGGCGATCGTCGAGAAGGCGAATGTCGATCCCTCGGTGGCCAAACGCTACGACGAGAAAGTGGACCCCTGGCTGCATCGCGTCAGCCGGAAAGCCCTCTGGCATGGCGCTTTCGATAGCGTCGCGCAGTTGAGCGATACCGATGTCTTCGACGCCCAGACCGTGGCCATTCTTACCCGGCGCGTGATCGAGGAGGCCGCTGAAATCGGCGGATGCGTCATTGTCGGACGGGGCGGCCAATGCCTGCTGTCGGATCGTCCGGACGCGTTTCACGTCTTCATTCACGCGCCGCGCACCTTCCGCCTGAAACTTCTGCGCGAACGCCTGGGGGACCGGGACGACCTGGAACAGGCCATGGAGACGACCGATCACGAACGCGCCGATTACATCCGCCTGCATTACAACCGCGACATGTACGACCGCCACCTCTACGACCTGATGCTGAATACACGCCGGGGCCTCGAAATGGCCACGCGCGTCGTGCTGTACGAAATGGGCTTTGGAGAATAGCGAGTGAGCGCAGAGACGACGCAGCCGGGCGCCAATCAACCGATCATCAACCCGCCGATCATCAACCCATGGATCATCGCCATGGCGGTAATGTTGAGCACCTTCATGGAAGTGCTCGATACCACGGTGGTCAACGTGGCCCTGCCGCATATCGCGGGCAGCGTCTCGGCCACCGAGGACGAGGCCACCTGGGCCCTGACTTCTTATCTGGTCGCCAACGCCATCATTCTGCCCATGGCCGGCTGGCTCGCTCAGTACTTCGGGCGCAAACGGCTCCTGCTCGCCTCGACCATCGGCTTTACCATATCCTCCGCACTGTGCGGCTTCGCTCCGAACCTTCCGCTGCTGATCGTGTTCCGCGTCATGCAGGGTTTGTGCGGCGGACCGCTCCAGCCACTGTCGCAAGCCATCCTGCTGGAATCCTTCAAGCCCGAAGACCGGGGCAAAGCAATGGGCTTCTGGGGCCTGGGGATTGTCGTCGCGCCGGTGCTCGGCCCGGTGCTCGGCGGCTGGCTGACTGACAGCTATAGTTGGCGCTGGATCTTCTATATCAACATCCCGATTGGCATCCTGTCCGTCATCATGGCCAAACTCTACATCTTCGACCCGGTGTATATGAAGCGGAAGGCGGGCGGAATCGACGTGTGGGGCATCGGCATGCTGGCGCTTGGAATTGGCGCGCTGCAGGTCTTGCTCGACAAGGGCCAGCAGGACGACTGGTTTGAGTCGCACTTCATCGTCTCGCTGGCGGTGATCAGCGCGGTGAGCCTGACGGCCTTCATCTTCCGTTCCCTGAAGATCAGGAACCCGATCGTGAACTTGCGGGTGTTCAAGGAACGCACCTATGCCACCGGGGTGTTCCTGATGACAGTTCTCGGCTTCGTCCTCTACGGCAGCCTGGTGCTAATACCCGTCTGGCTGCAGACTCTGCTCGGCTACCCCGCTCTCGCGGCCGGCATCACCATGAGCCCTCGAGGACTGGGATCGATGCTCGGCATGCCGTTCGTCGGGATGCTGATCGGAAGGTATGACGCCCGGAAGTTTCTCGCCGCCGGGCTCTTCATCGCGTCCCTGACGCTGTTCCGCTTCTCCCAACTCAGCGCCAACGTGGGCTACTGGGACCTGTTCTGGCCGCAGTTCGTCCAGGGCATTTCACTGTCGCTGCTGTTCGTCCCGCTGACCACCATCACGATGAACCGCATCGCCAAAGAGAACATGGGCAACGCCACCAGCCTGTTCAACCTGTTGCGCAATATCGGCGGCAGCGTGGGCATCGCGGGCGTCATCACGATGTTCGCGCGCAGGCAACAGACCTTCACGAACTCGATGAGCGCGCACGTGACGCCGTATTCTCCCAAGACCCAGGCCATGCAGCATGGATTGCAGTCGATGTTCCAGGCGTCGGGTTCGGACCCGGTGACCGCTTCGCATCAGGCCTACGTCAGCATGTTCGGCATGGTGCAGCGCCAGGCGGTGATGCTCTCGTTCCTGGACGTGTTCCAGCTTCTAGGCCTGATTTTCATGTTGATGATCCCGCTGATCCTCATCATGAAGCGGCCCAGCAAAGGCACATCGACCGATATCGCGGCTCACTGACCGGAACGCCCGAAACCTCGCCTCCGCCGCGCACGCGTTTTCTCTGAAGATCTGGCTGTCGATTATGCGGCGCTTGCACTCCGAGTCATCGGCAGCACCGATCTCTTCATGACCGGCTGACCGATCACCCCCAGCGATGAAGATGACATGTCCGTCTCCGAGCACCGGGAATGCAACGCGGACATAGATGCGGCCGTCGGCGACAACGAATAACCTGCGAGCACTGAGCCCGAACGAAGAGAGGGGTCCCGTGGAAGCGGCCTCGGCGCTGGGTGGAAATCAACGGAAGCGCGGCGCCGATTGAGGACCGCAAAGCGGAGGAAAGTTCCGGGGACCCCTCTTCGTTCGTGGCTCGGTGCTGACAACGGCTGGAAGTACAAGCGCCCCGTTATCCGCAGCCAGATTTTCAGAGCAACCGCGTACGGCAGCGAGCGGCTATCGGCTGGGGGCTTGAACCCTCATGTTGACTTGACCGATCCGCCGGTCGCTGGGGGATTCGTGCTTGTCCAGGCTGGGCAGTTCTCTTCGTTCGCTGTTCTGTGCTGGGGGCAGACGCACGACTTTCACTGTTTGGGGGTGAACGGTCTGCCGGTCATGGAAAGATCGGTGCGGCCCTTTGTCTACCCGTTCTCGGCCTTCGCGCCGGGCATGCGGCTCTTGAGCAAAGCGATCTGCCCTCCGTGATTCGATTCGTGCTCGCACACGTGAAACAACTTGCACAGGTTGTTGGTGGGTCCCCACGGCCAGGTCTTGTCCACCGCCAATAGCCATTCGTCGTCGCGTTTACGAAACTCGGCGAGCGACTTCTCCCTGATGTCTTGCAACATCTTCAGGTAATAGTCCAGATCATGGCCCTTGATGCGCCTGGCGCCCGGGTTCTCCTAATTCCATGGGGATTCCCCAGTCCTTGAAGGCCGGACTCTTCTCGACCTCACGCACATCGACCTGGTCAAATACGTTGAGCTGATATAGCTTCTCGGTCGCCGCCAGATGGTGCAGCAGAGCGCCGGTCCGGTTGGCCTTGTTGTCGAGGAGAAAGTCGAGCTGTTCCTGGGTCAGGCCTTTCACGATCCGCAGGACCTTTTCACGCATCCATGTCAGCTCGGAGACCAGGGTGCCTATCTGTGGGGAGTAGCCCGGCAGGGGGCCGAGCACGTTCGGCAGCACGGCGGCGGCTGGCGCGGCCGTGTTTGCGACAAGAGCCGAAGCGGCGGCCGTTTGGAGGAAATGCCGGCGGCTCTGACCAATGAATTCGAAATGGTGGGTGAGTGGCATCGCGGTTGGTTCTCCAATCGTGGACAATTTCGTATAGGTTAACCCACAAGGCAAGTTTGCGCGAGATCCTTCCCGCAACCGCTGCGCTTCGGCCGACGGAACGCTCACCCCGATGATGAAGATCGACCATTATTTCCGCGCCGCCGATCTCTCCATGACCGGCAAACCGTTCATTCCCAAAGGATGAAAATCGTCGCCTATCCCCTGGCACCGAACCGCGAACTAAGAGAGCGGCCATCGCGCTCTCGACCACCTTCAGCACCGAGCCCCGAACGAAGGAGGGGTCCCCCGGAAATTTCCTCCGCTTCGCGGTCCTCTTCGGCGCCGCGCCTCCGATGATTTCACCCGGCGCCGAGGCCGCTTCCACAGGACCCCTCTCTTCGTTCGGGGCTCGCCGGTTTTTCGTTGTGTGCGGCGACCGCATCGATGTCCGCGTTGCATTCGAGGTGCTCGGAGACTGACGTGTCATTTTCATGATTGGGGGGAGGGTCGCGGTCATCGAGATATGCTGGCGATGACTCCATGCCACATGCCGCGGAATCGACATCCGAATCTTCTGAGCATCCGCCCATTCGCCTTTCCCAACAACAATCGGGAAATCCGCTCCATCGGCCGCGTGTTGGATTTTCAGACTAGGAATTCTACAAACCCTACACCGAGCTCCTCCGAAGCGCTGATAAGTCCTTTGTTTGCAATGCATGGACTTTGGTCTCCGGCTTGCACTTCACGTCCGGCGGAATACTGCCGGGAGGTGCCCATGTTTGGTTTGAATTGGAACGATCCGCAGACCGCTTTGGTTGAACATCGTCAACCTGAGCCTCGGTATCGTGACCTTAGTCTGCGTCGCGGCCATCGGCTATGCCGTGCTGCAGGATGTGCGGGAACGAGCGCGGAAACGGGCCAGCGCCAGAGTGACCGATCAAGAAGTCGCCGACCTCGTTGGTTCCTTCGGCGGCCATGCGTTTGAAATGCCGGGCCTGGGGATGACCATGGCCGACGGCGGCGAGCCGATCGACAAGCCCGCCCAGAGTCCGAAGAAGGCATCGAAGACGCCTCGCAAGACCGGTAAGTGAGGTCTCTGGACGAAGTCGCCATGCTCTGCCCTTTCCTTAGCGAATCGCAGGTCCGCTCGTGCCGGCTGGCATCCGTCCGGAAGCTGATTCCGCACGCCGCGCTGACCGCCGCGGAACGCTGCTCTACCGCTCAGTACGCCGAATGCCCGGCGTTCCGCGAGCTCAAGCAGGGCGATGGACTGGTGTTGGCGACGTGCCCATACCTGCAAGAATCGCTCATGCAGTTTTGCTCGGCCGCGCCAGTCACGCGCTTCGTGCCCTGGAGTGAAGCTTCGGTCTCCAAGTGTGGGAGCGGGGCTTTCCATTATTGCGATCTGTACCTCGACATGACCGAGACCAGCTCGCACAGGACTACGCCGCCAGGCTCGGAAGACAGCGTGCCCGTCCTAACTTCTCTGCATTATTCGGCCAATCACATGTGGCTGGATCGCTCCGAGGACGGGCTGTGCCACATCGGCATCGACGCGCTTTTCTCTCGTTTGCTGGGCCAGGTGGAGCGGGTGGACTTCCTGACTCTTCCAGGCGGGGGGCCGGGCGGAGGCAAACGCACGCCTTCGGCAGTGCTGCGGGCCGGCGGGCGAGATTGGCAGGTAGTCTTCCCACGCGAGATGAACATCACCGCTTGCAACCTCATGCTTCGTACCGGTCCGTCTCGTCTTTCGACGGACCCTTACGGGCGAGGCTGGATGTTCGCCGGAACGGACGTGGACCTCTCCGATCTGATCACCGGCGAGCAGGCCGCGAGTTGGATGCAGACCGACACGCGCCGGCTGAATGAGTTCGTGCAGGAACGCAGCGGCTGCTGCGCCGACGGGGGCCTGATCGATCCCGGTTTGCTCGCTACTCTTCGCCGGGAAAACGCGCTGGTCCTTTTTAGCGACTTCCTGTCCCCAGCGGCTGGCGCCGTGCGCCCACGGCCGCGGACGGATGTCAGGAACGGGGAATGAACATGATTCGTGGACTGATCCTTTTTGCCGCCGGAGCCGCGCTCGCTTCCACCGCGGGATGGATGGGCGGATCGCGGCTGCTCTACCGGCAGCAGTCGCAGCCTGTTGCCTTCAGTCACAAGGTTCACAACGAAAAGGGCGGAATGGCTTGCACAGACTGCCACAGCCTGCGGGCGGACGGCAGCTTCACGGGCATTCCCACCATCGCGAAATGCGCCGAGTGCCATGCCGCGCCGATGGGTGAAACCAAGGAAGAGGCGGAGTTCATCGCCAAGTACGTCACGCCCAACGTCGAGCCGCAATGGCTGGTCTATGCGCGGCAGCCCGACAACGCCTGGTTCCCGCACGGCGCGCACTTGCAGCGCGCCAAAATCGCGTGCGAGCAATGCCACGGCGGACAGGGCAAGTCCGACAAGCTCCCGCTGTTCGAAGTGAACCGCATCAGCGGTTACAGCCGCGACGTCATGGGGCGGCCGGGCAAGAACAGCGGCATGCGCATGGACAATTGCGTTCACTGCCATGAGCAGCGCGGCCTGCGCCACGCCTGTCTCGATTGCCATAAGTGAGGAGCACGCAATGAGCAATCGAGCTACGACCACCAACCAATTCCTGCACCCCAGAAAGGCCTCATAACCATGGCCCACCTACGCAGAGAGTTTCTGATTTTTGCCGGCGGCGCGGGAGCCGGACTGGCCCTCTCGCCGCTGCCATGGCGTCTGGTCGGCGACACGGCGCTGTGGAGCCAGAACTGGTCCTGGATTCCCAAGACGCCGCGCGGTGAGATCTCCTACAAACCGACTTCTTGCGAACTCTGCTCCGCCGGCTGCGCGGTGCGCGCACGCCTGGTCGGAACGCAACCCGTCAGCCTGTGGGCCGCTCCACAGGGGGACAAGACCGAGCCGCTATGCCCTGCCGGACTGTGCGGACACCACCTCGCGTTTCATCCCTCACGCCTGCGGACGACGATGCACGGCGCAAGGAAGTGCGGAGCGAGCGAAGCATTCGACGCCGCGTCGAAAGCAATCGGACAAGGCTCGGTGGCCGTGCTCGATCTGCGTCCTGGCCGGACCGCTTCCCTGCTCTACCGCAAGCATCTGGCGAAACTCGGCGGGAGTTACGTGACCGTCACGCCCACGCTTGGGCCAACGCTTCAGACCATCGCCGACTCGCTGCAGAGTCCGGCTGTGCCGGCCTTCGATCTGGACAACGCGGGCATCCTGCTGAGCATCGGCACGCCAGTGCTGGAAGCCTGGGGCGCGCCGGGCAAGATGCTCAATCCCGGTCGCAAGTTCCGCTTGTGGCATGCCGAAGCGCTGGAGTCGAACACGGCCATTGCCGCGGACCGTTGGTTCCAAATTAGAGCCAACTCGGAAACGGCCTTCGCCGCCGGACTGGTCGCCGCCATCGACGGAGACCAGGCCACGTTGCGCAAGGCCGCGGAACTGACGGGAATCGGCGAGCAAGAGTTGAATGACGCCGCTCGGCAGCTAGTGAAACAGCAGGCTGTCGCGGTGGCGGATATCCATCCCGTCCTCGGCCCGCCTGCTCAGGAAACGCTGCGCGCCGTGGCCTGTTTGAACGCTCGTTTGCAGGCCATCGGACGCAAGGGCGGCATCGTCGGCCGCAGGGAAACGCCGATGCCCAAATCGTGGGGACCGCTCGCTTCGGAAACGCTCCTCAGCGCCGTGCCCGACGGCTCGTTGCATTTCCTCTTCATCGACGACGCGACGCCCGGCGCTCCGCTGCCCTGGAAGATGATTGCCTCCAAGCTCGCCCCCGGTGCTCTGGTCGTTGCGGCTTCCTGGTCGGCGAGTGGCCTGGCCCGGCAATCCACCTACGCGCTACCGGCCGTCTCCTACCTCGAAGGACTGCACGACGTCCCGGTTTCCCCGACTCCGCCTCGGCGCGCTTCGCTCTGTCGTTGCCGATCGTGGAGCCTGCCGCAGGCGCCATCGAACCCGTGGAGTGGTTTGGAAGCCTGGCCGGTGACAAGACGAAGCTTGCGGACCGGTTGAAGGAACGCGCGGTCGCAATTCAAGAAGCCCGGCGCGGTGAGATGCGCTCCGCTGCAGGAGAAGCCACCGCCGCTGCCACGCTCAAGACCGCGGATGACTTCTGGACCGCCCTCACCGCCGGCTCGCGCTGGCACGACGATCCGACGCCACTGCCATTGCAGGCGAAAGCTACGCCGCAACCGCCATTCGGCCTTGACGCCGCCCCGGCTGAATTGTCGCTCGTGCCGGCCGCCTGGATGGGAGCGGACGTTTCGCCGATGATGACGAAGCTCTGGGTGGAATCCGATCTGAAGCCGCGCATGCAGCAGGTCTTCCTGCATCCCGATACCGCGAAACGGCTGGCTCTCGAACATGGCGCGCGCGCCCGCATCGTAAGCTCCTGCGGCGAATGCCAGGCCGAGGTTTCGATCGACGGCTCCGTGCAGCCGGGCGTGCTGCGCATGGCTGCGGGCCAGGCCTGGTTCACACTTTGTGAAACGAAAGACGGGGCCTGGCGGGCCGAAGCGCGCAAGGTGGTGAAGGCATGATCGCGCAGAAGAGCAAAACGAAAAACGCACGCTACGGTATGGTGGTCGACGTCGACCGCTGCACCGGCTGCGGCGCCTGTATGATCGCCTGCGCGGTGGAGAACAACGTGCCCCCGGCCGCTCCCACGGCGAACGACCGCACCGGCATCACACCGATGCGCGTCGTGCGCTACGAGCACGCCGGACGCACGGCCTTCGTCCCCATGATGTGCCAGCAGTGCGAAGAGGAGACGCCCTGCGTCGCCGTTTGCCCGCAGAATGCCGTCGAACTGGATCCGGCTACCGGGATCGTCGGCCAGATTCCCCAACGCTGCCTGGGCTGCCGGTACTGCATGGCGGCTTGCCCCTATCACGCCCGCTACTTCAACTGGGGCGACCCGCAGTGGCCCGCGGGCATGGAAAAGACCCTGAATCCCTCGGTGGCGCCGCGCATGCGGGGCGTCGTCGAGAAGTGCAACTTCTGCCACGGCCGCTGGCATGAAGCGAAGGAACTCGCCGCGTCGAAAAACGAATCGGGACCCGTCGCCTACACCCCGGCGTGCGTCGAGGCCTGCCCGTCCCGCGCCATTTCGTTCGGCGACCTGAACGACGCCGCAAGCCCCGTCAACACCCTCGCCAAACAACAGGACGCGTTCCGGCTGCTCGATTCCATCGGCACGGAGCCGAAGGTTTATTACCGCTCGCGCCGCGACTGGGTGCGGGCAGCGTCCGGGCAAGAAGCCGCAGGGAACGCCAAGGAGACTCATCGTGGCTAGCTCGACTCTCACCCTCGCCGGAAGCAAACCGGCAGCCGACCAGGATCTGATCCTGCGCGGCCTGAAGCGCTGCACGCTCTCGAAGTTCTATGCTCTGGGTCGCGCCCTGGGCCCTGCTGCTGGTCTTCGGACTGTATGCCGCGTTCCTTTGCCTGTCCCTCGGCTTGAACCAGACCAACATGGACAACCGCTTCGCCTTCGGGTTGTGGATCTTCCTCGACCTGACGGTGATCGCGCTCGGCGCCGGAGCCTTCTTCACGGGCTTTCTGCTTTACATCCTGCGCATCAAGGAACTGCGCGCGGTGATCCAGAGCGCCGTGGTGATCGGCCTGGTCTGCTACAGCGGCGCGATGTGCGCGCTCGGCGTGGATGTTGGCCAACCTCTGCGTTTCTGGTACACCTTCTGGTATCCCAACGTCCATTCGATGCTCACCGAAGTGACGTTCTGCATCACCTGCTACCTCACCGTGCTGATGATCGAGTACCTGCCGCAAGTGCTCAAGAATCGCAAGTTGCGGCAGGCGCCTGGAGCAATGGTGTTCGAGTTCCAGTTGCACCATCTGATGTACGTCTTCGCCGGCGTGGGCACGTTCCTGTCGTTCTTCCACCAGGGTTCGCTGGGTGGACTGTTCGGCGTGCTGCGCGGCCGTCCATTCGCTTTCCGCGACGGGTTCGCAATCTGGCCTTCGACGTTCTTCCTGTTTGTCCTCTCGGCCGCCGCTGTCGGACCGAGCTTCATCGCGCTGACCTCCGGCCTGGTCGAGAAGATCACGAAGAAGCGGCTGGTCGCGGCGAACGTCTACGACAAGCTCGGCGCGATCTCGGGCCGTCTGCTGGTTATCTACATCCTCTTGAAGTCCGTCGACACGCTGATCTGGGTGAACCAGACTTCGCCCTCGCACGGCTTCCCGGCGCACCGCTTCTACCAGTGGAGTCCGTTCGGAACGTGGATGCTGCTGGCCGAGATCGTTCTCTTCGGACTGGTTCCGGCGTTGATCCTTCTGCGGCCTGAGCTGCGGGCAAAACGGGCATGGCTGATGAGCGCCGCCGCGCTGGCCTGTGCGGGCGTGGCCCTGAACCGCTTCGTGCTCACCATTCAGACTCTGGCCGTGCCGACGCTGCCCTTCGACAAGTTCCTGAACTACTGGCCGAGCTGGCAGGAGTTCGGAACGTTCGGCGCCGTGGTCGCCTTCGGCGTGCTGGTCTATTCGTTCTCGTTCCGATATCTCGCTTTATTCCCGCAGGAGCGCGATCTGGCCTCTTCCAGCGACGCTCGCGAGCGCAACTCGCATAGGAGCTAACGATGTTTCCATGGAATTACGGCTTCGCTCTGGACAAGGGCCACATCATTTTCCTCGGCCTCTTCTATACGGTCGTGCTGGTCGTGCTTTCGACGCTGGCCATGGTTGCGTGGCGCACTTACCGGGCCTTCCGGGAGAAGCGCGCCGCCGGGATCGTCTGGCATAGCAACTTTGAGGATCTGCCGCGCTCCGAGCGGGCCTGCCGGCACGCCTTCACTGGCGAGATGCAGGGCCGCGTGTGCGAACTCGGCTTCAATTGCGGCGAATGCGAAACGCACGGCAAGCTGGTCGCATCGCTCGCCGTCAAGGAAGCGGCGCCGGCATTGATGCCGGATGTCTTTGACGATTCGCTCGGCGTGACCATCCCGCTCGACCGCTACTACCATCGCGGCCACACCTGGTTGAAGCCGGAGGCCGATGGCACCTGCACCATGGGTCTGGACGAGATCGCCCGCCGCGTCGCCGCCAATCCAGAACGCACGGAACTCCCCGCCGTGGGGACGCAACTTTCCGCGCAGGGCGCCGCATGGAGCATGCGCGTGCACGGCGCCGATGTACGCGTGATGTCTCCCATCGACGGAGAAGTGGTGGAATCCGGAAATGGCGAAAAAGGGTGGTATTTGCGCATCAAACCCGCTCAAAACGCGAGTTTTTGCCATCTTTTGCGAGGCCGCGAGGTTGTCCGCTGGATGACGCGCGAGATGGAGCGTGTCCAACTGATGGTCTCCGAATCGGCCGCTATCCCCGCACTCGCCGACGGCGGCGTGCCCGTGGACGACTTCGCCGCCGCCTGCCCGCAAGCGGACTGGCGCAGCATCAGCGGCGCGATGTTCCTGGAGAACTGACCCGCTTCTGTGTGGCGCACGATTTATCGTGCAGCGTCGACACTCTTGTCGACGTCTGGATTATGCCGGCAGGAGTGCCGGCACTGCACGCTAAAGCGTGCGCCATAACGACTATTCACTCGCCCTTTAATCGCTCCTGCAGGGTCTTGACGGGAATCGAGAGCATTCTTCCCGACGGCTTTCCATTGCGATAGGCAATGGCTTTGACCAGGTCCGCGTCGCCCGGAATCACGAGCGGCGATCCGGGATACTTCGCGGCGAAGGCGTCGGGATTCGTACCGTCGAAGGTGTAGTAGATGTCGCCGGCGATCTCGGTGCTCATGCGCAGGACCATCTGGGACGCGGCGTTCTTTTCCGGCGTGATCGCCACATCGTAGACCGAGCGGGCGTAGTTCATTCCGGCTGCGTCCAGGCGCTCAAAATGCGCCTCCATGCGCGGCACGAAGCCGTCCCAGTTGCGGGCTTCTTTCTTCGACCAGAAAGTCTCGGACAGTGCGAGAACCCGCGGCCATGTCATGTACTCGGCGTGGCGCATGGTCGGTACAGACTCCGTCCAAAGATTGGCCTGGCCACCGAGGATGTAGGCCGGGTCGACGCCCTCGGGAATGGGCTCGAACTGGTACGCCTTGCTCACGGTCAAATAGCCGAAGGTGCGCGGTTCGAGCAGCGGATCGCCCTGGTAGTAATCCAGATACGAGAATCCCACCGGCGACATCACGACCTTGTGCTTCTGCTTGGCGGCGGCGATGCCGCCTTCGAATCCGCGCCAGCTCATCACCGTCGCGTTGGGCGCGAGGCCGCCTTCGAGAATCTCGTCCCAGCCGATCAGGTGCTTGCCCTTCGACTCGACGATCTTCTCGGCGCGCCGGATGAGGTAGCTCTGCAGCTCTTCTTCATTGGCCAGATGCTCGTCCTTCATCCGCTTCTGGCACTTCGGGCAGGCGTGCCAGAACGTCTTGAGGCACTCGTCGCCGCCGACGTGGATGTACTCGGAGGGGAACAGCGCGGCAACTTCGGTCAACACTTTGTCGAGGTATTCGAAGGTCTGTTCGTTGCCGGGGCAAAGGTTGTTGTCAGTCTTGCCGTAGAACGCCGTGCCGGGATCGACGTGGAAAGGGCCGCCGGTGCAGGAGAGTTCGGGGTAGGAGGCCAGCGCGGCCAGCGAGTGCCCGGGCATTTCGATTTCGGGCAGCACGGTGATGAAACGGTCCTTGGCGTATGCAATCACTTCGCGGATGTCGTCCTGCGTGTAGAAACCGCCCTCGGTCGCGGGTTCGCCTTCGCGCGGAGCCTCGCGAGTGTCCCATCTGGCCAGGCGCGGAACGCGCCACGCGCCCACTTTGGTGAGCTGCGGCAGGCTCTTGATCTCGATGCGCCAGCCGTTGTCGTCGGTGAGATGCCAATGGAACACGTTCAGCTTGTAGCGGGCCATCTCGTCGAGATAGCGTTCGACGTCCTGCTTGCCGAAGAAGTGGCGGCTGACGTCAAGCATTAAGCCGCGCCAGGCGAAGCGCGGGTAGTCGATGATCTGCACGCAGGGGGCGGTCCAGGTGGCCGAGTCTTGTGGGTGCTGGCGATCTGCGGCGGGAAGAGTTGCAGCAGCGTCTGCGCGCCATAGAACAGTCCCGGCGGGCGCGAGCGCCTGAATGCTCGCCACCCCCGGCGCCATCTTCAACTCATAACCTTCGGGCTGACCGGCCGCCTTGCCGGGAACCAGCGAGAGAACGATCCAGCCGCCGGCGGTGGAGTCCGGGACGTCCGGCTGCAATCTTGAGCTGAAAGCCAGTGGGCGTCTCCAGCGCCTTCTGCAGGTATTCCCCGATGCGGCGCACCTCCGGGGTATCCACTGGCAGCACGATGGTTGTGGCCGAGCTCAATTTGAAGACGCCCGGGACCGGTTTGCAGGGAAACCGGTTGAGGAATCAAATGGATCCCCGCCGCGGGCCGGGAAACCGGCTTGGATGTTGCGCGCTTCGCCGCTTTGTGCCTCGTCGCGGCGGGACGCGTCATAGCAGGCACTGTCGATAGAAGGAGTATGGCCAGACAACCAGCAAGCTTTCTCATGATCGCCAGCTATCATATACCCACGACGGATCGGACGGGTGACGGACTCGCAAGACTGGCGGACTGTGGCGTACGCAATTAGCGTGCCGTGGCGAGATTCATCTCAGACATCCGGCCATTGTCGGCATGAATGCCGCCACGGCACGCTAAAGCGTGCGCCACAAAGCGTGCGCAACAAGGATCGCAAGATGGCGCGACTATCCCTCCACCTGAATCCGCAGCTTCCGTGAACCTTTGGATCTGGTTTACCGTTATCTCAGAAGACCCCATTCCCAAACGCACGTGCTGCCGGATTCCGGGAATCGGTCAGGAGAACGTATGGCATTCTGCACAGGCTGTGGCAACGACTTAACCGGCGCGGCGAAATTCTGCCCGCGTTGCGGAGCTCCCACGGGAGCCGGCGCTGCGACCCAGACGCCCCCTTCCTACACCTACGCTCCGGAGCCGCTCGACTACAAGATCGAGGGCGACAACCTGCAGATCGCGCGTGTCAAGCTCAAGCCGGGCCAGGAGATTTATGCCGAAGCCGGCAAAATGATCTATAAGACCACCAGCGTCTTTTGGGAGACGCGCATGACCGGCCAGAGCCTGGGCGACAAGATCTGGGGCGCTATCAAGCGCAAGATGATGGGCGAGTCGCTCTTCTTCACATATTTCAAGACCATTGGCTCCGGCGGCGAGGTTGGTTTTGCGGGCAACTATCCGGGCAAAATCCAAGTTTTCGATCTCAAGAACGGCGAGACCGTCATGGTCCAGCGCGACGGCTTCCTCTTCGCCCAGACGTCGGCGCAACTGAATATCGCCTTCGTCAAGAAACTCGGCGCCGGTTTTTTCGGGGGCGAAGGGTTCATTCTCGAAAAGCTGACCGGTCCCGGCGCGGTGTTCATCCACGCGGGCGGTGACTTCGTCGAATTCACTTTGGCGCCGGGCGAGGCCATCCAGATTGAGACGGGCCACATCGTAGCCTTCGACGAGAGCGTCAGTTACGACATCGAGTTCGTCGGCGGCATCAAGACGGCGGTGTTTGGCGGAGAAGGCCTGTTCCTGGCCACACTGACGGGGCCGGGCAAAGTCATCGTTCAGAGCATGACGCTCTCCAAGTTGCGGCAGGAACTCGCGCCGGGCCAAATGGGCGGGGACGAACGCAAGCCGTGGGAGTCGGTCACCGGCATCTTCTCGAAGGACGAGTAGCGTTTCCGTGCGATGCCTCGGCCCGGGAATCAGGAACCGGCGGATCGCACGCGGTGTCTAAGTATCTTCTTACCAGGAGGGCGCGATGCCGAAAGAAGTTGAATCGCGAGCACCGGCATTCCTACGCTGGCTGGTCCTCTTTGCGAGTTGGATTGTACCCCATGGGGAACGAGTGGCATGGCGCTCCCGTTGGGAACAAAAGCTAAAGGGTTGGTGGATGCTCGTGGAGCGCGGAGACCTGACCGCGTATTCTTCGCGGGAGATGGCACGCAATCTGCGTTGCGCCGCCGCGGAGGCCTTCTGGACCAGAGTCGACCGGGAACATCTGCGCCAGGTGCTCAACGGCCCGGCTCTGCTTCTCTCCACAGGCTGCGGTCTCCTTGCTCTGCTGGCGCTCGTCAGCAAAGGCTTCGCTGCGACGCGAGGAATCGCCGCTGTCTTCCAGGTGATGCTGTTCCCGCCGGCCGATCTGCCGGTGGGATCCATGCCCACACACGGCGGCGACACGGTGTTCGCGTTCACGGCCCCGATCGTTTTCGCTCTTGGGATCGCGATCCTTTGGGTGGCCTTCCGGCCGCTTCATCTGCACTCCCGGAACTGGCGCTATTGGGGCTTCCTGGTTGCCAAGGTCCTGGTGGCGATTCCTCTGGTCACGCTCGCCTGGATTGAGCTGAGTGCGATGGTTCGCGCGCAAATCCCGGCGTCCGAATACCGTGCCCTGCTGACCGGCCTGGCCTTCCGCTTGATCTTCATCGGGGCCTTCGTGCGGTCCTTCGGATGGTGCTTCACCGACCAGCAGCAGCGCTGTCCGATCTGCCTGCTGCGGCTGGCCGCGCCCGTGTCCATCGGCAACTGTTCGAACGTGTTTGAGCCGGCCGTTACGGAGTTTATGTGCGAACGGGGTCACGGCGTGCTCAGCATTCCAGAGGTGGATGGCGTTGAAGCGGATCGCTGGACTGCGTTCGATTCCTCGTGGAGCGAATTATTCGAAACGCAGGTCCGGTAAGTTCCACGCGTGAAATGACCCTGTGCAAACGGAGCCGCGACGGTAACGTAGCGGTGCTATCTGGGTACTTGGCCGCTCTCTTCGTTCGCGGTTCGGTGCTGGGGCGCAACCACACGATCGTCATCTATTAAGCGGTGCACGGTCTGCCGGTCACGGAGAGATCGGCACTGAGCAGGCATAACTCCGAAACGGGGCCGCGACGGTAACGGAGCGGTCGTTTCGATGTTTTTTCCGCACTGCACGCCTGTCTGAGCTACGACAGCGCGAAGTATGCTCCACCAGCTTGCCGCTAGCGCAGCAATTGAGCCGATCTGGAGATCGGCGTTCCCAGGCGTGAGGTCCCGACCCCGGTTTGCAGAGAATCTGAGACCCTTTCGTCGAGATTCTTGCACAATGGTCCATATGGTTGTTGATATCGACGGGGTCTCCCTGCACCTGGCCCATCCGGATGAACTTCCGGTGGAGTGGGTCGGTCAGGACGAGGCGATGCGCCAGTTGCTGGCTGCGTGGCTGGTGGTGGACAAGCGCGACCTGCCTATGAATCCTCGCCTGGTGGGCAAGCCGGGCGTAGGCAAGACGACGCTCGCCTTCGCGGCGGCGCAACGCCTGGGCCGGGAAACGTACGTCATGCAGGCGACCGTGGACACGCGGCCCGAAGATTTGATCGTACAGCCGGTGATCGACGGGCCCCAATCCCTGCGCTATGTAGCCTCGCCGCTGTTGACTGCCATGATCCGCGGAGGGGTGGCGATCCTCGACGAAGGCAACCGCATGTCGGAGAAGAGCTGGGCCAGCCTGGCTCCTCTGCTTGATGGCCGCCGTTACGTGGAGTCGCTAGTAGCCGGAATCAAAGTGAGAGCCCACGAGGGCTTCCGCCTGGTCGCCACGATGAACGACGACGCGTCCACATTCGACCTGCCCGAGTACATCCACTCCCGGCTGCAACCCCAGATTCTGATCGACTTTCCAGAACGCGAAGAGGAACTGGCGATCATGCGCGAGAACTTGCCCTTCGGCGACGACGAACTACTCGAGTACGTCGCCGATTTCCTGCAACTCGCCCATGGCGCCGACGAGCGGTACACCGTGCGCGACGGCATCAACATCGCCCGATATTCGATGAAGTTGATGGCCGGCCTGCCACCCGTGGTGAGCCGCACCGGATGGACACCGCCAGTAGAGTTCTCGGTTCGCCAGACGCTTGGCGAGGAAGCACTTCGATATCTGAGGTTGGCCTAATGTGCCGGAGTAGAAGTTCATTGAGGAACTATGCGATGTGGGGCGGTCCCCCTGGATAGCTCCGGATTTGGGGCCGACGCCCTCGTCAGCCTCGTTTAGGGCCTTAACCTGGGTCCGACGGAGCCGGACCTGGGGGTCCGGCGCGGGCGAGGGCGCCCGCCCCACAAGGTTTGGCGGATGAATGAAATGAGGACTACAATCCCGATTCCGCGTTCAATTCCTGGCTGTGGAGACCGGCCTTGACCACACCGCTCCAGCATGGCCATGTGAGCTTCCTGCCCGTGGCGCCGGGCAGCGTGGAATTCGCGGCCGAAGTACGCCGGACGATTCTGGCGGCCAAGCCCGATGTCGTCGCCGTGCCGCTGTGGCTTGACCTCCAGGCGGAGATCCTCGGCGCCGCGGCGCGCTTGCCGGAGTTGTCGGCGATCGCCTGGTCCTGGTCCAATGCCGCTTCCGGCGACGAACCGGATGACAGCTACTGGATCGTGGAGCCAGGAGATCCTTATGTCGAGGCCATGCGCACCGCGCGAGAGACCGGCGCCGACGTGCTGTTTCTCCTCGAAAACGCGCCGGACGGCATGGACACATCGAGCTTGTTTCCGGCCGCTGCTCTGCCGGACAGTTATGCCGCCTCCCGCCTCGGATTGGAATGCTACACCGGCATGGCGCTGTCCGCCCCGGAAGCGTCCACCAGCCCCAGTTCCACGCTGGCCGCGATGGCTTCCGCGCTCCAGGGATCCGACCCTGCGCGCAGCATCCTGGCGGTAGTAGATCTCCCCTCGGTCGCGGCGTTGATGCGGCTTCTGGACTTCCCCGCCGGGGCGCCGGAACGGGAAATCCCGCCGGGCTTCAAGCTGCAGGCGTCCATTGTAAACCTGCACCCGGATTGCCTGGCCGAAGTGTGCAGCCTGCCTCCGTTCTATGCCGAACGCTATGAACACTGGCGGACGCATTCCGAAGACGCGCCGCCCGACCGGCTGAGCCTGCAGCGCGAACTGCTGCGCGAATCTGAGTTGAACTACGGGATACAGACCAACGAGAAGCTGACGAGCTGGCAGCGCCGGCAACTGGCGCGCTTCTCGCGCAAACTCGCCGCTAGCGTGCAGATGCTTCTGCCCGACCTGTTCGATCTGCTGACGGCGGCGCGAGGCGTGGTAGACGACAACTTCGCCTGGGAAGTCTGGCATGCCGCCGGGCAGTGGCCCTGGCAACTCGCCGAATCGGAGTTCGAGACCAGGACTCTCAGCAGCGAAGACCTCTCGCCCAACACCCGGCGCATGCAACTCCACCGGATGCCGCTGCGCGAGAAGCGAATGCGCCTGCCGCGTGGCCTTAAGGACCGGCCGAAGGAGCGCTATCCCGGCGAGTGGGCCGAACAGATCGACGGAGACGCGATCTGCAGTTATCCTCCCGAAGACTTGGTGATCGAGGACTACGGACGCATGCTGCGTCAAAAGGCCCGCTCGATGTTGAGCGACGAGCGGACACATGTCGAACCGTTCCGCACCTCGCTGCTGGACGGCATCGACGTTCGGGAGACCATCAGAAACTGGCACCGCGGCGAAATCTGGGTGCGGCGCTCGGAGCGGCTGTCCGGAGACGTCGGCGCCGTTGTGGTCGTGTTCGACGAGGACCCCGCGGACCGCTATGGCTACTGCACCACGTGGCTCGGGGAGCACCAGAACGAATCGGACATGGCATTCTACTCGACCTTCCCCTTCGAGCATTTGATCGGGCCCGGCATAGGACGCGCCGAGTATGGCGGATTCCTAATGGTGCTGCCGTCGCGCCGGATGTTCGACATCTGGAGCGATCCGGATTATGACATGGCCGAGAGCAAATCCGAGCGCCTGCTGCTCGCCGGACTGGACTACTCGCTGGAACGGCATGTGCTGTATGTCGCCGCCAAACCGCCGCGCTCGGTCTTCCGGAGTGCGGCCGCGCGTCTGGGGCGGAACATCGTTTATCTGCCGATCGGCCAGCTCTCTCCAGCCAAGCTGAAGAAAATAAGGGTCGTCCACGTGCTGGACGGTCATCAACGGCGCCGCGCCGCGAAGGAATACCTGTGGTGAGGAGCACCGGAATTCAAGCCCCTTGACCGGCCGCGAGGAAACGTCATCCCGCAGTGGCGCGTCACATCTCTGTCCTGAAGTCTGTCCTCAATCCCCGAGCAACGTTAAGGCCCTGATATACTGTGAGTTTGCCGACCTTCGAACGAACTGCAACCATGAAGCCGACCGCACTTTTACTGCTATCCGCGAGCCTCGTTCTGGCTCAAGCGCAATCTCCCGGCGGGCAGGCCGCCCGGCGCATGAGTGAAGCATCGAATCCTGCCGATGTAAGCGCCGCGGCTGCCCAGGCCAGAATGGCCGAGGCGCACCGCATTGCCGCGGCCAATCGCGCCAACGCCGGCAACCGGCAGCCGACTCATACGATCGGCAAGCCTTTGGCGACCGCTGCCGCGGCTTCACCGCAAGCGCAGTTTTCCACTGGTCAAGCCGCCCGCCTCGTGATTGGGCAGCCGAGATTCGCATCTCAAAGAATGGAAACGAGCCAGACCCTGGTGGGCGCGGCGCAGGGCATCGCTTTCGCCAACGGCACGCTGCTGGTCGCGGACTCCAACCGGCAGGGTGCGTTCCCAATCAACCATCGCGTCCTGGTTTACGGCAACATTGCCGCCCAGATTCCCGATCCGCACGCTGAGATCGTCCAGAACGGCACACCATGTCCGATCTGCCTTGGAATCGCCGAGAATCAGGGGCCTCCGGCCGGCACGCCGTGGCCTGGCGCTTCGGCCGTGCTCGGCCAGACCGATTTTGTGAGTTCTCTTCCGAACCAGTCCACCGTTCTGAACGCGCCGCCTACGGCACTGACGATGCGCTATCCGGTCGCCGTGGCTTATAACGGCACGATGGTGGCTGTGGCCGACGCCGAAAACAACCGCGTGCTGGTGTGGAAAACCCTGCCGACGATCAACGACCAGGCGCCCGATTTCGTGGTCGGCCAACCGGATTTCGTGTCCTTCCAGTCGGGCGTTTACGGGCTGTTCGGGTTTCCATACGGCCACTGCTCCTCCACCTCCCTGCGCGCTCCATCGGGCGTGTACCTGGACGCGAGCAACGGCCTGTGGGTAGCGGACACGGGCAATGACCGGGTGTTGTACTACGGCCCCATCACCCAAAACGGCCAGGCAGCCACAGTCGTACTGGGACAGCCGAACTTCGACCTGGACGCCCAGAACATTTACTTGCTCAATACAACGGCGAGTTCGCTGTTTGCGCCAGCCTCGGTTTCCAGCGACGGCCAACGCCTATTCGTCGCCGACAGCTTCCAGAACCGCGTGCTGATCTGGAAGACGATCCCTACTTCGAACGGCCAGGCCGCGGACCTCGTTATCGGACAGAAGGATTTCACATCCAACTTATCGAATACGCTCAACTCGACGGTCGACTCGAAGAATGTCACGGTCTTTACCTCGGATCTCTGCGCTTCCAATGGCACGGACACCGTCACTGAACCCGGCGTTACGCTGTACCGGTATCCCAACATGTGCGCGGCAACGCTCAGCGGGCCCATGTCGGCCGTCAGCGACGGAACCCGCCTGTTCATCGCCGACACAGGTAACGATCGCGTGCTGGTCTACAATCAGATTCCGACGCAGAACGGTGCGCGCGCCGATGTGATTCTTGGGCAGGTGGATGAGTTCGTGGACAACACTTCGGATTCGGCCGCCCCTCAGGACGTGGCGTCGGCCGCTTCATTCAAAGCACCCAATTCGCTGGCCTGGGACGGAACGAACCTATTCGTGGCCGATACCTTCAATCGCAGGATCGCCGTGTACACTCCAGGCGACTTCCAGCTTCCCCAGTCCGCGGTCCGCAACGCCGCGAGCCCATTCGTTTACGCCCAGGGGACGGTGACGGTCAGCGGAACCCCCGAGGACAACGACACGCTGACGGTGACGTTGGGCAACAACACAGTGCTCGATTCCACTGGCACGGCGATTACGGTGAGCTACAGCTATGCGGAGTCCGCGAGCAATACCATCGCGGACATCGTGAATGGTCTGGCCAAAGCGATCAATAGCGCGAACAACGGAGCCGGCGACCCCTATGCGACGGCTATCCCGGACCCAGACGCAGCCATATTGATTCTGAAGGCGAAGGCCGCGGATCTCTTTGGCAACAACGTCACGCTGGCCGTCTCCACCAGCCTCACATCGCCGAAGACGACATTGACGGCCTCGGGCACGACGCTGACGGGCGGGCAGAACTCCGCCCTGATGGCGCCGTTCGCTCTGGTCCGCGTCTCGGGCGGAACGGACCAGAAGATTACGAGCGTGGATCCGTCCAAATTGCCTCCGGTGCAGCCCCTCAACAAGCCGCTGCCTAACACACTGGGCGGCGTCGAGTTCTATGTGGACGGCATCAGGTGCCCGATGATCGTCGTGACCCAACCCTCGTTCGTCGCGCAGATGCCTATCGAACTGGCCTTCGCCCTGGAGCCTGACACGACCGTGCCAAATCCTACGTCGACCGTGAACGTCACGGATACGATCCGTTACCCGAGAACGGCCTCGGGCGTCGTCCGGGTGACCAACACCGATGGCACCGTCCTGGTCAGCTCCGCGATCAACATCCCGGTGATTCAGCAGAACCCGTCGATCTTTTACGAACCCACGTCCCAGCCCAATCCGGGAGTTGCTTTCCACTCCTCCAGCCAGGCTACGGCCACGATTTCGATCGACGGCTCCATTCAGGGCGGAGATTCGGTGACCGTCAATATCCGTGACCGGAATTATACTTACACCGTCCTGCCGACAGACTCACTGCAGTCCGTCCGGGATGCGCTGATTGCGCTAATCGACGCTTCCGACCCTGAAGTTGTGGCCTCTCCATCCGGAACGTTCACCCGCATTCGTCTGAAGGCTATCGTGCCTGGCCCTATGGGCAATGGCATCCCGATCGCGGCGACAACCGCGGCGACAGCCTCCACGACGTCAAAGCTCATCGTGACGGCTTTCAACTCGCAGCTCTGCTGCGCGAACATCGCCGGCGCGCCGGTCACAACCTACAATCCGGCCATCCCGGGAGAGACCATCTCGGTCTACGCCTCCGGCTTGGGCCGGCTGAGAGACACCGGCGACTTCGTCGCCATGATCAATGGACAGCCCTTCAAGGGCAATCCCAACAACAACGTTACGGACGACGGGTTCGTCGCGGGCCTGGTCGGCGCCAAGACTGCAAATGTATTGTTTTCAGGACTGAAGCAGGGCTACGTTGGGGTGTATCAGATCGATCTGGAACTGAATTCGAGCCTCCTGACGAATCCACAAACCACCCTGACGATCTCGCAGTTGTACCAGGTCTCCAATATCGTTTCCATCCCGGTGGTCGCCATCGCACCGGCTAACTAACGGGCGCGTCCGGGAGGAGTGCGGCGCGAAACGCTTCTCCCGGTTATAATATTAAGCAGACGTAACCATGAGTTCGCGCTTCGATCCTGCCGCCGCACTCGAAGACCTCCGCGAGGAGGCAGTTCTGCCGAACCCCGTCCGTGTGCGCGACATGATCCTCCGGACCGATCTCAGTCCGGAACAGGCTCTCGAACTAAACCGTAGTTTTACCGCATACCAGCAGGCCTTTGCCGAGGCGCAAAGGCTGGCAGCCGGGCTCCTGGCAGAGCTCGAAAACTCCCCAAAGAAAATGTGACCGCGCGCTGAGTTCGGCGCCTCCCGGCGTAGCCTAAGTGAGGGCAAGTCCCGGCGTCGATTTACAACATTTCTTCACAGAAACGTCAACGGCCATTCAAGCCCGCGGTGTAGACAAGAAACTAACCAATCAATGGAGGAAAACAACCAATGGCAACCCGGAAAAAGACCAGTTCAGAAGCTCAAACCGTGAGAGGGGAAGAGTTCGCCACGGCGGCTCAACAACTCTCCCGCACTCGTAAAACAGCCCCGCCCGAAGCCGCCACCGCACCAGAGCAGAAGAAGGCAAAGTCCTCCGCCGCCACGCACAAGGCGCCGGCGCGGAAGAGCGTCATAGCCGTTGCCACCCCGGAAGCGGCGGTGGAAGCTGTGATCGTCGAGACGACAACCTTCGACATCGCCCTGCACCACGAAGAGATCGGCAAGGAAGCCTATTACCACTGGTTGCGCAACGGCTGCCCGCAAGGCAGCGAGCACCAAGACTGGCTCGCTGCAATTGGGGTTGTCCGCGCTCGTCACCAGAAATAGTTTGATGCGGTGTGGCGTACGCTTCAGCGTGCCCTGGTGGCATTCATGCCACCAGGTTTCCGGATGTCGAGATAAATCTCGCCACTGCACGCTGAAGCGTACGCCACAAGCGCGCGCCTCAAGGGTGGTTTCTTCGATGACGCTTAGCGGTATTTCCGCAACACCGCCAGGACCCGGCCCTGGAGTTGTACATTTTCGGCCGGAACGATGATGGGCGACATGGAGGCATTCGCCGGCTGTAGCCGAATGCTCTCCCCTTCCCGATAGAACCGTTTGAGCGTCGTTTCAACTCCGTCGACAAGGGCCACGACGATCTCTCCGTCGCGCGCCGTCTGCACTTTCTGAACCAGTACGTAGTCTCCGGCGCAGATGTGATCCTCGATCATCGAGTCGCCCCTGACTCGCAAGGCAAACGTGTCGGGCGAACCCGCGAAGTCGGTAAAATCGAGAGTTTCGGGGCTCTCCATCGCTTCAACGGGCGCTCCGGCGGCGATGGTGCCTCTCAACGGTATTCCAAAAGTAGAGCCGCTCTCGCGCTTCTCGAGACGACTTTGCTCTGAACGCAAGTATTCCTCGGAGACCTCCAGCGAACGGCTTTCGTTGTAGCGGCGCTTGAGGTAACCCTTTTGCTGCAGAGCCGTGATGTGCTTGTGTACGGTGGCGAGCGAGCCGAGCCCGACGCCCCGTGCGATTTCGTCAAAACTGGGACAGTATCCGTTCCGCTCTGTGAACGAAGCAACAAAATCCAAGACGTTTTTCTGCTTCGGGGTTAGGGCCATACCCGCAGTATTGGCGAATACAGAGCGAAAGTCAAGCTTTACAAAACTCTGAGGTTAGTTGGATCCTCGCAGGTTGTATTCATCGGCCGGGAGGGCGCCAGGTAACTGGCAATTGCCTGCACTATCTCCCAAGCTCCCAAGGCAGAGCTGCACGCAACGCGTTTGCCGCGAACATCGTCGCGAAATGCAGAAATGGCTGGCGGCATCCGAGCGTCCCGGCTGTTCCGAACCGGGTGGCTACGTGATTGCCAGGTTGCTTTCAGGCACTCGCGCAGAGAATGCAGCCTATGCTCGTTGGATTGGCGGGTTGGATTGGCGGCCGCCAGGTCCTGAGATTTGAGGTTTGAGGAATTGAGAGTAATGCAATCTTGCAGTTGGATGGTGGCTGGTATCTTAAACTAGCTTTGTTTGTTTTGGCCAGACGGTTTCAATCGGAGTCATCGGCGGAGCCAGGGCCGGCGACGATTTGACGGGGGGCGGGGCCACAAGTGTGTCAAAGCGATACGTGGTTGGACCCGCACTGGAAATTGGCTTGCCGCTCGGATTCGCAGTCGAGGCCGATGCGCTCTACCGGCGCGCGGGTTTTCAGACATCCGCTTCGAATGGAAGCTACAGCATCTTCGCCGCTGAGCACGCGAATCTGTGGGAGTTTCCGGTATTGCTGAAGTACAGAATTCCGCTGACCGCCGCCAAGCCATTTCTGGAATCCGGCTATGTGCCCCGCATCATTGGCGGATCAGTCGACCGGAACTACGTGGACAACTTGCCGGCGGGGCAAGGGACGTACTCAACTTACTATTCGACCTGGTCCAACCGCAATGGGCTTGCCGTTGGCGGAGGCATACAATTCGCACTTGGGCCTCTGCGCCTGTCACCCACGGTCCGTTACACATATTGGACAGACAGCACTGTCTCGGGAGCATACGGCGGTCCCCATGCCATCTTTAGTGCGCCGCCCTGGCAGTCAACTCAAAACCAGGTGGACGTACTGCTTGGCGTCGCGTGGAAGTTTCGATAGCCTACGCGGGCCGGCGCATGGCGCGTGGGGAGAAGAGCCTGCAACGCTCGCCCGGCGACACAAGCCAGGGCGGTAACGATAGGAAGCAGCCGCGCGGAAAGCTCGAATTCGTCAGTTCATTCCGCAGGCGCCCGGGGTTGGGCACATTCCGCCGGAGGGGCAACGGGGAGCGCTATCGGCGGCGTGGCCGCCGGTATGAGCGGCAAACGTGGACAACTCGCGGTGCAGGTGCTGCTTGCCGCATTCGGGGCAAACCAGTTCCGCCTCTTCCGAGTCGCGATAGATCAGCTTCTCGAAATTCTTCCCGCACTCTTCACAGCGATACTCGAAAATCGGCATGGATCACTCCGTGGCTTTTGCTATCTCTAAAGCTATTGTATCAATCGCCTTCACCACGGCTGCGCGGTCGGCCGGGAAGAAGTGGTTCACAAAGACAGAGAAGGCGAAACGGTCGCCCGCGTAGCCCGAGAGGGCCGCAACATGACGCAGCGTCCCTGTTTTGGCGCGAATGAGGCGCGCGCGCGGATCCCCGCCGAAGCGATGTTCCAGCGTGCCATCCACTCCTCCCACGGGCAGAGCTGCAAGGAAGCTGTCGCGCCATGGCGCGTTCTGGATGCTCAATAAGAGAGCGGTTACCGCCGCCGGCGTCACAAGGTTCGAACGACTCAGTCCCGAGCCGTCATGGATTTCGAACTGCCCGGTCGGCACTCCTTTGCCGACCAAAAACGATCTTTCCTCGTCGAGAGCCCGAGAGCGGCTGATGATCTCTCCCTGCGCCTGGAACCCAGCCTCCAGCAGAAGAGACTCGGCGTGCAGGTTGACGCTGCACTTCTCCATGGTCTGGAGGATCTGGCTCAGCGGAGGTGAGGAACGCGTTGCGAGTTCTACGCTGCCAGCAAGGGTAAACACTGGGGCATTGGGTTGACGATGCCTGGCGCGGGCCTGCCCTCCAACCGCGATTCCCCGGTCCTGCAGGACTTGCCGAAATCTCTCCGCGACAGCCAGCGCAGGATCGCGGATGCCGCGCTCATCGTCGCCGGCGCCGGTCACATTGTCGTTCATCATCCAGGCGCTGACCGGGGACTCGCCGCCCCCTGCGGAGTCCTCGACGGTCCAATCGGGACCGTAGGGTTCGAAGGGATAGCGCGTGTCGTCGCCCACGACGTCGCCCTGGATGCGCTTCACGCCCTTGCCGGCCAGTTGCGCGGCAAGCGCACCCAGGGCGGCGCCGCCATCGCCTGGATGACGACAGGACTCGAACGGATAGACGCGCCCCGAGAGCGTGGGATCCCCGCCCGCAATCAAGGTCAGGTCGCCGCTGATGACGCCCGCGCCGTCCGGCTCCGCCGCGGCCAGGACGCTCGACTTGAAACGGTACGCCGCGCCAAGCTTCGCCAGAGCGAACGCGCCAGAGAACAGCTTTGTGTTGGAAGCCGGAGTAAAGCCGGTGGTTCCATGGTGGTCGAACACGACTCGGCCCGTTCCCATTTCCACAACGCGCACTCCCACCAGAGCACGGTCCAGCGGAGGAGCGGCGATCAATATCCGTAGATGGTCGGCAAGCTGGTCTTGAGCGAGCAGCGCGGAGGCGAGACACAAGACAAGCAGCGGCAGCAGGCAGCGGCCATTTCGGAACAGGCAGGACGTCGAAGTCATGAGTTAACCAGTGTATTCATTTTGTGGTGTATTTTGGAGCCATGCCGCGAACCACGCCGCGCAAGCTCGGTCCGCTCTCGTTATGGGTATTGGCGTCGAGCCTGCTGGCGCTTGGCGCGACCGTGCCCCGCCCGTCGCCTAGCGACTACCCGGCACAGAGCAGCACGCCGGGGATGACCTTCGCCGCGGAGTTTTACGGCCGCAGCGCTCCGGCGGGCAATTCCACGATCTTTACGGGGTACTACTTAATGATCGAGGTCGCGGTGTATCCCGAAGGCGGCCATGCAGTGGTAGTAAGCCCGTCGGAATTGCGCCTTTTCATCAACGGCGCAAAAGTTGGGCTGCTGCCTCAATCGAGTTCGCTGGTTGCGGGGACGCTGAAGCACTACGGCTATGAGCACGGACTTCAAACCGGCATCGGCGTAGGTCCGATCTTCATCCCGAGCCAGCCCCGGCAGGGACCGGGCTTCCCGGGCGACCCGGCGGACCGGCAACGGACCCGTCCCACCGCGCCCGGCCCGGGCGAGGATCCCAACGGGAAGCCACAGGATGACAAGCGCGTCTCGGAAGATCCTTCGCAAGCCCTGCCGGCGCTGGATCTCGCAGCTGGCGAGACTTCCCGGCCCGTGAGCGGATACCTCTACTTCTTCTGGCAAGCGCCGGTAAAGAAGATCCGCAGTATGGAGTTGCGCTGGCAACCCAGCTTCGGCGAGCCGCCCAAGGCGGTGCTCAGGCTTGTTTCGCGGCCGCGCTGAAGCGAGCTTCCAGGAAGAGCAGCAGAACGAGGGCAAGCACCATCACCGAGCCGAACATCGGGACCGCCATCACGACGTTGATGCCCCCCCACCAGGCGTACAGGCCCACGGAAGCGGGGGCGAGAAAGCCTCCGGTCAGGGCAATCGAGAAAATGCCATTGAAAAAGCCTGGACGGTAGTACGGGAACCGGCTCCCAATGCGCTCGGTCACTAGGGGCAGCACCGCGGAGAAGGCCGCACCGCAAAGAAGAATGCCCGAGATGACTCCGAACAAATTGTCGGTAAAGGCCAGGATCAGGCAGCCGAACATGCCCAGCAGCACCGAGTAAAACAGCATCCGGGTGTGCCGGACGCGCGGCAGCAGAATTTGCGCCAGGATGCGGCCCGCCAACAAGGCGAACCAGAACAGCGCCAGCAGGAACAGCGATCGGGCCGGGCTGAAGCCTAGCTTTTGCGCGAGGAACAGGGCCAGCCAGCCGGAGACGGCGCCTTCGTTGCCAAACTGAAAAAAGAGCAGGAGCGACAGCAGCAGCGCGGACGGGCTGCGCAACTCAGGCATCACCTCGCGCCACCCGACCTGTTCATGCGCCGGCGGATCGGGCATCGAAGCCCGCGCGAAGATCACACATCCCGCCACGGGCAGAATCAGCAGCAGGACGCCCATCGCCAGATATGTGTCGGATAAAACGCTGCCCCCGACGATGAGCGCCGACAACAGACATCCCACGCCCCAGAACACGCCACCAAGATTCAGACTCGCGGCAGGCTGGCTCTCGTACGCCGGCATTGCGGCGCGGAAGACGGCCATGTTCATCAGCCCGGCAGCCGATCCGGCCAGCAGGAGCCCGCTCATGCGTCCGCCCCAATGGTCCCAAGGGAAAGGCGGGGAGAAGAGTGATATTGTCACGATGCCAACAACCGCCAGAGCGGATGCCAGGCTCATGCAGAAAGCCAGACCGCGACGGGTCAGCAGGCCCTTGGCCCAGACTGGCGCCGCGAGCATCCCGAGACTCTGCACTAGAAAATAGAGGCCGACAAGGTGATAGTTAGAGTCGATGTGATGGCGCCAGACAGGTAGCAGGGCGCCGGGCAGGGCCATCAGGAGGCCCGAGATGAGGAGCCCGGAAAGCGCCTTGGCCAGCACTGCGGCGCCGAGCATGGGCGCGTGGGGCGGTGCTGCCGTCTCATGCTCCAACTGGGGATGCACCCTCGTATTGTACCCCTCGCCATGGGCGCTCCTCCCGTTTATCGGATCCGATCCCGCCGATCTACGGACTCTGGTAGAAACAAGCCAGCATTTCCTCCTGTTTTCAATCACTTACGCTTGGCACTGAAAGTGCATGGCAGATTGCGGGGTTTTTTCCAGGCGTTTCGCCTATTGATGGGGTGTTCCCTAGTTCCGCCCTGCCGCCTTCCGGCCGGCAGGGCGCTCTGTTTTTCAGGACACTCCTCTTTTCGGTCCCATCCTTCCGCCGTTATTTCGCCGGCGCCGCGGCCAGCCGCGGTTCGAATCAAGCCGTAACAACAAATTCTTTCTGTTTTGTTTTATTTTCTCTTGACCGTCCGGACGACCGGATCTATGATCGGGTCATTACTGAAGAAAGGAGGTGGTCCAGAATCAAATGAGTATTGGTAGTAAATCTAAACGTGAGGTGGCCGAAAGCTGAAGTTCGCCGTTCCTGTAGTCGATGTTCCCGTCAGTAGGGAACCGCAGTGCACTTGGATCGGTCACTAAGCGTACTTGAGTTCAGACGCCGCAGTCTGATCTCTCACCGCTACCGAAGAGCCCGCCGCCGGAGTCCGGCCGCGGGCTCTTTTTATTTGTGCGGGCGGCGCTGGAGCGCCACCCCACGCTATTCGTCCAGTCCTTCGCGGCCGAACCGCGCTTCAAGGTCCTGCATGCCGTGGAGCACTCGCAGGATATCAATGCAGTCGGAAGCCGGGCGATAGAAGATCAAGACCCGGTCGAAGGGTCCCCCGACGCGGAAGACTCGAACGGATCGAAACTCCAGAGACTGCAAGCGACAGGACCAGCCCATCTCGGGCTGTGTAGCCAGGAGGGAGAGTGTTTCATGAGTCTCAGTGAGAAACCGCAATCCAAGATCGACAGACGCGTTTTGCGTGAAGTAATCGGCGATTTCATCAAGGTCGCGATCCGCGCGAGGTCGAATCGAAAATCTGGCGCTCACCGGCCAGTTGCCCGAGAGTGCCGCGCAACCAGATTCTTCCTCTTTGCTTCCCAATATTGGGGCGTGATCTCAATCGGATCGCCGGACTGGAGAGCCTCAAGCAGTCTCGTCTCAAGCTGATCTTCAGCTCGGCGCTTCTGGTCCTGTCTCAGCAGCTCACGCACATACTCGCTCGGCGTACTGTAGCCATGCTGTTGGACCTGGTTCTCCACGAAGTCCTTCAATGACTGCGGGAGAGAGATATTGAGGGACGACATGCTCATGACTCCACGTTACGCTTACCTTCATTACATGTCAATTTATGAAGGTTCAGCAAGGGGGCTACCGATCTGCTCATGCGAACGAGCGGCAGCCTGGGAATCCCCTGAGCGCCGATCGCACTCAGGACTGCCGTTGAAGGGCTAAGAAGCCCGCTCGGCTGATTGCGGGGCTGGAGCGCCACCCCACGCTAATGAGTAAACGCGACGAAGCTTTCGAGCTTTGCGGCCGCGGCCCCTGAATCGATGGCCTCGGCTGCAATTCGCGCCGCTTCAAGAAAGCTGCCGGCCGCTAGGGCGGTTTTCGCGCCGTCGATTGGCTCCTGTCCCATCGCTTCCGCCGCACGATGAGCGGCGTAGATGGCCAGCGCCGCATTCGCGACGACAATGTCCCTTTGCGGTCCGCGCTCGCCCTGCAGGATCGCTCGCACCCTCGCGGCATTATGCACCGGACCGCCACCGTGAATCGCCTCCAGCGTCGAACGCTCAACGCCGAAATCCTCGGGCTGGAACAGGTGGCTGGTGACTTTGCCACTGTCTATCTCGTATGCCACCGTCGTTGTGGTGATCGTGACCTCGTCCAGACCGTCCTCGCCGTGGACTACGAAGCCGTAAACCAGGCCCAGCCGGGCCAGCGCCTCGGCAAGCAACCTGGCGATATCGGATGAGGGGGCGCCGACGATTTGAACGGTCGCCCCGGCCGGATTCGCCAAGGGGCCCAGGAGGTTGAAGACGGTTCGCGTCCTCAATTCGCGCCGCGCGGGCATGGCGTGCTTCATGGCTGGGTGCAGCGAAGGAGAGAACAAGAAGCCGATACCGATCTCACGGATCGCAGCGGCCACCCTCTGCGGCGTCACGTCCATGTGGGCTCCGAGGGCTTCCAGGACATCCGCTGAGCCCGAGAGCGACGAGACGGAGCGATTCCCGTGCTTGGCCACGCGCACCCCTGCGGCGGCTACCAGGAATGCGGCGCAGGTAGAGATGTTGATAGTGCCGAGCGCGTCCCCGCCGGTGCCGCAGGTGTCGAGTACCGGTTCGTCCACAATGCCGTGCTCGATGCGGAGGCAGCCGTCGCGCATCGCGCGCGCGAAACCCTCAATCTCCTCCGCCGTCTCGCCCTTCACGCGCAGCGCCGCGAGGAACGCGGCCAGTTGCGGCGTAGTCACTTCTCCGCTAAACACTTCTCGCATCGCTGCTTGCGCCTCGGCGGCCGTCAAGTCGCCACGGCTCATTACCTTGTGAAGGGGGTCGAGAAAGGGCATGCTATTCTGAATCTGGTTTATCTCGAAGCCTAGCACAGGCTCCAGGATCGACCGGAATTCCTATGAAAATCCACGAGTATCAGGCCAAATCCATCCTGGCCAAATACGGCGTCCCCGTGCCTCGGGGCCGGATGGCGTCCACCGTAGAAGAGGCAGTGGAAATCGCCCGCGAATTGGGCGGACGTGTTGTGGTGAAGGCGCAGATTCACGCCGGAGGCCGCGGCAAAGGCGGCGGCGTCAAACTGGCCGAGGGCCCCGACCAGGTGCGCGAAACCGCATCGAGAATCCTGGGCATGATTCTGGTGACCCATCAGACCGGCCCGGAGGGAAAGCTGGTCCAGCGCCTGTTGGTGGAGGAGACCCTGCCGATCGAGCGCGAACTCTATCTTGGCATCGTGCTCGACCGGACCCAGGGCAAGCCGGTGGTGATGGCATCCGCGGCGGGCGGCATGGAAATAGAAGTTGTCGCCGCGAAGACCCCGGAGCTGATCCTCAAGGAAGCCTTCGACCCGAACTCGGGACTGCTGGGTTTTCAGGCCCGCAAGCTCGCCTTCGGCTTAGGGCTGACAGGACCGTCCGTCACCGAGGCCGTGCGCGCCATGCAAGCCTTGGCGCGCGCCTACGTCAAGAACGACATGACGCTGGCCGAGATCAACCCTCTGGTTCTGACCAAGGACGGGCACATCGTCGCGCTCGACGCGAAGATCAACTTCGACGACAACGCCCTGTTCCGCAACAAGGAGATCCTCGGGCTGCGCGACTTCACGGAAGAAGATCCGCTCGAAGTGGAAGCCTCGAAGTTCGGGCTCAACTACATCAAGCTCGACGGCAACGTGGCCTGCATGGTGAACGGCGCCGGACTGGCCATGGCCACCATGGACATCATCAAATACGCCGGAGGCAATCCGGCCAACTTCCTGGATGTCGGCGGCGGAGCCAGCAAGGAACAGATCAAGAGCGCCTTTGGCATACTGTTGGCGGACCCGGCCGTGAAAGCCGTATTGATCAACATCTTCGGAGGCATCTTGCGCTGCGATATGCTGGCCGCCGGCGTTGTTGACGCGACGCGCGAGCTCAAAGTGAAGGCGCCCATCGTGATTCGCATGGAAGGCACCAACGTGGAAGAGGGCCGCAGGATTCTGAGGGACTCCGGCCTGAACTTCACCGTGGCCGAGGACATGAAGGACGCGGCCGAGAAAGTCGTAGCCTTGGCCCAGTAGGCGGCAGAAGGCAAGAAGGAATCATTCATGAGCATTCTGGTGAACAAAGGAACGCGCCTGCTGGTGCAGGGCTTCACCGGCAAGGAAGCCACCTTCCACGCGCAGCAGTGCATCGAGTACGGGACCAACGTCGTTGGCGGAGTCGTCCCGGGCCGGGGCGGACAGGTCCACCTCGACCGGCCGGTCTTCGATACGGTCGCCGAGGCGGTAAAGGCGACCGGCGCCAACGCGAGCGTCGTCTTTGTCCCGCCCGCATTCGCGGCCGAAGCCATCATGGAAGCCGCCGACGCCGGACTGCCGCTGGTGGTCTGCATCACGGAAGGCATCCCGGCCCTCGACATGGTGAAGGCCTGGAGCTACCTGCAGGACAGGCCGGCGACGCGCCTGATCGGTCCCAACTGCCCAGGCATCATCACTCCCGGCGAGTGCAAGATCGGGATCATGCCGGGCCACATTCACATGCCCGGCCCGGTCGGCGTCGTCTCTCGCTCCGGAACGTTGACGTACGAAGCGGTGGGCCAGTTGACGGCGCTCGGCATAGGCCAGACCAGTTGCATCGGCATCGGCGGCGATCCGATCATCGGCACCACGCACATCGACGTTATGCGGCTCTTCAACGAGGATCCGGCGACCGAGGCGATCATCATGATCGGCGAGATCGGCGGCAACAACGAAGAGCTGGCGGCCGCCTACGTGAAAGAGCACGTGAAGAAACCGGTGGTGGGCTTTATCGCCGGTCAGACCGCGCCTCCGGGACGCCGCATGGGCCACGCGGGCGCCATCATTTCGGGCGGTTCCGGCAAGGCGTCGGACAAGATGGCGGCCATGGAAGCGGCGGGAATTATCGTCTGTGCGTCGCCCGCCGAGATGGGCGTGAAGATCAAGGCGGCCCTGAAGTTATAGGGGCCGATGCCCTCGTCGGCCAGCATTTCGGAGTTCTGATTAGTCTCAGCAGCCGGACCTGGGGGTCCGGCGCAGACGTGGGCGTCCGCCCTACCAGGCAACTCGAGGATTTTAGTCATGTCCATCGGAAACAAAACATTCGCAATCATCAAGCCGGACGCAGTCGCCGCGGGTAACGCGGGCGCGATCCTTTCGCTCATCGAGAAGAACGGTTTCAAGGTGAAGGGGCTGCGCCTCCAGCACCTGACGCTCAAAGAGGCCGAAGGCTTCTACGCCGTCCACAAAGGCAAGGGCTTCTTCGACGAACTGGTCGCTTTCATGACCGAAGCGCCGGTTGTTCTGCTGGCATTGGAAAAGGATAACGCGGTCCAGGCCTGGCGCGACCTGATGGGCGCGACGAATCCGGACAAAGCCGCCGACGGCACAGTTCGCAAGCTTTACGGGAGCAACTATCGGCCGAAACGCTTCGCACGGTTCCGACTCGGACGACAACGCTGCCATCGAACTCGGCTGGTTCTTCCGCGGCAGCGAGATCGCGTAGTCAACCCCAATACTGTTCACTTTGTGGGACAGACCATCGCCCTGCGTGGTCTGTCGCTCTTCGGACAACCCGGGTGATCGGGCGTGACAGACGACGCGAGCGATCGTCTGTCCTACCAGAATTGCCTTGTAAGTGAACAGTATTGTAGTTAACCCTGCTATTTCACAGGGCGGAGTATCGCTCCCCGCCCCGTCCCCCTTGATCCGGATCGTCTCTTCGCGAGACCTGCGACCGACCGGGAGTTCGAAATTCCACCGTATCGCTCGTAGACTCAGCGCGGCAGAATTCGCCGGACCATGGAAACGCTTCGGACCGGCGGCCGGCTCGCGCGCGGGGCCGACCCTGCCGCCCTCGCCTGAGCGCTGGATGGAGTGCCAGAAGGGTGCCGCGGCTCAAAGGGTGGCCGAATCCGCCGCGGCGCCCCTTCTTTGCTCCTCCTCACACGCCCTCACTTTCCGGGCGTGGCCCAAAATGCCGGTCCGAACCAGCACCCTCCGCAAAGTCCTCGTCTTCGACGATCTCGCCATCCTCCGTCATTCTGAACCCCGAGGGCCGATCATGGTGTTGTCCCATTTCCCACAGCCGGCCCGCACTGTCCAGGAGGAACCCTGGCGGGGCTGTGACAAGGGAGCCAAAACCTTCGATGGCGCCGTCGCAGATAAACATCTGCCTTGCGCCGGAATAACGGGAGTCGCGCAAATTGGGCATAGGAGCCTCCCGACCACTCCGGTGTAAATCCGCACGGATCGGAAGTCAAGCGGAATCCACGCCCCGTGCCAGTCAGTCGGCTGTGCGACATAGAAGTGGACGCGCTGCAGGCGCCGTGGGGCGGGCTGGCAGTCGGCGCGGCGGTTGCCTACCGCCGCCGTCTCGCGCCGCCGTCTCGCGTCAAAGTGCCAGTTGGCCGATTGCCAATCGGCCGCGGCTTGCCAAGCTGCCCCACGCCGTTGGGATAGTCTCGCTGGTTGCTTGCGGCCGCGACGGGATCATCCCCTATACTGAAGTTTCGGACCCTGGGACTTCTATGTTCTTCAAGCGTGAAAAGCCTGTCGCCGTTGTCTTCGCGAACCAACTCGATCAGCTCCGGAGCGCCGGATTTAGCGTCTCCGACGGGCCTGAGGGCATAGCTCTGGTGGTGCGCGAACGTTATGCGGCGCTGCTGAAAAAGGACGCCGCTGGCGCCGCGGCCATCCAGGCCACCGGTCTCGCCTTGCAGGGCGAAGTCGCCGAATTGACGGATCTCGGTTACCAAAAGATCTTCCGCGCCCCGAGCGGCAACCTGGTCCCGGCCGTGGCCGAGCATCTGCACGGCCTGCACGAATTCACCGAGGATCTGCGCGAGGCGCTGGGCCTGACCAGTCTTTACAACGAGGGCCTGGGCACGACCAACGAAAGGCACCTCTACGACCGCATCACCGCCCGGGATTCAGGCCATCAGCCCAAGCCCTGGCAGCGCGGCTAACAAGGCCAATCACGAGCCCTGAGAAGGTGCCCCTGAGACCCAAAAACCGGTAAGCTTACCGGTTTTCGTCCGTATCTCATTGATTCCAGGTAGAAAAACCGGTAGCCTTACCGGTTTGGGGGGCTTCTAGCGTAGTGCGTCCAGAATCCTGCCGATGATCGAGATCGTGTGGGGCAGGATGGCATCCTGAGCGGCGGTTGGCAGCCGCCGCTGTTCTGCTTGTCGCTGTTCTGCTGGGAAGACGCACCGATCTCTCCATGACCGGCGGACCATGCACCCCCAATCATGAAAATGACATGTCCGTCTCCCAGCACCTCGATTGCAACGCGGACATTGATGCGGCCGCCGCCCACAACGAATAACCGGCGAGCACCGAGCCCCGAACGAAGAGAGGGGTCCCGTGGAAGCGGCCTCGGTGCTGGGTGGAAGTCAGCGGAGGCGCGGCGCCGAATGAGGACCGCGATGCGGAGGAAAGTTCCGGGGGACCCCTCTCTTCGTTCGGGGCTCGGTGCTGGCAACGACTGGAAGTGCAAGCGCCGCGTAATCAACAGCCAGATTTTCGGAGCAGCCGATTGACAATCGGCCGCGGCTTACCAAGCCGCCCCACAATCTGCAGCGTTGAGCACCCGGAATCATCGTCATTCTGCATGACGGAGTACACCTGCTTGGGCAGCTAGAGGGCTCTCGTTCCCACATCGGCCAACACGACAAAGGCCCGACGAAATCATGCCGTTCAACGCGCATCCAGACTGGCGCGCCGGCAGGATCCCGTTTACCCTGGATAGTAAGGAGCGTTCCTGCCAGGCAGGTATCCGGTCTTAATAATCGATCCGATGCACTTAGTGCAGGAACCCGGCTCGTAAGAACGCGCTGGTGAGCACGCTCTTTTCGCCGCAAGGCGGGGGGAGAAGCCTGAAGGCGCTCGGCGGGATCCCCCCATATTCCATTGGGGTCGAATACAAGGCCGGTACGGCTCACGTGGTGCGCTCCGCATTTTCCGCCGCAAACTTCGCCTGCCCGCAAGGGCTGGGCGCGCAGCTTCTGAATGAACATACTTTTCATCGGCGATATTTTCGCCTCTTCCGGCCGGCGCATCGTCGAACAACATCTGCAGCGCATCATCAGTGAAGAGAAGATCGGCCTGGCCATCGCCAATGCCGAGAACTCGGCCGGCGGATTCGGCATCACGCCCAGCGTGGCCCAGGAACTCTTCGGCATGGGGCTGGAGGTTCTGACGACCGGCAATCACGTCTGGGATAAGCGCGAGGTCTACGACTACCTGCCGCGAGAACCTCGTCTGCTGCGGCCCGCCAACTATCCCGACCCGCTGCCCGGCACTGGGCTCTGGATCGGCAAAGCTCGCAACGGCGTGCAGTGCGCCGTCCTGAACCTGCAAGGCCGCGTCCACATGTCCACCATCGACGACCCTTTCAAGAAGGCCGACGAACTGCTCAAACAGATCCCCGAGGACGTGAAAGTACGCTTCGTGGACTTCCATGCCGAAGCGACCAGCGAGAAGGTCGCCTTGGGCTGGTATCTCGACGGGCGCGTCTCCGCGATGATCGGCACCCATACCCACATCCCGACCGCCGACACCCGAGTGCTCACCGCAGGGACCGCCTACCAAACCGACTGCGGCATGACTGGCCCGTACGAGAGCGTCATCGGCGTGGAGCGCCAGGCCGTGCTCCATCGCTATCTGACGCAATTACCCGTGCGCTTCGAAGCAGCAAAGGGCTGGGTGGAGCTGCGCGCAGTCGTCGTGGATGTGGACGAAGAAACCGGGCGCGCGCGCTCGATCAAGCGGCTGACGGAGGTCTGAGGCTGCTGAGTGAATTGTAGGTGTGGCTCAGGGTTTGCGTGGAGTGTCCTGGATTTCGGATTTGTACCCGCAGTTAAGGTCGAATTTACCGCCGGGCGCGAATTGTGCCATATTTATGGAAGGTGGTCCATGAAACCGGAAAGTGTCCGCACGACAGTCGATATTCCGGCGCCGCTCTATCGCAAGCTGAAGGCGCAGGCCGCCGCTCAGGGCTGCTCAGCGCGGGAACTGATCCTGCGCGGGATGGAGAGGGTTGTGTTGAACCCCCGTCAGCCTGCGCGCCAACGTGTGCAGTTTCCACTCATCCGCTCTCAGGGTCCGAAGGTGCGGCTCTCCAACCAGCAGATGTATGAACACGTCGAATTTCCTTGACGCCAATGTCTGGCTCGCGCTCATCTGGGAGCGCCACGAACACTCCGAACTAGCACGTGCGTGGTTTGAGCAGAGGGCGCTTGACCCGTCAGCGTTCGCTCTGCCGGGTGAAGCCCGCCTGCTGTTCTGCCGGTTTACGCAGTTGACGGTTTTGCGCCTGCTGACAACAGCGGCGGTGATGGGCGGCGACGTGCAGACGATGCGGGGAGCGTGGGCGATCTGGGACAAGATTGCGTCCGATGCACGCGTGGGATTTCTACCGGAACCGGACGACCTTGAACCGCGGCTTCGAAAGCACACCCGTCTGGCGAGCGCCTCGCCGAAGGTCTGGGCAGATGCTTATTTGCTAGCCTTCGCCCAGGCTTGCTCGCTCACCCTGGTGACGTTCGATCACGCACTCGGCAGCCGTGCAGCGGGAAGTGTGGTGATCCGCTGAAAGGATGCGCCTCAATCGGACTGAATCCGGATGCCAGACGGCAGAGTGGCTTGGGAGATGTGGATTTGGGCGTCCTGTTCGCAGATTAGGGGACCGCATCGGCGCGTAGTGCGTGGAATGGGAGGTTTGACTTACGGTCCGCCCATTGCAGGATCGCAAGCTTGTCGTCTCTTTCGCGCCGCTCCGGGCGGCTACCGGATCGCCCCCTTCGCAGACCCTCAACTCCAGCCCGGCGGCGGCGTAACCAAGCCGCGGAACAAATTGCGTACCTGGATACTTCCTGGTTATCAGCTCTATTCGAGGCAACACTCTCGTCGCCTCCGGCGTCACTGAGACATGAGGACTTACTTCGTCACGAGCACGTGTGTCCGGCTTGCGGCATTGTGCTCTTTCATCACGGCTTTGGCATCTGGAGCCGATCCCGCATTAACAATCTACAATCAGAACTTCGCGGTCATTCGCGAGACCTTGCCCTTGGACTTAATGGCAGGGAGCAACGTCGTGCGCTTTTCCGGCGTCACGGCCCAAGTGGAGCCGGACTCCGTAATCTTGCGCGACCCGGCCGCCCGGCTGGTAGTGCGGGTGCTCGAACAGAACTACCGAAACGATCCCATCTCGCAAGAACGGCTGCTCAATCTGTACGAAGGCAAGACGATCGAATTCTCAGTTCGCAATCCGGACGGTACGGAAAAGATCGTCAGAGGCAGGATCGTGCGCAGCGGCTATGTGCCGCATTACCAGGCCATGGCCATGTACGGCCCACAGTATCAGGCTAACCAGATGGGTATGATATCCGGCGGCGCCGGGCAACCGCTTATCGAGGTGGATGGCAAGCTGCAGTTCACGCTGCCGGGCCAGCCACTGTTCCCCACACTGGGGGATGACACGATTCTCAAACCCGCGCTCGATTGGATTCTGTATTCCGCGCAACCGGCCAAGTTCGACGCCGAGCTGAGTTACGTCTCCGGCGGCATGAGTTGGAGCAGCGACTACAACATCGTCGCGCCAGAGACAGGCGACACACTCGACCTGGTGGGCTGGGTGACGCTCGACAACCAGAGCGGCAAGCAGTTCGATCACGCGCGCATCAAGCTAATGGCGGGCGATGTCAACAAGGTGCAAGCGCAGCCCCTACGGATGGCTATGGCGGGTAGTGGCGGCAGCATCAATGGAATGCTCCCACCCCAGGTGACAGAGAAAGCTTTCGACGACTACCACCTTTACACGCTTCCGCAGCCGACGACGCTTCACGACCGGGAGACCAAGCAGGTAGAGTTTCTGCGCGCCTCCGGCATCCAATCGAAAAGGCTGTATGTCTATGATGGCGTGCGTTTGGATCCGAACTTTGGCAGCTACCAGGACCTGCGTCAGTTTCAGCAGTACGGCACGCAATCCAATCCGAACGTGTGGGTGATGCGCGAGTTCTCGAATAGCGAGGCAAATCATCTAGGAGTGCCGCTGCCAAGAGGGCGCGTGCGGTTCTATCGACGAGATCAGGATGGTCAGGTCGAGTTCACCGGCGAAAACCAGATCGATCACACGCCCAAGGATGAAATCGTGCGCGTCTACACGGGCAACGCGTTCGACATTACGGGCGAGCGGAGGCAAACGAAGTATCAATCGCAAATGCAGCCGGGCGGCTGGGCAGATGAAGCCTTCGAAATCAAACTGCGAAACCACAAGAAAGAGGCGGCTACTGTTCGAGTGGTCGAACACCTTTATCGGTGGACAAACTGGGTGATTACGCAGGAGTCGGCTACGCATCGCCAGGTGGACAGCAGGACCATCGAATACGAACTCACGCTTAAGCCCGACGAGGAGCGGACGCTGACCTACACTGCTCACTACAGTTGGTAGAGCAGCCACCCGTTCCGCACAACGACGAGGGCCGTCCTGCATCGCTACCTGACGCAATTGCCCGTGCGCTTCGAAGCAGCGAAAGGCTGGGTGGAGCTGCGCGCGGTCGTGGTTGACGTGGACGAAGGGACCGGGCGCGCGCGCTCGGTCAAGCGGCTCACGGAAGTCTGAGGCTTCTGGCGCTGCAATAGTCCTGTGTGATCGTGATCTGGACGCAGGGCAGTCGGTCAGTTTCTAAGCCAACCCGTATTCCGGGCACTGACACCATGAGCGTGAAGCGTCATGAGGCGACACCGCGACACGGGTTTAGGTGACATCATAGACGATGTGATATCGTATATGATGTGAGATTCGTTCTGGACACCGATGTCGTAGTGGCCGCCATGCGGAGTCCAACGGGAGCCTCAGCCGCCATTGTTTGGGCGGCGCGCCAAAAGAAGGTTACGTTTTTGCTGAGCGTACCCCTTGCGGTTGAGTACGAGGCCGTCTGCAGGAGACCCGAGCACCGGATGGAAGCGGGGCTCTCGGACCGGCAGGTGGAGGTTTTTTTGAACGCTGTCATCGCCATGGCTGAGCCGGTGTACACACATTTTCTGTGGCGGCCCCAGTTGCGCGATCCGAACGATGAGATGGTGCTGGAGGCGGCCGTCAATGGCCATGCCGATGCCGTGGTGACGTTCAACGTGCGGGACTATGGAATCGCCCCCTCCCAATTTGGGGTGGAGGTTCTACTTCCGCGAGAGGCAATAGCGAGGATTCAGCGATGAAAGAGACCCAAACCTATCCTTTGCGGCTGCCGCGTTCGCTCAAAGAGGCGGTCGAGCGGCTAAGCCGGGAAGACCGGACGAGTATCAATCAGTTCGTAGCCACGGCTGTGGCCGAGAAGGTCTCGGCGCTGCAGACAGCGACATACTTCGCGGACCGGAAGGCGAGGGCGGACTTCAAGGCCTTCGACAAGATCATGAAGCGTAAGGGTGGTAAGGCGCCCATGAAAGGCGATGAAATGCCGGCCTAGACCAAAGGGGACTTCGATTGGGCGGCAAGACGGGCAGTATCGGCGATTGCGTGAACGAGCACACTAGGCGGCGCGTGTCTTGCGTGCGCGCTTGGCGTTCAGGGACCCTGCCTCACGCTTCCCACGTCCTTCGGCAATCAATGCGACCGCCAACGTGTTCAGGCTGACACCCTCTTGGGCGGAGCGAACTGTAAGCCACGCGTGGAGGCTCTTGGGAACCCTAAGGCGGAATTGACCACTGGAGGCTGCAGCGACGCTGGGCTGCGGGATTGGATCGCCGCGCTCTTTGTAGCTCAACAGGCAAGATTTGAGCGCATCGCGGCCGTTCACGATGGCTTCTGCTTCTGTTTCGCCATCGGACATGCACAACGGCACGTCTGGGAATTCGATGAGGTAGCCGCCGCCCTCGTCGGCGGCGAGGGGACGGATGGTAAACGGATATTCGGAAAGCCGCAATTCGTCGCGCTTCATTTCGCCTCCTCGCTGTTCTGGACAGATTCGACGTGTGATAGAAACTGCCGGATGTACACGGCTTTGATTGGCCGTCGTGCGGGCACAGGGAGTGTTCCTGCTGGGAACTCGAAGCCCACGTGACTGGTGCCGTGCTGACGGAACGGTATACCCAGGTGGTGGGCCCGCCCTTTCAAATCATCAATGTGCCAATCGCGGGGATTATTCCGCATCTGCGCCAGGATCTTCCTCGGTTACCCATGGCTCAACGGTACCGGGGGCGGAACCACGGTGCAAGCGCGATGGTGGCTATGATTCCCATAGATTCTGGGATTTTGGGCTCCCCTTTCCTGCCCCCGGCGGCTGGTCAGTCGCGTTTCGCCGCTTCGCTGCGAACCCAGCGTGGCACATGGGGTTTGCGTATACTGTCCCTGGATTCTACCGCGACCTGGATTTCGCAAGTAAGCACTAGGAGGGAAAAGTAACCACCATGAACGACAACCTCTCGGGGCAGAAGAATGAGCTGGTCCCCGATTTCGCATGGCCTTTTCGCATCGCAGAGCTTCTCGCTGGGTGGATAAGCACCCAATGGAACCGCCTGTTGGATGAGCTAGCGTCGCGCCTGCCAACAAGTCCAATGACTCGGTTTGCTACGCGCGCTGTAGTGTGGTCATGTTTCGCATACATTGCTCTCGTCTGGGTCTGCCTATGTTACATTCGCTTCCCAATTAGTCCGTATGGACTCTGGGAAATTGTGAAATGGGTTGCTATTGTCACAGTATTAACCGCAGTAATGGCATATGGAGTGATCAGCGCTGTGTTAGCCGGTAGTGGAACAATCGCTCTCCTAGTATTACTATTCTTTTCGGCTATTGTCTACTTCTCGTTGAGCCTATTCTACCTTTGCTGGATTATTGGGGGCGCATTGCGAAAGCGGTCATCCTGGCTTCATCACTATCGCTCGGTGATACTTACCGGATTGATGGCGATTTTGGTCCTCGCAACATTTGTAGATGGCTCATATAGATTCTGGGATCGCCCTTTTGCGATCACTGCCTGGGTGAAAATCGTGCTGATATCTGCGGCTGCGTGGGCCACTCTATTTTGCGGACTCGTCCGCAACAAGGCGATGCAGCCGGGAACGCCTCACGCCGTGGTGAAGTGGACCATCGGCTTGACAATTGGCATTGGTCTCCTAGTGCTCTGGGGAGCAGGCAGCAAGGCTGAATACCTCCTACACAAAAATTTCGTCGAACACCCTAAGGACGCGAATGCGTGGCTTCGACTGGCTGCGCATTACCATGAGGAGGCGGAACGGTTAGAGGCGACTTCCGGAGACGAAGACAATGCTCCTCCAGACCCGATGCCTTCTTACAGGGCCGCTCTAAACTGTCTAAATAAAGCAGCTGATCTCGGCGCAGGCAGTTTCGAGGTGCATTGCGCGAGAGCGCAACTCGCTGAAATGCTTGGAGAGAGGCGCGACGCCGTCACGTTTGGTCGGCAGGCCCTGTCACTCGCTCCAGTTTCTCGCGATGCGTCTGCGGAGGAAAATGAGAAAAGCGTCAAATGGCTAAACGAAATGCTTGCTCGAAATGCCTCCGTGGAGTCAGACAGCCAATCTGATGAAAACAGCCCAGAACGTGTTCGAGGTCACAGACGTGACGCACTTCCCGGAATCGTGCGATGGGTGTTCAGGTTACTCTAGATATGTCGAGAGACTGGAGAATTGGCATTAGCTTGGTCGCTGCCATGGCGGAAGTCTTGCTTGGAATCCGGGGGCGGTGCATGTACCCACTTCTAGGGAGCCGATCCATGCGACGGATGCAGAGGTTGACAATCAACACCTCGCTCCCGTTAGTTACAGAACGGCATCAAAGAGCGGTTTCAGGAGAAATTCAGCGACCTTCGATGCATCGCCGTACTCTATACCACCTATCTCAAACACATCCGCCTCCAATCGTCGGCCCGCTATCACGAAAATACTCTCTTCCATGAAAGTCACTTCGCCGGTGCTAGCGCCTCGCTTTTCTTTCCCACGGCAGACTAGCACCGCTCCTTCTAAGACTACGTCGAGCCAGATTGCGGGATAAATCGTGCGTGCTACGGTGAACTTTTCTGAGGGGTTGAACTCATAGACAAACTGTGACTGGGGAGACAAGCTGTTGAACTCGGCCACGTCTTGCTCCACTCGGTCACGAAGCAATTTGAACATCCTTGGGGCCGCAGAAGCGCCAAGTCCCGCTGCCTCAGCATCCTGTGACGCGCATTCTCGTTGCGCCTTTTTCCGTTCAATGAGTTTCTGAATCCATTCGCTAGGCATATTCCCTGTCCTGTCTGCTCTCGGTTCCTCTTCCTTCAGAATCACATAGCCGTCTCGCCCGTTCGCGAGCGTTGCGGGCTTGATCCTCATGTCTCCCAGCGAGAGTATCGGAATCCAGAATACTGTGACCCACTTGGTGACCAAGTATGATCCATCTGGCCTCCTATTTCGGTAGTTAAAGAGCGCAGTCCCACATCCGTAGACCTGCGTTGCGATACGACTTGCCCGGTCAGCCATATCCCACGCCTTGAGACGCGCTTCAAACTGCGAGACTTGTGAATCCGTGATCCCCCTCTTCTCCAGTTCGACCGCGAGGAGCCGCTGCGCGGTGCTCGTGAGATCACCCCAGTCTCTTAATATATTCAACAGGTCCGCATCGTCCATCCTCTCGTAATTCCCTCGGAGCGATTCTTTGTAGGATGTGTGCATCAACCCAACCCTCCAATACAAAGCCTATGACGCCCGGAGTCGTTCCGCAATGTCCGAAACTGACATTCGGTTCTCTACCGCGTGCCTCCACCCGCAGAGAAGCTTGCGCCGTATCCCCAGTTCCCGCCCTAGCCTGCTCACGCTCTCGCCGGAAAAGGGACGTCCCTTTCCCCTTTCCACCTTTCCACTTTCAATGCGCAGCTCATACGGCAGCAAGGCAGAGCCGAAACTCTCCATCTTTGTCCAGGGCTTCTAGGCGATAGGGATGGCCTTCAAAGCCGACTTCCACCTTGGCTCGGTTGGTCCAAAGTTCGGCGATTTCTTCCGCATTCAGACTCAGAAACTTGCCAAAAACAAACTGGGGGGTGCTCAGTTGGGGAGATGGCCCGAGGTTTGTTTCGGCCTGGACTTCCCTAATTGCATTTCTGTCAACCGTAATGTTCAGTCGGTGCTGCATACGACTATAGTACGTCAGACAGGAGACGTCCCTTTTCTCAGACGTCCAATTCTCATCGAGTGAGCTTACCTCGAGTCCATCATGGCGCTGACCAGCCCGGTCGCGATTACCAATTCGTGGATTGGGCAAGTATGTCAATGCCCTTCAGTCACCGGGCCTTCGACTACTTTTGTTGATATAGCCTCGAAGTAGACGCAACGATCTCGTTGATCTTGTCAACCCGCCGATCATACTCCGAAGAGTTACGCCCATCGTGGAACTGAATCCCATTCCTGGTGATCTGGTACGTCCCGTTTCTACTAAGGACGAATTCCAGCAACCCATCAATCTCTGTAAAGTATGACCTGTTCAGCGAAAAGACACGCCGAACTGTAACCATCGCTGTGCCAATCAATGCGTTGAACGTCTTCACCGATGAAGGATCTGAGGCGTCAATCTTGCTTTCTGCGTTCTTGACGTGGTTCTCAATGACTGCTAAGTACTTGTCGGTCTTGTCAATCGCCATGGCGGCTCTTCTCCGCATTTCCACAAGGTCGGCGACCGTAGAGGCCCGCCTCCCATCAAGCATCTCAAGGGCCGTCTGGACGTCGAGTGGTCCCACCTCTGCCTTATAGCTTTCAGTGAATTTCTGGACATCACTAAGCAGCGCCCCTGAGACCTTGTCTGCCCGGGCGGATGGTCCCCTGTTCAGCAAGAGAAACATGTCGAGGTATCCGAAGATCAATAAGGCAATGGACGGTGTAATTAGAAGAGCGGAACCCTTTCCCCAACTCCTTCTCATCAGGAAAAATCCGACGATTCCTGCTACCAGGATTCGACCGACCATGCTGCCGGCGATTTCTGCTGCATTGGGATTCGGTGAAGACCAGACGTACAGATACACCGCCACAAAGAGCAAGAGGGAGAGAGCCGCGCCCAGCCGGAGTCGCGCCGAATCTTCCCCCATCCACCGAGTCATTCCTTGTCGGGAAGCTTCGAATGCTGGATCAGAAAGGCCCAAGGCCAAGGTCGTAATTCCGCTGCTGGTATGTGGATCTTCAGGCCGAACCGCGCCTAACGGATTTGAGCTCTTCAGCGATTGAATGACTTCCGCCTGCTCACCGATTTCTCGTGCACCTAGTCCCCGCTTTGTCAACTCGCCGGAGAGCGCGGCCTTCGCTTCTTCCTTAAGGTCATCAATCTCAAGGGCTAGGTTCAGAAGCTCCTGGTCGCCCATGAGGGAGTACGTCTTCTGGAAATCTGCGATGGTCATCAGTTATCCGCCTCGCGCCACCGAATCTGATCAGAATCCAGGAACAGTATACGCAAATCCCATATACCACGCTGGTTCGCCGCGTAGCGCGGCTGACCTGCGGTTGTGGAAAGGAAAGTCCAGGGTGAACGGGACATCACCGGAATCAATGCGGCGCAGGCGTGGGTGCTACAATGCTTACAATACTTACAAGTGGAGGTCTCCATGCGCGCGCCCAAATCGACGGTCATCAGTATGCGTCTGCCGGCGGAGAGCGCGCAGCGGCTCAAGCGCATGGCGAATCGCCATGGCTGGACGGCGAGCGACGCCGGCGCACGTCTGGTAGAGGAGGGCTTGCGGCGAGCCGAGTTCGCCTTCATTGACTTCCGGGATTCGCCGGCGGGGCGGCATGCCTGCATCCAGGGAAGCTCGCTCGCGGTGTGGGAGGTGATGCTGCTGATTCGCAGTTACAAGTCCGATGCCGCCGCCGTGGCCCGGCACCTTCGATGGCCACAGGCAAAAGTCTCGGCAGCCAGCAATTACGCGGAAGCATTCCCGCTGGAAATCGATACCGCATTAGCGGAAAGCGAAGCGACAGGCTTCCCTGCGTTGCAACGCATGTTGCCCCAAGCCGCCGAATTCGTAGCCGGCAAGAGAGCACGGGTCTGACTTGCTCAAGCTGCTGCTCGACGAGCATATCTCGCCGGACGTGGCGCTGGGCCTGCGCCGCCGTAGCCGTTCTTTGCCCGTTCATTCGATGGCAGAGTGGGAGGACGGGGGCTTCCTCGGGCAACCTGACGCGGCCTGCTTGCAGGCGGCCGCCGCGCAGGCCCTGACGCTGGTCACCTATGACCGCAGGACCATTCCACCGCTGCTCAAGGACTGGACGGAAGAGGGGCGCCACCACGCGGGCGTTATCTTCGTCGACGAAAAAACCATCTCTCCGGCGGACATCGGAGGGTTGGTTTGGGCGTTGGCGCGGCTGGCCAAAGAAGCTCAAAGCTGGGACTGGGCCGACAGAATCTGCTTCCTGCGCTACTGACGCCCCGCGTGGGAGAGATGCTCGACCGATCTCTGCATGACCGGCGGACCGTGCACCCCCAAATGATGAAGATCGACCACTCGTTCCTCAGCACCGAACCGCGAACGAAGAGAGCGGCCGATGCCACAAAGCGGTGAGCGCACCCGATGGCCGCTCTCTTCGTTCGCGGTTCGGTGCTGGCAAAGACTCGGATTGCAAGCACCGCATAATCAACAGCTTGATCTTCAGAGCAGCCGCAAGCGTGAGGTGGGCAATCCAGGGATACGCAAATCCCCTGTGCCACGCTGGGTTCGCCGCGAAGCGCGGCTGACCTGCGGCTGTGGAAAGGGGAAATCCACAGAGAATTACCTCAATTGAGCTGTGATCGCGTCCTGCCACTTCTGCCAATCGCCGCCGAATCCGATCATCTCCGCAACCAGCACGCCATCCCGGATGATCCAAGTTCGAGGAATCGCGAAGTATGGCATGAGATCTTCCGCGAAGTGTTGCGCGAACAAGACCGGAAAAGTGTAGCCAGTCTGCTTCAGAAACGGCTCGACAGCTCCGCTGTTGTCGTCCGTGTTGAAAGTGACCACCTGCACATCGTTGCGATCCTTCAGTGTCTCAGCGAACTTTGCGAAGTGCGGTAACTCTTCGCGGCACGGTTGGCACCAGGTCGCCCACACTACTGCAATCGTTGTCTTGCCCTTGAACCGCGCCAGCGTCCATGTCTGACCAGTGGAATCCTTCAACGAGAACTCCGGCAATGCGCGGTTGATCGGGGCAAACTCAACGCCCGCGGACGAGTTTTGTTGCCGGGTTGAATCTGGAATGTCGTTCACCCACCGGACCCACGTTTCATCCGATCCGCCGAGGCCGGTCCATAATCGCCGTTGCGCCGATAGGAGTTCCTCGTTCTTCGCTCCGAATGACGCCGTTGCCTCGCGGTAGGCGTAGAGTGCATCGAGCTTCCGGCCGTTGTGTTCCTCGAACGTGGCCAGCCGGCGCCAATGAGTGAACTGAGCGGCGCGGTATTGCGTCTCCACCTCTCGATTCTTCTCATCGCGAGCAGGCGCCTTCGCGGCCAGGTAGTCTTCGAGCGAGCGGAGGACTTCTCTGGCCTTATCTGCCTGGCCCTGCTTTTCATACAGCTCCGACAGCATCGTCGCCGCTGTGGCGTGATTGGAGACGAGCATCATCCGGGTGGACGCCGTGCGTTCCGGGCTTGGAGCCAAGTCGATCTCGATGACCGCCTCCGGGTCGTCGAAACTCTTAAGCGCATCCTCCAGAATCACGGGCACCCGGTCGAGCAGGACTCCACGATCCAGGTAGACTCGCGCCACGTTGATTGAAGACGAGAAGGGCCCAACATCTCTGACCCGCTCGAAAGTAAGCAGATCGTCACCGGCCCGGCCAAGTTCATCGGCGGGCGCCTGCAGCGCGGCAAGTGCGGTCAGGCGGTCCATGTACGCTATCGAGAGCAACTGCGGCGAAGCTTCCTTGATCCACCTTGTTGCAGCTTCGAGTTTCGCCTGGGCGTAAGCGCGCCGCTTCTCGGGTGGGTCGTCCGATTTGGGAGCAGGGTGCGCCTTATACCATTCGCTATGCTCGGCACTCAGATCCGGCTTGCGCAGCGCCAACAGCTCTTTGGTCAGAGCATCGTCGCCGGCCAGGCGCGCTCCATTCGTCAGAACGCGCTGGAGTTCGGGAACGGATTTGAACGCCCTCAGCCGTTTCAGATCTTCGGCCACCACTCGCCGTTCGGCGTCGCTTTCGGTCTTGGGGCGGACCCGAAACTCCGTGGCCCACAGGACGCGATACAGCATCACGCTGCGCGGATCCGTGGACGCCGTCAGTAACTCGCGCAGCCGGGTTGCCTCCTGGGCGACCAGTTCGGTGTTCTCGATTTCGCCGAGGTACTCGTACGGTTCCCACAAGGACGGGCACGCACGTCGGAGCGTCGCAAAACTGGATTCCAGTTTCTTGCGGTCGCGGAACGCCTCCGCGCGATAGATTTCGAGCTGCGACAGATGGACCCAGGGATAGTCCGGATCTTTGGCGAGAATCTGCCCGTAGATCTTCAAGGCTTCGGGCGTACTGCTCCCAACCAGGCTCCGCGCGTACAGATAAGCGAACTCCACATCGCCGGGATGCGCCTCATACTCGCGTTGGTATCGCTCACGCACTTCGCGTCGCTCGTACACCGATCCATCCAGGAACAACCGATTCAAATTGAAGTCGTCGGGGTTCGCCTTCAGTGCCTCGCTGATGGCGTCGTGCCGGGCGCCTCGATCTATTGGAAGTGTTTGGAGGAATTCGGTAGTACCGGCCGGCAGCGAGCAGCGGTCAGCCCAGACAGGGACTGCAAGCAGTAACACACACAGGAACCGCATCGGAAAGGATCCTCTGCTATCTTCTGACGCTGCCCTTCGATGTGCGTGCAAACGAAATTTCGATAGGGATCCGAGGCGGCGTAATCATGTGACGGGGTATTTCGCTCGCTTCTTAGCCTTGGCACGGCGATAGGCGGCGACCTCAGCTTCGATTTGCGGCAGCGTCACTTTGGCCAGGCCGATTTTCTTGGCCTCTTGCCGGATCCCTGTAACGGCAGCGGATAGCGCTTTGAGCAACTGCTTCCGATTCTTCTTCGGATCGGCGAGGATGGCCCGGTCAAGAGCGACTTGCGGCGTAATCAGCAGCCTTCCTCCTTCGACCACTGCGACCTCCATCAGCGTTCCTTCCGACACGCCAACCTGCTCTCACAAGCTGCGCGGAATCACCATCTGGCCTTTCCGCTGGAGTTTTATGAGTGCGGTGTTCATTGCCGGTCCTCGTATTCCAAAAGTCAGGCGGGCTGACTATCCGCCCTTCTGCCGATAGCATACCAGAGGCGCGGGTCTTTGCTCGGCTCGACCGATCCGGGAATGCGAGTTCAGGAATAGGACGCAATTCTCCTGTGCCACGCTGGGTTCGCCCGGCACAGGTTCGCAGCGTACCGCGGCGAGTGCGGCAAGATGTTCGGTGTGAGAGATCGAACGCCAATTCGGCGAGGCTTCCTGGATCCATGAGTTTCAACCCAACCCTTTGCATAAGGACCCAAGCCTTGAGAGGTAAACCAAATTCGTGATGCGGCGTCAATGATTATAGACTGGTAAATAGGATTTGCAGATCTTTAAAAATACTTTCCTCACTCGGCCAGCGTCCGTCTGTCTGCTGGCCGCGGCGGTTTGCGCGTTGTGCGGCCCCGTCATCCGCGGATTCGCCACGTCTCGCGCACCGGATGTTGCCGTTTCCGCATCGGCTGGCATCAGCGTCGACTATCCGGCGGCGGGATCGATTTTCCCTCCCGACCTGGCTGCACCGACCTTCCTCTGGCGCGACGCGAGTGAGAGCGCCAAGGCGTGGCGGATTGAGGTAACCTTCGCGGACGGTTCGGCCCCCATCCACGTGCAATCGCCGGGCGAGCGGCTGAGCGTTGGCGAGATCGACGCGAGTTGCGTTTCAGAGCTGAACAAGCCGCCCGAACTCACGCCGAACGAGGCTAAGGCGCACAGTTGGAAGCCGAATGCCCAAACCTGGGAGGCCATCAAGCGCCACTCGGTAAAGCGCCCGGCAACGCTGACGATCACAGGCTTTGCGGACAAGGACGCTGCCCAGGCGGTCTCGCGCGGCCAGTCCGTGCTTCAGACCTCCAGAGATCCAGTTGGCGCGCCGATCTTCTATCGTGACGTGCCGCTAATCCCCGGCGTCGGCGAGGATGGCGCGATCCGGCCGCTGCCGCAGTCTGCCATCCAACTCATCAAATGGCGCTTGCGCAATGTCGGAGACACCCAGAGCCGCACGCTGCTGGAAGGGCTCCACACCTGCGCCAACTGCCATTCCTTTTCCCATGACGGCAAGACGCTGGGGATGGACCTGGATGGCCCGCAGAATGACAAGGGTCTCTACTCATTGACTCCGATCAAACGGGACACTTCCATCCGCAACGAAAACGTAATCAAGTGGAGTTCGTTCCGGCCGCTGGAAGACAGCGTGAATATCCGGGTCGGCTTCATGTCGCAGGTCTCGCCCGACGGACGCTACGTCGTGACCATGATCAACGACCCCGGCCCCACGCAAACCGGGCCCGGCCTGCGAGCGCAGGAAAGAGTCTACGTCGCTAATTTCAAAGACTACCGCTTTGGCCAGGTGTTCTTTCCGACGAAAGGCATCCTGGCCTGGTACGACCGGGATGCGCGTCAACTGCGCCCTCTGCCGGGCGCCGACGACCCGCGCTTCGTGCAGACCGGCGGTTTCTGGAGCCCCGACGGCAAGTACATCGTCTTTTCGCGCGCCGAAGCGAAAGCGCCAATGCCCGAGGGGGCGCAGCCGGCTCAATTCGCGAACGATCCCAACGAAACGCAGATTCAGTACGACCTCTACCGGATCCCCTTCAACAACGGCAAGGGCGGGGTGGCCGAGCCGATTGCCGGTGCTTCGCGCAATGGCATGAGCAATAACTTCGCGAAGGTCTCTCCCGACGGGAATTGGATCGTGTTCGTTCAATGCCGCAACGGCCAACTGATGCGTCCCGACAGCCGGCTCTTCATCGTGCCGTTCCGGGGTGGGCGCGCCCGGCTGATGAACTGCAACACGCCGTCGATGAATTCCTGGCACAGCTTTTCACCCAACGGACGCTGGATGGTATTCGCCTCCAAGGCGCGGTCGCCATACACCCAGATGTACTTGACCCACATCGACAAGGATGGCAACGACAGTCCGCCCCTTCTGATCGAGAATGCGACAGCCGCGAACCGCGCCGTCAATATCCCGGAGTTCGTGAATCTGCCGCCGGATGGCTTGCAGACGCTGGAGGCGCCGGTCACCGACTATTACCGGGTGTTCGACCAGGCCATGAGCCTGTTGCAGAAACAGCAATACGCCGCAGCTGTTACCGAGTGGCGCAAAGCGGTAGAACTGAGTCCCGACGATGCCCGCGCGCACTTCCAATTGGGATTCTCTTTGAGCCAACTCGGCCAGACCGACGAAGGGATCGCGGAATACCGGCAGGCGGCGAAACTAGAGCCGAACGACGCCCCCACGTACAGCAATCTGGCCATAGCGCTGCAACGCAAAGGGCTGATGGACGAAGCCATCGCGGATTATGGCAAGTCGCTGGCCATCGATCCCCGCAACGCGAAGGTTCATACGAACTTCGCGGTCGTCTTGCTCGAATCCGGGCGAGTGGACGAAGGAATGGAGCACTGCCGCAAGGCTTTGGAAATCGATCCGCAGTACGGCGACGCCCACAACGCTCTGGCGATCGTACTCGCAAGAAATGGCTTACTCGACCAGGCGATCGAGCATCTCGAGACGGCCGTTGCCGGCAACTCGAAGTCCGTGGACTACCAGTTCAATCTCGGCCGCGTCCTGGCCGCGGCGCACAGATTCGCAGAGGCGATCCCACACCTGAAGCAGGCGGCCGACCTGACCCGCTGGCAGGAGCCGGTTATTCTGGATCTGCTGTCGTCGATGAATGGCGAACTGCGTTTGTTCAGCGAAGCAGCCCAGACGGCGCGTCAAGCCCTCGCGCTGGCGCAAAGCCAGGGCAATCGAGAGATGATCGAAGAATTGACCGACAAGATTGTGTATTTCGAGGCGGAAGCCTCGAAATAACGGGTCCGGAGCCGTCGCGAACCTTGCCTCCGAGGAGCCTTGAAGGAATATCCCGCGAACCGCGCTGGGTTCGCCGCGACGCGCGGCTGACCCCGCATCGAATAGCCCCTGAATAACAGATTGGCTAGCGTTGCCACGGGGCCGCGAGTTCCGCGTAAAAGTATCCGCCCCATCCCAGCCGTCGATATCCGATCCGAACGAACAACGCCATCACAGCCAAGCATGCAATCATCAGCATGAGTGTCCGTCTCCGCCGCATGACCCATCTTGGCATCCCCCCCGAGTTGCATTCAAGGGCCGACAAATGAACCTCCAAGCCTTCCTGTTGTAACAAATCCCCAGTCAGCCGCACTGCCGCCGAGAGCCCGGCCGCTCGCGGGAGTATCCTGGTAACTCAAACCGAATTCCCATGCGCAACCTCCTTCTTTTCGCCATCCTGGCTCTCCCGGCGGGCCTCGCCGCTCAACCCGTGACCCAACTTCCCTATTCGCCCAGCCTGGACCTGACCTCCATGGACACCACCGCTCAGCCTTGCGAGGATTTCTACCGCTACTCCTGCGGCAACTGGTCCAAGAAGAACCCGATCCCCGCCGATCAGGCGTCGTGGGACGTCTACGGCAAGCTCACTTACGACAACGAACGGTACCTCTGGGGGATCCTCGATCAGGCCTCCAAGGGCGGCGCGGGGCGCAGCGATTCGGAGCGCAAGATCGGCTACTACTTCCAGGCATGCATGGACGAACCCGCCGTGGAAAAGGCGGGCCTCCAACCGATTGAACCGGTCCTGAAGCGGCTCACGGCCATCCGAACGTTGGCCGACCTGTCGAAAGCCGTCACGGCTGGCCATGGCGACGGAACGGGCTCGGGAACTTTGTTTGGCGTCTCCGGCGACCAGGATCTGGAGAATTCCGAAAATGTCATAGCCTTCGCCGGGCGCGGCGAACTCGGCTTGCCCGATCGCGACTATTACACGAAGACCGACGCGAAATCGGTGGAGATCCGCCAGAAGTACGTCGAGCACCTGGCCCGCGTCTTCACCCTGCTGGGCGACAAACCCTCCGCCGCGAAGTCACAGGCCGATCAGGTGATGGCCATCGAGACCGATCTGGCGAAGTCCATGCTGACGCGCGTCGAAATGCGCGACCCGCGCAAACTGCTGCACAAGATGAGCCGCAAGGAATTTCAGGCCCTCACACCCTCGTTCGCGTGGGACGGATTCTTCCCCGCCCTCAGCCTGGATAGCGTGCAGATTGTGAACGTCACGGAGCCCGCTTTCTATCAGGCGCTCGAAAAGGCTCTGCACGCCCATAAGATCGACGCCTGGCGCGCCTTTCTGCGCTGGAACCTGATCCACGACGCCTCGCCGTACCTCTCGTCGCCCTTCGTGAGATCGAATTTCGAGTTCTACAGCAAGTACCTGCGCGGCGTGCCCGAACAGCAGCCGCGCTGGCGGCGCTGCGTGCGCTGGACGGATCGCGATCTCGGCGAAGTGCTCGGACAAGTCTTTGTCGCCAAGACGTTCACGCCGGAGACCAAGGCCCGGACCGTCGCGATGACCAAAGAGATTGAACTGGCCATGGAGAACGACCTGAAGCAGCTTCCGTGGATGGGCGACGAGACTCGCAAACGAGCTCTCGAAAAGCTGCACTCGATCGTGAACAAGGTCGGCTATCCGGACAAGTGGCGCGACTACGGTGCGCTGACCATCACAGCCAACGATTTCGGCGGCAACGTTCTGAGGGCATCGCAGTTTGAGGACCGGCGTCAGTTTGCCAAGATCGGCAAGCCGGTCGACCGGGGCGAATGGGGTATGACTCCGCCGACAGTGAACGCCTACTACAATCCGCAGATGAACGACATCAACTTCCCCGCCGGCGTCCTGCAGCCGCCCCTGTTCGATCCGAAGATGGACGATGCTCCCAACTACGGCAACACCGGCGCCACCATCGGCCACGAGCTGACCCACGGCTTCGACGACGAAGGCCGGCAGTTCGACGCCCAGGGAAATCTCAAGGATTGGTGGACGGACAAGGACGGCGCCGAGTTCGAACGGCGCGCGAAGTGCATCTCCGACCAATACTCGGGCTACATCGCCGTGGGCGATATCCACATCAACGGCAAACTCACTCTCGGCGAAGACGTGGCCGACCTGGGCGGGACGATGCTCGCGTACTACGCCTGGAAGCACGCCACCGAAGGGCAGGACTTGAAGCCCGTCGATGGGCTGACACCCGACCAGCGCTATTTCGTCGGGATGGCCCAGTGGGCCTGCGGCGACATGCGTCCGGAGACGAGGCGCGAGCGGGCGATCACCGATCCGCATTCACCGTTGGAATACCGCATCAACGGAGTCGTCTCCAACATGCCGGAGTTTGGGCGCGCGTTTGGCTGCAAAGCGGGTCAGCCGATGGTGCGGGAGAACGCCTGCCGCGTCTGGTAGCAGCTCATGAGTAGATGATGTGGCGCACGCCTTTAGCGTGCAGTGGCGAGATTCATCTCGACATCCGGCCAATGGTGGCATGAATGCCACCACGGCACGCTAAAGCGTACGCCACAGCTCCTGCGCCACAAACGCAGCTTGTGCCCTCTGCGAGAATTAGTAGGGAAAACATTAGCAGTGACTTACCGAGCCCTCAGACCGCCGCTCAAGACAGCACCGAAACGGGCCGCGCCACCGACCGGGCCGGTCCTGCGCGCCTGGAAGCTGACGCTCGAATACGACGGCTCGCGCTACAGCGGGTGGGCCGAACAGGAAAACGCGCCGCGAACCATCATGGGCGAGTTGCGCAAGGCGGCTGAAAAGCTGTTCGACGGCGAAGTGGAGTTGGGCGGCGCGGGACGCACCGACGCGGGCGTGCACGCCACGGGCCAGGTGGCCCATCTGAAGGTTCCACTAAACGGCGAACCTCCAACGCTGGATGAGCTGTTGCTGTCGCTCAATGAGGAACTACCCTTCGACATCGCCGTCCGCGAGGCGGAAGAAATCCCGAGCCGATTCCACGCGCGGCACGACGCTGTGGCGCGCACGTACGTCTACCGCATCGCACGACAAAAAGACGCCTTCTCGAAGAAGTTCATCTGGTGGATCAAAGAACCCTTGGACCTGGAGGCGATGCGGCGAGCGGTGGAACTACTGCCGGGGCGGCATGACTTCGTACTGTTCCGAGCCGAGGACCCGTCGCGGCCGGATGAATCGACCATCGTACAGGTCAAATCGGCAACGCTCGAAATGGACGGGCGATTGCTGCTGTTTCGTATTGAAGCATCGCACTTCATCTGGCGCATGGTGCGGCGTCTGGCCGGAACACTGGTCAAGATCGGCCTGGGCGAATTGAGCGTCGCGGAATTCCGGCGGCTGCTCAATGCCGAGCCCATCCCCGACGTGGAGATCGCGGCATGGACGGCGCCGTCGTCCGGTCTCTTCCTGGAACGCGTCACCTACCCGGAGCGCGCTCCCGGCGGGCATTCCCGCACAGCTACAAGCGCCGCAGTTCCACGAGATCGCGAGCGCCCAACTCGCGCCACTCCCCGGGGGCGAGCCCCGCGACGGTAACCGGTCCCAGCGACCAGCGGACCAGACGCAGTGTTGGCAAGCCTATGGCCGCGGTCATGCGGCGGATCTGCCGATTGCGGCCTTCGCGCAGGACGATCTCCAGCCATGCCGTGGGAATCGACTTCCGAAATCTGATCGGCGGGTTGCGAGGCCAAAGTTCAGGCTCTTCTGGCAGCAGCCGCGCCTCCGCGGGCAGGGTCAATCGGCCCTGGACCGCGACGCCCCGGCGCAGTGGCTCCAGATCGGAATTCACAGGCGCGCCTTCCACCTGAACCAGGTAAGTTTTAGGATGAGCGAAACGCGGATCGGTGAGACGATGCTGCAAGACCCCGTCATCGGTTAACAGCAGCAGCCCCTCGCTATCCCGGTCCAGCCGTCCGACGGGGTAGACCTCCGGCACCGGCACGTAGTCCCGGAGCGTACGGCCGAATTCACCCGCCGGATCGGAGAACTGCGACGGAACGCCGAAGGGTTTGTTGAATGCGATGCAGCGTGGCAAGCGGGCGTCCGGCCTCACTTCTCTGGATCGGAATGAAGCAGTTCGATCATCAACCCCAGGTCCTTGGTCGAGTCGAAGTAGACGTAATCGCCATTGTCGCTGTCCCAGCGCCCGCTGTGGATCTGCTCGTACCCGAGCGCCTTCATCTCGCTTTCGGACTGGGCCAGGTTTTGGACGTTGAAAGCGATATGGTGCACACCCTCGCCGTGCTCGTCGAGGAACTTCTTCCAGGACGTGTTCGGACCGATCGGCTGAATCAGCTCGATGGTGACCTGCCCGGCCTTCAGAAACGCGAGCTTGGCCTGGCTGTTGGACGGCTTGCCCCGATACATCATCTTGACCTCATTGCCTGGACGCGAAGTGGAAATCTTGGGCATCTCGACGCCCAACAGTGCGGCCCAGTGCTTTGCGCTGGCTTCGATGTCCTTCGTGACAAGCGCAACCTGAGTGACCGCCTTGAAGCCCGGATCGCGCTCCGGTTGACTCTGCGCCAGGACGGGAACGGCCAGCGCGACGCCGGCTAGTAGAACGAATAGTGATCTCATGTTGTCCTCAGTGTGAACTATTTTGCGAACTCCCAGAACGGGTCTCGAAAGGCAATCTATCACATGCCCCGCCAGAGGCTATGCTGGGCTTGGAGGGGTGTGCAAATGAGCGGAACGATGAATGCCGCGTGGCATCTGGCCCGGCGGCCTGAAGGCTTGGTGAAGGATGGGGACCTGGAATGGCGCGAGTCGGAGTTGCCGGCTCTGGGGGATGCGGAAATCCGCGTGCGCCAGGAGCTGCTTTCCCTCGACCCGACCAATCGCGTCTGGATGAACGACGCGGACAGTTACCTGCCGCGGCTGCCGCTGGGCGCGGTGATGCGCGGCATCGGCATCGGAACCGTGAAAGCGAGCAACGTCCCTAAGTACGCGCCGGGCGACACCGTGCAGGGCCTGCTCGGATGGCAGCGGTACTATCAGGGACCGGCCGAAGGGCTGACCAAACTGCCGCCGATCCCGCTGCCGAAGGAGGCCCATTTCGGACTGCTCGGCCACATCGGCCTGACGGCCTACTTCGGGTTGGTGGAGATCGGCAAAGCAAAAGAGGGCGAGACGCTGGTGGTCTCGGCCGCCGCAGGTGCAGTCGGATCGCTGGTAGGACAGATCGGCAAGATCCTCGGCATGCGCGTGGTCGGCATCGCGGGCAGCGACGCGAAGTGCGCCTGGCTGACCAAGGAACTGGGCTTCGACGCCGCGATCAACTACAAGTCGGCGAATCTGAATCAGGAACTGACCCGGCTCTGTCCGCAGGGGATCGACGTCTACTTCGACAACGTCGGAGGGCGCATCCTTGAGGCGGTTTTGTATCACATCAATATGCATGCGCGCATCGTCGCTTGCGGCATGATCTCGCAGTACAACGCGCAGCGCCCTGAGCCGGGTCCGTCGAACCTGGGCATCATCATCGGCAAGCGAGCCACCATGCAGGGCTTCATCGTGATGGACTTCCTGAGCAAAGCCATGGAAGCGGCGCTCAAGCTGATCGGCTGGCACATGAGCGGCAGGCTGAACTATCGCGTGGACATGGTGGAAGGTCTGGAGAAGGCGCCGGAGGCGCTGAACCGGCTGTTCAGCGGAGCAAACCAGGGGAAGCTGGTTGTGAGGGTGTAAGTTACATGCGGGGTCAACGCGGCTTTTCCGCCATCGCCAGCAGCGTCTCAAAGTGCGGCGCTTCCGCTTCCCGGTGGACCATGGCCACCTCAAGCTGCTGGAAGCCGGCTTTGCGCAACAGCCCCATGATTTCCACCTGAGAGAATCCGAGCCAGACGTCGGCGTACAGCTCCCGCGCCTCTTCCAGGCCATGCTTTTGCAGGTCCATCACGACAATCCTGCCGCCCGGTTTGAGAATGCGCCAGGCTTCTTCCAGCGTCTTGGCCGGGTGCAGCGAATGGTGCAGGCTCTGGTGCAGCAGCGCGAGGTCGGCCTCGCCGTCTTGCAGCGGCAGTTCTTCCAGGTCGCCCAGGCGGTACTCGACGTTCTTGACGCCATGGTCACGCGCCACGCCCATACCGTACTCGACCATCTTTTCGGAGTTGTCTACCGCGATGACGCGCAGCGCGCGCTGAGCAAGCATCAGCGTCAGCGTTCCCTCCCCCGCGCCCAGATCGGCGATGACCAGCGGCGGCAGCAGCCGCAGCAGCATCTCCGCCAAGCCTTCCCAACTCCGGCCCGGCACGTAGTTGCGGCCAAAGCGCCCGGCGAGTTCGTCGAAGTAACTGCGCAGTTTGTCTTTGCGCTTCAGCAGGATCAGCCGCAGTGCTTCGTCGTCCTGCGCCGATGCCGCGATCTCGGGCCCGCAACGGCGTAGAGTCTCTGCCAGGACCGCCTCCGCCCCTGGGGGCGCCGTCATGCGGTACAGGCTCTTCTGGCCCACGCGGCGTACGTCAACCAGCCCGGCGAGCTTCAACTGCGAGAGCTGCATCGAGATGCGGCTCTGGCCCATGCCGAGGATCTCCTGCAGTTCCGCCACGCTCAGTTCTTCTTTCTCGAGCAGACGCAGGATTCGCACGCGGCCCTCTTCGCCGAGCAGACGCAGCACTTTGAGGAAATCCGCCATCCGAACACAAGTATATCAATAAATCACAATTGATTGATTTATTTATTGTGCTATCCTGATGCCTGAGGTACGACGCACATGAGCACTGACGTAAGTTCGCCTGTGGCCACCGAGTACAAGGTCGCCGATATCGCCCTGGCCGACTGGGGCCGCAAGGAAATCGCAATCGCCGAGTACGAAATGCCCGGCCTGATGGCCATTCGCAAGAAGTACGCCGTTGCCAAGCCGCTGACTGGCGTGCGCGTCACCGGCTCGCTGCACATGACGATTCAGACGGCGGTCCTGATTGAAACCCTGGTCGACCTTGGCGCGAGCGTGCGCTGGGCGAGCTGCAACATCTTCTCGACGCAGGACCATGCGGCCGCCGCTATCGCCGCGGCCGGTGTGCCGGTCTTCGCCTGGAAAGGCGAGTCGCTCGAAGACTATTGGGAATGCACTTATAAGGCGCTCAGCCATCCGGGCGGCAAAGGTCCGCAGTTGATCGTGGACGACGGCGGCGACGCGACGCTGCTGATCCACAAGGGCTTTGAACTGGAGAACGGCTCGAATTGGGTGAACACGCCCGCGGAGAGCCACGAGGAGCAGGTCATCAAGGACCTCCTGATCCGCGTCTACAACGAGAACCCGACGCGCTGGCACGACGTCGTCAAAGAGTGGCGCGGCGTTTCCGAAGAGACGACCACGGGCGTTCACCGGCTCTACAAGATGCAGCAGGAGGGTGCGCTGCTGGTGCCCGCCATCAACGTGAACGACTCGGTAACGAAATCGAAGTTCGACAACCTGTACGGCTGTCGCGAGTCGCTCGCCGACGGCATTAAGCGCGCTACCGACGTAATGGTGGCCGGCAAAGTGGCGGTGGTTTGCGGTTACGGCGATGTAGGCAAGGGCTGCGCGCAGTCGCTACGCGGCATCGGCGCGCGCGTGATCGTCAACGAAATCGACCCGATCAACGCGCTCCAGGCCGCCATGGAAGGCTACCAGGTGGCTCCGGTCGAGGATACGCTCGGCATCGGCGACATCTACGTGACCTGCACGGGCAATGTGGATATCATCACGTTCGAACACATGCAGCACATGAAGGACCAGGCGATCGTGTGCAACATCGGTCACTTCGACAACGAGATTCAGGTGGACCGGCTGAACACCGCCCCAGGTATTGAACGTACGAACATCAAGCCCCAGGTGGACAAGTACACGTTCCCAAACGGCAACTGCATCTTCCTGCTGGCCGAGGGCCGGCTGGTGAATCTCGGCTGCGCCACCGGCCACCCGAGCTTCGTCATGTCGAACAGCTTCTCCAACCAGACGCTCGCGCAACTGGATCTGTGGAAGAACAAGGATGCGTACGCGGTGGGAGTCTACACGCTGCCGAAGCAGCTCGACGAAGAGGTCGCGCGGTTGCACCTCGAAAAGATCGGCGTCAAGCTGACCACTCTCACGCAACGCCAGGCAGACTACATCGGCGTCCCGGTGGAAGGCCCGTATAAGCCGGATACGTACCGGTATTAACGGCCTGCGTGGGGCGGACTTCAGTCCGCGCGGGACTTCAGCCCCGCCAGTTTGTCCGGAGCGACCTGCTGAAGCCGGTCCGCGGACCGAAGTCCGCCCCACAGCAGAACTTTGAGACTATCTAATCCGTATCTCCATTTATCCGCGCTCTGCGCGGAGCAATATCCCGATGCGCTGAAAGGCATCGACAGGGAGACCAACGAATGAAACGGAATGAGTTCCTTGCGACGGGTCTTGGCTGCTGCGGACTTGTGCTCCTGGAGAGCGCCACACCAAGCTCCGCGAAGGCCGCGGAACCCACGGAAGCCGACCGCGAAAAAGAGTTCGTCAAAAACTGGATGAGCGACCTGTTCGATTCCATCGATAAGGAACTCGACGAGGAGACGAAGGTACGCGTGATGGCGGGATGCGGCCGGGGCTGTTTCCGCCGTTTCTCGTTCAAGCAGGACATCGCGCGCGAGGGCAAGGGCAGCGTGGAAAGCCTGCTGCAGCGCTACAAGAAGAACTTCGAGGTCTGGCAGGAGGGCACGGTGGTTCACGTCCGCTACGGCGCCGAAAGCAAACAGTGCTATTGCCCTGCGGCGCGCTTTCATCCGGCAAAGCCGCACGACATCCACTGCGAGTGCACGCGGGCCACGCACCAGACGATCTTCGAGACCGCGCTCGGGCGGCCCGTCAAAGTCGAAGTCGTGGAGTCGCTGCGGCGCGGCGGCAAGACCTGCCACTTCGTCGCGCACGTAGCCTGAGTGACTGTCAGGAAACAGCAGCTCCAATCACGGCAGGCCTTGCGCCGGCGCGGACTCCGAAGCCGATATGGCGCACGTTTCAGCGTGATGTGGCGGCATTTATGCCGACTTTGGCCGGACGTCGACACGAGTGTCGACGCTGCACGATAAATCGTGCGCCACAGCGCCTGCGGCGTACTTGCCAATCGGCATTATGGTCGCGGTATCCCCGCGTGAAGGAAACCCTACCTGCCCTTGTGCGATGTGCGAATGGCGTAAAGCGACGTTCGTGCCGGAATAAAGAGCGTGCGCCCGTCCTTCCCGCCGAACGCCAATTGCAGCGGACGCTCGGGCACCTCAATGGTATCGATCAGCTTCCCGGCAGGACTGTAGACGTAGATCTGGCCCGCCGCGATGTAGACGTTGCCCTCGGCATCCACGGCGGTGCCTTCCCCGCCCTGTTCGGCGAATACCTTCATGCCGGTAAGGCTTCCATCCACGCCGACGGTCCCCGTATAGGTCCTGAGCTGCGCCTCGTCTGTAATGTAGAACGGCTTGCCCGGAGTTGCCGCCGCCAGGGAGAAGCCGCGAATCTGCGCGCTGCTCTTGACGCCCCAGGCTGTCGCGCCTTCGATGAAGTCCTGTCCCACCGGGAGGAAGGTAGTCCCGTCAGGTGAAACGAATTGGCGGTACGGTTTTGCCAGCGTCTCCTGGATCACCCGCCAATCGCTCGTAGGAAGTACGGCCGTCATTCCGGCCTGGGATGTCACGGGCTGAGGTTTCAGCACGAACACTTCGCCACCAGCTTCGCGCGGGTTGAATGAATAGACCGTGCCCTTGCCTTCGTAAGAAACCACCATCAGATTACCCGCGTGATCGAAGGCCAGGTTCACCGGATCGAGCGGCTCGTCGCGCACGATGGAGAGTTGGCGGGTGCCCGCCGCCCAGCGGTAGATGCGCTGCCAGTGCGCGTCCACGAAATAGAAGTCGCCCGCCGGACTCACCGCTCCGCCGGAAGCATTGAAGAATCCGCCTGCGAGTTTCTCCACTTTCGCGCCGGGAGCAACCACGCTCGACGCGGCCTTGGGATGGACCTTCGGAGCGTCGCCCGAAACGTTCAGCCAGGCAAACTCGCGCTGGCGGATCTCGACGTTGTGGGTCTGGTCAAACACAGCACTGTCGAACGAGACTTTGCTGTTGCTGTAGCAGTGCACGTTGCGGAAGCGGATGTCTTTCGAATTGCTGATTTTGACGGCCCAGGGGAACGGCTGATAGGTGCTGATGACGCGATAGAGATGGAAGTTCGCGATAGTGATGTTGCTGGACGAATCGATTTCGAGAGGGAGCGCGAAGCTGCCCTCGCCGCGTTCTTCTTCGGTCTGGAGCGCGTAGATCTGCCAGTTGGAAACGTTATGGAGCTGGACCTCATAACGCACGTGGTGCTCGCTCGACATCTCGTACACGCGGCCTTCCGTGGAGGTGTTGGAAACGAGCATTCCAGCCTGCGCGAACGTGCTCGGCGTCCAGATATCGAAGAACGTCCCGCCGCCGCCGTCGGTAACCCACAGGCTTGGATACTGGGCGTCCCAACGCCGGTTCATATTCGAGTCGGCCGTGTGCATGTTGTTGTAGATGCGCGACCAGGAGTAGCTCGAATCGTCCCGAGGAGCGGTCGGATCGAAGGTGCCATGGCCGCCCAGGAACCGCACGTCGTTCATCATCGAGTCCTTGCCGGCCATCCACTTCGCGGCCACAGCTCGCCGGTTGATGCCGTTCGTATAGAGTCCGATGCCGATGACAATGTTGGTTCCGCCCTTGGGCGCTTCCAGCAGTGCCCTGGGCCCACCGGGACCTTGAAACGCGGGCGTGTTATCGGCGAGCGCGATCTGCGTCGCGGCGGGATGCAGACCGATCAGAACGGTGTCCGGGTTCAGCGTAATCGTGTCGCTGACGAGGTACTTGCCCGAGGGCAGGTAGAGCGTCCGGTGCGCGGCGATCGCTTTGCGCAACGCCTCGGTGTCATCCGCGACGCCGTCACCCTTCGCGCCAAGCGAATGGATGTTCACCCAGGTATCGCGCGCTGGCAGATCGGGCAGGTCCGACTTCACCGCGGCCGGCAGAGTGGCCAGCACTCCCGCATCGAAGATGTCCTTGTACTCGGGCACCGCACCGATATCGGCAAAGTGCAGCCCATGCGAGAAGGTCTTCACCTGGTAGATCGCGCCCGCGCCGGCCACCTTCTTGCCGCTCTCGCGGAACGACGCGAAGAGTGGAACGCCGCTGCAGACGACGTTCTCCATATTGATTTCGGTCTGTGCATTTTTCTCCAGACTGATGATCACGGCCGGACCCGAGATGTTCTCCATCCGGGCGTCCTTTACCCACAGCTCGTCGGGAAAATCGGGGTCGATGGAAATGGCCGTGGGCACGTTCTTGAAATACGGCCGGATCAGCGTCAGACCGGCTTCGTGTTCTCGAATCGCGGCCTCGCGCTGGCCCTCAAACGTTGCGTCCACCATGGTGAACTGCCAGCCGGGCGAGGGCTTTCCAGTCCAGACACCGTACTTGCCGCCGTAGAAGCGCACATCCTCCGCCACGTTGCCGGCCTCGTGAATGCCCGCGAGTCCGGAGCCGATACGGAAGTCCATGTGAGCCAGGAAGCAATGCTGGGCATAGCGAGATCGCACGCCCACCGCGCCGGGATTACCGTCTTTGATTTCGATGTCGATGTTGCTGATCGCCGAATAGAACGTGCCCGGATTCGCGTCGGGCACGGGGGCGTTCGCTTGAGCCCGCCCCGATCCCGGCCGTCCACCTGCGAAGAAGACCATCAGTTTCTCATTGCTCTGATCCTGAAAGCCGGGCGTATTCTCGCCCAGCACCAGAACCGGCCGCGCGGCTCCGACTCCTATCAGCCGGATGCCAGGCCAGATGTAAATCGTCTTGCTGATTCGATACTTGCCCTCGGGCACAAACACGATGCCCTGACCGGTGGTCTCCTGGACCTTGTTGACTGCCTGCTGGATGGCATTCGTGTCGTCCGCGATCCCGTCCCCGCGAACGGAGAAGTTCTCGGATGTCAGGTTCACGGCCTTCGGGTCGTCCATGCGCACCGTGTAGTAGGAGGCCGGCCACACGGGAAGAACGGCCAGCATAAAGATTCCAAACAGAAGACTGCGTCGCAAGATCAAATCCTTTTCCTCTCGACTTCGGGAACGGCGGCGGGAGCGCAAAAGGTGCTCGGGCCTCATGACCACTCCGAATTACGATACGAGCATATGCGAATTTGAAGCGCCCTGCGGGATCGGGATATTCACGTAGACTTGGAGTGTTGAGTTGCAACATGAACTGCCCCTCCTGCGGGTCGGCGAAACTGATTCACGACACCCGTGACATACCGTACTCCTGCGAAGGGGAATCGATCAAGATTCCGGCAGTGCCCGGTGACTTCTGTCCGGCCTGTGGGGAAACTGTCCTCAAAACGGCTGAGTCGTCCCGCGTCAGCTTGGCGATGCTGGAGTTCAAGAAGCAAGTCCTCGATTCAGTCGCCGACGAGCGCATTAAGGGCGACCGTTCGTAGGAAGCTTACGATCGACCAGCGCCAGCCCGCCGAGAATCTTCGGAGGCGCAGTCAATGTCTTCCTGCGCTGCGAGACCGGCAAGACCAGGCCTTCACTTGGTCTGGTGATGCTGCTAATTGTGCTGAACCGCCACCCCGAGCTGCTGAAGGAGGTCAGCGCGCGTTAATGCCGTGCGGTCGGGACTCGTAATGACGCCGTCATTACGCCGTACTATACTGGTGCTTGACTGGAGGGGATCGCATGGCCGCTTCTCCACAAACAAAGATCAAGCGGGACACCCTGAATCTGCGGATCAAACCGGAACTGCGCGGACTCATCGATCGTGCGGCGGAACTGTCGGGCAAGAACCGGACCAGTTTCGTTCTCGACGCCGCACGTCTCGCGGCTCAGGATGCGCTTTTGGACCGGACGGTCTTTATGGTCAGTCCCAAAGCCTATAAGGAGTTCCTGGCCCGTCTCGATGCGACTCCGCACCCGAATCGCCGTCTCCGCCGCTCCCTGCAGGCTGCCGCGCCTTGGGACAAATGAGCGTTTTGATACCGCCCGCGCCTCTCGGCGAGCACCACGACATTGCCGAGTTCGTCTCCGGAGAGGACTCCCTCGACAGTTGGCTTAAGCGCCGCGCGCGCGCCAATCAATTGAGCGGCGCCTCACGCGCGTTTGTCGTTTGCGTCGAGACACGCGTAGTCGGCTACTATGCGCTCGCGTCGGGCGCAATTGCGGTGGACAGCGCTCCCGGGCGTTTCCGGCGAAACATGCCCGATCCAATCCCGGTCGCGGTGCTGGCTCGCCTGGCAGTGCATCGCGATTGGCAGGGGCGCGGCTTGGGCCGCGCGCTGTTCCGGGACGCTGCGCGCCGCGTCGCCCACGCAGCCGACGCTATCGGCATTCGCGGCATTGTCGTTCACGCAATTTCCGACCAAGCGAGAGACTTCTACCTGGCGCTCGGCTTCGATGCGAGCCCGAGCCAGCCGATGACTCTAATGGTGACGCTGTCCGACGTGCGCGCCGTCTTTTCGGAATAGCGCCGAGCGCGTTTGACAGCGATGCTCGTAGCGCTGCCTTCGACCAACGTCAGGCCGCCGAGATTTTCGGCGGCGGAGTCAACGCCTTCTCGCGCTACGAGAAACGCAAGACTAAGACGCCGCTGGCTCTGGTGAAGCTGCTCATCGTACTAAACCGTCACCCTGAACATTTGAGCGAACCCAAGGCTGAGTGACCCCTCCCAACCGAATGACGGCGGCGTTCGCTACTCACCCCGGCGAAATGTCCAGTCGCGGAGGATCCTCAGCGGTGGCGGAAGGTGCGGGACCGCGGATCTCCCTCGCAAAGATGTTCAGAGTGCCGTACCATAGTCTGAGGGATAGATGTCAACCGTCACTACGCTGTTGCAGATTCTGAAGCCAGCCCTCGAATCCGACCGAGATGATATACGCAAGGAGCGAAATGAGCAATAAGGACTTTGATGCCTTCGTCGAAAGACAACTGGCTGCCACGCCTGAAACGAGCGGTATCAATTGGGATGATGTGCGTGGTGAGTGGCTCGGATATTTGGCTTCTCTTTACACGAAGATCGAATCGTTCTTGACGGATTATGTTTCCTCTAATAAGATCCAATTTGAGTACCATGAACTTGAGTTGAATGAGATTAACATCGGGGCATACAAAGCAAGACAAATGGTCATGAAGGTGGGAAGGCAGGAGATAACAATCAGCCCTATCGGAACTCTTCTCATTGGCTGCAAAGGCCGTGTAGATGTTCTGGGTCCAGTCGGAAGCGCTCAGATTCTTTTAGTTGATCGCAAAGCAACGAGCAGCAGGTCGCTATTTCACGTGTCGACTTCTGAGCACGGCACCCTACCTGCAGCACCCAAAGAAAGTTTGGATCAGGTCGAATGGGAGTGGAAAATTGCAACACCCCCGCCTGCAGTCAGGTTCACGGAATTGAAAAAGGCTACCTTCTTGGATCTGATCGTGGAGGTGGCGAATGGGTGATGATCCGGAGAGTTTGCCTCCAGCGATCTCCCTAAAAGATCTGGCCGAGTATCATGCGGACGTTGTTTCTTCGCTGCGGAACTATTTTGGTGGAGCAACACATTTGTATTCACGGTTCATCGGATATTCTTCTGCGGAAATCTCAAATGAACTCGCCCTGCGCCTGCAGGAGACTGACCTCAGATCGGCACTGGCTGTTATGGCCCGCATCGAGGCGATGTTTCGTATCGACTATGAGTGCCGATGCCAAAAACGGTTAAAGGATAATGTGTCGAGGGCCTTTCGAGAGTTACGCAAGTCTAGACATAAGCGTGTACGGTTGGACGAAGATATTTTCGAAGTCTGGCTTAGTCATTCATTTGTCGAACGCTGGATCATCGGCGAATTGAGAGGCGCGTTCAAATTTCGCCATTGGCTTGCTCATGGACGGTATTGGGTGCCAAAGCTTGGGAAGAAGTACGATTTCACAGGCATCTATTTGTTGGCTGAAATGGTACTGTATGCTTTCCCGCTAATATATACTTAATATTGGAATTGAGCATAAAGTAAATGCCCCGACGCCCCTCCTCGGCGTGTGCTCTTTGCTGATCGGGTGCAGTTTTCACGAGCGAAAACTACAGACTTGCCCAGCATGTCCGCGACAATATGCTGGGCACATTCCTAAGCATCGCGCTCAATCCTCGTCGTGCTTGCGCAGCCGCGAAATGACGTTCAAATCTTCGAGCGTTGTCGTGTCTCCGACGACCTCGCCTCCGGCCGCGACCTCGCGCAGCAGGCGGCGCATGATCTTGCCGCTGCGGGTTTTCGGCAGTGCCTCGCTGAAGCGGATGTCGTCCGGTTTCGCCATGGAGCCGATCTCCTTGGCGACCCAGTTGCGCAACTCTTCTTTCAGTTCGCTGCTCGGCGGGTAGCCGTCCTGCAAGCGTCACGAACGCGGCGATGGCTTGCCCTTTGATTTCGTCGGGACGGCCGACCACGGCGGCCTCGGCGACTTTGGGATGAGCGACCAGAGCGCTCTCCACCTCCATGGTGCTGAGGCGGTGGCCGGAGACGTTCAGCACGTCGTCGATGCGGCCCATGATCCAGAGGTAGCCGTCGGCGTCTTTGCGCGCGCCGTCGCCCGTGAAATAGATGCCCGGCAACTGCGAGAAATACGCCGACTGGTACCGTGCGGGATCGCCGTAAATCGTGCGCAGCATCGACGGCCAGGGCCGGCGGATCACAAGGAATCCACCCGAACCGAGCGGCACCGAGTTGCCCTCCTGGTCGACCACATCGGCGGCTATGCCCGGTAGCGGCAGAGTCGCGGAGCCCGGCTTGGTGGGGATCGCACCCGGCAGAGGCGCGACCATGATGCAACCCGTTTCGGTCTGCCACCAGGTATCGACAATCGGGCAACGGTTGCGTCCGATCACCTCGCGGTACCACATCCACGCCTCGGGATTGATCGGTTCGCCCACTGTGCCAAGCAGGCGCAGCGTCTTCATTTCGTGCTTGCGCGGGTGCTCCTCGCCCAGCCGCATGAACGACCGTATGGCCGTGGGCGCGGTGTAGAGGATGGTCACCTTGTGCTTCTCGACAATGCGCCAGAAGCGGTCGGGCGTTGGCGTAAACGGCGCACCCTCGTACATCAGCACCGTTGCGCCGTTGAGCAGCGGGCCATAGACGATGTAGCTGTGGCCGGTGACCCAGCCGATGTCGGCCGTGCACCAGTAAATGTCCTCGTCCTTCAGATCGAAAACCCATTTGGCCGAGATGTAGGTCCCCACCGCGTAGCCGCCCGTGGTGTGCAGGATGCCCTTCGGCTTGCCTGTGGTGCCGGAGGTATAGAGCAGGAAGAGCGGGTGCTCGGCGTCGAGGGGTAGAGCCTCGCACTCGTCTGAAGCCTCGGCCATCAACTCGTGCCACCAATGATCGCGGCCAGTCTGCATAGTCTGTTCGCTGCCCGTGCGCTGGTAAACCACGACGCTGCGGACCGAAGTGCAGGACTTCAACGCTTCATCGACGACGCTCTTCAGCTTCAACTCGGCGCCGCGCCGGATTGCGCCGTCCTGGGTGATAATGCAGGTCGCCTGGCAGTCGTTGACGCGGTCGGCGAGCGCGGTGGCGGAGAAGCCGCCGAAGACGACCGTGTGCGGTGCGCCGATGCGCGCGCAGGCCAGCATAGCGATGGGCAGCGCCGGGCACATGCCCATGTAGATGGCCACGCGCTCGCCGGTCGTGACGCCGATGGACTTCAGCACGTTCGCGAACTTGCAGACCTCGTCGTGCAACTGCTGATAAGTGAGCGTCTGAACCTCGCCCGGCTCGGACTCCCAGATGATCGCCGCCTTGTTGCGGCGCGGCCCGGAGAGGTGCCGGTCCAGGCAGTTGTAGGAGAGGTTGATTTCGCCGCCGGAAAACCACTTGGCGAAGGGCGGTTCCCATTCGAGCACTTTGTCCCAGGGCCGGTACCAGTGCAACTCGGAAGCGATGCCGGCCCAGAACTTGCCGGGGTCGGCGTCGGCCTCGGCGCAGAGGCGCCGATAACTCTCAATGCCCTGGATGTGGGCCGTCTTCTTGAACTCATCCGACGGCTCGAAAACGCGGGTTTCCGTCAGGGTGGACTCGATGTTCGTCTGGTCCGGCATGGACTTGGTGGTTCCTCCTGTGAGCGGTCGTTCGGGGACAGCGATATCTTGACAGTGTGGCACAGCTTATCGCGCAATGCGGAGAGCATTCGCAGCTTGCACGCCATGCGTTGGGAGACGGCGAACCGCACGCTTTCGCGTACAGGAAAGCGTGGGGGAGGCGGCCGGGCGTGGTGGGGCAAGTCCTCAGGCGTGCGCGCTGGTCGCTCGCGCCGTGGAGAAGGCGAGCACGCGCGGCCTCACCAACTCGCACCAGTCGTCCACCTTCAGCCGGACGACGTCGTGGTGCGTCCCGGCGTTGAAGCAGACCGCGTCCTCGGCCATCAGCAAACCGTCGCTATACACCGGCATATCGTACAGCGTTCCGTTGCCCATCGGCGGCATGGCGCCCAGTTCGCAATCGGAAAACAGCTCCGCGACTTCCTTCTCCGTGGCGAGGCGAAGGTGTGAGCAGCCGAAGGCGTCCCGCAAATCTTCCAGATTGACCGCGCGGTCGGCCGGCAGGACCGCCATCGCGTAGCCTTCTTCAAAGTGAACGATCACGGTTTTCGCAAAACAGCGCGGTGGAACGTGGTCCACCAGGGCAGTCTCCCTGGCGGTGAAGCTGAGGGGATGGACATCGTGTCGATACCAGCATCCCTTCATCTCCAGGAACGCGGTGAGACGGTCGAGCAAAGTCATAGTGACCCTCCCGTAGTGAGCCGATCTTAGCTCGGTTCAAACCCGGATGAAAGGAAAATTCGGGGTCGGCAAAGTAACACGTTGGCTACGAGGCGCGTGTTGCGAGCTTCCTCGAACAGGGCGCCGCATCGACCGGTTCGGACCACGGCCGTCCGGCAGACACAAGTAACGGCCGGTATTCACATCTTCGACATGTAAGAATTGAACGATAAGAACTTCAGGGACAATGCGTATTATCGCAATCTTCGCCGCAGCCACCTCGCTCTGCTGGTCTTCGCAGCTGCAGATGACGCCGCCACATGTGAGCGCCATCTCGACGATGGTCGAGAGGCACGTGGCCGCCAAACAGTCAACGGCCGTCTCGGTTGCCATCTACACCGGACAACTCCCGATTTGGACCCATGCCTGGGGCAAAGCCGACATCGAAAACGATGTCGCCGCGACGCCGAAGTCCATCTTCCGTCTGGCGTCGATCTCGAAACCGTTCACCGCGGTAGCCATCATGCGGCTGGTCGAGATGGGCAAGGTCAATCTCGACACGCCCATTCACAAGTATCTGCCCCAGTTTCCCAAAAAACGCTGGCCGATTACTTTACGCCAACTGCTGTGCCACCAGGCGGGGATCCGCCACTACCGGGGTGCCGACCTGGAGAGCACGCGCCATTTCCCGAGTGTGACCGCGGGACTGGAGATGTTCGCCAAGGACCCACTATTGTTCCAGCCCGGTACACGGACGCAGTACTCCTCCTATGGATTTAACCTGGCGGGAGCAGTCATCGAGGCCGTAACTCACCGGACGTACGCCGAGTTCGTCCACGACGAAGTGCTCACGCCGGCGGGCATCGAGAGCATGCGGCCCGACGACGTGTTCGCCATCATTCCGCATCGCACCAGCGGATACCGCATCCGGCGGGACGGCCAGTTGGAGAACTGTGGTTTGGCCGATACCAGCTACAAGATTCCCAGCGGCGGTTGGGTGGCAACGGCGGAGGACGTAGTCCGCCTGGCCCGCGCCCTGATGCGCGGGAAGATCCTGAAGGAAGAGACGCGCGATCTGATGTGGACCCAGCAGCGGCTCAAGAACGGCAGCGAAACCGGATACGGCCTTGGCTGGGTGATCGGCGACGAGCATGGCGTGCGCGTCATCGAACATAGCGGCGGCCAGCAGGGCAGCAACACGCACCTGATGTTTTCGCCGGAGAGAAACATCGCGGTCGCCGTACTCACCAACCTGGAAGACGGTGGCGCGAAGAGACTGGCCACGGAGATTTTGCTGTCGCTGATCGGGACTTCGTATAGCCGTTGAAGATGGCGGCTCGGGCGTTTCCAAATGACGCTATTTCACGTCGTTCCTTCGTGCGTAGCCGGCACCAGCGGCACTCATTCCTTGACAGGGGCCATGACAAGGCCATGACAGGGGGGAGAATTCCCGTAATGTGATGTCAATTCAGGGCGCCGGGCGAACCGATGCCCGCGCAATTCCGTATATTTTTAATACAGAGACCCACAACAAAAAGGACCATCGAGTATCGATGCTGCTCTCCCCCGGCCTGCGTGTCGGACCATACCAGATCGTGGCGCTGCTTGGCACGGGCGGCATGGGTGAGGTGTACCGTGCGCTCGACTCGCGGCTGGGGCGCGAGGTGGCCATCAAGGTGTTGCGCTCCGGTGTGGGCGATGCCTGGCGCTTTGAGATGGAAGCCCGCGCGGCAAGCAGTCTGAATCATCCTAATATCCTGACCATTCACGACGTAGGAGAGTCTGAGGGCGCGCCTTACATCGTCTCCGAGCTGCTTTCGGGCGATTCCCTCCGAACGCTGTTGCGCGACGGCAGTCTGCCGACGCGCCGGCTGCTGGATATCGCGATCCAGATTGCGGCCGGACTGGCGGCAGCTCACGCGGGCGGCATTACGCATCGGGATCTGAAGCCAGAAAATGTTATGGTCCAGCCAGATGGACAAGTAAAGATCCTGGACTTCGGACTGGCCAAACCAGCCACCTCCGACTCCGGCGCGGACGACGACGAGACGCGCACCGCGCACGGCATCCTGGTCGGGACGCTGGCCTACATGAGCCCCGAACAGGCCTTGGGCCGGGAAGTGGACTATCGCTCGGACCAGTTTTCCTTCGGCGCGATGCTATACGAGATGGCGACGGGGAAGACACCATTTCGCCGCGAGGACCGCATCAGCACGCTCTCGGCGATTGTGAAGGAAGAGCCTCCTTCGGTCGGAAGCCTCAGCCCTGCCACGCCGCCCCCGCTGCGCTGGATCGTCGAACGATGTCTGGCGAAAGAGCCGGAGCGCCGCTACACAGCGACCGCCGACATGTGCCAGCAGCTCCGCGACGTGCGCGACCATCTCTCCGAGGTTTACAGCAGCAGTACCGCCGTTCCCCTCGCCAAGGCTCGCACACGCTCCCGCTGGATCCTGCGGTCGGCCCTGGCGCTGGCGCTGGTTGGCTGCGGGTTCGTTGCTGGGCTTGCCATCCTCTCCCGCGCCGCGGGCGTGCGCGCTTTCCGATTTACGCCGTTCGCGACGGAGGGAGTGGACGAGGGCGAACCAGCATGGTCTCCCGATGGCCAAACCATCGCCTACATCGCGCGCGTGCACGGCATCACGCAGGTGCTGGCGCGCAAGCTCGATTCGCCCGAGCCCGCCGCCGTGACCTCCGCGCCTACGGACTGCCGCTTCCCGTTCTGGTCGCCAGACGGTTCGCGCATCTACTACTGGTCGGGCTGGGATCTGTGGTCCGTCGGCGCCGCGGGCGGCGAGCCCCAGCGTGTGATCCACGACGTAGTCTGGGCCGCCCCGCCTGCCAGCGTTTCGCGAGACGGCAAGCTGCTCGCTTACTTCGCCGCGGACGGAGCGTTCAACAATGTACGGCTCATGACGCTCGCCGACGGCAAATCAGAGGTATACAGCCGCCCGCCATTTCCCGCGAAGTTCCGCACGGCCAGCGGCCTCCGGTTCTCGCCCGACGGCCGCACGATCCTGGTATGGTTGGTTCCCGACGTAGATCATGGCACGGATCTGTGGCTCCTGCCGGTAGCTGGCGGCGAGCCCCGCCGCATTCCCTCCGATCTCCTGCGCGGGTATAAGTCGCTGACCGCGAGTTGGATGTCCGACAGCCGGCATATTGCGCTGGCCACCGAGCCCACGCCCGGCGCCGGTTTTCACGTGTACAAAATGGACACCGCGACGGGGAGCGCAGAACCGCTCACGCAAGGCACGGGCGAAGAGCGCGATCCATCCGTTTCCCCCGACGGCAAGAGGATGGCATTCTCAAGCGGCGGGGCGGACTCCAACCTGATGGAGGTCTCCACCGACGGCCTGCACGTTTCCACCCTTCTGGCGACCTCGCGCCGCGAACACAGCGCGAGCTGGTCGCCCTCGGGCCGCTATCTCACCTATGTCAGCGACGCCAACGGCTTGCCGGAGATCTGGCTGCGCAGTCCCGCGGAGGGCTGGGCGCGGCCCGTCGTCCGGCATTCCGCCGAAGGACATCTGGACTTTGCATCGCCGCGATTTTCGCCCGACGGCCTCCGGCTTGCCTATGCGCGTGTCGGCGAAAGGCACCTGATCTCCATCGTCAGTTTATCCGGCGGCCAGACAGTGCCGCTGGAGCGCGAGAGCGTGGATCAGCATTCCCCGGAGTGGTCGCCCGACGGTCACTGGATCGCCTACACGCGGTACGTCGGGCGCAAGTGGGAGATCGCAAAATCGGCTTCGGGCGGTGGCGGCCATCCCGTTCATCTGGCCGATGGAGGCGGGCCGGTCAGCCACATGGAGTGGTCTCCGTCGGGACAATGGATTTGCTTCAGCTCGGGAGATCAGGTCTACGCGATCCCAGCCGAAGGAGGAACGCCGCGGCTGCTGCTGAAAGGCGCATCCGCATTCACCTTCAAACGCGACGGTTCAAATGTCCTGGTCATCCGCCGCGCGAAAGACTGGAGCTGGGAACTGTTGACCGTCCGCGTTCAGGATGGCTTCGAGAGCCGGCCGTTGGCGCTCAATCTGCCGAGCGAGGCGATTTTGGCGGGCGCACGGCTTCACCCGGACGGCAAGCGCATGGTGCTGACCGTCACGCAGTGGAAGCGAGACATCTGGATTCTGGACGACTGGAACCTGAGCGCCTGGCGGTACCTATTTGGACCGCACATGAGTCTGGGTGAAAGCGACTCCGGGCCGCTGCATTAGTCTTCGCGCAGCCCGAGCGTCGTCATCAGCCGGTGCAAATAATTCGGGTGCAGTTTCAGCAAGCGCGCCGCCTCGGTGACGTTGCCCCCGGCGCGTTCCAGCGCGCCCGCGATCAGGCGTCTGCGGGTCTGTCGCACCGCGTCGTGGAATCCGCCCGCCTCATCGCTGGCCGGAGCCTCGATGTCGGGCAGCAGATCGGACAAGTCGTCGGGCGAGATCGCCTCCGTGGATCCCATGACGACGGCACGCTCGATGACGTTCTGCAATTCACGCACATTGCCCGGCCAGTCGTAGGCGGTCAGAATCGCCCGCGCCTCCCTGGAAAAGCCGGTGACCTTGCGGCCCGTCTGCTCGCTGAACTTGCGGACAAACCAATTGGCGAGCGCTGGAATGTCCTCGCGCCGTTGCCGCAGCGGGGGAATGCGCAACGGGACCACGTTCAGCCGGTAAAACAGGTCCTCGCGGAATGTCCCCTGGGCGATGGAACGCTCCAGATCGCGGTTCGTCGCGGCAATCACGCGGATATCAACGTGGATCGGGCGGCTGCCTCCAACGCGGTCGAACTCGTGTTCCTGGAGCACCCGCAGGAGTTTGGCCTGCAATCCCGGCGCGAGTTCTCCTATCTCGTCCAGAAAGACGGTCCCACCGTCGGCCAGCTCGAGCTTGCCCTTGCGTTGCGCGTGCGCGCCGGTGAATGCCCCTTTCTCGTGTCCAAAGAACTCGCTTTCAAGCAGCGTTTCCGCGATTGCCGCGCAGTTGATGGTGACGAACGGCCGCGACGCGCGTGGACTGTTGCGATGGATCGACTGGGCGACGAGTTCCTTGCCCGTCCCACTCTCACCCCGGATCAGCACCGTCGAATTGCCGCGCGCCACTTTGCCGATGCTCGCGTATAGCGCGGTCATCCCCGCGCTTTCGCCGATCATCAAGTTCTCGCCGCCGCTTCCGGCACGGAGCCGCGCGTTTTCGATGCGCAGCGAATGCAGATCGCGGGCGTTCTCCAGCGCGAGTCCCAGCAACTCGCACAGCACCGTGATCATGTGCTCGTCGCCATCCAGGTAGTCGCGCGGGCCGGAACCAGACGCGACATATAGGATGCCCAGAGCCCTGCCAGAGACCGATAACGGCGAGGCCAGCCACGCCGAACCGTCCAAAACGCCGGTTCTGGTCGCATGGTCGTTCATGACGCTGTCCAGGACACACCTTGGGATCGTGGCGCGGCACTCATCGGCTTCGGCGTCGTATGCCGCGAACGGCGCGGGGCCGTCCCCCTCCACTAACGCAATCGCCCCGCAGTGGGACGGAATCAGATCGAAGATCAGCTCAAAGAGATGACGCTCCAGCGTGTTGCGCTCGCGCCCGCCGCGGTCGAGATACAGCGCCTGCACCGTGCGTGCAATCTCGCTGACCCTCAGCAGCGTGGCGGTCTCTCTGGCGAGCGGGACATCCGGTGCCCGGATGGTAAGAAACTGGGATGCCTCCAGCCCTCCCTTGCCGGCACTCCGTCCCTCTGCCGGTCGCATTGATATTTGAGACAGCGATTCTCCTGGCAGGCGGAACTGGAACACCACTTCCCCGATGGTTACTTCATCGCCGTCTTCCAATGCGCGCTCCCGGACACGCAACCCGTTGACAAAGGTCCCGTTGCGGCTGTCCAGGTCACAGATTTCGACACTCGCCTCGGAACAGCGAACGACGCAGTGCTCGCGCGAGACCGACCGGTCGGGAACGGAGATGGCACTGGCCGGGGATCGCCCGACGATTGTCTCGCCGTCTTCGAGTGGAATCGCCTGGCCATAGACCGGCCCACTGCTTCCGATCAGAACGCCTCTCATGGGTTTGAGACCAGCATAGCCCGTGCGCCGCCCTCCCGGTCCCGAGTCTCACTAAAAGGATAGAGGCCTCCGAAACGCTTCCGATAGAGTACAATCGTAAATCCTGCGTAAGTCATTGATTTCATTACCAAGTCACTTTGGCGCGGCGATTGCATTGTCTAATGGCGTGCTCGCCGTAAAGAGGCGGACAGAACAAAGAGAGCAGGAGAACAGAGATGAAGACCTTCAGAAACATCCTTGGAACGTTTGCCATTATCGCGGCGCTGGGCCTGGTTCCTGCGTTCGCACAGAATACCGTGCGCGTGACGGCCGACGTCCCGTTCGCCTTCACGGCAGGCACCCAGACTCTGCCCGCGGGCGAGTATACCTTCGTCGCGACATCGAACTCGGCGATTGCGCGCCTTTACGATGCATCCGGCAAGACGGGCGTGGCCCTGATGACGAACCTGGACACGAAGACCGGCCCCGGCAAGGAAGAAGCGGTGCTGGTGTTCAACCGGTACGGAACAAAGAGCTATCTGACTGGAGTTTGGAGCGCGGCAAACGGATCCGGACGGCTCCTGCCGAAGACGGCGGGCGAGAAGGAAGCCGCAAAGGCGAGCGTGCCGCATGAGGTCGCCTTCGTCCGCGCCGGCCTTCAATAGGTCCAAGTTATCGGGAATTCGGATTGATCGTTGAGTCGGTACGGCCGGCGGGAGGAGACCCCGCCGGCCGATGGCGTTTCTGGGGTCCCGTCGCTGCAATTCTCCCTCGGTGGGTAGGGGCGCCCTACCGTGCGAGCGTTCACAAAGGCCGGAGTTTGGGGCTGACTTCAATCCGCGGGCGCGCTCCAGTCGGTCCCGCCGGAGAAAACCGCGAGGCAGAAATCCAGCGGAGTGCATGCCCCCGCCTCGGTCAGATTGTGACCATTCGTTCCGCTTCAGAATTGCTGATGAGAAGCACATCAGCCCGAGCCGCTGCAGAGCAAAGTCCGTCCCGCCAGCTTCCCTCTCCTGTGCCAACTGAGCCGATCTGGAGATCGGCGTCCCCAGGGGCGAGGACTCTCTTTTTGCGCCTCGCCCGTAGCGGCGCGCTGCAGACACTGTCTGCGCGCGAATCGGCCATAGTTCACAACGATGGGGAATCGGTCCTGGCCGGACGCGGCGGGAATCTCAAAGCCGGAAGGGCTTCCGGTTGTGGGCTATAACCCTTTGATTCCAGGCGAGCGATTGACAAGAAACCGGAACCTCTACCGGTTTTGGAGTCTCCACCACAGCCAGCTAATGGATCCGCGTGGACACTTCGCTCAGAATCTTGTCGAATTTCTTCTGCTGTTCCGGCGTGAGGATCTTCTTGATCCGTTCCTTACCGTCCTGCCGGAAGTCGTCCATCTGGGCCTGAAGGTTGTCGTAATACTTGGCCAGGTCATCCAGCAGGGTCTCGATCTGTTGGGCCTGCTCGGGCGTGAGCTTGAGATCGTCCTTGAGGTGAGCCATGGTGCGGCCGCGCCCGCCGTCCCTCCAGGAGACTGAAGGCCGCAGCGCCGTGCGCGCAACGGTATAGCGCATCGCGTAGACGCCGCAAGCTACTCCACCAAGGAAGACCAGCAGAAGCAGGGATAGAATCCTGGGGTTGTGCCACGAGGGCTTCGAATCGGTGATCGTGCCGTAGAGACTCACGCTGTTGACAAGCCCTCGCTATTCGGACACGGCGACCAGATGGACCGGACCGTCGGAAAGGACGGCCTCCATGACAACGTCCTTGGAGGAGACGGAGTCCATTGCGGCGCCGGAGGGCGTCTCTACCTGAGAACCAAAGCCGGCGAGTACGCCGACGGGGTTGGAGTCGTTGGCCAACACATCATGGTTCTCTCCGGTCCAGAGAATCGAAGTACCGAGCAACAGGAACAACGCCAGACTTGCGTACATGACGCGGCGGGCAAACAGCGGCTGCAGGAACACCGACCACAAGGAGATCGGCCGCTGGGAGTCGATGCGCTCCATCACCCGCGCGTAGAATCCGGCCGCCGGCGCGACTTCCTCTTCGGATACGCGCAGGGTCCGGATCAAAGCGGACTGCCGCTCAAATGCGGACACAGCATCGCTACAAGAGGCGCACCCCGCGAGATGAGCGCGGAATGCAGCCAAGCTCTCAGGCGCCGAGCGGCGGCTGAGATAACCTTCGAGACCATTCCGAATCACGTCATGCATGATGAATCCCTCGAATCACCCACTCGCGTCTGTCGTGGCGGCTTTGCATTGACCGGTTCATTTCCGATTCTTTCTTCTTTCGCCCGCTCACCGCAACAGATCGCTTCGACCGAGCCATCCGGCCCAGTCATCCTACCCTACTTCATGGCCGAATCCAGGGCGGAGCCCCGCATCAGCCGTTGAGCCGCCTTCAGCAGTTTCTGGCGCGCTCTAAACAACTTTACCTTGATTGTGTTCTCATTGAGGCCGGTCATTCCAGCAAGTTCTTCAACCGAATGGCCCTCAACTTCCTTGAGGAGCATCAGATTGCGGTCTTCCGCCGAGATTTTCGACAAGAGCTTGATCACGAGGTCGCGATTGGCCAGCACGATGTCCACGGGTCTGGCGGAATCCGGCTCCTGGCGCTCCAGATGCTGGCTCTCGTCGTCGCCGAAATCACTCTCGTAGACAAGCTTGCGGACCTTCTTCTTGCGAAGGTAGTCGTAGCACTCGTTCACCGTGATCTTGTAAATCCAGGTCAACAGAGAACTGCGGAAGTCGAAGCTGTTGATAGAGAAGTAGATCTTGGCGAAAACCTGCTGCGCAATGTCCTCGGCGTCATTGCGGTTCCGCAAGATCCCGTAAATGATGTTGAAAACCTTGCTTTGATACCGGTCCACGACCTCGCGGAACGCGAGTTCGTCGTGGGCCTGCACCCTACGGACCAGATCGGCTTCTTCGCTTTTGCGATAATCCACGCGAGTTTTGCCGGGACGGCTCTCCTCCGCCGCAATGCCGACGCCGGGAATGGGAAGTACGCTGGCGTATCCGCTCATACACAGGGTCTGACGGATGACCTCCGCGTACGGTTTCAACGCTTTGCCGATTCCTCCGGCCCAATGCCTGCGCGGCTCAACATGACCCAAGATAACAGATCGGACGCACTTTTCTGCCACTCCGGGCTCCTTTCCGGCCGTCCGAGCATCAATTGGAAAGGAAGGTTATCCGAGTGCTAAAATGGACAATCTGGATATCTTCGTATGGAGGTTTGAAGACTAATGATCAACCTGACCCCGGTAGCCGTGGGCAAAGTGAGAGAAATCCTGGATGCCCAGGAACCGAAACCGAGCGGCCTGCGCATCGCCGTCGTCGGCGGCGGATGTTCGGGCTTCAGCTATTCGATGGCTTTCGAAAACGCCCCCGGCATGCTCGACAAGACCTATGAGTTCGAAGGGCTCAAGGTGTTCATCGACCAGGCCAGCATGCTGTATCTGGACGGCGCGGAAGTGGATTACGTGGAAAGCCTGGAAGGTTCCGGTTTCAAATTCAATAATCCGCACGTGAAGTCCACTTGCGGCTGCGGTTCCAGCTTCAGCGCGTAAGCCCGAGCGGTTCCCTGCCTCAGGTCTTGAACTGAGCCTTCATTGCGTCTTCTCGGCGAGGAAACGCAAGGAAGGCTTCTCTTCGCGTCGATCTCCGCCTGGCAGGCGCGATCATTCGCGCCGTGACGCCAAAGCGGGATGCGCGGATTACGCCTACTCATCACCGGCCCGTCACTGGACCGGCTCATCCAGCCCTTGAAGGTAGCCGCCAAGGCCGAGGAAGAGCGATAGCCCCCCATCAATGGCGGCCATTTCCGTTTGCGGAATCTGACCAAACACCCGCCTGATCCTCCGCTTATCGATTGATCGCAGATGGTCAATCAGTGCAAAAGATTCCTTCACGAGGCCACTCTGGCCAGGCGCGAGCGGCGGGTAGAGCAGTCCCTCGCCGGGAGTTCCCGTCACCGGCACTACGCACACAAGCGGAAAGCGCTGGTCACTTATAACATCCGGGTCGCTCACGATAATGCAGGGCCTCACGCCATGTTGTTCGTGACCGAGTGTCGGGTCGAGTTCCACGACAACGACTGCGCCGCGACCAAGCTTCACTTCCGCTCCTCCACCCAGCCCTCGCCGGGCACCCAGACAACTGGCTTCCCGCCACCGGCGTCGACCAGCGTCCCAGCATCTTCTTCGGGCAAGCCACGGCTCCATTCCTCAAGTCCCCGATCGGCGAGTTCGACGCTTTCAGGGTGGGGGCTATTGAGCGACCGGTGAAGCTCTGCACGGCGCCGGCGATGGAGTTCGCGGCGAATGGCCTCGGCGACAAACTTGCTGCGGTTCTTCTCTAGCCGGTCGATGTCTCTGACCAGGTCGTTAGGTAGGGTCACCGTCACACGTTCGACAGTAGCCATTTCATACTCCCAGTATGATCATACCGCGAATGAGCCTCGGCTGCAATCCTGTAACTTGATTGGGCCTTATCGAGCGGCGCGCTTGGTGGGCTTCGGCTCTTCCATGTGGCTCAGGGTAGAGGCGTACGCATTTACGCCGCGGAAGAGCGCGTCGGCCAGGCGCTGGCGCTGGTCGCCTCGCTTCAGCAGAGCCTCGTCGTGGGGATTGCTGATAAAGCCGACTTCGGACAGCACTGATGGCATGCGCGCACCGATCAGGACCACAAACGGCGCCTTCTTCACTCCGCGATTCCGGGTCGTCCCGCTCAGACGGTTCCAGGTGACGTAAAGTTCGCGCTGCACGCGGGCGCCGAACTCTTGCGATTCGGTGACCTTCTCGTTCAGCGCGATCTTCTTGAGCAGGTCCTGCAGCTCGTGGATCGACTTGTTCGTCCCCGCGTTCTCGCGTCCAGCCAGGTCCAACGCCTCCTTGGAGGTGGCGAAGCTCAGGAAGTAGACTTCCGAACCGGAAATGCTCTTGATCGGCGAAGAGTTGGCGTGGATGGACAGGAACAGGTCGGCCTCCGCCCGGTTTGCGATGGCGGTACGCTCTTCCAGCGGGACGAAGACGTCTTCCGATCGGGTGTAAACCACCTCGGCCCCGAGGCGCTGTTCCACCAGCGCGCCAAGGCGCAGCGCGACATCCAGGACCAGGTCCTTCTCAAGCAGACCGGTCGGTCCGCGCGTTCCCTCATCGTGGCCGCCGTGGCCCGCATCGATTACGACACGCCCGAGCTTGAGCCCGAGCGCACGCGTCAGAGAGCGGCCTCCCCCTGCATTGGCGGAAGCGGGAAGTGGTTTGGGGCCAAGACCGGACAGCGTCAAAGGCGGACCGGGTCTGGTCGAAGAGCCATCCTTCGAAGGAGTAGGCGGGGGATCCTTCAGAAACTTCTCTAGCTTGTCACCGGCGGCTGGTTCCCTGGCGGGCTGTTCTTTAGATGGGGTCGCTGGGGACGACGCCGCGGGCTGCGCATTCGAGGGTTCCTCGCGCTGCGCGGGAGCGGGGCGATGTCGGTTCGGCGGCCGGTTTGGATGCCGGGATTAGCGCAGGCTTGGAAGCCGCCGAGCCGGGCGGCTTTGAAACCGGCGCTGCAGGCGGCGTTCCACGCTCGGGAGCCGGCGCGGGCTCGGCTGCGGCATCATCCGCCGAACGGCCCGCTCTGAACCGTACCTCGATGTTCAACCGCTGGGGCTTCTGGTGCGGCGTGATGGTCACAAACGCGTCGTGCTCCAAATCGAGTACGAGCCGCGCGTTCTTCACCGTATTCTGCGCCACTCGAATCTGCCGCACCAACCCGTCGCTGACCGAAAATGTCCGCGTCCCTTTTCCCGGAAGATGAATGCGCGTATCCAGCAGGTCGATGACGACCCTCGGCGGATTCTCCAGGTGCTGAGTGAGGGGCCGTACGGGCGCGTCCAGTTCCACCGTGATGGTGGTGGACCGGGCGGTGGAGTAGTAATGAACCGCGGCGATGGCGGCCGGCTTAGCGGACAACGGGAGGATCGAAAGCCCGGCGAGGAGCGTCGTCGAGGCCAGTCGGAGCAAAGCTATCCGCTTCGGATCGCAGCCCGAAATGGGCCGCGCCGTCGCGAAATGTGCGCCGATGGAGAGTTCTGACTTCAGTCGGGCCTCCGCCTCAGCGTGTCCTCATACAGATGCGCCCCTCTTCATCCACGTAGGCTTCCACCGCACGAGCCGGAGGCGGTCCGGGATCGGGCTCCGGTACGAGGGCGGCCTTTGCCACCGGCGCGTTCAGCCGGGCCGCGTCGCGAGCTTTTCGGACGCGATAAACGTAGTCCACGGTTTCGGGGTACGGCGGAACGTTGCCGTAGCGCATCACGGCCGATTCGCCCGCGTTATACGCAGCGATGGCGAGCTTGTCGTCGCCAAACAAGTCCAGTAGGTACTTCAGATACTTCACGCCGGCATCGATATTCTCGTGAACGTCGAAGGAGTTGGACACCCCGAACCGCCGCCCGGTCGCGGGCATCAACTGCATCAGCCCTTCCGCGCCCTTGGGCGAGATGGCCACCGGATTGTAGTTGCTCTCCACGCGAATCACCGAATGCACCAGCAGAGGATCGATGCCGTAGCGCGTTGCCGAACCACTCACCTCGCGGTTTACCAGTTCCCGCAAGGGCTGAAAATTGGCGTGGCTCAGCGGCCTTCATACCCGCTTCCGGAGTACCCTTGGCGGCGGCAGACCCGAGCTTCGGCGTAGCAGGGGTAACCATGACGCTTCGGACCAGACGTCCGGTGCGGGCGTCCGCGCGAACGACGCTCGCTGTCCGCACGGCCGGAGCCGGCGGAGCACCAGGAACGGACTGCGCCCGAATAGCCGTCGAGAGTATAAGCATCGCCCCGACAGAACAATAGCACATGAACTTGTTTGTTCGATTATACGGCATAACAAGGTTGAACCGGTCGAGAAACTGTCTCCGACAATTCGGGCGAGGCGGCTGCTACGATTCTCTCATGCCGCTTCGGATCGTGCGAAAACCCGGCTGCCAGGAGGACTTGCGGGTCCGCGGTTACGTGTTGAGCGGCGGGAGCAGCCGCAGGATGGGCACGGATAAGGCGTTGCTGTCCTGGCGAGGGGCTACTTTGATCGAATGGGTGGCGTCGCAGGTCTGCCAGACTGTCGGGAATGTGACGCTGGTGGGGGCCCCGGAACGCTACGCGAGCCTCAACCTGCCGGCCATTGGTGAAGCGTGTCCAGGGCTGGGGCCTTTGAGCGGATTGGAGGCCGCGCTGCGCCACTCCGATTGCCAGTTGAACCTCGTGGTGGCCTGCGACATGCCCCGACTCCGCGCCGAGGCTCTTCGAGATTTTGTTCAAACAGCCATCCAAGCCGGCGCGGACGTCTGCGCGGCGGTGCGGTCCGACTGCAGTCCCGAACCGCTGTGTGCGGTTTATCATCGCCGCCTTCTGCCGCAAGTGCAGTTGGAATTGCGCGAGGGCCGGCTGCGCATGCGCGATCTGCTGGCACAATGGGAGGTAGTCCATTGGGAACAGGACGGCTGGGAAAGCGGCCATCCGGGCCTGACGGCGAACGTGAACCGTCCCGAGGACTGGGACGCTATGCTGGATGCCGGGGATTGAGCTTTGAACGACGCCCATCCGCACTATCTCGAGTTCCGCCACGTCTCTAAGACGTTCGACAGGCCCATTTTAGTCGACTGCAGCTTCCATTTAGACCCCGGCCAGACACTGGCGATCATTGGGCGCAGCGGCGTGGGCAAAAGCGTCAGTTTGCATCATATCATGGGCTTTATGAAGCCCGACGAAGGCCGCGTGATCGTCGCCCACCAGGACATCACCGGCATGCGCGAAGCCGAACTGCGACAGATCCGCCGCAAGGTGACCATGGTCTTCCAGAGCGGCGCGCTGTTCGACTCGCTGACCGTGGGGGAGAACATCCTGTTCTCGCTCGAACTTCGCGAGGACTACAATTCACAGAACCGCGAAGACGTGGTTCACGGGCTGCTCGAAATGGTGGATCTCGCCGACTACGTGGACGTGTATCCAGCCGACCTCTCCACCGGCTACCGGCGTGCAGTAGCCATCGCGCGGGCGCTGGCCGCGCAGCCGGAATGCGTGCTCTACGACGAGCCCACGACGATGGTGGACCCCATCATGTCCGATCATCTGGGCAACCTGATGCTGCGGCTGAAGAAGCAACTCGGGCTGACTTCGGTCGTCGTCACGCACGAGCTCGACCTGATGCGCAAGGTGGCGGACCAGGTGGCGTTTCTTCACAAGGGGCGGGTGATCTACTTCGGCCCCGTAGCGGGCCTCGAAGCCTCGGACAATCCCGACATCCAGGAATTCCTGAACATGGACCGTCTCAATTTCAGTGGGACGGGCCTGCGCGGAGACGACTGACCCACTGCTTCGTCTTCTGCCAGAGACTCAGCGACTCGACGGTTTCCGCAAACGTTGTGGGCTGGCTAACCTTTTGCGGCGCGACGAACCAGGGCCCGGGCGGCTGCTCGGCCACACGGGCGAAGATGCGCGCCCGGTTGTTCTGGAGCGCGTATTCCCGCCGCATCGTCTTGCCGTCTTTTTCAATCGCGTAAGTACGGAATCCCGTGATGTTCTGGCCTTCGCGTATGAGCGTGACGGGGCCAACGCCCTTCACACTGTGCTCAATCCATGAGGTTTCATAATGATGCCGCCGCACGCTCCAGGTGAAGATGCGCAGGGAATCGAATTCGAGGTTGCGGGCCGAGGCGGACTGCGCCGCCCACAGCCACACCGGCTTGACCAACTCTTTGTCCCGGACAGAGCCGAGCTGGAAGTACGCGACGATGCGGGCCCGCTCGGCGTACTGAATCACTTCATCGGGAATCGAGAGGTACAGCAGCCGGTCGAGGACCCAACCCGCGTGTCCACTCTCATAGCGGACCAGGGTCCAGTCGTCCATCGCCGGAGGAGCAGGCGGCGCGGGCGGCGGCTCGTTCGGTTTCTCGCCGGGCAGGTAGTCCTGCGGATACCCGGACAGCAGCAGCCAGTCGTCGGGCACCGCGGGCGGCGGACCTGGGGGCGGCGGCGGGATCTTGGGCGGCTCTTTCTTCTTTTTCGCCGCTTTGGGTTTCAGCGCCAACTCCTCCAACAGGGGAGGCGGATCCCACGGCAAGCGTTCGAAGCGTTGGTGCGCGAGGACCTCTATGCTCGTTTTGGGAGGAATCTGGAACAGGGCCGGGGCCTGGCGATAGGGCGCCGAGTGAACGGTCACAGCGTCCAACACCGTGGCCTGGCCGAGCGAGGGCGCCGCGGCAGCACGGTCCTGCAGGTCCTGGAATTTGTCGCGCGCGTCGGCGGACAGCAGCAGACGCGAATCGGTCCAGCCTTCGGCGCCGTTGGAAGCCCGGATCTTGACGAATCGCCGCCGCCGGGCGAGCAGATCGACCTTGTCGCCATGGCTCAGGGTCACCGAAACAGGAGCGCGCAGGGCGAGTTCCTTCCGCACCTGCAGCGTCGAGGGCGCGACCCAAGCCTCACCAAACGAGGGCTCGTGCTCTCCGGTCGGGCCGCAAGAGGCCAGGCTGAGAGCCGCGAGACAGAATGAAAACGCTACGAAGTTACTGCGGGAGCACATCAGGAGGGAGCCCGAAACCTCAGGATACCAACCCCAGCATGAGCATCGTCCGTTTTCGGGGTAACAGTTCAGGTTCCAGACGAACCGGGATTAGCGTGAGAGATCGCGGGCTTAGCAGCCTGTGGTAGAAGTCGAAATCGTCAGAAACGGTTCCCGTAAGTTATTGATTTAAAACGCGCGAAAATGCCGTGTTCCCCGCAAAACGGACTATTGCCACAGTCTGCTAACGCCACCTGCGCGTTGTCGTGGGGACCTGCTGTTTCCTCAGCGGAATTCGTTCGGCCGAGTGCGCACGGTAGTGCTGACACCCCAGGGATGTAACTCCGGCTTAACGAAATCGCCGAATCTTCAGCCGGATCCCCAGAATCTCTGGTTAATGGGCGTGCCGCCCAACGGCCGCCGTAGAGCTTAAACGTGGCAAAGACCACGGTTGGGGACGTGAGATTTCTTACTTGAGGGTGCAGCGGTTCAACAACAAGGAACCAGGGCGCTGCCCCGGGTTCAGGAGGATCTCGCGATGCAAAGGAACTTATGCCTGGTTCTGGCGTTTCCGGTACTTAGCCTGTTCGCCTTTGATTTGTCCCTGGCCGCCCAGACCCCGGTCCGCCGGCTTCTCTCCGAACGCGCCGCCGTTCGTTTCCTGCAGCAAACCACCTTCGGCCCCACGCCCGGCCTCATCCGGCGTGTGCAGACGCTTGGGTTTGACGGGTTTCTGAATGAGCAGTTTGCCTATCCGCCCTCAACTTACCCAAACCCGGTTCCCGACAGCACCGGCAAAACCCAATGGTTGCCAACCCAGCAACACTTCTTCGTGAACGCAGTTTCCGGCTCCGATCAGTTGCGTCAACGGATGGCCTGGGCGCTGTTGGAGATGTGGGTCGTCTCAGGCGTGAAGCTGAATCGTCCCGAACAGATGCTCCCATATATCCGAATGATGCAGAGCGACGCCTTCGGGCGCTTCCGCACGCTTATGGAGGACGTCACGTTAAGCCCGGCGATGGGGCATTACCTCGACATGGTGAACAACAACAAGCCCACCCCGGGGAACGGCGCGAACGAGAACTATGCGCGGGAGGTCCTGCAGTTGTTCACGATCGGCCTCCAGAAACTGAATCCCGACGCTTCTCCACAACTCGGCGCCAATGGCCAGCCGGTAGCGACTTACGACCAGGAGGTAATCGAGGAACTGTCCCGTGTCTTAACTGGATGGACCTACGCTCCTCCGCCCGGCGCGACTTCCAAGTGGACGAATCCGGCGAACTGGGATGCGCCGATGGTCGCCTTTGAAGGGCATCACGATCCGTTTCAGAAGAATCTGTTCAACAGCGTTGTCATTCCGGCCGGACAAAGCGCGGAGACGGATCTTCGCCAGGCGTTGGACGCTATCTATCGTCACCCGAATGTGGCGCCGTTTATCAGCCGCAGCCTGATTCAGCACTTTGTGACCGGTCAGCCATCGCCACAGTATGTGAAGGACGTTGCGGCCGCCTTCGAGGCCAGCGACGGCGACCTGAAGCAGGTGCTGCGGGCGATCCTGCTGCATCCGGAGGCCCGGGCCGGCGACGACTCCTCCGCGCCCGCCTCGTTCGATGGGCAACTGCGCGAACCGGTGCTCTTCATCACCGGTCTGGTTCGAGCGTTGGGCGCGAGCGTTGCCGAGTCCAACGGCCTGGCCGGCGCGGCGAACGCGCTGGGCCAGAATGTTTTCTTTCCTCCGACCGTGTTCAGCTACTTCGCTCCGTCGTATGTCATCCCGAAAACGACCATCGATGCGCCCGAGTTTCAGCTTGATAGCGGCTCGCTGGCGATGGCGCGCGCCGACTTCGTGAATAGCCTGGTTTATGGCAAGATCAGTGGCGTCGCGCTGGACTTGAGCCCCTTCGTCACGCTGGCCGCAACCCCTGGTTCGCTGCTGAATTGGATTGACGCCATGCTCCTGCACGGTTCGATGGATACCCAGATGCGAAGCGTCCTGAGTGCGGCAATCGGTGCGCAACCGAATGCGAAAGGCGTAGCGCAAACGGCGCTGTATCTCGCCGCGAGTTCGCAGCAATACCAGGTGACACGCTAGGAATGGAGGGCTGAAAACATGATTTCGAGACGACAACTTCTCCGCGCCGTTCCCGGTCTCGGGGCGTTATGCTCCGCTGGAACCCTGGCCCGGTTGGGCCTCGTGAACGCCTATGCCGCGCCCGCGGCAACAAGTTACAAAGCGCTGGTATGCGTCTTTCTGTTCGGCGGCAACGACAGCAACAACGCGGTGGTTCCGTATGACACCGCGCGCTTCACCGAGTACACCAATCTGCGTAAGAACCTGGCCCTGCCGATGAACGCCGCCTTGACGGCGAACGTTTTTCAGGTATCCCCGACGGAGCAGTATGCGCTCCATCCCTCGCTGGCGGACCTTGCTACCCTGATCAACCAGGAAAAGAGCCTCGCGATCCTAGCCAACGTGGGGAGTCTGGTGCAGCCTACCACTCGCGCGCAATATCTGGCGCATTCGGCGCCGACACCGAACAACCTGTTCTCGCACCTGGATCAGCAGACCGAGTGGCAGACCTCCAACATCGCGGGTCAGTCCTCCACCGGGTGGGCCGGACGATTGGCGGACCTCGTGGAACAAATGAACCAGCCCTCCACGTTTCCCACGGTGGTATCCGTGGCCGGCAATGCCGTCTTCGGAGTGGGAGCCTCAACGCTGCCCGCGACCGTCATCCCGAACCGCGCTCTCGGCTTGCAGGGATTTGGCAAGGACGCTGCATCGGAGGCGAGGTACAAGGCCCTGCAAGTGCTGCTGACGCTGGACTCGGGCGCAACGCTGGTTCAGAACGCTCAGCAGATCATGGACAGCGGGATCGCGAACGCCGACACTCTGAGCAAAGCGACGACCGGAGCCCCCGCACTGACCGTCACGTTCCCGGCCAGCAATCTCGGCCAGCAATTGGCGCAGGTAGCCAAGATTATCCAAGTCCGCGGCAGCCTCGCCATGAACCGCCAGGTCTTCTTCGCGTCTCAGGGCGGCTACGACACCCATACCGCCCAACTCGGCACGCAGGACACGCTCTTCAAAGACCTCTCCCTCGCGATCAAGGCGTTCTACGACCAGTTGAAGGCTTGGGGCATCGCGGATCAGGTGGCGCTGTTTACAGAGTCGGATTTCACCCGCACCTTATTGCCAAACTCGAACGGCGGCACCGATCACGCCTGGGGCGGGCATCACTTCATCGTGAGCGGTGCGCTCAAGCCGGGCCAGGCGATGTACGGCACATTCCCCGTAATTGCCGTCGGCAGCGACAACGACGCCGGCGGGGAGGGACGCTGGATTCCGACCACGTCGATCGATCAGTACGGAGCTACCTTTGCCACTTGGTTTGGCGTGGATCCGTCGAAGCTGGGCTCGATCTTCCCGAACCTCGGCAACTTCCAGCAGAAGACACTTGGCTTTCTGGGCTAGCCGCAATACTGTTCACTGTGTGCGGACTATCGCCTTTCGTGGTCTGTCGCATCCAGAGCCTCGGGAGACGACAAGAACCGATCGTCTGCCCCACCAGAATTGCCTTGTAAGTGAACAGTATTGGGGCTTGCGGAGCCGGTGCCGCGGCGCGATCGGATCCGCCATTCCGCCCGATTGGTCTTTTGCGTCTTCTTGACTCTGTCCTCGCGCCGTGTGATTGCGCTGCCAGAACATGCAATACATCACGCGAGCAGCAGTTCAACTCCGTGGGCGCGCAGCATCGTCGCGATGCTGGTCCTCCAAATCGGTGTCTGAGACGACCACATCGGCGACATCGAGCGGCGCGAGGTGCAGCACGGCGCGTCTGCCGAACTTAGTATGGTCGGCGACGACAATCACCTTGCGCGAGACTTCAATCATCTTGCGCTCCGGACCCACCACCAGCGTGTTGGTATTGCTGAAGCCCTCGGTCGTGATGCCGCCAATACCCATGATCAGGAGATCGGCGGTCACGCCGCCGAGCATCTGTTCGCACAGCGGGCCTAGCGTGGCGCGGATCCTGGGGTAGAGATACCCGCCCGTGATGGTCACTTCGATATTGCGCGATTCGCTGAAGATTTCCGCGATGGGCAGAGAGTTCGTGATGACGTGAAGAGACCGGCTGGTGAGTAAACGCGCCACGGCCGCGACCGTGGAGCCGCCGTCGAGAACGATGGTCTGGCCGTCTTCCACGAGTCCTGCCGCTAACGCGGCGATCCGCTTCTTCTCCTCGGCCATGCGGGTGCTTTGCCAGGCGAAGTCGAGCTGATGATCCTGCGATTGCGTGGCCATGGCGCCGCCGTAAACGCGCTTCAGGACTCCGTCGCCCTCCAACGAGATCAGGTCGCGGCGCACCGAAGACTCCGATGCATCCAGCTCACGGCACAGCGTGTCGAGGTCGACGAACTCCTGCGAGTCGAGCAGTTGGCGAATCTTCAGTTGGCGGCCAGTCGCTTTCATTTGGTCGTGGCTTTGCCTGCGAGAGCCGCCATCACAGCGTCGGTCACGGCTTGGATGAGCGCCTCGGTATCTTCTCCGGCGGCATTGGCCGAACATGGCGTGTGTGGAGGAACGGCGATCATGGAACCGGGTTCCGGCATATCGCAGAGCTGGCACTCTTTCATGTCATGGCGAGCATCGGGCAAGCCGAGACGCTGCTTGATGGCCAGCAGATCGGAGGTCTTCTCAGGCGAGATGGTCGTGATGGGCGCGCCGAGTTGCGCCGCGTTCATCAGAGTCCAGCAGTAGGTATCCAGAACTTCGGCATACCATTCGGCGTGCGTCACGGTGTCGGCCCAACAGACGATGCCGTGGTTGGAAAGCAGCAGGCAATTGTGGTCTTTGACGAAGGGGATCACGGTCTCGGCAAACTTCTGGGTACCCGGCGTTTCGTACGGAGACAGCGCGACGCGTCCGACGAAGACTTCGAATTCCGGAATGATGCAGGTGGGAGGAACGCGGCCGACGATGGCATACGCAGTGGCGTGCGGCGGGTGGCAGTGGACCACGGCCTTCGCATGGGGCACTTCCTTGTAGATCTCCATGTGCATCAGAATCTCGCTGGTGCGCGGCTTTCCGCCGGCGAGCTGTTTGCCGGCGAGGTCCACCAGGCAGAGGTCCTCGGGTTTCAGGTCCGACTTGCTGACTAACGTCGGCGTGCAGATGACGGCCTCGGGCGTTAGACGGTAGGAGATGTTGCCGCCATTGCCATCGACATACATGCGTTGCCAAAGCTTCTTCCCGACGGCGACGATTTCGGCCTTGATGAGTTCCGCTTCGGGCGAATGGAAGAGCGCATCCCACTTGGGCTCTGTTTTGCCGGCCGTTTGACCGGCGCCAGAGCTCTTGAGGGTCAGATTCTTTGCAGTGATCGCATCGCGCGCGGACGGAGTCAGAATTGCGCCATCGCGTACCAGCAGTTCGGTCGCGCCCGCCTTAACCGCGGCTTCGATGTCGTCCATGGTGACGACCTTATACTGAGTCAGATCGAAGCTTGTCATTTCCGCACCTTCCTATCTTTTCGACCCTCGGGTTTTGCCCCTTGGGGACGAGGCGGCCGATAGTCGACTTCATCGACGATCAGCGCACAGTATGCGTCCACCGGAACATCCACGGGCGAGAACGGATTCGCGGCCGTTCGCCCTTCCACGAATCCAACCATTTGTCCAATGCCTGGCCCCAGCCGATCGGCGGCGACCAAGGCCTTTCCTCCGCCGAGTCCGTTTTTCGATTCCAGATTCGCGGCGGTCACGGGTTCGACAATCACCATTCGCGTTCCGCGCAGTGAGGGGATCGCCTCGCTCAGAACCACGCTGCCGCGCACGATGCCGAGTCTCATTGGGGACTCCTGGCGTTGATTTGATTTGCGGGGCTGAAGGCCTGCCCCACCACAGCTTGCCCGACCGCGTAATCCACGATTCCGAAAACGATCATGCGCGCGGGTGTCGTATTCCCTGCCCTGTTCCGCAACTCCTCGTTGTCGGTGGTGACCAGAACCGTCGCACCGTGCGCCGCACCCAAGGTATCGACAAGAACTAACGGCTCGCCGATGTCGCTCCCATCGGCGTCGAGTCGCTGGCCGACGAGAAAACGGCAGCCCTGGAGCGTCTCGTGCTTGACCGTCGAGGTGATCGTCCCGTCGATGCGCGCCAGGAACATAATCAGTCCGTCAGATCATCCGCAAAGCGCCCGCGCCGATCACGATCTGGCGCTCGCGCGTGAAGGTCATCGGCGTTGTGACGCCCTCGCCCGTTGGCGTGGCGATGGAGAAACTCAGATAGCTGGGAGCGTCCGCGCCGAGCGCCGCGCCGCAGGAAGCGTTTTGGACGAACAACGTCGTGTTCATCGCCTTGGCCATCTTGGTGATGTTGTCGATGTTGCGCGAGTGCATCAGCGCCGTGTGGCGATAGTTGTGTTCGGCCTTCAACGCGGCAGCGATAGCTGCGTTTACGTCCGGCACGCGCACGATCGGCACGAAGGGCATCATCTGCTCCTCCTGCACGAAGGGGTGATCTTCGGCCGTCTGCCCGAACAACAGATCCGTTCCAGCGGGGACCTGGACTCCGGCCGCGGCGGCGAGCACCGGGACGTCTTTGCCGATCAACTCTTTCTTCAGGTGCGCGTGCCCGCAGCCCTTGCCATCGGTGTCGAACGTGAAGGCGGCCTGTGTCAGCCGGTCGATGGCGGCGACGTTCAACTCGTAGGCGCCGGCGCGCTTCATCGCGGAGATGAAGGCATCGAAGACCGAGGCGACCACGAACACTTCCTTCTCCGCGATGCAGAGCAGGTTGTTATCGAACGAAGCGCCAATCACGATGGACTTCGCCGCGTTGTCCAGGTCGGCGGTCTCGTCCACCACCACGGGCGGATTGCCCGGACCGGCAGCGATCACACGCTTGCCCGACTTGGCCGCCGCGCGCACCACGGCCGGACCGCCTGTGACACAGATCAAAGCTACGCCGGGGTGATGAAAGACTTCTTCGGCCGAGCGGATGCTGGCGCTGGCAACCGTCGTAATGGAATTCCGGATGCCCAGTTCGCGCTCGATCTCGCGGTTGAAGACTTGCAGGGCCAGGGCGGCGATCTTCGCTCCGGCCGGATGAGGGCTGAAGACGGCCGTGTTGCCGGCTGCAATTACGTTGATCGCGTTGCTCGCCATGGTCGGCACGGAGTGCGTCGCCGGGAGTACCATGCCGATGACGCCCCAGGGCGCGTGCTCGATAATCAGCAGGCCCGTGGTATCGCTGCGAACACCGCTGCTCATCGCCTCGACGCCGAGCACGTTGCGAACGTTCTTGAGCTTCTCGATCTTGTGATCCAGGCGCCCCAGGCCGGTTTCTTCCAGTTCCTTGCGGGCCCACTCGGTGCTGTTCTCCGTGCACAGCCGCTTGATGATGTCGACGATCTTGCCGCGATCGCCCAGGTTCAGCGCCGCGATGCGTTTCTGCGCCTCGGCCGCGGCTTTGACCGCCTCGTCCACCGTCGCGAATACGCCGTCTCCGGTTGCGGCGGGCACCTTCGCGGGCTCGCCGCCTTGAGCTTGACTCTGCAGGCGCGCAACCACTTCGCGCGCAATTTCGGCGATCAGTTGTTCCCTATTGCCCGTCATAATCTCTCGCTTCCCGTCATTGAGCTTCACCTGCCTTTATGGCTTGGTGACGGTATGCCCGCCCACTTCCACGCTGTCCACGATGCCGACGATCACGGCGTCCACCGGCGCGCCCTTCGTGTTGTGCGTCAGCCGCGCCGAGCTGCCTTGCGTGAAGAGCACGCATTCGCCCAGCCCCGCGCCCACGCTATCCACTGCCACGATCGAACTGCCCGAGGCCACGAGCTCGTTCTCGCGGTTGATGTAGGGCTGAACGAGCAGCAGCTTCATGCCCTGAAACTCAGGGCTCTTCTGAGTCGCGACGACGTTGCCGATGACCTTCGCCAGAAACATGAGAGTTACTTTGGCAGTACGGTCTTCAACTCGTCGTGCGGACGAGCGATGACGTGCACGCTGATCAGCTCTCCGACCGTCCGCGCAGTTGCGGCGCCCGCATCGACAGCGGCTTTCACGGAAGCGACGTCGCCGGTGACGAAGGCCGAGCAGTAAGCGCTGCCGACATTCTTGTAGCCCTTGAATTCGACCTTGGCCGCCTTCAACATGGCGTCGGTGGCGCATATCAGCGCTGCGAGGCCCTTGGTTTCGATGATTCCGATGCTAGTGAGTTCCATTTTGAGTCCCCTTGCGGCCATCTAGCGGAGCATGCCTTCAACGAGCCCTTCATGGGGGCGAGGGATGACGTGCGAAGCCACCAGTTCACCCACGCGGCGAGCGGCGCTGGCACCGGCGTCAACGGCCGCACGAACGCTGCCGACGTCGCCGCGTACGATGGCGGTCACATAGCCGCCGCCGATCTGAATGGTGCGGACGAGCTGCACGCTGGCGGCTTTGACCATGGCGTCACTGGCCTCAACCAGCCCGGTGAGACCCCTGGTTTCAATCAAGCCGACGGCCGTGCCGGGGTCCGGTTCGGCGGCCGCTTCCTTCTTCGAGTTCTTCTTGAAGAACAGCGAAATGTCGTCGTGCGGGCGCGGGATCACCTGCACGCAGGAGAGTTCGCCCACGCGGCGCGCGGCGGCGGCGCCGACGTCGGTAGCGGCCTTCACTGCGGCGACATCGCCTTCAACGAAGGCGGTCACCAGGCCGCTGCCCACCTTTTCCCAGCCGGTAAAGGTGACGTTGGCGGCCTTCAGCATGGCGTCCGACGCTTCGAAGAGCGCGACCATGCCCTTGGTTTCGATCATTCCTAGCGCTTGATTCATCTCTCGGGTTCTCCTACTTGATCAGCTCGATCTCTTTAGCGAGGTGCAGCCCGCAGGCGTTGGCCTCGTCGGTATCCATATGCACGTTCAGCCGCACCTTCGGGTCCACGCGCACGTGCACCCGATTGAAAGTTACGCCGGCGTCTCCGCCCACGCGCAACTTCATAATGTCTTTGTGTTTCACGCCGTAATACGCCGCTTCCGCCGGGTTCATGTGGACGTGAATGGCGGCGCGAATCACGCCTTCCTTCAACTCGACCATCCCTTTCGGCCCCATGATGAAGGCGCCAGGGGTGCCGGCAATGTCACCGGAGAGCCGGATCGGGATGTTCGGAAGTCCCAGGCTGATGGCGTCGGTGAAAGCCAGTTCCACCTGCGAGCGGTCGCGGAGCGGACCGAGAATCCTCAGATTCGAGATCAGCCTGCTGCGCGGTCCGATGATGGTGACCATCTCATTCGCCGCATAGTGGCCCTCCTGATAGAGCGGGCGATAGACCGTCAGCTCGTAACCGGGGCCAAACAAGCGGTCGAGGTCCTCGCGGCACAGGTGCATGTGGCGCGCCGACGCATCCACAACCAGCTTGGGCGCTTCGGGTTGGCCGGAGGGGCCGAAGCGCTTCGAGACAATCTGGCGAACGATGTCTTCGACGGCCGAGCGATTGATGAGGGGCGATGATCCCATGACCGGTGCCATTCCTTAGACGATTTTGAATGACTTTGAACGATTATGACAGATTTTGCGCCTGAGGGTACCGGAAGATCCGCAAGCGAGCGGAAATTGATTCGGGCGATTCTGTGCGCAGCGGTGCGGCCTCAAGTGCAGTCCCTACTTCCCGGTCATTCCCACAGCATTTTTCGTCGACCCGGCTCTAACCTCAGGGGCCAAGCCCTCCCCGGACCCTGAGTGCCAGTGCACGAAGTCACAGCTTATCAGGAACGGACGCGCGAGGCTTCCGGCGAAGTCCGAAAGGCCGGGCTTGGCGGCAGATTTCGGCCCAAGTGCCCAGAGGTTTACGCTGGTAAGCGGATGAGCTCTCAGATCGCATTCCGGGACGCCATTGCGGCATACATCCGCCGCGAGGCGCGGCCGGTGGACAAGTATGGGCACCAGCCCAGGATGTACGCCCTGACGCAACGAATTGGCGAGGGCGTGGACTACGACGACGACGTTGTTTATGCCGCGGTCTGGCTGCACGATCTCGGCGTGTTCGTCGGCCACCGGCCGGAGGATCCGGCGGAATTGGCGCGCTGGGACAACGTCGCTTACAGCATGGACCGGACGCCGCAGGTTCTCGCGTCCGTCGGATTCCCGGCGCACAAAATCGGCGCCGTCGTCGAAGCGATCCGCACTCACCAACCTTCGGCGGAGCCCCAGACCATCGAAGGCCTCATCGTTCGAGACGCCGACATTCTGGAGCAGCTCGGCGCAGTGGGCATCCTGCGGGCCGTCAGCAAAGTCGGGCGGGACACGCGATTTCCGGACTTCACCTCGGTGACCGAGAACTTGCGGCGCAACTGTTCCCATCTGCCGGGACGACTCCGGCTGGAGCGCGCACGCGCCTTGGCCGTTTCCAGGATCCAGGTGCTCGAAGCGTTTCTGGAAGCGGCGATCGCCGAGGGGCAACCGTCGGTCTTTTGACTGTTCCGGCGCGTTTCCCAGCCAGGAATCCGGTGCGGCGGCGTTGCAACCATTGCTCCGTCCTCAGATCTGGCTGCCGAATTGCGTCGTGCCGTAAAGGTTTTTACAACCGATTTCCCCATGCCGCGTCTATAACTTAGCAGGCGGTTGGCTGGACACCGCCTGCTATAATTCTGAGCAGGAGCAGTCCCGGCTCTCCGAGTCATTGTGGGCGCGGAGCCGTCTATCCATGAACCGAGCATTCAAGTACATCGTCGTAGGCCTTTCCACTCTGGTGGTTGCGCTTATTCTTGCTGGCACCGTCGTGGGCCAAAACCGCGTCGCCAGCGCAGAGTCCGGAACGCCTTACCGCCACCTGAGCGTTTATGCCGAGGTGCTCGGAAAGATCAAGTCCGATTACGTCGAAGAGCCCGACATGAAGAATGTCACGCTCGGCGCAATCAACGGGCTGCTGGTCTCCATCGATCCGTTCGCCAGTTACCTGAGCGCCGAGCAGTACAAGCAGTACAGTAATGCGAAGGAACTGAAGCGAGCCGGAGTCGGCCTGGTGCTGAGCCGCAAGTACGGTTACGAAATCAATATCGTGGATGCCATTCCGGGCTCACCCGCCGATAAGGCCGGACTCTCGACCGGTGACATTCTCGAATCGCTGAACGGGATCCAAACCCGCGACATGCCGCTGGCCTTCGCCGACCTTCTGCTGGAAGGCGAACCGGGAACCACAGTGGACCTGACGGTTCTCCGATTGCGCAAACCGGACCCGACGACTATCAAGCTGACCCGCGCGGAAATGAAGCCTGCGCCCGTGGTCACAAAGATGATCGACGACCAGACGGGCTTGATTCAAGTGAGAAACCTCGACGCGGGCAAATCAGCGGAAGTGGCCGCAGCCGTGAAGGATCTTACCAAGCGAGGCGCCAAGCGGTTGGTGCTCGACCTCAGGCACGACACTGTCAGTTCCGTGGAAGAGGGTGTCGCCGTAGCGAACCTGTTCCTCGACAAAGGCACTATCGCTACCCTGCAAGGCCAGAAGTATCCCAAACAGACCTTCGAGGCGGACCCCAGCAAGAGGATCTATGCCGGTCCATTGGTGGTTCTGACCAATCGCGGGACACTTGGCGCGGCCGAAATCGTCGCCGCGGCGCTGGCGGACAACAAGCGGGCACAGGTGGTCGGCGAAAGGACCTTCGGAGACGCGGCGGTCCGCAAGGCGGTGCCCACGGAAGACGGCGGGGCCGTTCTGCTGGCGGTCGCCAAGTACTATGCGCCTTCGGGCAAGTCCATCCAGGACAACCCGGTGGTACCCGCGTTCGTAGTGAACGATGTCGAGGGCGAATCCATCGACGAGGATGAAGAAGAGCCTCCCGCGCAGGCTCCCACGCCCGCCGCGCCCAAGAAGTCCGGCGAGGACGCCGTACTGAAGAAGGCGATCGAAGTACTGAATGGAACGGCCACCACGGACGCATCCAAGACGCCGCAGGCCCAGAAGCCGGCGAGCCGCAGGCGATGCCCGAGGTCCCCAATATGCCGCCGAATCATTAGGAACTCTGAATTCATCAGAGTGAATTGAGACGTGTTTCACCGGCTCGCGCACCAACGCGAGCCGGTTTCAGTTGGCGGGGCACCAGGCCGTAATCGTCCGGAATGCGCCGCATGGCTCGCGAAGGGCCATAATGGTATTAGGAATTGGGTTCGGTCAGGAAAGCTAACGATGCCTCTCTACGAATATAAGTGCAGCAAATGCAACGAAGTCTTCGAAGTCCTGCAAAGGTTCTCCGATGCTCCGGTCAAGGTGCACGAGGGTTGCGGCGGAAAGGTCATGCGCCTGCTCACCGCCCCGTCATTCCAGTTCAAAGGCAGCGGCTTCTACATCACCGACTACTCGAACAAGCACAGTTCCACGGCCGGGAAAGATTCGAACGGCTCGGACGGCGCAAACGGAAACGGGAGTTCCAAGCCCGCTGCGCCCGCTCCGCCCAGCACGGCAAGCAAGCCCGCCGCCGCCGCGCCGTCTTCGGACAAGTAGTTGATTGGTCCGCGCATCTGCATCCGCCGGCATTCCAGTTCCTCAGGCAATGAGTGAGCAGATGAGCGCGGCGTCTGCGCGCCAGCGCGGTACCTGGTTCAGCAGCATCCAGGCGGCAGACGACCTGATCCATGTGAGAAAAGTGCAGAATTAACCGTTCAGACGGCCCGATTATCTTCTAACCAGGTCATCCGCCTCAATTCTTGTCGCACAATGGGGCATGGGCAGCGGCTTCCGCAAGCTTCTCGGCGATCTTCAGAGCGGCAATCGCGCCGCACTCGACGAAATGATGCCCGAGGTTTACGCGGAACTGCGGCGGCTGGCCGAGGGCTACATGCAACGCGAACGCCCGCAACACACTCTGCAGCCGACCGCGCTGGTGAATGAAGCCTATCTCCGCCTGATTGGGCAGGAGAGCGTGGACTGGAACAACCGGGCGCAACTGCTGGGCGTCGCGGCTCGCATGATGCGCCGCGTTCTGCTGGATCATGCCGCAAGCCACAACGCAGCCAAACGCCCTGGACTACTGGCCCAGACGGAGATCAATGAGGCCCAAGCCGCCTCCATGCCTAAGCCCGTCGATATCGTCGATCTGGATATCGCCCTGAACGAAATGAGCGCCCTCGACCCGCAGCTCTCAACGCTTGTGGAACTGCGATTCTTCGGCGGATTGACGATTGACGAGGCCGCTGAAGTCCTGGGGGCGTCGGCCGCAACCATCGAACGCGAGTGGGCGACTGCCCGCCTTTGGCTGCGCAGGCGGCTGAACGGGGCACGCGGCGAATGAACGCGGAGCGCTGGCTGCAGGTGAAGGCTGTCCTGCAGGCCGCCCTGGAACGGCCCGCCGGCGCGCGGCCGAGCTATGTGGAGGAGGCCTGCGCGGGCGACGCCGATCTCCTCTCCGAAGTACAGGATCTGCTGCGCTTCGAAGGCGAAGATGGTACCGGCTTCTCGCTTCCGGTAACAAGGTGGCGAGACGCCGGACAGGTGGAAGATTCTCCCGCGGAGGCCGACCCCGAGCGCGCGGGACCTTACCGAATCCTGCGCCGCTTGGGAGAGGGCGGCATGGGCGTGGTCTACCTCGCCGAACGAGACGATGGGGAGTATCGCCAGCAAGTCGCGGTCAAGGTCGTGAAGTCCGGGCCTCGATCGGCCGAATTCACGCGGCGATTCCGCAGGGAACGTCAGGTCCTGGCCGAGCTGCAGCACCCCAACATCGCGCGGCTCATCGATAGCGGGACTACCAGCACAGGCAGGCTGTACTACGTCATGGAGTACGTGGACGGCGTACCGGTCACGGAGTACGCAAGAGCCCACGAGTTGACCGTCCGCCAGCGCCTCCAATTGCTTTCGCCCTATCTGCGCAGCCGTCACCCACGCGCACGGCAAATTGATCATCCATGGCGACATCAAGCCCGGCAACATCCTGGTCGATGCCAGCGGTGTTCCCAAGCTGTTGGACTTCGGGCTGGCCCGCGTCTTCCACGCTGGGCCCGCTAGTCGAGCAGTTTCCGGCTTCGACCGTTGCCATGATGACGCCGGAATACGCCAGCCCCGAGCAGGTCCGCGGCGAGCGACTCAGTACGTCGACGGATATCTACTCCCTCGGCGTCGTCCTCTATGAATTGCTGACCGGCCAAAGCCCCTACTCGCGGAACGAACAATCTCCCCTGGAGACCTACCGGGCCATCTGCGAGCAGGAGCCGTCCCGTCCCAGTTCGGCGTTGAGGAAGAGCGCGCCTGACGCGGGTTCCCCGGCTGTCGCGCAGCAGTTGAAGGGAGACCTGGACGACATCGTGCTGATGGCGCTGCGCAAAGAGACCGAGCAGCGCTACCGCAGCGTCGTAGAGTTTCAGAACGACATCGAGCGGCACCTGGGCGGCTTTCCCGTTCTCGCTTCCCGCGGATCGTCGATCTACCATTTCAAGAAGTTCGTCCTGCGTCACCGCTGGGGCGTCGGCGTCTCTCTGGTAGGGACACTACTATCGATCGCCGCGGCGGGCGCCATCTGGTGGCACGGTATGCAGGCGCGCGAGCGATTCAACGACCTGCGGCAGCTCGCGCATGCGGTCGTCTTCGAACTGCACGATGCGATTCAGGATCTGCCCGGCTCGACGGCGGCCCGCAAGCTTTTGGTGGAGCGTGCCCTGGTCTATCTCAAGACCCTCGACGCCTCGGGCGGCAAGAACCGCGATCTGCAACTCGAACTCGCACTGGCATACGAAAAGATCGGGCAAGTGCAAGGCAGTCCAGGCCGCGCCAATATCGGCGATCTCTCCGGTGCGTTGGAGAGTTTCGGACGCGCCCGCAAGATTCTGCAAGGGCTGCTGCGTGACGATCCCACTAATCTCCAGCTTCGGGATGCTCTGGCGCTGGCCGACGAACATCAGGCGGACATTCACGAACAGCGAGGCGAGATGCCGCGCTGGCGCGAGCTTCGCAAGGAGGCGACCGCACTGCGCTGGGCCATTGCGCGGGAACATCCCGAGACGTCCCGCTTCAAGGCAGCGGCGCTTTGGAACGATGCGTACAACCTCAGCGGCGAGAATCGCCCTGCCGATGCCTGCAATCGCCTATGAGAAGGCTCTGGCGGCAAATCAGGAGGCGGTGGCGCGTGAGCCGGGTGACGCCGCCTTGATCCGTACTACCGCGAGAATCCACCGCAATCTGGGCAGCGCATACCACGAGTCCGGAAGGTCCGACGAGGCGCTCGACCATTACCGGCAGGCTCTGCGCATCGACACGGAACGGCTGGCCGCGGCGCCGCGGGATATGCGGACCAGAATGGAGCTTTCCTGGAACTACATTGAGATCGGTTGGATCCAGCATGAACGGCACAGCGACCGGGAAGCGGAACAGAGCTTCGCGCAGGCGCTTGGGCTGCAGCAGGAATTGGCGGCCGCGGATCCGCAAAACTCTCTGGCCCGGCTCGAGATCGGCAAGCTCAAATTGACCGCTTCCCCGGCGAGCGAGAGCGCGGGAAACGGAAAGCGTGCGATTCAATATCTGCTGGATGCCACGGCGATCTTCCAAGAGACTCTGGCGCGAGATCCTTCCAACGACGACGCTCGCTTCCACCTGGGATGGGCGTGGTCCAACCTGGGGGATATCTACGTTCGCGCGGCGGGTCGGGGGAACTCCGGCTGGAAACGGGCTTCGGACTGTTTCGAACGCGCGGCAAAGGCTTTGGAAGTATTAAAGCTGGATGGGCGGCCGCAAGGCGGACTCGATCCCAGGCCCTTGATGGCTCATGTTTCAAGCCGGGCAAAAGAGTGCCGCGGGCATCTTAACTAAACGCCCGCGGCCAGCCATGCGACAGTGGCTCCGTGCCGGGGAAAACCACACCGGAACGGCCTCCACTCGTCCACTGCCGCTGATGCAATCGAAGGCCTCATCCTCTCCGCCGGGCCTGTTCGCCCGGCGGACGAAAGAGAAGCTCCTTCGTTGGGACATTCCGCCTAATGCTCCTCCGCGCTCTCAAGCCCGTCATCGAGCGCAAGCGAAAACGTCCTTTGTCGATATACGCGGGAAATCCGGGAAAACTCCCTCACGAGAATTGGTGTCAAAGCGATCTGGAGTAAATAAGCAGCCGACTGTGGCCACGGGTTAGCCCGCGTCAGCTTGCCCGTCCAACCCTGGAACAAGCAAGAAGTAGCATCCAATCCAGCGTTTAGTTCCGCCGCGCGGCGACAACCACGGACGGAGCCGCTACAGCGATACAACCGCTCCTTGACGGTCGCCGCTACGTTTCGGGGCTGCACCCTCTTAGCACGGAGCCGCGAATGCAAAGAGCGGTCCTTTGGGCCTACCCCTGCCCCGCGGTCTTCACTCCGCATAGCGTCTACCTCGAGCACAGGACACTGCGGAGCCAAGGCGAGAAAGGAGCGCTCTCTTCGTTCGAGGCTGCTCTGAAAATCTGGCTGTTGATTATGCGGCGCTTGCACTTCCAGTCGTTGCCAGCACCGAGCCCCGAACGAAGAGAGGGGTCCCCCGGAACTTTCCTCCGCCTCGCGGTCCTCATTCCGCGCCGCGCCCCGTTGATTTCCACTTGAGCGCCCAGGCCGCTTCCACGGGACCCCTCTCTTCGTTCGGGGCTTCCATGAGAAGGCCCCGCACTGTCAAGCGATATTTTCGTTCCGTTGGCTGCGGCTGACTACAATCGTCGCTCACCGACCAACGGGAGGCGGTGCAGCTCTGCGACCGCTTGTTCCATATCAGAATTTCGTTCTGGCCGGCCGACCACGACTCGCGCGGCCCCGACCAACGGGAGGGCGCCCTGGGCTGCCACGTCCCTTACTTGCCAACCGCCGATTCGCCCTGCTTCCATTCGCACTCTGGTGGAGCTCCTGGCTCCGGTGCCGCATGGGGTCCTCAATATTTGTAACGGGTGCTGCCATCTCAGTGTCGAACTGAAGGCCCCTTTGCGGAGACCTCCGTTCCGCCCCGAACTCGCAGTCACCCGAACTCGGCGATTAGCTACAAAACCACAAACTTAGTTTTCCGTTCTACGCCGCGGCCTGGCGCTCCGGGTTGTTCCGCAATGGTTCGTAGACCTCGCCGCTGACCCACAGCTTGTGCAGCAGAATCGCCAGCTTGCGCGCCACCGCCACCACCGCCCGCTTCTTCGTCCGCTTGCCGCCCACCGCCAGCCGCGTGCCCCAGCGCTTCAGATCCGTGTCCGGCCCCTTGCGGCCCAGTATGTAGTGCGCGCCCTGCACCAGCAGTTTGCGCAGATACACGTCGCCTTCCTTGGTGATCCGCAACTCCGGCTCGCTGTCACCCGAGTTGCTCCGCTTGGGCCGCAAGCCCAAATAGCAACCCACGTCCCGGCTCTTCTGAAAGCGTTGCTTGTCTTCCACCGTCAGTACGAAGGTCAGAGCGATCAGGGTGCCCACTCCTTTGACTTGCTGCAGGAGTTCGGTTTCCGGATACTTCGTCCGGGCGATCTGCTCTATCTGCCGGTCACCTCGCTTGATCCTGACGGTCAACGCTTCCACTTGCTCCAGCAGCGGCTGCAACACTGTCTGCAGCGGCTGGGGCAAAGCTCCGGCCTGAGCGGTCCCCATCTGGTCGGCATCGCACTGCGGCAGCCGCTCGCCCACCGACTTGGCCAGCCCGCGCGCCGCATTCACCAGCGTCGTGCGCACATCCACCAGAACCGCCCGCACGCGGATCGCCATCAGATCCATCTGCGCCGCTTCGCTCCGGTGCTGGATCGGCCGCAACAGCTCCGGGTCCACCCGCACCAGCCGCGCCAGCGTCATCGCGTCGACGCGATCATCCTTCCGGCTGCTCTGGCTGATCAGCTTCACCTGGCGCGGATTGGCCACGTATACTTCGTGCCCCAAGCTCTTCAGCAAGCGGCTCACCCACGGCGAATGAGTCCCCACCTCGAGCGCGATCCGGCTGCGCTTCAGCGCCCCGAACGTTTGCGCCATACCCTTCTTCGTCGTCCCCACCGAGGCTTGTTTCACGACCTCGCCCCGGTCGTTCAAACAGCAATAACGGCTCGTCTTGTCGCCCAGGTCCAGGCCGATCGAGATCGGCCCCTGGCAGACCTTCAGGTTCTGCTTCGGACTCTGTTTCGGATTCTGTTTCAAGCTCTGTTTAGGAGCCTGCTTTAAGCTCTGCTTCGGGCTCTGCCCACGAGTGGTATTCTGCTTCATGGCCGGTTCTCCTTTGCACTTCGAGTGCGCTTCCATTGGGAGAGCTTAACGCATCCCGCCGGGGACCGGCCTTCTCATCCCATCTCGGTGCTCGCCGGTTATTCGTTGTGGGCGGCGGCCGCATCAGTGTCCGCGTTGCATTCGAGGTGCTGGGAGACGGACATGTCATTTTCATCATTGGGGGTGAACGGTCCGCCGGTCATGGAGAGATTGGTGCTGAAATGCTGAAGGGCTGCGCGACCGGCGGTTGCTCGCGAGCGCATTGAATTGCCGCTCCCGCGGGGCAATCGGAGCCGATCTGGAGATCGGCGTTCCCAGGGAGGGCCGGCGGTCCCAGGCGCTATCATGGCCTTGACTATGACGACGATGACCCATCTGGAATGTAGCCTGTGCGCGCGCCGGTATGCGACAGGGCAGATTCTGAACCTGTGCGAGTGCGGCGGTCCTTTGCTGGTGCGCTACGACCTGGCCGCGGCGCGCCAAAGCTGGAGCCGGGAATGGATTGCATCCGGTCCGTCGTCCATGTGGCGCTATGCGCCTGTACTGCCTGTCGACAAGCCCGCGTCGATGATCTCGCTGGGCGAAGGATGGACCCCGCTGATCCGCGCCCAAGGGTTCGGCAAGGCGTGCGGCGCGGAGAGCCTGTGGGTGAAAGACGAGGGTCTGAATTCGACCGGATCGTTCAAGGCGCGCGGACTCTCCTGCTGCCTCTCCATGTGCCACGAACTCGGCGTGAAGAAGATCGCCATCGGCTCCGCAGGGAACGCGGCAAGCGCGGCGGCGGCCTATGCGGCGGCGGCGGGCATCGAGGCGCACATCTTCATGCCGAAGGATGTCCCGCAGGCTAACTATATTGAGTGCAAGAGCTACGGCGCCAAGGTCACGCTGGTCGACGGGCTAATTTCCGACTGCGGGCGAATCGTGACCGAACGCAAAGCAGCCGAGGGCTGGTACGAGGTCAATACGCTGAAGGAGCCCTATCGCATCGAGGGCAAGAAGACGATGGGCTACGAGGTGGCGGAGCAATTTCGCTGGACGCTGCCCGATGCGATTCTCTATCCCACCGGCGGCGGCGTGGGCCTGATCGGCATGTGGAAGTCGTTTGACGAGATGGAACAGCTCGGCTGGATCGACTCGAAGCGTCCGAAGATGATCGTGGTCCAGGCCGAGGGATGCGCGCCGGTGGTGCGCGCGTTCGAGCAGGGCGCGGAGCGGACCGAGTTCTGGCAGAATGCGACGACGATCTCAAGCGGGTTGAGAGTGCCGAAGCCGCTGGGCGATTTCCTGATCCTGCGGGCGGTCCGGGAGAGCAACGGCACGTGCGTGGCGGTCGCCGATCGAGAGTCGCTCGAGGCCGGAGCCGAAGCTGCGAGGCTGGACGGGATCTTCCCCGCCCCGGAAGGAGCGGCCTGCTTCGCGGCGGTCCGAAAGCTGCTCCGCAGTGGCTTCCTGAAAGCGGAAGAGCGAATCGTGATCTACAACACGGGAACGGGCCTGAAGTACCTGGAAGCTTACTCAACGCTGTTTCCGCGGACTGCGGATTCGGAGAGCGATAAGCTGGGCGGGCTGATCACGCCGAGATAGGCTGCCCTCGGGCTGAAGCCTAGCAATTGCGGGGCCACGGACGCCGCTGACACCCAGAAGAGTTCCTGCACCAGGATCGTGCTTTCGCTCATCAAACCGGGAAGAGCGGCAGCTCCTCATTGAGAGGCTTGCTCGAAACGTGATCCGCGATTAAGATTAGTCTTTTCTGGGCGGAATTCCGGAGCGTGTTTGGGACTGGGAATCCTGACGGCGCGGGGTTGTCGGATGCAGAGCATGGGCTTAACGCAGGTCGCCCCACAGCGGTGGGAAGATTTCGATCCAATGGACATTCGGCGGGAAGCCGCGATGTTTTACGGGCTGTTTCTGCGCGGCCACGACGCCGACCAACTCCGGCACGACATCGAGATTCCCAAAGAGACGTTCGACCGGTGGCTGAAACATCCGCACTACGACGGCGATTTCCGCGAGAGCGTCAAACGAATCTACTACTTCCGCAAGAAGGTGCTCGCCGTGTTCGATGAACTGATCGACGGGGAACGGATCAAGGCGCGGCTGCAATAGGTGGTTCGGGCGTCGTAGGGCATCCGAGCGTGGTGGGGCAGACTCGTGGTGGGGCAGACTTTCAGTCTGCGGACCGGTTTCAACCGGTCTTTCCGAACGGACAGGAAGCCAACCTCGGTTGCCGCTTCATCAATTTCATACTTTTAGAATCAGCCAGTTACAGTCCAACAACGGCAAGGGCCTTGCCGTTTGGCCTCAATCCCAAGTGGGGCAGACCGCCAGGTCTGCGCGGGTCCCCCTGGACCCGCTCCCGGTGTGACTCGTGCCCGACGCGCCGAAGGAAGGCGAACAAGAGGCCAACGAGGGCGTCGGCCCCCATCCGGAGGTGCCCGGGGGGTCTGCCCCACTTTGGTTAGTTAAGAAAAACGGGTGCGGCGGTAGAGCTGGACGCCGCAAACAATCAGGAGCACGAATGTCGCGGCGCAGAGAACAGCCATCCAAGGAAGGCTGACCGCCAGCGGGTTGCGTTGAGCGCCGAATCCGAGCCAGATGAACAGCGCGAGCGCTCCCAAGACGGGCAGCAGTTCGTACCAGCGCCGGGGACCGGTTTCCGCGGCCAGAGGATCCTCCCCACGCTGAGTAGCGGCGACGCGCACGGGATCCAGCCCGTAGCGCTCACACTCCCGGTCCATGGCCTTGCGCCAGGAGACCTGCTCGGATGCGGGCGCCTCGGCGAAGCTGATGAGGGTCGCGCCCACGATCATTACCAGCGATCCGGCGACGACGAGCATCTGGGCTGTCAGAGTCTGCCCGGTCAGTTCGCCGAATACCAGCGCGCCCCAGGCGAGTCCCCAAAGCTGGTTGGTGTTCGACAGCGGGATGCCCCGACCGATGCCGATGTACTTGGAAGCGTATTGCTGAAACAGATCGCCCAGGACCCAGCAGAAGCCGCCCAGGAAAAGCCAGAAGAAAACCGGGCGGGCGCGGGTCATTTCCACAGCCAGGTTATGCACTCCGCCGTGGTAGATGAGAGCCAGCGCGAACGTCGTGCCCAGTTCGCCAAAAGTGAACACCGTGACGAACGACAACGGGTTCATGCCGCTGATGTAAGCCTTGCGATATGGAACGTACATCGTGCCCCAGACCACGCCTGCGGCCAGGGCGGCCAGGATGCCGAGCGTCGCATTGTGCGGACCCGACAAGCCCTGTTGATGGGTAGTGGCATAGGCCAGGACGCAAGCGCCAACCACAATTGCCGCCGCGCCTCCGAGGACCTTGGACCACTGGCGAATGCCGGAACCGCGCAGCTCGTTAAACAGCAGCCATCCCCAGAAGATGCCGACCAGGCTATTGGTATTCCAGAGCGGAAATGCGATGGAGAGACCCACATTGCGTATGGCGAACACGGTGAGGGTATTGGCGACAGCCCACAACATACCGGCCAGGATGGCCCACACAATCAGGTGAGCTTTCTCCTTCAAATCCTGGAAGATATAGCCCGTCCCTTTAAGCGCTGCTGGAACTGTCCAACGGGCGACGAAAACTCCCGCGACCATGCCGAGCGAAATCAGGAAGGGCGAAAAGCCCATAGTCACCAGCTTGGTCGGAGCTTCGGCCGCTCCTAGCCACGCTCCGGCGGAGAGGCCGCAGATGACGCCCAGACGGTGCAGTGACAGGACCGGGGGCTTATTGGTGGAAGGGATAGAGCTGGGCATTTGCCGATATTGGGGACTATTTCAGAACCAGCAACAGGCTGGTCGCCAGGACCAGAACGACGGCGGGAGCCCAAAAATGGCCATCGGTAAGGATGGCTCTCAGGAGTGAGTGTTTCAAATGGATTCCTTTCTGGCTCCGCGGCACATTTCGCGCGCGATTCAAACAAGAAAAATCAGTTACCCATCATACGCGTTCGCGTGCGAAGGCGGGGGAAAGCTCGCTTCCGCTGTGTCCTAATAGGCCGCTGTTGCTCTGAGAATCTGTCTGATGATTATGCGGCGCTTGCACTCCGAGTCGTTGTCAGCACCGAGCCCCGAACGAAGAGAGGGGTCCCGCGGACTTTTCTTCCGCCTCGCGCTCCTCATTCGGCATCGCGCCTTGGTTGACCTCGACCAAGCGCCGAGGAAGGCTCCAGGGGACCCCTCTCTTCGTTCGGGGCTGACGGTTATTGGGTGTGCGCGGCGGCCGCATCGATGTCCACATCGCATTCGTGTTGCTGGGAGACGGACATGTCATTTTCATCACTGGGGGTGCACGGTCCGCCGGTCCTGGAGAGATCGGGGGGACACATGCGCCGCTGAATCGTGAGTAGCGGGTCAGTTTGGGAATCTGGCGTGACCCTGGTCCGCCTGACTTCAAGGCACGACGGACCCTATGCACGAGAAGCGCGTTGTCAGTGCTGATCGGCCCCGCCTGCCAGATCCGAAGTTCTTGCGCCCTTTGTGGCTAGGTGGGGGCTTCGCAGCTGTCTCCTCTTGGACATCGGCAATCGTCACAATCCGGGATTACAGGGCGGAAATCGTGCACAGCTACAAGATGGAGATGCGGAAAACACACCTCTTCCCGCCGCGAAGCAAGGACTCTTCGATCGTCGCCTCCACCGGTCTGCCAGCGACGACCGAGTAGACTTCCTTTTGCCACCCCAGACTGCAATCGCAAAAGTCCGCCGGCGTCAGGCCCTGTTTCACGAGAGGGCAACTGCAGGCGCGCGACCTGTCCACGATCCGGATGGTGCCCTTGGCAGCGTCATACTCGGCCTTTTCCACCCACTGCCCGCGTAGCTCTGCCAGGAAACCCTCCACATCCCCTTTGTATTTGTTAGCCAGAGCGAAGGACTCGCGGCCGTGCTCGCGACCGAGGCTTTCCCACACTTTCTTCCGCAGTAGGTTCGTCAAGATTCTGGTTCAGAATCTGCACGAGTTGCGCGAATCGCTTCTGCGCGAAATCGACGCGCCCCTTCAGTTGTTCCACCTCGGCATTGCCGGAGTCCGTTTGAGTCTCAGCGTGCAGAGAGGCGATTGCGGCGCAAGAGCATACGCCACCCGCACAGCATTTCATGAAGTCATTTCTGGTCATCGTCCGCTCCCTCACTCCGTTCGCTCAATTACCCATGTCGTCCGGTGGACTCGCAAGCAGCGTCCAAGGCCGCGGAGACCTTGGAGTCACGGACAATCGGCTCGGAATCAATTCTATTGCAAGGACGGCCGCGGTGCGGGCTGGGCGGCTCGGATCGCAGATATCGGACACTGACCCACTGCCGAATCGGGAGCAAGTCTGCGGGACGATCCTTATTGCCGACTGGCTCGTTCGACGCTCGCATCAGGCGTGATACATTGAGTCGTCATGAATTCAGCGGGCCGGTCAGTGTGGGAGATTATCCTGTTTGCGGCGCTCTGCGCGCTCTCCGCCGGCTTGTTCCTTTGGCGGATCGGGCGCGTCCTGCGCGTGATTGCGGGATGCAAGCCCGACCAGGATTTCCACCTCGCACCGCTCGGTCCTAGGGTCCGCGATTTCCTGTGGGAGGTGGTATGCCAGGCGAAGGTGATCCGGCACCGCCCGCTGGCAGGAGTCGCCCACGCCCTAGTGTTCTGGGGATTCTGCGCTTTCTCCGTTGTCTCGCTGAACCATATGCTGCTGGGGTTTGGGGTGCGCTGGCTCGACCGCGACACCGGATGGTCCGGCCCGAGCTACTTCTTAGCCGCAAGTCTGTTCGCCGGAGTCGTCTCGGTCTCCATTCTCGTGCTGGCTTACCGCCGCTTTGTGACTCGGCCGAAATGGCTGGGGAGGGTCAGCCCGGAGTCGGGTTTCATCGCGCTCCTCATCCTGACGCTGATGCTCACTTACTTGGCGGACTATGCGCTGGCACCGACGGGTGCCGCGGCCAGACCTGCTGTGGTGGACGCACACCGCCGCGCTGCTCGTCTTCCTGCCGCTGATTCCCCACACCAAGCATCTGCATTTGCTCTTCGGTCCCGTGTCGGTCTTTCTATCAAGGGGTGGGTTCGCCAGGATTCCGCCGCTGGTAGGGGAGGACGACTTCGGGCTGGTGACCGGGAAGGACGTCACGCATCTGGCAGCCTTGCAGGCTTACTCCTGCGTGGAGTGCGGACGGTGCCAGGAGCACTGTCCTGCCTACAACACCGGAAAGCTTCTGAACCCCAAAGAAATCGCTTTAGGTTTCAGATCCTATCTCAATATAAATCAAGCTAGTTCGGACGCACCGCTTCTGGGCATCCACCTCTCGGAAGAGGCCGTGTTCCAATGCACGACGTGTGGAGCTTGCGAGTACCAGTGCCCGGTCGGCGTCGAGCATCTTCCGCTCATCGTGGGCTTACGCCGGGGAGCCGTGAACACGGGCGCCTGGGAAGACGAGTTTGGCGGAGAGCTATTCCTGAAGCTGGAGCGCAACGGCAATCCTCTTGGAATGTCTCAACTCGAGCGCGACAAGTTCGTGAAACGAGCGGGGTTGCCGATTTATGACGGGAGCCAGGATTACCTGCTCTGGCTGGGATGCATGGGCTCTTACGACCCGGCGGGGCGAGAGATCGTGACTGCTCTGACGCTGGTGATGCGCCACGTCGGCGTGACGTTCGGAGTGCTCAAGAAAGAGAAATGCACGGGGGACGCCGCGCGCAGGTTGGGCAACGATCTGGCGTTCCAGCAGCTCGCCGAATTCAACATCGAGCAACTGAACGCCGTTAAGCCCAGGAAGCTGATCTCGATCTGCCCGCATTGCGTGCGCACCATCGGCGAGGACTGGAAGGAGTTTGGCGCCGCGTTTGAGATCGAGCACCACTCGGTCTTCCTGGCCCGGCACAACTCTGCCCTGCCCTCCGCGCCTGCGGGTGAGACTCTGGTGTACCACGACCCCTGCTACCTCGGTCGCTACCAGGGCATCTACGACGAACCGCGTGCGGTTGCCGCATCCTCGGGACGCCTGGTGGAGCCGCATCGTTCGCGCGACATCGGATTCTGCTGCGGAGCCGGCGGAGGCCTGACCTTCCTCGGCGAAGAGAAAGGCACTCGGATCAGCCATGAGCGCGCCGGAGAACTCGCCGCCACCGGGGCCGGCACTGTAGTGGCGGCCTGCCCATTCTGTAACAGCATGTTGCGGGACGGTCTGCCGTCAGTGCGACCGGAAAACACGCCGCGATTGATGGACATCGCACAACTCGCCGCTGCGCGCTTGGCGCTTTCACCAGAGTCAGACGGGGAGCATCATTCGAGGGATTGAAAGGCTGCGCGCCGCATTGCCGCACGATGACTGCGTTTGCTAGACTAGAGACGTTCGACCGCCTCCGGGCCCGTAGCTCAACTGGCAGAGCAACTGACTCTTAATCAGTAGGTTGAAGGTTCGATTCCTTCCGGGCTCACCATCCGATTCAAAACCTTACAAGTCACTGCGCTTGGGCCATTTGCCCAAGCAGAGGGACTATCTCCAAATCTGCTCTGCCGGATGCAGCCTGACGCCCTAGATAGCATCGCGCTTCGCCGTCATGCGAATGTGGCTGTATCGTTCCAGCATGGCGCGGCTCATGTGTCCCATCAACCTGAAAACGGCGGTTGAACGTTGCGGGCAGCAGCCCGGCGCGCGTTGCCCCGAGGGCGACAGGGTGTAGCTGCGGCGTATGCCGTGGGTGGCCGCGTGAAGCAAGCGGAGCCCCGGAATCGGAGCGAAAGAACGCAAACGCTTGTCTTTCGCCCCGTCCCGCCGCTCTTCCTCAATTTGCAGTCAGACCCAATGCTTGCTGGGCTGCATTCTTAAGCGCAACCGCGCTCTATCAGTTGGGGATCGATTTGATTTTTCAACTGCCCTGCGGGTGAGAACCTGCTTCTGCCCAAGCGCTTGCAGGTACAAAAGTTAGGTTCAGAGCGGGCCTTCAAGTGCCATTCCTACGATGATCGTTCGAAGGCCGTCCTGTCTTCGTTCGAAGACTCCTCCGGCCTCGTGGGTCCCATCATGGGATGCTGAGCATCTGAGGAGGAGCGAGTGCAGGCGGCTCGCGCCAGGGCGATCGATTCGCGAGCGAATGGAACAAATGGGAGCCGCGGCCAACGTCGGCGCCGGTCGCACTCAACGACCGTAGCCGCTCCAGTTGGCGTGTGAGTCCTATGCGTGAGCGAGCAAACAGGGCTCCCCGGCGAGGGCCTCGCTGCCCCATTCGCAGATCGATTCGACATAGGCCGCGGAACCGTCGCGCCACCAGCCATCGAGTTGGGCGACATCCTTCAGTTGTTGCCCGCGCTGCCGAGGCACCACGACGAATCGGCAATCGAAGCCTTCGAGAGCTGTCATGTCGCCCCACAGCTTCTCGAACTGCGTCACCGGGAAGACGTCTTCCTGCCCCTTCCCCCAGCGTTTCTTGACGTCCTTCAGCGTGACGTAACTCGGCATTCTGCTCGCCACGCGGTGTACAGCCGCATTGGTCTTTTCGGCGTTGTTCAAGTCTGCCCGGGACAGACCGAACACCTGCAGCAACCTGTCGATATCGATCCACATGGTGTTGCTGTTGTAATACGAAAGCTCGAATTCCAGTTGCTCGTCGGGCAGTGCCAGGCCTTCCACCAGCCGTACCTTGCCGTCGACGCGCGCCAGTCCTCCTCCTCGATCTTCCACCTCACGGCCGATGACCTCCGCGGTCATGGCGGCGCCGGAATCGATATGCAGCCCGAGCAGTTCGGGATCGAGATTAGCGCCCAGCGTGTCGATGTTGTGGAGCATCAGATAACGCAACTGCGGACGATCCTCGATCATCTTCCGCAGGACTCCGTTGCACAGCATGTTCGGCACTTCGTACCAATGGCCGACGGGGTGCAGACATTGCTCCGGAACGTTGTCGGTGTAGTCGGATCCCTCACCACAGCTCTGCGCCCATTGGATCAATGCGGCGCGAGCGCTGTCCCGCGCCTTCTGCTTCTGGGGCGCCAGGGCTTGTTGTGGCAACTCTTCCCAGACGAAGCGCAGATCCCGCGCCATCGGCACCATCCGCAACCCGACCGCGCGCCCGGGCGAGAGATACAACGGCCCTTGGTAGCCGTAGTTGGTTGCCGCCCGGAGGTAATCCTCTATCGGCTGCTGCGTCAGGTAGCTCGTCGTGATCGCATGCGGAACTGTCTGTGACCACAAGGCCGCCGTCCGGCTCGACTTCGCCAGATGGATCTCCACGAACGTGCGGAAGCGTCCGTTCAGTTTCGCGAACGGGTTCAATGCCTTGACGACGCCGGCTCCCCGCGTCCAGCGCGTTCCGATGCCGCCGGCCATCGAGACCACGCCCACGCTCCCGGCTTGCAGCGCTTCTTCCCCGAGCCGTCTCAGCCGCGCGGGCAGCCTGCCCCGGGCGTCTGAGACCTCGTCCCTTGAAACATCCTGCACGCTGCTGTTTACACTCAGCCGGTTCTGAGCCAGGCCGATGCGGCCACTGCGCAGATCCGCTCGGGTCTTCTCGTGTTGCTGCCGGTCGAAGCCATACGCAGCAAGCAGAGACTCCAGGCTGCGCGCCGTCCCGCCGGGCCTCGATTCATCGTGCGGCACCATGCGGTCGAATACGGTCTGCACCATTCCGGCCAGGGCCGGCCTCCGCCGGCAAGCCTGCCCGAAGGTGTCCAATTCGCCGCGGCGCGCGGGCGTCAACGTCCGAACGTCGCGCCGCAACATCTTCGGCACGTGCAGCGTGTAGTAGCCATCCGGCAGCAGCGCGCTCTCACCCGCGCGCAGACTAGCCCACGTGCCTCGCTCGTTGATGGCGAAGTCGTAGACCACCGGTTCCATGGCAAAGGGCACCGCCCGGTCGAGCGACTGCTTCACCTCGCTCATGATGCTGGCCATGCGGCCCAGGGCACGAGGCTTCGCGGCCGGGTCGAACAGGAAACCCATCCCTCCGCCGGACATCCCGCCCAGCATCCAGAAGCCCCAAAACTCTGCTCCAAACTCTTCCCGGACGCGCTCAATCAACCTCTGCGTGTAATGATTGCCCGCCCAGGGAATGATGGTCTGGATCGGCCCGTCGAAATTGCGCTGTGTACCCGCGCCGATTCCCCGGATGTCGCCCGCCTTCAAACACTCGACGATTTCGTCCAATACTGCCCCTGCCTCCCGCCGGGCGAGCCACTCGGCCTCGCTGCGCAACAGATACTTCTCGGAGACCATCTCCAGGATGGGGCCGACGTCCTGCGCCATTCCGCCGTGCACCAGCACCAGTGAATTCTGAAGTTGAGCCCGCGTCTCGGGGCTGACTTCCGCCGTGGAAAACTCACGGTGGCGCGGCAGCAGGCAGCCGCGGCTCACGCCCCATTCCGCGTCGCCGGGCTGCGCGCTCACGCCCTCGATCAGCTTGATGCCCGGCCACACTCCGCCGGAGTCTTGCCAGCCGCCCCCGCTGCCCCCAAGCCATTCGCCCAGGATGGCGCGCGAGGCTACCGTGCGCCGGTCCCTCTCTTCCAGCCCGCCGGTGAGCGGCCGGATCTGGCCCGTCGCCCGCATGCAGACCGCGATGATCGAGGCCAGCAGGTTCGTCGAAACCGCCAGGCGCGATCCCTTGGGAATGCCGTTGACTTTGCTGACAACCTCGATTCCGTGACCGGACCGCTGCGTCAGCTGATCCAGCAAACTCCCGACCGGTTCGCTGGCGCCCTCCATTCCCGGCGGAACCAGGCCGGCCGCGATAATTCCGGCCTTCAGCAGCCCCAAATAATCTCTCGAGAAATCGAAGACCTCTGCGATGGTCGTGACATCGGCCGTCGCGCTCAGGTCCACGCTGGTCAACCGCAGCACAGGCTCGTCGATCAGCCGGAGGTACGCCTCCACCGGCGGCCGCGGCTCGCCACCGGCCGCGCTCTGCACGGCGAGGTCGATGCTCACGTTCACAACGCGGGCGCCCTCGGGGTCGTCCATGCCGAGGTAGAAGATGTCGCTCCACCCGCTATGCGACAGGTCCATCCTCACGGGCGTGGCCTCAAACAGCACCGGGTACAGCAGCGTGGCCGGGTCCCTCCGCATCAACTCCGGTCTCAGTCTGAGCGGGTAGTCGCTGGGATGACCGGTCCGGAACATCCACTGGTTGCCCCTGACACCGCGCACGCTGCGCCTGACCTGGTTCGAGAGCGTCTGGAAGGCCAGCCCCTTGTACGCGGCGGCCAGTGCGCTCGAGATTGCTCCGCTCGGCCCCGCTTCCGCCTGCGCGCTCAGGAAGCTCCGGATCGCCTCCTCAAACCGCCGTTCCAACATATGTGCGTAGCCCGCCGCGGGGATGTGTCCCTCGCAAGCCACCTCCGGCCGGCCGGGCATATGGTACCGGTGGATCGCGGACAGAAACGCCAGCGCCCGCACCCGCTCGTAGAAATTGCCGCTGCTGTGCCGCAATCGCTCCAGCGCATTGCATTCCTCTAGCAGGCGGTCGGTAGAGGCGCCCCGGCAGAATCCTTCCAGCGGCCGGTTTCGGATTGCCGGCTCGCTCGCCACGATCGTGCGCACCAGCTCGCTCATAGGCTCTGCCCCACGCCGGCCGCTTCACGAATCGACATCGCCTCCACGATCTGCGACAGCACCTCCGTCTTATCCCGGCCGGTCATTGCAAGCAGCAACTGCGCCACAAATGGACCATACGGCGCTCCCAGGTCTACCCGGCGGGCCGTCATTCTCTTAGCCAGATATTTTTCGCGATGAACGAGTTCCGCCAGCGCTCCGGACAGGCTGACGCGCTCGCCTGGCGTTCCTCTCGATCAGTTCCCCCAGGATCGTCATCACGATAGGCGTCAGCACGTGCAGGCCGAAGAAGCACAGATAGTGGCCGGCCCTCAGACCCGGAACGATGAGTTCCTGCTCGGCCTCCGTCGGCGTCGGCTTCTCCAGCACGACGTCTACCTTATAGAGCTCGGCGCGGCCCGGGATCTGTTGCCCGCCGATCGCCCCGAATCTCGTCAGCAACCCCTCCCTCGTCGCCTGGACCGCGGAAATCGAGCACCCCTCCGCCTCTGCGTCCTCTATCAACTCGCGGGAGCAAGTCGGCTCCGCGCCGTTCACGTAAATGTGATCGCTCATCTGGTGCAGAAATGGTTGCCCCCCCACGAACTCGCGCGCGCAGTAGATCGCGTGGCCGTACCCTCGTGGCTCCGCTTGCTCGACGAATTGGACCCTTCCGGCGTGCTCCGCCGGCGGCGCATCGATAGGCCTCTTCGTCGCCCGGCGCAACTACCACGCAGATCTCCTCTATGCCCGCCTGGACCATTCGATCCAGCATGAGGCTGAGCACGTTGCGCTCGACTCCGTCCCGGTCGATCAGGCTCTGGAGCGGCAACCGGCGCTGGCTGGGTCCCGCCGCGGTGATGACGGCTTTACGGATTCGCATTCTTCTCCCCCGTTCCAAACTTCCCGCCACGAAGCGCGATGGGCGGCGGTCCGATCGCAGGCTCCCGCGGCCGCGGCCGATTGAGCAGCTTCGCCTGGTTCACCGGACTCCTCGGAAGCGGCATGAGCGGGCACACTTCCGCCCTCACGGCCCCGACCCCCTCGCTGCCCCGACGATCAACCCTAGGTCGCGCCTAGGTTGCGGAGCAGTCGGGTCCCGCACCGCCGGAATCGCTCGCGGCTCGACGCAGCGGAATCATCCTGCCGATCACTGGGGCGAGCAGAACCCCACAACAGACTCCGCCGCCGTTCGCCATGGCGTCGCCGAAATCGACACTGCGGCCCGGCGAGAAGTGCTGGGCCAACTCGAGCAGGCATCCCACAATGAACATCGACAGCCCGGCCGCGATGCCTCTCCGTCGGTCCCGGAACCCGGTCACGGCCAGAAACGACAACACCGCGTAAGCACAAAAATGCAACACTTTGTCGTCTATATGCAGCCGCCCGACTGTCCCCATCAAGGCCGAGTCGCCCGACGACAAGGTGCCAATGACCACGCAAAGCATCCACACGCTCCAGGCTATGAAGACAGATTTGCGGCCGACGCCAAACTGGATATTCAACTCAAATGCCTTGTTCAAAACCCGGTTCGAGGATGGGGTGTCAAGCCGCGAGATAGCGGTCGTCTGCTTGCCCTGCGACGCCCGATTAGTCAGCGTTGGACCCGACGGCGGAAAGTTCCGCATGGGCTCCAATGTTCTTGAGTCCCGCGCCATTCGCAATATTCCTTGAGAATTCCTCCGCGGTCGCCCCTCTAATTGAACAGGGTAGTGATTTTGTTAGAATCTCTTGAAGAATTCGCGAATGAGTCGATATGTTCACTGGGACCGCTCGGCTCGTTCTGAACGCGCGAGGCCGACAACCCTTAACTTTCGCTTGCACCGAAAGCGCCTGTGATGAAAACAACCCTGATCGTACTCGGCGTCATCTGCGCGCAACTGGCGATACCCATTTTCATCGCCAAACTCATCCGAGCCGGGCGCGGCCCGCTCGCCGCGGACTACCCGCAGGAAGACTACTCGCAGGAAGCAGTGGACTCGCACGAAGCGGGGGGCAGACCTCCTCTTCCCTCCCCGGCCCGGCGGCGCCAGTCCGCCGAATCAACTAGCGGACTAGCCGCGCTGGCTCTCGAAATCGCCCGGCACGACAGCCCAACCGCCACGACGCCGGAGCGCTCCAGCGCTGCGAGCTAGTGGCGCGGCGCTAGTGTAGCGGCGCTAGTCGAGCGGCGCTAGTGGGGCGGCGCTCCAGCGCCGCGTGGGGCCTCCAGGCCCCGCCAGAACCGCGCCCTGGCTTCGTGGAAGTCCTGGCTCCGTGGAAGTCCTGGCTCCGTGGAGGTCCTGATAGACGTGATCGAGCCGGTCTATGTTCAGACTGCCATGTTCAGACTGCCATGTTCAGACCGGAGGACCGGCGCTTGATCCCATCGACCTCATAGCCCTTCCCCAGCAGAAACTCCGTCAGGTACGATCCGTTCTGACCCGTACAACCTGTAATCGATGCTATCGGCATATGCTCCCGCTTCGTAGCTGGGCGCCGGGGACTGTCCAGTGTGTCCCGCCGAGTGGACACACCGGACTGTCCCCCAGTCCGAAGATGTCCAGGGGTCTGCGCGGGGCCCCAGGTTCCACTACTTCAGGACTAACCAAACAAGAGGCCGATGTGGGCGTCGGCCCCCATTCCGGATGTGTCCTGGGGGTCCGCCCTGCGACGCCGAACAAGAGGCCGATGTGGGCGTCGGCCGCAGACCTGGGGGTCCGCCCCACTTTGGGTTCGTTTCGGTTCGTTTGAAACGAATTATCCGAGGTTAAGTGGTTTAGAAAGGATTACTTGACCGGACAAAACGGCCGCTGCAAATTCTTCCTTAGATTGGATGCCGGCGTCCGGACAGCCGGCCAACGTTCCGCGCACAGGGGAGAAGCTAGAACGGATGCAAGGAGCGTTGGCCGGCTCAGGCGGCAGCTCGTTGAAAACAGGGGCGAAGTAATTCTGGAGAGTGTGTGACTGCAAAAGGTTTACCCGGGGCGCTCAGGTGTCAACCCCGAGCACCGAGCCGCGAATGAAAAGAGCGGTCCCGTGGAAGCGGCCTCCGCGCCCCTGTTTTCTCAATGCCGCCGCAATTCCGAGCGAGTACCGCATAGCGGGAGAATGGCCCCAGGGACCGCTCTTTTCATTCGCGGCCCCGTGCTGGAGTGCGAAAATGGCTCGCCGGTTCCGAGGCATTCCCCGATATGCGGAACTCGCACGGCCTACGCCGTGGGCGACACTCTTTTGCCCTTCGGGTACCCCGCAAACGCGCGTTCAACCGCCGCCGGGAACGTTCAACTGCCGTCCTTAGGGTGAAACGGGCCGATGGCCGACGGGTTCGTTCACTAATACGATTGCCGGTAGGAGTAATACCATGCAGGTCACGACGAAAGGGCAGGTCACCATCCCGCAGGAGATTCGTAATCGGCTGGGCCTTCTGCCGCACACGAAAGTGGAGTTCGAGTTCGCTGGGGATCATGCCCGCATTCGCGAAAGCTCGCCGAGAGCCTGGCGAAAATGCCCGGCGCGCTCCCGGTGAGAGTGCACCCGGGAGCGTGGCCCTGGAGGCCCTGCGCGGCACGGCGGACACCCGCATGAGCACGGACGAGATTTTGGCGTTGACCCGCGGTGAAGCCGGCGCTGCTAAGCGACGCAAATGATGCCGGCTATCCCGAGATTGCAGGCTCGTCTGAAGGGTTGCCGCGGCGTGCTTGTCGATAGCAATGTCCTGCTCGATGTCGGCATAAACGATCCAGTCTGGGGAGCATGGTCCGCACTCGCTCTCTCTGAAGTCGCTGAGCGCTCGGTCTTGATCATCAATCCGATCGTTTATGCGGAAGTGTCGATCGGTTACACCACGATTGAAGCACTGGACGCCGCCCTTCCTGGGACGTTATATCGGCGCGAACCGCTTCCATGGGAGGCCGGGTTCCTGGCAGGGAAGTGCTTTCTCCTGTGTCGCCGCCGCGGGGGCGCCCGGTCCTCGCCGTTGCCGGACTTCTACATCGGTGCGCATGCCGCTATTGGACGTTTGGCACTGCTCACCCGCGATGCCGCTCGTTATCGCAGCTACTTTCCGAAGGTCGAGATCCTGGCTCCCGCGAAGAGTGTGTTGTGATGCGATCACCACACCTGCCAGCCTACGCGGACAACAAACCGGGTTGTACCCGGATGGCTCGCTCAACCGCGCGGAGGTCATCGAGGGACAAATGGCCTCTGGAGTTTCTGCATTTTCGGGGTAGACAGGCGTACTCGGATGTGGGGCAGGTTGTTAACCTGCGGCCGATTGGCAATCGGCCTGCTAATTTTCGTGAGAATGTCTCCGCCAAATACCCACCTTCTTTTCGTGACAACCTTCCACAGCCGTCGACTGCCACATTATCATTCCACCGGCCAAGCGACTTTCCTCACATGGCGCCTGCATGGCAGCCTCCCGCCGAATCGCAGCTTTGACTCGGCACTCCCTTCCGGACAAGCCTTCGTGGCCATGGACCGACTACTGGACGGCACGCGCACCGGCCCGCTCTTCCTGCGTATTCCCGAGGTTGCGAAAATGGTGACCGATGCCATTCATTACCGCGATCTACGGACCTATCGGCTCCACGCGTTTGTCGTTATGCCGAACCACGTTCATCTGCTGATGACCCCCCTGGTGCCGGTTTCCCAGGTAATGCAATCGCTCAAGAGGTTCACGGCCAGGGAGGGAAACCGAATGCTGGGACTGACTGGCCAACCGTTCTGGCAGGACGAGAGCTACGATCGTCTGGTTCGCAATGGGACGGAGTTTGAGCGGATCGTTCATTACATCGAATGGAATCCGGTAACGGCCGGGCTTGCCGCAACGCCGGAAGACTTTCCGTGGTCCAGCGCCAGGGCCGATTGCCAATCGGCCGCAGGTTAACAACCTGCCCCGCAGCCGGCAGCGTTGAGCGTACTGTCGATTATCGAGATCGTGTGGGGCAGGATGGCATCCTGCGCGGCGGTTGGCAACCGCCGCTGTTTTGCCGGGAAAACGCACCAGGCCGATTGCCAATCGGCCGCAGGTTAACAACCGGCCCCACAGCCGGCAGCGTTGAGCGTACTGTCGATTATCGAGATCGTGTGGGGCAGGATGGCATCCTGCGCGGCGGTTGGCAACCGCCGCTGTTTTGCCGGGAAAACGCACCAGGCCGATTGCCAATCGGCCGCAGGTTAACAACCGGCCCCACAGCCGGCAGCGTTGAGCGTACTGTCGATTATCGAGATGGTGTGGGGCAGGATGGCATCCTGCGCGGCGGTTGGCAACCGCCGCTGTTTTGCCGGGAAAACGCACCAGGCCGATTAACAATCGGCCGCAGCTTGCCAAGCTGCCCCACAGCCGGCAGCGTTGAGCGCCAGGAATAATCGTCATTCTGCATGACGCAGTACCCTAGTAAGCCCCCTTCGGCGCCAGCACCGCCCGCACCGTCCGGAACACAATATACGCATCCAGCCAAGGCGACCAGTTCCTTATGTAATAGCTATCCAGCGTAGCCTGCACCTTCAAATCCCCGTCGCTCCGCGCCGAGACCTGCCACAGCCCCGTCAACCCCGGCGCCACACTCGTCCTCAACGCATGGAACTCGCTCGGAAACAAATCGTTGTGATACTTCGGAAAAGGCCTCGGACCCACCAGGCTCATCTCCCCCCGCAGCACGTTCACCAGTTGCGGCAGCTCGTCCAGACTCGTCATCCGCAGCAGCCCGCCAATCCCCGGCAGAATCCTCGGATCGCGCCTTAACTTGCAGTACCGCCCCCACTCCTCGCGCGCCGCCGGATCCTGCCTGAGATGCTTCTCCAGCATCGCCTCCGCGTTCGGGTACATCGTCCTCAGCTTCAGCACCCCGAACGGCTTCCCGTCCAGCCCTTCGCGCTGCTGCGTATAAAACGCCGGCCCTGGGCTGACCCGCTTGATCCACAGCGCCGCCGCCGCCAGCACCGGCCACACCATCGCAAGACCCGCCGCCGCGCAACTCCAGTCGATCGCCCGCTTCATCCAGCGGTTCACCGGGTTCAGCAGATTGCACCGGATCTCCAGACCCAGCACCCCGCCCAGGTCCCGCGGCTCGGTCCACAACGTAGCCATCCCGAACAGGTCCGGAACCACGATGATCTTGTGGAACACCCTCGACCACTCCTCCAGCTTCTGCACCAGCTCATGCCGCGGCAGCCCCGGCATCGCCACCACCGCATACCGCGTCCCGTACTCGCTGGCGTAGTAACTCGCCGCGTCCAATCCATCCGGACACGGCAGCCCGAAACGTTCTCCCTGCCGCTCCTCATCGTCGTCCAGGCACACCACCGGCCTGTACCCCAGCACGTCGTTCAGCCTCAGGTTCTTCACCACCTGCTCGGCCGTCTTCCCCGCCCCGAGCACCATCACCGGCACGCCCCACCACCTCCGCGAGGCGAGCGCGTCTCCCACGATCCACCGCCCCAGCGGCACCAGCGCCAGCGTCAGCCCCCACGCCAGCGCGAACCCTCCGCGGGACAGGTCCCCCCAGATCCGCGCCTCGAACATCGAAGCCGTCAGCAGCAGATAGACCATGTTCGTCGCGTACACGATGCGCCGCATGTGCTCCACCGCCGTCATCCCCACGCCCGGGTAAAGCCCTGAAAGCCAGTAGGCCGCCAGGCACATCCCCACCGCAACCCACATCTTGCCCTGGAATACCGGAGCCGCCGGCTGCCACAGCGTCCAGATCCGGAATCCCGCCAGAACTGCCAGGCTGAGCGTCACCAGGTCGGTGAGCGCCCGGCAGCCGGCCATAAGTATCGACGGTGAAATCGCTGGAATTGTCTTCGATCGAGTGAGCGGTGCTGCAGCAGTAACCATACGAGTTTCTCCTCAGCTAATGAAAATCGACTATATTTGCGCCTGAAATCGGGGAGACCTGGATATAACAATGAAAGAGTCAAGAATTAAACGACGCGCCTGCGTTACCACTGCGCGCCCCTCTTCTATCCAGCTAGTGCTGTGACCGCTTGGAAAAGTGCGAATTCTGTGGGGCAGGATGGTATCCTGCGCGGCGATTGGCAATCGCCGCTCGTGCCGGTTGGCAACCGGCACGCAGCTTGCCAAGCTGCCCCACAATGGAACAGTTCTTCGCGGTCTGGGTGCTAGCGCTGTGACCGCGTGCAAAAGTGCGGATTCTGTGGGGCAGGATGGTATCCTGCGCGGCGATTGGCAATCGCCGCGCGTGCCGATTGGCAACCGGCACGCAGCTTGCCAAGCTGCCCCACAGTGGAACAGTTCTTCGCGGTCTGGGTACTAGTGATCGTCATTCCAGAACCTTCAGGAAGAGTCCGCGCTTATGCCTGTTCTGAACACAGCAATACAGTACACAGATTCTCCCATTAAGGAGCAGCCCTCTGGAGTGTTTCCGTTACACCGGCTAGGCTTCCAGAGTGATTTGCAAGGCTATCTTTCGGCCATATGGCCTCGGAATAGTACTATCCCCTGCCTGGCGAGGTTATAGTACTAATGGATGGTACCATCTGGTACTAAAGTCATGATTCATACTTACAAGTCAACCAATGAGCAAGCGAACGCTCCGGAACGCACTTAAGTGGGCGATGTGACGGGTGCCATGACGGGTGCTTGGTCGGTAGGGAGACGATTCCGCAACCGGGCCTGCGGAGGGCCGTGAGGTCGCCGGCGGCCGGCAAAGCATTCACCTCACCCGCCAGGCATCGCGATTCGACCCAAGAAACGCTCGGACCTGACCGATATGAGTTGGTGAAGATGACTGGAAGATCGCGGTAAGTGCAGCGCCCTGAGCGCCCGGCAATCGACCGCCTCTCCGGCCTTGATCGATCCGAAGTGAAAACCATGCTGAATACAAATGCTGAAAGTTCCAAGTGGATGATGGTCGTGCGCGTAGCGGGTTGTGCTTCTGCCTGCTTGCTCTCGCGCTCCCGGCTGTCGCGCAATGGCGCACCGGCTACTTCATGCAGCGGGAGGCCGGAGCACAGACTGCGGCAACCATTCCTTGGTCGAAGTATACACATGTGATTCACTACGCTCTGCAACCGGCATTCAACAATGGCGTCTGCACCCTGGACTCCAGCAATGGACAACTCACCGCTGCCAACATCAAGGAATTCGTCGAGGCCGCCCATGCTGTTGGCGTTAAGGCCATCATCGGAATCATGGAAGACGCCTCCCACCAGGCCATCACTAGTTGCACCTCCCCAGGGAGTATTGTTGAGTTCACGACGCGCATCGCTGACTTCGCTGCAAGAAATCAATATGACGGCGTAGACATCGCTTGGGAAACTGGCGTCTCTGCTCCTCAGTACGAGGACCTGATCCGGCGCATGCGTACTGCCATGCCTTCCGCCAGCCTCAGCGTGAGAGTGCGGATGGACCAGAGGTATTCCACGGCCGCCGTACAGGACGACCTGGATCAAATCAACATCATCGCCTACGATCTGGATTCGACTGATTTGAGTGGCGCGCCACTGACCCACGCATGGTACAACTCCGCAACCCTTCAGGGAACGAATACACAGGACTTGGCGATAGACGTCTTATGGCGGGACTTCGTATCCGCTGGCAACGCGGCCAACAAACTCGGCATCGGCGTCCCATTCTATGGCCGCCTCAAGCAAGCCTGTTTGGATTCCTCTCATATCATAGGCTTAAGCGATCCAAATCAGACCTGGCTCGGCGATGTTTCGAAACAGATCATTCCTTACCGCGACTTTGTCAATTCAGCCTATTGGAATTCCGGTACACGAATCTGGGATGATCTGCGCCAGTCTCAATACATCCGCTACCAGGGTGGAGACTGCTCAACCGATGCATTTATTCCCTTTACGGGGCCTGAGCAACTGCAAGCCGTGGTCGATCAGATCAAGAAAGCAAGCCTTGGCGGCATAGTGACCTTTGGGCTACCTTACGAATATATGCCAGCCCAAGTCGGGGACGCTCGATATCCACTATCGGCCGCTCTTTACGCGGCGCTCGTCATCCTGCCTGGTCCGCAGTCGAGCCCGGCAAGCCTCATTGACATGTTTGCGCCACGTGCCGCGAGGCCTTCACCCTTCGTGCAGGACACGTGCGTCCGCGCCAAGATCACAAATGGCTCAAGTCCGCTTCTTGCCGAAGCTGGCCTGGCCTCAACACTGCTGGGCTCGCCTAGTGCTACTGCGCAGACGTTTACCTACTACGTGGATTCCACCAACGGTTCAGACTCCAACCTAGGTACCCAATCAGCACCTTGGAAGACGATCGCCAAAGTCAACGCAGCTAAACTATTGCCCGGACAATCGGTTGGTTTCAGGCGCGGAGGGGTCTGGCGGGAAAGCCTGCAAATCACCCGGAGCGGAGGAATGGGAAATCCGATCATCTTCGGGGCATTCGGTACGGGAGCCAATCCGATAATTAACGGCGCGAATCTCGTCGCGGCCAGCTGGAAAGCAGCGAGCGCCGACCACACATATAAGATCGCACTAGCTACACAACCCTACGTGGTTATATTTGATGGGACCACACTCGGGACGCCTAAAGATAACATCGACGCACTCGCAGCGAACAACGACTGGTGTTGGACAAAGGGCATATTGTATGTTTCCTCTACGGCTCAACCAGCAACTAGGACTATCGAGGCGGGAACGAGGCTTGCGGCAATCAATGCCAGCAATCAGAGCTTCATCACCATTACTGGGCTGACAATTCGAGGCACCAACGGCCGTTCCATGTGTATACGTGGCGGAAGCAATTGGACAATACACCACAATGTAATAGAGCTGACATCATCCGGCTCAAACCCCGATGGTAGTGGTGCGCTATCAGCTGGTAACGTCGCGAATATTTCCATAACAAACAACATCGTCAAGAACACATGGAATGATGGAATTTACTTGTGGTACCCAACAAATGCGCTTGTCTCTGGAAATACTCTAATTACCAATGACGGGCCATTTTCTGACAACATTCAGATCTCTGGCGGAACCAATAGCCTCGTAATCGGTAATATCGCAGACCAACGGTCGACCACATTGAGCCCTAAAGGAAACATCATTCTTATGCTAGGCTCGAGTAACACAGTACTCGGCAATATCTGCCTCGGCGGATTATACGCTATTTCATCCGATGAAAGCAATCTGGTTGTCACGCATAATTATAGCAGTCAACATACAGCCGCGCATTCATACTCATTTGGGATGATCGGTAGCCCGGTCAATCAGCACTGGGCGTACAACATTAGCAATCAGGAGCACGTTGGTTTTTATGGGCATGAAGGCCCGTACACTGCCATGAGGCTCTTCAATAATGTCATTTACGATGCCACAGCTATTGGTATAGAAATTGATGATACAGCAGGTTCGTTTAGCGGAGAACTAAAGAATAATATCGTCTATGGCCCAAACACGCCCATTCTCTTGAATATAAACGTCCCGGGCATCGTGATAAGTGACTATAATATACTCGGCCCGGACAAGCCATCTGGGATCTACTACCACTGGAGTCATTATAATACGCTGGTGGCATACAGCACCGCGCAGAGCCAAGACCGTCATTCGAGGCCATCGGATCCCCTGTTCGTCGATGCGCCCGCCGGAGACTTCAGCTTGAGTGCGTTTTCGCCAGCCATAGACTCCGGCGTCACCCTCGGCCCAGCGTTCGCGCTTGGGATAGCGCCAGGTTCGACTTGGCCACTCGCAACACCGGGCCTCGATCAGAATGCTTATGGTGCGAAATGGGAGATGGGCGCGTACGTATATGTCCCACTGCCTGCCAAGTAAAGGCTTTTCCCAAACGAAATGTTCGTCTCTTAGTATTACAACGTTAAGTCCTTAAGGGCTGCGCGAGCACAGCACCGCGCTGCCGCAGTAGGCGCACTTCCCGGTCCAGGTGAACAGCAGATACTGGATCTCACGTCGCGTCCTCGGCAGGGTCCACCCAGAAGTTTTTTTTGGTGCGCAAGCTTTCCAGTGTCAGAAACGCGTGCGCGAGCATGACCATCGTGACGTGATGGTGCCAGCCCTGCCAGTTGCGTCCCTCATAGTGGTCCAAGCCGAGCTCCTCTTTGAGTTGATGGTAGTCTTGCTCGATCTTCCAGCGCTTCGGCGCTCACGAGAAGTTGCCCACATGCGCTCGTTTAGAGTGACCCGCCGCAGAATTGGTATTTGCGGCGTTTATGCAAGGTTGACGAGACCGTCGTTGTCATCCGCGCCGAAGGCGCGCTCTGGCAATGTGAGTGCCTTCATTGAGATGCGCGGTTGCACCGCAACCTGCCAGGGACATGAGGGATCCAGGCTGCTCCTGAAGCGCCGCGCTGGGCATCGGCCGCGGCCAAAATCGGTGGGTCAGTTTCGGCGAGCAAGCTATGGTCATTTCTCGCGAGCGCCGAAGTCTTGATCTGCAATGATGGTCATACGACCGCTTTTGACATAGTGCGTCAGCAACCTTGCCATCAACACCCAGGGTTCTATTATGTACCTGCGCCAAACCTGGTGAGGCCGGGTCACCAACCGAAACAGCCACTCAAGGCCAATAGGACCAAGCCAACGCGGCGCGGACGGTAGCTCACCGCCTATTAGATCCATCAGCGCACCACAGCATAGAATTGCACAACCGCAAAGCTCTTTTCGATTATCAGCGACCCACATTTCCTGTCTCGGCATTCCCATGCCTACTAAGAGTATGTGCGGACGGTAGTCTCGGATTTCGGATAGGATGGCTTGGTTTTCAGTACCGGATTGATCAGTATCAAAATAGCCGTTGCTCGTCGCAATCTCCAAACCCGGGTACCGACCTCGCAATCTCTCGGCTCCGTTTGCCGCCACCCCAGGCTTCGAACCCAAATAAAATACGCGCCATTTTCGTTCAACGGCTTCCCTCGCTATAAGCGGCAACAGGTCGAGATGGGTCGTTCGGTATTTTGGTTTCAAAGCCAACCCGAAAAGTTTGCCCAGCCAGATGAGCGGCATCCCATCAATATGTACATAATCAGCGTTAGCAAAATACGTCATCATCTCCGTGCACTCGGAGCACAGATAGAGACTATGCATGTTCTGATTTGCGATAACACATTGAACACCGGCACTGACTGAGTCAATAAACGCTTCAACAATCTCACTATCGGTCATCCCGTCGAGGCGGATTCCAAAGAGGCAAAACGTCGGGAATTTCAGCACAGGATTCTCTCACAACCTCGGACCGCCTCAAGTCGGCTTGGGCCGGTCCGCGCAAGGCTTCTCGCCACGAGCTGGCCGTTCAATCGTTTTGAGCTCGGCGGTTCTCAGATGGCGGAGATCGCTCACCACCCTGCTCTTCGCACAGCGAGCTGAACCCATCGCGGAACAAACCACGCTCCAAAAAAGAACATCAAGTCCCGCGCTTTTGGCTTGCCACCCATCGTCATCCGATTCAGCAGCGGAAGAAACGCCCTCCACTCGCCTGCGCGAGATGCTTGCGAAGAAACTGTGATCGCAAGATAACTTGAATAGGCCCGGTCCGTTACCAGCGACCGAACCGACTCTACCCAATCCAGGGAAGCGCGCCAATCCGGTTTTGCGGTAATCCGCTCCCCCTTTACGGAATGGTAAGCCACCGCAAGGGGCGTGTTTACGAATTCAATTCCCGTTCCCGCGACACCTAGTGCGCGCAAAACCCAATCGACTTCGTGGCATCGCGTAAGCGCCGCGTTGAACGGGCAAGCCGCGAAGACCTCTTTCGGCAGTAGTAGCGTAATGGTGCTTAGATGTCCCTCACCCATCGAAAGACTGTTGCGAGCAAGCATATATTCGCTGATCGGAAACGACGGCGTCTTTCGGGGCCAAATCAACTCATACTCATCAGACTTGGCAACATATTGGCAACCTACGATTGGGTACAGGAATCTCGACGTGAGGGCCACGTTCATTTGTAGCTCAATCTTCTCTGGTAGCCACTCATCATCGTCATCCAGGAATGCAATCCACCCTCCGCGCGCAGCTTTACTGCCGGCATTCCGCGCATTCGCGCCACCACGCGCACTAGGCAATACGATAACTCGCAGCCGCTCATCGCCTACCAGCTCCAGTGCGTGCGTGGTCTCAGCATCTGGTCCGTCGACAACAACAACTACCTCCAAGTTCGCGTAGCTCTGCGCAAGAGCGGAGTTTACTGCCCTGACAACAAGCTGGGGGCGATTCCGCGTTGGTATAACCACTGATACTAAACGTCCTTCATTCCCGAAGGCGCCGAAAGGCACTTTTACGTCCACCTCATCGCTATTCAAGACAACCCTCTCTCTTGGTGGGACTTCTGCTTTGGCCATGTTTGTAGCGCATTGTCATAAATGGCCTCAAGCAGGGGGGCCTGCGTTCTAATGTTGAACAGCCGCTCCACACGTTCTCGTCCTGCTAGGGCAAAGCGTTGCCGCAACATTTTGTCTTTAAGCAACAACAAAAGCCTTCTTGCCAACGCCGTTGCATTTCGTTCCGGTACTAGTAGTCCTGTCTCTCCGTCCGCGACCACCTCCGGAATGCCCCCGTTCCTGCAACTTACAACGGGCAATCCCATTGCTTGTGCTTCTGCGAACACCATACCAAAGCCCTCTTCATCGCCCGCGCCCGTCACAACGCAGGGACAACTAAGGACCATTGCGCGATTCATCCATTCCCTCACGCAAGCTGGTTCTTGCGTCCCTAAGAATTTAACCCTGCCGAGCATCGCATTGGCCTGCGCTTCTAGCTGCTTTCGGAGGCGACCATCACCGATGACCACCAATTCCGCCTCAGCGACCTCCTTGGCAACATCTGCCATAGCCGAAATGAGATATTGACATCCTTTGTTCTCGACCAAACGTCCCACGAAAAGCACAATAGGACGTCGCTCAATCGCCGGGTCGACGCGAAATAACTCGGTGTTTATGCCGGTATAGTGAACCACTGCCCTGTCTTCGGGAAACCCTCTCTCTATCGCTTTGCGTCGTATGAACTCGGACACACAGACGAAACTCGCTGCCTGTTGTTTTAGCCGGTCGCGGCGATTCACGTACAGGTGGGGCAAGTGTTCGTCCGACTCAGTAACGTCATACCCATGAAAGGTAACCACGAGCGGAATCTCTAAGCCGCGCGCGAGTGGAATAGCGTCGCAACCATCCGGCCCGAAATGTGCATGTAATAGTACTGGGCGTCGCCAAGCGAGTTTTCGCAGTTGGTCAGCGCTTGGGCCTCGCAACTTGAAGGTAATTCGCTGCGCTCTACCCATGACTCCCTCTTCACATAGGATACAGATCCGCGCCTCAGGCAGGGAGAGGCCGCTTGTTCGGCGCATCCCGACGTACACAGCACTGAATGCCCTCAGCGACTCGGCTTGTGCTCGTACGAACGTTTCGAAGCTTGGAAGCAGTGTGTCCCGATAGACAAGTATGTGGTTGACGTCCTGCATGGGCTATACTGATGCGGTTATCGTGCTTGGAGATTGTACGACCTTGGCAAGGCGGACAGCCGTGGATATATAGATCACCCAATAAACATCGTTTTGAGTCATAATGTAGCCCTCGGTACAATTATAGATCAATAGGCACAGTAAAAAACTACACGCCCACACCGCTTCGCTATTCGGTGACCTGAATAGCTGCTTCAGAGCGTTGCGGCATAGCCAACAATAGCCCATAAAGAATAGCCCCAATCCGACGTATCCTAAATGCAAAAGGAGGTCCAGATATCCGTTATGGGCGTAACCAGCATTTCCCCAGTCGGCGTCTTGAACAACAATGCGCGATTCTCCGTAGGTGCCCGTCCAAAAGGCACTAAAGCCATAGCCCAGCCAGGGGCGTTGTTCCACTGCCACGATAACTGCTTTCCATAGGTCCACACGACCGGTGAGGTCCGGACTTCGATTGAGGAGTTGCAGCATGTCCGCCGTGGTTGGTTTGAATATCAGTGCTGCGGCAATCCCAAAACTAGCAGCTAGTGTAACACTCAAAGCAATCGCCATAGCGCTCTGTTTTACAAGCTTACAAAATGGAAGAGCGAGCAGTGTTACCCCCAATACTACTACGCCGGTCGAAGAGCGAGCCAATACGAGCAAACCCAGGGCGGATACTACTGCAACAATTCGAACGGTTAATGTCAAAGGCCGTACGCATAAAAATACTAGAGTACTAAACACTGCTATTTCCGCTAGATTATTTTTCTGAGGAAATATGCCCTTCCATGCGCCTACATTCGCTTCTTGTTCAATACTATAGGCGGGCAGTGCAATTCCGCACGCATAACTTAATGTAATCACTATCGCAAACATGCATGCGAGCACGCGTAGCTGTTCGGCGATTGTGTAACGCACGCCGAAGTACACGCCGAACAGTGAAGTTGCAAACAGGATAACGCTGCCTGAGAAGGTTAGTCGTGGGTATTGTGACCACATGATTGATAGCACTGCCATAAATACAGGCAGCAGCACGAAGGCAACACTGCGGAAACCTTGTATCATTTTGCGTATATTTCGTATCTGCAACAGAGCAACGATCAAGTATGCACCAACTTTTACGGCTAAGGTGATCGGCTTAGGATCTGGAAAGGCGCCCTTTTCCGCCGGCCCATTGATGAAGGGAGCCAGCGCGTTGGACATGTAGGCTAACAACGCAACGGTGCATACCCATTCAATAATGGCGCTGCCACTGACGCCGGTCGCTGATTGTTTCTTCGGCCAAAGATGTGTATACACAACTCTATTGGCTGGTTGTGTCATTTGTAATCACAGTGCCCTTTCGGTATGGCAACTTGGAAGACCTGTATAGTCTTGCACTCTATAATCGGCGGAAATAGCACTTCGTTGTGTTGTTCGCCTGCGCCCGATGCCGCCGACCTTCATTTCTATTGCCCGCCGGCTTTGGAGCTTGGCTTCGTGCCCGCAAAGGGCCGCTGATGGTTCACTCTTGTCCAAGATAGCTTTTGGCGATTCGCGTCTTGGACAGGGCAATTCACTTGAGCGTGGCCCTACGAGGCGCCAATCCCGCCTGAAAGCCCCCAAAACCGCCGATTATGGCATGGTCTGAGGCAATTCGACCGCAGCCTGCCGTCTGTTCCCGTCTTGGACAGGATCGTGAAGCCCAAGAGACCTCATTCTGCGCCAATCGCGTGTCGTATTCAAAACAAGCGACTTAGTCCGTCCAAAACGCCAATTCTGAACCTGTTTTGGACAACAGTGCTGATGGTTGGGCCGCGCATTCCAGTCAAAAGTGAGCGGGAGATCAGTGGCCAGAGGATTTTAGTAGACAAAGCCGGTTAATGAATCTATGAAGAGTCACTGATGGCTTCCAACTACTGAGTTTTGCGTCAATTAAAGTCCAGGCTCCAAAAGAGGAAAGAGTATGAATGCCTTCGCTGTACTTCGTCCCGCGTGGCGGGAAGATCTCCCGAACGGGATGCTCCGCGAACTCGCTGCGGCTGAGCACGTCGACGCAGTTGATTACAACGGATCCCCCATATGCCTTTGTACAGTTTTGTGTCGGGCGATATAGCGCACCGCCGGCAATGAATGGCGTGCCAGCGGGCCGGCAGTTCCCTGCGTCGATGCGGACAGGGTTTCCGGGATGTGGCTGCCAGTCGCCGTCAGGCGAGTCGGCGAACCATATTTGTAGTTCGGACAAGGGAGCTTTCGGAGTTGTGCTGAACAGCCACCATCGATCGCCATAGAAGCATATGGTAGGGTCGATGGCTGCACACGTCAGGAGCTGCTTGACAGTTCGCCAACTTCCATCGTTGTCGCGGCGGTAAAGTTCAAGGGCATTCCGGCTGAGTTCCTCGGCGACAATGTACCACCCGTTGTCATGGGCGAAAGCGCATGGATACGAAATGTGCTTACCATGATCGATTGCTACGCTTTTTTTAGTTACGCGCCCACTCTCGTCGAGTTGCAGAGAAGTTATGTGGCCGCGCCCGGCGCGGAAGCCACGTAGACCATCCGCCGTGATTATCGAGCGATCGCGGTAGGAATACTTCTCTGCGACGATTGTTCGCCCATTGTTGTCCATGATGCCAAATGCGTCGGCACAAAACTCTGCGTCATCACCGGTGGGGATCCACTGTACTTCGGGGCTAAAGGAGGGATCTAAGAAGGACTCGATGGGCGATCTCACGATGCCAATGCACCACACTTCACTGAGTAGGAAGGCTTCTGAGGCGGCTTTCCATCTTAACCGCCATTTAGCTAGTGGGCCTGGTTCGGCGGTCGACACTGTTTCGGCGAGCGTATTCATTCCGAATTCACTGTTTTTGATCGGAATAGACTTGTACTCCGATCACATCAAGCGGCGCGATGAGGCGGTAGGCCGCTTCGTAAGTTCCAGATGCCTCGAGTTGATTTAGTCGTGCAAGCAATTTGCTGGCGGTGTTACTCTTGATTCTTTGTGCCGATGCATGCAGTCACCAAGGCATCGGCACTTGCCTGCAAGAAGACTCTCACTAGACCCTTCGTGAAGCTTCCCAGAACGTAAAAGAAGCATGCGGGGGTAAGGTCCATAACGCTATAGCGAGCCCGGACCATGACTTCCACCGTGCGGGCCTCTTTGGACCTGCATAACACGATCTGGCAGAGAAGCCAGCCGTACTGCTTCCAGGCTAACCTTGCCAGCGAAGGATGCTCTTTCCCGAGATGAAAGCCGATCATCGCATTGACCACCACGCAGCGAAGCAGTGCAGCCTCTCCGCGATCAGTAGTGGCTAGAGTGTACAGATTCCTTCCATGTATTCGTTGCGTCGCCAGAATTTCCGGGACCAGCAGGGCAGGGGCCAACGATGGCACCGCGAGTTTCAGATAGTTGTCAGCAGTGATACGGATCTCCTCCGGCATGGGCAGGACGCGTTGGAGAATATCGCGGCGGATGCACAAGCCAGAGGTCGCTGGAAGAGTTTTGATGCGGTGCCCACGGAGAGATCCCTGCCGATTATCGACGAAGCGACGTTCACGAATGAGAGGGGGGTGGTAATCCAGTGGCATTCCTTCCCCAGTGCAATAGTCCAGATTGTGAGCGATTAATCCCAGTGCGGGGCCTTCGGCCACGAGTTCCGAGACGCGTTCCACCTTGTTCGCAAGCAAGAGGTCGTCTGAGTCCAAAAAGTGGATCCATTCGCCCTTGCTGGCAGCGAACCCCGCGTTAAATGCTGAGGCCTGTCCGCCGTTTTCCTTTAGGATCGGTATAATCCTCTTTCCATAAGTAGCAATGATTTCTCGCGATTCGTCAGTCGAGCCATCGTCCACGACGATGACTTCGGTATTGGGATACGTCTGATTAAGCGCGCTGTCGATCGCGCCGCGAAGGAAACGCCCATAGTTGTAGTTGTTGATTAGGATAGACGCCAACGGAACAGTTGTCTTCATGCGCCAATCCTGGGAAAAAGAATGTGGGCGTAACCTATCAAACCTGCCCGCTCTTTCGGAAAGAGCAGCGGGAGAAGCAGCACTGCAAATCCGCCGTACAGAAACGGTTGCCCGGCGCCGCTAAGCACAAGCACACCGGCGGTCGCTGCAAACCAAACCGCCGCCACTCCGTAGGAAGGGCTGGTGACTTGTTTGGCTAGAAATGCATGGATCACGGGGTAACTGAGCAGCGCGGCCACCTCGGCCCACCCATACCCGCGTAGCCCTAGATGAGGTACGAGTAGAATGGCGCTCGTAGCGAACAGGATGATGTGGGCGGAATGGAATATCGTTACCTTAAAATTCTCGCCAAGCAAGTACAGAACGGAGGAATGCAGGTTGAACATTGCATTCGAAAGGTAACTCAGCGCGATAAAGGGGAACACGGCCAGCGCGGGCGTCCAGTTGTGACCAAGCCCGAGTGGGATGATGAGTGGTCCGGCAAGGGCAAAAGTGGCTAGTGGCAATCCGACGGCCAGAGCCTGCAATCTCATGCCCTCGGTGACGGTGTTGCGTAAACGCCTGTGATCGCCGCCAAACTTGGCCAGCGCCGCCATAGCGATCCTCCAGGTAGCGGATTTCGCAAAAGCGAGAACCTCCACGAAGCGAATGCTGACCGCGACGTAACCTACTGCTTCCGCCCCGGCAAAACGACCCACAATTAAGGGATTCACCAGACCGCGCAGTTGCCAGACCCAAATGGAACTGGAATACGCCAGCCCGTATTTCAGCATGTGCAGTATCAGAGGAGGGTCCCAACGCAATTCGGGCCTGTAACCGGCGCTCCAATAGCTAAGCCCCATAAGAATAACCTGCTGTGCCAGGAAGCCGCCCGCAGGAGCCCACGCGCCGCCGCCTGAGAAGGCTAATGGGATGGCCACTGCGTACATAGTCGCTTGGCTCGCCAGTTCGTTGACGGCGACCTGCTTGAAATTCAGGTCGCGGTCCAACTTGACGATTGGCGGAACCGCCAGCAGGTTGAAAGGAATCCCCACTGCGAGGAACACGGTCAGCCGAGCTACTCCCGAAATCCTCACGAATGAGGCTATATGGGGGCTGAGAATACCGAGTCCGGCGAGAAACACTACCGAAATGCAGAGCAGGAGTGTGAATGCTTGGTCGAACTCCTTTTCTTCTGGCTTTTCCAACTTCCTGAGCAGATAGACGTCAAGTCCCCAGACCCCCAATGCGCACAAGAATGTGATGATGCCCGCACCCAATGAGTACCTGCCGTACTCTCGTGGGCCTATAACTCGGGTGACCAGCAGGACGCCGGCCAGGCTGAGTGCTATTCCGATCGCTTGCCGGAAGATCAAAAATGCCCCACCTCGCAGGACTCTCGCCCTTAAGCTGAGATCTCCTTTTTCGGCCCGTTCGATCTCAGCTTCACAGGTCACGCGCGAGATGGGAACCTCCTCGCTGGCCGTTCCGCTGCCAGTACGCACTAAACTACCCTCACAATCCGGGGACTCAAATCCCGATGTCTAGCGTCAGTTGGCCATCGAGTGCCGCAGCCGCGGGTCCCTTGTCTGCCCTCGGCCGGCCTGGAGTCAAGGGGTGCAGCCGGCGCCGGAAGCGATGGCGCGAGATCCTGCACGAAAGCCTTGGATCCGAGCGGCCAGCCGCAACGCGTCGCTTCGCGAATCCGTTGCGCCGCAGCCTCTTCATTGACACTGCTCATCAGCACTTCGCGCCAACGCTCGAATCCGTATTCCTCTTGCCACGCGGGATATGGCTCGTCAGCGGGTCCGCGTTATCGGGGCCGCAATGAGCCGCGGCGTTCGACCACTTGTAGTTCCACGGTTCCGAAACCGGAGTTGGCCGTCGAGTGCCGTCGCACGTCCCCTGCCTGCCCTCGGCCGGCCTGGGGTCAAGGGGTGCAGCCGGCGACGGAAGCGATGGCGCAAGATCCTGGCGGAGGGCCTTGGAGCCTAGCGATGTTTCGAGGACAGCCCGAGGACAAAGCTCCCGGATTCTGGGATGCCGCAGCACGGCCGGATCCCGAGTATCCCGGAGCGGAACCTGGGGGTTCCGCGCAGACCTGGGGATTTGCTCTACTTTGCAACAAGAGGCCGACCGGGGGGTCGGCTGCGGACCTGGGGGTCTGCCCCATAAGCGCTAACCTAAGCCGATCTAACCACAATAGATTGTCGAGCAAACCGGCTGAGCCACAAGCTCTTGGGATGGAAAAAGCGCAAAATGCAACAATTTCGGTCAGAAACGTTCTTAGGTTAGCGCCTATGGGGGTCTGCCCCACGTTCGGAAGCGGGGTCCGGACCCCGCGCGGCGCTGGAGCGCCACGCCACTACCGGGGTCCGCCCCACTTTCCACTCACCGCACGGTTTACCCAGCCGGCGGCCTCCACTACCTCCCGCTCCGTCCGAGCTTGTACGCCGCCGGCCGGGTAAACCTTTTGCATTCACTTGCAATCGTGAAATCTTTTCTCCGCATTTTCAATCGCTTGCGTATTCCGGACCCCGGAATCCGCTTGTGTTTCGTCCCATTGTTCGATGTGGCGATTCACACCGGGAGCATCCCGGCCCGGCTGCCGCAAATTCGCTTTCAGGCGGAGAACAGTAACTATGTCGCTTTCCAGATCCGAACAGGCCCGCGTGAATGGCGCGAAATCGCGCGGTCCCAAGACAACGGCGGGTAAGGCCCGCTCGTCGCTGAATGCGCTGAAGCACGGACGGTACGCTACGAATGCGATCGTTCTTTCGAACGAGGACCCGGCGGCGTTCGAAGAGCTGGTGGCGCATTGCGTGCGGCTGATCCAGCCCACCGACCCGGTGGAATACCGGCTGACGCGCGAACTCGCGGCGATCGACTGGCGTCTGACGAGGATCTATGCCACTGACACGAGAATGCTGGATCACGAGATGGCCATCCAGTCGCCTGCATACGATGCCGCCGGTCTGGCGGTGGCCGAAATGACGCGCCTGACGAATGCCAGCCGGTCTATCGTTGACCGGTCGAAATTGCCGGCGTACCTGGCGCGGAGGGAAGGGCAGTTGTTCCGGGCGAGGGAGTCGCTGCTCGGGTTCTTGAGAGACCTGCGCAAGAATTTCCCGGCGGGGCAGGCGGCTGGGGAGATCGTGCCGGCTCCAACGATCGATCCGGAGGCGGTTGCCGCCAAAGCAGCCGGAAAAGAGCGGGACGGAGGGCCGAAGCAGGCCGGGGCCGAGTTGGGGGTTGGCGGTCCCATGGCCGGAGCCGATCTGGAGATCGGCGTTCCCAGGGGGGCCGGCGCGGATGATGCATTGTGACGGGACACGGGCATTCCTAGAACTTCCAGATCTTCGCGAGCGATGGTGTTGGCGGCACTTTTCATTCGCGGCTCGGTGCTGGGGTGCTGAAAAGGGCTCGATACCACCGATTTCTTACAGTCGCGGCTCCGTTTCGGGCGCGGAGCGATGACCGGGAGGGCGGAAGTGGTTTGAAGCGGGACCGCTCTTTTCATTCGCGGCTCGGTGCTGGCAAGAGTTCAAGCCGGGGACACTCAAATCCCGATGTCCTGAGTCAGTTGAATCCGGGCAGGGTCCGGTCTCCAATGCGATCACGGAGCGGGCCAGCGCAATAACTTCCCGGCAGCAGGTTGGATCGGGCTGTGAGCCCATTGGGTTCGGAACTCCAGCAGGAATTCAGGGCCGCGGAGCTGTGGAATCGTCCCCAGCACGACGCTGAATTCGGGAAAGCGTTTGAGCGCCCGGGCAGCAGACTCGCTGAAAAGCCGGTCCCGAGTGAGGACACATCGAAAGCCGGCTTGTTGGTCGGCTTCCACTCGCGCGCCGTTGGTGAGACCGCCCCACCCACGGTCGTCGGCGCAGTGAGCCACAATTCCAAACTCGCCAAGGGCCCCACCGATCTTCTTGGGCAGGTTGACGTCAAGCAGCCACATTGGGCGCGTCCAGGATCTCCGACGCGACTCGCATCACTTCAGGAATCGCCTCGTGTGGAAACGGGCCGTATGTCTCCTCGATTTCCTCGACGCTCATCTTTTCGGCCAGACACGACAGAATGAACGAAACGGAGAACCGGGTGCCCCGAACCGCGAGCTTTCCGCCGAGAAGTTCCGGGTCCGCCAAGATCCAGCGGAAGTTCTTGAATGGCTTCAGAGTGCTGTCCACCTTGGTCATTCTCCCGATTCCATCATTACGCCAAATCCGGGAACCTGGCTTCCGGTGAAGCAAACTGTCCAAGTGGGGCAGGCCTTCCAAGTGAGGCCGACTTTCCTGGGGCAGGCGCTTCTGGTGGAGCAGGCTTTTCTGGTGGGGCAGGCCTTCAGCCTGCGCGAGACATTCAGTCCCGCCCTCAAATTTCTCCCGAATCATCGACCGAACTTAGCTCGAGATCTTCAGCGGAGCAATCCCCTCGCCCCATCGCCCAAACTTCCCCTGCTCTCGTCCCTCAAACTGACCTGGGCCGCTGGAGTGACAGAGACTTTCCGGGTGGGGCAAGCAGTAAGCCTGAGCCATCCAATCGGCCGCGCCCGCAAACTTCCAGCGGGACTGGCCTCAATCGGCCCATCACGACGACCTCGTCATGGCCACCGCCCTCGCCTGCTGGACCGCCACGCACCGCTTGAACCTCGCGGGGCCGCCATGACGTTTGCGGCCCCGCAGTCGTGGCGCTCGCTTCAGCGTGCCGCGTCGAGATTCGTCTCGACGGCAGCGTCAGCCGGCACACGGTCGGAGTATTCTTGCCTGATCGGGACCTTTCGTCGAGGCGCGAGCTGCGTTGTGGAGCAGACTTCAGTCTGCGGCCCGACTTCAGCCGGGCCCCTTCGAAACAGCTGGATTCCTCCCCCAGCGGGCTGGACCCTTTAGGCTCTCGGCTTAGGCAACCGGCCATCAACAGGCCACTACCGCTCGATCGAGGTAATTCGTCGTGGCACACTGTAGCGTCCATTGTCGACATTCGTGTCGACATTCACGGTCTCGCCGCCGCACTACGGCTTGATCGGGTTCCAGTACACGCCCACGTTGGCCCACTTGATGAATCGCTCGATCTTGCTGATCCGGTTCTGCGGCACCAGCAGCATGTCTCCCGGCTTCAGCGCCACGTCTTCTTCGAGCATCGGCTTGTTCATGATCTTCTTGAGATCGAGTGTCCGGGTCTCGCCGGTATCGGAATCCACGCGGCGGAATAGGATCACCTGCGAGTGCTTCGCGCTCGGCGTCTTGAAACCGCCGGCCATGGCGATGGCTTCCACGGCCGTCATGTGCCCTCGCAGCTCGAATCGGCCCGGGCTCGTGACCTCGCCGCCCACCACGAAGTGAGGCTTCTCGTAGTCCTTCAAGAAGAGGAAAAGTTCGGGGTCGCGCAGGCGCGCCGAGGCAAGCTTCGAGTATGCTGGCGCGCGCCTGGTCCAGAGTTAGGCCGTCCAGCTTGACGTCGCCGATCAACTGCAGCGAGACAAAGCCGTCCGGCTGCACGCTGGCGGTCTGGTTGTACTCAGGCGTGTAGCGATATTGAATCTCGATCACGTCGTTGGGCTGGAGCCTGTACCGCGGATCGCGAGACGCGAACTGTCCGGGCACTGTTTCGCCGGCGAGAACGGCGCCGAGAGCGGCGAGCAGACACAAGAATCGAGAGAGCATAGTCATGGTGTCCCTACAGCAGCCGGTAGAGCCAATCCGGAACGGGATAACGGCGCTTGTTAAGTACGCAACCGATCAGCGTCCCTCCCGCCTCGCCGATCACCCTGGCCGCACGGTCGACTTGGTCCTTTCCCGTTCGGCCTGCTTCCACCACCAGGAGAACGGCGTCGGTGAACTGCGCAAGCCGAAGAAGGTCGGTCGAAGCTTCCAATGAACCGCAATCGAGCAGGATACAGTCGCTCCGCTTGCGGAGGCTCGCGATGAACGTAGAAACCGTTTCGGGCTCGACCGCTCGCGGTGCGCCAAGAATCGCCGGTTCGATATGCAAGCCGGCATCCAGCACACTCATCCCAGGAACGTGCGCCCCCTGCAGCGAGCCGTCGAGGACGGTGACAATCTTTTTCGATCGCGCCAGTTCGTCGGCGAGGCCGCGCACCGTGCGGGTGACTCCCTCTCCACGATTCACGGAGGCGAAGGCAACGACACGGCCTGGGCCGGTGGTGGGGAACAGTTTTGTGCCGAGTTCCGCATAGGCCCGTTGACCGGATACGCGCTTCGCGCGGGGCGAAGATGGCGCCTGCGGCGGCATTGGATCTGAGTGCGGCGAGACTTTTTCTAAGACGACTGCGTACTTGCTCATACTGGTTTAACCGGAATCTGAAGAAGGAGGTTAGGGCGTGTCGTGAGATGCCTTGTCCGGCGGGTTACTCCGGGCACGGCTGAGATGCTGAGTCGATGTGGGGTGGCGCTCGCAGCGCTGCGCGGATGCTCCAGCCTGCCTCAATCTGCCTCGGTTGGTGGATTTCACGGGCTGACAAGGGCTCCACCCAGGCAGACCAGCGCGACAAGCATGAAAACGGCGGCCAGGAAGAATGGCCGGACTGACTGGAGAAAGGAAGGACTGGCGGCAATACCGGAGAAAACGAACGCTTCGGGCGCTTCCTCTGCGACGGCACGCTGTCCCTCGACGGCCATCCGGTCTTGCACGACCTCGGCTACACAGTTGGCGTCCACCCTGCTCTTGCCTTCTGCTAAAGCGAGGTTGAGCGCATTGAAGCAGAGCGTATTGATATTCCGAGGCACGCCCTTCGACGCCGCGGTGATGGCTCGAACGGCGTCCGGCAAAAACGGGTTCCTGCGCGCGCCGGCGATCGCCACGCGATGAGCGATGTACTGCTCCACTTGCTTGGCGTTGAGCGGGTCCAGGTGGGCGACGATGTTCATGCGCTGCAGGATCTGCTCGCAATCCGGAGAGTGGAGGAGATCGGCCAACGCAGGCTGGCCCGCGAGGACGAACTGGATGAGCTTCTGGCGCGGGGTTTCGAAGTTCGAAAGCATCCGGATGCTTTCGAGCGAGTCTGCATCGAGGTGTTGGGCTTCATCGAAGATGACTACGCAGGTCTTGCCCTCGCGGTGCAGTTGGAGGAGAAAGGAATGCAACTGGCGGTGGCTGCGAACGGGGTCGGGCTCCGCTTCGAGGCCCATCGCAAGCAGGACCGATTGGAGAACCGCGCCACGTTCGAACTCCGGATGGACGAAGAAGGCGACCCGGGCTTCGGCCGCGATCCGTTCGGCGAGATTTACGAGGATACTGGTCTTCCCCAGGCCAGGCGCGCCGATCAAAACCGCGAAGCCGCGGCGCTGGGAAACGGCATAGTACAAAGCTGCGCTCGCTTCGGCATGCTGTGAGCTTGCGAAGAAGAAGCGGGTGTCCGGAGACACGCCGAACGCGTCTTCCGCGAAACCGAAGGAGTGCCAGTACATGGTGGATCGTCGATCGCCGGTCGGCTCAGGATTGCTGCAGCGGGACTGTGGCGAGGACCGGTACCCCGGTGGCCGCTTCAAGCTCGGCGGGAGTATGGACTGCCGCGCTCGAATACTCGGCGCCGAAGACTGCGCCGAGACTGACGAAACCCGCGAGCAACACGCCCAGGGCGAGGTTTAGTAATACGTTCGGCTTCGCGGGCAGATGTTGCGCGACCGGCAATTCGGCGATGGCAACGTTGGAGATCTTCTGCCGATCGAGTGAGTCGGCAATGCGCGCTTCTTCCTGCTTGCGAGAGTACAGCGTGTAGTTCTCTTCCGATTCCTTGACGCTGCGCTGAAGCGTATCGTGTTCGAGGCTGGCGTTTTCGAGCTGCGCCAATCGGGCCCGGTAGGTTGTGAGGATGCGGGCGAGGCTGGCGCGGCGGGCCTTGAGGCCGGCTTCCTGCAGCTCGGTTCGCGCGAGGTCGCCCTCGAAGCTTTGACGCAGAGGGTTGATGTCGGTCGCCTGCTCGGTGGCCGAGAGTTTGTCGGCGCGGTCGAGCGCTGCGCGCGTGTTGGTGATCTCCTGCTCGAGTTCAACCACGACCCGGTCGTCGGACCGGAATTTCATGAGGGCCTGCGAGCGGCGATTCTCCAACTCGGCCAGCATCGTGTTGAGGCGCTCGACCGAATACTGATTAGGCAGGACACGGCTCTGCGTGACGATGCGGCGCTCCTGCGTAGCGACCTGCTTTCGCAGCTCGCGGACTCGGCCGGCGGTTTCGGCCAGACTGGCGTCGGCGTCCCGCAGTGCGGTATCGGCGTCCATGGACTTGCGGAGAGTGAGGTTCTGCTGTTCCACAAGGGAGGTGATGTCATTTTCAAGGCGGAACTGTCTCAGGCGGTTCTCGGCATCGCGGAGCTGGACCTCGTATTGCGTGGCCTGGCGCTGGAAGAACTCCGTAGTGCCGGCGGAGCGATGGATGCTGAGGTGGGCGTCGAGGTAGGCGGTAGAGAGATCCTTCAAGACCGAGGCGGCAAGCACTGGGTCCCCGGCCGAGTAAGTGATCTGAATGATGTTGGCCTTGCGGACAGGAGTAATCTTGAGATCGCGCTCCAGTTTTCGGACGGCCTTTTCAAGAGCCTGCGCGGTTGGCGTACCGGCCGCCTGCACGCCGCCGGTCAGTTCGTAGAGGCGGCAGGAGCGGACGACTTTGGCCAGGAGATCATTGCTCGTCAGCAGTTCGATCTCAGAGTTGACCTCGGTCTCGTTCACGTCGCCGCGCTGTTGCCCGCCGTTGCGCGCGTCGGGGCTGACCACCAGGTCCGCGCGTTCGTTCTTAACGAGGACCTTCATGCGCGATTCATACTGGCGCGGCATCAGGAAGGTGACCAGCGCGACCACGCCGAAAACGCCGGTGAACAGTCCGATGAGCAATGCCTTCCTGCGGAAGAGAATCGCAGCCAGGCTCTTGAGCGATATGGGGGCGCTTGGCGCGGGCGAAAGATCGGAAAGACGTTCTGACATAAGACTTCCAAGAAAGGCGGATGCTTTGTTCCGGATCAGGCTTTCACGGTTCGACCCGCGGGTGCTGCTGCCGGGTAGTGCCGCGAATCACAACTGTGCGTTCCCATCTGGTCACTCTCCAGCCGCGCTGAATTCTCCGCTCTGGGTTGCCGTTCTGACGATCCTTTGCTCGAGTTTTTCCAGGCGATTGAACAGTGTAATTACTTGCATTTCCAGGTACGTCGGTGGCGCGCTTAACTCCGGCGAGGCCAGCGCGTGCATCGTAGCGGCTCGCACGAACTCGGATACTTTGAGATCGCCGACAACAGAGCAGTGATGTTTGAGTTGCCGGTACTCCTGGTCGGAGAGCCGGAGGCTGATCATTTTTGATTTGGTAAAAGACGGCACGGCGAAACCTAATCAGCAGGCTAGGGCGGCCGGGAGCGGCTGGACCCAGGCCCGCTCGATTTCCACGGCGACCGACCGCTGCAACAGAGGAACTGAAACGACAACGCGATAGTCGTTCTTGACTTTCACGAGAATGCCTTCGACACCTTCCAGCGCCCCGGCAGACACGCGAATGCGTTCGCCTGCCTGGAGAAATGGCCAGGGGCTCGATGGCAATCCGGAACGGACGATGTTTCGGATGGCTGAGATTTGATCTTCGGGAATCGGGGCGAAAGTGCTGCCGAATCCGACGATTCGTACCACACCGGGAACCGTCACCACGGGCCGGCGGCGGGGTACGTCGATACGGCAGAATACATACCCTGGAAATAGCGGCAACTCCAGCTGTTTCACCCGGTCCGACCAATGTGTTACTTCTCTGTAAAGAGGCAGATACTGTTCAATTCCTCGCGCCTCCAGCATGAGTGAGACGTTCTTTTCGGCGTGGCATCTAACTAGAAGGGCGTACCAGGGAAGAGAGTTTCCGATTACTTCAGGCTCGAGGAGTGATTCGATGACATGAAGCGAAGCGTGGGCGTTCTCGAAAGTTGACATATTCGTGAACTATACTAATTCAATACTGTTTGGATAGGCTTCCGCCCCGTCGGCCCCAATGCTGGGCTTTCTGAGAAAGAACGGAAGAGGTGTAAGCCAAACCGTATCACACTTCGACAGACGCTTCCAAGAAGCAATCTAAGAGTTTAAGCTCTCTTTATAATTTTTAATTTATGCGGCAGAATAGTACCAGACTGGGGTAGTACTTTAGATCCAGTGATCGCGAAGTACTAGAACTAAGGTTATATCCGTCGACGCGAAATGACCGGCGATATGTAACCCATTCGCAATCGGCCAAAGTTAAGTAGCAATCGTGGAGGTCCACTGCGATCCACTCGTGCTCCTGCTCGCATGTCCATCGCCGGGGCCGAAAACTCGGAGTTGTGGCAACTGGTGGCGAAGGGAGGGATGCCGGGCAAGACGAGGTACGGGTCTCCATCAAGTTTTTCAATTCAGCAACATGTTGGAGTTCGCCGAAACCCAGATGGGGACGGCTTCGCCCTGATCCGGGCCATATACAGGCACGGTCGGGTTAAGACCGGTGTCGCGCATTGGGACGGACGATATTCCCTCCGCTCAGTAGCGGAACCGGTAGCGCAACTGAACGTACACTTGCCGCGGGTCGGCGTAATGCGTCCCGCCGAACGTCTGGCTGTTGTCCAGCAAGAATCGCCGGTTCGCCGCGTTCAGGGCTGTCAGCGACAGCGTCAGGCGCTCGCCGATCGTCTTGCCGATCGACGCATCGAAAGTCGTGTGCGGCTGCAGGTGCGCGGCGACCGCGCTCGAACCGTCCGTAAAACCCGAGCCGTAATATGCGCTCAGCGAGAACGACACGCGGCCCGGCAACGAGGTGCTCAAGTTTCCGTGCAACGTCTGGCGCTGATCGTGATCGAGAAGGAAGTATCCCGCGGTGGGCGGCGAGAAATCGGTCAGCCCGCCCGTCACAGCGCCCATGCCCTCCGCATGTTGGTAGGAGTAAGCCAGTGACGCCTGCGCGCGCTTGAAAACGCGCGGCGATCGCACGGTGACTTCCGTGCCCCAGATGCGCGCTCCCGCGATAGACAGCGGGAAGAACACATTCGAATTGCCGATCGCGTTGTGGTCGAAGAAGTTCGTAGCCCGCTGCCGGAAGCTGTTGACGTCGACGGCCCAGCCCCGCAGTGGAATGGCCAACCCGACCTGGTTTTCCTCATCGCGCTCGCCCTTTAGGGGAATGAAACCGAGTCCCTGCGTTGCCGCGTAATTCAGCACCGGTCCTTGGACCGTAGACAGTGGAGGCGCCTGGTAGTAGCGTCCGAAGAACCCGCGCAGGATCCAGCCCAGATGCGGAATCCGGATTGCCGCGCCGATTCGCGGGTCGGCTGCGTTCTCAGAGACGGCGCCGCTGAAATGCGTCAGCCGTACTCCGCCGGTCAGTGTCAGCCACGGAAGCACTTTCCATTGATCTTCGAGGAACAGCGCTTCCAGGTGTCCATTGGTCGTCTGGGCCTGCGTGACATTCGTAGGCACGGTGGTGTCGGTGATGCTGACGGACTCGTTATCGTGCTGCGCGAAGCCGTAGTACGCCACTCGCGCGTTGTGGTGATCCGTGACCGTGTTCCAGGCAATCTGCGCGCCGGCGTAGGTTGAATCCAGGTGCTGCACCGTGGCCACGGGTGTGTCGTTGGGATCGCCGTCGTAGTTGGCCCGGTTGAAATGGACGAACGGCGACACCGTCAGCAGTCCTCCGCCCGAAAACGAGCGTGCCCAAGTGAACGTCCCCGCGACGTCGCGCTCGTGCTCGACGTCCCTCATTCCTGCGTCGAGCGAGGGCTGGTCGTTGGGAATCTGGTAATCGTCGCGTCGTAGCGAGACGACCGCGCGGAACTGGTCGCGCGGCGTCGCATTGTAAACCAGCGACCCGAAGCCGCCCAGCCCCCACACCCGGTCGTGGCTCACCAGGGGGGCCGGCGTCTCCAGACCATAGTCGGCACGATTGCCGTTGACGCTGCCAAACCACGCCAGCCGCTCGGTGTGATCGCCGATGCTGAACTGGTCGTTGGTCTGGTGAAACGTTCCGTATGTCGTGCTCAGCTCGACCTCGCGGTCGCGTTCGAAGCCCGTGCGCGGCACAACGTTGAACACCCCGTAAGTACGATCGCCGTACTCGGATGAAGACCCGCCGCGCCCAGCCTCCAGGTAGTCGATGTCTTTCGGGTCCACCTGCGGTCCGACGTTACTTGCGATGTTCGTGTTCGGTATCGGTACGCCATCGATCGCCCAGGTCACCTGGTGCCCGCCACGGACGTGCAATTGGTCATGCGTCATGTATGCGCCCGGCACGAAGTCGGTGATCATCGCCATGCTGTTGCTCAGATCTGCGCCGGGCGTCATTTGGATCTCCTGGCGGCTCACGACAGTCGTTGGGGTGGTGAGCTCCGGCGCTGCCGCGAGTGCGGTCTCCGATACGGTCACCGACTGCTGCGCCGTGCCAATGGACAGTTGAAAGTGCAGTGTGGGCGCGCTGCCGGACACGACCACTACATCCTGCGCCACGGGGGCGAAGCCGTCCTTCATGACCGTGACGCGGTAGACACCGGCGGGAAGGGATGCCGTTTCGAAACTGCCCTCCGCGCTTGACGCAATTGTCTGAGAGTAGTCAGACGTGGTGGACCGGATGACAATCTGAGCGCCTTGCACGGGACGATGATCCGGGTCGTGGACGATTCCGCGCATCGATCCAAACACCGTCGCGCTGACCGTCGCTGGCAGAAACGCGGCGAACACCAAGAGGACTATCCAGCAATTCTTCACCAAATTTCCTCCCCTCAGTAGACGCTGCCCACCGAGTGACGTCACTGCCGCCTGAGTACGCTCACCACCCGCTTGCTCCAGGAACAGGTTGCCGCCATGGGCAGCCGACGAAATCGACCACCCCAAATGTCCCCAACTCAGGTGTCCGAGATCGCGCCGGCACGAGGAGACGATCAGGGTCCCCCTCTTCGATTTCTTGATGGACGATCATAGCGTCAGGCTTCGAGAGTCGCGTGCGGCATATTGTCGCACCATCCCCCGATAGCCGCGGTGGAAGACTCGATTCGGGCGGGCTTTCCCGCAACGACGCCGTGAAAGCCTTAATGGCATTCTGTGGATAAGCCGCACGCCCGCATTGAGTCGATGCGGCATTTTGTCGCAGAGTTGAACTTGAACCTCTGTGGGATACTCAGACGCAAGGGAGAGGAGCCTGCCTGGCAAGCCAGACGATGAAGATTGAGGTGACGGCCAGAAGCGACGCTGCCACGATGGACCTGCGGCCCGCGGGCGAGGTGGCTCCGAGCCTCGCGCTGCCGTGGATAGCGAAGCTGCGGCTCGGGTTGCTGCTGGGGCTCGCGGCGTTAGCGGTGCTGAATGATGTCGCCTTTGCGGCGGCCGTGCCTTTGGGCTGGGTCGCGCTGCCCCTGGCCGTGATGGCCGTGAGCAACCTCTTGGTCTATCGATACCCCGTCGCGTTTGGCGCACGGCGGACTCTGGGTTCGCTGCTGGCTCTCGACACGCTGTGCTTGACAGCTCTCCTGGCGCTCACCGGCGGGCCATCGAATCCGTTTACACTCCTCTACCTCTTGCAGATCGTGCTGTCGGCCGTAGTGTTGAGCAAGGAATGGACATGGGCGCTGGGCGTCCTATCCACGGCCTGTTTCGGCTTCCTGTTCCGGTTCAACATTCCACAGCCGATGCTGGAGATGCATCACGTCCACGACGGCTTTGCGGTTCACCTGATCGGTATGTGGATCGCGTTCGTGGGGGCGGCGTTGCTGATCACCGTGTTTATCGGCAAGGTCTCGGAAGCGCTGCGGCGGCGGGAGCAAGAAGTCCTGGCCTTACGCGAACAACTGACGCGGAATGAACGATTGACTTCCATCGCCACGCTGGCGGCGGGGGCCGCACACGAACTCGGAACGCCTTTCGCTACCATCGCGGTATTGTCCAAGGAACTCGAATTGGCCGCGCGGCGAATGTCGATTCCACAGGCGGCGGAAGAGGCGAGCGTGATCCGGTCCGAGGTAGAGCGCTGCCGCACGATTCTGGAGCGGATGAGTATCCGCGGTGGAGCCGCGCCCGGAGAGTCGCCGGCATCGATCGGGTTGGAAGAGATGCTTGGGCGTGTGAAGATCGGTCTGACGGAGAGCCAGCAGATTCGGCTGAAGACGCTGGTATCCGGCGAGCTGAAGGCAGCCGAAGTGCCCGTGGAAGCAACGCGGCAGGCCTTGACCGCGCTGGTGACAAATGCGCTCGACGCCGGTGGGCCGCGAAAGTCCCGTAGTCTTGAGGGCGGAGGGCCGTGGCAGCTTGTTGCGCTTTACCGTAGAGGATTCCGGATGCGGCATGAGCCCGGAGACGCTGCAGCATGTGTCCGAGCCGTTCTACACGTTGAAGGGGCAGTCGGGCGGGATGGGCTTAGGGACGTTCCTGGTGAGAATGTTCGCGGAGAACGTGAAGGGCAGTCTCAGTTTTGAATCGGAGGCAGGCGTGGGCACGAAGGTAGTACTCGACGTGCCACTGGTGAACGATGGCAGACAACGATAGCAAGGCAGTCCTGATCGTCGACGACGACGCAGTGTTCCGGCGGAGCTTATGCCAGGCCTTTTCGACTCGGGGCTGGGAAGCGCACGCGGCGGAGGGTCTGGAGCCGGCGCTGGCGCTGGCGCGCGAACATGCGCCTGAACTCGCGATCGTGGATCTGCGCCTTGCGGGCGAAAGCGGCCTGGACGCGGTGAAGGCACTGCGCGAACAGGATTCGACGATCAGAATCCTGATGTTGACGGGCTACGGCAGCATTGCCACGGCACTGGAAGCCGTGCGATGTGGCGCGGACCACTACCTGAGCAAGCCCGTGGATGTGGACCAGATCCTGGCCGCCTATGAGGCAATTTGCGCCGCGGTCCCAGTTGTTCCGTCGGCGACCGTACCTTCGTTGGCCAGAGTGGAATGGGAGCACATCCAGCGGGTGTTGACCGATTGCGCGGGCAACGTGTCACAGGCTGCAAAGTTGCTTGGATTGCACCGTAGATCGCTGCAGAGGAAACTCACGAAGTACCCGCCGGGGCTGTAGGACCTGGCGAAAAATTCGGAGCCGGGTGTGTTGGGGTGCTCAGTTTGAGCCCCGGCTCCGATTCACGTTGCCTGCGTCACGCCAACTCTCTTGCGCCGCCTGGGATCTTCGCAATCGCCGCGGCGCCATCATCCGAAGAGAACTCGTGGACTAAGGCGAGCAATTCAACTATGGCCGGGATGCGTGCATTTGTCGATGCGGTCAATTGTCGCAGGGCGGGCGCCCGCGTCCATAAACCGAATACTCAACTTGCTCTGGGGCATCGCGGAAGGCCCATCCATCCTGGATAATTGAAAGATGCGATTCATCGCGAGCCTATTGTTGTTTGCCACGCTCGGTCTGGCCCAGAGTTGGAAGACGGCGAAGGATCTGCCGGGAGTGTCCTGGGAAGGTCTCACCCCCGATCAAAAGACCGCCGCCCTGAACGCCATTCGCGAATTCGACTGCACCTGCGGGTGCGGCATGAAGGTAGCACAGTGCCGTGTCGAGGACCCTCCCTGCGGCCATAGCAAGGCGCTATCCGCAATGGCGGTGGAGGCGGCCAAGCAAGGCAAGTCCGAGGCGGAGATCCTGCAGGTCCTGGAAGGATCGACCCTGGCGAAACAGGCCAAGCAGCGCAATCGGATTCTGCTCGACCCGGTGGAAATCCCGATCGCCGGCGCGCCGTTCAAGGGTCCTGCGAACGCGAAGGTGACCATTGTCGAATTCTCCGATTTCCAGTGCCCTTACTGCGCCGTGGCGGTCCGGAAACTGGACGCCTTGCTCGCGGCCTATCCGCAGGATGTCCGGCTTGTCTTCAAACAGTTCCCGCTGGAGATTCACTCCAAGGCCGCGTTGGCCGCCGCGGCCGCGCTGTCGGCACAAATGCAAGGAATGTTCTGGCCGATGCATGACAAGCTGTACGCCGGATTCCGCAGTTTAAGCCGCGACAACATCCTGGGATGGGCCAACGAGCTGGGCTTGGATCCGGTCAAATTCCAGGCCGGCATGGACTCACCGAAGACGCAGGCCGCGGTGCAACGCGAGATGGAAGAAGGCATTCGCGCCGGCGTGCAGGGAACCCCGACGGTGTTCCTGAACGGGAAGAAGTATCAGGGCTCGCTGGACCTCGAACCATTCAAAACTGTGATTGAAGCGGAGTTGAAGGGCAAGTGAGCAACCGCGAGGCCGAGTGAGACCGGTGCCGATTAGCGGAATCCGCTTCGATACCACCGCACCTCGACATTCGCGACTCCGTTTCGGGGCGGGGTTGCCGTCGCGAGAGTGTGGTCGCCCGAGCGAGGGCCGCTCCGCCAAGAGTAATCCCCACACATCGCCGCTCGCGAGGCAATAGGTGCCGATCTGGAGATCGGCGTTCCCAGGACGCAAGGGAGCAGGTGGGAGCTAGCGGGATCCGTTGTCGAGCAGAGCGGCGAGGCGCTCGTCCAGGGCTGTCAGCCGTTCGTATAAGCCTTCCACCCGCTGGTCGACCACACCGGCGGACTTGGACGGGTTCTCGCTCGTCGCGCGCTGCAATTCTTCCAACGCACTCTCGGCCTTCTCAGCGCGTTTGCCGGACTCCTGCAGACGCTGCCGGAAGTCGCCGAGCCGGTCTTCCAGCGCTTGAGCGCGCGCTTCAAGGGTCCTGATCTTGTCGGCGAGATGAAGGGCCGCCATCACCGCGACACGCGCGGGATCGCTCGACGCCGAGCGGTCGGCGATCTGATTCATCAGTTCATTGACACCTTGGGCGATGGCTTCGGTCTCGGCGGGATCGCCGGAAGCGCGGAGCGTGTAGGGCTGCTGGAAGATCGTGACGCGAACGACTCTTTTTTCAGTGCCCTGGGTATCCACGAAAGTCAGGACTCCTTCTGATCGAAGAGACCCAGACGGTCAATTTGTTCGAGCAACGCTCGGACCCGAGCGGCGGCCTCGGTCTGTTTGGTGCGCGCGGTGCTCATTTCTTCCTGCAGCTTTTGGACCTCGGCCTTCCAGCTTTGGGCCTGGCCGAGGGCCAATTCGCGCTCGGCGCGCGCGTTGCGGGCTTCCGTTTCCAGATGCTCGCATTGCGCGCGGAGAGTGCCAAGTGTTTGGGACAACTGACCAACCCGCGCCTCCAGGCGCATGATCAGGCTTTCTTCGTCGTCCAGAAAAGGCAGCATAGCCGTAAGTGCCTCAGGCAGCGGCCAGAGCGGCCTTTGACTTTTCGATCAGACTTGTGAAAGCGGCGGGTTCGTTGGCTGCGAGGTCTGCCAGGATCTTGCGGTTCAGTTCGATGCCAGCCTTCTTGAGGCCGCCGATGAACTTGGAATAGCTCATCGCGTTGAGCCGGCACCCGGCATTGATCCTCACGATAAAGAGGCGGCGGAAATCGCGCTTCTTGCGCTTGCGCCCAACATAGCCGTAACGCAGAGCCTTTTCGACGGCCTCCTGCGCGGAACGGTACAACTTACTCTTGGTGAGGAAATAGCCACTGGCGAGTTTCAGTGTCTTTTTCCGGGAATCCCGGCGATTAGTGGATCTTCTAACTCTCGGCACGTTTGTTCTCCTTCATTCGTTCAACCCCGCAGGTCAACTGAAAGTCACCCGCGATTGGTGGCGGCCCGGGCACGTGCAAAGGGCTCCGGCGCGCACACCGTTTCTTTTGCGCTCTAGTACGGGATCATTTCCTTCAGCCTGGCCTGATTGGTGGGGTCGGCGACGACGCCCTTCTTCAGGTTGCGCTTGGACTTGCGGGTCTTGCAGGTCAGCAGGTGGCGGGCATACGCCTTGTGGCGCATCACTTTGCCAGTGCCGGTCTTATGGAACCGCTTCTTGGCTCCCGTATGAGTTTTTAGCTTGGGCATTTTCTGTCCTTGGAAACACCTCGGGCGCAAAGCCCGGGGGAATGGCGATCTTTTTCAGGTTAACACACGGAATCGAAACACCCGAAGCCGGAGTACAGCTTGAGTAGAGCGGACCCTCAGGTCTGCCCTGTTCCGGACTTTTGATTAGTGTCAGCAGCCGGACCTGGGGGTCCGGCGCAGACCTGGGCGTCCGCCCTACAAAGCTACGCGTTCAGATGCGTGTTGATGCGGCTGATGGCTTCGTCGATTTCCGCGGTGATTCTTAAAGCCGATCGTCACCGCGTCTACCGTGCCCAACTTCATGACGAAGCGGACGGAAGCGTCACGCTTCTCCGGCGTGGAGAATTGGCCTTCGCCCATGATCTTCATGCCGATCACGCCAGTGCCCTGGCCGTGAATCGAAGCGAGATGCGTAGTCACCTCGGGCACGTCTCCGGCGCTGTTGTCGTCGCCGCGCAGATTGTCCATTTTCGTGCCGTTGAAGTTGATGCGATTCAGGGAAACGTCGAGCCACTTCTGGTCCGGAAATGCACGCAGGGGCAACAAGCCGTGGCACGACGCGCCGTGCGCGAGGATGATCTTCTTCTCCTTCGCTTCGTCGAAGGCGTCGCGAGCGGGCTTGAACTTCTCGGCCCAGTCGGGCGTGCGGACGCAGTGCAGCAGAAGGATGTCAAAGTACTCGCTGTTAAGCACCTTGCGGTAGCGGTCGATCACCACATCCGTTGGATCGGTCTGTTGCAGCCGGTACTTGGTCATCAGGCGATAGGTGTCGCGCGGGATGCCCTTCAAGGCGATGCTCAGCATTTCGGGCATGCCCGCATAGTTCTGCGCGGTCTCAAAGAAGCGGATGCCCTGGTCGTATGCGTAGCGTACGAGTTTTGTGAACTCCGCCTGGCCGAGCTCGCGCTGGACTTTGCCTCCATACGTGCCTGTACCGAAGGCGAGGCGTGTGACCTGGACGCCCGATTTTCCCAGGGGCACCCAGTCGGTGGCAGAGCGTTTGGCGGGCTTCGCCGGAGCGGCGGAGACGGTGGAGGAAAACGTGGAAAGAAGCGATGCGCCAGGAATGAGCGACCCTGCCGCGGCAGCGGTCGTCTTCAGAAAACTGCGACGGTCGAACGTTGACATGCGGTTAGCCCTCTCTTTGAAGTGGTGTTAGGCAGAAAGATAACACAGGCGGGAAGCGGTTTGGCGGCCAGGAGATCCAGGCCTGGATCTCCTGGCTTTAGATGTGGCTTGCGGGCCCCGCGCGGCGCCGGAGCGCCTCCCCACCACGAGCGCCGCCTGACTCATTTGCTAATGGGTGCGGCCGGCGCGCACCAGCATCCGCACTTCGTCGGGGTTGAGTTGACGCCACTTGCCCATTTGCAGAGTCCCAAGACGGAGCGGGCCGATGGAGACTCGCACCAGTTTGAGCACCACGGCGCCGAGCGCTTCGATCATGCGGCGGACCTGCCGGTTGCGTCCCTCGGTGATCGTGATTTCAAGGAAGGTGTATTTCTCGGAATCGCGCACACGCCGGACCTGCGCGGGCTTCGTGAGACCATCCTTCAATTCGACGCCCTCGCGGAGCTGCCGAAGTTGGTCGTCGGTGAGCAGCGTCGACGCCTTCACCAGGTACGTCTTCGCAACGTGATGCTCCGGGCTGGTGATGTGTTCGGCGAAGTCGCTATCGTTGGTCATCAATAGCAAGCCCGAGGTGTCGAGGTCGAGCCGGCCGACGGGGAAGAGCCACTGATCGATCGGGCCGAGCAGGTCGTAGACGGTCTTGCGCCCGTCGGGGTCGGTGTAGCTGGTGAGATAGCCCTTCGGCTTGTTGAGCAGGAAGTAGGCCTTCTGTTCCGCCCGCACCGGCTTGCCGTCGAGAGCGATGCGATCGCGATCCAGGTCTACCCACTGCTCGGGGTCCCGAACGGTGTGTCCGTTCACCTGCAGCCGGCCGGCCTCGATCCACTCGCGGGACTCGGTTCGCGAGCAAACGCCGAGTTTCGACAGCACGCGATCGAGAGTCTTCAGACGCCGCTCCTGCTTGGCGGGCGGCGTCTGCTTCGCGTTTGAGCGGCTATCCGCCACGCGGTCAGCGGATGCAGGACGGGCTCTGCCGAATTCGGTCCGGCGCGGCTTATCCGAGTGCGATGGGGCCGGTGCCTGCTTGGCTGAGCCAGACTGGGTCTTCGCCGGCTTGCCTCTCACGGATTGAGCTTTCTCCGAGGAGCGTTCGTTTCTCCAACGTTTCTTCAATGGCGTAAATGCAATTGTCGCCTTCCCTGCTAGGCGTTGACAATGGTCTCGGTCGCCGCGTCCCAACGGACCTTGGCGTTGCGCTTATACGATTCCACCGAGAGAAAGATCGCCGCTGCCTCCTCGAATGCGCGGTCGACGCTACAGCGCGGCGTGGCGCGGCTGCGCACGCAGTCGATGAAGTCCTGCCAGTGCGAGGTGACCTGGAGTTCGTCGCGCTTCATCGAATAGTCGGGGATCGGAGGCGCGTCCTGCGGTTCGTAGCCGAGCGCGGTGAGGGCCTTGGCGTGCTTGGCGGCGCGGTCCTTGTACTCGGGCTTCCACTCGGCATCGAACGTACGGCAGAATCGCGGCGAGACTTCGAGCGTCTTGTCGCGGCCCAAGAACTGCTCCACCTCACCATAGTGGCGGTTGTGGAAGGTGCAGTTGAACGACACCGACAACTCCTTCTTCGGATAATCCATCAGCACGTTCCACTGGTCGGGCACGTCGCGCCCGTCTTTCCAAAAGTAGTTTCCGCCTTGTGTCACGGCGGTCTCGGGGATGCCATAACCTGCGATCATGTTGGCCGAGTCCCACAGATGGCTTAAGCAGATCGCCCGCGATGCCAGTGCCGTACTCGAACCATTTGCGCCACAGGAAGAAGCGTTCGGCATCGAACGGGCGCTTGGTGGCGTTGGCGGTGAAGCGCTCCCAGTCGATGGTCTCGGGCGAGGCGTCCTTCGGCATTTCGGGATTCTCGTAGGTCTGGAAGAACTGCCACTCGGGGAAAACGCCGGTCCGGTCAATGTAGAGCCGGATGGCCGCCACTTTGCCAAGTTCGCCGGAGCGGAAGATCTCGCGCGCTTTATGGAACTGCGCCATGCTGTTGTAGTTGTGCCCGAGCTGCATGACGGTCTTGTTCTCTTTGAGCGCGGCCCGCATGCGCTTGGCGTCTTCGAGCTTCGTGCACCAGCCCTTTTCGACGTAGACGTCTTTTTTCGACTCGGCGGCGCGGATGGTCATGGGCGCGTGCCAGAAATCGGGAGTGGCGATGACGACTACGTCGATATCGGGGTCGGCCATCACCTTTTCCCATTCCTTGCCGGTCTTCACGCGGTCGTTCTTCGCGGCGGCGCGAGCGCGTTTCAGGTTGCCGTCGTAGAGGTCGCAGATGGAGCGGATCTCGACGCCCTGTATTTTCTGGAACTCCTGGAAGAGGTAGTAGCCCCGGGTGCCTACGCCAATGACGGCAACGCCAATCGTGTCATTGGGCCCCTTTTGGGCGAGCACGGCGGGCGCGGCGGCGAGTGCGGCGGCAGATTTCAGGAAGTCACGGCGATCCATATCAAATCTCCTTGCGGCCCCAGGCGTGGAATGTCCGGAGATGCCTGGGGAAGTCCGGAATCATTCTATCGAGCCGGAAAGTCCTCGTGGCGGAATTCTGGATGCGATGATGCTGTGGGCTACCAGATGTAAGAGGCCACGACTTGAGGAGCGGCGGTCTCGCCGGAGATGACTCGCGTGTGGAGAACGAGTTGAACGCTCTTCTTTGGCCAGTCGGCGGGCAGACCGCGCATCGCCGCCTGGAGCCGGGCGGGAGAAGTGACCAGGTCTGCCGCCGCTTCCGTGCCGTACTGGGTAATGCCGGTGAGAAGGATGAGTGGGCTGCCCGTATCGGGATGGAATAGCCGGCAGACAAGCGCGTAGTCCTCATCCGTATGCCGGTCGGCGGATTTGGCGGGGAGAACCCACCTGGTAGGCCGGCCGGAGTCAGTGATGCCCGGCCTCTGCGGGTTGAGGTCGAAGCCGAAGCGGAACGTGTTCGTCAAAGACGACCAGCGCGTGAAGGAGTAGCCAATCAGCACGGAAGGTGAAGTACGCAGGTCGTGAAACGAGAGATCGCGGCCTAGTTTCACCCGATAGTCGCGGCCCATCCCGGTGATCATTCTGGCTAGCGTCGTAGTAGCCAGCATGTCGCCTCCTCCTACGAAATGCTCGGGCAAGAGGTCGAAATCCTGGGCGCGGCTGGGCGGCGGAGCGTTGGCCGCTTCCAAGGCCGGATTCAACCCGTAGACCGGGGTGTAAGACACGCACAGCAATATGGGAGCGCCCGAGCTCAGGGCCGGGCCCCAGAACTGGCGCAGAATCGGATCGGGCTGCGAAGTCGCTCTACCGGCCAACACGTAAACCCCTATAGAAATGGCGGACAAGGCGCAAGCGGCGAGGATGAGCCCAGGCCAGCGGATTCGACCCAGTCCCTGAACGAGCGGGCCGGTTGTGCTCGCAGCGTGCGGCGCGCGATGAAACTCGGGGAGATAGCCGCCTGCGGGAAGGTGAATCCGGATGGGGCTGTCGGCGCCGGAACCGGAGTAGTACGTTTGCAGACGCTTGCGAACCTCGCCCGCCTTCACTCGCACTGTCGAGTCGTTACCGGGATCGTAAGAGGCGGCCCGGCCAAAGACTTCGACACCGATGGTGCGTTCCTTCAGGATCTGGCCATTGCCAGAGAGAGTGGTCTCGACCACGAAACGGAGAAATTCCTGGCAGCGCCGGCTGGCGCGGAAGTCCTGGCTCTCAAGTACGTGGGCGAGCGCTTCCCGAATCTCTTCGGGCGTCAATTCCCCCGATGGGGCCGCATTCGATTCCTGGGGAATCCCTGCTTCGGACATGGTGAAATCAACTCCCTGATGCTGGCTGATTGTAGCACGGTCCTGGAGCCGCGAAGTCCTCTGAATCCAGTCTATTGAGGAGCGTTATGCGGGTGTTGCACAACACCCGTCAAGCCGTATGGAACTGGACATGTCCCTCGAAATGAAACACCGTTCATGCACGGGGTACTTTCGGGGCGGACAGAAAGTAAAGTCGCAGTCTGCCGGATGTCCCCGCCAAGAGTTTGAGATTCAACACGAAATAGAACCCGGGGAGGTTCGAATGTTCAGATCTAAAATGCTTCTGGGTCTTGGAATGCTGTCGGCTTTGCTGGTGGGTGGAGGCCAAGCGTTCGCGCAGCAAGTGACAGCCACGGTAACTGGGCAGGTCAGTGATGCTACTGGCGGCGCAGTTGCCAATGCGAAGGTTTCAGCGACCGACATACAGCGCGGAACGGAATATACCGCCACGACAAACGGCGAAGGCTACTACCGGATATTCCAGGTGAACGTCGGGACTTACAACGTAAAGGTTGAGAGCAAGGGCTTCCAGGCCGCTCAACAGTCGAACATCACGCTACAGCTCAACCAGGTTGCCAAGATCGATTTCACACTACAGGTAGGAAACGTGGCGACGGCGATCGAAGTAACAGGCGCGCCGCCCGAATTGCAGACAGAAGCGACGCAACTCGGGCAGGTCATCGACGAGCGCACGAACACGACTCTGCCTCTGGCAACGCGCAACTATGTCCAGTTGACGCTGCTGGCGGCCGGTAGCGTGCACCCGGATCCATCGAGCTTCACAGGTGGCCAGACGACGGCGAGCAGCGGCCGTCCCTATGTGAACGGCAACCGTGAACAGCAAAACAACTTCATTTTGGATGGCATGGATAACAATCAGGTCTCCGACAACCTGGTGGGTTATGCGCCAGGCATCGATGCGATTCAGGAGTTCAACGAGATCACCCAAAACGCCCCCGCCGACTTCGGCAACTTCATGGGCGGGATCATCAGCACTTCCATCAAGTCGGGCACGAACGGATTCCACGGCGACCTGTTTGAGTTCATCCGCAACGACAAGCTCAACGCGAATTCCTGGTCCAATAACTTCACCGGCTCTTCGCGGCCGCTTTTGCGTTGGAACGAATTCGGCGGCACCATTGGCGGACCGATCAAGCACGACAAACTCTTTTTCTTCGGTGACTATCAGGGCCAGCGCTTCGACACGCCAACCAGCATCGGCGCGACAAGCCTCATGACGCCACAGGAGCGCGCGGGCAATTTCTCACAGCTCCTCACCCTCGCAAGCCCCGTTCAGCTCTATAACCCGAGCGTGGTTGCCGGCGGCCAGCGAGCGCCTTACTCGGGCAACATCATTCCCGGCACCCAGTTGAATGCTACGTCCGTGAAGATCGTCACCAACGCCGCTTACCCGCTTCCGACCGGGTCGACGCTGAACAACAACTATCTCTACGCCAACCATACGTACATCAATGGGGATCAGGGCGACGTGAAGATCGACTACAACCTCTCGGCAAACGACCGGATCTTCGGCCGCTATTCGCAGAGCACGATCTCAAACCCGAACACGAACAACGTGCCGATCTTCTATGATGGATTCGCCAACTACCCGACCCACAACGGCGTACTGAATTGGACCCGGACCCTCTCACCGAGCGTCGTCAACGAGGTCCGGTTCGGCGTGAACTACGTCTTCGTCAACAATGGCGCTGCAATCAATGGAGCCAGCGGTCTGGCGCAGCAGGTTGGAATGCTCGACATTCCCTCCAATTTCCTTCCGGCGATGAACTTCAACGGTGGGTTCGCCCACACCATCGGCAACTCCGATGGCTACCAGCTTTTTGCCGACGCCGTCATCCAGTATGAGGATACGGTGCACGTCGCGAAGGGCTCGCACAATATGAATTTCGGCTTCCAGGGCTGGCGGCAGCGCATCGACACCTTCTATTCGGGGAACAACGGCAGAGCGGGCACGTTCACCTTCGATGGCCGCTACACCGCGGGGCCCAATCAAAACGCCGTTGCCGGCGCGGGCAGCGGTCAGGCGGAGGCCGACTTCATGTTGGGCCTGCCGTCGGAGATCGGCTCGGGCGTCAATGGCGGGACATGGGGGCAGCGCGCCAACGTCTTTTCGGTATTCGGTACAGACACCTGGCGCGTCTCCAAGAACCTTACTGTGAACGTGGGCCTGCGGTGGGAATTGCATACGCCTTGGGTTGAGGTCCACAATCGCGAAACGAACTTCGGCATGATTTCGGGAACACCTTACATTGCCGGCGCCAGCAACTGTCCTTACAACAATTGCCAGGCGCTGTACAACAACTACAACGGCATTACCAACTTCCAGCCGCGCCTGGGCTTGGCCTGGACACCAATGAAGGACACCGTGATTCGTGCGTCCTACACCTTGTCGTCGTACCTGGAAGGGACCGGAACCAACCTTCGCCCGACGATCAACCCGCCCTTTGCTCACGAGACGGACGCCAACTACACTTCCATGACATATCCCGGTTCGACGTTGGACCAGGGGTTCTCGACCTTGCAGGGCACCGCGGCCAACCCCTACGCTGGCGCACTGCTGCGCTTGTGGGATCCCAACGTGCGCCCGGCGCTCTCCAACCAATGGAACCTGTCGGTGCAGCACCAGTTCGCAGGTTCGACGACTCTGCAAGCGGCCTACGTGGGCCAAAAATCCACGCACTTGATGGTGCCGATGCCCTACGCGCAACTGCAGCTCCAATCCAACGGGACCATCACTCCGAGTCCCTTTTTGTCCGGTAATCCCCAACTCGCGGGCGACCAGATTTCGGGCACGGCGTCGAACGGGAACCAGAGCTACAACGCGCTACAGGTTGTTCTCAAGAAGAGCTTGTCCAGCGGGCTGGAATACTCCGTGGCATACACTTACTCCAAGTGCATGACCGACTCCAGCGGCTACTACGGCTCCTGGGGCGGACAGGCGACGCCGACTTCGCCTTACTTCCAGAACCTCTATGACCAGAAGGCGGAATGGGGTCCGTGCTACTACGACGCAGGTCAGATTCTGACTAGTTATGCCACCTACGACCTGCCCTTCGGGCGTGGCCGCAAGTTCGGCAAGGACATGAGCAAAGTGGCCGACGCAGTAATCGGCGGCTGGCAGGTGAACGGTATTCTCAGCCTGCATGGAGGCTTCCCGCTTACCATCAGCGGTTCGGACGCGTCCGGCACCAATTCACGCGGCGCGAGGGCCAACTGCCTCGCCCCGGTGAACATTTTCGGCAAGCAGAATTCACCCTCTGGCGGCTATCAGTGGTTCGACCCGTCTGCGTTCGGGCCTGCCGCGCCGGGCACCTTCGGCACCTGCGGAGTTGCCACGGTAAGAGGTCCGGGACTTCATAACCTCGACTTGAGCGTATCGAAGTTCTTCCCCATCACCGAGAAACAGAAGGTTGAATTCAGAAGCGAATTCATCAACTTCACCAACACACCAATTCTGAACTCCCCCAATGCTGGCTTGGGCAGCACGTTGGGCCTGCTGCAAAGCGCTCAGGGGGCGAGACAGATCCAGTTCGCCTTGAAGTACCTATTCTGACGAACTGTCCAAACAACCGATGACTGTCGTGGGGCCGCGATGAACTCGCGGCCTCACGCTTTTACTGGGAGCGCCGATCTCCAGACCGGCTCCGCGGAGTAGCCCACGGAACCGCTTCAGGATGCCCGAATCAGAGGTGTAAGATCGAATGATGAAACGAGTCGCGCCGCTGCTCGTCCGCGTCGCCGGCCTCCTTGCAGCCGTGGGATTGGCATCGCCGGCGTGCCTGGCGCAGAACGCTCCGCAAAGACAAAGCGTGCCTGGCTCTTCCCCCTCCGCGCAGGCCGGTGCAGCCTCATTACCCGCGGCGTTGAAGTTGGCCGAGACAGGACACTGTCCCGAGGCCTTGCCCACCTTGATGAAGGCGCTCGCGGGACAGCTTAAGCCGTCCGACCGCAAGTTCGCCGCGCTCGCCGGGGCGAGATGCGCAATGGCCCTGGATCGGACCGGCCAAGCCATCCACTTCGTGGAAATGCTTGGCGACGCTTTCCAGTCCGACCCCGAAGTGCTTTACTTCAAAACGCATTTCTTCTCCGACCTTTCGATTCGCACATCGCGCGAGCTGCTGCTTCGCGCGCCTCGCTCGGTACAGGCCCGGCAATTGAACGCGGAAGCCCTGGAAGCCCAGGGCAAATGGAGTGAGGCGGCGGCGGAATACCAAAAGGTTCTGGAGTTGGAGCCCACACGCGAGGGCATCCATTACCTGATTGGGCGGCTCCTGCTTTCACAGCCAGCAGTCGGCGATGAAAGAGACAAGCTCCGGGAGCAGGCGAAGAAGGAATTCGAAGCGGAAATTGCCTTGAACGAACGGAATCCCGGATCGCAGTTCATCCTCGCCGAACTTGCTCGCGATGAGGGCCGTCTGGATGAAGCCGTTTTGCGATTCGGAAAAGCGACCCAGTATGACGCCGGCTTCGGGCACGCCTGGCTCGGGTTGGGACGCTCGCTCCTGGCGCAAGAGAAAGCGACGGATGCGATCCCCCCGCTGGAGCGCGCCGTTCAGCTCCTCCCCGACGTCGCGGAAGCCCACTATCAGCTTGCGCTCGCCTATAAGCGCGCAGGCCGACTGGCCGATTTTCAGCGGGAATCCGCCCGCCACCAGGAGACGCTTCGCAAGGTGGAGAAGGAACGGTTGGCGCTGAAGGAGAGCTTGCTGGGTTCGGAAAAGCAGCAATAGCGATGTGCGGAAAACCGAGGTGAAGCTCGCGCTCGCCGGGCTATGCCCGAGTTCGCTAAGTTTGTAGCGGGGTCTGGACCCAGCGCGGCTCTGGAGAGACGCCCGACTCTGGCGAGTTCCTGTAGAATGGCGACTACTTGTGAAGCGAAAACATAGTCTTGGGTTTGAGATTGGGCGAGATGCCCTGATTGCACTGCTTCTGCTCGCGGCTGGCTGGTTGACCTATGAACACTTCGCGCGCTTCCGGCTGCTCGCGCTGGTAGCCGCGGGCCGCAGCCCGGTCTGCCCGATGAACCTCGCGTTGGAGGCCAGAGCGAATCTCGACGAAGAGATTCGTATCAAAGACCGCATTCTGGCCGCCTCCCATTTGCGCCAGGAGGAGAACGGTCTCGAGTTGTGGGATACGCCCAAAGGCCAGTTCTGGATTCCCAAGGGCAATCGATACGTGTTGCCGTTCAATCTGGCGGAGATGGAGCGTCACGCTTACGGTTCCGGCGAGCATTTCGTACAACCGGGCGACGTCGTGTTGGACTGCGGCGCGAGCGACGGCGATTTCACCAGGGAAGCGCTGCGAGCTGGAGCGAAGCTGGTGGTTTCGATTGAGGTCTCGCCCTCCAGCGTCGAATGCCTGCGCCGCAATCTGGCCCAGGAAATCGCCGACAATCGCGTGATCGTCTATCCCAAGGGCGTGTGGGACAAAGATGACAGCCTGACGCTGAACGTGGACGACACCAATTTCGCGGCCAACAGCGTGGTGATGCGTTACGGATCGCTGCACCCGCAAGTGAAGGTCCCGCTGACCACCATCGACAAGATCGTTACCGAACTGAAGCTGCCGAAAGTCGATTTCATCAAGATGGACGTGGAGGGCGCCGAAATCCCCGCGATCCACGGCGCGCACGACACCATCGGGCGCTACAAGCCCCGTCTGGCCATCGCTACGGAGCATAAGCCGGACGATGAGTTCAGCATCCCGGCCGCGATAGAAGGTCTGCGCCCGGATTACCGGATGCAGTGCGGCCCATGCGTTGAAGCCAATGGTCACATCCGGCCCGACGTTTTATTCTTCTACTAGAGTTGCTTTCGGATCGGCGTAGGCAAAGATCCGTTCATGACTGGCTGGCCGTTCAAATTCAAACGTGAGAGTCGTGCCCCCGGCCCGCTTTGCACCGCGCCGCAAACAAGAGTGGGCAGCCAATGCATGGAGTAACCAGTGCTCCATTGCGGTCGCGGCTTCGCTTCAGAGTTGGGCTTCCTTCCCAGGCGTCGCGCCCGCATGGAGCGTGGGATCATGAGAAGGATCTCGCACCGGAATTCTGGTTATGTCTGACACTCTCCCGAACGCACCCGCGCAGGCCGGCGGCCACATCCCCATCACGCAGAGGCTCGTCTCGCTGGACGCGTTCCGGGGCGCCATCATGGCGCTGATGGTGCTCGTCAACAATTCAGGCGACGGAAGCCATACTTACGGCCCCTTGAACCACTCGGATTGGAACGGCTGGACGATTACCGACGTGGTCTTCCCTTCGTTTCTTTGGATTGTCGGCGTGTCGATGACGCTTTCGCTCGGCGGGCGACTGGAGCGTGGCGTCTCCAAGTCCGCTCTGATGCTGCAGGCCTTCCGGCGCGCCGCGATCATCTACGCGCTTGGGCTGCTGACCTACCTGGTCCCGTTCTTTGACTTCAGCACGATGCGCATCCTCGGCGTGTTGCAGCGCATCGGCATCTGCTATTTCATCGCCTCGGCGATCTATCTCTGGACGCCGAAGGTGCGGGCGCAGATTGTGTGGATTGTGTCGCTGCTCGCCGGCTACTGGCTGATCATGCTGCTGATCCCGACACCCGGCTACGGCGCGGGGCGGCTGGACCTGGAAGGCAACATCTCCCATTACGTCGACCGCATCGTCCTCGGCGCGCACAACTACTCGGGGACCAAGACCTGGGACCCGGAGGGGATCATCAGCACCCTGCCGGCCATCGCAACGGCGCTCTTCGGCATTATGGCCGGCCACGTCTTGCGCCTGAAGAAGAGCCTGCCCGAGCGCACGACGATCATGTTCCTCGCGGGCAACGCGTTGATGGCTCTGGGACTGATCTGCGATATCTGGCTGCCGATCAATAAAAAGCTGTGGACGAGTTCGTTCTCGCTGTTCATGGCGGGCCTGGACTTCGTCCTGTTGGCCGGCATCGTCTATCTGGTGGACGGCAGAGGCTATAAGCGCGTGGTGCAGCCCGCGGTCATCATGGGCATGAACGCGATCTCGATTTACATGCTGTCGGAACTGCTCGCCATCGGCCTGGGCTCCATCCACTGGCGCACCGGCGCAACGACGACGAACTTGCAGACCTGGCTTTACAAGACCTGCTTCGCCCCTCTGGCGTCGCCGTACAACGCATCGCTGCTGTGGGCTGTCGTCTTCACGCTGTTGATGTATGCGGCGGCCTATGCCATGTACAAGAAGAAATGGTTCATTCGAATCTGAGTGCAGCCACAAGCCGTGGAACTACTTCCCTGGAATCTTCTGATTTGCCGCAGCGCCCTTCCAGCCGTCGATGGGCTTGCGCAGTCCCCTGGGCCGGTAAGGCAAAGCGACCTTCGAACCCGAACCCGCCGAGGCGTAACCGGCGCACAGAACTTCGAGCACCACGCGGCCGTCTTCTCCGGTCGCCTGCGGCGTCTCCTTCCCTCGGACGCAGCGCGCGAAGTGGCGCATCTCCTGCGGGTAGCCGTAGTTCCACAGCTCCTCGAAGACCGGATAGCTCCAGCCCACCGTCGACGGCGCCTTCTCGACCGCGTATCCGTAGCCGTGCTCGCTGTAGGTGGGCAGAGCATTGCCCATATGCAAATTGCCGTAGGTCACGCCGCTCGAGCCGTAGACTTCGATGCGGTCGTCCATGCCGCCCACACGCGACCAACTGTTCTCGACCACTCCGAGCGCGCCGCCGGCAAACTCGATGATGCCGACTACCTCATCCTCGCCGACGGTCTTGCCGCCATGAACGTAGGTGCCCATCTGGCAATAGACCGACTCGATTTTCGGGCGTCCGAGGAACCAATAGCAGAACGCGATTCCGTGACAGCCCATATCCATCCACACGCCGCCGCCTGAACGGTTGACGTCCCAAAACCAATCGCCGTGCGGACCCGAGTGCTTCTCGCTTTGCTTCACCAGATGCACTTTGCCGAAGGCGCCCTGATCCGCCATTTCCTTGGCCTTGACGTATTTCGGCGTGAAGAACAACTCCTCGGCGTACATCAGCAGTACACCCGCGCTGCGACAGACCTCGATCATCTCATCGGCTTCTTCGAGCGTCATTGCGAATGGCTTCTCGCAGACGACGTGCTTGCCAGCCCGTGCGATGTCGCAGGTCATCCGGCAGTGCAGCGCGTTCGGCGCGGCGATGGTCACCATTTCGATATCGGGCTCGCGCAACATCTCGCGGTAGTCGAGGAACACGCGCGGGATGCCGTATTTGCCAGCGAGCGCGGCAGCGTTGCCCGGCGTGGGCGAAGCGACGGCGACCACCTCCGCCTCTTCCGGCATGAGCTGAAAACATGCCGCGTGAATGTCCGCCTCGAACTGCGATCCAATGATGCCGACTCTCACTTTCCCGCTTGGCATGGCTGGTTTCCTCAGACTGCGATCAGCCGTTCATAACATGTCCCGTGGAATCGACGACGAAGATCTTGTTCTGCCGGAAAGATCGCACCGACAGGTCGATGCCCGTCATCACCTTGCAGCCGAGATCGGCGTGGCAGTTCGGCTGCTGGCGGGACCGGATGCAATCGAAGAAATTATCCACGTGCTTCTGATCGCCGTCGTTGCCCACGTTGTCGACGACGATCTCGTCCTTGCCCCACTTCTTGATGAACTCGTCGCGGAACGGCGTCTCGGGCACGATGCGCGCGATGTTGGTGTTGCGGCCTTGTGGGCCTTCCCATTCGTCGCCGAGGTGCATGGTCGCCCTGGTTCCGCGCAGCATCATCAACGGGCCGATCTCATTCACTTGTGAAGACTGGATCGTGATCGAGTACTTGCCTGGATAATCCGCCGCGGTGAGGAACGTGTCGGGCGTCTCGCGGCCATCGTCATAAACCCACAACCCGCCCATGCCGGCCACGCGCGAGGGGTGCTCGTTTTCGAGCGCGATGTGGAAGGGAGCGAGGATGTGATAGTGCAAATCGGTTGCGATGCCACCTGAGTAGTCCCAGTATTTGCGGAAGCGGAAGAAGCGATCCGCGTCGTAAGGCCGCTGCGGCGCGGAACCCAGCCATTGCTTCCAATCGATGTGATCCTCTCCCGATGCGTCCGGCCCCGCGGCGGGATTGATGGGCCAGTTCCAGTCGCCCTTGGGATCGTTGCGGCTGTATGTTCCCTGACACGCCACAACCTTGCCCAGCGTGCCGGCCTGAACGATCTCGCGGACCTTCTGCCAGCGGTTCCAGCTCGTAGCCTGAACGCCCACTTGCATGATGCGCTGCTTCTCGCGCACCTTCGCGGCCACCGCGGCGGCCTCTTCGAAGGTGTGGGTCATCGGCTTCTCGCAGTACACGTCGCAACCGCGATCGAGCGCCATGAGGGTGATGGGCGCGTGCCAGTGATCGGGTGTGGCGATCACGACGGCGTCCAGGTCCTTGCGCTCCAGCAGTTCCCCGTGATGCGTGTAAGTCTTCGCGCCTGGAACCTTTTTCGCTGCCGCCGAGAGACGGGCCTGGTAGACCTCGCAGAGCGCGACCACCTGCGCGTCGTTTTTGTCGGCGATACGGTGCTGGACCTTTTCGAGCAGCCAGTTCCCGCGTCCGCCCAAGCCGACGATCGCCGTATTCACCCGATCGTTAGCGCCGAGGATGCGCCCGTTGAGAGCAAGGGCCGCGGAGAGCGCCCCGGCGCCACGTACGAAGTTACGGCGTGTGATGTTGTGCTGCATAAAAGCCTCCTGGCTGGGAAAGGGATGCGAGCGCCTGCCCCAGGCAGCATTTTACAGGACATTGACCGTCGCGGTGGCTCCGGGGATGGCCACGGGCGCGCGATATAAGAAGTAGAACCCCTGCTGGCGCCGTGGGGCAGGCTGACAGACTTCGCGGCGGTTGCCTACCACCGCCATCTCGCGCCAACGTGTCAGTTGGCCGATTACCAATCGGCCGCAGCTTGCCAAGCTGCCCCACATCAGCGCCCTCTGCCTGGCGTGCCCATCCGCTCGGCTTCCGGCCACTTTGCCAGTGAATCGCGCCGGCGCCCACTTCTATGTCGCGCACCCAAGAGACACCCCTGCACCAGACCGGGCGTCATCGGGCGATAGAATGGTGGTATGCCCTTCCCCGTCCACCGCATGCGGCGGCTGCGCGCGACCGAGTCATTGCGGCGTCTGGTGCGCGAGACCCGCCTGGAGCCTTCGCAGTTCATTTTGCCGCTGTTCGTGGTGGAAGGCGAAGGCATTCGCCGCGAGATCCGGTCCATGCCCGGCAACTACCAACTCTCCATCGACGAGTTGGTGAAAGAGTGCGAGACCACGCATAGCCTGGGCGTTGGCGGCATCATCCTGTTCGGCATTCCGTCGGTCAAGGACGAGTCGGCATCGGGCGCATACGACGACAACGGGATCGTGCAGCAATCCATCCGCGCCATCAAGAGCGCTTTACCCAAGCTGCTGGTGATGACCGACGTCTGCAACTGCGAGTACACCAGCCACGGCCACTGCGGCAAAATCGTCGACGGCGACGTCGACAACGACATTACGCTCGACTGGCTGGCCAAGTCGGCTGTCTCCCATGCACGCGCGGGCGCGGACGTCGTCGCTCCATCAGACATGATGGACGGACGCGTCGGAGCTATCCGCGAGGCACTGGACGACGCCGGCTTCGAAAAGACGCCCATTCTGAGTTACGCCGCGAAGTACGCGAGCTGCTTCTATGGGCCGTTCCGCGACGCGGCCGAATCCGCTCCGCAGTTTGGAGACCGCCGCAGCTATCAGATGGATCCGCCCAACGCTCGGGAAGCGATGCGCGAGATCGCGCTCGACCTGGAAGAGGGCGCGGACATGATCATGGTGAAACCCGCGATGCCCTACCTCGATGTCATCCGCATGGCGCGCGACAGCTTCGACGAGCCTCTCGCGGCTTACCAGGTTTCGGGCGAATTCAGCATGATCATGGCGGCCGCGAACAACGGCTGGATCGATCGCGACCGGGCCATCCTCGAGTCGCTGACCTGCATCCGGCGCGCCGGCGCGGACTTCATTCTCACTTACTTCTCCCAGGCCGCCGCGAGGCTGCTGGGCTAACGGCTCCGGCTTTCGATTCTAGTGCTACTGCAATCCCATACAAAGGTAGATTTCATGCAAAAAACGAGCAATCCGCGGGAACTGGCGGAAATAGCGAAGAAGATCCGGCGGCACATCGTCGAAATGGTCGGCGCGGCGGGGAGCGGCCACCCCGGCGGTTCTCTCTCGGCCGTCGAGATTCTGGTAACCCTGTACTGGGACGTGATGCGCCACGATCCCGCCAACCCGAAGTGGCCGGCGCGCGACCGCTTCATTCTGAGCAAAGGCCACGCCGCTCCCGTGCTCTACGCAGTGATGGCCGAGTGCGGCTACTGCCCGGTTGACGAGCTAATGACGCTGCGCAAAATGGGTTCCATTTATCAAGGCCACCCCGATGTGCGCTTCCTGCCGGTGCTTGAGGCTTCGACGGGCTCGCTCGGGCAAGGTCTTTCTCTGGCACTCGGCATGGGATCGGCCCTGAAGCTCGATGGACTCGACTCGCGGGTCTATGCCGTTTTTGGCGACGGCGAGAGCCAGGAAGGCCAGATTTGGGAAGCGGCGATGTACGGCGCGTACCACAAGGTGGACAACGTCTGCGCCATCGTGGATTACAACAAGATCCAGCTCGACGGCTTCGTGAAAGACATCCTCGATGTTGCGCCGCTGGCTGAGAAATGGCGCGCCTTCGGCTGGCACACGCTCGAGATCGACGGTCACGACCTGATCGAATTGAAGGACGCCTTCGAAGAGGCCGCCGCCACAAAGGGCAAGCCCACGTGCATCGTAGCCAACACGGTGAAGGGCAAGGGCGTCAGCTTCATGGAGAACAACCCGAAATGGCACGGCGTCGCCCCCTCGCCGCAAGAAGTCGAACTCGCACTGAAGGAGCTTGTCTGAGATGAGTGTCGCCACGAAATACGAATTGAAAATGGGTCCGGCCACACGCGAGGCGTTCGGACGCGCGCTGGCCGAGGTCGCACGTGAGAATCCAAACGTCGTCGGATGCGACGCCGATCTGTCGAAGTCGACGATGATGACTTACTTCGCCAAGGAGTTCCCCACTCGCTTCTTCGAATGCGGCATTGCCGAGGCGAACATGGTGGCGATCGGCGCGGGCCTGGCCATGGCGGGCAAGATCCCGTTCGTCTCGTCGTTCTCCTGCTTCGTGATGAACAAAGGCTTCGAGCAGTTGCGCACCGACGTCGCCTATCCCGGCGGCAATCTGAAAGTGGTCGGCACGCATAGCGGCATCTCGATCGGCGAGGACGGCCCTTCGCAGATGTCGGTCGAAGATCTGGCTCTGGCCGGCGCACTGCCCGGCTTCACCGTGATCAGCCCGGCCGACGAAGTGGCTACGAAAGCCGCGGTCAAATGGGCTGTCGAGCATTTCGGAGGCGTCTTCATCCGCTGTGGACGAGCCAAGGTGCCGATCATCTATTCGCCGGATGCGAAGATCGAGATCGGCAAAGCGAACGAGCTGCTGCCAGGTACGGACGTGACTCTGGTTGCTCATGGCATGATGGTGGCCGAATGCATTCGCGCAGCCGAAGCGCTCGACGCCGAAGGGATTTCGGCGCGGGTTTTGGACCTGCACACGATCAAGCCTCTGGACGAAGAGAGCCTGGCTCAAGCCTCTCGCGAGACCGGCGCGATGGTCGTCGCCGAAGAACACCTGGTCGACTCCGGCCTTGGCGTTCGCGTGGCGCAAGCCCTGGCGAAGCACGCGCCGGCGCCAATGGAGTTCATCGGCCTGGACAGCTACGCCGAATCCGGCACGCCCGAGGGCGTTCCAGTGAAGTATGGCCTGACGAGCGCGAACATCGTCGCGGCGGCGAAGCGCGCGATCGCCCGCAAAGCATAACAGGTCGCTCGCAAACACGAAAGAAGGAGGGCTTGCTCGCCAGAGCGGGCCCTTTTTTCTTTGGCTGATACCGAGCAATTGCGGATCGATTGATCTGGAAGGGCTACGCGCGCTCGTGCCTGTGGCGCCGGTGGCGCGCCTTCGCGGTACGGCCCTTTCGTTGAGCCGGCGAGGCGTGCGAGCGCCTTTCCGCCTTCGCCAGTTCGGGAGAATGCCCGCGCCCGGCGCCTCTGCGCACGCGCGGCCGTTCTTCCGATTCGCGCTCCTGGCGCGCCGCGGCACGCAGGCTGGCTCTCTTCGCGGCTGCCGTGCGGTGGGACGTCCGATGGGACACCCGCTCCGGCTTCACACTCTCGCGAGCAATCCCGAGTTCACCAAACGCGTGGTCCATAAGCCGGACCATGCGCGCATCCCGTGAGGGACGGCTCTCCGCTCCCAATTCGATTCCGACCAGCCTGTGTCCCTGACGTTCGACCGAGGCGATCAGGTTATAGCCGGCATCGCGCGTGTAGCCCGTCTTCAGACCGTCCGCGCCCTTGTAGATCCCCAGGAACACATTGTGCGTGGTCAGAAAATGGCCGGCCGCCTTGCAGGAAGTAAGGCCGAAATAGTGGTAGCGTTCCGGGAAGCGCGTGATCAGCGTGTCGGTCAGGATCATCAGATCGTTGGCCGTGGTGAACTGCTCCTCGTCGGGCAATCCCGACGCATTGCGGAATACCGTCTGGTGCATGCCGAGTTGCTTGGCCTTTGCGGTCATCCTCTCGGCAAAGGCGGACTCGCTCCCGGCCAACCCTTCGGCTACCACGACGGCGGCGTCGTTCGCGGAACGGACGATCAGAGCGCCAATGCACTCCTCGACAGTGAGGCTGGAACCCGGTCGCAAACCGACCTTGGTCGGAGGTTGCGCGGCGGCTTCCTTCGACACGCTGAACTTCTGGTCGAGCGTGACCTTGCCCGCTTCCAGGGCATCGAACAGCAGGTACAACGTCATCACCTTGGTCAGAGAAGCCGGATAGTGACGCACGTCCGGATCCTCGGAGATGAGAACGTTACCCGTGGCCATGTCCTTGACGATCACCGATGGACCGCCAATGAGAAGGGCCGGAACGAGGAAGACAGCAAGCAGCCATCTGCGCAATAGGGATAAGGGCAGCATACAAATAATCGGAACTATGTTTGATATTACTCGATTTTGCAGCGAAGGAGTTGCCCGCGGGTGCGCGACGGGTTTGTGGGGCGGCGCTCCACTGCCGCGCGGGGCTTCCAAGCCCCGCTCCGGAAAGTAGGGCGGACTCTGGAGAGTCCACGCGGTGCTGGAGCGCCGCCCCACGCGGGATATTCATGACGGCTCGCCGCGTGTCGTTATCGCTGGAGACCGGTCCCTGCCAGAATGGTGGCATGCAGACTCCGTGGGGGCAGCTCGAAGTCTCGGACGCGCACGTCCACTTCCTTTCCTGGGGTTTCTATTCCGCTCTCGCACACCAAAAGAGCGAGGAGACCCGCGTGGAAACGATGCTGGGTGAACTCAGCATCCCCATCCCGCCGCGCGATCCAGCCGAGTTCGGGCTGCTGTGGGCGGCCGAACTGGACCGGCACGGCGTGTCGCAGGCCTGCTTGATCGCGAGCGTGCCCGGCGATGAAGACTCGGTGGCCGCGGCTATGGCGGCGTGCCCCGGACGGTTCCACGGCTATTTCTTTTTGAACCCTCACCAACCGGATGCTCTGGAACGGTTGGAGCGTGCGTTCGCCGCCGGATTGCGCGGCGTGTGCCTGTTTCCAGCCATGTTCAGCTTCTCCATGGGCAGCCCCGAGGTCGCAGGCATCGTCGAGCGCGTGGCCGCTCAGCCCGGAGCAATACTATTCGTCCACTGCGGAGTGCTCTCGGTCGGGATCCGGAGGCGCCTGGGACTGCCCTCGCAGTTCGACATGCGCTATTCCAATCCGCTGATGCTGCATCACATGGCCCTGCGGTACCCTGCGCTGCCCATCGTTCTACCGCACTTCGGCGCGGGCCTGTTCCGGGAGGCGCTGATGCTCGCCGACCTGTGCCCCAACGTTTACCTCGACACTTCGAGCAGCAATTCCTGGACGAAATACCTTTGCCCGCCCCCGACGCTGGAGCAGGTCTTCGAGCGGGCGTTGGCCGTCGCCGGGCCGCGCAGGCTGTTGTTCGGCACGGACTCCTCCGTCTTCCCGCGAGGCTGGCACAAGGAGATTTTCGATCATCAGGTGGAGACTCTGTTCAAGCTCGGCGTCTCCGCTTCCGACGCCGCCCTGATCTTCGGAGGCAACCTGAAGCGGCTATTGTGAACCCCCCAAAACCGCAAGATTTTGCGGTTTGTCGTTGTAACTCTTTGATTCCAGGCTGGAAATTTCGTAGAACCGTAGCTTCTTTCGGTTTTGGAGTCTCTGCCACAGGCCGTCAAGCGGATTTTTGCCAACAATCTGCCGACTCGGAAGAGAAGATCCCGGCGCTCCCGCCACTACAACTGTGGTGTCAGGAATCACGTTAAGCGCGTCGGCGTTAAGTGGCTTGCTGGGCCGTCGCGAGGAGTGCGAAAGACTTCCGGCGCTGGACTACCCGCTTCCATGCGTAGAGAGAATCGCAGTGGTGGGCGCGCGGCTGCGCCCCGAGCGGAGAGTGCGCTCCTACCCTCACTGGCAAAGCGCGGAACTCGAGGCCTGGCGGCCCGAAGCCCTGGCAGGTCACCGCTCGGAACTCTTCGCCGTCGGCGAACTGCGGCGTCAGGGGTTCATTCCACTTAAGGCCCTGAAATTCCCCCTGGTGGTGCTCTCTTCTCTGCGGGAAGGGCCCCTCAGCAGCGAGCAGCATGATCGTCTCTGGTCGCTGTACGGCCTGCCGCTGTACGAGCAGATTCGCGGAGCGGACGAAGCGCTGCTGGGTTGGGAGTGCGATGCCCGGGATGGCTGGCATCTCGCGCCGAACGCCGATGCAGACCCGAGACTCGCGTTGCAGCGGCTCCGCGCATCAGGCTGGAACGGCAGGAAGATCCATGACCGCTGCGCCTGCGGCGAGACCTGCCGACGGTTGGTAGTCGAGGCGCGCGAAGAGAGTCTGGCGATGGCTGCCGGGGCCGAGTAGAAACCGCGCCCCGCGCCCTGATAAACTCATGGATGCCTCGTGCGGGCGTGGCGAAATTGGCAGACGCGCTGGATTTAGGTTCCAGTCTCCGCGAGGAGGTGAAGGTTCAAGTCCTTTCGCCCGCACCAGATCGCTCCCCCTGAAAGCTGCCTGAAACGGCGCCACGACCGTGAGGAAGCGTCGATATTGGCCCTGCGTCATCGAGTAGGGAGGGTTCCAATCCGCACCGGCCTTCCCGGAAAGGCACGCGGTTGGCTCAACAGTTTTCGTCCTCAGTTGTGCGGCGTGCCGCATGGACACTTTAGCTATCGACCCCGGATCGCATTCCTCGCCGTCGCTATTGGAAGCAATAGAACTCGCGGCTGGCTCGCGACAGCCCGAAATCCAAAGCGCTGGTAGAAGGTGACTACGGGATCGTTCTTCGCTTCGACGACAAGCGCGTATGCGGCAACATCCGCTTTGACCGCGCGTGCCACCGCGTCCGCGAGCATTGCTTCCCCAAGTCCGCGGCGTTGGAACATCTGGTCGACGGCAAGGCGCCCGATGCGGACAGCGGGAATCGCCGGATAGCGTGGCAGACGTTTCACGAGATCGACAGGCAGATCCGTCAGGGGAATACTCGCCGCGGAAAGGGTGTAGTACGCTGCAATCCGGTTTGTGGCCGCTTCTATAGCTACGAAGCAATTCGCGACATTGCGACGAATGTCCTGCGTGACCTGAGTCTGGAAGTACCGGTCGAGCGCTTCTTCTCCACAGCGGAAGAAGGTTCGATCGTGAGAATCGCCGAGCCGCTCAACCCGAAAATGGGAAGAGGTCATTTCCCGCCGAGTAATTGGCGCCGCCGCCGGACTGCTCGCCGCAGTGCCTCAGTTGGCTTAGGCGGATTCAAGAGCAATTCCGCCAGTTGCCTCTGACCCTCGATGGAAAGGCGCAGGAGATCGGTCTCCTCGATCGTTCGGGAAGCTGCGTCGCGCGCCGCAGAGACCACGAAATCGGTGAGGGTACGCCCCTGGATCTCCGCGGCACGCTTCAGAAGGGCGTGGACATCGTTCGGCAGCCGCGCCTCGAGCCGCGATGTGGTTTGAGTCCCAGGGGGCATGACAACTTCATGATACGGCAAATTGCCGTACGCGGCAAACCAACCCGCGCAACCTTAAGATGTCGCCCATGGAAACTCTTCGGATCTAACGCGCACCGAGCCGCCGGCGTGCAGCGGCCACCAACCCAAGCAGGGACACTCCCATCAAAGCCAAAGTGCCCGGCTCCGGCACGCCGACAGGGGCCTGCAGAATGATGTTGTCGACAAGAAAGGCGTTGTTGACAGCCGATGGTCCGATGGAGATGGAACTAATGCCCGTGGGATTCTCAAAGCCGACGAAGACACCCTTGGCTGAGACAATTATCTGGTTATATTTGTTGCGGATAGGGGGAGTGTAAGCGTAAACGTTGAACGTAGTCGTCTGGCCGTCAACGCCAAGCACATTCACCGTTGTAAAACCATTGCTGAAGAGCTCGAAGCCGACCATTTCGTAAGGCGTCGAGAAGTTCATCGTAGCCGGAATCGCACCACCAAGAACACCGCTGCCAAAATTGGCCGCGACGGCTGCGCCCGAATCGAAGAAGAAGGTCAATTCCACCTGGTCGCCCCATAGATTTCCGAAGGTGACGCCTTGAGCGGCAAACTGACTCGTGATCGGCACGCCATTGCCGATCGAGTCGAATGTAATGGCAGGAGGATTGCTAAATGCACTCGCGCCGATGGAGATCGTGCTGGCGGAAGCGGCTGAACCCGCAGCGAGCAAACTCGCCACGATGAACTTAAGGCAACGTGTTCTCATTCGAGCATGCCCCTCTGAATGCCGTCCTTTGCGGGAATTCGGCCCTGAAAGTCCATTTTAAAGCCCGTCGCAAGGATTTTACACCACAACCTCCAATTTCAGGCCTCTCTTCCGATCCCCGGCCGGCGCAAATGGTACTCGTCGTTCCAGAGTCATGCCCGTCTGCGGATGATCTTGCAAAGAACTTGTCTGCGTACGTCTTTCGACAGCGCATATCTATGCGCACACTCATTGAGGGAACACCCAGGGGCTGTCGGGAAATGACAGACCCAGTCTGGGCAGGGCCGGCCAGAACCGGGAGTGCGTGGGTTCTGTGGCGCACGCTTTAGCGTGCTGTGGCGGCATTCATGCCGCCATATGCCGGATGTCGAGATGAATCTCGCCACGGCACGCTAAAGCGTGCGCCACAACGCCTGCGACAGGCTCGCCGGATGGCACGATTATTCCATCACCGGTCACAGAGCCGATTCCTCAACGACTTCGCAATCCGGCATGATAGTTCCATGCCTGGAGGTCCCATGCGACGATCTTTCAACTTGCTGGCGCTGGCGGCCTGCCTCGCCCTGATTGCTCCCTTCCCTGCCCTGCCGCAGGTCAAGGCCGGGGCGGCGATTGTTCTCCACGCGGCGCGCGCGTTGGACGTCGAAACGGGACGCATGCTCGCGCCCGCGGAAGTACTGACGCAGGGCGGAAAGATCGTCGAAATTGGAGCCACAGTCAGCCACCCGGCCGGCGCCGAAATCATCGATCTGGGCGACCGCACGCTGCTACCCGGCTTGATCGACACCCACATCCACCTCTTCCTGCATCCAGGCGCCGAGGACTTGCAGACCGTACAGGAATCGGTGCCGGAGCGGACGATCCGCGCGCTGCTGGCCGCGCGCGAAGACCTGATGGCCGGTTTCACCGCCGAGCGCGACATGGGCACGGAGGGCGCGGGACCGGCGGACAGCGCGGTGCGCAACGCGATCGACGACGGCTGGATCCCCGGCCCCCGGCTGCGCGTCAGCGGCAACGCCATCGATATACTCGGCGGGCACGAGGATGCGCTTGGCTACAACCCGGAGCAGCGCGTCTTGCCCAATGCCACCCAGGCCAACAATGCCGCCGAGCTGGTGACCGTCATTCGCGAGCAGATCAAGCAAGGCGCCGACTTCATCAAGATCTACGAAACCGGCAAAGACAAGATCGTCGAAGGCGAGCTCGTCACGCCTTATCAGTACACCGAAGCGGAGCTCTCGGCCGCGGTCCAGGAAGCCGCGCGCGTGGGCAAGATTGTCGCCGTGCATGCCACCGGCGAGCCGGGGGCGCTCTACGCCGCGCGCGCCGGGGTCGTCTCGATTGACCACGCGGACGTGTTGAGCGATGAGACCATGCGGCTGATGCGGGAAAAAGGCATCTACGCGGTCCCCACGTTCGCGATCTCGGAGTATTTCGCCCAACAAGCCCCGTCCGGCGGGCGACAGAAGCAAATGCTGGAACTCCACGCGCGGGAATTCCGCAAGCAGCTCGCCGCGGGCGTGACGTTCGCCATGGGCTCCGACGTCGGTCCATTCCCTCACGGGACGCAGGCGCGCGAATTCGTATTGATGGTCGAGTACGGTATGAAGCCGCTGGCCGCGATTCAGGCGGGCACGGTGAATGCCGCGAAGCTGCTCGGGTGGCAGGGCCAGATTGGCGCGCTGAAGCCCGGCTTCTGGGCCGACATCGTGGCCGTGCCGGGCGATCCGCTGGCCGATATTACGGCTCTGCAGCGCGTGTCGTTCGTCATGAAGGGCGGCGTGATCTACCGTCGGTGAGCAGATCCGCTCAGGGATTGGAGCGGGCGCAGCGGAAGCCGATGTCATCGTAACGGTGACCGTACTTGACCGAGATTTTGAATGAGATGGACAGGCCCAGCAGAGCTCCGGGTTGCTTGCCGGGACCGCCGTCGATGTCTTCGCAATCGATCCACGATCCGCCGCGCCGGTAAGCCATGGGTTCTCCCGATCCTGGCGGCGCGAGCGTCCACTCCCATACGTTGCCCTCGACGTCGTAGAGTCCCCAGGCGTTGGGCAGCTTCCTGCCCACGGGTTGGGGCTGGTCTTTCGAGTTGGCCCGATACCAGAGATAACGGCCGTCGATCGAGTCTCCCCAGTAGTGGCGCGTGGTTGCCCCAGATCGAGCCGCGTACTCCCACTCGGCGTCGGTGGGGAGCCGGGCGCCGGCATACTCGCAGTAAGCCATCGCATCGGACGGCGTGACGTACACGACAGGCTGCTTGCCCTTGACCGGGAAACCGGGCGTTCGCCACGTCCGCGGAGCGCCGGCTTTTTCGGCGTCTGTAATGTAATTGGTGGCTTTGACGAATGCGGCGAACTGCTCCACCGTCGTTTCCGTTTGCGCCATCCAAAACGGGCTCTGTTGCGCCGGTCCCGCCGGGATTCTGACGAACTTGGGCGTTTGTGCGAACGCCGCCCAGATCGGCAGGCCGAGCAACACCCAGTAGCGAATCATGCCTTGTACTCCAGCCGGATCTCGATGATCGATCCTGTCGTCGTCGTTTCAAAAGTCCGCAGGTTGCCGTGGTTGCGGCCATGCAGGAGCGTGCCTCGCATATCGTACTCGGCGTGATTCAAGCTGGTGCACTGCAGCGTATGACGCTTCGGATTGTAGGTACACATCGCACCGCCGTGCGTGCACGTGCGCTCCATCGCTATGTACTGGCCGCGCTCGGCGTGGATGAGAATCAGATTGATTTTGCGGCCTTCCTCGACGATGCTGAATGCCGCCCCGGTCAGGCGCAGTTCCGGAACGCGCGCGAGATCGACCATGATCTTGCCGGATTCGAACGCGACGCTCGCTTGCGGCAGTGCCTGAGTGGTGCAGCACAGCGGCGGGATGGCGGTCACGGCCAGCGCGCCCTGGAGAAAACGGCGGCGCTCTATTTCGGATGCTGTTGTCTCTTTCCCGGTCATGCGCACATCATATTTCCTTCACATCCATCAACGCCACCACCCTAGCCCCTCGATAGACTGGAAGTATCTTGATGAAGGCGCAGGACTCCGGCAACGTGGCGGTGTTAGCCGAGAAACCCTCGGTGGCCCGCGACGTGGCGCGGGCTTTGGGCGCGACCCAGTCCGGGCATGGCTACATGCACGGCAACGGGTACGTGGTCACCTGGGCCATCGGCCATCTGGTGGCGCTGCCGCAGCCGCATGAAATCAACCCCGCGTGGAAGCAATGGCGGCGCAACACCCTGCCCATGCTGCCGCGCGAATGGCCGCTGAAGGTCTACGATCAGACGCGCGACCAGTTCGAGGTGGTCCGCAAGATCCTGAGTTCTCCGCGCATCTCCTCCGTCATCTGCGCGACAGACGCCGGGCGCGAGGGCGAGCTGATTTTCCGCTACATCTACGAGGCCGCGAAGTGCGCGAAGCCAGTGCGGCGGCTGTGGATCTCCTCGTTAACGGCCGAGGCCATCAAGAAGGGTTTCGAAGCGCTGAAACCAGGCGGCGACTACGACGCCCTCGCCGATGCCGCGCGCGGGCGCAGCCGGGCCGACTGGCTGGTCGGAATGAACCTCTCGCGCGCCTACTCGCTGGCCTTTGACGAAGAGCTTTCGGTGGGGCGCGTGCAGACGCCTACGCTCGCCATGGTGGTGGAACGCGAGCTGACCATCCGCAACTTCGTGCCGGAGGATTACGTCGAGGTCGTGGCGACCTTCCATACCAGTGGCCGCCAGGACGAAAGCAAATACGCCGGCACGTGGTTCCGCGCCGAGGGCAATCAACGCGTCACGCGCCTGCCGGCCGAGGGTGACGAGGCCAAGTCGATTGTGGCGCGCGCGCAGAAGGGCGCCGCCGCGATCGAGTCGGTAGAAAACGAAACGCAGCGCATGCTGCCGCCGCTGCTCTACGACCTGACCGAGCTGCAACGCCACGCCAACCGGCTCTTCGGCTTCAGCGCGCAAAAGACGCTCGACCTGGCGCAGGCGCTGTATGAGCGGCATAAGCTGATCAGCTATCCGCGAACCGACAGCCGGCATCTCTCCAAGGACGTGGCCGCGACGCTGCCGCGCATTGTCAAGACCATCGAAGCGCCTTACCGCGAATTGCTCGTGCCCGGCACTGGCGAGCGTCCGCTGGGACGCCGCTTTATCGACGACGCCAAGGTCACAGACCACCACGCCATCATTCCTACGACGACGTCCGGCGACAAGGCCGGAGTGAACGACGACGAGCGCAAGATCTACGACTTGATCTGCCGCAGACTTTTGAGCGCCTGGCACGACGATTACCTGACCTCGGTGACCACCGTGATCACCGCCATCGATTGCGAGAGCATCGTGGACCGCTACTACACTTCGGGCACGGTGGTGCAGCAGTTGGGGTGGAAGGCGCTCGACCGTCCGACCGAGAAGAAGGCGGGCAAGGGCCGCGCCAAGAAGGACGAAGACGGCGACGAAGAACAGGCCGACGCTCAGGGCGACGCTGGCCTGCCCTCGGATCTCGCGGCAGGCCAAGCCCAGGACGTGCTCGATGCGAAGGCGAAGCGGAAGACGACCAAGCCGCCTAAGCGGCTGACCGAAGGCACGCTGCTGACCGCGATGGAAACGGCGGGCAAGGCGCTCGACGAGAAAGAGCTTTCCGACGCCATGAAGGAGAGCGGCCTGGGCACGCCCGCCACGCGCGCGGGGATCATCGAAGTGCTGCTGAAGCGCGGCTACATCGAGCGCCTGGGGAAAGCCCTGGGCGCAACGAACAAGGGCGTACGGCTGATCGAGGTGGTGCATCCCGAGGTGAAGAGCCCGGTGATGACGGGCCAATGGGAGTCGTACCTGCAACGCATCCAGAAGGGCTCGGCGCAATTGGAGCCGTTTCTGGAAGGCATTGAAGAGTACGTCCGCGAGGTGGTGGGACGTGTCGGGCAGGATAATCGGCAGGCATTCTCCGCAACAAAGGCACCGCCCGCCGCGAACGGGAAGGCTCTCGCCGCAACACCGCAGGCAGCGAGTTTGCAGCACGAACCAAGCCTGTTGAACGAGAGTCGGAACGCAGGCCCTGTCCTCGCTCAGCCCGGCGAGTCGCCGCAAGACTTGTTGCACCGGGCATTCGGTTTCCCCTCGTTCCGCGCGAACCAGGAGGCGGTGTGCAACTCCGTGATCGAGGGGCGCGACGCGCTGCTGGTGATGCCTACCGGCGCGGGCAAGTCGCTGTGCTACCAGTTGCCGGGCATCGCTCTGGGTGGCACGACGTTGGTCGTCAGCCCTCTGATCTCATTGATGGACGACCAGGTCTCGAAGCTCGATTCGCTCGGCTTCAGCGTGGCTCGCATCCACTCCGGGCTGAACCGCGCGCAGTCGCGGCAGGCCTGCATCGACTACCTCGGCGGCAAGCTGCAATTCCTGTTCGTCGCTCCGGAGCGTCTGCGCGTGACCGGCTTCCCGGAGATGCTGGCCAAGCGCAAACCGTCGCTGATCGCGATTGACGAGGCGCATTGCATTTCGCAATGGGGCCACGACTTCCGCCCGGATTACCGCAAGCTCAGCCAGTATCTGCCCGCGTTGCGGCCTGCGCCCGTCATCGCACTAACGGCCACGGCGACGCCGACCGTCCAGCACGACATCGTCGAGCAACTCGGCCTCGCCACACCGGCGCTCTTCATCCATGGCTTCCGGCGAGAGAATCTCGCGATCGAGGTGGTTGAGGTACCGCCGTCGCGGCGCACGGAACTGGTCAGCGAGTTGTTGAGCGACGCGGAACGCAGGCCCGCCATCATCTACGCCCCGACGCGCAAACACGCGCAGGCTCTGGCGCAGCATCTCGCCGCGTTCTTTCCAGTGGCCGAGTATCATGCAGGGCTCGATCCCGCGCGGCGTGACCGGGTCCAACACGCCTTCCTGGATGGCAAGCTCGAAGCCGTCGTCGCGACGATCGCCTTCGGCATGGGGATCGACAAGCCGAACATACGCACAGTGATTCACGTGGCTCTGCCAGCGAGCCTGGAGGCTTATTACCAGGAGATCGGGCGTGCGGGACGCGACGGCCAGCCGAGCCGCACCATCCTGATGCACTCCTACGCGGACCGCTACACGCACGACTTCTTCTTCGAGCGCGATTATCCGGACGTGGCCGTGCTCGACAAGCTGTACAGGCTGTTGAATGACGATCCGCAACCCAAAGAAGCTTTGTGCAAGACGATGGTCATGGACCCCGATTCGTTCGACAAGGCTCTGGAGAAGCTCTGGATCCACGGCGGCGCGGTGCTCGATTTCGCCGAGAATGCCACGCGCGGCCCGGACGAGTGGCGCGATTCTTACTCGATCCAATTGGAGCGGCGGCGCACTCAGATCGACCTTGTGATGCGCTACACCGAGACCAGCCAGTGCCGCATGTCCGCGCTGGTGCGCCACTTCGGCGACCACGCCGACGGCGCGCGCGCCTGCGGCATCTGCGACTTCTGCGCGCCGCAGGACTGCGTGGCCCAACAGTTCCGCGAGCCGACCGCGCAGGAGCGCGAAGCCGCGCGAGCCGCGATGAAGGCTCTTCGGAATGGACAGTCCCCCTCGACCGGAAAGCTGTACGGACTGCTCTTTCCCGGCGAGCAAATCACGCGCGACGAGTTCGAAGAAGTGTTGTCGGCGCTGGCCCGCTTGGGACTTGTGCATATCGCCGACGCAGTATTCGAGAAGGATGGGAAGAGTATCCCCTACCGGCGCGTAAGCCTCTCGCGCGAGGGCCATGACCTGCCTGAGGACGCGCAGATCGACTTCACGCTGAAAGAGGCCATCAGTCCCGCCAGGCGCAAACGCAAGATTGCCCCGAAGACGAAGAAGATCAAAATGGTGACGGCGGCTGGAAAGCCGGTGGCAAGCGATCCGGGCCTCGAAGAAAAGCTACGCGCCTGGCGTCTGGCGGAAGCCAAGAAGCGCGGCGTGCCTGCGTTCAAGATATTGAAAGACCAGTCGCTGCGGGCGATTGCCGCGAAGCCTCCGTCCACGCCAGACGATCTGCTTCAGATCCAGGGCGTGGGCGCCTCGACGGTGAAGAAATACGGTGCGGCGATCTGCAAGGTCTGCGGGCAGGGCCGTTGAAAACGCCAAATCCGGCGTCGTTTCCCCTGAGGAACCGCGCCCTCGGATCTTGCCCCTCCGCCAGGGCAAAACGATAAAGCCTTTTTGTTTCTCCATTTGTTGTCTTTTATAATCAGTCAGTTACTAACAAATACGAAAACCGCTTTTCGATTCGCCCTGCAAACTGCCGCATTCCGCTTCGTTTCCGTTACTCTTCCCGCAGCGCTGCCATCGGCGAGGTGTTGGCAGCCCTGAGAGCGGGCACCAGACTCGCCATGAATGACACGAGCGACACGCCGGCGATTGCGAGACAAACCGTGGAAGGGTCGTTGGCCTTCATCTCGTAAAGCAACGATTCGGCGATGCGGCCAGCGGCGAGCGCGATGACGCATCCGACGCTCACGCCCGCCAGCAGCAACACACACGCCTGGGTGAGCAGCTTGCGCAGAATGTCAGGTTGCTGCGCGCCGAGAGCCAGACGCAAACCGATCTCACGGCGGCGTTGCGCCACTATGTAAGAGCTGACTCCGTACAATCCGAGTGTCGCCAGGATCACGGCCAGCAATCCGAAAAAGCCGGAGAGCTTGGCGAGCAGGCTCTCACGCCGCACTGAATCCTGAGCCATCACGGGCAATGGTTTGAAAATCATGAGGAAGTTTGGATTGAGGCTCTCTATGGAATGCCGCACTGCGGCAGTGGTCGGGCCGGCCGGTAACCGCGAATGCACCGCAAACCAGATGCCCTGATCCTGCTTCGGCTCTTGCGCGAGCGCCTGGTATACGAGCGGAGCGAACTCATTTTGGAGATGGTCGTACTTGGTCCGCTTCACAATACCGACGATTTCAAGGCGGTGCGGTGGCTCTCCCGGACCAACTTCCACGTGGAACGTCCGGCCCAACGGGTTCTGTCCATGGAAGAAGCGGGCGCTGAAGGATTGGTCCACAATGGCAACTTCGGGAGATCCGAGCGTGTCGCGCGCTTTGAAGTCGCGTCCGGCGTACATCGGAATCGCCATGGTTTGAAAGTAACCTTCACCGACCCTGTTGAAATGGACGTTGCCCCCCGCTTCAGTCCCCGCAGCCGCGCCGTCAATACGAATGTCGCCATCCCACTCGTTCCCACTCAATGGCGGAATCTGAACGAAAGCCGCGTGATCGACACCGGAAGTGTGGCGGAGCGCATCGAGAATACTCTGGAAGATCATCAGTCGCCCCGCCTCCGGTCCCGCGTCATTCAGGCCGACACCGACGATGAGAACGCCATCCTCCTGGAAGCCTGGATCGAGCATCACGAGTTTGGAGAAGCTGCGAACGAAAAGCAGCGAAGTGAGAACCAGGATGAGCGAGAGCGCGATCTGCGAGGCGACCAGAACGCGCTGCAGAGCGAAGCGCTCCTTTGTGGCCGTGAGCCCGCGTCCACCAGCCTTGGCCACCGAACCCGCGCGCGTTGCGCGCAAAGCCGGCGAGAGTCCGAACAGTAGGCACGCAAGTATGGAGACACCTGCCATGAAGGCGAACATGCGCCAATCGAGCGACAAATCCAAATACGGAGACTCGGCGGATTTCCCGAAGGAGGCGATCAGGTACCGGGTCAACAACTGCGCCAGCGCGGCGCCCAGGACGCAGCCGGAGAGCGCGAGCAACATGGCCTCCGACAGCAGTTGCCAGATCACACGTCCACGTGATGCTCCAAGAGACAGCCGCACGGTGATTTCCGCCTGCCGGGCTGATGCGCGAGCCAGCATCAGGTTGGCGAGATTGGCGCACGCAATCAACAGCACCAGTCCCGCGATGGCCAGCAAGACGAGCAGCGGACGCGTGACGTCTCGCCGCAACGCCGAGTAACCGGTGCCTCCGGGTGTTGCTTCCAGCCGGCTCTTCAAATAGCTCTTGACGGTGTCGGGCCGCCAGGCAGGATGGATGGTGGATTCCAGGATTCCCGGAGTCACCGTTTCGACATACGTGCTGGCCTGCCGCACCGTGACGCCGGGCTTCAAACGCGCGAAGATGCCGAGCCAAAAGGCCTGCCGGTCATCCAGCGCCTTTCGCTCCTGAAACCCGGGTACCGCGCAAAGAGGGATGGCGACGTCAAAGTGTTTGCCGACTTCCACACCCGTAAACCATGCCGGCGCGACGCCTATGATCTCGACAGGATGGCCCCAGATGTTGATCTTGCGGCCCAGCGCGGAAGGATCGCCGCCGTACTCGCGCTGCCAGAAGGAGTGACTGAGCACGGCAAGACCTGAACCGCACCCGGGCCGGTCGTCTTCGGGCATCAGCATTCGGCCGATTTCGGGTTGCACGCCGAGGGTCGCAAAGAGATCGCCGCTCGCGTACAGGCCTTTCGCGAAGCGGATCTCACCCGTAGGCGTCAGGCTGATATCGGAGTTCGCCCAGGCGAACATACTGGAGAAGAGATTACGCTTCTGCCGGAGCAGATCCCATTGTGGGTAGCTGAATTCTGCCGGAACATCCGTATGATTGCCCGACATCTGGGAGCCCTCCTTCCACTGGAGGCGCACAAGTTCCTGTGGATTGCGGACCGGCAGACTGCGCAGCATGACGGCGTCTATAATCTGAAACAGTGCGACGTTGGCGCCGATTCCTAATGCAAGCGACAGGATGGCGACCAGCGAGAATCCGGGACTCCGGCCGAGCACGCGTACGCCATAGCGCAGATCGCGAAGTGCATTCTCGACCGCGAGAAACAGACGGTTGGATTCGTAGAAGCGCTCCTGTGCACGTGTCACGTTGCCGAACTCGCGCCGCGCTTGCGCGTATGCCTCCGCCTCGCTCAGTCCCTCTCCTCGAAGCCGGTCGGCCTCCATCTCGATGTGCGCGCGAATCTCTTCGGAAAAGTCCGTCTGCGATCTGCCATTGCGCCACATTGCTTAGCCCTCGGCCTCTTCCGGTCCCAGCACGCGGCCGATGGCGAACACCAGCTTGCGCCACTGGCTGGTCTCGCTGACCAGACGCTTGCGGCCCGACTGGGTCAATTCATAGAAGCGTGCCCGGCGGTTGTTGGAAGACACGCCCCACTTGGCCTTGATCCAGCCCTGGTTCTCCAGCCTCTGCAGAGCCGGATACAGCGAGCCGTGATCCACCAACAAGACGTCGTCCGATTGTTTTTGAATGGCGCGCGCGATGCCGAGCCCATGATCGGCTCCGAAGACCAGCGTCCTAAGGATCAACAGATCGAGCGTCCCCTGCAATAAGGCGATGCGTTCGTTGTCTGCTTGTGTTGACATTCTACCTGAGCGTAAGGCAACTCGTGTCGAGTGTCAACACAAGAGGAGTTTTGTTACAACTGGATCGGCCGGAACAACTCATCCAGGAGCAAACCGGTCTCCGGCGGTTTGTGCTACAACTGCGGATTGACTATGCAGCATCTCTTTTCTCTTGATGGCAAAGTCGCCGCGGTGATTGGCGGCGGTGGCGTGCTGGGCGGCGAGATCGCGCGCGGCCTCGCGCACGCGGGCGCCTCTATCGCGATTCTCGGGCGCAGCGCCGAGCATACCGAAGCGGGCGCGGCCGACATACGGGGTTTGGGCGCCCAGGCGATCGGCATTCAGACCGACGCAACCAGCAAAGCGGGATTGCAGGGCGCTCTAGATCAGATCCTGGAGAAGTTCGGCCGCGTGGACATCCTGGTCAACGGAGCGGGCATCAATTCCGCGACGCCGTTTCTCGAAATCACCGAAGAAGAATGGGAGCGCATCATCGACGTCGACCTGAAGAGCGTCTTCCTCGCCTGCCAGGTGTTTGGAGCGTGGATGACGCAGCCGGGGCGCGGGGGCAGCATCATCAACATCTCCTCGGTCTCGGCCGGGCCGCCGCTGTCGAAGGTGTTCACGTACTCGGTGGCCAAAGGCGGCGTGAATCAGATCACGCAATTCCTGGCGAGAGAGTGGGCCATGCAGGGCGTGCGAGTGAACGCCATCGTGCCTGGCTTTTTCCCTGCCGAGCAAAATCGCAAGATCCTTACACCGGAACGAGTCGCGAAAATCATGGGGCACACGCCGATGAACCGCTTCGGAGAGGCGCGCGAACTGGTTGGCGCGGCCGTCTTTCTGGCATCCGAAGCGGCGTCGTCATTCGTTACTGGAGCGATCCTGCGCGTCGATGGCGGCTACGGTGCAATGACGATTTGAGCGTTTGAGTGGGGCGGCTCTCCAGAGCCGCGCGGGGCTTCCAAGCCCCGCTCCGAGAAGCCCTTGCGGGCCCTGGGCCCACGCGGACCTGGAGGTCCGCCCCACCAAGAGCTACGAAAGCAGCAGTTCCAGGTCTTCGCGCTTCAGGTTGCGGATCAGGCTGTTGTCTTCGCCCAGGATGGCGTCGGCCAGGTCCCGCTTCGTCTTCTGCAGCTCCAGGACCTTCTCCTCCACGGTGTCTTTCGCAATCAGGCGGTAAGCGAAGACCTGCCGCGTCTGGCCGATTCGGTGCGCGCGGTCGACGGCCTGCGCCTCCACGGCCGGGTTCCACCACGGGTCCAGGAGGAAGACATAATCCGCCGCGGTGAGGTTCAGGCCGAGACCGCCGGCCTTCAGACTGATCAGGAACAACTCGCAAGCAGGATCGTTCTGGAAGCGTTCCACGTGCTCCTGCCGGTTCTGGGTCGCGCCATCCAGATATTCGTAATTCACCTTCTCCGCATCGAGCCTGTTGCGCACAATCGCCAGCAGGCTGGTGAACTGTGAGAAGACGAGAGCTTTGTGGCCCTCCTCGCGGAGGTCGCTTAGTTGTTCGAGCAGAACGTCCAGCTTGGCACTCGGCTCCGCCAGGCGTCTCGGATCGATCAAGCCCGGATGGCACGCCGCCTGACGCAATCGCAGCAGAGCTTCGAGCACGTGCATCTTGCTGCGCCCCAGTCCCTGGCGGTCCACACGATTCAGCAGCGTCTGGCGATAGTGCTGCCGCAACTCGTCGTAGTGCTTGCGCTGGGGGCCTTCCAGTTCGCAGAAGATGGTCTGCTCGGTCTTCTCCGGCAGTTCGCTGGCGACCTGACGCTTGGTCCGCCTCAGGATGAAGGGCCGCAAAGCCTGAGCGAGCAACTGGCGGGCCTCTTCGCTGGGATTCCGAGCCAGTCCGCCTGACATCTTGAGGACCTTCGCCTCGCCCAGCATGCCCGGGTTGAGGAATTCGAACAGGCTCCACAACTCGCCCAGATGGTTCTCGATGGGCGTGCCGCTCAGCGCCAGGCGATGCGTGCCGCGCAGCAGGCGGACAGCTTTCGCCGACGCGGTGGACGCATTCTTGATGGCCTGCGCCTCGTCTAGCACGACATAATCGAACTCGACCTCCGCGAGCTTCGGGGCGTCGCGCAACAGGGTGCCGTATGTGGTCAACACCAAATCCTGGCCGCCGATCGCCTCTGCGTCGCGCCCGAGACCGAGGTGTTCCAGAACTTTCAAGTTGGGCGTGAACTTCGCGGACTCCTCGCGCCAGTTGAACATCAGGGAGCGCGGCGCCACCACCAGGAATGGGCCGTGTCCCTCGGCGCGGCGCATTTCCAAGGCGGCCAGGACCTGAGCCGTCTTACCCACGCCCATGTCGTCGGCCAGGCAGCCTCCGAAGCCGAACTCGCGCAGGAACTCCATCCATCCCAAGCCTTCGCGCTGGTAGTCGCGCAAGCGGCCAACGAAGCCCTCGGGCTGGTCCAGAGCTTTGACGCCCTGAAAATTGCGCATCCGTTCGCGAGCCCGCGCGAAGGCTTCGTCGAAAGAGACCTCGGGCTGCGCCGCGAGCATTGCGTCGAGCAGTCCGGCCTGGTTCTTCTGGAAGCGAAGGTGGTCCTCTTCCTTGCCGCCCAAGCCCGCCAGTGGAGCGAAGCGGGCCAGCCACTCCTCGGGGAGGAGACCGAACGTTCCGTCGCCCAAGGCGACGATTCCATCGCCACGCCGCACGGCCGCGAGCAACTGCGGCAGGTTCGCCGTCGACTCGCCGTAGTCCACTTCGCCGTGCAATTCGAACCAGTCGATGCCGGAGCGCACGTCCACGCGCATGGCGCCCGGGCGGCGGAAGACCTTGCCCTCGGCCTCGACGTGCCAGCCCGCATGGATCAACTCGCGCACGGCGCGCGGCATGGTCTTCGCGGCCAGACGCCACGGCGCACGGCCATCGCTGGAAGGCCGCAGGCCCAGATCTTTGAGCGCTTCCCGTGCCGCGTTCTCGGCATCGGCGTCGCGCACCACATACACGCGCTCCTCGGCGTGCCAGATCCCGCGGTGGCCTGGATTGTCCTCCATCCATCCGCGTCCGTAGTCGAAGAGCAGATGCGCCTCAAAGTGGTCGGGACCGTAACTCTGCTGCTTCTGTGCAATGCGCAAGCCCAGCTTCGGGACGGCGCGCAGCTCCTCGTACTGCAACTCCGGGGCGAGATCGATCGAGGGAACGGCCGGACTATCCAGCAGCTTCGCCAGCACCGCCTCGCGATCCTTGTTGGGGAATGGAATCGAATTGCGGCTCATCAGTTCATGGAGCCATGCCAATTGGCCCGCATCGTCAAACCGCGCGGCTCGCCCTTTGGTGAAGACAAGGCCGCCCTCCACGGCGAGCTTAATGGCCGGCAGCTCCATGCGCTCTCCCGCGCGGCGCAACGAACCGGTGATCTTCCAGCGATCGTTGTCGTCGCGCAGGACATCGAGCCAGAGTTTCCAAGCTTCGCCGTCGTCCCACGCCACGCCGGTCAGGCCATCGTAGAGAGGGCCAGTCCCCAGCCACAGGCGCCCCGCCATCGCAAGTTTGGGAATAATCCGAAGCGCCAACGCCGGCGGCAGCACCTTGCTGCGCGGCAATGAGGTGAACGTCTGGTAGGAATAGGAGTAGTAGTCCTGTGCACCAAACAGGTAGGGCAGGACCTCGGCATCGACCGGATCCTGAACTACCTTGAACTGCCTGGGAGAGAGGCTCAGGTCTTTCAAGACGGTCCACTCGCCGTTCTTCTTACGCGTCCGCTCCTTTATCTCCAGCGTCACGGCTCCAGCCGAACGTGACGAGTCAAGATTGACGACATACAGAACCTCGAATTCCTTGGATCTGGCCGAGGTAGCAGGGCGGGCGACCTCGACCTGGCGCTGTACCGCCGCGAGGCGTTCCTCCCACAGCGGCGGCTGCGGAGGGGCGACGGGCGCAATGCGTCCCCACCCTCCGATTGGGCCATCCATGAAATCCGTTTCGTCGAAATCATCTGGATCCGGATCGTCGGGATCGAAATCGTCTTCGAGTTGCAAGCGGCCGGCAGCGCGCGCTTCCTCCAACGAGCCCCGGCGGTCCGCCTCGAGGATGCATGCCCAGATATGCTTGCACGGCCCGTGGTCTAAGTAATATGGACAGTCGCAGGAGATCGACAGGCTGCCATCGGAGTATGCCAGGTAGATCTCGTACGTGCGGCTGCCGGAGACCTCCGCGAGGAAACTACGGGGAGTGCCTTCGACCACCTTGACGGCACCCTGAAGGTACATATCCTGCCCGCGAACCTGGATCTTCTTTTCGAACTGAAATGCGAGCTTCGCGGCCAGTGTCATGTTTGAGGGGAAACTTCCATTGTACTGGCAGGTCCGGGCGTTGAAGCCTTTTCATGCTCCGGTCGCCTTGATTTGGCTGGAGAAACCCGCGCGGAAGTCGTGCCGTGGCAGCAACGCGAGAGCGAGTCAGGCGATCCGCGTGGAGGCTGCTTTGAGGACTCTCTCCGCGACCACTTCGCGCCCGGGAGTCAAGCGGGCATCTACCGCCCGACCAGGGGCCTGACTTCCGCCATGAGCCGCGTGAAGACCTGCACCGGCAGGGCGCTGGTAAAGCGGTACGAGCCGGCCTCCGCGCCCGGGACAAAGGCCACCACCGTCCCGAAGAACCGGTCGCCAATGAAGAAGACGAATGCGGCTGTGCGGCTCGTCGCTTTCGAACCGATCTCGGCTCCGCTCTGGCCGTAGATGTGCAGCCGGTTATCGCCGGTTCCCGTCTTGCCGCCGACCGGGATGAACGTCCCGTCTTTGAGGACCACGGAATGGAAGGCGCGCCGCCCGGTGCCGTTGGCCACCACACCCAACATCTCCTCTCTCACCTTGCCGGCCAGCAAGGAAGACAGGACCCGTTCGCCCTTCCCCGGCTTGCGGTCCAGGATGGTTTCGTACGGCGTCCGGGAGGCGAAATGCAATTCCTCAACCCGCACATCCGGCTGCCGCATCCCGTCGTTCAACAGGATGCCAACCAACTCAGCCAGCGCCGCTGGATTGTCCCCCGAACTGCCAATAGCCGTGGCGTAGGACGGCACGAGTTCCGGAAACGGGTAGCCCAATCGCTGCCAGCGTCGATGGATTCCCGCGAAGGCTTCCGCCTCAAGCATCATCCGGATTCGCTTGTCTTGCGCGACTTTCCGACCGCTATTGAATAGCCACCCATAGACCTCTTGGCGTGCATGTGCGCTGGCCGCCAGGACCTTCGGCAGCTTTGCACCCGGGTTGTTCCCCAGGTAATCCAGCAGCCACAGCTCCAGCGGATGCACCCGCGCCAGATAACCCCGGTCGTTCAGGTTGAACTTGTCCGGCCCGTATTCTTCGTAAAGCTTCGACGTGGCATCAGCCGACAGGCGCTGCGCGCAAGGCTGTGCAGCCATGAAGGCGCCAAACTCCTGCAAACTCGCCTGCGGCTTCACGGAGCGGTAGATCACGGCCAGGCGCCGCGGCGTCAGAGCGAGTCCGTTCAGCAACGTTCGCAGCGTCTCCTCAGGCGGTTGTCCCGCATACTTGTCATAGAACTTTCTCTGGAACTCCTTCCCCTCCAGATCCGCGAAGCGCGCGAGATAAGCCGCGCGGCGAGGGTCATTTTCGTCCTCCAGAATCCTCGGATCCGCACCAGGCATGCGGGACCAATGGTAGTAGACCAGGTCCCTCATCAGCCGGATGAAGACGAGATTCACCGACCGCTGGAAAGCTTCTCTTAAAGTCAGCACCCGTCCGTTGTCTTTCGGGTCGAAGTTCGAGAAGGTGTGCAGTCCGCCTCCCGTGAAGAACGCCTCTCGAGGACTGGCCGAATAGGTGCGATTCATGGCCGCTTCCAACATCGCCGGCAGACTCCGGTCAGTTGCGTGGGCCAAGTAGTCGATAGCCCATTGGCTGAGCCGGTCGTGCGGATCCAGTCTGGCCGCCTGGTGAGGCGGCGCCCGGTTCGCCGAGTACTCGCGGTGCAACTCCTCAACCACCTCCAGGTAGGTCACCAGCGTCCGCAGCTTGGCTGTCGAACCCAGTTCCAGTTTCGTACCTTCGTTCATGTTTAACGGCTGATCGAAGTTGTCCACCTGCACCCGCAATAAGTTGGCGCCCGGCGTTCGTTCATACAGCGTGAAGCTGTAAATCACCGAGTCGAGCCCGGACGGGCCCAGCAGATGCTCCCCCGTAATGCCGGCGGACTCCGCGTAATCGGGATCGGCCAGATGTTTCAAGAGATCCGCCGCACTGGCTCCTGCTTGCTCATCCAAGGTGGTCTTCACCGTCAGATCGAGACGGTCCAATTCGTAGGCGCCCTTCAGACCGAGCAACCGCATCAGTTCGGCGCGAACCGCGTCCGCCGATTTTTGACCGGCGAAGTTGTGCGGCGCCGCTTGATCCAACCGGAGGCGAGCTTGGGGGCGAGCGGCCAGTGCGGCGTCCCGCAATCGCGGTCCGATCACCCCCTCCCTCATCAGAATCGTCAGGAAGTTGTCTACGCGAGCGTCCAGCCCGGCCCGGTCTTCCAGCAGGAACTTCGACGGCTTCTTCACCGCCAGCAGCAGGCTCAGCGCCTGCCGGTACGCCAGAACTTGTGCCTCAAACTGACTGGGATCCGTATCACCGTTTTCTTGCAGCCTCAGAAGTTGATTCACCCTCGCGAAATCCGCCCCATACCATGCCCACAGCCCGTCACCGAGACCGGTTACTTCGCCATACCCCGGCAGAGAGGCCAGCGGCATCGAGTTCACGTAATCGAGGAGAATCCGTTTCCGCGCCGCCAGGGTATTCTCGCCTGCCAGATAGGCGCGCAGGGAGGCTGACGCTACCTGGCGCCCTTTTTCCCCAACGGACTCCGTCCGCCCCTCCGGCGAATGGCGGATCTTCTCAAGCTGCGTAGCCAGGGTGCTGCCACCCGAGACAGGGTGGCCGCGGTCTACCTGCCGGAGGCCAAGGTCCAGCATCGCCTTGGCCAGGCGGTCCCACTCCACCGCCGGGTTTCGGGTTGGGCTGCCCGCCTCCAGCAGTTCGCGGTTTTCAACCAGCAGCAGGCTGTTTACTACCAGAGGGGGAATGTCCTCAAAACGGGCGTAGGACCGCTGCGGATACGTACGTGCGAAGAGAGGTTGGTTTTGACGGTCGAGGATTTGGAGGCCAGCCCGGCTCTTCTCCACGTAAGGCGGGGATAGTTTCAATTCCTGGAGACGCAGCAGAAAGTCCGACGAACGAGCCTGCGCCGTGATGCCGAAGCCTTGCATCCGCAGCCGCTGTTCAAACACCGGCAAGTTGGCATGACCCAACCTGTAGTCGTATGGACCCGAGGAGGGATACCGGATCGCCGGATTGGTTCCGGCTTTCAACTCGAATGTGCTGCGCCTGGCCCCCGCGGTGAGCAGCCTCGATTGCAGCCACGAAGTGCGCATCTCCGCCACGGCCATGGCCGCGCAGAGTGCTCCCAGCGCGATCCAGAGACCGAAACGGCCGGTCCGCCTTACATTGACTTTCCAGACTGTGAACTGGAAAGCCCTCCGAACATCAAAAGGTGTCCCACCATCTACTCTGGCGAGTCCGAACATGGCAAGATGTCCCCCCTGCCATCGGTTACTTCACTCGGGAAGATGCTCGCTTCCGCCATTCGGTTGCATCTTGTTCAGGGTTTGAACATCATGCCGCGCCCGAGGCGCCAACACTTGGGCCGTCCTCCGCTCTTTCGGCGCCGAGCCGCGCGACGGCATCGCAGCGAACCCAACCAGGCGTGGGGTCGCCACACTTCCCTGCCATGCCGTCATTCGATTGTGCGAGAAACGCAGTATACTTTCCGCGATGCCTAGATTCATTGCGGTAGCTAACTTGAAGGGCGGAGCGGGGAAATCCACTATCGCCGTCAATCTCGCCGGCGAACTCTTTGGCAAGAAGCACTCAGTGACCCTGGTCGATGCCGATGCGCAAGGCACGGCGACGTATTGGGCCAGCGCCGGAGCGCTGCCCTTTCCGGTGGAAGCGATGCCGTACGAAACCGCGCGCGACGCTAAGCGCTGGGCGCCCAAAGTGCTGGAAATCGACGCCGATTACGTGGTGATCGATTGTCCACCGCACGTGGGCGGGGCCACTGAGGCGGCGGTGGGCATCGCGGACCTGGTGCTGATTCCGGTCACCGCCTCGGGCGCCGATCTGGCGGCAACGCTGAAGGCGCTGGACCTGGTGCATGAGATGCGCAACGCGCGCGAAGATGGCGGACCGGCGTGCATGGTCGTGCCCTCCAAGATCGATATCCGGACCGCGTTGGGCCGCGAGATCGGAGAGGTGCTAGAGCAACTCGGCGAGCGCGTCGGCCCGGCAGTGCACCAGCGGGTGGCTTTCGTCGAATCCTTCGGACAAGGTCAGTGGATTGGCGACTACGAGCCCAACGGCCCGGCTTACGAAGATATCGAAGCGCTGGGAACCGCCGTGAAGAAAGCGCTGAAGCGGCTTTAGGGCACTGCCAACCAATCGGAACCGCCGGTTGTGGCGCGCGCTTCAGCGAGCTGTGGCGAGATTTATCTCGACATCCGGCGAATGTCGGCATGAATGCCGCCACGGCACGCTGAAGCGTGCGCCACAAAAGAGGTTCGATTGCGCTTATCCCATTACGATGGCCACTTGATTCACCGAACCGGCCGGTTGCGGCGGAATCGGCCCGTCGACGCTGTGGCCGTTCAGCGTGACCGAGCGCACACCCTTTTCCACGCCGCCGGGATTCCGGACCTTGATTTCAAATGTCGCCCCGCGCCACTGCCGGGTAACCTGAAACTCCTTCCAATCGCACGGAATGCAAGGGTCCACGATCAGCCCCGAGAAGCTCAGACGTATGCCCAGCATCCAGCGCGTGACGGCTGTGTAATTCCAGCCGCCGCTCCCCGTCAGCCACGGGTGCCGCGCGCGTCCAAACGCGGTGTGGTCCTGACCCATGACGAACTGGCAATAAGAATACGGTTCGGCCTCGCGGATCTCGATCTTGTCGTTCTGGTTATAGGGCAGCAGCGAATCGTAGAACTTCATCGCGCGGCTGCCCCGCCCGAGTTTGCACTCGGCGATGATCGCCCACGGATTCGGGTGGCTGAAGATGGCGCCGTTCTCCTTAATGCCCTTGTAGACGCGCCCCATGAAGCCGATATCGTCGTTCGGCTTCGAAAACGCCGGCCACAGCAGGTGGATGCCGTACTCGGAGTACAGGTGTTCGTTCACCGCGTCCATGCACTTGCGGGCGCGCTCGGGAGACGCGGCATCGGACACCACCGCCCACGTGTTGCTCTCCAGAAAAACGCGCCCCTCATCGCTTTCGTGCGAGCCGATCTTCAGGCCCTTCGCGGTGATGCCGCGCAGGTACCAATCGCCGTCCCACAGCTCTTTCTCGCAGGCCGCGCGCACCCGCTCGGCCATAGCGCCGTATTTCTCGACGTCTTCGCTTCGCGGCCCAGGAATTCGGCCGCCTCCACGAACGCTCGCAGCGCCCAGTGATGCAGGAAACTCACCATCGCGCTCTCGCCGCCGCCGAGGTTCAGGCAATCGTTCCAATCCGCACGCAGTCCCTTGCAGATGCCCGTCGGCCCCACCTGTTCCGCCGAGAAGTCGAGCGTACGCTTCAGGTGTTCGTAGACCGTCGCCTCGCCCTCGTCCGCGAATGGCAGAACCTCGTCGAACAGAGCCAGATCGCCGGTCTCCTTGACGTACTCGCAGATCGGAAACGACCAGCCACAGCACATCGTCCGAGCAGGTGTCCTTCAAGCCGTGGATCATGCTCTTCCGATCCGGCGTGGGCACGATGGTCGGCGACTTGAACGGCGGAATCTTCTGCTTCTCGGGATCGAACCAGTCGGGATCGAACAGGTGCAGCCCGTAGCCCATGCTGACCTGCGCCTTCAGCAATTCGACGATGCGCTGGCGGCACTTGCCCGGGTTCGTGTGGACGACGCTCATCACATCCTGCGAGGTGTCGCGATAGCCCAGTCCGACGCGCCCGCCGACCTCGATGAACGACGCAAAGCGCGACCAGACGACGCAGGTCTCGGCCTGATACAGCGTCCAGATGTTGGCCATCGTGTCGAGACCGGCGTGCGGCGTCTTGCACTGGAACACGGCCAGTTTGCGATCCCAATAGGTCCTCAGATCGGCGAAAGCCTGGTCGACGCGCTCCGGATGGCTGTACTTGCTCCGGATCTCCTGGCCCTTGGCGCGCGGACCGACTCCCAGCATGAAGACCAGGCGGACCTCTTCGCCGGGTGCGAGGGCGATGCGCTTGTGCAGCGCGCCGCAGTGGTTGCCGCCCAACTCCACGCTGCCGCCGCACTCGCCCCGCTCCACCGCCACCGGATTCGTCTCCGTGCGGTAACTGCCCAGGAACGCATCCCGCATGCTGTCGAAGCCGTCGGGCGCGAAATCCGCCGTGAAGTAGTGGAACGTCGCCGGTTCGTAGAAGAAGTCGTATTCGATGATGCCGTCGCGGTAGCTCGAGCCGCTGGCGTACAGGCTCATCTGCAGGTTCTGGTTGTCGATCTCGATGTGATGGAAGGAGAACTCGACGTAGCCGAAAACGCTCAGACGGCGCGGAGCGGAGCCGGTGTTGCGGAGCTTGACGTCCCACAGTTCGACGTCGTCCTCCGGCGGGATGAACAGCGTCTGCTCGGCCTGAATACCGCTGTAATCGCAGGAGAACTTCGAGTAGGACAGTCCGTGGCGGCACTCGTATTTGGCCTTCGCCAGATCCTTGCCGACGGGCTGCCAGGAGACGGACCAGTAATCGCCTGTGTCGTCATCGCGCAGATACACGTAGTGGCCGGGCCGGTCCAGGGGAACGCCGTTGGCGCGAAAACGCGTGATCCGCTTATGCTCGGCATTCTGGTAGAAGCAGTACCCGCCCGCGTTGTGCGAGATCACCGTGCATAGATCTTTGATGCCCAGGTAGTTGGTCCAGGACACGGGTACGTCGGGGCGTTCGATGACATATTCCCGCCGCTCATTGTCGAAATGGCCGTAACGCATGTTTACTCCGGAAGGGTCTCAGGGAATCAAGCCACGACTGCGGGCTCCACCGTCTCAGCCGCCGCCTTGCCGCCGCGGATGGGGATAAACTTCGCCAGAATCAGCGCCGGAATCGAGGCGAGCACGACCCAAATGAAGAAGCTCCGGTAGCCTACGGTCATCTGAATCTTGCCGCTGATGGTGCCGGGAATCATCAGCCCCAGATTCATCAGCGAGTTGGCGAAGGCATAGTGCGCCGTCTGGTACTTGCCGGGAGCGATCTCCTGCATCATCAGCAGGATCACGCCCACGAAGCCGAAGCCGTAGCCAAACATCTCGACGCTGAGGGCCGTGGCCACCAAAGCGGAGTTCGACGGCAGCGACGTACTCAGGTACAGATAGGCCAGGTTGGGCAGGTTCATTGCCAGGATGAGGGGCAGCAGAGCGCGCCGCAGACCTAGCCATGAAGTGAAGTAGCCGCCCATGACGCTGCCGGCAATGAAGGCCAGCGTTCCAAAAGTGCCGTAGATGGTGCCGAACTGCTCGGTGGTGAGTCCCAATCCGCCTGCGGCGCGAGTGTCCACCAGGAACAGCGGGCCGATCCGCACCACCTGCCCCTCGCCGGCGCGGTACAGGAAGATGAACAGCATCAGCCAGTAAATGCTCGGCTTCTTGAAGAAGCTCACGATTACGTCCCCAAACGTGGCCGCCATCTGGCGCAGCGATTCCGAGTTGCCGCTCGGCTCCGCCGCTCGGCAGCATCCGGTAGTGATACACGCTGACGGCGATCAGCAGCGCGCCCATCGCGGCGAAGATGGCCATCCAGGCGTGCCGGACATCGAACTTCTGTTCGAGATACCCGGCGAGAATAACCAATGCTCCCTGCGAGAAGAAGCGCGCGACGTTGAAGAAGCCGCCCTGCCAACCGGTGTAGGCCGCCTGTTCCTTGCTGGACAGGCTGGCGATGTACAGACCGTCGGCCGCGATGTCATGGGTCGAAGAACAAAACGCCACAACGACGAACAGCGCCAGCGTGTAGCGGAAGTAGCCGGGGAGCGGCAGGCAGACCGCCACCATAGCCAGGGAGAGGCCGCCGATGAATTCGAAGAGCACGACAAAGTATTTCTTCGTCTTGAACATCTCGAGCAGCGGGCTCCACAGCGGTTTCAGCGACCAGGGCAACAGCAGCCAACTCGTATAGAGCGCGATGACGTCGTTGGCCAGCCCCATCCGCTTGTAAAGGATGCCGGCGATCAGCGAGATCGCAAAGAACGGAACGCCTTCGGCGAAATAGAGAGTAGGCACCCAAGTGGCGGGGTGGGCGCGGCGGGGACTTGGTATCGGGTTCATGTTTGGCGCCGGTTCAACGAGGGCGGTCTTCCAATGGCAGACAGGGTGAACCCTTCGAGGGGTCTGCTCTGCTTCAACAGCGGCGTCTTGCGAACAACCCGGCGGGGGGAGCCTCCTTCCAGGACTGTCCCGGTTCCGATCCCCAACTCAAGCCGCAAGCGCGCGTGTAGTCATCCTCTGCCCTGCCGCTACCCGTCGTCCAGTGCGCAACCGTTGTTGCGAGGTTATTGACCGTGTAGCTACGCGGAGGAACACATCATTTCTCAACGACTTAGGCTTATGCTTGGACCAGCCCTTAGCAGCAGCGCATAGGGGCCTCTCCACCCGGTTTCGGAGGACCGAACGCTTCGGGTGGCACCGGCGCTCCATTCAGGACGGCGATCCAGCGCCGGATCGCGTCGAACACCACCAACAGCAAGCCCACGATGAAGAGAGACATGAGCGCCGTGTCCAGGTAGCCGATCAATTGCTGCCCCGGCCGCGCGGTCAACGGCCAGAAGATGTCGCGGATTGAAAGTACTGCGGCCGTCAGCGTCATCCCGCCGACCGCGAACATCGGCACGCCGGTGATCCAGGCGTACTTTGCCTTGCCCATGTTGATGAGGAAGGTGGTCCCAACCGCCAGGGCCATGGTCGCGAGCATCTGGTTGCCCGTCCCGAACAACGGCCAGATGGTCGAAATCGACCCGGTGTAAATCAGGTAACCCCAGCCCACGACCACCATCGTCGTGGTGATCACATTGCCGGGCAGCCACGCGGTGTCGCTGAACTTGGGGTGCGCCTTGCCCATCAGCTCCTGCAGGACGTAACGGGCCGCGCGTGTGCCCGCGTCCACCGTCGTCAAGATGAACAGCGCCTCGAACATGATGGCGTAGTGGTACCAATACGCCATCAACTGGTCCATCTTCGGCAGGCCGCGGAAGATCTGAGCCATGCCGATGGCAAGCGAGACGGCGCCGCCCGAACGTCCCGCGAGTTTCTCGCCGACTTCGCGCGAGAAGAAATCGAGATTCACCGTGTGCATCCCGAGCTTGGCGAAGACGTCCGGCGCGGTGTTGATGGCAAAGTAATCGCCGGGATGCATGGACGTGGCGGCGATCAGAGCCAGCACACCCACAAGCGACTCGGCGGCCATGGCTCCGTAGCCGATGAAGCGGGCATCGCTCTCCTTGTCGAGCATCTTCGGCGTGGTTCCCGACGCAATCAGCGAGTGGAAGCCGGAGATCGCCCCGCAAGCGATGGTGACGAACAGGAACGGGAAGAGCTGCCCTTTGATGATGGGACCGCCGCCGTTCACGTATTGGGTGAAGGCCGGGAAGCGGATATCGGGATGCACCAGAAAAACACCCACGATCAGCGCGGCGATGGTCCCGAGCTTCACATAGGTGGAGAGGTAATCGCGGGGGGCGAGCAGCAGCCAGACCGGCAGCACCGAAGCCACGAACCCGTAGATCGCCATGGTGATCGTGATCTGGGGCGGCGTGAAGGTCAACCAACTGGCCCAGGCGCTCTGCGCGAACCAGTGGCCCGAGACGACAGCCGCAAGGAGCAACACGACCCCGAAGATGCTCGGCCCAGTGACCGTGACGTGACCGGCATGGCTCTTGAACATCCAGACGCCCATGACGAGGGCGATGGGAATCGTCATGCCAATGGTGAAGACGCCCCAGGGGCTATTGGCCAGGGCATTCACCACGACAATGCCCAGACCGGCGAGCGAGACCAGCAGAATCAGGAGCACGGCGATCATGGCGACCAGGCCCGCGAAAGGACTGATCTCCGTGCGCGCGATATCGGCCAACGAGCGGCCCTTATGCCGGACCGAGGCGACCAATACCGTCATGTCCTGCACGCATCCGGCCAGCACCGCGCCAATCAGCAGCCAGAGCAGACCCGGCGCGAACCCAAACTGCGCCGCCAAAGTCGGCCCGACCAGAGGTCCGGCGCCGGCAATCGCGGCGAAATGGTGCCCGAACAGGACCCACTTGGGCGAGGGGACGTAGTTGCTGCCGTCTCGATAGGCGTGCGCCGGCGTGACGCGCCGGTCGTCGAGCGCCAACGCCTTCGCGGCGATGAATGCGCTGTAGTAACGGTAGGCGAGTCGCGTAGACGCACAAGGCGCCAAGCAAAAGGGGGAGGGTGTTCATCAGCTTTCGCGATGGCGCTCCGAAAGTGCCAACCCGGCTATTATGTCAGAACGATCCCCAAGCGGACGCGTGGGGATTGCTTTCGCGAAGACGTCTATTCCCGTGGGTATGCAACTGGATTCCGCCCCAAGGCTGGCTGAGTGGTCAGCGCGGGCTTCATCTTTGTCCGCCGTGCCCTTTGTGGTAAGCCGCCGTACGGACTCCGCCGGAGATCTCTCCGAGATTGCCCTTGAGCCGCACCACGATCTTGTGCAACTCCCCATCGGTCTCTGATGTAGCGCCGGGGTAAAAGCCGGCCAGGTATTGGCTTCTTTTCTGAGTCCTGAAATACTTGAGCACTTCCTGAAGTATGCTGTCTTCCACGGCATAACCAGGGAACGTTTTGCCTCCCGTAGTTTCTCCGAGGTTTGCGAAATCCAGAAGAGGTCTTCCGCTGACTAGGACCGGGAACAATGCGATGTCATAATACCTCGCCAGCCCTTCAACCTCCACCCAGCTATGCTGAGGCGGCTTGGCCGGCGGGAACTGGCAGTTTCTGGTGAAGTTGGAAAACAGGACCAACATGCGCGGCCGGCTGCCGGGGATCGTTACCGCGTCTTGAATTGTCTGAATGATTGCGTCCTCAGAGACACTCGGGACAAGCGGTAGCCGCGAAAGGTTAGCTATTGCCGCTTTCAACTGAGCCATGTCCGCAGTCGGCCGGGCCAGGCGATATGGGAAGTCGCTGAAGCCGTAGATCGAGAACCTCACGTTCTCGAGCTCTTCAAAGACGCGCAGATTGACAACCCGTGGATTTATGTATTGTCTGAAGTCCCTGCCACAATCGAACAGCAGGATCACGTCGATAGGGGGGCCAGCCCCGTTCGTTCCCCTTCGCTCGAGGACTGCCACTCGCTGCGGCACGCCGTTATCGAGGATCTCGATGTCCTCCATGCCGAGCTCCGGCGCGTTACGTGACTTTAGACGTTTGTGTTCCTTGGATGGGCGGAAGGTGAAGTCCAATGTCACCAATTTCGTTTCACTGAAAAAGACCGGCTGCGCGTCCACTCCTTCCGCAGCGCTGAGGCGCTTCAGGGGTGGCTGATCTTGAGCACTCAGGACGGGCGGAGCCAGGCACAATTGCACCAGTAATAGGCCCAATCCCAGATTGGTCGGCAATTGGCGCCCGCGAAGGTGATGTGGGCCGATTGTCACCGAGGTATGCGGCGCCGTCATGGTGATTTCCTCAGAATCTCCAGGAACGCAGATTCGTCTGAAGATCGCATCGCACCCTGCCAGCTAGACACCACCCTCCCCTGCCGGTTGACTAACAACACGGTTGGGGTGGCCCGAATGCCGAGGCGCGCCTCCACGGCTGGGATGATTTTATCAACTTCGATCAAGTTTGCGCTGAGGAATCTTGACAGTTCTTCCTCCGTGTCAGCCGATACCGCAATCAGTTGAAATGCCGCCTTTGTCGCTTTGTGTAGTGTGCTGACCTTCTGGTACAGCGGCACGCTCTCCTTGCACCAGTGGCAGCGAGTTGAGAGAACAACCACCACCGTCTGAGGCGCTCGCTCCCAGATCACGTCCTTCAGGGCTATGGTTTCCCCACGCAACGGCGAAACGGCCGAATCTCGCGAAGCCCCGTGCGTCAGAGCCTGGTTCTTAATCAGAACCCAGGCGCTTATGCAGGAAACAGCAATCAACGCGACATATGTCACTCGTTCGAGCAACCTCACAAGCAATGTCGTGCTCCGCTATAGCAGCAGTCGGTGCAGCATTGATAAATGTACAGCGCATCATTTGTACAACTTCTGTTATATTGACCACACGCACTGTTGCAATCTTGCTTTTCGAGGCTGCAAGCGTTGAGGCATGATTGGTCGCCCGGCGCACAGTTCGCCGTACACACAGAATAGGCCCCAGCGCAATTCGTCTTACAAGCAGTCCATTGCTGGTTACAGTCGTTCAGGGCAGCCGAATACGTAGAACTACAGCATGGCTGGCAATCGCCACCATAAGTACAGCCGTAGCAGTCCTGTGGTAGTATGCTAGGCGTCTGTCCGGTCTGTCCCGATGTGGCCAGGGCGGAGATCGTCAGTATTAGCGTGATCAAGGTAAGCACAGCCAGGCGAATCGGTTTCCAAGCGCTCCCAAGGCGGGGGGCCTGGGAAGAATTGTGGAAGTGTGGTTCTGAATTCACGGCCCGATTGTGTGCCTGCCATGAAACTATGTCAAGCCTCATTAATATACATAAAAAAGTACGAATGGCCTGCACAAGATAAGGGCAGTAGGTCAGTTCCCGGCCTGTCGACCCAGGGCTGGGGTGGGTGTCAGCGCAGGCACACCGATCCGCTCGCCGTTCCCGGGGCGTGATGCGCCGGTCGTCGAGCGCCAAGGGCTTCGCGGCGATGAATGCGCAGTCAGACCCTGAGCACGAGCAAGCAATACACTGGATTACTTGGGGAGCACCGATGCATCTTGACTATTCATTGCTCGAAGGCGCGTACCTGCGCGATCTGTTGGATCAGCCTCGCGCCTTGGCCGACACTTTGCGCGGCCTCAAGGTAGGGACCGCACTGCGTCAGATCCAGAAGCAACTGGCCGAGGGCGAATTCCAGCGCGTCCTTCTGACCGGCATGGGCTCGTCCTTCCACGCCTTGCACGGCTTGGAACTGGAGCTGCGCCACGGCGGATACACCGCCTTTTCCGTCGAGACTTCGGAGCTGATTTGCTACCATCTCGAATTGCTCGGGCCCAAGACCCTGGTGATCGCGGTGTCGCAGTCGGGCCACAGCGTGGAGATGGTCCGATTGCTCGAAGCCAACCACGGACAATCTACGGTCATTGCCGCTACGAACACGCCCGATAGCCCGCTCGCTTTGCAGGCCAACGCCGTGGTCTTGACCCATGCAGGCGAGGAGTTTTCCGTCTCCTGCAAGACCTACGTGACCGGGTTGATGGCGCTGGCATGGCTGGGAGACGTGCTTTGCGGGGAGGACCTCGTCCAAAGCAGCGCGGATCTCGACCAGGCCTGCCCGCTGACGGAGGAATACCTGCAAGGTTGGCGCGATCACGTTCAGGCTCTCGTCCAAGCTCTCGATGGCGTGCGCAACTGCTTTCTAGCCGGACGCGGTACTTCTCTGGCCGCCGTCGGGACGGGTGCGCTCATTACGAAAGAGGCGGCGCATTTCCCTTGCGAAGGACTCAGCAGCGCGGCGTTCCGCCATGGGCCGCTCGATATGGTGGGCCAGGGCTCGTACGTACTGGTCTTTGAGGGCGACCCGAAAACGAGCGCTCTGAATGTGAGCTTGCGCGATTACGTCCTGTCCCTGGGAGGCAAGAGCGGCTTGGCAGGCGAGCATTCCGAGACGCCGGCGCTACGGCTGCCCGCGGCTCCGGCATCGGTCCGGCCGATTCTGGAGATCCTCCCGGTCCAGATGATGACGCTCGCGCTGGCGTCGCTCGCGGGCCGGCGTCCCGGAGTGTTTGACCGGGTCACCAAAATCACGTCCGTCGAGTAAAGTTCTACCACTGCTCGATCGTCTTATAGCGAGTGCGGGTGCGGAGCATCTCCTCGTGCAGATCCTTCACCAGAGGGATCACCTTGACGGAGAACGAATCGTTCTTGATTTCGCGAGACGGGACGTACATCAGTCCGCGGAAATCGCACATGTTCATGGCGCCGATGTGGGGCACACTGTCGATCGCGAGGCTCGTCCCATCCACCAGAAACCGGCACTTCTCCATGCGGATTTCTTTCTTCAGCATCGGCGGGAGCATGTACTGCCCCGCATCGCGCGGACGTTCGAACGGTACCCATTCGGCCGTCAGACGGTTGGCATGGAATTGGATATTCTGGTCGATCTTCGAGCCCTTCGTCAGGTTCTCGACGATTACCCGCCAGCTGTCCTTGCTGCCCTCCACTGCGCTGATGGACACCGCTATCCGGTCGTTGGCGTCCACCTGAATATCGGGCAGCATCTTGATGGAGCCGGGCCGGGTTGCGATTCTGGCGACGTACTGCACATAACCGGCGCGGATCTCGCCGCGGATTCCGGCCTGCAAGAAGTCCTGGTCATCGCGCAGCAGCCCGCCGATGCCGACCCACTGCGCCAGCCCGACATCGGTCTTGCCCGGCTTGCCCATATCGGGCACCGTCCACTCCGCGCTCACGCCGCCGATCATAGGCTTGGGCGAATCCTTGAAGTCGGATGCGACCGCGTAGCCCGCCCAGTTTCGGGCTTCCAGTACATCGCCGACGGAGTCCTTGATTTCGTACTTGGTCTTGACCGCTTTGAGGGCGGGATCGTCAGATCCACCACCCAAGCCCGCCAGGGCGCCGGTTGAACTGAGGAGGAAAATGAATCCAACAACCACTAGCAAGCCGGCGCAGGTTGCTTCGCGCCGGAGCGCTCGGACCGATTCACCGAAGACCTTACGTGTCAAACGGCTCTCCTTCGGCGCGGTTCACGGCTCGCGCCCTTTCCGCATGCTAATACAACGGCTGGCGGCCTGTCCCGGAGCAACTTCGTCGTCTGCTAGCCGAACAGGTAATTCGCCAGCATCAGCTTCATCTCGGCGATGACGCGGAGCCGATCGGAGACAGTCTCCTGAGTGTAGGCGTAAGCGATCAGCCGTTCGCCGGTTTCGATCAGGACGCGCAGCTTGAGATCGAGATCGCCGCTCTGCTTCACGCCGAGCCGTTTCATCAGGAACCAGCGGACCAGGGCCGCGGGACCGGAGTCGGGCTCGGCCTGACTCTTGCGCGCCTGCGCGCTGACGTGGCGGCCTAGCGCGATGGCGCGAAAGTCCGGCCGCTCGTCGAGGAAGGCCACGTAGGCGTCGATCACCCGGCTAAGGAACGTGGGACCGTCGGCCAGAGCCAGCTTCGCCACGCTGCGCAGCAGGGCCGATTTGAAGTCCTGCATGTGACGCACCGCGATGGCGTCGATGATCGATTGCTTGTCCGGGAAGAAGCGGTACAACCCGCCGACCGAAATGCCCGCCTCTTTGGCCACCAGGCTGGTGGTGATGTCTTCGACGGGCATCCGGCTAAGCAGAGCCGAGGCCGCGGCAAAGATTTGCTGGACGGTGCCGGCGCTACGTCCCTGAACCGGCTTGCGGCGTACGGCTACGGCACCGGGTCCTACGCCCTCGCTCTCCGCGGGCTGCGATTTTGCCGTTACCGCTTGTGGCATAAACCCTCCCATTGGTACAGCACCCCAGCCGTCCGTGGGGCGGACTTCAGTCCGCGACCGGCTTCAGCCGGTCCTGGTCGAGAAGCAGCCTGGGCGGGACTGAAGTCCCACGCGGACTGAAGTCCGCCCCACATGATTGACTTTATCTCATTGTGAATGGTAAAAGCGAAAGAGAGTTCGCGTTCGCGATTTTGTAGAACAACCCTTATGCCAGTTCCGGTTTCTCAGATGTGGACGGTAGCCACTTACGTCCTGAAGCAGCGTTTTCAGGGCCGTAAGAAGTACCCGCTGGTGCTGATGCTGGAACCGTTGTTCCGCTGCAATCTCGCCTGCGCGGGTTGCGGCAAGATCCAGTATCCCGGCCATGTCCTGAAACTGAATCTCTCGCCCGAGGAATGCTTCAAAGCGGTGGATGAGTGCGGCGCTCCGATGGTTTCCATCCCCGGCGGCGAGCCGCTGATGCACCCTCAAATTCAGGAGATCGTCGAGGGCCTGATCGCGCGCAAGAAGTACATCTACCTCTGCACCAACGCGCTGCTGCTCAAAGAGAAGATCGGACTTTTCAAACCCAGCAAGTACCTGACGTTCTCCGTGCACATGGACGGGCAGCGCGAGCACCACGACTTCTCGGTCTGCAAGGAAGGCGGCTACGACCTCGCGGTGGCCGGTATCAAGGTGGCCGTGGAGCGGGGCTTCCGCGTGACCACGAACACCACGCTGTTCGACGGCGCGAATCCGAAGAGCGTCCGTGCGTTTTTCGACGAAATGATGGAACTGGGCGTCGAGGGGATGATGCTCTCGCCCGGCTACGCCTACGACAAGGCGCCCAATCAGAGCAGCTTCCTCGGCAAGGCGCGCACGAAGAGCCTGTTCCGCACGATCCTTTCGAACCGCAAGAAAGACTGGATCTTCAACCAATCGCCGCTGTTCCTCGAGTTCCTGATGGGCGACCGCGAGTATGCCTGTACGCCGTGGGGCATGCCGACCTACAACCTGTTCGGCTGGCAGAAGCCCTGCTACTTGCTTCAGGACGGGTATGCCGAGACCTTCGAAGAACTCATGTCCGCCACCGAGTGGCACAGATACGGCTCGGAGTCCGGCAACCCGAAGTGCGCGAACTGCATGGTGCACAGCGGCTTTGAAGCCTCCGCGGTCAACGACACGTTCTACTCCTGGAAGGGGTTCACTGCGACAGTTCGTGCGACGTTCTCGTTCAAGTATCCGAGCAGGAAGGCGCTGGAAGACCTCGACCGGTTTTCTCTGAATCCTTCGAAGCCATCGCCCGCGGCCGCGGGTCTGGTGCAGATCGAAACCGGCCAATCGGAAGTGGGAGCGTCGCGCTCCTAAGCACGCCGCGGCAAGAAGGAAGCGTCTGAGTACCATGAGCCAGGAATCCACCGCACACCGCCAGTCCCCGCAAGGCCTCTCCATCCAGACCGCGGACGAAGTAGAACTGCGCGCGGCGCTCGAACAAGCCTTCGACTACCGCGGCGACGTCACCATCGTACGCACGGACGGAACTAAGGTTGAGGGCTACATCTTCGATCGAAAGACGGGCAGAAGCCTGGTGGACTCATTCGTGCGCATCATCCCCGCCGACCGCAACGTCAAGCTCTCCATCCCCTACTTCGACATTGCGGGACTCACCTTCACAGGCCGCGATGCCGCGGCCGGAAAGAGCTGGGAGGCGTGGGTGAAGAAGTACTTCGAGAAGAAAGCCGCCGGCGAAAAGAACATCGAGCTGAACCCCGAAAGCCTGGATTAACGCCTGGGGCCGATTCGAATACCCGGACCTTCCTCGACAAGAGCCCTGTGGCGCACGATTCATCGTGCTACGTCGACGCTCGTGTCGACGTCCGGCAAACGGCGGCATGAATGCCGCCACGGCACGATGAATCGTGCGCCACAAATGCTATGCGCTCCCCGCTCCCGCGGCCTTCAGAATCGAACACCACATCGGGCAGAATGGAATGGAGGTGCCCAAGTGAGCGACTGGATTGACATCAGCATGCCCGTTCATAGCGGCATGGTGGTCTGGCCCGGTGACAGTGGCGTCCGCGTTGAGCGGACCATGTTGCTGGAAAACGGCGACCCGTTCAACCTCACTGAGTGCAATTTCACCGCGCACACCGGGACACACATGGACGCGCCCCGTCATTACTTGCCTCAGGGCGTCGCGATAGACGCGCTCGCGTTGGACGCTGTCTTAGGCCCATGCCGGGTCATCGAAATCCACGACGGGGAGGCGGTCCGGACCGCGGAGCTGCCCGATAGTTTGCAGCGTGGCGAGAGGGTCCTGTTCAAGACTGAGAACTCCTCCAAATACATTCACTTGCATAAGTTTTGCGAGAAGTTTGTTTACATCTCGAAAGAAGCGGCGGAAGCTCTGGTTGCTGCCGGCGTGCAGACTGTCGGCATCGACTATCTCTCAGTGGGAGGCTTTTACCACGACACGGCGGAGACCCACCTGATCCTGCTTGGAGCAGGCATATGGATCATCGAAGGGCTCGATCTCTCGGGCGTCGAACCAGGACGCTACGAACTCGCCTGCCTGCCTCTGCGCCTCGCCGGTGCAGACGGCGCGCCAGCGCGGGCCGCACTCCGGAAGCTGTAGGGCGGACGCCCTCGTCCGCGGACCGGTCGAGATGGTCTTCGAATGGCGCGACAAGGGGGTCGCGCGCGGGTCAGGGGACCCGCACCGCTACACAAAGCAATCGGGCGCACCCTTTTGGCTGCGCCCGATGAAAGCCTGGCGATTCTGAACGGATGTATTTCTAGTGCCCGCGGGTGGCTCCGCCGCCACCGCCGCCGCTCATCGGCGCGCCGCCGCCACCACCGCCACCCCGTGATGGAGCGGCCGAGATGGACGGGGACACGTTGGTGCTGTTGCCCGCGTATGACGGGCTGGAATACCCGCCAGAGTAGTGGCCGCTGCCGCCATAGAACCCCGAGCGCGAGGCGCCCGTCACCAAGCCGCGGGTAATGGCGCCCGAATGCAGGGCGGCATTCGTTGTGAACGCGGGACTGACCCTGCCCGTTAGCGATCGGACTGCCTCGCCAGGAACGCGAGGAACTCCAACTCCCCGACCGGTCGGAGGACCGATGGGATTCACAGGCTGACGTGGAGCATACGCATACACCTGGCCCACCGTAACTGGGGTGTAGTAGGCATACCCAAAGGGCGACCAGGCCGTGCCACCAAATGGCATGAACGTGTACATTCCGAAGTAGGGGTTAAACATCCAGCTTCCGCCGGCCCCGTACATGCCCGCGCCGTACATGCCCGCGCCGTACATGCCAGCACCATACATTCCAGCACCGTACATGCCCGCTCCGTACATGCCACCCATGCCGCCGTACAGGCTGGGATCCAGCATTCCGGAGTAGCCGCCGTAACCGCCGCCATAACCGTTGCCCGCCTGGCGCGCAGCCGAAACGTTCGCCACCGCGATGTTACCGGAGCGGCGCGAACTCCAGCGGTAGAGCGCATCCGTTTCCTTGGTATCGAAGTGGTTCAGGGTCCACGCCGTCCCGTCACTGGCGAACTCGTGACCGGCCTTCACCGTCACCGTCTTCTCGCCCTGGGTGGCGAGTGCCTCGCCCTGATAGACGCGGATTCGGCCGGGCGTCGCATTGAACTGGTAGATTCCACCCTTGTGAAGCTCGAATGACGCGGTCCCGACAGTCATCGCGATCGAGTTGTCGGACAGAAGCTCGGCCACTTCGACGATCGATTCGCCCTCCACCATCTCCATGCGGACATCGGAGAGGCGAGTGGAGACCATGCGGATCCCGCTGGAGTCGGTCATGCGCAGGAACGCGCCAGGGGTGAGGAGCACCTCTGCCCGCCCTTCCGCCGTGGTCAGGATGTCCTTGCTCTTCAGATCGGTGAACTGCGCCACCTTGTGTTCGACGGCCTGGCCGTTGACGAAAACTTCGCCATCGGCCACTTGGACCAGACCCGCTTTCGCGGAGATTGCGTTTTGTGCAAACGCTGAAGACCAGGTGCCGCACACGAAGGCGGCTGCGAGCCAAAGGTTCAGTTTCGCCATTTCAGCCTCCAGAACCCTATAGTGGGCCGATTCTTGGACGTGTGTCAAACGCCTCAAGTTTCCCTAATTGAAAGGTTACAGCCGTTTGGGCCTAATCTTTCCCAAAAAATGCGGTTCTGGCCCCAAAGAGCCATAGCTTGCACACGCTCCTTCTGATCTGTTAACAAAGATAGGATACGCGGAAGGCGTTACGGCCTCATCCGCGGGACCGCTGAAGTTGTATGAAGAAGCCAGGCAAGAATACTACCGAACCGCAGACCCTGGGACAGCGCGGGACGCCCATGGACGCGCGCAGCCATAAGGAGCGTTTCGCCGAGGGCATGAGACTCTTCACGGCTCGCGACTACGCGGCCGCATACGAGGTGTTTGAATCCGCCTCCGATGGCCCCGATCTGTCGGTGAGCGAATCGGCGCGCATGTATAGCCGGATCTGCCGGCAGAAACTCGACCAGCAGCGCCTGGAAGTGGCCTCGCCCGAGGAGCATTTGCGGGCTCGGAGTGGAACTGATCGGCCAGCGGACGCTTCACCGAGGCGCTGGCGCACCTGGAAACCGCTCTGAAAGGCGGCGAATCCGCTCGGCTTCGATACGCCCTGGCGCTGGCGACCGGCAACATTGGCGACCCCGCCGCGGCTATCAAGCACTTCAGGCGCGCCTGCGATCTGGATCCCGCGATCCGGGGCGCGGCCCGGTCGGACTCGGGATTCCAGAACCTTCTCCAATTTTCCGAATTCCGCGAGGCCCTATCGGAGAGAGGTTGAGCAGACTTTGGCCGACTCCAAGAGCGCATCGACCCGGCGGACCGCGCAGGATCCGCTCAGAATCGTCTCGATCGGTGGGGGCACGGGTCTCTCCACCCTCCTCAAAGGGCTGAAGAAGTACGTTCCGCAGGCCGGCTTCCCGCGCGCCGCCGGGGATCCCGCGGTGGAGATCTCCGCCATAGTCACGGTCACGGACGATGGCGGCAGCTCCGGACGCTTGCGGCGGGAACTCGAAATGCTTCCGCCGGGCGATATCCGCAACTGCATGGTGGCTCTCGCCGAGGATGAGTCGCTGCTTTCGCGTCTGTTCCAATACCGTTTCGCGGCCGGTAAGGGCCTGAAGGGGCACAGCTTCGGCAACCTGTTTCTGGCCGTGCTCTCTCAGATCACCGGGGATTTTCCACGGGCGGTCCAGCTCAGCTCGGAAGTGCTGGCCATCTGCGGCCGCATCTACCCGTCGACGTCATCCGACGTCCGCCTGCGCGGCCATCTCGCCAACGGCAAAGTGGTGGATGGCGAGACGCGCATAAGCCGCAGCGCGGTCCGCATCGAACGCATCGAGGTATTGCCCGACAACTGCAAGCCGATTCCAGCGGCCCTCGCCGCCATCCGCTCGGCCGATCTGATCACGCTCGGCCCCGGATCGCTTTACACCAGCATCGTGCCGAACCTGATGGTGAAGGGTACGGCGAAAGCCATCGCGCAAAGCTCGGCGCTGAAAGCCTGCTTCGTCAACCTGATGTGGCAACCGGGGGAGACCACCGGCCTTACCGCGGCCGATCATGTCTCCGCCGTCGAGCGGCATGCCGGCCGTCATCTGGTGGACGTCGCCGTCGTGAACACCGCGCCGATTCCGGAGGAGCGGCTCTCAATATACAAAAGCAAAGCCGCGAATCCCGTTGAGATCGACATGCGGCGGCTGATGGCGATGGGCGTCCAGGTCCTGGCCCGTCCGCTGCTCGCCCAGGGCGAGAAAGTCCGCCACGACCCGGATCTCACCGCCGCGGTGGCCATCGATCTGGCGCGGCGCGGACGCCGGCGAGCCCAACGCGTGAGTGCATTGGCGGGGTAGCCCTCTTCCCGCTAACGCGAGAGGCACGGCCTGCGTGGGGAGGCAGAATTCATTCTGCGTGGGGCTTCAGCTCCGCAGGACCAGCCAGAGAGACCGGCTGAAGCGGCTCTGGACGGGGGGCCCCACGTCGCTGGGTTCGTCCCGGTTCGTTTGAAACGAATAAGTCGAGGTTAAGGCATTTGGATATAATGACTTATCTAGAATTTTGGGTCGATGCAAGTTTATTCCAAAATCGCATGGGAGGGCGACGCCGGAAGGTTAGGGTGGGGTGAAGAGATCTTTCACCCGAGCGGATGGCAGGATGGGGCGGAGGTGGTTACAGGCCTGATACGCGACGGCGGCATGCGCTTGATTCGAGTGGAAATGACGATGGTGGAGCGTTACAGACGGGCGTGAAGCATGGAATCGTGTTAACGCTTTGGAAAATGCGCTGGGGACATTTGGAGTCATCGCCGCGGGCGGGATTGATGTGGAGTGCATTATGCGCATTGGTCTCCTATGTGGAGCGTATCTGGCGGCATTTGGCCGAAGTTCGCTCAGGGCTGAAGAATACTGTGAGGGTAAGTGGGAGCCGGCCGACTCGCACGGTAAGCCGCTCGAGAGTAGGACGAACTCTATCGCGAGTTACTGTGACTGCAATGTTCGTTCCGTGGCTGCGTTCCAGGAGCGGTGTGCCGCGCGCGAGATGTTTGGAGACTGCGCCGGGGCAGAGCCGGGACCGCGAGTGGCCCGTTGAGGCGGGACCGCTCTCTGCGTTCGCGGCGCGGTGCTGTGGAGCCGCGACCGGGGGGGCGGTGGCTGAGGGCGTCGACCGCTCCGTGGCTATTCATTACTGAACGTTGCCGGTCATGGGCGAGAGGTGCCGATCCGGAGATCGGCGTTCCCAGGGGGGCAGGCGCCAGAACTCCCGAGACAGCATTTATCGGAGCGTGTTGGGCTTCTGGATGGCAGGTGCACTCAGCGGCTCCTGCGGGAAGGTGAAAGGACGTCCCTTTTCTGGAGGTTCAAAGGAAACAGAAGATTTCGTGAGAATCGGCGTCACTGGCGCGCGAGGAAAGACCCAATCGACGTAGGACCTGGGATTTGAGTATACTGCTCCCATCTGCCTACCAGGCACTTCACCATCGACTGGTTAGGCATGCGTCAGGGGACCGGTAATGGTCAAGACTGAATTCAGCGGCGCGTCATCGACTTTCTCTTCTCAGGCATCCACCATTCGCCTACTTTACTGTGGTGCGCTTACACCATTCCTATTTTGGACCACCACAGTCATTTGCGGCTTCGTCCTCGGCGATTACAATCACTTCTCCCGGATGGTAAGTGAACTCGGAACTATAGGGACACCTTCCCAATTCCTCTTTACGGCTGGATTGGTGTCCTGTTCTATCCTAAGTGTGCTATTTGTTTTTGGCTTACTCCGAACCTGCCGAATCACGAAGCTAAGTACTGTCCCCGTATGGCTGATTCTTACGTATTCCATTTCCATCGCAGGCGCTGGCCTCTTTCCTCTGCCCTTACGATTGCACGGAATCCTGGGCTTGCCTTCCATCCTCTTGTTTCTCTCTCCGCTCACCGCCTTGCTTCTTTGGTCCAAAGCACATTCCCCTTCGAATCTTAAGGCCGTAGCGTGCATAGCATTTGCCATCATGGCGCTCGGGTTCCTTGCCTTTTTCCCTTCAATTCTGAGTTCATCTGTCGGCCTAAAACAACGTTTCTTCCATCTCGGTTGGGGCGTTTGGTTCATATATTTAAGTGTCGGTTTCATCGAAGCCATGAAAGGCGAGCGACGTGCGCATGTGTCCACGCATGACTAACCCCTCGTTCAACCCGGACCCAACTGTGCTCGACTTTCCCTCACATTGCGCTGACAGAGAGGTAGGGAGAGGGGATCCTCTGACTTCCCCTGGTTCGCTAGACTAAAGTGTTCCTCGATCGGCGCCCATGAACCTTAACGCCAGTTCGCCTTCGATGCCCGAAGTCCACTCGTCGGTGACGACGGGGCAGCCGACGCTGCTGCGGCGCATGTTCGCGTTCGCGGGGCCGGCCTACCTGGTGAGCGTGGGCTACATGGACCCGGGCAACTGGGCCACCGACCTGGAGGGCGGGGCGCGCTTCGGTTACAAGCTGCTGTGGGTGCTGGTGATCTCCAATCTGATGGCGATCCTGCTGCAGACCTTGAGCGCGCGGCTGGGCATCGTCACGGGGCGGGACCTGGCGCAGGCCTGCCGGGAGTCCTACCCGAAGCCGGTCAGCTATGCGTTGTGGGTGCTGTGCGAGATCGCCATCGCCGCCTGCGACCTGGCGGAGGTGCTCGGCGCGGCGATCGGGTTGAAGCTGCTGTTCGGGCTGCCCCTGCTGGCGGGCGTGTTGCTCTCCGCCTTCGACGCGCTGGCCGTGCTGTGGCTGGGCCGTTTCGGCGTGCGGGCTTTGGAGTTCATCATCCTGGCCTTCATCACCGTGATCGGTGGAGCTTTCCTGTGGGAACTGTTTCTGGCAAAGCCCGACTACCCGCAGGTCGCTCTGGGGCTGATCCCGTGGCTCGACGGGAAGAGCCTGTATGTCGCCATCGGCATTCTGGGCGCCACCGTCATGCCGCATAACCTGTATCTGCATTCGTCGTTGGTGCAGACCCGCCAGATCGCCAAAGGAGTGGCGGCGAAGCGCAGCGCCTGCCGGTTCAACCTGGTCGACTCGGTGGTGGCATTGAATGGGGCGATGGTCGTCAACGCGGCGATCCTGATTCTGGCCGGCGCGCTCTTCTTCAAGCGCGGCATCATCGTCACTGAAATCCAGCAGGCTCATCAATTGCTTGCGCCCCTGCTGGGTACGGCAGCGGCCAGCGCGATGTTCGCCATCGCCCTGATATGCTCCGGCCAGTCTTCGACCATCACGGGTACGATGGCCGGACAGATCGTGATGGAAGGGTTCCTGAACTTCCGCGTCCAGCCCTGGCTGCGGAGGTTCCTGACGCGTAGTCTGGCCGTTCTTCCCGCGGCGCTCGTGATCTACTTCTCCGGGGAGAAAGAGACGTACAAGCTGATCATCCTGAGCCAGGTGATTCTCAGCCTGCAGTTGCCCTTTGCGGTGATCCCGCTGGTGCAGTTCACCAGCGACCGCGGACGCATGGGCGAATTCGCCAACGCACTGTGGGTAGAGAATCTTGAGTTGGGCCGCGGCCGGACTGATTCTGGGGTTGAACATCTGGCTGGCTTACCAGGTGATCTCGGATTGGCTGGACGGCGCCGGAGCGTGGAGGCCCCTCTTGGAAATAGTGTTGTTCCCGCTGCTGGGAGCGATCGGGCTGCTGCTCGCCTATATCGCTTTCGAGCCCGGCATCCGGCGCTGGATGCGTCTTGCGTCCCGAGAAGCCGGCATCGCTGGTTCCCGAGCCCGCGGGAGATCTCGTGCTGCCCGCGCAGTACCGCAGCATTCTGGTTACACTCGACCACACCAAACTGGACACGGTGGCTCTGCGGCATGCCGCGGCCCTGGCCAAGACGTACGGTGCGCGCCTGCACCTGCTGCACGTGGAAGAGGGCGTCGTCAGCCAGATCTACGGCGAACTGGCATCGACATCGGAAGTGGAACAGGGGCGGGAGTATTTCGAGAAGCTGCTTGAGTCGCTCCACGCCGGGGGAGTCGAAGCGGACGTCGAAGTCGTGTACGCCAAGAGCGCTCCGGCCGAGATCATCGCGTGCGCCAAGCGACTGCAACCCGACCTGGTGGTGATGGGCGCGCATGGACATCGCGGCCTGAAAGACGTGGTTTACGGCGCGACCATCAACCACGTCCGGCACGCCGTGGGAGCGCCGGTTCTGATCGTCCAGGAGACCGGGGCCGCGAAAGTAAGCGGTGCGTCCCGCTTTGGCACAGAGTGTGTCAGAGTGACGCGCGAACGCGCCCGCCTCGCTCTGTAACCCGTTGAAAGGCAAGACGAGAGCAAACCGTCACGTGTGGCCCTCCGGGTGCATCTTTTTCACCGGACCAATGCGCAACGCGACTCTATTAAGGGTTCTTGGGTTGAGAGTTCTCGGGCTCGGTGTAATCGCAATGGCGGCGGCACCACCGTTGCCGGCCACGACGCTCCAGATCCTGAGCCTCGACAGCATGATCGCCAAGAGTTCCACCATTGTGCGGGCACGGCCGGCGCCTGTGTCTAGTTTCCAGCGCGGCGGGATGATCTACACGAGCTACCGGCTGAACGTGAGCGCAACGCTGAAAGGCAATCCGGTTTCGACTTTGCAGGTGGCCGTTCCGGGTGGCGATTACCAGGGAATGCACCAGGCGGTGGCCGGCTCTCCCGGGCTGCAAACGGGAGCCGAATACGTAGTGTTCGTTTGGACCGCGCCGAGCGGCGCAAATTACATCATGGGCTTGAGCCAGGGTCTGTTTGAGGTCCACACGAACGCCTCCGGAGCGGTTGTGTTGACGCGCGGGCCCGCCAGTGCAAAAGTTATCGACGCCGCGGGCAGCGGCGTGAACGACAATGGCATGACACTGCTGCTGACCGATCTTCAAGCGAAGATCGCCCAGAGCGGGCGTCCGTAAGAGATTGAGAAGAGGGATTGAAGTGAAAATGAGCGGACGGGGGCTACTGATCGGCGCGCTGGCCGCTTTGACGGCGAGCGTCGCCCCCGCCAACTACCATTTCGTCCACTACGCGGGCCAGGGCGCGCCTTACACGCCGATCTTCGAGCGATTCGCGGTCGAGAACCAGCCGGCCGGCGTGGTGCAGTATTTCATCGAGGCGCCTCCGTCCAATTTGCAGTTCAGCGCGGGCGACACTTTCCCGTCTCTGGTCAGCCAGATCCGCGCGGCAGCCGATGTATGGAACTCGGTGGGCACCTCCACCTTCCGCTTCCAATTCGGCGGCATGGCAACTCCGAACATAAGCATGAATTCGCCGGCCGTAATGGTGAGCTTCGACAGCGAACTGCCGCCGGGCATCATCGCTCTGGGCGGGCCGGTCACTCGCGGCGACATCGTCACGCCATCGAGCGGCGCCACATTCATGCCGATCATCCGGTCTTCGCTAGCGATCGGGACCGATTTGCGCTCTCCGAAGGAATCCGAAAGCGGATCCGGCCCGTCCTGGAGCGACCGTTTATTCCTGACCCTGGTGCACGAGCTGGGCCACACGGCCGGACTGCAGCATACGTGGACGTCCAGCGTCATGTCTACCGAGATCACAAGGGCGATGACGAAAGCGCATCCGCTCGGTGCGGATGACATTGCGGGAATCTCCGCGCTATACCCCGCGGCGGAATGGGCGAACAAGACCGGCTCCATCACGGGCCGGGTGACGTTGGGCGACCAGGGCGTGAACCTGGCCTCCGTGGTCGCGTTGACGGCTGGCGGCGAGGCGATCAGCACGCTGACGAACCCTGACGGCACCTATGAGTTGAGCGGGCTGACTCCGGGCGGCTATCAGGTGTACGTGCACCCGGTGCCACCTTCCCTGCCCTATGAATTGCTTCAGCCGGTGAACCTGGTGCTGCCTTCCGACGGCCAGGGAACAATCCCGCTGAGCCCCGCGTTCAATACGATCTTTCACACCGGCACGGCTTCGCCCGGCGATCCTATCAATGTCACCGCGGGCCAGGTGACCGGGGACGTGAACTTCAGCGTCACGCAGCGGCAGAGCGTCGGTGTCTACGACGTCCAGACCTACAGCTACTTTTGGAATGACGCGGCGCAGGCTTACGACACATCGAAGCCCGCCACGTTCGTGCTGGGTAATACCTCCGGTCCTTACGCGGTGGCGGCCGGAATCGGACTGCTGGCCAGCAACGGCAAGGACCCCGTCGACGGTCTGAGCGTTTCGGTGTTGGGCGCCCCCGACATGATCGGCGCCGGTGCGGTCAAGGCCTATCCCTATTCGCCGGGTTATCTCGAATTCGATTTCTCGCTTGGCGCTCAAACTGTGGCTGGTCCGCGGCACCTGATGTTCAGCTTGAATGGAGAGACTGAAATCGTGCCTTCGGCCGTTCTGTTGGCCAGCGCGGCGCCTCCTGCCATCTCAAGCGTTCAGCCGAATTCCGATGGGACCGTGACGGTCTCCGGATCCGGCATAGGAACGGGTACGCGGATCATGTTCGACGGCTCGCCGGCCGCCGTTCAAAAGGCAGCAGCCGGCGCGGTCACGGTTGTCGCGCCTCCGGGGCTGGCGGGAGGCAGCGCGTCGGTGATCGCGCTGAGCTCTTCAGGCCTCGACTCGTCCTACTTCGCGCCGGCGGCCGCACCGCCGAAGTACGCTTATCCGGAAGGCGGAACGCCGGCGATTCAGTTGACGCCGAACACAGTCTCCGCAGGCGTCGAAACGGTCCTCGACCTGACGGGAACGAACGTGGATTTCGCCGTCGCGGGGTTGCGGCTCGGGTTCGGCACCAGCGACATCGTCGTGCGCCACATCTGGCTGCTTTCCCCGCGGCATGCGCAAGTTGCGATTTCGGTTTCTCCGGTAGCTCCGCAGGGATTGACCACGGTAACGCTTTCCGCCGGACTGCAGTTTGTGGAGAGCCCGCTGAGTCTCCAGGTCACAGCGCCTTCGCCGCAGCCGTGGGTGCAGGTTTCCGGTGCGCAGCCCAGTTCCCTGCTTCCTGGGCTTACGAGTCCCTACCCGTTCATTCTGCCCATAGAGAACGTCACGGCTAACGCGTCGGAAGGCGATTTCTCGGTGGCACTCGTCACCCAGGGCGGCCTATTGCGGATTCCCACTTTGGCGTACCTGGGCCGCCAACTCATCCTGGAAGTACCGGCCAATTTGCAGCCTGGGCCGCTAACGTTCCAAGTAACCTACCAAGGAACGGCCCTCGCACCAGCGGTTGTGGATGTGCGCGCTGCGAACCCAGTCATCCTCCAGGCAAGCGACCCGGCAACGGGATCCGGCTACGTTGAAGCGGCTCCCGCGTATCCCGGGAACGCGGTATCTATTCTGGTCGCAAATCTGGCTCGCGACCTCGCGCCATTGGACTTGACATCGCTCTTCGTCAGCGTAGGCGGCGTCCCCCAAACGATGACGTCGGTGGCCCTGCAATCCTCTGATTCGAAGCTCTACGCAGTTCAGTTCATACTGGACCCGAAAACGCAGCGGCAGGGCACTTCGAGCACCTTACCCATGACCATCACGACCGGCTCCCGCGTCTCAGCGGAATTTGCGCTCCCGGTGTCGGCGCCAGTCGCGCCGGCTTCCAATTAATTCGATTCCACACTGCCCTTCAATACGAGAGGCGGGAGGCTCACGCGCGGCGCGAACCTCCCGCCTCTCGTTCAACACGTGGACGTACAGGCTTACCCTGCCTTTACGGTAGGAATCCGCTCCTTCAACGCGGGCAGCGGCGGGAAGCCGGTGGCCGGCTTGTCCTGATACCAGAAGCCGCAAGAGTAGAAGTTGTCGCCGCGGTCGTTGGCGTGGCCGTGCTCCATGGTGTGCTTCATATACCGGGTGAACGTGACGGGATTCTCGCCGTGGAAGCGGTAGCAGCAGTAGCGCCCGCCAACCCGTTCGGGACTGCTGATGAGCGGCGCTCCATACTGATGATGCGAGAAAGCCCGCGCGTTCTCGCGTCCGCCGAAGTTCCAGCTTCCGCAGAAGAAGTCTTCCGAGCCGGTACCCGTAATCACGGGCATTGACTCGTCGTCGACGAAGATCATCTCGTCGCCTTCGCCCCACCAGCCCTCGGCGTTCTGGATCACACCGAGTGTCACGCCGATCAACTGCCCGCGGCCGCGCGTCTCGCAGTAGACGTGGTTGAGTCTGCCATCCAGATTCTTGCCATCGCTCTTCACTGCCACGTTCGGAACCCCCTGACGGTACTGAGCATGGAAGTAGAGCGCGTCGTCGGGCAGTTGCTCGACCGCGACAAAATCGATGTTCGAGTAAAACGCGCCGACCCTGCGCGTACCCTCGTTGGTGATCGTAATGCGAGCGCCTTTGCGATACGGCATGGCAAAGTAGCTGTTCAGCGATTTGCCGGGTGAGCACGCGATCCAGGCGCTTTCGAAGTCCACGTAATCGCCCAGATTGAGCCCGAAGAAATCGCCTACCGGCGTCTCGACGCTCGGCTTGTCGCTGCCGTCCCAATAGGCGCGCATCACGAGTTCTTTCAGGTGCAGCGGGCTGTCGGCCGCGATGGTGTACCAGATGTGCGAGACGATGCCCGCACCGGTCTGATTGAAGACCTCGAGTGTCGCGCCGGGCGCGATCGGCCGGGAGTCGGCATTGCCGCCCGAACGGTCGAAGGTGGATTCCTTGAGGGAGCGATAGTTTTGCGCTCGCGCGTAGGCAGGCAGCACGGCGCTAGCGTCGCCCGATTTCAGCGATCCGCCCTGAGCGGAAGCGCGAGCGGGAACGCCCGCCGCCGCAACCGCGCCCAGACCGACCGTACTCATGACTCTGTGCAGAAATCCTCTGCGTCCATTGTCGGAAGATGTGTTGGAAGATGGCATTGTGGCCTCCGGTAAGTCTACCGGGGACAATCCTATCATCAGCGGGCATCCTGGCGGGATGAGAAACGCGGGCTGAGTGCATGTCGCGGGCCAGGCGGAATGCTGCGAACGACACCCTGTGGCATACGCTTTAGCGTGCTGTGGCGAGATTCATCTCGACATCCGGATGGTGGCATGAATGCCACCTCGGCACGCTGAAGCGTGCGCCACAGGAGCGGCCCAGTACAAGTTACTTCGGCGATGGCGCGGCAGGCGGCGCGGAGGAGACGATCCGCACTTCTTGGCGAGAGACCTGGCGGATCCGGTTGAGCGCCGGAGAGACGTCGCAATCGGGCAGCGGAGTCACCGAGTAGTAATTCAGCCCATAGCGTAGCGCGCGATTCAGAGTCTCGACGCAGGTGTCGTTGCGGTGGGCCTGCACCCGGCCCCAGAGCGGACGCGCGCTGGCGGTCCGATCCACGGCGGGAAGCGCCGTCAGTTTGATGTACAACCAGCCCGCGGAAGCGACCAGTGCGAGCATGGCCAGAGCAGGCCCAGCGCCACGCCGCTGAGCGAGCCAATAGGCCGCGGCCGCGACGGGAAGCGCGAGAGCGCAGTAGGCCCACGGTACGCCGTTCCATGACACGTGCCGCAGTCCGGCCTGCAGTGCCTCGGGCAAAACGGAACCGGCCAGTGGAATCAAGCCTAACAGCACGGCGCACAGGGCCAGCAAACGATTGGGAGCTTCGGACTGCAAGACGGCGCGCGCGAGCAATGCGCAGACCGCCGGCAGCAGCGGCAACAGATACCCCGGCAGCTTGTTGGTGGATGCCGAGAAAAAGACGAACCCGAAGAGCGCCACTGCCGCGAAGGCGCGCTCCGACCGATCGTTCAAAGTAGAGCGGCGCATCGCGGCGAGCAGCGGCGTCCAGGGAAAGAGCAGGCCGAGAAGAATCGGCACGTAGAACCACGCTGGCTGCACGTGCTGCAAATCCGGCCGCGCGAAACGCCCGAAGTGGTGTTCCATGAAGAACACGCGGAGGAACTCCGTGCCGTTGCGCACCGTCACCGCGACGTACCAGGGCAATGCCACGGCGGCGGCGGCCGAGAACAGAAGTAAGAGCCCGGCCAGGCGCCTGCGGGCGAACCACAGCAACGGCAGGAACAGGACCGCTCCCACCAGTCCTTTGGCGAGCAGGGCGAGGCCCAGGAAGGCGCCCGCGGCGACAGCCCAGCGACGCTTTTCCGTTTCCAGCCAAATCAGGGTCGTGAGCACCGCGGCATTGAAGCTCGCCGCGAGCGGCATGTCCGTGGCCGCGACATTGCCGACCGCCATCCAACCCGCGCTGGCTGCCAGCAGCACGGCGGCAACCGGGGCCTCCGCTTGGCGCTTGAGTTTGCGTAGACCCCACCAGAAGAAGCCGGCAAACAGCGCTCCGCAGATGGCCACGGGAAGGCGGGCAGCCACTTCGTCCGAAAGCCCGGCACTATGACCCGCGCCGATCATCCAGTAAAGCAGCGCCGGCTTCTCGAACCAGGGCGAACCCCACAGACGCGGCGTAACCCAATCGCCCGACGACGCCATCTCGCGGCCGATGGACGCATAGCGAGGCTCGTCGGGGCCAATCAATCCGGCCAGCGCTAGAGAACAAAAGGACACGCCGATCAGGGCGAGAAGAGCCAGCAAGAGCGATGTGGGGAATAGCCGCGAACGCGGCTCGGCGTCAGACACCCAATAGTATAGGCGCACCCGCCGATATAATGGCTGAAGTGCTGTGCAAGATAGTTCGTTCCTGCCTGCCGGCGGCGGCCCTTCTGACGTTGGTATTTGCCGCCGCTCCCTCGCGGTTGCGCGCCGATGTGCGCGGATGCGACTGCAAATTGAGCGATCCAGAGTCGATGAAGAAGCGTGAGTGCAGCCTGTGCCGGGAAGCGGAAGCCCAGCCGGCGGGCGTCGAATTCTTCGTTGTTCGAGACATCAATCCTCGCAAGCCGAATCGTTGGCTGATTCTGCCCAAAGCGCACTTGCCCGGATCTCATCCGCTGCACCTGATGCCCAAAGCGGAGCGGGATCGCCTGTGGAGCTTCGCAATTGCGGAGGCTAAGAAACACTTCGCCGCTGGCGAGTGGGGCATCGCCTATAACGGTGACACGGTGCGGACGCAATGCCATTTGCACGTCCATGCCGGAAAGTACATCCCGGCCGCCGAGAATTCGAAGTTCAAGGTGGTGCGCCGCGTGGAGCAATTCCCCGCCCCGTCCGAAGGCGGAGTCCTGATCCACCCCGTGAAGAACGGATTTCATGTTCATACTGGAGAAGAGATCATGGAAACCGCCCTGGTGCGGTGAGGGGCAAATGCTCACGAGGAACTGGGGCCGATCTGGAGATCGGCGTTCCCGGGGGCCGCTCTCTTCGTTCGCGGTTCGGTGCTGGTTAGGAAAACGCCCGAAACGGAGCCGCGACCGTCCGGGAGCGGTTGTATTCCGGCTTTGACCGCTCTCTTCGTTCGCGGTTCGGTGCGGGTTTCGAAGGAGCATCCAGTGCAGTTAGTCGACATTCTGCGAACGCCGACCGCTGAGAACGCGGCCATCCGGTTGCACGGCTCCGACAACGTGGCCATCGCGCGGGTCAGCCTGACTCCGGGGCAATCGATCCGGCCGGGCGAAGCGGTAGTGGTGGTGAGAGACGCCATACCGCCGGGGCATAAGGTGGCGCTCGCGGCGATTGGACCCGGTGAACCGGTCCTGCGATATGGAGAGACGATCGGCCGCGCCAGGATTCCGATCGAGCCTGGAGCGCACGTCCACACGCACAACCTTGCGTTCGAGGAAATCGCATTCAACTACGAATTCCCCATCGAGGATCGTCCGCTGCCCGCGCCGCCCCGCGATTGCCCGGTATTCCTCGGCTATCCGCGCGAGGACGGCCGCGCCGGCACCCGGAATTATATCGCCGTGGTGGCCGCGTCCAACTGCGCCGCGCACACAGTCTCCGCCATCGCCGCCAGCTACTCCGGCGAGAAACTGCCGCCCAACGTCGATGGCGTGGTGGCCTTCCCGCATGGCGAAGGCTGCGCCCATTCGATCGGGCCGGACACCGAGCAGTTGCGGAGGACCCTGGCCGGCGTCCTGGCGCACCCCAACGTGAGTTCGGCGCTCATCGTCGGGCTCGGATGTGAAACCAACCAGATCTCGCATTACCTTGGCGCGGAAGCTCCGGCCATGTCGCGCATCACCGGTTTCACGCTGCAGGAGAGCGGCGGCACGCGCGGGACGATTGAGGCGGCGCGGCGGGAGATTGCCCTGTTCATGGAGCGCGCGGCGGCCGAAAAGCGAGTCGAAATTCCCGCGTCGAAGCTGGTGGTGGGACTGAACTGCGGCGGGTCGGACTCATTTTCCGGAATCACCGCAAACCCGGCCCTGGGCTTCTGCAGCGACTTGCTCGCCCGCGTCGGAGCGGCTGCCGTGCTCGCCGAGACTCCTGAAATCGTGGGCGGGGAACACCTTCTGGTCCGCCGCGCCCGCTCCCGCGCCGTCGCCGAGCGCCTGCTCGCGATGATCGCCGGTTATAAGGCCTACCTCAACCGGTTCGGGGGCAGCTTCGACGACAATCCTTCACCCGGCAATAAAGAGGGTGGATTAACGAACATCGTCGAGAAGTCGCTCGGAGCTGTAACCAAAGGCGGCAGTACGTCGCTCAATGAAGTAGTGGACTATGCGCAAGCGGTGCACGGGCCGGGGCTCGTCTTTATGAACACCCCTGGGTACGACCCGGTTTCGCTCTCCGGCCTGGCCGCCGGCGGGGCGAACCTGATCGCATTCACCACGGGACGAGGCAGCGCGATTGGATTCCCCACGGTCCCGGTTTTGAAGATCGCGACCAACTCAAACACGTTCCGCCGGATACGGGATAACATGGATATAAATGCCGGCCGGATCGCCGATGGCGAATCGACCGTGGAGGACTTAGGGCGGGAGATTTTCGACGAACTCCTGCAAATCGCCTCCGGCAAGAAAACCGCGAGCGAGCGTATGGGCCACCAGGAATTCGTCCCTTGGCGAATTGGCCCGGTGCTGTGATTTGGAAGGCTCATGAGCGACGCGACACAAAAGCCTGCAACCATACTGTTGATTGAAGACGAGAAGCGAATTGCGGACTTCCTCCAGCGAGGGCTGGAGAGCAATGGATTCATAGTCGAACATGCGGTGGACGGCACGACAGGCCTCGACAAGGTGCATGGATGGGACTTCGACGTCGTAGTCCTGGATCTGATGTTGCCTGACATGGACGGGATGGAGGTCCTCGAAAAGATCCGCAACCGCAAGGTCAGCCCCCCGGTGCTCATCCTGAGCGCGCGGGGCGGCATCGACGACCGGGTTCGCGGACTTGAGCAAGGGGCCGACGACTACCTGGTCAAGCCATTCGCCTTCGTCGAACTGCTGGCGCGCGTGCGCGCGCTGCTGCGGCGCGGCCTGCCCTCTCCGGAACGCCTGAGCATCGGCGACCTGGTGATGGACTGCGCGCGGCGCAAAGTGCAGCGCGCCGACGAAGCGGTCGACCTCGCGCCCAAAGAGTATGCCATCCTCGAATACCTGCTGAGGAACCGCGCCCGTCCGCTCAGCCGCACGATGATCGTGGAGCACGTCTGGGACATGGAATATGACGGCCTGACGAACATCGTGGACGTCTACATTCGCCACCTCCGCAGCAAGATCGACGACCGCTATCCGGTGAAATTGATTCACACGGTGCGCGGCATCGGTTATATGCTCGACATCAACAACAAGGCCGACGAGTAGCGCTCTCCCGCGCCCAGTCCCGGCGAACGGATGGCATGACGACAGTCCACATTTCCAGCCTGCTGCGATTGCCCCCCGTGTTCCGCAGTCTGCGGATGCGTCTGACGCTCAGCTATATCCTGTTTTTTGCGGCCGTCCTCGGCAGCGCGGGAATCCTGTTCCAACGAGCGCTGGATTCGATGCTGCAGCAGCAGAGCGAATTGATGCTGAAACAGGAATGGGGAGACGTCCTCGCCTATCTGAGCCAGAGCACAACCCCGCCCACCTGGCTTCAGCACTCGAACATTCCAGGCGAAGGCGACGTCGCCGCGCGCATCCGGCGCTGCATTCGAATCGAATCGCTCGACGGACAAGTCTGGGAGCTATCGCCTCAGTTCAACCAGCTAGCGGACTACAACTTCATCGACCATGACGAGGCGATGGCCTCGCCCCGCCCCATCCTCAAGTTGAAACACGGAGCCCGGGGCGAAACCTACATGGTGTTGATGGGCCGGGCGTTCGACGAGGGCCGGGAGTTCTATCTCGCTATCGGCGTGCCGGTGCGAGGACTGCTCGCGATCCTGCAGGGGTTTGTGAACACTTACTTTCTCGCCGTCCCCGCGGTGCTGCTCCTAATGGGGCTGTTCGGCTGGTGGGTGGCGCGCCGGGCGCTCATGCCCGTCAAGGAACTCGCCGCGGCCACGGGCGCCGTCAGCGGCGGACACCTCGACGTCCGTCTGGAGGAACACAGTACCGGCGACGAACTCGACGCTCTGATTCGCACTTTCAACGGAATGATGGAGCGATTGAGCCGGAGTTTCGAACAGATCAGCCAGTTCTCCGTCAACGCTTCGCACGAGTTGCGAACGCCGATTACCGCGGCGCGCGGCCACCTGGAAGTTGCGCTGCTCTCCGCCAGCACAACCCAGGACTACCGCGATGCGATGACGGAGGCCGTGCAGAACCTGGAGCAACTATCGAATCTGGTGAGTGAACTGCTCTTGCTCGCCCAGGCTGAATCCGGGCAGCTCGTGCTGCATGCGAAGGTGTGCAATCTGGTCGCATTGGTGGAAAACGTTCTGAGCGACCACCACCGGCCGGCCATGGTGAAAGACATCAGTCTGAACGCGGAGATGCCCGAGAAGCCCTGCTTCGCCCAGGTGGACCGCCAGCAGTTCGAGCGCATGCTATCGAACCTGGTTTCGAACGCGGTCCGGTACTCGCCGAACGGCGGCGTGGTACTCATCGCGTTGGCTTTCGGCGGCGGCGCTCCGGGAGATATCCGCCTGTCAGTCTCCGACGCGGGACCCGGCATCGCGCCCGAGCATCAGCCTCACATCTTTGACCACCTCTACAAAATCCGAGGGGTACAGCCCGGCGGCGGGAGCGGTTTGGGACTGGGACTCAGCTTCGCACTCTGGACGGCCCGCGCGCACGGCGGCCGCATCGATTTGAAGAGCGAGCTAGGAAAAGGGTCGACGTTCACGGTCATTCTGCCAGCAAGCCTGCTCGTTAATAAAGCGGCTCAAGGCAACGGATATTCCACGGAACCGCTTGCAGTCGGGGATGTCGAATCCAACTGGCCCGAGTCTTGAGCTTGCGTGGGGCAGGCTTTCAGCCCCGCAAAGTTTTCTTCAATTCAGACCAAGCTGAAGGATCCGCTCATGGAAGCTCAAAGCTCACGAATCGCAGCTTGCCTTGCCGCTCGACCTGGGCCGCGACGGAATCTCCCGGTTTGAGCTTCTTGACGAGCGCTCGCAGCCCGGCCACATCCATGACCGATTCGCGGTTGACTGCATAGAGCACGTCCCCACTCTGGAAGTTGTCGTCGAGAGCTGGCCCGTCAGCCTCCCGCGCCGCCACCAGCACGCCGCCATGGTCTTTCCGCTCCGGCGCGATGCGCGCCCGCAGACGGTCCGTCAGATCGATGGCGAAGATGCCCAGTTCCGGAATCAGATTCTCCTCGCGGCTCGCCAGATCGCTGTAGTTGCGCTCGTCGTCATTCCGTTCGCGCACACGCACGTTGAAGAATAGATGTTGCTTGCCCCGCAGAACGTCCAGCCGGACGTTGGCGCCGCGGGCCGGGCGGTAGAGTCCAACGTTGAATTGCCGGGAGGTCTCCACCAGCCGTCCGTTCAGCGTTTGGATGACGTCGGCCACCTGCAGGCCCGCTTTTGCGGCCTCGCTCTCGGGATCGACGTCGGCGACGACCACGCCCCAATCGCGGGGCAGCTTCCAACCGGCGGCAAGCGCCGGCGAGATGGTTTGCACCTCGACGCCGATCTCTCCCCGGACGACACTGCCAGTCTCCCGAAGCTGATCCACTACATTGCTGACCACGTTGCTGGGCACCGCGAAGCCGAGTCCCTCGCTCCCTCCGGACTGGCTCAGAATCATGGTACTGATGCCCACGACGTCGCCGGCGGCGTCCACCACCGGTCCCCCGCTGTTGCCGGGGTTGATGGATGCGTCCGTTTGCAGGTAGACCATTGGATCGTCGGTTTTGAATTGGCGGGCCGTGGAACTCACCACGCCCATCGAGACCGAGTTGTCCAAGCCTAGAGGACTGCCGAAAGCGAAGACGATCTGGCCTTGATCGACAGTGTCGGAGTCGGCCAATTTGAGGGAGGGCAGGCCCTTCTCGGCAACTCGCAGCAGCGCGATGTCGGTCTCCATGTCGATGCCGATTATTTCGGCCCGCAGCGCCCTCCGCCGCACCGTCTCTGGACCTCCCGGCCGCCCTGGCGCGGCGGCGCTTCGTTCCAGGATGGTTACCTGGACCTTTTGAGCCCCGAGCACGACGTGCGCGTTGGTCACGATGTAGCCGTCAGGGCCGATGATGACGCCCGCGCCCGAGCTCTGCTGCCGGGAAGCAACGCCGGGCTCATCGGACTCGTCTTCGTCCAGTTGCCGGTATCCGATGGACGAAACGCGCACCACCGCCGGATTGACCTTTCTCGCCAGGTCTCGAAACTCGGCGCTCAACATGGAAAGGCGCGAAACGCCGCTCGGAGCCTGCACTCCGGCTCCAACCGGGACGACGCCAAGAGCGAAAATTGTGAGGAATACTGCGAATCTCAAGCAAGCCCCCGCTGCCGTTATTGTACCCGGTATCGCCAGGTGCGCCGGAATGGCGTTGAGTCAGCCGCGAGCACGTGCTCCCGCAGGCACTGGAGAGGCCTGAGCCGAATTGGGAAGAGGGTGTTCGACAGAGGAGTGAAACCGCTGGCCAGCGCCGTGGGGCAGACTGGCAGTCTGCGCGGCGGTTGCCTACCGCCGCCGTGTCGCGCCAAAGTCCCGGTTGGCCGATTGCCAATCGGCCGCAGCTTGCCAAGCTGCCCCACGCCAGTGCCCTCTGCCTTGCGTGCCCATACGCTCGTCCTCCGGCCACTTTGCCAGGCATTCGCGCCGGCGCCCACATCTATGTCGCACAACCTTGGAGGGACCTCGGAGTGCGTTGAGCCCACGTATTGAATAGAATGGCGGCATGCTTCGACGAGTTTTCGTTCTTACACTTTTCGCTTGCGCGGCCGGCTTCGCGCAGGGCGCTAACGGGCCTTCTCCCCTCCAGGATGGCGACATGCACGGTGACGCGCCGTTCATGCTCGAATCGGGCTGGATGCCCCTCTTTAACGGCAAAGACATGAGCGGCTGGCACGGCCAGAATCCCAATGCAAAGAACGAATGGTTCACGACTTCGGCGATCTTCTTCGAACGTCTGCTCGGTCCCAAGAACCTCAGCGGACGCGGAGGTCCTGGCGACCGCATGCTGAATGGCCCCAACGGCCGCACGGTGAACATCGTGACCGACCAGAAGTTCGGCGACATGGAGCTGTATCTCGAATTCATGCTAGCCGCGCGTTCGAACTCGGGCGTGTATCTGCACGGGCTGTACGAAGTGCAGGTCTTCGACAGCTATGGCGCCATTCAACCCATGACCTCTTCCGACGGCGGAGCGATTTACCATCGTTGGATTAACGAACAGGGCGTCGGCGGGTCGGCGCCGCGCATTAACGCGTCGCTGCCGCCGGGACGCTGGCAGAGTTATCAGATCTGGTTCCAGGGTCCGAAGTTTGACGCCAGCGGCAAGAAGATTTCGAACGCCAAGTTCCTGCGCGTCATCCACAACGGCTTCATCGTTCAGGAAAACGTGGAAGTCGATGGCGGCACCCGGGCCCATATGGAGATCCCCGAGGCCGCCGAGAACCCGCTGATGCTGCAGGGCGACCACGGTCCGGTCGCCTATCGCAACATCTATTGGCGTCCGCTGCGGCCGCTCATTGAAAGGTAACATCGTCCTACCGGGCGCGGAGCGGCGCTGGTTCGCCGCTCCGCATCGGGCTCGCGTGGAGCGAAGTGCGTGATCGTGAGATCTTGGCGAAAACCTCAAGACCGAACGAAATTTCCGTTTTTGCCGGTAACTTATTGATTCCATGTAGGCAATTCAGCAAGAACCGTAAATTCTTACGGTTTTGGAGTTTCCGCCACAGGCTGTCAGGCCGGTTCCAACGCATCGAACAGCCATGGAGCGCAGCAATTAGTGCAACAATCCCATTTCGTAAGGTATTAATTTCGAAAATAGTTCGACGAACCATGGTAGACTGGTCTTGCGTTTGATCGTTCCGCTCCAACCTGGCCGAAATTCAATTCAGCCTCGCCTAGCCACCTTCAATCGTCGTAAGGATACACATTGACCAACATTTTCGTAGGCAACTTGAGTTTCGGTGCGACCGAGTCATCGATTCGCTCCCTCTTTGAAGCGCATGGTACGGTTGAACGTGCCAGCCTGGTAACTGACCGCGACACGGGCCGCTCGCGTGGCTTCGCTTTCGTGGAAATGTCAGACTCGCGTGAGGCCGAAGCGGCCATCAACGCATTGAACGGCGTCGAGCTCGACGGTCGCGCTCTGAACGTGAACCTCGCCAAGCCGAAGACCGAACGCAGCGGCGGCGGCGGCGGACGCGACGGCGGCCGTTCCAACCGCTGGTAACAATTTTTTCAATTGAAATGCTCCCGCTCCTTCTTGGAGCGGGAGCATTTTCAGGTTAAGGGATATGTCGAAGGCATCACACAGCAGTAATAAGAAGCGAATGAAAGAATTCGCTCAGCTTGAGAAGCAGCGCAACCAGACACCGGGCCAGAAAGGCTTGATGGCCGGAAAAGCGGGTTCCGCCGGCTCTGCTGCGCCGCGATTGAAGACTGCCCCCACCAATCAGCGCAAAACCGGCGTCTGAGCGTCCGTTCGCCCCCTCCCAAGTTTCCGCCCGAAATCATCCACGCACGCGAGCCGGCAGGGCTGGCCGATCAAAGCCAAAGCTGCGTCCGATCCCGATTCAGGTTCTCTTGTTCCTGGGATGTTAATACGATTCCCGGATCAATGCCGAGCGCCTTCAAGCCTGGAACTGTGCCTGGTCCCATGCGCCCGGCATCGCGCCGCATTCACTGGCATCGTCAAACACGAAAAATGGGGGCGTCAACCGCGCAAAAGCGCACGGCGCCCCCAGCCTTGCGTCAGTCCCGTCTCCAGGATGATTTGCCGGTCGCTGACAAACAATCGGAGGTGGGCGGCGAAAGGTCTGCCACCATACTTGAGCTATGAGAATAAGGGTGCGAGACTAGCGCGGCGCAGGGTACATGACGTACTCTTCGCGCGGCATCGCGATCCAGGCGATCGCGTAGGCCAACAGGCCAAAGCCGTGCAGTACGATACCCGCGAGGAACGCAACCCGGACCAGCGTCACGTCCCAGTCATTATGCCGTGCAATGCCGGCACAAACGCCGGCGATCTTCTTGCCTTGGTTCACTCGCACGAGCCGCCCCCTCGCCTGAGGGTTGGGGTGCGCAGCCTCGGGAGTGATCGCCCCGCAGCTAGGGCAGAACCGGTCTCCGCTTCTCATCTCTTTGCCGCAGCTTGTACAGAACATGGCCGCCTCCCTTGATGAAACTCCAGCTCGCCGAATCAATGCGCTGTCACAAACAGGTACGCATCCGCCACGATTCTTGTTCCGGCAAGGCGCGCACCTGGGAGCGCCGATCTCCAGATCGGCTCTGGATTGTCGATCTGCCGGCCTGGAAGCGGTTAGCGAAGCCGCGCCCCCGCATAACCTCATTGATGCGTAACGTACGCAGGCGTTCGAAGCCGATCTGGAGATCGGCGTTCCCAGGAGGGTTCCCAGGAGTGCTCGCCGTGAGGGAGCGGTGGATATCGACGCTTCGAGAGCTACGAGGAAGCCTGTAGGCCTTTATGCGAGTCTGCTTGTCAGTCAGGCGGCCGAACGACTCGCTAATCGATCCAGCCCATGGCCTTCAATGTCTTGCGTGGTTCCGTGTCGTCGAAGAACGGCAGCGCCTTTACCAGCCGGCCATTGTCAAGGGTGACAGCATAAGGCGGGTCGGTGAAACGGAAGGCGTCGCGCAAAACCTTTTGGTCGGGAGTCCACTGTGACTTGAAGCCGGTCCGCTCCAGGAAGATGGCGCCCCACTTCGGATTTACGACCGGCGTGGCCACGAGCTGGACATCGCTCTTCCATCGATACGTGGCGAAATCCTTGGCCGCCGCGAAACAGTGGGCGCATTCGGGATCGAAGAAGAACACGAACACCTTGCCTCCGCGCAGCGGGAAAGGCTTGCCTTCGACAGTGACCGTGGGTGGCGCAACGACGCCCCCGTCGCGCGTCGCCTGGTAGCCGTAGAGGGCTCCCGCAAAGACCGCGATGGCGCCGAGCACACCTGCCGCCTGTTTCCAGCACCTCGAAGGCTTCGCCCACACCCACGCCAGTCCTGCCAGCAGCAGCATCCCGGCGTCGCTAAGGAAGAAGCCCGGCCCGACCACGCGTTTCAGCCAGGGAAAGCAACTGCAATCGCCGCCTGCCAGCGCCTTGTAGTTGATGGCGAAATACGCCATGAAAAAGAGAAGCAACGCGCCGCAAACCCAAGCGCCCCAGCGGCGCCAGCGCGGTACGAGAACGAGTACGGCGCCGAGCGTTTCTGTCATGCCGACACCGATGGCGCCCACCAAGGCGAGTTGGCGCGGAACCAAGGCTTGCACCAGCCGTTCGGACCAGGAGATGGGATCGATCAACTTCCACAATCCTGAAGAGAGGAACAGTGCCGTCAATGCCAGGGCGCAGAGAGTGCCCACCACGGTCTGCCAGAGCGGCCGGTCCATCGGCTGTGTAGCTGGAAAGGGCGCCAAGCCCCCTTGTGCCATACTGTCATCCATGCTGCCTATTGTAGTCCTCCCCGGTCTTCTTATTCTGAGCCTGGCAGCTCCCTTGCCGCCCGGGCGGCAGGCCGATCTGATCGTTGAAAACGCAACAATTTACACCGTTAACAAGGCGCAGCCGAAAGTTCGGTCACTGGCTGTCAAAGCGGGCCGCATCCTGGCCGTGGGCGACGATCTTTCCGCCTATGCCGGGCCGGCAACGCGACGGCTCGATCTGCACGGCGCGACCGTGGTCCCCGGACTCATCGATTCTCACGGGCATATGGAGGGACTCGGGGGCCTGCTGGAATCGGCCGACTTGCGCCACGTCCGCACGGTCGCCGAGGTCGCTGAGTATGTCCGTAAACAGGCATTGCAACGCAAACCAGGCGAGTGGATCGTCGGAAGAAATTGGGACCAGACCAATTGGGGCGGACAGTTTCCGGCGGCTCGGGACCTCGACGGCGCGGCCCCCGCAAACCCAGTGTTCTTGAGCCGCGTGGATGGCCACGCCGGCTGGGCAAACTCCGCCGCGCTGAAGCTCGCCGGAGTCACACCGCAGACGCCCGACCCATCCGGCGGCCGGATTGTCAAAGATGCCCAAGGCCAGCCGACCGGCATCTTCGTCGATAACGCGATGTCGCTCGTCGAATCGAAGATCCCGCCCGCGACCGCCGCGCAGATCCGGCGCCGGCTCGAACTCGCCGCGAAGGAGTGTGCGCGGGTCGGCCTGACCACGGTCCACGATGCGGGCGTATTCCGAGTTGGATCTCGACGCCTACCGTGCACTCATCGCCGCGGACAAGCTTCCGCTGCGCGTCTACGCGATGATCGGCGGCACGGGGCCGCTGTGGCGCAGCTACCTGAGCAAGGGCCCCGAGATCGGAGAGCAACTGACGGTGCGCTCCATCAAGCTGTTCGCCGACGGAGCGCTTGGATCTCGCGGCGCCGCGCTCTGGCAGCCTTACACCGACGATCCAGGAAACACCGGGCTGATGCTGACCACACGGGAAGAGATCGAGAAGGTCGCACGGGACGCGGTGGCTCACGGCTTCCAGGTCTGCACGCATGCCATCGGAGACAGGGCTAATCGCACCGTCCTCGACGCCTACGCCGCCGCCCTGGGCGGACCGAACGACAAACGCTTTCGCATCGAACACGCCCAGGTGGTGTCGCTGCCCGATTTTCAGAAGTTCAAGGATTTCTCGATTCTGCCCGCTATGCAGGCGACACACGCCACTTCCGATATGCGTTGGATCGACCAACGCATCGGACCCGACCGGGTGGCTGGTGCGTATGCCTGGCAGCGCTTCCTGAAGCTGGGCATCCCTGTAGCCAACGGCAGCGACTTCCCGGTGGAAGAACCTAACCCGCATCCTGGGTTTTTATGCTGCCATCACCCGGCAGGATCTGCAGGGCAACCCGCCGGGCGGGTGGACTCCGTCCCAGCGCATGACGCGCGCCGAAGCGCTGGAGAGTTGGACGCTCTCCGGCGCATACGCCGCCTTCGAAGAGAAGACCAAGGGCTCGCTGGAGCCGGGCAAGTTGGCCGATTTCATCGTTCTCGACCGCGATATCATGACGGTAGCCGAGTTGCAGATTCCCGGGACGCGCGTCCTCAAGACCTTCCTCGGCGGCAAGCTGGTTCACGAGATCGAATGAGATTTTCCCGGATGGTGGCGGCGGTCGCTCTCACAACGTCATTCGCAACCTGGCCCGCTTTTGGGCTTGCCGATGTGCTGATCGACGAGGACGTCCAGATCAGTCCCTCGAGAGTGCGCCCGCTGGAGTTCGACGTCATTGTGCGAGGCACCCGCGTGCTATGCACCTACCACGTCGAGCAGGGACGCTCGGGCGTGCGGGCCGTGCTGCTTAAACGGAGCGACGTCCGGCTGTGGCTCAACGACAAACCACACCGCATCCTCGCCTCCACCGGCTATGCGGACTCCGGCGGGTTCTCGTCGCTGGTAGCGGAACCCGGAGCCTATTCGATCGTTCTCGACAACCGCTTAGAAGGCCGCGACAGCGCGGTCGTGCGACTGCAGGTAAAGCTCGTGTCCGGATTCGGCATCAACGTGCCGGTGCAAGCGCCTACTCCCTGGCGTGCTCAGATCCTGGTGTGGAGCTCGATTCTGCTGTTCGGGCTGCTGGCGTTTTTGTCCGGCTGGCGGATTCAAGTTGCTTTGGAGCGCCGCCGGCTGCGACAGACTGAGTTCTTCTGGCCGCGCTCGTCGTACTAACTCTCTGTCGCATCACCTATTAGCCGCGCCGTTTCGAAACGGAGCGCGACAGTGACAAGTCCTGCGCGGTTGCGCCCCCTGGGAACGCCGATCTCCAGATCGGCTCCGATTATGCATCGGCAGGAACTTGATAGGACGTGCTGAATGCCGGCGCCGTCGAAAGTCATTCCTAAGCGTTGCCGCGCGTGCGGCAATAGGTGCCGATCTGGAGATCGGCGTTCCCAGGGCGCTCCCAGGGCGCATCCGACGCTGGTCGAAGGCCAAGCGTAGACTATCATTTGCGGTTCGGTGCTGACGGGGGCTACGCGCGATGAGGCTGCATGTCACCTAAGATGCGAAACCGCGCTAGCAGCTTGGGAGTATCTCGACACTCGTCCCGCGCCGGCCAGCGGGCAGGCGTTCAGATGTCCACCCATAGCGCGCGATCAGCATCAGCATGGTCTGCATGAGAATCACCAGTCCCACGCAGCCAGGCCATCCCGCCGCTTGCCAGATCCAGCCGGGCAGCGTCGAGCCCACGCTGCCACCCACGTAGTAAAACGTGACATACAGGCCCACGGCGAGCGCGCGGTCCTGCTTCGCCGCAACGCCGATGAAGCTGGACGCCGCGGTCTGGGCTGTGAACACGCCGGTGCAGCAGGCCGCCAACCCGGCTAGCACCATCCACAAGCTGCTGCCCAGGGTGATCAATGCGCCAACAATGCTCAAAGCCGATCCTGCCACGATGCCGCGCCGATGGCCGTAACGGTCGATGTAGAGTCCGAACAGCGGGGTCATCACCGCGCCCACCAAATAGACGAAGAAGATGGAACCCAGCTTCGACGGCCCCAGCGAAAACGGCGGCGCCGAGAGGCGGAAGCTGACGTAGGTGAACATCGCAACCAGCGTGAACAACACGCAGAATCCCGCCGAATAGACTGCCAGGAGCCGGCGGTTGCGGAGGTGCTGCAAAGCCGGGAGCAGCAGCCCTCCGTCTTCCTGAATGGACACGCGGCGCCGCTCCTTCCGCAGCGTGAGCGTGAGGATCAGACTGATCGCCAGCATCAGGCAACCAGGCAGAATGAAGGCATAGCGCCAGCCCAAAGCCTCGGCTGCAAATCCGCCTATCATCCGTCCCACAAAGCCTCCGACGACCGTGCCGCTGACGTAGGCCGAGACTGCGGTGCCGGCACTGCGCGCGGGCCACTCGTCGTTGATATAGGCCACTGTCACCGCAAACAGGCCAGGCGTGAGGAGTCCCTGGATGAACCTCCAGACGATCAGCGCATTCAGGCCCGGCGAGGTGGCTGCCAGAAACGTCGTGATAGCCAACGCCCAGGCCGAAAACAGGATGACGCGCCGCCGGCCCAAGCGGTCGGCCAGCCGGCCTACGAACGGCGCGGCCAGAGCAACGCCGGCGGTGGAAGCAGTCAACGTCAGGCTGACGCTTACCTTGTCGGCGTGGAAGACCGACGTGAACAGCGGCAGCAACGGCTGCGGGACGTAGAAGTTAGCGAAAGCCGCGAAACCGGCAAGAACGACTGGAAAAGTCGATGGGGCTGAAGGGGACAGACTAGCGTCTTGTGTTTTGATAAGCAACGGATTGAGTCGAAATGCTCTGCCGTTCGGCGGCGTCTGACCGGACACGCATGGGGACCATGTCCGGTTGCATCACAAGGAGGAGTTTCCGCCGGAGGCCACGCTCGCGCGGGGTGCGAAGTATGCAGCGGAAGCTTCTGCTTTCAGGGTATCAAACGCCATCCGTAATCTTGTGGCGTACGCTTTAGCGTGCCGTGGCGGCATTCATGCCGGCATAGTCCGGACGTCGACACGAGTGCCGACGCCTGGAGTTTCTACATTTCAGCGAGGCCTCAGCGGGGCCGGATCGAACTGGCGCGTATGCAATCTATTAAGGCATGCCTTCAGGCGTGCCGCAGAAACGCTCTCAGTCCCGGCTTCAGCCGCCGCTGCTTTCCTATCTGCCAATTAAGTAAAACAACATTCGGAGCACCCCTGCCGCCAGATCTCTCCCCGCCGCCACACTCCTGCTACGAGCGCTAAGAGAATCCACCCTGGTCGAACTGCATGGCTCGTTCAACCGAACTCAGGACATTTTCTCGCGCCCGCCATTACGAGCACGCTCGCGCCCTTCGCAGCGGCTGAAGCCGATTCTTTTCCGCAACGGTTCGGCACGCCTGAAGGCATGCCCTGATACAAAGCCGGTCATCCCCAAACGCACTCCCAAATGTAGAAACTCCGGACGTCGACACATGTGTAGTCGCTGGTCACTCCTCCACAGGCCCTGAATAGTGCTGCAAAACGCGGAACGGCAACAGCTTGCCGTCTTTGTCGGTAAGTGTTTGATTACAATAGGCCAGAGTTGACAAAACGGCAATCTCTTGCCGCTTGCCAATCGGCTGACGCCAGTTTGAAGCGACCCGCCCTCAACCTCTCGATCCTCTCAACCGTCGAAAGTCGGGTGCCGATCCTTGTGACGGCCCGCTTCCAGTTGTTCCCAACAGTCAGCGCGCAGTGCAATGTGGAACGCTGCCCAGCCGGTTGAACAACTCGTCTAAGTCTCCACTTGCCTCGTGTCCACATTCCAGCGCACGCGGCGTCCGAGCTTCATAGACAGATTGGCCATGTGAATCACGAGGGCCGCGTGGAAGCCCTTTTCCACCGTAGCGTTCGGTTCCTTGCGGGTTCGAACGCAGTCGAGGAAGTTCCGCACATGAGCCTCGGTAGCCGCGGAGAACGAACCGGTGAGCGTGTTGGCCGGTGACTCCGGCTTCGACTCCGGGTAGACAGACACAAACTCGCGCCCGACGTCCATCCGCGCCTCATCGCCATCAAACTGATTCAGCTGGTCCAACCGCGTGGGGTAGTGCATCCCCGCGTAGTTGATGGTGAACACAGCCAGGAAGTCTTCCGGGTATTCAGCAGCGACAATGACGGTCTCCGGCGTTTCAGCCTTGGGACTGTGCACGCGGCCCGACGACGCGTTGACCGCCAAGGGAAAGCCCACCCCGCGAATCAGATGAATGCCGTCGTAGATGTGCGCGCCCTGGTCCGCCACGATTCCGCCGGCGTAGTCGGTATAGCTGCGCCAGTTGCGGAATCTGTCCGGGTCAAGAGGACGATGCGGCGCGGGCCCTTGCCACTGCTCCCAATCCAGCCGGCCCTCCAGCTTGGTGGCCGGCTGCTCGCGCAGACTGTTGTTGATCCACCAGCTCCGCACCAACCGCACGTTCCCGAGAGTCCCAGCGGCGCGGATGTCGCGCGCCTTGAGATAAAGGTCGTAGCTGCGGCGCTGCATTCCCACCTGGACGATGCTCTTGGACTTGCGCGCCGCATCCATCAGCGCTACGCCCTGTTCCGGTGTGTGACAAAGCGGCTTTTCGACGTACACGTCCTTGCCGGCCTCCATGGCGTCGAGCAGCATTTGGTAGTGCCAATGTTCGGGAGTCGCGATGATGACCGCGTCCACTTCCTTGTCGTTGAGGAGTTGCCTGTAGTCGCGATAGGCTTTGGCCGTACCTTTCGCCAGAGACAAACCGGCTTCCAGGTTCGGCTCGTAAACGTCGGCCACGGCAGTGATCCTGATCGACGTATCGCCCTGGAACGTCTTCATCAGCAGCCGTCCGCGCCCACCCGCACCGATGACCCCGATGCGATTCTGGTCGGATGGCGCGGCACGCAGCCACATCGCCGCGCCCGCGCTTGCGCCAAGAATGAGAGTTCTACGATTCACAGTACAGCTCCTTTTGAACGATCCGTTTGCGCCCTACAGCCGCGGCTGAGCCTTGTGACCGGCGGCGAGGACCCGCTCCATCACCGCCATCAGATCGGCGCTCCGCGTCGTCGGGCACCAGTGTTTCTCGATATGCTCGATCACCAAACCGGTTCCAACGGCGTGGGAAACGAACGGCTTGCTTGCCGGGTTATACATCGCGTCGGTCAGGTCTCTTACCAGAACGCAGCGCATTCCCCAACGCGTCATCTGCTTGATGGCGAAGCTGCGGTTCAGTATGCACATGTTCGTGTGAACGCCCATGACAAACAGCGTCTGGATATTCCTCTGCTTCAGAAGGTTGTAGATCTCCGCGCCGTTGTCCGAAATAGCGTCCTTCGGACCCAGGGAGAGCAGCGGAGTCTCGCGCGTCCAAGCCCTGTGTTCCTTGTTTCCTGGCGTGTCGCAGCCGCCATCCGAGTCATCAATCGGCAGCGGTGGATCCGGGAGTTCCAGGTTCTTGGGAGGCTCGACCACCGGCGCGTGCAGGGCGAGTTGCCGCTGCGGGTAAGACTTGTAGAATTCCATAGTGTCGGAAGGCGCATGTATGACCAGGACACCCGCCTGGCGCGCCATGAGCAAGACGGAATCCATGCGCGGCACCATGCTTGCCACACGTTGTGTAGCGCCATCGCACCAGTGCCGGTCCCACATGTCGCAGATGACGATTGCGGAACCGGCGGACGAGAACTTCTCGTGGACTTCGGCGCGTTGCCAGGCTTCGCTATTCTTGAAAGGCTGCACTCGGAGCCGCAGAGGGATGGTCAACTCCTCCGCTTCGGAGGTGGAGACGAGAAGTTCGCGTCCCACAACGCCGACGACGGCGAGGCTTGCGGCAGCGATCATGATCTGCAGAATCGGCATATCCAGAAGATACTGCACTCTGGGGGGAGCCGGGATGGCGGACCTGCATTTACTTACCGGAGAGTGAGAGTCTGCTCGCGCCGCGGTCCTCGGATGTGCCAGGAAAGCAACGGAATTACAAATCTACGACCAAATCGGTCCGCGATTGAGCTAGAATGAATTTGTGGCGAAAGTAACCTTCTTGCCGGCCAACGTCAGTTTTGAATTCGACCTCGAAAAGCTTCCGTATCACGACCACGGATTGCCCAAATCCATTTTGGATGTCGCGATCAACGCGGGCTTCGCGCTCGAACATGCTTGCGGCGGCAACTGCGCCTGTACAACTTGCCATGTAGTGGTGAAATCCGGACAGGAGTGCCTTTCCGAAATGGAGGACGACGAGGCGGATCGCGTGTACGAGGCTGCCGACCTGCAGCAGGAAAGCCGGCTTGGCTGCCAGGTTCACTTCGTGAAAGATGGCGAAGTAGTGTTGGAAATTCCGTCCTGGAACCGCAACTACATCAGCGAGGGCGGCGCCTCCATGAACCTCGGGGACGCAATTCCGGCTGCCAAAAAGTAGCGGCTACCTGCTCGCGTTCCCACCCGCCGGCAAGAATCCGGCCACCACGCCGTCGAGCAAATCGAAAGGTTCCTTGACCTCAATTCGGACCGTGGAACCGTCGGCGACGCCACTTATGCCGTCGTAGAGCTTCAGCATTTCAGAACTGGAGTCTTTGGCGCTCATGCGCCCAAGTTCGACCCCCGCCCGAAGAACATCGCGCAACTGCGCCGCATCGTCCGCGCTCCCAGCAACCGCCGTAATATGCATTGCCAGGCCCTGCGAGAGATCGCCCCACATCGTCAGTCGCGAGACGCGGCGGCCCATGCGCGCGAGATTGCCCGGCATTCCACTAGAAGAACCCGCGCCGGACGTTCCATCGGACGATGCCGGAGCTTCCACAAGTCCAACCAGCGATGCTGGCTGCAGGCTTGCGGCCCAGATATGCGACGTGCCGGGCAGCGTTCCCACCAGGTCGAGGAGCGCCAGCGGCGTGGTCCGTTTCGGATCGTCGAATCCGTCTACCAGACGCTTCAGCTCCGTAACCCTCCCCGCAACCGCGGCTCCGGAATTCATGTAGACCACCCCCGAGTCGCCCACGTAGATCAGGTAGTGCCCTTTGTAGCTGCTGCGAACGAGCCCTTCGGCTTTGAACTGCGGCTCAAACCCGAAGTCCCCGCCAAATTTGCCCCGGATGAAGACGTAGGACGCGCGGCCATTAGTGGAAAACACGAGTTCCCAGATGTTCTCGCGCGGATCGATGCCCGTGGTTCGGCCAAACTCCTCAAGCGCCTTAATCCGCTTGCCTGCGACGTACTTCGCATAGAACGGCGTGGCTTTTAATCGATCCAGCCGCACACACACAAGAGCCACCGTATCGCCGGGCAGCAGGGGCGAGAGTGCTGCGTCCACGCGCGCGTGCACGGGTTCGCGCTTCTTGCAGCCGGACTGGAGGACGAGTCCGGCGAGCACGAGGCTGATCAGGAGACGTCGCATCGCTGGTCTTGGACGGGCCCGTCTATGGCAGCGGCCGCACGCTGACTTCTTTGAAGAAAACGTGCGAGCTTTCGTCGTGGTTCTGCAGGCCGATGTACCCGCTGTCGGGCCGCGGTCCGCGCACGGGCTCATACCATTTCTTGCGCGGCGGGACAGGCTGGTCGCCGCGGAATTCGTTCACCTTCACGCCATTCACTCGCACGATGGTGCTCTGGCCGCGCATCTCGACTTCAAGAACATTCCACTCGCCTTTGGATTCTTGCGGACGCGCTTCGGCTTTGCTCAGCGAATAGATCGCCCCGGTGCAATGCCAATCGTCCTGACCGGCGTCGATCTGTACTTCGTAGCCGTTGTGGACGCCGTACCACGGATCGGGAGCCGCTTCGGGCATGCGTATGAAGACACCGGAATTGTCGTGCTCGCCTGTTACTTTGTAGACGACCTTGAGAACGGCGTTCCCTACCGGTTCCTTCTCGTAAACCAGCAGCCCCATCCCGCCATGCGTCGTCAGCATGCCCTTCTCGATAGTGAAGTTGCCGGGCCCGACAAAGTGCCAGCCGGTCATGTCTCTGCCATTGAACAATTGCTTCGAGTCCGCGGCGCAGAGCAGCGCCGGCGCGAGGATGGCAAACAGGAGGATGCGTTTCATCGAGAGACCTCCCATTTAAGATACCTTTGGAAGCCTCGCGAATGTGGGGCGGACGCCCACGTCCGCGCCGGACCCCCAGGTCCGGCTGCTGAAACTAATCAGAAGTTTAGGAAATGGCCGACGAGGGCGTCGGCCGCAGTCCAGGGGGACTGCCCCACTACAAGCCCTCAGAGCCGGTTCCCTGCCTCGCCAAGCGTCACATTCACATCGATCTTCTTGCCGTTCCGGAACACGGTCAGATTGATCCGGTCACCGGGCTTCTTCCGGTTCAGGAGGCGCGTGAGGGCGTCACGCCCATCGATCCTTTGACCATCCATCGCCATGATGAGATCGCCGCCGATGCCCAGTTCAAAGTTGCCGACCGCCACGGCCCGGCGCGGGTCCGCGCAATCCGGCGGCCTCCGCGGCCGAGCCGGAAACGATGTCCTGGATCAACAGGCCACCCTGTTCCGGAAGGTTCAGCTCAACCGCCAGATCGCCCTCCACAAAGACGGTCTCGACGCCCAGAGAGGGCCGCCCGTAGCGCCGACCAGACTGGTACGCGACGATCATCTCTTTCGCCCGATTGATCGGCAGCGCGAAGCCGATTCCTACATTCGCCTGCCCGTAGATCGCCGTGTTGATCCCGATCACGTTACCCGAACTGTCCAGCAGCGGTCCGCCCGAGTTGCCGGGGTTGATGGCGGCGTCGGTCTGGATCATCTTCTCTAAAGTCCGGCCGTTTTCGTCGCCGATGTCGCGCCCGAGGGAGCTGACAATGCCCGTCGTCAGCGTGCCATCCAGGCCAAACGGGTTGCCGATCGCAAGCACCTTCTGGCCTACCTGCAACCTGTCGCTGTCGCCGAGCGGCAGCACTCTCACCTCGCTCTTCGGATTAATCTTGATCAGCGCCATGTCATTGGCCACGTCGACGTAAATACGCTCGGCTTTATACTTCTGACCGCCGGCCAGCGTGACTTCCAGCGAGGGCGCACGGCCGCTGACGACGTGCGCGTTGGTCAGAATGCGGCCTTGCTTATCGATGATCATGCCCGACCCCGACTCTTTCACGGGGAAGACTTCCAGGAACCAGTTCCGCTGCAGAACGGTGGAGGTGATATTGACCGTCGCTTCGCGCGCCCGCTTGTAGATGTCGATGTTGTTGAGCTCGTCGGGCTCCAGTCCGGCGCCTCGCACGGTGGACGGGCCGGTCCACCAGGAGCCTTCGCCCCCTGTATTCGCGGTCAGGGTGGCTCGGGGACCCAGCCAGCTACCCCATTTGCCCCACGTCGTCCATCCGATGAAGCCGGCCGCCAGAAACACGGCCAAAACAAAAGTTCGTTTACTCATGCGTTTACACTCCGCAGACTCTCGTACAGATGCTCCACCTGCGCAATGGTGTCATCCGTAGTTCGAGAGGTGTCAATCAGATAATCGGCGACCTTCTTCTTCTCCTCAAGCGGCATCTGGCGGCGGATGCGCGCCAACGCCTCGTCCCGGGTGACGCCGCCGCGCGCCATCGCCCGCTCGATCTGCTGCTCCTCGCCGCATACCACCAGCACCAGCTTCTGGAAGCGGCGATAGCTTCCCGTCTCCACCAGGATGGCCGCCTCCACCACGGCGAGGGCCGACGGGTCGGCGTCTTCCACTTGCTGCATCCATGCCTCTTCCCGAGACAATACGGCGGGATGGACCAGAGAGTTCAGTAATTTCAGCTTGGCCTCGTCATGGAAGACGATCCCGGCCAGGCGCCTGCGCTCGATCTGGCCGTCCGGCAAGAGGATGCCGGGCCCGAACTGCCTCGACGACTGCGTCGTAGGCTTCCCCGCCCGGCTGCAGGACGGCGTGGCCCAGGTCGTCAGCCCGCAGCACGCGGCAACCCAAGCGGCTGAGTTGATCTCCGACGAAACTCTTGCCAGTGGCCAGACCGCCCGTTAAGCCGATGCGCAGCATTCGGGAATCCTCGGGGCTGTCCTTACGCAACGCCCATGCGCCGTTCGGCGGCCTCGACGGTGTTCTTCATCAGCATGGCGATGGTCAATAGCCCCACGCCTCCGGGCACGGGCGTGTAAGCCGAAGAGAACTCCGCCATATCGATGGGATCGACGTCACCCACGATCACCTGTCCGCGCTTATCGAACGCAGCCAGGCGCTGGGCGTCACCACGGAAAATACGCTCGACGTCCGCGCGGCTGCTCAGACGGTTGATCCCTACGTCCACCACGACCGCTCCCGGACGGATGTATTCTTTCGTGATCATGGCCGGCTTGCCGATGGCCGCAACGAGGATATCCGCGCTCCGGCAGACCGCCGGCAGATCGGGCGTGCGGGAGTGGCATATGGTCACCGTCGCATGCTGGTGCAGCAACAGGAAGGCCATCGGCTTGCCGACGATGTCGCTGCGCCCTACCACCACGGCATGCTTGCCTTTGACCTCGATCCCATTGCGCCGCAGGATTTCCATCACTCCCGCGGGCGTGCAGGAACGGGGCGCGGGCGCATTCGCGACGAGCTGGCCGACGTTGAAGGGGTGGAAGCCGTCGACGTCCTTGGCCGGGTCGATAGCGAGCAGCACGGCGCGGCTGTCCACCTGTTTCGGCAAGGGCATCTGGACCAGAACGCCGTCAATTTCGTCACGCTGGTTTAGCGCGTCAATATGCGCCAGGAGTTCGGCGGTCGTGACCGTCGCTGGCAGCAGAATCTCCTCGCTCAGCATGCCAAGTTCGCGACAGGTCTTCACCTTATTGCGGACGTAGATTTCGCTGGCAGGATCGTCGCCGGCGCGGATCACCGTCAATCCCGGAACGCGCTTGTGCGCCGCGAGAGCGGCAATGCGCGGCTTCAACTCCTCCAGAATCTGCTGGTTGACACTTTTTCCATCGAGTACCTGCGCCATTTAACTCTATGTTACCAGGAGAGTTATTCGCGTGGGGCAGCTTCAGTGGGGCGGCTCTCCAGAGCCGCGCGGGGCCTCCAGGCCCCGCAAGCTCTGCAAATTGGTTGGCGGGGCCTGGAGGCCCCACGCGGACCTGGAGGTCCGCCCCACTTTCGAACCAGCACTCCAGATCGCCTGGTGATATGCTGGCTCTCCCAAGGATTGGGAATACAGGGAGGGACAGTGCCAGTTTCCACAAGACGGTCTTTTGTCAGGAATTCGGCGTCGGCGGGACTCGGAGCCGCGGCGTTCACCCTCATCCAGCCTGAACTGGTCCGCGGGGCCGGAAAGGAGAAGCTCAAGGCCGGGCTGATCGGTTGTGGAGGCCGTGGCACACAAGCCGCTGTCGACACCCTCACCGCGAACCCCAACGTCGAACTCACGGCCATGGGCGACATCTTCGAGGATCATCTGGAAAGCTCGCTCCGTCGCTTGAGAGAGAATCCGAAGTTCGCCGCCATCGCCGGCCGCGTGAAGGTGGATCCGGAGCATCGCTTTTCCAGCTTCGACGCCTACAAGAAGGTGATGGCTTCGGACGTCGATATCGTGATGCTTTGCACGCCGCCCGGCTATCGCCCGGAGCACTTCGAAGCAGCCGTGAACGCCAAGAAGCACGTCTTCTGCGAGAAGCCGATCGCCACCGATGCCGTGGGGGTGCGACGCTTCATGGCGGCTGCGAAAAAGTCACTGGAGCTAAAGCTATCGGTTGTTTCCGGCGCGCAACGGCACGCCGACAAGCCCTACATTGAAACCGTCAAGAAGATCCAGGACGGCGCATTGGGCGACATCACGGCGCTTTATTCGAACTACCTGAGCGGCCCAGTCATGCACGCCGACGCGCGCGATCCGAAGTGGGGCGACATGGAGTGGCAGCACCGCAACTGGTACTCCTTCATCTGGATCTGCGGCGACCAAATGGTGGAGCAGCACTTCCACAACATCGACTTTATGAACTGGGTGATGGGCGGGCATCCCGTGAAAGTGGTTGCCTCGGGCGGGATTTCCTGGCGTCCGCGCGAAGAGTTGTACGGCAACATCTACGACCACATGTCGTCGGATTTCGTCTATGCCAACGGCGTCCGCCTGTCCAGCAGTTGCCGGCAATATCCGAAGGGCTGCTACAACAAAGTCGACGACCTGATCGTAGGCACCAAGGGCCACAGCAACGGCATCGACATGGGCGAGAAAGGCATCAACCCTTACGAGCAGGAACACCTCGACCTGGTGAAGAGCATCCTCGGAGACGGGCCGTATATGAACCAGGCCATGAGCGTCGCCGAGAGCACGCTGACCTGCATCATGGCCCGCGAATCGGCCTATTCCGGAATCGAGATTACTTGGGATATGGCCATGGCGTCCAAGCAGGATCTGCAGCCCAAGGCCTTCGGCTACGACCTGAAGATGGAGGCTCCGCCGCTTCCGGTGCCGGGCGTCTACAAGTTCATTTAGCGCGTCGGTGTGGGGCGGCTCTCCAGAGCCGCGTGGGCCTTCCAGGGGGGCCCGCTCCAGAACAACCTTGCGGGCGCTGGAGCGCCCACGCGGCCGTGGACGGCCGCCCCACGCAAAAGCCTGATACCATCTGCATTTATGGCTCAACCCGCAAGCCCGCCGAACCCGCCCGAAATGACTGTCAAGGCCGTCCTGCTCGGCCTGTTTCTCGCCCTCGTTTTCGGCGCAGCCAACGCCTACCTGGGCATGAAGGCGGGCCAGACCGTCGCCGCGACCATTCCCGCGGCAGTCATCGCGATGGCGCTATTCCGACTGCCCGCGTTCCGTGGCGGGATCCTCGAACAGAACATCGCGCGCACGGCCGGCAGCGTCGGCGAAGCCCTGGTGGCAGGCGCTATTTTCACCATCCCAGCGTTCATCATGGTGGAGATCAACGGCGTCCATTTGTGGAAAGATCTGCGTTCGCACTACTGGGAGGCGTCGCTCGTACTGCTGGTAGGCGGACTGATCGGCGTCTGCTTCATCACCCTGCTGCGTCGCGCCCTGTGCGTCGAGGCAGGCCTTCCCTTCCCTGAGAGCGTCGCGAGCTACGAGATCGTCAAAGCCGGTCAGGACTCCGGAGACGCCCCGCGCTACATCTTCGGAGCCATGGCGTTCGGTGGGCTGATCCAGATTCTCAAAGACCCGCGCGGTCTGCCCATCATCCGCGAATTCACCGAAGGCTTCCTGAAGTTTCCGCGCTCGGTGGTGCGTCATTTCAATTTCGACAAGACGCCTATCGGCGACGTGGTGCACACTGGCGGAGTGCAATGGTCCACGCCGAGCCTCTCGCCGGCGCTGATCGGAATCGGATACATCATCGGACCCGAACTCTCGTCGATCAACTTCTCGGGCGGCGTGTTGGCCTGGTGGATCTTCATCCCGCTGCTGCTCTTCTTCGACCCCGACCTGCCGCGCCGCATCGGCACCGCAGATCCCTCCATCGCCGCCTACACATTATGGTTCAACATCGTGCGTCCCATCGCCGTGGGCACCATGCTGGTCGGCGCGGCCAATACGCTGTGGGGCATGCGCAGTTCGCTGGCAACGTCGCTGAAAGGCGCTTTCGCCGCTTCCACGCGGGCCGCGCACGAGGAGCAGGCGATCGAGCGCACCGATCACGACATCCCGGCGAAGTGGATTCTGCCCGCAATCCTGGTGCTGCTGGTTCCCATCGCTTTCATCTATTACTTCTTCACGGGGGGCTGGATGCCGGCCATCGTCGCCGCGCTGGTGATGTCGGTGACGGGCTTCGCGCTGTCGGCGGTCGGCGGGTATCTGGTGGGCATGGTTGGCAGTTCCAACCAGCCGCTATCGGGACTCACGCTGTCGGCGTTGCTGATCTCCGCGCTGTTGATGGTGACCATCGGCGTAACGGGCGTGGCGGGAGTTGCCGCGGTGCTCGGCGTTGCGGCTGTGGTGGCCGTGGCGTGCTCGGTTTCCGGGTCGCTGATTCAGGATCTGAAGGCGGGCCATCTGTTGGGCGGCACTCCCTGGAAGATGGAACTGGTCGAGATGATCACGGTCGTCGTGCTGGCGTTTTTCCTGATGGGTCCCATCATCGCTTTGCACGAGGCGAATCTGGCGGACGGCGGCATCGGCGGGCGTTCCCTGCCCGCGCCGCAGGCCGGCCTCATGGCGCAACTCGCGAAAGGCATCGTCGGCGGAGAGATGGCGTGGGGACTGTTAGTGATCGGCGCGGCGTTTGGCATCGCGCTCATCATGTGCGGGGCGAAAGCTCCAATGTTGATCGCCGTGGGCATGTATCTGCCTTTCGACACTTCGTCGGCGATCTTCGTCGGCGGAATGATGAAACTCGCGCTCGATAAGTGGTTTGGCAATGTCCCGCCGGAGCGTAAGGCAGTGATCGACGAGAAAGGCACTCTGCTCGCGAGCGGACTCATCGCGGGGGAAGCGATTCTAGGGATTCTGCTGGCGGTTCTGGCGGTCTCGAAGATCCCATCGCTGGTTCACGCCCTGACGGGGGCCAACCAGTTCTCCTGGTTTGACGCGGCGGGCGGCTGGCTCTCTCTAGTGGGATTCGCGGCTGTGGCCTGGGTGTTGATCGGGATTCCGGGACGCCAGCAAGCGAAATAGAACCGCTACTAAAGCGCCGAAGGGGTGGCAAACGCGGAGAGCCCTTTCGCCGATACAAGTGGGCTTCGGCGAAAGGGCTCGTCTGGGGAGAGCGTGGCATCCCAGTACATCACGCTCACCGGGGGCAAGAGTGAGAGGAGCGGTCCCCTCGCTCAGGCCATAAATCGCTTCTTGCGGTTCATGCGACAGGCCGCAGGAGCGCGCTACCTCTCGCCGAAGTTGTAGCCTATGTAGATCGTGCCCTGCGGCACCGAATTCGACCCAAACTGCTGAGTAAAGTTCGGGACGTAGTGGTAGTCAAACTGTGGGCGAATGAAGATGTGCTCGGTTACATAGATCTGAAGGCCCACGCCGGCATGGATCTGAAAATGGTTCGCGCTGCCAATGGACTGCGCCTGCGTGCTACACAGAGCGGTGCCTACGCAAGAACTTTGCGTCAGCGAGAAATTGGTATTCGCGCCGCCGATGCCGCCCTCCAGCCGCAACGCAAAGCGCTTGTTGGAGACCGGCGCATATATTCCGTTGAAATCGTAGAACATCTGCCGGTACTGTAAGGCGCCGTAGTCTTGCTGGGTCGGTTGCAGACTGATATTCGCGCCGAAGCCGTAGCGGGGATGGACCATGACGTCCCCGCCAAAAGTCATGAAGACGCCACCCAGAGAGCCAGTCCTCTGGCAATTCGGATCGCCGGCCGTGAGATCGCATGCGCCTAGCGGGTTGGTGGTCGACAGAATGTTATCGATGCCAGCCCCGTTGGATTTCACGCTGGTGGATCCCAGCCCCAAATAGGCGTCGAACGCGCCCTGAGCGCTCGCAAATTGAGCACACGCCAGTAGCAGGCAAAGCGGAAGGTAACGGCCAATTCGTCTCACTTGGTAAGTCTCCTCTGATTACAGCATTTTAGAGAGTCACGAGTTAGTGTCTTACTCGCATAAGTTACAATAGCCGTGAACTGTGTTAGGCAGGCATTGCGGTGCAATGTTCCTCCTCCTTGACCTGCTTTCCGAATTCCTAATTCCCTGCGCGGAAAGCGCTCCGGGCAAAGAAAGCCGGTCACGGGGTGCCAAGCCAATAACTCACGCTCCCTGCAATTCAAAACAAGCGCGGCGCCGAATCCATTTCTTCTCAAGAGTTACGCTTGCTTGAAAGAATCACAAGTAACCGGGAATTGACGTCCCGGCTCTTCACGGCAACCTGCGTCACTACAATTCATCCGACGCAAAGCTAAGCCGAATGGTTTCATTTGCGAAACGGAGAATGAAAGACGAATTATCTGCCCTGGCCGCTGTAAACCTGAGTGCCATGAAAAACGTCCGGCATTTGCGTTTTCGAACCGGCGCTCCGCGAGCCAGTCGTCCGACGCCGCGGGCGCGAGCGGCCCGATGATCCGGTCGTCCACTTAGACATATAAAATCAACGACATACAGAGTATCTCCCGCGTGCGGGAGATCGGCTGTAACCGCTTCTGCAGCAGAACGGAGTCGCACGCGTCGTCGGGCCGCTTTTTCTCAGTAGTGGGCACGCGGCCTGGCGCGCAGGATCGGCAACAAAACTCGCGGGTTCCAACGATTGCGTCTGGGTTTACACTAAACTATACGTTGCTGTCCAGTATGAAGACCCTGGGTGACAATCGGAAGAAACGGCCCTCTGGACAACTCCGGCAGTCCATTCAATCAAAGCGCCGAATGGCGGCCGTGCAAAGCTTAGGACGCACGGCAGTTACGGTGGGAGTGGGGACACACGTGGAAGGAAGACCAAATGCGGAATTCACTCTTCGTCGTAGCCGTCCTGGCGACGGCTGTCTCAATTCCGGCGCGCGGTGCAATCACGCCAACAAATGTAACGATTCCGCCGGGCTACTCAATTGCGGCAGTGGCAACCGGCTTGAATTTTCCGACCGCGATGACCTTCTGGGGGAACACCATTTGGGTGACGGAAGCGGGCATCGCCGGTCTCCCGACAGTGAAAACGATCGATCACACGGGGACAGTGACAACGATTCTGACTTCCGCCATGCTCCCGGCCGGAACGTTAGTATCACCCATGACCGGCATCAAGTACGCCCGCGGCTGGATCTGGCTGATCCACCGGCAGACGAACACGAGCGGCGTGGCTGTGGGAGCCATCTCGCGGTTCCGGCCCAAGGATCCGGTCGGGAGCTTTCAAACGGTCTTGAGCGGCATACCGTCGTTCGGCGACCATCCCAATTCGCAGATCGTTTTCGGCCCCGGCGGGCGCGCGTACTTTAACGGAGCGGCGCCCACCAATTCGAGTGTCGTCGGACCGGATAATGGGTGGGCCACCAGCCATCCGACGCTCCACGACTTCCCCGCCGTTGACATCCGGCTGAGCGGCATCGGTTACCAGACGCTGGTCCCATTCCCTCCGTTGGATCCCACGGCGATGCTGATCACCGAGCCGTTCATGCCATTTGGAGGCGGCACGGTTCCCGCCGAGACGATGGTCCCCGCCGTTTCCGCAGCCAATCCTCAGCAGGGCATTATCGCCGGCAGCGGTTCGGTCTATTCGTTCGACCCCGAGGCCGCGAACCCGGCTTCCACCCTGCGCCTCGAAGGCTGGGGGTTCCGCAACCCATATGGGATTGGCTTCGATCCGTTTCATCCCGGTCTGCTCTTTGTCAGCAACAATGGGGCGGACTCGCGGCAACGCGTCGTCAATGGCCAATTGGTGATCGCCGGATCGCGTCCGATCGCCAACGACTGGGATGATATGTTCGTCATCCACCCCGGTCATGAGGCACAGTTCTTCGGCTGGCCCGACTACTTTCACGATCCGGTCACCCGCCAGCCGCTTCCGGTAACCGATCCATTCTTCTGCCCCGCCGGAGCCAATCCTTGCCCCCAGTTTGCTTTCTCCGACACCTTTCGCGCGACCCTGACGGTTCAACCGGCATTCGCGGAACTGGAAGACCATTGCTCGGCCAACATGTTCGATTTCTCCACCCACGAGGAGTTCGGCTATGTAGGCGACCTCTTCATCGCCGAGACGGGTTCGTTGCCTCCCGGCACCGGCGCCGCAAGCTTGATCGGTTACAAGGTGGCCCGCATCGACCGGACTAGCGGGGCAGTGAGCGACTTCATCGTTCACACCGACAGCACGGTTGCCACGGTCTTCCAGGCCGACGGCTTCAACAAACCGATCGACGTGCGTTTTCGTGGGCCGCACATGTACGTGGTGGATATGGGTGTCTTTCCCCCAGCCGCGCTCACGCCGAACTCGGGCAAGATCTGGATGGTATCGCGTACCGCCGAATGATCCGGGGGGATCCGCGGACGAGTGATTGATGGCGGTATTCTGCCGTCTCGAAGGCTATTCGCCACATGCGGCCAGCGCCTGCCATACCCGTCTGGCCCGCAATCGCTACTGGCAATTGGGCTTCGAGCCACGGAAGTTCGGACGGAGGCCGGGGTCGGAATGCCCTGCAAGGTTTACCGGCCCGGCTCCTCCTCCCGGAAGATTCTTCCGGGAGGCAAGCCCTGGCCTCTCCTCGCAAGTCATTGAAAATATGTGACATCCAGTTTGGCCCGCGCTTTGCATATGGACAAGGGCGCAGGAGTAAACCTCTCAAATGTCACAACCAAATGACCTCAATATGATCCAGGAAGCCCCGGGGCGATCCTCCATCTGGCTACCAATCCTGGCTGCGGGTCTGTTGTTGGTCGGTGGATTCGCCTTCTACCAGAACTCCCAACTCCAGGACGTGCGGCGCGACCTGTCTGCATCACAGCGGGATGTGTCGGCGTTGCGTACTAGTGTCGCCGGCGCGAGCGATGAAGCCCGCAAACAGATCGACGCTCTCCGCGGTCAACTCGTCAATACGCAGCAGCAGAGCACTGAGGTCCTGACGCAGGCTCAAACAATGGCGAAACGGCGGGCCGATGCAGCCGTCGCGAAACTGGACAAGAAGCAGGCCGAGCGCGTCGCGGCCCTGGATGCCCAACTGAATGAGGTGAAGGAAACCACGGCGCAGAACGCCAGCCGTCTGGCAGGGGTATCGAATGACGTTTCCTCGGTTCAGACGGATGTCGCCGACACCAAGTCCAAGCTTGACAAGACCAACGGCGACTTGCAGAGCGTTCGTGGCGACCTGGGCATGATGAGCGGTCTGGTCGCGACAAACTCCAAAGAGATCGAGACGCTCCGCAGGCTGGGAGATCGCAACATCTATGAGTTCAATCTCGTGAAGAAGCCTGGACTGGAGAAGGTTGGCGACATCCAATTGCGGGTTCTCAAGACGAATGTGCGCCGCAATCAGTATTCGTTGGCGGTCAACGCCGATGACAAAACGATTGAGAAGAAGGACAAGACCACGAACGAGCCGGTTCAGTTCTACGTCATGTCAAAAGCGCGCCAGCCTTACGAAATCGTAGTGAACGAAGTCAGCAAGAACTCCATCAAGGGCTACCTCGCGACCCCCAAAATCACCACCGCCCGCAACTGACGTCCGGTCCGGGAACGGGGATGAAAACTCCCCGCTCTCGGACTTCGGGCTTTGTTGTGCGGCTCCTCTCCGCTGGAGCGGGACATTCGGTCCCGTCAGTGTTTTGTAGTGAAGCCGGGTGATGGAACGAGGACACGTCATGAGTTCACATTTGATCGCCAATGCGTTTACGGCGGGCGTCCTCACCTGGGTTGCCATGGCAGCTCAGTCTCCCGCCGCGGAGGCGATGCGAGGGCCGTGGGTCCACTCGGAGGCGAGCGAAAGCTCGAATTCACCGGCCCCCAGCACGTCTCCCCTCCTGCACGTGCAGCCTGGCGCGGCACTACAGGTTCGCTTGAACCGGTCGCTGAGCACTAAGCAGAATCGAGCCGGCGACCGGTTCACTGCGACTCTTGTCGAACCAGTCCGGGTAGATGGCAGGACGGCCTTCCCTAAGGGCGCGCAGGTCACGGGGCTGGTCGAAGAGTCGGCGGCCTCCGGAAGGCTTAAGGGACGGGCCCACCTCATGCTCGCGCTTGAGTCTATTCATTTGCACGGCCGCTCGGTGCCCCTGTCGACTTCGGCAAGAACGCGCAGCGGGCAACGGCACAGGAAACGTAATGCACTTTGGGTCGGTGGTGGGGGCGGCACGGGCGCGCTGATCGGCGGACTCGCCGGAGGCCCCGTAGGTATGGTGATCGGCGCAGGTTCGGGCGCGGCCGCTGGATTCGCCGGTGCGCTGGTTACCGGCCGCAAGCAGGTGGGCATCCCCGCTGAAACGCTGATCACTTTCCGGCTGAACTCGCCTGTGGATGTACCGGAGTCGCCAGAATATGTGCCCCACCAACGAAATTGACGATTTAGAGTTCCGTTAGAACTGCACACTTCCCCGAGCCATCAGGCTTGGTTCGGAGCCGTTGTCTTTACACCCCAACAACGGCTCCGCTTTTTATTTGCTCACTCACTACTCTCCCGCAATACCATCGGATGTGCCGCCAGCCTCAGTTCTGAGGCGTCGAATACGGCCGCGAAGACTTGCCAGCTTTCGCCTCGGCCAATTCGACGTGATATCTCGGCAGCACCTGATACGTTTGCAGGTCCAGGCTCACCAGCGACCGGCTGTAGGCGGCCAAAGCGGCCACTTCGTTGGCCCGCGCGGTCGCGAGGTCGCGTTGCGTCTGCACGACCAGAAATGCGGTGGAAGCGCCGAGCGCATACTTCTTGTTCTCGGCATCGAGCGTCTGTTCCTGCAGGATGCGCGCTTTGAGTACGGAGCGGTACCGGGCCCGGGCCTGGATCACCGCAATCCAGGCGTTTTGCACGTTCACCCGGACACCCTTGATCGCCTGCTGCTCGCTCAGTTCCGTCTGCCGAACGGTCAGCGCGTCGCGAATGTAGTCGGCCTGCGCACTGCGATTGCGGATGGGCATGCTGAGCTGGAAGCCGATGCTGTAGTTCGGGAAATTGCGCCGGAAGATTTGTCCTAGCAGGTTGCCCGGTCCACCCAGGAAGTAGGCGTCGGGCGCGTGCGGAACGGGGACGCCGTTCAGCGTTTGCGTATTCACGTCGCCAGTCAAACCGTTGTTGGTCAGAGTCCCCTGAACGTCGAAGGCAGGCATCAACGCGCTGCGGCTGCCGGCCAGGCCTATCTTGGCATTGTCGACGTTGATTTTCGCCTGGGCCAGGTCCGGCCGCGCGGCTAGCGCCAATTGAACCAGTTCTTCGAGCTTCGCGTTGTACTCGCCCTCCGGCACGCCCAGACGGTCGGTGGGAATCACGCGCGCCGACGCGACGCTCGGGCTGGCCACGCCATTACGGCTGAGCGCGTCCTTCACGATCGTTTCCTGCTGCAGCAGCACCGTCTCGGAGTTAGTCAGGTCCTGCTCGGCCTGCGCAACGTTCGCTTCGGCGCGGACCACTTCGATAGGCGCGAGGGTGCCGATTTCAACTTGCTTCTTGTTGTCCTCGTAGAACCGTCTGGCGACGTCCAGAGCCGTCTGCTTCACTTTGACGTCTTCGACGAAACTCACGAGATCCCAATACAGGCTGGCCACGCCGGCAACCGTGGTGGTGACTTGCTGTTCAAACGCCAGATCGGAGAACTTGAGATTGTTCTTGGCGACGCGGATATTGCGGTTGTTCACCGCGAGCCCCCAGCCCTGGAGGAGGCGTTGAGTGAACTGCAGCGTCGCGGCGCCGCTCGTGTTCGGGTTGAGATCGTTCAAGGGATTGTTCGTCGCCACGCGGGACTGGTTGTATCCGAGACTCACGGTAGAACCCGTCAGGAACGACTGCTGAATGCCGCTCTGCCAACTTCTGTAGTCATAGGCGATCGAGGAGAGTCCCGTGGTGATCGTATTCGACTGCGGCGACGAATTGTGTCCGAAGCCGCCGGCGAAATAGAAACTGGGATCCAGATTTGGAATGGCCGTACCCGTTTGGGTGATGACCGTGCCACCGGTGGAACTGCCCACGCCCGCGGATGCTCCATTGGAACCGGTACCCGTCTGGCCGCTGCCACTCCCCGATTGCGCCGAGGCGGAGTTGGCGACCGCGGTAACCGCCGACGGCACGCCACGCAACAGACCGCCGGCTTTCGCGCGGAGGAAATCCGACTGGGCGATCTTCGGACCATAGCGCGCGACTTCAATGTCAATGTTGTTTTCGAGCGCCAGCGCGATAGCGTCTTCGAGCGACAGATAGATCTTGCCCGCGCGAATCATGCCATCCAGGCGGCCAGTGTTTTGCATGTTGATCGGATCGATAACCGGCCGTTTGTAAGGCCTCGTAATAAAGCCGCCCGAGGCCACGGGGACTTGCGGCTGCTCGGAATAAGAAGTCTTCACACCCGCGCCCGGACTGGCGGCGGGAGCCTGCGCAAAGCCGGCCGGACACGTCATCAGCGCCGAAAGGGCGACGGCAATTAGGGGTTGGAATCGTCTCATCTTGATATCAGTCCTGCTCACGTCTCTCAACTCGCGCGGTGGATCCGCGGCCTTACTCTCCAGGTAACGCCAGATTTCGACCTGAAGTTCCCAAAAAGACCATCATCGTATCCAAGCCGCCGATGCTATCCTGTCGCATGGTGACGAATCCCGTGACATCCGTTCTAGATTTGTTTCTCGAAACAGGCGCGTATCTTAAAGGTCATTTCCGCCTGACCAGCGGTCTGCACAGTCCCGAATACCTGCAGTGCGCACTGGTTCTACAGCATCCGAGCCACGCTGAGACGCTCGGCAAAGCTCTGGCGGAAGGCCTGTCGGCTCTCGCCGGCTCGCGGAAGATCGACACTGTGGTCTCGCCTGCGATGGGCGGACTCATCATCGGACATGAAGTCGCACGCGCTCTCGGCGCGCGCCACATCTTCACCGAACGCGACGCCGAACGGAAGATGACGCTGCGCCGCGGATTCGCGGTTGTGCCGGGCGAGTCGATCGCTGTCATCGAAGATGTCATCACCACCGGTGGCAGTTCCGCCGAGGTCGTCGAGCTGTTGAAGACCGCTGGCGCGAACGTGTTGGCCGCCGGATCGATCATCGACCGCAGCGGAGGACGCGCCGACCTGGGCGTGCCTCGCGTGGCGCTGGCTACTTTGAACGTCGTTTCCTGGGAGCCCGCCGCTTGCCCGCTCTGTGCCGAAGGGCTGCCCGTGGTGAAGCCGGGCTCGCGCCCCTCCTGAGGTGAGCGGCAACATGCGCCGCATCCGCATCACCGTAGCCTACGATGGCACCGAATTCCACGGCTGGCAGATCCAGCCCGGACTGCCGGCCATTCAAAGCGAATTGCAGAAGGTTGTCGGCGAGATCGAGGGCCGGCCGGTCGAGGTAGCAGGCTCGGGCCGCACCGACGCGGGCGTGCATGCCCTCGCTCAAGTGGCTGCCTTCTCTATTGAGAATCCCATCCCCGTAGACAACCTGCGCCGCGCGATGAACAGGCTGCTGCCGCGCTCCATTCGCGTGACCAGCGTTGTGGAGACCGATCCGGAATTCCATCCGCGCTTCGCCGCCAAAGCCAAGACTTACCAGTACCGCATCTGGCGCGCCGAAATCGTGCCGCCGATGCAGCGCCTTTACGTTTGCCATCATCCCTATCCACTCGACGAAGCGCGCATGGCGGAGTATGCGCCCTTGTTCGAGGGCGAGCACGACTTCTCGGCTTTCGCGGCTGCGGACATGAAGGACGCGCTAGGGGCGACGAAAGTGCGGACCATCTACGCATTCGTCGGTCTGGCGCGAAGGCAATGAGTTGATTTATCAAGTGCGCGGCAGCGGCTTCCTGAAACATATGGTCCGCATGATGGTTGGAACTCTGATCGAGGTGGGCAAGGGAAACCTGGATCGCGCCTCCCTGCTGGCGCGTCTGCAACCCGGCTTCATCGGCAAGTCCGGACCGGCCATGCGCGCCTGCGGCCTGCGCCTGATTTCAGTGGAGTACGAAAAGTAAGCGCCCCCTGGGAACGCCGATCTCCAGATCGGCAGCATCTCCTGGGAACGCCGATCTCCAGATCGGCATCGGCCAAAATCGAGTCATGACCATTGTACGAGCGCGAGCGTTCCTCTGAACTACGCCGACCAGTAGCGAACGCAACCGCTTGGGCCGATCTGGAGATCGGCGTTCCCAGGGGGCCTGCCCTCTTCGTTTCTGTGATGGTCGAAGCAGTTTCCCGGCCGCTACACGCTCGCAGGCTGAGGCGTTCGCGATTGCTTCCACAGCGCAACGTACGGCTTCAGTTCCTGCATCATGTTGAACCACAGAGCCGGGTCCAGCGACTGCGCGCCATCGCTGATGGCCTTCGATGGATTCGGATGGATCTCTACAATCAGCCCTTCGGCTCCTACGGCCACTGCCGCGCGCGACAGGGCGGTTACCAGGCTGCGCTTGCCCGTGGCATGACTCGGGTCGAGGATTACAGGCAAATGCGTCAACTCGTGCAGCACCGGCACGGCGCTGATGTCGCAGGTGTTGCGAGTGGCCGTCTCGAAGGTGCGGATCCCGCGCTCGCACAGCATGACGTCCGGGTTGCCGTGGGCGACGATGTACTCGGCCGACATCAGCAATTCCTTGATCGTCGAACTCAGGCCGCGCTTCAGCAGCACGGGCTTGCCGCAGCGGCCCAGCGCCTTCAGCAATGCGAAGTTCTGCATATTTCGCGCGCCCACCTGCATCACATCGGCATAGCCGGCGATCATCGCGACATCCGTATCGCTCATCACCTCCGTTACGATCGCCAGTCCGGTCTGCTCGCGCGCCTTGGCCAGGAGCCTCAGCCCCGCTTCCTCCATCCCCTGGAAATCGTAAGGAGACGTCCTGGGCTTGAAGGCGCCACCGCGCAGAACCTTTGCTCCACCCTTGGCCGCAAGTTCCGCGGACTCGAGAATCTGCTTCTCGCTCTCCACCGAGCAAGGGCCAGCCATGACGACAAAATCGTCGCCACCCACTTCGACGCGCGTGCCCAGGCGGATCACGGTGTTCTCCGGCTTGAACTCGCGGCTCACGAACTTATAAGGAGCTGAGATGCGGACCGCCTTCTCCACCTGTGGCATGGCCTCCAGCGATTCGAGGCAGGCGCTGGTATCGCCGACGCCAATGGCGCCAATGACGACGCGTTCCTCGCCCTCGATAGCGTGGATCTTGTAGCCGAACTCCTCAATGCGCTGAATCACCTCGCCGATTTCATCCTTCGAGGCATGGCGCTTCATCGAGATAATCATGGCTTCAGGCTAACGCAAAATGCCCACGTCTTGCAAGTGTCACCATCAGCCAAATGACTCAAACCAAAAGCTTAAATACCACCACTTGTAATTGGTGTATATTCTAGGGCGAGTCCGTACTGCAGGCTCTGGGGCTAAGTCAGCCGCCGGAACCGCCCGTGACAGGCGCTTCGGCATGCGGCCGGGCGGGTTCAGAAGAGGCGGTCCTGTTTGCGCAGCGTGCCGGCGCCGCCGATGTTGGCGATGACGAAAGAGAACCGGTATTGATTCTCGTTCCTCGCTCCGAACGCCAGGCGGCGGATCTGCATGCTGAAGGCGCAACAGTCGGCATTGTAGGTGATCTGCGTGTTGCCGAACTGCAAAGTCTGCGTCCGGTAGTCGTAGATGGCAAGGAACGCCGCATTCCAGCCGCGCTTGTTGTCCTTACCGAATCCGAGCATGCCCCGGAACTGGTTGGATGGCGCGGTGAGCACTTGATCGGGCGTGGGCTGGCCTGTGCAGGGATTGGTGGGATAAGTAGCTAACGGACGCAGGAGCATGCAGCCCACTTCCAGGTGTCCAATGGAGGCGAAGATATTGTCGAAGCGGGCGTCGGCGGTGAAGCTGCTGTCCACCAGCATTCGGCGCGCCGGATCGTAATCGGCGCGCCACTCAAACCCGAAGCTCGGCAATGGCTGGACGCGCAACGAAGAGACGATGGGCGACCAGCCGCGAGGCCGCTCCAGGAAGCTGTAGGCGCCCAGGTCGGAGGTGCTGAGCACGATGTTGCGCGTTCCGGTAATGACGGCGCCGCCGAAGCTGGGATCGAAGTACTTCTCCTGCCCGATCTCCCAATTCAGCCAGTCCCGCACTTCGCCCGAGGCGCTCTTGGTCCAGATGCGATTGACGATGGTCGCACTCACCTGCGTCGTGTTCGCCACCAGGTCGCCCTCGTCGAACAGGATGACCTTGTTGAAATCGTTGACGCCGCTGATATTGCGGAACTGTAGCCTGGGTTCGATGGAGTGTTTGAACTTCGAGCCCATCCACTTGGGGGCCTGATAGATGCGGTAGAGCGACGGCAGGATGATATCGAGATCGAATTCGCGGCTCGACCTCAGATAACGCTGGGCCACGACGCTCTGGTTCACGAGACTCTCTCCATAGGAGGTTTCCCGCAGCGAGAACGAGGGCACGATGTGGATGCTCTTCCAATCGAACGCCGTCTGGACGCGCGGCTCGATATTAAGCCGCGTCACCTCCTGCTTCGTTTGAAATAGCGGTTGATCGCGGCGCACCAGCCCGGCGTTCGCTCCGAAGGAGAACCAGATTGGAATAGGACCGTCGAGAATCTGCGTGTCGCGATCGCGCATCGAGATTTCCGGCAGGTGCCGGATGGTGATCTTATCGCCCGGAGTGGCGCTGCGGAAGTTCTCCTGCTGCTCGTAGGAGACCGCCACGTCGTAACTCTTCCAGTCCTTCGCGGCATACAGCACGCTGTTGACTTCCGAGAAGACCGCTTCGTTGAAACTCTCGGTGAACGCCTGCCGGAACGTAAAATCGCTCAGCGTATTCACCACGCCGCGCGCGTACCAGCCAAAGGGCAGCGCGTCGGCCTGGCCCGCGAAGCTCGCAAGATAGCCGCCCTGTTTTAGTAGCGTGCCGTCGCTCTGCGGCAGGCCGCGGTCGTTTACTGCGTAAAGGTAGGCATCGAAGCTTGAATTCTGCGTAGGCTTGCCGCTGAGATCGACGGTGTGGGCAAAACCGCGCACCGTGTAATACTGCGGGCGGTACATCACCTGATAGCTGCGGTCGATCGCCCAGAAATAGCCAACGCCGATCATCTGGCCGCGCGTGCTGCTGTTGCCGATGTTGGGAGTAAGAAACCCGCTGCGCCGCGCTTCTTTCTCCAGCGACTTATAGAAAGCGGGCGCATAGAACAGGGGAACGTTCTTCAAGCGCAGAATCGCCTTGTACGCCAAAGCGTGATCGTCCGGAATGATGACCATCCGCGGCGACGTCAGCGTCCACCAGGACGTGCCCGGCGGGCAGTTGGTCAACGTGCCCTGGTAAAGCACGTAGCGGTCCTTGATGCGCTCGGCCCATTCGCCCTTGAACCGGAGAGGCTCCGTCGTCGTCAGGAGTCCCGGACGCGGATTAACGTGACCCGGCGTACTTCCCGAGACGACGTAGAACGAGCCGGACTCGTTCTTCGTGTCGTAATCGGCGCGATCGGCAAACACCTCGTCGCCTCGATCGAAGTCGATGTAGTGAACGTGGCCGCGCGCCTCGGCGAGCCCCGAATCCTGGTCGTAACGAATCTCGTCGCCCTTCAGAATCGAGTCGGTGTTCTCGACCTCTGCATTACCGCGAAGGATAATGAGAGAGCCGATTCGCTCCTGACTCTCATCGGAGCGGTACAACGTTTCGCCCGGAGGAGGCGCATTCGCCCGCTTCTGATGTGGCTTGACGACCCGCGTTTGAGTTTCAGGCTGCTCCAGCGGCGGGGGAACGTAGAATCCGCCCTGGTACATTTGGGCTCGCAATGGCGCCACAAGGGCTGCAATGCCCAAACATAGACACCACAAGTTGTAGCGGAGCTTTAGCCGTATTCCGCAAGTTGCAGAAAATCCATGACATTTTCGATGGAATATGTTACGAAAAGGGAGACGACAGACGCGTTTCGGCGGCAGGATATCGCTCAAACCACAAAACTAGCATGATCCAAGAGAGAGCGGCAACAGCATCGAAACGATGGAGGCGAGCTCATGCAGTGTAACTCGTGCGGCGCGGCGAATCCCCCGGAAGCCACTCGCTGCCAGCGTTGTCAGATTCGCTTCGCGCCGGCGCCGCGCTACCAGCAGTCGGCTGCCTTGCGGCAGTTGGATTTCCCTCAACCCGAGGATGGTTCGTCCACGCGGAATCGGCCCGCCCAGCACACTTTCGGTGTTGTGGATGGGACGCCGGAGAACCGCATCGCCACTCCCGTGCAGCCCGATCTGTTCGCTTATGCGCCGCAGGGCAAAGTGGTTCGGATGCGCACCGGCTCCGCGGCTCCGCCCGAGCGCCCCGCGCGCCAGGCGCCCCCGCAAGTTGTATCTGCTTCGAGTGACGATCACTCCGGCGATGCACTATACGCTCGCGGCAAGCCCGCACCGCGCCGCCGTGCTTCGTCGTCGCAGTCGGAGTTCGATTTCCCGCCGCCGCCGCGCCGCCCCTTCAGCAACGAACTGAAACCGGTGAAAGGGTTGTCCGCCGCTCCGCTCCGCGTGCGTTTCTATTCACTGCTGATCGACGCCCTGGTGGTAGCGGTGCTGTCTATCATGTTCACGGCGGCAGTCTTCGTGTCCTTCCGCGCTTCGGGCGAAGCTCTGAACCTGGGCGACCTGTTCGCAATGCCCTGGTATCTGCCGGTGGTGATTCCCGTCTCGCTCAGCCTGGGCTACAAGGCGCTGTGGGCCATCTTCGAGCATCCGACCATCGGTCTGCAGAGCTTCGGACTGGACGTCATCAGTATGGACGGCCACCGCCCTACCATTAGCCAGCGCATGGTCCGGGTCTTCGCCGGCTGGCTGACAATCGGCGGCATGGTCGGCGCGCTTTGGGCCGTGGTAAGCCAGGAGCGCTATTCCATGCAGGACATGATCTCGCAGACATTCCTTACGCGTCTCGAGTAGACGGCATTCATCGATAGCCACCCTTAGTTCGCTGCTTCCCTCCCTGCCATCCGCTGCATGCGCGACAGGCCTGTCCTTGGAAATTCCCCTACCCGCCTGATGCGCTGACGGTTGATCTGGAGCCACCAGCCGGTCAGTTGTGAGCGCAAGGAATATACTCGAGTGTTGGAACACACGAGGTAAGGCATGTTTTACAAACACGAGTGGTTGACCGCTGCAATCTTTCCATATCTTCTCGCGGGCTTTGCCGGGACGGCGTACGCACAGCCCGAGACGATGGCCTGGGGTAATCTGACAGGCATCCGGATCGAGGGCCAGTTGATGGAATTGAATTCGAGCATGTGCGTGGTCGAGCCCAACTGGACCGCGGTCTCCTGCACGGGCCGGGAGCGGCAGCAGAATTCCTACGCTCGCAATGGCAAGGTCGAGACGGTCAGCGTGAACATGCGCCCGCCGCGCGAGCTGCGCAAGCGGGACGTAAGCTGGCGTCTCTTCGGCAAAGAAATCGTGGAAGAGACAGGCACTGGCGGCGCGAATGTCAGCGTCGAGTATTCATTTAAGGAGGATGCCGCAATTGAAGGCGCGTACTTCCGTTTCGAACTGCCGGCCGAGCGCTATTCGGGTGGATCCGTTCAGTTGATCGAGCCTGTCGCGCCCGCGCCGGAAAGTGTTTCGCTCGCGCCGGGCATCGACGACCAGAACGAGTACGTGCGGGCAACCGCGAAGGGACTCCGCTTCGTTTCTCCTGCGCGGCAGCTCGATGTCATGTTCACCGAGCCGACCCAGGTAATCATCCGTGACGATCGCAGCAAGAACGACTTTTCCATACAGGTGTACCTGACGGTGATCCAGGGTAAGGCGACCGCTGGCCAGACCGCGAAGCAGAGCTTCACGTTGAAGGCCACGGGAGAAATTGACAGGAGCCCCGTGACCATCGCCGTGGACGCAACGCGTCCCGGCCAGATGTTCGATGGACTCGGCGGCAACTTCCGCATTCAGAACCCGCGCACCGATCCACTGGTGATTCAGTACTCGCTCGATACCATGCGCGTGGCGTGGGGACGGGTGGAGATGCCGTGGGCCCAATGGCAGCCCACCGAGGATGTGGATCCTTTGGCGGCTGCGCGAGCGGGCAATTTGAATCCGCGCGTGATGCGGGCCATGGAGATGGCTCGGCAGCTGGCCCGGAAGGGGATGCCTGTGATCGTCAGCGCCTGGTTCCCGCCCTCCTGGGCGATCCTGGGCAGTCGTCGCGCGCCCGGCCCACGACCACCCGCGGCGCCAGCCGCGAACGCGGCCCCTGCGCCAGCCGGTGCCGCGGCTCCCGCTCGCCCGCCGGTAGTCGCGCCGCCCTCGGACGAGGACGGCATACGCGGCAATCCGCTGAACCCGGAGAAGATGGATATGATCAAGGAATCGATCGCATCCTACCTCGTGTTCCTCAAAGAGCGATATGGCGTGGAAGCCGTGATGTTCAGCTTCAATGAGTCGGACCTGGGTATTGACGTTCGCCAGACCGCCAGAGAGCACGCCGAGCTGATCAAGACCCTCGGGCCGCACTTTGCTCTGCGCGGGCTGGCTACGAAGCTGGCGCTCGGCGACACATCGGACGCGAATCCGTTCGACTTTATCCAACCGGCCTTGCACGATCCCGAAGCCGCAAAGTATGTTGGCGCGGTGGATTTCCATTCCTGGCGCGGCTGCACGGATGAAACCCTGGCAAAATGGCGCGGCGCGGCGCGGGCGCTGAATGTGCCGCTGATTGTAGCGGAAGGAAGCACGGATGCCGCGGCGTACCGCTATCCCCAGATCCTCCTGGAACCCTCGTTCGCGCTCTACGAAATCAATCTCTACTTGCGAATTATGGCCATCGCGCAACCGGCGTCGATCCTGCAATGGCAGTTGACGTCCGACTACTCGCCCCTCGCCGGAGGCGGCATCTTCGGCGACAACGGGCCGCTGCGTCCGACTCAGCGCTACTGGAACCTGAAGCAGCTCGCCTCCACTCCGCCCCGGTCGTTCATGCTCCCGGTTCAGTGCGCCAAGCCCGGACTGAACTGCGCGGCATTGGGCAACATCGCTGACGGGCGCCTACACCGTGCATATCGTGAACAACGGCGCCAGCCGCCCGGCCACGCTGACGGGCTTGCCCCCAAGCGTGAAAGAGGTCCGCGTCCTGGTAACGGACAGCAAGCGCGGAATGGAAGAGGTCGGCCGCATCCCGGTAGCGGATGGACGGGCCCAGTTCACGCTCGATCCAATGACCTACACGACGCTGGTCAGCGCGCCCCTTCCGGACGCGCCACCCGCGGCGCACACGAACGACTGAGGCTAAGAGAGTGCCCGCCCGCACCGGGGAGCGCACCTCTTCTGTGGCGCACGCTTCAGCGCACGCTCACCAGACGGCGACGGTCATTTGTTCACAGGCCCTACGAGACTTCCCATCCGGCATCGACGCCCAGGACTTGCCCGGTGATGTAGTGCGCGGCGTCGCTCAGCAGGAACAACGCCGCCCGGGCGACGTCGTCCGGATCGATCAGCGAACCGGCCAGCGGTTGCTTGGTCTTCATCAGGGCCAGAATCTTGTCGTCGGTTTGCGCCCGCAGACTCATTGGAGTCCGCGTCAGGCCCGGCGCGATCGCATTGATGCGGATGCCGCTGCTGGCATAGTAGGCGGCCATCGACTTGGTCAGAGCGATCAGGGCGCCCTTCGCGGCCGCGTAGGCATGCGTCGCGAAGTGCTTCGGCTCCGGTGAGTACGCGCTGACCGAAGTGAGATGGACGATGGATCCCGTTTCACGCGGGATCATCCGCCGCAGGACGGTTCGAGTCACGTAGAACATCGGAAGCAGGTTCATGTTCAACGTCCGTGCCCAGCCGTCGTCGGAAACCAGGTGCAGCGGCCCGTCGCCGGCGGTGCGTCCGCTGCCGCCCGCGACGTTGAACAGGCCGTCCACCGGGCCGAACTCCGAGATGCACTGCGCCACCGCCCGCTCGGCGTGATACACGTCGCACAGATCGCCGGCATAGCAACTGCCTCCGATCTCCTGGGCGAGACTCTCGCACTGCGCGGAGTCGAGGCCGCAGACAAATACCCGTGCGCCGTATACCGATGCCAGCCGCGCCGACGCGGCTCCGATGCCGGAACTGCCGGTGATGAGGATAGTTTTGCCTTCGAGGTCCACGTGTGTACTTTACCTTGCCTCGCGGTAAGCCGGGCGGGAGATGGCTCGATCCGGCTCCTGCCCGGCGACACAATTCTCGTTCCGCGCCGCAACTCCCGAGCAGGGCCCCATTCGGAGGACAATGAAGACTCGATGGATCCTCTACTCGAAGCAGCCTTCGCAGCGCGCAAGAACGCACACGCGCCGTATTCCGGATTCCTGGTTGGAGCGGCACTCGAGTGCGCGGACGGCCGGGTCTTCGGCGGCTGCAACATAGAATCGGCGAGCTACGGTCTGACGTGCTGCGCGGAGCGCACCGCCGCCTTTGCCGCCGTTGCGGCTGGAGCGCGCGAGTTCCAGCGCATGGCCGTAGCGACCGATGCCGCGCGCATCACGCCGCCCTGCGGAGCCTGCCGCCAGGTTCTGTGGGACCTCTGCGGCGACATCGAGATCCTGCTTGGCAACGCCAAGGGCGATACCCGCACGTTCCAATTGCACGACCTGTTCCCGGACCCCTTCGATGCAAAATCACTCGCCTGACACAATCCCTGGCCAATGCGTGGCTCAAGCACTCTTGCGACGCTCGGCGCGGCCCCTGTGGCGCACGCTTCAGCGTGCAGTGGCGGCATTCATGCCGCCATACCGGACGTCGACACGAGTGTCGACGCAGCACGCTAAAGCGTGCGCCACAACAGCTATGCAGTGCCTGCCCGTGCTGTTGCTGCTGGCCGCGCTGCCTCTCTCCGCCGCCGAGCCGGTGGACATGCTGGTCTCGGCGGGTACGGTCGTCACCATGAACGCGCACCGCGAGGTGCTGCACGATGCCGCCATCGCAGTGAAAGACGGACGCATCGTTGCCGTCGGCCCGCGCACGAAACTCGATTTCCTCTACACTCCCAAGCAGCGCATCGACCGCCCGGACGCCATCCTTGCGCCGGGCCTGATCAACACGCACGCGCACGCCGCCATGAGCCTGCTGCGCGGCATCGCGGACGACAAGAACCTGCAGGACTGGCTGACCAACTACATCTTCCCCGCCGAGAAGAAGAACGTCACATCGGAGTTCGTGCGCGCCGGCACGCGCCTGGCCGTGCTGGAGATGATGCTCGGCGGCACGACCACCTACGTGGACATGTATTACTTCGAGGACCACGTCGCGCAAGTCACACGCGACGCCGGGATGCGCGCGGTGCTCGGCGAGACCATCATCGGCTTCCCCTCGCCGGACAACGAAACGCCGGCGCGCACGCTCGCCTACACGGAGCGCTTCATCAAAGAGTTCAAAGGCGACAAGCTGATTACCCCCGCCGTGGCTCCTCACGCGCTGTATACCAATTCTCCGGAAACGCTCCAGGCCTCGCGGGCGCTGGCCGACAAGTATGGCGTTCCGCTGATCATCCACGTCTCCGAAACGAAGAAGGAGAACGACGATTCGGTCGCGAAATACGGGCTGACGCCCGCGCGCTATCTCGTCTCCATCGGCGCCATCGCCAAGCGCACGATATTCGCGCACGGGGTCTGGCTGACCGCCGAAGACATCGCCGCGCTCGCTCCCTTGCACGTCGGCGTGGCCCATTGCCCATCGAGCAACATGAAGCTCGCCAGCGGTGCCGCGCCCGTGACGGAGATGCTCGCGGCCGGTCTGGCCGTCGGCCTGGGCACGGACGGACCGGCAGGCTCGAACAACGATTTCGACCTGATGGAGGAGATGGACCTGGCCGCCAAACTCGCCAAGGTGACGCGTCTGGATCCGCAAGCCCTGCCCGCCAACAAGGTCTTCGAGATGGCCACGATCCTGGGCGCGAAGTCCATCGGGATGGAGAGCGAGATCGGTTCGCTGGAGCTTGGCAAGCGCGCCGACTTCATCACGGTGGACACTAGCGCGCCGCACGCCGTGCCCGCGCACGATCCGTACTCGATGCTGGTCTATTCGCTAAAAGCGAGCGACGTACGCGACGTCGTGATTGAAGGAAGTCTGACCATCCGTGATCGGGCGCCAATGACCATCGATGCAGCGGAAACTCTAGCCGAAGCCCGCAAGTGGCGCGTCCGCATCGACGCTTCGTTGAAAGAGAAGAAGTAGGTCAGACGATCGCTTGCGTCGTCTGTCGCCAAGCAACGTTGTCGACGCAAAGCGATGGCCTGTCCCTGGAGATTCCGCATTTCAGCACGGCTGCATCAGCTCAAGATAGAAGAGGCGGGTATGCGTTGTATCAGGGCATGGCTTCAGCCGTGCCGTAGGAACGCCTTCAGTCCGGGGCTTTAGCCGCTGCTGCTTTCTTCTTTGCCAAATAGGGAAAGCAATATGGATACGCTTCAGGCGAGTCGGCCAAGCCCGCCAACACCCGGGTTCGCCGTGATGTACTCCCTGTGCCCCACGAAGCTCCGATGATCTTCGACGCGAGATTCCAAGAAGCCGCGCTGCCAGATCTCTCCCAAGTAGCCGTACTCTTTTCTTAAGCGGTACGAGAATCCGCCTTTGACGAACTGCATGGCCCTTTCAATGGTCATGCCTTCGCCTGCCGTCAACGGCAAATGCGGATGATCCGGCATGACGACGAAGTCGTGCAGTCGAAACTTCCTGGCCGCCACGTAGGAACGCAGCACGTCGATCGGCAAAGTGGCGTTCCGCTCCGACTGCAACAAAGCGCGGATTTCCTTGGTCTTGCGGCTGGCTTTGGTGGTGGCGAAGAATGTGCGCGCGGAACTCAGGATATTTTCGGGCCGGGCGTTGCGGGCGGGTCGCGCCATTCGCGGGGGCTGAAGCCCGAATCCTTTCCACAACGGTTCGGCACGGCTAAAGCCATGCCCTGATACAACACCGACCATACCCAAATGCACTACCAAATGTAGAAACTCCAGCGACAGGCCACGCAAAGCGATGGTCTGTCCTACCGCGTTTCGCTGTAGAGTATTGTTGACTAGATTTCGCGCAGGAGTTCTCATGTCCTCTGACCTCAACCGCCGCAACTTCCTCGGCAACGCGGCCGGCGCCGCTGCCGCTTTCTCCATCGTTCCCCGAAGCGTTTTGGGTGGGTCGGGCTTCGTCGCGCCCAGCGACAAGCTCAACGTCGCCTACATCGGCCTTGGCACCCAGGGCATCCGCGAGATGATGCCGATGATGCGGAGCGAAGAAATCCAGATCGTCGCCGTCTGCGATCCGAACAAGAACAGTACCGACTACGTGGACTGGTCCAAAAACGGGGTCACCAACGGGATCCGCAAGTTCCTCGGCAAGTCAAACTGGCGCGAGGGGATCGACGGTATTCCGGGCGGACGCGAGGTCGGCCGCGAGATCGTCGAGACCTACTACGGAAACAAGCGCCCCTCCGGCGAGTTCAAGGGCTGCGCCTCGTTCGCCGACTTCCGCGAGCTGTTCGAGAAGCAGAAGGATCTGGACGCGGTCAAGATCATGACGCCCGACCATCTGCACGCCACCATTGCCATCGCCGCGATGAAGAAGGGCAAGCATGTAATGCTGCACAAGCCCATCGCCAACCGCGTCGACGAGGCGCGCAAGGTGCTGGCGGTCCGGCAGCAATCCAAGGTCGCCACGCACTTCATCCCGTGGGATTCGCGGGGCCCAATGGACACAGTGAAGGCCTGGATCGACGACGGCGCCATCGGCAAGCTGCGCGAGGTCCACAACTGGTCCCACCGCCCCATGTGGCCCCAGTATCTGACGATTCCCACCGACCTTCCTCCCGTCCCGAAGGACTTCGATTGGGACCTGTGGCTGGGCCCCGAACAGGACCGGCCCTACAGCCCGCAATACACGCACGCGGTCTTTCGCGGCTGGTACGATTTCGGCGGCGGCTCCATCTGCGACATGGGCCACTACAGCCTGTGGACGGTCTTCCGCACATTGAAGTTGGAAGCGCCGTTTATGGTGGAGGCGACGCCAAGCACGGCCTGCCTGCTCACCGATCACGTGAGCCGCAAGATCCGAAACGACTACTCGTTCCCGTTCGCCTCTACTATCCGCATGCGGTTCGCCCCGGGTCAGGACCGCGGTCCCATCGACATCTTCTGGTACGACGGTGGCATGCGTCCGCCGACGCCCGACGAACTCTACGAGGACAATCGTCAGTTGGAAATCGAAGGCATGATGTTCGTCGGAGACAAGGGCAAGATCCTGGCGGGATTCAATATCGAGAATCCGCGCCTGATCCCCGAGAAGAAGATGCGCGAGTACCAGGGTCCCGCGGTGAAGCAGGAGCGGCCCGAACGCGAGGAAGACCAGATCCCGCCCGGAGTCATTGAGTGGATTGAAGCCTGCAAGAGTGGCAAGCCCTCCACCGGCGATTTCTCCTATGCGGGCCCGATCTCGGAGGCCTTCAATCTGGCCGCCATCGCCCTGCGCACCAGCAAGCGCGTGGAGTGGGATGCGGCGAACATGAAGATCACGAACAACGCCGACGCCAACAAGTATCTCCGCCGCCAATACCGCGCGGGCTGGGAGTTGTAGACGCGACCCGTCCAAAGGCAAAACCCAAAACTTTTATGTTTTGTTTTTCTAAGTTATTGATTCGCCGTTGGTTATTTTTCGAAACATAAAAACTTATGGTTTTTGGGTTCGCGGGTGGGTGCGGCCAACCCTGAGTTTGGGAGCAAATATGCCGTTCGAAACACGACGCGGATTCTTGAAGACCACGGTGGCGGCGGGCGTCTCCGCCGCCGCTCTCCCTCTGGCGCAGGGGCAATCCCTTTCACCCAGCCAGACGCCGATGCGCGCTTCCGTGATGTCGTACTCGTTCCACGGCCTGCTTCAACAGGGCCGCATGGATGTCTTCGGCTATATGGAGACCTGCAAATACCGCTACCATCTGGATGCCGCCGATCTGTGGAACGGCTTCCTGAAAGGAACGGACGAGCCGTACATCAGGAAGATTCGCGAAGAACTGGACGAGCGTGAGTTGATCGTGCCGGCCCTGGCGGTCGACAACGCGCACGTCTGGGTGGACGATCCGGCCCAGCGTCAGAAGCACTACGAGAATGCGCTGGCCCATCTGAATGCGGGCCGCATCATGGGCGCGCGCTTCGTGCGCATCGACGCCGGACAATGCGGGAAGGACACGAAGGAATGGACCGAAGAAGCCTTCGACCACATCGTCAAGCGCTACCGCGAGTACGCTCAGTACGCACACGATCACGGCTTCAAAGCAGGGGCTGAAGTTCATTGGGGACCCGAATCCTGGTGGCCCAGCCTTCAGAAGCTGTACAAGGCCGTGAACCACCCCGGTTTCGGCGTCTGCTGCCACATCAGCGGCTTCCAAGGAACCAAAGCCGAAGTCGACGCTGCTGACCGCGAGATCGCTCCCTGGGTGGTCCATACTCATATCGACTGAACAGTCACGGAAGGCGCGCTGGTCGAGAAGATGACCAACCTGCGCGATGCCGGGTATCAGGGCTACTACAGTGTGGAACACCACAGCGCCAAGGCGGAGTACGCCGAGGTGTCGATCCAGCTAGCCAAAGTCCGCGCGGTGCTGCAAAGCTGGCGCACGGGCGGCACGGGGAAGGACTCCTATTCTGACAGCCCGAAATCGTAGGCAACCCTGAAACGGAGCCGTGACCGTCAGGGAGCGGTTGCATCCCTGGGAACGCCGGTCTCCAGACCGGCCAGCATCCTGCGTATTCCGGCCAACCTGCCGCTCACACGGCCATTGGAGCCGATCTGGAGATCGGCGTTCCCAGGCGTACGACCCTGAAACGGAGCCGTGACCGTCAGGGAGCGGTGGCCGACCTACGTGAGTTCGTAGCGGGGTCTGGAGACCCCACGCGGCGCTGGAGCGCCGCCCCACATCGGAATAGAGCCGATCTGGAGATCGGCGTTCCCAGGCTATGATGGTTGTGCGGGAATCGGATACAGGAGTCCGCAATGCCAGCCAGCCGGGTTTCTATCGACAACTTCCTCCGCCTGCGGCGTATCGCCATCGTAGGCGTTTCGCGCAACGACAAAACCGACAGCCGCTTTCTGTGGAAGGAACTTAAGAAACGCGGCTATGATCTCGTGCCGGTGAATCCCAACGCCGAGACGATCGACGGCGTACCAACTCACGCGGACATCTTCTCCATAGATCCACCACCGGAAGGCGTCCTGCTGATGGTGCCGGCAACCCAAAGCCTCGAAGCCGTGCAGCAGGCCGTGCGCAGCGGCGTGAAGAGCATTTGGTTCTACCGGGGCGGCATGGGGCAAGGCGCAGTCTCGCCCGAAGCGGTCGAGTTTGCCACGCAGTCCGGCTGCGATGTCGTGCCGGGCGAGTGCCCCTTTATGTATCTGCCTAACAGCGGATTCCCACACTCCTGGCATCGCGGATTCAGAGCTTTGACTGGATCTTTGGCGCGCTAGTTTCGGACACGAGCCGAGGGCCGATGGTGCCGGCTTCCCTGCCCCTGGCAGCGAAGTTATAAGATCGGAAGCATGTCTTCCGTTATCAGCCGCCGCGGCTTCATGAGCGGCACTGCCGCCGCCGTCGCCGCAGCCTCTCTTCCGCTTGATTCCTTGGCCTCGGCAGCGACTCCCGCATCGGCCAAGCCCTCGCCCATTCTGCTCGGCGTAGCCAGCTACTCGTTCCACAAACTGGACCGGCAGCACGTGATCGACGGGATGAAGGCGCTCAAAACGCCGTATCTGAATCTGAAGGACGTCCATCTGCCGATGACGACGCCCGAGGAGATCAGGAAAGGCGCCGCGGAGTATCGCGCCGCGGGACTGATCCTGACGGGCGCAGGCACCATCTATCTGCAGAAAGATGAAGACGCCGATATGCGCAAGGCCTTCGACTATTGCAAAGAGGCCGGCATCCCCATGATCGTCGCCGGGCCCACGCTGCAGACCCTGCCGCGCGTCGAGAAGTTCGCGAAGGAATACAACATCAAAATCGCCATCCACAATCACGGTCCCGAAGACAAGCACTTCCCCTCCCCGATGGACGTGCTGAATGCGGTAAAGAACATGGGACCCCTCATGGGCTTGTGCATGGACGTGGGTCACGCTGTCCGTACGGGGACCGACGTCCTGGAAGCGATCAAGCTTGCCGGACCGCGTTTGTTCGACATGCACATCAAGGATCTGGCGGATCTCAAGGACGCCAAGAGCCAGGTCCCCGTGGGCGACGGCGCGATACCGATTGTCGGCATTTTCCAGGCGCTGATCGGGATCAAGTACAAAGGCCACGTGATGCTCGAATACGAAATCGACTCGGACAACCCGCTACCGGGCATGATCAAGAGCTTCGCCTACATGCGCGGCGCTCTGGCCGGCATGGGTTACAGGGCATAGAAGGTCTGCGGGACGCCGGCTCAAGGAGCAATTGCGGCAAGTTACGCTTCGAGACGGCGGTTGAGGAAGCCCGGCGCGGCCGAGCCCCGCGAAGACCTACCCGATCGAAATGACCAGATCCTGTCCGCGTCGTCTTAACTGAGGCGCTCGCGCCGCAATGTCATCGAAGAACGCAGCCTGGTCGTCCGGCGAGATCAACAGTTCGCCCGACGCGTACTCCAGCAAGACTCGATCGAGCGACAGCGCCAACGAACTGCGCGTGTCCGCCGATGGGCGCACGGCCGTGATGCTTGAGTAGGGAATGGTCCGTCTGGAGAGACCGGCCCGGATCACGAGGGCTTCCGGTGTGGTCTCATACGACTGCGGATAGCAGAAGCCAAAGACGAGGATCCAGATCGCAGCAGGCACGGCGTACCCCCAAGGAACACGGGATGTCATCGCGCCGATGATTGGGAGAACCAAGCCCACCAGGATCGAAAGGCCAATCCACCAGTCAATCTTCGACTTGTACTTCATAAGCTGACCTTCCTCCGATACTACGACTTCAGGGCCGCCACCTCGGAGGAAGTCCGTCAGTCGAGCAGTTCCGGTACGGGCAGCAGCGTTCCCCGCCCGAGCAGCCAATGTGTATCCAGCCTGCGCTTCACAGCACACATCGCTTCAATCTGGGCCGGGCTGTACTCAAGCTGCAGGAAGTGCGCTTTCTTCTTGCCGAGTCCGTGTTCGGCGCTGACAGTCCCTCCCAGCGAGACCGACTGCCGCGCGGCATCGAACAGGAATTCGCGCCCGCGCCGCGCATCGTCTTCCGATTCGGGCAGGATGTTGACGTGCACGTGCGCGTCGCCAATGTGGCCGAAGATCACGAACCTGCCCGGGAACTCGCCTGCCAGCCGCTCCTGGTACCAGCGCATCATCTCCCTGTTCTTTTCGAGCGGCACGGCCAGATCGGTACTCATCTTCTGGAAGCCGTTCCGCCGGACTTTGTCGTTCACAATCTCAGGCAATTTGTGGCGGAATAGCCGGAAGCGTTCGCGGTCGGCGTCGGTCTCGCCAAACCATGAATCCTCAATCGCGCGCGCTGCCTATCGAGCCGATCCAGCCAGGCGTCATCCGCATCCTCTTCGTCGAGCCCGTCGGCGATCTGTTCGATGAGCAGCGCCGCACTCGCCGCAGGTGGAATTTGAGAATATGCTCCGCGCAGCAAGTCGAGTGACGGGCCGTCGAAGTACTCGAGCATGCGGAGTCCGGGCACGCCTCGCCAGTGGTCCACGGCATCCAGCGCGTCAGTCGTCCGAAACGAAAAAAACCACCCCGCTCAGGAGCCTGGCTGGCTGTGGCAGGAGCAGAACTTCGGCCTCCAAGACCACGCCTAAAGAGCCCTCGGAACCGCAAAAAAGCTGCAAGAAGTCGCTATTTTCACGCAGAAAGTAGCCTGCCGTGTGCTTTCTTGCGCGTGGCTCCGGCAAGCTCGTGTACGGAAAGTCGATCTTCTCGCCGGCCCGAAACGTGCGCACCGAACCGTCCATCAAAGCGACGGTCAGCGCGAGCAGGTGCCTGCGGGTGGATCCATAGAGGAAGCTGCGCGAGCCGCTTGCGTTCGTGGCGATGGTGCCACCGACGGATGCCGACCATTCGGTCGGATCGGGAGCATAGAACTGGCCGGATGTTTTCGCCGCCGCTTGCAGACCGCTCAGCAGGACCCCTGCGCCGACCATAGCCCGGCCAGGTTCAACTTCCAGACGGTCGAAACGTTCAGTCGAAATCACCCAACCGCCGTCCGGTACCCGTCCGCCGGTGACGCCCGTGCCGGCGCCCGCAATGGTGACGGGCGTGCGCGTCCGCGATGCTTCCGCCAGGATGGATGCGGCTTCCTCGGCCGTTCTTGGGCGGAACAGGCCCTCCGCCCTCCCGCTCAGTCCTGAAGCGTCTTCGAGGTACGCGGGAAGGACCGGCTCCAAGCTCAGGCCTCCAGGATTACGGGCATGATCAGCGGGCGGCGCGAGGTTTCCTTATGGATGAAGCGCTTGAGATCGGTGCGGATCTTCTCCTGCATCACGCCCCAATCGGTGCGCTCTTCCCGCGACGAGGATTCAATAGTGCGGGCCACGATCTGGCGGGCCGCGGCGATCAGCTCAGAGCCTTCCTCCAGCGAGACGAAGCCCCGGCTCACGATTTCTGGCAACCCGTCGGCGCGACCCGTGTTCTTGTCGATGGAGATGATCGGTATCACGAAGCCGTCCTCGGAAAGGTGGCGCCGATCCCGGATCACCATGTCTTCCACAACCTCGTCGATGGAGCCCGAATCGATGCATACCCGGCCGACGGGCACCTTGCCGCCCTTGCGGGCGCCATGATGGTCGATCTCCAGAACCTGGCCCGATTCGAGAATAAAGGTGTCTTCCAACCCCAATGTTTTCAGATGACTGGCCAGCTTCGCGTGCTTCGACATCTGCCAGTATTCGCCGTGAATAGGCATGAAGTAGCGCGGGCGAATGAGGTTCAGCATCAGCTTCAGCTCTTCGCTCGAACCGTGCCCCGAAACGTGCACGGGCGGATTCATGGAGCCGGCGACGACTTCGCAGCCGCGCCGCGCGACATGGTTCAGCATCCTCCCGATCGACTTCTCATTGCCGGGAATCATGCGGGAGCTGAGGACCACGATGTCGCCCGTATCGAGAGACAAATTCTTGTGATTATCCACGGCAATGCGGGACATGGCCGACATTGGCTCGCCCTGCGTTCCGGAGACCACCACAACCACCTTGCTGCGCGGCATCGACATGATGTCCTGCGGCCGGATCAGCGTGTTATCGGGGACGTGCAGCAGGCCGAGATTGTGCGCGATCTCGGTGGTGGTGAGCATGCTGCGGCCCAGGAACGCCACTTTGCGTCCCATGTCGGCGGAGATATCGAGGATCTGCTGCAGCCGGTGGATCGAACTGGAGAAGCAGGAGACGACAATGCGGTGCTCGGCGCGATTGAAGATTTCCTCGAATCGCGGCATCACGGTGCGCTCGCTCGGCGTGTAGCCTGGGCGATCGACGTTGGTCGAGTCCGACATCAGCAGCAGCACACCACGCTTGCCGTACCCGGCCAAGGTGTGCAAGTCGAACAGAATGTTGTCGGTAGGGGTCGGATCGATCTTGAAGTCGCCGGTGTGAATGACGACGCCCAAGGGAGTGGTGATCGCCAGGCACACCGCGCTCACGATGGAGTGCGTGACGTGGATGAACTCGATCTTGAACGGACCCAGTTCGATGATCTGCCCCGGTTTCACCCGGTTGAGCTGCACCCGGTCCAACATGTCATGCTCGTCCAGACGCCGCTCGACAAGGGCCAGCGTAAACGCCGTCCCGTAAACGGGCATCTGGACTTCGGAGAGCAGGAAGGGGATGCCGCCGATGTGGTCTTCATGACCGTGGGTCAACAACAGCCCCCGAACAAACTCTTTATTGTCTTCGAGATACGTAAAGTCCGGGGTAACGATGTCAACGCCCAACAGCTCGGCGTCGGGGAACATCATCCCGGCATCCAGGACGATGATGTCGTCCTCGTAGCGGAGGACCATGCAGTTCATACCGAACTCGCCCAATCCGCCCAACGGGATGACCTGCAACTTCTTATCTGTCATTGATATGCGGTCCTGAAATAAACACCTGCGGGGATCGTCGATCCAAGGAACCTCCAGGCTAACACACCAACGCCCAAGACCCCTCTCCGGCGACGTGCGCGAGCTGCCCGCAAAAAACGAAAGCCCGCCATCAGGCGGGCTTTCGCGAAACCCGGAAGACCGGGCTGATGTTCAATGGGAGAAACAGATTCAACGGCTTCACAACCGGAAAACCTGTATGTGTTTTGAGGTTAGACTCTGGAGGAACTGAAGTCAAGAGGAAAAACCGAACCCTGAAAATTCACTGTAACACATTGATTACAAAAGGATTTATCCCCTTGACAGCGGCTGGTTTTGCTGATCTAGGAGGCCCGGAAAGCGGATGTTCGGGCTGCTTATGTTCGTCTATGTTTCGCCTGTTTTCTCGCATGCTTGCGGAGGACACCAAACTTGTTTCGGTCCCACGGAGCAAACCTTGGAAGGCAAACGGTCGTCAATCCAACCATTTACAAGTCGCAGGATGCCCTTGCGAAACGCGCACTCTCACGACCTATATGAATTCTGGTGCTTTCCTATCTGTTTGCGGTGTATTTCCCGGATCATCCAAAGCCTCCAAACAGCCGTCACGAGGATATTGCGCCGAAGCGGTCTGCGGTATTCCGAGGCTCCATTGCGCGCTGTCAGCGCATCGGCCCTGGACTACCGGCAGTGGAGAACCACAGCCAGCGGGAACCACAACCGGCAATGCCGGACCGCCGGCAGCGAGCACCAGATGAAACCACACCGAACCCGAGCCGTGGCCGCATCGGACCGGTGATCGGTGGTCGCTCTATGTGTTGTCCGCTCCGTCGAAAGACATGCCTGAACGTCACCGCTCGTGGGGCAGCAGGTGCCGATCTGGAGATCGGCGTTCCCAGGGTGGCGCTGTTGAGTGTTGAAACCGAGCTTCGGAAGTGGCTCTACGCTGGCCGCCAGAATGGATCTCCAGCCGGGATCCACTCAACCGGGACTTCGGGGACGAGCGTCTTCAGCCATTGGGCGCAGAGGTTCATGCCCGGCTCCTCCGATACGACATGCCCGATCAGAATCATGCCCTTCTTCTGCCCGGATGCGATGGTATCCCGAGCGTATTCAATGCCCTCCCACTCGGTCGCCTCGCCGCAAACATAGACATCGGCTTTCGGCATGAGTGCCAACTGCATCCGTAGTCCGGCCGCGCCCGGGCTCAGAGCCACCTTGCTCACCTGGATCGCGGGATCCCCGATTACACGCAGAGCCTGCGTCTTCAGCCGCGTCTGCATGTCGCGGGCGAGAGCTTCGAGCGTGGTCTTCGGCAAGGCATACATCGTCTGGCTCTTGTCGATGCTGTACTTCTCCCAGCCCAGGAGTTGCGCGAGTGCGGTATAGATGGCGTCCGGCTGGCGGGCGTGCCAGTGATCGTGGAAGCGCCAAACCACCAGCTTGTTACTCGCGATGAAATCCCGCTTGGCGCGATAGATTGGGTCGTCGGTCAGCCCCTTGGTCTCATCCTGGTGACTATAGAACGTCGGCTCGTGGCTGACGATCAGGTTCTTCCCGGCCGCCGCCGCGCGCTGCAGCACGTCTAAAGTCGCCATGAACGAAGTCGCGATGCCCGTAACGGGCGTATCCGGATCGCCAGCCTTGAACGTGTCCACCGTCTGGGACTGCCAGGGCACACCGATGTTCTTCTGGATTCGCTCGATCACCTGCCGGGCTGTCAGGGCGCCTGGCTCGGCGGACCAGCCGCCCGACTTCGCCGATAAGAACGGCCCGCTGGCTGCGACAGCCGCGCCCGCCATCCGCGCGAGTTGACGGCGCGAAATGGGGTTGGATTGCATCGGGAACCTCCGCACGATCCCTGAATATATCGAAATAGCGCGGCGGGCGCCACGCAGTTGCGGAGGGAAAGGCGCGAAGGCCCAAACCAGAGACGCTTATCCGTTCAGATGGAGCGAGATCATGCCTGGCTCTTCGCCGTCCTTCAATCCCCGGCGGCGGAGCCAGACTCCAATCGAGGCGAAGAACACGCCACCCAGGAACATCGCCAGCAGGAGCACGCCCGTGAGCTTGAACGCCCCGAGGAGCATCTTGGCGACGTTCGGCTGCACCGTCCGCTTCGCGCTCTCATACCAGGTGAACTGCAGGTCCCACTGAATCGAATCGAACAGGGGCTTCGCGCCGGCGGCGTCCAACTTCAATTCGGGCGGAGCTGGGATGAGCGCCACCAGCGGGCCGCTGCGTTTCACCTGCCAGCCGGGCTGCTTCTCGAAGCCGGCCATACGGTCGCGGGCGATCTGAGGCGTCGGGTATTCGAGCAAAATGAGGGGCAAATCGCCCATCGGCGTTTTGTAGCGCGCGACTGTCGCCTCGGCTCCGCTCTCGAAGCCAGCCAGGAAGGCAGGAACCTGGTTCGCAAAGAGGTCGAGCGACCGAAGCCCGATCAGGTAGCGCTCGGAGTTGCGGACCCTTCCGGTCTCCGGGAGGTGCTGCATCAGCACGGGCAGGCCCCCGCCGGAGCGGAGCTGGGGCAGACAGCTTGTAGAGGGCGTCCATCTCCTTGCCCAGCGGGCGCCAGCCCTCAAAGACGAGAACGTAGTTCTGGTGCAGAACGAATTGAGCGCCGGGGGTTGTGCAAGCCCAGGGAGCGTCGCGCATCGGCACCGCATTTTCCGGCCGCAGGAACTCGTACCAGGCCAGCGCCGTAGTCGAGTCCTTGAGCCGGTAGGCCGTCGCGCTGAAGCGGCCAACGGGACTCTCGTATACGGCCTTCTCGGCGGCTTCTCCCGAATACTCAGCCCAAAGTTGAGCGTCGGCGGCCACCACCGGGACGGTCTTTTGCCGGACATGCTCGCGCCATTGCGCCGGTAAGATATTTTCGGCGGAAACGGGAAGGGCGGGGGCTAATAGCAGGGTCGCCAGGGTCCACAGGGCTATTGCGCGCAGGTTGCGGTTACCAGAATGCAGCCGGTCGTTCACGTTAGCGGCTCCTGGGAACGCCGATCTCCAGATCGGCCTGCATTGCGCCTCGGCGGCGAATTGACGGCGCAGTCGGGATGCTGCGGCGGCTTGGAAAGGCGCAATCAATGAACATTGCTGCAACCGCTCCCTCACAGTCGCGGCTCCGTTTGGGGCTGCTCCGTTCGGGAGGCCGCAGCTCCGTTGCGGCCAGATCACTTCCCTACTCCGTGGCATTTCTTGTACTTCTTTCCGCTGCCGCAAGGGCACGGATCGTTCCGGCCGACCTTCTCGCCGCGAATCACGGGCCCTTCGCCGGTCTTCGCGGAGGCCGCCCCGCCACCCGCCGTCAGCAGCGTCTGCATCTCTCGATCCTTTTGACGCTGAATATTGCGAGTCAGATCGACGAAAGTGGCCTGGGCCGCTTTTTTGTCTTCGCGCGGGACAGTGACTTCCTCCGGGGAAGGTTCCTCGGATTCCCGGCCGCCCTCATCCTCCGGCCAATCATCGCCCATCTGGGGCACGTCGATCGATTCACCGGGTTTGGGCTGGAGGAAGAAGAGGAACCGAACCGTTTCGTCTTCGATTCGGTCCATCATCTCCTGGAACATCTTGTAGGATTCCTTCTTGAACTCGATGAGCGGATCCTTTTGCCCATAGGCCCGCATACCGATCCCCTCCTTGAGGGAATCCATCGAGAGCAGGTTATCCTTCCACTGTTGGTCGATGCGGCTCAGCATGATCATGCGCTCGGTGTAGCGCATCAGATCGGATCCGACGACCGCCTCTTTCTCGTCGTAGCGGCGCCGCAGCGTGCCGAGAATATACTCTTCAATTTCGATGCGCGTCTTGCCGTAGAGTTCCTTGGCCGTGACGCGCGCGCCAAACTGAGAAGTAATATCGGTCTCGAGTCCGGCCAGATCCCAGTCGCTGGGCTTATCGCCTTCGGGGCAGCGATCGTCGATGGCGGCGGCGACGATGCCGTCCGTCATATCGAAGATCCGCTCCTTCATGCTTTCGCCTTCGAGCAGCTGGCGGCGCAAGCCGTAGACCGCTTTGCGCTGCTTGTTCATCACGTCGTCGTACTCCAGCACGTGCTTGCGCATGGCGAAGTTCTGCGATTCGACGGCTTTCTGCGCGTTTTCGATGCGCTTGCTGATCATGCCGCTCTCGATCGGCACGTCCTCTTCCATGCCTAGCCGCAGCATCAGACCCTGGATGCGGTCTCCACCGAAAAGCCGGAGCAGATCGTCCTGGAGAGAAAGGAAGAAACGGGAACTGCCGGGGTCGCCCTGGCGGCCCGCGCGGCCGCGGAGCTGGTTATCGACGCGTCGCGATTCGTGCCGCTCGGTGCCGACGATGTGCAGACCGCCGGCCGCGACCACCTCTTCGTGCTCGATGTCGCACTCCGCCTTGCAGCGCGCAAAGACCTCATCCCAGACGGGCTTCGAAACGCGATACCTGGTGTGTTCTCCGCGCGAGAAGTAGTAGTAGTGTTCGTCCGCAACCACGGTCTCAACGCCGGGCGGCGGCGTCTCCACCAGCTTGCGCTTCATGCACTCTTCCTGAGCCTGGTTCTCGGGATTGCCGCCTAGCAGAATATCGGTACCGCGGCCGGCCATGTTTGTGGAAACCGTGACCTGGCCTTTGCGGCCGGCCTGCGCGACGATAAAGGCCTCACGCTCGTGGTTCTTGGCGTTCAACACCTCATGCCGCACGCCCATGCGCTTCAGGATGGCTGACAGCTTCTCGGACTTTTCCACCGAAACCGTGCCGACGAGGACAGGCTGCCCCTTCGCGTGGCGTTCCTCGATCTCCTTGGCCGCGTTACGCCACTTCTCCTCCACGGTGCGGTACACCATGTCGTTCAGATCCATGCGCGTCATCGGCTTGTTAGTAGGCACGATGGTCACGTCAAGCTTGTAGATCTTGGAGAACTCCGCGGCCTCGGTGTCGGCCGTACCGGTCATGCCGGCCAGCTTCTTGTACATGCGGAAGTAGTTCTGGAAGGTGATGGTGGCGAGAGTCTGATTTTCGCGCTCGATCTTGACGCCTTCCTTGGACTCAATGGCCTGATGGAGCCCGTCGGACCAGCGCCGGCCCGGCATCAGGCGTCCGGTGAATTCGTCGACGATGACGACCTCGTCCTTGCCGTCCTGCTCGTTCCACTTCACAAGGTAGTCGCGATCGCGCTTGTAGATGACGTGCGCGCGCAGCGCCTGCTCGATGTGGTGGCGCCACTCCATGGTGTCCGCCGACCAGATGTCCGGCAATCCAAGCAAGCGCGCGACTTTGTCGTTGCCTTCTTCGGTGAGCGCCACCTGACGGTGCTTCTCGTCTACGGTGTAGTCGCCGGTGGTGTACTTCTCGCCCGGCTCCTTGCCTTCGATCACCTCGCCTCGCACCAGGCGCGGAATAATCGTGTTGGCCTTGTAGTATTTGTCGGTGGACTCTTCGCTCGGGCCGCTGATGATCAAAGGCGTCCGCGCCTCGTCGATCAGGATGGAATCGACTTCGTCGACGATCACGTAGTTGAAGGTGCGATGAACGCAGTCTTCAAGACGGAATTTCATGTTGTCGCGCAGGTAGTCGAAACCGAACTCATTGTTGGTGCCGTAGGTGATGTCGCAAGCGTAGGCCGCCTTGCGCTCTTCGTCGTCCAGGCCATGCACGACCAGACCGACAGTCAGGCCGAGGAACTTGTAGAGGCGTCCCATCCACTCCGAGTCGCGGCGCGCCAGGTAATCGTTCACCGTCACCACGTGCACGCCCTTGTTATCGAGGGCGTTCAGGTACACGGCCAGAGTGGCCACCAGCGTTTTGCCTTCGCCGGTCTTCATTTCGGCGATCATGCCGCGGTGGAGGACGACGCCGCCGATGAGCTGAACGTCGAAGTGGCGCATATTCAGCACGCGCCGGCCGGCTTCCCGCACGACCGCGAACGCCTCGACCAGCAGGTCGTCGAGGGTCGCCCCTGCGTCGAGTCTCTGGCGGAACTCAACGGTCTTTTCGGCCAGTTCCCGATCGCTCAGGACCTGCATCGAGGGTTCAAGCGCATTGATGGCGGCGACGAGCGGAAGGACCTCTTTGATCGTGCGTTCGTGCTTGGTGCCGAAAATCAACGCCAGGAGAGTATCGAGCGACTTCACTTTGCCGAGCGCGATCTTGAGGGAATCAATCATATCTTGGGACTCCCTTCCATTCTACCGTACGGGTCCGGCGCCACCCGGCGAAGTAAAGCTAGGTCAAATTGTCCGGTGACTTTGACTGAGATTGTAACTGGGATGGGCTGGACGGGGATCGGCCGAGATGGAACCGCACGCTCGCAATCAGCTCGGCCGCATTGACGGGCTTTTCGAGGATGGCGTCCATGCCGTTGCGGCGGCAGCTCTCGCGCAGCTCATCGGTCACGCCCGCCGTAATTCCAAGAATCGGGACCGCGGCGCAGTTCGGCAAGTCGCGGATTCGGGCCGTAGTGATGCCGCCGTCCATTCCCGGCATCAGGAGGTCGAGCAGGATGAGATGAAAGTCGCGATGGGCCAATGCTTCAATGGCGGCGGGGCCGCTTTCCACAGCAACGCTTTCGAACTCCGCCCGCTTGAGAATCGACGACAGGACGCGCAGTGAGATCCGATTGTCGTCGGCGATCAGAATCGCCGGCCGAGGCATTTCTTCAAGCGCGGCTTCACGCGCGCGCTCTTCCCGCAACCCCAAGTCCCGTAAGGCGATAGGCAGAGCCGCCCGGAGACTGATGGGAGCATTCGGTTGGGAGCCAATCCGAATTGTGCCGTGCAGAAGGGTGGTCAGACGGTGGATCAGCACCATCTCGAGAGTCTCAATCGTGAAGGCTCTTGAGAGCAGTTCTTCCGACTCTTGCAGACCGAGCGCCGTCAACTGCTCCACCGGGGCCAGGGTCGCCAGGCCGCGCCGAGGTTCTCGCCAGGCTTCAAGCACAAGCTCGCCCAGCCGCGGCCCCCAGGGCTCGAGACGAGCTCGAAAGCTCACCTTGCCGTTCGATGTCGAGTGAATCGCAATCCGTGCGATCAGCGAAACCACGTCGCGCAATTTAAGCGCGTCGGCACGGACGATCCTCTCCAGTCCGTCGGAAAGCGTGGGCTCGAATGAGGTCGCATTGTCCTGCGCCCTCTGCCGGGCGTCCCGTAGCCCGGCCTCAATGGCCGTGACCAGCGGGAAATCCTGCTCTTCCAACCGGATGACACCGGTCAGGTGCGAGGCATACTCCAGAGTGGACGACACAAGGTCGTTCAGCGCCGCCGCGCAAGACCGGATTGAGATCAGGTAATCGCGATATTCCTCATCAACGGGGCTCTCCATCATAAGCTCCGACAACCCCAGGATGCCGCTCAGTGGCGTCCTGATGGCATGGTTCAGGCTGGTGATGAATTCGACCCCGAGACGACGGGGACCGAATGGAGAGCTGGGCCCGGATTCGGATGCGATATCGACGGGCAGAGCGGAAGCTAGTGAGGTCATCTGTGTCCGGCCATCGACGGCTCTCTGTTTCAAATCGGTCGCGCGCGCCAGATCTTGAGGGAATTATTCAGAAACCAACTGAACAGTTTCCCAGCGTGTGGCTGACAACCGGAGTGCGCCGGACACCGACGGCAAGTCTCAGACAAATCCGTACTTGAATCCCGCGTAAATCACGTAGAGCCAGGAAAAAATCCCGTGGAGGACGGCCCATAAAATGGAGTGGTTGTGAAAGTAGCTGATAGCGATGGCCAGCGCACAGCCAAAAGTGATTCCGGACTTGGCACCTTCGTTCATCTGCATGGCTCCCCCATCCTCTTGTTGAAGGCGAATCCTTCCAATCGTTCCGGAACACTCGCGCTCACGCGCGGAGATTCCGGTTCTGCAAGCTTAGCACCAGCCCCCGGGAAGAATCCTTACAGGCCGCGCAGCACGTCGTAGCCGTGGTCCGGAATGTGGGCCACCAGCGTCTCGCTGGCGTGGCCGCGGGCGGCGAACACTGCGTTGAACTTGTCCACCACATCCTCGTGTCCTCGTTCGTAAAACACCAGGACCGACGGCCCGGCGCCGGACAAAGCCGCGCCCAGAAGTCCCTCCGCTCGCAGCTCGATCATTTCGGAGAGGCCGGGCACCAGCCGCGCGCGGTAAGGTTGGTGCAAACGGTCTTCGAGTGCGGCGTGGAACGCATCAGTGGTTTGCGTGAGCATGGCGGCGATGAGCAGGGCCGAGCGCTGAATGTTGAACACGGCATCGGCGCGCGAGTAAGTGGTGGGGAGGACGGCGCGGGCCTTTGAAGTGGGCAGGATGAAATCGGGCACGACCACCGCCACGCCGTAGCGCGCGGGCAACTGCATGCGCACGGCGCGCGTCACGCCCTCGCTATCTATCGCGCTGGCGACGATGGAGCCCAACGCGGCGGCCGCAACGTTGTCGGGGTGGCCTTCGATGCGCGCGGCCTCGTCGAGAATACGGTCGCGTGCCCATTCGAGGCCCAATACTTCGTCCGCGATAACCACGCCGGCGAGCAGCGCGGCTGCGCTTGAACCGAGTCCCTTGCCGATAGGAATATCGTTATTGATCTCAATTTCGACGGCGGGCATGGGGCGCCCGGCGTGTTCGGCCACGGTTAATGCGGTCTGCCAGATCAGGTTGTTCTCTTCGGTGGAGATCAATTCCGTGTCGCGCCCGGTGGCACGGATTGTGAGCGTCTCGGCCGGCCGGAAACGGACTTCCAGATAAATGCTCAGCGCCATGCCGAGCGCATCGAATCCGGGCCCGAGATTAGCGCTCGTAGCCGGTACGCGTACCTCTGTCCAACTCATTTACTCCAGCTTAAGGGCCGGACACTACTGACCGCCAATTTGCAGTTTGCCGCAAGCCGCGGAATTTGGACCCCGAAGCCGCATTTCGGGGCTCTCCGGCCAAGGTTCGACGGTATGGCGATCAATGCGCTTGAGGGATTGCTCAAGCTCCGGCTCATTCAGGCGATAAGCCTAGCGTGAGCGGCCTGATCGAAAACGCGCGCAACATCATGGACACCGCCGTCGACGCGGAGCGGGCCGGCATGGACCCTTCCGACTGGACGATCCTCTTCGGACCGGATGGTGGTTTGGAAATGATTGCGGGCAGCGATACTCCCCTCGATTCATTGGCATGGAGCCGGGGGGCCAGCATGGCTTGGCAGGTGAAGCATCTGGGCGGCGGCGTTCGCGTCGAAGGCCGGGCAACGCGCGAGAGTTGCCGGTTGGAGCATGACGCCTCGCGGGGCGCTGCCCGGATGCTATTTGCCAGGGCAGGCCTGTATCAATTGATTCCGGCTGCTTAGAGCACTCTTGGCAATCGGCAATGCCGCGCGCGGCTCCGATCGTATTGATTCCAGACTGATAGGATCGCTCGCCGCGCCCAGCGACAATCGCGCATGCAGACTCAGCGGAGTCACGAAACCGTCGGTCGCCATGGTCACGACGCCTTGTTGCGGCCTTGTTGCGGCAATGTGTCTGCCGAAGAGCCCTATGTTATTCTGGATGAGTCACGGCGCGCGTAGCTCAGTTGGTAGTAGCGCCAGATTGTGGTTCTGGATGTCGTGGGTTCAAATCCCACCGCGCGCCCCATTTAACTCATTGAATATAAACGACTTAAATCAGTCCTCTTGATTTCTTCGCGTACCTCTCAAGTCAACCTGAACTTCTAAGCGCTCAACCTTGGCGACCGCCCTAGCCGTGTAAAGGGTTGTACAACGATATGGGCATCAACTGCACCGCTGCCGATGATGACCTGACCGTGTTCAGCAACCGACCACGGAAGGGAGTACTGCTGTGTAGAAGGCGCGCGACCTTTTCGATAGGGACGGGTTGATCGCTCAGTCACCGGAGATGCGCAGGTTTCGGGAGGAATGGGTATATTCAGTGCACTCCTCAAAGCTATCGAGGACAAGCTGCCCGGGAGTCGGTTCTGGTTTAGCTCTTCAATGTGACGCCAGAAGCAACCATTCAAAGTCCCAATCATCAACCGCGCGTGGCGCCATATGGGCAGATGGAAGCCCTGCTCTGTTACATACGTAAGGTCTCATTCGAAGTGCCCTTGTACGACCTGCGTCAGTGAGTATGGCCCATACCTTTGGGGGCGCGCCGGTAAAGTCCGCTCATCGAGATTGCCGATTGGTCGGCCAACCGGAACTTGGCTACGGGCGGCGCCTCGCCGGGCAGAACGAGCGGTCACGCCATAGCTGGCGCGAAATCCCCTCATCACGAGCAAACGCCTCCGAAGTTAGGTGGGTGGGCCACAACAGACCAGTAGCCAACGGCAGTGGCCAAGGTGACCCGAACGCCGTTTCGGGGCAGCCACCGCTCGGTTGATGGTTGGAAGGGCCGTTGTCGCCGGCTATCCCCGCCCAGTCAGCAATCAGAACCGGCCTTGCCGCAGGTATTCGACTGCTTTGTCTAATACCTCATCTTTGCCGGCGCGGATTCCAGCGAGCGTCGGACGAACCTCAACGTCTGGCCGCAAGCCCAAGCGTTGGAGCTGCCGGCCGGTTTGGATCTCTGGCGAGAAATCCCCTTTCGCACCACCAAACGCCTCGGAAGTCCGCTTCTAGGAAGCTCCAAACGCATCATGCGCCACCTGGAGGCAAGGCGGTGCAGCAGATCGTGTCCGGATGGCCGACCAACTGGACAACTCGAAAGGTAGACGCTACCAGCGGGTTCCGCCGCTATGCTGGCAAACCGTCGCCACTACGCGCGTCTTTGACCGCAGGCGAGCGGTTGATAGTCGTGGCCGACACGGTTCTCGGCGCTTCGTGGGATTACGCCGGAGTTGAGGACGCCAATGCCGTGGTGCCGCGCTTGTGCAACCACAACAGCCAGGCGGCCGAGGACAAAAACGTCAGTTTTTGCAAAGTGGGCAACGCCACCATCATCACTTCCCGGGAATAGACGACGGCTGTGGTGAGCAGCAGGGTCAGATTTGCCCTGCCGGCAATCCATTGCGACAACTGCCGTTGCCGCCAAAGCCAATGCAGCAATACGATATCGACAGCCAGGAAGAAGCCCAAAGAGATCGTCACGATCAGATCATGAATGGGCGTTACCGTTCGCTGGACCGGGAGTATTGGAAGTGAGGCCAGCGCCCCTGGCGGATCGGCGCGATGCGCCCGCCACGCGAGGGATAATCCGAACCCCGGCAGGCCCTGGAATTGGGTGTTGAGTACTGCCCTCGAATTGAAAAAAGCTCCGAGTATTTCGGAGCGGTGGTTGATTTGGAACAATGAGGCCTCGATCGATACGTGCGAAACTTTCATCGTTTCTCATTACAGTATGCGGTTTCCGCACCGGGCAACTATCAACGAAGAAGCGCGAGGAGGCTTCCGATGAAATCGAGGTTTTCCGTTACACGGGCCGCGGCAGCCGCCGCGTTCGCGGCAGTTGCAGTCGTGGGGTTACTCAGTATGCCTCAGCGCGTGCGAGCGCAGGAATACGACCGGATTCAAAAGGGCTACGCGATCGCGCCTGTCCCTTTGAATCTTGTGGGTAGAGACTACGCTTTGGTTGGGCTGGGCAGCTACCTGGTCAACGCGGTAGGCGACTGCAATGGCTGCCACACCGCCGGCTCGGCTCCACTCGCCCTTTACCCGTTCATCACGGGAAATAACCCCTACTTCAGCCAGCCGAAGAAGGTCGATCCATCCGTCTACCTGGCTGGCGGCACGCCGTTCGGCACAGTCGGGACGCCAACCGGACCAAACGGATACGGAGGCCCAGTGATCATAACCCGCAACCTGACTCCGAACAAGAACGGGCTGCCTGAAGGCGGCCACACGCTGGCGCAGTTCAAGCAGATCTTGAGGACCGGCGTAGATCTCGACCACATCCATCCCACCTGTACCGCGGCGCAGATTACGGCGATTCAGAACGGAGCTACTCCCGCTTGCATTCCCACCGGGCCGATCGTCTTCGACCCGACGCAGCCTCCGTACAACAACATTCCGAACGGCAATCTGCTCCAGATCATGCCGTGGCCCACATTCCAGCAGATGACCGATTACGACCTTGAGGCGATATACGAGTACTTGAGTGCGATCCCCTGCATCGACAACAACTTCAGCACTCCGCCGGCGGGCGCTCCAAACGAGCTGCGCAACGACTGCGGAAACGCAGTGGCGCCCGCAAATGCTCCCGGCATAGGGGCCCAGGCTCAACCCGCTCTGCGATCACGCCAGATCCGGTAACGCTTGCCCGAGCCTTGATCAGTTAGGGAATTGCGCCCAGCGGCCCTTTCCCGTGAGGCCCGCCGTTTTCTTGATGTATTCCTCATCGCGGGCGGGGTCTACCCCGCACAGGATGAGGTCCGCTGGACCGTTCACGTTCAGCCGGTGATCGAGGATACGGGCAAAGACGAGGCGCCCGTGGACGTTGACGCGTTTCGCGCTGCCGGGGATGATCACGCTGGACGCCGGACCCATCGCCGGAATCCTGCCGTTCTCCACGAGTACGACGGAGTTGTCTACCGGTACCTCGCGTGGTGCGGCCCATCAACCTCGTTCCGACGATCGCGTAGGAGTCGGGATCGCGCCTCGGCGCTGCGCAGCCGCTCAAGACGATCACCCCTACCGCGACCCGGATGCCCCGGATAACTGTCCGGATGGCGACCGCAAAATCGTGGGTCCATAGCACCCCTGCCGGAGCGTGCCCGAACCGCGCTCCACCCCCGCCTGGGCCGTCCCTCCCTCACATCTTCGTCACTGCGATTATCCTCGGCCGTGCCCCATTGCCCCCAAATCCTTTGATTTCCCCGCGCACCGCGACCTTCGACCCTTCGCCCGATCAGGCTCGCGGAATCGCTGACATGCTGGCAAATTGTGTGGCAGCAAAGTGATAATGTCCCCTTTGAGCAAAGTAGAAATGTCCTCTTGACAGCCCCAAGCTTTGGGGATGCAGGAAGGACAACTACTGATGACGCAAGCCGAACGTGACCGGCTGGTGACGCTAAAGAAGGCCAAAAAGAAACTGATTACGCAGCGCGAGGCTGCCGAGGATCTGGGTTTGAGCACTCGGCAGGTGAAGCGGTTGTTGTATGCGCTGAAGAAGCGCGGGGACAAGGCGGTGGTCCACGGACTGCGCGGGAAGCCGTCCAACCGGAGGATCGAGGAGGGTATCGAGCAGAAGGCGCTGAAGATCTTGTCCATGCCGGTGTATCAAGGATTCGGGCCGACCTTGGCGGCAGAGTACCTGGGTAAGAAGCACGGGATCGAGGCCAGCAAAGAGACGGTGCGGAAGTGGATGATTGGCGGCAAACTGTGGCGGGCGAAGCAAGAGAAGGTCAAGCAAGTGCATGTCTGGCGGCCGCGGCGGAGCCGGTGCGGAGAGTTGGTGCAGTGGGACACCAGCGAGCACGATTGGCTGGAGGGGCGCGGGGAGAAGCTGTACCTGATCGCGATGATCGACGATGCGACCAGCCGCTTGTTCGCGCGTTTTGTGCGGCATGATTCGACCGAAGAGAACATGAAACTGGTGTGGAGTTACCTGGAGAAATTCGGGCGGCCGGGGGCGTTCTACACCGACAAGGCGAGCCTGTTTCAGACTGCGGAGAAGCACAAACGCGATGAGCCGGGAGTTAAGAAGGACGCGGTGGAGATGCCGCCGACGCAGATTGGGCGGGCGTTGCAGGAGTTGGGGATCGCCTGGATAGCAGCGCATTCTCCCCAGGCCAAAGGGCGCGTGGAGCGGAATTTCGGGACGGCACAGGATCGGTTGGTCAAAGGCATGCGGGTGGCAGGAGTGAAGACACTGGAGCAAGCCAACGCATACCTGGCCAATGATTACCTGGTGTGGTGGGAGCGGGAGTTGACGGTCGAGGCGGCCAACCCCGACGATGCTCATCGGCCATTGGATAAGGCTCACAACCTGGCGGCTTCGTTGAGCCATGTGGAGACGCGACAGGTGCGCAATGACTACACCCTGCGATGGGATGGAAAGTTGTATCAGATCGAGCGCCAAGCGGTCACGACTGGATTGCGCAAAGCCGACGTGCGGATCGAGCAGCGGCTGGACGGATCGCTGGCGGTGCGCCATGGCGAGAGGTATTTGCCAGTGAAAGAGTGCGCCGTGGCGGACAAGCCGAAAGCCGCGCGCCCAGCGAAGGCGGCCAAGACACATCGCGCCGGCGGGCGAGGCAGCGACTGGAATAAGAATTTCGATCTGAAGAAAGCGCCGAAAATCTGGCAAGCGGCGCAAGCATCGGGCCACAGACAGGGAGGAGTTATCGGATGAACTCGGTCTGGAGGGAGTGGCGCGAAGGCAAAGTTCGCCCTATACCGGGAAACTCTCCGCACGACCGGCTGGTAAGCCGGGGTATTCTCTCGCCAAGGAGAATTTGCGACGATCCCTTTCCCGCCACTCCCTGCCCGCTGCAACGAACAATGCTGAGGCGCCCAGCATGCGTTTGTGAGGCATGGCGGAATCTATCTGCTCCGATGTGGTTTCAAAGTCAAAACCAAACCCTGGGGTGGGACCATGCCGCCTCCCGTTGGTCGGCCCCGAGCCCAGGTAGCAGAACGCGTCGGGAGGACCACGCTCCATCTCATCGTCCGCAGATGAGTTCCGGCCGGCTATTCCTTGATCGGGTTGCTCGCCAGCAGAGCCCGTCTCCGCTTCGCCGGTATCGGCAGAGTAACACGCACTCCGCAGAGGCCCAGGCAAGAGGGGACGTTTCTACTTTGCCAGCAGGGGGACATTTCTACTTTGCCTTGACAACATGCTGGCAAATTGATGCAGACACTGGCTGAGTCATAGTATACTAATGCGTCCATTATTGCGTGGTAGCCCTTGGATCGCATGCCAGGGCAGCGACTACTTCGAGAGGAGCCGTTCATGGCACTCGCCATCGCAAATCTCTCCAAGACCTATCCGAACGGCGTTCGCGCACTCAAGAATCTATCCCTGACAATCGGCAATAACATGTTCGGCCTGCTCGGCCCGAACGGCGCAGGCAAGAGCTCTCTCATGCGCACCGTCGCGACGCTCCAAGACCCCGATTCCGGAACAGTCACCCTGGATGGCCTCGACGTTCTCAAACAAAAGAATGACGTGCGCAAGATCCTCGGCTACCTGCCCCAGGAATTTGGGGTCTACCCGAAGTTGTCCGCCGTCGACTTGCTTCACCATCTCGCGATTCTGAAGGGCGTCACTGTTGCCGGCGAGCGTAGAGAGATGGTCGACGCCCTGCTCCATCAGACGAACCTTTGGGAGGTCCGCAAGAAGGCGCTTTCAACTTACTCCGGCGGAATGAAGCAGCGGTTCGGCATCGCTCAGGCTTTGCTCGCCAATCCTCGCCTGATCATAGTCGACGAGCCAACCGCTGGTCTGGACCCCTCCGAGCGAAACCGTTTCCTCAATCTTCTCTCTTCTATTGGCAGCGAGGTCACCGTAATCCTCTCCACCCACATCGTGGACGACGTGCGTGAACTTTGCCCGCGAATGGCTATCATTGCATCCGGTGAAGTCCTGCTCGAGGGCTCACCCAACGAAACCCTGGCTGCACTCGATGGGCAGATCTGGTCCTGCATCGTAGCCACGGACGACGAGCTCCGCGCCCTCGAATCCGAGCTCCAAATAGTCAGCACCCATCTCGCGGGTGGACAGCACGAAATCCGTGTCTTTGCACCATCCTCGCCCGGCTCCGGCTTCCGTTCAGTTCCTTCCGAACTTGAGGATGTCTATTTCCTCCATCTTTCCCGCCATTCCAGGAACTGACGGCTCGCCACTGAGGAAATTGCTATGGCTATGTTCTGGGAATTTTTCTCCTTCGAGATTCGCTTCCGGGTAAAGAGCATCTCCACGTACGTCTACTTCCTGCTCTGGTTCGCTTTCTCGTTCCTCAGCGTCGCGAGCGAGAACTTCGGTCCGGTTAGCTTCTTCAACGGCAAGGTCCTGCTCAACGGCGCCTACGCTAACTCATACAACGATGTTGGCGCGTGCCTCTTTGGCGTCATCATCATTGCAGCCATCTTCGGCACGTCCATCCTTCGCGACTTCCAGCGAGACACGTACCAGATCCTGTTCACCAAGCCCGTCTCAAAGTTTGCCTATCTCGGCGGGCGCTGGGCCGGTTCCTTTGCCACCACTGTCTTCGCCTTCTCGGGCATGCTGTTTGGGACGTTCTTCGGCACGTTTGCCCCCTGGGCCGATCACACCCGCATCGCTCCCAACCACCTCTGGTGGTACATCCAGCCCTTCCTGTCGATCATCGTCGTCCAGATCTTTTTCCTGGGCTCTCTGTTCTTTACTGTCGCTGCGCTCAGCCGCAAGATCTTTATCGTCTATCTGCAGGGTGTCGCCTTATTCATGCTGTATGTCATCGGCCTCACCGTCTTCTCCGCCACCCGCTCGCTCGAGCACTTCTGGTCCGGCATCTTCGATCCCATCGGCTTCATCCTCTTTGACAACATCACCCGCTACTGGACCGTGATCGAAAAGAATACCCTATTGCTTCCGTGGGATTTCAGTGGCAACTCGCCTGGCGTCTTCCTCTACAATCGCCTGCTGTGGACCACCGCCGGTCTGCTGTCACTGGGTGGACTTTGGGTACGCTTCCCGATGTCAATCGAGACTCTCACCGCGCGTTCCCAGGGAAAGCGTGCCGCGAAGGCGCGCGCGCAGGAAGCTGAAGAAGTCCGGCCCATCCGGTCTCTCGTTGCGGCTCGCCTCCCCCGCGTGCGTCAGATCTTCGGCGCGGGAACTTCCTTCGCGCAGTACGTGTCACTCACCCGCCTTCGAGTTCGAACGGTTATGCGTGAGGTTGCCTTCTGGGCCATCGTCGGCCTGCTTATCGTCTTCGCCGTCAACAACGGCCAATTCGCCGGACGTGTCGGCGGCGTAGATGTCTGGCCTGTCACCTATCTCATGCTCCAGGCGGTTGAGGGCGGCGCGACTCTGTTTTTCTACATCGTCGCTACGCTCTACGCCGCGGAACTCGTCTGGCGCGAACGCGACAATCACTTCGACGGCATCCACGACGCACTCCCCATGAGCGAGACGACCGACTTGCTTTCCAAGTTCACCGCGATTGCGCTGATCGAAGTAGTCCTGCTTGCCGTGTCGATGCTCGTGGGTATCGTCATGCAGACCATCGCCGGATACTACCACTACGAGTTGCTGCAATACTTGAAGGAACTCTACATCGTCACCTTCCCACAAGTCCTGGGATTCACGCTCTTCGCTCTCTTCGTCCAGACTTTGGTGTCGAACAAATTCGTCGGCCACGGGATCGTCATCGGCATCTTCGTTCTGGAGCCGATACTGTTCAACTTCGGCTGGGAGAACACCCTGTACCTGCCGGGAGCAACACCTCCTTACACGTACTCGGACATGAACGGCTACGGACACTTCGTGCCCGCGCTCTTCTGGTCCATCGCATATTGGTTCTCGATCTTCGCCTTCCTGGGCGTCGTCTCACTCGCTTATACGCGCCGCGGCGCCGACGATTCCCTTGCCGCCCGCACACGCCTCGCGCGTCTCCGTGCTCCGCTCCTCGTCCCCGCGGCTGCACTCTTCGCAGTGTGCGCCGTCGGCTCCGGGCTCTGGTATTTTTACAATGCCCACATTCTGAACGAGTACTTGACCGCCAAAGATCGACGCCACATTCAGGCCGATTACGAACGTGAGTTCAAGAAGTACGAACTCCATGCCCAGCCGAAGATCACGGCCGTCGATGCAGCGGTCAACATTTATCCGGAGCGACGGTCATTCGACGCTGTCGGCCGCTTCACACTCCAGAACAAGTCGACTGAGCCGATCGCGGATATACACATCACGGACGAGCAGCAGTCGGTGTCTGGAATTCAGTTCGATCGGCCGTTTCGCCTGGTGCGCCGGGCTGCCCGGAATCTGTACTCGATTTACGCGCTCGACAAGCCGCTAGCCCCGGGTGAGGTTCTGACCCTTACGTTCTCACTTGGCCACACAACGCGCGGCTTCCGCGACGGGAATGAGCCGGCTGAATTCGCCTATAACGGCACCTTCTTCGACGCTGGCTACTTTCCGCAGATCGGCTACGACCAGAACTTCGAACTCGACGATCCTCGCCGTCGCCGCGAGGAGAATCTTGGGCCGCTGGAAGAGATGGCGGCCCGCGGGGAGCCCGTCCACACCCGCCGCAACCTTTTCACCGCCAACGCCGACTGGATCACCTATCACACGGTGGTCAGCACTTCGGGCGACCAGATAGCGATCGCCCCGGGCTATCTCCAGCGCGCCTGGCAGAAAGGCGGGCGCCACTTTTACGAATACAGCATGGGATCCACCCACATACTGGCATTCACCGCCTATCTCTCCGGCCGCTACACGGTCCGTAAGGAGGCCTACTCAGGACCTGACGGCCAAGTCAATCTGGAGGTCTACTACGACCCGGCGCATACCTTCGACATTGACGACATGCTCGCCTCGTCGCGATCCGGGCTCGACTACTTTCAAGCGCATTTCAGCCCATACCAATTCACGCAATACCGCATCATGGAATTTCCGCGCTATCGCCAGTTCGCGCAGTCCTTTCCCAACACGGTGCCGTTTTCCGAGGGCATCGGCTTCATCGGCCGCATGGTCCACAAGGATGATGTCGATCTCACCTACTTTGTAACCGCGCACGAGCTCGGCGCATCAGTGGTGGGGCCATCAACTTATTGGAGCGCAGGTTCAGGGCTCTAACATGATGTCCGAGACACTCGCCCAGTACTCCGCTTACATGGTGATGCAGCGAAAATATGGGAAGGACTATATGCACAAGGTCCTTCGCCGCTTCCTGGACCAGTATCTGCGTGGACGGGCCGGTGAACTGCGCCACGAACCAGCTCTTGCTCTGGTACAGCGCGAGCCTTACGTCTGGTACGACAAGGGCGGACAGATCATGTATACCCTCGCCGACTACATTGGCGAGGACAAGGTGGACACCGCACTCAGGAACTTCCTCATGCAGTATCGCTACGCCAATGCCAACAATCAAATCGATTCGGCGAACAGCTTGCACATCGCAGCTGAACAGCCCTACCCCGATACGCGCATGTTGGTTGAGGCCCTTCTTTCCCAAACCCCGCCGGAGTTCCGGTATTTGGTCGAAGACGGCTTCAATCGAATCGTCCTTTACGATGACAAGGCAATCTCCGCCGTCTCGCAGAAGACGCCCGATGGCAAGTACAAGGTCACTCTCGCAGTGCAGGCCCGGAAGTTCCAAGCCGACGGCAATGGGGTTGAATCCCCGATGCCGTTGGCAGACTATATCGACATTGGAGTCTTCAGCGGCAAAAAGGATGAAGAGAAGCCCTTATACATGAAAAAGGAAAAGATCACGCAGGAGCACCGGACCTTCACCATCATCGTCGATAAGCAGCCCACCCGAGCCGGTATAGACCCATACAACAAACTGATCGACCGCATCGCCGACGACAACATGATCGACGTCACGAATCAGTAGTGCCTGCGCATGAGTTGGATCTCGCTGTCGAAGCCGTATCTGCTGCTGAGAATGTGAACGGTACCAAAGGCAGCTCTCGCTGTTCTCCCATTGCGCCCCCCTGCAGTGCGGTTTCATGAAGACCATGCGGTCAAGCCTCGGGCCTCCGAAGGCTGATCGTCTGGTTACAGACGAGCGGCCGCGCCCAGAAGCCGACTCCGAGGATCCAACCAAAGGTGAGATACAGCAGCATCAGGCCGGTGCGCAACCCGAAATGGAATCCGGTGGCAGCACAGGCAATCACCTCCTCGCCGGTGACCGCTGCCGAGGCCGGAGGTCCCCTTCTTCGCGTTGGCCCCTTGTCGCGGCGGGTCGTTCTGAATTCAAGCTCCAGTAGCAGTTGTTATCTGCACGGGTGAGGGCTCACTGCGGCGACCAACATGAAGCTAGACTGAACCACCCGAACCGCCAATCACAGGTGGAACACATGGCGAGCCCCTAACGGGGCGTATTGACGAAGTTGGAGCAATGCGAATACTTCGTCCATCCGCTCAAACGGCGGCAGGGCACTGCGGCCACGCAGCACGAATCGTGCCCAGCCATTGGTCGAGCGGCCGAGGAACTTAATTCTCAGGGTTACGAGAGATTACACGCTGACTTCGACCTCAGCAGGGGTGACGATCAACGTATGCCGACTCCATGGCACTTGACGTTCAAGCTACTCCGCCTTCTTCGGTTCCTTGGGTTCGCTGGGTTGACTCGCGGTCCCGGAACCGTGGCTGCCGCCGCTGTTGATTAAGACCATCGTGCCTTGTATGGTTACGCCCGCGGGACCGATATCGACGAACCCCCCAGGTCCTATCAGGGAGAGTTGCATTCCGGCTTCGATGATCACTTTCATGCCACCTTTGATGTGGACCTCCTGACCGGACTCCACGGTGTAGACCGAACCTACCTTTGTATTGTGACTGCCGCCAACTTGCTGGGAGAGCCCCCCCTGGATGGCTTCGCGCCGCTCACCTTGAACGGTGAGATGCTTGTCGCCGCCCACCTTTTCCGCCTGCGATCCATCCACCACCAAATGCCGGTCGTTCCCCACGTACTCGTAGCTGTCCTTTTCCACATGCTCCCTAAGATCCTTTTCGGCGTGGATGCGGATGAACTCCGAGCCCTTTTTGTCCTCGATGACAATCTCGCTGCAGTTATCGGCGCTCCCATCTTTCGAACTACGCGATTTTATTCCGCTCATAGTCTGGTCGTTTGGAAGTGCATAGGGTGTCGGGTTCTCCGAATTGTAAACACTGCCTACCACGATTGGCCGGTCGGGATCGCCTTCGAGAAAGTCAACTACAACTTCCTGGCCAACGCGCGGCAGATGGATCGCCCCCCATCCTTTGCCTGCCCACATGCTCGCCACGCGAACCCAACAGGAACTCTTCTCGTCGTTGTTTCCATCGCGGTCCCAGTGAAACTGGACTTTGACCCGGCCGTGCTTGTCGGTGTAGATCTCTTCGCCGGCTGGGCCCACCACATAAGCGGTCTGGCACCCGCGCACCTGAGGCTTCCGGGTTGAACATGGCGGCCGGAAGGGCAGTGTCATCGGAAGACAGGTGAAAGTATTGCTGAAGTGCTCCTTCCCTTCACCATCGATTCCCGAGTAGAAACCGCCTTCCTGTGCTGAATGGGTAACCGATGTGACCACGTACTGCCCGTCACCGTTGAAGTGCCGCTCGAGCGTGAAGCGGTATCCGGGTGTAAGGTCATAGACGTTGCTCTGACCGCGGATCACGAACTGGGCGGTCTCGATTCTCTCCATTCCGCTCCCCGCGGCCCGCTTGTTTTCGTCGAAGATAGGCGAAATGTCGTCGCCGGTGCCGCACTCAAAATGCTTCGCGTAACCGCCGGGGTAATCGTACACCTCCATCTCGGAGGTATTGCCGCCGACGTTGAGTTTATGTGTTATTTTCCCGACCTGGACATCGGGCAGGATCTCCTGGTCTGCCTGTAGATTGTTATGCGGCAACTCGAAGCAATGATCTCGCAACGTGTATTTTCCGGAGTCCCAGCCTTGAGACTTTTGCCAGTCGAAAATGCGCGGCTCATCCCGCTGTCCGCCCGCCAATTCGTCGTACACGAGCCGCGAGTTGCCTTGAATGTCGGCGTGTGACACGGCCGTGTCCGCCAGGATCAGTCTGTCGCCGTCGCCATCCTGCTTGAAGAAGTAGAAGATGCCTTCTTCTTCCATCAGGCGGGAGACGAACTCGAAGTCGGATTCGCGGTACTGGACGCAGTACTCGCGGGCGATGTACGGGCGGCGCAGGTCGTAATCCACGTCGAATCCCTGCAGGACTGCGCGCAAGATATCGGGGACAGACAGATGCTGGAAAATTCGACTCTGCCGCTTCCGCGTGAGCCGCCAGATGTTGGGCGAGATGGTCGCGCGATAGTGGGCCAGTCGCTCGTGTGAGGGTAGCTGCGCGAACGCAGTCACGATGCCGTGGACGTATCGCTTGTGCGTGCCGTCCGGCCCCGCAACCCCAAAGCTGAACTTGCTGCCCAGAAGGCCTGCGAAGTCGATCTTCTGGTCCTCCGACAGAAGTTCCAACTGGAACGAGAACAGTTCGGAAATCGCCTCGTGGCCCGTGTAGGATTCGAGCAGCAGGTCATTGGGCCCGAGAGGCGTTTCGACGAAAAGAAACCGATGCTCCTGGAGATAGGTGGGCGGCATATCTTCTATCCTCTTGAACTCTGTTGGGGTCGTTCGCTTAGCCTGTCGATCGGCGAGTTTAGACTAACGCACATAAGATTCTCCTCCAAGCTAAGCCAATCATGCGCGGCCCGGGCTGACCTCGGCGAGAGATCAGCAGGCGTACGGCCTGGAAGAATTCAAAGCTCGCAGGCTCGGAGCGCAGCAGCTTCTCGATCTCCGGCATTTCGTCCAGCTCGGGCTCTACAGCAGGATGCGGCGGCCGGCTCTCGGTGGCCATAGCTTGAGCGCCTCCTTTCGCTGACGGGTTGTCACGTTGAGCTGGCTGAAGCTGTTGAGCGTGACGTAGAGTCCCAGAAAATGCTCGAGAACGGAGGCAAACAGATAGGCGCCGCCGCCGACGAAATTCTCCTCGTCCAGTTCCAGGTCGACGCGGGTACCGCGCGCGAAGGTGATGCCGTTCTCGGAATTCACTCGCGCAAACTGCTTCCGTGCGGAGACGGCCGTGATGCCCTCGATCTGCTTCTGCGAAGAAGTGGAGTCCGTGAAGTTGTAGAGTTTCAGGATCTCCTGCAGCGCTTCCCGGCCCTCGTCGACCAGGGACAGGTAATTCAGCGAGAGGTGCGAAATCAGGCGCCAAAATGCCGCCTTGCCGATCGGCGGCCGCACGGCCGGGGTCGGTTTCCTGAGCGCGACGATCGCCTGCACCGGGGCCCCGCCCTCTAACTCGAAATCGCCCGCTGCGTTGCCGAAGGGGAGCCGCGCGGGAAGGTCGCGGTTGGTGCAGGTGAGGCGCACGGTCAGACTGTCGACATCCGGTTCGACGGGCCGCTGGGCCAGATCGACCAGAGACAGGAAGAGTTCGCTGCCGTCGTCGTCGCGTCGCGCCGAAGGGCGGCGGGAGGCGAGCCAGAAGGTCTGGCCGCCGCTGCGAACGGCCGCGTGGCGGAAGGAGTAAAAGGGCTCGAAGCGGACCAGGTCCTGCGTGCCGGCTCGTACGCTCACCACCTCGTCCACGGAATGAACTTCCAGAGCGTTCGGCCGGCGGATGTCGGGAATAATGGGATACTCGAACTTCCTCTGGCTGACCAGAATCGGCTCGGCGGTCTGCTTAAACAGATTCACCGCGGGCGTGCAGCCGAGCTTCAAGGTCTTGGCGGAAACACCCAGTTCCAGAGCCTGCCGGCGGTCGGTCAGTTCGAACGGCGCGATCAGGAAGACAATCTCGACGCGATCCTTGAAACCTGCGCGCGCGAGCGTTTCCAGGCCGGTCAGATCCAGGAAGAAGAACTTGTCGGGGAACGTGAAGTACTCGTGCAGCAGGCGGTATCCGGCGAACGACCGCCGCGGATACGGCAGCATCGCGTCGTCCTCGTCGAAGCCCACGGGACGCAGCGCGTCGGGCCGCAGCGGCACTGGCCGCAGGCGCGAGCCGGGTGTGGGGTCGCGCAACAGGATTTGAGTACACCTGCTGCACAGCAGTTCGTAAAGCGTGTGGACAGTGCTGCTCTCGCCGTTGAGGAAGAAGCGCAGCGCGCTTAGGTTCAGCTTGTCGAGAGTGACGCCGGGCCAGCAGCGCAGTTCCACGCGCAAGGCGGCGACGGCATCCGCGGCCCTGATCGGCGAGGGCAGGCGGTCCGGCGTCTTCCATTCCGCTTCCTGGACGCCGATGGGGAAAACCGTGGTCTCGTAGCAGGTGCGGAACTTGCACGGAACGCCGCCCACGGGGCGCGAGGAGAGCATGCTCCCGCGCTCGATCTTCAATCCGGAGCCGATCTGCGCCTGGTCGGGGCGAACCTGAAATTCGACTACCGTCATGGACGGTACGGGCCGTATGAAGTGCGGGTAGACGATGCTGAGCAGAGCCTCGGTGAATTCGGGGAACTCGTCGTCGAGTTTCAGGTGGACGCGCGCGGCGAGGAACGCGAAAGATTCCAGCAATCGCTCGACGTGGGGATCCTCGCACTTATCAGGCTCCAGAATCAGGCGAGAGGCGATCTTCGGATATTTCTCGCCGAATTGCGCTCCCATCTGACGCAGAAACGTCAGCTCGCGCTCATAGTACAGGAGAAGTTCGTCTCGCACCTATTCGACCTTTACCTGGCAATCACCCGTGCTCAACTGCAGCAGCGTGTCGAAGAAGATCTGCTCGGGCGCGGGGTCCATCTTCAAAAGTCCCTCGATCTGAAAGCGCAGCACCCGCGGCGCGCCGCTGCCGTCGTCCACGGCACGGACCCGGACGTCCGCCAGGCGCGGTTCGAAGTCCGCCAGCGTTTGCTCAATGGTGCGCAGCAACCGGTTCTTGTCGCGCGGCGAATTCAGCGAGAGCGAGGTGGCGTAGAGTTGACCATGTTTGTAGATCGATTGGCCGACCCAAGTACCGGCTGCGGGCTCGTTCCCCGTAAAGCGCTGAAAGGTAACGCCGGGAACCCATCCCGGCATCCCCGTTGAAAACCTCCTGAACATCCAGTTTCTTCCCAATACACCTACGTTCGTCATCACGGCACGAAAATCGCCTAAGAAGGTGCGGCGCTTCGAGTCGGCCGGATCGCTCCGCAACTCGACTCCAAGCGCCTGCACAGCCTTTTCCAGCCGTCCCGCCTTAAACAGGTCGGTGGCTGTCATGCGAAGTTGTCTCCTCCAAACCGCCTATACCGACGACTGCTGCTTCAAGTCGTATTTAGCTGTGATCGCTCCGCCTAGCGTACCATCAGCCTTCTGCTCTTTGTAGTCGACTTGCATCTTCGTGTAGTTGAGCGATACCTGCTCATTTGGAGTATCGCTACTCCCCCCAGTCTGGTAGGACGAAATGAGCACATCGGTGAACGTGTATTTCAGGAACTCCTGCTGCTCCTTGCCGGCTTTGCGGCATGTGAGGATGGCGGACTTGATGTGCTCGCCGGTGGCGCACGCCAAAACAAGCTTAGGCGTGGCCTTATTGACGTGCATCACAAAGTGGAAATCCTGCATGCTCACTTTGCCTGCGCCGCCACCACCGCCGACGCCGAAGGTCCCTGCATTGCTTTCGCCCCACGACCACGATTGCAGTTGGATCTCGTCTTTGTGAGTTTTGTCCTGGCTTTCGCCCGGAATGCCATCAATCTTCAGAAAATAGTCAACAGCCATTTTTCTCTCCTCGGTCTTCTTAACATCATCTTCTCATCGGTCAAACGGCAGGCCCAAGTAGGGTCAACCTTTCACACACTCGCCTGCTTTGAGCACCGGCGCTGGCGGTTCAGACGCTCGGCGCAATGAAGCGGGGAACTTGTCAAATAAAAAATGCAGTCCCACGAATACTGTCGGGCTCAATGAGTCGACAATCGCACCATTCCCCCCCCATTTGTTGTCGACAATCAGCGGAAGCTGGGCACCGCGCGAGTCGACAGAAAGGTCCAAGTTACCCGGATGGATATCAATGAACACCTGATATCGCTCCTGTGTCTTGGGCATGGCCGGCCGATCTGAAAAGTCCTCAAACGCGCTTGCGGCAGACCGCGGTGTGACGAGCGCAGCCGCAACGCGAGTTCCCGCCTGAGTTGTTAAGTGGACTCTCGTCGGCCGAACCTGCGCCACCTTATACCTCACGCCGTTGGGCGTTAAGAATCCCTGTGCTGTGGCGTGCTTGTCGGGCACCTGTTCTCTCAATGCAAGGAAACCTGCGCTCTCTGATAGGGGTGGCTGCAAGAATGCACCCCTGCACCTTTCGCCATACCGGGCGTTTCCAAGTCAGCGATTGTGCGCTCTGCGTTAATATGCTCACGGTGCGGCAAGGCTGTCAAGAAGAAACCATAAGAAACTCAATGATGTGAGAGAATTCCGCCGCACGAGGACGTTCGGCTGCCGGGAGCGACTTACTCGAATCGGAATTGTTATTCGATGAATCTGGACGCTGGAATCGGCTTTTGAAGCGCACTGCTTGCGCGGATGCTTTGCGCGTGGAGACGCGAGTGGAGCTATCAGTGCCGATGTCGACGGCAGACGCGCCGGTCATCAATGTGAGCAATGTTCCAACCGCTCGGTTAATCGGAATCAATGGCCTGCACGCTCGGACGTGTGTAATAAAACACAACACTCCCTCCTAAGGATAAGCTCGGCTCCTCTCAAACATCTCCCCCCAAATTGGTGAAAGGCCCGCCGGTGGACTAATTAAAGTGCACAACTTTGTTGTCAATTCCGGTAGCAAGCTCAAGACCGCTGTTCGTCGAAGCCGATGTGCGCCTGCTCCACCGCACTACGAGTCCACGCTACCAATTCTGAACCGCTTGTTAGCAGAGGATTCTTGCGAGGCCAATGAATGACGAAACCAGATAACCGGGAGAAGGAATTCTGGGCAACGAGCCTGGTGTCAAAGTGCCTGGAAGGATCCCGCGACTTTCAGTACAGTCGCCGGGATATCAACCGTGAGAATCCACTGATTCGATCCCGGCCCAGGTGGGTAGCCAGGATATGCGGCGACGCTGGTATAGCCCGACGCCAGATCGAACTCACTAGCGAGCGGGAGGCGATTAAGCCGCAACAGCACGGCGCCCTGGTTCAACTCGCCGGGGCGCAAGCCGAGAATTTGCGCGGCGAGGACGAGCGGCCGCCCCCGCACGAATTTCGCGGAGACGACACAACGTCTGACCGGTGATACGTTGCCGGGGCGGCGCTCAAGCGGGCGTCCCGTTCCGCCGAGATCACTTTCACCGGTCGGTTCATCCTCTGATCCTCAAGCCAGTAGTTAGGAGGGTTTTGCTTTAGTTTCCGGACGTCAAAGCCTGAATGTGGATTGATGCGCATCGAAGTTTCACCAGATGCGGGCACTCGGTTGAGGCATTTCTGCGGGCGAGGGGCGGGGGAAGTCGTGGAAATGGAGGTAGCCCGATGGGCAGGCACACTACGGCGTCGCGTGGGGTGGCGATCGAGCCGCTTTGGAATTTGGCCGCATGACGTGTCCTGGCTCCGCTTGAAAGCGAGGACGGAGTGCGGCCCACGGCGATTGGATTCTCAAAGAACTCAGGGCAGGGTTCCGCTTCGCCCGGCTTCTCCCGAGCCGGCTGGCTTCGCCCTGCTTTTTGATGACGCTCTGTTGCCTGATCGCGTATACGGACCTGGCCGCCTGCCGGCATATGCCCGCTTTCTGAGGGGCTGGTGGAAGACCGGCAAATTTGTTTCGCTTGGGTCGTCTGGACCGGTGCGCTGGCTCCATTCGTGAAAGGATCGAACGGAACGGACTGTTAAGCTCATCCGGGGTCCCATCCTGGGGGGCCAAACCCGCGTCCGACGAGTCGGAGCGGGCCTAGAAAGCCGGAAGGCCGCTACTTGGGGCTGTTCTGCCACCTGAGCGCGGGTCAAACGTTGCTGGCCAGCAAAGAAGATCAACCCGAGATCAGTAGAAGGCATGTGGGCAAGCGCAGGCGGGGGCGATTGGTGTAAGTGGCTGAAAATAAGCAGAAAATTCTGTGGGAAGTCGCGTGACTGCGTTGCCTCGGATGTCCGCCTTGGAGCGCCGATCTCCAGATCGGTTCTTGCTGTAATGCCAATCTCGGGCACAAAGGGACTCAAGGGACTCCGATAAGCGCAACTGCTTCTGGAGAAATCGCCGGAGGTTATGGCTAAGGTGTTTGCGGCGGGGACTGCCCGCTGGCCAGGCGTGGGTGCAAACCGCCCCGCGTTCGAAACATCACCGCTGCGTTTCCGGAATTGCGACCGTCTTCACGCGCAATCGGAGTTGGCCGTCCGCGCCAATCTCTTCCGCCTTGCAGGAAAGTTCTACCGCTGAACGCAACTCCGGCTGCCGGCACCGGCGAACGGTCAGCAGCTCCTTGCCGGAATGGATGTCATAGACTTTCGTCTCGTGGAGAAGGTTATCGGCGGCCGTTTCTCGGGCGCAACTGAGGGCGACACGGCCGCCCTTTTGAGAAAACTGAGGATCGGTACAGTCCTCGTCGAGCGAAACTGCTGTTTCTGGAGTTTCGGCGAAAAACAACACCGCCGTGCGGCGCCCCTCCCGAGGATCTTCCGGAACCGGTTCGAATCTGCGCCGAATCCACAAATGCCCGGCGCCAGGTAAGGTCGCCACTCTTGAGATCCGTTCCTCGTCAGTCCAGTTCACGGCGTTCGTCGGAACGCTTTCGATGGAAGGCTCTACCACGGGTACGCCAAACTGAATACGGCTTGCGGGCTTCGGACGGCACTCGCGGACGTAAGCATCGGGGACAGCGACCTTCACTTTGGACAAAACCTCTTGCGCCTCTTCCCGCCGGGGCAGTTTCGCGGCCACAGCTAAGAACAATCCCCGTCTTAAGCCATCGCAATCATCACTCGCCACTATCGCCGCCTCAGGCCAGGACGATTGCAACTTCTGCTTCGTCTCCGTAGCCGGCTTTACGGAAGTATGGCTACCGGCGATCACCAACCATACCGGGCGATCATCCGCCGCGAGGAGCAGCAACAAACTGGACAACACCCACAAGGGCATCATAAGCCGCTCTCGGCTTTGACAGCGGCGAGTTCGCTGTTCTGGCGGCTTTGCACGTGAGCCACATCTTTAAAGGTGACCCAATCGCCGCCCCACACCAGCCCATGGGATTTCGCAGATTTCCCGAGCGCCTCCCAGAATCCATTAGCTTGAGCTTCGTCTCCCCATCCCCACCGCGAGTCGACGATGTCCGCGGCATATGCGTTCGGAGTGCCGTCCGGCTTCTGCGCGTTGTGAAAACTGAAATGAACCTTCGTGTTGCCTTGCTTGAATAACTGCTCCTGGACTGCCACCGATCGCCAGCCGAAGAAGATCTTAGGTTGGAACCCTTGTGTCGTTAAGTCATTCAGGATCATCTGAACCCTGGCGCGAAGGAACGGCTCCATGCTAAGCAACTTCTTCTCTTGCGTCCATCTGGAACTGTCGCCGGACCACTGCGCGGTAATCGCGCCGCTTCGAGCCGCAGCCGCCACCAGATGCTTCCAGGTCACGCCATTCGGGTCAACCCTGCCATCGGGATTGTTGATAAAGGTCTGCTGAAACTTGAGAATCGCGGCCTTGGTCTTTGGGCCGAAGACGCCATCGACCATGAACGGGTAGAGGCCGGCTTGCTTCAGCAGGGTCTGAACCGCAACCACATCAGCATGCAGGTTCGGCGCTCCCGCCCCAACGGCTGACTGAAGTGTCGCCATAGATCATCCCCCCAACGGACGGGCTTTCAACTGCAGAAGATCGTATCACGGAATCGCGGAATTGACTCTTGAAACTGGTTCACAAGTGGTTCGCATCGGTAGCCAGGAGGCTTGGCCGAAAGTGGCGGCAAGTCTGTCATTCGAGGAAGACTCCTGGGGGCTTGATGTTCCGAAACGCGAGTACATTGCCGCCGTCCTGCTGGGTCGCGCGGATGTCGGTAAGCAATGGTAAGTCGACCCTATCCCCGCAGCCCCGGCCACGCGGAACCGATGGCACGAAGTTCCGTTTCAATCGATCCTGCAATTGATCTGACGCTTGCTGAGCATAGGACCTGTCACGCATTGGGTTGACGCTGGGAGAATTCTGCAAGCAACGGGTCGGGATGACGCGTCCGACCGCGAACTGGATGATCCGTCGGCTGAAGGAGTTCGGACCGTAGCGTTTCCGGCCTCCACAGGCGAGAGGCATGCCGGAGGAGGAGTACCTCCGGATCGTCGGCGCGGTTGGTGGGAGAGGCTGGCTTAGGCGGGCGAGTTGATTCCGGATTGGCGCTCAGGATGGCCGACGCCTGATGGCGGACAGGGACAGAGCGGAATGTTTGTGGAGGATGGCGACACGTCCCAGTAGCGTTTGCGGATTGAAAAGACCGGACGAAACGCTCCGGAATTGAACGGTCCAGCCCGCGGTTGCGACTGCGTAAGGTCCTGACGCAGAGCACGTTACAGGGACTCGCGGGCGTAATCCCGCCAAGCGCGGATGGGAGTATGCTTACTTGCCGACACGGTGCAGTAGCAAGCAAGTTATTTATTATCAATTGTTTGAGTGCTGGGATTGGACTGTCCCGGCCCCCAACCACTTGCGGACATGGCCGCCGAGTGTTGCCGGGAGAGAGCTTGACAGCCGCTCGTATACTCAGGTCGCCAAGGGAAAGGCGGCAGGCGGTTGTTCTTCGTTGGTTCTTCCCGATTGATTCCAGTTATGCGATGACGGCGGAAACCGGGCAGAGATTCGCGATTCCCGCGGCAGAAAGGGCGAAATGAGGGTTCAGAAGCCAGACGAGCTTTTCGAGTTGGAGCTAGGAGTGTGGCTGGGGCACCGGCAGGCGCTCGCCGCGCTAGCCGGAGGTCGCTTGGCCGCAGATGCGGAGTGCCTGCGCCACGCGCACGACCACAAGACCTATCGCGCATTGGGTTTGACGTGGGATGAATTCTGCAAGCAGCGGTTCGGGATGACGAGCCAGACCGCGAACCGGATGATCCGCCGGCTGAAGGAGCTTGGACCGCAGGGATTCCGGCCTAAGCAGGCGACCGGCATAACGGAAGAGGAGTACCTCCGGATCGCCGACGCAATTGCAGCGAGGAGCCGACTCAGACGACCGTGTCAGAATCTATCAAGGCCGATGATGGCAGTGCCTGATGTGGGCAGGTCCAGGGGTGGCGCGAACTCCGACAGTCGGAGGGCGGCACTGAATAAGTCAATAGAGAAGCCACAGTAAAGCGCCTCGCACGATCAGTTCGACTGTGAGCGAGATTCTGCTGCCGAGGGTTGCGCCTCGACAGCGCACAACTGGACCGATTGGCTATCAAGCTGATCGAGCTGATGAGGTGGCCCGACGAGGCGCAGACGCGCGTGATCGAGCGAGGCACAGAGTGGCGCAGGTCACTTAACTTAAATAATACCCGGCTCTGTCCGATCTGCTATAGCGCTAGAATCAGGTGTTGGCATTTGCCACTTTGTTTGATGGTTAGTCTCGGACGTCGGTCCGTGCGCCGAGCCCGCGAAGCTTAAGTGACATATTGTTTCAAGAAAGATCCTAGGACATGCTTCGAATCCGGCTGGAGCAATTGGAAGCCTTCTCTACCAACCAGGAGGACAACTTCGCGGAACGGGTGGTCCGGTTTCTGCAGCTTCAATTCCCCGATGCCGCGCAGGAGGATTCTTCGAAACTGCTGACGGTTGTGAAGCGACAGATTTTCAAGGCCGAGTCCTACGGGATTGAATTCGAGCAGGATCTGGCGATCTACACCACGGCCGCATGGCTTCTCGGACCGGACTTCGATACGGAGTTCCCAGCGGCGTTTGCGGTGCTTTCCTCTCCGAAGATGCAAGGCCAGAAAAAGGCTGCGTGGCTGAGGGATTTCGCGACTGAGTTGTTCTCGCGCCTCCTGGGGGCAGACCGATGAATATCGGAGGCGCTTTCCTGTCGGCATGGCACTCGGCGACCGAGGATGCCCGGAAGAGCGCGGCCGCGATCGCAACCGGCGCCGAGAAGGTCGCGTCGGCTATCGGCCAGGGTGCGGAAGATTTCAAAGAGGCGGCAGTCGCAGGCGTCGATGCCGCAGCGGACCGGGCCGGGCAGGTTGAAGCAAGCGCGGAGCGGAAAGCGGCAGAGATTGTCTCTGGCGTCCAGCACGGCCTGGCCACGGCAAAGAACAAGGCGATTGACGCGGTCGATTGGGCCGCCGACAAGACGGGTGAAGCCGAAGCGTGGGTGAAGGCCAAAGGGTCTCAGGCGGTCCAACTGGCGAAGAAGGCGGCGCAATCGGTTAAAGCGGGCTTTGTCAAACTAAAAGATGCCTTCGGCGCTGTCGTCAAAAAGGGGCTAGCCGTCGCTGAGTGCGTTGGCGTCTCTCTGATGAACTTCGGGCTTAACGTCACGGGATCGATCCTGGCGTTTGGCCTTACATCTCCTTCGGGCGGCCCGCTTCACAAGTTGACACTTGGTGGGCTGGAGGCAGCCACTGACCGTGGTGGAGACATGAAGGCCTACGATGGTCGTGTGGTCGGCGCAGGATGCTCCGACAATCCTCCGTTCAGCCACCCAAGTGGGGTTACTCCGTCAGCGACTTCCGGATGTTCGGAAGTCAAGGGCAAGATCACTTACGTTAACGGAATCAATACCGAATTCCACCCCAATAGTTCCAGTTCCGACCCGAAATCGGGCATCTGTTATACGATGCAAAAGATCGCGGATCAGACATGTTCTGAAGTCACGGGCGTCTACAACGCCACGGAAGGCATTGGTAAGGACTTGGCGGAGTGCGAGCAGAACATCATGCGCGGCTCAAATTCTCCAGCAGTCAAGTCGCTCGCAGACGAGATCGCGAACAACGTCCGCAACGGAACGGAACTGACGGTTTTCGCCCACAGCCAGGGAGGGCTAATTACTCAGGAAGCGCTCGTTGAAGTTCGAAATCAACTCAAGATCGGCCCCCCCGGTTGGTCCGATGCAAAGATCGACGATGCGATGCGCGTCGTTACAGTCAAGAGTTTCGGAACCGCCACGGACAGTTGGCCCAAAGGACCGAACTATGAACAGTTCACCAACCTAGCTGATCCTGTGCCCCAAGTAATTGCAGCCGCACAACTTAATCTCGATCCTCCTGGCGAACCGCACGCAGAAATACCTGCCAAGCAGCAGCACTTCTTCTGGTCCGCTCATGTCGACCCCTTCGACTCGCACAGCATGGATGATGTCTACCTTCCCTACTACTCGCAAGTGAACGCTACTACGCCTAAGTGAAAGGGGCTAAATGAAATGGATTCTTCCAGTTATGCTGTGCTGCCTCAATGGATGCAAAGATATGACATCAGTTAACTCCGCTGACTCAAACCTTACAGGAGACGAAGCGCTGCGATATGCCAAAGCTTACGCACGCTTTCTACATCTGTCACCATCGGCGTTGAAGAAGTCCGCCGATGGCGGCTTTTACGGGAAGCTCGAATCGCTGGATCTTGAGTACAGCCCATTGGGAGGAGAACTCCTGCTTCGTGCCACCGTTGTGAACAACGCCTCTGGTCTCGATACCGAGCACAACCGCGACCTGCGGGCGGAACTGGAGAGAATCTCGCGGGATGAACCGGCGTCGGTGGACGGAGCAACTTTCGATTTGGTGAAACTCCCCTGGGAGCCGTACCCGACCCCCGCGCTCTATTTGAAGAAGAGCATCCGCAAGCGCGGTCTGAGTGACGAGCAAATAGTGCAAGACTGTAACCAACTAAGCAAAACTGCCTACCAGTGGCACCGGTTCTATTTTCAGCAACTCGCCGAAAGAGTAATTCAATCTCGCAAGTGATGCCTCGCGCAGTACTGAACCGAGGAGGGGGGGCAACCATTTATCAATCATACGGGACATGATCGGGACAGTTGAAAGTGGACGCCTGTGAAGGCGCCCGACCCTAACCATGGGGTTTGCTTCTGTGATGCGCTGTCTCCCACAAGGCTCAAGCTATCGAGGCGATCTTGTGCTGCACTCTCAACGGAACTCGGTTGTTGGAGTCGAGAATCTTCCTCCGCAGGATACGCCACGCTTCGTCCACTTGGTCGGGCCTCAATGGCATTCCGTGCGTGAAACAGACTGCCGAAACCGCGGCCTTGCCGACTTCCCCTCGCCCACCCATTGGGAGCTTGACCCAGACCAGAAGAAACAAAGCTACAGCGAAGTAGATTCCTCAAGCATGCGGAACCAGCTTAATCGGTACCAAACCCGCAATAGGACCCAGCCATTTCAGAAAGGTGCCAACGGTCTCTTGACTGATATCCATTTCGCTGTAGCTTTCCCGAGTTGCCGGAGTCACCTGACGATACGCCAGGTTCCGCCCATCGAGGCAACGGTCAAGTCGAAAGGCAGTACCTGCCCGTTCGAACCGACGCTGATCGGCGAGGCGCCATCGGCGCCCGTGATTCGTATAAGCCGGGACTGTCCCTCGAGCGCGTAGTGAAGCCCGGCGGCAACGGACACCGACCAATCGGGGGCTGCCATCAAGCCCTCCAGGTAGCCCTTGAAGCCATCTGAAATGTGGGTCTCGGAAAGGCCCAGTGAACGGGCCAGGTCCTGAAACTTCAGACGATTCAGTTCCAGCGCGCCATCAATATCCCGCTTGCGCAGACGGTCAGCGTAAGCGCGGACGAACATATCAAGCGCGGCCGTGTCGACGTGAACACTCGCGCCGAGGGTCCACTCGGGCGGCGGCCAGGGAAGCGGACCCAGATCAAATGTCTGGTCGGGGAGCGGGGACAGCTGTCCCACCGTGAGCGGCGGCTGGCCGGACTTCCATTCATATCGCACGAGGATGCCGGCTTCGCCAGGGTCCGTGCCCTGCGCTCCTAGTTGTACCTTCAATTTGAACTTGGGTTGAATCGGCGGGTCGGGAGGGAAAGGATCGGGCGGAGTTGATTTCACCGAGATCGCCCGGATGGGCGGCGCGAGGCCCAGTGAAATGCGGACCGTGTTTTTACCTTCGACGAGCAGTGGGTTGATCTTCTCGCCGAAAGCCGTTCGCGCACCCGTCCGTCTATCGCAGACGGTTACGTCGTTGACCGTCACCGACAGCACTATGCCCAGTGCCTCGACCGACAGCACCCAGAGTTTGAAATCGTCCGGCATCCTGGTTTTGCGCCCCTCATTAACTGCTGGAATCAAAAGAATGCTGATACTTTATCAGATCACTCTCAGCGATCAGCGGATAGGTTTTGTCGTATTCAACCCAACCCCATGCAGCGCTGATCTTGACCGCCGCTTCAAGTCCGGTCCACTTAACACCGAACTCCACGGCTGGCGGCGTCTCGGCGACGAATTTCCCGTAAGCCTTCAGCCCTGTGGAGCCGGAGACTTCGGCATCTATCACGTCCTCATTGACGACGAACAGGTTCAACGATAGCTCGCCCGTAATACTGCCCTGAAGAGAGACCTCGGTTTTCTCGTACTCGCTCTCGTTCTTGCCCGGCCAGTAGGCCCAATTCCAATCGACCTCGAAACCGACGCCGCCCTCCGCGCTGACATAGACGCCGGCCTTGAGCCATTTCTGTAAAGCTGCCGGGATGAGGCCAGGGGGGTAAATCTGAACTGGCGGCAGTTTCGCACCGAATAGCGGGTCGAAGGAACCAGTGACAGCGGACTCGCAAAAGACAAGATTCGACTTCTCATCCTCTTTCCATTGCTGTGAGTACTCGATAGACCCGAAGAACCAGCCACTCTTGAGCTTTTCCTTTTTCTCGGGGTCAATCGGAAGCGGAGCCATCCACTTCTCAATCTGCTCTTGGATCTCTTCCAGATCGATGTTGCCGCCCACTTTGTCGGGCGGATAAGCGCGGATGGAGGTACTGGGCGCTTCGCCCTCGCAGGCAGCGGCCTGGATCTCGTAGATCTGAGGTTCAATGTGGTGGAGTCCCAGCCAGCCAGCCATCAGAGCCGGTTTGAAACTCTTCACCGGGAACTTGAAAGTGCTGCCCTGCTTGCCGCTTTCCTCGACACCAGTCAGGGTCCACTCGATGTGGCGACCGCAGCCGCCTTGCAATGCCGCCTTACAGGTGATCTCATCCTCACCTTTTAGAACGGCGTCTAGCGGTTTGAGCGACTCGCTAATTGGAAGGTATCCATCAGGCACTACGCTGAGAACGCCCGCGACGGGTGCCCGGCCGTGTTTGCAGGTGATGGAACTCGACACCAGCTTGCAGGGCGTAGGAGCCTTCAGTGTGGTGCTGACCTTCCGCGGCTGAGCGGGCGGAGGAGCACTGGCGAGCTTGACTGGCTTGCCCGAGGCTTTTGAAGGCAACAGGACCGGCGGGAGCTTGCCAGCCTTCAGGGCGCAGGGGATGCATACTTCCTTAATGCTCTTCTTCGGAACGGACTTCGGTTTCCGCAAGGCGCTCGCAATCGCGTTCCACTTGCTGCGATAGGTCTGGTCGGCGGGAGACGTGGTGAGCTTTCGGGGGTTGCCCTTTGCGTCCATCAGGTCCGCCGGGAGATGCCCGCCGTTTTCCCGCTTCACCTCAGCGTAGAATTCCCGATCAACCTTCTGGTTGAACGTAGGGGGCTTTTGCTTAGAGGTTTTCGCGGTCATGCGGAGTGGTCCCCAAACCGCAACTCGTCTGCGAGTTCGCTTACCAATCGATCGGCCGAACGGTTTGGGTCCCTCACCATCCTGGAGATCCAGTCAGGGAGAGGATTGCGCCGGATTGACTCGAAGCTAGCAAAGAGTTCGATCAGGCGCTCCGCCTGAGGCTCATCGGTCACATCCCACTCCTCGGCCTGCGCACAGACCTTTTCCACGAAGGTCTTCAGCGCTTCATCGTCGAGAGCGGCCACCTCTGCGGGAAATATCTCCCGGAGGTGAATCATCATTCGACGGGTGAATCCCGCGGCTTGCTGCGCGGACAACGCAGTGAGGTGTTGGGGACGGATCTTGAGCATGGCTTGTTACTTTCCGCCAGACTTGTCGCAATCAGTACATGTAAACGGAGCGCCGCGCTTCTTGGCTGCACTCATGGTTGCGGCTTGAGATCCGAACGCCCCGCCGGTGCTTAGTTGCTCAGTGTCGATGGGTCCTAGCGAGACGGCGTCACAACTCGTTTTGGTGAACGCCGCGCCCGCGAGTTTCGCCGCTTTCATGGTGCCGGCCTGGGCGCTGACCGCGCCGCCCATGCCCATCTCGCCGATCATGACGGTCGGACAGCCGGCGACGATGACTCCTCCATGCGCCGTCATGTCGCCGATCCGCGCGGCGGGCATGTTACCGATGACGACCGTCGCCGAGCCTTTCGCAATCACGTCCGGCGGCCCCACGCAGAGCGCCATGTCGCCGACACGAGCGGCGGGGAGATTGCCAATCAGTACGGTAGGACAGCCCGCGGGCAGGACGGGGCCTCCGACGTGCGGCACCACCCCGGTTACCATCGGGCAGGTATGCATGTCAGTGATACGTGCGGCGGGCGGCAAGCGCGGCTCCTTTCCAACTCTTATCGAGCACTAGTACCCAGACCGCGAAGAACTGTTCCTTTGTGGGGCAGCTTGGCAAGCTGCGTGCCGGTTGCCAACCGGCACGCAGGATACCATCCTGCCCCACAGAATTCGCACTTTTCCACATGGTCGCAGCACTAAGTTCAATCGAGCTCAACCTTAATCAAGCGCAGCTTCATCTCCTCGGGCACGTGCATCGCATAGGCTTGCACGGGGCCGAAAAACTCTTTCAACTCATCGGCATTCGAAGACTCCAAGAACACCGGCAACACGCGCGGATCGTAAAAACGGAAATACCAGTATTCACCCTCTGGCGACTGCACGATCAGGAACTTTCGAAAGTGTGCCCTCACGGACTCGAAATCCGAGGTAGAGACCGCGACGATGCCCCACGGTTCCTCCCAGAGCAAGTCCCGAACCCATTCGAGCAGCTTAGGGTCCGCCTTGCAGAGATACGGGGCGATCGCCCAATAATCCTGCTGTGAGGTGCCGTTGTAGAGGGAAGCGGCCAAACCTTCACCGAGGCTGCGCGCCTTCTCGGGAACAGCCGGGGCGTCACACGCATCCAGAATCAAATAGACAAAACCGCGCTCCGCGAGCCGGTTCAGCTCATCCAGGGTTGTGTCTCTCGTCTGGATACCCATTGGTTCATAACGTACAGCATTATTCGCTTCTTGACCAGACTGCTTTTTGCGGTTCGCAGACGCATGCCTGCCGCGGGCCTGGGGACGACATTGTCAAGTTTGTGTCCGAGGGATCGATGTGCGCACTGCTTTCTCGTTCCTTCGGCGTTCCCGGGATCGGCGGAGAACGCCGGCCTGAATAGTCCAAGCCGAATTGTGTTCGGTATCGGAGCAGGCAATATTGGTATCTGGCGCGGGGACTTTGCAGCGGAAGAGGGTTTCCGAGGCGCCAGACCATTTGGCGCATCCGCGTCCCCCCTCTGGCGGAATCGGACGCGACTTCAGATGAACATTCGATGGATGGGCGCGCCAGATTCCTCTGCTACCGTGGCGCAGAGGGCAATCCTGGAGATCGATCAGGCCTCCTCATCCATGCGGACAAAATGCGCGAATGCCTTATTTGCATAGTGTCATCCCTTGCCTCTGAGGCCGAATCCGAACTCAAGGACCTGAATTGGTTGGCTCTACTCGACTCTCGCTCGGATTGTCCTGTCTACCGCTGAATGGGCGGCGCGCCCAACTTGGGAACTTGCTAATGTAGTTCATCATGAGGCAGTTCCAACCGGTCCTCTGGAACAAAGGCGCAGCCTTACTACCCCAGCACTTACAGGCGCAGGATCTCTACCTCGAGAGCCAGCTCAAGTTCTGTATCGACTCGCTCTTCGAGCACGCTTATGGGTTCCACACGCTGGCCATCGACCCGGTGCGGCTGAGAAGCGGGCATTTTGGCTTATCCGCCGCCTCCGGCGTGTTCCCGGACGGTCTACTGTTCGATATCCCCGGTTGCGATCTTGAACCGGAACCGAGGTCTCTGATTGACGAATTCGCCGAAGGACAGAGCAAGCTGGTAGTTTCGCTCGGGATTCCGCAACGCCGGGCCAGCGTCCGAAACGTGTCGTTTGCTCCCCAATCCAGCTGCAACACGCGATATATCGCCGATTGGCTGAACCTCCGGGACGAGACCAATGGCCTGAACGAAAGGCCGATTCAGATCGCCCGAAAGAACCTGCGTTATCTCCTGCCCCAAGACGACCTGACCGGCCAATCGGTAATGCCGATCGCCAGGGTGATGAAGAGGGGGGATCGCCTGGAGTTGGATCGTTTCTTCATACCGCCCCTGCTGCGTGTGTCGGCAAACAGCAACCTGACGTCGCTGCTCCGCGACATTGCCGGATTACTCAGTTCTAAGAGCCAGGAGCTTTCCAATAGCCGCAGAATCAAGAATCGGGGCATCGCCGAATTCACGGCCTCGGAGACTGCCAGTTTCTGGCTGCTTTACACGGTGAATTCGTGTTACCCGATTTTCCGGCAGTTCCTGGACGCGCCGGGATTGCACCCCAACACGCTCTACTTTCAGATGGCGTCACTGGCGGGCGCCTTGACCGCATTCACGCTGAAACACGACCCCAACGATTTCCCTGTATACGACCACGACAATCTAGGCAGCTGTTTCTCGGAACTGGCCTCAAAGCTGCGGGAGCTACTCGATTCGGCGATACCAAGACACTTTGTGTCCCTGCCACTTAAACCTACCGCTGAGGCCTACGTGCACTCGACAACGATACCCGAGGACCGGTTTCTAGTGGATAGCCGGGTATTTCTCGCGGTTTCGTCAGAGATGAAGACCGATCAGTTGATTAAGCTGGTGCCTTCGCGGGCGAAGATCGCGTCTCCCATGCAGATCAATCAGATCATCAACAGCGCCGTTTCGGGAGTAGGAATCCTCAGGCCGACGCACATCCCCGATGGGGTCCCCATGCGACTTGGATACCAGTATTTCCAACTCGAAACAGGCGGCCCTTACTGGGAGGGCATAGTCAAAAGCCGAAGTCTGGCCGTTTTCGTGCCCAGCGAAATCGCCAAACCTTCCATGGAAATCGTCATCCTGTTGAAGAATGCGGTATAACCGGGACTATCCAAGAACCTCAACAAGGATCACCACGATTGCCGCCACGGCAATCAAGCCTAGAACGGCCGCGACGGCTATCTTTCCGCTGAAGAGCGGCTCCGAAATGCCACGTGCCTGCGGGGTCGCCGCGGCCTGGCGGGCAAACGATTGCGGCGCAGGCGGCGGAAGCACTGGAGTCAGCGGCGGAGAAAACAACTCGCCTCGATCTTGAACACTCGTTTGGAGCGGAGGAGCATCGAAAGGAGAGGCCCCGGCAGCGGCCGGTCTGGAGCGCGACGGCGAAGAAAAGCGCTCCGGGGAAGGCATCGGAGGCGCCGCGAACGCCGGTCTGGCTGGCGCGGTGGGAGGTGGGAGAGGCCGGGATGATTCCAGCGGAACACCTTTGGGACTTGGAGCCGGCGGCTGGGATGGCTTTGGGATACCAATGAATGTTTCCAATCCCGCACCAGACCCTCTGGTGGTGTTCGTCGCTTCTGGCGCCGTCTCAGGGCCGGTTGCGGGTTCCGGCATTTTCCAGTCTTGCGCTCCGTAGATCTGGGTGAACCCCATGGAAGAGGGCGGCGGCGCTGGGGACGCCGGAGTAGAAGGCGCCGCTTGCGGAGGCTGCGGAGCCTGGGCGGGCACCTTGAGTTCTTCGCGCGTATAGAGGCGAGTGAAGTCACCCATTTCGCGAACCGCGGGTTCAATCGGGCTCGTACTCGCGGGTATGGGACGCACGATCGGGCCGGCACGCGGGGCCGACGGGCGCGGATTCGGCGGTTGGGTCTGATTCAGAGGCGTCAACCGGCTTTCAGCGCCAGGGGGAAGAGGTTGGAGCGGCGCCGGCTCGATGTCAATTCGCCGCAGACTTCCCATAGCCCCACTGCTCACCTCAGGCTGTCGAGTGGCTGGTCGCGGTGCAGCCTCGCGTCGCACCCATTCGGCTAGCCCCTCCCCTTCAGGCAACGGCTCGGTGATGAAGTATGTGGAACTGCCGTCCTGCCCGTACTTCAGGACCTTCCTGCGCGCGTCCTCCGGCAGACTGAGCAAGCGAGCGCAGATTTGGCTGGCCTCGGGGATCTTCTCATTCGGGAACAAGTGAATCTGAATCAAGTTTCCCGTTTTCTTGTCTCGCGCTTTCGACACGACCACACCTTCGTGTTGGGTAAGCTCGAAGATCTCGTAGGAATCGTCCAGTTGCATTGGCGGCTCCTTGCCCCATCACCAAATAGTACCGCCCAAATAGTTGTAGGCGTTAGTCGATTTAGTTATAGTGGAGGTCCAAACTGGAAGCCACCTCAGTGTCCTTGAGGCTTTACAATCTCGTCTGGTCCGAGGGAATGCACCTGGCGCCTCATCATTTTCAGGCGCAGTCCAGGTTCTTCGAAGATTCCGTCCGGTTCCTGGCCGATTGTTTTTCCCAGTTTCATTTCGGCTACCTCAGCCTGGAAATTGACGAGACCCAACTGCAGGCCGGTGAATTCCTGGTGCATCATGCCGAAGGCGTCATGCCGGATGGCCTGATCTTCGAGATCTTGGAAGGGGACGATCCCCAACTGTCTCGCTCCGTTGCCGACATCTTCCCCCAGACCGGACAGCCCTTAATGCTCTATCTGGCAATCCCGTCATCCCGGGATGACAGGCCGAACGTGGCAACCCGAGCGCAGTCATGCGGCTACTCCGCGGCGCGATTCCGCGCCGATTCGGTAGAAGTGAACGATTTCAACACCGGTCAAGATCCGAAACAAATCAAGCTGCTGAACCATAATATTCGGGTTGCTGCCGAAGATGAGATCGCCGAAGGAGATGTGTCGTTGGCGTTGGCCCGCATCTTGCGCAACGGCAAGGGCCAATACGTTTTGGACTCAGAGTTCGTGCCACCTTGCATGCAAGTCGCCGCGAGTCCTCGGCTGGAGCAATTGTTGGCGCGATTGCTGGAGATCCTAGCTGAGAAGAGCCGCAACCTCACCCTACGCCGTTTCACTGCCGCTTCTTCGGAAGTCCGTAAGGACTCCAGAGAGCTGGTCGAGTTCTGGCTCCTCCACGCGGTGAATTCCGCTCTTCCCGCAGTGCGTTCGTGGAGGCATGCCAGAAGAACTCATCCGGCGCAGATCTACCTCACCCTTTCGCAACTGGCCGGCGCACTATGCACATTTGGACCTGAATCGCAGGCGACAGACCTGCCAGTCTACGATCATCTGGCGCTTGGAAACTGTTTTGCGGCTCTCGACGAACACATCCGCCGCCACCTGGAAATCAGCTTGCCGACGAATTGCCTGACTATACCGCTCGAGAGGATGAACAATCTGTTCCTTCAGGGTGCGATTACTGACCCCAGATGCTTCGAGGAATCCAGCTGGGTGCTTGCGATCCGGGCCGATGTTCCGGAGACCTCGCTTATTTCCGACTCGCCTTCTCTGGTAAAAATCTCCGCAAAGGACTGGATCGAGCGCGTAGTGCGGAGCTCAGTGCCGGGAGCACCGTTGATGCATTTGCCGGTACCTCCCGCAGCAGTGCCGACTCAATTTGGCACTGTGTTCTTCGCGATCGATCAAAATCACCGACTCTTTGACCCGATTCGAGCCCACAAGGACGTCGGCATTTACGTTCCCGGAGAACTGGCCAACTCCGAGGTCAAGCTCTTCGTCGTGGTTGGGGAGACTCGCGCATGAATCACACACCCGCTCCGGTTTGCGCGCCGAATCTGGCGTATTGTTTTCAGGAGATTCTTACGGTTGCAGCACGCTTGAGCGGCAGCAGGCTTAACGTGGGCGACTCCGCTGTCTTTCGAACGCAGGTCCGAAGGGCCGTTCAGCAGGCAGAAAGCTCGGCGCAGGCGGTCGGAGCCCCCGCGGACGATGCCAGGCTCGCGTCTTTCGCGGCGATAGCGCTGCTGGATGAGATTATTCTGAATTCCGCGAATCCGGCGTTCCGCGATTGGGCGCAAAAGCCTTTGATGCTGGATCTGTTTGGGACGCTCAACGCGGGCGAGACCTTTTTCGAGTATCTCAGCGGCATCCTGAAACGGAGAGAAAGCAAGTCCTCCATTGACCTTTTGGAAGTGTACCTGCTTTGTTTGATGCTCGGGTTCCGGGGACGCTTTAATTCCGGATCCGGGCAACAACTCCAGGCTTGGCGCGAGCCGATGATCGAGAAGATACTCCGACACAGGGGCAGTAGTGACCCGGTCGAGTTGTCTCACTACTGGTTTCCGGAGGGAAATATAGATCTGCAGGCGCCTTCGAATCGTATGACTCGCATAGTCCTGAGTTGCTCGCTTGCCTTCATCGGAGGATGCGCCATCCTGTTGGTTGTCTACGCGGTTCTTCTCACCCGTGGAGTCTCGCAATTGGCCGCCCTCGCCAACGCGTAATGCCATGTTTCTCACTACTCTCTCGCCCATGTACTTGATCGGATTGGCGGCGGCCGTCGTCTGCATAGCCGGGGCCGTTTTGATGTGGTGGAGGATGGCGAGATCACGCAGTAAGTCGACTTCTCGGGAATCGACGTCTGGCAGCGCCGCGGCGCCTTCGGTTAGTGCATCGGGCTCCAAAACGGTTGAGGCTCTATTCAAAGAGGCCGATAACCGCCTGAAACTCGCTCCGAAGATGAAGGGGGCTTCCGCTGCAAATCTTCCGGCGTTTCTAATTGTCGGACCGCCTGGCTCCGGCAAGACCAGCGTGATGCTGCATTCAGGCCTCGAGCCGGAGCTGCTGGCCGGACAAGTGTACCAAGGGGCCAGGGTCGCGCCCACCGCGACGCTCAACATCTGGCTGGCGCGACAAGTTGTTTTCATCGAGATCTCGGCGCCGTTCGCGACCGATGTGAATGCGCTCAAAGCGATCGTCAAACAACTGAAGCCGCGTGGCATTGGCCAGGCGCTGCGCAAGACCCATCCGCCGCGCGGAGTCCTGCTCTGCATGAATCAGGAACAGGTTGCCGAAACTGCCGTACCCGCCGAAATCACGGCCTTGGCTCGGCCTTGGAACGAGTGTCTGTCGCTTGTCGCGGCCGGTCTAGGAATCCAACTTCCGGTGTACGTGCTGTTGTCGAAGCTGGACGGCATGACTGGATTTGCCGAGTTTGTCTCCAACCTTGGCGTAAGAGAATGCGGCCAGGCGTTAGGCGCCGCCACGCGCCCTTTCAACGCCGCGGCCGACGGGGCATACGCCGAGGAGACTTCACGCGTAGTCAACCAGCACTTTTCCAGCGTCGCGTTCGCCCTCTGTGAAGGCAGGCTGCCGCTCCTCAGGAGAGAGCTGAACCCTGCCCGCATCGCAGTGGGGTACCAGTTCCCGCGCGAGTTCCAAAAGCTGCAAAAGAACCTGGTGCAATTCCTGGTGGAATTGGGCAGGCCGAGTCAATTGCAGGTAAGCCCTTTTTTGCGGGGATTCTACTTTTGCGGAACCCGCAACGTGGTTGTGGACCGGCCCGGAAAACAGACGATTGCGGACGCGGCGCAGCCTGACCGCACGGGAACGTTGGATGCCACGACTGTGTTGAGTCCAGAGCAGATTCGACTGCAGATGGCGGCTCCTCTGGGTGGAGGGCTCCCACGGGCAGCAAACGAAGTCACCGAGTGGCTGTTTCTTCCATCGGTTTTCGAAGGCGTCCTGCTGAAAGACAGAACGGCGCACAGCGTCAGTTCGTCGAGTTCGCGAACGAATCGCCTTCGGACGGCGGCTTGCGCAATCCTGGGAGTCTTGGGCCTGGCAATTGCAGCCGCTTTTACCGTTTCTTACGCTAGCAACCGGAGGCTGGAAAAGGATCTGGTGCTAGCCGCGAAAGGCCTGGCGGACCCTTCCCCCGAACTAAGCGCCTGGAAACGCCTGGAACGAATGCGTCAACCCGTTCAGCGACTGATCGACTATCGTTCGCATACCCCGCGCTTCATGACTTGGGGGCTCTACCCCGGCAAGGATCTGCTCGGACCGGCACAGGTAATCTACTGCTCCTCCGTGAAATCCCTGGTATTGCAGCCTTTGGTCCTCAAGATCACCAACGACCTCGCCACAGTGCGCACGGCCGGCGCCGACCCATCGTCATCGTTCGTCGCCTTGAAGACATACATGATGATGACCACTCACCCGCAATACGCGGACGAGACATTCCTGACCGGGCAACTCCTCGAAACCTGGCAGAAGACGCCTGGCGCGGCTGGGGGGGCAGAGCCGCGCCAACTTCTCCCTAAGGTGCTGCAACTCTATGCCAGCCTGCTTTCCGTTCATGACTATCAAACCGCCTGTTTGTGTCAATCCGATCCAAACATGATCGGCACTGCCCAGGAATATCTCAGAAGCCACTACGATCAGTACCAATCGCTGCTCCAATATGCCGGCCGTGGGATCGGAGCGGTGAATTACGACGTCCTGTACCCCAACGAGGCAGTCCACGACAGTACGACTGTACCCGCCTGGTTTACCATTCGGGGATGGGAGAAGATGCGGGAGGCACTGGATCACCCCGCGGAGTTTCTGAAGACGGACACCTGGGTGCTGGGTGGAAGCGGCGAGTTCAAGCCGGAAGATCCATCGGCGAGAGCTGGCGAGTACCGCACCAGATACATAGCCGAGTACCAGCAGGCATGGAAGAAGTACCTGGAGTCGGCGAGCATCGTGCCGTATCACAATCTACCCGATGCAGTAGCCAAGCTCGAAATAATGTCTAACCGGCGCTCACATCTTCTCCGGTTGATTGGATTGGCTACTGAGCATACGGGATCCATCGGAGCGATGAAAGACATGTTCCAACCGACGAGCGCAGTTGCCCCGACGACTCAGGATTTCCTTGCGAGCGATTATCTGACAAGCCTTGAGCGGCTTAAGACCAAACTTTCGCGCGCCGCGGAGGCTGGCTTGGCTCACGATAAGGACCTGGAAGAAGCACGGACGGCCGCCAACGATGCCGAGGACAGCACGAACAAGCTTGCAGCGTCGTTCAAGGGCGAGACCGACCAGGCAGTGAAGCACATTCTCCTCGAACCCATTACCAGCGTCCACCAACTGCTAGGCAGGCAGAGTGCCGACGCAGTCAATGGCGCGGGGAAGAATCTGTGCGCCGCCTTCCCGGCGGACACGTTTCCGTTCAACCCAAGATCGCAACGGCGCGCCACTTTGGATCAGATCCATAGACTGTTCGATCGACAGGGCGGAGAAATGTGGCCACTGTATGAGCAGTCTCTGCGCGATAGCGTCATTTGCGGCGACACTTGTCTGGAGAAACCCAGTCCGAAGTTCAAAGTGCAGCCGCGCTTTCTGGCATTCTTCAACAGCTTGTATCAGTGGGACCGGCTGCTCGAGAGTGGCGGGCAGTTGGGCAGGATCAGCCTCTCATTGCGGGCGCTGAAGTTCAATCAACTCAAGTCGCTGAATCTGGCGATCGACGACCAGCACTTCAGTTTGCAGGCAGGGGGCGATGCCCGCAATATCATCTGGGACTTGAACAGTTCGCAGAGACTCAGCCTGGATGGCGAGTTCGACTCGGGCACCGCCCATGAGCTGTTCTCACCAGAATCGGCCGGGCGCTGGGCGCTGTTCGAGTGGCTTTTCAATTCCGAGAGTGGCTACGCCGGCGAGTTCTATTGGGTTCCGAAGAGCGGCACCACTACCCGACAGCACTTCAGTAACAATCAAACCAAGGAATACAAGATCGAAATCCGGTTAACGGGCGGCCTCGCGCTGGACCGCCGCTCGCTCAACCTTGGAGCTTGTTCCTCACAAGTGTCACGATGACCCGGCTGAATCTCGGGGCTTCGATCCAGCGCACCGGAACAACCGCTCCCGCAGCTTGGGAGGACTCTTGCGATCCCTCTGACGGGTATGCGCGGACGAGGAGTACGACGGCAATCCCCGCCGCCAGCGCTATTTGCCGATTGGGCTGGGGAGCCGATCTGCCTGGGCCACGCATTAACTCCTCCCGGGCCGTCTGCAAAGGCAGGGTTCCCGGTTTGCCGCTTGCCTTAGCAGCCAAGAACCGCCGCGGCGGATGGGCCCAAGATCGGAACGGCTACAGATCAGTCGCCTCTCCCTAGAAATCCCGCGATCGCGTTTCGGACAGTCACAATCGCACTCCCCGCAACGGCGAACAGCCGCGTGAGCTTCCATTCGCGGGTGGGCCCTACGACGGGCTGCCCTTCGGCTGATGAGCGGTGAGAGGCGCCGGAAGTCCGGTGCCCCGCGGTCTCGCCAGACGGCGACCGTGCGCCGGAGGCAGCCGGAATTCCAGCGTCACCACCAATCCCAGGTTCCGGTTGTCTCCTCGCGGTGAGTGAGACCGTCGCGGCATCCGAACGGCGGGCCGGTCCAGGACTTCGGCGCTTGAACTGCTTCCCCGAGGCTGTCCGGGAATAAGGGATCGTTCTTCCGGGATCGACAGGTTGGCTGCGGCCCGAGAACGATGCCAGTGCCCGGCGGGCGCGAGCTTCCGCCTCAAAATGTTGCCGCTCCAGTTCCTGGGACGCTAATTTGCGATCCTGTGCAATCCCGGGATCATCTGGAAACTGCAGGGCCATGCGATCGAGAAGTGCAAGAGCCGCCTTATAGTCATCGTTCTTCATAAGCGCGGAGGCTTCGACTCTGCCCTGCGCAATCTCCGACAGTTCGCGTTCCCGGCGAGCTTGTTCTTCGGCTTCACGTTGCTGCCTGTCCCACTCGCGCCAAGCCGCCTCCCGATCCTTACGAATCTCCGGATCGCCAGGGTACTGCCTTGCAAGTTGGTCGAGCAACGCTACCGCGGTTTGGTGACTGCCCTCGCGGACCAGCGTTGCCGCCCGGTCTCGCCCCTCTGCAATGGCTGCGCGCTCGCGCTCTTGCCGTGCCCGTTCCTCGGCCTGTTGCCGCCGCCGTTGCAGATCGCTCAAGGCCGCGGCTCTGTCCCGGCGGATTTCAACCACCTCAGGGTACTCCACCGATAGCCGATCGAGAATCGCAATCGCGCCCTGGATGTTGTCGCCCGCCAGCAACTCAGCCGCTGCCTGGCGGCCTGAAGCAATGGCCTCCTCACGCCGGCGCCTCGCTTGCTCTTCGACTTCACGTTGGCGCCTTTCCGACTCACTCCGCGCAGCCTCGCGGTCTTTCCGCACATCCTGGTTGCCGGGGTACTGCGCGGCGAGTTGGTCGAGCAAGGCAGCAGCTTCCCGATGACTCCCTCGGCTTGACAGAGCCGACGCCTGGGCTCTTCCTTCCGCGACCGCCGCGCGTTCACTCTCCTGCCGCGCGTGCTCTTCCGCTTCGCGCCGCTGGCGCTTCTCTTCCCGGACCGCCGTTTTCCGGTCGCGCCGGATATCGGCGCAATCCGGAAACTCCAATGCGAGTCGATCGAGAAGCGCTATCGCACCAGACGCGTTGCCACTTCGCAGCAACTCGGCGGCTTCCGCGCGCCGGGCTGCAATAGCATCCTCACGCTGTCTGCGTCCTCTCTCTTCGGTGTCCAGCCGCTGGCGTTCGAGATTACGGACGATTGTCTCGCGGTGCCCGCGTATCTCAACGTCATTCGGGAATTCCAACGCAAGCCGATCCAAACATGCGATCGCACTCGCGGAGTCGCCATTCTGAAGCAACTCGTCCGCTTCACTGCGCCGTGCAGCAATGGCTTCCGCTTCGCCGCGGAGTCGCGCCTCCTCCAGTTCGCGAGCTAGCGCCTCACGCTTCTGGCGCAGTTCGATGTCATCCGGGAATTCCGATTCCAATTTAGCGAGGAGTTCGATTGCCGCCGGCGCATCACCGTTCCGGAGTAACTCGGCGGCTTCGCCGCGTCCGGCCGCGAGGGCCTCCTCGCGCCTTCGAAGTGCCTGCTCTTCGGCTTCGCGTTGCTGCCGCTCCCATTCGCGTCTCGCCGATTCAAGATCCTGCCGAATCTCAGTGCACGAGGGATACTGGCCGGCAAGCCGTTCCAGCAACACAATCGCCGCCCTGTATTCTGCTTTCCCGGAATGGCTAACCGCCTCCGCCCGGCCCCGTGCTATTGCCGCTCTCTCCCTCTCGCGGCGCGCTTCCTCTGCTTCGCGGCGGCGGCGCTGCTCCTCTTCCCGGCGGGCCGCCTCTTCAACCGCACGCCGCTCCGCCAACACCTCGCCGAGCAGCTTGCTGGCACGCTGGTCAAGAGCATCGGCAATCGAAGACCTGAGGATTTCTTCGGCGAGTGCGTAATCTTTCCCGCTGCGAGCGCTTTCCGCCGAAGCAAGGTTGGCACAGTAGCGCCGAAGGCGCTGGCACCCACGCTGAAGATCTTGCCAGATGGGTTCATGCGACATGGCTTCGCCGGCCGCGGCAAGTTGACTCTCCGCGACCTCCAGATCCATCCGGCTCAGGCTGGCCTCAACGCGTCCTCGCAACAATTCGAGTTCAGCGTTCCGCCGCCCTTCCGCGATTATGTCTGGAAACCGGGCGAGAGCTTCCTCGACTGGAAATACGCTCTCTGCGTCGTGGCTTTCTACCTCCGCCCGTTCCCAATCTCCCGCTTGGATGGCTGCCTCTATTCTGCCGATTCGAGAGGCCAACATCCGCTGGCGGGCTTGTTCTCGCAGCTTCTGGCTCAACCTCTCAACCGCGGGAGGCAAATCGGCGTTTGAGGGGTATTGCGCCAGCGCGGCCTCAATCTTCGACATCGCCGACCCAAATTGATCGCACGCTTCCAGCGCGGCGACTTCAGAAAGCGTTTGCAGAACGAACTCACGCTCCTCTTCGGCCGCACGCGCCGCTCGCGCCTCAGACAGCAGCACTGCGAGTTCCGATTCGCCGGGGAATCGAAACTTCGCTTCCTCCAGCAATTCGGCCGCCTCGCCAGACCGCTCGCTCTTTAGGAGGCTGCGCGCGTCAGAGAGCGTCTTCTCGAGGCTGGCGGCGTATTCCGCTCTCGCGCGTTCAAGCTCAAGGTCTCGCTTTCGTTCCGCGAGGGAAAACTCGTTGCCATATTCCGCGATCGCGCGATCGATCATCAGCATTGCTTCGTCGATGCGCCGCTCAGCGGCGAGGGAATGTGTCTGCTCGACGATGTGTCCGATCCGGGCGGCTCGTTCCTGCGCCGCCGCCAGCGCCGCCGCCACTTGGAGCAGGCGTACCAGATTGGTGTCGCCGGGATAGGAGTGCAGCCCCTCTTCGATGACGTTTCGGGCATCCGAAAGCCGATCCTCCTTGACCAGGCTTCGAGCGGCCAGAGTGATTCTGCCCACCGCCTCCAGCCGCCCTCGGGCGGCCAGATGTTCGCGCACCTCGGAAAGAAAATCGGCTGCTTCCGGCTCCTCCGGGTACTTGGTGTCCAGAGCCTCGGCTGACACAAGCGCTTCGTCGAGTCGATGCGCGATGAGCAACTCCCGAGCTTCGGACAAAGCTGCCTGGAACAATTGCCGCCGTCGACGGATCTCCGCCTCGACACGGTCACGCTCGACCATTCCGCGAAGAAGTACCGCTTCGACTTTTGCCGCCGACCCATCTTCGATCCGGTCCAGAACCGCGAGCGCCGCTTCATATTCGCCGCGGTCGCGATGTTCCTTTGCGCGGACGAGCGAGTTCCTGTCACACCGCTCCTTGATCCGCTTACGTACCTCGTAGACGAGTTGTACCGCCTCCTGATTTGCGGAGTCGCATTCCGCCGCTCGTTCGCACTTTTCCAGGGCGGTCTCCAATCGCCCCTGCTGGAGTTCGGCGCGGGCTTCACCCAGCCACCGCGTCGCCTTACGAGCGTTCTCCGCGACAAGCTTCACTTCGTCCAGACGGCTCCGCAGCGATCCGTCGGACTTGTCGAGTCCGTAAGCGCGCTCGAAACACTGTACGGCCTCGCCGAATCGGCGCGAGGCTACATGATCCTCGGCTTCCTGGCTTAGTGCCTGGACGCGGGCGCGAATGGCTTTCCGCCGGTCTTCATCCAGCAGTTCGTCGCGCAGGCGCCGGGCCACACTGTTGAGCGGATCCAATTCCAGCACCTGGCGAATCGCCTGTCGCGCACTTTTCTGATCGCCGGAGCCGATCAAAGCCGGGATTCCAGCGACGAGGGCCGCCGCCCGTTCTTGCCGCAGCCCCTGCAAGATTGGCTGCGTATCGAAGATGACTTCCTCCAGTTTGTCGGGCCGGATTTCGCGGTCTTTGGCCATCAACCGCTGGATCATGGATTCCAGAGCCGCCGGGCATTCCGGGAGCCGTTCACGAATCGGCGGCGGATCATGCGCCGAAATGCGATACATCACCGTTCCGGGGTCCGATGCGAAAAACGGGTGTTCCCCAGTCAGCAGTTCGTAGAAGACGTCCGCATAGGAGAAAATGTCGGTTCGTTTGTCCGCGTCGCAACCTTTGAACTGCTCCGGCGCCATGTAGAGAATGGTCCCGGCGATATCGCCCTGTCGAGTGCGGCGAGTCCCACCTTTGTCCATCATCCGGGCGATCCCGAAGTCCATCACTTTCGCGGTGCCATTCGGTAACACCATGATGTTGCCTGGCTTGATGTCACGATGAATGACGTTTTGGGCATGAGCGAATTGCAGGCCAGCCGCGACCTGGAACATGATTTCCACTTCGTCCAACAATTGGATGGGGTGCCCGAAAAACATCCTGGTCTTGATCATGGATTCAAGCGTCACACCCTCCAAGAGCTCCATGACTAGGTAGGGCATGCCATCTTGCAGATCGAAATCATACACTTTGACGATGTTTTCGTGCTCCAGTTTGCCGGCTGTCTTGGATTCGTCCTGAAAACGGCTGAGCATGTCGGGGTCAGAGCCCGACGAAAGGACTTTGACGGCGACGTACCTGTTCACGTTGGGGTCGAATGCGCGGTATACGCGGCCGAACGAACCTCGGCCCAACTCATCCGCGACTTCGTCCGCAATAACGTACCGGCCGAATTGTCTCTTCATACGCTGCGCGGCCTGCCACTCCCGTCCGCGGGGGCGCCGGGCGCCTGGGAGCCGGCACCTTAAGCCCGGCGAGAGGGCACCCAGGGACATTTCCACCGTGCGGGATCGAGGAGCAGACTGCCTGTTTTACCAATTCATAATAGCGCGATTAAGTGGGCTGAACGCCGATATTTAGCTCGAGGAAGATGGCGTGAAGTAACTATGCCTCGCTGCAATTGAGAACGCCACACGGCCGGCGGTCCTCCAGAGCGGGGGAATCACGGAATCCGTAGACTTGCCGGGGACCCGTGTGAGAATTCGAAGGACCGCCAAGGCGATTTCTGTGATAGTTTTGACATGGTCGATCTCGCCCTCGCCGGGACTGAAAGCCGCCTTGACCGGCAAAGGACGGTAGGCCTCGGAACGAGTTGGCAGATCAGGAGATGAATCCTTAGTCCCATGATGCTCGAAGTGTATGGCAAGAGCGACCGCGGTTGCGCTCGGACTGACAACGAAGATCGCATCCTCTTCGATACTTCATTGGGCCTTTTCGTCGTCTGTGACGGCATGGGCGGACCGCAGCGGGGAGGTGTCGCGGCCGACCTTGCAGCGGCGGCTATCCATTACTACATCGGTATGACCCAGGACCGGTACGACGTCAGTTGGCCCTTTGGATACAGTTTCGAAATCTCGCTGGACGCTAACCGGTTGGCAACCGGAGTTCGACTTGCGAACCGGCAGGTCTGGAGGTCCGCGGAGCAGAGCCTGGAGTGCGCCGGAATGGGCACGACTGTCGCGGCGGTACTGCTCGGCGAGGGGCGGCTTGTTGCGGCGAATATCGGCGACAGCCGTGTCTATCGGCTTCGGCAGGGCCGTTTGGAGCAGGTTTCCGTGGACGATACGATAATTGCAACCATGCTGCAAAAAGGGCTGCTTTCTCGCGAGGAGGCGGCGATTCACCCAATGCGGAACGTTGTGACTCAAGCCGTCGGCTCGCATGAGAACGTCGAACTGCATCTCACCGAGGATTCTTTCGAAAGCGGCGATGTGGTTCTCATGTGCAGTGACGGGCTGTACAGTGTCGTGCCAGAAGTTGATATTCAGGCCTTATTGGAAAGCAGCGCAACGGCGGAGGAGTGCGTGGAGCGGTTGATCGCAATGGCTAATGCCGCCGGCGGACCCGATAATGTTTCGGCTGTCGTGTTGCGGTACAGGTAGCTTACCGGTCGCAGTATGAGCACTCTTGGACGCTACGAGATAATCGACAAACTCGGAACGGGTTCCATGGGAACCGTCTACCGGGCTCGTGACACCGTTCTGGACCGCGAAGTCGCTCTGAAGACTATTCGAACCGGCGTGGAGGTGGAGCCCGAACTCCGCGAACGGTTCTATCGTGAGGCACGTGCCTGTGCGCGGCTGCAACATCCTTCCATCGTCGTCGTTCACGACCTTGGAGAAATCGATCGCACGGCTTACATCGCGATGGAACTTCTGCGTGGACTTGATTTTCGAAAACTTATCGATGCGCGGACGGAAATTGCCTTACCAGTCAAGATTAAGGCAATGGCGGAGGTTTGTGACGCACTGGCGCATGCACACCTCCACGGAATAATCCACCGCGATATCAAACCGAGCAATTTGTTTCTGGTCGACGGCCGAATTGCGAAGGTCCTGGACTTCGGCATCGCACGCCTCCCTAGTTCGAGGCTGACAGTCGCGGGAAAGATCCTCGGAACTCCGAACTACATGGCTCCAGAGCAGATCATGGTTCAGCCAGCGGATGCGCGGGCGGACCTCTTCTCCGCGGCAGTTGTCTTCTTCGAATTCCTCGTTCTCGCTCACCCGTTCAAGGGCGATGTGATTTCCCGGCGCATCGTTCAGGATGAACCGGACTCATTGTTCGAATACGATTCCAGGCTCCCTGCCCCACTCGAGAAAATCTTTGAGCGCGCCTTTGCGAAGAACCCGGATCTTCGTTATCAAACCGGCGACGAGATGGCGGCCGATTTCCGCGCGGTTCTGGATGCGGTGCTGCAAAACGCCTCACCCTCCTTCTCGCGGATCCAACTGCCGTCGGATCGCGAGTTGCGTGCCGCCGATTCGAAGACTCCCATAACCGACCTGGACATGTCGCTCCTCCGCCCCCCTCCACCGGGAGAAGACATCCATGAGTGGCATCTGTCTGAACTGATGCGGCTCATCCCGGAATTCGAGACCGCCATCGGAAGGCGCGATGCTGCGTTGGCGAGGCAGGCGTTCAGCCAACTTGCCGCCATTGGCGCGGTTGATCCGCGCTTCGAGGACGCGGTGCAGTTGTGCCGAGTCAGGCTGAACGAACTGGAAGCTGACGCTGGAGCGATACCGAACGACCCTCCCCTGGGAGGGACACAGGCTTCGGCAATCGTGACACCAGCTGCGGCCGGACAAAGCGGCGGTGCCACGACTGGAGACCCAGGTACAACGCCAAAGACCTGCGGGTATTGCGGAACGACGAATCGAAGAGCCGCAGCCTACTGCATAAAGTGCGGCGGAAGATTGCCCGCGGCTCCACCCGCGCAGCCGGTGTCAACGCCGGAGGCGGTCGAGCCGGTTCGCGACGCCGCTGCATTCGAGGCAGGGACCACCACAGTGGGCCGGGAGCCCCCACGGCCGACTGCGGGCTTGCCCGATGCGCGGAGCTCCAACGCAATGGAGCCCGAGCCGGTCTCCGCGGCGGCTCGCCTCCGCGGCAATGCCTACCGGATCTGCTTGAGGACGCTGCGCGGGATCGAAGCTGGGTGGAGACAATTACTACCGCTGCCGTCTCGGCGACTCTGGACTGCCATCGGCGCGGCCAGTTTGGCGTTCTGCCTCGTCGCTGCCTCGATAGTGTTTCTAGTTCTGCGCCCGGCGCCGGTTCAACCGGCGGTGGCTACCGCACAGGTCAAATCGGCCGATGCTGTCCTCTACGAGGAAGCGCGGGTGGGCTCGAGTATAGCCACGCTTAAGCGTGGCGATCGGGTGAACGTGCTGCGGATCCCGCGCGCGCGGGACCAGATGTGGCTTTGGGTACAGTTCGTAGGCCCAAAGGCACTGCGCCCCGGCTACGTGCGAGTTTCGGACCTGCGCGATTGGGACAGCGCGAACCCGGAAACCAAACTTGCCTTGATCCGCTGGTTCTGGAATACGGGATCGGCCAGTGACGACGAGATCCGCGAGGAGACGCGGGCGCTTCAGGAATTGCTCGACCGGTTGCCTGGAACTAAGGTGGCGCGCGAGGCGCAGCTTGAATTGGCCGGACTCAACCTGAGCGCGGCGGGTCGGAAGAAGAGCGCCGGGGAACCCGCGAGCGCGTGGCGCGACCAGATCGAAACCGCGCGCGCTTATCTGGAGGCCGCGAAAGACGAGCCGTCGCTGAACGGCAGGGTGGGAGACATGCAGCGGCAGATCGAGAGTTTGCTGGCCGGCTCTCTGCCGGGCCGGCTAGCCGCTGCGCCGGCCTTGAACCCGGGCGTCGCGGGGACAGGTTTCGGGAACGCGATCACTGGTTTGCCAAAGAAGGCTTCAAAGAGGCGAATCGATGAAATGCTGCGGAGGGCGGAGGACTCGTGGGATCAACGCAATCTGGACGAGGCCGAGCGTGCGCTCGACGACATTGAAAAGCTGGACCATGACAATCAAAAGGCCAGAGAATTGCGGGACAAGGTTAATAAGAGGAGAGAGCTACTCGATAAATACGGGAAGGGGGCTGGTAAAGGCAATTAGCATGCTCCTCGTGCTTGTCGGTTTGCTGCTGCCAATCGTCGCGTCACCGCACCGTCCCGAATGGGCGCTTAATCCCCGCGTGGCAGTCATCACTGCTAGCAGCGAAACTCTACAGGATGCGAAGACCGGAAAACTGACGGTGGCCAATCTGGAGGAGATACTGGGGAATTTGGCGGACAAAGTCCTGGACGAACAGGACGTCCTGCGCTGGGTTGAGGAGCGAGGTGTCGATTTCTATGCCGAGACCTCGACATTGAATGAGCTTTCAGCAAGAGGCGCGACAAAACGCATTCTTGACCTCGTCGTCGAAAAGGCTCCCAAACGCATTACCACGGGCACACTCGCGCTGCGATGCGCGCCCGCCGAATGCGAAATCAAGCTCAGCGGAAGGTCCGCCGGAACCACAACGAAAGGGCAGTTGGTAGTTGTCGCTCTTGCCACTGGCGGAGTAACCGTTGACTTCACGAAAGAGGGATACAATCCTCAGCAAAAAACCGCCCAGATCACTGCGGGAGGGGTATCCGAACTGTCAGTCGCCCTTGAGCCGAACGACGTTACCAGGGGCGAGAACGGAAAGCGGCTGTTCGCTCTCGTGCTCAGCGCACTGGGGGTGGATTCCGAGACGAAGAACTTCCCTCCGTTGAACGGCGGCGGCTCGATGACTTCCTACGCGGAAGGCATGCAAACCGAGTGGAACTTCGATCTAAGCGTTGGATCCTCTACTTGGATCGAAATGAGAGCCGAAAGTTCCGCGGGCATCGTAATCTACCAGTGCAACGGCCAGAAATGCATCCAGAGGAAGAAGGGACAATTCCCACTGCGCGGCTCGAAAAGCGTTCAACCCGCCGTTGCGGTAAAGCTCGAGCCCAATCTAAGGGCGTTCGCCCAATATCATCTGGGTCCCGTTCTCCAGAGCCTCCTTTCGCCCTCCGTGCGATTGACAGCGCCTACAGCGGACGAAAAGCCCTTGGCAGACCAGCACCTTCGGGCGGAACTTTCCGATTCGGTATACAACTTGACACTCGGTCCCGATCTCTTGCCGAGCGCCGTGGAATACGAATCGAAGGCAGGACTTGGATCCGGGCTTCGGATCTTGTTCGGCGACTATGGAAAGGTCACGGGCAACGAAGAGGCGTCAAGAGGGAGAGTCCCGCGCTACCCCAGGCACACTACAATCCGCCTGCCGGATAGCGAGGGGCACGGGATTGAAGTGAAGTTGGACAAGGTCGAACTGTGGCCTGGGTTCAAAGTTGGCGATATTGGCAAGTAGCCCGCCTGTCGAGGAAATGTAATGAGGATTCACTATTCCGCGAACAACTTTGGATTCAGGCGTCTCTTCGTGCCGGTGCTTCTCCTCGCCGCCGCCACGGCACAGGATGCGGAGACTGCCCTTCCTAACGGCGAGAAGTGGCGGGTCCGGCTGCTGGCGCCGCTCTCGACCAACTTCAACCGCAAAGGAGATATGGTTTCAGCGCGTGTGCTCGAACCAGCGTCTTTCCAGGGAGCAATCCTGGAAGGCGTGATCCGGGAGTTGAAAGCTGGCGGCGGCTCTGCGAAGGTGTCGAGCGTCCAGTTTGATTTTGTAACCCTTCATGCAAAGGACAAGGCGTTCCATGTGAGTGCGTCGTTGGTGGAAGCCCTGAACAGCCGCCGCGAACCGGGGGTTGACGAGGAGGGGGCGGCCCTGGAATCGACCGGAGCAGGCATTACGGGCAAGCTGATCGGAGTGTTCGCCCGCGGAGCGTCGTCAACTTTGCGTCTCACGACGAGATTCCCGCAGCTGGTGTTTGCGCCGGGCAGCGAGTTTGTGGTGCAACTACAGCCGCGAAAGGCGGCGAACGAACGTTGAGGGAGTGGAAACAGTAAGAAAGGCAGCGATGCTTCCTTCTGCTGGAGATGTGTTAATCGATTTGTCTGCGGTCAGCGGAATTGATGTAGAATTTACACGATCAACTGGCGGTCCGAAGCCAGTCAGTCCCGAGTGTATTGCGAGGACATGTGAGCCTTTCCGAGGGTTACCAATTAGTTAAGCGTCTCGGCTCCGGCGTTGCCGGCGTCATTTATCTGGCCGAGTCGAGCGATGGTCTGGTGGCAATCAGGCAATTTGTATCCCAAGCCAAGCCGGGAAGCGAAACATGGCAGCACGGCCGTCAGGCATTTCTCGACGCCGGCAGGCGGACTCTCGGATTGACTCACCCCTACATTCTGCCAGTGCTCGATGTTATTGACGAGGATAATGAAGCCTTCATCGCAACTGAGTACGTTGGCGCCGAGACTCTCGAAACGGCCATGTCTGGGGGGCGGATCAGGGCGGAAGAGATTGAGCCGCTTCTGCGAGAATTGGCGCGTGCGCTGGACTTCGCCCATTCCCACGGAATAGTTCATGGTGACCTGAAGCCGTCGAACGTTTTCCTGTCCGATCAAGGTGCGAGAATTGCGGATTTCGCGATCTCGCCGAGAGCGGGCGCGGACCCGCGCGCGACGCTGGCGCCGCAATTCGTTCACCGCTATCTATCCCCCGAGCATTTGAGCAGTCCGCAATCGGTCGATGCACAATCGGATCAGTACGCGCTTGCTGTCATTGCGTATGAATTGCTGACGGGGCAATCCCCGTATGCCGGCGATTCGGACTTGAAGACAGCTATTCTCACCTCCGAGATTCCCCCGCCGTCGCAGGTCAAACCTCATCTCTCTCCGGCACGAGATCAACCGATCATGCGGGCGTTGGACCGGGATCCGGCCCGGCGCTTTGCATCGTGTATTGACTTCGTCTCTGCTCTCGCCGCCCGCGGACAAAGCGACGTCGGCGTCTACGTGGGACGGCAGTGGCCGAAGCTACTCGGCGGACTTGCTGTCCTGCTGTTGGCGGCTGCCGGACTCGCGTATCGTTACAAGCCGAAGCCCGCTCGACCCGTCGAGACCCTTGTTTCGCAATCCCACCCGGCAAAGTCTTCGACGTCGACTGCGCCTGTCGAGGAAGCAGCCAGAAGTAAACCATCCCCAGTTCGGGATCTGCCGGCCGCCGAGCCCGTGAAGAAGGATCCTGGAGGTGGCGCGAAGCCCGGTGGCAGGGTGGTGGAGGCCAGGATGGATCTCCAGGAGGAAAGGCCGGTTCCGCCCACACCCGTCGAACCTGTCGCGAACGCTTTCACAATTCAGGTATTCTCGCGGGACCGTACCATTCAGGAGGGAACCAGCTTTGCGTATGGCGACCAGACTTATGGAGAACTGGCGCAAGGTGACATTAAAGCCGCGGTCACATTCGAAGGGCGTACGCAACCGCGCGGCCCATTTCGCCTGGAATGGGCGGTCGACGGCGTTGTCCACGACAACCGATCGACCACGCTCGACCACTTGATGGAATACGGCGATGAACCGACCGTCGGTACCTACATCCTGACGCTTTACTATCAGAAGCGCGCGGTGAAGAAGTTCACGTTCCGAATCACTCCATAGCACATGGCATCTTTTCGTAAGTCTGAGGATGAGTTTATGAAGGTTTTGATCTCGGCCATTGTCGTCTGCATGCTGCCAATGAGCGCGCCGCTCCGCGCTCAGGCGTCCGAACGCCCTCCGGCACAGGAGACCAAGCAGATCCCCAGCGAGCGGATTGAGCCTCCCGCTCCGGGACAGAACTCGGAGATGGAGGGCGATCTTTTCCCCCAATTACGTGGAAATGCCGATTTGTTGAGGTCAAGATTCGAAGAGATTAATGGTAGCAACACGAAAACGATCGAGCGGCTGAGGCTCACCCAAAAGTGCCAGATCACCCGAGTCGTGAGGCTACTTGATGACACGAAGAACGCCATGCAACAGTGGCTCGACGCCGAGAAGCAATATTGGCAGGCCTGGAACGAGAAAGAGACTAAGCGTGCCGATGGCCAACAGAAGGCCTTGGCTGTTATGGAGGAAGAACAGAAGGACCTCGCCAATCTGATGGAAGAAGAGAAGAAAAACGAGGAGCAATTGGAGAGGAATAAGGCCGCCTTCGAGAACAGCAAGCGCACCGAGGAGAGCAGGGCGGAAATAGACCGCCTGATCAGAGAGATTCGCGACAGCCAGGCACGACTCGCCGATGCAAATCAGAAATACGACGCGTTGAGCGTGCGGATTAAAGAGGCCAAGTCCCTGCTCAGCACACGACTCGTAAAAGTCCGGCAAAACATTCAGAGCCTTGAGGCTTACACATTTGAACTGAGTGCGAGGTATGCGAGCGTGCGCGCGGAGGCCGAGGAAATCTGCAATATGAAGAAGCCGACTTCCCGAGCGCCTCTGCCGAAAAGCGGAGCCAAATGAGGACGCTGAGAGCACTCGCGCGCGTTACGACAGGACTCGCCGCGGTGCTGATGACTTGCGGGCCATTGTGCCTAAGCCAGAAAGTGCAACTGGTCCCTGACATCGCTGTCGCTGAAGCGGAATACCGCGACGCCAACGAGGCTTGGCTGCGGAACGATCCAAATCTTGTTGGAGAGCTGTTCAAGATCGACCCCGAGGAGGCACGCCGGCGAATCCATCGGGCGGCTGTCCTGAAGGACGACGTATTGGCCAAGAAGCAGGCCTACTTGCAACTCGTCATCGAGCGGTTCCAAGACAACCGCAAACGGCTGACGCAAGATGGTGCGGGGTCGATCCCGACAGACGCACTGAAGAAGGACCTCGAAGCACAGCAGACTCAAAACATCGACGACCAGGCGCGGGTTGAGAAACAACTGCGCGAACTTCCCCAAGAGGATCAATACCGGCCCCTCGAGCGGGCGCTTAAAGAAGAACAATCGAGACTCGTCGCACTGCAAGATAACATCGCATTGCGCATTCGCCATCTGGAGGGCGTCGCCGAAACGCAGGAGGCCATCCGCAGCGGGGAGGCCCGCGACCCTTTAGCCGAAAGGCTTGACGACATCCAGCGGACCTGGGAGGAGGAGCGAGCCGCGGCGATACGCCAGCGCTCCACGTGGGCGCGATATTACGGCGCGATGGAAAGATCGTTGACCCAGAGCAGGGGTTCCTCCGATCAAGGCGGCGGCGCCAAGGCCAAGAAGAAGCGCAAGGGCAAGAAGGCCGACCCGAATCCGCCTGTCGTCCGTCCCGCGGACCCTGGGAAAGGAGGCGAGCCTGTTGGAGGACCCGGAGGGCTCGCCGGAACATCGATTCATCGGAGCCACCCGGACACCTGGACGGGGTACGGTGAACCTGCGGCGGGGGCATTGGAGGTTCGGCGGCCGGAGTGCGGATGGCACGGCGTCCTCACGGAGCGAATGCCCTCCAGAGACTACGTCCACCTCAGGCGCGCGGACGTGCTGCAAACGGAGGTGTCACCCCAGTTGCGCCCGACATCCCAAACGCGCCCGGCGGAGGACAATACGGAATTCCGGCTGAGTAGGGACGGGCGTTTATCGGCCGCGCGTCATGTATTGGGCGAAGGCAACGGCACACGGGCGAGAGAGACTCTACTCACGCCGTAGCCTACCTGAGAGCTCATAGCTATGAACGGCCCACTGCCCGCTCGCGATACATCGGCTGCCGATCAGGCTGCTCTGCGACTGCAGCGGGCGCTCGAATGGGAGGCTACCGGGCAGGTGTCATATGGACGCAAGCTAACCGGCGCGATGGTTCAGATCATTCTCCTGGCGCCATGGCTAATGTCTACGCAGACAATTCCGGCCCGGATCTCCCGTGCGGATTTGAAGCGAACTGCCGTCACGGTCTTCGCACCGCCCATGTCGTCCGCTCACCTGCCCCCGTCGATGAGCCTTGCGGCGGCCGGATTTAGCAAAGGCATACAACGCGAACCACCTGCCGCCACGGCTCCGGTGCTGGATGTGGACCTGAATACCACACAACTTGAGTTCGCGGACGATGTGGGGGAACAGTTACCGGAAGTGGTGCGGCAGAATCGCGGAATGCTCGCGCTGCTCGAGAAGCAGGACCTGACTTTTGCACGATACATCCTGCAGCCTCCGTCTTGGGAAGCTCAGGAAGGCATCTGGAACGTCAGTGGCAAGTTTCACCTGATCATGACTCCGCCGCAAAGATGGGCTGTGTTCCGCCGCGCGTCTGAGCTGTACGGCGTGGACCTAAATCGCTACTACGCCTGTGCAATCTTCGATGACGTCTATCGCCATTGCCTGAAGGAAACCATTCGAAGCTGGGTCTCATCCCGCGCTCCCGGCTTGATGGGTCGGGTTTTCTTCGCCCGTCTTGCATTCGCCGGGGATCAACCTTGCGGTCTTAAGGTGCTGGAGGTATCGCGTGCGCCCACTGCCGCTCATTAGTCTTCGCGCCTGCCGGGCGCTCGTTACCGCTTTGGTTTTGTCGGGGGCCGGCGTTCTTCGCGGGCAGGAGACGGACAAACTGTCCCCCCCGCCGGACTTCTCCCAGGGTTCCATCGGCGCAGCAGCCGACGAGGTGGCGGCGGCATGGACCAGGTGGTGGAGCGGGGACAAGGGTCTTGAGCAGCAAATCTTCCGGCAACCCATGGGAGAGGGCCGCAACTTGTTGCAGCGGAGACTTGGGGCCTTCCTGCACTATATGGACAAACGGCGCGCCTACAGTGAGTCGGTCCGCGCGTATCTGGACGGAGACCGCACGAAACTCGGGCCGGGACAGCCCGCTGTTCCTCGCGCGGATGTGTATCAGGACCAAATGTACGAACTCCGCATGCACCTTGCCGCGCTGAGAGAGAGGCTGAGCACGTTGCGGGATCGTCCCGAATGGACTCAGGTGCGCCGCGACATTCAGCCGGAGATCGACCTGGCTTTCAAGCTGCAATCGTCGCGCAGGTCGGAAATGCCGTTTGAACTGCCGCTGGGAGACTCGCGCGCTCCTGCCACTGTGACTTCCTTTGCCTATTGGAACCTCGATCAGCAATTCATGGATCAACTCAACCGGCTCTGGACGCGATATTACCAGACGCTGGCAGACGCTTTGGAGCAGAAGTCCGGAGGTGCCGCGCCACTTACATCAATCGGCCGCCCCGATTCGGCTGCTCCCGCTGACCACGTTCCTGGATCAGATTCGGCAGCGCACCCCCCGGCAAACCCGCTGGTTGGGGTTTGGACTTACCCGGAGTCATCCAAGAGATTCAATGCCGTCGACGAACCTAGTAACGTCTTGCTGGAACTTTGGATCGAAAATGGCTTACTACTGGGCCGCTACCGCGCAGACTTGCCCGATTTTCGAGGCAGCAAGAGAGTGGATCTCCGGTTGCGCGGCCATATTGCCTCGGCCGGCGCCACACAGACCATGGAATTCGAATCGAAGGCCCCCCCAGGTACTGGCCAAATCGTCCTCGAGGGACCAAGCGGCGGCGGGATGGAAGTGATGTTGGACCGCCGCGTCCCCTCGGGCAGCGCGATCCCTCGCGGCCGCGAAGTGTTGCGGCGCCGCTAACGGTATTCAGCCGATGCGAAAAAGGCGGATTGCCCGCCGTCCGCGTTCCACCGCTTCCACCGCGCACTCGAGATCTCGATTGCCGTAACGTTCCGGGACAATCCCGGTCACCTCACCGTCTTGACCGGCGGTGTCCCCCGAGGCCCTTGCATCAGAACTTAACCTGAGCAAAGACGCCGTCTTTGATAGCGACCTTTTTCGTTTTAACTTCCTCGCCGGCGGCTTGGATGCCGACCTCGTACTCGCCTTCGGCCAGCGCAAACTGGGCGGGCGTTAGAGAGTCCGCCTTCTTCCCATTCAGGAAGACGGTCGCGCCGGGATTTTCGCTCAGCACGTACAGGAAGCCCCCTTTGGCATCCAGCGTGATTTCCACAGGCTCGGCCTTCTTGTCCACGTTGAAGATCTTGAGTGTCTCGCGGTAGCCGGGCAACGTCGCGCGCAAGGTGTGCCGCCCCGGCGTCAATGGGATCCGGCAAGGTGCGGAACACGCAAGTCCACTGGTATCGTCGAACACGACGGTCGCTCCGCGAGGGTTGCTCGCGACCGAAACAGACTGGCCCGGTGACGCGGATGCTCTTGCCTCGCTGGCCGGGGGCGCAACGCGACTCGTTTCGGAAAGAGGATGGGGCGGCGGATTCGGCGGAAGAGTGCTTCCGTCCGCGGGCGCTAAAGTGTGCCGAATGACGGCAGGAGCGGCTTCGGCCGGTGGCTCAGTAATCACCTTCGGGGGCGGCGGTGCGTTCTCGTCGGAAAGCCCGCGTGTGTAAAGTGCGAATACGCTCTCCGTTGAAAGCAGGTCATTGTAGTTATGTCCAGCCGAAAGCTCTTCGTCGGGCACTGGAATGATAGCCGTATTGTCCGGGACCAGGGGAGGATTGGGCTTCGCGGTCAGTTCCATTTGACGGTTCGAGAGAGGCCCGACGATACTGGCAATTCGTTCCGCGGCGTCTACCGACTGCTTGCTTGAGGGCAGCATCCGCTCTCGCGCGGCTTCCCGCCGTGCGTCTTCTGAAATCGAACCTAATTCCTTAAGCATGGCAGTGGCTTTAGCGCTCAGGTCATCAGACCGCGTGTCCCGCAATTTGGCCAGAACTTCCACCGCGGGGGGCACTTGGTCCGCAAGCAGGAATCCGGTTGCGGCTTCCATCGCAACGTCCAAGTGGTCAGGGCTGTTTTGCCACGCCTCGGCATAAAGCCCAGCCGCCGAATTGTACTGCTGCTTTTCCCAGAGTTCGTCCGCTGTCTTCACCTGCTCGATGAAACTGGCCTCGCGCCGCCCAACGGTTGCCGCAGATTGGAGTTTCTGCCGCTGAGTTAACGGAGCCAGGCGGACCGCTTCCTCCAGGTCTTTCACACATTCCCCGAACGCGCCAGCCTTTGCGTGCATGAGGCCCAAAAGCGCCGGAGGTTCCCACCGGGTTCTGTCCTGTTTCGCGAGATTCCGAGCATCGACCAATGCGGCGAACGGGTCGGCGCTCTTCTTGATCGCCGCCAGAAGTTGGACGTCAAACCTTCTCTGTTTGCTGCCCGCGGGCGTGCTTTCCAGCAATTCGATGGCTTGCACCCGTTCGATTTCATCGGCAGCCAGTTGGGCCAACTGCGGATCGGGACTTGCATGTTGGGCCGCTTTGTAGAAGCTGAGGGCGTCCCGCCATCGCTCATCCTGGGCGCAGAGGACACCCATATCGTAGAGCGCCTTGGCCAGAAGGGGTTCTCTATGGAGCGACACCAACAGCAACTGCATCGCGCGCCCGCGATTATGGTCGACGGTGGCCGCTCTGTAGCCGGCCTGCAAGGCGGCCCGTGCGGCTTCCTTTCGGTCTGAATACGAGGATGCCGGGTCTTTCGCCACGCTGGCCACCCTGGCGGAGTTACCGCCCGTAGTTCGCGGCAAAATCAGGTCTGGCGGCTCCTGCGCATGCGCGAAATGGAAAAGCGCGAAGCCGACGATCAAACTCCACCTGAGCATAGTGATCTCCGCATTTCACCTATCGGAACGTGACACGGCGGCTGCGTCCTTCTAAGGACCAGTCCTCTCCAGCGGACGCCTCAACCAATTGATCGCCCTTGTACCGGTACTCGATTTTGCTGTCCTTGCCTTTGAAGGAAACCGTCTCTGAAGTAAGTTTGCCGCCGGCATACGTCATAGTGCGCCGGTATCCGCCTGTACCGTCCTCGATGATCTCCTGCAAACGCAGTCCCTCCCAGCGGAACTTGAAATTGTGCGGGGATTCTTTCTGCTCGGCTTTCTGTTGGGCCGACAGGACCTCTCTGGCGGACTTAACACGGCCTTGATTGTCATACTCCGCGATAAACAAATAAACTCCCGTCCAGGCGAATGGATGGAAGTAAGGATTTCCGGCTACGATTGCCGAGACACGGGTGCCTGTCAGCCTCTCGATCATGAGGGGATCCGCCACCGGATTGTTGAGCAGCGCCGTGTAAGCGCCCTCCCCCTCTCCTAGGGGGCCGTCGGACGTGAACCGAAGTGGGGCTGTGGTCCCCTTGCCCCCAGAGATCGCCTTGCTGGAGACGCGCCGGACCGACTTCCCGTCAGCAGAGTATTCAAAATAGGCGGTAAAGTCGAAATCGCCAGGCGGCCCCTCGACGTGAACCGAAGTCAAGGCGTCCCTATCCCATTGATACGATGTGGCCTGCTTGCGTGAAGCCCGTACCTCCGCAGGCCGGGCGTTAGGCATCAAGCTGATTGGGCAATAAAAAACGCCAGGCGGTGATTTGTATCCGCTAAACCAGTTGGGAGCGCCTTCTGGCTCGGAGATGGGCTGCTTCACTTTCGAAATCAGGTCGTAGACGTCCCGCCGTTTCTTGGTGTCGCCGCCCGGCCCCTGCGAGAGGCGCAAATACGTATTCAGCGCTTGATCGGCTTCCGAAGTCTTCCGCAGAATGGCGCGGCCCTTCCCGGCTTCCAGGAGGAACTCTAGATCGTTGCCATCCAAAGCAAGTCCCTTCTCCGCCGACCAAGGAAGCCGACACATAGTCCCCATTGGCCTTGGCGCGTTGATTTAGTCCTTGATGATCTTCTTCTTTAGCTTCTGCAGATCGTAATTGATGTCGATTCGTAGAGCCTCACTCTGTCTCCTGTCGTCTCCGACTTGCGGACGCGCCGGTCATACTGGTTCAGGATCTCAAGCGCCTTCAATAGCTCTTTTCGGCACTTCGCCAACTTCGCCCGCGAAAACAGGATCGCAGGCGAGTCCTTATCTAGAAGGCGACAGCTATGATTGATCAGGTCCTCCGCTTCATCACACTTATTGTCCCCGATAAACCTCTCGGCACTCCATCAGCCGCGCTCTCAATTGAATCTGCCCGGGAGCAGTTCCTGTCTACCATGTTTTTCGACTTGCCCGGACGCACTTTGCGCTTCTTCAATACGCAAGTTTCGACCAAGCTCCGCAATTTCCGGATCCCCCGGAAGACGCTTTTGGGCTATCTGCGCTTCCTTGAGCGCCAGGGAGTACCGCCCGGCCTTTTCAAGGCTGATGGCCTTAGCGCGGTGCTCCTTCGCGCTCTCGATGTAGGCCTTCTCCTGAAGTTTCTTGATCTCGTCGAACGAATTGTCCCAGCGTGCGAAATCGCCGTATCTGTCGAGGAAGGCGTCCCACTGTAGTGCCGCGCTGAAAGCACGCAGAATGGCGGTCCGCTGGTCTAGCCAGGACTTATTCTCCTCCAGAACAGCGCGAGCCTTTTTCTGGCTCTCCTCTTGGGGATAGACCCTTTGCGAAATGGCCACATATCGCAAACCGAGTTCCAAGTCGCGGTTGTAGGCTAATCCTGCCTTGGTCTTTTGAGCGGCGGATTGCATCTCCAGCAATAATTTCTGCTGAATTCGGGCGCTGGCAGCCCCAGTGATGGACGGCGCCAACCCCACCAATGCAGATCTCCACTCATCGAATGCGGCGTTCGCGTCCTTTTCTCCGAGACCCCTGAAATTCGCTTCATCAGTGAGAAGACTCGCGAGTGCGTCGCCGGTATCCGCGCCCGGTATGATTGCGAACAGATCTTCCGGCCTGATCGCTGCCAGGCTCTTCTTGTCGCGGTCCTTCTGAATCGTGATCTTGGCAGACGACCATAGATCGGCATAGGAAACCGAACCCTTGGCGCCGGCGCCGTCTGGGAGCACCGGGTCCCAACTGGCTCCGTTCCTTACGACGAAGTACCCTCCTGCATGACGGCGGATTGGGTTGAGCCGAGAAATCGGCAGTACTGCGAGCTTCTTGTACTCGTCTCCTCTAAGCTCGGATTTCTGCGAGGACCCGGCTCGGAGCTTGTCCTTGTCGTTGAGTGTGATCTTCTCCGCCTCTTGAACCTCCCAGGATGTTCCACCCGGCCGCAAGATCAGCACGAACTGTGCAGCTTGGGTGACTGCCGGACACGAGAGGACTATTGCCAGACTCCAGGATCGAACGCTCGATGCTCTCATGGTTGACACGCTCTTCGAAAACAACGATAGCTGACTACGAAGTCAATATATTCCAATTCTGAGATTTGCCGTAGACCAGATTATATTTGACATCCACGACTGTTGCACATACAAATTGAGCGACGCATTCCTGCGTGCTTCACTTCCGCCAATCGAGTTTCAACGAACGGGAGAACGCGATTGCGGAGGTGCGGCGTTCCTTCGAGGAGGCTCCGCCGCTGTATCAGGCGGCCTGTCTACTGGGCGGGTTGCAACTCTTCGCCCTGCGCAAGGAGCTGGTCGATTCCGGCAAGATGACGAACCGCCAGTTCCACGACGCCATTCTGAAAGAGAACGGTATGCCGATCGAGCCGATCCGCGCCAACCTGACGAAACAGCCCTTGACGCGTGAGTACAAGTCCAACTGGCGCTTCTACGGGGAGCCGTAGCCAGAAGGGCGGGCGCGCGCGGGGGCTCCGCGGTTGGCCGGTCTTCGGGCCGAGCAGGCCAGGACCGGGATTCCGGCGCGCCCCGGCAGAATGACCACCCCGGGGTCTGCATTCTCGAGTTGGCGATATGGGTTTTGCGGCCGACCTGCCGCCTGGTCGTACCCAACACCGCGGCCGCTCACAGACTCTCCGAAAGAACGCCATCGACAGATACAACCGTTTCGAGCGTCCGATCATCTCAACATCAAGTCGCGCTCGGTCGCGGCGGCGGGCAGCCGGACTCGAAGAACGCCCCTGCCGCTCTCAGTGACCACTGCCGCTCTGGAGGTAATCACGGAATGACGATCAATTGGAAGGGTATCTTCCCCGCCCTCACGACGCAGTTCGCGGCTGATCAGTCGCTCGACTTGCGGGCCACGGCGAAGCACCTGGAAGGCCTGATTCAGGCAGGGATTCACGGCGTCGTGCTGCTCGGGACGGTCGGCGAGAACACTTCGCTTTCGTATGAAGAGAAGCTGTGGGTGCTGCGCGAGATGAAGACGGTCGTAGCGGGACGCATTCCCGTGCTGACCGGCGTCGCCGAGTACACCACGGCGCTGGCGTGCCGGTATGCTCGCGACGCCGAGAAAACCGGAGTCGACGGTTTGATGGTGCTGCCGGGCATGGTCTACAAATCGGACACGCGGGAGACCCTCACGCACTTCCGTACGGTGGCGCACGCAACCGGGTTGCCGATCATGATCTACAACAACCCGGTCTCCTACGGAGTGGATGTGCCGCCGGAGGCGTTCGCGGAATTGGCGAGCGAAGCCAATATCGTCGCGATCAAGGAATCGTCGGACAACGTGCGCCGGCTGACCGATCTGCACAACCTAGTGGGCGACCGCTACTTACTGTTCGCCGGAGTCGACGACCTGATGCTCGAGAGCACTCTGCTGGGCGCGCAAGGCTGTATTTCCGGGCTGGTGGACGCGTTCCCGCGGGAGACGATCGCCGTGTGGGATCTGGCGGTGGCCGGCCAGTGGCAGCAGGCACGCGAATTGTACCGTTGGTTCACGCCGCTGCTGCACCTGGACACCAGGATCAAGCTGGTGCAGTGTATCAAGCTCGCCATGGCCGAGACCGGAATGGGCACGGAGACGGTGCGGGCGCCGCGGCTGCCTCTGGTGGGCGCGGAGCGGGAAGAGATTCTGCGGATCGTCAGGCAGGCCATCGCCACGCGGCCGGAGCTGCCGGCCGCGGTAGCCGGGTAGCGGCTTCCAGCGATGCAACGAGTCAAGATCATCGATTCCCACACGGCGGGCGAGCCGACGCGCGTAGTGATCGCGGGCGGCCCGGACTTGGGAGACGGTCCGATCGGCGAGCGTCTGGAGCGCTTCCGGAACGAGTTCGACGATTTTCGCTCGGCGGTAGTGGGTGAACCGCGCGGCAACGACGCGATCGTCGGCGCGCTACTCTGCAGGGCCTACGATCCGGCCTGCCAGGCCGGAGTCATCTTCTTCAACAATGTCGGATACCTCAGTATGTGCGGTCATGGCGCCATCGGCTTGATGGCGACGCTCAATCACCTGAGGAGTATTCGCCACGGAACGTGCCGGCTGGATACGGTCGCCGGCGTGGTGGAGGCGCAGTTGAACGAAGATGGCAGCGTGCGCCTGCGCAACGTTGCCAGCTACAGGAAGGCGCGCGCCGTGCCGGTCGAGGTTCCGGGGATCGGCCGCGTGGTGGGCGATATCGCCTGGGGCGGCAACTGGTTCTACCTGGTGGACGACCACCGACAGACACTGAGCCTGGACCGGGTGGAAGAGTTGCGGGAGTTCAGCTGGCGCATCCGACAGGCGCTGGCGGCGAAAGGAATCACGGGCGATGACGGCCGCGAGATCGATCACATCGAGCTCTTCGGGCCGCCCAGTCTGGCCGGGGCGAACAGCAAGAACTTCGTACTATGCCCCGGGCGCGCTTATGACCGCTCGCCGTGCGGCACCGGCACGAGCGCCAAGCTCGCGTGCCTGTATGCGGACGGCAAGCTGCGCGAAGGCCAGGTCTGGCGGCAGGAGAGCATTGTCGGCAGCAGCTTCGAGGGAACGGTCACCGTCGTGGACGGCAAGGTCTATCCGCAGATCACCGGGCGCGCTTATATCAACGCGGAGGCGGATCTGCTCCTGGACGAGCACGATCCGTTCTGCTACGGAATCCGGCTGTCATGAGCGGCTGGGACGTAGCCATCGCCGGGGCGGGAATTATCGGCGCGGCGTGCGCCGCTGAGTGCGCCGCGGCGGGGCTGAAGGTGGTGGTGGTCGAGAGCGGTGCGATCGGCGGCGGGGCAACAGCCGCGGGAATGGGCCATCTGGTGGTGATGGACGATTCGCCCGCGCAACTCGCGCTCACCGCGTACTCTTGCCGTCTCTGGGCCGGGCTGGCGAAGACAGCTGCCCGCCGAGGTGGAATACACGGCCTGCGGCACCGTCTGGGTGGCGTCCGACGAAGAGGAGATGGCCGAGGTTCGTCGAAAGAAGGTTGTCTACGACGGCATCGGCGTGCGCTCTGAAGTCATGGGTTCGACAGAGCTCGCGGCAGCCGAGCCCAATCTGCGAGCCGGTCTCGCCGGCGGGCTGCTGGTGGCGGACGATGCGGTGGTCTATCCGCCCGCGGCCGCAAGGTATTTGTTGGAGCAGGCCTGTAAGCACGGTGCCTCGGTCCAGCGCGCCCGCGCCGCCGAACTTACTTCCGATGGCGTCCGGCTGGGCGACGGCTCATTTCTGCCCGCGGGCTTCACGGTGAACGCGACCGGCGCCTGGGCAAGCGGCGTGCCGGGGCTCGAGATCCGCAGACGCAAGGGGCATCTGGCGATCACCGATCGATACCCCGGGTATGTGCGTCACCAACTGCTTGAGCTGGGTTATCTGAGGAGTGCGCACTCCACGACGGAGGATTCCGTGGCGTTCAATGTACAGCCGCGCAAGACCGGGCAGGTCCTGATTGGATCCTCGCGCCAATATGGGGCGGCAGAGGTGGGGATCGACGCGGGGATCGATGAGCCGATCCTACAGCGCATGCTGCAACGGGCCATCGAGTACATGCCCAGCCTGGCCAACCTCAGCGCCATACGCACCTGGACCGGGTTTCGCGCCGCGACTCCCGACAAGCTACCGCTGATCGGGCCGGCGCCGGGCAGCGAAAGGCTCTACCTCGCCACCGGCCACGAGGGCTTGGGAATCACGACCTCGCTCGCGACCGGGAAGCTGCTGGCCGATCAACTCCTGCGGCGCGTCTCCGCGATTCCGATCGAGCCGTATCTGCCGAGCCGCCACCATGCCTGAGACGATTGTGCTCACGGTCAACGGCAAAGGCGTCTCGGTGCAGGCGGGCGCAACGGTCGCAGCGGCGGTCGCCATTGCGGGTGTAACCGGATTCCGGCGTTCGGTTACCGGCGAGCCGCGCGCGCCGCTGTGCGGAATGGGGATCTGCTTCGAGTGCCGGGTCACGATTAACGGTCAGGAACACTGCCGAAGTTGCCAGATTGCCTGCGAGGCCGGGATGGAAGTACGGACGAATGAATAATGCCGAGTGAGATCGTCGTCATCGGAGCCGGGCCGGCCGGCTTGGCCGCCGCCTGCCGCGCCATTGAGTCGGGTGCGGCGGTCACCGTCGTCGACGACAACTTGCAACGCGGCGGGCAGATCTGGCGCGGAGCCGCGTACGAAAGCCTTCCGTGGCTGCGGGAGGGCGTGCGCTGGATCGCCGGAGCGCGAGTGTTCGATGCGCCGCGGCCCGGTTGCATCGCGCTGGAGTGCGCAGATGGCAGCGCCCGTGAACTCGAATACTCCAAGCTGATTCTGGCGACAGGCGCGCGCGAGCGGTTCCTCCCGTTTCCGGGATGGACGCTGCCCAATGTCATGGGCGCCGGCGGGCTGCAGGCACTCGCGAAATCCGGCTGGCCCGTTCAGGGCATGAGAGTGATTGTGGCGGGCAGCGGTCCGTTGCTTCTGGCCGTGGCGAGCTACTTGCGCGAGCACGGGGCTAGCGTGCGGCTGATCGCCGAGCAGGCCGGAACGCGGAGTCTGCTGCGATTCGGTCTCGCCTTGACGCGGCATCCGGCCAAGGCGCGTCAGGCGATCAGTTTGCGAGCGTCCCTGCGCGGCATTCCGTACCGGACGGGGTGTTGGCCAGTGGCGGCGCAGGGTGCGGAGAGGCTCGAGAACGTCACGCTGCGACAGGGCAGCCGCACTTGGTCGGAGCCGTGCGACTATCTGGCCTGCGGCTTCGGATTGGTTCCGAATACTGAACTAGCCGAACTGCTCGGCTGTCGCGTGGAGCATGGCGTGAGAGTCGACGAATACCAGCGGTCCTCGGTATCCGGCGTGTACGCGGCGGGGGAGACGACAGGCATAGGAGGTTTGGAGCTATCGCTGGTGGAGGGTGAGATTGCGGGCTTCGCCGCCGCCGGCCGCGCGGACCAAGCCCGGCGGCGATTCGGGGCGCGCGAGGCCTGCCGACACTTCGCGGCGACTCTCGAAAGCACGTTCGCACTGCGTCCGGAGCTGCGGAGCCTGCCACACGACGACACGCTCATCTGCCGCTGCGAGGATGTGACCTGGGGACGCGTCCGCGCTTGCCAAAGCTGGCGGGAAGCCAAGCTCCATACGCGCTGCGGCATGGGGCCGTGCCAGGGTCGCGTGTGCGGGAGTGCGCTTGAGTTTCTGATGGGCTGGAAACCGGAGTCCGTCCGCCCGCCGATCTTCCCCGTTCGGATTGGGACTCTGGCGCGCTAGAGCCTCTTCAGACTCCGCGCCCTTCGGCCGCGGCCCGGATCTTCAAGACCGCATAGACCAACGCGCCGATCGCGATGATGACCAGGCCGGGCCAGGTAGTCGAAGGCCTGTAGGCAAAGAGCATGACCAGTACTGTGGACGCTCCCGCGATGTAGAGCCCGGGAACCCACGGATATCCCCAGACGCGATAGGGCCGCTCCGCGTCCGGTCGCGTGTGACGCAGCCGGAAGACGCCCGCAATGGTCAGGATGTAAAACAGAAGCGCGGCGGAGATTACATAGTCGAGCAAGTTGCTATAGAGGTTGCCGTATTGGCGTGTCGCCGGATTATAGGTGCGAGGCAGCACGAGCGCCGCCGACCAGATGCCCTGCACGAGGAGCGACCATCCGGGTACGCGCGACCGGTTCAACACTCCGGCTTTGGCAAAGAACAGCCGGTCTTTTGCCATGGCGTAGTACGCTCTCGCGCCGGCCAATACCAGCCCGTTGACGCAGCCAAAGCAGGAGACCACGATCGCGGCTGCCATCAGCGCCGGGCCGTATCCGGGCAGGATCGCTTCCAGCATCGCGGTGGCGACGCGATCCGACGGCGCGTGCTGAATGGCGGTCATAGGCAAGACGACGAGGTAGGCCAGGTTCGCTAACAGGTAAAGCGCAATGACGGCGCTGCTGCCGAGGGCCATGGCGAGCGGCACGTTCCGGCTGGGATTGCGGACCTCTCCGGAGATGATGGAGACGTTGTGCCAGGAATCGGCGGAGAAGAGCGAGCCGGATTGCGCCACGCACACAGCCACGATCAGGCCAAAAACGCAGCCCGCTGCCACGCCCAGAGATGGGTCGTAGGGGCCGAGCGCAAAGAGATGCGCGAAGTTCGCGCGGACCACGCCGGGGTTCCAGCCGAGCAGAATGCCGGCAGCGATGAGTGCGACCAGCGCCGCGGTCTTGGCCGAGGTGAAGAGATTCTGGACGATCTTTCCATATTCAAGGCCGCGGGAATTCGTCCAAGTCAGGAGCGCAATAACGGCGATGGCGGCCAGTTGCGCGGTGGAGAGCGAGATGGCATATCCCGAGGAGAAGTGAACGGGCGCCAGCAAGTAGTGGTTCTCCGCCACCGGCGGATACAGGACGGAGAGAAAGCGCGCGAACGCCACCGAAACGGCGGCGATGGTGCCCGTCTGGATCACGGTGAAGAAGGTCCAGCCATAGAGAAAGCCCCAGAGCGGCGAGAAGGCTTCGCGCAGGTAGATGTACATGCCGCCGGCCTGGGGCAGCATGGCGGCCAATTCGCCATACGACAGCGCCGCGGAGACCGTCAGCACGCCGGCAAATACCCAAGCGGCGATCATCCACCCAGGACTGCCGATGAGGCGCGACATCTCGGCCGAAACGATGAAGATGCCGGAGCCGATCATGGCGCCGATGACGACCATCACCGAGTCGAACAGGTTGAGTCCGCGGACAAAACCGCGATCCTGCACATGGACTGCGGGCTCCGATATCACGCTTGCCCCACGGTCTCGAACTCGCACAGGAGCGTGTGGCCGGAGATAGCAGATTCTTGCGGCGATTGGAACACTCGCGTGGCAGCCGACGAGGCGCCGGACGCGGCAGTGGAGGCGGCGACCGCTTGGAGGAAGCAGCGCCGGTCCATCGACCCCTTTAGTTCTGCCATCGAGACCTCGCCGATGATGGCGCTACCATTCGTCGTCTCCCTCGCTGGTTGCGTGCCTTACGGTGCGACCGGACGCACCGCATCTCTAAAATACAATGCGCGGTGTCAAGGGCGGAGGAAACGAGGACCAGTTCTCTGTGTTCAGCTTAGGTGGCTGTCCGTAGCCAGAACCAAATCTTGGTTTAGCACGTCGTTCGGCGCCGCAGGCGATCACGGACCGGCCAGATCAAAGCACCAACTCTTCTTCGGAGAAACGGACGCGGGTGAATCGTTCCGGCCGGTGCGTGTCGTAAACCCCGTGGGGGCTCCAGGACCACGCGGGTTGCGGGGAGACTGCCTGGCCGCCGGCGCGCAACGCTTCAAACCGTCCGAAGAACACTCGCCACTCGTCGCCGTCTTTTGGCGGCAGCGATCGTCCGTTCGCGAGCCACTTCATCCCTGACCAGGGAAACGCGATCTCCACCGTCCAGCCCTTGTCCACTACCGAGTCGTCGTTGATGACGCCATCGACATGCGTCGCCCACTTCAGTCCTGGCATGTCGTAATCGAGAAAGGCCCAACGCAGCCCCCGGGGGTGCGTGCCGCGCCAGAACGATTCCACCGACCTGTCGTAGTTACCGCCGAAGGTCAGCGCATTTCGCCGCAGCACATCCCATTCCGCATGGTCGAACCTGGCGAATGCGTCCTTCCAGACAAAGAAGACTTCGTAGATGGTCCCGAGCGCGTTGATCTCAAACTCGTAGTAGCAATCGCCGCCGTCGATGAACACCTCAACGTCGTTCTCCTGGAAGATCAGCGCGTCGCGCTCGGTCAATTTGGCGCGCACGAACGGCTCTTCGATCCAGAAGCCAACGTAAAGATACTCGTCGTCCCACAGCGCCGCGGCTTGAGTGCCGAAGAACGCGGGCTCGCCCGTGGCCATGTCCACGAATCGCGGCGACCGCTCGGCCATCTGCCAAGCCGGCGAGTCCAGCCTGCCGTTCATCGCCGGGGGCTGCGTCGTGCGCCGGCACACGTAACTCTCGATCGGGCTCTCGGGTGTCATGTTAGCCAGGATTCCCATCTTAAACCCGCTTCTTGAGCATTGTGAGAAAGCTCCGTTCGGCATTCTTTTGTGTACGTAAACGGGACTGCGCCAGTCCCCTGGGCAAAGTCAAACTTCTATGACTTCAGCCAATCGCGGTTTCAGGCTGGCCGCTGGAGTACTGTTCGCCCGGCGCTTCGCCCTGCTCCTCCGGGTCGAGTGCGATGCGTTTCAGGAAAAGATCCAAGTTGCTGCTCATTACGATGTGAGGAGCCACTCGGATCTTCGAGACGGGGCACTGCCCGTCGATCAGGAATCGGTGCAGGGCTTGGAAGGCGAGCCGCCCCTGTGTGATGGGCCGCTGATAGATGGTCGCCAGCACTCGTCCGGAACGGATGAGTGGCACCAAAGCGGGGAACAGGTCCGTCGTGACCACAGTAATCCGTCCGGCGCGCCCGGACTCTTCGATGGCCCGCAACGCTGGAAGGGCGTTCGCCGTGCTGACATAGACGGCGCGCAACTCTGGATTCTCCTTCAGCATCGCTTTGGTCCCGGAGTAGGCGAGTTTCTCGTTGTCGTGCGCTTCCAACACACGAGCTATCTGCAGCCCGCCGCCGAACGTCGCCAAACTGGAGCGGAATCCTCGCAGCTTATCGGCGTGGTCCTCGGTGCTCAGGCTGCCGGTCACGACGCCGACCTTTCCAGGGCCGTGCACCAGGCGTCCCAGCAATTCGCCGACGATGGCTCCGTTGGTGTACGGGCAAGCGGTCACGGACGCGAGCCGCTCGGTGCCGGGAGCATCCGTCGAGACGCACACCACCGGCACGTTCCGTCTGGCTGCCTTCCGGATCAGCGGCTTCATGACAGCGGGTTCGCCCGGCGCGATAATCATACCCTGCGCGCCTTGGGCGAGCGCTTCATTGAAAACCGCGGCATCGCCTTCACCGAGGCTTGGGTAAGATCGGAACTCGACGTGGATGGCCGGTTCGAACGGAGTGGCGGCCTCGCGAATGCCCGATCGAAGCGCATCGAAGAATGTGGCGATCTCGCTCGGCAGTTGCACTGAAATCTGCAACTGGCGCTGCGATTTCAAGAAGCGCGCGGCTAGGTTCGGACGGTAGCCCAGGGTGTCGGCCATCTTGAGGACTTTCGTGCGCGTCAGCGGGTTGATGCCAGGCCTGCCGTGCAGCGCGCGGTCGACGGTCCCGATCGAGACATCCAGCGCGCGCGCGATTTCTTTAATTCCAGCGGGCTTCGGGCTGGGCCGTTCCGGGCGATTAGAACTCAGCATCTTAGCCATCCGTGTCCATATTAACGTCAATACCGGAAATTCTAAGCCCGAGCGTGTACATTACCGGTGGGGTTCGCGAACTTCATTTCAGCCAGTTCAGGCAGGACTCGCGCATCTCACGGGCGGAAACCGGACGGCCGGTGCGCAACAGCCAGTTCCGTGTTGCATCGGGCGCTGCGAGCAGCGCGGACTTGCTGTCGGTCATCGCAAAACACGCTACGGTATTCCCGGAATACGGCGCTAGCCGTCGCGCCGTCAAGTATACATACCGGCTCAACATCGCCGCATCCACAAGCGACCCCTCAGGGTCGGGTTGGTCCGGAACGGTGTTCGCGCGGGTCTGATCTTCGAACCAGGCGAGGCTGCTGAACGGTTTCGGCTTGTCACGGATGCCGAATGCGGCAACGAGTACCTGCGGCTGGGCGCGACGGAGCCCTTCGGAAGCGCACCATTCGACAAACGAGTTGCCGATCACTAGCGCGCCATTGCCGCTCAACAGAAGGGTACGGATGAATTCGCGCAGGCGCGGATCGCCGGTGAGCCGGCGTGGAAGCAACGCGTTGAGATCCATCCGCTCCAGCGTGGACATCGTCTCATCGACCGAACGGAGCGTCCTGCCGATGGCGTTGAGCCGGTCGAGAAACTCGCGGCGGAGCTTGGCGACGTCGTCCCAAGCGACCACGGTAGCGGCAGTCAGATCGAGGTAGGGGCGCCCGTCGCAAGCCGCGATCCAGGTGTGTTCGATGGGTGTCAGGGCCGAAGGGCACTCGCGCCGCGCGATGGCCGCCAGCAAGTCGCCCGCGATCTGCCCGAATTCCTGCTCGAACGTGATGCGGGTCGCGCCGGGCAGGGTGTCCGCCCACGGATCCGGACCGGCCGGCAGGCCGCCGGGCAAAATACAAATCAGCAGACGTGGAATGCGGGCTAACGGATGCAGCTTCGCGGCGCCTGCGTCGATCGATGCAAAAGCGCGCTCGATTTCCCTCCGCCAGTCCGGGTACAGGGGCGACCTGGCGATGATGGCGGTGTTCTCGATCGAAAAGCCTCCGGTTTCTTTGGACAACCCAGGCAATGAGATGCGCGACTCGATGGCGTTCACCGCCTCGAAAAGGAGGTCGAACTCCTTCCGGCCGAGGTGCTCGAGCCAATCCAGCCGGCTTTCAAGCAACTGCCGCTCCACCGGGAACAGCAGCTTCCGGCGGGCCAGTTGTTCGTTCATGGAAGCGGCCATCGTGCGCGGCAGCCGGGCAATGAGCGCTTCCCGACTCACGGCTGAGCTCATGGCAATCAATAGTATGCGCGACCCGCCGCTCGGGCGGGCACCTCTAATGCTGGCCGAGCCTACCATGGTTTTCGGTTTTCGATCAACGTACACGGGTCAGACGCGAAGAAATGGCGATTGGCAAATCACGGAGGAGAACGTGGGGGAACGAGAAGCCGATTTGTTCGAGATTTCGCGACCGTGTACGTTGACAGTCCTTAAATGCGGTGATAATCTTCACTCCAGCGTAGGGGTTTTGTCGAGGGTCAGGGACCTCGGCCAATCATCAGCGAGCCGATCGGGAAAGAGAGATCCGACCATGATGCTTGCTCTTCAAATGCACCGCGTGGTGCTTCCGTTGATACTCGCCGGCTTGACCTTGCCATTGCTCGGACAAGTCGATACTGGAACGATCCAAGGGGTTGTCCGTGATGCAACGGGCGCCGTGATCCCCGGAGCTGTGGTCAAGATCTCCAACGAAGGGACATCGTTTTCGCAATCCATACGGACTTCCGGCGCCGGCACTTACGTTTTCACACCGTTGAGAATCGGTACTTATACGGTGGAGGCGCAGCAACCTGGATTTAAGAAAGAACGCAGGACGGGCCTGCAGCTTAACATCCAGCAACAGTTAGTAGCGGATTTCACGCTCCAGCCCGGTGAGATCACCACTGTCGTGGATGTAGAGGCCGAGGCGCCGATTCTCCAGACGGAGAATGGTTCAGTGGGTCAGGTGATCGAGAGCAAGGCCGTGAACAACCTGCCGCTGAACGGCCGTAATTACACATTCCTGGCGCGCCTGATCACCGGTGTGAATCCGGGGCAGCCGGAGGGCCGCGGACTGAACGCGAATGGCTGGTTCGAGGCCAACGGGACGCGCGCCGACCAGAACAACTACATGCTGGACGGCATCGATAACAACAGCAACAGCGTGGACTTCCTGAGCGGTGCGGCTTACGTGGTGAAGCCTCCCATCGACGCAATCGCCGAGTTTAAGCTGCAGACCAACTCCTTCAGCGCCGAGTTCGGCCGCGCCGGCGGCGCGGTACTCAACGCCAGCTTGAAGTCGGGCACCAACGAGCTTCACGGCAGCGCGTGGGAGTTTCTGCGCAACGACGCCGTGGACGCCGCCGACTTCTTCCAGAACGCCAATGGGCAAAAAAAGGGCGCCTTCCGCCAGAATCAATTCGGCGCCACGGTGGGCGGCCCAATTCTGAAAAACAAGACGTTCTTCTTCGCCGATTACGAAGGTACCCGGATCCGCCAGCAGGTGCCAATCACCGCAACGGTTCCCACGGCGGCCGAGGCAGCCAGCGGATTCACCAACTTCGCGGACCTGATTTCGCTGCAGAGCGGGTCGAATACGAACGCCGCGGGCACTGCCTACCCCTTGGGCACCGTTTTCGATCCCGCGACAACGCGCCCCTACGGCAGTGGGCAATACTTGCGCGACGCCTTCCCGGGCAACGTCATGCCGGCTGCTCGCCTCGACCCGAACGCGGTCAAGTTGATGCAGTTGTATCCCGCCCCAACGCAGGGTGGGTTGTATAACAACTTCGACGTGAACCGCGGATTGAGCAACGACGTCAACTCCGTTGACGGCCGGCTCGATCAGTATTTCGGCGAACACGATCAGCTCTTCATGCGCTATAGCTGGTCGGAGAATCCAGCCTTTCTGCCCGGCCCGTTCACCGGTATCGCGGATGGCGGCGGCTTCGGCAACGGCGATCAGTCCGTGAACACGCAAGGCGCCGCGCTAAGCTATACCCATTCGTTCAGCCCCACACTCATCAACGAGGTGCGCGCCGGGTTTAACCGCGAGCACACCTCGCGCGTGCAACCTTCAGGCAACGATACCAGCAACATCCCGGCCAAGTACGGGATTCAGGGGGTTTTGCAGGCCGCGGGCAACGGCGGACTGCCGTATCTCAACATCGGCGGCCTCAATAACCTCGGCGCGGCGGAATGGCTGATCAGCGATCGCTTCAGCAACACCGTTCAGTTCACCGAGAACCTCACCAAGATATATGGAAAGCACACTTTCAAGGGCGGCTTCGAGATGCAGGAGATCTACTTCCCCTGGGAAGCGCCTCCATTTTCCCGAGGCGAGTTTGATTTCACCGGTCCGTTTACCTCCATCCCGAACGTGACCGACGGCAGCACCGGGCGCGCCCAGTTTCTGCTCGCTCCGACCGCGGCCGAGTGTCCCAGGCGGAATCGGCAATATCGGCGGCGCCAACCAGGTGCAGGTGTCGAACTTCGGCGCCGTGGCCGCGCAGCGCAGTTACCTGGGAGCCTTCTTCCAGGACGACTGGAAGGTGTCTTCCAAACTGACCCTGAACCTGGGCCTGAGATGGGATTACTTCACTCCGACCGGAGAAAAGTACGGGGCCCAGGCTAACTTCGTACCTGGAAACCCGGGCGCAGGCGCGCAGTTCATCATCCCGGCCAGCCGGCAGAACAACCCCGGGCTTTCACCGAGCTTCATTCAAGCGCTGCAGAAGGACGGCATCGCGCTCGTCTACAGCAACAGCTACGGTGGTTCGGGACTGAGCCTGGCGCAGAAAGCCAACATTTCGCCGCGGTTTGGTTTTGCATACAAGCTCACGCCTAAGCTTGTGCTGCGCGGCGGATACGGTATGTTCTCAGGCGCCTTCGAGAACCGCGGCGGCTATCCAAGCCTCGGTTACAATTACCCGTTCCAGTACAGCTTCAACTACTACGCGCCGAACTCGTGGTCCCCCACGACCTTCCCCAACGGAAGCATAGGGACGCTGGAGACCGGGCTGACTGGAATCCCGCTCAATCCGGTGCTGGCCAACGGACAGGGGTTGTACCTGCGCGGGATCCAATTGCATTACCAGACGCCTTACGTGCAGAGCCTGAATTTCACCGCGCAATACCAGTTGACCCCGTCGGATTCCATCGACGTCGGCTACGTGGCTTCGCTCAGCCGGCATCTCGAAACGTTCGTCGGCACCAACAACACTACGCAACTGCTGCCGCCGGGGACGGATGTTCAAAGCCGGGTTGCCTTCCCCGACTTCTCCGCGGGGTCGTCCTACGACGATACGATCGGGACGGCCGATTACCATTCGTTGCAGACGAAAATCGAGCACCGCTTTTCGCACGGCTTTGCCGGCTTGATCTCTTATACCTGGTCCAAGACACTCACCGACGCCGGCGATCTGCTCAGCGGCGGCGGTGTCGGCGGGTTCAGGGCGCCGCAATTGCCGGGCTTCGGAATCCGCGGCGATTGGGGCCTCGCGCCGTTCAACATCGCCCACATGTTCGCTTTCAGCGGTACATACGAGCTCCCCGTCGGCCACGGGCACGCGTTGCTCGGCAATACTGGAAAGTGGGGGCAATACCTGTTAGGCGGCTGGGCCACAAACTACATCCTGACTCTGCATACGGGCAACCCGCAGGTGATAGGTTGCACGCAGGGTACGGGCGCCGGTACGGGTTGCTTCGCTTTATTCACCGGTCAGGGCCTGTACACCGGCCAGAGCATCGACCATTTCTACAACGCCGCCGCGTTCCAGAACCCTCCGGTGGTGACACAGATCGGACAGACGAATTACGCGCCACTGGGCGGCGCCAACACCCAGGTTTCGGGACCATCGTTCCACCGCCTCGATTTCTCGTTGTTCAAGGTGTTCCCGGTCGACGAGAAGCGCCGCTTCGAATTGCGCGTGGAGTGTTTCAACCTGACCAACACGCCGAATTTTGCCTTGCCCGGCAGTACGAACTTCCTCGACACAGTGCACTTCGGCAAGATCTATTCGACCGTGGACAACCCGAACGATGCGCGTGAACTCCAGTTTGCGCTGAAGTTCTACTTTTAGGCCGGCGTTGCTTCAGTACAATCTCAGAGCAGACGTGCGGAGCGAGCGGAGTTATCCCCCGCTCCGCAAGTGTTCCCATGCGCGCTACCGCAGCCCTCATCTCGACACTCGCTGTTTGCTCAGCCCAGGTCGCCTCACAGGAGAGCGCCCTGCGGCGTGAGGCGTTTGAGCACCCGGAGAGTTTTGCGGCCAACCGAAAGCTGGCGCAGCTCTATCTCGGCCAGAACAAAGTCGCCCAGGCGCTGCCGTATCTGGAGAAGGCCGAGCGCGCCGATCCGGTCAACTACGATAACTGCTACGACCTGGCTCTCGCGCGTCTGGAGGCGAAGGACCTGGCGGGTTCGCGGCATTTGGTTGAGACTCTGATTGCCCGGCAGGATCGAGCCGAACTGCACAACCTGCTGGGAGAGGTAGAGGAGGCATCGGGCAACTTCGATGCCGCCGCCAGACAGTTCGAAACGGCCGCTCGAATGGATCCATCCGAGAAGAATCTGTTCGACCTCGGTACCGATCTGTTGCGACACAAGGCTACCGAGCCCGCATTGACGGTCTTTCGTTACGCGGCGCCGCTGTTCCCGGCTTCGGCGAGACTGCAGGTCGGCTTCGGGATCGCACTATACTCCGCTGGCCAATACTCCGAGGCGGTGGAGACGCTGTGCCACGCCGTGGATCTGGACCCCGTCGACACTAAGGCACTCGGCTTTCTCGGCGGCATGTACGACGTCGCTCCCGAGTTGAGCGACGAAGTAACCCGGCGGCTGGGCCGCTTCGCGAAGGTGTATCCGGGAAACGCCGCAGCCAATTACTATTACGCCCTCAGCCTGAGGAGACGGAATACGACCGCGGGACTCGGAGACCAGGAGGCGAAGGTCGAAGCGCTGCTGCGGGCAGCGGTCCGGCTGGACCCGAAATTCGCCGATGCGCATTTCCAGCTTGGGCTTCTGTACTCCGACGAAAAGAAGATTGCGCCGGCTGTTCAGGAGTTTGAGGCTGCGGTACGGCTGCGCCCCGGTATGAAGAACGCCCACTACCGATTGTCCCGGCTTTACGCCCAGCAGGGCCGGACCGAAATGGCTCGAAAGGAACTAGAGGTGTTCAAGTCGCTCAAAGAGTAGAAGTGAGGGCGAGGTTTACGAATGCACTCAGAAGACAACACCGGCAAAGTCAGGTGCTGGCGGGAGCAGGTCACGATCCCAACGTATGCCGTTCCGGCCCCCGACCGGAACCCCATGTTCCTCGACAAGCGGGTCTATCAAGGCAGCAGCGGTAAGGTCTACCCCAACCCGTTTACCGACCGCGTCTCGGATGAGAAGACCGGCCGTCAATACCAGGCCGTTTTCCTCGAAAACGACTACATCCACCTGATGATCCTGCCTGAGATAGGCGGCCGAATTCACATCGGCCGCGACAAGACCAACGGCTACGATTTTTTCTACCGGCAAAACGTGATCAAGCCCGCTCTGGTGGGGCTGCTGGGGCCGTGGATTTCGGGTGGCGTGGAATTCAACTGGCCGCAACATCACCGTCCCACGACGTTCATGCCGGTCCAGCATTTCATAGAGGAACACGACGACGGCTCCCGCACTGTCTGGCTCAGCGAGCACGAACCGATGAACCGCATGAAGGGCATGGTTGGCATATGCCTCCATCCCGGCAAGGCGATCGTGGAAGCGAAAGTCCGCATCTACAATCGCACGCCATTCGCGCAGACGTTCTTGTGGTGGGCCAACGCGGGGATTCGCGTGCACGATAGGTACCAGTCCTTCTTCCCGCCCGACGTGACGTTTGTGGCGGACCATGCCAAGCGCGCTATGTCCTGGTTTCCCCAGGCGCGCAATTTCTATTACGGCGTGGACTACACGCACGGCGTGGACCTCGCATGGTACAAGAACATCCCCGTGCCGACCTCTTACATGGTGACGAAATCGGAGTACGACTTCTTTGGCGGCTACGATCATGCGCGTCGCGCGGGAGTGGTCCACGTGGCCAACCATCACGTCGCGCCCGGGAAAAAGCAGTGGACGTGGGGTAACGCGGAGTTCGGCTACGCGTGGGACCGTGAACTCACCGACGAGGATGGCCCCTACATCGAACTGATGGCCGGCCTGTATACAGATAATCAGCCTGACTTCTCCTGGCTACAGCCATACGAAACGAAAACGATCAGCCAGTTCTGGTATCCGATCCAGGAGATCGGTCCGGTGAAGAACGCGAACCGCCTGGTGGCAGTGAACCTGGAGCGGGCAGAGGGCGGTTACCGGATCGGGGTCGCGGCCACCGAGGAACTCGGCGAGATCACGGTGCGGCTCGCATGCGGAACGCAGGCGGTGTTCGAGCAACGGACGGAGATGCGGCCCGGGCGGCCCTTCGTCGCGCTGGCGTCCTTCGTGCGGGAACACCGCGAGACCGATCTGCTGCTAAGTGTTTTGGACCATCGCGGCACGAAACTCATCGAGTGGCGGCCTGTAGAACGTCGCGACGCCGATTTGCCGGAGCCCGCCGCAGAGCCGCCCGTTCCGGCTGAGATCGCCACGAATGAGGAGCTGTATCTCACTGGTCTGCACCTGGAACAATACCGTCACGCCACGCGTTCCCCTGAGCCGTACTGGCACGAGGCTTTGTCGCGCGATCCATCCGAGTCGCAGTCGAACAACGCTCTAGGGCGCCTGTCGCTGCGCAGAGGGCAGTTCAGTGCGGCCGAATGCTACTTCCGCACCGCCCTCGCCCGTCTTACGCGCCGCAATCCGAATCCGGAAGATGGCGAGCCGGCCTACAATCTCGGCGTCGCGCTGAAATATCGGAGCCGCCTGGAAGACGCGTACTCCGCGTTTTACAAAGCCACCTGGAACTACGCCTGGCGCGCGCCCGCATACTACGCGCTGGCCACAATCGATTGCAGGCGCGGCGACTTTGTTTCGGCGCTGTCGCATATCGACATGGCGCTTCGCACCAATGCAGATCTTCTGCAGGCGCGCAACCTGAAGTGCGCGGTCCTACGCCGTCTGAGGCGTGATGGCGAGGCTTGCTCCCTGGCTGAGGAAACGCTCGCGCTTGACCCGCTGGATTTCTATGCGCGCAACGAACTGACGCTCGCCGGCGGCGCAGGGCATCACCGGGCAGGCGCCGAGCTCTTCGACGGCTGCGCGCAGACCTGCCTGGACGTCGCGCTCGATTATGCCGAGGAAGGTTTCTGGGACGATGCGGACGGCGTGATCGGGCGTTTTCAGGACGGGGGCGGAGCGGGAGCCGCGCACCCCATGTTGTTCTACGCGCGCGGCTGGTTCGCCGAACTCAGCGGCGCACCCGACGTTGCGGTCCGCTGGTATCGCGAGGGCCAGAACGCGAATCCCGATTATTGTTTCCCGTCGCGGATTGAGGAGATGCTGATGCTGGAGCGGGCGCTGGCTTCGAACGAAGCGGACGCGCATGCCCATTACTACCTCGGGAATCTGCTGTACGACAAAATGCGCCGCGACGAGGCGATCGCACATTGGGACGCTGCGTGCCGTCTCAATCCCGCATTCTCCATCCCCTGGCGCAATCTCGGCATCGCCAGCTTCAACGTTCTCAAGGAGCCCGGCCGGGCGCTGGAATGCTACGCCGAAGCGTGCCGCGCCAATCCCTGCGACGCCCGGCTGCTCTATGAGTTCGATCAACTTCGCAAACGCACAAGGAGCGCGCCGGAAGCACGACTGAGCGAACTCGAACGGCATGGAGAGCTAGTGGTCCAGCGCGACGATCTGACTATTGAGTCGATCACGCTCTATAACTTGACTGGCCAAAGCGCGAAGGCCCTGGCGACGCTCGAAGGCCGGCGCTTCCACCCTTGGGAAGGCGGCGAAGGTCTGGTATCTGGTCAGTGGGTTGCGACACATATTGTGCTCGGCCTCGATGCACTCGACCGTGGCGATGCAGATCAGGCGCTACGGCATTTTATCGAGGCTGGATCCTATCCGCACAATCTCGGCGAAGGCAAGCATCTGCTTACTCCGGAAAACCATCTTCACTACTTCGCGGGAGTCGCGCTGAGCCGATTGAACCGGGCGGAGGAGGCGTGCGAGAGCTGGCGCACGGCGGCGGCGGGCGACGAAGCGACGACAATGTTCGCCTACTATCGCGCCTTGGCTCTGCGCAGTCTTGGGGAGGAGAGCGCTGCCACGCGACTGCTGCTCGACCTGCGGCGATACGCGTCGGAGCGGCAAATGGCGGAAGTGAAGATCGACTATTTCGCCACCTCGCTGCCCAATTTCCTGCTGTTCGAGGACGACATCCAGGAGCGCAATCAAATTGACTGCTTGTTCTTGCGCGCCCTGGCGAGCCTGGGGCTCGGCGAATATGCCGTTGCGGAAGAGCAGTTGCGCCAGGTCTTAGCGAGAGACGCGAACCACCTGTTTGCACGAATTGAGCTGAACCGGACGCGCACGCAGCAGGGATGCGAGGTAAGGAGACCCCAATGAGGGATGCGCCGCGAGGCGGCATCGCGGGCACGGCGGTCTTGGCACTCCGCGGCGTGTTCGACGGCTGCCGGAGACGCGGGACAAGACACTCGAACAGATCGAGCGGGAACTGGTGGATTGATCCGTCGGCGGGCTGCGGCATGACTCCTTTGAAGGAGGATGTTTCATTCATGTCTGCCGTAAGCCCCGAAAACTCGATTTCTTTGGCAATCCGGAATATCGCCTGTCAGCATGAGATCCATCGGACGCAGATTCCACCAAGATGGACTCCGTCACGCGAAGAACTTTATTCGGAACGATGCTGGTCCCGGCCCTGCCGGTGTGTAGCCAGATGGCGTCTCGCGGAGTCACCGCCACGGCAAGAGGCAAAGCGTCGGGCCTGCCATTCAATGGCTGGCTGGTGGACATCGCTGCGCAGACCGGACTGACCGCGCCTGTAGTTTTTCGATAAATCAAACTGGATCGGCCGCCAATTGTGCGTGATTATAAGCCCGGTTTATGCGTTTAGCGTCGACGGCCGTGCACGTCCTTAAATGTTACTTCTCACCCAAACGATAGGCAGACAATTCGCGCAATTGGGCTAATCTGTTCAAGAACGTTAATTTCACAAACTGCGAGGAGCGCCTATGGCTGCCCGCCTCAATCCCTCGGCCGTGCGAAGCGGCGCCGCTGCATTCTCGCGAATCGCCCCGCCTTCACCCCATCCTCCGCCGATTGGCGTTCTTCCTGGCAAACTTGGAGTGGTCCAGGGGCCCGGCACCATCACTTTCACGCTGAACGGGTTGCCGCGCTGGTTGATTGACGTCAAGCGGTTTGCGGGTACGCCGTCCCTGACGGTCAAGCCGGAACTGCTGGACACCCGCATCACGCTCGCGGGAGCGCGCTTTCCCGGAACGCTGCTGCCCGCCGATTTCGTTTGCGTGGTCGGCAAAACCACCACCGCGGGAACGCCCGCCACTCTCACTTTTACGTTCGGCGGATTCCATTCGCAGGCGATCCTCGAGTACTGGCTGGCCGGTCTCGAGCTGATGGCCTCCCAAGTCACGGTCGCCGGCGACGTCTGCCCATTGGGCGCCACGTCGAAGCTGAGTTTGTCAGGTACCGGCCCGGCCCGATTCTCACCGAACTGGCAGATGCAAATGGGCGGGGCGAGCATAGCGGACATCAGCGGGCTTGGACCCGACATCACCAGTTCGAGTTTCGGTCTCAGGCTCCTCTTCCCCACCGATCCGACGATCAGCGCCCATCCCAAAGCGAAGCGCACCTTGTTGACGTTGACCGCCCCCAGCAATACGTGGAACCTCGCGCTCGAGGTGACAAGCCTGCCCATCGGGACTCTCACGGCCGCGCCGGGCCTGTTCACGAGCGTTGAGATCGAGGCGGGCGAAGGCGTCGCGGGTGACATTTCGCGCGAACTCCTCGCCACCTCGGCCAGCCCCAGCGGACTCACTTTGGCGGTCGCCGGCGGGATGACCGATCTTGACGGCAATCCTTTTGCGCTGACTCTGGCTTCGCCCTCGTACGCCATCGCATTCGACACGTCCGCCGACCATTCGCTGGGAGACGAGACGGTACTCACCGCCCGCTTCGGGCCCATTCCAAGGTTCCTCGTGGTGGACAAGTTTGTGATGCTTGTGAGCGATCCGGCCGGGCCACCCGGCTTCCAGGCCACGACGTTGAAAGGAATCGTGACCTCGTTGAATTGCGCACCGGCGCTGGACGGCGCGGCCGCGCCGCTAGCCTCGAATGCGGGCGAAACCCTCGCGGTAGAGCCCGGCGCCGTTACCGGTGCGCTGTTGCATTTTGTTACCGCGCCGGGCCCGGCGCCAGGTTGGGGCATTATCGCGGGTCCCGAAGTGCCCGGGCAGCGCCGCTTCTCGCTGCCCGATTTCAATGTCGGCCTTGTACGCCGCGAAGACCTGCTCTCGCTCGATTTTTCCTTCTCGAACCTGGCATTGGAAGCTGGCGGCGGAAGCTCTCCGCAACTCGTGATCAAGGACCAGACGAAGCCTGCTTATCTGATGGCCCAATTCGATTCGCCGCAGAACATCGCCGAGCAGGCCTATCTCGAGTTCACGCAGAACACCACTCCGCCTCATCCCCCGCCACCGCCCGGCAACGATCCGCAAAGTCTTCCTGAAGAGACACCCGGCAGCGCCCCGGACTTGCCGCTGATCGCCCAGACCAGGGCCGCGGGCCCAAGCAGGCTGGCATTCCGCCTTCCCCCTGGCGTGAATGCCTTGCCCTATTCGCTCGACGACCTGCTGAATTGGGTGACGCTCGAACAGAGCGTCGTCCCGGTAGCGCAAATGCCCGACGCAAATCAGACCGGCGTGCCGGAACCTGCGCCGATCAAGCCGCCGCCTCCGATCACGCAGCCGACAGCGACCGATACCGCGATCGAAGCGCCGTGGCGTCTGTTCCTTTCGCCGAACTACTCGGGCGCCTGGGCCCATTCCCCATCGGCCGTTACGCTCGACAATCGCACCGAACTGTGGCACACGCGGCTCGCCGTAAGAAAGCAGCAGAGCGATGGCAGCTTCCAGGCGGATGAAACAATTCCGCGCAGGGTGCGCGCCGTCTGGTCGCCCGACTACAGTTCAGGCAGCATTCCCGGCCATCCCCAGCGGCCATTTGACCCGACCAGCCCGAGTGCGCCGTTTCGAATGTCGCTCGACCCCGACGACAGAGACCAGATCGTGCGGCTTTCGTCGGATTATACGCTCTCGTTCACCGCCGTCAGGCCGGATCCCTACATCCCGATTTCCATCGCGGCGGACAAGCTCTACCTGACCACGCTTGGAGCCTGGATGGATGTGTTCGGCGATTGGCCGGATCCGCTCCCGTTCGGACCGAATGCGATCTTCAGCGTCGAGCAATGGCAGCATCGCGCCGCCATGGCCCGCGACAACTACGTTCGCGTCGTGTACGCGGGATATCTGCTTCCGTTTGGCAACGCGGCATCGCTGGTCAAAGTGACCGAGCGCAAGCTGCAGTCGATCAATAACGGTCCCGCCACAGCGTACCTGCGCCAGCGGTTTTTCGTCATCGTTCGCGAGCCCGTGAAGTCATTCGGCTCGTTGACCGATCCTCAGCAGCGCAACCTTCCGTTTCAGTCGATCCAGATCAAAACGCTGGTTACGCCAGACGTCTCGCCGGCTCTCGATTCCACCCAGCACTACGCGTTCTTCCCGATCAACGGGCCGAACACGTTCCTGTTCCACATCATCGGAACGGATTGGGAGGGGAATACATCGGAGTTCACGGCCCCCCTGTATTTCGTCGAGCGCGGCGGCGATTACGCGCAAGCGGTCACGACGTACAACGGCTCCGCCACTGGCACCCGCGATCTGGCTGGCCAGAAAATCGCTTTCGCATCGTCAAACAAACCAGGCGACACGACATTCCACGCCAGTGCGTTGACGTTTAGTGCGCAGCCGCCCGCCCCGATAGCCACAGGCTCCTCGCCGTTCTATCCACAGGTGGACGGTGCGGACGTTATCGTCCCAGCCATTCAGCAGATCAGCGGCGGTACCGGTGCGCTCTCGGTCGTGTACTTCTCGAAGTACCTCTCGAATGGCATGGATCCGGCCTTCAATTCGGGCGAGGTCCTATTTCAGAAGTCCGGTTCTCCCATCGTTCCGTTGGGTGTCGGATTCAATGGCAAGCAGTCCGGCGGCGTGGCTACGCCGAACCTGACGGTTTGCGGGCTGTCGCGCAAGTTTGGAACCGTCAGCGGCGCGAAGCCGGACAACGTCGCGGGTGGCAACTTACGATCCCAAGGACATCTTCAGCGATGTTGGCGCGGCGCTCTTCGGCGTGGTCAAGATCTCCGACCTGCTCAGTGATCTCAAGACCCTTACCAACACAGCGCCGGTGCTCACCACCGACCGCAGCGTGCCCAACCAGATCACCACCACGCTCGAATTCGCACCAACGGTAAAGGCCGACTACAGCGCGGCCGGCGGCTTCCTGGATATGGCATTCAGCGATCCGAATACGGCGCTCAGCCTGAAGGCCACCATCGTCACTTCTCTCCAGGGCGGCGCGCCTCAGGTCACCATCCACGGTGAACTGAACAACTTCACGCTCTCGCTCGCAAAGGTGATCGGCATCACCATCGATCAAATCGCGTTCGATGCGCCGGCGGGGCAGAAGATGACCGTCGTGGCCAGCATGCCGTCCAACAGCGACAGCGGGCCGATCCAGTTCGAGGGCGACCTCAGCTTCCTGAACGCGCTGCAGCAGTTCATCCCCTCCGATGGCTTCCAGGATCCGCCGAGCCTCGACGTGACGGCCGACGGCATCACCGCGGGCTACACGCTGCCCATTCCGAGCATCGGCGTCGGCGTTTTCAGCGTCGAGAACATCAGCCTGAGCGCCCAGCTCACGCTGCCCTTCTTCACGCCGAATCCCATCCGGTTCCGCTTCGCGTTCAGCGAGCGCGAGCATCCCTTCCTCATCTCCGTTTCGCTGCTCGGTGGCGGCGGGTTCTTCGGAATTACCGTAGGCCCCGACGGAGTCGAGATCCTCGAAGCCTCGCTCGAATTCGGCGCCAACGTCTCCATTGATGTAGTCGTAGCCAGCGGCAATGTCCACATCATGGCGGGCGTCTACCTGAAGTTCGACATGGTGACGACGTCATCCCAACTCACAGGCTACCTGCGTGCCGGCGGATCGCTGGAAGTGCTCGGATTGATCAGCGCATCGATTGAGTTCTATCTGGGGTTCACTTACTACTTCGGTCCACCGTGCAAGATCGCCGGCGAAGCCACCGTCACCATCGAGGTGCACGTGTTGATGTTCAGCGCTTCCGTCTCGGCTTCGTTGCGCCGCGAATTCGGCGATCCGGTGATTTCGTTCGCAGACCTGATCGGACCCGGAGACTGGGACCAGTACTGCGATGCGTTTGCCGCCTAGAAGGAGGAGATAGCCATGAGCACGCAGAACATCATGTGGACGGCCTTGCCGAATGGGCTCACTCCGGCGGGTGACAAATTGCGGTTATCGGTGCTGGTGTCGCCCCGCCTGATCAGCGATACCGGTAAGCTGGCGGATTTTACCGCTTTTCTGGATTGGCCGGGTAGCGTCGGATCTCTTGTGTTCGGGGTCGAGTTTCAAGGAGGCCCCACAGTCTCCGTGAAGCCCGTCGTCGAGCCCGGCTTTCCGGCTTTGGATTCCGCTGCATGGAAGGCGCTTTTCAGTGCGACCACCCCGGTCAGTTCGTATGCCTTCGACGATCGTTCGAACCTGAACGTCCGTTCCTTTCCCACCCATAAGGTCTTCAGTTTTCTAACCAACGCCTACCAGACAGTTGCCGTGCAACTTCCCCAGCGGAAGCCTACCCTCGCGCAACTCGGCTTCGCCGCCGGTGCGCCCGGACTCGTGCCGTTCAACCAGATCGCCATCTTTGGCGACGAGCAAGCCGGGCCTGGAAGAGCGTCTCGATGGCATCATGGCGTCTCTGGACAGCCTGGGACGTCCTCTGCACTCCGTACCCTCCAACTTTGGCACGCCCCAAACGGACTTCCTGCAAGTCCGGCTTGTGCACCAGTTCCTCTCTGCGTACAAGCCCTATATCAAAGGGGGCAACGCCATCCCGCTCCCACCGCAGACGTTGCCTGACGTGGATTTTCATAAAGCCGTCGCCAGCCTCGGCCAATACCCGAAACTGATGAGGGCGCTCGGTCTCGTCATCGATCTTGAGGTCCCCCTTAAGGGCGTGCCGGCAACATCGAATGTGCGAGTTCATCCGGCCGTGCCCGGACCTCCGGCCATGATCCCGTGGACCGCCTACAAGCTGGACCTCACACAGAAGCTCTTCGTCGCGGCGAGCAGCATCTCCGCCGACGTGACCGACGGCATGCTGCTGTTGTCCGGTCCCACGGATTACGACGTCGTGGAACTGGACGTGGATGGCGCGGGAGAGAAGGCCCTGGACTTCTCTTACAACATGGCGCGCCTGGCGTTCGGCGATGCAAGATCCTCTATCGACACGCCGACCGAGTATGGTCTGCCTGCGCTGCGGTCCGCGGGCTTCTCCGCGACGCGCGTTGACCGCGCGCACAGGCTCGTGAACACGTTCTACACATCGAAATCGAATAACGCGGCCATCACCGCGGCCCCGCAGACCTCCACGTTTTCCCTGTTCGCCGACGACCTCACGCGCGGCTATCGCATCGATGTCTGGAACTCGCTGAGCGGACTGTGGCACTCGCTGAGCCAGCGCGATGGCACATACAACTTCCTGAACGGCCCCCTTACCCGGACAGTTCTCCGACGAGGGATTCGTAACAGTCGCGACCAGCCAGTCCTCGGACGGGACCACCACCGATCTGCGGCTGCCCGAATCGTTGTTTCGCTGGGCGGGCTGGAGCCTCTGCGCTCCGCACCCAGGCAAGACGATTGGTGACGAAAAGCAGCTTTACAAACCGGTGACGCCGTCGAACCCCGCGACCACCGCCATTCAACTGGAGACTTCTTTCACCGCGTCGAAGGGCACTCTTCCAAGGTTGCGCTTCGGAGCGCAATACCAATTCCGCGCGCGCGCCGTGGATCTGGCGGGGAACAGCTTCCCGCCCGACGCAGTGCTCGCGGACGTGTACAACATTCCGCCACAACCCATTCCGTATCTGCGCTACGAGCCCGTAGCCGCGCCCGCGATCGTCCTTCGGCAGGCTCTCGGCCCCGTGACGACACCCGGAGAATCCGGCAATCGGATAGTCATCCGGAGCAACTACAACACGCACATTGCGGCTGTCTCGGAGCGGCACATCGCTCCGCCCAAGACTTCGCAAGTCATGGCCGAAACCCACGGCATGCTCGACACGCCGGCAGGGCCGCCCGACAAAACCCTGTACGCGATGTTGGTAAGCAAAGACGGCGACTTCGGGACCGACCCTGCTCTTCCGCACCCGCCCGTTCCCCATCCCGAAGCGCAACTCGTGCTGCCCTACCTGCCGGATCCATTCGCCCCCGGAGCCGCGTTCACCACGCTTCCTGGAACGCCCATCGGATCGATCACCCAAGTCCAGTTCACGCTCACTCCGTTCTCGGGCGCCTGGCCGAATACCACTCCGTTCCGTTTCGTGCTCGATGAGGGCTCGGGCGCGCCCGAGTTTACCGAGAACGCCACGGAGCGCGTCTTGCGCGTGCACCTGCCGAAGGCGGAGCTGGTCACCGTCGCGATGAGCTGCGTGCTGACCGACGACCCCTCGACAAAGCCGCCCAACATGCTCTCGACCATGAAAATCTGGTCGTTGATTGAAGCCGCGAACCCTTCGAACCTGGCCGATCTCCGCAACCTCGCACTCGACGGCCAGCACTGGATGCTCACGCCTCCGCGGATGCTGACCTTGGTCCATGCCGTTCAACAGCCGCTGCTCGATCCGGAGTTTCGGGACTTGCAGGCCGCGAAAGTCATCGGGCAAACCTACGCGACGCTCACCGATGAATTCCCGATCAGCGGCAAGAGCACGATCAAGATCGACATTCAGGCGACCTGGACCGATCCGGTGGACGACCTCTCAAACAATCCGCAGCCGGTGATTCTGAACGGCGCGACGCGTGCCTTCGAGTTTCCGATCTTTGCGAATGAAACCGTAGCGGTTATTGACGACAACCAGCAAGCCACAAAGCACTTCAGCAGCAAGCACGAGTTCCACGACACGAAGCACCGCAACGTGACGTACACGGCGGTGGCCACGACGCGCTTCATGGAGTACTTCCCCGATTCCTTGAGGAGCGATCCCAACAGCTTCATCCGCACCTCGCAGCCCGTGACGGTTTCGGTCCTCAACTCGGCGCGGCCGGCCGCCCCTAAACCGCTGTACGTGATTCCCTCCTTCGGCTGGGAGACGACGACGGAAGGCGCGTGGACCGTGAGCAAGCGCTCGGGCGGCGGCCTGCGAGTCTATCTGGACCGTCCTTGGTTCTCATCGGGCGAAGGGGAATTGCTGGCGGCCGTTTTGTGGGGTTGCGCGCCGCCTCCTGGCTCAACGCCCCTTGGCTGGACGGTTTTCGACGTCCTGAAGGGCTATGTTACCCAATGGGGCATGGATCCCATCTGGTCTGCCGCCGCGCCTCCGTCGCAGGGCATGCCCCTGCCCGAGCACTTCCTGAATGCCGTCGAGGTGGGCACCGAGTTGACGCTCGACGAACTCCCGAACGATCCGTTCGTCAGCTTCACGGCCGTTGGCCACAAGGTCGCTTACGACGACAGCCACGGCCGCCGTCTGTGGTATTGCGACATCGAGTTGGATATGGGCGAGGCGTACTTCCCATTCGTGCGGCTTGCGCTCGCGCGCTATCAGCCGCAGTCCGTGCCGAACGCGCACCTGTCGCGTGTCGTGCTCGTAGACTTTGTCCAGTTGATGCCGGATCGTTCGGCCAGCATCACCTTCGACCCGATCGATACAACGTCCGTCCATCTGGCGATCAACGGTCTGACCTACACCGGTCCTAATGCGGTATCGATGACGGCGACCCTCCAGGCTCAGCCCGTGGGAAGCGGTGACCTGGCGTGGTATCCCGTCACGCACATCCCCTTGACCCCGCATACATTTGGAGGCCCGGATACACTTTGGACCGCGGATATCACCCTACCGGCGCCTCGCGGATCGCGGCCGTTCCGCATCCTGATTCAGGAATTCGAGGTCTTTACGAAGGACGTTCCCCTGAGCCAGCAACAGCGACTGGTTTATGCTGACATCCTGGATCTTTAGAGCTTGCTCGCAAAATCTCCAGGTCCCATAAGCTCAGTTCACGGTGATCTTGGACGACCGGGTATCCAGGTCCACCAAGGGTCCGCCGTCGCCGATATGGCCCTTCAGTCGATGCAGTTTCGCGATGCGATCGGCTCCATTCGTCATCGGCCCCGATACTTTTCCTGAGTTGGATTGAGCGTCGAGCGTATAGCCCCGCCCACTCGCAAGACTCACCTTGATGGGTCCGGTGTCCGTCCGGGCAGTGATCGCCGCCGGATTGAGTTGTGAGATCTTGATCGCGCCGGATCTGGTCTCAGCCTGCACGGGGCCGGCGTGTTGGAACACGTCGATGCTGCCGGAATGATTGTTCGCAACGACGGACCCGGTCGCGTTGTCGATGCTGATGCTGCCGGAATGCGTCTTGGAACGAACGTCGCCGCGAACGTCGCTGACCTCCGTTCGTCCCGATGTCGTCTCGACATCGACCGGGCCTTGCGCGCCTAAAACCTGGATGCCACCAGAACTGTTCCGGGCAAGAACGCGGCCTACCCAGACTGCGAATGACAACGGCCCCCGAGGAGTTCCTTACTTCGACCTCCGCGGCAAAGTTGCTGATCTCGATTCGTCCCGATGAGGCGTCGGCGAAGGCTGGCCCGGCAATTCCATCAATCCGAATTCCTCCGGACGTCGTATGGGCGCGAACGCGCGTCTGGCGAGGCGTTTCGATATCAAAGTGAATGCTGACGCCTCTGAGGATCTCCGGATTGCCCACATATCCGATGCGAACGCGATTGCCCGATTGCTCGATGGGCGGCTTCAGTTCCAGTGCACGTATATTCGCGTCCGCCAGGCCGAAATCCACCTCGCCATACAGTGGCCGGATGACCGCATGGACTCGCACCGACGAAGCCGTACCGGCGGTGATCGTCATGCCGCCCGGGTTACTGATTACTTCGAGATCTACTTCTCCGGTTACGGGCAACGTTCGATCGAATGATCCCGGTGTAGATGCGAGAACGATGGGACTGACCGATAGGAAAACACCGAGGGCGAGACGAGTCCTTTTCATTCGCACTCCTGGAGGTTGCTGGGCGACGCCTCAGGGCGAAACCCAATTTGAGGCTAGCACCGCGAGGGCGTGTGGTCGCGCAAACTTTAAGCGGCACATGGCATCACCCTTGTGGGCTCCATACGGGGACGCCATCTAGGCAACGGGTTTGTTGAGCAGCGCGATCACGCCATCGTACAGCCGGTTGCGGACATCAAAACGCTCGGAGGCGCGGGTGACATAGCGGACGACGATATCGACGCCGGTTGCGCCGGGGCGCGTCTCCACGGCGGGGTCGGCGGAAAACTGGCTCAAGGCGGCGTGCCGGGGGCTACGCTTCCACTCGGCTTCCGCGAGGCGCGCAGCCTTCTCCGTTTCCGCAACGACGGCCGCGTGGATTCTCTCGATCATGGCGTAGTTCTCTTGCGTCGCGGGGACGCTGAACCTGATCTCATCCCACATCCACTGGCCCGCGGTCGTGAAGTTGAAATACTGACCACGGATGGCAAAGCTGTTGTTGAGACTGACACGGCGCCCCGTCGGATGGCCCTGATCCGTCCAGTTGCCCGTCTCCAGCAGGGAAGTGCGGAAGAGACCGATCTCGACAACCTCGCCGGAGACGCCGTTGATCTCCACCCAATCGCCAATCCGGATGCCGTTCTTACCCATCAGGACGAACCAGCCGAAGAAAGCGATGATGAAATCCTGCAAAACAAGTGTGAGTCCCGCGGTAGTGAATCCCAGGATGGTGGGCATCTGGCTGGGGGCGCCAAAGACGACGAACAGGATGAGCAGCACGCCGAGCAGTTGTATGCCGAGCTTGAAGATGATGTGCAGGGTTTTGACGCGGCCCCGGTCGAGTTTGGGACGGTCGATGAGATGGCGGGCCAGCGCATCGAGGAAGATCGTGCAGATCAGGATGAAAGCGATCAAGGCGAAAGAGCGCCACAGCAGGTGCGTCACGATGCGATGCTGCAGCAGAACCTGCGCGGACCACTTGGTGTAGACGCCCGCGAGTTGCTGTTGAGTCTGGATCCGATCGTTGCAGATGCTGAGAATCTGGCTGAGCGCGCTGCGCCTTTTCAAGCTGGCGAGCCGCGCGGACCTGTCCAGGCCGGAAGCGGAGGCGGTAGCAGCCTTGATCTGGTCCGCGAGGTCCTTGTGCTGGGCCGTGAGCGTGGCTATGTCCGCTTCGGCCTGATGAAGCGCTTGTTGGACCAGGTCGTAGCGGGTGCGCTGATCGAACCACGCACTCACCCTTCCCGCGAGAGTGCCGCGGCTCTTTGCGGCAACGACCGCGACCTGCCCCTTGGTGGCCGCCTTCGAGTCGTAGTCCTTCATTTCGGCTTCACGCGCGGCAAGCTCGGCCTGGATTCTGGTGGGCTCATCCCCGCCGGCGCGAGCGAGATCCTGCTGCGCGTCGGCCAGCAGATCCGAGTCGAGAGCAAGCTGCGCCTTGGCAACTTCCAGGTCGTCTGCCAGAGTTTCGGCCGCGGCGGCCTTGGACTTGGCGGCCTGATCCGTCAGACTCTGCACCAGCGCCTTATCGTCGTCCACCACTTGCTGCAGTTGTTCCACGCGCTTCGAAACGGCAAGCGCCTCACCCGTGAGCGAGCGCTGCTGCAAGTTGGCCTGGCGTAGCGCCGACGCGAACGCCTGGTCTACTTCGTGGTCCGCGAAGCGCTCGGCCTGACTGGCGAATTCCTTCTCCTCCGCGGTAACCGCGAGCCCCGCCAGCGCATGCGCGGTTTGCCAGGGACTCTGGTCCACATGGATTCTCCCGCTTGACGGCGAGGCGGCTCGCTTCGGCCCGCTGCTTCCTTAGGGACGGAAGCTCCGACATGGCGTCGCGAGTCGCCCAGACCAGGGCGAGAAGAACGAGGAGCAGGGCGCACAGGCCCGCTATGAGCAGGACCCTGGTCCTGCCGAGCATGCCGTGCAGGAGTTCCTGGGTCGTCTTCCTGTTGGAGGAGCTGTCGGCCATGGAATTGATTGTCACAGGAATTGCGCGCGCGCGCCGAACGGATTCGGCGCTCAGAATCCGATGCGTGCCTGGCAGCAATTCGATACATTAGGGCTTGGTTCTCCGAAACTGCCTCAGCTCCGGGGCGCGGTGGCCTTCGGATATGCTGATGAGACGAGTCCGTGCGCTGGCTGCGCGAAATCCAGTCATGCGGCACGCCCGCGCCGCCGACAGAACCTCATGCCCGTGGATGAAAGACGACAATGAAACCGACTAAGACCAGCGCCTTCCCCGTATTCCTCGTGTTCCTCGCGATGGGTTTTGCCGACGCGGCGGGGCCCTTCGTGAGTCTGGCGAAGAAGCAGTTCGAACTCTCCAACTTCGCCGCGCAGCTCGTCACGTTCACGGGCTTCCTGATGTTCGGCATCCTGTCCGTACCGATGGGCGTTCTGCAGGACAAGCAAGGGCAAGAAGACCGTCCTGCTGCTGGGCCTCGGCACCATGCTGGCGGGCATCCTGATCCCGGCGATCATGGGACTCACCACCTTCCCCGTGTTCCTGATCACGGTACTGCTATTGGGCGCGGGCGGCACCACCTTGCAGGTTGCCGGCAATCCGATCATGCGCGACGTTTCGGCCGAGGGAAAGTACTCCCGCAACCTGTCGATGGGCCAGTTCGTGAAAGCCATCGGATCGCTTTCTGGTCCGCTGATCCCGTCGATGGCGCTGCGCTACTACGGCCTGGGTTGGAATGTCATCTTCCCGATTTATAGCGTCGCCGTATTCATCACTTTGCTCGTCTGCCTGCCGCTGAAGGTCAACGAGGAGCGCGAACCCGGCCACGAACCCGCGACGTTCGGTTCCTCTCTAGCCATGCTGAAGAACGGCTACGTAGCAATGATGGTGATCGCGCTGTTCCTGTATGTCGGCGCGGAAGTCTCGGTCAGCTCGGGCATTCCGCTTTATCTTCAAGACCGCTTCCAGCTCGACACGACCAAGATCGGGCTGTTGGGCACCGGCTTGTTCTTCCTGTCGCTCACCATCGGCCGATTCTCGGGCGGCGTGATACTGAACTGGATGAAGCCGAAGACGTTCTTCGCCATAACCTGTCTGCTTTCGGTGGCGGGCCTGCTGGCCATGTTCCTGCCCAGCGCCGCCGCGGCGGGCGCCGGATTCTTCGTCATCGGGTTGGGCTTCGCCAACATCTTCCCGCTCATCTTTTCCATCGTGATCGACAAAATGCCGAAGCAGGCCAATGCGCTCTCCGGCTTGATGGTGATGGCCATCGTCGGAGGAGCGATCCTGCCGCCCATCATGGGCCTGGTCTCCGACGCAGCCGGCTCCGTGCAGATCGGATTCGTCGTGCCGCTGCTCGCGGTTTTGTACATTACCTGGACCGCGGTGGCGAACCTGCGCGGCGAGAAAGCCTAGCGCGCGGATGCGCCCTGGGAACGCCGATCTCCTGATCGGCACAGATACCCGCGCAAGCGGCAACGTTTGGGAATGACTTTCGACGGAGCGGTGTTATTTGGCATTGGCCGCTCTCTTCGTTCGCGGTTCGGTGCTGGTGGACGTCGGTGCACGATTTTCATCCTATTGAGGGTGAACGGACTGCCGGTTCCATTGAGAGATCGGTTCATTCTGGAGACCCGTTCTTATGTCCATTCGATTCGATAACGACCCGCGCATCGTAATGACGCTCGATGCGGGAGGCACCAACCTCAAGTTCTCCGCGATTCGCGGCAATGAACTGTTGGTCGGACCCGTTAGCGTGCCCTCCGAGGCGGATAATCTCGAGCGCTGCCTGGCCAACATCGTCCACGGCTTCGAGAACATTCGCGCTTCCCTGCCCGCCGCGCCGGTCGCCATCAGCTTCGCCTTCCCCGGACCCGCCGACTATCCGGCGGGCATCGTCGCCAACGTCGGCAACTTGCCCGCATTTCGCGGCGGCGTGGCATTAGGACCGATGCTCGAAGAGAAATTCGGCATCCCGGTGTATCTCAACAACGACGGCGATCTGTTCGTCTGCGGCGAGGCGATTGCCGGATTCCTGCCTTACGTCAACAGCCTGCTGGAACAGGCCGGCAACCCGAAGCGTTACCGCAACCTGTTCGGCATCACGCTGGGCTCCGGCCTGGGTGGCGGCATCGTCATCAACGGAGAGCTGATGATCGGCGACAACTCGGCGGGCGGCGAAGCATGGCTACTGCGCAACAAGCTCGACGCGAAGATGAACGCCGAGGAAGGCGCCTGCATCCGCGCCGTTCGAAAGGTATACGCTCGCATGGCGGGCATCCCGCTAGAGCAAGCGCCGGAACCCAAGACGATCTGCGAAATCGGCATGGGCCAGACTTCAGGCACTGACGGGGGGAACGTTGCCGCTGCCCGGGAAGCTTTCCGCCAGATGGGCGAAGTGGCCGGCGACGCGGTGGCGCAGGCGCTGACGCTGATCGACGGATTGGTGGTAGTCGGCGGAGGCATCTCGGCCGCCGCGCCACTATTCATGCCTGCGCTGGTGGACGCCATGAACGGCGTGTTCGAGCGCGACGGCAACCCGATGCCGCGCCTGATCCCGCGCACCTTTAATTTCGAAGACGCGGAGCAGCGCGCGAGCTTCCTCAAGATGTCGGCGAAAGAGCTGACCGTTCCCGGCTCGACCCGCAAAGTCTTCTACGATCCCATCCAGCGCACAGCCGTCGGCCTTTCACGCCTCGGCACCAGCGAATCGGTCGCCATCGGCGCATATGCCTACGCACTGAACCGCCTGGGTTAGAGTCTCCGCGGAAACAACCATGCCATCCGGCGAGCTCGCTGGTGGCGTTGTGGCGCACGCTTTAGCGTGCAGCGTCGACATTCATGTCGACGTCCGGCATATGGCGGCCTGAAGGCCGCCACGGCACGCTAAAGCGTGCGCCACAAGAACCAACGTAGGAACCGAGTTGAATCGCGTGCCCGAACATGAATCTGGCGGCTTGCGGCGAGACACGCGTGTACAATCGGGAAAGCGCAGTATGAAGCAGGATACCTCCAGCCAGACACTCCAAAAACGCGGCATCCGGCTGACCCGCCAGCGCCAGATCCTGCTCGATCTAATCGAGAAATCGGGAGAGCACCTGGACGCCGAAACGCTCTACAAGCTGGCCAACGCGCGGGATCCGAAGCTGAATCGCGTCACGGTGTACCGCACCATCAAAATGCTGAAGGAAGGCGGAATGGTCGACGAACTCGACCTGATGCACTTTGAGGGCGATCAGCACTACTACGAGACGCGCAAAAAGCAGGAGCACGCCCACGTCATCTGCCTGCGCTGCGGCCGGGTGGAAGAGTTCTACGGCGACCCGCTGACGCGCCTCAGGCGGCAGGTGGAGGCGACTTTCGGCTTCCAGATCCTGATTGCCCGGACCGAGATCGGCGGTTACTGCTCACACTGCCAGGTGCTGCGGCTCCAGGAGATCGAGGCCCTCGTTCAGCGGCGGGAAGACGCCGAAGCGGCCACGAAGAAAGAGCGCAAGAAGCCCGTCCAGCCAAAATAGGCCTTCCGGCGCAACCCGATGATACACTGGGGTGGAGGGCCATGCGTCGGCTGATTTTTTGGGATTTCCCGCGGATGAGTTGGAGGTACGACATCGTTGTCGCGCTGATTCTGGCATTTATCTTTTTGACGCCCCGCGAAATCTTCAAGGACCAACCCCGCGCCGTCGGAGTCGTTCAAATCCCCAGTCCTCCTAAAGAAGCTGTTTTCTGGATCGATCCCGTTGAACTTCGCGACACAGCGCCGGAATTGCGCGGACGGCGCGCGGTCGAGTTGGTCCAACGGCGCACTGGCAAGAAAATGCAGCTGATCCGGCTGGAAACCGTTGCCGACCCCGGTGATGAAGTCAAAGGATTCATGGCCTTCCTCAAGCCTTAATCCCGACATCTGAATCGTCTCCATCATGATGCTTGCCCGTACTCGCCGCCTCCTAGCCGCCGTCACGCTGCTCGCAGCCGCCGCCGGCGCACAATCCGTCGAAGCGACCCTCAGCCGCATGGACGCCCTGTCGAAAGGATTCCGCGCGGTCTCGGCGGATGTGAAGAAGATCTCCTTCACGTACTTTGCCAAGGAATCCGACGAAGAATCCGGGCACATGTCCTTTTACCGGCCGGCTCCGCAGGACGTGCGAATTCTGATGGAGTTCACGAAGCCGGAAGTACGGGCTATCGCCTTCGCCAAGAACAAGGCGCAGGTGTACTCCCCGAAAGCCAATCTGGTTCAGGAGTACAACCTGGGCAAAGAGGCCCGCCTGGTAGACAAGTTTCTAGTTCTTGGTTTTGGCTCGTCCGGCGCGGAACTGCGTAAGAATTACAACATCAAGTACATTGAAGCGGCCACGTTGGACGGCGAGAAAACAGACCATCTGTTCCTGGAACCGAAAGAGGGTGAAGCGAAAGAGCACGTTCGCGGCATCGATCTCTGGATCGCCCAGCCCGGTGGATATCCGATTCGGATGAAGGTCTTGCAGCCCTCCAAGGATTCCGTGGAGTTCCAATACACCAACGTGAGAATCAACCCCAGTGCGGTGACGGAGGCTTCGGTCAAGCTGAAGCTTCCCAAGGGTGTCAAAAAGGAGACGCCTCAGAAGTAATGGCTGGCGCGCGGACCAATGGCAAGCGACTGGCGTTCCTGGACTGGACGCGCGGTTTCGCGGCCTGCATCATGCTGCAAGGCCACGTTTCCCACTCGTTCACGCACAAGGACCTGCGCAACGACAGCTTCTACATCTTCAGCCAGTTCTTCGGCGGTCTGACTCCCGCAATCTTCTTGTTTCTGACCGGCGTCACGCTGGGCTTCCTGATGGATTCGCAGAGCAATAAGCAGCCCTCCTGGATGCGCAGGGTTTTTTCCACTCTCCATCGCGCGCGCTATCTGTTGTTGATCGGCATCCTGTTCCACTTCCAGATGTGGGCCACCGCCTTTGGGCAGAGCGAGTGGGTGAACATCTTCAAGGTGGACATTCTGAATTGCATGGCGGTCACCATCGCGCTGCTCGCTCCTCTGGCGATGCTCGACACGCATGCCAGAATCCGTTACGGCGCAGTGGCCGGGTTCGCGATCGCATGCGCTTCACCGTTCGTTACGCAGATGGACTTGAGCTGGATGAATCCATTCCTGCGCAACTACCTGGTTCCAAGCCACGACTTCTTTTCGCTCTTCCCCTGGGGCGCGTTCGTGGCGTTCGGCGTTAGCTGCGGCTCGGTGCTGCGCCAAGTGAAGGACGAAGACATGCCGCGCATCATGCCTTGGGCTGGCCTGATCGGGCTGGTGCTGATTTCCGCTTCGCGGTTTGTGGCCGATCTGCCGTTCACGCTTTATCCGAAGGCGGAGTTCTGGCTGGATAGCCCGCTGCTGATCCTCATCAAGCTAGGCGTGATCCTGCTCATCACTTGCTGGGCGTTCCTGATGACTCGTTATGTGAATCCGCACGGCTGGAGCTTCGTGCGCCAATTGGGCACCACTTCGCTGCTGGTCTACTGGGTGCACACGGAACTGGTTTATGGCCGCTGGCTGGGCGCCTGGAAAGAGGCCCTGACCGTGCCGCAGACGGTGCTGATGGCCATCTTCGTGATTGCCCTGATGGTGCTGCTCTCAGTGGCCAAGACCGGTTGGGAAGGCTTCCCGGGCGTCCCAGCGCTGCTCAAAGACTGGTGGGCGTCATTCCGCCAACCGGCCCCCGTGCCGGGTGCCGGGGACTGAAGCCCGACCGCCCGAATCATCCGATGCGCCACCTTCGGAGAGGGCGCTAGCGGCGACTATGAATCATGCCGCGCACGGCCCAAGCTCGCGCTGGGATCGAGAACGGCGCATCTTCTGCCCTTATGGCTAACTGGCGCTTCACCTCGCCATGCAGCGCCCGCCGACGGTCGCTATCGAGTTGCCGAAGGTAGACGCCGGCCGGTCCCTGACCGAGCAAAAACGGATCCCAGTAGTCGGCAAACGACTCAAACCGCATTGTAATGTCTAGCGGCCGCTCCTCGACGCGCTCCAGTCCGCCCTGTCGCCAGAATGCTCCCAGCTCGCCAGCGCGGCATAAGGGCATGTGAGTCTCGACTAGCTCTTGAGCATTTGGGTCAATCGTTGCAGCGGCATCCCAGAATGCACGGAGCATTCGCATCCCCGCGCCATAATCCCAAACGGCTGCCGAGATCCAGCCCCCTGGTTTCGTCACTCGACTCACTTCGCGTAGTGCTGTCTTCCGGTCGGGAATGAAATTGAATACCAGCAGCGACGAGCTGTTATCGAACGTTGCGTCGCCGAATCGCAACTGCTGGGCGTCGCCGACCTGAAATCTGACGCGGTCCTGAAAGCGGTTTCTGCTATTCGAGTAGCCGACGTACTCCTCTGAGGGGTCGATCCCCAGGACTTGGCAATGAACCTTCAGCTTGGCGATCGCGAACGCCAGGGCCCCGGTGCCCGAACCGACGTCAAGCACCCGTCCCATATCAGGAAGTCGGGTGAAATCCACGAGTAGAGGCGCGAGTGTGCGACTCCATCGACCCATGAATCGGTCATAGGCTTCTGCATCCCCGAACATTTTGGGCTTCTGGCCCTGGCTGCGGAGGGCAGACCCGACGATCGGCGCGAGGAATCCTCTACGCGACAACATTCCTTGAGATTAGCTCGCCTGGACAATTGTTCAAGCTGATTATTGCTTCAGATCGCGATCAGTCGCCTGGAGCTTAAAGGCCGGGCCGCTCAATTGGGGACGGGGAATCGAGGTCCAACTTCTGGGGGCCTCCGCAGATTAGCTAGTAATCCCCGGCATGCCTCGCCAATCGTGGTCCGCAGCGACATATCAGTCCCAGCCCAACCCGAAGTTCTTAGCCGCGACTGCCAGCCTCTGATCGAGAGTCCAGAACTCGCAGTCCGACAGCAGAGCCGATGCGAGGAGATGCAGATCGACCCAACCCAGCCCTCGCCCCCAGAGTCTTCGATCTTCGATCAGTTTCAAAACCTCGTCGTCCGATGCCAAGTTCGCCGGCGGCAGCGCATGCAGGTCGGACAGCACTTCGGACCGGCGCTTCAGGTTTCCGCACGCCAATTCACCCGCGACGAAAGGATGCATCAGCACGAGTCCTTCCGACAGGCGATCGACCAGGACCGGCTCGCCTCGGCGCAAGTGTTGAATCCAGACGGAAGTATCGGCAAGAACCATCACGCAGGCCGCCGCCGCGGGATTTTCGCCAGCTTGGGTTGAGTGCCACCCAGCGCGGCGAGCCGCTTGCCAGCCTGACGCGCGATCAGAGCCTCCAGGCCCGCCCGCACCAATGCGGTCTTTTCCTGAATGCCGGTCAAGGCCCTGGCGCGTTCCAGCAAGCTGTCGTCGATAATCAACGTAGTTCGCATATGCATGAGTATGCCTCATCTATGCATATGCGTCCACGGCGGTCCGGGCGAGGGGGAATCGGGGATGCTCGAATGGAGGCAGGCGGAGCCCGGCCCCATACGCCGATGGGCGGAGAAATGCCGCGATTGAGGTCGCTGGAATCGCTTAAGGTTCCACCGAATACAGCCATGGCTGGAATGGATCAGGCTGCGCCGGATCCCGGTAACGCCGCGCACTCTTCACGGAGAACAATTGCGCGACAACTTCCACCATGCGTCATCAACCTCCACCACCACCCCCACCTCCACCTTGGGAGGAATAAGTGAGGGTTACGGTCAAGTTGTCAATATAGGCTCCGGGCGGAGATGTGGTCTGGCCCGGTCGGAATGCGGCCGTAGACGGTATAGGTCTTGGTGGACCCCGAGTTGACGAGCGTGACGGAATCACTCACATACGTCGTGCCCCCCGTGCCATCTCCCCAAAGTTGAGTGCGGGCTACATCGGTGTAGAGATCATACGTTAGTGAGCTCTTGCCGGATGTCATCTTACGCAGGCTGAGAGTACCGCCGCCCAGGCTTAGTTTGATCGTGTAGCTGAGCTGGTTGTTCTCCCCGCTGCCTTTACAGGTGACGAGAATGGTGCCGCTGGTGTCGCGTGGCTGGGTTGCCCCTCCCGAATAGGCCCCGAAGGCGGTGCCCGAGGTCGTAACGGTGCAGGTCTGGGCTGACAGCGCGCCAGCGAGCGATACCATGAGGAGGCCGACGAAGAACTGGACCTTCATAGTTCCGCTCCACGGCATGTCAATGGTCCAATCCTGGGAAGCAGCTCGGAAGGAGCGACGCTCGGGATCTTCGCTTTACACTGATGGTCATCCCATCGAACGGTGAGTTCGGAAGGGTACTCCATTTCGGAAACGAAAACCTCGCCGCGGTAGCCTACCGGATACTGGGTTGGTTTCGCGTTCACGGTGACATTGGCTCCCAGGGGGACAGGCCGCCCGTCCTCGGTCACCAGCAGAATTGTTGCCCCTTTGATCTTCTCCGCTTCGAATCTTCATATAGACGCCGGTACGCGGAAACGGGATCGCGGTGCGTTCGCTCAGGTCCAGCGAGGCGTCGATCGGGATGCCACGCTGGTCTACCCGCACCAGGTTCTTGTCATAAGGAACCAGCCAAGGCACCACCGCAAGGCCGCTGCGGTTGGTACGTGCTCCCAGTTGGTTGTTGACGAAAATATCGGCGTTCTGCTCCCCAGGCACTTCCACAACGGCAAAGCTGTCGTTCAACCAACGAGTCGCCAGGATATGTTTGTGCAAGAAAATAAGCGAGCCCATCTCCGAGAACCGGAGGTTTGTCTGCTGGCCTGTCCTCTCGGCTTCCGCCGTGTAGCTCCCCTGGTTGTCCTGGTAAGAGAACCCGGCCGTGACCGCGTTCCGGTCAAAGCTGTCCACCTGGACTTTGTACCCGTAGCCTGGCCCGATGGGAAGGGTGCGTTCAACGGTGAAGTTCGCTTCGCCGGTCTGGCTGTTGACATTGCCCATGGACGAGGCCATCAACCGCTCTCCCAAGGGGATCAGCAATGCGATGGTGGCGCCATAGCGCGGTTTCCCAACGGTCGAGTAATTGCCGCCAATATTGAGATACGCCCGCCCGAGCCTCACTCCAACGGAAGCGAACGGCCCCCGCACGGTCGGCTCAGTACGTCCGTCACGTTGAAGATACGATGCGCTGACGATCACCCGGCTGCCTAGGGGGTGACTGATCGATCCTTGAATGAGTTGACCGGCAGGCCTCTGCCAAGGATTCAAGCCTAGTTGACGGAAGTTGCCCGACGTGGACTGGTAGTGAGCCGAGAGCATGAAGCCTTGCGCTGGACGGCTGTAGTCCGCATAAACCAATTTGCCCAGCCTGCCGTCGAAGCTTCCTGCAACGCCTGCACTCATAATGCCGATTCGGTTCAGCGACCAGGTAAGGCCGCCCCCCGCGGTGCGGTTGTCGAGCCCCAATTCTGCCCTGCCCTCGATCGTGAGTTTGTCGGTGATCCCGTAACGATGGGTACCCTCGAAAAAGAAAGAGCGATAGCCGTAGCTGGTCTGTCCCATGTTCTGTCTGGGGCTGCCGGCTTCATAGGTATACTCGCTGGTACCCTTCCTGAGCAATTGAATGGAAGAGATGTAAGGTTGCGAGATCAGTTGTTGGCGGCCCAGCGCGTCGGTGACCACCATTTGCATTTGTCCCTGGCCGGTGACGATAGGGATGTTGTGAATCGCAAATGGGCCGGTATCCACCTGTTGCGAAAGAGTCTTGACGTTGTTCACATAAACATCGACCATGGACGGCTGGACGGCAAGACCGCTCATGCTGGGAAGCACGAAAGGGACGAAATCGGGCTGCGTGGAGAATTTGCTCGCCCACTGGACGCCAGCGAAGTAGATCCGCCCGCTCCAGGCGTTACTGGCGCTGATCGAATCGCCGATCGCCAGAGTGGCCTTACGGTCGGGGAAGTCACGGAAGAACTGCGTGTCGAGACGAACAATATGCCGGCCTTGCACGAGGTCGGCTGTATTGTAGCGCGAGACCAGAACGCCCAGATTGCTGAACAGACCGCCTTCGACCAGACCCGATAAGACATTGGTGCCCGGCCCGCGAGTGAACTGAAAGTTGTGGTTCAGAAAGAGTCCGGGCTCGGAAGGCTGGGGCTTTCCACCCCGGAGCCCATTGACGTCAAGGTGGCTCTCGTCAAAAGCATCCGGCGGCGCAGTGACATCGAGCGATTGCTGCTCACTGTTAATCCGCACTACCGCGCCCGCAATCGCACCGAGTGGATAATACGCCTGGCCGTCCACCTCAATGGCGGGTGCGGAAGGCAGACGGAGCCGTGCGCTCTTGAGCACGTCACCACTGAGGTAAAACTCCGACTCCCCTTTGGCTAGGACTCTCGCAAACTGAGTCACGCTTTGCCCGTTGACGGTCACGGCGAACAGCTTGTCCTCCAGCCCCGCCGGCCTCGCAGTATTCGCCGCTGGCCTCGCAGCATTCACCGCCGGTGTAGCCGTATTCAGCGCCGGCTCAGCACCGGCCGCTAGAATAGACGCCCAGATGACGGCCTCAGCGGTTCTCCGTAGACAGATCGGCATGCATTTCCCGCTGGTCCGTTTCGGCTTCCACCAGGAGCCGGCCGGCACGCAGAAGGCTCTCTTCTTTGATGGCCCACTCGTGGCTGCCACCGGGGAGCACGTAGACGTTCGTGGCCTCGAGATGGTCGGGTTCTGTGTCAGGCTTGGCCCAGAACTTAAGCCGCTTGATCTGGACGTGCACATTGCCCCGGTTCTCCACCAGTAATTTCATGTGGCTTTCGTCGGTCCGCGACACACGCCACACCAAGTCAGGCACTGCCTGCCCGTTCGGCAATGCAAACACCGGGATGCTGATCCGCAGAAGCGTCTTAAGACCCTTGAAGCCTGGCGTTGGCGGTGGCGGCAGTTCCTCGAAGATCAGCCTGTAGCTGGTTTCCACCGGCCCGGTATTTGCGCGACGCAACCCCATTCGGACGAACCGCGTCTGTCCGGGGGCAAGATTAAGGATCGGCGGGTTGAGCAGAATGTCGTCAGAGTCGGCGAATACTTCCCCTGTGCCCTGGGGATTCCAAGCCACGGCGTGGACCTGAATGGTCACCGGGGCGTCGCCCAGGCTTGTCACGCTCACGCTCGTTTGTGGCTGCCGGGCGGAAAACTCAATGCGGACGGGTTTCACATTGAAGGAACCCGCCGACACCAAGAGTCCGCCCGCAAGCCAAGCCCAAACGATCTTCAGATGTCTGGCCATCAGCCCAGACCTAGAACGTGATCGTAACCGTGATCAGGTCGGTGTAGGGATCGGGGTCCAGCCCGGTCTGACCTCCCGGAATTTGGCCGTAGACGGTCATGGTCGTGCTCGCCCCAGTTCCGACATAGGCGACACCGGTGGGCGTGGTGCCACCCCAAACTATTGTGCGGCCGGTGTCCTTGTACAGGTTGTAGTTCATCTTGTCCGTCCCTGGGTCGGCCATGGTCCTCAGCGGTGTCGCCGGCGCCGATCCACTGGCGGGGTGCTGCCCCTCGTCTATCGTAATCGTGGCATTCGCACCGGTTGTGCAATACAGCGTAAGAGTGGCCGTTTGATTCAGAGGCACGCCCGTCGGGTTAGTGACAATCGGATCGTAAGGACCGAATGCCATCGAGGACGCGCTGATCGAGCAGCTTGAGGCGATGTTGGCGCTGACGACCATGGCGGCGGTCGCGGTAGTTGCCTGAACGGCACACGCGGCGCAAACCAGAATCAGTGCGATAACTACAAATCTATAACGCTTCATTGAAGTCGCTTCTCCTCTTGAGACTTTGTACTTTCTCTGGCGGCGAGCCCTCCTCACCAGGTGGTCCGCCGTTCTCCGCCAGCGCTTGACAACGAGTCGCGGCTGACCGCGTCAAAGGCCCTGGCGGGACCTCCGATTCACCCTTGTCACAGGATTACAGTAGGTCTAAAATGAATGGAACACAATACAAGATATTCAGGTCTTGTTAGTTTCTATCTAAAGATAGTACCATTACGCTCAAGGTACTACCTCGATCCGGTAGTTCGGCGCTAACTCTACCGAAATTCCCCAGAATCGCAAGGCTTGATGTCAGGGATTGGAATCTGGGGACAGAATTCGCTTCCCGTTAGACGAAATGCCGCAAGCGGACATCAGAGATGGCTCGGATTTCGAAAGTTGTGTCTGAGAGTGCGAAAAAAGCGTTATCTTCGGCTTGCCTCTACACCTCTGATGCATCAGGACACTGGCGGCGGCCCTGGTGTGCCTCGCCTAAAGCCGCCGCGGCGCGGCTCACTGCTTGAGTTTCGCCGACCAGTCTCCGGTTCTTAGCACTTTCGTGCCGGACTGGCGGCTCTTTTCCGATTCGGTCCACTTGCCCTGGGTCAGGCTCCTGCCGTCGGCGGAGAGGACGGCGGTATAGGAGCTGATGTTGCTGGCTCCAGTGGTGAACTCCACCGCGCGGGTAGCTTTGTTATAGGTGCAGGGCGCCGACACCCCTCTGCCCCCTACATTCGGGTCGGTGGACTCCATTTCGAGACTGCACATGGAGTGGAAGCGGTCCACGTCGAAGCTCTGCGGATCGAGTTTCTCGATGGTCAGCGTGCCGGTCCACACGAGACCCTTGTTGTCTTTGCCCGTGAACTCCCATTTGCCAAGCGCGGGGCCGTCGCCACTCTTGGCCTGTTGTGGTTCACCGGCGCCAGGGCCTGCCTTCGCGGCAATGGCCTGGAAAGTGGAAAAGACGAAGATGCTCAGGAGAGCAATTGAGATACGGTTCTTGAACATGGTCCTCCTCACGGTGGCATCATGCTATCTCAATCGGGGATGAAACGGAATGCGCGACCACGCGGCGTTTATTGGCGATAGGAAATTGTGGCGAAAACCGCAAAACCGAAAGACTTTTCGGTTTTGTCCGGTAACTTACTGATTCCAGGTGGGCACTTCAGCCAAAACCGCAAATTCTTACGGTTTGCTCTGAACACCTGGCTGTTGATTACGCGGCGCTTGAACTCCGAGTCCTTGCCAGCCCAGGGCGCCCTCCCGTTAGTCGGGGCCGCGCGAGTCGTGGTCGGCCGGCCAGAACGAAATTCTTATATGGAACAAGCGGTCGCAGAGCTGCACCGCCTCCCGTTGGTCGGTGAGCGACGATTGTAGTCGGCCGCAGCCAACGGAACGAAAATATCGCTTGACAGTGCGGGGCCTTCTCATGGAAGCCCCGAACGAAAGAGGGGTCCCCCGGAACTCTCCTCCGCTTCACGGTCCTCATTCGGCTCCGCGCTTCCGTTGATTTCCACCCAGCGCCGAGGCCGCTTCCACGGGACCCCTCTCTTCGTTCGGGGCTCGCCGGCTATTCGTTGTGGGCGGCGGCCGCATCAACGTCAGCGTCGCAATCGAGGTGCTGGGAGACGGACATGTCATTTTCATCGTTGGGGGTGCACGGCTTGCCGGTCATGCAGAGATCGGTGTTTCCGCCCCCCGGCCGTTGGGCGTGCCGCGCGGCGGTAGACTCGATCTTATGCACAAGATCGTAGCTGCTCTGTTCCTCACGCTTCAAGTCGCGTCACTTCAGATCGCGTCACCCCAGATGGCATTTGCCGCCGACGATGCCGGCTTCACTTCCCTGTTCGACGGGAAGAGCCTGAAAGGATGGAAACTCGTCGGCGGCCACGGCCCCGGCTACCTGGCGCAGGACGGAAAGATCGTTTGCCCGGCGGATGGCGGCGGCAATCTCTTCACCGAAAAGGAATATGGCAATTTCGCTTTCCGCTTCGAGTTTCTCCTGACCCCGGGCGCGAACAACGGCATCGGCATTCGCGCGCCCTATGAAGGCGACGCCGCGTACCAAGGTATGGAGATCCAGATCCTCGACGACGGAGACAAGATGTACAAGGGCGAGATCCGGCCCGAACAGTATCACGGCTCAGTCTATGATTGCATTCCGGCGCGCACGGGCTTTCGGAAACCGGTCGGGGAGTGGAACGAGGAGGAGATCGTCGCCAATGGCCGCCGAGTCAAGGTGACGCTGAACGGCGTGATCATTCTGGACGCCGATCTCGATATCGTGAAAGAGCCAAAGGTCCTGGCGCATCACCCTGGCCTCGCTCGGCGATCTGGCCACATCGGATTCCTCGGCCACGGGAGTCACGTGGAGTTCCGCAACATCCGCGTCAAGGAATTGCGATAGTGGCTTGCAGACAGGCAACCCTGCCATCTGGTGAGTGCGCCGCGGGCGTTGTGGCGTATGCTTCAGCGTGCCGTGGTGGCATTCATGCCACCATTTGGCCGGACGTCGACTGAAGTCGACGCTGCACGCTAAAGCGTGCGCCACAAGCTTCTCAGATTCCCAGGTGGAGAGAGATTTACCCCTTGCGGTCGAGACTCTCCAGCTCTTTCCAGATGTCGTCGTCGTTGGGGGTCCACTCGGCGGGCCGCTGGCCTTCGGTGTGGGCTTCCGGTTCCGTCAGCGTCCCGTGGCCGTAAGGACAGATGGATTCGATTTGCGGCGGACTGAGCAAAGTCGCCCGGCTCCAGGAGCCTTTTTGGAGCGGCATGCGCAGGTGGCGCAAGCAGGTGCGGCAGCGCGTCTGCTGGTCCCACACGACCATGTAAACCAATCCGACGCCGAGCAGGAATAAACCGAAGATGGCGGAGGTCCAGAGCAGGTCCTGCGGGTAACGGGAGACGCGGTAGTGCAGGAACAGAGCCGGCTCCGGAAGCAGCCAGTTCATCAGGTCCCAGACCGCGCGTAGAAACACGGCGACCACTGCCAGTTTCGCTACAAAGTAAGCCCAGTACTTCACAGCGCCTCCTGCCTATTAGACTGAGCCTGTGCGCGAAAGATACAAGCCTTTCGTGTAACAAACCCGGCAAAAGGGCGGTGCGAAACGGGGATGGATCAGGCGCGGAGGAGGTTTTTCGCCAGAAACAGCACGTTGGCGGGCCGTTCGGCCAGGCGGCGCATGAAATAGGGGTACCACGCGTTGCCGTAGGGCACGTACAGCCGCACGCCATAGCCCTTCGCCGCCAGTTTCGTCTGCAGGTCGCGCCGGACGCCGTAAAGCATCTGGAATTCGAAATCCTCGCTTTTGCGGCCGCTCTTATGGACGGCGTCCAAGATGCCGTCGATCATCTTCGGATCGTGCGTTGCAAACGCGGGGAAATTGCCCTCGTCGATCAGCAGCCGCGCGAGCTTCAAGTAATTGTCGTCCATCTCCGATTTCCGGGAAAATGCCTCGGAGGCCGGCTCGTTGTAGGCACCCTTGCACAGCCGGACCGGGATGCCGAGCCGGTTCATGCGCCGCAGGTCGGCTTCCGTCCGGTAAAGGTAAGCCTGCAGGACGCAGCGGACGCGCCCGTACTTGGCTTGCATCTCTTCGGTGATGGTCAGCGTCCGGTCGACATACTCGTGCGACTCCATGTCGATTTCGAGCCGGCTGCCCTGCTCCGCGGCCATGCGCGCCAGGATGTCGGTGTTGGCGCGGCAGATGTCGGTGGAAAGGTCCAAGCCCAATTGCGTCAACTTGATGGAGACGGTCAGGGGCAGGCCGGATGAGGCGATGGAGCGGTAAACGCTCTCGATAGTGCGGCGGAACTCGATGGCCTCCGCGTCGTTAGTGACGTTTTCGCCGAGCTGGTCGACGGTGGAGAGCAGGTGTTCGCCATAAAGCGCGCGACACACGGCCATGGCGTTTTCCAGAGTGCGGCCCGCGACAAAGCGGCGGGTGAGTCCGCCGGTCAAGCTGGATGTCTCCATCCAGTGCCTCATGCCTTTGCTATGAGAGAGATATAAGAACGCCTGCCGCATCACTGCCATAATGTTGCCTTGCAAGGGGCCATAGAATCGCCAAATCTGGGGCCATGCCCCCTCTCTCAACATAACCGATGCAGCACCACTCCGGGGTGCTGGCAGGCTTCAAATCAGGCTGCGTTCGTCCCATTCGGCAGACCGCCCCGCAACCTCCAATGATAGAAGAGCGCGCCCGAAGCCAGCGTGACGGCGGCGGCGGCGGAGATGACGGGCTCCAGCCGCATGCCGTAAATGGTCATCCAAATCCCCGGCAGTACGAAGACGAGCGGGACCAGTGGCCAGGCGAAACTGACCACCGGCATCTTGCGCCATCCCGCGCGGCTGCGGAAGCGGAACAGGCTGATGACCGCGAGCACGGCGAAGAAATTCAACAGATACCCGATGTAGAGAATCAGCGAGCCAAAGTTCACCAGCGTCATCAGTGCGGCGCAGGCCCCTTGACAGAGAATGGCGTTCACCGGCGTCCTCCAGGTCGGGTGCACCTTGGCCGCGGCCGGGATGAACGCCCCGTTCTTGGCCATGGCGTAATACAGGCGTGGTCCGATGGTGACCATGGCATTGACGGTGGCCACCAGCGACAGAGCCACCAGTCCGCTGAACAGGGCCGCCCCCGCGCCGCCGAAGAGCTTTTGGGCGGCGAGCGATCCGACGGCCTGCACTCCGCTCATCTCCTTGAGGGGCGCGGCGTACAGGAAGACGACGTTCAGCAGCATGTAGAGTCCGGCCACGAGCATGGTGCCGACGGTCAGGGCCAGGGGCAGCGTGCGCTCGGGCCTTTTCAGCTCTTCCGCGATGTAGGTGGCGGCGTTCCAGCCGCTATAGGCAACGTAGATCCAGAAGAGGCTGATGACGAACTGGGCGGGAAGCGCGGTGGTGGTGGTGCGCGTCATGGGCTCGGAGAGGTGGTGCCAGTCGCCATGGCCGATGGCCACGCCGAGCACGATGAACACGATGATGACGACGATCTTCAACGAGGTGAGCGCGTTCTGCACGTGCGAGATGAATCGGACGCCAACCAGGTTCAGCAGCGTGAAGACGATGATGAGTCCAGCCGCCGCGATCTGCGCTCCTCCGAACTGCAAGCCGAAGTCGGTGCCGCCGACGCGATACCAGGCATGATCCTGTTTGAGCGCCGGGAAAAAGTAACCGGCATAGTCCGAGCAGGCCAGGGCCGAGGCCGCGATGGGCGCCGAGAACCCGGCGAAGAAGCTGGTCCAGCCGCTCATAAAACCCCAGGTGGAACCGAAGGCGCGGGTCAGGTAGACGTACTCGCCGCCGGAGGCCGGGAAGTTGATGCCCAACTCGGAGTAGCAGAACGCCCCGGCCAGGGCGAAAACGGCTCCGACCAGCCAGATGGCCAGGACCACCTTGGGATCGCCGAGATCGCCGGCCAGGTATCCCGTGGTGGTGAAAATACCCTGCCCGACCATGTTCGAAACTACAATGGCCGTCGCGCTGTATAGGCCAACCTGGCGCAGCAATGAAGGACTGGATGACATTGTTCCCTTGAATTGTACTGAAAGGAGGCGGGAGCCGGTGGAGCGGAGTTCGCACATCGTCCTACCTGCAGGCCGGCTCTCGATGTACATTAGAAGCGGCCTGACAATGGATGCGCTGATACAAGATCTCGACGACTCGACGTTCCGGGCCATTCGCGCCCGCGCCGCGCTGGAAGGACGATCGATTGGCGAAGTGGCTACCGAGGCTCTGCGCGCCTACCTGACGCGAACGGGAGCGGCGGAAGACAGAGTGGTGAGCGAGGCTGGGAACTCGTCCAAGCTACTCGACGAGCCGACTCAGGAAGAGCGCGAGCGCGTGGGCACGGCAGTCGACGAGATCGTTCACTCGTACTGCATCTGACGATTGGCGCGCTTATATTGGCGGTCACGATGCTCTGCGTGACTTGCGGCGCAGGAAGGCGAAGGGCCTGAGCGCTTCCCGAACGAGGGCGCGCAGGAACTGACTGCCCAAGAGACCCAGCAGCAGCAAGGCTCCGAAGAGCAGCACCGCGTCGATGCTGGCCCGCCCCTGCCGCGTCCAGTAGACGTCCTCCAGATTCAGCCAGAGCGCGAATTCGTCCAGCGTCAAGGCCGCGCCAACGCCGTACAGGATGGCCAAGACTCTTTCCGGCACGCGGGACCTGGCATGATGGTCCGCGCCGAGTTGGAGCAGCCAGCCAAAGCCCACCACCAGCAAAAGCAGGATGCCCAAGACCAGGTGATGAATATGACGTCCACCGATTTGAACGTTGTGAAAAGGGCCGACTCCGGATCGGATGGCGTGGGTCAGCAATCTCACGATCGCGAAAGTCAGAAAGAAGGCCAGAGTGGCGAGGAACCGGCGCTCACGGTGGGTGCGGGAAAGATAGTGTCGATAGAGCGCCGGGACAGCGCGCCTGTGCCGTATCGCGAGGGCAAAGGCGAGCACGACCAGAGCCCAGACCGCGAAGACCGCCAGAGCGTAGTGGGCGGGATGAAAGACGCTATGAACCATAGCGATTTCAGAGTCGCACGTTGCGAGGCGTAGGGCGGACGTCCAGGTCCGCGCGGGGCCTCCAGGCCACGCTGACCAACTTCGGAAGACTGCGGGGCTTGGAAGCCCCGCGCGGCTCTGGAGAGCCGCCCCACCACGCGCAGTTTACTTGCTCATCGACGGTGGGACGGCGTCCGGCCCCGTGCCAAAGCTCTTGTTCGGCGCGCTGCCCATCTCGAACACGAGCGTTCCGCCCTGCACCAGCGCGGAGTGGTTGAACCACAGCTTGTCATAAGGTTTGCCGTTCAGCGTCACCGACTGAATGTACTTATCCGTTGGCGATTTCCGCTTGGCCTGGACCAGTAATCGGCGCCCCGCGCCCATATCGATGCTGACTCGATCGAACAGGGGCGCTCCAAACACGTAGTTGCCGCTGGCCGGATCGACGGCGTAGAAACCGAGCGCGCTGATCACGTACCAGGCCGACATCTGGCCGCAATCTTCATTGCCCGCGAGGCCGTCCGGGTTGGCGGAATACTGTTCCTCCAATAAGGAGAGCACGCGCTCCTGCGTCTTCCAGGGCGCGCCGGCGTAGTCGTAGAGATAGGCGATGTGATGGCTCGGTTCGTTGCCGTGCGCGTACATGCCGACCAGACCGGTCATGTCCACGGGCACTTCGCCGTTGATCTCGGAACTCTGGTTGAACAGTGCGTCCAGCTTGTCCACCATCGCCTGCTTGCCGCCGAGCAGATTCGCGTAGCCCTGTGGATCGTGCTGCGCCAGCCACGTGGCCTGCCAGGCGTTGGCTTCCGTATAGTCGCGCCATTTCTTGGACACTCCCGTCAGCTTGGGATCGAAAGGCCCAGCCCAATCGCCGTTCTCCAGACGCGGCCGGATGAAGCCGGTGGAAGGGTCCCACAGGTTGCGATAGTTCTTCGATCGCTCCACGAATTTCTCGTAGTCGCCGGTCTTGCCGAGGACGCGCGCCAACTGGGCGATGGCCCAATCGTCGTAGGAGTATTCCAGCGTCTTGGTGGCCGATTCCTCTTCCTTGTCGCTCGGGATGTAGCTGAGCTTGCGATAGTAGCCCAGCCCGCGATAGTCGTCCTCCAGCGCGCGCTTCAGGATGTAGGGATAGACCTTCTCGTAGTCGATGCCCTTGAAGCCCTTCACTGCCGCCTCGGCGATGACGACCACCGAGTGGTAGCCGGTCATGCAACCCGTCTCCCAGCCTTGCAGCGGCCAGACGGGCATGCCCGCCGGACTCTCGGCGGCCATGCGGACCAGGCAGTTCACCAGAGCGGGCACGCGTTCGGGCTGCATGATCGTGTACAGCGGATGCAGCGCGCGGTAGGTATCCCACAGCGAGAACGTGCTGTAGTTGTGCTCGCCCTTGGGCATCTGGTGGACCTTCATGTCCATGCCGCGATACTGGCCGTCCACATCGTCGAACAACGTCGGCGCCACCATCGTGTGGTACAGGCTGGTGTAAAAGATCGTCTTGTGCTTGACGTTCGAAGTCTCCACGCGGACCTTGGCGAATTCGCGCTGCCAGGCGTCGTGGGCCGCGCGGCGGACGCGGGAGAAGTCCCAGTCTGGAATCTCTTCACTCAGATTCCGGCGCGCGCCTTCCACGCTAACGCCCGAGATGCCGACGCGGACCAAAATCGTCTCTCCGGCCGCAGTCTTGTAGTGCACCAGGCACTTCAGGGACTTGCCGTCGGCAGATCGCACGCTCGCATCCAAGGTCTGGCCGGCAGAGACCAATTCGGCTGAGGCAAAGGGCTTGGAGAACTGCAGGACGAAGAAAATGTGCCGGCCTTGGGCCCAATCGTTCATGCGGCGGCCGCCGGAGATGGTGCGATCGTTTTCGATCTTCAGTTCCGACGAGAGAACGTGCGGCTGGGCGCCGGACTCTTCGCCAGTAACGGCATGCGTCATGTCGATGATGAAGTGGCTGCTGTCGCTTTGGGGGAACGTGTACTTGTGCAGGCCGGCGCGCTCGGTGGCGGTCAATTCGGCCTTGATCTTGTAGTCGTCGAGAACCACCGAGTAGTAGCCCGGCTGCGCGGTTTCATTGGCGTGCGAGAAGCGCGAGCGATAACCCGTGCCGGGCTTGCCGGCGGCGCCGGGCTCGGTGAAAACCGGGCCGGTGCCGGGCATCACCATCACGTCGAGCATGTCGCTGACGCCGGTGCCGCTCAGGTGGGTGTGGCTGAAGCCCATGATGGACGAGTCGGAGTAGTGATAGCCCGAGCACCAGTCCCAACCACTGGTCTTGGTGTCCGGACTGAGCTGCACCATGCCGAAGGGCACGGTGGCGCCCGGATAGGTGTGGCCGTGCCCGCCGGTGCCGATGAAGACATTCACCGACTTAGTCAGGTCCTCAGTGCTGGCGGCCGGGGCTTTGGCGGGAGACTGGGCGGCCAGAGCCGCTCCTGCGGTCAAAACTGCCGAGACGAACGCGGCGCTCAAGCTGTGAATTGTCATAGTCACTTCCCTGCTCTCATTTTGCCGGTTTCCGCGCAAGCATGACTGCGCGGCGAAAGCGCCCGCCGCGCAGCGACTGTGCGAGCGGCAGCCCTGAACAAGAAGCCTATCTCGAATCGCGATCCGAGCGCCGGGCCTGAAACCCTGAGGTGTGTAGGACAGACCATCGCCCCGCGTGGTCTGTCACTATTAGAGTGGTCCGTCACTCTTTGCAGGAAATAGCGGGGCGGGCTCTACAGACGACGCACGCGATCGGCTGTCACCGCCTGGATCGTCTGTCTCAGCGCGATCTTCTGTCCCACGCGATCATGTGTCCCACCTGAACGTGATAGAACAGAACCCGAAGGAGTAATTGCGAATGATGTTGTGGAGACCGTCCCCTCGTCCTGTTGCGGCCATCTCTCTGCTGCTTTGCGGCGCCCTGCTGGCCGCGGGAAACCCGGCTGCACAAGTAGGCAAAGGCGCGGTCGTTTCCCCCGACGGGGCTATCCGGGCGTTATTCATGGTCGTCCCCGGCCCCGAAGGTGCGGGCGGCGGGCAACTCGGCTACGAAGTCACTTATCGCGGCAAGCCAATCATCGAACGCTCGAAGCTCGGCTTCGAGATGCAGAACCAACCTGCCATCGGCGCCAACCTCCAAGTGGTGGCCGCCACCAACTCGCGGATCGACGAAACCTACCAGATTCCCGCGGGCAAGTCGAACCCCGTGCGTAACGAGTGCAACGTGCTGTTCCTGGACTTGAAGGAAGCGAAGGCTCCTGGACGGAAGCTGACGATTGAGGCGCGCGCATACAACGACGGCGTCGCGTTCCGCTACATCATCCCCAATCAGCCGTCGGTGACGGAAGCGCGCATCGTCAATGAGAAGACGCAGTTCGTGCTTGCCTCCGACGCGACCACTTATCCGCTGATCCTGCGCAACTTCCGAACCTCCTGGGAAGACAACTATCACACGGTGCCGCTGAGCGGCATCCTGCCCGAGTCCGTGATTGCCCTGCCGCTGCTGACCGAGTTGCCGGGCGTGGCCTTCGTCGCGATCACCGAAGCGGACATCGACAACTACGCGGGCATGTACCTGATGCACTCGGGCGCGAACGCGAAAGCGCTGGAAGCGCGTCTTTCTCCGCGCATCGACGAGCCGGGCATCTCGGTCTCCAGCCAGACGCCGGTGACCACGCCGTGGCGCGTGTTGATGATCTCGAACGAGGTCGGGCGGCTGATCGAATCGCAAATTGTGAATAACCTGAATCCGCCCTCCGCCATTGCCGACACTTCCTGGATCAAGCCGGGCAAGGCCTCCTGGGACTGGTGGTCGGGCCCCGCCGCCGACGGCGTGACTTTCAAAGTCGGATCGAACACGGACACCGCGAAGCACTACATCGACTTCTCGGCCAAGGCGGGCTTCGAGTATTTCATGTTCGATGCCGGCTGGGCCGCGCACGGCACCGGGCCGAACGACTCCGGAGCCGATATCACTGCGACGAAGGCCGATGTCAACATGCCCGAGATTGTCGCCTACGCCAAATCGAAGAACGTGAACGTCTGGCTCTGGTCGCATTGGACCGACATTGACCGCCAGATGGACCAGGCCTTCCCGCTGTTCGAGAAGTGGGGCATCGTAGGCGTGAAGATCGACTTCATGGATCGCGACGACCAGTGGATGGTGGACTTCTACCGGCGCGTGGCTAAGAAGGCGGCCGAGCATCGTCTGATGATCGACTTCCACGGCGCTTACAAGCCCGACGGGATCGGCCGCACCTGGCCCAACGTCATCACGCGCGAAGGGGTGCTGGGCCTGGAGTACAACAAGTGGAGCGCCCGCGTCACACCGGATCACAATGTCATGCTGGCGTTCACGCGCATGCTGGCCGGCCCGATGGACTACACCCCGGGCGGTTTCCGCAATGCGACACGTGAGGAGTTCGAGCCGCGCAACATGAAGCCGATGGTGATGGGCACGCGGGCCCATCAGACGGCACTTTTCGTGGTCTTCGAAAGTCCGTTCATGATGGTCTCGGACTATCCCGGGGCGTACGAGGGGACCAAAGAGCTCCCGTTCCTGAGCGCGGTTCCGGCCTCTTGGGACGAGACGCGCGTGCTGAACGCCAAGGTCGGCGACTATATCACCATCGCGCGCCGCCACGGCAAGGAATGGTACGTGGGCAGCATCGCCGGCTCGCACGGCGCTACGCTCGACATCCCGCTCGAGTTCCTGGGCGCGGGAGATTTCAAGGCTGAAACGTACTCGGACGCGCCCGATGCCGGCGTCCACCCGATGAACACGGTGGTGGAGCAGAAGGACGTCACAAAGGCGACGACGCTGAAGGCTGTTCTGGCGTCCGGCGGCGGACAGGCGATCCGCATCCGGCCGGCGAAATAGCCGAAACGGAGCCGCGACCGTCAGGGGAGTAGCCGCATCTAGGTCTTCCCACGCTTTCTTTTGAAAGTGAAGGCCCCGCCTGGGAACGCCGATCTCCAGATCGGCCCCAATCGCCGCGGCCGCACAAGTGGGCGGAACATTCAAAACGCCGGCCGGTCTGGAGACCGGCGTTCCCAGGAGGGGTTGTCAGAGCATGTTCACGGCGCGGCCGGCGAGAATCACGATCGCGCCGAGCGAGATCACGCTCTGCGACATCATCAGCAGTTTGGCCCAACGCGTGATCGGGGGGACGTCGGTGGGCGAAAAGGCCGTACTCGTGGTGAAGGCCAGAAACAGGTAGTCCACAAAGCCGGGCCGCCACGCCTCGCCAGCCTGTCTGAGCGTCATCTGCGGAAACAGAAACGCTCCATCGATGTGTGCGCCGCGCGCATCGCGGGCGTGAGGTCCACCGGCGTCGAGTTTCCAGTACCAGATGGCAAAGACGAGGATGTTGCTCGCCCATAATGCGCCCGCCGAGCGGAGCAGACCCGTGGCGGATTGCCGGTGCAAGGGCAGCCCGACGATCAACGCCCCCATGGACCACGTGAGTGCGAGCGTGATGAGAACGATCAGGGCCAGGCCGAAGATCCGGTTCCACTTTTTCAACCCCTGCCAGTGAGTCACGATGGTCGGCGCCAACAGTACCGCCACCAGAATGGGCAGGAGCCACGTCGGTCCCATCGTCAGACTCTCTGGCAGAGCCAGATACAACCCACAGACCGCCAGGAGAGCGAGCCAAACCGGCCAGCGCGGTTCCGGCTGGATCTTGTGATGTCGGGGTTGCGGAAGAGTGGCCATCGCGAACCCAGTGTACGATGCGCCGATTCTCCAGGTCCCGGCGTCTCTGCCCGTCAGGACGCGATTGGCCGTAAAGCCCGAAAGAAGGCAAGATGGGAGGGGAGGGATAAAGTCCCTATGATCGGCGGCACTCTTATACCCATCGCTCTGATGCTCGCGATGAGCGCGCCATGCGCTCAAGCTCAGTCAGTGAGCGTCTGGTTGACCACGGACGACCAGCGAACACTGATGCAACCGCAAAGCTCCGTCGTCTTCATCGCGAGCAGCGCGCCTGGTCTCCCCACCATCTTTCTCGACGAATACGCCCGCTACCAGACCATCGAGGGCTTTGGCGCGTCGATGACGGACTCCTCGGCGTACCTGATGAACCAGAAGATCCCTCCCGCCCAGTTGCCCGGCGTCATGCAGTCGCTGTTCGATCACGCGCAAGGCATTGGCGTGAGCTTCCTGCGCAACCCCATGGGCGCCTCCGATCTGGCGCGCACTGCGTATTCTTACGACGACCTGCAGGCCGGGGCAACGGACCCGGACCTGGCCTCGTTCTCTATCGCACACGATAAGGTGGATATCTTACCGCTGCTCAGGCAGGCCAAGGCCATCAATCCGCGCATCACGATGATGGGCAATCCGTGGAGCCCTCCCGGTTGGATGAAAACGACGGGCTCGATGATCGGCGGCAGCCTGCTCCCCTCCGCTTACCCGGCCTTCGCCAATTACTTCGTGAAGTACCTGCAAGGGTACGCGGCGGAAGGTGTCCCGGTGGACTACATCTCGATACAGAACGAACCACTGAACGTGCCCACCGACTATCCCGGCATGTCCCTGCCTGCGACGGACGCCGTGACTGTCCTGAGTGACTACGTGCTGCCCGCGCTCACGGCGAATAACCTGACGGCGAAGGTGCTGGTCTACGACCACAACTGGTCCAACACGGGCTACCCCTTGACCGTGCTCGCCGATCCCACACTGGCGAATTCGCCGCAGATCGCGGGCATCGCCTGGCACTGGTACGGCGGACCCGCCGGGCGCCATGACCCGCTTCACAACGCGCATCCGGGCTTGAAGAATTCGTTACGGAAGCCTCCGGCGGAACGTGGATCGCGGACGAAGTGAAGACCGACTTCGAACAGATCACGCACTCCATGCGGAACTGGAGCAGCTCCTACGTGAAGTGGGGTCTGGCGCTGGACGAGAATCGCGGCCCGCACTATGGAGGCTGCGGCGACTTGCACGGGGCTGATCACCGTGAACGAGAGCACCGGCGCGGTGACCCCGACCATCGACTACTACACGCTGGGCCACTTCAGTAAATTCGTGCTGCCCGGCGCGGTGCGGATCTGGTCGAGCAACGCCCCAGGCTTGATCGACGCGGCTTTTGTGAACCCGGATGGAGAGCGGGTGTTGGTTGCCTATAACGACTCTGCGACGAGCCGCACGTTCCAGGTTGTGTCCAAAGGCAAGTCGTTCCTCTACACGCTGCCCGCCCTCGCCGGAGCCACGTTCACCTGGACCGAGCCGGCGGGCCCTACCCGCGCCATCGGCCCACACGCCGTCGAAGCTCCGAGATTGCCCGTGGTCCATCGGAGCACCGAGTACCGCATCGGCGCCACCGCGCAGCGGATCATGGCTTCGAGCTACACAGACATCTCGAATCTCCAAACGGAACAGTGCACCGACGACGACGGCGGCTTCGATGCCGGCTTCGCGAGTGATGGAAGCTGGGCGGAGTTCCGAAATATCGACTTCGGATCGGGCGTGCAATCGGTGGACGTCAGAATGGCCAGCGCGGGCTCGGGCGGCACTCTGCGGTTTCGCCTGGACAGCGTGACCGGGCCGATCGTCGCCGAAGTCGCAGTGCCGATTACCGGCGGATGGCAGACCTGGCAAACCGTGAACGCCCAGGTTACCGGCGCGACGGGAGTGCGCAATCTGTACGTCGTGTTCGCGCGCAATGCAGGCTCGGGTGGCATAGGCAATTTGAATTGGTTCCAGTTCAGATAGCCCGCATTAGCTCCAATGCCGTTCACCTGCAACGCAATTCTCGTGGGGCAGACGATCGGCTTTCGTCGTCTGCCGGGCTGCGCAGGCGACAGAGCGCCAAGGGTCTAACGAAGTGAACGGTATTGGCGTTAGCTCCCGTTTTCGCACCCTTCAATCGAAGCCGCTTTGCGGACGAATCGCCGGAGGAGAATGCCCTCGCGTCACGCTCTGAACGCGTCCAGTGCCATTCATCGATGCACGCTCGGATTCCGATGCGATGGTTTGATCGCAATTGGGGAATTACAGCCACGCCAAACCGCTCTCAGACGTGTAGAATTGTTTCAAGCCGTGGGCCCGGTTGTATGCGCCGGCGCGTTCAGTCCGAACGATCCAGATCTTAGGTGGGTGTAGCAGTGCAAACCATTCCATCGCCGGCCGTAGCGGGCCAGACCACCGCGGTGCAAGCATCCCAGCGCAACATCGCCATCGACGTCTATCGCGGATTCGTGATGCTCTTGATGATGGGCGAGGTGCTGAGGTTTGCGCATCTGGGGCACGCTTATCCGGGCAACTGGCTGGCCGGCATCCTGGCCTTCAACCAGGACCATGTCCAGTGGGCGGGCTGCTCGCTGCACGACATGATTCAGCCGTCGTTCTCGTTCCTGGTGGGCGTGGCGCTGCCCTACTCCATCGCCAGCCGCATGGCCAAAGGCGGGACGATGGGCAAGATGTTCCTGCATGCGCTGTGGCGCTCGCTTCTGCTGGTCGCGTTGGGCATCTTCCTGCGCTCGCAGTACAGCACGATGACGTACTTCACCTTTGAAGACACGCTCTCTCAGATCGGTATGGGCTACCCGTTCCTGTTCCTTCTGGGCTTCGCCAAGCCGAAATGGCAGTGGACCGCCCTGGGCGCGATTCTGTTCGGCTACTGGCTCGCCTGGGCGCTATACCCCGTTCCGGGACCGGGCTTCGACTACGCCTCGGTTGGAGTCCCGGCGAACTGGCCTCACCTATATACCGGCTTCATGGCGCACTGGAATAAGAACGCCAATCTCGGCAACGCCTTCGACGTCTGGTTCCTGAACCTGTTCCCGCGCGTGAAGCCCTTCCTCTACAACGGCGGTGGATATCTGACGCTGAGCTTCATTCCGACGCTCGGCACCATGATTCTCGGGTTGGTGGCCGGGCGTTGGCTGCGCGCCGATGCCCCGCGTATTCCACTCAAGAAACTTCTGATCGCCGGAGCCATCGGCGTGGCAGCCGGCCTGCTGCTCCACTTCACCGGCATCTGCCCCGTGGTGAAGCGCATCTGGACGCCAGCCTGGACACTGTTCAGCGGCGGCGTGTGCTTCCTGTTCCTGGCTGGGTTCTCTTACATCATCGAGATGAAGGGCTACCGCAAATGGACGTTCCCGTTGGTCGTCATCGGAATGAACTCCATTGCCGCCTACCTGATTGCGGACATGGTGGGCAGTTACATCCACAGGTCGTTCGAAATCCACCTCGGCCCGAACTTCTTCCGCTTCGCAGGCGACGGGTTGGCGCCGACAATGCAGGGCGCGGTGATCCTGCTGACCTACTGGCTGATCCTGCTCTGGATGTATAGGCGCAAACTCTTCCTTAAGATCTGACCAAGACTGAGACAGCACCACCCTGGGAACGCCGATCTCCAGATCGGCACCAATCGGCGTGGCAGCAAGTGGGCGGGAACATGCAAAACTCGGGCCGGTCTGGAGACCGGCGTTCCCAGGGCGATTCAATCCTCATATGGCTTCCTCGGCCCCGGCGGAATGGCCACTTGCGCCATAGCCCCATTCCCGATATGTTTATAGGTAAATACTGATTCACATGAAAGCCAGCAACAGCCTTTGGAGAGATCGGATCGCTGACCGGATCGAGCCCGGCCTTGCAGCGGAGATCGACGCTTTCGAGAGCGAGATCGCCCTCAAGAAGCAGGGCAAGATCGACGACAAGATCTTCGCCGAGACTCGTCTGCGCCGTGGCGCGTACGGGCAGCGGTATGACAACGGACAACGCCACGACGGCATTGAGAGCCGCAAGCTTGCGTACCCGCAGGAGGGGCTCACCAAGGGTCCGAACACACTGTGGGACGCGCCGGGAATGCAGCGCATCAAGATCCCTTTCGGCGGATTGAATGCGGCGCAGCTCGAAGTGCTGGCGGAGCTGGCCGAAGAGTACTCCGACGGCATCGCGCACGTGACCACACGGCAGGACTTTCAACTCCACTACGTCCACATCGAAGACACCCCGAGCCTGATGCGCCGTCTGGCTGCCGTAGGCATCACCACGCGCGAAGCATGCGGCAATACGGTCCGCAACGTGACCGCGTGCCCGCTGGCCGGCGTGTGCCGCGGTCAGGCCTTCGATGTCACGCCCTACGCCAAGGCCTTCGCGTATTTCATGCTGGGCCATCCCGATACGCAGGACTTCGGGCGCAAGTTCAAGGCCGCGTTCTCGGGCTGCGCGGACGACCCTTGCGCCCTGGTGCGGATCCACGATATCGGCTGCGTCGCGAAGACACGCGGAGTGGACGGCAAGGTCGAGCGGGGCTTCACCGTCTACGTTGGCGGCGGGCTGGGCACCGTACCCTATCAAGCCAAACTGTTCGACGAGTTTCTGCCGGTGGCCGAACTCCTGCCGCTGGGACAAGCGATGGCGCGGGTCTTCGCTCGCATGGGCGAGAAGAAGAACCGCAACGCGGCCCGCATGAAGTTTCTGGTGGTCAAGCTGGGGCTGGAAGAGTTCAAGCGGCTGGTGCTGGAAGAGCGTGCCAGCTTGCCCTTCGACCCGCGCTGGACCGCGTATTTGGCACACATCGACGAGGAACAAGAGACTCCGAAGCGCCCGCCCGGGTTGCTGCAGATTGGCGCGACGGAACCCGAAGATCTGCGCGAGTGGCGTGCGAGCAACGTCTACACGCAACGCCAGGCCGGTTACGTGACCGTGACCCTGACCCTGCCGCTCGGCGACATCACCGCGGACCAACTCCGTGCGTTAGCCGCCATTGCGCGGAAGTACGTCAATGAGACCGTGCGGACGACGGTGGAACAGAACATCGTCCTGCGCTGGGTGAGCGAATCCGATCTGCCGGCGTTGTACGACGACCTGAAGCGCGCAGGGCTGAACGCAGGCGGGCGCGGGGACGCTTCTCGACCCGACCTCCTGCCCCGGCACGGACACCTGCAAACTCGGCATCTCATCCTCGCGCGGGCTGGCTGGAGAGCTGCGGATGCGGCTGGCCGAAAACGCCGTGGCCCGCGATGAGGCGATCCGCAACCTGCGCATCAAGGTGAGCGGCTGCTTCAATTCGTGCGGTCAGCATCACGTCGCGGACCTGGGCTTCTACGGGGTCAGCCGCAACAAGAGCGGTTACGCCGCGCCGCACTTCCAGGTAATCCTGGGCGGCCAATGGACCGAGAACGGCGGCGCGTACGGTCTCGCCATCGGCGCGGTTCCGTCCAAGCGCGTGCCGGAGACGGTGGACCGCATCCTGCGCCGGTTCCTGGCCGAGCGCGAGGGCAGCGAGTCGTTCCAAGCCTTCATCCGGCGGATCGGCAAGGCCGAATGCAAGCGGATGCTGGAAGACCTGATGGTGCTGCCCGCGCACGCCGAGGACGCGTCGCTCTACACCGACTGGCACGACGTGCGCGAGTACACGCTGGGCGATATGGGCGTCGGCGAGTGCGCCGGAGAAGTGGTCTCGCCGCTGGAGTTCCAGTTGACGGCCAGCGAGCGCGAGGCGTTCGAGGCGCAACTCGCGCTGGAGAAGGGCGACATCGCCAAAGCGTCGAAGCTCGCCTACGAAGCCATGCTGCGCGGCGCGACGGCGCTGCTGGCGTGGCGCAAGGCGTTCTTTGTGAACTCCCCCGATGGAGTGGTGGAAGCCTTCCGCAGAGAGTTCTACGACACGCAGCTCTTCTTCGATCCGTTCGCGGGCGGCAAGTTCGCGCAGTATTTCTTCCGGGCGCACGAGCGCGCGGGCGAGGAGCGCAGCGCCGAATCGGCCACGCGGCTGATCGAAGAGACCCAGTTGTTTATTGAGGCCTGCCATAGCTGCACCATTCGGGAAGCGGCGTCGCTTGCAGGCGGCCAAGGCGTAATGGTAGGGGCGGACGCCCCAGGTCATTCCCGGAATGGGGCCGACGCCCTGGTCGGCCTGTTGCGCATCATTTGAATGAGGTTCACGCAGAGCCGGACCTGGGGGTCCGGCGCGGACGAGGGCGTCCGCCCTACACAGGCCCCGAGGTGTGACGGACTGGCAGTGAGGCGTTCGGTTGGACGGAAAATGGAACACGTAAGCATTAAGATCTTCGCCGCGGGTGACACCACGAATGTGCGCTTTGCCGACGCGATCCCGGTCTTTCACCGCTGGATCCAGAGCCGTGACTTGCCGGAGATGCTGATTGACGTCGCCGACTATTCGCACGTGCCGGCGGGTCCGGGCGTGGTCCTGATCGGCCATCAGGCGAATTACGCCCTCGACAACGCCCACAATCGGCCCGGGCTGCTGTATAGCCGCAAGTTGGCTGACGGTTTGCCGGACGGCGAAAGCCTGAAGCAGGCTTATGAGACTGCGCTCAGAGCCAGCCGGCGGCTGGAAGCTGAACCGGAGTTTGAAGGCAGACTGCGCTTCGATCCGAGGCAGTTGGAGATCACGCTGAATGACCGGCTGCTGTATCCGAACACCGATGCGGGTTGGAAGAGCGTTGAGCCCGCGCTGACTGCGTTCTTGGATGGATTGTATGGCGTCGGGAGCTTACTCGGTCACGCGGTCCAGTGATCCGCGCGAGCGGCTGAGCGTGCATGTTGTGGGGCGGTCCTCCAGGACCGCGCGGGGTCTCCAGACCCCGCAAGACTAACTTTCGCGACGGCTCCCACTCGACCATCGGTAGTCTTCAGATGGGCCGACGAGCATTGCGCGAACCGGATTCTCCTCGATGTAGCGCCGGATCGCGTCGAACTCCCAGCGATCGCGGACCAGATGGTCGAAGCTTTCCGCCAACCAGAAGGTCTTGCCGGTACATCCCAACAGGGCATTCGCACGCCTCGCGGTAAAGCCCTTCACGGACTTGAGGATTCTGGGCAGAGAGTCGTGGGGCGTGATCAAGAGGTGTACGTGGTTGGGCATAACCACAAAGGCGTGCAACTCATACAGGTTCACGATGCTGGCACAGTGCCGGATCGATTCTGTCACCTCATCTGCTACAGCCGGTATGGCCAGGTACCTCGCGCCGGTGCGCGTTTCGTCAAGCAAACGGTCCAGAGTCTGGAAGGACTCGAATGACGTCATGCACCTCGAATCGAAATGGCGATGCGGGGGCAGACTGTCCTCCAGCCTCCAAGTAACGAAGACGGGAATTCCAGGTTCGTCGAAATGCGGTAGACGGCGGCGGTAGAAGGTCACTGCAGAGGATAAGTGCTGACTCTGCGGTGCATTCTCAGGCCGAAGTTGATCTGCGGGGTCTGGAGACCCCGCGCGGTCCTGGAGGACCGCCCCACATTCGCACCTTGAATCTTGAATCTATATTACGTTGACTGACATTGATATAATTAGAGGCAAGTAGATGCAAGGAGCATGCGCCCATGCTGGCAGCCTGGTCAACGCCTGAGCCCCTGGACGGCGATTCACTGCTCGATCAGATTGGCAATACGCCTCTGGTTCGCTTGGGCCGGACCGTCGCCGATTTGCCTGGCATTGAAATCTGGCTGAAACTCGAATTCTTCAACCCTGGCGGCTCCGTCAAAGACCGCCCGGCTCGCAGCATCATTCTGGACGCAGAACGCTCCGGCAAACTCACTCCCGACAAGATCATCCTCGACGCGACCAGCGGCAATACGGGCATTGCGTACGCAACCATAGCGGCCGCGCGCGGCTACCGGGTGAAACTCTGCCTGCCAGCCAACGCGAGCCGGGAACGCAGACAGATCCTGAAGACCCTCGGTGCGGAACTGGTCCTCACCGACCCCGGAGAAGGCTCCGACGGGGCGTTTCGCAAGGTCCGGGAGATCTACGCCGCCGATCCGGCGATGTATTTCTACGCCGATCAGTACAACAACCCGGCGAACTGGCAGGCGCACTTCTATACGACCGGCCGCGAGATCCTGGAACAAACCGGCGGACGCGTGACGCACTTCGTCGCCCTGCTAGGCACCACGGGGACGTTTACGGGGACAAGCAAGCGGTTGAAGCGGGACCTGCCTCGAATCGAATGCTGGTCTGCACAACCAGCCACGGCCTTCCACGGCATTGAGGGTACCAAGCACCTCCCCAGCGCGATCATTCCAGGGATTTATGACGAGTCGGTGAGCGATGGCAATTTGTGGATCGAGACCGAGGCCTGCCACACGATGGCGCGGCGGCTGGCGCGGGAAGAGGGACTGCTGGTAGGCATCTCTGCCGCCGGCAACGTCGTGGCTGCGCGCAGAATCGGGGAGCGGCTGGTCCGCGAGGGCCGCGGGGGCGTGATCGTCACCATCGCCAGCGACGGAGCCTCCAAGTACATGAGCGAGGAGTTCTGGCATGATCCGGATTGAAGAGGCGGCCTGGCAGGTTATGTTGAGCCACGCCCGCAATGCCTATCCAAAGGAATGCTGCGGGATCCTGCTCGGTGTGGAACGGGAGGACGGAGAACGATTGGTCACGTCCGCATTTGCCTGCCGCAACGCGTATGAAGGCGACCAGCGCGACCGGTTCCTGATCGACCCGCGAGACCAGGTAACAGCCAACTTGAAGTGTCGCGCGGAAAATATTGATATTCTTGGATTTTTCCACTCTCATCCCGATTGCGACGCGTACTTTTCCGCAACCGATCTGAAAAACTCCTGGCCCTGGTATTCGAATGTCGTCCTGTCCATCCGTCAGCGCGAATTTGGCCAGGCCAAGGCGTTCCGGGCCAACGAAGACCAGTCGCAAATCGGAACCTGAGGAATTGGGTTTACCCGGCCACGGCAAGCGCACCACAGCCGGTGCCGGCTGAACAACCAGAGGTGCCCGAGATCGCTGGCTGAGCACGAATGAATCGTATTGGAGTAATTGAAGCACATGGCAAAAGTCCTGATCCCCACCCCGCTCCGGCAATACGCCGGCAACCAGAAGGAAGTCGATATCCCAGGCGCGACCGTGGGCGAAATTCTCGCTTCGCTGACTTCCGAGTACGGCGACCTGCGCAAGCATCTCTATACGGATGAAGGGAAACTGAGGAGTTTCGTCAACGTCTACTTGAACGACGAAGACGTGCGCTACTTGGACAAAGACAAGACGGCCGCGGCACAGAGCGACACCCTTTCCATCGTCCCCAGCATTGCGGGTGGACGACGGTGAGCACTATTGCAGCGCTCGGAACTGCGGTGACGCCCGCCACGCTGACCAACGAAGAATTGCAGCGCTACAGCCGCCATCTGATCCTGCCTGAGGTCGGTCCCCGAAGGCCAGCTCAAGCTGAAGAATGCCAAGGTCCTGCTGGTGGGTACCGGAGGGCTCGGCGCGCCGATGGCCCTATACCTTTCGGCAGCGGGCGTCGGCACGCTTAGGCTTGGTCGATTTTGACGTCGTAGATCGCTCGAACTTACAGCGGCAAGTCATTCACGGTACTGGAGATATCGGTCGCAAGAAGATCGACTCGGCGGCTGCTTCGATCGCCGAGATCAACCCGAACGTGAGGGTTGTGAAGCATGAAGTGGCGCTCTCCAGCGAGAACGCTCTCGGCATCCTGAAAGACTACGACATCGTCGCCGACGGGACGGACAACTTCCCCACCCGGTATCTCGTGAACGATGCTTGCGTTCTGCTGGGGAAGCCCAACGTGTACGGCAGCATCTTCCGCTTCGAGGGGCAGGCTTCGGTCTTCGCCACGGAGGATGCGCCCTGCTATCGTTGCCTCTATCCCGAGCCGCCACCTCCCGGTCTGGTGCCAAGCTGTGCCGAAGGCGGCGTGCTGGGGATCCTGCCCGGCGTTGTCGGCTTGATTCAGGCGACCGAAGTGGTAAAGCTGATCCTCGGCCAGGGCGAAACGCTGAAAGGCCGGCTGCTGCTATATGACGCTCTTGCCATGCGCTTCCGCGAGCTGAAATTGAGGAAGAACCCGGACTGCCCGGTCTGCGGCACCCATCCGACTGTCACCAAACTGATCGATTATCATCAGTTTTGTGGAGTACCCAAACAAACGGAGGTTTCCCAGGTGGCATCCGGCGATATCAGCCCAGTTGAAGTGAAGGCGCGGCTCGACCGCGGAGACGATTTCCAGTTAATCGACGTGCGCGAGGTCTTCGAGCACCAGATCGGTAACATTCCGCAGGCGAAATTGATCCCGCTCGGGGATCTGCCGAAACGCTTGAACGAGATTGACCCGTCCCGCGAGGTCGTAGTGCACTGCAAGATGGGCGGGCGCAGCGCTAAGGCCGCCGACTTGCTTCGTGCAAACGGATACACCAAAGTCCTCAACATGACAGGCGGCATCCTGGCCTGGAGCGACAAGGTGGATCCGGCAGTCCCCAAGTATTAGTGAGTAGGGCGGACGCCCTCGTCCGCGCCGGACCCCCGGGTCCGGCCGCTGAGACTAATCACGAGTTGAAGAGCCGACCGAGGGGCCGCCCTGCATTGCCGACGCTATAGCAGCGGCGCCTTATCTCCCGGCAACAGCGCCTGCCTCATCAGCTTCAGCGGCAGCGGGCCTTGCCGCAGGAACTCATCGTGGAATCCGCGTAACGTAAAGTCCGCTCCCTTGGCCTGCTTATAATCGGCGCGCAGCTTGTAGATCATGAGCTTGCCGAGCGTGTAATACAAATAAGTCGGGTTGTATGCGCCCCGGCGGGACTCCTCAAATGCGTTCGCGGGTTCCTGAAAGCCCTTTTCGACGAATAGCTTCTGCCCCTGCTCGACCGTCCAACCCTGGGTGTGGAGCATGATGCCGTTCACATAGCGGCAATCGCGCAACAGGGCTTCTGAAAGCTGGGCCAGGCGAATCTTAGGATCGCCATCGCCATAACCCTCTTCGAGCAACATCTGCTCGCCGTAGTGGGCCCAGCCCTCCACGTTGGAGCCCGGCCCGCTGAGTTTGCGCACCTTGGACGGGAACATCTTGGCCCATAGGAATTGCGTATAGTGGCCGGGGAAGGCCTCGTGGATGGTGATCATCTGCATCACGTACTTGTTGTAGAGACGCAGGTGCTCTTCTTTGTGTTTGGCGTCCCACTCCTTCTCAGGCGGCGTGATGTAGTAGAACGCTTCGGTCGCCTTCGTCTCGTAGGCGCCGGGCGTGTCCATGGAGGCGAAGCTGCCCACGCGGGCGTACGGAGGAGTCTCCTGGATCAGTGGGCGTACCTCGGAGGGAATGGTCACGATCTTGCGTTCCAAAAGGAAAGATCGGATGCCCTCGACTGTCCGGCGCGCGGCGGGAAGCAAGTCAGCTTCTGTCGGATGTTCGCTTTCAATCGACTTCATCACGTCGGCCGGTGAGAGCTTGGGATTGATCTTCTTGGCAGTCTCGACGAAGTCCCTGTAGTCCTTGTCCAGGTTGGCCTGCCCGATCGCGAGCAGCTTATCCAGCGGTAGATCGACCATCTCTTCGTACAACATCTTCTTGGCGAAGTTCTCCGCCCCGATGGCGTAAGCGCCTTTGGAACGCGGCAGCAGATCGTTCTTCAACCAATCGGAGCCGTCCTGCATCGCCTGGACTGCTGCGTCGTCAGCTCTTTGGAAATCGGCGAGCGTCTGCGCATCGCCGCCGGCGGCATCCTTGGCCCACTTGGCGACATCCCCTTTCAAGAAGCCGACGGAACCTGCCGCGACGCGAATCGCCAGATCGGTGAACTCTTTGGGCGGATTCGCCACGTTCGCCTTCATGGCGGCGACCAGAGCGGGCGCGCCTTGCAGCCGGGCGGTCACGGCCTGCAGCCGCTCCCTCGCAGGGGCGAACTCGCGCTTCATAATGAGGTCCACGGCGCCGCCCGGAGAGACCACATAGTCGATGGGATTATGCTTCCAGGTCTGTAGAGTCTTCAGATCGAGCAGTTCGCCCTGCATGGAGTTGTTCAGGATCTGCAGATCGGTGACATCCTGCGGGCTTAGCGTCTCCGGCTTGAAGGCGGCAGCCTTTGTCTGCAGACTCTCCAGAGTGGCGATCCGCTTCGCGTATGCGGCGGCCGAGCGATCTTCAATCTGCTTGTCGTATTGGTGGAAGCCGGAAGCCGTGCCCGACGAGGGGCTCCAGGAGAAGGCGGCGTCGTAGTATTCATCCACGAACGCGGAGAAGCTGGGCGGGTTGGTTTGCTTCATACATCCGGTGAGACCCAAGGCAAACAGGAGGCTCCATGTGAGGCTCCGCGAAGAGATACGCATAGTAATGAGGGTAGCAGGGCCGCGTGGTGGGGCAGGCTTTTCAGCCTGCGCTGGGCATTCAGCCCCGCAAGTCCGGAGGGACCGGTTGAAACCGGTCCGCAGGCTGAAGGCCTGCCCCACCACGCCCTGAATTACCGGAACCGGGCCACCAGCGTTACCACGCTGCGCGCCGGCAACTCGTAGTCTTTCACCGTCCGCATCGCCGCCGCCGGGCGCAACTCATCGCCCTCGCGATCCGATGTGATGTAGGGCGTGACTTCGCGCAGCTTCCACCCTGGTTTGCCAGTTTCGAAATCGAGCGTAAGCCGTTGTGGAGCGGAGGAGGAATTCACATACACGGCGACAATCGTCTTCGCGGCTTCGTCTTTGTACGCCGAGCCCAACAGCCCGCGCAGGTTGTGTCCTTGCCCAGCGAGTTCGACGCGCTTCATGCCCGGGCGGACGAAGCGGCTGTAGTTCCCCAGAGCCCACAGCAACCGAGCCGGATAAATCGACTCGGCATCGCCCGGCTTCTTCCAGTCCGTATAGATCAGACCGTCTTTGTAATCCTCCGGAGAGAACGCAGTCCACCATTGCCAGGCTGACGCGTTCGCAATGGTCAGGTCGGCATGAATCAGCCGCGCTACGTCGATCGCGGTCTGCATGGTGAGATCCCGGCCGCCGCCACCCTTGCCCTCCGCGCCCTCCATCACGCAGTACTCGGTTTGCCACAGCTTCCAGCCGGGGTACTTCTTCATCTGCTCGGCCAGCCTTTGCCGGCGCTGCACGAGTTGCGTATCGAGCCGGTCGGACTGATAAGCGTGGTAACCGATCCTTCCGGACATGAGCACGCGAAACGATTCGTCGCCGGCCAGATCGTCCAGGTAGTCGCCATAGCGCGCGCTATACAACTGGCGCATGCGCTCGTTCTCATGCCACATTTCCTGTAGCGTGCCACTCTCCACCAGGGCAATCTCGGTGGTGAGTCCGCGCTGCTTCAACTCGGCGGCGAGGGCGCGCGTGACGCGCTTGATGTCCTCGTTCGAATACCGGCATCCCTCCTGGGAATGGCCGAACCACTCCCACTGAGGCTCGTTCACCGGGCTTACGTAATCGAAGCGAATCCGCTCCTCGCTATCCCGAAAATGCTGCAGGATGTCGGCGAGATAGCGCGCGAACTGTCCTTCGTAACCGTCTTTCAGATTCGTGGTCGGACCGCCGGACGATCCAAAGGTCAGTCCGTTGCGAGTCATGCGCCCGGGCGGGCTGTTGACGAAAGCGAGAAACTGCGGCACGCCGCGGGCCTTCGCGGCTTGAAGGAACCAGCGTTCGCCGGCCTGCCGAGACCAGTCATACTGCCCTTCTGCGGTCTCGAAGGTCTCGGCCGTTCGCCAAGGATGCGTGATTTGCGAATTGATCCCGCCGCCGACGTTGAAGCGCCAGCAGGAGAGGCCCGCGCCTTTTTCGCGCGAGAACAAGAGGTCGGCCACACGTTCGCGGTTCTTGAGCGACCATCCGCCAAGCTTCTGCATGCTCCAGCAGTCGGACGCGCCGAAGTTCTCGATGACCTGGTATTCGACGCCGGCCTTGATGATGTCGGAATGATGCTCGACCGGGGTCGCCGGCTGCGCCGCGGCGAGGATGAGAATGAGTGCGGGAAGCATGGCACCATTATGCCGTCTCCGGCTCTGGCCCGGATACGTCTGCACGCCCATCGGATCGTCAAATGGGCTTTCATCCTTAAGCTTTGGAACATGCCCGGCACACAGAAAGAGGCCGGGACTTGCGCCCCGGCCTCTGTTCCATCGAACGTTAGTCTGCGATTCTACTCGGCCTCGCCGATACCTTCATCGAGCGAGAGATCGAGCGCGTCCGTAGCGTTGAGGTAGCCGCCACGAGTCTCCTCGTCGTAGACCTGGAAGCTGTCGACTGCGACCGCATCCGGGTCCTGAACGGGTTCTTCCACCACATCCTCGCCGGCGATCTTCGCGCGCCGGTAGTAATCCATACCGGTGCCCGCGGGGATCAACCGGCCCATGATCACGTTCTCTTTCAGACCGCGCAGGTAGTCGACTCTGCCATTGATTGCGGCTTCGGTCAACACGCGGGTGGTTTCCTGGAACGACGCCGCCGAGATGAAGCTGTCGGTGGACAGCGACGCCTTGGTGATACCGAGAAGGATAGGTTCTCCCTTGGAAGGACGGCCGCCGGCATCGATCACCCTCTCGTTTTCGTCGCGGAACCGGAAGCGGTCCACGGTCTCTTCGGGCAGGAACTCGGAGTCGCCGATGTCGGTGATCTTGACCCAGCGCATCATCTGGCGGCAGATGACTTCGAGGTGCTTGTCGTTGATGTTGACGCCCTGCAACCGGTAGACCTCCTGAACCTCGTTGACCAGGTACTTTTGCAGTTCCTTTTCGCCGAGGACCTTGAGGATGTCGTGCGGGTTGCGCGGACCGTCCATGAGCGGGTCGCCCGCCATAACGCGTTCGCCCTCCTGAACGTTGATGTGCGTGCCGCGGGGGATGGAGTACTCGCGCTCGGTGCCGTCGTCGCCGAGGACCTTCACCTTGCGGACGCCCTTGACGACATCGCCGATCTTCACGATGCCGTTGATCTCGCTCATCACGGCCGTCTCGCGAGGCTTGCGGGCCTCGAAGAGTTCCACGACGCGAGGCAGACCGCCCGTGATGTCCTTCGTCTTGGTGGTTGCGCGCGGGATCTTCGCCAGCACGTCGCCGGCATGGACCCGGTCGCCTTCACGCACGCTCAGGTGAGCGTGGGTCGGCATGAGGTAGCGCTTGTCGTCGTGCTTGCCGCCGCCCTCGGGCTTGATGATGATCATCGGCATCCGCTTCTCGTCGGAGGAGTCGATGATGACCCACTGCGAGAGGCCGGTGACCTCGTCGACCTGCTCGTGGTAAGTGACGCCTTCGATGACGTCCTTGAGGTGGACCGTACCAGTGATTTCCGTCAGGATCGAGAACGTGTACGGATCCCACTCGACCAGCTTCTGGTTGGCCTTGACCGGCGCGCCCTCTTCGAGCAGGATCTTCGCGCCGTAAACCACCTGGTAGCGCTCGCGCTCGCGGCCCTTCTCGTCGAGGACGGCGATGCGGCCATTGCGGTTCATCGCGATCACTTCGCCCTTCTCATTGCGCACGGTGCGCAAATCGAGGTACTTGGCGAAGCCGTCGTACTTGGCGTCCTGGCGGTTCTGTTCGGTTCCGCCGGTAGCCGCGCCGCCGATGTGGAACGTACGCATGGTGAGCTGCGTGCCAGGCTCGCCGATGGACTGCGCCGAGATGATGCCGACCGCTTCGCCTTGCTCCACCAGACGGCCGGTGGCCAGGTTACGGCCGTAGCACAACATGCAGACGCCGCGCTTGGACTCGCAAGTCAGCACGCTGCGGATCTTGACGCGATCGATACCGGCGTCCTGAATGGCCGACGCCAGTTCCTCAGTGATCTCCTGGTTCGCGGCAACCAGCATGTTGCCTTCGTGGTCGCGAATGTCTTCCAGCGGCACGCGGCCGATGATGCGGTCGCGCAACGGCTCGATGGTCTCGCCCGATTCGACGATCGGTTCGACGAAGATGCCGTCGCCGGTGCCGCAGTCGAGCTCGCTGACGATCACGTCCTGCGCCACGTCGCACAGGCGGCGGGTGAGGTAGCCGGAGTCCGCCGTCTTGAGGGCGGTGTCGGCCAAGCCCTTGCGGGCGCCGTGCGTCGAGATGAAGTACTGCAGCACGTTGAGACCCTCACGGAAGTTGGCCGTGATGGGGGTCTCGATGATCTCGCCCGATGGTTTCGCCATCAAGCCGCGCATACCGGAGAGCTGGCGGATCTGTTGTTTAGAACCGCGCGCGCCGGAGTCGGCCATGATGTAAATCGGGTTCATGAAGCCCGACTCGTCGTCGTTCTCCATCTTCTTGAACATTTCCTTCGAGACCTGCTCGGTAACCTTGTTCCAGATCTCGATGATCTTGTTGTAGCGCTCGCCCTGCGTGATGGCGCCGTCCTGATACTGATTCTGGACGTCGATCACATCCTGCTCGGCCTTCTTGACCAGGGCAGCTTTCGTCGCGGGGACCACCATGTCGTCGATACCGATGGAGATACCGGCGCGCGTCGCGTAAGTGAAGCCCAACTCCTTAATGTCGTCGAGCATCGACACGGTCGTCTTCAGGCCGTGCTTGAGGTAGCAGTAGTAAACGAGTTGGCCGAGACCCTTCTTCTTCAACAGGCCGTTGACGAAGGGCATCTCGTCGGGCAGCACGTCGTTGAGGATGACCCGGCCGACCGAGGTCTGCATGTCGGCTTTCTGATATTCCACCGGCTCGGTGTGCGTGATGTCCTGGTTGTCGTAAGCCGTCGCCAGGTCGATTACACGCCCAGTGAAGCGCAGTGTGATGGGAGTCTGCGTCTCGACCTCGCCCATTTCCAGCGCGATGAGCACGTCGGCGACCGAGGCAAACTTCTTGCCTTCGCCCTTCGTGCCTTTGCGCTGCTTGGTGAGGTAGTACATGCCCAACACCATGTCCTGCGTCGGGACCGCGATCGGGCCGCCGTGCGCCGGGGACAGAATGTTGTTGGCCGAAAGCATCAGCGTCGAAGCTTCGATCTGAGCCTCGGGCGACAGAGGGATGTGAACTGCCATCTGATCGCCGTCAAAGTCGGCGTTGAAGGCCGTGCAAACCAGCGGGTGGATGCGTAGCGCCTTGCCGTCCACCAGCACCGGCTCAAAGGCCTGAATTCCAAGACGGTGCAGCGTAGGAGCGCGGTTGAGCATGATCGGGTGGTCTTTGATGACCTCTTCGAGGATGTCCCACACCACCGGATCCTGCTGTTCCACCAGCTCTTTGGCTTGCTTGATGGTCGTGCAATGGCCACGCAGTTCGAGCCGGTGATAGATGAACGGCTTGAACAACTCAAGCGCCATCTTCTTCGGCAGGCCCGCCTGGTGCAGCTTGAGTTCGGGGCCGACCACGATAACCGAACGGCCCGAGTAATCGACGCGCTTACCCAGCAGGTTCTGGCGGAAGCGGCCCTGCTTGCCCTTGAGGGCGTCGGAGAGCGATTTCAGCGGGCGATTGTTCGCGCCGCGCAGAACGCGGCCGCGGCGGCCGTTGTCGAACAGTGCGTCGACGGCCTCCTGCAGCATGCGCTTTTCGTTGCGCACGATGACGTCCGGCGCGTGCAGCTCCATCAGCTTCTTCAGCCGGTTGTTGCGGTTGATCACGCGGCGGTACAGGTCGTTGAGGTCGGAGGTCGCAAAGCGGCCGCCGTCCAGCGGAACCAGCGGACGCAGCTCGGGGGGGATGACCGGGAGCACGTCGAGAATCATCCACTCCGGCTTGTTGCCGGATTTTCGGAAGCTCTCCACCACTCGCAGCCGCTTGGCGTACTTCAGCTTCTTCTGCTGCGACTGCTCGGTCTTCATCTTCTCGCGGATATCCACCGAGAGGAACTCGACATCGACTTGCTTGAGAAGTTCCTTGATGCCCTCGGCGCCCATCATGGCGACGAACTTTCCGGGGAACTCACCATCGAGTTGCCGCTTGCGTTCGTCGGTCAGGATCTCGGCTTTGTTGAGCCCGGTCCCTTCCCCGGGACTCACGACGACAAAGGCCTCGAAGTAGAGCACGCGCTCGAGGTCGCGCAGAGTGATGTCCAGCAGGTAGCCGATGCGGCTCGGCAGTCCCTTGAAGAACCAAACGTGGGAGCAAGGGCTGGCCAGTTCGATATGGCCCAGCCGCTCGCGGCGGACTCGCGACAGCGTCACTTCGACGCCGCACTTGTCGCAAATTACGCCGCGGTGCTTCATGCGCTTATACTTGCCGCACAAGCACTCCCAATCGGCCGTCGGTCCAAAGATGCGCGCGCAGAAAAGTCCATCGCGCTCCGGCTTGAAGGTTCGGTAATTGATGGTCTCCGGCTTGGTGACTTCGCCATGAGACCAGCTCCGGATCTTCTCAGGAGAAGCCAGGCTGATGCGGATGGAATCGAAATCCGCGCTCAGGGTTCCACGATCGTACGGGTTAGGTCTGTACACGTTTGCCTCCTGTTCGTTCCGGATCCTTAGTCGGCCGCGTGTGCCAGATCGGGCACATCCTTCGGCTTCTTCATTAGCTCAACGTCGAGGCACAGAGACTGCAACTCGCGGATGAGCACGTTAAACGATTCGGGGACGCCCGGCTCGGCTGCCGCCTCGCCCTTGACGATCGCCTCGTAAATCTTCGCGCGGCCGAACACGTCGTCCGACTTGGCCGTGAGAAGCTCCTGCAGCACATACGCCGCACCGTAAGCTTCCAGCGCCCACACTTCCATCTCGCCGAAGCGCTGGCCGCCGAACTGGGCCTTGCCGCCCAACGGCTGCTGCGTGATCAGCGAGTACGGTCCGATCGAACGCGCATGGATCTTGTCGTCCACGAGGTGGGAAAGCTTCAGCATGTAGATGAAGCCCACCGTTACCGGCTGCTCAAACGGCATTCCGGTCATGCCGTCGAAGAGCGTCACCTTGCCGGACGAGGGCAACTCGGCCGTAGCCAGTTCTCCCTTGATGTCCGCCTCGGTGGCTCCATCGAAAACGGGCGTTGCGTACTTCTTGCCCAGCTTGAAGCCCGCCCAGCCGAGGTGCGTTTCCAGAATCTGTCCGACGTTCATACGGGAGGGAACGCCGAGCGGATTCAGGATGATCTCGACGGGGGTGCCGTTGGCGAGATAGGGCATGTCTTCCTGCGGAACGATCCGCGAGATGACGCCCTTGTTACCGTGGCGGCCGGCCATCTTGTCGCCCACCGAAAGCTTGCGGCGCATGGCGATGTAGATCTTCACCATCTTGATCACGCCGGGAGGAAGCTCGTCGCCCTTCTTGAGCTTGGCGGTCTTCTCTTCGGTGATCTTCTCGAGAACCTGGATCTGACGCGAGGTCAGCTCCTCGATCTCGTCGATGGCCTCGTTCAGACGGACGTCGCGGCTGGAGAGCTTCATGCGCTTCAGGTCGCGGGCCTTCATCTTTTCGAGGATTTCGCGGGTCAGCGGCGTGGACTTGGCTAGCAGCTTCTTGTTGGTCTTTTCGTCGTGCAGGTCGGCGGTCAGTTCCTTGCCATCCAGTAGATTGGCCAGGCGCTTGGCGCGTTCGTCCTGCAGAATACGCTTTTCGTCGTCGAGGTTGCGGTGCAGCTTGTCGATCTGCGATTCGAGAATCGCTCGCGACCGCATGTCCAGGTCGGCGCCCTTGCGGGAGAAGACCTTCGCGTCGACAACCACGCCCTCAATGCCCGGCGGGCAGTAGAGCGAGGCGTCTTTGACGTCGCCGGCCTTCTCGCCGAAGATCGCCCGCAGGAGCTTCTCTTCGGGAGTGAGCTGCGTTTCGCCCTTCGGCGTCACCTTGCCCACCAGGATGTCGCCTGGTTTCACCTTGGCGCCGATGCGGATGATGCCGCTCTCGTCGAGGTTCCGCAGGAACGCTTCGCTGATGTTCGGAATGTCGCGAGTGATCTCTTCCGGACCCAGCTTGGTGTCGCGCGCCTCGATCTCGAACTCCTCGATATGGATCGAGGTGTAATAGTCTTCCTTGATCAACTTCTCGCTGACGATGATGGCGTCCTCGAAGTTGTACCCGCGCCAGGGCATGAAGGCCACCAGCACGTTGCGGCCGAGTGCCAGTTCGCCCAGGTCCGTGCAAGGACCATCGGCCAGCACGGCACCCTTCTTGACGCGTTGACCCTGCTCGACAATCGGTTTCTGATTGATGCAGGTGTTCTGATTCGAGCGCTTGAACTTGGTGAGCGGATAGATATCGGCGCCAACCTCGCGCGACATCTGGCCCTCGTGGATGTTGCCTTCCACGCGGACGATGATGCGTTCGGAGTCGACCGAGTCCACCACGCCTGCGCGCTTGCAGATGATGGTCGCGCCGGAATCGCGCGCGGTCACCTTCTCCATGCCCGTGCCCACGATCGGGGAATCGGCGCGCAGCAGCGGTACTGCCTGACGCTGCATGTTCGATCCCATCAACGCGCGGTTCGCGTCGTCGTTCTCAAGGAACGGGATCAGGCTCGCGGCCACCGATACGAGCTGCTTCGGGCTGACGTCCATGTACTGGACTTCGCCGCGGTGGGTCAACGTATAGTTGCCGGCTTTGCGGGCGTTCACCAGATCGTCGACGATCCGGCCGTCGGCATCCAGCTTCACGTTCGCCTGCGCGACCAGGTACTTGTCCTCGGCCCAGGCGGAAAGATAGTCGCTGTGAGCCTCGTACTCAGGCTGCATCGCGTCGGCCGGCAAACTCTTCAGGAGCTTATCCATCTCCTTGCGCGACAGAACCTGGCCGACCTTGAGATTGGTCGCGCCGGGATTGATCAGCCGCACGTCGTCCTGCACCACGCCTTCGAGCACCCGGCGGTACGGACTCTCGATGAAGCCGTATTCGTTGATGCGAGCGAAACAGGACAGCGACGAAATCAAACCGATGTTCGGGCCTTCCGGCGTTTCAATCGGGCAGATACGGCCGTAGTGCGTCGAGTGCACGTCGCGGACTTCGAAGCCCGCGCGCTCGCGGCTCAGACCGCCTGGTCCAAGCGCGGACAGACGCCGCTTGTGCGTGATCTCGGACAACGGATTCGTCTGATCCATGAACTGCGAGAGTTGGCTCGATCCGAAGAACTCGCGAATCGCCGCCATCACCGGCTTGGCATTCACCAGGTCGTGCGGCATCGCCGTCGACATCTCCTGGTAAACGGCCATCTTTTCCTTGATCGCTCGCTCCATGCGCACCAGACCGATGCGGAACTGGTTCTCGAGCAGTTCGCCCACCGCGCGCACGCGGCGGTTGCCCAAGTGATCGATATCGTCTACCTGACCGAAGCCCTTGCGCAGCTTCAGCAGGTACTTGATAGTGTCGATGAAATCTTTCTGGTCCAGCGTTCTGCGATCGAGCGGATTGCGGCTCTTGGAATCCGGATCGCTCAAAAACTCTTCGGGCGCATAATCGGCGCGATCATAGAGCTTGATGTTGAACTTCATGCGTCCGACGCGCGACAGATCGTACTTCCGCGCGTCAAAGAACATGCCCTGGAACAACTGGGTAGCCGTGTCGAGAGTCGGCGGATCGCCGGGCCTGAGCTTGCGATAGATGTCGATCAGCGCTTCGTTCTGCGCTTTCACCGGATCCTTCTTCAGCGTCAGGGAAACAACGTTGCCGACCTCGTCGCGATCCGGGAAAAAGACCTCAATCGCCCCGATGCCGGCGTCCATCACCTTGGAGAGAATCGAAGTCGTTAGCTCCTGATTCGCCTCGGCGAGAACCTCGCCCGTCTCGTGATCGATGACGTCCTGGGCTACCCAGGCGCCTTCGATTTCCGCGGTGGTGACTTCAACCTGTTCGACGCCGCCCTTGAGCAGCTCTTTCACCGTGCTCTCGCGAACCTTGCCCTTGCCTGAGTAGATAGGCTCGCCGGACTTCGAGTTGATAGCGCCCTGAAGTTTCAGGCCGATCAGGTTCTCGTCGGTCTTCCAGAAGATCTTCTTGTCCTTCAGGCGCAACTCAGTAATGCGGTAGAAGGCCCTCAGGATGTCCGCATCCGACTTCAAGCCGAGCGCGCGAAGGAATACGGAACCGAGGAATTTGCGCTTTCGGTCGATGCGTACGTGCAGCAGGTTCTTCGAGTCGTACTCGAACTCGACCCAACTCCCGCGATAAGGGATGATCTTGCCCAGGAAGTAGCTCTGCGCGGCAATGCGTTCAAAGAATACTCCCGGCGACCGGTGCAATTGGCTGACGATGACGCGCTCGGTGCCGTTAATGATGAAGGTGCCGTTGGCCGACATCAGCGGAATCTCGCCGAAGAAGACTTCCTGCTCCTTGAACTCCCGCACGGCGCGGTTGCCCGCCTCGTCCTTGTCGAACATCTTCAAGCGGATTGTGACCTTGAGCGGGGCCGCGTAGGTCATACCGCGCTCTTCGCATTCCGCCTGGTCGTACTTCAACTGCAAGCCGACGGGGTCGCCGCAACGGTTGCAAAACGTGACGACGTTCTTGTTGAACGTTCCGCACTTGTCGCACAGGACGTCGCCCTGGTGGAAGGGGTCCGTCTTGATCGTGGCGCCGCAAGCGGGGTTCCGGCAGACGGTGCGCAAGTGGTTCAAACCCTTGAGGGCGCCACACTTGCACTCCCAGTTGCCGATCGAATAATCGACAAATTCCAGTTCGCTCAGACCCCGGAAATCGCTGATGGGGAAGACGCTGCGAAACACGCTTTGCAGCCCGATGTCGTCCCTTTCATCGGGCAGCAGGTCCATTTGCAGGAAGCGCTCATAGCTGCTCTTCTGCAGTTCGATCAGGTTTGGGATGGGAACGGACGTTTTGATTCTGGAAAAATCAACACGATCTTTGAGGTAGAAACTCGATCCAGTGGCCATTCTCAGCTCCTTCAGAAGGCGTCACCCACGCGTCCGTAACGCACAGGCGGGATCCTCCCGCTTTGCGGTTCCAACTTACCGGACAATCGAATCCGGCACGGCGGAACCATTGCCGCGTCTACAGCTACTAGTTTCTTTGGGGGAGCCCGGCGCAGGAACGTCTGACACCAAGGGCTGAGTCCGGCAGGCTACGAGGGGCGAAATTGGAAAGTATACCTTCTGGACGGGTATAGGCACACCCGCCGCATAGCGCATACTGAAGTTGATTTCCGGCAATATCTTCAGTCGCACAGAGGCAACAATCCCCAGGTCAGCTTCCGGCTCGATTGATTTGAGTGTAGCAAAAAGGAAACAGAACCGTCAAAACATCACACCGCAGGGCGAAGCGTAGCGGCTCCGGGACGACGCCCCGGACACTACACCCTGCCCTGCTCGATTTCTTGCCTTGCCGCGCCTCTTGCTGGGAGTCCGCGCGGGCCGGCCTTGCGCCGAACAATCGGCGCAAGCGAGACTACTTGATCTCGACGGTGGCGCCGGCGGCGACGAATTTGGTCTTGATCGTCTCCGCTTCTTCCTTGTTAATGCCTTCTTTGATCGGCTTCGGTGCGGCTTCGACCAAATCCTTGGCTTCTTTCAGGCCCAGGCTCGTCACTTCGCGCACAGCCTTGATGACATTGATCTTGTTGGCGCCGGCGGCGGTCAGAACCACGGTGAATTCCGTCTGTTCTTCAACCGGAGCCGCGGCGGCGGCTGCACCGGCCGGAGCCGCTACTGCTACCGCGGCGGCGGCGGCGCTAACGCCCAATTTCTCCTCGAGCAGCTTCACAAGCTGAGAGGCCTCCAGGAGAGTCAAGCCCTGGATTTGATCAGCAATCGCATTGATGTCAGCCATCTTTGTCCGTACTCCCTATCTAAAAATCGTGCTCAACGCACTCCCCGGTCGAGGCCCGGTCAAGGCTTGACTCCACCTAGGAGGAGAACTTGTTTTCTTTCACGCCCTGGTCGACGACCACGGCAACATTACGGCCTACGCCACCAAGGGCGGTAACCAAGCGCTGTGCCGGAGCATTGATCAGGTACAGCAGTTTGGCGTAAATCTGTTCCTTCGGCGGCATGTTGGCCAGATCCTGGATGTCGGCCAGGTTGATCACTCGGCCTTCCACCATGCCAGCTTTAAATACATACGTCGAGTTGAGCTTTGGCGTAAGCCGTCAGCGCCTTGCACAGCGCTACCGGGTCGCCGCTGGTGTAGGCCACCGCCGACATGCCCTTCAGCCCTTGCAGCGCGCTTTCCGACGTCGTTCCGGCCGATGCCTTCTCGGCCAGGGTATTCTTTACAACGTGATACAACCCACCGGCTTGCCGCACCGTCTTACGCAACTCGTAGTCCTGCGCGACGGTCAGCTTGTCGAAACCGGTCACGAAGACGTTCGCCGATTCCGTCAAGGCTTTACGAAGCGCGTCGAGATCTTCTTGCTTCCGCTTTCTTTCTTTCATCGTCCTTATCCTGACTGCGGGTCCTTATGCGAAAAGCGGGCCGCTACTACACCACCACCCGAAGATTGAAGGAAGTGACGTCCAGGTGGACGGCAGGTCCCATCGTCGAGCAGAGCGTGACGCTCTTCACGTACTTGCCTTTGGCTGCCGCCGGCTTCGCTTTCACCACCGCTTGGATCAGCGTGCTGGCATTCTGCAACAGCTTGGGAGTCGTGAAACCTACCTTGCCGACCGGAGCGTGAATCACACCCGTTTTGTCGACACGGAACTCAACCTTACCGGCTTTCACTTCCTGCACTGCCTTGGCCACATCAACCGTCACCGTACCCGTCTTCGGGTTTGGCATCAGTCCGCGAGGTCCCAGGATCTTGCCGAGCCTGGCCAGCGAGCGCATCATGTCCGGCGTCGCGACGACGGCTTCGTAATCCAGCCAGTTTTCCTGCTGGATCTTCGCTACCATTTCCTCGCCACCGGCAAAGTCCGCGCCCGCCTCTAAGGCTTCGCGGATCTTATCGCCGGATGCGATGACCAGAACGCGCTTCGTCTTGCCAAGTCCATTGGGCAGAACAACGGTGCCGCGCACCATCTGATCCGCATGTTTCGGGTCAACGCCGAGGCGCATGTGCACCTCAACCGTCTCATCGAATTTAGTGAACTTGATTTTTTGGACGAGCGGGACTGCTTCTTCGAGCGTGTAAGGCTTCGCCTCTACTTGAGACGCCGCCGCTGCGTACTTTTTGCCTGGTTTGCTTGCCATATTAACTGGTCCTAGCGGCTCCGGCGCGTCACGGGAATCCATTTCACGGCTCCCCGCTAGCCCGATAGCCTCCCAATCCGTGGTTGTAAAAGACCGGAATTCCTAGATTAGCACTTCTGACGAGCCGGAGCAAAACAGGCCCCGCTTGAATCGCAAAAGCCCTGCCTTCTCCGCCGGCTGACTACTCTACTTAATGACCTCAACGCCCATACTGCGGCACGCGCCGCGAACTTGAGCCTTTGCCGACTCAATGTCGAACGAGTTCAGGTCCGGCATCTTGATCTTGGCGATTTCTTCAATCTGCTCCTGCGAGATCTTGCCTACCTTGGTCTTGTTCGGTTCGGCGCTGCCCTTGGCCAGGCTCAGCGATTTCTTGACTAGAATCGCCACTGGCGGCGTTTTGGTGATGAACGTAAAGGACCGGTCGTTGTAGATCGTGATCACCACGGGGATGATCAGACCTTCCTGGTCCTTGCCGGAGGTCTTGGCGTTGAACGCCTTGCAGAACTCCATGATGTTGACGCCCTGTGGACCGAGCGCCGTACCCACTGGAGGCGCTGGCGTTGCCTTGCCCGCGGGAATCTGCAGTTTCACAACTGCGTTTACCTTCTTTGCCATTCTTCTCTGCCTTCCGCTTTCAAATCCTGTTAGACCCGCGCGAGCGCCTCTAGACGGTCTTCTCCACCTGGAGGAAATCCAATTCCACCGGCGTTGAACGCCCGAAAATCGTCACCATCACCCGCAACGTATTGCGATCGGAGTTTATCTCGTCGACCTTGCCCGAGAAGTTCGTGAACGGCCCGTCGACGATGCGCACGGTCTCGTTCTTCTCGAAAGTCAGCTTCGGTCTCGGACGCTCCGCCGAACTGGCCTGACGATAGAGAATCGAATTCACTTCGTCGGCGCTCAGAGGCACCGGCGTATTGCCGCCTCCGACAAATCCGGTCACCCGCGGCGTATTCTTCACCTGATGCCACAGCTCGTCGTCCATGGCGATCTGCACCATCACGTAACCGGGATACAGCAGCCGCTTGCTGGTGACCTTCTTGCCGTTCCTCAGTTCGACGACTTCCTCGGTCGGGATCAACACCTGACCGATCTTGTCCATGAAACCGTAAGCCGAAGCCCTGGCCTTGAGCGACTCCGCCACTTTGTTTTCAAACCCGGAATAGGTATGAATGATGTACCAGTTCATGGCCGGGCCTTCCGGCGCGGCCAATTCGGCGGATTCAGACGGAGCTTCGGCCTCCACAGCGGACTCTAGGGGAGCCGCGGCAGCCAAGTCGCCTTCGAGTTGATCGTCGTTGCTGAGATCTCTATCGGACATCGCGTGCCTGAGTCCTTACCACACATCACCCCGGCACACAGCCGGGGCCAAGCGTTACTTCCCTGCGAGCTTCTGGAAAATCGCGTTGACGGAATTGCCTAGCACCGCATCCACCAGAGCAAAATACGCGGCAAACAGGAAAACGCTGATGACCACCACGGCGGTCGTGGCCTGCACCTGCGCCCGCGAGGGCCAGGTCACGCGGCGCATTTCAGCCTTTAGCTCGTCAACGTATTCTCGAACACCCTTGAGCCAGTTGACTAACTGCCCCCCAGGTCGATCCGCGGTTGTGGTCTGTGTTGCCATCGTGCTTGCACCTAATCGAATCAATTGGCAGGGGGTGAGGGATTCGAACCCCCACTAGCGGTTTTGGAGACCGCAGGTCTACCCTTAACCTAACCCCCTGTTGGGAGACTCCAACTCTAGTTTAGCCTTACCGTAACCGAACATGGAGCCCGTAGACGGCTTTTCGGCCGCGCGGGCTCCGTTTCCTTACTGAATGGGAGTCTCATCGGCCCCCGCTAACCCAACCCGGCCAGGCTAGGAAATGACTTCCGTCACCGTCCCGGCGCCCACCGTACGGCCACCCTCGCGGATGGCGAACCGCAGGCCCGTGTCCATCGCCACCGGCGTGATCAGTTCCACCGTGATCGCCACGTTGTCGCCCGGCATCACCATTTCCACACCCTCGGGCAACTGGCACACGCCCGTCACGTCCGTCGTGCGGAAGTAGAATTGCGGCCGGTAACCCTTGAAGAACGGAGTGTGACGCCCGCCCTCTTCCTTCGACAACACGTAGACCGAACCCTTGAAATTCGTGTGCGGCTTGATCGAGCCCGGCTTGGCCAGCACCTGCCCGCGCTCCACGTCGTCCTTGTCGATGCCGCGCAGCAGCAACCCGACGTTGTCGCCCGCCATGCCGCTGTCCAGCAGCTTGCGGAACATCTCCACGCCCGTCACCACCGTCTTGCGCGTGTCGCGGAAGCCCACGATCTCGACTTCCTCGCCCACCTTCACGATGCCCTTTTCGATGCGCCCCGTCACCACCGTGCCGCGGCCCTGAATCGAGAAGATGTCTTCAATCGGCATCAGGAACGGCTTGTCCAGCGCCCGCGCCGGCATCGGCACGTAGTTGTCCACCGCTTCCATCAGCTCGTCAACCTGCTTTTCGGCGTCCGGCTCGCCATTCAGCGCCCGCAACGCGCTCACCCGGCAGATCGGCAGCTCGTCGCCCGGGAAACCGTAGCTCGACAGCAGCTCGCGCAGCTCCATCTCCACCAGTTCAAGCAGCTCCGGGTCGTCCATCATGTCGACCTTGTTCAAGGCCACCACGACGCACGGCACCCCGACCTGCCGCGCCAGCAGCACGTGCTCGCGGGTTTGCGGCATCGGTCCGTCCGGCGCCGCCACCACCAGAATCGCGCCGTCCATCTGCGCCGCGCCGGTGATCATATTCTTGATGTAATCGGCGTGGCCCGGGCAGTCCACGTGGGCGTAGTGCCGCTTGGCGGTCTCGTACTCCACGTGCGCCACCGCGATCGTGATACCTCGTGCCTTCTCTTCAGGCGCGTTGTCGATCGAATCGAAGCTCCGGAACGTGTTCTTCGGGTTGTGCTTCGCCAGAACCTTCGTGATCGCCGCCGTCAGCGTCGTCTTGCCGTGGTCAATGTGACCGATCGTGCCGATGTTGACGTGCGGTTTGCTGCGATCAAATTTCTCTTTCGCCATCGAAACGCTCCTCGCCTCCGCATCACCCCAGGTCCGAGCCAGCGCACAAAGCTCAAGTCGGATCGAACACTCGAACGCACCATTCCTGTGCGCCGCTCGCAGGTTATAGCGGTTGGAATCTCTGGAGCCGATGACCGGGCTTGAACCGGTGACCTCGTCCTTACCAAGGACGCGCTCTACCAACTGAGCTACATCGGCTTTCGTTTACTACTCTATCGCATGTCGAGTGAAGACAAAAATCCACGCCTCGAATGTGGAAACCGGATCGGGGGAATGGTGGACAGGTTAGGATTTGAACCTAAGTAGGACGCAAGGTCCGACGGGTTTACAGCCCGTTGCTTTTGACCGCTCAGCCACCTGTCCCCACGAGCGAGCAGAGCCCGTTCGGCAACCATTACAGTATATCTCAGCAATTCCGGCCGCGCAGCAAACGCGATTCACGGAATTTGTTTTGAATTCGGCCTTGAACTGTCTTTCGAGCGCAGCCGAACCGAAATGTGGGGCCCGAAACGGAGCCGCAGCCGCCAGGAAGCCGAGGCTCGAGGAGCGCGGCCTTCCGGCGAGTTCGCTTGAGTTAGCCGAACCCGTGCGGGGCGTGGACGCCCGCGCGATGCTGGAGGACCACCCCACCTGTCCGGCAGTGTACATTGATTGAAATATGCACACCCTCCCGCGCCGTTCCCTCGGTCTCGTCTCCCTGCTCTGCGCCTGCATACTGTCGCCCCTCTGGGCCGCTCTCCCCAACATTGAGGAGAAGACCAAGGACCTGCGCGAACTGCCGGGCTTCCAGACTCTCTATTGGGACGAGCAGCAAGGCAAGCTCTGGCTCAAGATCACGCACTGGAATGAGGAGTTTCTCTACCTCTCCTCGCTCCCCGCCGGCATCGGCTCCAACAACATCGGGCTCGACCGCGGACAACTCGGCGTGCGCCAGGTCGTGCGCTGGGAGCGCGTCGGCCCACGCGTCCTCCTCATGGCGACGAACTACGGCTATCGCGCCGATTCAGACAATCCCTCTGAGCGCAAGGCCGTCCGGGAGTCCTTCGCCGAGTCCGCCCTGTGGGGCTTCGACGTCGCGGCGCAAACGGGCAGTGACGTCCTGGTGGACGCCACCAACTTCTTCTTGCGGGACGTCCACCACGCCGCCGAGCGCCTGGAACGTGCCAAGCAGGGCTCCTGGCACGTCGACCTGCAACGCAGCGCCTTCTACCTGCCCCGCACCAAGTCGTTCCCGCAAAACAGCGAGGTGGAAGTCACTCTGACGCTGACCGGCGGGCCCGCGGGCGCCTGGCTACGCTCGGTTTCGCCCGGCTCCGACGCCGTCACCGTGCGCGAGCACCACAGCTTCGTCCAACTCCCCGACAACCACTTCAAATCCCGCGCCTTCGATCCCCGTTCGGGTTTCTATCCCACCTCCTGGTATGACTACGCCACGCCCATCGACCAGCCCGTGGTGAAGAGGTTCATCGCGCGCCACCGCATTGAGAAGAAGGATCCCTCGGCCGCGCTCGGCGACCCGGTAAAGCCGATCATCTATTATCTCGACCGCGGCGCGCCCGAGCCCATCCGCACCGCGCTGATGGAAGGCGCGCGCTGGTGGAGCCAGGCCTTCGAGGCGGCCGGATTCCGCAACGGTTTCCAGGTGGAGTTGCTGCCCGAAGACGCCGACCCGATGGACGTGCGCTACAACGTGATCCAGTGGGTCCACCGTTCCACGCGCGGCTGGAGCTACGGCGCTAGCATCGTCGATCCGCGCACCGGTGAGATCATCAAGGGCCAGGTGACCCTGGGCAGCCTGCGCGTCCGCCAGGACTACCTGATCGCCACTTCCTATCTGTCCCCATTCGAGGACGGCAAGTCGGTCGACCCGCGCATGATGCGGGTCGCCCTGGCGCGCCTGCGGCAACTGGCGGCGCACGAGGTGGGCCACACTCTCGGGCTCCAACACAACTACATCGCCAGCACGCGCAACCGCTCCTCGGTGATGGACTACCCGCCGCCCGTCGTCAACCTGAAGAACGGCGTGCCCGACTTCTCCTCGCCCTACGCGGTTGGCATCGGCGAGTGGGACAAAGTCGCCATCCGATGGGGCTACGGTGAATTCGGCGAAGGCGCGCCGGAAAAGGACGCCCTCGACGGCGTGATTGCCGATGCCTTGAAGCGCGATCTGCCCTTCCTCACCGACCAGGACGCGCGTCCCGAGGGCAGCTCCGACCCCGACACCCACCTGTGGGATTCGGGCGCGAACGCCGTGGACGAACTCAACCGCATGATGAGCGTGCGCGCCGCCGGCCTGAAGCGCTTCGGCATGAACGCGGTCCGGCCCGGCGACCCGCTAGCTTTCCTGGAAGACACGCTCGTGCCCCTCTACTTCGGCCATCGCTACCAGGTGGAAGCGGCTGTGAAGTCGGTGGGCGGACTGCGCTACCGCTACGCCCTGCGCGGCGACGGCCAGACGCCCACCGAGTTTGTCCCACCGGCCGCCCAGCGTAAAGCTCTGGACGCCGTGCTGGCCACGCTCGATCCGCAAGCACTCACCATCGACGAAAAGCTGATCGCGCTGATCCCGCCCCGGCCCTCGGGCTATGACGAGCCGCATGAGACCTTCAATGGCCGCACGGGCCTGGTCTTCGATCCCGTGGCTGCGGCCGAAACCGCGGCGGACATCGTGGCGAGCCTGCTCCTCCATCCCGAACGCGCCACGCGCCTGGTGAACAATCATGCCCGCAACGCGCAGCAGCCGGCTTTGGAAGAGATCCTGGACCGCACCATCGCGCGGACCATCCAGGCGCAGCACAAGCAGGGACTGGAGGGTGAGGTCCAACGCGCTGTTGACGGCGTGGTAGTGCGGCGGCTCATAAGTTTGGCGGCGGCGGCGGACGCCTCGGACCAGGCGCGCGCCGTGGCCCTGGCCCGTCTGGCGAAGCTGAAGACGGCGCTGCTGCAGGCCGACGCCGATTCGTCCTTTGCTGCCTCGCACAAGTTCCTGGCGAGCCAGATCGAGGCGTTCACAAAAGACCCGTCGAAGTTCGTCATCCCACAGGCGCCCGAAGCCCCTCCCGGCATGCCCATCGGCATGGCATGCGGGGATTGGGGCGGCGCCTGGAGTAACTGAACTGGACCAGAGCCAAACCCTGGAGAACATGCTGCGGGGTACGCCAGGCCACCCCGCCTTGTCTTACGCTCCGCCACGTGATATCCCTCTAAGTTCAATGCCCATGCCTACCGTGCTTCAAACCTCCATCCCCGACCTTCCGCTCGTCGCCCGCGGCAAGGTCCGGGACGTCTACGCCGTCGGCGACGACAAGCTGCTGATGATCGCCTCGGATCGCATCTCGGCATTTGACTGCATCCTGGGCTCGCCCATCCCGGGAAAGGGCGTCGTTTTGACGCAGATTTCCCTGTTCTGGTTCGATTTCCTGCGCGATTTGACGCCGAACCACCTCATCAGCGCCAACGTCGACGAGTACCCCGCCGAACTGCGCCAGTACAGAGACCAGTTGGAAGGCCGCTCCATGCTGGTCCACCGCGCCAAAATGGTGGAAATCGAGTGCGTGGCGCGCGGTTATCTGGCGGGTTCCGGAGCGAAGGAGTACAAGGCCAGCAAGTCGGTCTGCGGCAACCCCTTACCCGACGGACTGCTGGACGGCAGCCGGCTCCCCGAACCTATCTTTACCCCAGCCTTCAAGGCCCAGACCGGGCACGACGAAAACATCAGTTTTGCCCGCACCGCCGAGCTGGTGGGCGCCGAACTCGCCGGCCGCCTGCGCGACCTGACGCTGGCAATCTATTCCACCGCCTCGGCTTACGCCCTGACCCGCGGAATCCTGCTGGCCGACACCAAATTCGAATTCGGCTTCCTCGGGGACGAACTGATCCTCGGAGACGAGGTTCTGACCCCCGATTCCTCGCGCTTCTGGCCCGCGGACCAGTACCAGCCCGGCGGCGTGCAGCCTTCCTTCGACAAGCAGTTCGTGCGCGACTATCTCGAAACCCTGACCTGGGACAAGCGTCCGCCCGCCCCGGAACTCCCGGACGAGATTGTGCGTAAGACTCAAGAGAAGTATTTGGAGGCCTACACGCGCCTCACGGGCAGGAGCCTTACATTGTGAACTGGCTCGACTTCGTATTCATCATCTTCCTGGTCGTTTTCGCCTTCCAGGGACTCGCGGAAGGGTTTTCGCGCCTGATTGTCGGGCTGGTGGCCACAATCGCCGGGCTTTTGATCGCGTCCTGGTGCTATGCGGTACCGGCAGCCTGGCTCGTGGCGTACGTAAGTTCGAAGGCGATAGCCAACGTTCTGGGGTTCGTGCTGATCTTCGTCCTGATCCAGATTCTGGGCGGCGTCATCGGGCTCATCCTCTCGAAGCTCTTTAAGTGGACCGGGCTGGGCTGGCTCGACCGGCTGCTCGGCTTCGCTTTCGGCGCCGTGAAGGCGGTCCTGGTGGGCATCGTCCTGGTTCTGATCCTCACCGCTTTTCCCATCAAGCCCGTGCCGGATTCGGTGGCCCACTCCCAGGTCGCTCCGTACCTGATCGACGGCGCGCATGTGTTGACCTACATGGCTCCGCACGAGCTGCGCCAAAGCTTTCGCGAAACCTACGACCGCATCCGGGATTTCTGGCGCAAGGAGATGCAGAAAGGGAAGCTGGACAAGGAGAAATCGAGGACGCCAAGCGACCGGGAATACTCAGCGGGAGTTTTCCCCGGACGAGAATTGAATCGCACCCGCCCCGTATGATCGACGACGCCCCCTGTGGCGCACGATTTATCGTGCAGCGTCGACACTCTTGTCGACGTCCGGCGAAATGCCGGCAGGAGTGCCGGCACTGCACAATAAATCGTGCGCCACACCGGACAGCGAGCCTCGATGGCTCGGAGCGTCGATCGGCCGACTGACTTTCGACAGAGCTGTGCCTTGCCATGAGCGAGGGACCGCTCTCCAGTCGCCGCTTCGGGCATTCCAGAAACAGCTCAAACCGCACTTTCCGCGCCCCGTTGGACAAGCCCTTTGGATAAGATGGAGCGGGACTGCCTTCCTCCCGTTGTTCTATACCGGAGATTCCGGTACGCTTAACGCAGAATTACTTGATAAAGGAGTGCCCCGCGTGGCAACCCTGACAACTCCAACGCTTTCCCGCCAGATCGTGCTCGACGCCATCTCCCATCGCCAGCCCTCCCGGCTCCCGGTCGATTTCGGCGCCACCGCCGTGACCGGCATCCACGTCACTTGTGTGGCCGGCCTGCGCGACTACTACGGTCTGGAAAAGCACCCGGTCAAAGTCCACGAGCCGTACCAGATGCTCGGCCTGGTGGAAGACGATTTGCAGCAAGCCATGGGCATCGACACCCAGGGCCTGTTCCGCCGCAACACGATGTTTGGCTTCCCCAATGAGAATTGGAAGCCGTGGAACTTCAACGGCCTGGAAGTCCTGGTCGGCGGAGAGTTCAACACGACCATCGACGAAAAAGGCGACACGCTGATCTATCCGCAAGGCGACCTGACGGCCAAGCCCAGCGCGCGCCTGCCCAAGGGCGGATTCTTCTTCGACTCCATCGTCCGCCAGGACCATTTCGACGAGAGCCATCTGAACCCGGAAGACAACCTCGAAGAATTCGCCGAGCTGACTGATGCCGAAGTTACGCAAATCGCCGCCGACGCCCGCGCCGCGCGCGCCACCGGACGCGCCGTGGTTGCGGGCCTGGGCGGCACGGCTTTCGGCGACATCGCTCTCGTGCCCGCGCCCGGCTTGAAAGACCCGCGCGGCATCCGCGACGTGGCCGAGTGGTACATGAGCACCAGCAGCCGGCGCGATTACGTCCACTCGATCTTCAGCCGGCAATGCGAGATCGCTCTTAAGAATCTCGAGAAGATCCGTGTGGCCGCCGGCGGCGACCTCGACGTCTTGTTCCTATGCGGAACCGATTTCGGCACGCAGACTTCCACGTTCTGCTCGGTGGGCACGTTCCGCAATCTCTGGCTGCCGTACTACAAGGAGATCTGCGGCTGGATCCATCGCAACACCGAGTGGAAATGCTTCAAACACTCGTGCGGAGCGGTGGAACGCTTCATCGAACCGCTCATCGAGGCGGGCTTCGACATCCTGAATCCGGTGCAATGTTCGGCTACCGGCATGGAGCCGGAACACCTGAAGGCCAAATACGGCGATAGGATGACCTTCTGGGGTGGCGGCGTTGATACGCAGAAGACGCTGCCGTTCGGAACGCCCGCGGAAGTTCGGGAACAGGTGTTGCGCCGCTGCGAAGTGTTCGCGAAAAATGGCGGCTTCATTTTCAATTCGATCCACAACGTCCAGGCTGGTACGCCGGTCGCGAACATCGTGGCTATGCTCGACGCAGTGAGGGAATTCAACGGGCGCTAAGCGCCCTCCGGAGAGAGAGAATGGCAGATCTGGAAAAACTCTATACGGCCGTGCTCGAAGGCGACGCGAAGACCGCCGCCGCGTTGACCGCTCAGGCGCTGGAAGAGGGCGCCGAGCCCTTGTCGCTGGTCACCGGCGCCATGGTGCCCGCCATGGATGAAGCGGGGCGGCGCTTCGAAGCGGAGGACTACTTCGTCCCCGAGCTGCTGCTCGCGGCGCGCGCCATGAAAGCGTCCATGGTCCTCATCCGGCCGCTGCTGATTTCCTCCGGAGCTAAGTCGGCCGGCCGCGTCGCGGTTGGCACGGTGAAAGGCGATCTGCACGACATCGGAAAGAACCTGGTTGCCTCCATGCTGGAAGGCGGCGGGTTCGACGTGATCGATCTCGGCGCCGACGTTCCGCCCGAGAAGTTCATCGAAGCCGTCAAGGACAAGGGCGCGCAGGTGGTGTGTCTCTCGGCTCTGTTGACGGTCACCATGCCGGCCATGAAAGCGACCATCGAGGCCCTGAAGGCCGCGGGTGTTCGCGAGAACATCAAGATCCTGGTTGGCGGCGCGCCGGTCACAGCGCAATACGCAACCGAGATCGGCGCGGACGGCTTCGGAGAAAACGCAAACTCCGCCGTTGCGCTCACGCGCCGGATGCTGATTGAACAGGGGAACTGATCGCGGTGCACTCAGATTCTGAAACGACCGCCGCGCAGGCCGGCGCGGAGTTGGAACGGCCCGGCAGCCGTGTATTCGTCTCCGTCGTCGCTGCCGTGGCGGCCACTTCGGGGCTTTTATTCGGCTTCGACATCGCCGTCATCAGCGGCGCGATCGTCTACCTCAAGCCCTTGTGGAACCTCTCCGAATTGGGAACGGAGATCGCCACCAGCAGCCTGCTCGCAGGTTGCATCGTCGGCGCGGCCTTCGCCGGCACGCTGAGCGACGGATGGGGCCGCAGGAAGTCGCTCCTGCTGTCGGCCGCGCTGTTCGCCTTCTCGGCGATTTGCTCGGCGTTCCCGATGCTGTTGCCGCTCGGGCATGTCGTGGGCGTGCCGGGCGGTTTCCTGCTCGCGCGCCTGGGGGGCGGATTCGCGGTCGGCGCGGCCAGCCTCCTCGCCCCGCTTTATATCGCTGAAATCTCGCCCGCGCGCATCCGCGGCCAGCTCGTCGCCCTCAACCAGATGGCGATCGTCAGCGGCATTCTGCTCTCTTATCTCGCCAACTGGGGCCTGTCGTTCATGGGCTCCGAAAGCTGGCGATGGATGTTCGCCGTCGCCGCGCTACCGGCGCTGTTTCTGCTGATTGCGATGTTCTTCGTACCGGAGAGCCCGCGCTGGCTGATGGAGAAGGGCCGCGAGCACGAGGCCCGCACCGTGCTGGAGCGCGCCGCCGGGACTGTCGAAGCGCGCGTAGCGATCGGCAGCCTGCGCGAAACCATCCAACTCGAAAGCGGCAAGCTCAGCGAGCTCTTTCAGCCGGGCGTCCGGCGGGCGCTCACCATCGCGCTCGTGCTTGCCGTGATGCAGCAGTGGGTCGGCGTGAACACGCTGCTCTTCTACGGCTCGATTACGCTCAACGATGTGCTCGGCTGGCACGCCCAGACGCCGGGCGCGCCGGCGCTCGGGGCGTTGGCCTTGATCGGCGCGGTGAACTTCCTGGCGACGATCATCGCGCTGTATCTGATCGACCGGATCGGGCGCAAGCCGCTGCTGGTCTTCTCCGCCGCCGCTATGGGAGTCTGCTGGATCGGGCTCGCCTACCTGTTCCGCCAGCCGCATCCGCCCGCGGTGCCGGTGGTCGTGGCGATGTTCCTCTGCTCGGGCACGTTCGCCGTGGGCCTCGGACCAGGTGTTTGGGTCCTCCTCTCGGAGATCTTTCCCACGCGCATTCGCGGGCGCGCCATGGCTGCCGGAACGGTGACGTTGTGGATCGCCTGCACGGCCCTGACTATGAGTTTCCCGACGCTCTCACGCACCCTGGGACAGTCGGGCGCGCAACTGATCTACGCCGCTGCCTGCGCGTTCACCGCGCTGTATGTCGCCTTCGGCGTGCCGGAAACGCGCGGCAAGACGCTGGAAGAGATTGAAAAACTCTGGATCGTCGCACCTGGAAGCGGCAAGAAGGAGATCAGGGTATGAGCCAGATCGGCGAGTGGCTGAAAAACGGTCCGCTGTTGAGCGATGGGGCTTGGGGCACGGAACTGATCGCGCGCGGTCTGGAGCCCGGCACATGCCCGGACCTGTGGAACCTGACCAATCCGGAGGCTGTCGCCTCGGTCGCGCGGGCTTATGTCGAAGCGGGCAGCAGCGTGATTCTGACCAACACTTTCCGCGCCAACTCCGTCAGCCTGCCTGCGGATTGCGCGGACCGTGCGGCCGAGATCAATGCCGCCGGAGTTCGCATCTCAAAGCAGGCCGCCGCTGGCCGCGCGCTGGTATTTGCCTCCATCGGACCCACCGGCAAGATGGTGATGGCCGGCGAAATCTCCGAGTCCGAAGTGCGCAGCGCCTACGACATCCAGACCAGGGCGCTGGCCGCGGCGGGCGCCGATGCGCTCTTGATCGAGACGCAGTCCGATCCCGAGGAGGCGGAAATCATCCTCCGCTCGGCGAAAGAGACGGGACTGCCAGTCATCGTGTCTTTCACATTCGACACCGGCAAGGCGCATGACCGGACTCTCACCGGCGCCAAGCCCGAGCAAATCGCGGCCCGCATGGAAGCGGCCGGCGCCGACGCCATCGGTTCCAACTGCGGCGCCGGTATCGACCACTTCCTGACTTTGTGCCAGCGGATGCGCGCGTCCTGCCAGTTGCCGTTATGGATGAAGCCGAACGCAGGACTCCCGGTGATTGAGAACGGCCAGCTCAGCTATCGCCAATCGCCAGAGGAATTCGCATCTCATTTGCCGGCGCTGCTGGAGGCGGGGGCGTCGTTCGCCGGAGGATGCTGCGGGACCAGTCCCGCCTTCATCGCGGCGTTGAGGGAGCGCTTCGATACATGCGCATCCGCGTAATTGCCTGCGAGGTGCTGTGCCGCGAGATCTCCAATGCGGCGTCGCTGTCGCCCCATCAGGTGGATGTGGAGTTCCTCGAAAAGGGCTTGCACGACTATGGCGCCGCGGCGATGAGGAAAGAGTTGCAGTTCCGCGTGGACGCGACCGATCCGGTCAAGTACGACGCGGTCGCGATGGGCTACGCCCTGTGCGGCAACGGTCTGCACGGACTGCACGCCGCGCGGCTGCCGCTGGTGGCGCCTCGCGCGCATGATTGCATCGCACTGCTGATGGGCGGCCGTGAGCGGTACGAAGAGTACTTCAATGCGAATCCCGGCACCTACTTCCGCTCGACGGGCTGGCTGGAGCGCGGCAAGAACCTGGCCCCGCTCGCTCAGGTGAAACTCGGCGTGGGCGTGGAGTTACAGAAGCTCATCGACAAGTACGGCGAAGACAACGGCACTTACCTCTTCACCGAGTTGAATAAGTACCAGGAGTCTTATCGCCGGATGGTATACATCCGGACGGGCCTGGAAGCCGACTCGCGGTTCGAGACGGAAGCCAAGGGCGAAGCCGACAAGTGCGGCTGGGAATATTCCACGCTCCAGGGCGACTTGCGGCTGATCCGGATGCTGGTGAACGCGGAGTGGGATCCGAAGGATTTCCTGGTGGTTCAGCCGGGCCAGCGGATTGTGGCCCGTTACGACGCGGACGTGATTCACGCGGAACGAGGAGAGGAAGCGCAATGAACGGGCGCGAAAGAATTCTGGCCAGGATTCGCGGCGAGGCCACGGACCGCCTGCCCCTGATGCCAATAACCATGATGTATGCAGCGGACTTCGCCGGCATCCCATACCGCCGCTATGCAACTGACGGGCAAGCTCTCGCGGAGACTCAACTGCGGGTGGCCGAGGAGTTTGGCTTCGATCACGTCAGCGCCATCTCCGACCCGGCGCGGGAAGTGAGCGACCTCGGCGGCAGCATCGAGTGGTTTGAGGACCAGCCGCCGGCCATTTGCGGAGATGCTTCGCTGCTGGCCGATAAGGCTCGGCTGGCGTCTTTGGTAGTTCCCGACCCCGAAGCGCCGGGCCGTATGAGCGACCGGGTGCGCGCCGTCCGCGCACTCGCCGAACGTGCCGGTTCCAGCCTGATGGTAGAGGGCTGGGTGGAAGGCCCCTGCGCCATGGCGGCGGACCTGCGCGGCATGAGCCCGCTGATGCTCGATTTCTTCGACGACGAGGCGTTCGTCAACGATCTGATGGATTTCTCGGTCCGCATGGAGACCCGCTTCGCGGCCGCGCAGGTCGCCGCGGGCGCGACGCTCATAGGAGTGGGTGACGCGGCGGCGTCGCTGGTTGGACCCAAGGTCTACGCGCAGTTTGTTCTCGATTGGGAGAAGCGGCTGGTGGAGAACATTCACGCGCTCGGCGTGCCGGTCCGCCTGCATATTTGCGGCAACACCAAACGCATCGTACGCGGCATGGGCGAGACGGGGTGCGAGATCGTCGATCTCGATTTCCTCACTTCGATCGCGGAGGGACGCGCCGCGATGGGAGCCGGCCAGGTGCTGCTCGGCAATCTCGATCCCGTTCGCTCGTTGCGCGATGGCACGCCAGAGAGCGTCTACGCTGCAGTCGCCGAATGCCATGCCCAGGCGGGCTCGCGCTATATCGTGGGTGCCGGGTGCGAAGTGCCGCGCGGAACGCCTCTCGAGAATCTGCGCGCGATGGCGCGTTACGCCGCGGAGCACAACTGATTGGGGCGGACTCCTCGTGTGGGGCAGGACTTTAGCCCGCGCGGGACTTTAGCCCCGCCGCAACAAATCCGGCATGAGCCATCTCGTCCATATCGACTCCAGTCCCGGCGCCTCCTTGCGCGACCGCCTGTTCGAGTTGGGCGTCGAGTTCCCCTGTGGTGGATCCCTGCTCTGCGGCAGTTGCCGCGTCCGCGTCGTCTCCGGCGACGTCCCGGTCACGTCCGAGATGCGCGAAACCCTCAGCGACGCCGAGATCGAGCAGGGCTGGCGCCTCGGCTGCTTCGCCGTTGCCAATGGGCCGGTGACCATCGAGGTGGAGCAGTGGTCCGCGCCAGTCCTAACCGGCCACGAGACGCTGCTGGCGGAACCGCGCGACGGCTTCGGCATCGCCATTGACCTCGGCACCACAACGCTCGCGGCGCAACTCGTGGACCTGTTGAGCGGCGAAGTGCTGGCCACGGAAACTGCCTTCAATCCGCAGGCTCGCCACGGCGCGGACCTGATGAGCCGCATCGGTTTCGACACGAGTCGGCCCGGCGTTCTTCGCGACCTCATCCGCACAGAATTGGGAGCGATGGCCGCACGTCTCGCCGCTGACAAAACGGTGCGCGAGGTCCTCATTTGCGGCAACACGGCCATGCACCACCTCTTCTGCGGATGGAGTGTGGACGCCCTCGCGCAGGCTCCGTTCCGCACGCCATACCTCGATGCTCGAGCGTTTCTGGCCGCAGAACTCGGCTGGTCGCCGGACATCGACGGCCCCATCACGTTCCTGCCCAACATCGGAGGATTCGTCGGCAGCGACATCCTCGCCGGGTTGATCGCTTGCGGCCTGGTCCGGCGGCCGTCGGTGACAGCGTTCGCCGATCTTGGCACGAATGGCGAGGTCGCCGTCGGCTCGTCGCAGGGCATCGTCTGCGCCTCTACGGCGGCAGGCCCGGCGTTTGAGGCCGGCCGCATCGGTATGGGCATGCGCGCCGGCGCGGGCGCGATCGATCGCGTGGACTGGCGCGATGGCGCTTTGCACTGCGGCGTCATCGGCGGCACTGTCGCCGCGCGGAATTTGCGGCAGCGGGCTGGTAGATGCCGCCGCCGCGTTTGCCGAAAGCGGACTGGTGTTGCCAACCGGCCGCATGAGCAACGGCGCGAAAGCAATTGCGCTCGCCGACGGGGTCAGCCTGACGCAGTCCGACATCCGCGAGCTGCAGCTCGCCAAGGGCGCGATTGCGGCGGGGGCACTGCTGCTGCGGGACCGGCTCGGCGTCGACAGACCCGCAACGTTCCACCTCGCGGGCGCCTTCGGCAACTACGTTCGCGCACAAAGCGCCAAACGCATCGGCCTGCTGCCCAACGATTCGGAAGTGGTGCCCGAAGGCAACGCCGCATTGCGCGGCACGCGCCTGCTGCTGCTGCGACCCTCTTCACGGGATAGCGTGATCGCCGAGACGCTCAACCGCACCGAGCACATCGAATTGGGAGGCGAGGCCGCGTTTCAGGACGCTTTCGCCGCCTGCATGAGACTCTCGCCGCTCGTCTGGGATGATCTCGCCGGAATGTAAATGCAGCGGGGGTCCGACTCCAGATAATCCCCGGTCAACGCCCACGCCCGCGAGCGCGAGCCGCCGCAGAGATTGCGATATTCGCAGGCGCCGCACTTGCCTTCGAGCTGGCTGCTATCCCGCAATACCTGGAACAACGCCGAGTTGCGATAGGCGTCCGCCAGCCTGGTATGGCGGATGTTGCCGGCCGAGATCGACAGGAAGCCGCTCGGGAAGATCTCTCCGGTGTGCGACACAAAAAGGAACCCCTTGCCATCGTTGATGCCAGCCTGCCGCTGGATCGTGCTCGTGGCGTCGTGGGCAGCGCTCGCGCCCGCGCCCGACTTCTTGCGTTGTTGAGCGACGTAGCGCCGGTAATGCTGCGCCTCGGTTGTCTTGATGTCGAACGGCGCGCTCAGGCTCGTCTGGTACAGGAATTCGAAAACGGTCTCATATTCCTCGGCCGTGAGATCGTCCGCAAGTTGAGCCCGCCCGGTCACCACCAGGAAGAAGACGCTCCACAGTCTCGCCCGTTCCGATTCCACGAGTTCAGACATCGCTTGCAATTGGTGCCGGTTGTAGCGAGTCACGGTCGTGTTGATCTGGGTCTCCAGGCCGATCCGCGCCGCATGGCGGAGGGCCAGCATTGAGCGGTCGAAGCTGCCGGCCACGCCTCGAAATGCGTCGTGCGTCGCTGCGTCCGGCCCGTCCAGGCTGATCGCCATGCGCGCCACACCGCAGGACTTGAAACGGTCGATGGCCGCTTCGGTCAACAGCGGCGTAGCGCTTGGAGTCACCGTGGTCCGCAGTCCTATTGACGTCGAAGCTTGCAGCAATTCGAACAGGTCGGGACGCTTCAATGGGTCGCCACCGGTGAAGACCATCAGCGGATCGCCGATGGCGCGGATCTGTTCGAGCAGTCCAAAGGATTCCCGCGTGGTCAGTTCACTCGGATGCCGCTCTGCTTGGGCCGAAGCGCGGCAGTGCCGGCATGCCAGGTCGCACGCCTGGGAGACCTCCCAAATGACGAGAAACGGCGATTCCGAAAAGTCCCGCATGGCGGAGCGCCTCCTTCAGCGCTCGAACATCCCGCACACACAGGATCGGCGAGGACGGGCGCAAACACCGTGACCGAGGTCACTGCGCCAGAGGTACAAGTGGTTCACTCTTGACTCGTGAGGACGACCTGGTCAGAATTCGGTTTCGGCTTCGGCGCGGAGGGCTTCGGCGTCAACGATCAGGATCTGCCGCTTCACGACCTTCACCAGTCCTTCTGCCTGGAAGCGGGACAGGTTGCGCGAGACTACTTCCCGCACTGTCCCCAGGCGCGCGGCGAGTTCCTCATGCGTGATGGGGATCTCCAAAGGCTCGTTCGCAGGGTGGCTCTCCGCCGCCTGCAGCAGAACGCGGGCCAGCCGCTGGCGCACGCTTCCGAAGGTGACCGTCTCAACCAACTGAACCAGGACGCGCAGCCGCTTGCCCACCACAGCCAGCACCTTCAACGGGACCTGCGGATGCTGCTCGCAGAAGCGCCGGAAATCGTCTTTGTGCAACAGAAACGCCAGCGTATCGCGGATCGCCGAGACGTTCGCCGGATAGCCGCCGCCGTCGAACAGAGGCACCTCGGCCACGCTGGAAGGGGCGTTCTCCACGGCCAGCATGATCTCGCGGCCGGCGGGACTGGTCTTGGTGATCTTCACCGTTCCGGAGCCGATCACCCACAAGCCAGGACACGGATCGCCTTCGTAAAAGAGCGTGTCACCCGCACGAAATTGATGCATCGATGCAAGTGCGGCGAGTTGCGCCCGCTCGTCCGGTGTGAGGACGGAGAAAAGCGGCGTTTGGGCGAAGGTCTCACGCCGGATTGTCTGGAGGTCGGGGTCTGATGGCGATGGCAATCGGTTTTCAATGTACCTCATGCCGCGCGTGCGTCTCAATCTGTCCTAACGGGGCGATCCAGTTTCCGCGCCGCCGAGCTTGGATCGATCCTCTGCTATGCACCGAATGCGTGCTGTTCGCCGATGAGCCGCAATGCCGGGCGGCGTGCCCGCAAGGGGCGATCTTCCGCGCGCGATCGGACTATTCCGAGCGTGCATTTCACCCATTTCTGCGTCAGAATACCCGAAGAACAGAGGCTACAAAATGAGCGAAAAATCCGTGTTTGTCCAAGATTTCCGCGAGCATTCGCCGCTGCCTGAGAACGGGATCCTGAGCCGGACGCTGCAATCCGACGAACTGTCGAAGACCATCCAATTCTGCTTTGCGCCGGGTCAGGAACTGTCGGCCCACACCGCGCCCTTCCCCGCCCTGCTGTACTTCGCCAAGGGTGACGCCGACTTGAAGCTTGGGGGAGAGATGCACGAGGCGCACGAAGGCACGCTGGTTCATATGCCGCCTAAGCTGGAGCACGGAATCAAAGCGAAGACCGAAGTTGTCATGCTTCTGGTAATGATCAAAGGGGTTGCGCCGGGAATTGTATAGCGGTGTTTGTGGTGGGGCGGACTGAAGTCCGCCCCACTAAGCAGATCGCAGGGCCGATAATGGCTGCTGGGACTCCACTGCGCATGACCAGCCTGCCTTTCGACTTACCGGCCGCGCCGGAAGTCTACAGCGTCGCGTCGTTGACCGGTGAGATTCATCGACTGCTGACCCGCAACTTCGACGGCATTAAGGTGGCGGGCGAAATCTCGGGCTGGAAAGTGTGGACGAGCGGGCACGCCTACTTCACGCTGAAAGATCAACAGGCGCAAATCCGCTGCGTTCTGTTCCGAAACAATCTGCGCTACTTGCGTTTTAAGCCACAGGATGGCGTGGCGGTGATCGCGCGCGGCAGCGTGGAAGTTCGAGCCGAACGCGGCGAGTACCAACTGCTGGTCAGCGGCATGGAACAGCAGGGCCTGGGCCGGCTGTATGAACTGTTTGAGCAACTCAAGGAGAAGCTCCGCGCGGAAGGCCTGTTCGACGAATCGATCAAACGCCCGCTGCCCGCTTACCCGCGCCGCATCGGCATCGTGACATCGCCGCAGGGTGCGGTGATCCGCGACATGCTGACCGTGCTGCGCCGCCGCTGGCCGGGCCTGCACATTCGCCTGTACCCTACGCCGGTACAAGGCTCCGGCTCGGTGGAGGGCATTGTCGCGGGGCTGCGCTGGTTCAGCGATTCGGGCTGGCCGGAGGTAGTCATCGTCGGCCGAGGCGGCGGCTCGCTCGAAGACCTGTGGAGCTTCAACGACGAGCGCGTGGCCCGCGCCATCGCGTCGTCGAGCGTTCCGGTGATTTCCGCCGTCGGTCACGAGACGGACTTTACCATCGCCGATTTCGCGGCCGATCTGCGCGCGCCCACGCCCTCGGCCGCGGCCGAACTCGTCGTTCCGGAACGCGCCGAGATCCTGCTGCGCATCGAGCGTGCGCGCCAGCGCGGCTCGCGCGCCGTGCACTTTCGCCTGAGCCAACTGGCGCGGCGGCTGGAGCAGCGCGGCATCGAACGCAGCCGGCGCCTCTTGGAACTGCGTATCAATCGCGCGCAGCAGCGCACCGACGAGCTGGACTACTCCTTGCGCACGCGCCTGACGCGAACGCTCCATTTGCGCCGGCAGCGGTTGCAGCAACTGGACGCGCGTCTGCGCGCACGCGACCTGCGCGTGAAGCTGGCCCAGGCGGGCGAGCGGTTGCGAACTGCTTCCAGGGCTCTGGCCGAAGCGGTCCGCAGACGCGTAGATTCCGCCTGGCGCGAGCATGGTCCGCTGGCCTCGCAACTTGAAGCGCTCAGCCCGCTGCGCGTGCTGGAACGCGGCTACTCGATCGTCCAGACCGAAGACGGCCGCATCGTGAAACGCGCGACAGACGCACCGGTGGGCGCATTGATTCGCGTGCGGATGCACGAAGGCCGGCTCGAAGCCGAGGTCCGCGAAAGTCGTCCGAACCAGAGCTAAGTTGGGTGGCTCTCCAGAGCCGCGCGGGGCCTCCCGGCCCCGCAGACTAACCGGAGCGGGCTCTGGAGAGCCCGCGCGGACCTGGAGGTCCGCCCCACAGCGCGAAGGCCGGCTCGAAGCGGAAGTCCGCGAGAGCCGCCCTGAATGAGGTTGATGCCGTTTGGACCTCAAGGGACACCGGGGCCGTCGCGACACAGGACTTGCAGGATGCAGCTTCGGAAATCAGGCAGCGGGTCAGCGTCGGAGCCCACGACCAAGATCCGGCATGGCAGCAGGGCGACCGGGCCAGTCTACGATAAGCGCACATATCCGGCAGAACCGCGCATGTGAGCCTCACCGATTGAGCGATGACGTGGGCGACGCGTCGAGTCGAACTGGCGAAGTTCCTGGCAGCCAGCCCAGACTTGAATTACGCTACTTGTTGTCGCCGTAAGCTCTTCAACATGCATTCATCACCTCTCCGAAGGACCATTCTGTTGCTGCCGCTACTTGTCGCTAACCCCTTTACGGTGCGTGCAGAGGAATATGTCTCTGCGTCAGTTGACCATAGGGGGCAACTGCACATCGTTCTTGCTTCTGGGAAGGAGATTATGCCGCCCAAGGCTCGTTGGCAGGTATCCTTTGGCCGTCCAGTGATCTCGCCCGACCGCAGGACTGTCGGTTGGTACGCGATGTGCCCAGACCCTTCGTACCCTGCCGACCAGGGATATCAACTTGAGTGCGCTTTGGTCATCTATCGTGCCGAACGAGTCCTACACACTTTCAAGGGTGAGGCCGTGCTGTGGGACTGGCAGTTTCGGAATGGAGGCAGGCGGGTTGCGTACTCGACTGGGCCAACACACCGCGGGGCGACTGCGTGTGTTCTTCGCGATGTGGAGTCTGGCCGGACGGTAGCCCGATGGCGGGTGGGAGAAGCAGGTGAGCCGCCGGCCTGGGCAAAAGGGCTCCGCCAGTAGTGGTGTTATCGCTTATCCCGAGTGGTAACTGGCCCACTCCCCAAACACCAAAACCGTAAGATCTTACGGTTCTTGTTTTCAAGCCATTGATTCTAAATTGTTTATTTATTGCAAAGCGCAAATCTTACGGTTTTCGACTTCCATTGCCTCAGAGATCGAGAGGAGAAAAGTCTTCGTTCAAGCCGAATTTGCCGTGCCTCACGCACACGCGAAAGAGCCAGTTCCGAACCCTGGGCTCAACCGATTTCATTCCAGGCCGTGCCGCGGGATGAGCGGAGGGCAGCGATTCCGTACACCGACCCGCCGCCCGGAAATCGGACGGTATTTCGGCCCCGGGGACCCGCTTTCGATGCCGCGGGCATCAACTTGATGTGAAACGAAGGCGACGTTACTCGGCCCGGTAGTTCGGCGCTTCCTTCGTGATGATGACGTCGTGGACGTGGCTCTCTTTCAGGCCAGCCCAGGTGATGCGGACGAATTCCGAACGCTCCTGCAACTCCGGAATCGTGCGCACGCCGCAGTAGCCCATGCCCGAGCGCACGCCGCCGACGAGTTGGAAGACCATATCCGCCAACGGGCCCTTGGCTGGTACGCGGCCTTCGATGCCCTCGGGGACCAGCTTGCTCGAAGCGGCGTCCTGCGCGTACCGGTCGGCGCTTCCGAGTTGCATCGCCCCGATGGAACCCATGCCGCGATAGGTTTTGAACGTGCGGCCCTGATAGAGAATCATCTCGCCTGGACTTTCGTCCGTACCGGCGAAGAGACTGCCGATCATCACCGCGTCCGCGCCCGCCGCGAGAGCCTTGGTCACGTCGCCCGAATACTTAATGCCGCCGTCGGCAATCAGCGGGACGCCCGTGCCGCGCGCCGCCCGCGCGCATTCGGCGATCGCCGTAATCTGGGGAACGCCCATGCCCGATATCACGCGCGTCGTGCAGATGGAGCCCGGACCCATTCCGACCTTCACGCCATCGACGCCCAGCGAAATCAAATCGCGAGTCGCCTCGAAGGTCGCCACATTGCCGGCGATGAGCTGTACCTGCGGCATGTTCCGCTTGAGGTTCAACACCGCGGCCATCACGGCTTCGCTATGCCCGTGAGCGGTGTCGACAACCAGCAGGTCCACCTTGCGCTCTAAGAGTTCCTGTGCGCGCTCCAGGTAGTCGCCCGTCGCGCCAATCGCGGCGCCTACGCGGAGACGGCCCTTTTCGTCCTTGGCTGCGTTGGGGTACTTGACCTTCTTCTGGATGTCCTTGACGGTAATCAGGCCCTTCAGTGTGAAGTGCTCGTCCACAACCAGCAGCTTCTCGACGCGGTGCTTGTGCAGTTCCTTCTGGGCTTCTTCGAGGGTCGTTCCGACGGCCACCGTGAACAGCGGGTCCTTGGTCATCACCTCGCTGATCGGGATATCGACGCGGGTTTCGAAGCGCAGATCGCGATTGGTCAGAATGCCGACCAGCCGGTTGTTCTCGTCCACCACGGGCACGCCCGAGATCCGGAAGCTGCGCATGATTTCTTGCGCTTCGCCGATCTTCTGGTTCGGCCGCACGGTCACCGGATCGACGATCATGCCGCTTTCAGACCGCTTCACCCGGTCGACTTCCTCGGCCTGCTTGTCGATCGGCATGTTCTTGTGAATGATGCCAATGCCGCCCTCGCGGGCGAGCGCGATCGCCAGGTGCGACTCGGTCACGGTGTCCATCGCCGAACTGACGATGGGAATGTTGAGTTGGATGTTGCGCGTAACCAGTGTCCCCGTATCGACTTCCACGGGGGTGACGCCGCTGCGGGCTGGCTTCAGCAAAACGTCGTCAAATGTAAGGCCTTCGGGAAGAGGATCAGTGAGCATTGATCCTTCTTATCTTAACGAACCCTGGAGGAAGGCGGCAAACGCCATCACTGACGGCTCCGCCGCGCAATCCGGCATTCTTCGCGCGCTGCGCGGGCTATGGCGGGCGGCATTCTCCCTCCGGACTCAGGCTGGCTGGCTTGCCAGCCGGAGCCTTGGCGAAGGCTGGTGGAGGCGGCGGGAGTTGAACCCGCGTCCGAAATGGCCTGAAATGACAAGACTACGTGTGTATCCAGTTCACAATCTCAACCCCACCCTCGGAACCGGCAAGAAGTGGTGAAGTCCAGCCTGATTGGGTTTAGATCCTCTGCCCCAGGCGGAGACTTTGGACCGATCCTGTGAGAAGACGCCGTACCGATCAAGCGCAGGCACTCGACCGGCGGCGGCTGCCTATTTAATTAGGCAGCGTATGCGAACTGCTGATTATTGGCAGTTTTGTTGTTCCAGTCGTTTTACGGGAGCCTGGAGCCCGACACGCCTCATCACACCAATTCCATCCCGTCGAAGCCGTTACGCCCCCTTCCTACCTCCAGGATACACCCGGTGGGAAGAACTCCTCGCCAGCTGCGAGCCAGTGCGGGCAGCGCAATCGCATCCCGAGCGCCGCACGAATGCCGCGAATAACTCTCCCGCGCGGGGTCTTGAGATGCGAAACTAGGTAGTTCAATCATGGGTTTTCAGGCGCCCGCTCCCATCCAGGAAGTGCGCGAACAGCAGCAAACGCCTCCGTTGTGGAACGTCGTTCTCCTCAATGACGACGACCACACCTACGACTACGTCATCGAGATGCTGATGCGGCTGTTCCTCAAGACCGCCGACGAAGCGTACCGCAACGCCGTCGAGGTGGACACGCGGGGCCGCACCATCGTGATGACCTGCGAGCGCGAGGCAGCGGAGTTTGCACGCGACCAGATCCAAGGCTTCGGAGCCGATTGGCGGCTGCCGCGCAGCAAAGGCTCCATGAGCGCCATTATTGAGCCCGCCAGCGGCACTAGCGAGGCATAAAGCTCGCCGCCAGGACCGCCTGGCCCAGCGAAATCCCGCCATCGTTGGCGGGCACCCTCTGGTGGATGAAGGCGGTACATCCGGCCGATCCCAGGCGAGCGGCGCAGCGTGCGGTGAGCCAGGCATTCTGGAAGCAACCACCGCTCAACGCCACGCGGCGGATGCCGGTCTTTAAAGCAACCTCGACAATCCATGCCGCGAGCGTCTCGTGAAAGCGCGCGCTGATCAGAGAGACGGACGTCGCTTGCTTCACTTCGGCGGCCATTTCTGCAATCATCGGCCTCCAGTCGGCATGGAGGCCGGAGCAGGGCAGCGGGTACGGCTCGGCCGGACCATACTCCATGGCGAGGGCTTCCAGGCGCAGGCCCGCTTCCCCTTCGTAGCGATTTCTCTCGCAGACGCCCGTGATGGCGGCAACAGCATCGAAGAGACGCCCCATGCTGGAGGTCGCCACGCAGTTGATGTTCTTCCTCACCAGCGGCTCCACAGTGGCCAGCTTGCCGTCCACTTTCACGCCCGATTCGATCAGGACGCTGGCTGCACAACGCCAGGTGTCCTTGACTGCGGCTTCGCCTCCAGGCAAGAGAAAGGGGCGTAGGGAGGCGACGCGGCGAATGCGCGCCTCGGAACTGAGGTGCTTGTTGAAACGGAGCCGCGACCGTGAGGGAGCGGTTGCTTCACTGTCGAAACTCGTTTGATTGGAAGAATCCTCGATCGGTGCAGATCTACAACCGCTCCCTGACGGTCGCGGCTCCGTTTCAGAGTTTCCATCCTCGAAGAGGAAGATCTCGCCGCCCCAGATCGTCCCGTCGTGGCCGTAGCCCGTGCCGTCCCAACTCACGCCCAGGAAAGGCCCCTCAACATCGTTCTCGGCCGCGCAGGACGCCGCGTGGGCCTCGTGATGCTGTATCGCGATGACGGGCTTGCCTTGCGCCCTCGCCCAACGCGTGGACCAGTAATCGGGATGCAAGTCGCAGGCGATGACGTCCGGCGAGAACCGGTAGAGCCGGCAAAGGTCGGCGACGATGCGCTCGAAACTTTCGCGCGCCTGTGGCGTGTCGAGGTCTCCGATATGCTGGCTAACGACAATTTGCCGGCCCAAAGCGAGCGCGACCGTGCTCTTCAGATGGCCTCCGACGGCCAGGATGCACGGCAGTGACTGCCGGACGGGGACAGGCATTGGCGCATAGCCGCGTGCGCGCCGGATGAGCGATTCGCGGCCCAGCACAATTCGAGTCACGGAGTCGTCACAGGGCCGGGCGATCGGCCGGTCGTGGTCCACGAACAGGTCGGCGACTTGGGCCAGTCGCTCGTGCGCCTGCTCGACCGTCGTGGCGATGGGCTCGTCGCTCAGATTGCCGCTGGTGGCCACCACAGGCCCTCCAAACTCGTTAAGGAGCAGGTGGTGCAGTGGCGAGTAGGGCAGCATGGCCCCGAGCCAGGGGCTGCCCTGGGTCACGGACTCGGCCAGACCGCACTCATCGTTGGCACGGAGAGCTGTTTCTGGTGGGGCGGGTCCCCCGACCCGCGCGCGACCCCCAGGTCGCGCTTCCGGAGCTGCTAGCGCCGTTTTCGCACGCAGTAACACGATGGGCGCGGCGGAAGATTCAAGCAGGTGCCGCTCTTCCTCGTCCACATCCGCGAAGTGGCTCAGCACTTCAAGAGTCGGCATCATCACCGCCAGCGGCTTCCACTCGCGCGCTTTCCTCTCGCGCAGACGCAGAACCGCCGTCTGGCTGCGGGCGTCGCAGAGAAGCTGGTAGCCGCCGATGCCCTTCAAGGCCACGATTGCTCCATTCCGCAGCGCCTCAGCCGCATCGCGGATGGAGACGGAGAGTCTCGGTCCACAGACGGGGCAAGCGATGGGCTGTGCGTGGAAGCGGCGGTCGGCGGGGTCCTCATATTCGCGCCGGCAAGCTGGGCAAAGCCGGAAGCCGTCCATCACCGTACGTTGGCGGTCATATGGCAGATCGAGCACGATGGTGAAGCGCGGGCCGCAGCGAGTGCAGTTGGTGAACGGATAGCCGAAGCGGCGCTCGTGCGGATCGCGGATCTCGGCCAGACACTCGGGACAGGTTGCGAGATCCGGCAACACTGCGGCGTCGAGACTGCCCGCTTGCTCGCTTTCGAGAATGGCGAAGTCCGTCGCGCCGGCAGGTTCGAGCCAGGACTCCTCGCTGCCAAGCACTAGCGACGCCGGCGGGCGTTCCTGCTTCAAGCGCTCTCTGAAACTCTGCGCCGCTTCGCCTGCCCCTTCCACCTCGATGTGCAGCCCGCCGGTCGTATTACGCACGAAACCGGTCAGCTGCAGTTCGCGCGCGAGTCTGTAGACGAAGGGGCGAAAGCCGGTTCCCTGTACCGCGCCGGTCAGCAGGATGCGGAGCCGAGTAGGCATGGACACTCTCAGGATGGACCATCGTACCGCCTGGGCACGCCAATGTGGGGCGGGCGCCCTCGCCCGCGGCGGACCCCCAGGTCCGGCTGCTGAAACCAACCAATAGTCCGAAACATGGCCGACGTGGGCGTCGGCCGCAGACCTGGGGGTCTGCCCCACAAATGACTATCGCGGCGAACTTGCCATACGGGCTGCTCGGGACATACGCTGACCAGTGTTGGCGATGGGCCGACGGCTCGACGGGAGGGCCAAAGTGCAGTCAGATTCAATAGCGGAAGATCGCTCGCGACGCGAGTTCTTGCGGCGCCTGGCATTTGCGGCGGCGGCGGCCCGGCGCTGGCTCGGGCGAACGCCGGACGGCCGATTCTCGCTTACGTGGGCACATACAGTTCGCCACAGGGACCCGAGGGAAGCAAGGGTTACGGGCAGGGGATTCACGTTTTCGAAATGGATCCGGCCACCGGCGCTTTGAAACCCCGCGAGGTGATCGCGAACGGCGTGAACCCGTCGTGCCTTGCGCCGGATGCCTCCTGGACGCACCTTTACTCGGCCAACGAAACGGCGACGTATGAGGGCGAGTCGTCCGGCTCGGTCAGCGCCTATTCGGTCAACCGCGAGAGCGGGCATCTGACGCTGCTCAACACCGTCAGCTCACGCGGCGCGGGGCCGTGCTACGTGAGCGTGCACCCATCTGGCAAACACGTTTTCGTAGCCAACTATCACGGGGGAACCTTTGCAGTGCTGCCGGTCCTACCGAATGGCGGATTGGGCCCGGCGAGCGATGTGAAGCACCAGACGGGACCTGTCGGTCCTACGAAGTCCACGAGCGCGCCTCAAGGCAGCTTTGCCATCAGCGGCCACGACCGCACCCACGGTCACATGATTCTGAGCGACGCCTCGGGACGGTACGTGATCGGTGCGGACTTAGGGGCGGACAGGATCTTTGTCTGGCGTTATGATGCGGCCCAAGGGAGATTGATCGTGAACGATCCAACGAGCGTTGCGCTTCCACCCGGAGACGGTCCACGCCATTTCGCATTCCATCCCAATGGCCGCTGGCTGTATTCGCTGCAAGAGGAAGGCTCCACGCTGGTGGCGTTCGACTATGACTCGAACAAGGGAGTATTGACGGCGCGGCAGACCATTTCGAGCTTGCCCGAAGGCTTCGCCGGCTCGAATTTCACTTCGGAGGTGATGATCTCCGCCGATGGCCGGTTCCTGTACGCAGCGAATCGCCTTCACGACAGCATCGCCTGGTTCTCTATCGATCAGTCAGGAATGTTGCAGTTCCAGGGGGAGGTGTGGACGCGCGGAGATTATCCCCGGAGTTTCAACATGGATCCAACGGGCGCTTACCTATACTCATGCAATCAGCGCAGCGACGCCCTCACCACATTTCGCGTCAATCGCGAGACGGGCGAGCTGAAGTTCACAGGAGCCTACACTCCGGTCGGTACGCCATCCATCATCGTATTTCGCCCGTGAAGCACACCTCGGGCTCAACGTTCCGCACTATGGCCGGACGCCGATCTTCCGAGTTGAATCTGGACGACCTCGGTGTAATTACGCGGAGGTGGACGTTGCCCGCTTCACCGGCTGGGTCGGCGTGGGATTGGCGGGGAAATGCCGCGAGAGCCAGTCTTCGATGGACTTTCTGTCGCTAGCCGGCACGACTCGCTGCCAGACCATTTCGCTCGTGTACTCGCTGTAATGGCCGAGCACGTAGGCGCCCGTGTTCATGACCAAGAATTTGGCCGACGGAATCGCCACGCACGCAGTAGTACATGGCATTAATAACGACGCGTTCCTTCATTAACTGCAATTATAACATACATCTGCGGGTTTGTGCGCAGAGTTCTCCCAAGCGGATCGAGGGAGCCTTATCCCGGTCACATGATGTGCCTGTGGAGAGCGTTTCAGGGCGCCGGGACACAGCAGACCCGAGTGCAATCCAGACGCCCCTGGAAGGCTGGAATTCGGTTCGCCGGCGTCAGAGCTGCACGCCTGCGCGCTTGCTCTCGTAGGACTCATATTCTGACTTGTAGTCGTCGTAACCTTCGCGCCCCATCAGCGCGAAGGTGAACCACTTTCCCAGTTCGACTCCGGGCTGGTTGAAGGCGTCAATGTCGAGCATCTCTCCCACGAACGCGGTTTGGAACTCGAACATCTGGAAGAATGCGCCCAGGTGCCAAGCGTCCATCTTATCGAGAGTGAACGTGCAGTTCGGCCGGTGCGCTAAGGTGAGCGAGGCGGCGGTTGCGCGCCGTTCGGCGTCGATCAACTTCGCAAGGTTTTGGCCTGCCAGATAATCGAAGCTCTCATATCCGGTTATTGCCTTGGGAATCTTGCCTGGTTCCTCCCACTTGCCCACAGCCCAGAAGCTGTAGACCTTGTCGTTCGGACCCTCGCGATAGAGCTGAACCTGCGAGTGCTGGTCCGTCGCGCCGAGCGCGGCGATAGGGGTCTGTCCCACGTTGACCACTTTGTTCTTGCGGTTCGTTGCCTTGCCCAGGGACTCCGCCCAAAGCTGGCGGAACCAGAAGGCCGCGCCCCACAGCCGGTTGGCATAGGGGAACGCAACCTGGATCGACTTTTTCTTTTTCGTCCAGATCAGCCAGTGCAGCAACGCCGACTTGAGCGCAACGTTCTCCTCCAGATCCTCCATCCAGCAAAGCTGGGTCATCGCGGCCGCACCCTTGCAGACCGCGGCGATGTCCAGTCCGGCTAGCGCAGCCGGCACAAGGCCCACCGCCGTGAGTACGCTAAATCGTCCGCCGACGTTTTTCGGGATATGAAAGGTGACGAGATCGTTCGCAACTGCGAAGGCCTTCAACTCGCCCATGTCTTCGCTGGTGACGACCGCGATTCGCGCCGCGGCCTTCTTTCCACCCAGTTTCGCCTGAAGCCAGTCGTGCACGATGAGGAAGACGCTCATCGTCTCGGCCGTCGCACCGGACTTGGCAATAGGCACCACGATGGTCTTCGCCGGGTTCATCGAAGCGAGAGCGGAGTGGATGAACACCGGGTCCACATTGTCGAGGATCACGATTCGCGGATTGCTGGTCGAGAAAGCCTGCTGCACCGGGTGCGGTCCACGCAGGCCGCAGTCGAGTGCCCACGCGCCGAGCGCGCTGCCGCCGATGCCAACCACGCAAACCGTATCGTACTTGCCAGCGACGGTTTTGGCGTAGGCTTTGATCTCTCGAATCAGCTTGGTCTGGAAGGGCAGGTGCGGGAATCCGTAGGCGCCGTTCTCGACGCTCTTGTGGAATCCGGCTAGCGCGGCCAGGGCGGCCGGTTTCGCGTCGGCGACTTCCTGCGGCGTGAGTCCGTGCTTATCGCCGACCATCGCGGCGGAGAGATTGGTTGGATCGAAATGAATGGCCATGGGGAGAGTTTTCTGCCGGCGCTCGGTGAGTCAGGCGCTCGACATTCCCAGCATATCTTGGTTTGGATCCGGACTGAGTCCTGTGGCGCACGCTTGTGGCGCACGCTTGCGGTGGGCAGAGACCGAATTGCGCAAGATCGGTCAAGCCGTCCGCGTGATTCCGGCGTAGCTTGGAGTCATGCCAACCGCCATGCCAACCCCCATTTCGACCGATGACAAGATCGATCTCTACAAGCTTCATAAGAGCGAATACGTAACACCGAAGAAGCCCGTGGTGCTGGACGTGCAGCCGGCCACATACCTTTCCATCACCGGCACGGGCCTGCCGGGAGGCGAAGAGTTTCAACGGAAAGTGGGCGCGCTTTACGGCACCGCGTACACGCTGAAGTTCGAGTCGAAGTTCGCGGGACGCGACTACTCCATCTGTAAGCTCGAGGGCATCTACTGGACGGACGAAGGCGGCCCCGGTTTCGCGACCATCCCGATGGATCAATGGCATTGGGACCTGATCATCCGCACACCGGATTTCGTCACTCCCGCGCAGTTGAAGTCAGCCCGCGATAAGGTGATCGCCAAAGGCTCGCCGGATGCCGCCAGCGTGAAACTGCAATCGATCCGCGAAGGCAAGTGCGTGCAGATGCTGCATGTCGGGCCGTACGCGGAGGAGAAGGCGACTATCGAGCAGATGTGCGCCCTCGCCCACGGCGAAGGTTACGAATTCACCGACAGGCACCACGAGATCTATCTCTCCGATCCGCGAACAGTCGCGCCCGAAAAACTGAAGACTATCCTGAGGATGCCTTTGAAGCGGGTCAAGAAAGGCTGACGGGACGCCAAATCGGTTTAATGCGGGGGCTTGTCTCATGAAGGCTCATGAAGGCTCATGAAGGCTTGCCTCCGCCTCCTCTCTAAGATAGATTGTGCGGGATATGCCGCACTCGCGCTGTCGTCGCACGCGCTCGATCGGGGTCCTGGGCTCCGCTGCCCTGCTGATGGCCTGCTGCGCTGCCGCCCTCGGACAGAGCGAGCCGACAGTCAGGCAGCGGAAGTATCCGGCTCCAACCTTCGGCACGTCCCTGGAGCTGCCGAACGCTCTCCGCGGCACCATCTACTACATCCCGATTGACACCTACGAACTTCCCAACTTCAAGAAGCTCAAGCCCGCCGGCACGGTCTATGCCACGACACTGAACGTCCCCACGCAGGCGTTCACCGCGGGTTTCCCCGGCGTGACGAACCGCATAGAGTGGTTTGCCATCGACTATGAAGGCGACTTCTTCATCGACAAGCCCGGCAGCTACATGTTCGATCTCACTTCCGATGATGGATCGGTTTTGTACATCGACGGCAAGAGGATCATCGACAACGACGGTGTGCACCAGACGCTGTCCGTCCGCGGCGCCGCGAAGCTGACGCACGGAGTGCACCACATGCGTCTTTCGTACTTTCAGGGACCAAAGTATGAAGTAGCGCTGAAACTGGAAGTCGCCGGTCCAAAAGAGAAGTGGCGAATATTCTCGATGGCCGAGTTTCGCTTGCGGGACGAACCGGAGCCGGAGAAGTCCGCGTCAGCCGAACCGCCCGCGCAATGACGATGACGCGGGCGTGATAGCGATTTCCGCGATAGAATCGCATCGGACATCGCCCAATGCGCCCCGAAACCCGCGCCACCTACGAAGAGCGGATCCTGCGCGTTCAGTCGTATCTGAACGAGCGTCTGGACGAGGATATGCGCCTGGAGGACCTGGCCGGGGTCGCCTGCCTATCCCAGTTCCACTTTCATCGCGTGTTTCGCGGCATGACCGGCGAGACGGTGGGAGCCTACGTCCGCCGTCTGCGGATGCAGCGCGCGGCATCTCAATTGAAGACGTCGGGGCGGCCTGTGACGGATATCGCCTTGGGGGCGGGTTACGACTCGCTCGAAGGCTTTTCGCGCGCTTTCCACGACCATTACGGCAGCGCGCCGAGCGCCTGGCGCGAAACCCAGGGACCGCGTCCGCTCGACGCCACGCCGCGCGAAGTCCGCATCGTGCATCGCGCCGCGACTCCCGCCGTCTGTTTGCGGCACACTGGACCGTACTGCGAAATCGGTCCGATCTTCGGACGTCTGTTTCAGTGGGCGGGCCGCCAAGGGTTGCTCTCGGGACCATTCGAAACGGTGGGGATGCCCCACGACGATCCGGACGTGACGCCGCCGGAGAAGATCCGCTGCGATGCGGCCATCCTGGTTCGAACACTGCCGCCGGGCGCGGCCGGGTCAGGGGGCGAAATCCGGTGCACGACACTCCCCGAGCGGGACTACGCCGTCGTCCGCCACGTAGGCCCCTACGAGCAGCTCAGCGATACCTACATCTGGCTGTGCGGCGTCTGGCTGCCGCGCAGCGGCCGCGAGGCAGCCAGCGCGCCGCCTCTGGAGTTCTACCGCAACTATCCACCGCAAACGCCGCCCGAGCAACTCATCACGGATATCCACCTGCCGCTGGAACCGGCCTGATCGCCTGGATTCCGGACGCAGGCGTGTGAAATAATAATCGGCAGCGAGCAGCTATGGCGAATCCCAAATATGCCGAGGCCACCAGAGACATTCCTCAGGCCGTCGACGTCGGCGAACTGAGTGACGGCACGAAGATCCGCAGGCGCGCCCCGCGCATGCGGGCCTGCAGCATGAAGGACGCCAAGGGCAAGCTCTGCGTCGGCCACCTCAAGCGCTGGTACTTCTTTGGCGAGGAACTGCAAAAGCTCTACGGCAAGGACGCGGAACTGTACCGCTGCGAGAAGTGCAAGACCATTTACCTGCCGAACGAGGAAGAAGCGCCCCGTACCGGCACGCTGAGCTACTGAACCCTCTCAAACTTGAAACGGAGCCACGACCGTGAGGGAGCGGTTGCAGTAAAGACCGTTCCCTCAATAGCCAGCGCGCATCACGCAGACTTCAATGCAGCCTTGCGCTCACAAGCACATGGCTGAGGCGCCCCTGGGAACGCCGGTCTCCAGACCGGCACCAAAATTCAAACACACATACAACCGATCGCTGACGGTTGTGGCTTCGTTCTAGCCCGGTTTAACCTCGAGCGCCGATGACGGTCCTAGTCCCTTCCCAATGCGACATAGACGGCCGTTGGAACCAGGAACACGAGCGCCACAAGCCCGATGACGAGAACGCCGTGCTCCGCGAACAGCGTGGACGTGGCGGCGAGAAACGCAGCCCCATCGAAGCCTGCGGCGTTCGATGCAATTCGTTTCAGCGCCGACTGAAACCACGTGGATGTCGCTCCGAAACAAGCCCCTAGCAGCCCCACCGCGCAGCGAATGCGATCATTTGTACCGCTAGTGATGGGACGGCCCGCCGCTGCGACCGCCTCGCGGCGTGCGCGAAGTTGAGCCTGCCACCAGATGCGGCTGGCATCCGGTAGATCGGCGCTCGCGCGGATTTCATCCAGTGCCCCATCCATTGCCGAAGCGACGGCCGCGACATCGGAGCAGATGGCGCAGGACGCCACATGCGCGCGCAACCGATCGTCCACCCGCTCGGGCCAGCGCGACTGAACCACGGCTGCCAGGACTTCGGGTTCGAATTGGCATTCAACTGGATTCATGATTTGCTCCCGTCTGGCTTGCGGCCCAGCAATGCCGCCATCTTGCGCCGTGCGCGAAACAGCATCGGCTTCAGGCTGGCAACCCGGATGCCCATCGCGCCCGCGATCTCGTCGTGCGAAGCGCCCTCGGCGTAGGCCAGCCACAACATCGCCCGCTCGCGCGGCTTGAGACTCGACAAGGCCCGTGTGAGATCGGCGCTGCGCTCCGTCGCGCCGGCCTGGTCGCCGCTGGAAACCTTCTCGATCTCGTCGCCCGTGGAGACGAATCGGACCGTGCGCCTGACTTCGCCGCCGCGCATCGTGCGCCAGGTTGGTGGCGATGCGGTAGAGCGAGTTGCGTCGATGCGTCTCGCTCTCGAAGGTCGAAGCGGCGCGCAGGAAGCGATAGAACGTCTCCTGCAGCAGATCATCCGCCTGTTCGCGGTCGCCGGTCACTCGGGCGAGATACGCCCACAGCCCCCGAGCATTCCGATCGTAGAACCCGCGAAACGCTTCCTCGTCCATCACGAATTCCGTGGAAGCATCCGCCAGGGCATCGCTGCGGCTGAGATCGGTGAATGTAGTGTCACGAAACATGTGAAAGAGCGCTTCGTCATCCGCGTCTAGGCGTTCGGCAGCTCGGAGCGAGTCGCCGCCGGCGGCGGTTCAATCAAGCCCAGACGTCTGGAGATCACATATGAAATGATCGCAGAGGCTATGAACCCGATGCCGAGCGCGATGGCTAACACCCCAAGGGCGAGAAGCGGCGCAGCGGCTTCCTGCCTTATGTGCCCGCCGACGATCTGCAGACCCAACCCTCCGGAAATCAGCACCAAGCCGCCCTGCAGCGACCAGAGAATCCGGCCCAAAGGCGCGCCCACGCTCTTTGGCGCCGCGTCGAGCTTGATGGGCGAAGATTCGAGGAATTTCGATCCGGCCGGTGATTGGATGTAGGCCAGCAGGTCCTCGTTCGCTGTAAACCTGTCGAGGATTTTCGTATGAACGTCCGTCTGCACCTTGGCCAACCTGTTCCAGCGTCGATAGTCGACGAACGTGCGAATCAGCCAGACGAGCAGACCTGTCGCCAGGGCAAATCCCAGGAAGATGCCGCAATCCGTGTACAGTTCCTTCCACATGTCGAGCGTCTGGCTCCGGGAATCTCGCGGCGGGCGAGGAGGTTCGCCGATATAAAATGCCGGGTTGCGCGCGATCTCGGGATGCGCGCTTAGGAAAGTTGGCGAGCCCTGGATAAGGCGCGAGATAGGCCGGATTTCCAAGCAATGTTGGATCAAGTTGGAGGACATTCCGCAGCATCGGCGGATAGTGCTGGAACATGCGCTCCATTTCTTCCTTCGTGCGCTCCGCGTCGGGCTGCTCCACGGTCAGTATGGACTGGGCCGGCGCGGGCTGCGCTCCGCTCCTGGCAGCTTGCGCCCAACCGGGCGATGGCTGCAACACCCCGATGCATGCAGCCAGCATGCCCGCCATCAACACACTCCCGTTTCGCATTCGCATTGTCTCGTGATTCCTCTCTGCCCACTAGTTACGCGGTCAGGGCCGAGGGGTTAACACGCTGGGTTGAGAATCGACGTGTGCGCCCGCGTCCTTCGCGCAGTAGTAGTAGTAATTGCCGCCTTCGTCTCTGTCCTCGCCAATCAAGGTAAGGCCTTCGCTGCGCAAGAGCCGTCGATACTCGTCAATCCCCAACGAGATCGATTCCCGCCTTGTCATCACGTCGATCCACGTAAGTGGTTCGCGTGGCGCGGTAAAGAGGAACTTGCCGTTTCCCTTCAGTGCCCGTGCGACCTTGCCGATAACAACGGCCTGAGCCGCGGCAGGAAGCAAGAACATCAAGCCCCATGCAATCACACCGTCGAACGAGTGCCCGAAGAAGTTCGACTCTTCAGCCGCCGCGCACTCCGACTCAGCGTCCGGGAACCGTTTGCGGAACAGGCTGAGTAGCGTTGGGGAGGCGTCCACGCCAGAAACGCGTTTCCCGAGGTCAACGAGCGTCTGCGATATTGGGACTCCGTGACCGCATCCGAGGTCGAGAATGGAAGCGCCGGGCTGAAGTGTCTCGCTCCATCCCTGCACGGTCGCAGCGCCGATTCTTGGGTTCCGCCTCGCTACGAAGCTCTCGGCGAGCCACTCGTAGCCATTCGATTTGTCCTCAGGCGCACTTTCCGTCATCGGCGATTCCACTGCGCTATTCCGGCGCTGACAACGCCACATTCGCACGAAGGCCGGTCCTTCCGGTCAGCCAAGGCGTCCGAAGGCACGTCTCGGGCATCTGGTCTTGTATGGTAGGGTTTGCCCCGAAATCGGGCAGCAGGCAAAAAAATCCCCTCTGCTGAACCATGTCAGCGTCAGGAACGTATGGACAAGAACTTGAACACCGGCTCCCGCAAGCACGACGTTAAACTGCCACGCGTCCCAAACACCAACCTGCTACAGCAGAGGGCAGGTCTCGAGAGACTACATCAATTCGCTGTTATTCTAGCAAACCTGAGGCCAACTTCTGCGCAACTCAAAACCGTTTGTTTTCATCGTGTAACGAAACTGAAAACCGGGAGTTCGGGATCTCTTTCCACAAGGAGTGTGTCAGGGTGACACGGTTTGTCCAACTTGCCCTCGGGCTGGGCGTCGCATGTCTTGTCCTCACGGTGAATCTGGCCGCGCGTTCCGCCGAACCAGCTTCAGTCGCGCAGGAGCTCTCCGCAAGCTCATCGTCCATCGATTTCAAGGTGGATGCGGAACAGCCGCGACTGTTGCTGGCCGGGCGGCGCCTGCGCCTGCTGCGCCGTGAGCGCGAACGCAAATCGATGCGCTGGGAGCAGTTCTCCGCACTGATGGAGGGCGGCGCGCGTATGCCCGAGCCAGGATTCGCTCACGCCCTTTATGGCGCCGTCGCGGACTCAAAGACATCCTGCGGTCAGGCGCTGACTTGGGCGCTGAAAACGGCCAACGTGAAACAGCCCGGCGATCTGCGCCAGATGGCATTGATCTACGACTGGTGCAAACCGCAACTCGAAGCCGCGTCCGCCACGTCGCTGGAGAAGTTGTTGCTGCCCGCTCTGAAGCTTCGCCCGCGCGGCGCGCCGGAAGTCCGCAGTGGCGTATTTGCAGCCATCGCCGTGGCCGATGCGAATCCCGCGGCCGCGGAGAGTTATCTGCGCTACGCCTTCGAAGACTGGTGGCGCAAGCAGACCGTGCCCCGGCTGCTGGTTGGCGAAGACCCGTTCCCCCGCCGCGCCTCGCTCATGGCCTTGCTCGAAATCGCGCACGTGCTGCGCGACAACGTGCGGGCGGATCTGCGCGAGGACGCCCCCAAGTGGTTCGAAGAGCTGCCCATGCGGCTGATGCTCGCTTACTACCCCGCGCCCTGGCCGGCAGCCGAAAACGAATACCGCATCCCGGCCTACCTGGGCTCGGGCGACCCCGACCTGGACGAGAGCGTCTATTCGCGCGTGGCCGAGATGGTTCTGGTCGCCGCCGAGCCCAACGCGCAATCCACGCAGTTCCTGCAGGGCTGGCTGATGCAGGACCGCTTTTTGATGCGCGGAGCCCTCGGCGCGCCCTATGAGTTTCTATGGGCCAACCCCTACCTGCCCGGGTTGAGCTACGATTACATGCCCGACCTGTACCACGCGACGGGCCGTCTGTTCGTCCGCAGCGGTTGGGACGATAGCGCGGTCTGGTTCGGCCTGTGGGATGGCGAGATGCAGCTCTTCCGGGACGGTAAGCGCTTCGCCGTTACACGGAATGCCGGGCTCTCGAGCATCGAACTGGGCCCGGTCCGCGTCCTCTTTGGCGGCCCGGCCACGCGTTTTGAAACCGGCTGGTTTACGAAGCCCGACGAGGACACGAAGGCCGTCGAGCAGGTGGCCTTCGTTGTGGGTCTACAGCCCTCGGCGACATACGACGTCGAAGTGGACGGTGAAGAGATGGACGACGCCGAGACCGATCGCGCGGGGATTCTCGAACTGCACTTCCCGCCGGATCACAAGGCGGGCGTGCGGCTGCACAAGGCGCAGCCCGCTGTTCGATAGTTCACACGCGGCCACAGGAGTTGGTCAGTTTCCGGATGGGCCGTGATGCGTTCGCAGCTGGTTTGCAACGGATCGGACTCGCCCAGCTTCTCGGGTGCGGAGATAACCGGTCCAGATCCTCACAGCCGTGTGTTTGTGTTCCACAGTCCTGTTACTGAACGCTGATGGGCATCTATTGCCGTGGGTTGGGCATGCTCTCGGCTCTTCTCTTGACACCCTCGAGCCACTGAAGCCGGAGCAGCCCGCTTCCGGGCACAATCAATCTCCAGTAACGGCCCATGCCGCGGCGGGTTAAGTCGTCCAGCGCCACCACACGCGTCTCGGCACGGATTGTGGACCATCCGCCGCCCGCATCCTCCACGACGAAGTTATAAGCAAATTTGACCCCACCCTGCTCCCGATCATCAGCGAACTCCTGCAGAGTGCGCGCCTCGAGGCGGCGCTGCGCCCGCACATTCGCGCCCCCGCACATGACGATCTCATGCTCGCTGCCGCCAAGAAGAAGCCAGACGCCAAAAACGAATCGAGGATCCGCTTATCCTGAAAAACATCGCTGGTGTCAGGAATGCGCAAAGCCGCTCCGCGAATCTTCAGAAGTGTGGCCAAGGATTTCATGTCGCCGAACGTTGTCTGGTGAATCGCCTGCATCACCTGCTCAGGCTTTGCGTGAATGCGTGCCGAGTGCCGCTCGCTGAACTGGTACTCCGGCATGATTTCGTCAAGAAGAGTTCTATGTTGCGCGACGCGGATTATCGGGGCTGGCCAGAGCAGAGCCGCAACGGCGGCCCTACACCGCCCGCGAGGATAAGGGCCCCGGCGGCTCGTTTGCGGATTCCAAGAAAGCGGAAGGGAAGCGCCAGGTTCGCCAGTCCACACAGCGACAGTACGATTCCGGCGTAAGCCAGCGTACTTAGCGGCTGATACGAAGCCCAATAGTTCAATAGCAGAATAGCGGCCAGCGCCATTGCGGTCAGCAGGGTCCACCACACAGTCTTCTTTGACATCGGCTCATCTCCTTGCGGTCGATCCTGGCACGGGATCGAGTCACGGTCTGTCAAGTGGACGGAGAGATGGCGGTCTATGTTCCGGTGTCTCTAGCGCTGCTACGGTCTCCTGCAAAACCCATCGAGCCATTGCGCCGTTCAAGCGATTTGACGCCGACGGCCCCATTTCGTTGACCAGGAATTCCTGTATGAGCGAGGAGTTCTCGGCTCCACGCCGGCGGATGTCGCGCGGGAGGGAGCGCCGGCGCAGTTCTCGAGCCAGCACCGATCGAAAATCAAACGGTGTGGCGCCGGCTACGCCATCTTGACGTGAGAAGTCGCCAACTCGGAAACTGAGCCAGCTCCCAGCTCTCAGGACAACTTCCAGCCTCCGCGCATCGGCCGCGACATCATCTTGCGTGCCGCTTCGTTGCCGGTGATGGTCTGCGCCTTCGGATCCCAGCGCAAGCTCTGGCCGGTCCGCACGCAGAGTTCGGAGAGCAGGCTCACCATGTCGGATCGCACAGCGCCTTCGATGTCCCCGACCGGCTGCGTTCCGTTGCGGATCGCCTTGATCCAGTTCTGGTGATGAGCCGCCGTGTAGACCTGCTGCTGGCCCTGTCGACATGCCCGCTGGAATGGCGGCCAGAGCGTTGTCCGGCAAGTGGATCTCATTCGGGCCGATGACCGAGTCCATCAACGAGGCGGGACTGGTCACAACCTTCTCGTAGGCGACAATCACCCAGCCTTCCGTCCCAAGGAACACAGCGCCATTGGCCACGTTGGTGACGCCCTTGCGGCCCCACGGCATTTCCGGGTGCGGCGCGTCGTCGTGCTTGCGGTAGGTCTCGTTGTCGCAAAACTGCATCACAAGGCCGTCCTCGTAGGTGCAGGTGACATCCCAGTGCGCGACCGTATCGAACAGGCCTTCCGTCGGGATGGTGCCCGTCCCTTCGTACTTCACCGGGAACGTCCGGCCGGAGTGGTCCGCCCACCATTGGACCTGGTCCAGCGGATGCGCGGCCCAGTTGGCCATGAAGCCGAGGCAATAGTCGTAGATGAAGAAGATGCCGTTGCGGCCTTGGCTGCCTTCGAGACAGCGGTCGGCGCAGAATGGTTTCATGGGCGCGGGGCCGAGCCACATGTCGTAGTCGAAGCCCTTCGGCACGGGAATCACCGGCGTCGCCGAGCCGCCCGTTTCCGAAGGCGGTCCCACTACGTAGATCTTCTGGACCTTGCCGATGCGGCCGTTCAGCACGAGTTCGATGCCTTTGCGCGCGTCGGGCGTTGAACGGCGTTCCGCGCCGTATTGGAATATCTTCTTGTACTTGCGTACTGCAGCCAGCGCGGCATGATCCATCTCGATGCTGACGCCGAGCGGCTTTTCGGTGTGGCAATGCTTGCCGGCCTTCATCGCGGCCACGGTGATCGGGACGTGCCAGTGGTCGGGCGTCGCGATGTACACACCGTCGATGTCCTTCTGCGCGAGCAGATCGCGGAAGTCGGCGTACATGCGGATGCCGCGGAACGTTCCGGCGGGTCTGGCCTTGGCGTAGAGACCTTCGAGAGTCTGCTTCGCGGAAATCCGGCGCGATTCCTGGGCGTCGCACACGGCGACGATCTCCACGTTGTCGAAGTACGGGTACTGGCTGGTCTCGAAGACGGCTCGTCCGCCGCTGCCGATGATGCCCACGGTAACGCGGTCGCTGGGAGCGGTGGCTCCGCGGCCCAAGGCCCGGGCCGGCACGATCAGCGGAGCCGCGAGGGTTCCGGCAACTCCCAGCGCAGATCCTAGAAACTCACGGCGCGATGCGTGTCCAATCTTGTCCATGTGTCCCTCCCGGCGGCGGTGGTCGCTGTTATGCGGTCCCATCCTACTGCAATAGACAGGCGCGGTGTGGTGGGGCGGACTTTAGTCCGCGCGGGGCTTCAGCCACGCAATTTCTTCCGGAAGGACCGGTTGAAACCGGTCCGCGGACTGAAGTCCGCCCCACCACGCGCCTGCCCCACCTCGCTTAGAGCACGCGTCGCAACAAGGGAATCCGCCGGAAGATCAAGCTGCTCGCCAGGAACGTCAGCGACGTCGCCAGCGCAGTCGCCACCAGGAACTTCACCGGTTTCGGCGCTCCGAAGCTCTCGCATCGCAAGCGTCACCGCCACCAGCACGGGCGTGTGGAACATGTACACCGAGAAGTTGTTGTCGCTCATCCATTTCGCGAATGCGCCCTGCCGGTTGAGCTTCTCGCGGAACAGGACCGTCAATCCCAGGCACAGCCCCATGCAGAAGAAGGCTTCCCAGAAACAGATACCGGCGCTCTGCCACGTGAATCCGCCGTCGATATATTTCTCCGTGTGCGTCGCCACGATGCCGCCGACAACCGCGATCCATAACAAGCTTCCGGCGATGAGCGCGAGCCAGAACCAGCGCATGCCGAACTCGTAAGGAATGCGCAGCAGCCAGTTCCGCCGCCACGCGATGATGCCGACTGTGAACAGCAGGATGTACTGCGAGAAGAAGCAAAGCTGCATGTTCAGGATGTTCGTTCCCATGGGCTGCACGATGCGGACCAGGAACGAGCACAGGCCCATCAGCAGCACCAATCCAACGACCTGGGCATGAGTCGGCAGCGGAGCCGCGGGCGCATCGATGGGAACCCGCCGGCCAGCCATTCGGATCAGCGCGTACACCGCGCAGAAGATCAGCAGGGCGACCGTGAACCACATCGGACCCGAACTTCCGACCCATCGGAATGTGCGCAGGAAATTCAGGTAGCCAGTCCAGGGAGAAGCCTGAATTCTGTAATAGTCGTGCAGCAGCCAGTAGACCGTGAAGGGATGGATCGCGAGCATGTAGATGAGCGATGGAATGCCCAGCCGCACAAACCGGTCGCGCAGGAACTTGCCGCTTCCTTTCCGGTCGAATGCGCGCGGCACGAAGTAGCCGGCGATCAGAAACAGGAACCCCATGAAGAACGCCTGCAGCCCCATCTGGTAGTAGGCGAAGAACAGCGTCGTAAACTGGCCGGGCTTGGGGTCTTCCATGAAGTACCAACTGCCCAGGTGACTATAAGTGACCGCCGCGTGCATGCTCACGACGAACACGATCATCACCCAGCGCAGGTTGTCGACGAAATCGAGGCGCGGTCTTGCCGGCGGCGGTGTGGACATCGTTAGGTTGGAGCCCCTTCAGATCTCAGAACGGGGTAATGCCGGCTTAGGTTCCCTAAGAAATGAAATGACCCGAATAATCACGACCCGGCAGCAATCGCGCGATTGAATGTAGCATGGTGAAAGTGCCGTCTCGCCCGCTCAGTTCCCTGGTCAAATCTCTTCTGGCAAAGGCCGGAGTAGGGCTCTACCGCGTCCGGGGACGGTACGATCAGGACGGACTCTTCACCATTCACAGCGATCATTTCCGAAATGATCACGACTTCCGCGCGGCTTACCGGCGAGGCGTACAGGCGAGTCATGGAGTTGAGCCGGCGATTGAATGGCGCGTGCACATTGCTCTATGGGCCGCGCAGACCGCGTTGCGGGTCGAAGGCGATTTCGTTGAATGTGGTGTCAACGCTGGCTTTGTCAGCTCAGCCATCATGCATAAGCTGCGGTGGAACACCTTGGGCAGACGCTTTTATTTGATTGATACATTCACCGGTCCCGTGCTCACGCAGTATTCGCAGGAGGAGGTCGAAAGTGAAAGGCCGCCGGTGGTAGAGCGTGCTCTGAAAGCCGGAGCCTACGTCACAGACATGGGCCGAGTACGCGCGAATTTCGCGGAGTGGAACAACACGGCGATCGTCCAAGGCGCTGTGCCGGATGTCCTCGAAAGTGTAGAATTCGGTGCCGTCTCCTTCCTGCACATCGACATGAATTGCGCACTGCCGGAGCGGGCTGCGCTTGAGTTCTTTTGGGATAAGCTGACGCCCGGAGCCGTGGTCTTGTTTGATGACTACACGTATTACGGACACGATTGCCAGCGCGAGGCCATAGATGACACTGCGCGGGCATTGGGAGCCGGCGTGCTGTCCCTTCCCACAGGTCAGGGGCTGATCATCAAGTAGTCCGCCCGCGAAGCCGTGTTGATGCTTCGCTAATTGCGCAAAATCCGGATCGCTCCGTCGCCGGTGCGGACCTTCAGCAGTGGCCCGCCGCCGTTCAGTTTGCCGCGAATGTCGCTCCCGCTGACTGTCCGCGTCGTAGTAACCGGAAGGTCGACCTCGATCTTCCCGTCGTTGGTGTGCGCGTCGAGTTCCGCCCCGAAGTTCGACGGCAAGTGCAGAGTGATATGGCCGTCGCCGGTGCCGACATCCCACCCCGTGGTGATCTTCGAGCCCGTCATCAACTCGGCTTCGATGCTGCCATCTCCGGTGTGCAGCGTCATCGCGTCCAGACGCCCTCGAATGCGTATGCTCCCGTCACCCGTGTCGGCGTCGAGCGTACCGTCCACGCCGGTCGCTTCCACGCGCCCATCGCCTGTCCTCAGCCTGAACGAACCGCGCGCGCCGTCCACGGTAATGGATCCGTCGCGCGTGTGCACGTTAGCCAGCAGCCCGTTCGGCACTCGCAATTCCACCCGCACCGAGCGTTCGCCGACATTGAACCAGCGATTTATTTTTGCCATCCGAACGTCCAATTCGACCCGGTCGCCGGTCTGCCGGTCGTAGACCTGAACCCCGTCGGGCCCCATCTTCCACCCGGTCACGATGACGCGCGCTTCAATCTGTTTGCTGTCGGAGCCGATCAGAGTCACTCGCCCGTCATCCACTTCGACCCGCAACTCCGCCCGGCCGGAGATGTTGAAATTCTTTGACCAGTCGCTGCTTCCGGCCAGTGCCGGACTTGTGATGGCCAGCGAGGCGGCGCCGGCCACGGTCATCATCATCAGACGCAGATGCATTGTCGTTCTCCAGCTTGTCTCTCAAAGCAGTTACGAGCAATAACGAGGTGGAGTTCCATTGCGGGACCCCTGCCTCATAAAGTTTGGCGCTTCAGGGCGCGCCCAGATCCCGGTAAAGTCTGGAAGCGCCGGAGCCGGCGCGGAGCAGGCACACGAAACGCAAGAGGGAACCTCAGGTTCCGTTCCAGACTGCAACTCACTGATTCTAAAATGGCGATTCTGGAAAAAGGGAACCTCAGGTTCCCTTTGCTGGAGTTTCTACATTTTCAGGACAGGTGACAAATGGTCGTGTGGGGCAGGTTGTTAACCTGCGGCCGATTGGCAATCGGCCATGGCGCGGGTTCTCAGCTCGGAGCGATGGCGCTCAGGAAGCTCAATCCAGGTCCCGCGGCCGCGTGGAAATTGTCCGTGATCGTCGCGCCCATGTCGGCCAGACTCGCGCGTGTCCCCAGATTCGCGCCGGCCCGCGCATTCTTACCGAAGCAAAGCACGGGCACGTATTCGCGGGAATGGTCTGTCGACGGCGAGGTGGGATCGCAGCCGTGATCGGCCGTGAAGATCACCAGATCCTGCTCGCCCAGCGCAGCGATCAGGTCCGGCAACCAGGCGTCGGCGGCCTCCAGCGCCTTGGAGTATCCCTCGGGATCGTTACGGTGTCCGTAGAGCATGTCGAAATCGACCAGGTTCACCCAGATCAAGCCGCGGTCCAGGCCGGCCATTGCCTCCAGTGTCTTCGCCATCCCGTCGGCGTTCGATTTCGTTTTGAACGAACGTTCGATGCCTCTACCCAGGAATATGTCGGAGATCTTGCCCACGCCCCAGACCTGAGTCCCGGACTCGGCCAGGCGGTCGAGCAGCATACCCCGCGGAGGAGGGACGGCATAATCGTGGCGATTCGACGTGCGCGTGAAGTGGCCCGGCGTGCCGATGAAAGGCCGGGCGATCACGCGTCCGACTTCATGCCCGCCGCGCAGCATCTCGCGCGCGATCTCGCACAGACGGTATTGCTCCGCGATCGGGACGATCTCCTCGTGCGCAGCAATCTGGAAGACGCTGTCGGCCGAGGTGTAGACGATCGGCTTGCCCGTGGCCATGTGCTCCACGCCGAGTTCCTCGATAATTGCGGTACCCGAAGCCGGCTTGTTGCCCAGCGTGCCGCGGCCGATGCGGCGCTCGTACTCCGCCATGAAGTCCGCCGGAAAACCAAGCGGATAGAGGGGAAAGGGCTTGCCGAGCAGGATGCCCGCCATCTCCCAGTGGCCCGTGGTGGTGTCTTTCCCCGGTGACGCCAGCGTCGCCCGTCCATAACAGCCCAGCGGGCTGCGCGGCTGGCTCCAGATGCTCGAAAGGCCGGATATTGGCGAGGCCGAGCGAGACCAGGTTGGGCAGTTTCAGGGGCCGCAACGCGGCGCAGTGGCCGAGCGTGTCGCCGGGAATCGGATCTCCATACGCCCGCCAGTCGGGCATGGCGCCGATGCCTACGCTATCGAGAACAATCCAGATGATTCGCCGAAATGCCATCCAATCCCTCTGATTCCATTCTGGCTCGAACGAGAGGGATTGGCGACCGTGTAGGGCGGACCCCGGTCCGGGGCCGACCCCGTGGTCGCCGTCTTGCTTCGTAGCGGCCGCCCAATACCTCTCGAGGGGTCCAGGGGGACCCGCCGATCGGGGGTCCGCCCTACCGCATGAAGCGGGGCCTCAGTTCCTCGCCAGCGCTGAGTTGATGCGGTCGGAGAGCATGTCGACGAAGCGTTCGGCGATGAATCCCGGCATGCGGCTATTCAACTCTCCGCTGCGCCCGAGCACGATGGTCGTCGGGATGGAGCTGACGCGGAAGTAGCCGGCCAGGCCGTCCTCGTACAGCACCTCTTTCGACCACTTCTGGCGCTCCAGGAACGGCTTGACCAGGGAGCGGTCTTCGTCGGTGTTCAATTCCAGGAACACGACATCGGGGTTGTCCTTGAAGCGGCCCTTGACCTGCTCATACAGCGGATGCTGGATCCGGCAGGGGCCGCACCAGGTCGCCCAAAAGTCGAGCACCACCACTTTGCCCTTCATCGTGTTCATGGGAAGTCGCCCGCCATCCAGCTTCGACAGGGTAAATTCCATGGGCGAAGCAGCTGCCATGTTGGGATCGAACTCGCGCGCCAGAGTGCGGCGTGCTTCCAGCATTCCGCGCGTCCTGTCCCAGGCGGGAAGAACCCGCGTGGAGGGATCGCTAACATTGGCTTTCGGGGCCAACTCCGCCAGGCGTTCGCGCGCCTTCTGCCGGTCCTTGCTGTTAGAGTGTTCGTCCTCGACGACGAACGCATCGGCCGCGGCGTCCAGCGCTTCGGCAAAGCGTCCGAGACGCTCCAGAACGCGGGCGCGTTCGAGCGCGGCGTCCAAGGACGGATAAGCCCGCCAGGCTTCGTCCGCCGCTTTGAGCGCCTCTTCGTTATGCCCCAGCATCCCTTGCGCCCGGGCGACGTAAATCCACGCGCCGCGGAGAGAGTAATCCGTTTCGTCCAGCCGCTTGCCCTGGCCGGGTTCATAGTCCTTCGATTCGAGCAGGCTCTTCCGCTCGTCCCGCATCTTTTCGGTGAGCCGGGTCGCGTATTTCAGCGCCTTGCCCAAGCTCTCCGGGTCTTCGCGGTCCAGCAGGGCGCGGCTGACGTGTTCGAGCAAGCGCGGATCGTCACTGCCTCCGTCGATCGCCAGGGGACCGTATTCGATGACTCTGGGCCGGTCGTGCTGGTCCACCGCGATGCGAGCCAGAACGCGGATGATCTCCGGCTTCTTCTTGCAGCCCGGGTGCGCCTTCAGATGCCTTTCCAGCACGTTAAACACGTCGGTTGGGCTGCCGCCTGTTTCGCTTAACTCCTGCTCGAGTCTCGCGTCGAGTTCCGCATCGTTGGTCGCCTTCGAGTCCTTCGCTTCGGGGGCCTTGGCCTCCTCGGGCTTCTGAGCGGTAGCATCGCTTACCACCGGCCTTGCCTCGGCGGGGGGCACGGATTGCGCTGGCGCGAATGCGCACCACAAAAGTCCGAAGCACAAGCAGTGACGAAGGATCATTGACCAGCCTTTGGCGCAGAGGCCGCGCCTGCGGACACGGCCCGGATAGCGTCGGCCAGCTTGGCGGCGCGCTCCCTGGCCATATTCATATATTTCTCGTTCTTTGCGATCCGGTCGAGCATCGGCAGATACTGCTCGATGGACACCAGGCGTTTCTTGTCCCAGCCGCTTTCCAACAGCAGCAGCGACTCGTTAACCCCCAGAACGTCATACCGGGCGGTGCGTTCGAGATCGATCAGGTACGTCTCGGATTCCACGATGCGCTCGTACCAGTCGAGCATCGCCTGCCCGGTCACATCCATCGTGTAGTTGAATTTGACCTCGTGCTTCTCGTCTCCGTCTTCCCAGCGGAACACCTTGTCGCCCATCCGTGCGACTTTGAGTCCCGATTCCAGCGGTTTCTGAAATCGGTCACACTTTTCGGCGAGGTCGAACACTGCATCCACCTCTTCGCGGGTCAGCTTGGCCCGCATTGGCTCCTCGTCGGGGGTCTCGCGGTACTCCACTCGTCCGTCGCGCTCGATGCGCAGCTCGGCGTACTCCGGGTGGCTATGGGGAAAGCGCTTCGACAGGAATAATCGGGGCTCGGCGCAGAGGGCTACGGCGGAGAATGCCAGCAGGCCTGCCAACGCGGAAGGACTCCGCTTCATCGGAGCACCTCCGTCGCTCGCATCGCGGCGTGGCACAGCGCCACCGCCACCGCGTCGGAAGCGTCAAAGGAAGCGATCGGCTCGGACAGGTTCAGAAGAATCCGCACCATGGACTGCACTTGCCCTTTCTCCGCTCTTCCGTTGCCGGTAACGGCCAATTTCACCCGCGCCGGGGGATACTCGCCCACCTTCAACCCAGCTTCCGCCAGCACCAGCAGAACCGCGCCTCGCACGTGCGTCAGGCGGATGGAACTCGAACTGGAAGAGTTCGGCGAATAGAACGTCTCTTCCACCGCAGCCTCATCGGGTGCGTGTTTCGCGACGACGCCTCGCAAGCAGTCGGCGATGGTGAGCAGACGCTTCGGGAACGCTTCACGGGGATCGGTCTTCACCACCCCTGCTTCTACCAGACGGTGCCGCGGCGAACCGGTTTCGATGACCGCGTAGCCGGTGAAGCGGCTTCCGCAGTCGATGCCAATGATCCTCACAGCCGGCTCGCAGTCGCGGCGCTGCCTCGGGCTCGCTTCTTAACCGTTGGCGGCGTCCTCGTCGTAGTCGAAGTTGGTGTAAACGTTCTGCGTGTCGTCGTGATCTTCCATCACTTCGAGCATGCGCAGCATGCCGCCCACGTGTTTGGGATCCACCTTCATCGGAGTCTTGGGGATCATGCCGATCTCAGCCTCGACGGTGGGGATGCCGGCCTTCTGGAGCGCCTCCAGGACGGTGGCATGGGCCTCGGGCGCCGAGAGGATCACCCAGCTATCCTCTTCGTCCCGGACGTCGTCCGCGCCCGCTTCCAGCGCGAGTTCCATCAACTGGTCCTCGGTGGCCTTATCTTTCTCGATGATGATCTGGCTCTTGCGCTCGAACATCCAGGAAACACTGCCCTGTTCACCGAGGTTCCCGCCGTTCTTCGAGAAGGCGTGACGAATTTCGCTCACTGTGCGATTGCGGTTGTCGGTTGCGCTGAGCACGAGCACGGCGGCGCCGCCGGGACCGTACCCCTCAAACATGATTTCGTCGATCTGCCCGCCCTCGATCTCGCCCGTACCGCGCATGATGGCGCGTTTGATGTTTTCGGCAGGCATCGACATCGCCTTCGCCGCCACGATGGCGGTGCGGAGACGGGAATTCGCGTCGGGGTTGCCACCGCCTCGCGCGGCGATGACGATTTCCTTGATCAGTCGCGTGAAGATCTTCCCGCGTTTTGCGTCAAGCGCGCCCTTTTTATGCTTGATCGTTGCCCACTTAGAATGTCCGGACATAGCACACCTCTGCTTGCCGCGCGCGTTGGAGCCGCCGCGGAGCCCAACTCATAAGCCTATCAGTGGTTCGGCCGCGTCTCAAGGTGGTGACGTTTCAAACTGACTCGCGAGGAGAGATTCAGCCCTGCAACGCGAAAATGGGGCGAAGATGGACCGACGTGCAGGCGCGTGGCTTTACGCCGTGCCCTCACCCTAGAACTCGTAAATCCGATAGGTCTTGTACACCTTGCCGCCGAGCGTCTCGATGGATCTTCGCATTAACACGTTGTCTTCCAGGATCCACGAGCACTCGGCGCCTCCGAAATTCAGACGCGCGCATTCGCGAATGAGCGCGGCATAGAGCGCCGCCGCCGCCGGCGTCGAACGGAACTCCTCTTTCACGCCCAGGACGATCACGCGCAGGTACTTGATCTTTCGCTGGCACCAGAGCAGCTTGAAGAGTCCGAAGGGGAACAGGCGTCCCCGAAGATGATGCAGCGCTTCGTTGATATCCGGGATCGCGAGCGCAAAGCCGATCGCCTGGCCGTCCACTTCGGCAATCCAGGCCAGGTCGGGTATCAAAATCTGTTTGAGTTCGCGGCCGTGGTGTTGAAACTCCTCGCGTGTCATGGGAACGAAGCCCCAGTTTTTCGCCCACGCCGAGTTATAGACACCCCACGCGAGTTCGACTTCCTTCTCGTAGTCTTTGAGACGCAGAGTGCGCAAGTGGATGCCGTTGGATGCCGCCCGATCGGTCAAAGTCCGCACCCGGTCTGCGCGGGCATTGGCCACCGGCAGGTCGTACGCTAACAGGTCCTTGGCCTTCTTCAGGCCGGCCGCTTCGATGAGAGCGCCGTAGTACGGCGGGTTGTAAGTCATCATGATGCGCGGGCTGGAATCGAAGCCATTCACGAGCACTCCGCACTCGTAGTTCGTGGAGGGATTTACCGGCCCGCGGATCACCTCGGCGCCTTGTTGCACCAGCCAGTCGCGCGCCGCACCCAGCAGACCGGCGGCTACTTCCGCATCGTCAATCATCTCCAAAAAGCCGAAAAAACCCGCCTTTTCGCCGTGAAAACGGCTGAAATTCGGGTCCAGGATGGCGGCAATGCGTCCGACTGTTCTGCCCGCACGCCGGGCGAGAAATCGCTGCATGGTCCCATGCAGGTAGAAGGGATGTTTCGCGGAATCGAATAGCGCCTTCTGGTCCAGGATCAACGGCGGCACCCAGTAGGGATCGTTCTTGTAGAACTCGTAGGGGAACCGTAGGAAGCTGCGCCGGTCCGCGCTACTTTGTAGGGGCGAAATCTCGAGGTTGTTCATCCTGGAACTGTCTCCGCGGCCGAACTGGCGCCGGCTCAAAGTGCGGCGACGCGGCTATTACCAGAGCGGCCACGGCGATGCCCGCCGCCAGATCGACGGTGTAGTGATACCGAAGGTAGACGGTGGCCAGAAGAGTCAAAACGACGTAGGCGAGATAGAACCGGGACACCCCGGTGGAAATCCGCCGCGAGGTCCACCAGGCGATGATGGTCATTTCTACGTGGCCGCTGGGAAAGCAGTCGTAATGCGAGGACTCCAGCACGTCCAGCAGCGTGCGGAGCGGTTGGAAGAGCCACAGGCCTGCGAGCGGTTGAGTCTGCAGTCCGTCGAGAAAGTAGCGGGGGCCTCGGGCGGGCACGATGAAATAGATTACATACGAGGCGAGGAATCCGAGAGTCACCAGGAACGCGTAGCTTCGGAAAGCCTCACGTTGCCGGAACCACAGCATCAAGGCCACCGCGAGGACCGTAGGCACGAACAGGGAATAGATAACCTGCAGAAGCTCCGTCAGCAATGGGGTCTGAACCCGCTCCAGCCATACTGTCGGGTGGACGTGCCAGAGGGCGAAATCCCAGCCTGCCAGCATGGCGTCAAAGCGAGTCTGGCGCATCGCCTTGATGAGCAGGCTCATCACCCGGTAGCAGGCGAAAACATACGGGATCGGGTACAGGTTCCTGAAGTAGTAGGACCCCGGTAGCCGAGGCAGAAAGGCATACGCGGCGATCGTCAGGATTGCGGCGCCGTGCGCCAGGAGGAGTAATCCAGGCCTCTCGATCCTCTGGCTGACTGCGGCGATTGACGCACCGCTCGCCAGGAGATAGGAAAGCATCAGCCAGTCTACCGGCCACAACCCACGCTGCACTTGGCGTCTCAACCTGATCCGTTTCTCCCACTCGACGTCCCGGCTGCTCGCGCGGGTGCTAATACACGATCATAGGCGAGTGGCTGAGCGATTTGGGGCAATCATGTCCGATAGATGGGTCTGGCGGGCTACAGGTGGTCCGCAATAGGGGCTAATCCCACGCTCCGGCAGGTGGTGCGCCTGCTCCGGAAGAAGCCTGTCTTGCCGAGGCTGGCCAGGGACGGCGACCCGCGGTCGGTTTCAGCAGTATTGCTTCACGGCTTGATAGCACCTCACGGCAACTTCACGCGCGTCACCTGACTGATAGCTCGCGCCAAACAGTTCGACGCTCAGAGCGCCCTGATAGCCCGCGCGCTTCAAAGCTTTCGCGATGTCATGCATCGGCATGCAGCCTTCTCCAGGCGGCAGGCGGTCGGCGTCGCGCCACAGCTCGCGCGGCAGCGAAGCGGGAGCGTCGTGGAAGTGGACATGGGCGATTTCGCCGGGCTTGGCGAGCAGGAGGTCTTCCACTTTGCTGACACCCGCAAAGAGATGGAACGTGTCCACGCAAATGCCCAGGTTCGGGTGATCGGCCGCGCGTACCATCTCCAGCGCGGTGCGGAACGATCCGGCCAGACGTGCGCCGGCGATGAACTCGAAGGCGATCTTGACCCGGTACGGTTCGGCGGCCTCGGCATGGCGGCCCAGGCGCGCCGAGGCGGCTTTGTACTCCTCCGGTTTCGACGCCCCGGCGCCGGAGTAGACGACATACCGGGGCGCTCCGAGCGCTTGCGCCATTTCGAGGTTGCGCTTCAGTTCGTCGATCGCGCGGTCCTCGGGAGCGCTGAAGGCCGCATCGGAGGCGCACGCGCTGTCCACCGTGAGCCCGGCGTTCTTGAGGGCCGCGGCCACGGCGGACATCCTCAGCCCCTGTTTATTGAGCTTGGGCAACCAGAGTTCGACGTGGCGGAATCCGGCTGCCGCGTAAGCCTCGACGTCGCGCGCAAACGGCGCTTCGAGCGTTGTGACCTGATTGATGCACGGGAGGAAGGAACCAGTCCCATTAGCGCTCGAGGCCGCGAGCGACGGCCCGGCGGCGAGCGAAGTGAGAATCAGTTCCCGGCGATTCGTTTTCATGCTGACTTCCTCCAAGGGTTCCTGCCGGACATCGAGCGATCAATATCGAGTGATGCGTCGGGGCTCGCAGAGTTTCGTACCCGCGGCATACGTTTACATGAACGACTGAGCAGTTTACAAACGGAGCCGCGACCGTGAGGGGGCGGTTGCCACTAAGGTCTTTTGTTAACAGCGCTTCAGAACAAGAATGGAACCCCGCTGTAACCGCTCCGTTTCAGCGAGAGTTCCGTTCAGAGATTGCGCAGCACGTACGAAACGACGTGATAGCCGTCCATGTACTTGAAGGGCGCCTCACCGAGCGTGTAGTGGCCGCACGGCAGCACGACTTCCTTATGGTCGAGCTTGTGCTCGCGAGCGAGCCGCATCGTTTCCAGGGAGAGATCGGTCGGGAACGTCGTGTCGTACTTCGTGTAAAGAAACAGCGATTTCTTGGGGTGCGAAGCGAACTGCTCGAAGTAGGCCGTCGGACTGATGCACATCCAAAGCTTGCGCAAAGTCGGCAAGTCGATCACGTCTTCCAGCCCTTGTTTGACGTGGATTGTCGAAAGCCCGCGCCAGGCGACATCGGCGAAGTAGGTCGAGCAGTGGTTGAAGGCGTTCACACGGAAGCGAGGGTCGTGGGCGCTGGCGAGAAACGCATAGCAGGAGCCGAGCGAAGTACCGACGATGGCGATCTCCTCGGCGCCCTGCTGTTCCAGCCAGTCCGCGGTGCAACGGATGTCGAGCACGGCCTGGCGCGTGGCGTCGATGGTGCGGCCGATGTTGGAGCTGACGGCAAAATCCGCGCGCTCGAGTTCGGCCGGCATCCGGAAATCGTGATACGGCAGGCTCAGCCGGAGGGCGGATAAGCCGAACTTCTGGAAGAGGCGGGCCAGCGCGTTATGCGCGTCGCCCGGCGCATTCCAATGAGGCAGCACGATCACGCATTTCTTCCTGCTCTTACCCGGGAACCACTGTCCGTGGACGACGTTATTCTCCGGAAACGGGGTTCTCACCTGCGAAGCGAATCGCAGCCGGTTTCCGCGTAGCGAGAAGTCTCTGGGAGTGGTGTGAAGATAAAACTCCGCGCTGTGCGCAATCGCCTGTTCACTCAGCCGGAGCAGGTATTCCTCGGGTCCGTGGCCGTTCGGCGCGCCGACACCCGCCACAGGCCATCCGGAGGACCATTCGGCGCCCCACTCAAAGGGCCGGACAACGCGGTTCGTTGCCCGAAAGCAGAGAGTTTCTTCCCAGTGGTTCATCCACCGGCCATAGATAGATTGAAGCAGCATCAACGGGACTAAACTACTAGGTTATCATCCGCTCGTTTCGCTGCCGTGAAAACGCTAACCGATGAACAAGCCCCGTTTGTCGCCTCTCGGCAGGACGTCCAGACCAAACAGGTTGACTTGATCGAAGGCCCACAAGGTGATGGCGCGATAGTGTTGTTCGCGCGCCATCGCCACTTCCTTCATCCAGGCATAGCCCGGCCTGAATATCGGCGTGATGCAACTGACCCGGTTCAACGGCCAACCCAGGCTGGCGGGCAATTGCTGGCATGTCCGGACGAGGTTCAAGTCCTTGTTCCAGGCGCCAAAGTCGAGCTGTTCGAGCTTGAAGCGATCAAAGCCCGAGCCGCCCGGCTGGCCCCACTCCACCGGCAGATTGACGAAGCGATTCAGGCGTCCGCCCAGGCTGTGAATGCCCGCGGGCATCGGGTAGTTGACGTCGTACGGGAACAGGATCTCGAAGCTGGTCCCGTGCACGGCCGCTTTGACCGCGGTGGTGATGGAGGCGCAGTAGTCTCTGAGCCGATCGCGCAGGAATGTGGCGTCGTCTGAACCGTTGAGTGTGGGATCGTCACTGGGCGTGTAGAACGTCGCCAAGGGCCGTCCCAATGCGGCTTGAGCGGCCGCGGCCGTTCCGGCGTCGTAATAGGCCATGCCGCCAGTAAAGAGCAAGCTGGCGCTGCCGTTGTCCGATGCGAGCGCGATCGGGAAGGGACTCGCCTTGGACGGCGTCAGGCGAACGACGTAGGGCGCGGATCCCACGGACGCGCCCACGCACGGGTCCGGCCCGGCGTTCACCGCGGCAATCAAAGCGGCAGCGACATCGGCGCTCGATTCGCCGTTTGGCTTGTTTTCGACGTGGGTATACGTCACGCCGTTCACCGTGATGAAATGCGTATGCCCGTTGCCCGAAGCGTAGAAAGCGAACTCCGCAACCGGCGCGGGACGCGAGAAGTACCACCAGGTAAACTCGCCGCACTGCAAGACCGGCTGAAGACCCTGGGACGCCATCGCCTGTGCGAGCCAGGTGTAGACGCGTGTGTGATATTCGAGCATCGGCGCGGAGAACGCGCAGTGCGTTGAGTGCAGATCGCCGAACCCAACATCCGTCACCACGTCCTGCCCGCCGGCGAACTGTGCCGCGAAGCCCTCGGGCGGATTCACCAGTTCCATGGAAGACGAGGTCGTCACTTCCAGCCGCGCCGCGGCGCAGCTCTGGTAGAAATCGGCGTGCCAGGCCCGTGCCGCCGCGTTCAAAGGCGGATCCTGCGCCGGATCCACCTGCCAGACGCCGAGCGGTCCGATTTGAAGCGATCCTTTGAGCACTGCGGCGCCCGATGAGCCTGACACTGGAACGACCGATACTGACAGCGGGCAGCTCTTCGATGGATCCGTGGTGGCGTTCTTGATGGTGACGGATTTATCGTCCGGCGAAGCCGCCAGCGCGCCCAGCACTTCACTGCCGGTTGGATTCGAGTTGATCGCGTTGGCCAGTTCCTGCGCGATTGTAGCCGGCGTGCCGCCAGCCCTCACGGTGATCGTACAGAGATCTCCTCCCGCATCCAGCACGATCCGGTCTCCGGCCACAAAGGTCCCGCTCAGTTGCACGAGAGCCGCGCCCAATGAACCGTCTGCCGTCGCTGTGCATGCACCCTCCCCCCAAGCCGTGAGAGTGTAGCGGTAGGCCGGGTCGGAGGATCGGTTGTGAATGCGCAATGCGGCGTCATCGGCCTCGGCCCACACGCCCACGTAGATCGCATTGATGAAGTTCGCAAAGTGCTGGGCGACGATTTGCGGCGTGTCGGTCGCGAGGATAGTCTTGCCGCAGACCTGCCCTCCGATGCTTGAGAAAAACCTGATCGTTTTCGACGAACCTGCCTGCCGAATCTCACTGCGGCGGCGTTCGGCTGGCTGCCAACGCACTTGCGCTGATTCCACCAGAACACGCCGATGTACTGGTTGATGGGACCGAGCAGGCCGAGTTTCTTGAAGAGCCACAGAATCCTGGCAGGCGGCAGCTTGTAGGTGTGATCGGTAGAGTAATCCAGAGCTGCCGAGATGTCGGACTGAACGGGCAGCGTGGGCGTATCGGCCGTAGGCACGCTGACGATGAGATGGTCGAAGAGAAGCGAGCCTTCGGAGACGCTCAGCGTCACAGTGTGGAAGCCCGGCGGCAGTTGGGGGAAGAGCAATTTGCGCACTGTCACCGCGTCTCCGCCGCCAGCCGTGCGGAGGTTCGCCGTGCACGCGCCATCGTCGAGCACGGCTGCCGTTGTGCCGCCTGACGCGTTCAGCTCCGTCGCGAGCCAGACGTCATGCTGGAACGCGCTGGTGTATCTGATACTGACCTGCGCGCCCGTCTTGCCCGATTGCGCCGAGTCCCCCGAAATAGAAGCCGTCCGCGACGCTCCAATCGCCTTCGAACAAGCAGGCCCCGTCCGTATTTGAAATCCAGAAGCTGCGCGGCCCCGGCACCTGCAACTGCCGCACCGCGTCCGGACCGGTCACTGTCCAGTTGTCGAAGGAAGCATGCCACTCTTCAGAAACGAAATTGCGCGCGTCCGCGAGCCGGGGCGCAAACGTCAGCCACATCTTGCGAATCTGCCGCGCCTGCTCCCCAAGGTTCGCGGAAAAGTCGTAATTCACCCGCAGCGTGGCCGTGGAATCTCCGCCGCCGAGTTGCAGCAGCGGTTGCGACGTTTTCAAAGTGCCGGTCTTGTTGACCGCCAGCAATCGGATGAAGTTGGCGTCGTAACCGCCGCGCTTGGTAGTGATGGTCAGCTTCGTTCCGTCGGCCGTCGCACTCAGGCCGAAGGGCGCCTGGACGGCGTCGTAGTCCACCGCGTTGATCTTGGCCGCCAGTTCGCGGGCCACTGTGGACGCCTGCACGGCGCAAAGTTCCAGCGTGCCGTTGTCCGGTAGCCGAAACCGTCACGGGATCGCCCGTGTCGCGGCGGGCGCTCAACTGTACCTGACCCGCTCCGGAGCCCGCCGAGGCGGCGACGTCCGCATCTCCGCTGCCCGCGTTGATGGCGTCCACGAGGTTCCGGACGAGCGTCGCCGCCGTGTCGCCATCCTTCAGCGTGTAGGTGTAACTGCGCGTCCCCACGCTCACCGAGTATGTCTTGTGTGGAGTATCGATGTAGAACTGCAGCGTCGCCTGCGGAGCCCCTGGCACGATGTAGTCGAAGTTCACGTTGAGGTACCACAGCGTCAGGCGGTCCCAGGCTTGAAGCGACGGTCCGACGATTTCGAACGTTCCGCTGGCAGGCGGATCCGGATTGGCGGCGACTTGAGCATAGTCGGAGAGCCGGACCTGCTTGGACGTTCCGTCATCGAATTGCATGTCGAGGTACGGCCAGTCGATGGTGGGGTACTTCGTGCAATTCAGCGGCATCAGGTTCTGGTAGGTGGCGTCAAACTGCAGCGTCAGGCCGGCGAAGTTCGTATCGGGCAGGTATTTCAGCGTGGGGTGGTTGAAGAAGTCGTCCGCGTCCCACAGCACCAGCACCGCAAAGTCCGAAGCATCGCGAAAAACGCCGGTGACTTCGAAGCCGTCCGGGCGCGCGTTGTGCATGGCCGCGCCCGCGCCGAGGTGGTCGAAACCTCTCAGGTACATCGTGCGGTCGGGCTGAAGTTTGTACAGGACGTCTGGCATGGGTGGGGAATCCTCCGGGACTGGGGATGGTCTATTCGACTTCCGGCATAAAGGCCTTGCAATAAACCGGCGAATGAAGCCTTCCGGCGAGCCCCAGCCTAAGCACGACGGCAAGAGCCGGCGGCGCGTCCGATCACCCAACTCATTGCATCGGGATGGTTTGTTTTTGCGCCAGACGAGTCACCGGCCCTGGCAAGAGCATCCGCGCAGCAGGTGTTTCCAGTGGGAGCGGAGCGGCATATTCCGGTTCAGCGTCCGATTGCGGACGGCCTGAAATCGCCCGCATTAATGCGCTGAGCCTCGGGTCGGGAGAATGGAAATCAAAGGGCGGGCTTCCCGCATTCGCGCCCCAAACACTGTGGCAGCGGTGTTACGGCCCTCTAATATTCCCGTGGAATCCAAGCCGTTGGTGCAAAATTCCTATCACCCGTTGGAAAGTGAACGGCGGAAAACGGCCGCCGAGTTTCCAGTGAAATGTTGCTTACGAGAGTCTTGACAACTTAGTACGATTAGGCTCACAGTACTGTCCAGGAGTTGGTGCGTAAAGAGTCACGCCGAACATCGCATGATCTCCCGAAATGCGGGCAAGAATGTGAATCGGCGTGTGTTGCTATTTCGCTTCTAGATGCACGCGGAGGTGCAGCAATGGACAAGATAAACAACATCAGTCGTCAACCTAAATCGCGAACATCCGGCGAAAAAATGCCGGGCGCGGTGATGGAATCATCCCACGGGACGGAGGGGATGGGGACGCAACAGGCCACAGGCAACATGCCTGGATTCGAAATGCAGAGTGCAGCGCCGCAAGCCAGTACCTCTGAAATGCCGGGCGGCGCCGGAACGCACGGCGCGGTAATCGAAACGCCGTCCGCCGCAGGCCCGGCCGGGACGGGAAGAATGCCCGGGAGATCGAAGGAGGCGCTTCCCACGATAGGCAGGATGCCGGGCTATGGAATGCCCGACGCGCCGATCGAGGCGCGGTCTACCGCAGGCCCGTCCACTACGGGAAGAATGCCGGGCGAAGCAACGCGGCCACTAACGATGGGCGCGGCGCCCGCCAAAGCGATCGTCCGGAGGGCGGTGGGCGCTGAGAAACCGGCGCCGCAGCCGCACGTCCTGGTCAAGCCTGGGGAGACACTCGCAGCCGCCCCAGCCGCGGGACTTGGCCCCTATACGAAGCGAGGCAGCACTGCCAATTTCGACGTCTACTACGACAACAGTCTGGGGACGACGGGTCAGAATCTCGCCGACGCCGTTCTGGCCAATTGTGAATGGGACCTGTTTGAGCTGCGAGGCTGGTTTGGGGAAGTGGCCGCCGGTCCCTTCAGCATCTACATTGACCCTGGCTCCTTCGGCGCCTACCACGCAAACTGCGCCGCGACCGAGCTCCACCTTGCTGCCTTCGGCGGAACCGATGGCGCTCTGGAGAATATGCTCAACGTGGCCGAAGCCGACGAAGTGATGATGAATAATCAAGGGGCCGGCTGGGGCTGCGGCACCAGCGCCGGGGAGGGCCTCTCGCGCGTGCTTGCCACCCAGCGATACCCCTCCAGCCTGGACGGCTTTGCCTCGGCGGCGAGTTGGCTGAACAGCAACCGCCCGGATTGGGTGACACAGACGGAAGGCACCGATCGCGACTACACCTCGATCGGCTGCGCTACCCTATTCCTCAACTACCTGCGCTATCAGCTTCACTTCTCCCTGGTCCGGATCGTCGAGGCGGGCGGGACCACCCTACAGCAGACGTATCAGAGGCTCACCGGATCATCGGACGCATTCGGTCCTTTCGCCGCGTTGGTGCAGAGACACTACCCCGCCGGGACGCCGGTGAACCTCCCCGGAACGGACAACATCTTCCCGCTGCTCGACCCGGCCAGTTGGGGCGGCTGGGAATCGCTGGGAGGCATTCTGGAGTCCCCGCCCCGTGTGGTCGCCTGGGCTCCGAATCGGCTGGACATCTTCGTTGTCGGAACCGACAGCGCACTCTGGCACCGCTGGTGGGACGGCTCGGCCTGGGGAGGCTGGGAGTCTTTGGGCGGCATTCTGGAATCGCCGCCCGAGGTCGTTTCGTGGAACACGAACCGCCTGGATATCTTCGTCATCGGAACTGACCACGCCGTGTGGCATCGCTGGTGGGACGGCTCGTCCTGGGGAGGTTGGGAGTCGCTGGGCGGCATCCTCAACTCGCCCATCACCGCCGTGTCCTGGGCGCCCAACCGGCTGGACATTTTCGGCCTCGGCACCGACTACGCGCTCTGGCATAAAGCGTGGGACGGCTCGGCCTGGAGTGGCTGGGAGTCACTGGGTGGAACCCTCACGTCGCCGCCGAAAGCGGTCGCATGGGGACCGAACAGGCTGGACATCTTCGGGCTCGGAACCGATCATGCAGTGTGGCACCGCTATTGGGACGGCTTCGCCTGGGGCGGCTGGGAATCCCTGGGAGGCATCGTGCAGTCGATACCCGAGGTCGTCTCGTGGGACGAGGGCCGGCTGGACGTCTTCGGAGTCGGCACGGATAGCGCGCTCTGGCATCGCTGGTGGGATGGTTCAACCTGGGGCGGCTGGGAGTCTCTCGGGGGCATCCTGGAGTCGCCGCCGAAGGCTGTCGCGTGGTCGGCGAACCGGCTCGACCTGTTCGTGACCGGAACGGATAGCGCCCTCTGGCACAAGTCGTGGGATGGCTCAAACTGGAGCGGCTGGGAATCCCTCGGGGGCATCCTGGAGTCGCCGGTAGATGCGACGGCTTGGGCCGCCAACCGCCTGGACATCTTCACGGTCGGAACGGATAGCGCGCTCTGGCACCGTTGGTGGGGATAACCTCTCGCCGATCCGGGTTCGAGACTTCGTGAAAACGCGGGCGTTCAGGGTCCTTCACCAGGCCCCGAACGCCCCTGGGAACGCCGATCTCCAGATCGGCATGTTCGAAAATGGTGCGTTCCGAGGCCGATCCGGAGATCGGCGTTCCCAGGTTCTGCCCAGCCTTTAAGCTTTGACGAACGTGGTCAGCCCTCGGCGGCTGCGCTCGCGAAGTTGGCAACTACGCAACGTGTCCGCCAGGCTCTCCAGATTTGGTACGCCGTAGATGAAGAAGTTCGTCAGTTCGGCGTCGGATGAAAACAGGTGCAGCGAACTCTGTCCCAGCAGCCGCATGCCGAGCGGCTTGTGCAGCTCGAAATGATCGATGCGGAACAGTTCAAGGCTCTCCTGCAGCTTGGAGAGCAAGCCCCGCTCCAGTTTGATCCGCTGCGTAGTGATCTGGTAATGAGTGCTTGCGCTCTTCAAGTAATAGCGCAAGCAGACGATCGCGAACAGCAGGACAAAGCCCAGTGCCGTATACCCCGCCGGCGCTCCCGCCGCGATGGCGCCCACAGCCGCCAAAACGATCGCCAGAAATGGGAGCGCTTGTCCGATGCTGTAAAACAGCGCCGGGTGGCCGACGTACAAGTCTTTCTCCACCTCCTCATCTTGTTTGGCTGCGAAAGCGGTGAGATCGGTGTTGCAGAAGCGGCACTTGATGGCCACCGCCTTGATGGTCTCGCCGCACACCGGACAGGGCTTGGTATCTGCTTCCATGCTGGCTCCTCTTCAGATCAGGTATATCCCGTTCACGAGGCGGAGGCAAATGCGGTTCGTCACAACTTTTCGAGAGCTATTCGACGCGTAATGCTTCGACTGGGTCGAGATACGCCGCACGCAGAGCCGGGATCAGCCCGCTCACGACGCCGACGACCAGCAGCACGAGACCTGAGGCGACCATCGTCGAGAACTGGATGGCGAGACGAAGATCCGTCTTGCCGGACTTGTCGTCGAAGATCTCACCCAGCATCGGCAGCGGCGGCATCGCGGCCACAAACGCGTACGAAAGAGCGACGCCGATCACACCGCCCGCGAGGGTCAGCACAAAGGCCTCGGCGAGGAACTGCCAGGCGATGCTGCGCCGCGTCGATCCCAACGCGCGCCGCAGCCCGATTTCACGGGTCCGCTCGCTGACCGAGACCAGCATGATGTTCATCAATCCGATTCCGCCGATGGCCAGCGTGAGCGAACCGATGAACAGCAACAAGCCCTTCAATCCGATGGTCAGCCCCTCTACGATGGGGCGCATGTCGGATGTGCCGAAGGTCTCGATGGCGCGCTTGTCTTTCGGATCGAAGCCTTTGCGTTTGGCGATAGAGGTACGGAACTGAACCGCGGCCTCGTCCTCGAATTGCGCCGAGATGGGTTGGATGACAACGTTGCCGGGATAGCGGGCATTAAACATCTCGCCCATCGTGGTGTAAGGGATGAAGACCGCACGGTCGTCGGGACCGTAGTAGTTGCCCATCGACAACTTCGATTCCATCCGCCCCACGACGGTGAAGCGCATTCCCATGATGGTGATGTATTCGCCCACGGCGGGACGCCCGCCGAAAAGCTTGTTCTTGGCCCACTCGCCCATGAACGCCACGTGGCGGCGTTCCTGCTCGTCTTCCTTGGAGAGCCAGCGTCCTTCAATTGGAATCTCCGTGCGCACTTCGCCGTATTCCGCGCACACGCCGCGCAACTGGATATCGTAGGTACGCTCCTGATACCCGATATTCGGGCGGCGCACGAGTTCCGGACAGATCACCCTGATGGCGGGCGATTCCGCCTTGGCGACTTCCAGATCCTCTTTCTCAAAGAGCACCTTCTTGCCCGCACGCTCGCCGCCCGCCTGCATGGACGTCTGACCCGGGAAGGCAATCACGCAGGTCTTGGAAAAATTCTGGAACATCCCGAGCATCACGGCCTGGAAGCCGTTGCCGTAAGCGAGCAGGAGCGTGACGGCGGCGATGCCCCACACGATGCCGCTCATGGTGAGGAAGCTGCGGGTCGGATTGCGCCGGAGGCTGATCCACGCCTGAGTCAGAATCTCTTTCCACACGTCGTATTCCTTCCAATTCCGCTTAGGCAGACACGTCACGCCGGTGCGGCGAAGACGATCGAGAATGGCGCCGGCCGAAACCGGCGCGCAGGGCCGCTTACTCGCGGCGGCTTATCCGCCGGCCTCCCAACGCAGCGCTTCAATCGGATCGATGGAAGCCGCTCGCGAGGCGGGATAAAGTGCGGAGCAAACCGCGACAACACCGAGCAGTACGATGCAGGCAACGCTGACCTGCCATGTGGAGATAAGTCCGGCAAAGTACATTGGCATCTTGAGCGAGTTCACCGCGGAGCACAGCCCGCGCGCCACGCCAAAGCCGACGGCGCCGCTGCCGAACACGATCATGCACGTCTCCAGGAAGAACATAAGCAGGATCTCGCGCCGCGTCGCGCCAACAGCCTTGCGAATTCCGATTTCGCGCGTGCGCTCCTGCACGGCGACCAGCATCACGTTCATGGTGCCGATGCCCCCGAGCAGCAGCGTGACCACGCCCATGGCGCCCAGAAAGTACTTCATGCCGTTCGCCATCGACGCAAAGGCGCGGGATTCTTTCACGGTGTCCCAAATCTGCACCGCCTCTTTGTCGGCAGGATCGAAGCCGTGCACAGCCGCGAGGGCGCGCCGGAGTTCCAGAATGCAGGCCTCGTTCACTTCGAGCGACTTCGCCTTGACGATGAACTGGTCGATCGTTTCGGGCGGCATCGGCGGCTTATTGGGCAGATCGCGGATCATCGCTCCGTATGGGACGAAGATCTTGTCGACATCACGCCCGCTGTAGCTGCTGTCCTGTTCCTTGTGCCGCATCACTCCGATCACTTCATACGGGAAACCATTAATCGTAATCTTCTCGCCGACCGCGTTGCGGCCGGCGAAGAGCTGCTTGCGAGCACCGGGGCCGATGAACGCTACGCGCCGGCCTTGGACGTCGTCTTCCTTGCTGAAGTAACGCCCTTCTTCGGCTGGCAGGTAGCGGATCGTCTGGAACTCGGGGTTCGAACCGCTGACATCCAGAAGCGCATTGTTATACGCGCTGCGCACGGGAAGGTTGCCGCGCTCCAACTCGGGCAGAATGTTCTTGCACGAGGGGCATTGCGGGATGATCGCCTCGTGATCGCGGATGGTCCACCAGAGCTTGCGCCCGGCGCGCTCGCCGCCGGCCTGGAGCGACGTGCGGCCGGGCCACACGATCACGATGCTGTCTCCGAACTTCTCCGCTACCTGGCGCTGGCCTTCGCGGAACCCGTCCCCGGCGGCGGTCATCAGCGTGATGGAAACCACGCCCCAGATGAGGCCGAACATCGTCAGGCCCGTGCGCAGCTTGTGCGCCGTGAGCGTCTGATATGTGTCCTTGAGGAGGTCTGTGATGCTCACGGCGCACTCCTCGCTGCTATTGGAGAATGACTTTCGCGCCCTGGGTCAACCCGGCGACCAATTCGGTCTTCACGCCGTTGCTGATGCCGAGCTTCACGGGCACCTTCTTGCGGCCCTTTTCGGCAGTGATGTCCGGAACTTCGACGCTGGCCTTACGATCCTTGTCGTAAATGATTGCCGCCTCCGGTACCAGGAGAACGTTAGGCTTCTCTTCGAGGATGATCTCGGCGTTCGCGCTCATCTGGGCCTTCAACTCGCGGCCTGGATTTGCGATGGAGACTTTCACTTCAAACGTAGTTACGTTCTCCTTCTCCACGCCAAGCGGGCTGATCTGGTACACCTTGCCATCGAATTTCTTGTCACGGAAACTCTCCACCGTGATGCGGGTGGGCTGGGTCAGGTACACCTTGCCTATGTCGGCCTGGTCCACCTTGCCGCGAACGAACACATCGCTGATGTCACCGAGCGTGAACAGCAGCGTCGCCTGGGAACCCAGCACGAGAATGGAGCTGACTGCGTTGCCCACCTCGACGTTGCGCGAGAGCACGAGACCGTCGATGGGGCTCACGATAGTGGAATTGCGCAGATCCTGATCGGCTCGCTCCAGTGAGGCGGTCGATTGCGCCACCATGGCCTTCGCCTTGGTGATTTCGGCGCGCGACACAGAGAGATTGCGAATCGCGGAAGACTGCTTATTCAGTGCCATTTGATAGGCCTTTTCGGCGTCTTCCACCGTGTTCTTCGCGATCAGACCTTGCTTGTGCAGCTCGCGAGCCCGCTCCATGCCGGTCTTGAGGAAGGGCAGGTCAGGCGCTTCCGCATCCACCTTGTTGCGTTCGAGAGAAGCTTGCGCGGATTCCTCGGCGGCCTGAGCAGCCTGCAGATTCGCCTTAGATTCGCGAACCGTAGCCTCGAGGTTCTCCTTGTCCAGTTCGGCCAGGAGTTGCCCCTGATGGACGTAGTCGCTGTAATCCACGTACAGTTTCTTCACGATACCGCTCGCCTTCGATTTCACCTCAACCGTGGAGCGCGGCTCGATCTTGCCCGTGGCAACGACGCTACGCGCAATGTTGCCCCGATCCACCGAAGCTATTTTCGAAGGATCGATCTTATTATCGGGTTTGAGCGCCGCGCGGACGCCGTATGCCGCGCCGCCCAGTACGACCGCCAGAACACCCAGCCAAATCAGGCGCTTGCGCCATTTCCCGTTCTTTCCGTTTTTGCCATTCGATGCCATATTGAAGAACCTCGCGTTCATAGTCGATTACGGGAAGATACCCCCAAAGGTTCCGAAGAATTCACAATCGGGTGCTGGAAGGGGAGAGAGGCCGGCACACGCTTCGGCGTGGTGGGGCCGACGCGTGGTGGGGCAGTGTGTGGTGGGACGGACTTTAGTCTGCGGACAGGTTTCAACCGGTGCTGCCCGGAGCGGGGCTGAATGCCCCGCGCAGGCTGAAAGCCTGGCCCACCACGCGCTGCCCCAACACGCGCGGTCTTACGGGATGCGCAGGTAGCGGTAGCCGGCCGACTCCATCGCGTTCCAGTCCAGAACGTTGCGGCCGTCGATGAGGACGGGCGTGCGCATGCGGGACTGCAATCCTGCCCAGTCGAGAGCGAGGTACTGCTTCCACTCGGTCACCAGGACCACCGCGTCGGCGCCCTCGAACAGCGCCTCGGGCGAACTGGCGATTTCCACGTTCAGCTCCGGCTGTTCGATCCGGAATCGCTCGGTGGCCACGGGGTCGTGGGCCGTCACCTTCGCTCCGTGGTCGAGCAGGCGGCGCGCCAGCATCGAGCACGGGTGCGTCGCGCAGGTCGTCGGTCTCCGGCTTGAATGCCATTCCCAGCAGGGAGATCCGCTTGCCTTCGAGCGACCCGTGGACGCCGAGCAGCTTTTCAATCACCTGCACGCGCATGCGCCAGTTGACCTCGCGCGAGGCGCGCACAATCGGCATGGACACGCCATGCTCGAAGGCCGTCGTGAGCAGCGCGGAGGTGTCCTTGCCAAAACAAGATCCGCCCCATCCGAGGCCGGCCTGAAGGAATCGCGGGCCGATGCGCTTATCCATTCCCACGCCCTTGGCAATAGTCTGGATGTTCGCACCCACTTTGGCCGCGAGGCTCCCGATTTCGTTGATGAAGCTGATCTTCAACGCCAGGAACGCATTGGCGGCGTACTTGATCATCTCCGAGGACGCGGGATCGGTCAGCACCAGAGCCACGGGCGAGACGTTCTGGGGCCGAGGGAGGAAAGACGGCGGATCGAAGGTCTGATCGATCAGCGGGCGGTAGAGTTCCACCAGCCTGTCGCGCACGCGCTCATCTTCCGCGCCGATCACGATGCGGTCCGGAAAGAGCGTATCCGCGACGGCCGAACTCTCCCGCAGAAACTCGGGATTCGAACCAACCCCTACCAGACCGTCCGCGTCGCGCCCGTGGCGTTCGAAATAAGCCGCCTCAATCACCAGCCGCACCCACTTGCCGCTGCCGATGGGGACGGTCGACTTGTTCACGACGACCGTATAGCCCTTGCCGAGATTCCGCCCTACCTCATCCGCGGCGGCGCGGACAAAGCGCAGGTCTGGACTGCCGTCGGCGCGCGGAGGCGTACCGACGGCGATGAAGATGACCTCCGCCTCCGGCACCGAGTCCTCATAACTGGTGAGAAAACGCAGGTGGCCGCTGCTGAGATCGAGCAGTTCCTTCAAATTGGGCTCGTAAATGGGCGGCTCGCCCTGCTTGAGACGCTCGATCTTCGATTCGTCCTTATCCACGCACGAGACGTCGTGGCCGAGATAGGCGAGAGCGGCCCCTGTGGTCAGGCCGACATAACCGGTTCCTAGGATAGTGACGCGCATTGCAATGAAGCCATTAGGCTATCAATTCCGGATCAACATCGTGTTAACGGCCTCGCCCGTGCTCGGGTACGATGCGCGTGCCTTTCGCCGGTCAGCTTGAAGTCGGAATCCGGTGTGGGCATACGGTGGGCCAGTGAGCTTTCCGCTTTCCGGCCATTTAACCGACCTGGTCATCTTGTGCCTTCCCGAAGGCGTTTCGTCATTGAGAGCCGGCCGTGATTGACCGTATCGGCATCAGAGGTTGAACACAAGTACCGTAAATGCTGGAGTCGTTTGGCCAACCCGCTCTTTGTTAGCATTTAGTTGTGCACGACCAGTCGAGATCGATTATGGAAATTGAGCATAAACCGTCCCGCCAGCCGATGTTTAGGGCCATGAAGGCGCAAACGAACGGTTATCCCGTTGTGGGACGGTCCGGTCGCACGCTGGGTGTTCGCATCGAAGGGTCGATACGTGACATACCCGTTGCGGAAGATGGCACTGTAGCCCCCGCAACCGGTGGAATGTCCGTGGCGCTCGATCAGGCGCGAAATCTACCGAAGCCTCGCCTACCCAAATCGCTCGGTGGCGAAGGACGGGACCCAGTGTTCTGGATGTCTTGCGAGGAACTCAACCCAACATTGTTCGTTCGCCCAGACCGTTATCCCCACGCATGCGTGGAGCCGCGTAGCTCTTGTCTCCTGACGCAGTTTGAATCGGCGCTGACGGCTTCTCGCCCTTGCTGGAGCAAAGTGGATGAGTAAGGAGTTCGTACACTACCGTCAGTTGGAGCGCCGATTGTGGATGACCCGCTGGAGGCACCAAGGAGAGGAATCCGCCGAGGAAGACGGGGTCCTAGACGAGATGGAGGAGGCATGGGCGCATCTCACCGAGAGTGAACGCGCCGTCTTGCGAACCGAAGGGCCGCGATGCTGGCCTACGGACTGGTCGGCGCTTCCACCACAGTTTGCGGATGCGCGGTATGTTTCCGAGCCTGAGGCGTGGGCGTACGAGGGATTCCGGTCCCCCTTGCAGGCTATTCTTTCAGTGGAAGCAGCATAATGCATTTCGACTCAACAGCTATCGCGAATGAGCTGAACGAATGGTTTCAGAGCGTGCAACAACTGACGGAGTCTAGCCTATTCAGCATTGCGCCAGAGGGGCCACATCGTGACGCTGTAGTTCTCGACGCTCTGATGCGCAACGCGAGGATCGTGTATGCGGCCGAATTGAGATCCGATGGCAAGCTTTACTCGCCTCTGTGTTTCTTTCTCGCAGCAGCGTGTCAACGGTTGCGGATTGGATTGGGGGCTGGGCATTGGCGGGCAGCGCTGGACAACTTACTCGAACTTCAGAAACAACTAGCGAGCTCCCACTCAGACTCTGTTTATGTCGGCCTGGACCTCGGCACTCCGGCGACCATCTTTAAGGGAGAGTTTGGCGAGGCGATCAGGCAGGCCGGCCTGACCGACGGCGCCACTTTCCTGAGCAGAGAGGACCGGCAAGTCGCGCTCGGGCTCGCCATCAACTGGGGAATGAGGCTGCTGCTCGCCTACGCAGCGGAAGCCCCCAGACCCAGTGGTGGTTCCGAACGAAAAGACCTTGCTTGGTTGTCGGAACGAGTTAGTTCCGCTCTAGCCGAAAGTTCATAGCCCTCTGACGATCCTGCCCAGCAAGGCGAGGGACTGGTTTGCGAGGTTTCAGAAGTGACCGTGAAACGCGCAGCATTGCTGCTTTCCATTTCTTACGTCGTGGGCACAGCTGGGACTCTATCTTGGCAGCTGAGGGCCTTACTCCGGCCCACATGGCCGCCCTTTGGAACTCTGCTTTTCTCCGGCTGGTGGTCTGTGATCTTCGGTTCACTGGTGACGCTCAGCTGGGCTGCGTACTTCGCGTGCATCTACCGAGAGAGGTCGCACCGCCGGAACCCCGTCTCGCTGTGGGCCATCACGCTTTGGACTGCTGCCGTCATGACAATGGCCGCCGTGTCGTCGGCCGTCCAATCCTGGCTCTATATGGCGGCGAATAGGGAAGCGCTTGCGACTGGCATGACCACTTGGGCGAGATCGGTATCGTGGCGGTTTGGCACTAGTTATACGACATCGGCGCTGTGGATCACTCTGGTGGTTTTCCTGGCGCATGATCCCAGGGGGCAACGGACCCGCTGGATCGCTGCGCTCCTCTCTGCGGTCGCGCTGCTGACGGGCGGCTTTGATTCCTACCGTTTGGTGCTTGGAGAAGTTCAGTGGTGGGAACAAGTTTTCTTCAGATCGTGGCGCGCGTACCCATTGACGGCGCTGTGGACGTTGGCACTGGCCCCGTCCATGATCGTCTTCGGGCATGTCTGCACGGTGCTTTTTCCTTGCGCCGTGTGGAAAGAAATCGGTCCGCGAGTTCCGCACGCGGACGCAGCGCCAGAGCAGCCGGCTGTCGAGTGAGTCCGTACCTGACTGTCCGGCTCCTGGCGAATGGTGGGTTCATTGTCCCGTCCGAGTCAGGAGAAAAGTCCCGGCACGCGGCAATAGCATGCATCGGGCGACCACCCGCAGCCGCCCGCCATCTGGATCGCGCCGACCACGGAAACCGACCAACTCCCGGCACTCTATGCCAAGTGTTGCCGCAGGAACGCCAGCCCGCCATTGCCATGGAACTCGTGCTCGCCCAGGAATTCCTCACGCTTGCACAACTCGCTCTGGCCGAAGACTTCGTAGACGCGCTGCACCGCCTGGAACGCCTCGCGGGAGCCATGCAGCGGGAAGATGGGGTCCTTCTCGCCGGACTCGACGAAGAATGGGCGCGGCGCGATCAGTCCCGCGATATCGCTCATCTCCGCCCAGTTGAGGATGCCCGGCACGTAGTTGTCGATGCAGTGCGAAATGGATACGATGCTATCGCGGAATGTGCACAGCGAACAACTCATGAACGCGGCGCGGATGCGCGGCTCCATCACCGTGGCGTAGAGCGTGATGAGGCCTCCGCCAGAGATGCCCATGCAGCCGATGTGGTCCGAGTCGAGTTCCTTGCGCGTGGCGATGAAGTCGCAGGCGCGTATCACGTCCCAGGTGCGCCAGGCGGCCATGGTCTCGCCCAGCAGCAGAGCGACGCCCGCCGCGGGCTGGCAGGAACTTTGGCCTTGCCCGGCTTTACGCGCAGCCGGGTCGCGGCGGCATCCGAAGCCGATCATCTCGATGGCTAAAGCGGCCATGCCGTGCTCGACCACCTGCAAGTGCGTAATCGTACGCATAGCCCTCCTTTTGCGTACGGTCGCGCCCATCCGCGTCGATGCCCACGATGTCGTCCACGCCGCGTCCGTGGCCAGGCAGGCAAATCACCACGGGCAAAGGCGGACGGACGTTCTTCGGCTTCAGGAGATAGGCGAAAACGAACGAGCCGTCGCGGGATTCGAACGCGAGCGCCTCGCGCGTATGGGTGGGCAGTTCTTTCGTTTCGAAGGAGCGAACACGCAGATCTGCGTGAGTGACGGGGAACCCGCCCAGGCACGACTCGACGCGCTTGCGCAGTTTCTTCTGCCACGCAACGGCCTCGGCCTTGGTCTTCGCCCGGAAACGCAACTCCAGGGGCGACACTTTCCAGCGCTGCAGTGAAATCGCGAGCGAGTCGAATTCCGCAGGCTGATAGCGTCCCTGGAACTTCTCCAGGGGCCCAGCGTAGACAGGTTCGCTGGATTTTCCCTTTGAATCTTGAGCCTTAGAATCTTGGGCTTTAGAATCTCGCGTGATCGAAGCCGATGCCAGGGCCGCCAATGCCAAACGCCGCCGGGTCATATCCATAGAATTCCCTTCCACTGGCCTCTTCCAAGAGGCACGAAGGCAATTCTACGCCAGTTACCGCTGGTGATACACGACTACCCGAGAGTAATAGGCTGCCCAAAAAAGTTCCAGTCTGGGCAAAGCCCTCCGGCGACGGGGAGCGCGTTCTGTGGCGCACGCTTTAGCGTGCTGTGGCGAGATTTATCTCGACATCCGGCGAATGTCGGCATGAATGCCGCCACGGCACGCTAAAGCGTGCGCCACAGCGCCTGCCGCAGGCTGGCCAGCTTGCATCGCCGTTTCTTCAGGCGCCGCGATGGGCGGAACGGCGCGACGCCCTAAGTCGCGTCCGATCCCTGGCCGATCTCTGCCCACTCCTCGGGCTTGAAACCAAACCAGATTTTCTCCCCTTCCACGACCAGCGGCCGGCGAATCAGATTGGGATGCGCCGACATGAGTTCGAGCGCTTCCCGGCGGGATGGCGGATGCAGCTTCATCTGCTTCTCGCGGTAAAGCTCGTTCTTTGGATTCAGGAAATCCAGGTGGCTGCGCGTCCCGATCAGGCGGTCCAACTCAGTCGTCGAGAGTCCCTTGTTCAGATCGATCGGCTCCGCGGCGATCCCATGTTCAGCCAGGTAACTCCTGGCTTTGCGGCACGTGGTTCAAGTCGGCTTTGTGTAGAACTTTCGGGTCATGACAAACCTCTTCTCGCGGGTTCAATATCTCGGCACGGCCGGGTCGATTTCAAGGCTCCAGCGTTCGATGCCGCCTTCCATCGACTGGCAGTTTTCGACGCCTTGTTCGTGCAGCCAGCACGTCACGCTGAGGCTGCGCGTACCGTGATGGCAATAGACCACGACCAGGTTCTCATGAGCACGTTGTTCGATCTCCCGCAGCCGGCCCGGCACCGTGTTCATCGGGATCAACTCGGCCTCCGGGATGGCGCAGATGGCGTATTCCAATGGCTCGCGCACGTCCAGCAACAGGACCGCTTCGCCGGCGTCCAGCCGGCGCTTCACTTCCCGCGGGGCGATTTCCAGGTCCAGTTTCAAAAGTCAGAGTCCCTTGCGGCGATTGTAACCGAGATCGCGAGCGCGAGGCGCAGCGGCCGGTCGGTCGCGCGGCGCGCTCTGCAATTCGCCGCGCTAATAATTACGCGTGCATTTAATCCGGAGGGCGAATGAAAATAGGGGGTTCACAGCGCGATATAACTGACCTACAATGAACGTGTGGTAGTAACTCCAGCCACAACTCGTCCCTCCCTCTTCGGCACCGACTAGCCGTCTTCATTCGTATTCCACCCGCGTCTTCCAACCGGCCGTTCCGGTTGAACTCTTTCAGTTGTTGAGCCAGACTCCAGAGGAATTCTTATGGATACGTCTATTCTTTCGCGGCAGGACCTGCCGCATTTGGTGACCGCGCTTCCGGGGCCCAAGGCCCGAGCGATCGTCGATCGCGACGCGGCCGTCCTGTCGCCTTCGAACACGCGCAGTTACCCGCTGGTGATTGCTAAAGGCGAGGGCGCGATTGTCGAGGACGTGGACGGCAACCGCTTCCTGGACCTCAACGCGGGCATCGCGGTCTGCTCTACGGGCCACTGCCACCCGCAGGTGGTAGAAGCCATTCGCGAGCAAGCGGGCAAGTTCCTGCACATGTCCGGAACGGACTTCTACTACGAGAACATCGTCACTCTCGGAGAGAAGCTGAACCAGTTGGTGACGGGCGGCGATCCTACGCGAGAACAGCGTCGCGTTTATTACGGAAACTCCGGCGCGGAGGCCGTCGAGGCCGCATTGAAAATGGCCCGCTATCATAGCGGCCGCGATAAATTCATCGCCTTCTTCGGCGCTTTTCACGGCCGCACCATGGGCGCGCTCTCGCTCACCGGATCGAAGAGCGTTCAGCGGAAAGGCTTCGCGCCACTTCTGGGCGGCGTCACGCACATCCCCTACGCCTACTGCTACCGCTGCCCCTATGGCAAACAGGTGGAAAACTGCGACGTCGAGTGCGTGAAGGTCCTGGAAGATCAGTTGTTCAAGACCACCGTCCCGGCGGAGGAAGTCGCCGCGATCTTTGTTGAAGCGGTCCAGGGCGAGGGTGGCTACGTCGTCCCGCCGCAGAAGTTCATCGACGAGTTACAGGAAGTGGCGCACCGGCACGGGATTCTCGTCGTCTTCGACGAAGTGCAGAGCGGGATGGGCCGCACGGGCAAGATGTTCGCCCACCAGCATTTCGGCGTGGACCCGGACATCATCGCGCTAGCGAAGGGAATCGCCAGCGGCATGCCGCTTTGCGCAACCGTCGCCAAAGCGAGCTACATGCAGTGGAAGCCCGGTGCGCACGCCTCCACGTTCGGCGGGAACCCGGTATCGGTGGCTGCCGCGCTGACCACCATCCAGCTTCTGGAACAGGAACTGGTGGACAACTCCGCGCGCATCGGCGCTCGCATGAAGGAGCGGATGCAAACCTGGCCCTCGCGCTTCCCCATCGTCGGCGACGTGCGTGGCTTGGGGCTGATGCTCGGCATCGAGATCGTCCGCGATCAGACGACCAAGGAGAAGGCGCCTGAACTGCGAGACCGCATCATCGAACTCGGATTCAGGAAGGGCATCCTCGTGCTGGGCGCGGGCCAGAACTCGGTCCGCCTCGCTCCACCGCTGGTGATCTCGGCGGATCAGGCCGACTGCGCGCTCGACACGCTTGAAGAGTGTATGCGGGAAGTCTGCCAATAACGGGCAGTCTTGTCCTCGGGCTGCGGGGCAAGTTTCCATCACGCTGGTTTCAACCCGCTGCGCGAGCGGATCTTCTGCTTCGGCGCCGGTGCTGCGCCTGACCTGAGAGGCGGCTGGCTCTCCATCGCCGCTCGCAGAATGTAGTTGATACGAGTCTGATAACCCCTGCCGTAGGCCTTGAGCCACTTCAGCACGTCGGCATCCAGACGGATCGTGAGCTGTTGTTTCACCGGAGGCCATGCTTCCTTCGCCTTGGCAAAGAATGCGTCCCCTAGCGGTGGGATGTCGGAATAGTCAATCGGCGTCTTGTCCAGGCGGCGGGCCTGGGCCGGGCTGAGTTTCGGTAGGTTGTCCGGATCAAGCTGAAAGCGTTTCATCGTATTGCCTCCGTTCGCGCCGATTAGCCTTCCGTGCCGAAATCAGGCGGATGCTGCTGGCACGCCTGGTATAGGCGACCGCGTAAAGCCGGCCATCGATCAAGCCCAGGGTGATCCGCCTGTCTTCACCATAGTCCCGGCGGTCGTCCCCGGCATCCAGCCGGTTTGAGTCGAAGAAGACGCGGGCGGCGTACTCAAACGGAACGCCATGCTTGGCGAGATTTCGTCCGGCCTTCCGCTCGTCCCATTCAAATGTCATCGCCAGCGTAGCTCTCTTTGTAGTTACATTCAAGTGTCGCACGAAGCGGCCTCGAAGGTGGGGCCAAGGCTGCATGGTCTCCGGCGGGCTGGCCCGAGTCCAGGCCCGTTACACTGGTCTGGTGGCTCCTCCCCGCATTCTGGACGTTGGCTGTGGCGTCAATAAGTTCGCCGGCTCCATCGGCATCGACAACAATCCGCGCACCAAGGCCGACGTGCTGTGCGATCTGGACCACTTCCCCTATCCCTTTTGCGACAACTCGTTCGACCAGTTGCGTGCGATTCACGTGATCGAGCACGTCGCCGACGTCATCCGCACGATGGAGGAGTTCCACCGCCTGGTGTGTGCGGGCGGCAGCGTGTTGTTGGAAACGCCGCACTACACCGACTTCTCCTCCTTTTGCGATCCGACGCATCGCTGGCATCTGAATTCGTTTTCGTTCCGCTACTTCGGCGAAAACAATGCAGGCTTCGGATACTACTCGCTGGCCAGATTCCGTGAGAGAAAAGTGCGCGTAAAGCTACTAGCTCTGTGGAGGTATCTGGGCTTCGAACTGCTGGTGAACGCCTTCCCGCGCTTCCGCCGCTTTTGGGAGTATTACCTTTGCTACGTAGTGCGGGGCAAGGTGATGACTTTCGAGTTCGAGGTTCTGAAGAGTCCCAAGTGATCCGCTGGCTCTTGTCACATGTCGATGCAGTGCGTCACGCCGCTCTGCGCGGCCGCAGGCCCGGCACTCAGTCGCTGGGGCGCCGGGGCGAAGACTTGGCGCATCGTTACCTTCAAAGCAAGGGCTTCCGCATCCTGGCCCGCAATTGGATGGGGCCGCACCTCGCCGAAGCCGACATCGTCGCCAGCGACAAAGGCCGAACGGTATTCGTCGAGGTGAAGTCACGTGCAGGCGACGAATTCGGTTCGCCTGAGCGGGCAGTGGACGACGTAAAGATCGTCGCGCAACGGCGGGCCGCGCGAGCCTGGGCGCGGCGGGCGGGCATTCAGGCCAGCGAAATCCGTTTCGATCTGGTCACTGTGGTCTTCACTAACCCGCCCCAAATCGAGCACTTCCGTGACGCCTGGAGTTTCAAGCACTGACATCCAAACGGACTAGTACCGATCGGGTGATGAACCGATCCAGGAATCGGATATTCTAATGTCTTGCCCTGTCCGGGGCCTTGGAGATTCCTTTGCCAGACCTTCGTAGAGACCCGATCAACGGGCGTTGGGTCATTATTGCCACCGACCGGGCCCGCCGCCCGGACGACTTCACCCGCGAGCGGGTGGTGCCGAAAAATGGGCGCATTTGTCCGTTCTGTCCGGGGAACGAATCCAAGACCCCGCCGGAAGTTCTGGCGTACCGCTCGGGCGGCTCCCCAAATCACGCGGGCTGGCAACTGCGTGTGGTGCCGAACAAGTTCCCCGCCCTGCGCGTCGAGGGCTCGCTCGACCGGCAAGGCGAGGGACCTTACGACCGGATGAACGGCGTGGGCGCGCACGAGGTCATCATCGAGACCAACAACCACAGCGCGACGCCCGGATCGCTGACCGAGAAGGAGTATGAGGACACCTTCTTCGCCTACCGCGATCGCATGGCCGATCTGAAAAAGGACACGCGGCTGCGCTACATCCTCATCTTCAAGAATTACGGCGAGAACGCGGGCGCCACGCTGGAGCACCCGCACTCACAGCTCATCGCCTTGCCCGTGGTGCCTAAACGTGTCATCGAAGAGATGGAGGGCGCCAAGCGGCATTTCGACTACCGCGAGCGCTGCATCTACTGCGACATTATCCAACACGAGGCTCTGGCGCAGCAGCGCGTGGTGCTTGAAACCGATCGATTCACGGTGATTTGTCCGTATGCTTCGCGGTTCCCGTTCGAGGTCTGGATCATGCCTCGCAGGCATGCGTCGCACTTTGAGACGATTGACACGGGCACGGTGCGGAATCTCGCGTGGGTCATACGGGTGCTGATGAGAAAGATGGAGAAGGCTTTGGAATCGCCACCGTTCAACATGATCGTCAGCACCGCGCCGGTGCAGGACGCGCCGTACGATTACACTCATTGGCACATCCAGATCATCCCGAAACTGACGCGAGTCGCGGGTTTCGAATCGGGCACGGATTTCTATATCAACCCCACGCCGCCCGAGGAAGCCGCGCGTTTCCTGCGCGACATCGGGCTGCCATAGGCTCTGCTCGCGATGCGGCAGGCTTGGGTGGAGGCAGACTTTTCACCCCCAGAGAATGAGAATCCGGTGCGTGCCCACCCAGCACCGAACCGCGAACGAAGAGAGCGGCCAATGCCAGAGAGCGGTGAGCACGCCCTATGGCCGCTCTCTTCGTTCGCGGTTCGGTGCTGGGGAACGAGTGGTCGATTTTCATCCTTGGTGGCGAACGGTCTGCTGGTCATGGAGAGATCGGTGCTGGTAGGCGGGGAATGCCCATCCGCCGGACAGCACTCCGCGGACCTAACGTGTCAATGCGGCCACGAGTACTCCGGCGGTGACCAGGACCGCGCCGAGAACGCTGCCCAGTGTGGGCTTCTCGCCCAGGAAGACGAAGGCCATCGCGACGGCGAGCGCCACGCTCAGCTTGTCGATGGGCGCGACGCGCGAAGCATCGCCGAGCTTCAGCGCCTTGTAGTAGAAGAGCCACGACAGACCCGTTGCGATGGCCGACAGGAACAGGAACAGGTAGGAGTGGCGCGAGATCCGCGTCAGATCCCGCGCATTGCCCTGCGCGAAGACGATGCCCCATGCGAAAAAGACGATGATGACCGTGCGCAGTGCGACCGCGAGATTGCTGTCCACGTCGCGCACGCCGATCTTTCCGAAGATGGCGACGAGCGCGCCGAAGATGGCGGAGAGGATGGCGTAACCTACCCAGGTCATGGCAACTCCCACTAATCCAGAGAGCGGCGGTCCAGGTCAAGCGCGGGTGCGCGAGAGGGCGTGGTGGGGCAGGCTTTTAGCCTGCGCGGGGCTTCAGCCTCGCAAGTGTCCGTCCGGATGGACCGGTTGAAGCCGGTCCTCAGGCTGAAGGCCTGCCCACCACGCGCGCCCCACCACGCCGTCCGATAATCGAGAAAGAGCCACAGCATGGCGAATTGGATTTCGGCCGCATTTCCTTATGGCGTTTCACTCCTTCTTGCCTCCGACGGCGAGGCGCTGGTGCGTGCGCATTTTGTGGCTTCGCCTGACCAGATTCCGAAGGACTGGCCCAGCGGTTGGACTTACTCACCCGAGGACACGGTTCTGTTCGAAGCCGTGCGGCAGCTCCGGGAGTATTTTGCAGGCGAGCGCGAAGTCTTTACTGTTCCTCTGCGCCCCACGGGGACCGCATTTCAATTGAGCGTGTGGCGTGCGCTCGAAGAGATCCCCTACGGCCACACACGCACCTATCGCGACATCGCGCACGCGATTGGACGACCCACGGCGACGCGGGCGGTGGGCGCCGCGAACGGGCAGAACCCGCTGCCGATCTTCGTGCCGTGCCATCGCGTCATCGGATCGAACGGAAGCCTGACCGGATTCGGAGGCGGACTGGACGTCAAGCTCGCGCTGCTGCGGCTTGAAGGCGTGCTGCTACCAGGCTGAACAACTCCGCGCCGTGATCGACTTCCACTCGAATCGGCAGCGCAATGATGCGCCTGTCGTTTTGGAAACGCGGGGGCAGGTTCAGCCAATCCTTCTCGGTGGTCACCAGCACGGGAGCGCGACGCAGCAGAGCTTCGATCTCGGCTTCCGCGTAACGGTGATGATCGGGAAAGATCTCGAAGAAGGCAGGTTGGAAGAGCCGGACGGGGGCCGTGGCTTCCGGCTCTTTTTCGACTGAGTCGTCAGCACGGATCTGGCCCAGCGTCGTTCGGAACGCCTCGGGATTGCCCAGCCCGCAGAACGCTCCCGCGCCTTCGGGCAGGGTCTCCAGTCCCGCGACCGTTCTCGAAAAGAAGATGGGCGCCTTCGGATTCCAGCGCCGGATCTCGCGTCACTAGTCCTGCATAAGTTCGACCCGGGATGGTGCGCGTGATGACGACGATGTGGGCCCTGCGCAGCGCGGAGAAGTCCTCGCGCAGACGGCCGAGCGGCAGCACGCCGCCGCTCAGCGGATCGAGCGCGTCGATCAGGACGATGTCGCAATCGCGCCGCAGCTTCCAGTGCTGGAAGCCATCGTCGAGGACGGCGCAGTCGAGCGCATAGCGCGCGTGGAGAGCGACCAGAGTGCGGGCGCGGTCCGCTCCGACTCCGACGACTGCGTATCCGGCACGGAGATGCAGCATGGCTTCCTCGCCTGCCGATTCGACGGAGTAACAACCGCTCCCTGACGGTCGCGGCTCCGTTTCAAGGTGTGCCTCCGGTTCGGGGCCTAGCGTCAGAACGTCCGGGCCGCCGCGCCTGCCGTATCCTCGCAGCAGCACGCCGGGCGAGCGGCCTTTCTGCTTCAACATGGCGCAGAGCCAGATGACGAATGGAGTCTTGCCCGTCCCGCCGACGCTGAGGTTGCCGACACTCACCAGGCAGCACACGCGCTGCCGGCGGTCCGATCGAAAGGCCCTGTCGATTTGGAGACCGGCGCGCCAAACCCAAGTCAGCGGTCCGAGCGCCAGCCGTTTCCAGAGCGGATGCAGCGGCATGGGCAGCGCTTCCTCATAGGCCGTCTCAAGTACAGCCACGGCGCGCGCCGTGGCGCCGCGACGGGCCTGAGCCAGCTCGCGTCCCCGCTCGCCCGTCTTCTCCATGCGGGCACGATCATCGAGCAACTCGACCAGAACCCCGCCTAACTCGCGCGGATCCGTGACTCGTACCCAGGCTTCGTGCGCGTCAAAATCGGCCGCGATCTCGGCGAAGTTCTCCATGTGAGGTCCGGCGACCACCGGGACGCCGAACGCCGCTGGCTCCAGCGGATTGTGCCCGCCGCGATGAGGAAACGTTCCCCCCATGAACACGGCGTTGCCCAAGCTAAACAGCCCGGCGAGTTCGCCCATAGTATCGACCAGCAGGACTCCGGGGAGTTGCAGCGGAGCATCGCCGTTGAGTCAGCGACCGGCGCAGGAAGGGGATTCCCGAGGCCTGCAATCGTTCCGCGGCCGCATCGAATCGTTCGGGTTTGCGCGGGGCCCAGAGCAGCAGCATTCGGGGGAAGCGTCCACGCAGTTTCAGGAATGTGTAGATGACCAGTTCGTCTTCGTCGAGGTCGCCTTCGCGCTCGGGCGGCATGGTGCTGGCCGCGATCAAGACCGTCGATGGATGCAAACGCTCGACGAGTTCCCGCACCACGGGAGAGACGTGCGTCGTTGCGGGGTCGAAATCGTACTTGAGATTACCGGCGGCTTCCACGCGTTCGGCCCCGAGTTCGCGGTAGCGTTCCGCGGCGCGCTCGTCTTGCGCCAGGATGGCGTCTGGACGCGAGAGCGGCGCGCGAAAGAACCAGCGCCAGCGCCGGTAGGCGGGCATGGCTTTGTCCGAAATACGGCCGTTGACGACCACCAGCGATGCGCCGGCGCGCTTGGCCTCGCGGTAGAGATTCGGCCAGATCTCGGTCTCCATGACGACAACAAGTGCCGGTTTCAACACCCGCAAGATCGACCTGACGGCGAAGCTCATATCGACAGGCGTGAAGAAGACTCCGGCAGCCAACCCGGCTAGCTTCTGGTCCGCCATGGCCCGCCCGGCGAGTGTGGTAACCGAAACATAGACGGGCGCCCAGGGCATGGACTGCTTCATCTGTTTGAGCAGCGGCACGGCCGTCAGGACCTCGCCGACCGAAACGGCATGCAACCAGACCGCGCCGGGAACCGTCCTGCGAAAGGACTGCGGAAGAATTCCAAACCGCTCCTTCAGACCGTGCGCATAGCGCCGGTCCCGTACCACCCGCAGGCCCAGATAGAGTAGGAGCAGTGGGAACGCCAGAATAGTCAGCGCGCGGTAACCAGCTTCTATGAGAGTTCTTTTCACGATCTCCGCTCTTCTACTTTCGCTCTTTGCGCTCGCCGCCTGGTGCGGAGGCGCGCCGAATGCGGCCGACACGGTGCAGCCATTCCGGCCCGCGCCCGCTCCAGCCTGGCCCTCGCACCAGGGTATTGGAGAAGTCACCTTCGCCGCCGTGCGCTACGAAAGCGACGCGGACACACGGCCTGTTTTCGGCAAGATCAATCCGAACGAGTACGGCGTTCTGCCGGTGCTGCTGATCGTCGAGAACAAGAGCAATCAGAACCTGCTGCTCGACCAGATGAAGATCCAATTCATGGCGCCCGGCGGGATCCGGTTGGACCCGACGGCGGCGAAGGACTTGCCCTATCTGATCGGCCCGAAGCGGCCCAGGAATGGTCCGCCGTACCCTATGCCATTTCCTTTTCCGAAGAGGACCGAAAAAGGCTGAACCCGCTGTCCGAGGTCGCCCTCGATTCGCGCGCTTGGGGGGCGAAGAATCTGCTGCCGGGCGAATCCGCGCATGGGTTCTTCTACTTTCAAAGCGAGTGGCGGCGGAATTCCTACATCTACGTCAGCGGCATCCGCGAAGGACGCACGCTGAAGGACTTGTTCTTCGCCGAAGTGCCGATGGACAACCCCGGCGACGCCAAAGAAGTCGAGCCCGCGGCTCAGCAGCACTGAACTCACACCGCGCCTACAACCCTGCCTTTTTCCATAGTTGATCGACGCGAGTCTTCACCTCGGGCGACATCTTCAACACATCCGGCCAGCGGCGCGTGAAGCCTTCGGACTCAAGCTTCTTCGTCGCGTCCACGCCCATTTTCGAACCGTAATCGGGCAATCTCGACGCGTGGTCGAGCGTGTCGACGGGACCGTGAACGAACTCGATGTCGCGCTCCGGATCGATATTGTTCAGCGCCCGCCAGACGACTTCGGACGAGTTCTGCACGTCCACGTCTTCGTCCACGACGACGATCAGTTTGGTGGACATGGCCTGACCCAGACCCCAGATGGCGTGCATCACTTTGCGCGCCTGGCCCGGATAAGATTTGCGGATCGAGATCAGCATCAGGTTGTGCACTACGCCTTCGGCGGGCAGTGCCACATCGCGGATCTCGGGAATCTGCATTTTCATCAGCGGCAGGAAAATGCGCTCGACCGCGCGCCCCATGTAGTAGTCCTCCATCGGCGGCGGACCGACGATGGTGGCGGCGTAGATCGGATCTTTGCGATGCGTGACGCACTCGACATGGAAGACCGGATAATCGTCGTCCAGCGAGTAGTAGCCGGTGTGGTCGCCGAAGGGGCCTTCGCGGCGCGTCTCGCCGGGGATCACGTAGCCTTCGAGCACGATCTCGGCATTGGCGGGCACTTCCAGGTCGCACGTCTCGCACTTCACCATCTCGACCGATTCGCGCCGCAGGAAGCCGGCGATCATCATCTCGTCGAGGTCGGGCGGCAGCGGCAGGATCGCCGAGTACATGGTCGCCGGGTCCGAGCCAATGGCAACGGCGACGGGCATCTTGGCTTCCTTACCCTCCCGCAGCAGACGCCGGTAGTGCTCGGCGCCCTGTTTCTGCGTTTGCCAGTGCATGCCGGTGGTGCGTTCGTCGTAGACCTGCATGCGGTACATGCCGCAATTGCGCTTGCCATTCTCGGGATTCTTCGTGAAGACCATCGGCAGCGTGATGAACGGGCCTCCGTCGCCGGGCCAGCAGGTCAGAATCGGGAATTCCCTGAGTGAGAAGCCGTCCTTGCGGATGACCTCCTTGCAAGGGCCGCTGGAGACCGTTTTCGGGAAAAAACTGGTCATATCGGCCAGTTTCGGCAGCATTTTCAGCTTGTTGATCAGGCCCGAGGGCATGCGCAGTTCGAGCATCTCGACGATGCGGTCGGCGTGCTCTTGCAGCGAGTCCACTTCGAGCGCGAGCGCCATGCGCCGCTCGGAGGCGAAGGCGTTGATGAGTAGGGGGATCTGCGAGCCCTTGGGCTTCTCGAAGAGCAGAGCCGGTCCGCCCGATTTCACGGAGCGATCGGCGAATTCGGTGATTTCCAGGTAGGGGTCTACCTCAAACGGGATCCGCTTGAGTTCGTTTTCCTTCTCAAGCTTCCGGATGAAGGCGCGCAGATCGGGATAGGCCATTGGGGTGGATTGCCTCCGCAATTTACTATGATGAAGGTTCCGCCCGTCGGATGGATAGGAGTCAGAATGTCCCAACGAGTTGCACTGGTCACCGGAGGAAGCCGCGGCATCGGCCGCGCTATCGCTCTCACGCTCTGCAAGGCCGATTACGCGATCATTATCGCAAGCCCGGAACTCGACAAGAATGAAGAGGTTGCGGGCGAGATTAGCGCCCTCGGCGGCGAGTGCATGACGGTGGATTTCAACGTCGCCTCGCAGGAATCGGTGAAGGCCGGCGTGGACGCCGCCATACAGAAGTTTCACCGCATCGACGTTCTGGTCAACAACGCCGGCATCACGCGCGACGCCCTGTCGATGCGCATGAAGGCCGACGATTGGAACAAGGTGATCGCGGTGAACCTGACGGGCACGTTCTTCACCAGCCAGGCGGTCATCCCGCACATGATGAAGGAGCGCTGGGGCCGCATCGTCAACATCGCGTCGGTGGTCGGCGAGGCGGGCAATCCGGGACAGGCCAATTACGTGGCGTCCAAGGCCGGCATCATCGGCTTGACCAAGTGCCTGGCGCAGGAGCTGGCTTCGCGCAACATCACGGTGAACGCCATCGCGCCGGGCTTCATCGACACCGACATGACGGCCGTCCTGACCGAAGAGCAGAAGCAGAAGATGATGGTCAAGGTGCCGTTGAATCGCCTCGGCCAGCCGCAGGATATCGCGAATGCCGTGAAGTTCCTGGCGAGCGACGATGCCAGCTACATCACCGGGCAGGTGCTGCGGGTCAACGGCGGAATGTACATGTAGGCTGGCGAGGAACGGAGCCTCCCCGAAACGGAGCCGCGACCGTCAGGGAGTGGTTACTATATGTATTTCCGGGTTCTGAGCCGAAAACGTCGATACGCAAGGCCTCGCCACAACCGCTCCCTCACGGTCGCGGCTCCGTTTCGGGGCTTCAGAATGTGCTTCAGTTGGGAAACTGCGTCCAGCGGCCCTTCTCCATGCGGCCTGCCGTCTTTTTCATGTAGTCCGGATCGCGCGCGGGGTTCACGTCGCAGAGGATGAGATCCGCCGGGCCGTCAACGCTGAGAGGCTGGTCGATGATTCGGGGGAAGACAAAGCGCCCACGTCCGTTGACACGCTTCACGTCGCTGGGGATTTTCAAATCGGAGGCCCGTCCCATGGCGGAGATCCTGCCCTTTTCGATGAGGACAACTGAGTTGTCCACGGGCACGCGCGCCGTGCCGTCCATCAGCGTCGCTCCGACGATGGCGTAGGAGGCCAGGTCGCGTTCCGGAGCCGCGCAGCCGCTCAGGGCAACCGTCACGGCGAGACTTAGTGAGAGACAGGCGACGGCCAGGCGCACAGCAGTTTCTCCAGTTCGAGCCCGCGCAAATCCTCCACCAGAATATCCGGCGCGTGCGGGACGCAATTCTTCCAATGGTACGACGCCCGTGGCGACGGCCACGCTGAGGAAACCGTTGGCGCGCGCGGCGGCGATGTCGTTGGGATGATCGCCAATCAGCGCTACGGGCGTGTGATCTGAGATCAGGCCCCGGCGGCGAGCCTCCGCGGCGGCCCGGCCCGCGAGTTCGCCTGCGCGTGCGGCCCTGCTCGGAAAACGCCCCGAGGCAGAAGTAGCCGCGCAGACCGGCCCGCTCCATTTTGCGCCAGCCGATGCGGCTGAGATTGCCGGTGACCAGGCCGGCGGGAATCCCCAGGCGCAAGAGGCCGCGCAGCAGCCGCCGCACGCCAGGGCAAACCTTCGCGCGCAGGTCGGGACAGGCGCCGCGATAGAGGCTTTGGGCTTCCCGGACAATCCGCCCCATCTCTGTGTTCACGACGCGGCGAGAGGCGCCGGCCGCGTGCAGCATCTCGCGCAGAATATCCCGGTCGAGCATGCCTTGCACGGGAATGCCGTCCGTGGTGGCGCGCAGGCCCGTGACACGGAACAAGGCGTGCTCGCAGTGCGGCCCGGTGATCCGGTCCCGCACGGCGGATCAGCGTCCCATCGATGTCGAACAGAAAGAGCGCGGGAGCGAGGGGCTTGGACGACTCTTCGCGACATCATTTTCCCATCATAGGTGTCCATCATAGGGCCCGTGACAGGCGTCTGATGACTTTTGGCATTAACGGCAAAACCGTAAGGGTTTCGGTTTCCTCCAAATCGATCATTTAGAATCAGCCAGTTACAGGCGAAAAACGTAAGGCTTACGTTTTGAGGTTTTCGCCGCCCTCGCCCAAGGCAGGAACAGGAGAAGGATCTTCTTCGACCATGCCACGCGGATGAGCCTGCAGTGCGCGGGCAACGCCGGCATCCACAGAATAGTCAAAGCATAGAAAAGCCCATGCCTGCCAGGAGGACAGGCATGGGCATGCCACTTGTTGCTAGCGAGCGGTATCGCAGTCGCTTAGAGGCTAGTTGTCGTGGCCCCTCCTGGCGCCCGTACCCTCGCCCGGGTCTTCACCGCCGCCGCTTCCGGATGTTGTGCCGGTTGCGATGCTGACACTGCCCGTGCCACTCGGCATGAACGTGGCGCCGCCGTCGATGGTCAGCTTGACACCCTTATCGGTGCCAGTGCTGGCGATTCGCATCGTACCAGTCTGAGCCGTTCCGCCCGTGGTCGTAATGTCGACGGAGATCTCCAAAACGCCGCCGGTATTGCCGGTGGACGGAGGAGTAAAGCTATCTACGGAAGTCGCGCTCCAGTGGCCAGTAGCGATGGTGTGGTGGCCTCTATGCGAGCCTTCGCCACCGCCGGTGGTGCTGGTGGTGTAGCGGGTGAAGCTTCCGCTGCCTGTGACCTTGCCGGCGCTGTCAACCGATCCGGAGCCGTCCAGCAGCATGCTGTCGGAACTGCCGGACTGAGTGTCGATGACGCGGAAGCTGAAGTGCAGCGGACCGGCGGACGGAGGCGTTACGGGGCCAACCGTCAGAGTAACGGGCACCGCCAACGGGCTGTTTCCAGCACCGGCGCCAGTCAGGGTGACCGTGCCCTTGTAGGTGCCATTGGCCAACCCGGCCGGGTTCGCCGTCACCGCGAGAGTCAGAGGCGTGGAGCCGGTAGCCGGGCTCACGGAGAGCCAGTTCCCGCCTGTGGCCGTGGACGCGGTAGCAGCCAGCACCTGCGCCGAGCTGTCGCTGCTCGCGATCATGAGACTCTGCAGGCGCCACAGTAGTCGTATTCGTGGCTGCCGCAAACTTGAGCGACGCAGGGGTCGAAGCGATGGTCGGAAGCGGCACTGGTCCCGCTACTGTCACGTCGAAAGTGACGCTCACGGTTTGCGGACTGTTCGTCGCGCCTGTGGAAGCGACGGAGACCGTGCCCATATACGTCCCGACCGCCAAGCCGGCGGGGTTAGCCGTTACCGTCACTCCAAGCGGAGTGTTTCCTGCCGGAGGAGTGGCCGAGAGCCAATTGCCGCCGGACGTTGTAGCTCACGCTGGTGGTGAATGGGATTGGAGCGCCGCTGCTGGTGACTTGGACCGACTGCGTGGCAGGCGTCGTCCCGCTGTAACTGAACGTCAGGCTGGAACTGCTGACTGCGATGGTCTCGGGCGTCACCGGACCCGCGGGAGTGAGGGTGTAGCTGTTGGTGTAGGTCTGGCCGCTCACGCCGACCACGTAAATCACGACGTTGCCGACGTTCGTCGCTGGGGGAGTCCAGGTAAAGGGAAAGGAACTGGCCCGCGACGTTTGTGCGATGTACTGGATGGATCCGAGGGTGGTCACCGCGCTGGCCGTCCCTGCGGTGAGGGTGCCCGCCTGGCTGTTATCGTTTTGAACTCTTGCCGAGAGTTCAAAACCTCCGGATCCAGAGGCGAGTGCCACCGTTAACGGGATCGCCGGCCCACCGGGGGTATAGGTGAGTACGGAATTCGGAAAGGTCACACTCACTCCGCTGCCCGCTGTGGTCGGACCGTGGCAACCGGCGCAAGTACTCTCCCCAGGGGCGCCGCTCATCCCTGCGGGGGGATTGCTCGAGTATGCCATCACGATGACTGGCAGCATAATCGCCGTCACAATCAGCAGCGTCTGGACCAGGGGTCTGAGCCATCTTCGGCGGCTCTCGCCGCGACCGGCTGGTATTGGTTCTACTCCGAGATTCATCATTGTCCTTCCTTGCGTCTCATTTCGTTTTGTCTTCGTTCGTCGGACAGAATCGTTGAGGAAGCCCTCAAGGCATGTTTCCGGCTCCCAACAAAGCTTCATCACCGATCGCGTCGAAATTTGCACTTGGAGGTCCGAATCGATACTTCACCAGTAGTACGCTGAGGCGGGAGAGCATCATGTTTGCGGTCAATAGCTTTGGGATGGCGGTCAGATTGCCAAGCGAGTTAGACGCTGCGATCGGAACGTGGACGACGGAGGGACTTCGCGGGAATTCTTACCGGCCCTTAATTTACGTGAAAGGCGAATTTGCTGCATCTCCGGCGTCTGTTCGATGGTTTCGGCCTTCGTTGCCGCGGAAACGGTGAACGACTCGCCACTCGCCTGGGGGACGGTCTGCGCGCCCATGCTGTCACCGGGCTGAATGAGGATGGGTGTATCGAACGCCGTGCTGCGCGCCGGAGATCGCGCGCGCAGGCAGCTCGCGATGCAGCGATGTGCAACGTGAACTTGTGGCAGCGTTTACACTGGTAATTTACGATGCAGCTCATTCAGGCGGGCAAGCACCAATTGGTGTCACTCGAATTCGACCAGGAACTGTTGCGGCAGGGCGCGCAGGAATCCGGCTTCGAGATGGAGATCGACGACCAGCCCCGCGTCACTAACGTGATTTTGCGTGCGCGCGAGCGAGACACTCCGCTCCTGCTGTTCGACGCCGCCGATCCCGCCAACACAGGCTGGTTCTCGCGCTGCATGTTTTATGTCGACGGCCGAACCGGTGTGGTCTTGCAGACGCCGTTCATCATCGCCAATGTGATCGATCCGCAGGGACGTCCGAGCACAAAGGCGCTCTCACTTCAAATCCTGAAAGAGTTGCCGCAGCATTTCCGTTTGCCCGGACGGCAGCCGTTGGCCGAGAAGGCCATCTGCAACGTGTTGTTCAACTTCTTAAGCGCGTTGCAGCAGGTCGGTGTCGGCGTATGTGGCGTGGGCTGCGTTCGCGCACTGGCCGGCAGAATCGTCGCTCCGATTCGTTGAGAAGCGCAGGCTGCCTTGACCATGTAATGGCGGGGCCGGACGCCCGCGCAGGCTGAAGGACTGTCCCGCCTCGCGGGTCCGCCGAGCCAATACAAACGCCACCCCGGCCTGACCACTATTGCGATTGCGGAAGATTCGCGCCTTCGAGCCTGGTGAACCGGTTGACCCACTTGATCACTAGGAAAATCGCGAACGCCACGATCACAAACTGAACGATGTTGTTGATCAGGTTTCCATAACTGAGAACAACAGCGCCTGCCTTTTTCGCCTCCGCCACGGTAGTGAAGACCGCGCCCGTCGGGTTCTTCAGGATCACGAACTGGCTGGCTAGATCGACTCCGCTGGTCAGAATGCCGATAAGCGGGTTAATGACGTCTTCGACGAGAGAATTGACGATCTTGCCGAATGCGCCGCCGATCACGACACCGACGGCCAGATCGACCACGCTCCCCTTCATGGCAAATGCTTTGAATTCCGATGCGAGTCCCATGGGGGGGAGCATAGCACGAGGCTCACACCCACGGGTCAATGGAAGTCAGGGCGGGGTGTGCGACATAGAAGTGGACGCGGCGCGATTGCCCGGCAATGTGGCCGGAAGCCAAGTGGCTGGAAGCCGAGCACACGGGCACGCAGGCAGAGGGCGCAGGTGTGGGGCAGCTTGGCAAGCTGCGGCCGATTGGCAATCGGCCAAAGGGCACTTTGGTGCCCGTCGGCGGCGGTAGGCAACCGCCGCGCAGGATGCCATCCTGCCCCACGGCACCGGCGGCGATTCCACTTCTTATGTCGCACGCCCGTCAGTGCTCGGTGACTACATGCCGTTTGACTTGGCTTCAACGATGGTCACATGACGACGGCTCACGGTCGGACCTCCGAATGTGGCATCCTGCGGCGCGGCGGTCGCCTTCAGGGTGCACTTGCCCGTTGCCTTGGAGACGGCGAAATCTACGTATAACGTCTGTTGGCCCAGGGCGCTCACTGAGAATTTCACTTCCTTGCGCGCGAGTTCCTCGCCCTGTTCCGAATTCAGCGTCAGAGCCAACTTGCCCGACGCGGGCCGCGCTTCATCGTTGACCAGCATCACCTGAAACGTGCGCGTACTGCCGGCCTCAAGTGTCGGCTGCCAGAAGCTCAGATAGACTCCCAGCGGCTTGAACGCTTCTCCCATGAAGTCGCGAAAGTAGGGGTCGAGTTCCAACTTCTCCACGTCGCGGAAATGGTCGGCGGTGTAGCCCAGTGGATCACTGCTCATCAGGTACACGAAATGGAGCACCCCGGCGTACTGCCGGTAGGCCCGCCAGTATTCGGTGATCCCTCCAAGCAAGTAGGCGTCGAGTGCGAGACGCTGCTCGGCAGTCGCATTCGGACCGAGCAGGCGCGGGTAAAGCGTCTTGGTCAGCTCCGTCGGGCTGCCATCGCGATTGAGCCAGAGCCAGCCGTATTCGTTGAGGATCATGGCGTGGCCGGTGGGCGCTCCGGGCGACTTGCCGCCGGGCCGCTCGAAGGTGGTCATGCTGAAGTCGGGCCCGCCATCGGCCATCTGCTGAAACTCATAGGGGTGATCCTCCACCGGGTCGTCCGGTCCGGCGGGCGCATTGTAGCTGTTCTCCCAGGGCCGGTTCGAGAGGTCCAGCCCGCGCACGGCCGGGATGATCTTGTCGCCGAACATCGGATCCCAGGTTTCGTTGTTGGCGTCCCAGATGGCGACGCTCGGATGGTTCCAGTTGTCGCGCATCCACTCCTTGTACTCGGAGATCATCTCATCGGCATCGAAATGCACCTGGTTCTCACCGCCATGCCAGCCGTGGCCGGTCCAGACGAAGTACTCATTCTGGATCAGCAGGCCGGCCTCATCGGCGATGTCGAACCAGTGGTCGGGCACCGGCCCGATGCAGAAGCGGAAGGCGTTCCAATGCATCTGCTTGGGAATGTCCACTAGCAGCTTTCGCACCCACTGCTCGTTCCAGGGCAGCGTGCCGGATTTCGGGTCTTCGAAGAAGCGGTGCAGCGTGACGTTCGAGCCGCGCAGGAAGTAGACTCGGCCGTTCAGATACGCTCGCTTCGTCGGCGTGTCGAAACGGATCTCGCGCATACCGAAACGAGTGCTGGCGCTGTCGCCACCGGTGCTGGTCTCCACGACGTAGAGTTGCGGGTCCTCGGGCCACCAGAGCTTGGCGCCTGGTATTTTCACGGGGTGGGTGAATGTCTTTTCTTCGCCGGGACCCAGCTTCGCCTGCACCAGCGTCTCGCCCACGATCGCCGCGCCCTTCCAGGCGTGAACGCGATGGACCATCTGGAACTCTACGGCGGCCGTCCCGGCGTTGCGCAGCTTTACCTGCACGAGGATGCTGCTGTCCTCGATCTTCGGCGCCACCTGCACGCTATCGATGGAAGGATTGTCGCTGAGCGCGAGCGATACGCTGTCGTAAATTCCGGGCGTCCATCGATTCTTTTCGAAATCGGTGCCCGCGCTGACTGTCTCGGGCAGCACGCCGGGGTGCGCTCCGATGCGCACCACCAGGTCGTTCGACGCGCTCCAGTGAATGGCCGAGGTCACGTCGAGAATCGCGGCCGAGAAGCATGGCAGATGCTCGCCTACCATGATGCCGTTGAGCCACACGGCCGCGCCGAATTGGGCCTTGTTGATGCGAAGGGTCGCAACCGCGCGCTTCGTGCCAACCTCAAAGCCGCGGTGATACCAGAAGTAGTCGCGGTCCTGGCGGGAGACGCCGGCGTTTTGCACCAGCGCGCTCTTGGGCAACATGCCCTTGGAGACGCGGTTCTGAATCACCTGCCGGCTGTCGAACTCGTCAACGTCCGGAAAGGCGGGCGTCGAGGAATGGACCAAGCCAGGGAACGGGGACGGTGTGATCGAACTTGGAGGGCGGAGGCGTTGGGGCCTTTGAATCCGTGATCCCCCATTCGCCGTTGAGTTGGATGATGGAACGGTCCGCGCCGGGCAACGTCAAGCAGGCTAAGAGTAATAGAGCGCCGAAGTATCGCATGGTTCCTTTGCGGAACCTGGTCCCGCGTGCAGCCAGCATATTACCCGACGTGCGACACCGCAAATCAACGGGCGCTCATGAGCCTCTTTCCAAGAACTCCAGAGCCGCGCCGTTCTGGTGAGGGCGGGCACTGGAGCGCCGCCCCACATCGGAGAGCCGCCTCACACACGCTGCTGACATACTGTTATGGATGCGCACGCAAAGTCGTCTTTTTTGCAGGTCTGCTCTCGTTCTGGCCGGACTCCTGCTCACTTCATTCCTCCAGGCACAAGATCGTTGGGCGCTGGCCTCCGATGGCGGCATTCTGTGGACCGTCCCGCCGGGCGCAGTCCACCACGACCACATCGAGATGAGCGGCCGCAAGGTTTCCTTCATCCTGAACTACGGCGTCGAGGCCAACGGGCATCTGACGCTGCGGCGGCAGATCGTCTTCCCGCTGCTGCGCACGATTCCGAACGACACGCACGCGAGCCTGATCTTTCACGTTCGGCGAAGACGCCATGCCCCGGCTGCTGATCGAGGGTCGCGAAGCGACGGGCGAGACCACGCTCAGCATCCATCACAAAGGGATCATGACGGTGCAGAGCACATACGAGCGGCCGGCCAAGGTATCGCTGACGCGTACTCTCTTCCCCTCCACCACCGGTCAGTTTGTGCTGGAACGGCTGACTCTGAAGAACGAGACGGCGAAGCCGATCAAAGTAGAGCTGGAACGTACCGCGAAGACTGCGCGCACCAATCCTGAGCGCGGCGTCTACGGCGAATACGTCATCGAGTCGAAAACGCTGGACGCGGGCGAGCGCAGCCTGAACCCGGGTGAGAGCACCACGTTTACAGTCGCCTTCACGGGCAGAAGAGCGAGCGAGCCCGAGCCCAGTATCGAACCCGAGGCAGAGGAGAGCGCGCGCCGTCAACTCGTCGCCGGCTATCTCTCTCAACTGGTTCTGGAAACGCCCGATCCCGTCCTGAATACGGCCTTCGGCTTCGCGAAGATCCGCGCTACCGAGAGCATCTACGAGACGAAGGGCGGGCTGATGCACGGTCCCGGCGGAGGCAGCTATTACGCGGCCATCTGGGCGAACGACCAGGCCGAGTATGCCGATCCATTCTTCCCGTTTCTGGGCGACCCGACCGGGAACGAATCCGCCATCAACTCATTCCGCCTGTTCGCGAAGTACATGAACCCCGAATATAAGCCGATTCCGAGTTCCATCATCGCGGAGGGGACCAGCTACTGGAACGGCGCCGGCGACCGGGGTGACATGGCGATGATCGCCTACGGCGCCTCGCGCTTTGCGCTGGCCTACGGGGATCGCAAGACGGCGGAGGAGCTGTGGCCGCTGATCGAATGGTCCCTGGAATTCTGCAACCGCAAGGTGACCAAGGACGGGGTGGTTGCTTCGGACAGCGATGAGCTGGAAGGACGATTCCCGGCCGGCAAGGCAAACCTGAACACGTCCTCGCTCTATTACGACGCGCTGAACTCGGCGGCCATGCTTGGCCGCGACCTGGGCCGCGAGAAAGCGCTTCTGGACAAGTATGTGGACCGTGCAAAGCGGATTCGCACGGCCATCGGCAGTTACTTCGGAGCGAAAGTGGAGGGCTTCGACACCTACCGCTACTACGATGGCAACACGGTGCTGCGGGCATGGATCTGCACGCCGCTCGCGATGGGCATTTTCGACCGTAGCAAAGGGACCGTCGAGGCGCTCTTCTCGCCCCGGCTTTGGACACCGGACGGGCTGGCGTCGCAAGCGGGCGACAAGACGTTCTGGGACCGCGCGACACTTTACGCACTGCGCGGAGTGCTGGCGGCGGGCGAAACGCAACGCGCGATCCCGTTCCTCTCGTACTACTCGAAACGCCGCCTGTTGGGCGACCACGTGCCCTACCCCGTGGAAGCCTGGCCGGAGGGAGGACAGCGTCACCTGGCGGCGGAGAGCGCACTGTATTGCCGCGTCTATACGGAAGGGCTTGTTTGGGATCCGGCCGACGGGACTGCGCGCCTTCACGCTTACGCCGCGTCTGCCCGCCGGCTGGCCCGAAATGCAATTGAAGAACGTCCGGGCGTTCGGGCAGAGCTTCGACATCCGCGTGAAGCGGGAAGGCGGAAAGCAGCGTGTGGAGGTCGTGTCCGAGGACAAGACGGTGTTCTCCCGGCTGGTCTCGGAGGGCGAGTCTTCCAGCGTCCAGTTCGGCCAGTAGGCGCGTGCCGCATTTACTGGCCAGAATCTCTCATCCGGCGCCTCGCAACCGCCGATATGTACAGGGTGATTTCTCTGAAGAGGTACATGGACAGTCACGACGGCGAAAAACTGTCCGAAGCGGTGGAAGCCTGCCGCGACTTGCTCGGAGTAATGGGCGAGTGTGGATCTCAGGTCTGCCCACACCTGGGCGAGGACCTGCGCTCGCAACTGATACGGCTTCAGCGTCGTCTGAGAGGCGATCCCGAGCCAGTCGCCCTGGGACCCACCAAGAGCGAAGCGGAGAAGACCTTGCGAGCCTGGGGGGAACGTGCCTCGCATTACTACAAGTCGAAAGCGGGAGAGGTAAGGGAGCTGATGCTGGTGTTGGCGCAAGCGGCCGAATCGGCGGGTGAACGCGACCAGCGCTACACCAGCGAGTTCAGCTCGCTGACCGAGCGTCTGCAAGCCATCGCCGATCTTGAGGACCTCACCAGGCTCCGCGGCGCACTGACTGAGAACGTCGTCGAACTGCGAAGGTGCATTGCGCAGATGACGAGAGACAACACCGATTCGGTAAAGAAGCTGAACAGCGAACTGGCCACGTATCGTACCCGGCTGGAGGAGACGGAACGCATCGCGTCGGTCGATGCGCTGACAGGCGTGGCCAACCGGAGGAGGATCGAACTCGCGCTCGATCAGCTCGTATTGCGGGCGCGGCCGTTCAGCGTGCTGATCTTCGACATCAACGACTTCAAGCCGATCAACGACCGGTTCGGCCACATGGCGGGCGACGACTCTGTTGCGGCAGTTCGCCGTGGAGCTGAAAGCTGGCTTTGCGATCCACCGACCTCGCTGGCCGTTGGGGTGGCGACGAATTCATCGTCATCCTCGATTGCGCTTTGGAGCAGGCGGAGGCCCAGCGTAAACGAATCCGGGAATGGGTGGTGGGCGAATACACGCTCCGTACGGGAGCGGATTCCTATCGCGTTACGGTCAACGCGGCCATAGGGATGGCGGGCTGGTCCCGCGGCGAAGACGTCACTGAAACACTGAAGCGGGCCGATGACGCGATGTATCGCGACAAGCAGCAGGCGAAGCGGGATACCGAAACGCTGAAGCGCTGACGCGCGAAATGAGACTGGCGCGGCGAGCGCGAAGTGGGGCTTCGTGGAGCAAGCTTTGCGGGGCTGAAGCCTGCCCCACCACGCAGCGTCCGCCGCCCGACTGGCGCGTGTTCAATGAGACAACGCTAGGGCTCGACGATGACCACGGGGTCCGAATCGATCGGTCCCTCGGGCGTGTCCACTACGATCACGTAAGCGTACGCACCGAATTCGGCATTCGGATGAATGGCTACGTGGCTCTCGTGAGTCCAGTGAGGCGCCTGCCCGGGATGCGCGCCAAGCTGCAGGTTCTCGTCCTTCAGCTCATGCTCTTGGATGGCCGCGCCATGGGCCGCGGTCATTGTCCGTTGCTTCAGGCGTCCCCGGAATTCACCTCTGTGCGGAACGGGTCCAAACGAGATCGTGTGGCCGCGTTTGACGCGGATCTCGCCCGGATCGCAAACAACCTTCTTCCCAACGACGCTCACTGTTACTTTGTGGTCTGCCATTTCTTCTCCCTGAATCTCGGATCGGTTCGTAGTGCCTTCAGTTCCGGCCGCTGATTCACTTCAGTGAGGTAGCTGCCGGTCTTCCCAAGAGAATCGTACGCGGCGAGCGCTCCATCGCGATCCCCGACGAGTTCGTGGACGAGCACGGAACGGAACAGGACGGCTCCATCCTTGGGCGCCTCTTTGAGCGCAGCCACAATCTCGCCAAGCGCGGCCCGCTTGTCTCCCTGGTCCGCATAGAGCCAGGCCAGGTCGGCGCGGGCCAGAGTGTCGTGAGGGTTCACCGCCAACTGCTTCCGCGCGACCTCCATCGCGTCCGCCGACGCTTTGCCCGCTTTCGACCTTAGCTCCGGCACCAGCCGGTAAAGATGCGCCAGGCTTCCCAGCATAGTCGCGCTCTTCTGGCCCATCTGAACGGCCTGCTCCATCATGGGCACCGATTCCGAATACCTGGCCTGCGTGAAGTACAAGCTTGCCAGGTTATTGTACGCGATCGGATTTGGCTTCAACTGCAGCGAGCGCCGCAGCGCTCGCTCAGTCTCTGGGAATCGCCCTTGCTGGAGGTAGACGGCAGCCAGGTTGTTCAACGCTTTGTAATTGTCGGGCGCTAATTCGCTCGCACGCTGGAAACTGCGCACCGCCTCGTCATAGCGGCCCTGGTTGTAATAGAAAGCCCCGAGGTGCTGATATCCGCCTGGGTAGCTGGGCTGCAACTCCAACGCCTGCCGGTAGGCGGACTCGGCCTCTTTCATCGCCCGTTTCCCCTCGTATGTGCGGGCCAGGCGAAGCCATGCTTCCCAGTTTCGCGGCTCGCGAGTTACGACGTCCCGCAAGATGGAAGCCGCCTCGTCGTAGCGGCCTTCGATGCGCGCGATGTTGCCCAGAACCGTGCGCGCTTCCACCGTGCCGTCGCGGAGCTTCAGAGCGCGCTCGCAACTCTCACGCGCCTTCTTGATCCACTCGGGATCCTTCGTGAACTCGTACTTGTCCAGGTATGCTTCGCCGAGCCCAGCGTGCGCTCTGGCGAACTTTGGATCGCGGCGCAGAGCTTCCTTGAACACGTCGATCGCGAGGTCCGCCTGGTTGATGTCGCTGAGCAGGTATCCGCGTCCTTGCAGGTAGTAGTCCTCTGCTCCGGGCTCGCGGCTCTTGCCGGACTCGGCGGACAACCGCACCTCCGCGGGCAACGGCACTTCAAGCAATCCCGCGACCAGAGACACCAGGTTGTCCTGCAGGGCGAACGAGTCCCCCGCAGCCTCGGTCATCTGCCCGGAGCGGACCATGCGCTGGTTCCGCGCATCGCTGACGATGGCCGTCACGCGGACGCGCTGGCCCGTCGTCTCCACGCTGCCGGTCACCACCATATCGACCCCGAACATCTGCCGGGCGTCCTTAGCCGACTGGGCTTTGGCCTGGATGACGTCGGCGGGCGGGACTACCCAGAATGCCTCGCGGAACGGTTGCAGCGAGGACAATTGCGATGAGAGCGACATCACCAGCCCAACTCCGAAAGCCCGCGTGCGGTCTTCGCTGCCCACGGCCGTAAAGGGAAGCACGGCGATGCCGCGTTGGTGCTGCACCGCGCGCGGATAGAAATTCCACGCCGACCAGGCCAGAGCTGTCAGGGCCAGCACGGCCGCTCCCCACCACAAGGCCGGCTTGAAGCGAGTACCGCTCTGAACCGCGGACGCGCGGCTCAATCTGGACGAGCCGCCGCCCAAGGCCGCGTCGAAAATCGTAGAGTCGCCGGTGTTGGCTTCCGACGAGGACAGGCCTACTGGCATGCTGTCCACTGCGGCCCTGAGATCCCGTGCGACCGCTCCGCAGTCGGTGTACCTCTCGCCGGACTTGCCGGCCAGGCAGCGGTTCACAATCTCTTCGATCGGATGAGGCAGGTCGGGACACAGCAGAGAGAGCGGCTGGGGCGCGCTGCGGAGCAGGTTGACTGCGACCTCCTGGCGGCTCGCTCCTGGAAATGGACGATACCCCGAGAGCATCTCGTACAGCACCACGCCGAACGAGAATACGTCGGTTCGTGCATCGACGTCGCCCCCCAGCGTCTGCTCGGGAGACATGTACCCGACCGTCCCCAGAACGGAGCCCGGCATGGTCAGCGCCGGCGGCTCGGCGGAATCCGTAGACTCGTGCGAAACGGATCCAGTCATTTCTCCGAGAGGCTTGGCGAGTCCGAAGTCCAGGACCTTGAGCAAGCCGTCGCCGGTGATCATCACGTTGCCGGGCTTCAGATCGCGATGGATGATGCCCGCGGCGTGCGCTTTCCCCAGCGCGTCGCTCAAGGCGAGGGCATAGCGCAACGCCTCCGCGCGGCCGAGCCTGCGCTCGCGCAGGATGTCGCGCAGGCTCTTGCCGCGGACCAGTTCCATGGCGATGAAGTATCGTCCAGCGTCGGAATTGATGTCGTAGATGGTGACGATGTTGGGATGGTTCAGCGCGGACGCGCATTGCGCCTCGCGGGTCAGGCGCTGCGTCTGTTGCGGCCCTTCGGCCTCGAGGGACGGCAGCAATTTTAGCGCCACCTCGCGGTTCAGCCGCGTGTCCAGCGCGCGCCAGACAACGCCCATCCCCCCCGCCCCGATCGGGCCGAGCAGCTTATAGTGAAGCAGGTAATCGCCTTCAGAAAGAGGCGCCGAATCCATCGTTACTCCATGCGGCCGGCTCCTTCTAGACCGGAGTCCGCAATGTCATCAAGTATACCGAGGCGCACACTCTCTATGCGTCCGGCAAGCAACTGCCGCTAAACGCCAGCCGGAGTCTGCTGCAAGTCCCCGGATGAGGCGCGCTTCTCTCCGCGCAGAAACGCCTGCAGCCGCTCCATGTAGAGATAGATCACCGGCGTGATGTACAGGGTCAGGAACTGCGATACGACCAGCCCGCCCACTACGGCCAAGCCCAGAGGCTGCCGGGCGTCCGCGCCCTCTCCGTAGCCGAGCGCGATCGGAAGAGTTCCGAAGAGTGCGGCCACGGTGGTCATCATAATGGGCCTGAAGCGCAACAAGCAGCCTTGATAAATGGCGTGATACGGATCCTTGCCCTCAACACGCTGCGCTTCCAGAGCGAAATCGATCATCATGATCGCGTTTTTCTTCACTACGCCAAACAGCATGATGATGCCGACGAAGGCGTACAGGTCGAGTTGCTTGTGGAAGATGAGCAGAGTCAGCAACGCACCGAAGACGGCCGCGGGCAAGCCGGAGAGAATCGTGATGGGATGGATGAAACTCTCATACAAAATCCCGAGCACGATGTAGATCACGAGGATCGCCACGATCAAAAGGATCGAGAGGCCCTGGAACGACTGCTGAAACTCCTTCACGGTGCCTTGGAAGCTGGTGCTGATAGTAGGCGGCATGCGCATTTCGGCAATTGCGTTGTCAACGCTTTGCGCAGCCTGGCCCAGCGAAGCGTCCGCGGTCAGGTTGAAGGATATGGTTACCGCAGGCAATTGCCCGAAGTGGTTCACGTTCAACGGGCCAGCCGTGCGGCGCGTAGTCACCACTGCGTTCAGCGGGACCAATTTGCCGCTCGACGAGCGCACATACAGCTTCGATAGCGCATCGGGATCCCGCTGATAGCGCGGCTCCACCTCGGCAAGGACGGCGTACTGGTTGGCCGGACTGTAGATGGTCGAGACCTGGCGCTGGCCGTAAAACGTATATAGCGCGTTTTGAATCTGCTCGGGCGTGACGCCCACCGCAAACGCGCGGTCGCGGTCGATGTCCACATACAACTGCGGGCTGGATATCTCCATATCCGAGTTCACGTCCTGGAACCCAGGCAGCGTCTGCATCTTCTCCATGAGCCGCGGCGCCCAGGCGTAAATCTCCCTGAGGCTTGCGCTCTGAACCGTGAGTTGGTAGACGCTGGTGCCGAACGTTCCGCTCACCGTGATCGGCGGCGGATTCTGCATGAACGCGAGGATGCCGGGAACGCCGAACAGCTTGAACCGTGTCTGGTCGATGAACTGGTCGACAGACACGTTGCGTTCCGCGCGAGGCTTCATGTTGACGAAGAAGAAGTCCTGGTTCCCGCCACCGCTGAACGAGCCGATGTCCTTCACCGGCGCCTCACGCTTCAGGATGTCCACGATCGCCTGATGATGGGCGGTCATCGAATCGAATGAAATGTCCTGACCACCCTTCGTGATGCCGAAAAGAAAGCCGGAATCCTGGCTCGGAATGAAACCGGTAGGCATGTGGAAGAACAGGTAGCCCGATCCGAAGAGCATCAGGAAGGCCAGCATCAGGGTCGCGAAGCGGTATTTCAAGCTGATCTTCAGCGTGGCGTCATAGGCGCGCGCCATTGCGTTGAAGCCGCCTTCAAGGGTCCGGTAGAACACCGTATGACGCGCGCCGTGATCGATTTTGAGGAAGCGGCTGCCGAGCATCGGTGTCAGCGTCAGCGACACAAAACCCGAGATCAGAATCGCGACGACGATGGTGACCGAGAACTCGTGCAGCAGCCGCCCAACGATGCCGCCCATGAACAGCACTGGGATGAAGACCGCAACCAGCGATATCGTCATGCTAAGGATGGTGAAGCCGATCTCGCGCGAGGCCAGCAGCGCCGCTTCCATGCGCGAATGGCCCATCTCCATGTACCGGACGATGTTCTCGAGCATCACGATGGCGTCGTCCACGACGAAGCCGACCGAGAGAGTCAACGCCATCAGCGACAGATTGTTCAGGCTGTAGCCCAGCAGGTACATCACCGCAAACGTTCCGACGATGGAGAACGGCACGGCGATGCCTGGAATCAATGTGGCGGAGAGATTGCGCAGGAAGAGGAAGATGACCATCACAACTAGAAAGACAGTCAGCATCAACGTAAACTGCACATCGCGAATCGACCCGCGAATACTCTCCGACCCGTCAAAGGCGACCTCCAGCTTGATCGAAGGTGGGATCTCTTTGCGGAACGTCGGCAACAGTTGCTTGATGTTGTCCACCACTTGCACGGTATTCGTGCCGGGCTGCCTCTGAATGGCGAGCATGACGCCCGTAACGCCGTTGTACTGGCTGAAAACCTTGTTGTTTTCGACGCTGTCGAGCACGCGCCCGAGTTGATCGAGACGGACCGGCGCGCCATTCCTGTAGGCGACGGTTATGGCGCGGTAAGCCGCGGCGTTTTCAAGCTGGCCGTTGGACTGCAAAGTGAAGGCCTGCTTCGCCCCATCCAGGCGTCCCACCGGCAGGTTGACGTTGTTCGACTGGATCGCCTGCTGGACTTCGTCGACGCCGACGCCGCGCGTGGCAAGCGCGTCGGGATCGAGTTGCACGCGCACGGCGTATTTCTGCGCTCCGTAGACGATCACGCGCGCCACGCCGCTCACCATCGAGATTCGCTGGGCGAGCAGCGTCTCCGCGTACTCGTCCACCGTATAGCTGGGTAGCGTGGACGAACTGAGAGCAAGGAAGAATACTGGCTCCTCCGCCGGGTTTACCTTCTCGTAAGAAGGTGGGCGCGGCATGGTCGAAGGCAGATTTCCGCCGGCCTTGGATATGGCGGCCTGGATGTCCTGCGCCGCGGCGTCGATGTTGCGGGAGAGCGTGAATTGGACGGTGACCGTCGTCGCACCCTGCAAACTGCTGGAACTCATTTGCTGGATGCCGGCCAGAGTGGAGAATTCGCGCTCCAGCGGTGTCGCCACCGAGGAGGCCATCGTCTCCGGGCTGGCGCCGGGAAGGAAGGCGCTGACTTGGATCGTGGGGTAATCGACGCTGGGCAGCGCGGCCACGGGCAAGGCCCGGTATGCGACGGTTCCGAACAGCAGGATCGCAAAAACGACGAGCGTCGTCATGATGGGACGCTCGATGAAGCCGCGCGAGAGGTTCATGGCTTGCCCGCCTCGGTCTTCACGCCGGGCAGGGCCATTACGTGCGCGCCAGGTGCGAGGAGCAGTTGCCCGTCGGTGACTACAGTCTCGCCAACCTTCAGCCCGCCTTCGATGACGATTTTGCCGTCCACCTGCTGACCCGTCATTACGATGCGCGCTTCGACACTCTGGTCTGGCTTGACGACATAAATGAACGATCCCTTCTGGCCCGCCTGCACCGCTTCGGAAGGAACCACTACGGCGTCCGCTATGGTGTCCAGGGTCAAGGTCACATCTACGAACTGCCCTGGCCACAGGACGCTTCCCGAGTTGGGGAATGTCGCCTTCAACCGGATGGTTCCAGTGGTGGTGTCCACCGTGTTATCCACCACGCTGAGCGTCCCGGCGGCGGGCTTGTTCGGCGCATCCTTAGTGGTAACTCGAACGGCCAGTTTCCCCGCCGCGCTCAGTTTGCGTATCGCCGCCAGCTTCTGCTCGGGTATGCTGAAACTCACGAACGCGGGCTCGATCTGGTTGATGACCACGAGGCTCGTGTCGCCATTCGACTTCACGTAATTACCGACATGCACCAGAAGATTTCCGGTGCGGCCCGAAATCGGCGCGCGGATTTCGCAGTAGCTCAAATCGAGCTTCGCCCGCGAAACCGCGGCCAGGTCCGATTCGAGCGAAGCTTTCGCGCTTTGGATTGCCGCCCGGTCGGCGCGGACGGCTTCGGCATACACGTCGGCATTGGTCCGGCTGACTTCATATTGGGAGCGGGCGACGATGCCGTCTTTCACGAGTTGCTGGTTACGGTTCGCATCGGTATCGGCATATTTCAGTTGTGCCTGATCGCGAGAAAGGTTCGCGTCCGCCTGAGCCTCGAGCGCACGGTCGCGCGCTACGGCGGCTTCGGCCTGAAGCAGCGCGTCGCGATATTGGCGGGGGTCGATCTGGAACAGCAGTTCGCCCTTCTTGACGTTTTGTCCCTCGGCAAAATCGGCGCGTATCAAGTCCCCCGCGACCTGAGCGCGCACTTGCACGGTCGCCGACGGCTCGACGTTGCCGATGGCGTGAACCACTTGTGGAACGGCTTGCGTACCGGCTGTCGCCAGGGTGACAGGCACGGGTGGCGGCCCCATGGGTGGAGGTCCGGCCTTTTGCGACGAACAGGCGGTAAAGACGAGAGTGGCGAAAGCGCCGAAAACGATCATTTTGCTCGTGGCAAACGGGAGCACAAACACCTCACGCCAATGCAGATTCAAGATTGAAACAAAGGGCGAAACCGGAGCTGGGTGAATATAGCTATGCTACTTGCCCTACAGGCCGGTCGCAAGGCGGGAGCCACAGTGGCCCTGACGAGGATACACCTGTAACAGGACAACCTTCGAGTGAGACGGACCTACTCTTCGCCGCAGTTGGCGCCTGATCGGTGGCGGCGTCGGGATTCACTGGCCCGATATCGATGAGGATGTTTCCATCGAGAGTTTGCTCTCGATTCGATAATGCGAGCTTGCTCTCGATCCGATACCAAGAGAGCTTGCTCTCGAACGCAGGACGCTATCCCACATCTGTTATGGGTTTGTAAGGAAGCCCGCTCATGATGGGATGATTGTGAGTGATGGAAACGTCGTTACTCCAATCGGCGCGCCGGGTTTTGCTCGCCGAGGCCCAGGCCCTTCAAGAAGCTTCCTCACGCCTCGATGGCGAGTTTGACCGTGCGGTCGATCTGCTTGACGTGCAACAGGGAAAGGTCCTGTTGACCGGCATCGGCAAGTCGGGCATCGTGGCGCAGAAGATTGCCGCCACGTTCTGCAGTCTTGGCCAGCCTGCCGTCTTTCTGCACCCAGTCGAGGCGCTCCACGGGGACTTAGGGCTGTATTCGCCGGGCGACCCAACCGTGGTGCTTTCCCGCAGCGGCAATACTGGAGAGCTGCTCCGGCTGGTGGCACAGTTGCGCACACTGGGTTCTCCGGTGATCGGCATTCTGGGGGCGGCCGACTCGGCTCTGGGATCTTTGATGAACGTCGTGCTGGACGCCTCGGTGCGCGCCGAGGCCGACCCGCACAATTTGGCGCCGACCGCCAGCGCCGTGGTGGCTCTCGGACTTGGCGACGCGCTCGCTGTCGGTCTGATGGAACGGCGCGGCTTCACGCCGGAAGATTTCGCCCGCTTCCATCCTTCGGGCCAGCTTGGGCGCAACTTGCGGCTCACCGTGAGCCAGGTTATGCACCCCTTGCAGAGCGTTGCTGTTGCCGCCGCCGAAGACCCTTTGCGCAAAGTCGTCATCGAAATGACACAACGGTCGCTCGGCGCGGCCTGCGTGCTCGATCCGGAAGGGCGTTTGATCGGGATCGTCACCGATGGTGACGTACGCCGTGCGTTGCGGAACCACGACGATATTCGCGGCGTTCTGGCCTGCGATGTCATGACCAGCCGGCCCGCCACCGTGTCGCCGAATGCGAGTGTGCACGAAGCTCTGCGGATCATGGAAGATCGTCCTTCGCAGATCGCGGTGCTCCCGGTGGTGGACGAAGCGACGAAGCTGTTCGCCGGCCTCGTCCGCTTGCATGATTTATACCAGCAGAATCCCGCGGCGGTTCGCTGATTCGACGCCGCGCATTGCCCGCCCAATAGGCAAACTGGAGTTAGCGTTTAACCCGCAGCAAGGCGAGCTGCGAGTTCACAGTCTTCTCGCCCTTCTTAGGCTTCACCCGCGAATACGTGCCGTCGGAATTCATCCGCCTGGCCTTCACGTTGTCCTGCAAATAGACGGCCAGCAAGCGGTCCCGGATCTGCCGAACCAGGGCCGGCTTGGTGACGGGGAACAGCACTTCCACGCGACGGTTGATATTGCGCGGCATCATGTCGGCCGACCCGAGATAGATCTCTTCTTCGCCGCCATTCAGGAAATAGAAAATGCGGCTGTGTTCCAGGAACCGGCCGACAATGCTGGTGACGCGAATGTTCTCGCTGACACCCTTCAACCCAGGCCGCAGACAACAGATGCCGCGTGCCAGCAGATCCACCTGCACTCCGGCGCGAGAGGCCGCGTAGAGCAGTTTAATGATGCGCTGATCCACGAACGAATTGCACTTGATGACGATGCGCGCCTCGCGCCCCGCCGCGGCATGCGCGGTCTCGCGCGCAATCATCGCTTCAACGCCTTTGCGCAGATTCGTCGGCGCCACCAGCAGACTCCGGTAGTCGGATTTCGCCGAGTACCCCGTCAGCGCGTTGAACAGGTGCGTCGCGTCCTCGCCGATCTCCGGGTTTGCAGTGAAGAATCCGAGATCGGTGTACAGATGCGCCGTCACCGCGTTGTAGTTGCCCGTGGACATGTGGATGTAGCGCCGCATCACGTTGCCCTCGCGGCGGATCACCAGCGCCACCTTGGCGTGTACCTTCAATCCCACCAACCCGTAAACCACATGAACGCCTTCGCGTTCCAGCGCCCGCGCCCACTCGATGTTGCTTTCCTCGTCGAAGCGGGCTTTCAATTCCACCACGGCGGCGACCTGCTTGCCCTCTTCGTTCGCTTCGAGCAGCGCTTCGACCACGGGCGAGTTCCGGCCGACGCGATACAGCGTCATCTTAATCGCCAGCACGTCCGGATCGCGCGCGGCGGCGCGCAGGAAATCCACCACCGGCTGGAAGCTGCTGTACGGATGGTGCACCAGAATGTCGCCACGGCGAATCGTGGTGAAGATGTCTTCTCCTTCCTGTGTTTGCGGTAACGGCGAAGGCGTGAAGGGATGATCTTTCAAGTCCGGACGCTCCAGCGAAAGCAGCGCCTTCAGACGGCTCAACGACAGGGGCCCGTTGACGCGATAGAGTTCGCTGTCGTCGGTCTCGAAATTCGTACGTAGCACGTCGAGCAGGGTATCCGGCATGCCTTCGTCAACTTCCAGCCGCACCACCGAGCCGAAGCGCCGCTGGCGCACGCCCTCTTCCACCGTCTCCAGCAGGTCGTCGGCTTCGATCTCCTGAATCGCCATCTCCGCGTCGCGCGTGACGTGAAACAGGTGGCTCTCCACCACCTCCATGCCCGGAAAGAGGTTCGGCAGGTGGGCCCGAATCAACTGCTCGATCCAGATGTAGGTGACCGCTTTGTTGCCGCGCCGCCGGTTCGGCTTTTGCAATGGGATCAACTGCGGCAGGGAGGGCGGAACCTTCACGCGCGCGAACCGCTCCTCGTCCTCCGCATCGCGAATCAGCACGCTCAGATTCAGACTCAGATTCGAGATATGTGGAAACGGCCGTCCAGGATCTACTGCCAGCGGAGTCAGCACGGGGAAAAGCGAGTCTTCAAAATACCTGGTCGCGACTTCCTTCTGTTCGTCGGTGAGCTGGTCGTAATCGCGAACGCAAATGCCCTCCTGTTCGAGTTCTTTGAGAAGATCGCGAAGGCAGCCGTGCGACTCCTCCAGCAATTGTTCGTACACGCCACGAATCGCTTCGAGCTGCTGCGACGGCGACATCTTCTCCGGCCCTGTTTCCAGCGCGCCCGATTCCAACTGGCTCAGCAGGCCCGCTACACGGACCATGAAGAACTCGTCGAGGTTCGATCCGAGAATGGACAGAAACTTGACGCGTTCTAGCAGAGGATTGGTGCGATCTTTGGCCTCTTCGAGAACCCGCCTCTGGAATTCCAGCAGACTCAGCTCCCGGTTCACGTACAATGCAGGGTCATCAAGCGACGTTGACGGAGCCGTTTTCTTCTTAGGGGTTCTCAGCATGCAGCAAGAATCAGGTTAGCGAATCGCAATGCCGCAAGTGTGACGGCGTTGACGCGGGCGCGTGGTGCGGCAGGCGCTTGGTGGGGCAGGCTTCAGCCTGCGCGGGGCATTCAGCCCCGCCCTCTTGTCCGGAAGGGCCGGTTGAAACCGGTCCGCAGGCTGAAGGCCCGCCCCGCACACGGCATGGTCATCTCTCACATGCCTTCAGCGAACACTCGCCACCGACCGGCTTCGCGGAGACGTTCCAGCCGTCCACTTCCACGGTGAGCGGGCGCGTACCGGCGTCGGCCTTACGGTACGTCGCGGCGATCTCGCGCTTCTCGCCCGGCATCAGCGCAAAGTAGTTGTCTTCCCACAGCACGGGCAGGACTTCCCGTGCTCGCCCCTCGGGACCTGCCGCCGGGCGGATCGCTTTCAGGTGAACGGTGAAGGCCAGGTTCTTGCCCGGATTCTCCACCACCACGCGCGTCACACCATCGTCTCCGTTCGACTCCGACGTCGCGGAGAGTTTCAACTCTACTGCCGGTAGAGTGCCCAATCCAGCGAATTCGGCATGCGAGGTCACCGGCGTGTGGTACCAGGTGGAGTGGTCGAAGTCCATCACGTCCGGTTTGGTCGAGAGCCAGTAGAAGTTCGTACCGATCGTCTTGCCCGCCGCATCCGACAGGCTCAGCCGCACGAAATAAGTCGGGCTCAGCCCATCGATTTCCGGTACGGTGAAGACTTTGACGACGCCGTCCGACGGCACGTCTGCGGCCACTTCCCGCGAGAACTTCTCGCTGAGATCGAGGTTGTAGATCTTGGCCGACGCTTTCAGTCCCTGGAAGTCCTTGTAGTACGAGTTGACGACCGCCACCGAGCGGTCGTCGTAGGAGTACTGAATGTGGATCGGCTCGCAGCCCTTCTTTGCGCCGAAATACGAACCGCCGGGCCGCATGTAGGAGTCGAACAGGTGCCAGATCATTGATGGCCACGCGTTGTTCAGCATCCACTGGATCACTCCCGTGGACTCGTATTTGTTGCGCCCGAACGCCTCGAACATCGCGCGCTCGCCTTCGTAGGCCAGCAACTGCGCTTTCATGGCGTACTCCTCCACGCTCTTGGATTCGCCGTAGCGGGCATTCAGCGCGCCGGTGAACAGGTCGAGGTTACCAAAGACGCCACCGCCGGCGTGAAACTCCCAGGCTGAGTTGATGGGCCACAAACGGTCGGCCGGCAGCATCTCGCGCAGGCTCTCCACCGGCGGTACGGCCGCTCCGGGACTCACCTCCGTATCAAAGCCATACGCGCCTCCGAACTTCGTGTCGAGCAGCCAGTAAGATGGCGGCACGTAATCATAGGGCCCCAGCATCTTCACGCCCGTTTCACCCGTCACCGTGGTCGTCTTCGTTGTCGCTGAGGACTGGTAGGGGTTCGGCCAGTTCAGCTCCTTGAGGATGCCGATGTACATCGTTTCAACGTCGGCGGGTGGCGGGTTGTCGCTGCCGTTCATCCAGTCGAAAACCGATGGGTGATTTCGCAGACGGCGAATCTGATCGCGCAACGACTCGGCCGCGATCAAACGGTCTTCGTCGTCCCAGGCGTCCCATTTTTCCCAGTGGTCGCAACAACACCAGCCGGCCATCACGAGAATGCCGTACTCGTCGGCGAGGCGGAAGAAGTTTTCGTCTTCCAGCTTGCCCTCCAGCCTCACCGTGTTCAGGTTCATATCGCGGACGTACTTGAAAAGCGCCTCCTGCTTGTCCGGCCAGGATCGCAAAAACATGTCGAACGTATAGCCGCCGCCGCGAATCAGGATGTTCTTCCCGTTGATCTTGAACAGGCGGTGTTTCTGCGCGTCAAGCTCGCCGCTGACTTCGCGGATGCCGAAGCGCGTCTCCAACTGGTCCGAGATTGCATTACCCGCTTCAAACTGCAGCTTCAAGCCATACAGGTTTTGCGGACCGACCTGCGCCGGCCACCAGAGACGTGGACTGGCAATGGTCAATTGCGCGAACTGTTCCGGCGTGAAGGTCACTACCTTCGTCTCGTCGCGATCGAGCGAGACGTTCTGCGAGAAGCGAATGTCTTCAATCTCGCCGCTCAATACGCCCTTCACCGCATGGTTGGCCGTGTTCCGCAATTCCGCCGTCACCGTCAAGTGCGCCTTGTCGAGAGCCGGCATATCGAGCTTGGAGATCACCTGCGGAAAACGCATGGCAATTGGTCCGCTGGCCGTCAGATAGACGTCGCGCCAGATGCCCATCCCTTTGTCGGGGGGAGATGGATTCCAGTCCACGAACGTGATAGCGAGGTCCTCGGGAGTCGGCGGAAAAACTTCAACCGCGAGTCCATTCGGAGATCCTGGCATCGCAATTCCCGTCACGTCGAACTCGAACAGACGCCACGCTCCCGCAACCTTCTGCGAGTCCGCGATGAGCTTCCCGTTCAGCCATACATTGGCACGGAAGTTGATGCCGTCGAAGTGCAGTTGAACGCGCCGGTCCTTGTACTCCGCGGGAGGCGTGAACTGCGTGCGGTACCACCACGACGAGCGGAACGGACTGCCGGGCGGCATCGGAATATTCGAAAAATTGTAGCCAATCGGATAGCTGGTACCGGCCACCGCGCGCAGGTTCATGCCGACGAACGGATCGGCGTACACGTGGTCCGCCACCAGCGCCGCCATCACTGTGGACGGCATCTTCGCGGGGTACCAATGCTTCGGCTGGAACGAGGCCGATGAGATCGCCTCGCCCTTTTGCGCAACTTCGGTGGAAGGTTGGATGAACCAGCCGTCGCTCAGTGTCATTTTCGCCGGCGGCGCGGTCTCGCGAGGCGCGGCCGCCATAACGCTCAAACCGGCAACGGCAAACGGGACCACGATGGAAGCCAGCTTACTCATGGAAATCTCCCATTGAACAGTTGAGCACAGGCGACGATTGACTGATAAAACAAAAACGGGCGGAATCGTTCGTGCCCATCACGCGACTCCGCCCAACTCTTATCGCCGACAGTCCATCAAGCCGTTGTGAGAAGGTCAGGGCTCAGACGAACCTTGCGGCCCTGGAGATAGGCCAGGTTAGCGAGGTGCGGTCCGGCAACCGCGCGCTGCGCGATTTCGACCGTGCAGTTCGGCTGCTGCCTTGTCTTCAAGCATTCCAGGAAGTTGTCAATGTGCGATTCGACGGGGATGCCGCCCTTGTACGTCATCACCGGCTCCCTTTTCTCGTTGGCGGGCTCGCCGAAGACCTCGAAACCTTCTTCGTTCATGATCAAGGTTCCGCCGTCGCCGAGGAACGTGATGGACCAGCCGTTCTCGTAAGAGCTGCAGTAGTCCAACGACCAGGTGGCCAGGTACTTCTCAAACTCGAACGACGCCATGAACACGTCCGGCCCTTCCTGGCCGATCGATTTCGCGATGTAGCCCTGACAGACAGCGGCGGTGGGCGGCGGAGACTTCATCAGCCGGATCACGGTGTCCATCAGGTGCGCACCCTGGTCCGTCATGTTGCCGCCGGCATAGTCCCAGAAGTGCCGCCAAGCGCGATAGCGCCGCGGCTCGACCTCGCGCTTGGGCGCAGTGCCCAGGAAGCGGTCCCAATCGATCTTGCCGGGCAGCGGAGAGTTGTCGAGCGGCCGGGCGATGTTCCAGTGCCACTGCGCCTTCACCAGTTCCACGCGGCCCAACATGCCTTCGTCGATCGCCTCTTCCGCCTTGTGGACCATCAGAGAACTGCGCCGCTGATGCCCAATCTGGACGATCTGCTTGGTGTTGGCCGCCCGCTTGCGCATCTTATCGGCTTCTTCCAAAGTCCTCGACAGCGGCTTCTCCGCATAGACGTCCTTTTTCGCGTCTAGCGATGCGAAGAGCATCGGCATGTGGTGATGGTCGGGCCCGGCCAGCACTACGAAGTCGATCCCCGGTTGCGCGAGGAGTTCATGATAATCGGCATAACCCTTCGCGTCCGGTGAGTCCTTGAGAGCCTCTTGGAGGTTCGGCTCGTACACGTCGCACATGGCTACGGGCTGGCAACCCGTCTTGATGAATTTCTTATTCAGATAGCGGCCGCGTCCGCCAGTGGCGATAACGCCGTAGGCCGGACGATCGTTGGCTCCGAAGGCGCTGCGCGGCACGAACAGCGGCGCGACGGCAAACGTGGCAGCCGGCACGGCGACGCCCTTCAGAAAGTCTCTTCGGTTTGAATCCTGCACACGAACCTCCTGGCATCGGCGAAGCCCTATCGAAGCAGCATGAGGATGTTGTCCGAAAGGTTCTGGCCCGCCCGGACAGACTCGCGCGCAAGGCCATGCGACTGCCACGACAATTATGTTGCTCCGGAATACTAAAAGACAATAGGCTACGAGTATGGGACTGCTGTCAGGCAAACCGATTTCCGGAAAAACGGGCGAGAAAAAGCAGAGCGGCAGAGCCGGCCGCGCGATCGCCTCCACGGCCAGTCCATCGACCATTCGCGACATTAACCGTTCGATCCTGCTGAACCTGATCCGATTGCATCAGCCCGTCTCTCGCGCGCGCCTTGCGGTTATGACCGGCATGTTTCGAAGTTCTATTTCCGACATCGTTAAGGAACTGGTAGACGCGGGACTCCTGGTGGAAAAGCGGGCGACGCCGGAAGGACGCGGTCGTGTCCCGGTGCTGCTCTCCTTGAACGATCGAGGCTTCGAAGTCATCGGGGTCAGCGTGCGCTTCGACCAGACGACCGTAGCCGAGGCCGGGCTGACCGGAAAGACGGGAGCCACGCTTTCATTCCCGACGCCGGATACGCCCGATGAACTCGTGGCCCAACTCGCCGCGGCCGCGGCCAAATTGAGCGCCGGGAGCGGGAAGCAGCCTTCCAAGTCCATCCAACACATCGGCGTGAGCGTCCCTGGCCTGGTTGACGCAAACTCAGGCCGCGTGCGCTGGCTTCCACGCCTCCCGTCCTATTCCAACTTCGATCTGGCCTCGGCCATGAAACGCGCGCTGGGTGCACCCGTGGCCGTGGACAACGACGCTAATCTCGGTGCGCTCGCGGAGGTCACCATCGCCTTATCCGAGCACGATAGTCTGAGGGACTTCGTCTTCCTCGATCTGGGCGCCGAAGGCGTCGGCGGCGGCGTGGTGCTGAACGGGGAGCTTTATCGAGGCCACGATGCCACGCTGGCGGGCGAGTTCGGGCATATGGTGATCGACGCGAACGGTTTGGAGTGCAGTTGCGGCCGCAGAGGCTGTTGGGAGATGTATGTCTCGGACCGCTCCACGCTGCGGCGTTATAGCGAAATGACGGGAGTTCCGGCGAAGAGCTACGGCGAGTTTCTGCATGCCGTGGCGGAGGGTAACCCGCTGGCACACTCCTGCCTGCGGGAAGTCGCGCGGTTCATCGCCGTTGGCCTGACCAACATCGCCTACACGCTCAACCCCGCTGCCATCGTGGTCTCGGGCCGCATTCGCGATGCGTGGCAGGCTGTTTCTCCAGTAGTCGAGGAGGCGTTTGCGGCGACGCGGCTGTTGCTCCCGGTCCGGAAATCCAGGCTGACGTCAGAGGAACTGTTCCTACAGGGGGCGATCCTGCTCGCGCTGAGCCGGGCCTTCTCCCAACCGGATATCGGGTTGTACTCCACAGCAACCGCGCGGGCATAACGAACGGAGGCGGACCGTACCTGGGAACGCCGGTCTCCAGATCGGCTCCGGCCAGCTCACACTTCGGCTGCCGGAGACCCCAGCAGACTTCCGGGGGCGCAAAAGCGCACTTGAGTTGCCGCTCGCGCGGGCGCACGGAGCCGATCATCATCGCTCGGTGGTTGTTCTCGGTGGTGGCGTCGTTGCCGCTCGCGCGGGCGCACGGAGCCGATCTGGAGAACGGCGTTCCCAGGAGTCGCGGCTCCGTCAATCGGCTGCGCGCAATACTTCCTCTGGCGATGCTGTACCAGTGCCCGGTTTGGTCACTGTGATGGAGGCCACAAGATTGCCAAACCGCGCCGCGGATACGGCATCTCGCGTGAGTCTCAGCGCAAGCGACGCGCCGGCGTTGAAGCTGTCTCCCGCGCCGCAGATGTCCACCACGTTCTCGACGGTCCGCGCGGACACGCTCTGTTCTCCCTGCTCCGTCACGACCACCGCGCCCTCGCTGCCCTTGGTGAGAATCAGAGTCTCGTGGCCGATGTGCCGCCGCAGCGCCTGGTAGTCGGTAGCGATCCCAAGCCGGCGGCATGCAGCCTCCGCCTCGTCCTCATTGACCTTCACCAGCACACCGCGAAAGCGCTCCGGGCGCGCCCTGGAATCCACCAGGACCACTTTCGCTGGATGCTCCGCGGCGAACGCGGCGATCGCTTCACGCAGCGCCGTGGTGACAACGCCGCCCGAGTCCAACTCCATCTGGTCCGCCACGAGGATCACATCGAAGTGCGGCGCCGACTCTTCAAAACGCGACACCACTTCCCGCTCGATTGATGGAGCAAAGTCGCCCGCGTTCACGTAGTCTATTCGCGGCAGGTCTTCGATGCCCGTCCGCCTATTGATCAGCTTGGTGTAGGTGAAGGTCAGGCCGTGCGGATCGGTGACCAGCCCGGTCGCGTCAATGCCCCGTTCTTCCAGCGCCTGGCGAAGTTCGTGCGCATGGCCGTCGCCGCCCGCGACTCCCACCACCGCCACGTGTCCGGCGCCCAGGGCGACCAGATTCGACGCAACAGTGCCGGCCCCGCCCGGCGTGCGTTCCACTTCCACGACGGCGACGCGAGGGATGCCAGTCTCGCGGGACGGCTCATCGAAGCCGGGTTCGTACCGGCACCAACGGTCCAGGCACACATCGCCAACGACGAGCGCGGACAAGCCGGGAATGGCAGCGAGAATCTCCGAGACCGTCACGGCCGCCCCCCGAGGGCACGCCACAGCGCAGGCATGGTCGCTCTGTGATTGCCGCTGAAGTAATAGCTCTCGCCGCCATCGGCGACCGTGCGGATCAGGATAGTCTTGCGCGGACGGAAGTAGTAGGCCGCCTCGCTCTTCGGCATCTCCTGGTGGAAGTCGCCGGGGATCGGAATCAGATCGAACACCGCCGTGGTAAAGTGACGGATCTCGCGGCCTTGCTGGTGGGCAACGTTGCGTGCCATTGACAGCGCCTTGAGATAGACCTCCGGAGCCATGACGGCTGAACCGAAGCTCAACATCACGCCGCCTTCCAAGCTTTCCACAGTGTTCGCGAAGATCAGGAAATCGCGGTAGCTCGCTTCGCCAATCGCGGCGCCGTCGCAGTTTGGATGTTCGTGAATGATGTCGTAGCCGATGCCCACGTGCACCGTCGCGGGCACATTGCAACGATACGCGGCGGCTAGGATGCTCAGATCGCGGTGCGGGAAATCGCCCTCCTCGATCCTGCGCCCGACGGCCTCGCCAAAGCCGAGCCCGTCCGCTTCGCGCACCCAATCGTTCAGCACCCCAGTCTCATTCCACAACCCGAACTCGCCGCTTCGAATGTAGCGAGCCACGCTCTCCGTGGTCGCGCCGATCAACGCCAGTTCGTAGTCGTGGATCGAGCCGGCGCCGTTCATGGCAACGTGCGATATCAAGCCTCGCTCGATCAGGTCGATGATGTAACGGTTGACCCCGGCCTTGTGGATGTGCGCACCGAACATCAGAATTCGGGCAGTACCACGCTCCTTCGCCTGCTTCAGCCGCTCGGCCACAATGGCCAGGTCCGGGTGCCCAAATGCGGGCGCCTCATCGGAGAGTTGCAGCCAGTTATCGAGCGCAAGGTCGTTAGTCCGCTCGGCCAGCGGCCTGACCTGCAGCCGGCTGCGATCGAAAGCCTTGTACTTGGAGTTCATTTCGAAAAGAGCCTCCCGGCCAGTGCTTCCCATTGCAGATAGTTCGGAATAATGCCGTCGGCCCCAGCCTTCACCAGCCTGTCGCGTTTCCAAGTGTCGACTTTTAGGCAAGCGCCCTCGTCCGTGGCAACGCCAATCGCGACTCCACCCACGCCCTTTACGTTTTCAATCTCAACGTAGCCGTCGCCGAAGCCGAGAATCTGTGGGCCATGGCACTCCGAACGGTCCAGGATGCGCTGAATCAGGATGCGCTTGGAGAAGCTCTTGTAGTCGTCCAGCGCACCGAAAACGCCGCCGTCAAAGTAGGGCGTCACACCGAGCAGGTCCGCCTCCATCTTCATGTACGGCTCATCGGTGCCACTGGCGAGATACAGCCGCAGACCGCGCGCCCGCAAGTCCTCCAATAGATGTATGGCCCCCGGAACGAGGTACTTTTGCGGCGAGGCGTCGCCCGTGCGGACCTCTTCCAGCCGGTATTCGATCTTCGCTGCCAGGAGGTCCAGATACTGCCGCTTGTAATCGATCGGATCCTTCGGCGAACCGCCGCGCAATTCGACTTGGCGGGCCAATTCGATCATCTGGTAGATGGTCTGCTTACCGGTCAGACGATCGACGAATTCGCGGACAACGGCTTCGATCTCAGCCGGGCTTTCGCCGCTGTCCGTCCGGGCCAACTCCTCCACCATCATGGGAACCATCACGTTGGCCCATCCGGCACGGAGCAGAGACAGCGTGCCGTCGAAGTCGAACAAAACCACCCGTGCCTCCGCAGTACACGCCACGGGATTGAGAATCTCGAAAAGGGGATTGGGTGAGATCGCTTCGGTCAATTTAGCTCCGAATCGGGACAAACGTCCGGCAAATGCAGGCGCAGATCTTCATTCTAAATGCTTTGGTAGCCTGAGACAACATAAAACAGAAAGCCGCAAGCCGATCTGTCTCAGAAGCGACTGGCGCATCAGGGAAAAGCCACCCCTGGGAACGCCGATCTCCAGATCGGCAGCTATTGGTCGGCGAGCGGTAATAGGTGCCGATCTGGAGATCGGCGTTCCCAGGGCGAGGCCGCTCACCACATGTGGTAGTAGCCCGAAGTCTCCAACACATCGACCGTCGTATCGAACAACGAACTGAGCGTTTCGGCACGCAAAATTTCGCTCTTGGGTCCGTCGGCAAATAGCCGCCCGCGCTTCAGACAGACCACCCGGCCGATCTCGGGAATGATGTCCGGCAGGTGGTGGGTGACCAGGATAATCGTGATGCCGGATTGAGCCAGCGTTCGCAGCGTCCGGCGCAGCTCGCGCGCGGCGTGCACGTCCAGACTGTTCGACGGCTCGTCCAGCACGATGGCCCGCGGATCGTTCACCAACGCCCGCGCGACAACGGCCCGGCGCACCTCGCCCGAACTCATCGCAGTCATGTGCCGCTGGGCCAGATGGGTAATCTCAAGCAGCTCCATCTGTTCGTCGGCCTTCGCTTCCATGGCCGGCGTGACTTGATGATTGGGCCACAGCCCGATGCTGCCGAAGAACCCGCTGAGCACGGTGTCGCGGACGGTATTCCGCTTCGTGCAGGTTTCGGCCAGGTCGTTGGTGATGATGCCGAGAATGGCGCGCAGATCGAATAGGCGCCAGGTCTCGCGGCCCAGGATCCGGACCACGGGCGGGGGATCGAGCAGGCGCGGATACGACTCGCGCATCAACACCTTGAGCAACGTCGATTTGCCCGATCCATTGGGCCCGACAATCGCCGTATGCTCGCCCGAGTGGATAGCCAATGAGAGATCGTGCAGACCTCGGAAAGCCCCGTGATCGACGGTCACGTTCCGGAATTCGACCAGGGGCGGATGCGCCATCACCGTAGTCTGGAGGCTAGGCACCCGCCAGAGCGGTCTCCTGCGCCTTGGTGCGTTCGAGGAAACGCTGCACGAACTGCGTGTCGATTTGTGCGGCTTGGAACTCGGGATCGGCGAGAATTTTCTGGTGCAGCGGCACCGAGGATTGGATCCCTTCGACGATGAACAGGTCGAGGGCGCGGCGCATGCGCGCGATGGCCTCCTCGCGGTCGTGCCCGTAGGCGATCAGCTTGGCGATCAGCGAGTCGTAGTAAGGCGGGATGACGCCGTCCACATAGACGGCAGTGTCCACGCGAATGCCGACGCCGCCCGGCAGGTTGAGCGCCTTGATGCGGCCCGGACAGGGCGCGAACGTTACTGGATTCTCCGCATTGATGCGGCACTCGATGGCGTGGCCCCGAATGACGACAGGCCCACCGAGGATTTCCGGCAGACGGTCGCCCATCGCGATGCGGAGTTGTGCTTTCACCAGATCGACGCCAGTCACGGCCTCCGTGACTGGGTGTTCCACCTGAATGCGGGCATTTACTTCAATGAAGAAGAGATTGCCCGAGGCGTCCATGACAAACTCAACGGTCCCGGCATTGGTGTAGCCGATCGCGGTGAAAGCGCGCTTCAGCGCCGCGCTGGTGCGCTCGCGCAACTCCACCGTCATCACGGGTGAAGGCGACTCCTCGATCAGCTTCTGGTGCCGTCTCTGAATGCTGCACTCGCGCTCGCCCAGGATCTCGACATTGCCGTGCTGGTCCGCCAGCACCTGGAACTCGATGTGACGAGGGCACTCGATGAACTTCTCGCAGTAGATGTCGCCGCAGGAGAAAGCGGCCTGCGACTCCTGCTGCGCTTGCGTGAATTGCGCGGGCAACTCCTCGGCGGAACGCACGATCCGCATGCCGCGCCCGCCCCCGCCCGCCGAGGCTTTAAGAATAACCGGGTAGCCGATTTCGTCGGCGACGTGAATGGCTTCCGCCGGACTCCGCAGGATGCCAGCCGAACCGGGCAGGATGGGCACGCCGTGGCGGGCCATCTCCGCGCGGGCGCGCTCCTTCAGACCCATCAGCCGCGTCACGTCGGGACGAGGGCCGATGAACTGAATGTGAGAAGTCTGGCAGACTTCGGCGAAGTCGGCGTTCTCGCTCAAGAAACCGTAGCCGGGATGAATCGCATCGACGTTGGTGATTTCGGCGGCGCTGATGACAGCGGGGATGTTCAGATAGCTGAGCGCGCTTTTCGCCGGACCGATGCAAACCGCTTCATCGGCGAAGCGGACGTGCAGACTGTAGCGGTCCGCCTCCGAATACACCGCGACGGTTTTCAGGCCCAGATCTTTGCAGGCGCAGATGACGCGGAGCGCGATCTCGCCCCGGTTCGCGATAAGTACCTTACGAATCATGCAGGGGGTCTCAGTTGGGTTTCACCAGGAACAGCGTCTCCCCGTACTCCACCGGCTGACCGTTTTCGACCAAGCATTTCACGATGGTGCCGGAGATCTCCGCTTCTATCTCGTTCATCAGCTTCATCGACTCGATGATGCAGAGAACCTTGCCCGGCTTGATATAGTCGCCCGCGCGGACGAAGCTATCGGCGCCCGGCGAGGCGGCTTCGTAATAGGTTCCGACAATCGGAGCGCTGACTGCTTTCAGCGTCGGGTCGGTGAGATCCGGTTCGCCCGGCGTGGCGCTGGTGGTGTCCGAAGCGTGCGGAGCCGTCGCCGGAACGCTGATCTGCGCAAATGGCGCCGAGTTCGACGCCGGCGACTGCGCAACCACCACGTCCTGCGCCGCCGCACCGCCCGTCCGCTTGATCCAGACACGGTTGTCCCCGCGCTGGACTTCCAGTTCGGCGATGCCCGTATCACAAACAGTCTTAATAAGATCGCGAATTTCGTCGAGGGTCATGATTCAAGAACCAGGAATTCCTTAGGAACCTTCGTGAGCGACTCCGCGCCCTTCTCGGTCACCAGAACAGTATCCTCAATCCGGACGCCGCCCGCACCCGGGAGGTACGCGCCGGGCTCGATGGTGATCACCATATTCCGTTCGATGACGTCTTCAATCTTGCGTCCGATGCGCGGGGCTTCGTGGATCTCAAGGCCCAAACCGTGCCCGGTAGAATGCTGAAAATACTGGGCATAACCGAGGCGCTTCAACGTCTTGCGGGCCGCGCCGTCCACCTCCGAGCAGGTCACGCCCGGACGGACCAGATCGAGCGCCGCCAAATGAGCTTCCAAGACCGCGTCGTACAGCCGCCTTGTCGCTTTGGACGCGCGGCCCATGTGAACCACGCGCGTCATATCGCTGGCGTAGCCATCAAGGCATGCGCCCATGTCAACCAATAGTAGCCGATTGGCTTCCAGACGCGCCTCCGTTGGCTGGGCGTGCGGCAGCGCCGAGCGCTCGCCGCTGGCGACGATGGTTTCAAACGACGGCTTTTCCGCCCCCAGCCGCCGCATGCGGTATTCCAACTCCGCCGCGATGGCGTTCTCGGACATGCCCACTTTGATCTTCTTGAGCGTCTGGAGATAGGCCTTACCGCAAACGTCCATGGAGCGCCGGATGGCCTCTATCTCCATGGGATCTTTCACCGAACGCAGCCGCTCGGTCAACCCGCTGACGTCGGCCAGGCTGACGCCATTCCCCAGAACGGTAGCGATACGGACGAATTCGGCCTGGGCGAGATGCTCCGCTTCCAGAGCCAGAGTGGCGACCTTGCGCCTTCGCACGGTCTTCGCCACCTCGGGCCAAAGAGAACCTCGGACTATCTTCACCGGGCAATCGACCTCTTCCGAAGCCTGCAACTCGTAGCGGGGATCGGTGAACAGCGTCACGCTTCGGCCGGTCAGCAGCAGGACCGCGTTAGAGCCCGTGAATCCAGAGAGATAGCGGATGTTGGGCAGATGAGAAAAGGCGGCCGCCGCGGACTTTCGTTCCTCCAGCAGCCCTAGCAGGCGTTCGCGGCGCAGCGCAAATGGCGATGTGGTCACTATGAGCCTCAATCTTATCATCGGACGGCGGGAGGCTCGATTCTCCCAATTCGGCGGCGCAACGTGCGATCCTGATTCCCAATATGCGTCTCCGCACAGTTCCATTGTTTCTGCTTCTCACGGGAGCGGCTCTCGCCCAGTACCATCCGGTTGTGCTGAAAGCCGCGCGGATGTTCGACGGCAAAAGCGAGCATTCAGTCTCTCCCGGTCTGGTGATTGTCGAGAACGGCAGGATTCTGCAAGTAGGCGGCGCAGCCCCGGCTGGCGCGGAAACCATCGACCTGGGCGACGCTACCCTGCTGCCGGGGTTGATCGACGCGCACACGCACATCACCATGCAGATGAGCATGGATCGTTACTTGGACGAGTTTCGCGAGCTCCGCACGACGCCCGCCGAGAAGGCCTTTGAGGCGGAGGCGTATGCGCGCGCAACGCTCCTCGCCGGCTTCACCACAATCCGCAACGTCGGGGCGGGCGAGTGGGTGGATATCGGCCTGCGCAACGCCATCAACCGCGGCCTGGCCGAGGGCCCTCGAATGTTGACGGCAGGCAAGGCTTTGGGGGCCACCGGCGGGCACTGCGACGGCACAAACGGCCTCGCTCCCGCCGCAGTGCCGAGCGAGCCCGACTTGCGCGACGGCGTCGCGAATTCGCCCGACGAGTACCGCAAGGCCGTACGCTTGATGATCAAGTACGGCGCCGACGTCATCAAAGTATGCGCGACGGGCGGGGTGCTTTCGCTCACCGATGACGTCGATACGCCTCAACTTTCGCAGGAAGAACTCAACGCCATGGTGGACGAAGCTCACGCGCTGCGCCGCAAGACCGCCGCCCACGCCCACGGCAACGAAGGCGCGCGGCGCGCCGTGCTCGCCGGCATCGACTCCATCGAACACGGCAGTTTCCTGAAAGACGAGACGCTCGACCTGATGAAGCAGAAGGGCACGTTCCTGGTCCCGACGTTGATCGCTCCCACGTTTCTTGTGGAGAGTTTCGAAGGCGGGATGAAGGTGCCGGAGCGTATCAAGGAGAAGGCCATCGTAGCGGCCCAGAGCGTCAACACCACCTTCCGGCACGCCGTGGAGAAGGGCGTAAAGATCGGATTCGGCACCGACGCGGGGGTCTACCCGCACGGCCAGAACGCCCGCGAATTCGAGCTGATGGTGAAGAGCGGAGCGTCTCCGGCGCTGGCGCTGAGAGCGGCTATGAGCGCCGACGCCGAACTGCTTGGTATCGCGGACAAGGTAGGGTCGCTTGAAAAAGGCAAACTCGCCGATGTGGTGGCGGTGCCGGGCGATCCGTTGGCCGATATCGGCACAATGCGCAAGGTCTTCTTTGTGATGAAGGAAGGCAAGGTCTACCGCAACGACACAAAGCGGTAGGTCTGTCGCCGGCCCTCGACTGAACCAAAAAACCGGTACGACTACCGGTTTTTGAATGTGGAATCAATAACTTACGGTCGAATACCGGTACGCGTACCGGTTTCCCTCCTCATTTCGCGAACTCTTGAGCCAGGATTTCCCGCAGTTCCCGGAACAGCCGCCGCGCTTCCGCAGCCTCGACTTCCGTCGCTTCGCGTGATTCGTTCTTGCCAATGAACCAGTCTCTTCCATCGCGCACAACCAGCGCGGAGAAGCCCTTGTCCGAGAGCAAACCGGGGGAGCCGATGCCCCCGAAGCCGCCCTCGCACCGTTCCACCAGAACCACGCAGCCATCGCGTTCCAGCACGAAGTAGGCGGCGATTTCGGGAACGGGCAGGATCTGGATGCCGGATGAGGCGATGCGTTCGAGTTGGGCAAGCAGTTTAGGATTCACGTGGGCGGATTCCCCTCTACGGGTGGTGAACGACTGGCGATCGATTCGGCCGGGCACGCCAGAGCCTTCACGGTCTTGGCTCCGGCCCGAAACGGGGCGCGAATGTTTGCGATGGTACCAGTTTTTCCTCCCAAAGCCCGCCGGGCGGAACACAGCCAGCCACAACGTGTTCCAACGATGCACCGGAGCCGATCTGGAGATCGGCGTTCCCAGGGCGACCCAGCACTGGAGCCGATCTGGAGATCGGCGCTCCCAGGGAGAGTGGATAATACTTGAAGCATGCCGGCCAGCCCGAAAGTCCGCACCGGGAGGAGTCGTACGGGACTCCACCGGTACCTGGCCGCATTCGCCTACCTCCCAGTGGGCATTTACAGCAATGGGGCGCTGGGCTCGGCGAAGGGTGCCGCGTACTCGGCTCTGTTGAGTTTCTTCCCGGTCTTCACATTCACGACAGCGGCTCTGATGGAGGCCAACGCCACCACCGTGGCAAAGCGGATCGCCAGCCTGCTGTATGAGTTCTCTCCGCCCGAGGTCGAACAGTTCCTGCGCGTCTGGCTCTCGGAACACAGCAAGAATCGCGTCTCGCTCCGCGTGGCAGCCGTCGCGCTCTCATTGTGGGCGGCCTCCGGCGTAATGGCCAGTCTGATGGAAGCTTTCCAGCGCGCATATAAGAAGGCAGACACGCGCGGCGTGGTTCGCCAGCGTATTGTGGCCATCTCGCTGGTCCTGCTTTCCCTGTTACCCGCGGTCGGCGCGACGATGCTGGTGGTCGTGGGCGACCGCGTCGAAACCGGCGTTATGAATTGGCTCGGAGTCGCCAGCGCAACCGACATCATTCGGCCCGGCGTCCGCATCCTCAACCGGGTGATCCGCTACGCTCTCGCGCTTTCGGCCGTGTGCCTGGTGACGGTGATGCTCTACCATTTTGGGCCCGACGTCAAAGGGCGGCGCCGGCTCTTGCCCGGTGCGGCGCTGGCCACCGTCCTCTGGCTGCTGCTGACTCAGGCCTTTACCTGGTATGTCCGTAATGTAGCCAACTACAGCGTGCTCTACGGCTCGGTGGGCGCCGTGATCGCCTTCCTGGTCTGGATGTACCTGCTGGCGCTGGTGGCGATGGGCGGATGCGAATTCAACGCGGCGTTGGACCGCTCGGACGGCAAGTAGACTGGGAGTATGAGCTTCCGGCTTGGCATCGACTATCAGCCTCGGGGAGACCAGGGCGAGGCCATCGATCAGCTCATTCGCGGCATCCAGGAAGGCGAGCAGCACCAGGTTCTGCTGGGCGTCACCGGCTCGGGCAAAACCTTTACGATGGCCAAGATCATCGAGGGCCTGGACCGGCCCGCGCTGATCATGGCGCACAACAAGATTCTCGCCGCGCAGCTCTACCAGGAGTTCAAAAACTTCTTCCCGCGGAACGCGGTGGAGTACTTCGTCAGCTATTACGACTACTACCAGCCCGAGGCCTACGTCCCCGCCTCCGACCTGTACATCGAGAAGGAAGCCACCACCAACGAGGAACTCGACAAGCTGCGGCTCTCGGCCACGCGCAGCCTGTTCGAGAGGCGCGACTGCGTGATTATCTCGTCGGTCTCCTGCATCTACGGTCTCGGCTCGCCCGAGGCGTATTACGGCATGTTGATGATGCTCGAAAAGGGCCAGAAGATCACTCGCGAGCAGATTACGCAACGCCTGGTCGAGATCCTCTACGACCGCAACGACGGAGATTTCCGGCGCGGAAGTTTCCGGGTCCGAGGCGACGTCATCGACATCTATCCGACCTACGACGACAACGCCTTTCGCGTGGAGCTGTGGGGCGACGAGGTCGATGCACTGTCGCAAGTGGACCCATTGACCGGCCAGGTGCGCCAGACCTACCTGCGCCTGCCCATCTACCCGAAGTCGCACTATGTGATGAGCAACGAGACCAAGGAGCAGGCGATGCACTCCATCGAAGCCGAGCTCCAGTGGTGGCACAAGGAACTCAGCTCGCAGGGCAAGCACATCGAGGCGCAGCGCATCTGGCAGCGCACCCAGTTCGACCTGGAGATGATGCGCACCGTGGGCTACTGCCATGGCGTCGAGAACTACTCGCGCCACTTCACGTCGCGCCTGCCGGGCGAGCCTCCGCCGACGCTGCTCGACTACCTGCCAGCGGACGCTCTGCTGTTCATCGACGAGTCGCACCAGACCGTGCCGCAAATCGGCGGTATGTACCACGGAGACCGCTCGCGCAAAGAGACGCTGGTCAACTTCGGATTCCGCATGCCTTCGGCGCTCGACAATCGGCCTCTGACGTTTGAGGAATTCGAAAACCGCGTTCACCAGACCATTTACGTCTCCGCGACGCCCGGTCCGTTCGAAATGACCAAGACGGCGGGCGTCGTAGTAGAGCAGATCATCCGGCCTACGGGACTTGTCGATCCGCCTGTCGAGGTCCGGCCGATCCGCGGACAGGTGGACGACTTGCTGGGCGAAATTCGCAAGCGCGCCGAACGCAACGAGCGCGTGCTGATCACGACACTCACCAAACGCATGTCAGAGGACTTGCAGGAGTATTACTCCGAGTTGGGAGTGAAGTGCAGCTATATGCACTCCGAGGTTTCGACACTCGACCGCGTCAAGATTCTGCGCGATCTGAGGCGGGGCGAGATCGACGTGCTGATCGGCGTGAACCTGCTGCGCGAGGGGCTGGATCTGCCCGAAGTGACGTTGGTCGCGATTCTCGACGCCGACAAGGAAGGGTTCCTGCGCTCCACCGGCTCGTCTGATCCAGACCATCGGCCGCGCGGCGCGCAACGTGAATGGAATCGCGATCCTATACGCCGACGTGATGACCGACTCCATACGGCGCGCTATTAGCGAGACCGACCGGCGCAGGCGAACGCAAGTCGCCTACAACGAAGAAAATGGCATCACGCCACAGACCATTGTGAAGGCCATCGACTCGAATCTGATCAAGATCGCCGAGGCAGACTATGTCACGCCGGAACTGGGCGACGACTCCGGCCTGAACGAGTTGACGCCCGAGCAGCGCGTGTCCCTGATGGAAGAACTGGAACGGAAGATGCGCGAGGCGGCGAAGAATTTCGACTTCGAATCTGCCGCGCAATTCCGCGACCGGCTGAAGGCACTACGCGAGCCGAGGCCCTTCGGCGAGGTGTCTTCGAAGCCGGCTCCCGAGCCCGAGTGAGATCTCACGCACGCTCGTGGCGCGCGATTTATCGTGCAGTGGCGAGATTTATCTCGACATCCGGCGAATGCCGGCATGAATGCCGACACGGCACGCTAAAGCGTGCGCCACAACTCCCCCGCGACGCTGACCGGGTAGCAGGGTTGCATCTACCCGGGTCCTGGCAGTTGCACGGGCTGGAACCGGCCTCGTTTTCGTGGCAAGATTCTCTACATCTGGGTCCTCGCACCGGCACGGCCGGTCAAGCGGGCGGACCAGGCCGGGTTTCGAATGGAAGTTCGCGACCTGCCGGGTTTTGCTGGCATCTGTTATAGATAGATAAACTTAGAGAAAGTCCGTTCTGGAACACATGTTGAAAAGCAAAACCGAGAGGCCCGCGGACCTGAATCCCGCCGAAACGCAGGAGTGGCTGGAGGCGTTGGATCAGGTGATTGAGGAAGGCGGCCCGGAGCGCGCGCGATATCTCCTGGAACGCCTGGTCGTCGAAGCGTCCAAGCAGGGCGCCCCGGCCACACTCGGCACGAAGACCCCTTACGTCAACACGATCCCAGTTGAGGAAGAACTACCCTACCCTGGCGACCGCGAGTTAGAGCGGCGCATCAAAAGCCTGGTTCGCTGGAACGCCGTGGCCATGGTGGTGCGCGCGAACAAATACGACGACGGCATCGGCGGCCACATCTCCTCGTTCGCCTCTTCGGCCACTCTGGTCGAAGTCGGCATGAACCACTTCTTCCGGGCGAAAATCGGCGACCAGCCGGGCGACCTCATTTACTTCCAGGGCCATGCGTCGCCGGGTATGTACTCTCGAGCGTTCCTCGAAGGCCGCTTGACCGAGCAGCATCTGAAGAACTTCCGCCACGAGCTGAGGGAGTCGCCGGGGCTGAGTTCGTATCCGCACCCATGGCTGATGCCCGATTTCTGGCAATTTCCGACCGTTTCGATGGGTTTAGGGCCGATAAACGCGATTTACCAGGCGCGCTTTATGCGCTACCTGGAAAACCGCGGAATCCTGCCGCCGAGCGACCGCAGGGTGTGGGCCTTCCTCGGCGACGGCGAGATGGATGAGCCCGAGTCGCGCGGGGCTCTGCAACTGGCTGCGAACGAGAGACTCGATAACCTGATCTTCGTCATCAACTGCAACCTGCAGCGGCTGGACGGCCCGGTGCGCGGCAACGGCAACATCATGCAGGAACTGGAAGGCCAGTTCCGCGGCGCCAACTGGAACGTCATCAAGAATGTCTGGGGCAGCGACTGGGACCCGATCTTCGCGGCCGACAAGAACGGCTCGCTAGGCCGGCGTCTGGAAGAATGCGTCGATGGCGAACTCCACGCCATGAGCATTCGCGGCGGCGCCTATGTGCGCGAAACGCTGGCAGGCAGGGACCCCGAGATTCGCGAATTGCTCGCGCCCTATAGCGACGAGCAACTTGGCAAGCTGCGCCGCGGCGGCCACGACCCGGTGAAGGTGTACAACGCGTATCTGCGTGCGACTCAAAATACCGGGCAGCCGACCGTGATCTTGGCCAAGACCGTGAAAGGCTACGGGATGGGCGAGGCCGGAGAAGGCCGCTACACCACGCACCAGCAGAAGAAGATGAACGAGCAGGAACTGATGCGGTTGCGCGAGCGCTTCCGCATTCCGATTCCGGAAGACACGGTCGCCACGGTCTCGTTCTATCGCCCTCCCGAGGATTCGCCCGAGATTCAGTATTTGAAAGAACGCCGCAAGGCGCTCGGTGGTTCGCTGCCCGCCCGCCTCAACACAACGGTCAATCTGCACGTCCCCGAGCTGAGCGAGTTTGTGGAGTCGCTGCATGGTTCCGGCGGACGTCCGGTTTCCACGACGATGGCGTTTGTAGCCATTCTCAAAACGCTGCTCAAAAACAAGGAACTGGGCAGGCGTATCGTGCCGATCATCCCCGACGAGGCGCGCACGTTCGGCATGGAATCGTTGTTTCGCCAGATCTCGATTTACTCTCCCGCGGGCCAGCTCTACAAGCCCGTGGACAGCGAGCAATTCCTTTATTACAAGGAAGCGAGCGACGGCCAGATCCTGGAAGAAGGCATCACCGAAGCAGGCGGGCTGGCGGATTTCACGGCGGCGGCAACGGCTTACTCGAACTACGGTCAGCCGATGATCCCGTTCTTCATCTACTACTCGATGTTCGGCTTCCAGCGAGTGGGTGACGCCATCTGGGCGCTCGGCGATTCGCGCGGCCGCGGCTTCCTGCTGGGAGCTACGGCGGGGAGGACGACGCTGAATGGAGAAGGGCTTGCAGCACGAAGACGGACACAGCCACGTGCTGGCCTCGACCGTACCGAATTGCGTCACATACGATCCGGCTTACGCGTATGAGATAGCGGTCATCGTGCGCGACGGCATGCGCCGGATGTTTGGCGAAAACGAAGACGTTTTCTACTACCTCACGCTCGGCAACGAGAACTACGCGCAGCCGTCCATCCCCGAGGAGCCCGAGACGATTGAAGGGATTCTGAAAGGGATCCACCGGATCAGCAAGAGCGAGCAGGGTCCATCGCGCGTGCAGCTTTGGGGCAGCGCCTCCATGTTGAACGAAGCGTTGCGCGCGCAGCGTCTGCTCTGGGAGCGGTTCCAGATCCCGGCCGATGTGTGGAGCGTGACGAGTTACAACCAGTTGCGGCGCGACGGCCTGAGCGTTGAGCGATGGAACCGCCTGCATCCGGCGGAACCGGCTCGCAAGCCTTTCGTGCAACAGGCGATGGAAGGCACGCAAGGCCCGATCATCGCCGCCAGCGATTACATGAAGGTACTGGCCGACCAGGTGGCGCCGTGGTTGAGCGGACGCCTGGTGGCGCTCGGCACCGACGGTTTCGGCCGTAGCGATAGCCGTCCCTATCTGCGCCGCTTCTTCGAGGTGGACGCGGAGTCCATCGCCAGCGCCGCACTTTCGCAGCTCGCGCGCTGGGGCCAGTTCGATGCCCAAAAAGCTCGCCAGGCGCTGGCCGACCTCGGCATCGACCCGGATAAGAAGGAAGCCGCGAAAAACTAGCGGCGGCTCCGTCCAGCGTCCCTTCCGCATGGGGAGGGATAGCGTTTGATTTGAAAAGGCAGCACCCCCAGAGACACAAGAGGCTCGCGCAGTTGAATCGATCCTCGGCGCGGACCTGGATTCCTTCGTGGTTTTGATGTTTCGGCACAGTCCCCAGCTCGGGTGCATCCCGTGGGCTGGCACCGTGGGCTTGATAGGATGTGCTCGGACCTATACCCTGTTCACGGAAGGAATCTGAACAATGAATCGAAGGAATTTTCTGGAGACTGCGGGCGTAGCCCTGTCGGGTGCGGCTTTGCTGCGTGGCAGCGCGAACGAAACGGTTTCGGTAGGCTGCATCGGAGTCGGCGGTCGCGGAACGTACCATCTCAAGCACCTGCTCAAAATGAAAAACGCCGCGGTTCGCGCCATTTGCGACACCAATCCCGAGCATTTGGCGAACGCGCAGGACCTGGTTGAGAGCGCCGGCCAGCCCAAGCCCGAAGCCTTCGCCGACTGGAAGAAGATGCTGGCAAGCAAGAGCATCGAGGCCGTGGTGAGCGCCCTGCCGGTGCACTTGCACGCGCAGTGCTATCTGGACGCGATCGCCGCCGGCAAAGATATTTATGCCGAGAAGCCCTTGTGTATGACCTGGGCCGAATGCGAAAAAGTGGTGGAGGCGGTGAACAAGAGCACGGTCATCTTCCAGGTCGGATTCCAACGCCGCGCCGACCCGAATTTCATCGAGCCTATCAAGCAGGTCCACGCCGGCGAACTCGGCAGGCTGATTGAGGGGCGCGTCGAGTTGGTCGAATGCCTGGGGACCGATGGGAGGCTGGTTTGGGCACCGCAAGCTCTCTGGCGACTGGATGGTGGAGCAGGCTTGCCACAACTGGGACGTCATCGTCTGGGCGAATCAGTGTCAGCCGGTGCGCGCCGTGGGCTTAGGCACCACTGGTCTGTTCCGCGACACGCCGGTCCTGGTGGATGGCGTCAAGAACATCATGGCCATAGAGCCCGACCGCGATGTGCATGACTACTACTCGGGATCGATCGAGTTCGCCAACGGCGTGATTGTGAACATCATCCATAGCTGGGTCGCGCCGAACATGTTCAATGACGAATACACGCGCATGATCGGGCTGCGTGGAGGCGTGGACTTCAATACGGGCAAGTTCTCTTATCGCCCGTCTACCAAGTTGCCCGACAGGCAGGGCGTCACCATTGATCCGAATTTCGATTCGAGCACCGCGGCGATGGCGGCCTTCCTGAGTTCGGTGAAGACGCGCAGCAAGCCGATTGCTACCGTGGAGAATGGGCGTGACGCGGTGATGTGTTCGTTACTGATGCGCGAAGCGGTCTACACGAAACAGGTGGTGACGCTGGAGACGTTGAAGAAGAACGCTCTGGCGTAATGGACGCCCACGTGCGAAACGGAGCCGCGACCGTCAGGGAGCGGTTGCTTAACTATGCCATACGCCCGCAGGCTTTTTACACAAGAACCGAAAACACTGCTACAACCGCTTCCTGACGGTCGCGGCTCCGTTTCGAGGTGGAGCGGCTCCGTTTCAAGGGTTGAATTGCCAGGAGATACTGCACATTGAAGCGCATCGTCGCTATCGACACCACGAACGAATTCGGAAGCATTGCTCTCGTCGAGGACGGAGAGATCGTCGAAGAGACATTGCTTCATAGTCCGGATGGTTTCGGGCACGTGCTCTTTCCACAAGTTGCAGCAGCTCATGGAACGCCATGGCTGGAGTTTCGACCAGGTGGCCGGATTCGCCGCCGGAGCGGGTCCCGGTTCGTTCACCGGAGTGCGCGTCGGGCTGGCTGCGGTGAAGGGTCTGGCCGAAACAGCAGGAGTCCAGGCGGCAGCCGTTTCGAATCTGGAGGCGATGGCGTCGCTCGGGTCCTGTGCGTTGCGAGCGCCGTTCTTCGATGCACGCCGCGGTGAGATCTTCGGCGCGCTCTACGATTCGAATCTGATGGCGATCCGGCCGGCCAAGGCGCAACCCTTCGAAGGCTGGCTCGCTTCCCTGCCCCCGGATGCCGAATTGATGACGCCCGCCCCAGCGCCCTTCATCGAGACGTTGTCGGGACGGCCCGTCACGGTCACGCCGCGCGCGCTCGCCGGAGCCATCGGCAAGCTCGCACTCTCTCAATTGCAGGATCCCGTCGTCCTGGACGCCAACTACGTCCGCCGCTCCGACGCCGAGTTGAACTGGAAGGACGACCGCTAGCGGCATGCCGCCATCCCTTGCTGTGGCGTACGCTTTAGCGTGCAGTGCCGGCACTCCTGCCGGCATGGTCTGGACGTCGACAAGAGTGTCGACGCAGCACGCTGAAGCGTGCGCCACACGTGCAGAAAAGGGGGCAAGCAGAACGCCTCGCGCGGTGGCGATGCGAAAGGCGAAACGGCAAGGGCTTGCCGTTTCGCTTTGCAACCGATTGATTCTAATATGCCAAGAATGCCAAAACAGCAAACCACTTGCCGTTTGATATTGGGCTGGCGTCACTCTACAGAAACCCACGCCGAATTATTGACCCAGTCGAAAGGTCAGAGTGGGCTTCCGATACACGTGACGGACCGCTCGATTCGTTCGAGAAGCGTTCGCGGCTATGCGGTGGCAACCGCGCAAGGCGCGCGAATGCGGTTTGTTCACTTGGCCTCGCGGAACCGGAACAGTCTCTCCGGAGTCTCATCAAGTGGCTCATCCAAGAGACGAAAGCATCCGAATGACCATCTAGCGTTCTCCGGCAGTCCATCCTCTGGTTTGCGGTTCTCACGCTGGGAGCATGCGCCCACCGCCGGACGCCTGTCGCCGAAGCCTGGCGGTTCGATGTGTCGAGCGTGCCGGACCGAGTGGTCCCGCCCGGCCAGGCCGTGCCCGTCGACGGTGTGTATCGCATCCCGATGGAGGGAATATTCTACGCCCGGCCGGAATGCCGCGCGGAGGCCGGCGAATTCGCGCTGGTTCGCTCCGGCCAGGGGCTAACGCTCCAGTTCCCGCGGAGCGTCTTGCAGAGCGAAGGCCACGATCCCGCCGACGCCTGGGACGCCTTTCGCGATGCCGCGTTGCGGTTGGAGGATAATGCGTGCCTGCCGCGCGAATCGATCCACGCCCTCAGCAAGCAACTCCTCGGCGCGATCGCGCTAACCACCCGCTCGACCTATGGCATTCGCTACGGCAATTACGAACGGACGGGCGCCATCAATCTGGAACCGGGCTTCCGCCTCAAGGTCGTCGCGCCACTCCTGCAGCCAGGTGTCAAGGAAGTGAAGATCGTCCAGTCGCCAGGCCCGAACGGTGGCCCGCTCCAATTCACGGCGGAGGGTCTGGACGGCTACGAAACGTCCTACTATGCCGTCCAGCCAAGAGACGGAGGCGGCGTCCAGTTCGCGCTCACCTCGGTGGAGCAGAACCGGATGAACGTTATCACCCATCCGGATAAGCCCACCGGCTTCCAGTTTCACCTTGTCCCGGACGCGCGCTACTTCCGGCTGATGTTCCTGCGCCGCGCCTCCATAGCGGACCGCGACATCTCGCTGCTGGGCGCGCCCGAGTGGGGCCTGATGCTCGATTCTGCGCAGCGCTTTGACACAATCGCCGGAGCGGTGGATGATTGCGACAAGGTGCCCGGGCTGGCCTGCATCGCCCTCACGAAACAGACCGCGATCCTGTCCGAGGCCGGCATAGAGGCGAACGGCGGGCTGGTCTACCTGCCGGTCGGAGGCACGTTAGGCGACCTGCTGGGAATCTCGGGCCGCGACACGAGCGACGTCCGGGCGATGTCGGGAGTGAGGGTCGAGCGCTCCTGGCACGGGCGAATGTTGCCCGTCGAATTCGACCACAAGAACCTGGCCTCACTCAACCTGATCCTCTTTCCAGGCGACCGCGTGACCTGGTGACGGGCTGTTCCCGCCGGTAAGCCCTTCCGGGGCGCCGAGTCTGCGAAATGCCGGTTGACAGCTTTCGCGATGGCCTCATAATGATCCAGATGGCGGCGGACTGGGCTTCTAGTGCTGTGACCATGTGGAAAAGTGCGAATTCTGTGGGGCAGGATGGTATCCTGCGCGGCGATTGGCAATCGCCGCGCGTGCCGGTTGCCAACCGGCACGCAGCTTGCCAAGCTGCCCCACAAAGGAACAGTTCTTCGCGGCCTGGGCATCTGGCTCGGAGTGCGCCGCACACTCGCTCGAGACTTTGAGGTACACATCCATGCATCTGAGTAAACGTGCCGCGGCGGAGTGCATCGGCACATTCTGGTTGGTCTTCGGCGGATGCGGCAGCGCCGTGCTGGCGGCCGCCTTCCCGGGGCTGGGCATTGGCTTCGTGGGAGTCGCGCTGGCGTTTGGATTGACGGTCCTGACCATGGCCTACGCGATTGGGCACATATCGGGCTGCCATCTGAACCCGGCAATCTCCATCGGCCTGTGGGCGGGAAACCGGTTCCCTGCCTCCGAGTTGCTGCCCTACATCGGCGTCGCAGGTGGTGGGAGGAATCGCGGGCGCTAGCGTGTTGTTCGTCATCGCCAGCGGCAAAGCGGGATTCAGCCTGAGCGGCGGCTTCGCCTCCAATGGTTACGGGGCTCATTCGCCGGGGGGCTATTCCCTGTTCGCGTGCCTTATCGCCGAGGTCGTTCTGACGTTCATATTCGTCTTCGTGATCATGGGTGCGACGGACAAGCGCGCACCGGCAGGATTCGCGCCGATCGCCATCGGCCTATGCCTGACCCTGATTCACCTGATCAGCATTCCGGTGACCAACACGTCGGTGAATCCGGCGCGCAGCACCGGTCCCGCACTCTTCGCAGGCGGTTGGGCGCTTGGAGCAGTTGTGGCTCTTCTGGCTTGCGCCGATCGTGGGCGGGGCGCTCGGCGGACTGATCTACAAGTGGTTGGCGGAGGAGTAGCCAGCCGATGTGGGGCGGCGCTCCTCTGGTGGGGCGGACCTCCAGGTCCGCGCGGGCTCTCCAGAGCACGCAAATCCATCCGGGCGGGGCCTGGAGGCCCCACGCGGACCTGGAGCGCCGCCCCACAACGGAGCCCCGCCCCACTGAGCTAAGCCGAGAGCAACCCGCGCAGGTTCCAGCCGCAGATGGTGCTGGCCAGCATCTTGTCGCCGCCGGGGCCGGGCCAGTGAGTCTCCAAACTCACCGCGCCCTTGTAGCTGTCGGCGAGCAGCGCCGCAATCTGGCCCTTCCAATCGACGTCGCGCGTGCCCAGCGGCCCCCACTCGGGCTTGTGGCCGTCCACGTGGCAGTCCTTGGCGTGAACGTGCGCGATCCGGTCTTTCGGCAGAATCCCGTAGCCGCCGGGGAACGGCGACTCGCCCCCGACCAGCATGTTGGCCGGATCCCAAACCAGTTGCACGTTCGCGTTGGGAACATCCGCGAACACCTTCACCACCTCGGACGCCAGGCCGACATTGCAGGCATGCTCGTTCTCCAGGCCGATGATCACGCCCTGCGGCGCGGCGAGTTCGCCCAGGCCGATCAGCGCCTTGCAGATCGCATCATGGCAGCGCGAGGGCTCCACCGTACGCCAGTAAGAAAACACGCGAATGATCTTTCGCGCCGGTCAATTCGCACAAACGCAGCGCGCGCTCCGCCAGCCTCGGCTGGTCGTCGATGGTCTGGTTCGAGTTGAACATGTCCTGCTGGAAGCGCGTATCGACATCGCCTCCGCCGGGCAGAACGCATTTCAGCAGCGGCGAGGCAATGGAGAGCACGTGCATGTCATGGGCGTGGATCAGGTCCATCGCACGGACCACCTCATCGTCGCTCAGGTCCATGATGTTCTTGCCCCACACGACGCGCAGTTCGGCGCCGGTCATGCCAATGGCTGCCATGGCATCCAGGGCCGGTTCCAGTTGCGGAGAGAATTCGTCGGTGATGGCGGCCAGTTCAAATTTGGGAGTCATGATGTTGATGGAAGTTTGAGCGACGGCGAACGTGCGCGGCGCCTCGAAAGATCATAATATCGCGGCGGTCGGAAGTGGGACAGACGACAGTAGGACAGACGATCGCTTGCGTCGTCTGTCAAGTCTTGAGGACATCGTCAGCTTTCACACTGTGCGAGAGAGCATGCGCCACCGAGTAGAGTAGGAGAGAGGGCGACACCTTGCGGTGCGACCCACTCTCCCCTCGTCGAACCGGACAAGCGGATTTCCCGGCATCCGGCTCTCCTGAAAACGTCTCGCCTGGGGCATGCGCAGGCAGTTGCACGGTTGCCAGCCGCTACAGCTTCACCAGCCCCAAGCGCTGGATTTGCTCATAGAAACTGACCCCTTCCGGCGTCCGGTAGGACCGTTGGCTGCGCCGCCTCAAGTGCTGCGTGAGACGGCGGCGAACGTACGCGTCCATCGCTCGGAAAGCTTGGCGTGGATAGCCAAAGTCGAAGTAGTTCCTCCAGCCCTTCAGTTGCCGGTTCAACTCCTGAATCACCTGCGGGATCGGCTTCGAGCACTGCCGGTACTCGGTCAGTTCGTGCAACTCTTCCCGCTCGTGCTTCAGCGCTTTCACCGACGGACTCACATTGAGATACCGCCCTCCGCGCCTTTGCAGGCTCGCGTAGTAGCGGAATGTGAAGCCCAGAAAGTCCAGACTCGCTCCCTCCACTTGCAGGTTCACCACCCGTGTCTTGTCCCGATTGATCTCTAACCCCATCCAGCCTTCGAGTTTCGATTCAATCCAACCCGTCAGACGCGTTCCTTGCTCATGCGCCAGCACCACGAAGTCGTCGGCATAGCGCACTAGCTTGGCTCCCGCCCAATGGGCTGGCCCATCGGCTCGATAAAACAGCTTGTCGAACCAATGCAGATACAAGTTACTGAGCAGCGGCGAAATCACCCCGCCTTGGGGAGTACCCTGGCGGGGCCGACTCCAGCGCTCCGGCTGGCCCTGCTCACCCGGCTCTACGACTGGGGTCTCCAGCCACATCCGGATCAGCTTGAGCACACTCCGGTCCACCACTCGCATGCGCACGCAAGCTAGAAGTTTGTCGTGCGGAATCGAATCGAAATAGCCTTTGAGGTCCGCGTCGTACACCGCTTGATAGCCGGCCTGGACCTGCCCGCGTATCTCCGCCAACGCCTGGTGCGCCGACCGGCCCGGACGGAACCCATAGGAGCAGTCCTCGAAATCCGCTTCGAAGATCGGCTCCAGAATCAGCAGGGTTGCCATCTGCGCCACCCGGTCCCGCACCGTTGGGATACCCAACGGCCGCAGCTTCCCATTCGCCTTCGGGATGTAGACGCGCCGTACCGCTTTCGGCGTATAGCTCTTGGCGCGCAAAGACTCCTGAAGCTCGTCCAGAAACCCCTGCACACCCGCTTCCGACGCTTCGATCCGTTTGATCGTCACGCCGTCCACTCCGGGCGCTCCCTGGTTGGCGCGCACCCGTTGCCATGCCGCTTCCAGCACATCGCGCCGATAGATCCGGTCGTACAGCACGTAGAACCGGAACTTCGGCTCCTGCTTGGCCTTTTGGCTCAGCTTCTGTCTCAGCAAAGAGAGTTTATCCGGCCGTCCGTCTCCACTCCCCTGTTTGTTCAGGGCTTCGATATGCGGCCATTGTTCCGTAGCGGGAATCTCTTCCAAGCGGCTCTCCTTTCTTCTTACAGCAGCAATGCTTTCAGTGCGGCCCCTTTGCTCCACGGGCGTTACCCCGCTTCCTCGCTCGTATGAGCCGCTCCGACTCCCGGCCAGAGCCGTTCCCTCGGTTATGCATTCCCTCGGGCCGTTGGGGCTCGGTTGCCCTCCCCCCACCCTGCCGGGTCTCCCAGGTTCCTCGACTGATCTATTCCTGCGCGCTGTCCCCAATCACCCCGGAAGGCCCGGCGAGTGCTTGCTCATTGCTTCCCCACCGGTGGCAGGCTTCATCCTGTCTGGAGGACTGGCCACCTTCATTAGCGTCACGAGGCCGAATCGGGTTTGCTAACACTACGGCTCACAGGTTTGCTTCCCCAGTTTCCACCAGCCGGGTTACCCCGACTCGCTCCGGTTCCGCTACATGCACGAATGAGCAATTTGCATGGTGAATTCCTTTCAACTCACAAGATCAGCCAGGCTTAGCCTGGTGTACCAGACCACGCTGCGCGATGGTCTGTCCTACCATGACGGCTACGCCCCAGTCTCAGCCAGCCACGCCTCGAAGCACTTCCGGCCTTGCGCTTCCAGCGTGGGACCGAACCGCGCCGTCGCGTCGCGCAGTTCAGACGGACGGATGCCGGCGTGCGCGAGTTCGCAGGCGTGCCCCACCAGCCAGCGCTCGATGAACTTCGCGCGAATTTCCGGATGACATTGAAAAGCCAACGCAGCCGCGCCGCAGGCATATACCTGGTTTTGGGTGAGCGGCGTGGAGGCGAGCAGCGTCGCGCCCGATGGCAGGTCGAAAGTATCGCCGTGCCAATGAAGCATGCTGGTCAGCTCCGGCGACAGATGAGCCGTTGGCCCGGATTGGCCGGCTTCGGTAAGACTCAGCGGAGTCCAACCGATCTCCTTGGCGCGGCCCGGATACACGCGCGAGCCCAAAGCGCGCGCCATGACTTGCGCACCCAGACAGATTCCGAGCAATGGACGGCCTGAAGCGAGACGGCGTTCCGCGATTCGGATTTCGTCGAGAACGAAGGGATAGAGATCTTCCTCGTATGCGCCAATAGGACCGCCGAGCATGGCCAGCAGATCCGCTTCAAGCGGGTCGAACGAAGAGAGATCGTCGATGCCCGCTTCGAGGTAGCGAATCTGAAAACCGCGCGCGAGCAGAACGTCCTCGAAAGTGCCTAGATCTTCAAAGGCAAGGTGGCGGATAGCAATCGCTGTCTTCATGTCGCTTTTTATGTCAGTGCCGCGAGGCTCCCGCCCAATCCGAACCGAGGGATTTCAACAGCGTGACACAGAACGGAATACTGTGTTGGAATGCTGGGCGGCGGGTCCGTTACCATGTTCTGCTTGATCCGGATCGCGCACGGTTGCGAGTGATCGGCCCAAACTACGATAACTTATCGGGAGTAATCTCTCAGAGTACCTTTTCGTGCCAACGTCCGGATGCGCGACAATCCCCCCATGAGCGATTCGGGCCGCGTCTGCAACCGATTCCCATATCACTCCCCTGAGCAAGAACGGTAACGGTCTGAACATGCTGGCGCGGCCGGTTTGCGATGTCCACTCGGAGACCTTGTTCCAGGGAAGACGCAGCCAGAAGGTGACGAACTCCTGAGGTGTCAGCGCCACGGGGGCAGAGCAATGGAGCTTTCCGTTTTCGGGGACGTAGTGCTGGACCTCGGACATTCGCACTGCGTCGTCAGCGACGATTTTCGGCCAAGCACCGGAGGCATTCGCTAAGATGCTAAAGAAGCTAGAAGGAAAGAGGAACGACAATACGGTAACACCTCGTGCAGTCACTTAGGTTCGAGTACGATTCGTTGGAGAAGAAGCGCGTGGTCAGAGCGGAACGACTCTTGGTATGCGCTGCGTTCGGCTTGTTTCTTGCAACAACTGCATTGATCCTGGTCTTGGCCATTTCGGGAATACTGCCTAAAGGCTCAGAGGTCACAAACTACGTGATAGGGACTGCCCTTTTCGGAGCGGTCATAGGCTCGCTTATGCTTGCCTTTCGCGGAGGGTTGTACCGCTGGGGCCGCGAGATAGTCCTCCTCATGGATGAGGACGGGATCACCAAGAGGCGGGAGGGATTTCCGGATGAAAGGATTAACTATACGGAAATCCGATCCCTTCGCGAAGCGCGATGGTGGCTAGTCGTCGTGAGCGTTAAACCCTTCGGGAGTATGACGATTCCCAAGGCGGTTAAGGGGTTCGAGACTATTCGTGCTGAGCTTGCCAAGCATCATCCGCTAGCCGATCCGGCAGAGGCCAAGACCTCTCCTCTAGGGATCACGGTCTCGCTTGTGGCTTACGGTTTATGTTGGGGGCCCATTGTATTCTTCGTCGTATCGAAGAGCGTGGTGCTGGCTGGAGTTCTCGCGCTGGCGATGCTTTCAGCAGGGTTTCTGATCTACAAGGCGATTCGATAGTCGCGTAGGCTGGGCTTTCAATTCCCCGAATGTCGGCTTTGGGGAGATTACTCCCGAACCGCGCTACCGGTAACCGGTCCTCCACTGCCTGCCAGGCGCGACTACTTGGATGTAGCCGCGCCGCTGCCCTCGACGATCAGATTCGACTTATCGATGCGCACGTTGCGAATCGTCTCGTTGACCCCGCTCGGCCACTGCACTTCGAGCGATTGAACCTGCGTGTCCTTGCCGAGGCCGAACGTGAGCGCCAGGTCGCTTTGCGAAGCATAGCTCGAGCCCGAGTGAACGGTCTGCCACTGCGAGTGATTCGGCGACTTCACGCGCACCACGGCTCCGATGCCGTCGCGATTCGATTTGGTGCCCTGCAGCCGAATGCACAACCAGTGATTGCCGCTGGCGTTGCCGTCGTTGCGGAACAGATGCGCCGGGCCGTTGTTCGTGGTGACGATGATGTCGAGTGCTCCGTCGCCATTGTAGTCGGCGTAGGCCGCGCCGCGCGCTACAATCGGCCGCTTGAATTCGTCGCCCATGCGCGCGCTCATATCCTCAAAGCGTCCATGCCCCTGGTTCCTGAATAGCAGCGGCGGCTCCTCGTACTTGATGCGGGGCTGGACCCGGCCGATCTCTTCGTCGATGTGTCCGTTGGCGACGAACAGGTCGGGCCAGCCGTCGAGATCGTAGTCAAAGAAGAAGACGCCAAACGCCAGGCTCAGCAGGGACGCTCGCCCCACCGCCGAGCGCGGGGCTTCGTCTACGAACAGGCCGTGCCCTTCGTTGCGGTAGAGGCTCACCATCTGGTTCGTGAAGTTGCCGACAATCAGGTCCGCGTGGCCCGAGCCGTCGTAATCTATCGAGTCCACGCCCATCGCGCCGCGCGCCACGCCATCCTCGCCGAACGCAACGCCGGCCGCCAGGCCCTCCTCGGCGAACGTGCCGTTTTGCAGATTGCGATAGAGCTTATTCGGCTGCGTGTCGTTAGCGACGAAGATGTCGGGCCAGCCATCGTTGTTGTAGTCGAGAATCGCCACGCCGAGTGACTTCGAGGTCGGATCGAACACCTTCGCCTTCATGGTCACGTCTTCGAATTTGCCGTTGCCGAGGTTGTGGAACAGCCGGCTGGCCTGTCCCTTGTACGACTCCGGCGTGCAATAGCTCTTGCTGACCCCATCGAGCGAGCACTTCAGGTCGCCCTTCGGCGTCCATTGCACGTAGTTGGCGACAAACAGGTCGAGCTTGCCGTCGCGGTCGTAATCGAACCACGCCGCCGACGTGCCGAACGACGCGTTCTTGATGCCGCTCGAAGCCGTCACATCTTTGAACTTGAAGTTGCCCTCGTTGTGGAACAGCCGGTCGCCTTCCAGCGCGGTGATGTAGATGTCCGGCTTGCCGTCGTTGTCATAGTCGGCGACGGCGATGCCGATGCCGTACATCTCCACGTCCAGGCCGCTGCCGGCGATCACATTGGTGAACGTGCCGTTGCCGTTGTTCCTGTACAGACCCGCGAGCGAGCGCCGCCCGCGCGGCGTCCAGTCCTTGCTGTTGACGAGCACGATGTCGGGCAGCCCATCGCCATTCAAGTCGATGAAGGCCACGCCCGAGCCCATGGTCTCAGGCAGCCACTTCTTGCCGGCCTTGCCCGCGTTATGGACAAACTGGATGCCGGCCTGCTTTGTGACGTCGGTGAAGCGCCCCTGTGCGAGCGCGACGAGGCAGGCCAGGCCCGCGAGAACAAGTTTTTTCATTGGAGTTTTACGCTCTCGTGTTCGTGTATCTGCTGGCGCTCGTTGTTGTCTTCGGGGCTGAGTGCGCGCAGCTTGGCGGTGACGGCTTGCGATGCCTCGTCCGCCTTGAAGCGGCGGAACAGAGTCTCCTCACGCTTCGCCTTATCGGTATCGCCGAGGCCCCGGTAACAGAGCATCAGGCTGTAGTGCGCCTGCACGTCCTCGGGATCGATGGCGAGAACCTTCTGGAACGCGTCCGCCGCCGTGGCGAAATCGCGCTTGAGGAAGTTCAGCCGCCCGATCTGGTTCTGCACCACGCGATCGCGCGGATACATCGATGCGGCGCGTCCGAGCGATGCCAGCGCAGCTTCGTAATCGCCGTCGGCTTTCTCCACCATCGCTTTGAAGAAGTAGATTCGGGCCAAACTCGGATCGATCTTCAGAGCTTTTTCGAGATACGGCTTGGCGGCATCCATCTCGCCCTCCTGGACCAGCGCGCGAGCGATGTTCAGCCAACCATCCGCATACTCCGGATCGGCTTCCGTAACTCGCGTGAAGGCATACTCCGCGCCCTTCAGGTCGCCTTGCAGCAGCAGGCCGATGCCCCAGTCGTTCCAGCGTTCGCGATCCGCCCTGCGCACCACCGGCTTCCAATCCGAAGGAGCTCTTCGAATCCCTAACTCTAGTTTCGCCGTAGATTGCGCCAGCGTCGTGATCGGCAGATCGGGGATGCGGCCCTTGATCTTGCCGGAGACGTTCGCGGGGATGTTCGACGGCGAGAAGTCATACTCGCGGCTGTCGAAATGCACGCTCACCAGTCTCGGATCCTGGTTAGGCTTCGGTTGGCCGGCATAGCTGAAATGGCTATAATACCAGGTGAACTTGCGGTAATTCAGCTTCGCGGTGAGAGTGATGGGGCCCTTGGCGTCCTGCGGAATCTTCACACGGTAATGAGCGACGTCCGCGGCGCCCGGCGGAATTTGCCTTACATAAAGCAAGCTGCGCGTCTGCCAGCCATTGCGTTTGTCGATCGGATTTCCGTCGCCGTCAAGTTGGAACGACTTGTAGAAGTGCGCGCCCTTCTCTACCGCGCCCTTGCCGTTGTCGTCCACCTTGCCGCTCCAGAAAATCCGCTTGCCCGTGGCGTCGCGGCCTTCGAGTTCCAACCAGACATCGAAGCCGTCCACCGTGCCACCAGGGAAGAAGTGGCCGATCTTCTTCGTGCGCACGACGACGTCGACGCGGGCCGTCGAGCCGGGCTTAAAGCGCGAACCCGCCTGATCCAGCGGCGCGGCGACTTTGCTCACCTCGCGCAGGAAGAACTGCTGCGCGGTCTCGGCCTCTTCGCCGACCGCGATGGAGGTCATGGCCTGCTGTGCGTGGTCGGCAGCCGCGCGGCGCTGCATCTGAACGCCCGGCGCTTCTTCGGCCGGCGTGGCTGCGAAAATGTCTACGGTGATGAAGCCCGATTTGAGGAATCCCTGAACCGCCTTCAACTGGGTCTCGTCCTGATTTGCCGTTGGCAAGGCCGTGTTGGCAGCGGCAAAACGATGGTTGTGAACCATGCCGTCGCGCGCCGCGGGGTCATTGGCGGGAACGAGCGGCATATGGCAACCGCCGCACGTCAATGGCTTCTCCGGGTAGTAGAACGAGCGTGCGCCCTGGCCGGAGACGCCCGAAGCCTGCCAGGCGTCGTAGTCGTTAAAGCCGCGGATCCATCGATAGTTGTTGACCGGCACATCGAAATGGACCTTGTGACAGGCCGAGCAGAACTCCGCCGAATTGCGCATGAAGGGTTTCAAGAAGGTCCGGCGGTGGGCCTCGGGAGCTTTCTCCGTCACGAAATTATGGACCCAGCGGACGACCGGATTATCGCTCGTCGCCAGCTCATGCATCTCGGGATATTCGAGCGTGAAGCCCCCGTTGCCCATGGAACCGTGTACTTCACTGATGGAATGGCATGAGATGCAACCGAGTCCCGCCTGCGCCTCGGGAGTGTCGATCTGCTCGCGGGCCGGACGCTCGAACTTGCCGCTGAAGAGCATCGCGTGGTCGTGGCAACCGGCGCACCACTTCGACCCCTGCGTGCCGCTGACGTCCTGCATGTACTCGACGGCCTTCCGATAGAACTGGTTATTGAACGAAGCGAAGTGGTGGGCCGAGGAATTCCACTGGTCGTAGATCTCCTTGTGGCATTCTCCGCAGCGCTTCGATTCCATGAAGAATTTGGACGGGATGGTCTTGCCCGTATTGGTCTGTGCCGAGGAAGGCCAGAACGGCGACTCCGCACCCGCCCCCTCCTCCTGCATCGAAGTCGGCACTACAGTGGGATTTCGAACCGTCGCGCTCGCCCAGGGATAGGCGCGATGGTAGCCCGCGGATGCGGTGAACACGAGGGTTGCGAAGGTTCCGATTGCCCAGAATTGCCTGGAGCGGAGTGCCAGGGCGAGCAGAAACGCGCCCAAGAACCCGGAGACGATGTGCGCCACAAGAGCCGCGTGATTGGCGGTTATCGCGCCTTTCCACAGCAGGAATCCGCCCAGAATCGCGCTGGCCAGCAGCACCGGCGCGGCCCAACTCATGCGCCTGCGAATCTCGGCCGAGCTCATCATCAGCCACACGAAGACAACCGTCAGCCCCACGCCTAACGCGAAGTGAACCAAGATATTAGAGATGTAGAAAATGGATGCCTGGGCCGTGGACCACAAGTACAGACTGTTGACCAGCAGAACTGCGAACGCGGCCGCGGCGAACTTCCCAGTTCGATTCATCGCGCACTTCCTCTCTCGCCAATCGTCCTGACACCGACCCGTTCGAGCTTATGCCGAATCGCCCGCAACCTGCACACGAAACCACTGACGCCTCCACCGATTTCCATCAGTGCCAGGGCGCGCAGGTTGCGAGAAACGGCGCAGATGCGCAGGAGACAAAATGGTCCCAGCGCCGAGCCAGCCCCTCTGGCCTCATTTGTGGATGTTGTGCCACATCGGCGGTGTTGATTTCAATAATCAAAACATATTAGTACGGTTTGCACGGCTCCCGGCGCCTCTGAGAATCGTGCGCACGAGAAGCGTTTGAATTCGCGCGTGCCCTAAAATGGGAAGTTCGCATGCAGTCTTATACACGGGTGGCTTCGCGCCTCAGCGAAGAAGATGTCCGGCGCGGCGTGGAAGAGTTGTCGCCATGGTTCTATTCGTTCGATCTGGGCGACGGACTGCGCACTGCATCGGCCGTGCCGCCGGAGGTCGAGGGCATCTTCGGCACGCGCCAGGAGATGATGGAGCGCGTCGTCCGCGAGCATTTTGGCGAGCGCCTGAGCGAGGTGGATTGCCTGGACATCGGATGCCACGAGGGCTTCTACTCGCTGGCTTTGGCACGGATGGGCACACGCCGGGTGATCGGCCTGGAGCCGCGCGAGGAGAGCCGGCGCCGTGCCGAGTTCATTCTCGCCGCCACAGGTGTTTCGAATCTCGAGTTCCGTTCGGGACAGGTGGAGACGCTCGCGGCCGAGCAGACGGTTTACCCTCTGACGCTCTTCCTGGGCGTGTTGTACCACGTGATGGATCCGATGCTCTGTCTGCGCAACGTCAGCGCGGTCACGGGCGAACTTTGCGTCCTGGAAACCCAGGTGGTCGACGAGGTGGAAGGCGTCACGGAGTGGGGCGCGCGCGCATGGACGCGGCCTTATCAGGGCATTCTGGCCCTGATCGACGAGAGTGGCGAGTATAAGGACGGCAATCGCGAAACGGGCATCGCGCCCTTGGTGAGTTGTCCCTCGCCCCGCGCTCTGGAAGCGATGCTGCGCCATGCCGGCTTCCGCAAGATTGAGTTCGTACGCCCGCCAGAGGGAGCCTACGAGCAGCATGCGCGCGGGAAGCGCGTCGTCGTGGCGGCGTGGAAGTAACCGGCATGGAAGCGATCCTCATGCACAACGAGTTTGAGACCGCGTACCACGATCGGAGAGAAGCCTTCCTGCGGCGCGTCGAAGCCGAGGGGTTGCCCGCGGAGTTGCAGCGCTACTACTGGTACCACGCGGTCGATTTGGGCGATGGCTTAGTGACGCCGGGCATCTTCGACTACAGGGCGGAATGGGCGCAGTTCGGTCTGCCGGAATCGTTCGCCGGAGAGAGCGTGTTGGACGCGGGCCCGGCCACCGGCTTCTTTACGTTCGAATGCGCACGCAGAGGGGCGCGCGTCAGTTGCATCGAACTCCCTTCGCTGCGCGGCCTCGACCGTTTCCCGGGACAGAATGTCGCCCAGTCGTTGCTCAAAATCGAACGCATGATGTTCGCGGGCGACGCTACGGGGACGCATTCCGAGGAAGAGTTGTACCGGCTCCTGCTCGAAGGCCCATACCGGTTCTGCGAACAACGGCTCGGTGTCCGGACCAATCGGCGTTATCTGAACGTCTACGACGTTTCGCCCGAAGCGCTCGGCTGCGGCGAGGGGTTCGATTGGGTACTCGCGGGCGACATCCTGGTGCACACGCTTTATCCGCTGAAGGCTCTGGCGGCGCTCGCTTCGGTTTGCCGCGGCACGCTGGCGATTGTCGAACGGATCCCCGGTACATCAGAGGATGTTCCCGCGATGCTCTATACAGGCGGCGCGGTGCCGGCAGAGGATGAAGTGAACTGGTGGATGCCCAACCGATCCTGCCTGGAGCAGTTGCTGCTCAAGCTCGGATTCCGCGAGGTGCGGGAAATGGGACGTCACACGGCAATCGTGCAATCCTCCGGATTCGCGGTCGAGCGGACGGTGCTGCATGCCGTCCGGTGAAGTGCGGTGGCGTCAATACTTCAACATTCCCTCGCGCCAATACCGCGCTGGCATTCCTGCACGCCCCATCGCCGCCGAGGGGCAATCGGAGCCGATCTGGAGATCGGCGTTCCCAGGGAGGACCTACGAAATAATGCAACCGCTCCCTCACGGTCGCGGCTCCGTTTCGGGGAGGAAAGGGCTGACCGATGAAGGTTGAGCCCGGCGGCGTGAATAGCGGCGACATTCTGCTTCGCGTTCGGGGCGCGTCCAAAGCCTATCCCATCGAAGATAAAGCCTCGGCGCGTCTGCGCGCGCTGCTGCCCAAGGTGCTGCAGGGAGAGCCGGAGCTGTTCTGGGCCCTGCGCGATGTCTCTTTCGAGCTGAAGCGCGGCGAGTCGCTAGGCATCGTCGGACCGAACGGATCGGGCAAGAGTACGTTGCTGCAAGTCGCCGCGGGGATCTTGAGACCCACGCGGGGCACCGTGGAGATGAACGGCCGCCTGGCCGGGCTGCTCGAACTCGGCTCTGGCTTCAATCCTGAGTTCACAGGCCGCCAGAACGTGGAGTTGTCCACGTCGCTGCACGGTCTCAGCAAGAAGGAAACGGAGGCGCGCTTCGACGAGATCGCCTCCTTCGCCGACATCGGCGACTTCCTCGACCAGCCGGTGAAGACCTATTCCAGCGGCATGCTGATGCGGCTCGCATTCTCGGTCTCCATTCACGTCGATGCCGACATCCTGCTGGTGGACGAAGCCCTCGCGGTGGGAGACATCGCATTCCGGCAGCGCTGCATGCGGCGGGTCCACCAGATGCGCGAGAACGGCCTGAGCATTTTGTTCGTGTCGCACTCGGCCGAGGACGTCAAGGCAATCTGCGATCGCTGCATGTGGCTGGAATCGGGCGCGATGAAGACCCTGGGCGAGACTGATCGCGTGGTGGGAGAGTACTTGGCCAGCATGGCCGTGCGGGACGCGGAATCGCTCGCCGGCGAGTGGGAAAACCAGCCTGATCGCCCGCCTTTCGTCGCGCCCGAACTCGCTCCGCCGTTGAATTTCTCCGGCCACCGTTTCGGCGACCAGCGGGCCGAGGTCAGCGGCGCGGCGTTTCTGACTCCCGATGGAATTGTTGGCCCTGCCTCGGGCGAGACTGTCTTCAGAGCAGGAGACAGTGCCGTGGTCCGATTCAGTTTTCGCGTGAAGCAGCCGCTGCCGTTGCCCATAGGAGGCTTCTTGGTGCGCGACCGGCAGGGGCTCAGCCTGTTCAGCACGAACACCACGCGGGAAGGGTACCTGCTGCCGCCGCTGATCGCCGGAGATCACCTGACGGTCGAATTCCAATGGACGATGCCGCGTCTGGCGCCCGGCACATACGGCGTGACGCTGGCGGTGTGCGACGGCACGCTTGAGAAGTTCGTGGTGTGCGACTACGCCGAGGACGCCCTCTCCTTCACCGTGCCTCCAGGCAACGAACCGGAGTTCGGGTGGCTCGGCCTGGACTGCCAGGTCACGGTCAGGACCTCGTAGCGCCAAAAGTCCAGTGTGGGGCGGCGCTCCAGCGCCGCGCGGGCCCTCCAGGGCCCGCAAATCGTTCCGGAGCGGGGTCTGGAGACCCCACGCGGCGCAGGAGCGCCGCCCCACAGCGTCTCACAATATACCTGTTACTTCTTCGAAGCGGGCTTCTTGCCTGCCGGCTTCTTGCCGAACCCGGTGTTCACCCAGCCGCGCTTCTTATTGCTCTCGATGACTTTTTCGAGCAACTGCATGCCGCGCAGGCCGTCGGCGAACGTCGGGTATTCGATGGGGAGGCTCGGATTGGCGATGCGCGACCAGAAGCTCTTGAAGAGGTTCTTGTGCGCGTCCGGATAGCCCTCGGCGTGCCCACCCGGATAGCTGGAGTAAGGAGCCGCCTTGGGATCCATCATCGACGGATCTTTCTGCATGATGCGATTCGGCTCATTGCGATAACCGATCCAAATGCTGTTGGGCTGTTCCTGGTTCCAGCTCACGCTCGCCTTGGTGCCGCAGATCATGAACTCGAAACGGTTCTTGCATCCGGCCGCCAACTGGCTCACTGTGAAGGCGCCACGGGCGCGATCACCAAGATGAAGCATCACGGCGCCGAAGTCCTCGGTGTCGATCTTGATTGCTTTATAGTCCTCGGGCCTGAGCTTCGTGCCGGCGAACGTTTCGATAGCCACCTTGGGCTGCTTGCGCACTTTATGGAAGATTTCTAGATCGGCGCACAGGGCCGTGATCGGCAGGCCGGTGAGGTGCTGGATCATATCCATCCAGTGGGAACCGATGTCGCCGACCACGCGCAGAGTGCCGTTATCCTTGCGCAGAATGCGCCAGTTGAAATCGGTATCGTAGAGCAGCCAGTCCTGCGAGTAGTGGCCGTCGACGCTGAGGATCTCGCCCAGTTCGCCGTTCTCAATCATGCGGCGAATCTGCTGCGTCATCGGGTAATAGCGCAGGTTATGGTTGGTCGCGTGGCAGAGCTTCTTCTTCTCCGCAAGGTCGAGCATCTTCTTGGCCTCGGCGGCGGACAACGCCAGAGGCTTCTCGCTGAGCACGTGCTTGCCAGCCTTCAACGCCTTCATGGCGATGGGGTAATGCAGCGCGTTCGGCGTGCAGATGTGGACGCCATCGATGGACTTGTCGGCGAGAATCGCATCGACGTCGGCGGTGGCCCAATCGATGTGGGCGCTCTCGGCGAAGCGCTTTGCTTCGTCCTCGGTGATGGCGGCCACCGCGGCCACTTCCACGAAGCCAAGACGGCGGAGATTCTCTACGTGCGTCCGGCCCATGAAGCCGGCGCCGATGACTGCTGCTTTCAACTTGTCCATATGTTTTTTAGACCTCGCGAAATGATGATCCCAGTGGGATAGCTGATCAAAATCACTCTATACCATCGGGCTGATAGGCGGAAAGCGTTGATGCGATTCGGAGCGTGCGCCTGGAGCGGCGGTCCAGCGCCGCCCAACTCACAGGGACCCTCACTCCTCGAAGTGGATTCCCAACTGGGCCAGGAACTGCTGGCCTGCATCGCTGGCCGCAAAGGCCAGCAATGGCCCCAGGATGCTGACCACGATGAGACCCGCGAGCAGCCGTCCGGCGCCGCCGGGCTTCAAAGCTGCACGCTCGGGGTTGGCCGGGTCGTACCACACGTTCACCGGATCCTTGTACTGGTAGTAGTCCGCGATTCGCTGCGCGCGCCTTTTCCCACACGTGAAGTTGCCGGTCAGACGCAAGGTGAAGGAGGTGTAGATCAGGCCGTTCACCTTGTAGATGTACTCCACTCGAGGCGAGTAGTTTGGGCCGTCATCGTTCGTCTCCTCCACCCACGCCTTGATGACCTTTCCCTGCACCTGAGTCCATTTCGTGCTTTCGACCGCCAGGGCGTACTGCCAGGACAGCCAGAGGATCGCTACGGCGGTCGCGATCAGGTAGAACCAGACCATCCAATTCGAAGGCACAGAGAATTCCATGGCCGTTTTCGATATTACAGCGTCAGTCCACCATCCACGGTCAGCACCTGCCCGGTGACGTAGTTGTCCGGCTCCAGGAAGAAGCGGACTGCGCCCCAGGCACGGATTCGGCAGAGTAACGCAACGCGCAGTTTCACGCCGAGGCATCGGCGAGAGATCGCAACGTCTCCAGCCAAGCGCCAAAATGGGCACATTCCTGTTGCATCGCGTCCAATCCAATGCGGTGAGCAATCTGCACGCCCGCAATTACCTTTTCGTAGTCCGAGAAGATGGCTTTGATCCGCTTGGCGGGACTTGTCTCTGGGCCGTCGTCAATAAACTCTGGACCGTCAAATGCCCCTCGAATGCGGCCCAATTCGGCAACTCTGTCATCCTGCCCAGGAAAGGCGGCAGAGAAAACGTCAGGCTTGGAAAACAGCAGCGCCTCAAACTCATGGACCTGGATGTAAGGAATAAATCGGCGGTCTGCAATGTCGATCGCGAATGCCTCTTCGAGATGTTTGGCCCGTCGGATCGGATCACGCTCCAATCGCGATTCTCGATAGCCCGGGAAATCGCTCGGTAGTCTGTAAAGGTCGACCATCGTCGAGAACCGGCCGGCTGCCGATTGGTCCTGGCGACTCCAAATCTTGAGATCATTTCGGAGATGCGAATACCTCACGAATCCGCCGCGGTGGATTCGCCCTGCCCCACGGCTGGTGGTGATGCAGTGTACAGCGACCTGGATGTCGCGGCTTGCAAGATCGTCTCTCAGCAGAGTGTTCACGAAGGCTTCCTCGGTCTGACCTTCTACGACGAGATTCAGGCGGATCACCGCGACGGCCTCCCGCCGATGACGTTCTTCTCCCACAACTCGGAGAGAGAGTATTCGTCCAGCCACTCACCCAGTTCAACCGATGAAAGCCTCCGAAACGCAGACTCACGGCCGTGCCGGTCCACGACAACGACGTCTTCTGGCGAAAAGCCATTGATGAGCGAGACTGACTGTGTCGCGACGACCACCTGTACATGCTCTGAGGCTGCGCGGAGCAATGCGGCCAGGACTTCAACCGCATAGGGATGGAGTCCTAATTCGGGCTCATCCAGTATAAGTACGTTGGGTAGATCCTCTTCGGGCTGCTGCAACAGAGCAATCAACGCGAGTGCACGCAACATCCCGTCCGCCGCTTGGCTCGCGGAAAAGACATGGTCCGACCCGATTTCACGCCAGCTCAGGAGTACCCGGTCGTACTCGGGTTCGAGCACAAATTCAGCGAAGAACGGAAGCACTTGGCGTATGGTCTCGATAATTCGCGTGTAATACTCTGGCCTGCTACGCTGAAGCCTCAGCAAGAAAGGCGCTAGATTCCCTGCGTCTTCTTTGAGCCACCGGTCCTCATTGGTGTTCCACTTCTGCCTTATCCGGGCCGTGTCGGATGTGTTGTGGAATTGATGGATTACCATCTTCCTCGCCAGGATCGTAATCACTCTGGCCGTCTGGTTCCCCGCCTCTGCAGCCGAGATGAGCTTAGGCTCTCTGTGACCAGCGCCTAGAGACTTCCAGGGGGGAAACTCGGACGCGCTGTGGCGTTTGTAGCGATATCGCTCCTCAGTGAAGATAAGGGTATCGCCAGCAGCGTATGTCAAACGGAAGGCGTACTCACTCGCGCCGCTTTCATTCTCGAATCTTAGAATGGCCTCGATTTCCCTCGTTGTTTCCGGCCCGTCGCTCAATATGGCGCTCGCGCCGCCCATTCGGGCTATGTGCTCCTGGAGTTGCCCCGGTGTCGCCAAGGCCCAGGACAGGAACCGGAAGAAGGAGATGAGGTTCGACTTACCAGCGCCATTGGGGCCGATGAGTACGGAAATGAAACTAGGATGGAAGTCAACGAGATTCCGGATCGTTTTGAAGCCACGCAAAGTCAACTTTGTCAGACCGTGCGGCGGATTTGCCTGCTGCTCTTCCTGTTCCATTCAAACCTCCTAGCACCTATCGCATTGTACAAGGCACCCAAACCGTAACGGCGTCGATAAAGCGTCACAGCGTCAGCCCGCCATCCACGGTCAGCACCTGCCCAGTGACGTAGTTGTCCGGCTCCAGGAAGAAGCGGACCGCGCGCGCGACGTCCTCGGCCCGTCCGTAGCGCGGAATTGCACCGTTCTCGAGATACGGCGCGTACTTGCCGGAAGCGATGCTCGCCTTGGCCATTCCGGCGTCGTTCACTCCTGGCGAGATGACGTTGACGCGGATGTCCACAGGCCCGCGGCATTCCTTCGCCAGGATCTTCGCGGCGTGCACCAGCGCGGCTTTGGGCGCGGAGTACGCAGTCGAGTTCGAGAAGACGGTCGAAGTCTGCATTGTTGAGATCAGCACGATGGCGCCATGCGTTCCCGACTCCTTCATCCGTGCCGCAGCCTCGCGCGCGAGGCGAATGGGGCCGAGAAAGTTGGTAGCCATCGACTCTTCGAGCAACTTCTCGCTGCGGGCGGGCTGGCCGGAAAAGATCGCCAAACCGTAGAGCGAAGGTGCGGCGTCCAGCAGACGCGCGCGGTCCGCGTCACTCGAAAGATCGGCCTGCACCACCTTGGCGGCTTCGCCGAGTTCGGTTGCTCGCACCAGATCGCTGCGATAGCTCGCCACCACTCGCGCACCTTCCCTCGCGAGCAGGCGCGCGGTTTCGGAGCCCAGCCCGCCGGTTCCTCCGGCCAGAATGATGTCACTTCCGCGCAGCGAATCAGACATTCAGAGTCTCCCGATAGGCAGTGTCGATAGCGGCTACACCGCCCAGAGTCATGGCCAGGATCGCACTCGCACCGAGGTCGTGATCGAAGAGTCCCGTGACGAGGATCGCGACGATCATGGCGACACCCGCTCGAAGCAGCCAGGCGTTGTCGTGAAGACTGAACGTGCCATCCCGCGGAAGGCCTGCCAGCGCCCTGGCCCACAGCCCGAGATTCCACAGCAAAAAGCCGACCATAGCTAGCATCGCGGGGATGCCGCGCTCGGCCGCGTACTGCGTGTAGATGTTGTGCAGGTGGCCATAGAAACCTTCGGGCAGCGGCCGGCGAATGTCGGCGGGGACGTACTGGTTGAATGCAATCCCCGGCATCTCCGGACCCAGGCCGAACAGCGGATGCGCCTTGATCATCTCGACGCCGGTGCGAAAGCACACATAGCGATGCGAATTCGAGTCGGTCTCGCCATGCGGCTTCCCGATCGAGATCACGCGATCGCGCAGGCCTTGCGGTCCGATGGCGAACGCCACCACGGCAATCAAGGGGAGGACCAATACCGCCCAGCGCCGCCAAGACCACAGCAGGTACAGCAGCGCGGCGCTGGCGGCGAACCAAACGCCGCGAGTCATGGCCAGGATGATGGCGACCATGCAAACGGGCACGGAAAGCCCCGCCGCCCGCTTCCATTTCGCCGCCGTCGACCGATCCCACAGAACGAAGGCCACGCCGGCCAGCAACCCGAGCATGAGCTGCTGGCTGAAGGTCATCCAATGACTGTTGAAGCCGGAGATGCGCGAAGCCACGTAGGCGAGGTAGAAATCGGTCCCCGCCGCTTGAGCCGCGTGCCATTTATGCCAGAATTGCCAGAAGCCCCAAAGCGACGACAGCCCGCACAGGGCGATCCATAGCCACGCCACCCAGCGTGCATCGCGGAGTCCGCGCAGCATGGTGGCCACAACCACGACAATGAGGAACACGTAGAACTTTTTGATCTGGGGAAGCCCCTCGCGCAGGTGTCCGTTTACTAGCCAGGAGAGCAGGGTCCAACCGAGGAAAAATGCCAGGAAAGGCCAGCCCGAGGGCAGCCGCAAGTTCGTCCGCCGCATGGAAATCAGTACAATCACTAGCCCGAGAGATAGGCCCAGGAGGAGTTGCGACGCTGCGATGGACGCCGGGACCACGCCCACGCTTCCAATGGCGCTCCACAGCGCCGCGCGCTCGAGCGCGTTGCCCGAATCTTGCATGAGTTGAGGATACCGCCTCAAATGGGGCCGGCGAATCGGGTATGGGACACTTAGGAGAGAACCTGCTTCATGCGTCTATACCTTTTTCGTCATGGAATTGCCGAGGCGAGCGCACGCACCGGCCGCGATGCCGACAGAACGCTTACCGAGGAGGGACGCGAGAAAGTCCGGCGCGTCGTCCGGCGCGCTCGCGAAGGCGGCATGTGGCCGACCCTGATCCTGGCAAGCCCCTTTGCGCGTGCCCTGGAAACGGCGCAGATTACCGCCAAGACCGTCGGGCACGAGGACGAGATCATCACCTCCGAGGCGTTCATTCCGGATGCCTCGCCTGAGGACGCCTGGGCTGAGATTCGAACGCACAAGGACCAGCCTGAAGTGCTGATCGCCTCGCACCAGCCGCTCTGCGGGGAGTTGACGGCCTTCCTGCTCGATGCGCCCACCCTAGCCGTGGACTTCCGCAAGGCCGCGCTGATTTGTATCGACGTCGAGGCAGCCAGCCAACGCCCTCACGGCGTCCTGCAGTGGATGCTTACGTCGAGGCTGGCGTGATCGCCGCAGCGGGAAACGAGTAGCTGCGTGGAAGCGGCAGCCATCGCGCCTCGCTTTGGCTTGATAGGAATAACCCTGGTGGCGCCTATTTGAACCCTTCGGCCAGCATGAGGTCCCAGCGGGTGTCCGGCTGGTTGAACACGAGGTACGCATCGCCGGCCTGATTCTCTTCTGCTACAACGACTACCGGACCCACATTGGCGACCGCGGCTCGGGCGCTTTGAAGCAACGCGTGCACGGTGTGGTGGACGTCTATGGCCACCGCAAGCCTTCCTATGAAGTCCTGCGCGAGGAATCGAGTCCCCTCGATTCGCTGACCGCAACGCTCGACGGTAGTGCGCTGAAGATCGCCGGCCGCGTGCGCGACAGCGTGCCCGCCTACACTCTGCGCGGCTATGTCCTGGAAGCCGTCGTCTACGGCCAGGGTGCCATCCCCGTCGAGCGCCAGCGTTTCCGATTGCCCGACCTGCCGCCCGGTGCGGCAATCGACCACACGTTCACCCTGACCGCGAAGGACACCCACGACGTCCACGTCGAACTCCGCCGCCCGGCAGGCTTCAGCGCGCGCACCGCGACGGCGCGCGTTTAGCGCTGGGTCAATTTCCGAATTCGCGGTCTGTCCGGAACTGGAAGATCGGTAAGAGCCGTAAGCATTTCTCGCGGTCTGCCTTACATGTCTTGCCTCAAAGAAAACTCGGAGCCAGTGCAAAGACTGTGTGCGCCGCGAACCGATTCGTTCACGTGAGGAGACCCGGCGAGTCCCGAGAGCTTATGGCGCTTCCCATTCGAGAGCGTAGATCTCGTCGGTGCCGACCTGGCGGGCAGTGATGAGTGAATTGTTGGGAGCCTGTGCGAACCAGCCGCCCACCTGCTCGTTCTTCAGGGACCCGATGCGCTCCGTTTTTCGGTCGTGCATCCGCACTCTCCAACAGGACGCGTCCTCACCGTTAGTCTTGTAGAACAAGTACTCACCGTCCTGTGACCAGCTTGGATACCCGCTTGACACGCTGGAAAGCTCGGACTGCCTCCGCGTCTGGATATCGTAGAGCACGACCTTCGAGCCTGACGCCGAGAGACCCGCGATGAATCGTCCATTGGGCGACCAGCGGGGGGACCACATCCCCTCCGAACCCGGCAGGGCTGAGGCGCGACCCGTCTTTAGGTCCACCACGTGAATGGAGACCTCGCTGGCAGGCGCCGGTGTGGTGCCGAAAGCCAGCGACGCTCCGTCCGGCGACCAGGACGGGTCCCAGTCGCCCTCCTTTCCGCTCTCTCCGTTGGTTATCTGCCTGAGTGAGCCGCCATCGAAGGAGACTACATAAATCCGGGCCGGGTTCACCGCGCGCGATCCGAAGAATGCGATCTGCTTCCCATCCGGAGACCAGTGAGGCAGAGCGGCCTGAAAAGGAGACGAAGTAAGCCGCAGGCGCTGACTACCATCCACCGCGCTGCGCCAAACTGATCCGTCCGGTACCGAAACGTAGGCAACCCACCTCCCATCCTTGGAAAATTCGAGATCTTTCCCCGATACCCCGTCGAAAGCGGGGACGAGTTTGCCGGATTCCAGATCGTAACGGAGAAACTCAGTGCGATACTGGTAACCATCGACGAACAAGCGCTTGCCGTCGGTGCTTGGAACCGGATAGAGCATCTTCAGCGGGCTGTTGGTTAACTGGAACGGCCCACGCTCGGCTCGCTGAAACCATCCCGTCTTCTCGCGTAGAGCCCAAAGGTTGGTCATTCCATTTACTTCAGCTTGGAAAACGAAGTACTTGCCATCCGGTGTCCAATTGCCGCAGCACGCATTGGATGCTGCTTTCCAACTAGGAAGTAGCGGAAACGCTCGGTTTCCATCAATTCGTGCCTCCCAGAGCGATAAAACCGCACCGCCGACGCGATCTTGCACAGAGAAACGCACTCGGCTCCCGTCGGGCGACCAGCGCACCGCAAGCGGCGTGCCAGGATAAGCCGCCAGCTTGCGGACTTCCCTCCCGTCGCTATGTGCGATGTGCAACTCCTGGTCCCTCGCATAGACCACTTGTTGACCATCCGGGGACCAGGCCGCTACAGCGTTCTCAGCGGCGAGATCGCCCAGCCGCCGAGCGGATCCACCCAGCAATGGTGCTACCCAAAGCTCACAATGCGTGTCGGAAATCTTCTCTAACCGGCACAGCAACAACTCCGTATGGTCCGGAGAAATATCCACCAGGAGGGCATCCTTCACCGGCAGGGGCAGAGCGATCGATTCACCGCCCTTCACCGATACCTGCGCCGCATAACCGACGAACGGATTGGCGTCAGTGCCAGCGGCGGAGACGGACCTGAAAAATACCCGCGAGCCGTCGGTGAGCCATGGCCCCCCCTTTAGCCGGCCATCGCTGGTGAGCTGGACCGTAGCCATTATTCGCGGGGGCGGCAGCGGCCGGGTGAGCCAGAACAGAGTCGCAAAAGTGACTCCGACGGAGGCCGCCGCCAGGGCTCCCACCAGGGACCAGCGAGGCCGTCTCCCCCGCTGCACCCGCTCCAGGGCAGCCCTCAACTCTGCGGCGCTCTGCCAACGCTTCGCCAAGTCTTCAGCAAGCGCCTGCCTGAGGATGGGCGCGAGCTTCGCAGGCGGTGGTTCCCCCGCCAGCTCCGCCAACACGCGACCGAGCGAATAAATGTCCGACCTCGCATCCAGTGGTTCGCCGCGCTTCTGCTCGGGCGACATGTACCCGCTCGTGCCAGTGATCGATGTTTGCTCCGCCGCCCCGCTCTCGTCCTCGACGAGCTTTGCCAATCCGAAGTCCAGGAGCTTCACCACTCCCTGAGGGGTCAGGAACAGGTTGTCCGGCTTGATGTCGCGGTGCACCATGCCCTGTCCATGCGCCGCCTCCAGCGCCTTCGCCGCCTGGGTGGCTATGTCGAAGATCTCCTCCTTCGCGAGCGGTCCCCGCACCATGCGGTTGCGGAGCGACTCTCCTTCGAGGAACTCCATCACCAGAAACACCCGCCCCGAGGCTTCTCCCAACTCGTACACGGTGCAGATACCAGGATGATTCAGCGCGCCGATCATGCGCGCTTCGCGCCTGAGCCGTTCCAGCGCGGGCTGGTGTGTAGCCAACTCATCGGGCAGGAACTTCAGGGCCACCATGCGGCCGAGCGTCGTGTCTTCGGCCTTGTAGACGATCCCCATGGCGCCCCGGCCGGCCTCGCCCAGAATCCTGTAGTGAGAGATGACCGTCCCCGGAGTGAGGTCCGCGCGCCCGGCGCCCTCAGGTGCAAGCACCCCCACAAATCGGTAACCTCTGCGTGGGATTGTCTCGACGTATCGCGGGGTGGCCGCCGTGTCCGACAAAGCCTCTCGGAGCCGCTTCACGGCCGAGTTGACGCTGTGCTCGAACTCGACCACCGTACCGTTGGGCCAGAGCCTCGCCTGGATTGCTTCCCTCGTCACCAATTCGCCCGGGCGCTCCAGCAGCATGGCCAGGATCGCGAGGGACTGGTCGGGCACACGCAGCCGGGTGCGCCCCTTGCGCAATTCCATGGAGGAGGTGTTGAACTCGAATGCGCCAAACCGGATTGTGCCCGCTCCGCTGGGAGAACCCATGGTTGCTCGGTCGAGCGTAACACAGAGTTTTCGGCCTGAATAGACCAATCTGTTTGGATTCAGCTAATTTGTTTGGTTTCAGCTAATTGGCCTGTTACCACCGTGTAACCTGCGTTCCCGACGCGTTGCATCGAACTTCCGGAGCCATTGGCCCAGTCTCGGGCCATGAAAACCCCACTGAATCTGGCCAGGCTCGCGGCACTCGCGGCGGTTTGCTCGCCGGTGTTCGCTGCCAACCCTCAAGCTGCTGTTGATGGTGATAGGACCCTGACGATCCTGGTGCACGACTACGCAGGGCTCTCGGACGACGCCGTTCACGACCTGCAGTTATCGACGGGCACCCTGCTTTCCCGTTCCGGGATTCGGGCGGAATGGATCTGGTGCAATGCAGGACGCCGTGACGCCCGTTCTACCCTGTGCGATGCCGATCTGGAACCAGGCCGAATCCTGTTCAGGATCCAGAGCCGCTACCCCGGAAACGTCAAGAGGACGGGTGACGCCTTGGGAACCGCGGAGATTGAGGGCAGCTACGCTTCGCTCTACGCATCGGAGATCAGACAGGCTGCGGACCTCTGCGGTTTGTCCTTCGGCTGCCTGGCGGCTTACGCCACCGTCCACGAGATCGGACACCTGCTGATGGGCAAGGAGCACTCGAGGTCAGGCGTCATGCGGGCCGAATGGGGCAAGGCTGAATACCGCAATATGGCGCAGCGCTGGCTGGCATTCAGCGAGAGTGAAAGCGCGATGATGCGCCGGGCCGTCCCGGGCACCGGATCGTACAGTGCGAAAGCCAAACAAAGCGCGCCAGAGCAAGCGTCGTTCTCGCAAGGCATTCGACCGAAATAACTTGCGGATTTTGGATGCGGCCCGCGCCGGACTCACCTCAAGGCTGGCCTGGCTGTGCGAAGCGGCCCTGCAGCCACTTTTCGGCTTCCTCGCGCGTGCGCAGGCGCCCTTCGAGTTGCTCCTCCTCAAGCGCCTGCAGTATCTCCCCCATGCTCGGCCCGGGCCGGTAGCCCAGTTCGATCAGGTCGTCACCATTCAGCAATGGCGCTGGGCGGATGTCCGATTCCGTCAAGGTGGCGCGGCGGCGCGCGATCTGGTCCAGAGTCTCCAGACCCTTACGGGAGCCAAGTGAGTCCGCGCGGTGCAGCAACAGCAGGTCCTCGAAACGCGGCAGGCGGACGAAACGGCGGAACGCCGCCTCGCCCATCTTCGGGACATCCTGAACGCGCATGTGCGCGCCAACGAGAGAAGCGACCGCATCTATCAACTCGTTGGAAGCGCGTAGTCGGGTCAGAATCTTCCGGGCGAGAATCGCGCCCTTCTCGGCATGGCCGTGAAAGCGGATGCGGTCCACGACGCTCATCGTTTCAGGTTTAGCGATGTCGTGCAGCAGCGCCGCCCACGCCAGCGCCGGCTCGGAGCGGCCAAGAGTCTCCATGACCAACAGCGTGTGCGTCCACACGTCGCCTTCGGGATGGAAATCCGGCGGCTGCGGCACGCCCTTGAGCCGCTCCACCTCGGGCAAAACATGCCGCAGCAGACCGGAGTCGTCCAGCAATTCCAGTCCGCGCCGCGCGCCGCCTTCGGTGAGAATTCTCGTCAACTCTTCCCTCACGCGCTCGGGCGCAATGCGCTTAATCGCCGCTGCCATTTCCCGCATGGCCGAAAAGGTCTCGGGCTCGATCTCAAAGCGAAATCGCGCCGCAAACCGGACCGCGCGCAGCAGCCGCAGATGGTCTTCGGCAAAGCGGCCGCGCGGCTCGCCAATGGCCCGGATCGATCCAGCGGCCAGGTCGGCGCGCCCGCCGACGTAGTCGAGCACTTCTCCGGTGAAGGGATCCTCAAGCAACGCATTGATGGTGAAATCGCGCCGCAGCACGTCCTTCTTCGGATCGGTTTCAAGATAGACGGCTTCGGGATGCCGTCCATCGCGGTAGGAATGTTCGCTGCGAAATGTGGCGACCTCCACCTCAGCGCCCTCGCCGCGAACGATCACCACTCCGAAGTGCGCACCGACCGCCAGAGAGCCGGGGAACAACTCGCGCAACCGGGCGGGCGGAGCGTCCGTGCAGAGGTCGATGTCCGACGTCTCCAGACCCAGCAGCCGGTCTCGCACACAACCGCCGACGAAGTAGACTGCGAAGCCTGCCTCTTTCAGCGCATTGGCGACCCGCATCGCGAGTTGTCGAGCCGGTGGAGACATCGATTTGATCGTAGAATAGCCCACGGGGAAGCCACATCAGTTTATATCTGCGGAGAACTTATCTCAGCCGGACACACCACGTCACAAGCGCCCTTGAAGGGCTAAGGCCTTGTCGGGAGATAACCGCTGCATCTGGGTCCGGTTGTGGGGCGGGTTTCAACCCGCGCGGGACTTCAGTTCCGATTGTCCGCATTAGGGGAACTTCAGAAGTGGGACTGAAGTCCCACGCGGACTAAAGTCCGCCCCACATAGGTCCGCTGAAATGGCTATTTTCTGACAGACGCTGAGAGGATTTGTGGGGATCGGCGGTAACGAGCCGAGTCTACTTCTCTTCCGGCTCGCCGGCTTTTGGAATATCGGTCACGGCAGGGTCGACGCCGGGGATGGCGGAAAGAACCTCTTTGAACAGTTCGGCTTTCCTCAGATCCTTCTTTGACGGTGGGATCTCGCCGCGCCGATAGGGCTGTTCGTGATAACAGGTCCGGCAGCGCATCTTAGCCGGCTCGCCGTCGACGATTGCGAGGATGGACTGGTTCGTCAGGCGCTTGCATTTGATGCAGTAATCGTCGAGATCGTCGCCGAGCCTGTAGTTGGACATAGAGCCTCCGCAGCCTTTGCCGAAGAGCAGCAGGCCGGACTCGAAGTATATCGAATCGGGAGACGGACAGCCACGGTACATTCATGGCAGGCCGAGCCCGTCGTCACCAATCCGCGATGTTGGCGAACGCGTTGGCGCGGAAGGACTCGAGCACGGCCTGACGCTCCAGTGCGATACCTGGCTTCCTCAGCGCAGCCTCAAACTCTTCCACGGCCTCGCTCCAGCGCTCGGCGCGCATCATCGCCAATCCCAGCATCAGGTGAGGCTCCGGCGAATCCGGGTCCAGCCGCGCGCCTTCATGGCACCAGGTTTCCACGGCCCGCGGGTCGCCGAAGGCGTACGCCAGCCAGGCCAGCCACATGGCGCGGCGTCCGTCTTCAGTGCCTTGGGCGACATCCGCCTCGAGACAGCGATACGCCAAATCGAGGTGATTCTCCACCAAATACCGGTACTCCAGGCCCGAGCTTTCGGCGACTTCCATCGCAACGAATTCATCGTTATCGCAGATCGCGCAAACCGGCTCGTGATCGGGCCGAGGCAGAAGACACAGCGAGCAAAATTTCACTTGTTTCTCTCTGCGATTTTCCGCTTGCGGCTGTCACCGATGCGCGAGCGAAGCTCTCCTGACAACATCAGCGCCAGCGCCGCGCCGAAATGTATACTCGTTTGGGGATTTGGGTATGGACACCGCACTTGCACTTCATCGTTTCCATTTCGCATTCACGATCACCTTCCATTATCTTTTCGTTCAGCTCACTTTAGGGCTGGGGTTTCTCATCTTCGTGTTGAAAACCCTGGCGTTGGTGAAGAAGGACGAACACTACAACGACTGCGCGCGCTTCTGGGCTCGCATCTTCGCCGTCAACTTCGCCCTCGGCGTAGTGACCGGCATTCCGATGGAGTTTCAGTTCGGAACGAACTGGTCGCGCTTCTCGCGAGACGCTGGAGCCGTGATCGGGCACACGCTGGCCATGGAAGGACTGTACACGTTCTTCCTGGAAAGCACGTTCCTCGGATTCCTGCTCTACGGCGAGAAGATGCTGGGCCGGATCGGCCATTGGGGCGCGGCCGCCGCGGTCTGGATCGGAAGCTGGATGTCTGCTTACCTGATCGTTGCGACCGACGCCTGGATGCAGCATCCCACCGGCTATCGCATCGGCGAGGGCGGCAAGATCCTGCTCTCCAGTTGGTGGTCGCTTGTGTTCAACGAGTGGGCGGCGTGGCAGTTCGTGCACGCCATCCTGGGCGGCATCGTGACTGCAAGCTTCGCGATGGCGGGCATCGGCGCATTCTATGTGTTCATCAAGAAGAGCGAAAAGTATGCCCACGTCTTCCTGAGCGTCGGCGTAACGGCGGGGTTGATCGCCGCCATCCTCGGTAGCGTTCCCCACCGGCGACACGCAGGGCAAATTAGTGGCTCGGAATCAGCCCGTGACGCTCGCTGCGATGGAGGGTCACTTCAATACCGGGCCTGCCTCGCCTGTGGCCATCATGGGCCAGCCCGACATGAATAAAGGTAGACTCGATAATCCATTCATCGTTCCCGGCGCGCTGAGTTTCATCGTGTACGGCAATTGGACGAAAGAGGTGCGGGGTCTCGCGGATTTCCCGCGCGACACGTGGCCCGACAACATCCCGCTGCTCTACTACTCCTTCCACATCATGGTCGGCCTGGGGACTCTATTTATCGCCGTGATGGGCCTGTCGGCGATTCAGCTTTGGCGTGGGAAACTCGCCAAGACGAAGATTCTGCTCTGGGCCCTGGTGCTCTTCATGCCGCTGCCATACGTAGCCAATACAGCCGGCTGGATGACGGCGGAGATGGGCCGCCAGCCTTGGATCATCTACGGGCTGATGCGTACCGTCGATGGGGTCTCGCCGCATGTTTCCAGCGGCAATGCCCTGTTCACCCTGCTGGGATTTATGGGGCTGTACTCACTGCTCTTCATGCTCGGCCTGTTCCTGATCTGGCGCATCCTCGGCCAGGGACCCGAACACATTGCGGAGCACGCCGAATGACCCCGAGGAACGATTTCAAAGAGGAGACGAAATACTAGCCATGCTTCCCGTCATCTGGTTTTGCATCGTCGCCGTCATGGTAGCGATCTACGTCGTACTGGACGGCTTCGATCTCGGCGCGGGTATCGTCCACTTGTGCGTCGCCCGCAATGCGGCGGAGCGCCGCATAGTTTTGAAATCCATCGGTCCCGTGTGGGACGGCAACGAAGTCTGGCTGCTGGCCGGCGGCGGCGCCTTGTACTTTGCCTTCCCCGCCCTGTACGCGTCCTCATTCAGCGGCTTCTATCTGCCGCTGATGATGGTGCTCTGGCTGCTGGTCCTGCGCGGCATCGCCATCGAGTTCCGCAATCAGATCAGCAACGATTTATGGACGCCGTTCTGGGATGTGGTGTTCGCTCTGGCCAGCGGCCTGCTCGCCATCTTCCTCGGCGCGGCGCTCGGCAACGTGGTGCGCGGCGTGCCGCTGGATGCGAATCACGAATTCTTCCTGCCGCTCTGGACCAACTTCCTGCCTGGCAAGAACGCAGGCATCCTGGACTGGTACACCGTGCTGGTTGGGCTTTTCTCGTTCTTCACTCTGACGCTCCACGGCGCGCTTTGGGTGAACCTGAAGACCGAGGGTGAACTGCAGCTGCGCGCCCGCCGCGTGGCCCGCGTCGCCTGGCTGCTCGTCGCCATTTTCACTATAATCGTGACCATCGCCAGCTTCTCCATCCAGCCGCATCTGGCCGCCAGCTTCGCGGCCATGCCTCTCGGTTATGTCTTCCCGATCCTGGCCCTGGCCGGGTTGCTCGGCTCTATTGCTTTCCTATTGCGGCAGAAGGAGGGCTCGGCGTTTCTGGCTTCGTGCCTGTACATCGTCGGCATGTTGACCAGCGTGGTCTTCGGAGTCTTCCCGAACGTGCTGCCCTCGAACGCCGACCCGAACTTCAGCCTGACCATCGCCAACGCCTCGGCCCCCGAATACGGTCTGGGCGTGGGACTCGCCTGGTTCGCGCCGGGCATCCTGCTGGCGGCGGCGTACTTCACGTTCGTCTACCGGAAGTTCTCGGGGAAGGTCGACCTCGAAGGCGGAGGGCATTAAAAGACCAGGCATTCATCGAGCCCTAATGTGGGGCGGCCGGGAGCCTGCTCGCAAGGGACCGCCCTTTTCATTCGCGGCTCGGTGCTGGTCGGCGGAAGACCATGGAAACGAAGCCGCGACCGTACGGCCTTGTTGCGCTGGAGCAATGTGTAGATTCCTCTCATGCCGATTACAATGAAGAACATGAGAACGATCCGCCTGGCTTCGATTGCCGCCCTGACTGTGCTGGCCGCATTCGCCCAGACTGCCGCACCGGCTAAGTCCGAGAAGAAATCGGCGTTCGACAAGGCCACCTTCGAGACCTACATCCGCTATTTGATGCCCTGGGACGCGCGCATCGCGGTCAAGATCGCGGACCCCGAGCCGGCGCCGATGCCCGGCTTCAAGACGGTGAAGGTGACTGGCAGCTACCAGAAAGTCTCCGTCGACGAGATCTTCTACGTATCCAACGACGGGCAAAAGATCGTGCGCGGGTCGGTCTACGACGTCGCGCAGAGTCCCTTCGCCGACGAACTGAAGAAGCTCCACACCGACTTCTCTCCGAGCTTGGGCGCCCCTGGAGCGAAAGTATCGATGGTTCTCTTCACTGACTTTGAGTGTCCGTTCTGCAAGGAAGAGGCCAAGGTCCTGCGGGACAACCTGTTGAAGACCTATCCATCGGAAGTCCGGCTGTACTTCAAGGAGTTTCCGCTGGAGAACATCCATCCTTGGGCCAAGACCGCCGCCATCGCGGGACGTTGCGTTTACCGCCAGAACGCCCCGGCCTTTTGGGACTACCACGACTACGTGTTTGAGAATCAGACGGCAATCAATGACGCAGTGAAGGTAACCACCCAGCCGGACGTGAGCCAGTTCCGGACGAAGATCCTGGAGTGGGCTGCCGGCAAGGGCCTCGACGCCATGCAGCTTGGGGCCTGCATCGACAAACGTTCTACTGAGTCCGAAGTCGACCGCACCGTAGCCGAAGCGCGCGCTCTGCGGGTCACCTCGACTCCCTCGCTCTACATCAATGGCCGCCCGGTGCCCGGCAACTTTCCATGGGAGCAATTGAAGTCTTTGATCGATGTGGAACTCGATCGCGCGAAAAATGCCGAGAAGGAAGCTGAGGCGTGTTGCTCCATCAGCCTGCCCGTGCCGGGCAAGCACTGAGAGCTTGTAAGGAATTGGATACTGTGGCGCACGCTTTAGCGTGCAGTGCCGGCACTCCTACCGGCATAGCTCGGACGGCGACAATAGTGTCGACGCTACACGCTAAAGCGTGCCCCACAGCGGCCGCGTCGGAGAAGACTGATCGCCTTCAGGAGACACATCGCGATGTTGATCCAAGCCCGATTCCGCCGGACCGCCAGACTGATTGCGGCGCCCTTTGTCTTGTTGGCCTTTACCGCCGCACTCGCGGCCGCCAGCCAGTATGCGATTACCGCTTCGACCTATCGCGACACCGTCCACTACCTGGCGGCACCCGAGATGAAGGGCCGCATGACCGGCTCGCCAGAACTTGAGAAAGCTGCCGCGTGGCTGGCCAACGAGTACAAGAAGGCAGGCGTTCCACCCGTTGCGGGCAACGACTACTTGCAGCGGTACGAGGTCACCGTCAACGCGAGCCTGGGCTCGAAAAACCGGTCTCGTGTGGATCAACGCCGCCGGCAAGCACGAGCTCGAATTGGGCAAGACGTTTCAGCCGTTCAACTTCTCTGCCACCGGCGATTTCTCCGGTCCGATGGTCTTCGCCGGTTACGGCATCTCCGCGCCGGAATACAACTACGACGACTACGCGGGGCTCGACGTGAAGGACAAGATCGTCGTCGTCCTGCGCCACGAACCCCAGGAGTTCGACGAGAAAAGCGTCTTCGCCGGTAAGGTGATGACGCGCCACTCGCAACTCGACAACAAGGCAGTGAACGCCAAATTCCACGGCGCCAAGGCAGTCATCTTCGTTAACGATCTCTCCAATCACACGGATCCCGACGAACTGGACAAGTTCTCCTCGCTCGTCGGACCCGGCTACCGCGAGATCGCCTTCGTACAGGTGAAAGCGGAGGTGGCCGACGAGTGGTTTCGCGCCGCGGGCAAGGACGTGAAATCGTGGATCGCCTCGGTGGACAAGGATCTCAAGCCGGCCAGCTTTGCTTTCCCCGCCGATCTCGCACTGGAAGCCAGCATCGACGTGCGGCGCGAGTCCAAGCACGTGCCGAACGTCGTCGCCTACCTGCCCGGCGAGACCGGCGAGTACGTGGTCGTGGGAGGCCACTTCGACCATCTCGGGATGGGCGAGTTCTCATCGATGGCCCCCGATATGGCGGGCAAGGCCATCCATCCTGGCGCGGACGATAACGCCTCGGGCGCGTCCGGAGTCCTCGAACTGGCGCGCTACTTCGGCAGCCGGCCAAAGCAAAAGCGCGGTATTTTGTTTTTGAATTTTTCGGGAGAAGAGATGGGCCTGCTGGGCTCGTCGGCTTACGTCAACCATCCGCTGCTGCCCCTCGATCAAGCCGTCGCCATGATCAACATGGACATGATCGGCCGCATCCGCGATGGAAAGATTTTCGTCGGAGGCACGGCCACGGGGACTACTCTCAAAGCGCTGATGGCCGAAGTCGCACCCAAGTACCCGGACTTCAAGCTCGATCTGACCGAGCAGGGCGGCTACGGCTCCAGCGATCACCAGTCGTTCACCGTCGCACACGTCCCTGTGCTCTTTTTCTTCTCGGGACTTCACGCCGACTACCACAAGCCCAGCGATACCTGGGACAAGATCGATGCCGCGAGCGCGGCCGGCCTGCTGCAAATGGTGGCCGACACCACTCAACACCTCATCGATTCACCCACACGTCCGCAGTTCGTGCGTGTGGCGGCGCCAGCCGCAAGTGGCGACCGCATCGGCCAGCAACTCAGGCTACGGTCCCTACTTCGGGAGCGTCCCCGACATGAGCGAGGTGGCCGGAGGCTTCCGGCTCTCCGACGTGCGCGACGGCGGGCCGGCGTTCAAAGCCGGTCTGAAGGCGGGCGATGTCATTTACGAGTTCGCGGGGTCGCCCATCAAGAACCTTTACGACTTCAGCCAGGCGTTGCGAATGCACAAACCCGGCGACGAGGTGTTGGTCAAGTGGCGCCGCGACGGCAAAGAGATGGAAGGCAAGGCGACCCTCACGACAAGGCGCTGACGCTGAACCAGCCCGGCGCGATTCCGCGTGCCAGCCGTAGGTAATCGGACGGGCGGCTTGGAACCAACCGTTCACGTCCATTCCACCGCCGTCCAAGGCGTACTGCGCTTGGATCCGAGATTTCCCTCTTGCTCCGCTCGCTTCGGCCGATATGGAAAGCAGGAGAGTGACGAGTGACTGAACCTGAGCCGTCGTCCTTCCCGCGACCGAGCAGGACGCGGCGCTGGGAGTTGCCTCCGCTGATTCTGCATCCGTTTTCAGACCGGCGCGGCCCAGAGACGCTGCTGGAATGCTCCCAGGCGCAACTGCGACTGGCGGGCGTTCTGCCAATGGACGGATTGGCACGCGAGGCATTGGAGCAACGCGTCGTGGAGGGCCGAGTTTGCGAAGTAAAGATGCTCTACTACGTGGGGCTCGATCTTAACCGCTGGCTGGAGCAGTGCATTGAAGTGGCAGACCGGGAGGAGAAACTGGAAGCGACCGGACTGTCGAAAAGCAGCTTTGCCGGCCTGCTCGTGTCTCAACCGCCCCGCCACATCCAGGAGAAACTGCACGGATGGGGCGTGGCGGACTACAAATCTCTCTTCTCGCGCGCCCTCGGGTTGAGCGCCGTGTTCGCCCGCGCGCCCGAGTCGGACATCGCGCAGGCCGGATTCCTGTTGGATTATCACAGCTACGCCGACGCATTCTTCCGTTGCTGGAGCGAGGGCCAGACGGGCTCTGCCGTTACTCCGGACGATTTCACCTTCGATCTTTACGCTTCGGGCGAGTACTCGCGCATCCTTGAAAAGGAATGGGGCAGCGAGCCGGGTAGCGATGCCGGGGCCAGTTGAAGACGACTAGTCTCTATGGCGATCGGCTCTCGTTCGACATGTGCGGATTTCGCAGCCCGCGGCGAGACGTCCGAGGCTACTCGCCCAACATGTGTGCGGCAACGTGGCGGCGGTGCGCGATGCTCCGGTGTTCGAAGAGATAGATTCCTTGCCACGTCCCCAGAACGGCGCGGCCACCTGAGACCGGAATAGACAGCGAGACTTGCGTCAGCGCGCTGCGGATGTGCGCGGGCATGTCGTCGGGTCCTTCGATGGTGTGCCGGTAAAGACGGTTGTCTTCCGGAACAATCCGCGAGAAGAACGCCGCGAGGTCGTGGACCACATCCGCGTCCGCATTCTCCTGAATTACGAGCGAGGCCGAAGTGTGCCGGCAGAACAGCGTCAGCATTCCGGTCTGCAAGCCCTGCTCGCGCAGCCACCTCTGCACCTCGGCCGTGAATTCGTACAGGCCCTGCCCGCGCGTCTCAATCGTGAATTCGTGCTGGGCCTGCCGCAAAGTCTTACTCCACCGTGACGCTCTTCGCGAGATTGCGCGGCTGATCGACGTCGCATCCGCGGCGAACGGCGATGTGATAAGCCAGCAATTGCAATGGAACGACTTCGAGAATTGGCAGAAGCATTTCCCGTGTAGGCGGAATCCAGATCAGCCGGTCCGCGGTATTGCCTGCTTCCTGGCTGCCCTCAGTTGCCACGGCCACCACCTTGCCGCCGCGAGCCTTCACTTCCTGAATGTTCGAGAGCGTTTTCTCGTAACGCAGGCGGCTGCCTTCGTCTTCCGGATCCATGGTGGCCAGCACTACGGTCGGCAGCGATTCGTCGATCAGCGCATTCGGGCCGTGCTTCATCTCCCCGGCGGGATAGCCCTCGGCGTGAATGTAGCTGATCTCCTTCAGCTTCAACGCCCCCTCGAGTGCGATCGGATAGTGGATGCCGCGGCCGAGGTACAGGAAATCGCTCGACTTGAAAAGCATCTTGGCCAGATCCTCGTACGGCGTGTCGGCTGTGAGAATCGCCTCGAGCTTGCCTGGAATCAGAAACAGCTCCTGCGCCAGGTCGATCGATTGCTCCGGGGTTAGCGCGCCACGCGCCTGTCCGAGAGCCATGGCCAGGATAAACAGCGCGGTGAGTTGCGCGGTGAATGCCTTGGTGGAAGCCACGCCGATTTCCGGGCCCGCGTGCGTCAGCAGTGTTCCAGCCGCTTCGCGCGAGATCGCCGAGCCCATGACATTGACGATGGCCAGCGTCCGCGAGCCCTTCTGCTTGGTCTCCCGCTGAGCCGCCAGCGTATCGGCGGTTTCGCCGGACTGCGAGATGAGGACCGTGAGCGTTTCCGGCCCGATGATCGGGTCACGGTAGCGGAACTCGCTGCCGTAGTCGACCTCCACCGGGATGCGCGCCAGACGCTCGATCATGAACTTGCCGGCCAGAGCGGCGTGCCAGCTCGTGCCGCAGGCAACGATGCGCACGGCGCGGAAGGCGGCGAACTCGCGTGGCTGGATCTCCATCTCGTCCAGGAAGACTCGCCCCGTCTCCTGTCCGACCCGGCCGAGGATCGTGTCCCGAACGGCGCGCGGCTGCTCAAAGATCTCCTTGAGCATGAAGTGCTTGTAGCCGCCCTTTTCGGCCATGATGGGGTCCCACAGGATATGGGAGACCTGCCGCTTCACCGGCCGCCCGGCCAGATCGGTCAGCGTCACGCCATCCCTGGTGAGTACTGCGAGGTCGCCATCCTGCAGGAAGAAGACGTCGCGCGTATGGCTGAGAATCGCAGGAATGTCGCTGGCGACGAAGTACTCGCCCTCACCCAACCCGACCACGATGGGCGGGCCGTTGCGGGCGGCCACGACTTTGCCCGGATCGAGACGCGAGATCACGACCAGCGCGAAGACGCCCTGCATCTCAGCCAACGCGCCGCGAACGGCGTCCGCCAGATCTCCTTTGAAGTGCTTCTCGACCAGGTGGGCGATGACTTCGGTGTCCGTCTCGGTGACGAACTTGTGGCCCTCCGCCTGCAACTGGCGCTTTAAAGCGGAGGTAGTTCTCGACGATACCGTTGTGGATCACCACCGCATCGCCATTGCAGTCGCGGTGAGGATGCGCGTTTTCCTCGGTCGGACGGCCGTGAGTCGCCCAGCGGGTGTGGCCGATTCCGTACCAGCCGTCCACGGGATTCAGCCGCACGGCCTCTTCCAGATTGTGCAGTTTGCCTTCCGCGCGGCGCAGGGACAAGACGTTGTTTTCGTCGACGACCGCCAGGCCGGCGGAATCGTATCCACGGTATTCGAGCCGCCTCAGTCCGTCAAGAATAATTGGTACGGGTTTACGATGCCCGACGTAGCCGATAATCCCACACATAGGCTCCTCCTCAGTCTCCGCGGAAGCCGCGCAACGTGGTGCGGACTCGACCTTACAGCGCGATGCAACTAGCCGGCGATCTCGACCCGATACTCCTCAATCACGGGATTGGAGAGGACTTCTTCGGCGATTTGCCGGATCAGCTTGCCCGCTTCCTCCGATGAAAGCCGATCGGCGACATCCACCTCGAAAAACTTGCCCTGCCGAACGTTTTCGATTTCGGAGTGGCCCATGCCGTTCAGAGCGCGGCGGATGGTCTGGCCTTGTGGATCGAGAACTGTCTTTTTCGGTGTGACGTAAACGTGGATTCTCATGGAGATACTTACAAGCATAAACGAGGTGAGCGGGGCGGCGCTCCAGCGCGGGCTCCAAACATTCGGCACGAATTTGTTGGGGCCCGGTTCGGGGACTGGATTACGATGAAGGGGTCAGGAGGCCGCCATAGTTCGCATTTGCGTGCTCGCATCGTCCAGCGCGGGCAACTCTATATTTGTCGCGAGCCCGACTACCCGGATCCTGATCGATGCAGGATTGAACCGGAAGGGGATTCTCGCGCGCCTCCAGGCCATTGGCGAGGACGCCACCCAGCTCGACGGTATCTTCCTGACCCACGAGCACACGGATCACATCGCAGGACTGCCGGTCCTGATGAAGACCGTCAAAGCGCCGCTCTTTGCCACACCGCAGACCGCCGATGCGCTGGAGTGGGATAGCGTGGTGCCCGAAATCGTTAAATTTGAGGCGGGAACGGGCATCGAAATCGGCGATTTGCGGGTGCAGAGCTTCTCGATCCCGCACGACGCGCGCGACCCGGTGGGCTTCACCATTACCCGCGGAAGCGCCAAGGTCGCGATTGTCACAGACCTCGGCTATGTGCCGGACAACGTGAAATGGAACCTGCGTGGGAGTCAGTTCATTCTGCTTGAATCGAACCACTGCCCCGAGATGCTCAAGGTCGGCCCATACCCGTGGCACCTCAAACAGAGAATTCTGTCCCGCCGCGGCCACCTGTCGAACGAGGCAGCTTCGGACTACATCGCCGCCGAATTGCCCGACGAGACGGAGACGCTCGTGCTCGGCCACTTGAGCGAAACGAACAATTCCATTTGGCAAGCCGATCTGGTCGCCAGGCAGGCTCTGACCACCCGGGGCCGCGAACCGATGCTAGTTGTCGCGGAGCCTCGTAAGCAAAGCGTCTTATTCGAGTTGTAGGAGATTATGATAGCCCGTTATACCCGGCCCGAAATGGGCCACATCTGGAGCGAAGAGAACAAGTTCCGTCAATGGCTCGCCGTCGAACTGGCGGCCAGTGAAGCGTTGGCGGAGCTCGGCGAGGTGCCATCTGAGGCGGCTGTCCTGCTCCGTCAACATGCCAGCTTTTCGGTGGACCGAATCAACGACATCGAAAAGGAAGTCCGTCATGACGTCATTGCTTTTACTACATCAGTAGCAGAAACCATGAAAGCGGCAGGGCATCCAGAGGCGTCGCGCTGGCTCCACTTCGGTCTTACTTCAAATGACGTTGTAGATACGGCGCAAGCTCTTCAGATTCAGGAGTCGGCGCAGCTCATCCTGGCCGGGCTGGACAAGCTCATCGCAACTCTCCGCCGCCGGGCTTTGGAATTCAAACACACAGTCGCCATCGGGCGGACGCACGGCGTCCACGCGGAACCCATCACCTTCGGGCTGAAAATTGCCCTGTGGTACGACGAAGCCGTTCGGGCCCGTCGCAGGGTGGCGGCTGCGGCGGAAGACCTGCGATTTGGGAAGCTTTCCGGCGCCGTTGGCACGCTGGCCCACCTTTCGGCCGAGTCGGAAGAGGCCATCTGCGCGAAGCTGGGGTTGCAGGCCGCTCCCATCGCCAGTCAAGTGCTGGCGCGTGACAGGCATGCGGCCTTTGTATCTGCCCTGGCCCTCGCTTGTGCGCTCTGCGAGAAGTGCGCACTGGAAGTACGACACTTGCAGAGAACGGAGGTCCGAGAGGCTGAGGAGCCCTTCGCGACCGGCCAAAAAGGCTCTTCCGCCATGCCCCACAAGCGGAACCCGGTTGTCTCGGAGCAGATTTGCGGGCTGGCGCGAGTGGTGAGAGCCAACGTTCAGGCAGCGTTCGAGAATATCGCCCTATGGCATGAGCGCGACATCTCCCACTCGTCCGTGGAGCGCGTGATCCTCCCCGATTCCTGCATCCTTACCGACTACCTGCTGGCCAAAACGGATTGGCTGATTGGCAATATGCGCGTGAATCCCGACCGGATGAAGCGCAACCTGGACTCCACCAAGGGACTGGTATTCTCCGGGCAACTCCTGCTCGACCTCGCGGCGGCGGGGATGCTGCGCGAGCAAGCTTATAAGGTGGTTCAGGGCGAGGCAATGAAGGCTTGGGCTGAGGAAGGTGACTTCCGCGCGGCGATGGAAGCGCATCCTGACGTGCAAGCTCACCTCTCCCCGGAGAAGGTCGCCTGGGCATTCTCCATAGAACGACAATTGAAGAATATAGATGCCCTCTTTCGCCGTGTCTTCGGCGAAATTGAAGCATAAAACGCTATCTCACTTGTAGTAATTCAAAGTATGGGATCAAATCTCCCATTCTTGGGATAAACTGGGCTCAGTCGAAACTCCTGGAAAGTAGAACTCGTCCATTCGGGTGAGTATCTGTGAAAAAAGTGGCAAGCTGTACGACTCCGACCCTTCCGCTCAGAAGGCGCAAAATGCCCCGCATGGCTCGTGTCCTCCTGGCGGATAAGAATCCGACCTCGCGTCTGACCCTCCAAACGGTTTTGGAAGCCGGAGGCTACCGCGTGGATTCCGCAGCCACCGCCGCCGAAGCTGTCGGACTGATGGACGAAAAAGAGTACGCTCTGATCCTGACCGACCTGGCCATGGAGAGCCCGGAAGCTGGGCTAAAGGTCCTCGCTCACGCGAGACTCAAGGAGTATCAGCCGGCAACGGCGCTGGTAACGGCCTGGCGCAACGAGGCTGAAGCGCCCGGGTTCCCCGATGCGGAGATGCTGGTTGAGCCGCAGGGCGTTCCCGAGTTACTCGGAGACGTTGCCACCCTCATCAGCCGCCGGGCCACGCGCCTGGTCGCCCGCCGCATGCGTTCTGATCGTCTCGCGTTCTGAATCGGTCCAGGCGCCGAGCGTTCCTAGCGCGATAACGGCTCGTTCAAACTCATCCAGAGCGCCCGCGAAGAAGTGATCCTCAGCTTCGACCCAGACAAGTTTCTTCGGTTCCCACAATCTGTCGAAAAGCGCCTGCAATTCTTCTCGCGGCCCATACTCGTCGTGTGTGCTGTGGATGAAGATGCGCAGGCGGCGGCTTTGTTCAAGGGCGTGGAACTGCCTGTAAACCGTTGGAAAACCAGCCAAAATCAGCCGCCCCGGTCCGTCATCGCTAAGGCTGGCGGCCAAATCGACGGCGACGCGCGATCCGAAACTGAAGCCAGCGAGCGTCCACGGCAGCGCCGGATAGCGCCGCCGCAGTTCCAGGACGCAGGCTCGCGCGTCTTCCACTTCGCCGCGCCCTTCGTCGTGGGTTCCGGCGCTCAGATTGACGCCGCGGAAATTGAACCGCATCACCGCGCAACCCGACCGGCGGAGCCCCCGGGCTAAACGGTAGACCACCTTGTTATGCAGGGTGCCCCCGTGCAATGGATGGGGATGGCAAACCAGGGCGGCTTCGCGCGGCTCAGCGCTTTCGGGCTCTTCCAGGATGGCCTCAAGCCGCCCCGCGGGCCCCGCGACAAAGAAGGATTCGATTCTGCGCGGCACGACCGGCTCCGCGTCAGTTCGATCGGTAGTTGATGAACTGCATGTCGATGCCGAAGTCTTTGCCGCGCAGCGCGGCGATGATCTCCTGAAGGATGTCGCGATCCTTGGCGGAAACCCGCACCAGTTCGCCCTGGATAGAAGCCTGGGCCTTCTTCTTCGTATCCTTGATGAACTTCACGATCTCGCGGGCCTTCTCGATGGGGATCCCGACCTGAATGGTGACTTCCTGGCGCACGCGCGAGTTGCCGGCCGCCTCAATGACACCGTAATTGAGGGCCTTCAGCGGCACTTTGCGCTTGACCAGCTTGCTTTCCAGGATCTCAGCCACTGCCTTGACCTTGAAATCGTCCTGCGAGTGAAGCGTGATCTTCTTGTCCTTCTCGCTGATCTCGATGACGCTCTTCGAGTCCTTCAGATCGTAGCGCTGGCCGATTTCCTTCGACGCCTGCTGAATGGCGTTGACGACTTCGGGCATCTCGACTTCGGATACGATATCGAAACTGTTGTCGGGCATAGGATTTGAGATACGGCGCCGGGCTTAGTAGCCGAGCGCCAGCAGAACCTTTTCGGTAATCTCTTCGACCAGCGCCGGCAGGCTGCGGTCGAGAGCGATGGTTACGGCGGCACGAACCGCTTCGGGATCGAGCGGAGGACGAGCGGGCACGGCCAGCGCGCGGCCGGCCTCCGCGGTTTTTGGTTCCGGAAGTGAATCCACGAATAGTCCCCGGGCAAAGTGGGCTCGGTCCACCAGAGGACGGATGGCATCGAGTATCGCCGAGGCCTCGAACGGCTTTTTCAAAACGCCGTCGCAGCCGGCACGCCGCGCCTCCTCCTCGTCCACCGGCTCAAGCAGTCCGGCAATCAGGATGACGCCGGCGTGCTTGTGCCTTTCGCAGTTCTTGATCCAGCGGCAGAGGTCGTAGCCTGACATGCCGGGCAGGAACACATCCGCCAGGACGACATCCGGCTCCATCTCGTCCATCCGGGCTTGAGCGGTATCGCCATCGGCGGCCGACACCACTTCATAACCCTCCTCGCGCAGGATACGCTCGCCCATCCGCTGGGCGTGCGGGCTATCGTCGGCAAGCAGGATTGTGGAGGTCATTGTGAAAAAGCGGACTACCTACTGCTTGGGCTGATCGGGCGTCGCCGCCTGCGGCTTCGCCTGGTCCGAGGTGGAACTCTCGGAAGGCAACACCGCTTTATGCTTCTTCGGCTTGGAGGGCTTCTGCATCTTGGGCGGCTGCGGACGCTTGCCCTGCTTCACTTTGGCCGGCTTTCCGTTCTTCCCTGGCTGGATGGCGGGGCCAGCCTGAGGCTGCTTCTGCGGATCGGTTGCCGGCGCGGCCGCGGGAGCGGTTGCGGGAGCGGTTGCGGCCGGATCCGCCAGTTTCTGACCGGGTTGATTCAACCGGGCGTCAGGCTGAGTATCGATGGCGGAGGAAGAAGCGGGCGTCTCCGTGGTAGCCGTCACATCGGTCACGCCGCCGCCCGCGCCGGTCTGGGCGCCGGGGATCGGAACGTTGGGCGGGATCGCGGGACGGAGCATCGCCGTGGCGGGCTCGCCGGATTTAGCCGCTTTGCTCACATCGGGCTTGGAACTGACCATGCCCCAGTACTTAGCGAACAGTCCAACGCGAGTCGCGTTTTCTTTCTCGTACTTCATGTGCGCCAGCGCGACGGGATCGGGCTCGGGGATATCGGCCTCCATCGCCTTCAGCCGCTTCTTGGCATCTTCCACGTAGGGGCTCAGAGGATACTGCCGCACCAGTTTCTGGTAGGCCTGGATCGATTTCTCGCGCATGCGCGGTCCCAGCTTCGAATAGCTGTCGCCCTCGTTCCACAGTGCCAGGTCGGCGCCGCTGTAAAGCGGATACTGATCCGTGATCGCATGCAGGCGATTGGACGCCGCCGAATAGTTTCCTTTGTTGTGGTAATACGCTCCGACGCGGAATTCACCTTCCGCAATCACTTCCTGCACCTGCCGGATGCGTGTCGCGGCCTGCGGCGCAAAGCGGCTGTTCGGGAACTGCGTGAGCACCTTGCGGCATTCGACGTCGGCGCGCTGGACGTGATTGGGATCGCGGTCCGGCTTGTCCGCCTGGTTGAAGTGGATATCGCAGATCTTCATCTGCGCTTCGGCCGACTCCTCCATCTGCGGGTAGAACAGGATGAAGTCGGTGTACTCTGCCTCGGCCTGCGTCCAGGCGTGAGTGCCACCCTCGCGCATCCAGCTATCGGCGATGGCCAGCTTCGCCTTCGCCAGGTACTCGCTGGTGTCGTAGGTGTTCATCAGCGTGTTCAAGGTGAGGCGCGCGACTTCGTAGCGGCCATGCTCGATGTCCTTGATCGCCTTGTCGAAGAGCACCTTGTCGGGCTGCTGCGTGTCTTTGGTAATCGGGTTCTCGTACTTCTTATGCCGGCATCCGCCGGTAAAGGCCAACGCGAGCAACGACACCGCCACCAGCGACGTCCTCGCCTTCAACAAACGCGCCACGATACTCATCCGGAAGAGTGCCCTCTTTCGCCATCCGGCTCCGTCTCCCCACTCACGTGGCGAGGCCATGCCTCTGGAATCAATTCAACTTCGCCTGGCCGGCTATCTGCCCTTACAAGTACACCGAACGCGCCGGCAGGATGCGGCGTTCGCACCACGGCAATTAGACGCGCGCTCTACGCCCTCAGGTTGCCTGCCGATTGCGCCGCTTCGCTCAATCTCCGCACCGCCGAGGCGGGATCCGGGCCGCCGAATACGGACGAACCCGTAACAACCCAGTCCACGCCGGCCTGTGCCACTACTCCTACATTATCCAATGTTATGCCGCCGTCGATTTCGATGGCGAATCCGAAGTGCAGCCTTTCGCGCAATTCTCTCAGCCGGCGGACCTTGTCTAGCGCGGTCGGAATAAAGCGCTGCCCGCCATAGCCCGGATTGACGCTCATCACCAGAACGTAGTCGCAGAATTCAAGAACGTGCTCCAAGGTGGCGATCGGCGTAGCCGGGTTCAAGACGACCCCGGCCTTGGCGCCCTCGCCCTGGATCATCCGCAGCGTCCGGTCGAGGTGCGGACAGGCCTCTTGATGAACCGAGACGCAGTCGGCGCCCGCCTCGATGAATATGGGCGCGTACCGGTCGGCGTCCGTGATCATCAGGTGGACGTCCAAAGTCAGGCGCGTGAATTTCCTCAGCGAGGCGATCACGGGCGGGCCGATGCTCAGGTTCGGCACGAAGTGCCCGTCCATAACGTCGCAATGCAGCGACGTGACTCCGGCGGACTCCACGGCGCGCACCTGCTCGCCAAGCCGCGTAAAATCCGACGCTAGAATCGAAGGGAAAATCTCGACCATCGGGAAAAGCCCCTTCAGGTTAACACTGCGGCGTAGAAGCCGTCTCCGGCATGGCGTCCCGGAACACGCAAACGCTCGGTCCTGACACGATCCGGCGCCACTGCTCGCACCACATCTTCATTTTCTTCCCGCTCCAGCGAGCACGTCGAGTACACCAGCCGGCCGCCGGGTTTCAGGCAGTTGAGCGCGTTGCGCAAGATGCGGCGCTGCCGCTCGGCATGTTTTCGAATGTCGCTCTCGGCCAAGCGCCAACGGATTTCGGGATTGCGCCCCAGCGTGCCCGTTCCAGAACAGGGCGCATCCACCAAAATCCGGTCGAAGACCGCCGCGAAAGGCAGTGGGTGGGAAGCGTCCAGCCGGACCAAGATCCGCGCCCGCGGCGTGAAACGCAGCCAGCCGCGCTTCGCTGGAATCGCAGGCGACCACCTTCAAGCCCGGCGTCTCCAACGCTTGCGCGGTCTTGTTGCCCGGCGCGGCGCACAGGTCCAGGAAGCGCTGCCCCGGCTGCAGATCCAGCAGCGGCACAACGGTTTGGGCGCCGATGTCTTGCCGCCGCACGCCCTCGGGCACGCCGTCCAATCACTCGAAAGCAGCCTGGAACTTCGGTGGGTTCGCACCCGGCCGGAGGCTCGGCTCCAGACTGCACACGGATAAACGGCTCTGGCGGACGCAAGCACGCCTCGCCCAGTCTGCGCGCCATCTCGATGCCGAAGCGGCTCACCCAGCGCCGCCAAAGCCAGGGAGGCAGCGAGAACTCCACAGCCTCGTCGCCCCACTTTTCGGGCAGCGGCGGCAGACGCCGCAATACGGCGTTGACCAGCGCGGAAGCCTGATTCTTCTTGGCGTGTTTGACGAGATCGACGCTTTCGCTCACGGCCGCGTGGTCTGGCACACGGTCAAGAAAGCGCATCTGGTAAGCGCCCATTTCGATGGCGACGCGAACGTGCGCGTCCATCTGTTCGGGACGGCGGCTGGATACGCGTCCCATCAACGCCTGCAACTGAGCGCGCCGCCGCAGCACGCCATAGACGATTTCCGTCGCAAGGCCCGCCTCGCGGGAATCCAATCCGGCGAGGGAGCGGTCGAGCGCGTCGCCCGACTGAGCGCCATGCTCAACGGTCAACAAAACGCCGTAAGCAATCTGACGCGCGCTGGACACATTCCTATAATAGAAGTTTGGAACTCCAAAAGGTCATTTTGCGCAAAGTCGGCGAGGCCGTCACGCGGTATCGGATGATCCGCGAAGGCGACCGCGTCGCTGTCGGATTCTCCGGCGGCAAGGATTCTTTCACGCTGCTGGAGGCGCTCATCTCCTTGCGCGATCGCGCCCCCATCGACTTCACCGTGTGCGCCTTCACCATCGAGCAGGGCAAGTTCCTGGCGCCCATCGAGCCCTTCGGGGACTTCCTGCGTGCGCGCGGAGTGGATTGGACCTACCGTGTGGACCAGCCTTCCATCCGGCTGCTTGCCGAGCAGCCCGGTCATGGCTGCGACACCTGCAGCCGCTTTCGCCGCCGGGCGGTCTACGAGATCTGCCGCGAACTCGGCGCCAACGTGATCGCGCTCGGCCACACCGCCGACGACTTCTGCGAATCGCTCCTGCGCAACGTCATGTTCACGGGGCAACTTGGAGCCCTACCCCCGCTGACCTGGTCCCGGAAGAAGGAATTCCGCCTGATCCGCCCGCTGATGTTCGTCACCGAGGACCTGACCACGGCCTATGCCCAGAACGCGGGCGCGCCCGTCGTTCCCTGCGGGTGCTCGCAGAAGACAGGCACGGTTCGCCGCTCTATTCGCGATATATTCGCTGAATTGGAGAAGGACTATCCCCACCTGAAGCAGACGATGCTGACCGCTATGAGCAATGTTACGCCCTCGCGGCTGCTCGATTTGCGCTACCTCGCGCTCGATGAGGATACTGCGGAGACCAGCCCCGTTTCGGAAGCGGCCTTTCCCATTCTGGATGAGCCGGCATTCAACGAAATGTGATCGTTTCGCAACTCCACATTCACAGATTCGTCGCCCATTTGAGATAATTGTAATTTCGCATGCAGGGACCGACCGTCCGGCCGTGTGGACGGGTCCGCTCTTTGAACCATATGAGATTCCTTCCCCGCGAAGAGAAATTCTTCCACTTCTTTATCAGGCAAGTGGAGCTGATCAGCCAGGCAGCCATGTTGCTCCAGCAGGGCATCGTCGCTAATGGCGAAAGGCTCGAATATGCCGCAACACGAATTGCCGAGTTGGAACGCCAGGGCGACGAAATCATCCACGAAATTTTCACCCGGCTCAATCAGACGTTCATCACGCCTCTCGACCCCGAAGACCTGCACAACGTGGGCTCGCGGCTTGACGACATTCTGGATGAGCTGGAAGAGTCGGCACACCGTCTGATTTCTTACGAAATCCACAAGGCTCCGCCGCCGATGATCGAGTTGTGCGGCATCATCAACCGCTGCGCCGAAGTGCTGCGCAAGGCCTTCGCCGACCTGAGCCACGACAAGCCGCTGCTCGATAGCTGTATCGAGATCAACCGGCTGGAGAACGAGGCCGACCGCGTTTATCGCGCGGCCATTTCGGCGCTGTTCCGCAGCGGCGGCGACGCTCTCACGGTATTGAAGCTCAAAGAAATCTACGAGCACCTCGAACAGACTGTCGACTACTGCGAGGACGTTGCCGACGCTCTCCAGAATGTCATCGTGAAGAACGGTTAGAGCGCGGCATCGATGAGCGGGACGCTTCTTTTGGTAATCGTCATCGTCCTCGTGGCGCTGACATTCGATTTCATCAACGGTTTCCATGACGCGGCGAATTCGGTCGCCACGGTAGTCGCCACGCGCGTTTTGACGCCCTTGCAGGCTGTTGGATGGGCGGCCTTCTTTAACTTCGTCGCGGCCATTCCGCTGTTCTTTGGAGAAGCCGGAGTGGCCAACACGGTCGGCAAGGGGATGGTGAAACTCGACGTCGTCACGCCGATCGTGATTCTCGCGGGGTTGCTGGGCGCGATCTTCTGGAATCTGCTCACCTGGTTCTACGCCATTCCCTCCAGCAGCTCGCATGCACTCATGGGCGGTTACGCCGGCGCAGCAATGGCCAAAGTTGGAATGACCATGGGCTGGTCACACGCTCCCGAGGCGACGGTAGCGCACGGATGGCTGGTAACCACGGAGTTCATCGTGATCGCTCCGCTGGTGGGCCTGGTGCTCGGCTACCTGCTGATGACCGGTCTATATTGGGCATTCCGTCATTCGTCGCCGAAGCACATGGACGTCTGGTTCCGCCGGCTCCAATTGGTTTCATCCGGCCTCTTCAGCTATTCGCATGGCGCCAACGACGCGCAGAAGACCATGGGCATCATCGCCGGCGTGCTATTCGCCGCCGGTTATTCGAAGACCTTTCATGTGAGCTGGTGGATTATCCTGCTGGCGCATGCCGCCATCGCTCTCGGCACGATGAGCGGCGGCTGGCGCATCATCCACACCATGGGCGGCCGCCTGACCAAGCTCAAGCCGCGTGGCGGATTCTGCGCGGAATCGGCGGGCGCGATCGCCATTCTGCTACCGACGTATCTCAAGATCCCCGTCTCCACCACGCATGTCATCACAGGCGCAATCGCCGGAGTGGGCTCCATCCAGCGTTTCAAAGCGGTGCGCTGGGGACTCGCCACCAGCATCGTGTGGGCGTGGATCCTCACCCTGCCCGCGTCGGCTTTCGTCGGAGCGCTCAGCTTCGCGCTGATTCATCTTCTGACCGGCCAGAAATAGCTCGCTATCCTGGACACTGGCGGCATTTCGCAAGAGCCGCCCCAGGAGGTGTAACCATGCGAGATCTCATGGGCCGGCTCTCCAACTTGCGTCGGTTCGACCTCGCGCAGAGTTGGCGCGCCGGGATGCCGCATTACCCCTCCCATCCGCCTTATGCGCGCAGTCTGACAAAGCTGCACGGCGATTTCGTACTGGACAACGGCGCGTCCTCGGCCGCCGATGCATCGCGCTCGGGACGCATACCGGCACGCACGTGGACGCGCTCTGCCATTACTCCCTGAATGGACGCCTGCACGGCGGCGGCGAAGCCTCCGAGTTGCAGGACTGGACCGGCGGCATCTCACAGCACGGAGCCGAAACGATGACCCTGTTCCTTCGCCGCGGCGTGTTGCTGGACGTGGCGCGGATCTTGGGCGACGGCCCGCTCGGCCCGAAGACCGCCATCGACGCAACACTTCTGGAACGCGCCGAAGCGGCGGCGGGGGCACGCCTGGAATCCGGCGATATCGCGTTGGTTCGCACCGGGTGGGGCCAGTACTGGGAAGAACCGCGCCTCTTCGTGAACGAGTTGCGCATGCCAGGCGTCACGTTGGAAGGTGCGCAATGGCTGAGTAGCCGGGGGGTGACAGCGGCGGGCAGCGATACGCTGGCCTTTGAGCGCCTGCCGTCGCCCCACATGGAAGTCCACGTCCATCTGTTGGTGGAAGCCGGCATCCACATTCTCGAATGCCTGGCGCTCGAAGAGCTCTCCGCGGCGCGCGTCTCCGAGTTTCTGTTCGTGGCCGCGCCTTTGAAACTGGATGGCGCTACAGGCTCGCCGCTGCGTCCCTACGCTCTCGCGGAATAGCCGTGCGGGCGCACCCAGCCGGGGTGAGTCTGGCGCGATCGACACTTTCGCTCACATCCGGATCTTCCGCTCCGATAAGCGCGGTATGTGGAAAGCGAGTCGAGGCCTGGCAGCGCTCTTACTACTGGCCTTCGTGGGGCTCGCGCTGGTGCAGGGACAGTCGCCGGCAGATGCGCGGCCTTCCCGGCTGCGTCTGAAGTCGGGCGATCACTACGCCGCTTCGCGCCCTCGATCCGGCTCCGCGCCGGCCGGCCGCGCGTTGGGTGAATCCGCGCACTTTATCGCGATCTTCCAGACCGTCCCGAATGCCAAGGACGCACAGAACCTCCGGCAGGCCGGGTACAACGTTCTCGCAATCGTGCCCGACCACGGCTTGCTGGTTTACGGCGACCCCGTCAGGGACCTGGGTGACTTTGACGTCGTGGAGAACTTTGCGCTCCGAGCGTGTGACAAGCTCAGCGCCAAGTTGGATTCCACCGCGAAGGGCACCCTCCAGGCCGTTGCGGAACTGCAGCCGGACGTAGACCCGGGACTCGTGGTGTTGCGCATGCGGATGGCGGGGGTCGCAATTCTGCCCAACCCGGACCTCAGCCCGAGCGATCGCCTGGTCGAGGCGCCCTACGCCACTTTGCGGGAACTGGCGGGCTGGGACGAAACGGCCTACATCTACCCTGCATCGGCACCCATGATCTCGGGGCAGAGGATCGTGCCCTGCGGCATGGGCCATTCCGGAGGAGCCGTCCTCGGAGTCGCGGCAAATCTGGTGCCAACCTTCGGCGAAGGTTGGGCCGGACCCTCGCACGGCCCGGCGGCGGTTTCTTACAGACTTCATACCGCGGCATTGCCCATGGCGGAGAGCGATGTGCGCGCGGCCTTGCACTCGGTGGTCGCGGAGTGGAGCGCATACGCCGCTATTAACTTCACCCCTACGACGCAGTCCGGGGTGCCCGCCAGCATCGATATCTTCGTTCCCATCGGGCGACCACGGCGACGGATTCCCCTTCCCACCGTCCGGTACCGTGCTTGCGCACACGTTCTACCCTCCGCCCAACCCCGAACCCATCGCCGGCGATATGCACTTGAACTACGACCAGCCGTGGAGCGTCGACGGCAGCATTCAACTCTACTCTGTGATGCTGCATGAGATGGGCCACGCCCTGGGATTGGGCCATTCCGACAACCCGAGCGACGTAATGTACCCGTACTACCAGGCGAGGCAGCAGCTCACCTCGGGCGACATTCAGGCGCTCCGGACGTTGTACGCCGCGCCCGCCCTCGCGGACCCGATTGCGCCAGTGATCTCCACCACGCCCCCTACGCCGGCGGTGCCTGCCACTCCTCTACTTCCAACAAACCCAGCCAGACCGTCCGCGCCTCCCACTTCTCCGGGCGCCCCGAGCGCCGGAGATACGATTCCTCCGCTGGTCCAGGTCTACTCGCCCTCAATGGCTGCGATCTTGACCTCCAAGGACAGCCTGACGGTGCAGGGTTTCGCCAATGACAATGTGGGCGTTACGCGGATTCTATGGTCGAACTCGGCGGGCGGCAGCGGTTCCGCCAGCGCCGCCAACCCCTTTGTTATCCCCCAGATCGCTCTGGTTCCGGGCGTCAACCGGATCCTGATTCAGGCCTTGGACGCGGCGGGAAACGTCGGCGCGGCGTATCTGACCATAACGAGAAAGTAGACGTTTCGCGCCTCCGCGAACCGGGATCCCGTTGCCTGGAAATTGCATTTTCCCGGACAGATTTCCAGCACGAAACGACAGCTGCCGGAATCTCTACAAAACCGTTACGGCGTCAAAATTGTCAAACATTTTCGTCAGGAAATGTTTTGCACAGATTTTCCACAAGAAAGCTTGATTATTTACCGAACGTAGTACCTTTGGTTCATAGCTTCGGATATGTACTGGGGGTACCATTCGGGCATGGATTGGGCTCGTTTCACCGAACTTCTGCGCTATCCTTTGGAAATCGTCTCGCTGGGTTTAGCCCTTGCGCCGGCGTTGATCGTACTGCAATCGCGGGTTGTTTTGCCCAGGCAGGTCCTGGCTGGTTATGGCGCTATGGGCCGTTCCGCCCCTCGCGGCAAGGGCGCATATACCTGGATTCTGTCGCTGATTGCATTGATCGTTTACGGCTTCATGAGCCATGCCACAGGTACTTTGGCCTGGGTCATCGACAGAAGCGCGGACGTGCCCGCGGGAGCGGAGATTCTCCTGCTTCTCAAGCCTCTGATCGGCTTCCTGATCATCTACGCGACGGGAACGCTGGTTCGTTCCGCGCGGAAGGAAGAAGAGTCGGTAAATGGCTTTCTCGTCTGGGGCTTGATGTCTCTCATGGTGGCCCCTCCGCTCGCTCTTTCGATGGTCGTCCGCTGAGCCTGCGCGGATAGCTCGAATTCCACATATCGTCGCGCTAATCGCAAAACGGGGTCTGTGCCTTCGCACAGACCCCGTTTTCGCGTGTGGCTGACATTACCGGGATGGAAGCGCGTGCACTCGTCCCCTGGGAACGTCGATCCCCAGATCGGCTCAATTGCGGCGCGAGCGGCAAGGTGGTGGAACATCCTTCGCGCCGTAGAACTGCCTCGTGACGGCCGTTGGGCCGATCTGAAGATCGGCGTTCCCAGGAGCTGCGGCCGTGCTGTAGGGTTGGCGCCCTGCCAGCCCTACGCGGTTCCGGATTGGGATCTAGACCAGCAGCTTCTCAAGCTTCGAACCGGGCCGGATGATGGTCTCCATCCGTTCCGGGCCTGTGGAAACGCAACCAACTTCGACGCCAGTCCGCTCTTCGAGGAACGTGACGTAGTCCTTCGCGGTCTTCGGCAGTTCGTCGTAAGTCGTGATACCACAGGTCGGCTCGGCCCACCCGGGCAGCGTTTCGTAAACCGGCTCGATCTGTTCGAGCAGCAGATTTTCCGCGGGCATTGTGTCGATCGACTCACCGTGCACTTTGTAGCCCGTGCAGACTTTGATCTCTTCAAAGCCGTCGAGCACGTCGAGCTTGGTTACAATGAGCGAATCGAAGCCGTTGATCATCGCCGTGTAGCGCATCAGCGGCACGTCGAACCAGCCGCAGCGCCTGGGCCGGCCGGTCACCGAACCGAACTCAAAGCCCGCTTCACGGATCCTGTCGCCGCCCTCGCCCTTGTCTTCGGAGGGGAACGGCCCGCCGCCCACTCGCGTGATATAAGCCTTCGAAACTCCGATGATGCCGTCGATGGCCGTGGGAGGAACGCCCGTCCCCGTGCAGGCGCCGCCGGCGGCTGCGCTGGAACTCGTCACGAAGGGGTAAGTCCCATGGTCGATATCGAGCATGGTGCCTTGCGCGCCCTCGAACAGCACGCGCTTGCCGCCGCGAATCGCGTCGTTCAGCACCCGCGCGGTATCGCAAACCATTGGCCGGATCTTCTCGGCCATGCGCTTGTAATCGGCCAGAATCTCGCCGTAGTCGATCTCGCCCGTAATGCCGAAAGCTTTCGCCAGGGTCTGCTTGTCCTCGGACAGCAGGCTGTAGAGCGTCTGGAATATCTCGGTGTTCAACAGATCGGCCACGCGAATGCCGCGCCGCGCGATCTTGTCCTCGTAGCAAGGGCCGATGCCGCGAGACGTCGTACCGATTGCGATCCGGTCAACGCGATCCTCGCTCACCTTCTCCACCAGCCTGTGGAACGGGAAGATGATGTGCGCCCGGCTGCTGATGGAGACTTGCCGCCGAGGGTCGACGCCCGCGCGCTCCAGCATCTCGATCTCGTCGAGCAACGCCCGCGGATCGATGACTACGCCGTTACCGATCACCACTCGCACGTTTGGGTGCAATACGCCGCTGGGAATCAGTTTGAGAACGAACTTCTGACCTCCCACCTGGACGGTGTGCCCGGCGTTGTGTCCGCCCTGGTACCGTGCGACGAAGTCAAATTTCTGCGAGAAGAGATCGACGATTTTGCCCTTGCCTTCGTCACCCCACTGCGAGCCGAGAACGATGAGAGTACTCATGGATTCAAACCAAACACTTTATTGTACAGCCCAGCCCCTTCCATGTCCCCCTCGCGGCGGGATACAACGCCCGGCGTGATACGCTCTTGGATGATGCAGATCAGTGGTATTTTCCTTGCGCTCGGCGAGGACACTTTTAGCGAACTCGTCCGCCGCGTATCTCTCGGCCGCCTGCGGACCTATCAGCTTTTCGACCAGATCAAGGCCCGCACGCACCTGATGAAGCTCAATAACGAGCACTTACGGAAAGCCGCTCCGAAGCTCTGGGCGCGAATTCAGGAGGGCGAGGAAGACCTCGCCGTGGACCTATCCCAGGCCATCCTCGTCTCGCACCTGGACATGATCGTGGAGGCGCTCAATCTGCTCAGCATTCCGCACCAGGACGGCTTCTTCGCCAAGGATTCCGATGTAAAGGGCTACTTGACGGAAGGCTGGCAGCAGCGGGTATTCGAAGCGCTGAAGGATAAGTATCCGCCCGCCGTCGTGATCTTCTACGTCAATCACCTGGGTGTGGAGACCGGCGTCGCCGAAGGGGTTTTCGCGCCAGCCGCGGTGTAGCCCATCCCACGCCGCGAATCGAATTCTCACCCGCTCGAACCAATTCCCGGTTTAGAATCCGGGAATGACACTCTGGGATGCCGCAATGTCCGGGGATGTGGCGGCTTTGGACGCCGCGCTCCTCGCCGATCCTGCAACGCTCGACGCACCCGGCCCGGGCGGTTGGCCGGCGCTGCACCTGGCCGGCCATTTCGGCCATCTCGCGTGCGTGGAACTTCTGCTCGCCCGGGGCGCGGACATCCAGCTCCGCTCGGCCAACGAGCTGCACAATCTCGCCACCCATGCTACTGCGGCTGGCCGCGTTCCCGAAGCGCGGGCGGCGATCCTGGAACGGCTGCTAGACGCCGGAATTCCCGTGAACGCCACACAGCACGGCGGTTTCACCGCGCTCCATTCGGCCTGCCAGAATGCCGACCAGGCCTGCATCAAACTCTTGCTCGCGCGCGGCGCGGACATCGATAAGCCCGCGGACGACGGACGCACACCGGCGTCGCTCAGACAATCTGAGCCAGCCTGAGTGGGCAGCTCTCCAGGGCCGCACGGGGTCTCGAGGGTCCGTAAGTCTTAAGTTAGTGGGCGGGGCCTGGAGGCCCCACGCGGCGCTGGAGCGCCGCCCCACTGCGGATCGCGTCATCATAGAAGTTCGCCCGTAGTCCTCCTACGCGGGCGCGCCGGTGTCCATGACTTCCACCATCAACAGGCAGACCATCGGAGAAGAGATCGCCAACAGCGTCACTCACGGCATAGCCGCCGTATTCAGCGTCGCGGCGCTCGCGATCCTGGTGGTCTTCGCAGCCGTGCGCGGCACCGCCTGGCACATCGTCTCCTGCGCCATCTTCGGGGTCACGCTCATCCTGCTGTACCTGGCTTCAACCCTGTACCACGCCCTGCCGGTTGGAAGAGCCAAAGAGGTTTGCCGGATTCTCGACCACGCCTCCATCTATCTGCTGATCGCCGGAACCTACACGCCGTTCACGCTTGTTACCTTGCGTGGACCGTGGGGCTGGAGCATCTTCGGCGTCGTCTGGGGTCTCGCCGTCGCCGGCATCGTGTTCCAGAGCCTGCTCATCGGGCGCCTCCCCGTACTGTCCACCAGCGTCTACGTGCTGATGGGCTGGGTGGTCGTCATCGCCTTGCGGCCGCTGATCCACGCCCTTCCGTGGGGCGGCTTGCTGTGGATGCTCGCTGGAGGACTCTGCTACACCGCGGGCGTCTACTTTTACGCCTCAAGGTCTAAGTTTGCGCACGCGGTCTGGCACCTGTTCGTCATCGCCGGCAGCCTGTGCCACTTTTTCGCGGTTCTGCTTTACGTTATCCCGCGCTGAAGCAAGAGTAGGGCGGTCCCCAGGACTGCGGCCGACGCCCACGTCGGCCATCCGTTCGGCATTCGAATGGAGCCAGCGGTGGCGAACGCTGGAGCGCCGCCCCACCACGCGCTATTTCGCCAGCCGCTCGATCATCTCGTAGCAGACCCTGCTGTTATGGTACGGGCACTTCCACGGACCAACCAGGCACGCGTCGGAGTCTTCTTGCTCCGTGTACGGCCGCCCTTCGGGCGTCAACTTCGCATACCACTCGCCGTGCACCCGGTCGACGATCTTGTTCTCGATGTACTCCCAGGCCCGCTGCGCCGCGGTAAGAAAATGCTCCTCGCCGGATAGCTGGTAGGCATTGTAAAAGCCCACGACGGCCTCGGCCTGCGCCCACCAGTGCTTATTGGGATCGATCAGTTCGCCTTTCGCGTTGGCCTCGTAGAACAGGCTGCCATCCTTGTCCAGGCCCGCTTCGTAGACAGCCTGCGCCATCCCTACGGCGAGCTTCCGCGCGCGGTCGAGCAGTTTCGCGTCGCCCAGCACCTCAGCCGCTTCATAGATCAGCCAACTGCCCTCGATGTCGTGCCCGAACGAAACATGGTCGGTCAGAGAGTTCCAGCGGTCGTCGAAGAACATGCGGAAGTGGCCTGTAGCCTCATCCACGATGTGGTCGAACGTCACTTCGAGCAGTGCCTGCTGCGAGGCCCGCAGCGAGGGATCTGGCCACACGCGCAGCAGGTTCGTATAAGCCTCCATCACGTGGAGGTGCGTGTTCATCGACTTGGGACTGTTCAGGTCCTTCTCGCTCAGACGCAGATCCTCGAGCGCGCCCCAGTCGCGGCTGCAGGCTTCCAGATAGCCGCCGTACTCCGGCTCGAAGCTCTTCAATTCGATCAGCCGATACAGTTCCTTCGCTCGCTCCAGACTCTCCGTGTTGCCTGTCGCGCGAAAGTATTCGGTGAAGGCGTAAATGGCAAACGCCTGCGCATAAATCTGCTTGCGGTCGGATACCGGATGGCCGAGATAATCGACCATCCAGTACACGCCGCCATATTCCGCATCCCAGAACTTGTCGCGAATGTAGGCCCAAGCCCGATCGGCGGTTTCCCGATACGAGGAATCGCCCAACCGGCATGCTGCGGAAAACGTCCACAAGATTCGCGTGTTGATCACCGCGGCGCGCGGCGACTCCTTGTCGATCCTCAAATCGTTGGAGATCTTTCCGTAAAAGCCGCCGTTTCCCCGATCGGCCGCGTGGCGTATCCAGAACGGCAGAATATTGGCGGTCAGTTCACTCCGGATCCGCGCAGACCAAGCTCTCTTCCCTGCCTCGTCCATCACACTGCTCCCTTCGGACGAACCTCTATTCGCGAGGCAGACTCAGGTTGCGCTTGATCAGCTCGATCCGTTGCTGAACGCAGGCTGCGCTGCGCAGCGGATCCGGCGGAGTGTTCAGCACGTAGTCGAGCAGGCGCGGCACCGTGGTCGTAACGACGTTGGTCCGCGTGTCGGACGCGCCGTAGTAGATGAACACTTCGTCGCCGCGCCGGACCCAGCCGTTCGAGAAAGTCACGTTCGAAACATCGCCGATCCGCTCGTCGCCCTGCGGCGCGAGGAAGTAGCCGCCGGGCTTCGCGATCACCTGGTAAGGCGTCTTGAGGTCGCACAGGAAGCAGTACAGAACATAGCGCAACCCGGCCGCCGTGTTGCGGACTCCGTGGGCCAGGTGCAGCCAGCCTTTCTCCGTCTTGAGCGGCGCGGGGCCGAGCCCGTTCTTCACCTCGTTGATGGTGTGATACTCCCGGCGGTCGATGATCGTCTCGTGCTCGATCACTGCGTGCTCCATGCTGGACGCCAGGCCCCAGCCGATGCCGCCGCCGCTGCCGGCCTCGATGAAGCTGTCCTGCGGCCGCGTATAAAAGGCGTATTTGCCGTCGACGAACTCCGGATGCAGGACGCAGTTGCGCTGCTGCGCCGAGGGCGTCTTAAGATCGTCCAGGCGCTCCCATGTCTTCAGGTCGCGAGTGCGCGCCACGCCGCACTGGGCCACGGCAGAGGAGAGATCTCCCGGCGGCGCGCCGGGATCCTTGCGCTCGGCGCAGAACAGGCCGTAGATCCACCCGTCTTCGTGCGCCGTCAGCCGCATGTCGTAGACGTTCGTCTCCGGCTCGGAGGTCTCCGGCATCACCACGGGGTAGTCCCAAAACCGGAATCCGTCGATGCCGGTGGCACTCTCGGCCACGGCAAAGAAGGACTTCCTGTCCGCGCCTTCCACGCGCGCCATCAGCAGGACTTTGCCGTTCCAGTTCATCGCCCCCACGTTGAACGCGGCGTTGACGCCGAGCCGTTCCAGGAGTAGCGGATTCGTCGCCGGATCCAGGTCGTAGCGCCAGAAAATAGGCGTGTGAGCCGCGGAGAGCACCGGATAGCGGTAGCGCCGGAACAAGCCGTTGGAATCCGCCATGGGCTCATTCTTGCGATAAACGAGCGCATTATGTGCAGCGTACAAGCGCTCGCGCCGGTGCTGGAAGTCAGGCGTGGTCATTTCGTCTCCCTGGAGTTGCGGGCCATCGTCTCCTCCGAATCGTTCGGCCCGCAATCATCATACACTTGCCCGCCGCCGGGACAGAGCCGTGACCGTCAGCGAGCTGTGGTATTGAGTCAACCCGAGTGGACTCGTTCACGCCCACGCAAAGGCCGGTTGTCGGCTACAATCGTGATATTTCTCAAAACCAGGAGAGACTACATGTATAGCATGAGCAATCTGGGAAACCTCAAGACGATGGACGCGAACGCGCCGGCGGCAATGCAGGCTTTCTGGGCTTTTGACAAAGCGGCGATGGCGGATGGAGCGATTCCCGTCAAGTACAAAGAACTGATGGCACTCGCCGTCGCTTTCACGACGCAATGCCCATACTGTATCGAGATCCACTCGGGGCGCGCGCGCCAGGCTGGCGCAACCGATCCGGAGATCGCCGAAGTAGTGACCATCGCCGCGGCCCTCCGCGCCGGCGCCGCCATCACTCACGGCACCCACGCGTTCAGCAAAGCGGAATAGCGGTATCTCGCCGCAGCCGCACGAAGCTGCCCTGTGGGCCGGCGCTCCAGCGCCGCGCGGGCCGCCGTTCGCCCGCGCATGGTGCAATTGCACTATGTCAACGACAAGTAACGCCGCAGCGTCGCCCGCATCTCAGGCAAGTGCTTGGACGCAACGTTCCAGACTTCCTCGATGTCAACCCCGAGGTAGCCATGAATTAACACGTCCCTCATGCCGCAAATGTCCCGCCAATCCAGCTCCGGAAGCGCAGCACGCAAAGCGGGGCTCACTTGCTTGGCGGCTTCGCCGATCACCTCGAGATTGCGGATCACGGCGTCCTGCTGTTGCTCTGAGTCGAAGAACGCGTCCCGCCCGCCGGCAATGTAGCCGGCAACCTTCTCACAGCGCTCCAGCATGTGGTGCAGATACAGCCGCTCGTCTTTCACAGCGGTACGGCCTCGGCGAGGATGCGCTCACGAACATACCAGTGCAGGGACCTTTCCGTGCCGATCTCGACAGGAGCGCCTAGGAGATCTTGCAGATCGAGTACCAGACCAGTGTGGTCCAGCAGAGATCTGCCTGACTCCCACTCCACTAGCAAATCGACGTCGCTTTCCGGGGTAGCCTCGCCTCGTGCAACGGACCCGAAAACTCGCACGTTCGCAGCGCCGTGCCGCCTTGCAATGTCGAGGATCGCGTCGCGCTTTTCCTCACGGAGCATGCGCAATGAAATCATGCCTGGTGTCCTCTTCGATATCGTACCGCCTGGCATCAGCCCGCTGTTGGCCGTTCCGGATTCAGTTTGGCCGCCCCCTCCCGCCCCCCGCGCTAAACTGTAACTTCACCCCAATGCTGGAATCCAAGTTAACCGGGCTTCAAGAGCAAGCCTCCTCCGCGCTCGACCTGGCGCCGGACGCAGACGCCCTGGAAGCCGTTCGTGTCGACATTCTGGGCCGCAAAGGCCAGCTCGCGACCCTGACCACTCAAATCGGCAAGAACATGGGCAAAATCCCGCCTGCCGAACGGGCTGCCCTGGGCAAGCTGATGAATGCCGTCAAGCAGGATCTGGAAGCGCGCTACGAGGCCCGCAAGGCCGCCTTTGAGCGGGCCGCTCTCGACCAGCGTCTCAACGCCGAATGGCTGGACCTGACGCTGCCCGCGCCGGGCGTTCGCCCCGGAGCGCTGCACCCGCTGACGCAGATCCAGCGCGAGCTCGAAGAATACTTCACGTCGGTCGGTTTCGCCGTGCTGGACGGTCCCGAAGTCGAAGACGAGTGGCATAACTTCGACGCGCTGAACATCCCTGCCACGCATCCCGCGCGCGATACGCAGGACACGTTCTTCGTCGAGGGCGGACTGTTGTTGCGCACGCACACCTCGCCGGTGCAGGTGCGCGCCATGGAGAAATTCGGCGCGCCGCTGCGCATGGTCGCGCCCGGCCGCGTCTTCCGCAACGAGGAAGTGGACGCCAGCCACGAGCACACGTTTTATCAGCTCGAAGGCATGATGATCGACAAGGACGTCAGCATCGGCCACATGCTCTATTTCATGAGGGGGCTGCTGTCGGCCATCTTCCACCGCAACGTCACCGTGCGTTTGCGTCCCGGCTTCTTCCCCTTTGTCGAGCCGGGGTTTGAACTCGACATCAAGTGCCTCATCTGCGACGGCGAGGGCTGCCCGGTCTGCAAGCAGAGCGGCTGGGTGGAGTTGCTGCCCTGCGGTCTGGTGCACCCCAACGTCCTGCGCGCGGGCGGCATCGACCCGGAGCAGTGGAACGGCTTCGCCTTCGGCCTCGGTCTGACGCGCCTGGTGATGATGCGCTACGCCATCGACGACATCCGTCATCTGGCCTCGGGCGACCTGCGCTTCCTGCGCCAATTTTGACGCGCCGTTTCGCCAGTTGATCGGACCCGTTTTCGAAGTTTTAAGGATTGGATCGACGTGAAGTTCTCATATAACTGGATTCGCGAATTGGTTCCCGGGCTCGACATGAGCCCGACGGAGCTGGCGCGCCTCATCACGATGAAGACCGCCGAGTGCGAGGGCGTCGAGGAGTTCGCGCCGCACCTGGCCTACGTCGTTGCCGCGCGCGTTATCGAGGCTCACAAGATCGAAGGCACGCACCTGACTCGCGCCATCGTCGACGCAGGCCCCTTGCTGGGCCGCAAACAAGTCATCTGCGGCGCTCCCAACTGCCGCGCCGGCATGGTCACGGCCTACGTGCCGGACGGCGTCTCGCTAGGTTCGAAAGAGATCCGCAGAGTGGTCATCCACGGCGTCGAGAGCGATGGCATGCTGGCCTCGGGCGCGGAACTCGAAATCAATCGCGATCACGAAGGCATTGTCGAATTCGAGGCCGAACCCGGCGAGCCAGTCCCCGGCTGCTCGCCCGACTTCGTCATAGAAGTCGACAACAAGAGCCTGACGCACCGGCCCGATCTGTGGGGCCATCACGGCATGGCGCGCGAAGTCGCGGCCATCACCGGCCAGCGCCTCTACGATCCGGTCGATCTTGCGCTGCTCCCGAGCATGGGCAATGAGTGGAAGGCCGAGATTCTCGACTACGACGCCTGCCCGCGTTACTCGGCGCTGGTTTTCGACAACGTGAAGGTCGGCCCGTCGCCGCTCTGGCTACAGGCCCGCTTGCAGGCCGCGGGACTGAACCCCATCTCGAATATCGTCGACGTCACCAACTTCCTGCTGGCCGGGCTGTCGCAGCCGATGCACGCTTTCGACGCCGAAAGGCTCCACGGCAAGACCATCTACGTACGGCACGCCAAAGACGGCGAAGTGCTGGAAGCGCTGAACGGCGAAAGCTACACGCTGACCCCGGCGAATCTGGTGATCGCCGATGCCGAAGGAGCCGTTGCACTCGGCGGCGTGATCGGCGGAGCGCGTTCGGCCATCGGTCCCTCGACCACGAGCATCGTGCTGGAAAGCGCGAACTTCGAAGCCACCGGCATTCGCAAGACCTCGTCCGCGCACAAGCTGCGCACCGACGCATCCATGCGCTATGAGAAAGCGCAGGATCCGATCAACACGACACGGGCCCTTGCGCGCGCCATGGTGCTGCTCAAGGAGGTCTGCCCAGGCATTCGCCTGGTGGGCGGTCTGGTGGACAACTGGCGCGGCCCGGCGCCCACGTGCGTCATCGAACTGCCGCTCGAATGGCTGCTCCGCAAACTGGGCCGCCCGATCGAGCCCAGCGAAGTTCGCGAGATTCTGGAATCGCTCGAATTCGGAGTGGATGAGCCCACCCCCGGCGTTTTCTCGGTGACCGTGCCCACCTGGCGCGCGACCAAGGACATCGCCATCAAGGACGACCTGCTGGAAGAGATCGGCCGCATGGTCGGCTACGCGACCGTCCCGCCCATCCCCCCGATGCGCCCGGCGACGCCGCCCTGGATCAACGAGCCGCGCCTGTTCGCGCACAAGGTCCGCGAAGCCTGCGCCGCTCAGGGCTTCACCGAGACGCTGAATTACTCGTTCATCAGCGAGGAGATGGCCCAACGCTTCGGCTTCCTGCCCGAAGCGCATCTGCACGTGACCAACCCGATCAGCAGCGAGCAGTCGCTGATGCGCCTCAGCCTGCTGCCCGGCATCCATCGCAACATCCTCGAAAACGCCAAGCGCTTCGACGAATTCCGCCTGTTCGAAATCGGCTACGAGATTCACAAGAGCGCCGCCGCAGGTTCTGACGTTGAAACCGGACACCCGGCTCTTCCCACCGAAATCCCGCACCTGATGGCGGCCATCTACAGCAAGGGCGACGGCGCCGCGCCGCTCTACGAACTGAAGCGTCTGGCCGAATGCCTGATGCCCGGCTGCGAAGTGACGCCCGCCGAGTCGCTGCATTACGAACATCCGGCGCGCTCGGTCTCCGTATCCTGGCGCGGCGAAACGCTGGGACGTATTCTCGAATTGCATCCGTCGCTCGTCGAGACAGGCCGCGGCAGCATTCTGGACATCGATCTCGCAGCCATGTTCCGGCTGAGTGCGGCGCCCAAGAAGTACACGCCGCTCCAGCGCTACCCGTCGAGCGCCTTCGACCTCTCCGTGGTCGCGGGCCTGCGCGAGTTGGCCGGCGTACTGCGCCACAAGATTCTTGCAGCCGCGGGCGAGTGGTGCGAGAGCGTCGAATACTTGTACTCTTATCGTGGCCAGCCCTTCCCGGAGGACCGCCAGAGCCTGACCTACCGCGTCACGCTCAACGCGCCGGACCGCACTCTTTCGAGCGACGAGGCCAGCACGGTTCGCGCGGGCATCATCGAAGCCCTGCGCGCCGAGGGCTACGAACTGCGCGTCTGATGCCGGCCGGAACCTGCAAGCCCCCTTCGAAGACGGGTACAATACGGCCAAAGAGAGGGCTTACCATGGACCGTCGCGAATTCATCACTTCGGCCGCCGCTCTGGGAGCGGGTCTGGCCGCCAAAGCATCCACCGGGACGCTGCCCAAGCGCCCCTACAAGAACGGCATCAACCTTTCCGTCATCGCTCTGGGCGGCATTGTCGTCTGCAAGATGGAGCAGAAAGAAGCCGACCGCCGCGTGGCGGAGGCCTTTGATCGCGGCGTCAACTATTTCGATTGCGCACCGTCGTATTTCGACGGAGAAGCGGAGATGAAGCTCGGCGCGGCGCTGCAACCGTATCGTTCCAAGGTCTTCCTGGCCGAGAAGACCGGGAAGCGCGACGCGAAGGGCGCGCGCGAGGAGTTGGAGCGCACGCTGGAACGCTTCCATACCGATCACGTGGATCTCTACCAGTTCCACGCCGTCTCATCCATGGAGGACGTGGATAAGATCCTCGCACCCGGCGGCGCGGCCGAGACATTTATGAAAGCGAAGCAGGAGGGCAAGGCCCGCCATCTCGGTTTCTCGGCCCACAACGCTCCCGCCGCGCTGCGGTTGATCGACTCGCTCGAACTCGACAGCGTGCTGTTCCCCGTGAACGTGAACGCCTGGGAGTACGGCGGGTTTGGTCCGCAGATCCTGGCCAAGGCCAAGCAGAAGGGTATGGCCCGCATGGCGCTCAAGTCGCTCGCCTGGGGCAAGTGGCCTGCGTCCCTCAAGGAGAGCGACCGCAAGTATCAGAAGTGCTGGTACCAGCCCATCGACGAAAAGCGAATTCGCGCGTCTGGCGCTGCGCTTCACCTTGAATCAGGACATGACCGCGCGCCGTGCCTCCCGGCGACGAACACATCTTCGACATGGCCCTGCAACTCGCCAGCGAGCCTCTGCCGAAGCTCAATGCCTCCGAGTTGGCCATTCTGAAAACGCGGATTTCGTCGCTGGAACCCGTGTTTACTGCGTGATTTTGATTCTTGTGGGGCGGACCTCCAGGGCCGCGCGGGGTCTCCAGACCCCGCTCCGGAAAGACTTGCGGGCCCTGGAGGGCCCACGCGGCGCTGGAGCGCCGCCCCACAACACCACAACAATCGCGTTGTAATTGGTCTCAAGGCTGCCGATATGCAGTGGTAGTGCCGATCCTACGAATTGCATTCGTCTGGCTGTGTGCGCAGACGCTGGCATTGTCCCAAGCGCCGCCCGCGAAGAAATCCGTCCAACCGCATGCCGAGTTCAGGCAAAGCCATTCAGGCCAACTCAGCCCAAGCCGCCGCTCCACGACAGCGGCAACAGAAGGTCTTCGACGTCAGGTACGCCGACGTCAATGCCCTGACCGGCATGCTGAACGACATGCGACGCGGGTCTTCGCCGGACCGGGCGATTCCGCAGCCAGACCTGCATGCAATTGCCGTTGAGGCCTACACCCCGGCGTTCCTCCAATCGGCCGAAGAACTCATCCGGCGCTATGACGTGCCGGCGATGAGCGTCGGACAGAATCACGACTTCGAGATTGTGGCGTACATCCTGGTCGCCGGGCGTACGCCTGTCATCGGTGAGGCCTTGCCCGCGGACTTGGAGAACGTGGCCAAGCATCTGAAGGAGACCTTCGGCTACACAGATGTGAAGCTGGTCGACAGCGCGCTGGAACATGCCCGCGAAGGCCGCGATGCACTGGTCAAGGGCAACGTGAATGGTGTTTCGGACGGCGCCACGCAGCCGTCTTCCTACGAGATGACGCACCGGCTCATCCGGTATGAACCGGGCGGGCAGAAGGGCTCGATTGCGCTATACGGCTTTCAGTTCAAGCTCCGGCTCGCCTACATGGCTTCAAGCCAGACCGCCAGCGTCATGCAGTGGCAGGACGTTGTGTTTCAGACCGACCTGAACATCCCCGAGGGGCAAAGCGTCGTGGTCGGAAAGTCCAAGGTGGGAACCGAAGACAAGTCCCTGGTGCTCGTGGTCAAAGCCCGCACGATTGAGTAAGCTCCAGGCCGGCAGTAGCAGATCCGGTCCGGACGAAACTTGCGTCGCAGAGCTGAAGGGCGGTTGTGGCGCTGGCTCTTGCGGGGACGACTCGCGGCGAGCCGTCACAAGGATCGAATACCCATCGTGGGCGCTTGAATCGGGTCAATCACTGGCGGGCGGCGTTCTGAAAAGATCGAGCCTGCGCGAGTCAAACGAAAACGCGATTTCGTTTTCTAAAACTGGAGTATTTAGAATCAGTCACTTACGGGAGAGAATCAAAACACCGTTTTCGTTTCGTCCAACGCCAGCCAATATTCGCCGCTCACGCGAATGCCGCAAGACCCACTCATGAGGTTAGTGGCGCACGGTTGTATCTTCACCGGCACTCAAGATGAGCGGATGCTCCAGGCGATTCGCTCGACTCCCTCTAATTGATCACATTTCGATTCAACACTCCGGCATTGCGGAGCGTTAAGTCTGATGAGTGGCGCTTGAAATTACCAGTGCCGGGATGACTTGGGACAATGTCTCGCGCGAGGCCACGTTTGAGCGCTTGATGACGCTGCACGAGCGGCTGGTGCTGCGAACGGCATGGCGGCTTCTGGGCCGGCTGGAGGATGCGCAGGACGCCGCGCAGGAGGTCTTCCTGCGGCTGTACCGGCATCTCGGCGATGTGGACGAATCACGGCTACCGTCCTGGCTCTACAGAACCACGGTGAATGTCTGCTGCGACGCGTTGAGGCGCCGGCCACGCGAAGGCGAACTTGTCATAGAGCCTTCCATCGCGGCCGAGGGCAGCGCCGCGCTCGAAGACGCCGCCAAACGGCGCTTGCTTGCCGAGGGCATCAAGCATCTTTCTCCGCAGGAGCGCGCAGCCGTGACGCTGTGCTCGATTGAAGGGCTTTCCACTAGCCAGGCGGCGGAGATTCTGGGCTTGGCCGAAGGAACAGTGCGGAGCCACCTGTCGCTGGCGCGCACGCGATTGAAGGAATACGTCGGGAGGTTCTGGCGATGAGCGAAATGGATCGCGAGCTCGACCGCCTGTTGAGAGATTTGCGCGACGAAGAACTGCCGGAGAGCGCGCTGGCAGCCACCCGGCTGGCCGTTCACACGGGGATCGCAGCCGGGAAGCGCCGGCGTGCGGCCTGGACGTGGTTATCTCTGGCTGCCGCCGCCGCGGCGGTCGTATGGTTTGCCGCTGTCGTAGTCAGGGTGAGACCGGTGGAGCGGTTGCCGGTTATCGCGCTAAGAGCGCCTCAGGTTCCCGAGGCGGAGTTTGAGCGGGGAGTGGGCGTTGGCGGGACTAAAGTCCCGCGCGGACTGAAGTCCGCCCCACAACGCGCGGCGGGGTTGAAATTCCGCGCGGCTCTGGAGGGCCGCCCCATCGGGCGCGGGGATCTGGGGACTGAGAAGACCGAGTTCATCCGGATGATGACCGACGACCCGAACGTAGTAATTCTTTGGGCATTGAATTCGAAGGGAGAAACACGATGAAACGACTGTTCGCAATCCTGCTCTGCGCCGCCGGTCTCGCCGCGGCCCAAACGGCCACGCCGCCTCCGGAGAGCGCGGAAAAACCGAAGTGGATCCAGAAGGTGATCGACCTGAAATACGCCGACCCGGTTCCCCTCTCGAAGCTTCTCGGCAACATGCAACAGGGCGGCAGCCCCGACCGCGTGATTGCCCAGCCGGATCTTCATGCGATCTCGATCGGCACTTACGACCCGTCATTTCTGAAACTGGCCGAGGAGATCATCAAACGCTACGACGTGCCGCAGGCGGCAACGTCCGTCAACGGGCACCAGTACGGCGTCGAGATCGTGGCGCATATCCTTCTCGCGGGGCCAAAGGGATCGAGCGGCGACGCACTGCCTGCCGATCTGGCGCCGGTCGCGAAGCAGCTCCGCTCCGTCTTCGGCTATACCGATATCCGGCTGCTGGACAGCGCGCTGATTCGCGGCCGGGAGGGCCGGAGCAGCGACGTAACCGGAACTTTAAGCGGAATGTTGGAAGGACAGAAGACGCCAAACCTCTATACCGTCCGCATCAACAAAATCTCAGTGGAGCCGGGCGCAAAAGGGAACTCCGTCGCGTTGGAGGGTTTTAGGTTCTCCGCGAGGTTTCCGTACGAAACGCGGCCCGAGCCAGTTCCAGTACATGGAGTTAGGCTTCAACACGGATCTGAACGTGCTGGAAGGTCAGAAGGTCGTGGTCGGAAAGTCGCACATAGGACAGGGCAACGATGCGTTGATCCTGGTGCTGTCTGCGCGCGTCGCGGAGTAGGCTTCCCGGCGAGCCGCGTGGTGGGGCAGACTTCAGTCTGCGGACCGTCTTCAGCCGGTCTCTCCGGCGAGTCTTGCGGGGCTGAATGCCCCGCGCAGAATGAATTCCGCCCCACCACGCAGGCCTTTCCAGTCCCGGGTCGAATTGCGCGACAATCGAGTGAATATGGATGCCTGGGCCTTCGCTCGCCTCATCGGCGGATTCATCTGTCTGACGCTCACAGCTCTGGCCGCCGCGTCTGCCCAACGAGCCGTGGTCACGCCGCCCGTGGCGAATATGTTCTCCAAGCCGTCGCAGGATGCCGACGTGGTTTCCCAGGCGATCTGCTCTACGACGGTCGTCGTGCTGGAGAGGCAGGGCAAATGGACGAACATTCGCACGCCGGACGAATACACGGGGTGGGTGGAAACAAAGACGCTGCGCGATCTACGCGGCAGCAGCTATCCGGAGACGGAAAAAATCGCGCAGATCGAAAGCTTGCGCGCTCACGTTTACCGCGAAGCTTCGGTAACGAAGCACGCGCCTTCGGTCACCGTGCCGTTCGAGGCGCGCCTGGAAGTAGTGCGAGAAGGCACGGGCCAAGAGAAGGCAGATGAAGACGAGCGCTGGATCGAGGTCCGGCTTCCCGAGCGGCGTGACTGGCTGGGTGCAACGCGGCGACGTTACGCTCGATCCAAAGCCGCGGAGCATCTCCGAACTGGTCGAGCTGAGCCAGAATTTCCTGGGTCTGCCCTACACCTGGGGCGGAGCGTCCGCGTTGGGTTACGACTGCTCGGGATTCACGCAGATGCTGTGCCGGCGCGGAGGCGTAAAGATCCCGCGCGATGCGCAGCCGCAGGCCGATTGGGAAGGCATGATCAAGGTCACCCGCGACAGCCTGGAGCCTGGCGACCTGCTGTTCTTTGGTGCGTCGGCGGACAAGATCACCCACACCGGTTTCTACCTCGGCGGCGGGCAGTTCATTCACGCCACAACGCACACCCATCCGGTCATCCAGATCAGCCGGCTGGACGACGCCCCTTGGAGCGACTTACTGGTGGCGTGCCGGCGCTGGAGGAAATGATCTACGCCCATTCATCCATGACCGGCGGACCTTGCATCCTCGCATCTGAATGATGAAAATCGCACACATCCCCCAGCACCGAACCGCGAACGATAGAGAGCGGCCAGTGTCAGATGCCTCCTCTGCTTCGAAGAGCATGCCGGAACATTGCCCTCGCGGGGCAACAGGTGCCGATCTGGAGATCGGCGTTCCCAGGGTGCATCCGACGATCATTGAAGCTTATGCGCAGACTTGCATGCGATCTTGCCGGCCAACGGCTCATGAGGAGTAACGAACATGCACCGTCGCAGTTTTCTGTTGTCGTCCGCCGTAGCGCCGTTGGCGGTGGCCGCGACCTCCGTAGGCGAACGTTCCAAGGTCGAGTTCGAGATCAAGCGGCTGAACCTGCGCCACACCTGGACGACCGTCATGTCGTCGAGCGAGTATCGCGACACATTCTTCTTGAAGCTGACGCGTGACGGCATCACCGGCATCGGCGAAGGCGCGCCAATCATCCGCTACAAGGAAAGCGCGGAGACCGCGAAAAAGGCCCTGACCGGCATTCTGCCACTGTTGGAATCGGCCGACCCGTGGCACTACAGGACGCTGTTGAACCAGGTCTCGAGCCGCATCCAAGGCGAGTATGCCGCCAAGGCCGCGCTCGACATCGCGCTGCTCGACTGGGTCGGCCAGAAGCTTGGCATTCCCGTCTACAAGCTGCTGGGGATCGATCCCGCGGCCGCGCCTGTGACGACCTTTTCAATCGGCATCGACGATCCTGCTACGACACGGAAGAAAGTGGAGGAGGCCGAGGCGTTCCCGGTACTCAAAATCAAGGTCGGACTGGGAAAGGACGAAGCGACCATAGAAGCCGTCCGGGCCGTCACCAACAAGCCGCTGCGTACGGACGCTAACGAGGGCTACAAGACCAAGGAAGAGGCGGTCGAGCGCATCAATTTCCTGGAGAAAGCACGGCGTCGAGTTCATCGAACAGCCGCTGGCCGCCTCGAACCTGGAAGACATGAACTGGATCCGCAAACGGGTCCACATGCCGATTTTCGCCGACGAGGCTTGCCTGCATCTGAACGATGTGCCGAAGGTCGCGCAGCACTTCGATGGCATCAATGTGAAGGTGGACAAGTCCGGAGGCTTGCTCGCCGCGATGAGGGAGATCGAACTGGCTCGATCGCTCGGGCTGAAAGTGATGATCGGCTGCATGGTGTCGTCATCGGTGGCCGTCACGGCAGCCGCGCAGTTAAGCCCATTGGTGGACTATGCCGACCTGGACGGCAACCTGCTGATCGGCAATGACCCGTACGAGGGCGTGCTGGTGGAGAAGGGCAAGTTGGTGCTGCCCAACCGGCCGGGGATCGGACTCAAGACCCGTTAGAAACGGAGCGGCTCCTGGGAACGCCGATCTCCAGATCGGCCCGAGTGGCCGCGTAATCGCCAAAGTGGCGGGAAGCAAGATGCGTGCGACAACCGCTCCTTCACGGTCGCGGCTCCGTTTCGGGGTGCAACTCCGTTTCGGGGCGGAGAGACGTTACGCGGTCGCCTGAGTCAGCGGCTCGGCGGCCACTTCGTTGAAGCTGTAACCGAATCCGCGTACCGAGCGAATGTAGAGCGGATTGGCGGGGTCTTGCTCGATCTTCTGCCGCAAGCGCAGGATGTAGACATCCACGGTGCGGTCGGTGACGGCTCGATCATGGCCCCACACGGAATCGAGCAACTGCTCGCGGCTGAAAACCACGCCAGGCCGGCTCATCAGGAATTCGAGCAGCCGAAACTCCGTGGCCGTCAGTGACAGCGGAACGTTTTGCAGGGTCACGCGGCAGCTTGTGCGATCGAGATACAGACCGCCGATCTGCAGCGACCGCGCCGGCTGCTGCTGGCTGCGGAACTGGATCTTGATGCGCGCGATCAACTCGCGAACGAAGAACGGCTTGACGATGTAGTCGTTGGCTCCCAGTTCGAGCCCCACGATGCGATCCGTCTCCGAGGCCCGCGCGGTCAAGAAGATCACGGGGACAGCCGCCAATTCGGGATGGCTGCGGATGCCTTTGCAGATATCCAGGCCGTCGGAATCGGGCAGCATGATGTCGAGAATGACCAGGTCGGGACGCTCGCGGCGGCAGAACTCAACCGCGCCCTTGCCGGTTTGCGCTCCAACCATCTGGAAGCCTTCCCGCTCCAGGTTGTACTTCAGCAGCGCAAACAGATCGGCATCGTCCTCAATCAGCATGATTTTCTTCATTTAGATCACCCATATTCACAATTGCCCGAGAACCATGACAATTCAATGACTATTCGGTTAATCAATCATGAGCCGGCCCCACAACAACGCTGGAAAGTGCATTCACCGGCACAGTGAAGCTGAACGTAGACCCCTCATTCACCACGCTGTCGACGCGCACGTCGCCACCCATCGATCGGACAAGGTGCTTCACGATGGCCAATCCCAGCCCGGTGCCGCCCAGCGCGCGGGAGCGGGCCTTATCCACACGGTAGAACCGTTCGAAGAGCCTTGGGAGGTCGTCCTCGGGGATGCCCTGACCGCTGTCGCGCACGCCAATCTCCATCATTTCGCCCCCTGAGGCGTCCGCTACCAACACCGCCGAGACGGTAATTTGACCATGCTCCGGCGTGTATTTGATGGCGTTGTCGAGCAGATTGGTCATCACCTGGTGGATCGCTTCGGAGTCGCAGAGTACTTGTGCGGAGGCCGGGGCCGGGCGGAAGTGCAATTCGATGTTCTTCTTGCTGGCGATAGGCCGGAGCGTGTCGATACACTCCTCCATCAGCGGATTCAGCGCATAGCCGGTGATCTGCAACTGCTGCGTCTTCAACTCCAGCCGGGAGAGCGTGAGAAGGTCCGCGGTGAGGCGCGCCAGGCGCTCGGCGTTTTGCCGGATGATATTGAGGAACCTGACGTTGTTTTCTTTGTCGTCCAAAGCGCCATCCAGCAGGGTCTCGGTGTAGCCCTGAATCGAGGCCAGCGGCGTGCGCAACTCGTGCGAGACGTTGATGACGAAGTCTTTGCGGATACGCTCCAGCTTTTCGAGTTCGACGTGCTCGCGTTGCAGTTCCTCGAACATCCTTTGCAGCTTTTCGCCGGTTTCATTCAGTTGCCGCCCCAGGATGCCGAGTTCGTCGTTGCCCCGGTATTCGAGGCGGGCGCTGAAGTTGCCGGTGGCCAGCGTGGAGGCATAGTCGATGATGGCGCCCAGCCGGCGCGAGAAGTAGCGCGCGAAGAAAGCGGCTAACAGGATACCCGGGATGAACGCCAGGGCCGTGTAGACGATCAGCGCCCTGCGCAAACCGGCAACCTGCCCCTCTACCTCCTTGAGAGGGACCGCAAGTCGCACGACACCCACCTTGACGGGGCCTGCGATGTAGAGGAAGCGGATGCCCACGCTGGCGCTGCTGCGCTCCGCGATGCCGATGCGGCCCCGGAGAGCTTCGCGAACTTCGGGACGCCCGGCGTGGTTCTCCATGCGGGCAGGATTGGCTTCCGAGTCGAAGAGCACGCGACCGTCCGGAGCGATGACGGTGAGGCGCCCGCCGGCAGCAAGCGCGAGATCGTGAACGCTCCGCGGCGTCAACGTGAGAAGGTTCTCGCGCTCCATCGTCTGGAACATGTGAATCTTCTCAGTGAGCTCGGTCTTCAGCCCGCTGAGGTAGGCGCTCTCGGCGTAGCGGGCCGAGAGCAGATCGATGGCGGTCAGCGCGACCACCATGACAATCAGAACGGCGACGATGAGCTTGAAGAATATGCGGGCAGTCATTTGGCGAACCGATGGACTCTCGGGGACTTCGAAAGTTGAACCCCGCGAGCAGAAACGCATCGAGGCGGACTCTGGAGAGGCATGATGGCGGCTACCACCCGACCTTACTCGTCATAGTGGCTGAGGTAGAGTCTGCTGTCCTGGTGAACGAGTCCGAAGCGGAATCGATCCAGCCATCCATTCAATCCCACTACATTGCGGGGAAAGCGCTCGTCCGCGGCGAAATAGACGGTGGATTCAACGGCCCAGTCAAAACACGCGAGATTCAATCGGTGGCCGAAGGTATCGAAACGGCTGGTGGCGGTGTGCATCGGCATGTGCTCGCCCTTCTCGACTTCAATTCCCAGTCCTTCGGCATACGCCCTTTGAAAAATGCAATACTCGGCCCCCGTATCCACCTTGGCGGACAATTGAACTTGACGCTCCGGGGAAACCCACATCCTGATGGGAATCTCGATGCCTACCGTTGAGGCCCCGTAATCGTAGTTAAGCGAAAATGCCAGGTTCGTCAAGAGCTCACCAACCCGCAAATGGCGTCTCGTCCTCTTCGACGTGAATCACCAGCGGAGGAGGAATCAATCCGCCGATCTTGGCGAAGACTTCCTTCGCCGAGGTGTGCACGGCAAGTAAATTTGCGCCATCGAGCGCGATCCATCGGCCCCGGTAGTCTGATCTGTTCTGGCTTAGCCAATTCGTCGAGTCCCGAAAACGACGGATTTCCGCAGCACGCGCACGAGAGCGCTCCAGAACTTGCATCGCGCGCTTTCCCTCCGATAAGTGGTCATAGACGCTCATCGGTTCACGATTCATCGCACTGCACTGCGTCGCAACTGAGGCGTAAACCCATTGGGGATGTGAATTGAACTCCCGGGAGGCCTGGAGATCGCGTGTAGGCGTCCGCACTGACGCAGATGCGCCCGAGAAGATTTGCGCAAGCATACCTTCTTTGGGGAGTTGATCGGCATCCCACTGAGCGTTGGTCATAGACTCACCTAACGATCATGGTATCTCTTGGATTCCTAACAGTCGAAGGGCGGCTATTTCGTCTTCGAAAAGCGCCGCCGCCACCTCTGCGAACGTCACCGAGCCGGGGAAGGTCCGCCGAAGCCTGACGAATGCGGCATGATCGTATCCAAGAGACTTATCGATCACTACGGAACTGTCTTTTCGGTGTAGAGATATCCCGTAGAAATCGCATGCACCCACGACATCCTTGTTCACGAACGCCGCTGTTGTGGTGGCGAAATCCAGTGAACCGGACGTCACATGAAACGCCAATGTGGCCTCTTGGGAGGAAGGAGACCGGCCGATGGTTTTCACGATACTGGATGAGATCTGATCGAAGAGCCGACTCAATTGGTCAGCTTTTTGCCAGTAGGGATTCGCGGCGACGAAAGTCACGGAATCCAATCCGATTCGAACCGCCGCGTCCAACCTTCGAATCGCAATGCTAAGGTAATTGTCACCCACGCTTGAGGCATCTCTATTGAATGTGAAATCGGATAAGCCCCCACCCCACTCGCGCACCACACCAGCGAGGACAGCAACAAAGGGATTGGGCAGAACCCACTTGTCGATCCACGGCTCATCGAATGGGAGTTTGTGTTCGAGATATGATTCGGGGATTTTGGGCCGCTCGCCGGTTGTGCTCACGGCTTGATTCTAGCTCATAGCGATTTCACAGGGGAGTTCGGCAGCATTGCTAGCGATAGAGTGCATGAGAGCTGATGTATTCGGCGACGGATTCCGGCAGTTCTGCGGACGTTTCCCCCTGCTCTAGAGTCCGCCGGATCTCCGACGAACTCACCGGGAGCGCGAGCGTTTCCAGACGCCGGATCCGGGCCTTATCGGGAACGGGATATACGTAACCGGGGCGCGACACGACGATAAACTCGACCGCATCCAACATGTCGGCCGAGCGGTACCACGAGCCGATTTCGGCGAAGGCGTCGGCGCCGATCAGGAAGTAAAGCCGGTCTTCGGCCGTAAGCCGTGCGCGCACGCGCTCCACTGTGTGAATGGTGTAACTTGCCCCGGCACCCTCTTCGAGCCGGGGAGAGTGGAAACGCGGGTCGGCGGCACAGGCGATTTCTACCATGCGCTGCCGCAGCTCATACGGAGTCGTGCTACCGGCAGGCTTATGCGGCGGCTCGCCGGCGGTGATGAACCAGACCTGATCCAGACCGAACTGATCGGCGGCCTCCGCGGCAACCGTCAGGTGCGCGCGATGAATGGGATCGAAGGTGCCGCCGTAGAGCGCGAGCTTCACGCTAGCCCACCTGCTCGTCCCGCCGACTTGAATCGCGTGGCGGCGCCGCGCGCCAGCTCGTCACAACGGTTGTTGTCTGCGTTGTTGGCGTGGCCTTTGGTCCAGACCCAGCTTGTGGTGTGGCGGGCCAGCGCCCGGTCAAGCGCCTCCCAGAGGTCCTGGTTCAGTACGGGCTTTTTCGCCTTGGTCATCCAGCCGTTCCTCTTCCAGCCCGCCATCCAGGACTCGACGCCATTCTTCACATACTCCGAATCCGTCACAACCTGGACCGTGCAGGGCTCGGTGAGCGCGTCCAGAGCCTGGATTGCGGCGGTCAATTCCATGCGGTTGTTGGTGGTCCGGGGCTCGCCGCCGCTCATCTCTTTTTGCCGTTCGCCATAGCGCAGGATGCAGGCCCAGCCGCCAGGGCCGGGGTTGCCGAGACAGGAGCCGTCCGTGATGACCTGGACTTTTTTAAGAACCGCGGGCTTAAGAACGGCCGGCTTTGCCTTCGACACGTTTGGCTTTGATTTCGACCCGGCGGTTTTCGGGCTGCCGGCAATCTGGACGTCCGGCTCTGCGGCTACTGGGGCTATGGCAGAACTTGCCGCGGGTCTTGGAGTACGGGGCTTCGAAACTTTGGGCGTCATGCGTTAGGGTTTATCTCTCGCTAGGAACAGACCACCTGCTCCCGCATCCGGCGCGGCGGCTCCGGCGGAAGGGCTTCGATGCCAAGCTCGGCGTCTTTCATCTCGCGTTCAAAATGGCGGTCGACGTGGTCCAGGATCTCGCTCGCCTCGTGCGACTGGTAAACGGCGACTCGTAGTTTCGCGCCGTTGCGCACGCCGTGCGTGAAGTACGTGGCGAACTGCTTCATCTTGCCGATAGCGTCGGCCCCGCCGTGGGCGATCAACATCCCGTAATACCGATGCATAATCTGCCAGCGATCGGACTCGCTGGGATGCGAATACGCGCCGGTTTCGATGTACTTCTGAATCTGTTGGAAGATCCAGGGGTTCGAGGAGGCCGCACGCCCCACCATCACTGCGTCGCAGCCGGTCTCCTGCACCATGCGCACCGCGTCCTCCGGCGTTACGATATCACCGTTGCCGATCACGGGGATCTTAACGCTGGCTTTCACCTCGGCGATTCGGCTCCAGTCGGCGCGTCCGGAGTAGCCCTGTTCGCGGGTGCGCGGGTGCAGAGCAATGGCGGCCAGGCCATTGTCTTCGGCCATGCGGGCCATTTGCAGGTGGACCAGTTCGTTGTCGTTCCAGCCGGCGCGGAATTTCATCGTCAACGGGATGGTGACCGCCGCGCGGCAGCGCTTGAGCAGTTCCTCGACGAGGGGCAGATTCCGCAGCAAGCCCGAACCGCCGTTGCAGCGCACGACCTTCTTCACCGGACAGCCGAAGTTGATATCGACTGCATCGAAACCGTGCGCCTCGCAAACGCGCGCCGCTTCCGACATTACGTCCGGATCGGAGCCGAACAACTGCGCGGAGATGGGATGTTCCTCGGGCTCGAAGTAGAGGTATTGAAAGGTCCGGCTCGGCCGGTTGGGATTGCCGCGCGTGGTGGCAAGAACGCCGTGCGAACTGGTGAATTCGGTCATCATCAGGCCGCAGCCGCCCTGAGCGCGGATCAGCCGCCGGAATACGGTGTCCGTGACGCCTACCATTGGCGCCAGCACCGTCGCCGGAGCGACCGTCACGCCCTCCCATGCTGTAACTGGCCGGAAACTGAGCCATTTCTATCACCATTGTAACGGTAGAGGGCAAAACGGCCCAGCGTAGAAGTTTGCGCAGAAGATTGCGATGCCACGCCGGTATTGGCCAGCTACGTGCGCCGTCTGAGAACCGACGCAACGGGGTCCGGCCGCCGCGCGTAATATCAATTAAGGGAATAACCGGATCATGTTGCAGAAGTACCTTCTGGCCTTTGTCCTGGGCGGACTCGTCGCGGGCGGCGTTGTCTACTTCGCGCGCAGGCCGGCCGCCGCGCCGGTGCAGGCGCCCGCCGTACAGTCTCAAACGGCTGCCCAGCCGCCGGCGCAGACAGCGCCGTCGCCGGACGCGCCGCAGCCCGGCATGCAGCAAGCGCCGGACAAGACAACAGCCGAATTGCCGCGTGAGCCCGCTCCGGCGCAACGCCCCGCGCGCAAGTTCCTCAAGCAGGCACAGCCAGCCGCCGCGGAGTCCGCGCCATCTCAGCCGGTGCAGACCGCCCAGGCGGCTCCGCCACCACAGCCCCAGACACAGCCGGAAGCCCAGACTCAGGCGCCGCCGCCTCAGGCAGCTCCCAAGCATGATCCGGCGCCGTCCAACATTCTGCGCCCGGACCCGGTAACGGAGATCAGGGACCGCAAGCCGCAAACTGTCACGATTCCAGCGGGCACGACCCTGGCGGTGCGGCTGCGACAGCTCATCAGCACGGACCGTCAGGCAGAAGGCGACCCATTCGCGGCCACTCTCGATCAGCCGATCGTAATCGACGGGTTCGTCATCGCCGACAAGGGATCGAACGTGCGTGGCAAGATCACCTCGCTGGTGAATCCCGGACGCGTCAAGGGCCGCGCCGCGATCTCGCTGGAATTGACGGAGATCAACACCACCGACGGACAGCGCGTGGACATACGCACCGACACATATCGTAACGAGGCCGCGAGCGGGAAGAAGGGCGACATTGCGAAGGTCGGCGCGGGAGCCGCGATCGGCGCCGTTATCGGAGCCATTGCCGGAGGCGGCAAGGGTGCGGCCATCGGAGCCGGCGTCGGCGGCGCCGCGGGTGGCGGAGCCGTTCTGGCCACGAAAGGCGAAGAGGTCCGGCTTACCGCCGAGACCCGGCTGACCTTTCGCCTGGCGGAGAACGTCACGCTGACGGAAAAGTTGAATTAGGTTGCAGTCCGCGGCGGACGGGGCCTGGTGGCTCAATAAAGTACGGTGAAGCCGCGAGACTTGATGGGGCCGTGTTCGCTTTCCGTTACTCCGTGGACCTCACCGAATTGGGGGCCGCGATGCAGATACCCCGCGAGCGTGTCCAATTGTTCCCGCGTGCCGGAAGCGATGACCTCCACGTTGCCGTCGTCGAGATTTCGCACCATCCCGGTGACGCCGATTTCTTCCGCGCGCCGGCGCGCAAATTCGCGGTAGCCGACGCCCTGAACGCGTCCCCGCACGATGTAGCGGCGAGTCATGCTTGCAGCCTTCATTGTTTTGTGAAGGGCGCCCGCGAGTCAACCGCGCCGCTCGGCCCCCGGACCACGAGGCGAGATTTTACCGGCATTCACCGCTCGCTCACTTGTCCCAAGCTTCACCGTGGCGTATAACGGTTCCGGTGGCCAATAATCCTCGATCTGCCGATAAGGCCGGTTCCAAAGCAACAATCCACGAAGTTGCCCGTCGGGCAAAAGTCTCGATTACGACAGTTTCAAGAGTGATCAACAGTCCTTCTCTCGTCGATCCCGCGACGGCGAAGCGAGTCTTGAAAGCGATTGACGAGCTGAAATACTATCCGGACGTACACGCCCGTTCACTCGTATCGGGGAAGAGTAACATCCTGGGGCTGATTGTCTCGGATATCACGAACCCATTCTTTCCGGAACTCGTAAAGGGATTCGAGGACGTGGTGGTGCAGCACGGTTACGAAGTGCTGGTCAGCTCAACGAACTACGACCCTGAGCGAATGGCGCTTTCCGTCCGCCGGATGCTCGAACGCCAGGTGGAAGGCGTGGCAATTATGACCTCCGAAATGGACGATCATCTTGTCGAGCAACTGGTTAGCCGCAGAGTACCCACGGTCTTCCTGGATGTGGGAACTCCAGGCGAGGGAATCAGCAATATAGTGGTGGACTACGCCCACGGCATCAATGAAGCCGTTCAACATCTGGCCGATCTCGGGCACCGAAAGATAGGCTTCGTCAGCGGACCGGAGACTCTTGCATCGGCAAGAACTCGCCGATCTGCCTTTCTTAAGTCTCTGGAAGACCATGGCTTTGGGCAAAATGACGAGTGGATCAGGCAGGGCAATCACAAAGTGTCCGGTGGCGTTGTGGCGATGAATGAATTGCTGCAGTTGGCCGAGCGCCCTACCGCAGTGCTGGCATCCAACGACCTGATGGCCATAGGCATGATGAGCGCTATTCGCAAAGCCGGGTTGTCGGTACCGAAGGACATGTCGGTGGTGGGATTCGACGACATCTGGCTCGCGGAATTTACCGAACCGCCATTGACCACCGTGCAGTTCCCCCGGATTCAGGTAGCCGAACAAGCCTGCCGCGCGCTCATGTCCGATCTCCGGATGCTTCCTGCCGAGGAGAGGGTGCACGAGTATCGTGTGGAAACGCATCTAATCATCCGCGAATCCACCGCTCAGATTTAGGCGGATTGGCGCGGGCCGCAATCGCTTCGAAACTGAGCGCGCGCAACATACGATAATCGTGGAGATGCGCCTCCGCTATGCAGCGCGATGGACTGTTTCTGCCGCCTTGGCCGGCACCGCCGTCTGGCTGGCCTGTGCTCAACCGGACTCCGGCAGCCCCATCCGGTTCAAGTTTCAGCCGATCGACTTCACATTGGATAGTTGCGAGACTCCCGAACGTCACGCCCCGGAAACCATGGCGGGCGGGGTGGCGCTATTTGACGCCAATAACGACGGCTACCTGGACATCTTCTTCACCAACGGCGCGGACATCCGCACACTGAAAAAATCGTCTCCGCGATATCGCAACCGGCTGTTTCTGAACGATGGCAAGGGCCACTTCACCGACGTCACCGAAAAGGCAGGTCTGGCGGGCACGGGCTACGACACGGGAGTAGCCATCGCCGACTATGACAACGACGGGTTCCAGGACATTTTCGTCGGCGGCGTGCATCGCAACACTCTCTATCACAACAACGGCGATGGAACGTTCACGGACGTGACGGAGAAGGCGGGCCTGGCCGTCAAACCGGATCCTGAGTTCGGCCCGCTATGGTCGGTCGGCGGCGCGTGGGTGGACGTCAACAACGACGGACTGCTCGACCTGGTGGTGGTGAATTACCTGGCGTGGAATATCGACACCGAGCCCGCCTGCCCCTACCAGGACCATCGCGAATACTGCCATCCCAAGATGTACAAGCGGACGCCCAATCAACTGTTTCTCAACATGGGCAACGGGACCTTCAAGGACGTGTCCGCCGAATCGGGACTGCGCGCCCATCCCGGCAAGGGCATGGGCATCGGCGTTGCGGACTACGACCTGGACGGACGGATGGATTTGTTCATCGCCAACGACAAGGTGTACAACTCCCTGTTCCGGAATGTGAGCGAGAAGGGCAAAGTGAGGTTCGAAGAGGTCGCATTCGAGGCCAATGTCGCGCTGCGCGAGAATGGAGAGTTTATCTCCAACATGGGTGTGGATTTCCGCGATATCGATAACGACGGCTACCCCGACATCTCCATCGTGGCGCTCGACGACGAGACGTTCCCCATCTTCAGGAATACGGGGAAGGGCGAGTTCGTCGACGCGACGAAGGAGAGCCGCATGGCAGCGTTAAGCCAGCCCATGGCGGGCTATTCGCCGACGATTTTCGATTTCGATAACGACGGCTGGAAGGACATCTTCGTCACGCGCGGCCACGTTCAATCGCTGCTGGCCGCCCCGCGCATCACGGTGGAACAGACCAATACGGTGTTCCGCAACGTGGGCGGCGGTAAGTTCGCAGCGCTGACCGCGGAGGCCGGGCTTGCGGTCCGCCCTCCCGCTCGTCATAGGGGTTCGGCGGTGGGCGACCTGAACGGCGACGGCCGGCTCGACGTGGTCGTCAGTTCAATTGGCAGGCCAGCCGAGATCTGGCTGAACGAGAGTCCCGCGGGCGCGCACTGGCTGGAACTGGCTCTGGAAGGAACCAAGAGCAACCGCGACGCCATCGGCGCACGCATCAAAGTGACGGCCAAGACGACGACGCAATACAACCATGTCACGCATGCCACGGGCTATGCCTCGTCGAGCGGCGGTCCCGTGCATTTCGGTCTCGGGCAGGATGCAGCGGCGGCTTCGATTGAGATTCGCTGGCCGTCGGGTATCGTCCAGACACTCAAAGACGTCGCGGCCGACCAGGTCTTGCACGTGAAGGAACCCGCGAAGTAGATCGAATGTCGCGGTCCGATTCCATCTGGTTGTGGCCATCGCGGATGCATCGGACCGTGTGCGTAATGCATCCATGAATTTTGGTACGCACACCGCAGATTTGCCCGGCTCGGGTGGTTACGATTCCCTGTCTTGAGCGTTTGGATCGAGCTGCGCACCGCTCCCTCACGGCCGCCGCTCCGATTCGGAGCATAAAACAATCACGAGGCATCCGCAGTTTCGCCTTCATTATTGCCGCGTGCCTGCTGCTGCCGGCCACGATCCGCGCTCAAGACAATTACGAAGTCCAGGTCTACGGCTCGGACTTGATCCCGCCGGGACAGACCATGTTCGAACTGCATTCGAACTTCACTTTCGAAGGCTCCAAGACCATGGTGGACGGCGTTCGCCCGGACAACCACGCGTTGCATGAAACGCTGGAGATCACACAGGGGTGGACGCCGTGGTTCGAGACCGGCTTCTACGTGTTCACCAGCTACCGGACCGGAGAAGGCTTGCAGTATGTTGGCGACCACATCCGGCCGCGCGTCAGCATTCCCGAAGATTGGAAGTGGCCCGTAGGACTGAGTCTTTCCGCCGAGTTCGGCTACCAGCGCCGCAGTTACTCCACCGACACCTGGACGCTGGAGATCCGGCCGATCGTCGACAAGACGCTAGGTCCGTTGTATCTGTGTTTCAACCCGGCGCTGGAACGCTCGTTCCATGGCGCCGAAGTGAGCAAGGGCGTCACGTTTTCACCCAACGTGAAGATTGGGTACGCGTTCTCGAAGAAGGTCAACGCGGGCATTGAATACTACGGCGCCGTCGGCTCCATCACTGGCTTCGACCCGCTGCGCGATCAGCAGCAGGCGATCATGCCGGCCATCGACCTGAATCTGAGCCCGAATTGGGAATTCAATTTCGCGGTTGGCGTGGGGATGACGAGCGGCACGGACCATCTGTTGGTGAAGATGATTCTGGGCCGCCGCCTCCGGTTCGGGAGGAAGAAGTAAGCCACGGCCCTGCAACCGGCGGACTCCCCCGACACGTCTATTCAACTTGAGACTGAATCGGCTAATCGCAGTTGCGATAGGGACCTGCTGCGCGAGCGGTCTTGCGCTCGCCGCCGCGGAGACGTTTCAGATTCCGCCTCTCTCCACCACGGTCAATATCGACGAACAGCCGCTGCGTATCACGGTGTCGGGAACAATCGTCACCGCGGCGGCGCCTCAGCGGCATGAGTCTGTCCAGGTAAACCTGCGGACGGATCTGTCGGATCTGCAAGCACACGTCACGGAGTTGCTGCGGACGCACTTGAACCAATCCAACCGCTGCGGGCTGCGACTCAATCTGGAGCACGCCGAACTCTCGCCACGCGCGCCGGACGCAATGCTCACAGCCAGATTCCATGCGGAAAAATATGTTTGCGCCAAGGCACTCGGGCGGCAGATGACCACGAAACTGATTTCGGGCGAGGGCACCGTGACGGTGCGCCTGACGCCCACGATTGAGAACTCAGATGCGTTGAAACTAACCGGCGAAGTCGTTTCGGTCCAGGCTGAGGGCGCTATGGGAGAACTGCTGCAATCGGAGCCCGCCGGCCCCTTGATCCGCGAGAAGATGCGTGACGCTCTGGCAGACACTTTGCAGAAAAGCCTGAGCAAACTCAAAGCGGATCTGCCTCTCGCGATTCATGGTTTGGCGACGATCCAAAACGCGCGGTTCACCGAGATGGGATCCGGACGACTGGGGCTCGGCCTCACCGGTGAAGTCCAGATCTCCGCGGACATGGCCAAGATGATGATCGAGAAGCTCAAGGAGCAGATGCACTGAGCTGGCCCCCGGGCACCAGCAGAGGTATGTTGAAGCTTGGTCACCGACCCAGACCAAGTCCGCCGCCTGGCCGAATCGAAGGAAGAGGAGAATCTCCACTTCCGCCGCTACCTCCATGCCCACCATGTTCCCGTCGAGCCTTTCCAGATTGTGGCTCACGAAATTGAGCGGCAGTTCGATTGCACGCAGTGCGCGAACTGCTGCCGGCGAATGATTGTCGAGGTGACTCCAGCCGAGATCGAAACGATCGCGGCGCATTTGGGGGTCCCGGTGCAAGAGGTGATGCAGAAGCACATCGATCCGGAGCCCGGGGACTCTGCCCACAAGATCATGCGTACCGAGCACGGCGGGTGCACATTCCTCGACGGCAACCTGTGCTCCATTTACGCTGCGAGACCGGCCGCCTGCCGCGAATTCCCGCACGTTGCGGTGGGATCGCATACGCTCGGAGCACGCATGGAGTCGGTGTGCCGCCACTCATCGGTCTGCCCGATCCTCTACAACGCAATTGAAACTTACAAAGCGCACATCGGGTACCATCCCCACCCATAGACGAGTAACAAGCGGCCCAGACGCGATAGGATTGCATCGATAAGGACGCCGGCCCGACGGCGCCGGAATATATTCATCATCCAAGGGGAATCGACCAGACTCTATGTTGTCCAAAATTGACCTGAGGAGATTCGTGGCCTGCGCGGTTGGCGCTGCTTTATTCGGAGCGCTCGCTTTCGCGCAAACGCCCGCAGCCGCTCAAACCGAAGAGAAGAAGAAACCGGAAGCCAAGGGACCGGCTATGGACTGGCCGGGACTCGGCCGGTATCACGAGGCAAACCTCAAGCTCGCGGCTGCCACGGAGCCGGAAAAGCGCGTGGTCTTCATGGGCGATTCCATCACCGATGCCTGGGGCAAACACTTCGACAAGTATTTCCCCGGCAAGCCATACATCGGCCGTGGCATCAGCGGACAGACCACTCCGCAGATGCTGATCCGCTTCCGCCCGGATGTGATCTCGCTCGGCGCCAAGGTCGTGGTGATCCTGGCGGGAACGAACGACATCGCGGGCAACACTGGCCCGGAGACGCCTGAAATGATCGAGGACAACTTCGCCTCGATGGTCGATCTCGCTAAGGCGAACGGGATCCGCGTGGTGCTCTGTTCGATCCTGCCGGTGTTCGACTATCCTTGGAAGCGCGGCCTGGAACCGGCGCAGAAGATCGTCGACTTGAACAAGTGGCTGAAGGAGTACGCCGCCAAGAGCGGCGCGTTGTACGTGGACTATTTCACGCCCATGGCGGACGAGCGGCAAGGGTGCAAAGCGGAGTTGTGCTCCGACGGCGTGCATCCGACCGAGGCCGGCTACGCGCTGATGGCTCCGCTGGTGGAAAGAGGGATCGCCGAGGCGCTCGAGAAGAATTAATGTCGCATGGCCCGACGATTCCAACTTCGAGGCGCTAGGGGACTGGCAATCTTTCGAGATGGAGCTTTGGACCGGCAGAGAAGGTCGAATCTAATCATGAAGAGAAGAATCCTTTACGCTCAATGTGCATTCGCCGCGAGCCTATTGGCGTTCAGTGCGTTGCCCAGGGCAGCGGCGCAGATGCCGCAGCGCACGCCGACGCCCAACGACACGCTGAAGTCTCCTGAGGTCCTGCCGGACAACCGGGTCGCCTTCCGCATCTATGCGCCGAAGGCGACGGAGATCACCATCAGCGGGGACTTCCTGCCAGCCGGACCCGGGCCCAAACTTGAGAAGGACGAGCAGGGAGTGTGGAGTTACACCGCCGGACCGCTCGCACCGGACTTCTACAGCTACTCCTTCACAGTGGACGGCGTCCGTACGTTAGATCCCAAGAACGCGATGGTGAAGCAGGGCATCAACAGCCTGGACAACATGTTCGAATTGCCGGGCGCTGAAGCGGCATTCGAGGCGAATCAGCAGGTGCCGCATGGCGACATCCGGACGGTTTGGTTCTCTTCCACCGTGCTGGAAACGCAACGTAGCATGCGCGTCTATACGCCGCCAGGCTACGACGCCGCGAAGACCAAGTACCCGGTGCTGTATCTGCTTCACGGAGGCGGTGACGAGGACAGCGGGTGGTCCACCATCGGCCGCGCTGGCTTCATTCTGGATAACCTGCTGGCTCAGGGAAAGATCAAGCCGATGGTAGTCGTTATGCCAAACGGCAGTCTGCCGCGTCCGCCCGCCGCGCCGGGCGCGCAACCAAGTCCCGGACTGTTCGCAGACCGCTTCACCGACCACTTGATGAAAGACATCGTCCCCTACGTCGAGCGGCATTTCCGCGTGCTGGCTACGCCCCAGCAGCGGGCAATCGCGGGCCTATCGATGGGCGGAATGCAAACGCTAGCTGTCGTGATGACGAACCCGGACCAATTCGGCTACGTGGGCGTTTTCAGCTCAGGCATCGCCAGCTTCCGGCAGGACACGAACGCCGTGGAAGAGTTCGAAAAGCGTTACGACAAAACGTTGGGCGACAAGGACAGCTTCAACAAGAGCGTGAAGCTGTTGTGGTTTTCCATCGGTGAGAAGGACTTCCTCCACAAGGCCAATGAGAATGCGATGGACGTGATGAAGCGCCACGGCATCCGCTTCGTGTCAAACGAGAGTGAAGGCGGTCACACCTGGATCAATTGGCGCCATTATCTGAACCAGTTCGCTCCGATGCTTTTCAGATAGATTCAAACGCCGCTATTCAGCATTCTTCGCGCAGCGGAAGCCGATGTCCGGGGCGGCGAAGCGCGCGGGAATTGACGTCCACTCGTAAACGACGCCATGCGCGAGAGGCCGGTCGAAGGCCCCTCCGCGGATGGTGTACCAGGGCTCGGTTGCCGTGGGCGGCGGCTTCAGGATTTGCGCGAAGCTCTTCACCGCCTGGTCGCTGGGCGTTTTCAGTTCATGAACAAACTCCCAGACGTTGCCGGTCATATTGAGAGCTCGATAGGGACTCGCCCCCGCGTCGAGCGAATTGACGGGCATGACGGTCTTGCGGGCCGATTGGCTATCCGCGACGTTGGCGCGAGATGAATCGGCCTGGTCGCCCCACGGGTAGACGCGGCCATCGGTGCCGCGCGCGGCCTTCTCCCATTCCAGAGCCTCGGGCAGACGCTTGCCCGCCCAGTTCGCGAATTCTTGCGCCTCCACGTAAGTCACGTTGACGACAGGGTAGTCGGGATGGTCCGCGGGGAAGTCCTTCGGCAGCGGGTGTTGCTTCGCCTGGCAGAAGCGCGCATAGGCGGCGTTCGAGACCTCCGTGCGATCAATGTAGAAAGCCGGGAGCGTTTCGCTGCGCTTTTCCTGTCCGGCTAGAAACGCGCCCGCGGGCACCAGCACCATGTCGCCGGAGTCCATCGGAAGCGATGCGGGCAATTCTTTCTTCGCTGGAGGATTCGCCGCGGTTTGCCTGCCTGCGGTCTGATTCGCCGAAGGGCGCAAGGCGAAGAACAGCACTACCAACACGGCTACCAAGGCTAATCCGCCGATGGCAATCAGAGGCAGCTTCGAACGCTGCGGCTTGACCTGCTCCTGCGCCACGGCAGCCGCCGGCGCGGGAGTTGCGGCTTCCGCCCGCTTGCCCATCAGCCTGTCGAGTTCGGCAATCACCTCGCGGAAACTCTGCGGGCGCTCCTCGATCTTTTTCGCCGTGCAGTGCCGCACAAGCGTAATCAGCGGTTCCGGCAGACCGGCCTGATTCAGGGGCGCGGTGTTCAGCGGCTCATTCAGGATCATATAGAACAAGCGCTCGACGGTCTCGCCCTCAATGGGCTTCTGACCGGTGAGCAATTCGAATAGCAGGATCCCGAAGGCGTAGATGTCCACCATGTCGGTGGCGGGTTGACCGAGCACGAGCTCGGGCGCCATGTAATACGGCGTGCCGAGCGCAAAGCCCGCGCGGGTGAGCGACAGCCCTTCGGCGCGAGCGATGCCGAAGTCCATCAGCTTCACTTTGCCCGTAGCGTCGATGTGCACGTTGTCGGGCTTGATGTCGCGATGGACGATCTTCTTTGAGTGAACGTATTCGAGCGCCCGCGCGATGTCCTTCGCGATGCGCAGTTTGTTGTTTAGATCGCCGGTATGGCCGTCGCGGATGGCGTGACGCAAGTCCTCGCCAACCAGGAACTCCATCACGATGAACGGCCGGCCTTGCTCCTCGCCGTAATCGTGAATACGGATGATATTTTCGTGCTCGATGTTGCCGGACATGCGGGCTTCCTGGAGGAAGCGAGCCTTGGCTTCCGCGTCCTGGCAGCTGACATCGGTGAGGACCTTCACCGCGACAGTGCGGCCGATGACGGTGTCGCGCGCACGATAGACGTGCGACATGCCGCCGCCGAGGAATTCGAGCAATTCGTATTTGCCGAGACTTGCGGGCAGTTCCATGGGTTCTTCGCGAGCTGGCTCTTACTTCGCGGCCGTGGCCACGCAGCGCAGGCTATTCAGAAACTCCTTCTGGAAGACCGGCGCGAGGCCGCCTGTGCTGAGCGCGAAGCGGTAGGTGAGTTCCTTGCCGCCCACGTTCACCGGCCGTGCTTCCCTACCCTGGCGCACGACCCATTCCAGGTTGTACGTGCCACCGGCTCCGCTCCAGCGATCGGCATCGGCAAAGAAATGGAACACCGACCAGAGCCCATCGCGATTTTGAACTTCGAGGTCGCTGCCGCCCGCCAGCTTTGCCGTGAGGCGTACGTTCGCGTTGCCCGCGGCGGGCCAAACGTGTTGCCCGCCTCCTTCCTGGCCAGTAAAGCGCGTACTTTGCCCATCGATAGTCAGGGTCATTTCTTTGATCTGATCGGACCGCTGCGGCTGCAGCGAGTAGCGCAAGGCGGGCTCGGATGCGCCGCTGGGGTAAACCGCATCGGAGAAGCGCGCGGCCTGGTTGAAGAAGCTTACGAACGCGGGATTTAGCGCCAGTCCGCCGCTCGGATTAACCACGTAGTCCGCGCCCTGCTTATTCAGGAAGGGGCGGAGGGCCTCTTCATAAAACGTCCACAGCTTGCCCTCGCGCGGCCGGAAAACGGCGTTGACGCCCTGAAGGGTGGCCTCCGCGGTGGCGTTCGGATTGAACGGGAACTTGTTGCCCAGATCGGCATAGGCGGCGCAGAACTGCTTCGCCTTCGCATTGATCTCGCCCGCGCCCATCCCTTTCGTGAGCGCATCGACGCTCTCGATGGGCGCCTCCAACAATTTCAGGGTGATGGCATCCACGTGCGCTTCCGGATCGATGCGGAACGTGTAGCCCATCTTCTTCACGATGTTGCGGGCATTGTCGGCGCTGGAGCGAACTGGCATGGCCCGGTTCGGATCGGGCGGTCCACTGAGATCCGCAATCTGGTTGATGGCCGTTTGCAGACCGGCGAGCGAGCTCATGTACTCGTTGTTTTGCGGCCAGACGTATTGGACCACTGTGGCCGGCGGCGGCACGACTTTCTGCACCGCGTCGAACGCTTCGGTGACTTTGGGTGAATCGACGGACGTGTTTTGCGTCGCTACCCAGAACAGGGCCATCAGCGGTGTTTGGGAGTTGGAGAGCTTGTCCAACTTCGTCGCCGCGTCCTTCAGGCCGCTGTATCGGACCACCGCTGTGTTGCGCAGGAATTCGCGCCAGCGCGCGATATAGTCGGCCGTGTAGCGGTTGCGGAGTTCCTCTTCCAACTTGCCGGTGTCGGGTTTGGCCGATGCGTAGTCGCCGAGCACCCAGCGCTCTCCGCCGAAGAATTTGTCCGCCTTGCGGATGTTATCCTGCATGGCTACCCACCCGGCTTTAGTGAAGGCGCCAGGCACGTCGCGGTTGTTGACAACCACCTCGGCCGAGCCGGGGAACTGCTCGTTGAAGTTGATCTTTTTGGAGCGGCGGGAGGCGTCCGCCAGCATGAACTGATATATCTGCTCCACGCCGGAGAACTTGGAAAGATGCAGGCGCGCGCGGTCGATGGTCGACGCGTCGTTCTGCTCGCTGAACGGATTGCCGCGCGGCAGGTCTTCGCCATAGAAGTCGAACTGCTTCTTCGCCAGCGGCAGCAACTGATCGACCGAGCGCCCGGTGGACCAGCGATTGATGAGAACCGGCGACAGCCAGTTCGTGCTGCGCTTCCACTCGGACGTCGTCAGCAGATATGCCTTCAACGTGTCGTAGGTCGGGCCGTATTCATCGGTGGGCGCGGGCGGGATCTGAACGCGCTGCAAAGCTGCGAGCATCTCGGCCTGCGTTTGGGTGAAGAGCAATTGCTGGAAGCGGGCGTAGTAGATGCGGCGCACCTGCGGATACATGTCGCCGCCGCTGTAGAGCAGCCAGCGCAGGCGCCACGGCGCACCCTCGGCTTCGTAAGTGGTCAGTTGCGCCAGGACCTGCCGGAGGTTTTCGAGCTTTTGCAGGGCGTCCTGCGTAGGCAGGTTCATGCCGCTGGCCTCGCTGGCGGGAATTCCGCGCGCGGCTTCCAGCGCTTCCGATTCCAGTGCGCGATTGCCGAAGAACGACACGGTAAACCCGATGCAAGCGAACAGCAGCAGCACTGCCGCCGTGGCCAATAGGATGCGGCGCAGCATGCTGGTCTGCGTACTGCTCGCGCTTGCGCCTAAGGCGATTTCATCGCGCAGGATGACGTCATTGAACAGGTGGCCGAGGAATAGCCACTGCGGCACCTTGCGCGATGCACCCCCAATCGGCCCGGACGCGGCCATGGGCGGAGGCGCTGTCGGAACTCCGGCCTTGAAGATGCCGGTCGCGGATCCAGCCGCCTCAAAGGGCGAGCGCTGCGTGGCAGGACGCTGCGCTTCGGCGACCGCCGTATCCTGCACGATCACCGGACGCACGCCGGAGAAGTAGAAGCCGCGCAGGAATGGGCTCGCGCGCAACTGGCTGGGCCGGCAAACGTCGACCAGGAACTGGACGGCCGTCGCGCGGAGCTTGCGGAACTCACGCGGGAACTCGTACGCGCCCGGCACCTTTTGCGGATCGTTTTCGCGCGGCATCAGGACGTTGCGGTGATCGGCGAGCGAGTAAAAGATGCCGTCGAACGCGGCCGACAGACGCCGCGTTTCCTCCTCGGCGTAAATGCCGGAACCCGATTGCGCCCGCAGCGGAAGCGTGGCGCCCAGCACCTGCGTGGCTTCGTCGTTGCTCAGGTTGCGCAGGAAATCTTCGAAGAAGGCCACGCGGTTCATCTTCGTGAAAATTACGTAGACCGGGAAGCTGATGCCGTACTGCTGCGAGATCTCGCTCAGGCGAAGCTGCAGACCGCGAGCCGCGGCGGCCACAGCCTCCGAGGCGCCGGGCCGCGTAAAGGTCTCCGCGTCGATGCAGACCAGCGCCGCGCGCGGGGCCGCCCCGCCCGAGCCGAATGCCGAGCGCAAACTGCCTGGTCGCAATCGCGACAGCAGCCGCAACCATCGCGCGGGTTGAGCGAGCAGACCGCCGCCAGCTTCCACGAAGATCATCTGCCGCGCAAACCAAACATTGGCCGCGCGCGTGGGGACTACGGTTGCGTCCTGTTGCGCCTGTCCGGCGAGCAGTTCCGGGTCGAGCCCCGAATGCAGTATGGTGCTCGTCTTGGTGGAGCCCGTCTCGCCGATCACAAAGACCAGCGGCAGACCGCTAAGCTTCGCGCCCTTCGCCAAACGCGCCTCGGCGTCGCGGATGAGCGCGTCGATCTCGTCGTCGCCTTGCGTTGGAGCCTGCGCGCCGTCCTGCGAGGATGCCTGTTGGGCCCGGCGGGATTTGTACCACACAAACACGACAGCCGCCGCCACGCCCAGAAACGCCAGGATGGTGAACAGGATATAGAAATTGGTCGAGCTGAGGTGCAGTACATTCCCCAGCACCCAGGCCATCGCCAGATAAATCAGGAGTGCTATGCCCGCTGCTAAGTAATAGGCCATGATAGTCTCCTCCGTCAGCGCCCCGTAATAGCAAACGTTGCCAGGCTGGACACTCCGGAACCGAGCACCAGCTTGTAGAGCACGAAGAGCAACAGCGTGAGCGCAAGACAGGCGCAGGCCGCTATGGTCAGGCGCTTCACCCAGGGATCGGCTCCGGTCGCCCGTCGCGGCTCCGCGGGCAGCATCCAGGCGGGCGAAAGTTCGCCGGAGCCCCCGCGGATTCGCCGGATCTTGTCGGCCGTCGCGTCGATGATGGCTTTCAGCTCACCGCGGCCACCCAGGCTGTAACGTCCGGCAAAGCCGAGCAGCAGGCAAAGGTGATAGGTCTCCAGCAAGTCCGCGAGGTCGTTCGATTCGCTCCGGCCGAGCAGGTCCCTCAGGTTCTGAAAGAACACCTCGCCCGCCACGTGGTGGCCGAAGAGTTCCTCCTGCAACGGCCGCCGGGGCCAATCGGCAAACGCGGGATCCCGCACATTCAAAACCGACTCGTCCACGAAGGCCACGACAGCGAAAATCGCGAGCTTGATGTCCTCGCCGTTGTACCCTTGAGCGCGAGCCTGCTGGTCGGCCAGTTTCAGGCCTTCCAGAATGTTGTAGCGAAACGTCGCGGCGTCGGACACGGCCTGGCGTGCGGCGCGCAGCCGCCCGCTGACCGTCAGGATTTCCTGGAACGCCAGCGCCAGATTCTCTCTGCGCCTCACCGCGGTCTGAGAGCTTGCATTGGGTTGCATGGCCAGCCTCCTCCACCTTTTGCGTGCGATCAGGATTCCAATATGACGAGCAATTCCAGTGTGGCGTCGGGCAGATCGCCCGGCACGTAGACGCCGACCTGCCGGGTTTGGACGATGTGGTCCCAGCATGGCCCTCCGCGGCTCACACTGAAGTACTGCGCGTCCACTCGCGCCGCAATCGCCGATGGGGGTATGGGAAGGTGATTCAGCGCCATGCCCGGAAGCGCCCGCTCCACCAGTCGCGGAACGAAGAGCTTGGAACAAAGCTTCACGAGTTGGGGAGTGCGCGTGATCAGTTCGACTTCGCCCAACGCCGCACGAACCGACAAGACCCAGCGCGAGCGATCGAGACACCGCTGGTCCGTAACGTCGCCCTCGTAGAAGTAATCCGCGGTCTTTCGCAGCGGGATGAGCACCGCGTTGGTAGGCACTACCGTTTCCAGGTTGACGCGGATGTGGTGGTCGAGCGCGCCGAAGCACTCATCGAGAGCCAGGTGATTGTAGAGCGGCAATTCGCGCGGGTGCGAGTCGATGGTGAAGGTGCAAAGAGCGCCGCCGAGCCGCAGCATCTCCACGTAAAGCGCTTCGGGATGTACCCGCCGCTCCTCATACATTTGCCGCAGCGGAGCGAGGGCCGAATTCACGGTATGGAGCAACCAGAATTGTGCGATGTCGCGAGTGGAATACTCGGCCCAGGTACGGCCCGCGGCGCCCCCACCGGACATCGCGGCGCTCTTCTCGTCCAGGATTCCAATGAGCCTGCGCAGAATCCGCATCAGACATTCGCTGGCCCCGATTTGCGTGCAGGGAGGAATGAACTCCGGGTCGAAGATGAAATGCCCCGAGCCGTCGCGCTGGATTCGTGCGATGGGCAATCCGACGTCTCCCTCGGGAAGCTCGGTATCCAACGCGAGGACGAGGTTTTTGCGCCCGAACGAAACCGGCTTCTCGTCGCGCCCAGTGGTCTCGTCGTAGGCAGGCCGCGACTCGGCGGTATAGCGGGCCTGCGGCGCCTCTGGCATTCCCGGCAGAGCGCAATTGACGCCGTTCTGCTGACGCTCGGGGATGGCGAGCAGCACAGTCACTTTTTCGCGCGTGGGCGGAAACAGGTCCGCGATGTTCCGCGCAGGCGGCAGCGGATCGCACTCTGGCATGTGGAAGCTCAACCCATCGGGCAGGATTCCGCGTGCATGGAGGACCGACAGCGTGCCGTTCCGCAGCGCTTCCGCGTCCAGCCCACAGCCCACCAACCCGTAGCCTTCAAACCAGAGCGCGGACGCGGCAAACTGTATGGAGTCCTCGAAATATCGGCTCTGAACTTGAAAGTGGTGCGGGCCAAGATACATCCCCTCGGACCAGACGACCCTGGATAGATTTTTCATAGCTTGCGTCCGCTGGGCGCGCCAACGAGTCCTCCTTCGTCCCGCGCCGTATCATGGAAGAGATTATCCCACCTTGCCGGGCTGGCGCTACTCGAAAGAACCGATCTTTCCATTTGGCCTCTGACGCTCACGAGAATTGAACCACAACGGTGCCGGTGTCATCATACGGTGGAGGGTTGACCGGCCGGGGAGGGGAAAAATGGGGTTCAGTCCACTCTATGAGCCTATAGAGCTGCTGAGAGACGACGGCATCCGGACGTACTCGGCGCGAGAAATCGCAACGGGCAAGAGCGTCGTGATGTACGTGTTTGCCGGCGCTCAGCCGCAGACGGCCCAGGAGTTGCTCGGGCAAATTCAGACACTCAAGGAGCGGCAGATCCCCGAACTGCTTGAGACCGGCGTCAACGATGGCGTGCCGTTCGTCGTAACGGAGCCCCTGCCCGGCGTGGTGAGCCTGCGCGAGTGGGTTTTGACCCAGACGGAAAAGTACGGTCTGCCGAGACCGGCTGGAAACCTGGACCATCTGACTCGGGTGGGCAGATGGCGGATCCCAGTCGCGCCTCCGGCTCCACCGGCGGCCGCACCCGAACCCGTGCCGCCGCCGATTCAACAACCCGGCCCTTCGGCTGCGCCGCAAGCTGGACCGGGAGAATTCACACGCATGTTCCAGGCCGGCGCGCCGCCTGCGCCGATTGGAGAGCCCGCGCCGCCGCCGGTTGCCGCACCTGTTGCGCCGCCCATTGCGTCATCCGCCCCGCCTCGTGAACCGCCACCCGCACCTGCGTTCTCTCAGCAACCGCAAGCTGGACCCGGTGAGTTCACGCGCATGTTCCAGGCCGGTGCTCCGCCCGCGCCCATTGGAGAGCCCGCACCGCCGCCGGTTGCTGCACCTGTTGCGCCTCCCATTGCGCCACCCGCCCCGCCTCCTGCACCGCCGCCCGCGCCTACTTTTTCTCAGCAACCGCAAGCTGGACCGGGCGAATTCACGCGCATGTTCCAGGCGGGCGCTCCGCCCGCGCCGATTGGCGAGCCGGCTCCGCAGCCGGTTGCCGCACCCGTTGCGCCGCCAGTTGCGCCTCCTACCGCGCCTCAGCCTCCGCCGCCCGCGCCTGCGTTCTCTCAGCAGCCTCAGGCTGGACCGGGCGAGTTCACTCGCATGTTCCAGGCGGGTGCTCCGCCCGCGCCCATTGGTGAATCGGCACCGCCGCCGGTCGTGCCGCCTGCTCCGCAGCCTTCGCCGGCGTTCTCTCAAAAGCCGCAAGCCGGACCGGGCGAGTTCACTCGCATGTTCCAGGCCGGTGCTCCGCCCGCGCCCATTGGTGAATCAGTAGCGCAGCCGGTCGTACCGCCGGCTCCGCCGCCCGCGCCGGCGTTCTCTCAAAAGCCGCAGGCCGGACCGGGCGAGTTTACGCGATATTTCTCGGCGCCACTTCCTTCCTCAACACCGGAGCCCAGCTTCCCGAGCTACAGCGCGCCGCCCCAGCCGCAGTTCCCTCAGTCTCCGCCGCCTATGCCGGCGGCCGCTCCAGCACCGCCTCCGCCAGCCTTCTCGTCGCCGGGAGAGTTCACGCGTATCTTCGGCAAGACGGAATTGGGCGGCATGCCGCCCGCGGCACCCGTCCCGCCCGCTGCCTCCTCGGCAGTACCCCCCGCGCCAGCGTTCCCGCAGCAGCCTCCACCCCCACCGGCGGGCGCTCCCGGCGAGTACACGCGGATGTTTGGCCCGCAATCCAGGCCGGCTGCTCCGGCACCTGCGCCAACTCCGGCTCCGGCTCCAGCGCCAGCGCCTGGCCCGGCTGGACAAAAACCGAAACAATCCTCGCTGCCGCTCATTCTGATCCTGGGCGGGCTTCTCCTCGTGGCGGTCATCGTGGTCCTCGTGTTCGCTCTGAAGAAGTAGAGCCGGGCCAGTGAAGGTGAGTGGGAGTGGAAGGACCAGTACAAATGGACGAACTCGGGCGAGCGGGCAAATACGCGGAACTGCGCCAGATGCTAAAGGCATCGGAATACTCGGAGGCGGCCATCTGCGCGCGGCTGGGTCTGCGGCGAATCTCGGACTATGAGACGGAGCGCTCGCGACGCGACGCGCTGCCTCCTCCCGTGGATGCAACCGATGTCCTGATCCGTCTCTTCCTGGCCGGCGATGCCCTTGATCGCCCCGCTGTGGAAACCTATCTGGCCGGGCCCGCGACAGCGCTGCTAGGCGAAATGGGTTTGCTCGAAACCCCGGGTGAGGGGCAGTACCGCGGGGCTGTCGCCCTCTATCCGGTGAACGGCTTCTTCATCGCCTCCGATCGCTGGTCCAGACCGGACGGTTCGATGTTCGAACTGCCGCCCGACATGGTCTATCCCGCGCTCGTCCCCAACACGCGGCTGTTCCTGGACCTGCTGCCGAAAGAGCCCTGCCAGCGCTGCCTGGACCTCGGGTCGGGAACGGGCATCGCCGCCTTTGCGGCCTGGGGAAACGGTGCGAAAGAATCTTGGGCCGCCGACATCGCCGAACGCTCTACGAAGTTCGCCGAATTCAACCGGCTCCTGAACGGCCTGACGGGCGTCTCGACCGTGACCAGCGATCTCTACACCGAATTGGAGGGCAAGACATTCGATCGCATCGTCACGCACCCGCCTTACATGCCCGTGCTATCTCCCAAATGGGTGTTTATGAGCGGCGGGGAAGACGGCGAACAAATCACGCGGCGCATCGTCGAGGGCCTGCCCAGTCATCTCGAGGATGGCGGCCTCTGTTGCTGCCTGACCATGGGCAGCGACCGGCGCGGAAGCGATGGCCGCGATCTCCCGTTCGAGTCGCGCGTCCGGGACTGGCTCGGCGATGCCCAAAACGAATTCGACGTCGCGCTCGTCGTCCGCAAGCTCGTCGAACCACAGCAATATGCGATTAGTCTTGGGCCGTTTGAACCCCGGACGCGCGCTGACGCGCACGCCTGGCGAGACCTCTTCGCGCGCCTGGGCGTGGTCTCGTTGGTGTACGGATTCCTGCTGATTCGGCGAAGGCGGAATCTTCCAGGACAAGCTCTGACGATCCGCCGAACGGCCGCGCGGGATTTCCGGTGCGCGGACTGGCAGTGGATGCTTGCCTGGGAGAGCGCGGCCGCGAGCGGCCAGCGGTCCGCAATCATTCTCGACTCGCCGTTGCACGCCTCGCGCGGCGCGGACTTCCAGGTGTTGCACCGTCTGACGGATGAAGGATGGACGCCGCAGTCCTACGAATTGCGCATCGACCGCCCTTTCGAAATGACTTGCAACGCCGAGCCCTGGGCCGCTCAATTGATTGCCCTGTGCGATGGCCGGCACACGGGGCGGCAGCACTTCCGGCACTTCCAGGAAGTCGGCTGGATCCCGGCAGGGGCCACTGAGGACGAATTCGCCGATGCCGTGGCGCCGCTGGTATCCGGAGGGTTCATCGAAGTCGAGGGCTTCAGACCGCCTCGGGCAGAAGAATGATCAGCTCGAGTTGCGGCGAGGGCAGATCCCCCGGCACGTAGGCGGCCAGGTTCCGCGCCCGGCCGATCGCCTCCCAAACGACCCCCGACTGGTTGAGACTGAAGTACTGATAGTTCAGCTTGACCGGAATCGAACCGGGCGGCTTCGGAACGTGCGTCAGGCCCAATCCCGGCAAGGCCTGCCGGACCAGATGCTCAATGTGGCTGGCCGAGCAGACCTTCACCAGGTAAGGCGTCTTGGCGATCAATTCCGCCTCGTTCATTCCGGCGCTGATCGCGAGATACATTCGCGTGCCAGTCAGATACTTGTCGTCAGCCAGAGCCGTGGCGTAGATCGAGGGCTGCACCAGCTTGAGCGGGAGCGAAACGCAGTTGGTCGGCACCACTGTTTCGAGCAGCATGCGAACGATTTCATCGAGTCTTGTAAAACATTCCGAGAGATTATTGTGATCGTACAGCGGCAGATCCCTCGGGTGGACCTTATTCGAGAACGTGGTAAGGCAGCCGGCGAGTAGAGAGCATCGCCTCAAACAATCGTGCGGGATGACCGCGGCGAACCTCAAATAAGTGCTGAAACTCCGGAAAGTGGGAGTTAATCGTATAAAGGAGCCAGAAATTCGCAATATCGGAGGCTCCGAATTCCGCCAGGCTGAGGTTCTTCTGGCGCCGCGATCCGCCCAGCATGCTGCTCTTAGCCGAGAGAATCTCGACCAGCCGCCGCGCGATCGCGCACAGATAGTCGCTGGCCGAAATGTCCAGCAGCGGGGGGACGAACTGGGCGTCCAATTGAAGCGCGCCGGTCTCGGACCGCCGCACCCGCGCCACCTGCAAAGCGGAGCATTCCTGACGCGAATCGCCCTCCGTCAGCAGTCGGTAGTTCTTTCTAGCCACCTGCACGGGCTTTTCCGCCAGCCCCGAGTTTTCATCGCGCACCATCACCGCTTCGGCCAGGTAGCGGGTATCCGCCCGGCTCTGGGCCGTGGACACGTTGAGCCCGGGCAAGCGGTAGTTCGGCACCGCCAGATAGATGTCCAGGCTGTCCCGATCGGGCTCGAAGCAGTCCTGCAAAGGCTTGGAAGCCGGCGGCGCCTCCGAGGCTGGAAAGTCGAAAAGCAGCCCGTCCGGGAATACTCCGGAGGCTCCCGAGAGCGCAAAGACACCCGCCGCGAGCGCCTCCTGGTCGATCTGCACGGTCAGAAAGCCCCAGGGATTGGCGGTCAGCGATTCCAGGCGGAACTGAAGCGAGTCCTCGATGAAGCGATCCTGCGATTGCAGGTGCTGCGGGCTGAGGGCAGTTCCCTTCATCCAGATCACCGGCTGCAGTTGCCTCATGGGATTACAAACTACCAGAACCGGCCGGTCAGCGCAAAGACTTCAATTCTGCCCCTTCTACCGGGTTGCCTCTCGTGGTAAGATCCTCCTACACCGATTAGTCATCGACGTAGTGTCCGATTTATGTCCAGATCGAGGAGGGATCGCAGATGGCAAAACAGAGTACACAGCATAAGCTTGACCGTGTGCGCCCGCCGCGTGTCCACGTCACCTACGACGTGGAAGTCGGCGACGCTATCGAATTGAAGGAGCTCCCCTTTGTAATGGGGGTTCTGGGCGATTTTACAGGGCAGCCGGAGGCTCCTCTGCCCAAATTGCGGGAAAGGAAGTTTGTGGAGGTGACTCCCGACAACTTCGACAACGTGCTGGAGGGCATGAAGCCGCACCTGGCGTTCTCGGTCGAGAATAAGCTGAGCGACGATCCCAACAGCGGACAATTGAAGGTCGATTTACATTTCAAGAGCATGGACGACTTCGAGCCCGCGCAGGTCGCCACCCAGATCAAGCCGCTCAAAGAGATGCTCGACCTCCGCACCAGGTTGTCCGATCTTCGCGGCTCGCTCCAAGGCAACGACAAACTCGATGAGCTGTTGGTCGATGCGGTCAACAACACCGAGAAGCTTGGGAAGTTGAAAACTGAGCTGGAGAAGCAGGGAGGCGAGAAGTGAGCGACGCACAGCAAGGCGCGGCGCCGCAGAAAGCGGCGGAGGAACAGGTCCTCGAACTTGGCCTGCTCGACCAGATTGTGGACGAGGGGCGTCTAGGCCGGGATGTGACGGCCCGGGAGCGTGGGAAGAATCTGGTAAAGGAGTTCATAGCCCAGGTATTGGACGGCTCGATGACGGTGTCGAAAGATGCCGAGGCGATGATCAATGCACGCATCGCGCAGATCGACCACCTCATCTCACTCCAGTTGAATGAAGTGCTGCACAATGCCGCGTTCCAGAAACTGGAGAGCACGTGGCGCGGACTCAAGTACCTGCTCGATCAGAGCGAAACCGGAGAAGGCCTCAAAATCAAGATCTTTAACGCCACGAAGAAGGATCTTCTGCGCGATCTGCAACGGGCTCCGGAATTCGACCAGAGCACGCTGTTCAAGAAGGTTTACGAAGAGGAATTCGGCATCTTCGGCGGCGCGCCGTTTGCCGCCATGGTGGGCGACTACGAATTCGGACATGGACCGGAAGATATCGAGTTGCTCGAAAAGGTCTCCAACGTCGCCGCCGCCGCGCACGCGCCATTCCTCTCGTCGGCTTCGCCCGACATGTTCAACCTGGACAGCTATACCAGTCTCGACGCGCCGCGCGACATGGCGAAAGTGTTCGACACGACCGAGTATGCAAAGTGGAAATCGTTCCGGCAGAGCGAGGATTCGCGCTACGTCGCTCTCACCTGCCCGAGAATTCTGATGCGCCTTCCCTATGGCAAGGCCACTAAGCCCGTGGAAGAGTTCGCCTATGAAGAGCGGGTGGACGGTTCCGACCACTCCAAGTACCTCTGGGGCAATTCGGCGTTCGCGCTGGGCGCAAAACTCACAGCGGCGTTCGCCATGTACGGATGGTGCGCGGCTATCCGCGGCGTGGAGGGCGGCGGCCTGGTAGAGGGCCTGCCGGTTCACAATTTCTACACCGATGAAGGCGACGTCGCGATGAAGTGTCCCACCGAGTCGCCCATCACGGATCGTCGCGAGAAGGAACTGGCCGACTTGGGCTTCGCGCCGCTGGTGCACTGCAAGGGCACCGACTACGCTGCATTTTTCAGCGTTCAATCCTGCCAGAAACCGAAGATGTTCGACAGCGAGGCTGCCAACTCAAACGCCCGGCTCTCCGCCCAGTTGCCGTACATTCTCGCCTGCTCTCGCTTCGCGCATTATCTGAAAGCGATGATGCGGGACAAGATCGGGAGCTTCACTTCCCGCGGGGAATGCGAGCGCTGGCTTAACCAGTGGATTACCAACTACGTCACGCCGGACGACGCCGCTTCGGCCTCTGTCAAAGCCTCGCATCCTCTACGCGATGCCCGTATTGAAGTGATGGAAGTTGCGGGGAAGCCCGGAGTCTACCGTGCGGTTGCTTTCATGCGCCCGCACTTCCAGCTCGACGAGCTTTCCGTTTCCCTGCGTTTGGTCGCCGAATTGCCGGCGTCGTCGCGTAAGTAGGACAAGTCTTTCGAAAGGCCGGCGCACTGGGATGCCGGCCCTTCGATTGATCGGAGTACGATGTTAACAAGATCGAGGAGGATCAAGAATGGCTGTTGACTATTTCCTGAAAATTGAGGGCATTGAGGGCGAAAGCCAGGACAAAACCCACAAGAACGAGATCCAACTGCAATCGTGGTCGTGGGGTGAGAGCAACGTAGGAACCTTTGGGGCTGGCGGCGGTGGCGGCGCGGGCAAAGTGAGCATGCAGGATTTCCACTTTGTGATGCACGTCAACAAAGCCACGCCGAAGCTCGTTTTGGCGTGCGCCACCGGCGAACACATCAAGAGTGCTATCCTAACCTGCCGCAAGGCCGGCAAGGAGCAGCAGGAGTTCCTGAAGTATACGTTCTCCGACGTGCTGATTTCGTCCTACCAGACTGGGGGCAGTAGCGACACTCCAACCGAGCAGGTGTCGCTCAATTACACGAAGATGCAAGTCGATTACAAAGAGCAGAAGGCTGATGGTACCTTAGGCGGAGCGATCACAGCTAAATACGACTTGAAGCAGCAGTCGTCGGCATAGGCGGCTCGGAGGAGACAACTTCGCCATGACAGCCACCGACCTGTTTCAGGCGGGGCGGCTGGAAGAGGCGGTGCAGGCGCTTGGCGTCGAATTGCGGAGCGATCCGATCGACGCCAGGCGCCGCACCTTCCTGTTCGAGCTCCTCTGCTTTGCCGGCGAGTACGACCGCGCAGAAAAGCAACTGGACATTTTGGCGGATTCGAGCCATGAGGCGGCGATGGGTTCGCTGCTTTATCGTGCGGCCCTTCAGGCCGAGCGGACTCGCCTACGCATGTTCGAAACCGGAGACTTCCCTCATGGCGCCGCGCCCCCCGTGAGTGGGCAATTGGATGAGCTTCAGTGCGAGTCGGTTGAAGACGCCGATCCTCGCCTGGGTGCGCGTCTTGAAGTCTTCGCGGCAGGCGCGTACCTGTGGATTCCGTTTGAGCATATCGCCTCGGTTGAGATCCAGCCACCGAAGCGCCTGCGCGATTTGCTTTGGATTCCCGCGCTGCTCCACACCGGGCCGGAGTTCAAAGGCCGTGAGTTGGGCGAGGTCTTGCTACCCGTCCTGACGCCGCTGGCGTGGAAGCATCCCGATAACGCCGTCCGGCTGGGCAGGCAGACGGAGTGGCGGGAAACTCCGGACGGTCAGGCAATTCCGGTAGGTCAGAAGATGTTTTTGGCGGATGGGGAAGAGTATCCCATTCTGGAGGTTCGACGACTGCGGTTCCCATCTCCGTCTACGGCCGATGAGACGCCGTCCTGAAAATCATGCCAATTCGTGACGACCTTCTGAACCCCATTCCAGGGTCGAACGCGTGCGGAGAGAATCTCCGGTACGCGCCTGTTTACGACAAGATCAAGGAGGCGCGCCGCGAGGACGACGACGCCCCTCAAGGCGATTGGCAACGCGAGCGAAAGACCGCCGACTATCCGCTGGTCATCAAACTGGCAGGCGAGGCGCTCGCTATCAAGAGCAAGGATCTTCAACTGGCGGCCTGGCTGACCGAAGCTCTGCTCAAGCAGGAAGGCTTCGGCGGGTTGCGCGCGGGCCTCAACTTCATTCAGAGCCTGGTCGATACGTTTTGGGATGGACTGTATCCCGAACTCGAGGACGACGACGCTTCGCTCCGCGCCGTCCCGCTTGAATGGCTCGGCGGCCGCATGGACATGGCGCTCCGGAGCGCGCCTCTCGTGCGCAAGGGCTTCGGCTGGTTCAAATATAAAGAAGCCCTCAGCGTCGGCCATGAGGCGGATGCCGATACATCGGCCAAGTCGGAAAGCCGCGCAGCCGCGATCTCCGACGGAAAGCTGACCGGCGAAGAGTGGGACGCGGCGTTCGCTTCTTCGTCGAAGGAGTACTACGTCGCTCTGGAAGCGGACCTGGATGGAGTCCTCGAAACCATCGAGTCGCTGAGCGCGCTATGCGAGGAGAAATTCGGCGGCGACGCTCCTTCCTTCAGCCCCCTGCGCAATACGACCGAGGAGATCCGCCACACAGTTCATGGCCTGCTGCAGAAGAAGCGTGAACTGTTCCCCGATGAACCGGCCGCCACTGCCGGCGACGGGTGGGGCACGGTCGAGGAAACCCCGGCGGAGGAGGTCGCGGAGGCGCCGCGTACATCGGCTCTAACGCGTGCAAGAGCCAGAGGCGGCCCGCTGGCCGCCGAGCCGGTGGACCAAGCCGACGCGTTCGAGCGTGTGGTCTCCGCCGCCCGGTTCCTGCGCATCGAGAATTGCTACAGCCCTGTGCCTTACCTTCTCTTGCGGGCACTGCGATGGGGCGAACTGCGCGCCGCCGGATCCACACTGGACCCTTCCATTATGGAGCCGCCGCCCACCGACATTCGCCAGTCCCTCAAACAGCTCGCACTTCAATCGGAATGGCAGCAGGTTCTCGATCTCGCCGAGTCCGCCATGAGCCTGCCTTGCGGACGAGGCTGGCTCGACGTGCAGCGCTATGCGGTGCGTGCCGCCATGGAACTAGGGTACGATCCGATCGCCGCCTCGATTCGCTCCGAGCTGAACGCGCTGCTGCTGGACTACCCGGACTTGTCCGAAGCGACGCTGCTGGACGATACCCCGACCGCCAATCAGGAAACCCGATCGTGGCTTAAGGAGATCGCCCCCGCCACGACTTCGGCAAGCGCGACAAGTTACCAGCAGCCGGTGGAAGACGAGGCCGATAGCGGGATCGAGGAGGGCGTAGAGAAACCGCCGGACGCTTACGAACTCGCGCAGGAGGCTCTGAGCAATCGTGACAGCGACCAGGCGCTGGAGATATTGCTGCGCGCCGTTGAGCTCGAGCGCTCCGGCCGGGGCCGCTTCCAGCGCCGGCTGCAACTCGCCGAGATCTGCATGGCCAGCGGTCACGAGCGCATCGCGCAACCGTTACTCGAACAACTCGCCGCTCAAATCGACACCCACGATCTGGAAGGTTGGGAATCCCCGGCAATGATGGCGCGTACCTTCGCATTGCTGTACCGGTGTCTGGACAATCTGGGCGCTGCCGACGAGCTGAAGCAGAAGGCTTACGACCGCGTCTGCCGTCTGGATGCCAGGCAGGCTCTGTCCTGCGCCAGGTAGCCCATGCCCAGACCCGATGCCGACATCGCCGTCACGCCTTCCCTCATCGACCGGCTGATCGATTTGGAGCCGGCCAATTCCGCGGATCCAGCCTCGACCCGTAGCCAGTCCGTCCGGCAACTGAAAATGGCTCTGCGGCGCGATCTGGAGTGGCTGCTCAACACGCGCCGAATTCCGGAGGAGGCCCCGCAAGCATACGAGCTCGTGTCCCATTCCCTGTACCATTACGGCTTGCCCGACGTTACCTCGCTCTCGCTGAATTCGCCGCGCGACAAGAACCGGTTGCTGCGCACCATTGAGCAAACGCTGGCGGACTTCGAACCACGCCTGGCGGACGTCCGGGTCCGTGCCGTGGACGACGGCAGCGGCGCGCCGCGGGTGCTGCGCTTTCAGATCGAGGGACTTTTGAAGATGGACCCCGCGCCCGAGCAGATCTTCTTCGACACGCTGCTGCAGTTGAGCACGGGTGATTGCCAGGTAAAGGTCGAATAGGTGCGAGACGAACTTCTCCTGTACTATGAGCGCGAGCTGACGTTTCTGCGTCAGATGGGAGCGCAATTCGGCGAGAAATATCCGAAGATCGCCTCTCGCCTGATTCTGGAGCCGGACAAGTGTGAGGATCCCCACGTCGAGCGATTGCTGGAATCTTTCGCGTTCCTCGCCGCGCGCGTCCACCTGAAACTCGACGACGAGTTCCCCGAATTCACCGAGGCTCTGCTCAGCATCGTCTACCCGCACTTCATACGGCCCGTACCGTCCATGACGGTAGTCGAATTTCAGGTTCGCCCCGACCAGGCGCAGATCGGCTCCGGATTGAAGATCGAGCGCGGGAGCATGCTCTCCTCGCGCCCCGTGGGCGGCGTTCCGTGCAAGTTCCGCACCTGCTACGAGACCACGGTTTTCCCCATCGGCGTCCAGGAAGCGGAATGGAAGACGCCGGACCGCCTGCCCTCGCCGATCAGGGCCGCGGATGCCGTCGCCGCCTTGCGCGTGGAACTGCGCTGCTGGCCCGGCGTCACTCTCGACAAGCTGAACCTAAGCGCGCTGCGCTTCTTCCTCAACGGCGAGAGCAGCACTGTCCACACGCTTTACGAACTGCTGTGCAGCAGGTGTACTCAAATCCTGTTGCGCGACCCCACACCCGGCTCGCGCCTGCGGCCGGTGCCGCTGCGGCCCGACGCGCTGCGTCCCGTGGGCTTCGACGAGGACGACGCGATGCTGCCGTATCCGCGGCGGTCGTTCGCCGGATACCGCCTGCTGCACGAGTACTTCACGTTCCCCGACAAGTTCTTCTTCCTGGATCTGACCGGCCTGGAAACGCTCGCGCGCGCAGGTTTCAAGGATCGCGTCGAGATTGTCTTCCTGATCGCGCCGTTCGAACTGACCGACCGCCGGCAGGCTCTGGAACTGGGTGTTTCCGCCAAGACCTTGAAGCTCGGCTGCACGCCCGCGGTGAATCTGTTTAAGCAGACCGCCGAGCCGATTCTGGTCAGCCAGAGGAAGTTCGAGTATCCCATTATTCCCGACATCCGCCGGCCGAACGCTCTGGAAGTTCATTCCGTGGACGAGGTGGTGAGCGTACGAGCCGGCACGCAGGACCTGGTCCGCTTCGAGCCCTTTTACTCCTTCCGCCACGCGGCCGTTCGCAGCGGCGGCCAGACCTTCTGGCTCGCCTCCCGCCGCCCTTCGGCGCGACGCGACGACGACGGCAGCGAACTCTTCCTGTCTCTGGTCGATCTGGCCCAGCGGCCCGTCGAACCGGATGTCGACAGTCTGACCGTGCGCCTCACCTGCACCAACCGCGACCTTCCCGCGCGGCTCCCCTTCGGCAACGCAGCGGGCGATTTCGAGTTAGAGGGCGGGGCCCCGGTGCAGGCGATCGTCGCGCTCAGGAAACCGACCCCGGCCGTGCGGCCGCCGATCGGCAAGGCGGCATTTTGGCGCCTGATTTCGCACCTCTCGCTGAATTACCTGTCCCTGGTCGACGAGGGCCGGGAAGCGCTGCAGGAGATCCTGAAACTCTACAACTTCACGGACTCCACTTCTTCGCAGAAGCAGATCGAGGGCATCACGGCCGTCTCCGCACGGAAGCAGTTTGCGCGAGTGAATTCCGAGAACGGCATCACCTTCGCGCGCGGTACCCGCGTCGACCTGGAACTGGACGAGGAGAATTTCGTCGGCGGCGGCGCCTATCTGTTTGCCTCCGTTCTCGAGCATTTTCTGGGACTCTACGTCACGCTCAACAGCTTCAGCCAGCTCAACGTGACAACCCGCCAGCGAAAGGAGGCGCTCAAGCTATGGCCACCGAGAGCCGGCCGCCGCATCCTCCTGTAGAGCCCGAGTTGGACGAAATGCCGGAGATCGAGAAGCTGCTGCGCTCCGAGCCTGCGAGCTTTGAATTCTTCCAGGCCGTACGAGTGCTCAGTCAGTTGTTCCCGGACCGCCAGCCGGTGGGGAGCTTCGCGAATCCGCACCAGGAGAGCGTTCGCTTCGGCGCCAATCCCGATTACACCTTTCCGTCGAGCCAGATCTCGCAAATGGAGTGGCCCGAAAGCGGCCAGCCCAGGATGCGCGTCAATTTCATGGGCTTAACCGGTCCCATGGGCATGCTGCCGCTGTATTACTCCGCGCTGGTGCGCGAACGGATCCGCGCTCGCGATACTACCCTGCGGGATTTTTTCGACCTCTTCAACCACCGCGCGATTTCGCTCTTTTACCAGGCCTGGGAAAAGTACCGCTTTACGATCTCCTACGAGCGCGGAGAGGGCGACCGTTTCTCCCACCATCTGCTCGACCTGCTCGGTCTGGGCACTCCCGGCCTGCAACGCCGGCAACCCCTGCCCGATGACGGGCTGCTGTTCTATGCCGGATTGATTTCGCCGCATTCTCGTTCTGCCACCGCTCTGCGGCAGCTGCTGATGGATTACTTCGACGTGCCTGTCGAAATCGAGCAGTTCGTAGGAGCCTGGCACGCGCTGGACGAGGATACGCAGTGCAAATTCAGAGAGCCCGGAGGTTACTCTGACCAGCTTGGTGGAGGAGCGGTGGTTGGCGACGAGGTCTGGGACCAACAGTCCGGCGTGAGAATCCGGCTGGGGCCGCTGACCCTGAACCAGTATCTGGACTTTCTGCCGCCTGGCCCGGCCTACGAGCCGCTCAGGACGTTGACCCGGTTCTTCGCCGGCGACGAGTTGGATTTCGAATTGCAACTCGTTTTGAAGAAAGAGGAGGCGCCTCCCTGCCTGTTAGGAGAGGAGGGTAGCTCCGCTCCGCAGTTGGGTTGGCTGACCTGGGCCAGTTCGACCCCCTTCACGCAGAATCCCGAGGGCACAATCCTTCGGCTGTAGCCGTGCGCGCTCCGTGCCGCGCCAGAGTGAGTTGGATCGAGGAGGATCGCATGAGTGTGAACCTGAAGTCGCTGATCGGAAAGCTGAACAATCCGACCCGCAGTGCATTGGAGGCCGCCGCGGGGCTGTGCCTCTCCCGCACTCATTACAACATCGAGATCGAGCATTACTTGCTGAAGCTGATGGATGCGGCCGATACCGACGTCTCGCGCATCTTCTACCGCTTCGGAATCAACCAATCCCGGCTCTCGGCCGAGTTGACCCGCAGCCTCGACAAGCTGAAATCCGGCAACGCTCGCACGCCGGCCATCAGCCCGACGATCTTGAAGATGATGACTCAGGCCTGGACGCTCGGCTCCATCGACTATGGAGCCGCGCAGATCCGCACGGGGTTCACCATCCTGGCGCTCACGCAGGACGAAGATCTGGCGCGCATCATGCGGGAGGTGAGCAAGGAATTCGAGAAGATCGAACCCGAGGCGCTCAAGAAGGACTTCGTATCCATCGTGACGGGATCGCACGAGGATGATGTCACCGCCACCAGCGAGAGCGAGGCGCCCGCCGACGGCGCTCCGCGGCCCGGCGGCGGCAAGACGGCGAACTTGGACCAGTACACGGTCAACCTCAGTGAAAATGCGAAGAAAGGGAAGATCGACCCGGTGCTCGGCCGCGACGTGGAAATCCGGCAGATCATCGACATCCTGATGCGCCGCCGCCAGAACAACCCCATCCTCACTGGAGAGGCGGGCGTCGGCAAGACGGCCGTCGTGGAAGGTTTCGCGCTGCGCATCGCCACGGGCGACGTTCCGCCTCCGCTGAAGAACGTCACGCTGCGCACGCTGGATCTGGCGCTGCTGCAAGCGGGCGCGGGCATCAAGGGCGAATTCGAGAACCGGTTGAAAGGGCTGATCGAAGAGGTGAAATCTTCGCCCACGCCCATCATCCTGTTCATCGACGAGGCCCATACCATGATCGGCGCCGGCGGTCAGGCCGGGCAGGGCGACGCGGCGAATCTGCTCAAGCCCGCTCTGGCACGCGGGGAGTTGCGCACCATCGCGGCAACCACCTGGTCCGAGTACAAGAAGTATTTCGAGAAGGATCCCGCGCTGGCCCGTCGTTTCCAGGTCGTCAAGGTGGACGAGCCGACCGAGGAAGTCTGCCGGGTGATGATCCGCGGAATCGCCTCCTCGCTCGAAAAGCACCACAAGGTGCGCATCCTGGATGACGGCGTGAACGCCGCGGTGAAATTCTCTCACCGCTACATCGCGGGCCGCCAGTTGCCCGACAAGGCCGTCAGCGTGCTCGACACTGCCTGCGCGCGTCTCGCCCTGGGCCAGAACTCGACGCCACCAGCTATCGAAGATGCCAACCGGCAACTCGACGACCTGGCGGTGCAGGAGCGAGTGCTGCAGCGTGAAGCCGCCGCGGGCGCCGACCATGCGGAGCGCCTGGAAGAGATCAAGACGAAGCGCGCCAGCGTGGAAACTCGTCTGGCCGCTCTGAAAGAGCGCTTTGAGAAAGAAAGCGGGCTCGTCACGCGCATCCGCGAATTGCGGGGAGGTCTGGAGGAAGGCACCGGGGACGGCCTGGAAGCCAAGCGCGCCGAACTGGACCAACTCAACGCCGAACTGGATGCGCTGCAGGGCGACTCGCCACTGCTGCGCGTCTGCGTGGACGGCCACATCGTCGGCGAGGTCATTTCCGCCTGGACGGGCATCCCGGTCGGCAAGATGCTGAAGGACGAGGTCCAGACCGTGCTGACTCTGGAGGATCACCTCGGATCGCGCGTCATTGGCCAGACTCACGCACTGGAAGCGATCAGCCAGCGCATCCGCACTTCGCGGGCCAGCCTGGAAGATCCCCACAAGCCCATCGGCGTGTTCATGCTGGTGGGCCCCAGCGGCGTGGGAAAAACCGAGACCGCCCTGGCTCTGGCCGACCTGATGTACGGCGGCGAACGCAATCTGATCACGATCAACATGTCGGAGTTCCAGGAGGCCCACACGGTTTCCACGCTGAAGGGCTCGCCTCCGGGATACGTTGGTTATGGCGAAGGCGGCGTGCTCACCGAAGCGGTCCGGCGCAGACCGTACTCCGTCGTGTTGCTGGATGAAGTCGAGAAGGCCCACCCAGATGTGCTCGAACTCTTCTTCCAGGTCTTCGACAAGGGCCAGATGGAAGACGGCGAAGGACGCGAGATCGATTTCAAGAACACGATCATCATCCTCACGTCGAATGCGGCCACCGACACGATGATGAAGCTCTGCGCCGATCCGGACACGATGCCCTTCCCCGAAGGCATCGTGAAAGCGATGAAGCCGGAATTGAATAAGATCTTCAAACCGGCCTTCCTGGGGCGCATGGTCATCATCCCCTACTACCCGATCCGCGATGAGGCGCTCAAGCGCATTATTGGCTTGAAGCTTGGCAAGATCCAGCGCCGCCTCTACGAGAACCACAAGATCAACCTTGTATGCGAGGACGCCTTGACCGAAGAGGTGGCGCGGCGCTGCACGGAAGTGGAGAGCGGCGCGCGCAACGTCGATAACGTTCTCACAAATACGCTGCTTCCGGCGATCTCGCGCCAGATCCTGGGCCGCATCGCCGAAGGTCAGAAGCTGGACTCGATCCGGGTCGGCGTCGGCGCCGATGGCAACTTCATTTATTCGTAGAATCGGACGCAACGAGCCTGCCGCAAGACGCGCAGCGCGGCGGCAGGCCCGCTTCATCCAGGGCCCCCGCCGAACTCGAAAGGAGATGAGAAATGCCTGGGGAATATCGTGAAGAGGACCGCTTCCTATTCTTGCAGCCGCAGTCGGGCGGACCTTACAAGCTACTGCTCGAATCCTACACAGGCCACGAGGCGATTTCCGAGCTGTTCTCCTTTCAATTGGAAATCCTGTGTGAGACCGCGGGGTACAACTTTGCCTCGATGCTCGGGCGCGGCGTCAGCTTTGGCGTCACCGGGCGAGGCGGAGGAGAAAGGCGGCATATCCACGGGATCGTCACCGCGTTCTCGCAGTTGCCCAGACGCGGACGTCTTTACCGGTATCGCGCCACCGTTTCGCCCGAGGTTTGGAAGCTGACTCGCAAACGGCAAAGCCGGATCTTCCAACACAAGACCGTCATAGAGATCTTGCATACGGTCCTGACGGGATACGGCGTCGAGTATCAAACGCAGGGTTCGTACCAGCCGCGCGAGTACTGCGTTCAATATCGGGAGTCCGACTTCGATTTCATTTCCCGCCTGATGGAAGAGGAAGGCATCTGCTACTACTTCAAGCACGAAGAGAGCAGCCACAAACTTGTCCTTGCGGATACTCCCTCAACGCACACCGAGATCCCCGGCGATTCAAGGATTGAGTACGACGAGAGCGAGGAAGGAACTCGCTTCGAGCAGCGCATCTTCGACTGGCAGAAAACGCAGCACTGGGATTCCGGAAGATGCACTCTATGGGACTATTGCTTCCAATTGCCCCACAACAATCTGGACGCATCGAGGGATGTTCTGCCCAACGCACAAGTGGGCGCCGTTCAGCACAGTCTCAACCTGGGCGGGAATGGCGTAGCGATGGAGGTGTACGACTACCCCGGAGGCTACGCGAAGCATTTTGAGAGCGGACCCAAAGGCGGCGTATCGAACATCTTCGAGGAAAATCAGCCTGCTGCAAAACTGGTCATGGAGAGAGTCGAAACCGCGCAATTCCTGATTCGCGGTCAGAGCGACGTTCACACGCTCACTCCTGGATACCGATTCACTCTGGATCGCCATTTCAACGGCGACGGCCTGTATTTGGTTACCTCCGTCACCCACTCGGCCTCGGAAGGATCGTTCTACTCCGAAGGGGAAGTAGCACCCAGCAGCGATTTCACCAACATATTCACCTGCATCCCGGCCAGCATGCCCTACAGGCCTCAATGCACGACGGCGAAACCGCAAGTCCGGGGATGCCAGACCGCCTACGTCGTGGGACCTTCGGGCGAGGAGATCTACACCGACATCTACGGCCGGATCAAGGTTCAGTTTCATTGGGACAGAGAGGGAACGAACAACGAAGACAGTTCCTGCTGGGTTCGCGTAGCCAGTTTTTGGGCGGGAAAGCAGTGGGGCGCGATCCATCTGCCGCGCATCGGCCAGGAAGTTGTCGTCGATTTTCTGGAAGGCGATCCCGACCAGCCCATAGTCGTCGGCAGCGTCTACAACGCGGAGAATATGCCGCCCTATTCGCTCCCTGACAACAAGACGCAGAGCACGCTCAAGTCCCGCAGTTCCATGGGGGGCGGCGCCGACAACTTCAACGAGATCCGGTTCGAGGACAAGAAGGGCAGCGAAGAGGTCTACTTCCAGGCGGAGAAGGATCTGAAATCGCTCATCAAGAACGACGAATCCCGCGAAGTGAAGCATGACCGCAAGGTCAAAATCGGGAACGACGACTCCAAGGAAGTTACCCACGATTTGAAACTCACCGTCGGCAATGATCGGACCACCAAGATCGGGAACAACGACACAACGACGATCGGGAAAGACAAGTCCGAAACCATAGGCGGCAAGAACTCCCTTACTATCGCGCAGGACAGTACCGAAACCATCGGCGGTAAAGAAAACGTCACGATCGCACAGAATCAGACCGTGACCATCGGCGGGAGCGAGTCGCACACCACGGCTGCTTCTCGAACCACGACGATCGCCGCGTCGGACTCAACCACCGTCGGCGCCAGCGTGACCATTCTGGCCGGCGGCGGCCTCACCATCACCTCTGGGGGGCCGGTCTCAATCACCGCGCCCATGGTCACTCTTACGGCGCCCATGGTGCAGTGCGCGGGCGTAGTCCAGTGCATCACGCTGATCGCTACCTCGGTCGTCTCGCCGGCTTATACTCCGGGCGCGGGGAACATTTTGTGACGGAGCCGGAACCGCCCGTTCAGAGCGAGTCAGCGGGCAGCCGGCCGGATCGGTTCCTGGCGGCACTGGTGGAGCTGTTGAAGCCGGACGTGGACCCGGCGCCCCGTCTGGCAAGCGTTTCCGCCTGTCTGGAACACGCCGCGGAGCCGGTGCGGCAGTTGGCCGCGGTCGTATTGGGGCGCATCGGCGCGCCCGCCGTGGATGCTCTCATCACGGCCCTCGCACCCCAGCAACCTGCCGGCGTCCGTCAGGTTGCGGCACTGGGGCTCGCCTCTATCGGCCCGCCCGCCGCCGGAGCGGTCCGTGAGCTGTGCCGCTGTCTCACCTCCCCCGAAGAAGGGCTCCGCAATGCCGCGGCCATCGCTCTAGCCAAGATCGGCGCGCCGGCGGAGCCAGCCTTGCGCCTGATGCTGCGCTTCACCAATCCGGACGCTCTCTCCTCGGCGGTCGCAGCATTGGCCCTCATCGGCCCGCCCGCGGCAGCTTCGGCGTCGGACCTCGAACTGCTCGCCTCTCGCTCGCCCCTGCCCTTGAGACTGGCATGCGCGTCCGCGCTGGCTCGCGTGACCGGCGACCAGGCGCGTGGCCTGCCTGTCTTGCTAGGCGCCCTCTCCAACCCGGATCCGGCTGTGCGCAAGCTGGCCCTCGATCGAATCGGGGAATTGCAGCAGGCTGGCGCGCCGGCCGGCCCATACCTGCTGCAGTCGCTCTGCGATCCGGAGGCGCCGGTGCGCGCCGCGGCCGCGCTAGCCATCGCGCGCGTTCGGGCGCCGGCGGCGGACAGCTTGCCGCATCTCGTCAGGGCGCTCGAGGATCCAGATCCGGAAGTGCGCGTTCACGCGACGATCGCCCTCTCCGCTCTCGGCCGCGAGGCCGCATCCGCGCTTCCGTACTTGCGCTCGCACGCGCAGGATTCCGATGCCAACGTGGCCGCGGCCTCCAACGCCGCCGCGGAAGCGATCGAAAAAGCCAGTTGAGACGGCCATGCGCGCACGCGTATTGCACTTTTCTGGAAGTTTCCGGCCATCCGGCTCGCAAGGGCTCGACAGTCACCGTCTTTTTGAATAGGCTTGACTGAACGGAGGATTTATGGCTTTTTGCACGAATTGCGGTACGCAGACGGATGCGCGCTTTTGCACGAAGTGCGGTCAACCCATGGGACAGGCGGCCCCAGGGGCTCCGGCACCGTCATTCACTCCGGCGGCTGCGCCTCAGACGCCTGCTGGAATCCCAGTTAAAAAGAAGACGAGCCCGATAGTCTGGATACTCGGCGCCGTGGTGGGCGTTTTCGTGCTTATCGGGGTTCTGATCGTTGGCGCCGGTCTCTTTGTCGCAAATAAGGCGGGTTTCGACTCGGCGTTGGCGCAGAAGAACCCGGCGTTGGCCGCGGCTAAGGTCATGGTCTCCCTGAACCCTGAGTTGGAGATGGTGAAGATCGACGAGGACAGGGGCATGCTCACCATTAGGGAGAAAAAGACCGGCAAAACGATCACGATGAACGCCGAGGATATCAAGAACGGCAAAATATCGTTCTCGGACGAGAGCACCGGCGATAAGTTCTCGTTCGGCTCCGGCGGCGAAATTAAGCTGCCGGCATGGGTCCCCACCTACCCGGGCTCGAAACCGGAAGGAACGTTCTCCTCTTCGGGCAGCGGGAGCGAAGGCGGCGTGGCGCATTTCAAGACCGGCGATGCAAGTTCGAAGGTACTCGCGTTTTACGAGGAGAATTTGAAAAGCGCAGGCTTCAAGATCACGTCGACGATTTCGGGCGATTCGGGCGATTCGCGTGGCGGAATCGTGACGGCGGAGCATGCCGCGGACGGCCACAGCGTGATGGTAACCGTCGGCACGGGCAATGGTGGGACCGAGGTTGCGCTGACTTACGGGACCAAGAAGTAGCGCGAGCGGCGATTGGGCATTTTGGGAGGGCTTCCAATGTCCTATCCAAATTGCACAACCAACCGCCGGGAGCCGGCTGCCCCTCAGCCGCGCCCCTCGGCTGTAAGATAGGACCACGTTAGGAGGAGAACCATGATCCGATATTTTCGTACTGCGGTCTTGATTACCGCGCCACTGTTTCTGTTGAAAGCGGATTTCAGCTACGACCAGACTTCCAGGATTACTGGTGGAGCGATGGTCAGCATGATGCGCGTCGCCGGCGCCTTCTCGAAGGACGCCAAGAAATCCACGGAGCCCGTGAATTCCAACATCGCGGTCAAGGGCAACCGGATGGTGCACCGGAGCGCCGACTCCGCGCAGATTATCGACCTCGACGCGCAGACCATCACGCGGGTCAATTTCGAGTCCAAGACCTACTCCGTCATGACCTTCGAGCAGATGAAGAAGGCCATGGACGATGCCGCAAAGAAGATGCAGGAGCGTCAGAAGGGCCAGCAAGGCGACATGCAGTTCGATGTCTCGTTCAAGGACACGGGTGCGAAAAAGCTGATCGCCGGATTGGATACCCACCAGGTCGTCATGACCTTGAAGATGAAGGCCACGGACGAGAAAAGCGGGGCCAAAGGCTCGCTCGATATGGTCACCGATATGTGGATCGCGCCGAAGGTCCCGGGCTATGACGAAGTGCGAGCGTTCTACAAGGCCATGGGGGAGAAGATGAACTGGACGCCCGGCGGGAACCCGATGATGGCGGGCCGCCCGGACATGGCGAAGGCGATGTCCGAGATGTATAAAGAGGGCTCCAAGATGGACGGCATGCCCGTCTACCAGATCGTCAAAATGGGCGGCACGGCCGAAGGTATGGAGGGTGCGCAAGGAGCGCAGGGGGCACAACAGAACGCGCCTCAGGCCGAACCGGAGCGTTCCTCCGCGCCGCCTACATCCATCGGGAGCGCACTCGGCGGAGCGCTGGGAGGGCGTTTCGGTCTTGGAAAGAAGAAGAAGCCTCAGGCCGATGACTCTCAGCCTGCCGCGTCTTCTCAGTCCCAGCCTCAGGCTTCGGGCGGAGCGCCCAGTTTGATGGAAATGACTATCGAAATGTCGAACTTCTCCTCGGCATCGGTGGACGGCTCCAAATTGGATGTGCCCGCCGGATTCTCAAAGGTCGAAGACGATTCGCTCTCGCCGCGCGGAAAACGCGGCAGGTAAACGCCCGTAGGCTGTGGCGTACGTTTCAGCGTGCTGCGTCGACACTCTTGTCGACGTCCGGACAATGCCGGCAGGAGTGCCGGCACTGCACGCTGAAACGTGCGCCACAACCGCTGCGCGATTCAGATTGCCGCGTTGCCGGCTTGCTTCTGCGCGATGGGTCCGATGATCGGCAGCACCAACGGGGTGTTGTTGTAAGCCTTGTACATCAGGAACAGCCACAACAGGAATCCGCCGAGACCGATCACGAGAAACACCAGAGAAGTCAGCATGGTAAGCATCAAGCCATACCCCACGGCCGCGAGCACAATGGCAAACCCATAGTGCAGGATGATCCACGCTACGTTAAACAAAATCGACTGGAATGCGTGGAATCGAATCCTCGGGTTTTGATTGTAGGGCGCGAGGACCAGGAAGATGATCCCGGTGACCAGCCCGACTAAGTAGCACAACGCGCTCGCGACATTTTCTTGAAGCCCGGCCGCCGCCAATGGCGCTCCGGGGCCAGGGCTCGCACTGAACTGCGACCCTCCCGTGGGCGTCTGACTGGGTGCGGGTTGCGCCCCCAAGGGCGTGCCGCACTTGCCACAGAAACCACCCGTTACCTCAGACCCGCAATTCCCGCAAAAAGGCATCTTGGTCTCTCCTCTACTCAAGCAGTCTTCCAACGCAGAAATGAATGCAATCCGGCCGGCCAAGCTAGTGTAGTGCGTCCAAGATATTGTCGATCATGGAGATCGCGTGGGGCAGGATGACATCCTGCGCGGCGGTTGGCAACGCCGCCGTTTAGCCCGGAAGACACTCCAGGCCGATTGACAATCGGCCGCAGCTTACCAAGCTGCCCCACAATTGGCGGCGTTGAGCGCCAGGAATAAATGTCATCCTGCATGTCGCAGTACACTAGTTACGGCCAGGGGCGCCAGGGAGCTTCATCGGCTCACCGGTAATCTGTGAAGTCTCGTGGGCCAGCATCTTCTGCAACTCCATCCTAGTCTCGCCGGAAACCAATTTGACCAGTCCATACGGCGATACTTTGGAGGAAACCCACACATCGGAGTTCTTTCCGTTCGACGCGCTCCTGTAGTGCTCACACTCGAATGTACCGGCGGGCACGGTGACCTTCTCCGTACCGACCTTCTCGCCCAGCCCATGAGAGCCGACAGTGCTCTGGGCTCGCCCCGCCCCTCCCTTGAGCATCGAAACAGGCATCTCCATGGGAGGCCGCCCCGCCGCCTGCATGATCATGCGCTGGATCTGGGGCGTCTGCCCGGGGGCCGGCGTGCTCATGAGTTGCTTCATCACCAGGCTGCCCTTGGACGTCGCAGAGCGGATTTCCATCCAGTACGCTCCGCCCTCCTTGCCGACAACGGCGTAGGTGAACTCGGCATCGGCATTGTTCGCGGTCTTGAGTTGATAGGTGGCGCCCGATCCGACCACGGGCTGGAACGTCCCGGGCATCTCGGGTGGACGGAACACGCCCTGGCCACAAACGGGCAAAGCGGCGGCGAAAACGGCGAACGCAAATGATAGCTTCAGCACTTATCCTCCTTATGAATGAATCCCAGTATATACGCGCAAGGGCCGCGTGGCGGAACTACTTGGCACTTCGCTTCGATCTTCCACGGCGGCAATCGGCCCGTTCCGCTCGGAAGTGCCATGGAGCTTCGCGTAGATCTCTCCATGACCGGCGGACCGTTTACCCCCAATGATGAAAACCACGCGTCCGTCCCCAGCACCGCAAATGATCGAGAGTGGCCAAGGTACGCACAGCAACAACAGATCCCTCACGGTCGCGGCTCCGTTTCGGAGTATTTTCAGAGCAACAGCGAATGCGCGCCATCCCGGCACAGAGCCGCGGGCGGCCCGGCTACGAGAAACGGACCAGGTCCCAGGGCTTGCGATACTCGCGGAACAGCAGCGCGTTAGCTCCCTTGGAATCGACAAACGACTCGGTCGCGGCATCCCATTTGAGCTTTTGCCCGGTCTTCGCGGCGATATTCCCAATTAGGGGTACCACTGTCGATCGGCAGCCGACGTCGATGTTCGCGAACGGTTCCTTGCGGGCTCGCACGAAGTCGACGAAGTTCTTGGTGTGTATCGCTGTGGGCTCCGCCTCGTTCATGTGGAACGCCTCCAGGCGGGACGAAGACGCTTTGCCCGTCTCTTCGGGGTAAAACTCCATACCAATACGATCGACGAACAGCGCTCCTTCCGTCCCGTAGAACGCCATGCCGTGCGGACGATCGTTCTCACCCGTAGCTCCGTAGTAGCGCATGCCGGGCGTGCGTCCGCCCAGGCCGTGCGAATTCACGATATTGCATTCGTAGCTCAGCACGAAGCCCGGGTATTCGTAAGTGGCCTGATGGACGTCGGGCAGATCGCCCTGAACTTTACCAGTGCGGAAATGCGTCCAGGACGAGGCCACGGTCAACGGCGTATCCACGCCCATAATCTGATGCACGCTGTCAAAACGATGCATGCCGTAATCGGAGATCACGCCGTTCGTGTAGTCCATGAAGTTGCGGTAGAACAAGCGGTCCGGATTGAACGGCACGCTGGGCGCCGGACCGACCCAGAACTCCCAATCCAGACCAGCCGGCACGGGTGCGTCCGCACTGGGAGCCGCGTTGCCCTGGTTGCGGTAGTTCCACACGCGCACAAAATAGACGGGCCCGATCTTGCCACTCTGGACGATCTGCGCCGCCCGGGCAATGTGTTCGGCCGAGCGGTGCTGCGTGCCGATCTGTACGATGCGCTTGTTCCGCCGTACGGCGTCGCGGATGAAACGTGCTTCCCGCAGCGAGTACATCACGGGCTTTTCGATGTACATGTCCTTGCCGGCTTCACACGTGAGAATCGCGATGCTGCCGTGCCAGTGATCGGGCGTCGCGAGGATAACCGCATCTATATCCTTCGACTCGAGAAGCTTGCGGAAATCGTGGTACCCCTTGGCGTTCGGAGCCCAGCGGAGAGCACGGTCGACGCGGCGTTGATCGACATCGCACAACGCGGCAATCTCCACGCCTCGCGGCTCACCCGTCAGGCGCGGATCGGGCTGCCCGTCGCGAAAGCTGTCAGGCGCGAGGGCCTTGAGATCGTCCAGGTTGCCGCGCATCAGACGCGCGTCCAGGCTGCCGCGGCCGCCGCAGCCGATCAGACCGATGTTGAGCCGGTTGTTCGAGCCGAGGACGCGGCTTCGCGATAGCGCTGTCCAACTGGCGGCTGCGCCAGCGGTTCGGATGAAGTCACGACGTTCCATAGAGGAGCCCTCCAATTCATGCTAGGCCCTGTGATCCTGGGTTTCGCGTTGCGCAGTCCTTGCGACCGCCTGCCGCGTAGTGACGATAGCGGCATGAATCCCCAGTTACTTATATCTCAGATCCGCGCCGGGCGTTAAGGCGGCCGTTCCGCAAGTTAGCATTTTGGACGTTCTTCAACCGAACCCTTTCATTTATCGCGCGCTTGTGACAAGATCGCCGTCGTCCTTCGAGCGCGATCTTAGTAAGATTGAAGCGGGTGACAATTCTGCGATATAGACTTGAATTCGTGAGAGAATTGCCGCCATTAGAGCAGATGAGGACGTAATGCCAATCCGCGAGTCTATTGGGAACCAGCCGGCTTTCCCCGAGCACGATCGTCGCCGTTCAATCCGGTTTCCGATCAAGAGCCAACTGCGCTGGGTTGTTTTGAACAGGAAGACCGGACCGCTTACCGGGAGCGGCGAAACCGTCAACGTATCGAGCGCCGGATTCGCGTTCCGGTCCAGCGCCCCGCTTGCCCCGGGATGCCGTTTGGAATTGGACGTGGAATGGCCCGCGGAACTGGACGGCCACGTCCCAATGAAGCTGGTTGTCTCGGGCAAGGTGATTCGCGTAGACGGCGATATCGTGTGCGTCACAATCGATAAGCGGGAATTCCGGACCGCCGGCAGGAAATCTCCCCATCCTCCCGCCTAGGACGCCGCTCTCTCCGCCAGGCCGCGGGCTTGTCGTGAAGCCTGCGGAGTCTCTCCTCCGATGAATGAGCTTGCAACTACGGCTGGGCGGGCTTGGGCTGCGTGACCAGGTACATTTCCCCTGGCCCCAGGCGGTCGTACCAGGTGAATTTCAGGATGCACGATGTGACCGCGAAGACCGCGCCGGAAATCCACATCTCGTTCCAGTGCTGGATAGCGAGATAGATCGGTCCGGTCACAAGACTGGTCTGCCACACCATGCCTACTGCGATGTTGAACATGTCGCGGCGGAAGTCGTTGTTGCGCTGAAATGAAGGATCTTCGGCCAGGCACTTCCGGTAGATCGGCTCCCAGGCGCCCCAAGGCCGGACATTGCGATAGAAGCTCTTGAGTACCCCGTCTTCTTCCGGCTTCGTCCACAAGCACACCAGGATGGACGCGGCGAAACTGATGGCGAGGATCAACAGGAATCCGAAGACCGGGTGTATATTCACCACCAGCTTGAGCAACGCCGCGCCCGTTCCGGCCACCATGCCCGCGAAGAAGCCGTAGCCGTTGAACCGCCACCAGTGCCACTTGAGCACGTTCGGCGCGACGAACGCAGGGACCAGCGCGGAGACGATCCACTCGGTCACGGCGTGCACGTTCTTCGTCGTCAATCCGAACAGGATGCCGAGCAGGACCACGGCGCTCGACGTAATCCAGGCCAGGACGACCTGCCGCCGCTGCGGAGCGCTCGGGTTGATGTAGCGCTTGTAGATGTCGTTGACGATGTAGGCCGCACCCGAGTTCACCGTCGAGACGAACGTACTCATGAAGGAAGCGAGCAGCGCCGCAATCAGGATTCCCTTGAAGCCGATTGGCACGTACTTGTTCAACACGTTCGGCAGAATCTTCTCGAAGTTCACTTTGGCGCCCATCGCGGCGAGGTCGCCGCTGAAGAAGACGATGCCTAAAACGGTGATGCCCGCGATCAACAGGAACCGGGGAGCAAGTGAGACCATGGCCATCACCATGTTCTCCAGCGCCGCTTCGCGCGGGCTCTTGGTCGAGAGCAGGTGCTGGATGGCGTAATTCGGCGTCGGTCCGGCCATGCTGACAAGAACGCCCTTCAGCAACAGCATCCCGGTGAAAAACATGAAGAGCGAATAGCCGTCTCCGCCCGCGGACATCGGACCGTAGATGCGCGTGTTGAGCTGGGGCATCAGATGGCTCCAGTCCAGCGTCAGTTTCCAGCCGAAGAACAGGTGGTCCCACCCCGCGGGCACGTGGGCCATGATCTGTTCGGGGCGGATCAAAATGATCGAGATCACAACGATGCCGATGGCGGCGATCATCTTCAGGACGAACTGAATCAGATCGTTCATGATGACGCTGTACATGCCGCCCACAACGCAGTAAGCGCCGGTGACCAGAAGCATGCCCGCGCCGTACCATTCGTCGGAAACATTCCAGGGGAAGAACGGTTTTGTGAATTCGCCGATTCCGCGGAAAGCGTAGCTCAGAAATCCGACCACGTGCACCAGCGCATACGCGACAACGCTGATGTAGGCCAGTTCCGCGCCGCGGCTGTAACCAAAGCGGGTCCGCATCCACTCCGCGCCAGTCAGCACGTTGGAACGTCTGACCCACGTGCCCAGATACATCATGCGGTAGATCACGTTGAACAGCGGCCACACCCACAGCAGCCACGTCGCCTTGACGCCGTAGATGTACAGCATCATCACGAACCACATGGTTCCGGTGATGTCCACGCCACTCGATCCGTGCGCGATGCCGATCACGTACCAGGGCAAGCTCTTCGATGCCAGAAAGTAGCTTTCCGCGCTCTTCGATGCGCGACGCGCCGACCACCAGCCCACCAGTCCCATCAGAACCAGGTAGAGGCAGATGATCGTAAGGTCTAGAGGATGCATGGATGGTCTTTCCTCTGCGCTATGCCGGACAGGTCAGCAGATGGTCGATCAGTTCCTGCAGCTCGCAAGTCGCAACCGCGCAGTACTTGTCGCCACCGCCGTAGTAAAGGAAAAACGTGCCGTCAATCACCACCGACCCGCATGGGAAGATGGCGCCCTTATAGAAGCCTTCGGTCTCGTATTCCGCCTCGGGCTGCATGATCCAGTCGGGCGTGCGGTGCAGGACCTTGCCGGGATCTTCCAGGTCGAGCAACAGCGCGCCCAGTCGGTAGTGTTTGTCCTCTCCGACAGCGTGATAAATCGTCAGCCACCCGTGCGGGGTCTTGATGGGAGGAGTGTTGATACCCAGCTTGAAACGCTCCCAGGGATATTTGTTCTTGATCAGCAGGCGGCTCTCGCGGAAACCCATCAGATCGCTGGCCGTGGAGATCCAGGCGCACGCCTCGTCCGTACCATATTCAGGGCCGATCCACTCCAGCGGCCGGTGCATCATCACGTAATTTCCGCCGATCTTTTCTGGAAACAGAATCACGTCGCGGTCGTCGAGCACGGGATCGGTCAGCCAGCCGGCGCGAATCCACGTCTTGAAATCGCGAGTGAGCGCGAGGCCCGTCAGCGTTGCGTTGATCTTCAAATAGCGCGGGAAGTCGTCGCCGCAATCCGGCTTAACATAGGCGTCGCGTCCGCCGGGAATCCAAAATTGCCCGAACGGGAAATGACGGCAGGCGTAGGTGACATAGAACCACTCGCCCATCTTCGTCATGCGGGGATCCTGGATGGTCGCGCCATCGAATCCTTCAACATTCGGGCTGAGCACGGGCTGATCGCTCACGCGTTCAAAGTGGTAGCCGTCGCTACTGGTCGCTAGCCCGAAATAACACTTATAGTCCGGGTGAGACTCGGCTGCGCGGTACAGCAACAGGACCTGCCGTTTCTCCTCGTCGTAATAGGCGGCGGGGTTGAAGACCGCGAGATCTTCCCATGGGTGCTCCGGATGGGGAGACAGGATTGGATTGCCCTCGTATCGCTTGAGTTTCATCATCACCTCGAACCTGAATCGGTTGTGCGGGCATGCGCCGCCGAGGGGCGGCGCATGCCGGAAAAACCACGAACAGCCAGCATACTTCAGTGCCGGCGTATGACGGTACTCTGAAAGGCGAGGTCGCTCTCGCTCATGAAAAACCGCAAGTTCACCGCGCTCGCCTGGTTCTTCGTCGCCTATCTGGTGGGCGTCGTGCTGTTCGGAGCCTGGGTGCGCATCACAGGCTCCGGCAATGGCTGCGGCAGCCACTGGCCCGCCTGCAATGGCGACATCATCCCGCAGGCGCCTGCGGCGAAGACCATCATTGAATACACGCATCGCTTGATGAGCGGCTTATGCGTAATAATCGCGGTGGTCCTGGTGGTGTGGGCTCGGCGCGTGAGCCGGCCGGTCTTCCGGGCATCGCTGCTCGCTTTGTTCTTTCTTGTGGTGGAGAGTCTGCTGGGCGCGCTGCTGGTAAAGCGGCATCTCGTGGTGGACGACGTCTCCGTCGCTCGCGCTTACACAGTGGCGCTGCATCTGGCCAATACGCTGCTGCTAACCGCGAGCGCCGCGCTGCTGGCATGGCGGGCATCTACGGGCGACCGGGGACAGTCTACTCTGTCACAAGGTGGACACAGCGGGCTGTCCCCAATGGAGCGCGCGGAGCGGGGACGTTCTCCTCTGTCCACGGAGGGACAGAGGAGAACGTCCCCTGCTCCCCGAGTCTGGCTTGGCCTCGCCCTGGTGGCATTGCTATTGACCAGCATGTCCGGCGCGGTCACTGCGCTGGGCGACACGGTTTTCCCGACACAGCCCGCGCTCGACGGCACTCTGCTCGCGAAGATCCGCGCCGACGCATCGCCGAGCCAGCACTTCCTCGTCCGCCTGCGTGTGATTCACCCGATCGTAGCCATCCTGGCGGCACTGCTCGTCGCCGGAGTGCTGACAGGAACCGTCGCACGGCGCGGCAGTGCGGGAACGGTCTACGGCCGCCTGGCTGTGTTGGCGCTGAGTGCTGTCGTGCTCCAGACGGGTCTGGGCTTCTTCAATGTGCTGCTGGCGGCGCCAGGGTGGATGCAGATTGTCCATCTGCTGATGGCGCAGGCGGTATGGATCCTGACGTGGCTCGTGTTCCTGGCCAGCCCGACCGAGCAGGCGCGGGCATAAACTCGCCGGCGTGGGGGGGACGCGGACCGTCCCCACTCAGGACTCGCCTCTATTACGGTTGCACCTGCGCGTCCGACCAGACTGCCAGCACGTTTCCTTCAGGATCCGAGAAGTGGAATCGGCTTCCGCCTGGGAAGTAGAACGGCTCCTTCACGATGGCCCCGCCCGCGGCGACGATCTTGGTCTGCATTTTCGCCAGATCCCAAGCGTAGATCACAGCCAGCGGCCCGCCGCTTCCCGGCTGGATGTCGGTAGTGAAGCCACCGCGCATCCGGCCGTCGTTGAAGCACGTGTAGCCAGGACCGTAATCGGTGAACTGCCAACCGAACAAGGACTGGTAGAAGCTCTTCACCCGGAGCGTGTCGGCGCAACCGAATTCGAAGTAATCCAGTCGGAAATCGTTCTTCTCAGGCATTCCCGAATAATAGCCGAGTCCGTCAACAATCGCGAGAGCCGCGCTGAGCCGCCGACGCACTCATCGGGGCGCATTGATATTATTGGGTTGCCCCGCGCTCAAGGAGCCTTCCATGCGCCAGTTCCTCTCCGTTCTTATCCCATCCGTCGTTCTGCTTTGGACCGCGGCCGCGCAGTCCTTCCCCGGACGTATCGGCGTCGAGGTCAGCGACCAACCCACGGCCTTCGTCGATGCAGCGAAGATCCTGCGTCAGTTCCAACTCGCCTCCAACGATGCTCCTGCCCCGCACGACGCTGAACGGTTGGCCCACGTCCGACGCCTACACGGTGCTCTTCGACTACCGCAACTCCGCCGCCTACTACCCGCCGCCGATCGACGACCCCGCCGAGTTCTCGCCAGACATGAGCGGCACCTACAAACTCTCCTTCAATGGCCAGGCCACTGTCACCTTCAGCGACACAACCGCCGGCGCAACGCTCGCGCATCAGACTTACGTTGCGGCGACCAACACTACGACAGCCGACCTCACCATCCCTTCCGGCGTGCCTTACCTGATCAAGCTGAACTTCGCCGACACCGTCCGCACTCCCGGCGCCGGCACGAACACGGGCATCACGAACCTGAAGTGCATCCGTCCGGGTTACCCGGCGAGTCAGATCTTCGCCACCGAATTCGTGAATTCGCTCGCGCCGTTCAGTCACTTGCGCTTCATGGGCTGGCTCGGAACGAACTACACCGCGGGCTATTACGGCGACCCAGGCCACCACATCATCGAATGGGCCGACCGCGCTCTCCCTACCGACGCCTGGATGGGCAGCGACACGCCGCTTCACGCCGGCGCGCACGGCATTCCCTGGGAGTACATCATTCTCCTGGCGAACCAGGTGAACAAGGACATCTGGATCAACATCCCGGTCTCGGCTAACGGAGCCAAGGTCACCGACACTTCCAGTTACATCTATCAGCTCGCACTGCTGCTGAAGAACGGCAACGCCTTCACCGGCAATCGCGGGCTGAACCCCAACATCAATATCTATATCGAGCACAGCAACGAAGTCTGGAACCCCGGCTTCTCGCAGTACACCTGGAACAAGCTCGCGGCGCAGGACGAGGTCAATCAGGGCGGCTCGCTTCTCAATCAGGGCGGCGGCACGGCCGATGACTGGGCCAATCGCCGTCACGCCAGGCGCGTTTACGAAATTGGGCAGATCTTCGCCGCCGTCTTCGGAGCCGGCTCGCTCAACACGCGCGTGCGGCCCGTGTACGCCCACTGGACCATCAAGCCTGGCGACTACAGCGGCATCCTCACGTGGATGCAGATGAATTACGGCGATCCGAAGAACTACTTCTACGGCATCGCCCAGACCGCCTACTTCAACGATCAGGCCATATCCAATCTCCCATCGAGCACCGCTTCCGTGGCCGGCGTGCTCGCCGCGATGCTCGCCGACAGCGACGCAGGCAAGACTTATGCCACGCAGATCCACGCGGTCGCCACGGCCTTTGGACTGAAGCACCTGGTCTACGAGGGCGGACCCGACAACGGCGGCGGGAGCACGACTGACATCGGCAATCGCATCCTCGCCAATCGCGATCCCGGCATGAACACGTTGCTGCTGCACCACATCCGCGACAACTGGTTCGCCACGGGCGGAGACATGTTCACGTACTTTGTCCTTTCGTCCGCCTATAGCCGCTATGGCTGCTGGGGCGCCACCGAGGATTACCGCATCCCCGTCACTCCGAAGTTCAATGCGCTTTATACGCTCACAGGCTATGACTTCGTAGCGGCGCCGCCCGCGCCCGCGGCACTCATCGCCACCGATGGCGGTAGTCAGATTGCCTTGATCTGGGGTGCGAGCGCCGGGGCTGCCAGTTACTCGGTAAAACGCGGCACTTCGCCCGGCGGTCCTTACACCGTCCTCGCCACGCCCACCGCTAGCAGTTACTTCGATACAAGCGCGGCGCCCGGCATCACCTATTACTACATCGTCACGGCCTCGGTCTCCGGCATCGAGAGTCTGGCATCGAACGAAGCGTCCGCTCGCGCCGGACCGCCCCGCTGGAGGCCCCCGTCCCCTGTTCGGCCAACGCGGCCGCCGGCCAGGTGACGCTGACCTCGTTTTTCGCTAGTGCGGCTCGTCCAAAATACCGTTGATTGTAGAGATCGTGTGGGGTAGGAACCGAGGTGACTCACGAGCGGATCCTCATCCGGGCCTAAAGGGCAAAACCTAAAGAATTTGGGATTTTGTTTTTCAAGTGATTGAATTATAGAGGGTTATTTTTGAAAACCTAAAATATTTTAGGTTTTGCCTTTTCAGGTAGACTATGGCGTCGTGCAGAATCACGACTATTCCTGGCGCTCGACGCTGCCGATTGTGGGGCAGCTTGGCAAGCTGCGTGCCGATTGTCAATCGGCACATGCGGCGATTGACAATCGCCCAAGCAGGATACCATCCTGCCCCACTGGAATGGCACTTTCCCTCACGGTCACAGCACTGGCGCTAGTGTCCCGAATTAGAAGTTCATTGAACAAGTGCACGGCGGTGGGGCGGACCTCCCGGTCCGCGGCCGACGTCCACGTCGGCCTTTTTCCTGGCGTCCGAAAGAGCCGGACCTGAAGGTCCGGCGCGGACGTGGACGTCCGCCCCACCTGGATTTCTGCGGCGAACTTACAACTCGGCACACTAGCGAAGTAGTACTTTTTGGACGATTTGCCATTGAATCTCCTTTTATCTGAATTAAGCTGGAGAGGTCATGAGCAGCGTACCCCAGCTCAATGAGTCGTCTACTCCCCTCGCCGACCTCGATCCAAATCCGCTCGCCATACTCGGCCAGGACCGCCGAACTCTATACGGCAACCCTGCCGCGCGGGAGCTGTGCCGGACAATCGATGGCGCTCAGTTCGAAGGCCGCAGGATTGGTGAGATCCTGCATTGCATCCACACCTTGGAGCAAGCCTGTGGAGAGGCCCCGGCTTGCCGGTATTGTGGTGCTCAGAACGCTATCCTGGCCGGGTTGGAGGGGAGACCGTATTCGGATGAATGCCGAATCACGGCGTATACCTCTGGAGGCCCCGCCAGCCTCGAATTCGCGGTGCAGGCCCGTCCGGTGCTGTGGAAGGGCCAAAAGGCAGTGTTCTGCGCCTTGCGGGATATCAGCAACGAGAAGCGGCGCAAGGTCCTCGAACAGACCTTCTTTCACGACATTCTGAATGCGGCTCGTGCCGTTCACAGTCTCTCCGAGGTCCTGGTGACGAAACCGGAAGACCCAGAAAGCGAATTGGCACGAATGTTGGGACAGGTTCGCGACAGTTCCGGCTTATTGCTGTCGGAGATTCGCGCTCAGCAGGTACTGCTCGCCGCGGAGATCGGCGACTTCAACGTGGCGCGGAAACCCGTCGCGATCGCGGATTGCATCAAGGACGCGGTCGTGTTCGTATCCCGTCTGGAGTCCGCCGCCACGAAGAGGATCGTCCCGGTGTATCCGGAAAAAACGGCAACGGTGTGGACGGACCCCCTCCTTCTCGGGCAGGTTCTAACGAACCTTTTGAAGAACGCGCTGGAAGCCTCGTTGTCAGGGCGCGAAGTACGCATTTGCGGTCAGGTGACGGGCGACAAAGCTGAGTTTTCAGTCTGGAATGAAGGACTCATCTCCAACGAGGCGCGCACGCAGATCTTCCAGCGTTCGTTCTCCACGAAGGGTGCGGGGCGCGGAATCGGTACCTACTCACTTCGCCTTTTCGCCGAGTCCTACCTTGGCGGCAAGGTCTCCTTCACCTCCAGCGCGTGTGACGGAACCACGTTCATCGTTTCGCTGCCTCAGAGACCGACGACGGAACGGATATCAAGTGGCGTTGCGTAAGAGTGGAATGCGCCGCGATGGATGCCTTCATTGGGCGAGGCGTTTGGTTTTTCGGATAATCTGCCCTTGATTCTCTTGTTGCCTAGACTAAGATGGACTAGTCATGAATAACCTCCCCGAACTCGAAGAGTCGTCTACTCTCCTCGCCGACCTGGATCCCAACCCGCTCGCTGTACTGGGCCACGACCGCCGGGCGCTATACGGCAACCCCGCCGCCTGGGAACTGGCCGGGGTACAGGACAACGCGCAGTTTCGGGGCCGCCGGATTGGCGAGATTCTGCATTGCATCCACAGCTTGGAGCCGCAGGGCTGCGGAGAAACCGCCTCCTGCCAGTACTGCGGGGCGAATCGCTCTATTCGAGGCGGGCTCGCGGGCGCGCCGAACACGGATGAGTGCCGGATCACAGCCTACACCCCGAATGGCAACGCCGGCCTTGAATTCGCTGTCCAAAGCCGGCCCGTAATCTGGAAGGGTCAAAAGGCGGTCTTCTGTGCACTGAAGGATATCAGCCACGAGAAGCGGCGCAGGATCCTCGAGAGGACGTTCTTTGAGGACATAGTACGTGCGGCCGGCTCGGCTCAGGGCATTTCTGAAATGCTGCTCACGGAGCAAAAGGACCAGAACGGCGAGGAACACTCTGAACTCCTGCGGCAGATGCGCGACACTTGCGGCACGATGCTGACCGAGATCCGAAGCCAGCAGACGCTGCTCGCCGCGGAGACCGACCATCTGCAAGTTGCTTGGAAGAGGGTGGCCATTGGGGACTGCATAGAGACCGCCGTCGCTATGGCGGCGTGCTTGACGGCGGCTAATGGGAAGAACATCTTCCCGGCTCCTCCGCCCGCGAAGTCCCTGTTCTGGACGGATCCCGAACTTCTTGGCCTGGTGCTGATGAACCTGCTGAAGAACGCGCTGGAGGCCTCGATGCCAGGCAAGGAAGTGCGTCTTCGCGGCCAAGTGGTGGCCGATAAGGTCGAGTTTTCCGTCTGGAATCAGGGACTGATGACCAAGGAAGCGCGCATGCAGATGTTCCAGCGCTCGTTCTCCACGAAGGGGTCCGGACGAGGACTCGGAACCTACTCCCTGCGCCTTCTCGCCGAGTCCTACCTTGGCGGCGAGGTCTCCTTTTCTTCCAGTGAGAGCGCCGGAACCACGTTTGTGGTTTCTTTGCCTGTGAAGCCGAAAACGGGGCCTAGGCCAGACTGCACCATCGGGGGGTAGTCGCGCCAGCGAAAGGCTGGAATTCGCAGCTATCGCCACCCAGCCGGTGCGATGCTGGAGAATCTCCGCTTCCGGCTCCCGAGCGAGGGGGCGGCGGGGTGGATAACCGGCCCTCCTTTGCAATCTGTGCTCAGATAGGAGCTAGAGAGCATGAGCGGAGCGCCCCAGTTCGAATTGTCGTTTACCCACCTGGCCGATCTCGATCCACACCCTCTCGTCGTGTTGGGCAAGGATCGCCGAATCCTCTATGCGAACGCCGCCGCCCGTGCACTGAACGCGCCGAAAGAAGGAGAAGGCATTGAGGGGCGCAAGCTCGGCGAGATCCTGCGCTGCATCCATAGCCAGGAGCCCGAAGGGTGCGGCGATACGCCAGCCTGTCAGTATTGCGGAGCCAACCTGGCGATTCGCCTCGGGCTGGGAGGCGTAGCCAGGGCTGAGGAGTGCCGCGTAACGGCCTGTACCCCCAGTGGAGATTGCAGCCTGGAGTTCAGCGTTCAAAGCCAGCCGTTGGAATGGAACGGCGAGCCAGCGGTCTTTTGCGCGTTGAACGACATCAGCCATGAGAAAAGGCGCAGAGTCCTCGAGCGCACTTTTTTTCACGACATCATGAATACCGCTGGGTCGGTTCAGGGTCTCTCTGAGATTCTGCTTATGGACCGCAAAGGTATGAGCAGCGAAGAGATGGCCGAACTGTTGAAGATGATGCACGACAGCTGCGGCGTGATGTTGGACGAGATTCGCAGCCAGCAGATGCTGCTTGCGGCGGAAAGCGGCCAACTTGCTACCGACTGGAAGCAGATCGCGATCGCGGACTGCATTGCGGAAGCCGCGATGGTAGCCTCCCACTGGCCTGTGACTGCGGCGAGGAGCATCGTGCCCGAGTATCCGGCCGGAAGGCCGATGTTCCACAGCGATCCCGTACTTCTCGGCCGTGTGCTGATAAACCTCCTGAAGAATGCGCTTGAGGCATCTCCAGAAGGCGGAGAAGTACGTCTCACCGGCGGGTTGGCGGGCGACCACGTCGAGTTCGCCGTCTGGAATGCAGGCGTCATCCCGCTACAGGCGCGGTTGCAGATTTTTCAGCGTTCGTTCTCCACGAAAGGGTCCGGCCGGGGGATCGGAACCTATTCTGTGAGACTTTTCGCCGAAAGCTACCTTGGGGGCAAGGTCGCCTTCACTTCGAGCGAGAGCGACGGAACGACTTTCACCGTCTCGGTACCCGCGGAGCCGGGAAGGGCGCAGGAGAAAAGCCCGCCACCCGGCGTGTAGACGAGACGCCCGTGGTTCCCCGTACAGCTTCACCGGCGTCGTTGGCGTTTGTTATCTCGACGAAGAGAGCATTTTGAGGGCCGGCGAGAGCGTCTACGTCTACAATTCCCAGCCGCATGGTTATCGCGCCGACGCGGCCAAACGGGTCCGAGTCATCGTTATTACGACGACGCCGCGAATCTGAAATACATAGGGCTAGTTGCTATTGGTTCGCTACCATCCCCTGCCCGGGCGGTTGAAAGTGGAGATTCGGGTCAGATATACTGCCGCTAGCCGCCAAAATTGGCGGTGCGAAATCTGGAGGCCTCATGAAGAAAGCATTCCGTCTCATTCTGCCCGCGGCGACGCTGCTGGCTGCCCTGTTCGCCACAAGCGGCATCGGCTTTGCAACCAAGGAAATGGCCAAGACCGAGAAGAAGTCTTGCGTAACCTGCCACGAGAAGGGCACCCCCACCAAGACGAACCTGAACGCGGTCGGCAAGTACTACAAGGAAAAGAAAACTCTGGTGGGCGCTCCCGAAGCGAAGAAGTAGTTCCCACCAAACGATCCTCCGATTCGGGGCGGGCGCCGGCAGGCCCGCCCCTCTGCGTCTTGCCTTTGATACGCCCCTCGAACGCGACTTCATGGCAATGTCGTGGCGCGCCGCTCATTTCCCGCGCATTTTTCGAGAACTTTTCGGGCCTCCGGACACTGATAGAGAAGGTGCTCCGGACGGGTGTCCATCCCGCAACGATTCCGGGATCCGTAGCCTGGCTCTTAGGCTGGCTGCTGGTCCCGCTGAGCCTCTATGTCTTCATTTCCGCCCTCGACGACTTCATCGTCGATGCGCTCTGGTTGTTGCGAATCCTGAGGGAGCGGTGGCTCGGGGCGAAGCGCGCATCCCTGCCGGCGCCGCTTCCGGAACGGCCCATTGCCATCGCTATCCCGTGCTGGCACGAGTCGGACGTGATCGGCGCCATGCTCGATCACAATCTGGCTGCTCTCCGTTATTCCAGATACCGCGTTCTCGTCGGAGTCTATCCAAACGACCCTGACACGCTGCGCGCGGTCAACGAAGCCGCGAAGCGCCACCCAAGAGTGCTGGCTGTCTGCCTCCCTCACGACGGGCCGACCGTCAAAGCGGATTGCCTCAATTGGATCTGCCGCGCTCTGGAGGACGAGGAACTGGCAATGGGCGAGGAGTTCGTCTGCCTGGTCCAGCATGACGCCGAAGATCTGATCCACCCCGGTGAATTGAGCCTCTTCAACTCTCGAATCGACGAAGCCGGCTTCCTTCAATTGCCCGTTTTGCCGCTCCCGACGCCGGCCGGGGATCTCACCCACGGGGTATATTGCGACGACTTCGCGGAGAGCCAGAGCAAAGACCTGGTGACGCGGCATCTTGCCGGAGCGTTCGTCCCGGGATGTGGCGTGGGAACCGCTCTGCGCCGCGATGTCCTGCGCCGGATGGCGGATCGGGATGGAGATGTATTCGACCCCGCCAGCTTGACGGAAGACTACGATCTCGGCTTGCGGCTGTTCCGAATGGGCGTGAAGCAGATCTTCCTGCCGCTACTATCGGACCACAATGGGTACGTCGCCACGCAGGAGTATTTCCCCAAGCGGTGGCGCGCAGCCGTACGCCAGCGCTCCCGGTGGATTGCCGGCAATGCTCTGCAGGCCTGGGAGAGTCATGGCTGGAGCGGGCGATGGACCGTTCGCTGGTTCCTGTGGCGCGATCGCAAGGGTCTATGGGGCAATCCGCTCAGCGTAGTCTGCAATCTGCTGCTGGCGGCCGGAGGTTGGAGCTGGGTGCTGCACGTAGTGCGGGGATCGCCCTGGGTGATCGAGTCCGCGGTCCACGTCACCTCCTGGCTGGTCCCCCTGCTGGGTATCAACTTCGCTCTAATGGCCTTCCGCCTGGCCATGCGCACCGCGGCGTCGGGACGAATCTACGGCTGGCCCTTCGCTGTGCTGGTTCCTCTCCGGTTCTTCTGGGCCAATTTCCTGAACGCCGCGGCCACCTTCCGCGCCCTCCGCTGCTGGCTGGGCGCCAAACTTCGCGGCGAGCCGGTCGCGTGGGTCAAGACGAGCCATGCGTATCCCACTCGCGGCGCTTTGCTGGCGCACAAGAAGACACTCCCCGAGGTGTTGGAATTCCTGGAATTGGGACCCGCCCCATTCTTTAGCGACGCGTTGACCCTCTGTCCTGAGCATCTGCGTCCCGGCGACTTCCTCGTGAACGCGGGCCTGATCACCGAGGATCAGATGATGGAAGCCCTTTGCCTGCAGCACAGCCTGCCCCGAGTTCATCTCGATGGGGGGGAGATTTCGCCTCGGGTGCGTCGAACAATCCCACTGCGGCAGGCTGACGACTGGAGGATTGTGCCCTTTCGGATCGCGGAAGGTGCGCTGCACGTCGCGACCGCAACAATTCCGACGGACGAAATGCTGACGGAATTGCGCCGTTTTACGCGGCTCGACATCCGCTTTCACCTGATTTCCACACGGGAATACGACGAGTTGAATGGCGCGGTCCAGAACCTCTGAGCGATGGGTTCCCGCGAGGATGCCGTGAAGAGGAAGCGCGTATGCGAAATCTTCCGCGATCCCGGCCGGATCGCTGCCCCACGCATTCAGCCGGCAGGATTGGAATCGGCGTTTATGTTTTGCAGGAGCGCTCGAACGAGCGCCGCCTGAGTGTGAACGCCAACTTTCGGAAAGATCTCCTTCAAGTGGCGGCGAACGGTGTGGATGCTGACGCGAAGCCGCCGCGCGACCTCCGCGGTTTTGTGGCCCTCGGCCACCTCCACTGCGACTCTGCACTCGGCCTCTGTCAATGAGAACCGGTCCCGAAGAAAAGCGAGTCGCGGACCGTGCAAGTCGGGCAGACTCACTCGAACGAGCATACGCCCAGCGCCAGAGCCGTCCGGCGGAATGATGGGGACTGCTTCCAGGTGCAGATGGCTGAGATTCTGGCCCCCGGGCATCAGCCGCTCGAACGGTACGGCCGCGTCGTCCGCGGCGGCCCACTCCCGCGACCACTCGCACAGCAATGTCTCCAAGCCGGGGTATGCCTCAAAGATCTCATGGGCGCCTGGAACTACTCCTGCAATTGCCCCATTCAGGTCCGCTACAATCCATGCTACCCGGCCCGCCTTCAGATCGAAAAACATCGACTGTTTATTCCCACTGCGGACTTCTATTCATCCGCTGACCCCTGCTGGAAAGAACGGGGACCGGATTGATCCCACCTTCCCCTTAAAGAATGCGTAACCGGGCACCGTCAGGTCTACACCCAAATGGGTGGGATAACAGTGTTTAATAGATTTATTAACCTACATGAAGCAAGGGCGGCCGCCGATTTCCACCGGAGCGGACGGCCATATCGGACGCGCTGTCGGTCTGGCCAACAGCACGGCGCACAACGAGTGGCCCGCGAGACACCCGGCGGCGATAGGCAGGTCCGAAATCGGGCGCGAAGGAATTCCGTCAGGCTCGTTTCAACCGAGTCATAAGGCCCGGATCCACGGGGTTCAGTTCGCTCCTTTTGTCCGCATTCGCGCCGCTCTTCGCAAATCGAGCGTAAATCGGAATCAAACAGCCGTGCGAACGTGCTTCAATCAGATACTTGGAGATCCGCTTCGCCGGAGCTGAACCGCACCTGGAACGAAGCGCGCCCGACTGGTCCCAATCAACGCTATGCCACGCAACTTCAAAGATCTTTCGGAACAGGAAATCGTCGCACTCGCGATCTCTCTCGAAGAGGAGGACGAGCGCATTTACGCGGATTTCGCCAACGGGCTCAGCGACACCTATCCCGCTACGGCCCAGGTCTTCGAGGCCATGCGCGAAGAGGAAGCCGGCCACCGCCGTCAGTTGATCGAGACTCACCGCGCGAAATTCGGCGAGCACATCCCGTTGATCCGGCGGCAGGACGTAAAGGGATTCGTGCAGCGCAAGCCCGTTTGGCTCATCCGCCCGCTCGGCATCAATACGGTGCGGAAGCAGACCGAGCTGATGGAACTCGAAACGCGCCGCTTCTACGAGCGCGCGATGCAGCACGTCACCGACGCCGGCATCCGAAAGCTGCTTGGAGACCTTGCCGAAGTCGAGCGGAAGCACTCGGCTACCGCGGAGTCGCTCGAGCACGAACACCTGACTCCTGGCGCGCGCGGAGAGGAAGACGCCACCAACCGTCGTCTCTTCGTGCTGCAAGTGGTGCAACCTGGCCTGGCGGGCTTGATGGATGGTTCGGTCTCGACGCTCGCCCCGGTCTTCGCCGCGGCGTTCGCGACGCACAGCAGCAAGGACGCATTACTGGTCGGACTGGCGGCGTCGATCGGCGCGGGCATCTCGATGGGCTTCGCCGAGGCCCTCTCAGACGACGGCTCGCTCACCGGGCGGGGCCACCCGTGGGCGCGCGGCCTGGTCTGCGGGCTGATGACCACGGCGGGCGGCATCGGCCACACGCTGCCCTATCTCATCCCGGATTTCAAGATCGCAACGGGCGTGGCTGTCGGCATTGTCGCGGTCGAGCTCGCCATCATCAGTTGGATCCGCCACGAATACATGGACACGCCCATCGTGTCGGCCACGCTGCAGGTGGTGCTGGGCGGCGTCCTGGTGTTCCTCACGGGCATCCTGATCGGCATCTCGTAGCGTCGCCAAGCGGCGCTCCAGATCCGCGCGGGCCAACCTTTACTTCGTCTTCACCGCGATCACCGTGGCATACGGATCTGCCTTCACGCCCGCCACGTCGATGGAAACCCCGTCGGCTGTCTGCCTGAACCGCAGCGGCTTGTTCCCAACCAGCAAAGCCACCGACTTCGCATGCAGCCCTTTCACTTCGAGCGTCTCCTTCGGCATATCGAAGACGTGCAGGTAAACCGTGCCGGCCTTGGCGGTGGAGCGGCCGAACGCCAGGTCTTGCAGCGGGCCGTACGTGGTCCCGTAGATTGCGTCGCCGTTCACTCTTAGCCAATCGCCTATCTGGAGTAACCGCTCTTCAAACTCGGGTTGAATCTTGCCCTCGGGCGTAGGCCCGACGTTCAACAGGAAATTGCCGCCCTTGCTGGCCGCGTCGATCAGCGCGCGAACCAGCGTCGTAGTGGACTTAAACTTGCGGTCGTTTTTGTTGTACGCCCAAGTGTCGTTGATCGTCATGCACGTTTCCCAGGGTTGGAATTGCTCCGGGCTCGGCGGAGCTTTCACCACTCCCTGATCGTTCGGATTCACTTCGACGATCTTCGCGCCCTTGGTCGGAATCCCGTTCGGCAGCCGTTGCTCCGGAGTCACGAAATCGCCGGTGAGCCCGATGCGGTCGTTGATCAGTGTCATCGGTTGCAGGTCGTGAATGAGCTTGTGGAAGCGAACCCCGTCGTATTTCTCCTTGTGGTCCAGCCCGTCGAACCAGATGACGTACGCGTCGCCGTAGCGAGTGAGCAATTCGCGCAGTTGCAGTTCCATGTAGCTCAGGTATACCGGCCAGTCGGGACGCGTTGGGTCGCCTGCCCAAGTCTGACTGGAGAGTTTCGATGTGTCGCGGTATGCCGGGTGGTTCATATCCGGAGGCGAGTAGTAGAAGCCCAGCGGCATGCCCTCCGCCTTCGCCGCCTTGGCCAGCATCGCGACAACGTCCTTGTTGTACGGCGTATTCGCGATCTTGTACTTCGTATAGGACGAGTCGAACATGCAGAAGCCGTCGTGGTGTTTCGTCGTGATCACCATGTAGCGCTGCCCGGCCGCCTTCGCGAGGCGAACCCAGGCTTGCGGGTCGAATTGAGTCGGGTTGAAGCGCTGCGGCAGTGCCCTGTACTCGGCCTCGGAGATGCCGCCCGGCGTGGGCACCATGATCGGCCAGGAAGCCTCGACGCTGGCCAGCGAGTAAGGCCCCCAGTGGATGAACATCCCGAACTTGTAATCGTTCATCCGCTGCAGCCGCGCCGCTGCATGCGAATCGGGTTCGGCGCCTGCCGCAACGCCGGAAACCACCAACGCAAGAATGAGAGTGCGCTCACTTGATAACCGCATCGTATTCTCCTGCGCCCTCCAGCATATCCTCACTGGAGAACGATGGCGAGCGATGTATGCGGATCCGCTTTCAGCCGGAGCCGGTTGTGCCTTCCCCGGAAAGTCAGTCGAGCGGCGACTGCCCAACGATTTCGATGCCGAAGCCTTCCAGTCCTACCACCTTGCGCGGATGGTTGGTCAGGAGATGAATTCGGGTCAGGCCCAGATCGGAGAGAATTTGAGCGCCAATCCCGGTCTCGTGCTGCAGCAGTTTCTGGCCCGCGGGAGAAGCGTAGTGCATGTGCGCGCGATTGTGCGTGACCAGGTGCGCGAGCCCGCTCCCGGCCTCCGGCTCCGTTTGGATTGTGCCTGCGTCGGTCTGGTGCAGGTACACCAGCACCCCTGCGCCCTCCTTGGCGATGCGCTCCAAAGAAGACCGCAAAATCCGCTGGCAATCGCATTCCGTGGAGCCGAAAACGTCGCCAAAGGTGCACCGGGCATGCATCCGCACCAGCGCAACTTCCCGCCGGTCGGGTTTGCCGAAGACCACGGCCATGTGCGTTTCCGGATCGATGGAGCTGCGATAGGCGAAAGTCTGAAACTCGCCCAGATCCGTCTTGAGGACCCCTTCCGCGCTGCGCTGGACGATCCGCTCGTGCTTCATCCGGTAGCGGATCAGGTCGGCGACGGAGATCATTTTGATCCCGTGCTGCTCGCAAAAGACCTTGAGTTGCGGCACGCGCGCCATGGTGCCGTCCTCGTTCATCACCTCACAAATGACGCCGCCGGGTTGCAGGCCGGTGAGTTTGGCCAGGTCGACAGCGGCCTCGGTCTGGCCGGTTCGCACCAGGACGCCGCCGCGCCGGGCGCGAATCGGAAACATGTGCCCGGGGCGAGCCAGATCGACGGCCTCGAATTCGGATCGATCGCCACTTGCACGGTTCTGGCCCGGTCGGCCGCCGAGATGCCGGTGGTCACGCCTTCGGCTGCGTCGATCGCCTCAGTGAACGCGGTGCCGAACTGCGAAGTGTTGTGACGCGTCATCGGAGGCAACTGGAGCCGGTCGCAAATCTCAGGAGCCAGCGCGAGGCAGATCAAGCCGCGGCCCTGGAGCGCCATGAAATTGATCATCTCCGGCGTGACGAACTCGGCCGCGACGGTCAGATCGCCCTCGTTTTCACGATCTTCGTCATCGACCACCACCAGCATCCGTCCCTGGCGAAAGTCCTCAAGCGCGTCTTCGATGGGAGAAAAAGGCATCACAAATCCTGAATTCCCATTATGGATCCTGAGCCCTTCGGAAGCCCGCCGAAGCTTGGCGAAAAGACCGCGTCCGGCGTCCGCAAACGACTGATTTCTCGCGTCTGAACGCTAGTCGCCCACCCGCTGGAGGGTAATCCTCAAACCCATATGGTATTCTGAGTCCAGACCTATACTGCCTCGCGGAGAGGTGGCTGAGTGGTCGAAAGCAGCGGTTTGCTAAACCGTCGTAGTGCTATAAGCGCTACCCAGGGTTCGAATCCCTGCCTCTCCGCCAGTAAATTCAAGTTCTTGCAAGCCTCGCGAAGCAAAGCAAATCCGTTGCCAGCCACACGGATCGCAGGACCGGTACTCTCACTGCTCTTCATTCGATTTCACCGAAGTTGACCGCTCTGTGGTGCGAGTTTGGTGACAGCCGGTCGATTTTCTTGCAGTAGCCCTCGACTGTCACCTCTGGCGTCGCCGTCGCGAGAGCCGAATCATCACCCAACAGCACCTGCTAAGAAGGCCGACTTCACATTCCAAGCAGCCGCCGCAGACCGCCTCGTAGAAATCCTGGACTTGGTTGTCCATCGCTTAACACTGCTGGGAGTCACCTTATTCGGCGCATACGAACCTCTGGTTAGGTGTGGGTTCCACCGTTAGCGCAGGCGCCACATTCAGTAGCTCGTTCCCAGCGAGTGCGGATGGACCTGTGCCGCGGGGCTTGCGATCATTTCGATGCGCCCCGCAGTGCCCGTCAGTTCTTTGAGGTGCGCGTCGCCGTTGGCCGAAAACGGTACCTTCGGCAAGACAGAATCGCAAACGGCTTTTCGTCGCCGTACAATGGATCCTCCGTGGGCAAACATTGAGTTGAGTGATGGTCTCAGCCCGGGGGACAGGTTCAAGCGATGAGAGATGATCCGAGACGGGGAGAGAAGATGGTGACAGGTGAGGCTCGGTATCTCCTGGCGGCCGCGCTGTTTGTGGGCTCACCGGTACCATACCTTCTCACGATGGCGGCTCTGGCCGGATCGCCACGGGACGCGTTCGACACTTTGTGGCGCTGGTCGTTTCTCTTCTTCCTGTACTGGGCGCCTCTGGGGATTATTCTGTTCCGGGCGAAGCTGCGGACAGCATGGAAGTTTTTGGTAGCCTACCTGGCGTCCGTACCGCTCTATGCAATCTGTCTGTGGGTGATTTACCCGACGGCAGGCAGCTCATTTCGTCCGTTTCGCAGCGGCGTGTTGCCAATCTACTTTTCCGCGACACCTACGATTTTTCTGTGCGTAGTGTGCTTGTATTTCATCTGCCGGTCGCGAGGATGGCTGCCCAAGGCGGCGATCTTGCTGGCGTGGGTCGTGTTTTTCGTCGGCGTGTTCGTTCCCATCGTTATGTGGGCTCGGACAGACCATTACGGGTGGCCGCCTGGGGAGAATGGACGGCTGGCCATTGTGAACGCTCATATTGTGCGTTTGGGAAGGGGACCAGCGGTTGGCGAGTTGGTAGACGGAGACGCGGTGCTGGTGGAAGGCGGCAAGATAACGGGGGTGGTTCCTGCCGCGGAGGTGGGGCCTGATTGGCCAAGGCTGGACGCTGCGGGTGCGTATCTTTTGCCCGGACTCATTGACGTACACGCGCACCTGCTCGCGCCGGTGCGGTCGGTAGGGGCGCCGTTCGACTACGGGTACATGGTCGAGTGCCTCTTTTCGAGCTATGCTCCCCATCGGCGGGAGTATCTCGAGAAAGGAATCACAGCCGTCCGCGATGATGGGGGGCCAGCGGCGCGGCTGTTCGCGTTGCGGTCGGCGATCGCAGGTCACCGGCTGCTCGCGCCGCGACTGTTTGCCGTTGGGCGGTTGGTGACAGCTTCGCATGGGCATCCCGTGGCGACGATCTGGAAGCAGTTCCCGTCGCTTGCACGCGAAGGAGCGATCTTGGCGGATAGCCAGCAATCCTTAATCCGTGGCCTGGAGAAGAATTACCGGGACGGCCCGCCGGACGCGGTGAAGTTCGTCTACGGGACGATAGGTTTGGCTCCGGAACGACTCGCGCCGGAACTTTTGCGTGCGGGTATTGCGTGGTCGAGAGAGCGCCATTTGATTAGCGTGGTCCACGCAGAGACAACCGATGAGTTGCGAGAGGCCCTCGCCGATGGCGCGACGGGCGTGGAGCATGTGGCATCCATCGAGACCTTGCCGGCGGATCTGCTGGACCTGATAAGAACGAGGCGGCCTCTTCTGGACCCAACCTTTGGAGAATACGAGACGGCGCTGAAGCTGCGGCACGTAGATGACGCGCATCGAGCACAGTTGCTGCGCCGGAAGTATGGATTTGTGCGGCAGATGTATGAAGCGGGAGGAGTCCTGGTGGTCGGGACGGACGCACCGCTGGTGGCGTACGGGGCGGGGCTGCACGATGAATTCAAACATTTTCAGGAGGCAGGATTCAGCCCGGTAGAGATCCTGACGTTCGACACGATCAACAATTCGGCGTACCTGGGCGCGTCGGACCATTTGGGGAGGATCGAAGCCGGGTACGACGCAGATTTGATTCTGGTGCGAGGAAATCCATTGCAGGACCTTTCGACGTTGCGGGTACCGGAGTGGGTATTGCGGGACGGTATGGCCGTGGTTCACCCCTGAGCGGGAGACGCCGCGGCGCTCCGCCGGTCACGCTTCGTCGCAGGGAGGCCGATCCACGTCGGCCTGCCCGCCTTTCGCAGCGCTGCCGAAAGCTTGCGAAGTGCACACCGCGCTACATATGCATATTCATGCCGCCGGTGCTGGGGTGCATGAGGTTCTTGTAGGCTTGGCAGTTGGTCGAGAACATCGGGTTGCTGCACATGCGCTGCTGCACCTGGTACATCATGTTGATGCGACGCGGCAAACAACCCTTGAGGATTGGTGGACATCATGTCCTCCCAGACGGTCGTGCTTCCTCCCCCCATCATGCCCATTCCAACCTGGCCATTGCCCAGTTGCAGCCTTGCATAAGCGCCGGCTCCGGAATAGGAATCGTATCCCGCTGCGGTGGTCAGCATCATGGCGATTTCATCCGCGTCGGACTCGGGGTCGTTCGCCATTTGCGAATCGACCGGGATCTTGCAGCCGTTGGTTCGGCATTGGATCACATGCGCCATCTCATGCGCCATGAGGAAGGCGAGTTCTCCATCCGAGTCACCGACCATCTCGACCAGCGACATGTACATGGTCACCTGCTGGTTGCCGCTGGCGTCGAGTCCACCCGTCGCGTTGGCGATCCCATTGGCGGCGCTTCCCGGCATGAGATTGAAGCTGGGGTTTACTTGGTAGCCCAACTGCTTTGTCATTGCCATAATGCGGCCCCAGACCCGCATGGCGCGGGCTGTCTGGTCGGCGGGCACAAGCGACCGGCCGTCGGGCAGCGTGGCGAAGGAACCCACTTCCCAGCCGACGGTCCAGACTGCCGGCTTGTATACCGACGGGTTCGCCGTCTGGCCCGTAATCGACACAGAACCGGAGAAATTGGCCGGAAGACTCTTGAAACGCGTGGCCAGGCTGAAGGCATCATGACCGTGCGGAACGAGCTGGAACGATTGCGCACCCAGGTCGTTACCCGAGGCATCGACAACATCGACCTTGTAAGTCATCGTGTCGGTGGGGCTTGGGTTGGCCACCGCGATTCCCATATTCCCGTTGGCCGCGGAGGTCCACTGCGCCGTGCCCGTGGTCGAGTTAGCTGCCAGTTCGGCCGAGACCGCGCCATTGGTCATGCTGCGGTAGTTGAGTTGGCCCATCACGGGCACGTCCGACTGCCCGGCAGCCCAGCCCCAAACCGGCGCGGGACCCTTGTGGGTCAATTGGCTGCGGAACATCCGGCTGCCCATGGCAGGCACGGCCGCTGAAATCGAAGCTACCGGACCGGACCCGAAGTCCAGCATCATGGGCGTGCCGTCGTCGTTGTAAAAGGAAACGCTAAGATTGGCCGTGACCTTGTTCGTGTTAACGAACGTGAACGTCGCTTGCCAGGAATTGTTAGCATCGGGACCGCCCTCGGTCAAATGGGGGAAATACATCACGGATTGGGCATTCTGCGGCACAAGCAATGTCTGTGCCGCGACCGTTCCTGCTCCGATCACGGACAACGCGGCGAGGGCTATCGCCCAGTGGGCTCGCAAGTTCATTTGCATCTCCTAGTGATTCGGCTTCGCGCCGTTTCCACCCCTCAAACTCGAAACGCAGCCAGCCCGGGTGACGCAGAATCGCGACTCTGGTGGGACTTTCAGGCCAAGTCAGTTCGCAGATCGGACCCCTTCCCGGCTTTGGGATCTCTACAGACCGATCCTGTTGCATTCGGCGGTCCACTCGGCTGTAGCGCCTCAGCGCCGTCTGTGCGAAGTGGCGGCGCGGAGGCCTCCCCAAGCTTTCGGCTAAAGCGTCCCAGGTCTGCGAGGGGTCGAGTTTTGCGCCCCCGCCGCACCGCTGTGCGTTGGCCGGGCTTCCGATCGGCTGTAATGTGCCATGCAATGCACGGCTTACACTCCGCACAAAGTGGAGTGCTGGAGACGAGCTCACCTGGATTTCAGGTTCGTGGCGCTCTTCAGCGCGGCGCGCGCGTTCCGGGTCACGCCCACCACTTCACATCCCGGCGCACGCGGCCCAAAGCCCAATGTGCGCCTCGGATGCACCAGGCGAATACCAATCTGTACGGAATTGTGTAATCCAACCCATCTTGTGGGGCATCCCACGCGCGATCAAACGATGGGGTCTCAAGGTCGGCCCTGAAGTCCGGGGGCGCGGACCATCCCATCGACTGACTGCTACGCACCCGCTGCAGCGCACGACGTGACGCACGGATCGAGGCCGACGTTGTCGTTGACCGCGCACCGCATTCGCTGCTTACAGCCGAGGTATGGTTCAGTGGTCTGCACCGAAACGTGACCCAGCAAGAACTGGATCCGTTCGAGTTCTCCTCCTGCTTCATGACAGACGCGCGTTCGAATCTATGATGAGATAGGTTCACGATTTCGATGCCTTCGTGCAAGCTTGTCATGATCGTCTTTACTGCCGCCTGTGTTGTCGCGGCGCAGCACGTCGATCCGGAAGTCCTCTTGCTGTCGCGGATGAAGTCCTTCCTGCACTACGAATTCACGCACCTCCCCGATTACACTTGCCTCGAAACGATCTCGCGATTCCAGAGGCCGTCGCAGAAAGTCACCAAGTTCACGCCGCTCGAAACCGCGCGCCTGGAGATCGCATGCAGCGAACACCATGAGTGGTACGGGCTGCCCGGCGCTCGTGAACTTTCGGTGAACAATCCAGCGCATTTGGCGGTCGGTCCCGGACTCATCGCGACAGGCATGTTTTCGACCACACTGCACAATCTGTTCTTCGGCGGAGCTGCGATTATCAAGCCGCGAGGCGATGACATCATCGACGGCCGCAAAGCCGTCAGATTCGATTACCGCTTCCCAGCCGGTTCGAACATCGCGACGATCAATCTCCTGCGCGGCAGCGGTGCAGTCAACGAAGAGGGCTCCATCTGGATTGACCCGCAATCGCTCGAGCTTCTGCGGCTCGATGGGCATGTCACCGAGATCCCGCCGTCGCTGCCGCTCACATTGATGGAATTCACCGTTGTCTTCGCGCGCACTCGCGTCGGGGATTTCGACGCACTGTTGGCGCAGTCGGCCGATCTGCACATGATTCAGTCCGACGGCATCGAAGACTACGACCGTGTAGATTTCACCCACTGCCGCATGTTTCACGCGGAGAGCACCCTTAGCTTCGACACCATTCCCGATGCTGACCCAAACGCCCCTCTCGATTCGACGCACCATGATTCAGCGCGACTCAAGCCCGGCGACGCCATTCCCGAGCACTTGCGGATCACTGTGCAGCTCGATAGCCGCATCACCAGACATGACGTGGCCGGCAAGCTCATTGAAGGCCATGTGGCCGGGGAGGTCAGACGAAGAGGCAAGGTCGTCCTGGAGGACGGCGCACCGGTTCACGGGCGGATCCGGCGTATTCAGGAGATCGCGGGCGCGGAGCGCTTTCTTGTCGCCCTGGAATTCACTGAAGCGCGGGCACACGGAGTGCCTTTGCGCTTCTACGCCGATCTCGTCGCCGTCCAGAAGTCAAACGGCCTCCAGTCTGCCCCGCGCGAACGGGTGTTGCTGCCCGACCTTCCATCGGGTGTCGCCCAAATCGCCCTGCCCGAGTTGCCCGGGGTCGCTTCGTTGCTGGTCGAAGGTGAGCAACTGGACCTGCCTGCCGGTCTGCGAACGGTCTGGCGAACCCGCGGGTTCAAGGATGAATATCACGAGCCGCCCCGAGACAGCCGCGTCATGACGCCACCCCCCGTCCCGTAGCTTGGCGCGCAGCGAGGCTCGTTCGCAAAACTCGCTCCGCTGCTAAGCCGGTCCTGATCCTGCGGCAGCGGTGCTGTAAGATGGGCGCGAGTCCCATGCTCGCAGGCCGAATCACCTCAATCGTCTGCATGGCAGCGTTGGCCGCGGTTGCGCGGGACCTCGCTTCGCATGTTCTGCTGGACTCTGCCGCGATACACTCGATCTAGCCGAAAGAAGCAGTGCCGCGCTAGATTGGGCAAGGCGCGCCGGAGTCCTCCGTGTCCGCGGGAAAGGCCGAGCCCACGGTTAATCGAAGCTCGTGGAAGTTAGACGAATTCTCTCTCCGCCCGCAAAGCGGACATCGGTCAATGACTCGGGAGGAGATCGTCTTGTCCCGGCAACTACCACGCTCCCAACCTGCGCGACGGCTGCTGCCGCGCCCCAACCTGGAACACCTCCGCAAACAAGCTAAATATCCGCTGGAACAGTATTGTGCCGGGGGCCAGTCAGCCGTAGCCGAAGTGCAGCAATTCGAGCGCAAACCCGATACGTCGACTTCTGCCCTCAACGATGCTCAACGCGTGCTGGCGCGCGCGTAATCGTATGAGAGTTGGTTCACGCTCAAGGCGTTCGGCGAAGGACGTTCGTCGAAGGACTGAACGTCCGGGAGCTTGCCGCGGCGGTTCCAGCCCGGGAAGAAAGTAAGAAGCGGGTCTTGCTCAACGCCCGCCCTGAGCTGGTTGGCATGGATACGGGTGCGATCGATGAGCATCGCGCCTCGCACTGCGCGGTCTTGCGCCGCGATCCGAGTATGGTTCGCCTGCTGAGGGAAGCCGGCGCTGACGCCCGCAAGGGTACCCGGTTCGACTCTCTGCTCAGAGCGGTAATGGAGCGACAGCGCGAAGCCAATACAGTCAACACCGCAAATAAATACCGTCGGCACAGTAGGAACCGCGCCATCGCGCCGCACATCCATGGGTCAGGACCGGTTGTTGTAGGAGATGCAAGTCATGAACTGCTGTACAACCAAATGGACTGTCACGGGAGTAATCCTGTTTGCTGCGATCTCTACCGCGAGGGCTGACGCGCCGGCCGCGGGCCATGTCGGCGCGCTCCAATACATCGAAGGACAAGCCTTTGTCGACGGCCAGGCCGTCGCGGGCAATCAGGAGAAACTGCCGATCCTCAATGAAGGGTCGATTCTCCGCACAGCCAAGGGACACGCGGAGATGCTTTTGACTCCGGGCGTCTTTCTTCGCCTTGGCGATCAGAGCGAGATCAGTCTCACGGCGGCCGGTCTTGCCGACACCTCCGTGCGCCTCAACCATGGCTCGGCCATGATGGAGGTCGACGATCTCCACAAAGACAATATGATCCGCGTTCAGATCGGCTCGGAAACCGTGCGAGTGTTGAAAACCGGACTGTACCGCTTCGACTCTCAACCTGGCGGCGTCGAAGTCCTCGAAGGTCAGGCTGTGGCGACGGAGGGCGACCGCACGCTCAAGGCAGGCAAGCACCATGAGGTTGAATCCGCCGATTTCCAGGTTGAGAGATTCAAGTCCGAACCCGACGATGGCTTGAGCCACTGGTCGCGGCTGCGATCGGAATACGAGGCCGAGGCCAGTATCTCGTCCGCGCAATACGTGTACGACATGGGGATGCCGTGGGACTTTTCCGACTGGTTCTGGAATCCCTGGTTCGACGCCTATACTTGGATGCCTGCCGGGGGCATGTGGATGAACCCCTACGGTTTTGGCTATATGAGCCCGTGGATGGTCTACAACTACTATCCGCAGCGCTACTACGGCTACCAGCGCTACGCCTTTACGCCGAATGCGGGCCGCATGAGCCCGTCTGGCCTGAATCTCCAGCGCGGTCCCGCGATGCGAATGGCCCGCAACGGCACGATGGCCCGCCAGGGCTTCTCAAGGGGCTACTCCGGCGGTGGAATGCGTTCGATGGGTGGCGGAATGCGTTCTATGGGCGGAGGGATGGGGGGACGATCGATGGGCGGCGGCTTCCGCGGCGGCAGGTAACGCCTCGTATCCATCCGGCTGACGCTGGAGGGCGCCCACTCCAAGAGATACTAACGAGCTTACCGGCGGCGCCGAACGGGCACCCGGCGCCGGCCCCCGCACGGAACGGCCTGCGAGTCGCGAACAACGCGATTCGCGGGCCGTTCTCGTGTTCACGCTCGCCCTGCACGACCGGTACTTCGAGCGCACGGCGCTCCTCTTGTATGGCATTGGAGAGCGGTCCGCCGCGATCTTGCGGCCCTTCCGTCGCCCCGGAACATCAGCGTCATAGAGCTCCTCGGTAATGGGAGGAATCGCGTGACTGCCGATCGCTCGGCACATGCTATTTCAAGCCTGTGTGGGGGGCAGACACGATGCTGAGTGAGATCTCGTCCGGCCGAAGCCTTTCCACAGTCACCGCTGGCGGTAGATTCACGACCTCGCTGGGATGAGCCAGTCTCAGCACTCCTGGGCTGGCGGCACTGAGATCGAACCGGGCCGACAACTCGCCGGCATGCAGGGACTCGATCTGCCAGCGTGGGCCTCGAATCCGGACCTCCAGTTGCCTTGCCGACGGCTTGGAGACATCCAGTCCGGCAGGCAGGTTGGTGAATTCCACCGGAACTATCAGGTCCCGGATGGCCGTTCCAGAGGAGAGGATTGAGAGCGTCCAAACCAAGCCTGTGATGGCGATGGCGGCCAGTTTCTGCCGCAAGTGCCCGAGCAGCATTCCCTTCAGAAATGGAACGGGTTGCGCTGAACGAGACTGCTGTCCCACTCTGAGGAATTCGAGTAATTCCTGCTCGGTCGCGGCATTGCGCCACTCTCTGCCGTGTACCAACGTCACCTGACCGCGCTCCTCGGACACAGCCACAACCCAGGCGTCGCATCCTTCGCAGATCCCCAAAGCGGCGCGGTGCCGTGTCCCGAAACAGGCTGGGAGGTCGACTCTTTGAGTAAGGGGCAGCACCACGCCTGCGCGGGCAATCTTGCCGAGCTCAATGACGACGCCGCCGTCATGGACCGGAGAACTCTTCTGGAAGATGGCCTCCAAAAGAGAGGCTGAGATGGCGGCGCCAATCTCGATGCCGCCGCCTGCCAGTTCTCTGATGGAGTGCTCGCGGGCGATGATGAGAAGGGCACCGGTCTTGCGGCGGGCAAGGGCGAAGGCCGCGCTCGCCACGGCCTGCTGCGCCGAACTCCCCATCGCCGGATGACGGCGCTGCCGGAACCGCCCTTCCGAGTGCATCACGAGATGACGCAGTTCGGACTGGAAGATTGTCACCAAGAACAGGATGGCGACGAATCCCAGCGACTGGAACACCCACGAAGTCAGGGGCAGGTCGAGTCGTGACGCCAGACCGGAGATCCCGAACAAAGCGCCAGTGCCCAGCAGAAGACCACGCAGTCGATTCCCAGACGTCCACCTCAAAAACAAGTAGATGGCGATGGCGAGGATGGCCAGATCGACGATGGTCTGCCAGCGCAGCATTCAATGAGTCCACGTTTCGATCCAGCCAGCCCGGCAACTCCGCCGTCCGACGGCGTCTTCGCGGCGCCGCCGCTAATTTTTGAAAGCCACCTTGAGCTTGGTGCCCTGTAGTTCGATTGCATCGATTTTGTTCGAATTGTCCGAGGCCTTGCTAGAGAGGATCTCGCCCAATTCGTATTTCTTGGCCGCGCTGGTTATCGTTACTGGGACCTTTACGACTTGCCTCGATTCATCGTCGGACAATATGGCCACGGAGTTCTCGAGCTTCATCCGGTATTCGCCGGGTTTCAGTTGGACCCCTCCGAGGGTGGATTTCTCCATCAGTTTTACTGGGTAACTCTTCGTGCCAGCCGTGGCGCTGCACACTAGGAGACCCGCAATTGCGAAACTAATCAATACTCTTCTCATTTGTTTTACTCCTTCACGTCAGAACCGAATTCCAAAAGACAGGTTCATCCAATCGTTATTGTGTACGGCGATGAACCGGTTGTACCTCACATCCATGAAGATCTTAAAGCCGCTGCCGCCCAAGGCGTAGGTCGCTCCGCCGCCCAGGTTGTACCCGCCCTTCCAGTTCGTAAACTGAGCGATTACCGGAGCACCGCTGTTCTCGCAAAAGCCGCTGAATGGATCGCAGTAACCCACCGCCTGGGAGGGGTCCGTGAACGCCAGCGTTCGATGGTAGAGTCCGTAGCCGGCCGTGACGTAGCCGCCCACTTTGCCTCGCGGATGGATCTCATACCTGGGGTTCAACGTAAGGCCCCAATAACTGTTGAAGCCCGCGGGCTGGTTGGCATTCTGCAGCACCGCGTTCGTCAGGGAGAACCGGTCATATTGGTACTCCAATAGGCCGGAAATGTGCGCGTTGAATTTGTAGCCTCCGCCGAAGAGGAGGTTCCACCCGGTATTGAATCGATCCGCGGCGGCGCCGGAGGGGACGGAGACTCCTCCACCGCCCTCAAAGGTGTATTTCGATAGCTCCTGCCCTTCGACGGCCAGGGACAGAAGCAGAAACACGACGAGGTTGCGAATTGGGTTCATAAACTCTACCTCTATGCTTCGGACAACTTGGTCACTTTCACAGGCGCTTTTCCATCGGTGGCGTCGTCCCCGTTCTCGTCCGGATTCCTAGTCCACGGGCGTCCAGGACGGATCTGGATCGTACCGGGTTATCGGAAGCGGCGCTCCCTTCGGAAGAGGAGCGATGTCCTTCTGATAAATCGCGCCATCCTGGTTCACGATGAACGTCTGAACCCCCGTCTCTCCGTACTCGGCGGGCCAGGCTACCAGCCCGAAGCCGCCCATGAGCTTGTTCTTCACCAGGTAGGTATGCGCTCCTCCGGGCGCATGCGGACCTTGCCCGTCGAGGATCCGGAAGAAATAGCCGTGATATGGTTTGGCGCCTTTCTTCAGCCCTTCCCATGCGGCTTCGGCCAGACCGGAGGGCACGAGCGGCTCGCCCGCGCCTTTCCAATAAAGTCCGTCTTTCCGACCGGGTCCGCTCATCATGCGGGCGGCGTATTTCAGCACTCCATCCTTATCGCGGTCCTCCGAAGCGTATTTGCGCTGCGCTTCGACATAGCCTGCGCAGATTTCGATAGCCTCAAGTTCGTTCGCGCCAACCTGCCGCGCCTTCATCTCAGACTTTGCCGCCACCGCGTCGAAACTCCACTTCCCGTTCAAACGCACGATGGGCACGGGAAACGGCCAGTCTTCGTCGCCGATCGAGAGAATCACCCGGTTTGGATTCCTCGGGTCGTTCACAAGCCGATGCTTCATTCGGGCCAGTTGAGAGAACTCGGACTGCTCGGCCCGGTCCTGCGCGGGATTACCCGAAGTCAGGATTGCGTTGCCTTGCGGACCGAAGATGGCGGTGAGCCGTGCGGCGTCGTGCCTCTCGGCGCTATCGATCAACGCCTGGGTGGCCGCATCGGCGGAATCGAAGCGCTGTTGCGCGAAGGCTGAGGTTGCCCCAAAAAATGCCATCGCAACGCAAGCCGACAGAACCAGATTCGTCATTACCGCCTACCTCCGCCGCCGCGCATTCCACCGCCGCCACGCATGCCGCCTCCACCACGCATGCCGCCTCCGCCGCCGAAGCCGCCAAAACCACCGCCTCCAAAGCCGCGAGAACTACCCATGCTTGAATAGCCGTGGTCGCTTTGGACTCGGGTCGTTCCGCCGCTGTGATAGCCTCCGAACACGCTGTGGTTGCCAGCCCCGCGGCGCTGCTCGAATCCCGGAGACCCGAAACGCGACTGCCCGAATGACTGATGGCCCCTGGCGCCTCCGCCACCGTTGACGCCGCGCCCGAACGAGCCGCCAGACCCGCGCGGCGGAAATCGGCCAGCTACCTGGCGACTGGCGTAGGGGACGCCAAGGCGATGTTGCGGGTCGTGCAACCACGCAGAGGTCCCCAGCGGCGCGCCATGGAAATGACCGAAGCCGTAGCGGTGGAAGAAGGAGTGGTTGAGCATGATGCCGCCACCGTACCAGTCTGGCGACCAGCCCCAACCGCCCCAGCCCCAACCGCCCCAGCCACCGAAACAGAGGCCGAGATCGATGCCCGGATCCCAGCCGAAACCGATGTCCATTCCCGGATACCCCAACGGCGGGTAATACCCATAGGCCGGCGGTCCCCAGACATAGGCCGGATTGTAGTAGGGCACGTACCATACATCCGGATTCGCAGGCTCGATATCGATCGCAGTCTGTCCACCCTGGTTGTCGGTCGTCACGTTTTCCTGCGGGGTGGAACGTAGCATTCCACGCTGTTGCGCCTGGGCGCGCATGCGCTGCACCGCTTGCATGACGTCCGCCTGCTGCGCCAGAAAAGCGTTGCCCAGCGGCGTCGTCCAGCCCATATCCTGGCTGAGGCGGCCGAGTACTTGCGGAAAGGCCACGAGTCCCTGCACGCTGGGATCCCAGTTCTGCCTCTTCGCTTCCTTCATCAGCTTGGATGGCTTCCAGTGCGGATGGTCCTGCACCCACTGTTGCGCTTCGGCGATTTCCATCGGATACGTGGAGGCCGCCAGCACCTCGCCCACTAACGGGTCCGGATACAATGCTATCGGCGCCACCAGATCGTCCAGTTGCTGAGGGGAAAGGAGTGCGGCGGGAGGGGGCTGTTGCTCAGGCGCGTTCTGTCCCAGCGCCGCAAACATGAAGCAACAGGCCGCGAATGCTACCGCGCCCGCTCCAATCTTCGCGATCGAGGATCGCTTCCCGCAATAGTCGCTAGCAGCGCTTCTAATCGTCTTGGGCATTACACTGTCCTGCAAATCCCTACGCCACTCTAAGACCCGCGCCGTACGACCCGCGTTTGGCAGCAACGCAATCCGCGGGGTCGGGGTCTTCTACCGGCCCGGCGCCTGCAACGGCTCGAATCGTCGAGTGCATTCCGCCTGATTCGAATCTAAATTCGATTACCGATACCAATATGCGGCTCATCCCTAAGCGTTCGTACTGGGAGAACTCCGAGCCGTAGACCCTCGGATTCCCAGTGATATGCGTCAAGTCAGGTCTGTTTGGAGGCTGCCGGGCAGGTGGGCGCCGATCTCCAGCATCGAGGGGACACTCCTGGCAATGCGCACGCTCCGAGTTATGTCGAGCACGAGTGTAGCCGCGCTCATTGCGCACTGGACGAGCGGGGACCGGCCACCTGTCTGGAATGCCCGGAACCGGCGCCGCTATACGGCAGCGCCACTGGCCCTTCGCCAGGTGCTGAGCCATTCGCATTGCGAATCCAATTGAGAGATGAGGTTTGCCACCCGCTCCGGCTCCCCCAAATCGCTCCAACCCACGGAGCCGGCGTCCAGGACCGCGAGATTCGATGGACTCCTGGCGAGGATGTCCCGCGAAAAATCGACGGACGCCAGATCTGCGTACAGTCGCTCCGAAGCGAAGGGTCCGTGCGCGGCCCCGTGGCGCTGAAACTCGTCGTAGAGTTCCGGAGTTGCCGTCCGAATCAAGTCCAGGAAGGTACTCACTCTGCCCACCATGACGAAGGTATTCCAAAGGCAGCCCAGGTTGAGCAGTATCCTGGCAACGGGCAGTGAGGGCTTCTCCCAGAACCTCTCGACGCGGAACAGCCCGATTTGGCCGCCGGTTTCGAGAGGGGTTCCAGGTTCAATCCAACCGAAATCAACTTCGGGATGTGTCGGTGAGGCACCCACAAGGATTGCCAGGCACGTCCGGCCTTCCGCGGCCTCAAAGGCGCGCTGGACTCCGTCGATAAAGTGTCCTTCATCGCGATAGTAGTGATCGGAAGGCAGGAAGACGACCGAGGCATCGGGATTCATCCGGTTCAGATGCAACAGGCTCAGCAGGATGGCTGGCGCAGTGCCTCTGTTGCACGGCTGAATCAACCCCTGTACCGGGCCTAAGTCCGCCAGTTCGTCCTTGTAGTATCGTTCGTGCGCGCGCGTCACTACGACGAGCGTCCGTTCGGGGTCGACGCAGCGAGACGCGCGCCGCCTCGCGGCTCGCAGCGGTGTCCGCCCAAATAGAAACGGGCAAAACTGCTTCGGCCGCTCGTCGGTCGACACACATCGCGTTAGCGATCTCAAGCGCGTTCCATCGCCGCCCGCAAGAATGACACAGCAGCGATGCTGCCTCGGAGAGTAAAAGCTCATGATCCGCTCTGTTGCGTGCTGCCAGTATGCCGCTCGTCATCCGCTCATCGTACTGGGAGAACTCCCAGGCACTCCGCCAGGAGTTGCGGAGGCGCAAGGAGTCTATGACGCGCTCATGAGGGGTTCGTTCTCGTAATCGCCGCTGTCGTCGCATTCGCTTCGATCCGCAAGCTCCTGGCAATTGAGGCACAATTGCGCCCAAGGAACCGCGTGCAGTCTTTTGGCCCCGATCGTCTTTTCACAGCTCTCGCAGATGCCGTACTCGCCGTTGTCCAGCCTGCGGATCGCCTTTTCGATCTGGCGAAGCGTGCGCGCGGCGTGTTCGAGGTTTCTGATCGCGAGTTCACGCGCCTCCGAGGCTTGCGACTCATCCATTTCATCCGCCGCGGGTTCGATGAGCACTTCGTCTCGAAGCTCTTGCCGCCTGGCGATCTCCTGGCGTGCCGCTTCCAGTTCCGACCTGATTTGTAGCTTGTCAACTTTCGAGAGCATGATGATTCTCCTTTTGTGCGTCTGCTCCTGTACATCGAGCATTCCTACGACGGCCTACTCAGAACTCTAGGACGCGAGAAGTTGATGGCGTACTCTGAAAAGTCCTAGTCTTGGTACACGGATTCTCCGAAGCACTGGCTTATCGGCGCACCTATACCGGTAGAGACTGGCGTGAATGACGATGTGGCAACTTGGGGATGATAATGGCGTTGATGAATCCGATCCGGGAGAGCCCAGTACGACGCGGAATCCGGGGCGTACTGTTGACGGGTATTGGAGTCGTTCTCGCACTCTTGCTCGCGCTCGGCGTGTATGCGGCGCAATCGCTCTCAAGCGTGAGCCGCGCGGGCGTTCTGACGACTCGCGAGTACTTCCAGCAAAGTGAACGCCTGGAAAGGGTCCACCGGCTGCTGTCCACCGCCGCGGGCGCGGTTCGCGACTACCTGCTGGATTCGGATTCTTCGGCGCTGCCGAGGTACCGTGAACTGGCGCGAGTTTCGTGGTCGCAGGCCGTCCAGGCCATCAAGGACTACGAGGAATTGGTTCCTTCGGCGCGGCGGCCGTTGATGGACCAGCTTGACGCCCAAGTCTCGGGCTATTGGGCCATAGCCGGACAGAGCCTTGAATTGACCGGACGCCAGCGATCGCAAACCGGGGGCGATCTCTTGATCAGCCAACTCGTTCCCTTGCGCGAAAAGTGTCTGGCGACGATCAGCGAGATTGGCGCCCGCGATCGGTCGGATCTGAGATCGGCGGCAGCGAACAACGCGCGGTTCGTTCGAGGCGCGGAGCAGCGATTGTGGGCCGCGATCGCACTCACCGTGGTCCTCTCCTTGCTGGTCGCGAGCACGACGGTCATTTACCTGTCGCGCTTGGAAAGTACAGCGTTGGCACAGTACGAAGCCTCCGTGAAGTTAGGTGTTGAACTCGAAAGCCTGTCTCGCCGCCTGCTGACTTTGCAGGAGGACGAACGCCGCCGGATCGCCCGGGAGTTGCACGACGATTATGGACAACGAATGGCGAGCCTGCTTTTTGAGTTGGCCGCCACTGCCGAGCGCACGGACACAACGCCGAGCCTCAAGCAGAATATCCAGACCATGGGAGAACGCCTCGGAGGCGTCGCCAAGGACCTCCAGCAGCTGTCGCGCAGCCTGCACTCGGTGGTGCTCGAGAAGATTGGACTGGAGGCTGCGATCCGTTCCGACTGTAACTCGCTTCGGCAAAGGATCGCATGGGAGGTCGATTTCCAGGCTATCGATGTGCCAAAACCATTGCCGGAGCCGCTCAGCCTGGCCGTCTACCGGGTCTTCCAGGAGGCTCTCCAAAACGCGCTAAAGCACTCTCAGACGAACCGGTTGGGTGTTTCTTTGACGGTCGAAGGCCAGGATCTGGTGCTTCTGGTCAAGGATTATGGGCTCGGGTTCGATGTCGATTCCGCTAATCACGCTGGCAGCCTGGGGCTGGTGAGTATGCGGGAGCGCCTGCGCATGGTCGGTGGATTTTTCGCAATCCACTCGGAAATCGGGAGGGGGACGCAAGTCGAGGTCAGGGTTCCTGTCATGAGCCGATGAGGGCCTCGAACGTGGAGCGCACTCTGAGTTTTCCCAGGTGATGTGGACTCTTCGAGGGTTCCTAATGAACAAGAGAGGCACGGGCCAACGTGTGACAACGTAGATATGCTCAACGCTCCCCTGGCGCGCATGGCCGGCCGGAGCGTTCCGCCGGATCCGCGAGGGAGGGGTATCGTTAAGTTGCGCGGTCCGGCAGAGGTGACACATGAAGCGTTCGAAGATACTGATCGCCGATGACCATGGCATGGTGATCGACGGACTCCGCGCGCTCCTGGAGCCCGAGTACGAAGTTGCCGGGGCCGTTAACGACGGCCGGTCCGTGCTTCCCGAGGTTGAAAGACTCAAACCGGACATCGTGATCATCGACATTTCGATGCCCTTGCTGAACGGACTTGATTGTACGCGGCAGCTTCGCGATGCGGGATGCACGGCCAAGATCTTGATTCTGACCATGCACCCGGACGCCACCATGGCTCAGGAGGCCCTCTCAGCGGGAGCTTCGGGCTACCTGCTCAAAAGTTCGCCAGGCTCGGAGTTGAAGGCGGCGCTGCGGGAAGTTCTTCTGGGCCGAACCTACCTTTCGCCCGCGGTGACTCGGGACGTGCTCGAAGTAATGGGCCGAATGACGTCGATCCATGAGGATGTCTGGACGCACCTCACCCCGCGTCAGCGCGAAGTGCTGCAACTGCTCGCTGAGGGCAGGTCGCACAAGGAAATCGCCAGTATTCTGAACATCGCCGTGAAGACGGCGGAATATCATAAGTACGCAATTCTGGCTACGTTGGGGTTGAAGACCAACGCCGAACTGGTTCAGTACGCCATTCGTCACGGGATCATTGCCGTATAGCTCTCCAGCCGCGCCGCTGGGAAAACTCCCAGTGTTGAACGCGATCGATCGGTGTTGCAGTGGAATTGCAGGGATCGGTATGGACCATTACTTGGGAGAAAGTCTCGGCAGTTCGAACGGCGGTGGGCCCGGTCGGCTCAGACTCAAAATCTTGCTCGCCGACGACAACCCGGCGCTACTGCGGGAGTTCGAGCGCGTTCTGGCCAGAGAATTTGAAGTCGTCAGCGCCGTTGGGGACGGCCGAGCCCTCTTGGAGCAATACGACCGGCTGCACCCTGAAGTCATCGTGACGGACATCTCGATGCCCCACATGGACGGCTTCGAGGCAGTGGCGAAACTGCATCGTAGAGCTAAGCCCAAGGTCGTATTCCTCACCGTGCATGAGGAACCGGCATTCGTCGAGGAAGCCAAGGCATTGGGCGCGATGGGCTATGTCCTGAAGCGATCCCGACCTTCCGTGCTCGTCGAGGCCATTCGATCCGCGCACGAGGGCCGCTTCTTCCTGTGTCCGGAACTACGCGAATGACTATGGGCCCACTCGTCTTGGCGCGCTGAGTTATTCTCCTCCTAGAGATGGTTTTCTCTGAATTGAGTCCAAATGATTGGACTAAGAGAGCCAACTGAAGGAGCATTGAAAGATGACGAAGTCTTCAGCCGTAAGCGCCTTGATTGCACTGATATTCGGATATTCCCTGGAGGCTCAAACCCGGCCCCAACGGACGTCACAGTCGCTAGTCCAATTCAGCGCATCCATCGAGGATCTCGCGCGAGCATCGAGCCCCGCAGTGGTCCAGATCACCGTGCGCGGGCGAGCTCCCATGGAGGAGAGCGGTGCGCAGCGAGCCGGCTTCGTAGCCAACCAGCGGGCCACGGGATCGGGTGTGATCGTCGATTCGAATGGCTACATCGTGACCAACGCTCATGTCGTCGCCGACGCGCGGCAGATCGATGTCAGCGTCATCGAGCGCGGGCAATCGGGCGAGGAGGTGAAGCACAAACACTTCGCGGCAAAGACGGTCGGCGTCGATCGCGAGACCGACCTGGCGGTATTAAAGATCGAAGCGACGGGACTTCCCACCCTGGCTATCCTGGAGGATTCCGCGGGAGTGAAACAAGGGCAGCTCGTTATCGCGCTCGGCAGCCCGCTCGGACTCGACAACTCCCTCACGGTCGGCTTCGTGAGCGCCCCGATCCGCCACCTCAGATCCGACCAGCCGAACTTCTACATTCAGACCGACGCGCCGATCAACCCTGGCAACAGCGGAGGGCCGCTGCTGGATATCGCGGGACGCATCGTGGGAATCAACACGATGATCATTACGCAATCCGGCGGAAGCGAAGGGATCGGCTTCGCCATTCCGAGCAACATTGTGCGGCAAACTTACTTAGGGCTGCGCAAAGACGGGCTCATCCGGCGCGGAGCGATCGGGGTTATTCCAGAGGACATCACACCCACTTTGGCGTCTGCGCTAGGGCTGGATCGCGATTCGGGGGTCATCTTGTCGGACATCCTGCCGAATGGAGCGGCCGAGGCCGCCGGGTTGCAGCCTGGCGATATCGTCCTGGCCGTGGACGGCAAGCCTGTCGAGCATTCGCGCCAACTGATGGCGGCGGTGTTTCAACATGTCTTCGGAGAGCAGGTCACTTTGGACATCCAGCGCGGCAAAGACCGTCTTCAAAAGACCGTCGCCATTCTCGCCCGGCCAAAATCACCGGGAGATCTGACGGAACTCGCGAGCCGTGAGGCGCACTTGATCCGCCGCGTGGGCATCCTGGCGCTCACCCTGGACCAGGAAGTGACGCCTCTCCTGCCGGACTTGCGGCGGCTTTCGGGCGTTGTGGTGGCGGGCATACCCGCGGAGTTTGAGGCTTTGAATCCCGGCCTGATCGCCGGCGACGTGATTTACGAATTCAACGGGACTCGTATCGCTTCTTTGCCTGAATTGAGCGCCGCGCTGGATGCCAAGAAAGCCGGTGATTCCATCGCGCTGCTTGTCGAACGCTCGAAGCAATTGATTTATGTCTCGTTCGAATTGGAGTAGCTATAGACCTCCTGAGCCGTGTTTCCCGGGCTTCTTGCGGCCGTGGCGTTTTTCTCCGCCGTCAGGTCACGCGTGTGCGGAGTGCGGCGGTTTCACGATAGTGAGTACTGGGATCGGAGAATGTCGGACAACGCGGACGGTGGTCGTGCCCAGCACGGTGGTATCGGCGAACAGGTGGTGTTGCGCACCTATGACTACGAGGTCGTAGGAGGATTGGCTGGCGGTGTTCAGAATCCTGTCCGCCGACTCTCCCCAATCGACGATTTCCTGCACCCGGCAGGCCTGACGGTCACCTTCCGAAAGCCATGAGCACAGGTCGGGACGCCGGTCCGCTGCGTGAGCTTCAACGACGTGCAGCGCGGTTAATTCCGCATTCAGGGAAGTGGCCAGTCGCGCCGCGGCCTGAAGCGCGTACTTCGCGGCGGGTGAGTCGTCGACGGGACAGAGGATTTTCTGGATGGAACGGGCTCCGGCGGCAGCGCCGGATGTCTCTCTCACCGTCACCATCGGAATCGTGGATTCGCGCAGAAGCCGCTCCGCCACGGATCCGAGCAGGAAGCGATTGAAGCCGCTTCGTCCATGCGTGCCCAGCACGAGGAGATCGGTTCCCCTGTCGTGCGCGGTCTTCAGGATTGCGTCGACCGGCATCATATCCACAACCACTCGCTCCGCGTGACAACCGGGGCATACCCTGGCCGCAAACTCCTCCAGTGCCCGGTCCGCCTCTTTCAGGTCGTCCTGGAACTGCTGGCTCAGCTCTGCGATCTGCGATTCGGTGAAATATGGCGGCGCTGGCAATATACTCGCGTGCATGAGGGTGAGACCAGCGTGGGTGCTGGCGGCCAGGTTCGCAGCCATGCGCAAGGCCGCGGCAGAGTGCTCGCTGAAATCGATGGGACACAGGATGCTGGTGGGCCAGTTCGAGTGCATGGGCGCCTCCTGCGATCCAGGATGCATTTGGCGGTCTCAAGTGACCACCGGATGCAAATATCCGGCAAAGGACAGCGGGTGCCTGCGCAGGATGACGAGGCCTTGCTTCAGTTCATTTTGGCCATGGCGCCGGCCGGCGCGAAGTCTGCCACGGAATTCGCCCGCAGACAGAAGAAATCCGCACTCTCGAACCGCTCACGTCACCACAAGTCATCTTCCGCATCTACGGCGATGGAATGCTCGACGTATATCTCCACGATGGCGCGCAATCTCTGACATTCGTTCTCGCCGGAACGCTGACTCGCCCCTGGACCGAGGATCTGGAGCATTCGTGGCAAACGGCGATGTCAATCCTCTATGGCAAGCAACTTGTGGTGAATCTGGCCGGCCTCACGCAGGTAGATGACGATGGCATCCGGTTGCTAAGGCTGATGACCCAGAGCGGCGCTCGCCTGATTACGGCGACCGATTCCACGGACGCTATCGCCCGCAGCGTTTCCGGGCGGGACCCCGTTGAAATGCCCACCTTGCCAATGAGTTTCCTGCGGCGGCTGTTCTGCCGTTTCAAACGCTGTTGTCTGCACCATCGATCCAGGCTCTTCCTCCGAATTGGGTGCGGCCGCCCACCGCTGAAGATCTGGTAAGCCTAGTATCCTTCCGCTAGAATCCGGCCTCCATAAGCGACATCGAATCGTGCCACGCAGGATTTGCGCTGCCTTAACTCGTTCCCCGCAAGCCTTGCGGGGAACGGACGATTGCCTGGCGTCTATCCGCTCTTGTTTTCAATGCTTTATTGGATTTTTCGAAGTTGGAACCGTACTTGCCCTATTGCTGTGCGTTTGGAATCGATCTTTCGGAGAAACTAATGAAACACAGAATCGGAAACCTGTTGACCGTCCTCGGCCTGACCGCTGCGCTGGCTCTTGCGCAGGGGCCCAATGGACGCGGCGGACGCGCCGTCGCGCCGCAGGCCAACTCCGGCCTGGACATGGCCAAGCTGCAATCGGTGGAGGGCTTCATCTCCAGCGTACAGATCGCCTACGGCGCTCAGTATCCTGCCATTGTCATCAACCAAACCCAGATCAAAGTGGCTCCGGTTTGGTATCTGCTCGAAAACGACTTTGAGCTGGCGGTCGGCGAATCCGTGCGAGTCACGGCCGCGGCGTCCGCCACAGTGAACGATCCCTACCTCTACGCCGTCGACATCACGAAGCTCTCCAGCGGATCGAAGATTACGCTTCGCAACGAACTGGGTGTCCCACTGTGGATTGGAGCCGCTCGCCGGGGTGGCAATCCCCAGGCGCCCCGATCCGGAGGCGCCTGTATCGACACCGTGAGCACCAACACCGCTACCGGTGTCGTAGACCGCGTCACTGCCGGCGCCGGGATCCAACATCCCACGCTGGTTCTGAAGGTCGGCGAAGTCCTGTTGACCATCGAACTCGGACCGGAGCGGATCCTGTTGGATAGAGATCTGGAGTTGAAACCCGGTGCGACGTTGACTGTGAAGTACGCCCAGACGACCTGTTGCGACGCCTACGTCGCGCTTCAAATCACGGATGCCGACGGCCACACGCTGGTACTGAGGCACGACGACGGTACGCCGGCCTGGAACGATTGAGGCGATCCTGCCGTTCTTCGGCGCGGGTGCGGCATTTTGCCGCACCCGCGCCGCTTTATTATCGGAGTGCGGAGTCCTACAGGACCCTATGAAGCCACTGTGTGATGCACCCTGCCTTGCGCTCGCTCGCACCAACGTCTGTGCGGGCAAAAGATGCCTGGTTGAACGCGCGCGCAAGGGCAACCGCGCGGCCCGGGAGTTGGTGTTTTCCCGCCTGTATGCCCCCGTGTTCCATCAGGCCAGTATGCTGTGCCGCGACCACAGCGACGCCGAGGATCTGACCCAGACCGCCCTGCTCCACGTACTAGAAAACCTCGTTCAACTTCGCGATTGTCCGCGCCTGCTCGGTTGGACCTGGCGCGTAGTCCAGAACACCCATCGGATGTCATTACGGCAAAGCAAATTCGCGCCTAGTGCCATGGTCGACCTCGTGGAGAACACCACCTCGGCCGCGGATCTTCAATCGACTGAACCATTCCAGCGCTTGGTTGAGCGAGAGCTGCAGCAGGCCATTTCCGAGAGAATCGGCGAGTTGTCGCCAGGCCTGAAAAAAGTTCTCGATCTGCGCGTATTCGAAGGCAAGACTACAGCCCAGGCAGCGAAGAGCCTGCGCATATCCAAGGAAGCCGTCCGAACGCGGCTGGTGCGTGCCAGACGAGCTCTGCGGAGCAGTCTCGAGGCCCCAGTCAACGGCCACGCGCATGTTGTCGCACCCCCCTCGCCCAGGCTGGATCAGGATGCGGTGGTGCGCCTCGCGGCGACTTCGCATGGCCTGGAATTGTTGGCGGTTCATCACCTCGAAGAGCAGGGCGTCGTTAGTGCGGATCGGTTGCGGCCGCGGTATTCCATTTACGAGTTAATCGACCCTGTGCGGACACGCCGCCTGCTCAATGGAGAAGACGACGGATTTCCGCTCTACACCTGCCGGGTCGACCTCCTCCGCTCGGGCACGGGATGGAAGCTTCACGCCACCTATGGCCCCACCACCGCCGCCGCCTCGGGGCGTGGCCAGACCTTCGATCTGCTGCGCGCAATCGAGCACGCCTTTACATTACTGTGCGGAAAATAGCGAGGTTGGCGCCTCGAATCCACGCTCGATCTTAACGCCGGCCAGTCTCGCTTGCCGCACACGATGCGTGGATAACCCAGACATCCGGCCGGTGGTTGAGCGCCGTCTTTGTCACGCTCGCGGAACTACGTCTCACAACATCGCCGGAGATACTATGTCACGTTTGTTGCGCGATTGAATCAATCTGCGGCAGGAAGGAGACTTGCGATCCAATGGCACGTGTAGTCATCCTGGGTGCGGGTGTCGCCGGTCATACCGCCGCCGCGTTTCTGAGAAAGTGGCTGGGCAGGAAAGACGAGGTGATCGTTGTCTCTCCACAGCCAAGATACAACTGGATCCCTTCCAATATCTGGGTCGGAGTCGGCTTGCTCAAGAAGGAACAGGTTACCTTCCCGCTGGCTCCCGTTTACCAGCGAACGGGCATCGACTTCAAACAGGCGCGCGCGGTGGCGCTTTTCCCGGATGGAGATGAGAGCAATTCCGCCCCCGCGGTCGAAATCGAGTGGACCGGAAACGGCAAATCCGGCCAGCGGGAAAGACTGACCTACGACTTCCTCCTGAACGCCACTGGACCCAAGTTGAACTTCGAGGCCACGGAGGGTCTTGGCCCGGGGAAAAACACCCTGTCCGTTTGCACGGCGGACCATGCGGAGGAAGCCGCTCGCGTCTTTCGCGAAAAGATCGAGCGCATGAAGCGCGGTGAACGGCAGCGCTTCCTGATCGGCACTGGCCACGGAGGCTGCACGTGCGAGGGCGCCGCGTTAGAGTATGTGGTGAACCTGGAGTTTGAACTCCGCGCTCACAAGGTTCGCGACAAGGCCGAGGTGACTTTTCTCACCAACGAGTACGAACTGGGCGACCTGGGTATCGACGGAGTTCACATCCGTCAGGGCGGCTATGTAACGCCGAGCAAGATCTTCAACGAATCTCTGTTCGCCGAACGCGGCATCGACTGGATCACAAGGGCCCACGTGCGCCAGGTCGAGCCTGGAGTCGCCCACATCGAAACCTTGGACGGCGTTCAGAGCGACCTACCGTTTGACATGGCGATGCTGCTGCCGCCCTTCGCGGGCGTAGGTTTAAAGGCCTACAACCGACAGGGGGAGGACATCTCCTCCGCCCTTTTCGCGCCCAGCGGCTTTATGAAGGTCGATGCGAACTACGAGAAGAAACCCTACGAGGAGTGGAGGCCCCAGGACTGGCCGCGCTTCTATCGGAACCCTGCCTATGGGAATCTTTTTGCAGCGGGAATCGCCTTCGCTCCGCCGCACCCGATCTCCCGTCCTCGAACCACCGCGAGCGGCCAGGTGATCTCGCCGGCTCCGCCACGGACGGGCATGCCCTCCGCCATGATCGGCAAGGCCGTGGCCCAGAGTATCGTCAGTATGACAAGAGGAGCCTCCGGGCCGACCCACACTGCGTCCATGGCGGAGATGGGCGCGGCCTGCGTAGCTTCGGCGGGCAACAATCCCTTCACCGGGACGGCAGCGTCCATCACGGTGTTCCCGATCGTCCCCGATTATGACCGCTACCCCGAATACGGGCGCGACCTCGACTACACCTTCGGTGAAATCGGGCTGGCAGGACATTGGATCAAGATCCTGCTCCACCACTTGTTCCTTTACAAAGCCCACCTGTGGCCGGGGTGGTCATTGATTCCGGAGTAAATTATGGATGGGAAACCGCAGGACCCGACGGCAATCGCCAAGGCGCACTTGAAGCCTTGGTTCTACGCCACCAAACCGACGCGCGGGACCGTATTCCTGCGCACGTTTCTGCCGTGGCAGATCTGGCGCTTTTTGCGGATCAACGTGAAAATGGTCACCATCATCCGGCGCAGTCACCATCCCCATCAGACGGGTTCGCCCAGCGCCTGACGAGCGACCAGGCGCCGGATGACGAATACGACCAGCGCCAATCCGGCAGCGGCGGCGAGGGCGGGAATGAAGTAAACCCACACCTGCGCCGCGCCCTCGGGTTCGGTAAGAATCCTGGCGCCGTATATTCCCTTGTAGCGGTCGAAGATTTCGCGGTCCGTCATCCCCTGGACCACGGCCTGCTCAATCTCCAACCGCATCTGCATGGCGACCTCGCTCCTGTGAACGGAAACGGGCTCGGCCCAGCAGCAGGGAGCCATCAAGGACTCCTCAAGCCGGTGAATCCTCTGTTGTTGAGCCGGATCGCGCGGGGACCGGTTCACAACTTGAGTCCACGCAGCAGACATACAGATCAACGCCAACGCCACAATACGAATCATCTTCCTCCGCCTCTCCATCCATGCCGCCCCATCCGCCAAAGAGGAACGCCATCCTTATCGCGCAGTTGAACGGTGATCTTCTCCGCTGGAAGCGACACGCTTTGCGCGATGAACAAATCGTCAACCAGGAACCCCTTTACAATCGCGATGCTGCCTGCTTTTGGGTTGAAGTTCTGTTCCATCAAATAGCGCATCGACCCGAGCAGCACGCGTTGGGTTCCCTTCTCGCCCTTCAATTCCAAGAATGGCATTCCCTGGCCCGGCGCTGCCTGAACTCGCTCGATCGTGCCCTTGATCTCGACCTTCTGGCTCTTCGCCCAGGGCGTGTGCATCGGCCGCATCTGCGCGAAGTTGGCCATCACGAGGCAGCCGATGAGCAGCACCACTCTGAATCCGATCATGGCTTCCTCCTCAATCGGAGGACCTCACAACTCATCCTACTTCTTGGGCTCCGGCGCAGGAGCCGGTTGCGATAGAGGACACTGCGCTCTCCGGCAATAGCCATTCTGTTGGCCACGACCGCGGCAACCTGCACCCTGTCGCATCGACGCCGTTCCTCTGCATGGTCCCTGACCGGCGGGTTGCCCGCAGTAATCGCACTTCCCGTCTTTGTCCCTATCGCACCAGGCGCCCTGGCCGGGGCCGCCTCCCCTCTGCGCAGCAGCGCCGAGCGAGAGTACGAAGAGTATAGTTCCAAGTCCAAGCAGAAGCCGTTTCATGTTTGTCTCCCGGCAAACAAAAAGCACGTGGCGTGCCAATGCCAAGACGCCGGGAATTCAATCGAATACGATGGAGTTTCTATGCGTGGTGCGCAAGGCTTGCGCGGGGGCCGCCTCAAGTGCGCATGGCTTGCGTGAACGGTGGGCCCGAACGCCGGTTCACCGCGTGCAGGAGACCAGATCACAGTGAGAGTCACACTCATCAAACCGTTGAGTCTGCTCTGGGTGGCGATCACCATCGCTCTGCCGGCTCTTCTGGTCTACAGCGCGGCGAGGACCTACCGCGCACTCGAGGACCAGAAGGTCGTGTACCTGCGCAGCCGGATGGCGGCGGTCGCTTCGCAACTTGAGACGCTTCCGGCCGGAATTCCGGCAGGCGAGGTTCTCAGCGCCCTCAACGAAGAACCCGGCTTGCTCGATGTGGTGGTCCTGGATCCTCCGCCGGATGTTACGAAAGATCCGCTGGCCGCTTTATGGCTCGGCCGCGAGTTGTTTCGTACCCAGTCCGCTCAGGTTGGTGGAGAAGCAGTTTTACGCGCGTTCGTGCCATTTCATGGTCCACACGGTTTGCGGCTGGCGCGAATCGATTTGGCGGCCAGCTCAGCCGATTTCCTGGTGGAGCACGCGCGCCATCATTTGTGGATCGTCGCCGCGGGGTGCCTGGTATTCCTGGCTCTTTCGATTCTCGCGGCATGGAGCCTGCGAAAACTGGTCCTGGCCCAACACAGGCAGTTGGAATTGGAGCATCTCGCTCACATCGGAAAGATGTCAGCCGTCCTCGCCCACGAGATCCGCAATCCGCTGGGAACCATCAAGGGGTTTGCACAACTACTGGCAGAGAAGCTGCCGCCGCAGTATGATGACCTCCTGCATCCCATCCTGTCCGAGACCATCCGGCTGGAAGGTCTCGTGAAGGACCTTCTCCTGTACGGCCGCCCGTCCTTACCTTGTCCGCGCACCACCAGCAGCCGCGAAGTGTCCGAGAAAATGCGCGCCCACGCCGAACAGACTCGTGGGACGGTGAAGTTCGATTCGCGCATCGCCGATGTCACGTTTGAGACTGATGCGAATCTCCTTGAGCAGGCGTTACTGAACCTTCTAAAGAATGCCGCCGAAGCGTTGCATGGCCGGCCGGAAGGAACGGTTTGCTTGGAGGTGGAACTAGTCTCGGATGAAGTCGTCTGGCGCGTACTCGACGACGGCCCAGGCATAAGCGCCGAAGCGCGCGACCGGCTCTTTGAACCGTTCTTCACCTCCAAGGCGTTTGGAACCGGGCTTGGCCTTTCCATCACGCGAAATCTCGTGGATGCTCTGGGTGGAAAGTTCAGCATCGAAGATCGTCCAGAGGGGGGCACCGTGGCGGAGATCCGGTTACCCCGGCGAATCGTTGGCCACACCACATAACAACTTATGGAAGAGATACTGATTGTCGACGACGATCCGGGCTTCCGGAAACTGCTCGAAACCATTCTCACTGGCGAGGGTTACCGCGTAACCACGGCGGGAACGGTGGCGGAGGCCATCGGGACCTGCGAAAGGAAGCAGTATCACCTTATCGTTTCCGATCTGAGACTTCCCGATGGCGAAGGCCTGGAAGTTCTGCGCTGGTCGAAGGAGCACACGCCGGAGACTCCGGTGATCATGATCACTGGCTTCGGCACCGTGGCGTCCGCGGTGGAGGCCATGAAACTCGGGGCCGTGGACTATCTGGGCAAGCCGCTCAGCAGTCCCGATGAGTTGCGGATGCTGGTCCGCAAAGCCCTGGAGCAAACTCAATCGGATAGCGAGCGGGAGATGTTGCGCGAGGAGCGGCAAAGGCGCTTTTCTTGCGGGACCATCGTCGCCGGTCATCCTTCCATGCGCAGAGTGATGGAACTCGCGCGGAAGGTGGCCCCGACCAACGCTGCGGTTCTGATTACGGGCGAGAGTGGCACAGGCAAGGAGATCATCGCCCATTGCATCCACAACAACAGCCCTCGATCCGGCAAGGCTTTCGTGGCGGTGAACTGCGCGGCACTCTCGCCTGCTCTGATCGAAAGTGAACTGTTCGGGCACGAAAGGGGCTCCTTCACGGGGGCCGTGGGACAGCACGCGGGCCGCTTTGAGCGGGCGCATGGCGGCACTCTCTTTCTGGACGAGATCGGCGAACTTGACGGCAGTCTCCAGGCGAAGCTCCTGCGGGTGCTCCAGGAAAAGACGTTCGAACGGGTTGGCGGAACGCGCGTAATCAACGTGGATGTGCGCATCATCACGGCGACCAACCGCGATTTGAAGCGATCTACGGCGGAGGGCAAGTTCCGCGAGGATCTGTACTACCGCTTGAACCTGTTCCCCATCGAAATCCCTCCACTCAGGGAGCGTGGATGCGACGTCCTGGAACTCGCCCGCTTCTTCCTATTGCGTGCCGGAAAGAACATGCAGAAGACGGCTCTGCGGCTCACTCCGGATGCCGAGCAGGTGGTAATGGGTTATTCCTGGCCCGGCAACGTCCGCGAGATGGAGAACATGATGGAGCGCATGGCCATTCTCTGCGACGATCTCGTCGAAGCGGACGATCTACCCATCACCACCAGTGGACCGGCGCGCCCGGTGCTGTTCAAGGAAATCGAGCGCCAGGCAATCCTGGATGCCCTGCAAGCGAACGATGGCAATCGAACCAAAACCGCCCAACAACTCGGAATCAGCTTGCGGACCCTCCAATATCGCCTGAAGGACTACGGCATCGGCCTGACCAAAGAGTTCTGACCAGTACGGCAACCTTTCGTGTTTCTGACTTAGGGACGGACAGCCGGCGAAGATCCTCCAGAGCGGCGGATCTATGAAGAAATTCTCGCCTTTGGTGTCACCCCCGCCCACACGCCGCATCGCAAACACGTGAGAGGGCTGTATCGCGGCTTCCGGTAACCGTCGTCCCGGGGGGAACCGTTCTTTTCTTTGCTGTCGCTCAGAATTGGCATAAAACCAGCATTAAAGGTCTTTTATTCTGTTAGAGAATTCAGGTGATTATCAATGCGATATATACCGTTAGCATTGGTGGCGGGCGCGGTCTTTGCGGTCTTGATGGTCGGGTCTCTCAAGAGGCAGACGGGCCATTCGGATCAAGTGCAGGATTTGAAGCGTAAGTATGCGCGCAAGCACGTGCCCTCTGTGGACCACAAGAAATTCGCCATCCTCCAAAAGAAGTTCGCCTCCGCCCACGACGTCACGCCGGTCTGCATCTCGTGCCACACCGAGCGGCATAGAGAAGTGATGGCCTCAACGCACTGGAACTGGTCGCGTGAAGTCTACCTCCCTGGCCGCGGCATCCGCACGATCGGCAAGAAGAACCTGCTGAACAATTTCTGCATCGGCGTTTCGAGCAACCTGCAAGGCTGTTCCAGATGCCATGCCGGCTACGAGTACGTCGACGACAAATTCGACTTCAGCGATGCCCGCAACATCGATTGCCTGGTTTGTCACGACAACAGCGGCACGTATTCGAAGACCGGCGGCGGAATGCCGAGCCCGGACGTCGACCTCAACTTCGTGTCTCAGCGCGTCGGACTGCCGCAGCGCGCCAATTGCGGCGCGTGCCACTTCTCCGGCGGCGGCGGGAACAACGTGAAGCACGGCGACTTGGAGCAAGCGTTGATGAGCGCGAGTCGCGACGTGGACGTTCATATGGGCACCGACGGCTCCGACCTGGATTGCGTCGCCTGCCACACCGGCAAAAATCACAAGATGCTCGGCAAGATGTACTCCGTCTCGTCGATGAACTACGACCGGTCCACCTGCGAGCAGTGCCACGGCGTCGCCCCGCACACCGACAATCTGTTGAACGAGCACACGGTCAAAATCGCCTGCCAGACCTGTCACATACCCACGTACGCCAAAGTGAACGAGACCAAGCTGGCATGGGATTGGTCTACCGCTGGGAAGCTGCGCGACGGCAAGCCGTACGAAGTCGAGGACGCCGACGGCAATCCGACTTATGCGTCGATCAAGGGCAACTTCAAATGGGGCAAGAACGTTCGTCCGGAATACATCTTCTTCAATGGCACGGCCGACCACTATCTGCTGGGCGATCCCGTGGAGGAGGGCGTGCCGGTCGAGATGAACAAGTTGCACGGCAGCTACGACGATCCCGGCTCCAAGATCATCCCGGTGAAGATCCACCGGGCCAAACAGATCTACGACCCGGTCAACAAGATCCTGATTCAGCCCAAGCTGTCTGGAGGTGAGAAGGGGGAAGGCGCATTCTGGCAGGACTTCAACTGGAGTACCTCCGCGGCCGCGGGCATGAAGTCGGTCGGTCTGCCGTACAGCGGCCACTACGCGTTCAAAGACACAGTGATGTACTGGCCCGTCAACCACATGGTGGCGCCCAAGGAGAAGACCGTCGGCTGCGTCGAATGCCATGAGAGGGCTAACTCGCGAATGGCGGGGCTGGCGGGGTTCTATATGCCTGGACGAGACCGGAATCCAGCGGTCGAGTGGCTGGGAATCCTGGCGCTTTGGGGCGCCCTGGGGGGCGTCGTGCTGCACGCCGCCATGCGCGTAGTGATGAGTGTGCGAAGGAGGGCATCCTAGATATGAGTACTCATCGAGCTTACGTATACAAGGGTTTCGGACGATTCTGGCACTGGACGCAGGCCATCCTGATTCTGTTCCTGGCTCTGACCGGATTTGAGGTTCACGGATCGTACCAATTCCTCGGTTATCGCCAGGCCGTTCTCTACCACAGCACGGCGGCGGTCGCTCTGTTGGCCTTGATCGCTTTCGCTATCTTCTGGCACTTCACAACCGGCGAGTGGCGTCAGTATGTGCCAACCGCCCAATTGTTGCGCGCTCAGGTGGAGTACTACCTGGTCGGGATTTTCCACGACGCGCCGCATCCAACGAAGAAGACGCCGTTGAGCAAGCTGAACCCGCTCCAGATACTCGTCTATCTGGCGCTGAAAATCCTGGTGATCCCGGTGATGGTGATTTCAGGATTGCTCTACATGTTCTTCCGCTATCCGCAGACGAACGGGATCGGCACGCTATCCGTCGGCCACCTCGATCGAGTTGCGGTGCTTCATACGGCAGGCGCCTTCTTCCTGGTGGCGTTCGTAATCACGCACGTTTACCTGATATCGACGGGCCGCACGCCTGTCTCAAATCTGAAAGCGATGATCACCGGCTACGAGGAATTCGACGAGGAGCACGAAGCGCCTGCCGGCGTGGAAGCAGTCGAGGAGCACGTATGAAAACCAAATACATGAACCCTTATCTGGCCGGGTTCCTGCTAGGACTCGTCCTGTTGGCGACGGTGTTCATCACCGGGCGCGGATTGGGTGCAAGCGGTGCGCTCAAGAGCGTTGTCACCAGCACCGTGTGGGCCGTCGCACCCGGGCATGCCGCGAAGGCGGACTTCTATCAAAGCTCGCATCCACAGGGCCAGAGTCCGCTGATGGAATGGCTCGTCTTTGAAGCCTTGGGCGTCTTGCTGGGAGCGTTCGTGTCGGGCGTCATCTCCGACCGGCTTACTTTCACCCTCGAACGCCCGCCGCATGTGAAGTCCTGGATGCGGGTGGCAGGAGCGTTCGCCGGCGGTGCGCTATTCGGCCTCGGCTCGCAGTTCGGGCGAGGTTGTACCAGCGGCGCCGCTCTGAGCGGCATGGCCGTTCTCTCGGCTGGCGGTTTTCTGACGATGCTGGCAATCTTCGGCTCCGCCTATGCGGTGGCCTACTTCTTCCGGAAGCTCTGGATATAGGAGACGAACTATGGGACCGCTTGTACCCGACTTCATCAGCCCGGAACTGAACCTCATCCTCGGGCTTCTGCTTGGCATCGCATTTGGGTTCGTGCTCGAACAGGCCGGCTTCTCCTCGTGCCGGAAGTTGACGGGGCTTTTCTACGGGACCGACTTCACCGTATTGCGCGTCTTCTTCACCGCGGGTGTGACGGCGATGTCCGGAGTGCTGATCCTGAACCACTTTGGCCTGCTCGACATGGACGTCGTTTACATCAACCCGACGTTCTTGCAGTCTGCCATTCTGGGCGGCGCAATCATGGGCGTAGGCTTCGTATTGGGCGGATATTGCCCTGGCACGAGCATCTGCGGAGCCGCGGTCGGCAAGATCGATGGCATGATATTCGTGTTCGGAGGATTGTTCGGCATTTTTATCTTTGGCGAAGCGTATCCGGCAGTCCTCAAAATCTACACTGCCGGCTCCTATGGGGACCTCCTGGTCTCCCAGCCTCTGGGCATATCGCAGGGACAGTTCGCCTTGCTGCTTATTGTCATCGCCGTATCGGCATTCGCGGCAACGACCTGGATTGAGCGACATGTGAACCTCGAATCGGAGAGCTTCCGTTACCCGCGGCGCGCGCATCGCCGGGCTGCCGCCGGTGTTCTGGTGCTTGGGCTGATCCTGGCCGCGCTCCCGGATCGCAAGTCGAGTCTGCTGAGCGAAGCCGCAGACCCGTCTTACCAGCGCTCGCATCCCGTCGAGCGCGTCACGGCAGACGAGCTCGCCTTCCTCATCATGGATGGCGACCAGCACCTGTTGCCGGTGGACGTGCGCGAATCCGCGGAGTTTGCAAAGACCAGTCTGCCCAGAGCCGTGAACATCCAGCCCGCGACCATGCTGGGCAAGGAATGGCGTGACGTGCTTTCACAGGAGCAGAATCGCAAAGTGTTCTTTGCGCGGGACGAGGCCACCGCCGTGCGCGCCGCTACCCTTGCCGGCTTGCTGGGTTACAGGAATGTCGCGGTGCTTCAAGGCGGATTGGATGGCTTCAACAAGACCATTCTCCAGGCCACTGCTCCTGGGGAGGGTTTATCGGAGATTGACCAGGAGACCTCCCGTTTCCGTGCCCGCGCCGCGACGGAGATTGCGACGCTCATCAAACAGCGCGGAGGTGTGAAGCCGGTCCGGCGCATCAAGAAGGTGCAAGGGGGGTGCGGAAGCTGAGCGACAAGGGACTAAGCTCCTGCCACCAGCCGGGCCACTCGAACGGAACGCCTTGTCCTCCGTCCGGCGGCGCGTCTTCGGGCAGTCTGGTTATTGCGGTTGCAACAGTTTCCGATTGGATTTCCGCGGGCGAGTTTCGACCTTCCGGACCGCGCCAGCCATCCGGACGAACTTCGTCATGGATTCCGCCAGGTGTTCCAGAACGTTAGTCCACTCTGCCAGATGATCTTCACCGGCACGCGTGAGCATGTATTGCCTTCGAGCCGGGCCGGCCTGGCCGGTGTCCCATTTCGATTTCACGCATCCATTCTTCTCCAATTGGCGCAACGTCCTGTACAGGGCTCCGATCTCAATGTCCGCGTCCGTGAGTGCATGTTCGGCGAGCTCGCTGGCCAGCTCATACCCATACGCGCGCTCCTTTCGCTTCAGGAGGAACAGCAGCACGGGCTCGACGAATCGATAGAGATTGCCCATTGCGCAGGTGCACGGGTAGTCCTTTGGATGGCGGAGGCAAATGCGAGCGGCCATGCTTCACGTCTCTCCTTCCTTCGATTCTCGCAGCCACTGGCAGAACGCGGCATCCGAGCGACGGCCTTCGGCCACTTGAGCGTCTTCAGCCCGGATTCGCGGTCACAAGTTCGTATCCGGCGACCTCCCTGGCATCTGTAACGCCGACGGGGCGCGCTCAATGGGAACAGCGGCAAAAGCCGTCGCTACTCGACGCCAGAGTACCGGCCAAATACGCACTTACAGCATCCGCCGCAGGACCGGCTTCCGTCATCAGAATCTGCTTAACCCCGTTCGACTTGAGTGCTTCGGCTGCGCGCCAACCCATTCCCGCGCAGATGACGACCTCACACCCGGCCAGCGAATCGATAATGCGCCCGTGATCGTGTCCTCCTCCCGGATGGGCCCCGGCCTGGCAAGCACCCTGGACATGCGAGTGCCGCCCGGCGTTTGGCCTGAGCTCCTGGCTCTGAATCCGTCCGTCTTCGACGTTAAAGACGAGAAACGCAGAGCTTCGACCGAAGTGAGCCGCAACGGACACGCCGTCATCGGTTGGTATTGCTATTTGCATTGTTGTTCTTCACTCTCTTCCACTCTCGCCGTCCCGCATCGTCGCGTGATTGCGCGTTTTCGGCAGAACGACAAACGACGCCCAAGCGTGAGCGCATTCTTCTCCGCTTGGCGTTGTAAGGGCCGCCTCCGCCTTCAACAGCCGCTTGTTGCGCTCGGTCACCCATCCCCGGATCCGATAGGTTTTTCCCGATTCAACGTAAGAACGAAATCGCACACGCAGCTCACCAGTCAGAGCCAGACTCTGCGTGGCGGCCACTGCTTTCGACATTGCCTCGTCCAGCACGGTGCTGATGATGCCGCCATGAACGATCCCTTCGAACCCTTCCCAATTGGGCGTTGGCGTCCACTCAGCTCTGAAGCCGCCATCGGGACTGGCAGTGAATCCGATCCTCAGACCGTGCGGATGGTCAGGGCCGCACACGACGCATCGGGATTGGGACCGGACATGAAGCAGTCTCACGGCAGTATGGACCTTTAACCACATAACAAGTTCATTCCCATGCCGGGCCTATCGGCGCCTCACAGCGCTCAATCCGCCTCTGGGCGTGGCTCACAAGATCGGGCCCGATTCGACGCCCACGTCTTCCCGCTCGCTCCCGGCGCGGTGGTCCCCAGCCGTAGCTGGGTTCCGTTCCTTGATTGCGATTGGGAATTGGCATGATGCCCTACCATTTTCTTGCTTCAGGCTAACTCTCGTCCCATGCTAGATGCAACTTACACCTATATGGTACTTGAGCATAGATCGAAATGCCGAAGTCAGGACAGGACAGGAGGGGAGGGAGAAAATGACTGGATTCGTCCAGACCGAAGTGGGCGTCAACAGGACGAAGCTCGAGGGAACGGTGAGAAGCCTGCGCAACCGAAGTGATTGCAGGTGTCGCCGGGGTCTCTACAAGTTCCCGATCTACTCGCCGCCTGTCGATTGTGGAGTCCACTCCTCGCTGAGGGCAGCGTCCGGCGAGATTGTCGGAGCGCCACTCAATACGCTTGCCGCTTCGCTCCCGGGAGAGACCCTGTCGAACCAGATCGTCACGTCGGCGCGACCGAACAGCAGAGTACTCACGTTCAGAATGAGGCGCCGCGGCAGAGACGACTGCGCTTGTCCCGCTTCCATCGTGTAATCCCGAACGAAATACACGCTCTTGACGAGCTTGGATGGGCTTTGGGCGAACTCGCCCCATTCCCGCAGCACGCAGCCGGTTTGCGCATCCAGCCAAAGTTCACCCTTGAACAGTCCCACTCGCTTGTGCTTCGGTTCGAGCCGGTACACGTACGCGGCTTGATCGGCGTAGTCCGTCTCGCCTTGGTAGAGGAACCTGTAATTGGCTGGGGTAATTGCCACCGAAGCGTCTGGGGCTTCGCGCGCGCGTACCTCGGTATTGAGGTATCTGCCGATCACCTCCCGGCGGACCATCGCGTCGCCTTCGGACTCCATCGTTTGAAACACGCTGCGTCCCATCCGCGAAACGTGCTGGATCGTCCTCAGTTTCGCGGACTTGTGCAGTTTCGGAAGGCTTGCCTCGACGCTGATTTCGATTGTGGCGTCGCTCCTCGCGTCCCGGTCCATTCGGCTGAAGTAACGGTCCAGCGCCTGCACTTCCGTCGTCGCGCCCCCTGCCGCCAGATGGCTCGCCGAAAACAGCACAAGTGTCAGAAGCCGGCCAAGCAGTGCGGAGTAGCTGTGCCGGCGGACGATCAACATTTTGCTTTCGCTCTTTGGTGGACGGTTCGACCCGGCATCCTTGACCGCATCAAGGTCAGAACCGCCAGCAGCATGAGCAAGTTCGGTATCAACATCACTGCACTCTCCTGACAAACTGTCTTTGCGCGTCCTGGCTATACCGATCAAGATATGGGACAAACGTGACGGAAACTCTGCGAATAGCTCGAAATCTTTCGACCTGGTGGATTCCCGGCATTTCCGCAGTGCGGTTTCCCGGCGCGTCTCAAACGTGAAGTCGCGCCCTTTGCCCGATGGAAATCCCGCCGAAGGGTGGGTACATCTGTGATCCTGGCGGCAAGGGAGATTTTATGGGTCGTTTCCGCTGGATCTTGTCACCCATCGGCAAAAACCGGATCGTTAGTGGCAGGCCCAACTCCTTGTGAGCTGCCCGCCAAAGGATGGAGAATAAGCGGATGCGCTATTTGCGAATGAATTACTGGTCGCCGTACCTGGTTGGCACTCTAATCGGTGTCCTCTCCTGGTTCGCCTTTTTCAGCGTGGATCGGCCGATAGGCGTATCGACGGCGCTCGCAAAGACCGCAGGCATGATGGAAGGCGCCGTCGCCCCCGGTCATGTTGCCGCGAACGCATACTTCTCGAAGTTCCGTCCGGCCGTGGACTGGGAATGGATGTTGGTCGTGGGGCTCGCCCTGGGGGCTTTCGTCAGCTCGCGCCTGTCGGGAGACCGGCAGGAAGAACCCGTGGAGCGCCTGTGGAGCACGCGGTTTGGAACGTCCAGGCGGAAACGCTATGCCGCGGCATTTCTCGGCGGCGTGATTCTGATGTTCGGTGCGCGCCTGGCCGGAGGATGCACCAGCGGCCACGGCATCAGCGGCTCGCTCCAACTGGCCGTCTCAGGCTGGCTGTTCTTCGCGTCGATCTTCGCATCGGGGTTGGCGACCGCCTTTGTGCTCTTCGGAAGGGAGAACGCCCGTGGTTGATTCAATCGGCAAGCTGGCACTCGGTCTGCTAACAGGATTTCTTTTCGGGTTCCTCCTTCAGAAGGGTCGCGTCACCAAGTACTCCGTCATCGTGGGGCAGTTCCTGCTCCGGGACTTCACAGTCCTCAAGACGATGCTGACGGCTGTTGTGGTGGGCGGAATCGGCGTATACGCGCTGAAGGCCATCGGCGCCGCGTCGCTGCATGTGAAGCCTGCCCAATTGGCGGCAGTCTCGATCGGAGGTCTGGTTTTCGGCGTGGGCATGGCGCTGCTCGGCTACTGCCCGGGAACGGGCGTGGCCGCCGCCGCCGAAGGGAAGCGCGATGCAATGTTCGGCGTCGCCGGGATGTTGCTCGGAGCCCTGCTTTTCGCCGAGCAGTTCGAGTTCTTTGGCAAGACCGTTCTCAAGTGGTTCGATCTCGGCCCGCTCACACTCCCGGATTTGATTCGAGTACCCGCCTGGGCGATATTCGCCGGTTTGACCATTGGTGTGGCAATCCTGTTCCGGCAACTTGAGAGGTGGGAGCGGCGCTGATCCAGGTCCCGATCTCAAGTGGAGACGCGAGCTAAGCTGCAGCGCTAGTCCGGGCTTTCGTCTGGCCATACCGATCGAACACCCGTTCCAGAAGCTCTTCCGGGCAGGGCTCCGGGAGCAACTCATAGCCGCCCTGGGAAAACACGTCCATCCACAGATGAAGGGTGGATCGGCCGCTGCAGACTACGCGTACCGCATCCGGATTGATGGCAGACGCTGAGTGGAACACTTCACGCCACGTGCCGTCCGGCAAGGTGTCCTGCGTGATGACTATTCCGGGAGTGTTGGTCCGCAGAGCGGCTTCGGCCTCGGAACACCGGCTGGCGGCGACGACGCTCCAACCGCGCCGGACACACTGCTCAAGAACGAAGTTTGCGACTGGCTTCGCGGTGACGATCAGGATCGAATTGCCTTCCCCTTCATGTGATTCGGGTGTCATCTTTCCATGCCTCCAGCCGTCGCAAACCTGGGGCCGTCAGCGCCCCGATCATTGTGACCAGCTCCATCATGGTGGCCTCGCTCATAGGGATGTGCAAATCAAAGAAACGTGACGGAGACGCCGCGAACCACTTGAATATCCTGGCCGGGCGAAATCCCGATTCCACCGCACGGCGGTTACGGGAGCAACTGGAAGTAGCCAGCCACCGCGCCGATCGCCAGGACGAATGCGGGATGCCATCGCAATAGCTGCAGTAATGCAAATGAGAGAACGAGCAGCGCGTAGCCGTGCCACGAGATGAGTGCGCCCCGTCCGAGCAGCAGGGCCGCGCTGAGGATCAGACCTGCGACCGCTGGGTTCACTCCAGCCAGGAACCGTTGGGCGCGTTGGTCACCCCTGAAGCGGGCGTATTGATGGCTGATCGCGAGCATCAGTAGAATGCCCGGAGCGAAAAGCGATACCGTGGCGACGAGGGCGCCCGCCGCGCCAGCCAGATGGTATCCGGCGAAAGTGGCCAGAACCGCGATCGGCCCCGGAGTCAGATTGCTGATGGCGACGCCGTCGAGAAACTCCTGCGGCTTCAACCAGCCAAGTTGTATAACCAGCCGGTGGTGAAGCACGGGTACGAGGACGAATCCGCCACCAAAGAACACCAGGCCAATCTTAAAGAATGTGACGATAATCGAGGACATCGGCGCCGCGACGGGCAAGGCTAAAAACAACAACTTGCCGGCACTCCGTTCCGCGGGCTTTTCCGGCAGGGGTGGCAGGTTGTGGGCAGTCGCTCGCGCAGGCAGAAGGAACCCGGCAACTCCCGCCGCCAGGAGCACCCACACGGTGTTCAGGTGGCTGACACCGGCCGCGAGAGCACCCATCCCGATCAGTATGGCCGGCCACGAGCGCAGCACATTCTTGCCGATGGACCAGGCAGCGCTCAGAATCAGTGCGATCACCACTGGTGCGAGCCCGGCCACAGTGCTCTGCAACGCAGGCACCGCGTGGTAGCGGAAATAGAGGTCCGAGAGGAGGATAACCATCGCCACCGAGGGCGCCAGAAATGCGCCAGCGGAAAGCAGAGCACCCGCTACGCCGAACAGGCGGTAGCCAATGAAGATCGCCACGTTTACCGCGAACGAACCCAGGACCTGTCCGAGTCCGACGCTACTCACGAACTCATCGAGGGGGAGGAGGCGCCGCTTCCGCACGAACTCCTCTTCCATGAGTGCGAGGACTGCCATGCCTCCGCCGAAGCCGATGCCGCCGATCTTCAGAAAGGCCAGCAGCAGGCGACCAAGGGAAATAGTCGCGGCGCCGTCATCCAGTTGCGCGGAAGCCGCCTTAGGCTGCGCTGCCTGCATCATGCCTCCAATCGCCAGGCGGCGATTCCCGGCCACTCCCGTTCGCTTCTCCGAACACTTCTCGCGCCGCATTGAGCGCCACACCTTCGATGGCAGCGCGATCTGCATCCAGGCCGAGCGAACGCAGCGTGACCATGAAGTCGCGGTGATTACGCCTCCGTCTGTAGACGGGCTCTCGCGGTGGATGTTTCAACACGGACTCCGCCAAGCCATAATCGAAGTCGACGAGCAACGTTCCGTGGACGAGCGATCGCTTTCCACCGTCGGGCCTGCGCGTTCCCGGAGATCTTCCGGTCACCCACCGCCACGTCCGACGTCCCTTCCCAGGCTTCCAACCACCCCAAAGGCCGAGAGCATCGCGCGAATCAGCTCGATGCCCGGACGAAAGCCGGCCTTGGGGTCCAAGCTCGCGGGCGCAGGCGTGATGAGCGAGTAGTTCAGCACGCCGCTGGTCTGGAGCACGCTGCCTCCGCCGGTGGACCGTTTGAGTACGTCCACGCCCAGTCTGGCGCAGGCCTCGCGCGTCTACGACCTGTTCCGGCCGCTCGCTGGAGCCGATCACCACCGCTGGCGGCCCTCCCCACCAGAACCGCAGACGGCGGAGTCCAGTGGCCCATGCCGAGCGCGCCGCAGCATCGTCTATAGCGAGGTTCTCAGCTACGGTCGGGGCCGACCAGCACATCGACTTCCATCATTTTGCCGGGCCGCCGCCCTGCCTGAAATCCTGGTACGCCTCCAGCAAGGCGTCTCCTGATATTCAGCTTCTTCCTCCGGCAGGATGCGGTGGTATGATCTTCACCGCCTCAAGCAAAGCTGCGCATCCCTGGCTGTCTGCGGGAATGTTGCTTTCGACGCACTGCTCAAAGATCAGCGCCAAGCCCGGGATGGTGACCGACGGCGCCTTGAATCGTCAGTCTTCCCGCCCGGCAGAGGGCTCGAGCACGAGCACTGGGCGCCAATCGAAACAAGAGCCGTGGCATCATGCGGCCTCGTCTCCGCCAAAACGGTGTCCACCTCGGCGGCGATCCGTTCCGCGACGGCCCAGACCGCTTCCTTGTCCGGCTGGGAGGCGTCCCGCGACGAGCGATGGCAGCCCATGGCCTGGGTTCCGAGGATATCGGTGACCACCAGTGCTGAACTGACCGGACCGCTGTGCTCTTCCGTGCCCCACTTGGCGCACTGCTTTGCGCACCCGTCAATGGTGATCGTCGGATGCGTCTTGGCGAAGTTCCGTTCCGCTTCATTCCCGGAGAGGAAGAGCGGCAGACAGAGCGTGACTGTGGCATTCGGACGCAGCAGTTCGAGCACCCGGCGCGTCGCCAGGCGCGAGATCGTCCCCTCGGCAATCGCCTCGCCGCTGCAGGAGATGATGCCAACCTTCGTCATTTCCGCGCTCATCGGATCACCTCCCGATCCGCGCGCAAACGCCCTGCTTCGCAGGCAACCGAATCGGCGATCTCCCGCGTGATAATCCATCCGTCCTCGGTCAACGCGGTAGCATTGCCCGGTTTCGCGCCGCGATGGTTCTTGAAGGCCTCCGCCACCTGGACCGCCTTGGCCACTCGTCCGCCGGCCATCGCCACGTTCTTCTCCGCGCATGCCTTGGCGCATCCGTCGATGGTGATGCAGGCGTGGCTTCGGACCGCCGCAACTGCCTCCGAGTCGCCCTTCACCAGCAAGGCGAGACATAGCGTATCCGTTCGCCCTGGGGCCATTTCATCGGTCACCAGATACGCCGCTTCACGGCTCATCATCCCGTGGACTTTGCCAATCCCGCTGCACGGGATGACCAGCACAGGATTCTCAATAGCCTCATTCATCATCCGACTCTTCCTCTTATTCCTCGGCTGCCTTGCGCTTGACGATTTCGGCATACGCCGCCGGATCCAGCAGTAACTCCTGGTCTTGCGGCCACGCGGTCAATCTCATTTCCACCAGCCATCCGGCACCGTAAGGATCTTCATTGATCAGCCCGGGGTTATCGACCACGGCGGGATTCACCGCGACCACCGTGCCGCTGACGGGTGCAATGATTTCAAACACTGCTTTGGCCGACTCGAGGCTGCCCAGTTCGCCGAACTGCTCCACGATCGCATCCAATCTGGGCGTATCGAAGTAGCTGATGTCGGTGAGCTTCTGCTGCATGTAATCGGAGATGCCCACACGCGCTGCGCCGTCCAGTACGCGGGCCCAGACATCGTTCTCGTTGAACATGTAATCCACCACGGGAATCCGGAATTCGAACTTGTCGTGCGTCACCACGAGATATTCCGTTGGTGTTTCGAAGTCCGCCTCCGGTTCGGCGGCTATCGCTGGCGCATTGAGGCTGCGGACCAGTTCATCGACGATCGTCTGGGCCAGCGCCAGACCACCTGGCCCCAGGCTGAGTGTGGATTCCAATGGCTGGCCGGAGGCTTTCACGGCATCCGACACCAGCACCTTCCGCTCCACTTTCGCATCCAACCGGGTGGCGAGTTTCGTGGCGCATCGCGTCGAACATCCATCGACAACGATCAGCGAACTATCGGCGAGAGCCTTTGTGTAGCGCGCCGGCGCGCGATTCAGCAGCACCGGGCAGATGATTTCACTTCCGGCGGCATCGGCGCCGCGGATCGCCACTTCCCGCGCGACGGAGCCCTCTGGCTTGTCCAGGCCGTTGCAGGAGAGAATCGCGCGTTTCATTTGGCAGCCGCTCCCTCGCGGATCTGTTTGATCAGCGCGATGGTCTCCGGCTTGTCTGGGAAATGAGATCGCATCCGGCCCGCAGGTCTTCGAGCACGCCCGGCAGAACACCACGCAGTTCGTTGGGGTCGCAACGACCAGTTTGCGATCTCCCTCACGCCGCTCGAAAACGCGATGGGGGCAAAACGCGTCGCACTCCATGCAGAAGGTGCACTTGTCGTAGTCGATCGTGGGGAACCAGGGGATTTGGTCCCGCGGCACTCCCATGAAAGTCGTCTCAGCCATCTTCTTTCACCCCCATTTCACGCAGCGCAGTGGAGACTTTTTGGATAGCCGCGTCGGTGGTCATGTCCCGGATGTCCAGCGGGGTCATGTCCCGCTTCACGTCCATTCCCTTTTCGGCGAAGGCGTCGCGGAACATCTTGTATTGCATATTCGGAGCGCAGGCCGCGATAACCAGCGGCCGTTTCGCCTGGAGAAGATCGGCCAGGAACCGGTCGCCATCCTCTTCGCAGAGTTGCGGATGGATGACTCCGAACTCAACCGGCAGTTCAACGCGCGCGCTGTTGATGAAGTCCCAGATGTCCATCTTCTCGAACCCTGGACACTTGCCTGTGCAAACGCACATAAGTAAGCCGGGACGTTGTCCGGCCATTTATCGCCTCCGACGCCGCCAGCAGATCTGCTTGATTTCTCCGACGGAGGGCACGCGTCCGGCTGCTTTTACCTGCCCGTCGATGACCAGACCCGGCGTCATGAGGATTCGGAACTTGATGATGTCCTCGATCTCCGTGACTTTCTCGACGTCGGCTTCGATGCCGAGTTCCTGAACAGCCTTCTCGGTGTTGGACATCAGATCACGGCACCGAGAGCACCCCGTGCCTAGGATTTGTATCTTAATCACAGCGTTTCCTTCCATTGAATGCGCGCTGCCGGCAGAGTCTGGCCGAGCAGCAGCGGAACATACCGACTGCAGGCTCTTGGTTGCCTGCCACGCCCGATTCGAGACTCCTCATCGCCAATCTCTCCCTTCTCACAGGGACACTTCGAAGATGTATGTGAGGCAGTAATAGCCGCCGACCCCAATGAAAACTGCGCCTGTAATGCGGCGCGCCCAAGCCTCAAACCGGCTGAGGACGTTGAACATCCTGCCAACCGCGTTCGCTCCGATGGCCAGAGCGACAGCAAATGCGAACACAGGCAAAGCGGTTCCGATACCGTAGACCACAGGCAGAATTACGCTCGATCTGGACTTCAAGGCCAGCGGGATGAGGCTGCCGAAGAACAGCGCGGCGGAGGTTGGGCAGAGCGAGAGCGCGAACACCACACCGAGCAATCCACCGCCCCAAATGCCCCAGCGCTCGGCTCGCCTTTGCAGGCCGCCGCTGATTCCACCACCGCGCGATGGAATACGAATCAGGTCGAGGAGCAAAACGCCCGTGCTAATCAATGCCGGGCCGAGAATCTGATTCATGCGTTCCTGAAGTATCAGAGACACGCCCGGCGCGCTCAGCAGGCTCGCCAGCATCAAAATTCCCAGGACCAGGTAGGCTACGCTGCGGCCAACCGCATAGACCAGACCGGTCAGCAGAACCCGCCGGGGACTCCCGAGGCCACGCGAAATGAACGACATCGCCGCGACGTTCGTAGCCAGCGGGCAGGGACTGATCGAGGTCAGAAAACCGAGCCAGAGCGCTGAGCCGAGCGCCATCCCCATGCCGTCCATTACAACCTGGCGAGGTAACTTCGAACCTCTTCGTCCACGTAGGCCTGGAACTTCGCCTTGTCTCCGACGAGTTCCCAAACATCGTTAAGGATCTTGTAGGACTGTTGCTTGCCGCCGGCGATATGCACCAGAACGACGGATTTTGTGAACAGCTCGTATTCCTTAACGAAATGCTTGTTCTCCGGCAATTGAACGTTCACAACGCGCCATTCGAGGCGACCACCGTCGAGATCCTTTCTAAAGTGATTGAAGATGGCTTCATGCGAATACGCTTCGATCGTCTTGCACGTATTGCAGCGCACCGTGACGTGAAAGTAGTAGGCAATGATTTTGGATGATCCGGCTGCGGGCGTCTGCGCGGTTTGAGTCTCTGCCGGAGGTGTGCTCCGCTTGTCGTTGCCAGCGCTCAAACAAACCGTGGTTGTCGCGAAAAACGTCGTCAGAAGGAGAAGTATTGCTTTGTTCGGTGTCATGCCGTTCCCCTCGCCAGTCAAGATGCTTTGAGCGCCTCGCGCTCGGAGGTTGCGGCGGTATCCGCCGCTCCGGAACAGGAGAACATCAGGTCTGGATCTCCGGTGCATTTGCATTTCGGTCTCGTCTTCATTGGGTTTCTTTCAATAGCAGAACTCGCAGTTCTAGCGGAGATTCGCGAGTTCCCACTGCTCCTTTGCATTGGTTTCAATCACTTCACCGACGCAGTCGAAGAACCGCAACACGCACGGCATCTTCAAGCGGTAGTACACCTGGAGCCCCCGCTTCTCGTCCTGGATGATCCCGGCAGCCTTGAGCACGGACAAGTGCTTGGAAACCGTAGACATGTCGGCGCCAATCATCTGTGTCAACTCGCAGACACACCGCTCCTTTTGGGCAAGCTGCTCGACGACCAGGAGCCGGGATGGGTGAGCTAAAGCTTTGAAAACATTAGCTCTAGTTGTCAGTCGTGCCTGTGTCTTGGCATCCATTGCTCTTAGCTTACTGCTATTTTGCCAATTTGCCAAGTATACAAAATGGACACGCTTCGACCCGGAGATGCACGTCTTCGGTCATGCGTTGGCGAAGCGATGTCCGGAGACGCATGGATGTCAACGGCTGAATCCCATAGGATTATGGCGCCCGTACCGCCTGCGGCATTGTGGCATGGACTAGAGTCGGGAACTTGCGGTTGGCACTTCGGGCTGAGCGCAGGTTTCTGTTAGACTCGCGCGTCCAGTGCGCTCAATTGGGAGCGGATCTGCTGGCGTGCGCTCGCGCACACCAGATCACAGAGCTTAAACACGACAGGATCGGCGATGGAGTAGTAAACGCTAATCCCATCCCTGCGCCGCTTGACGAGTCCACCCTCATAGAGCGCATTCAGATGTCTGGAGATGTTGGGCTGGTTGCCGTGCAGCGTCTCGGCCAATTCGTTGACGGCTAGCTCATTCGACTCAAGGAGCTGCAGCAGCCTTAAGCGAACAGGCTCTCCCAGCAGACGGAATCGACGCGCGACCACGTCCAGCGTCTCGTCGGTCAGTTGAGTTTTCTTGGATGCCATGAGCCCACCCTTCACAGCAATTCAACTATATCACCGAAATCTCTTATTGACTATATTCGCATATGCGCATATGCTGAGCCAAGCTGCCCAGTACCTTAGTACCGGTACCGAGCGCGGCAGTACCGGCTTGCGGTCGGGTAGCGAGCGTCTTCGATTTAAAGGTATTCAGATCTTAACGTCGCGCAGTCCCGAAGAGGTGAGTCGGACAGATCGACTGGCAACAGGTGGCGGCTTACCGGCCGCGCCACCGAGGTGATTATCACCGCGCCGGTAGAGCATTTGAAAAGTGATCGAAGGAGTCTCCTGATGAAGAGTCCACGCCACCTGTGTCTTCTTTCAGTCCTGATAGCCGGCGCCGCCTGGTCTACCTTGGCCATCGGACAAACCAGCGGAACCCTGACGCTAAGTCCCACGTCGCTAGCGTTCAGCGCAACCTACAACAGTTCGAATCCCTCATCTCAGGCTCTATCCGTCAGCGCGACGCGATCTACCAGATTCACTGCAAGCGCGACTGTTCAGAGTGGCGGGAGCAGCTGGCTCAGCGTTTCGCCTTCTGGAAGATTGACGACAAGCCAGAAGCTGACCGTCGCCGTTAACCAGTCACGGCTTGCCGTCGGGACCTACAAGGGAAGCATCAACCTCAGCGCGAACGAGCGCACAACCACCGTGCCGGTCACTCTCACTGTCAGCAACCCTGCCAGTTCACTCACCGTCAGCCCCACCTCGCTGACTTTTACCGCCTCATCGAGCAACTCAACTCCATCGGCGCAGAGTATTTCAGTGAGCGCTTCCAGGTCCACTTCGTTCACCGCCGCAAAGTCCACGCAAAGCGGCAATTGGCTCGCGATCTCGCCCTCGGGCAGCCTGACGACGAATCGCACTCTTGCGGTCTCGGTGAATCCTGCTGGACTCGCGGCCGGGAGTTACACGGGCTCGGTCACGCTTACGGCAAGCAGCGGCACCAAGTTAGTGCCCATCACTTTGGTGATCGGCACTTCAACAGGGGGTGGGGGCACAGGAACGTTTAAGCTGATCGGCTGGAACGACCTGGGGATGCACTGCCAGGACGGCAAAGACTTCAGCGTCTTTTCAGTCTTGCCACCCTACAATACGATCCACGCGCACTTGATCGATGGGTCCGGACTGCTGATCACATCGGATACCCCTTATACGGTGACGTATCAGGCGATCTCCGACCCGCTGACCAACACTATGAACACGACGTCGTCCGCGAAAACCAATTTCTGGCAGTACGCGGCCGCGATCGGATACGGAGCGCTAGCGCCCGATGTCGGACTGAAGGGATACGCCATGCCGGGGGCGGCCAACACTCCGCAGAAGATGACGTTCACGACATCGGACAACACTTGGACGGCTGTCGGCATTCCGATGATGCCGTATGCGGACGCCCCCAGCGCCCCGTATCCAGTGAATTACTTCCCGATGATGCGCCTGGTAGCAAAGAACTCGCTCGGCACTGTACTAGCGACATCCGACATCGTGCTGCCCGTTTCAGACGAGATGACATGCTCAGTTTGCCATGCCTCAAACACCGGCAGTGCCGGTGCGAAGCCAGTGAACGGGTGGGTGGGCAACGCCGATCCTGCTAAGGACATAAAGCTGAATATTCTCAGAAAGCACGACGAGCGCTTCCTGACCACCCCGCTGTTCATCGCGGCCATCGCCCAGACCGGCTACAGTGCGGCGGGGCTGGAGGCTACCTCAAGCACCAAGCCGATCCTCTGCGCCAACTGTCACGGATCGAACGCGCTGTCACTTCCAGGGGTCGCCGGAGTTGAGCAATTGACAACCGCAATGCACACCCTCCACTCCAACGCGATTGACCCCGCCACCAACCTGACCCTGGACAGCGGAACGACCCGCGACTCCTGTTACCGCTGCCATCCTGGTCCAAAGACGCAATGCGCGCGCGGCGCGATGGCGAGCCTGAAGGATGCCAATGGCGCAAACGTCATCGAATGCCAGAGCTGCCACGGTTCGCTGAGCAACGTAGCAAACGCGACGCGCAACGGCTGGCTCGACGAGCCGAATTGCCAGAGCTGCCACACCGGCACCGCGACCAGCAACGCCGGCCAGATCGCCTACAACTCCTCATTCACGAGCGGCACCATCGTCCGGGTACCCGTGGACCAGACGTTCGCCACGAATCCAAACACACCTGCCGCCGGCACATCCCTGTATCGCTTCTCGAAGGGCCATGGCGGGCTACAGTGCGAGACTTGCCACGGTTCCACTCACGCAGAGTACGCGACACCCATCGTCAACGACAACGTTCAAAGCACCGCGTTACAGGGTCACGTCGGGATGATCTCTGAGTGCACGGCGTGCCACGCGTCGACTCCCAGCACGGTGACTGGCGGCCCCCATGGAATGCATCCCATCGGCGCGTCCTGGGTCAGCTCTCATCACGACAACTTGGGTGGCGGCACGGCTCAGTGCCAAGCCTGCCACGGAACGGACTACAGGGGTACGATTCTCTCGAAATCACAGGCTGATCGAACGCTCGCCGGGAAGTCGTTCCCAAGAGGGACGATCATCGGCTGTTACAGCTGCCACAACGGTCCGAGTGGCGGTTGATGGTCGGAGCCTCAGAGGAGGGGGCGGTCGCACTGCGGCCGTCCCCGCTCCGAAACTGCTGACTCGGTCAATTCTGTCGCCATACCCAAAGTGATCGTGCCGATTGACCGGATGCCTCGTGAAGACACCCTCCACTTCCATCCGCGCTATCAACGTCGCGCGTGAAATCGCGTTTGCGGACGGAACTCCCCTTGCTCGCACGACCCACTTGGTGATTGAAATACGGCCGGTGGGACGCGCTGAGTTAACCATTATCGAATCGCCTGTGCGCTTGAGGGATCGGGACGCCAGTCCTTCCGCTATCAGTGGGGCGAGCAGGCCGTGATTATCAATATTCGTAAGATATGTGACCGATGAAGATGCTCGAGCGCTCCAAGATTGACATCCGCTCCTGGGCCGTGACATTCAAGGATGAACCCACCGCAGCAATCCTCTCCTCCCGGAATGGAACTGAGGCGGGCTTGCCAACAATGGTTAACGTGTATGATCCGCGGGTGAGCCGAACGGCCGGACAGAATGCATCGGGCTTCGTCGCGTCGGGACTGGATTCTGAGGCAGGCTACTCCTCAGGAACGGGGTCCGAGGAGGCTTGATGCGATCAGGGGACATTTCTTTCTAAAGAGGGCTGACAGTCCGGGCGAGAGTCGAAAACCGCTAAGATCAGCCGTTTTTCAAGAATTGCCCTCTGAATTCAATAGCCTGTAAGGCCGATCCGCTGAAATCGGCGGATTGGAGATTTCTGCCCCAGTGGGCTAGAGGGGACATTATCAAAGTGGTGCGACACCGTACACCGTCGTGTCATTGGCGTCGTCGCCACGTGGCAGGAATCGGCGGGAAAGTACAACTTCCAAATGTCGCGCTACTTGACAACAGGCAACTAGCCGGGACGGGACGGGGGGTACAATCATCCGAGCCTTTATGCCCCACTTCCAGAACTCGATTGAGTCCGTACGACGTTCTTACGCACTGCGGCGTGACACGAAGTGTCAACGCGGCTTAGATTTCAGCAGATATATGAAAGCGGAATGGATATGTCTGCTCCTGGCTTTTGCCAACGTGGGATTCGGCGCTACCGCGCCCAAGCCCTTGCCGGGAAAGAAGCCCCAGGCAGAGCTTCTGAGCCTGCCGTTGAGCTTTGAGGCCAACCGGGGCCAGACGGACCGGGCTGTGAAGTTTCTGTCGCGTGGCGACGGATACGCGCTGTTTCTGACTTCGGACAGCGCCGTGTTTAAGCTCCGCTCGCCCGGTGAAAACTCGTCTCCCGCCGTGGTGCGGATGAAGCTGGCCGGGGCCAATACAGCCGCGAAGAGCAGCGGCGCGCAGGCTCTTCCCGGGACCGTGAATTATTTCATGGGCAACAAACCGGATCAGTGGACCACTGGCGTCACAACCTTCGGCAAGGTGAGCTTTCAGCAGATTTATCGCGGAATCGACCTGGTCTATTACGGAACGCAGCGCCAGCTCGAATACGATTTCATCGTGGCGCCGGGCGCCGATCCCGACCAGATCGCACTGGAGTTTTCCGGCGCCAGGCCCTCGCTCGGCGCAGACGGCGATTTGGTGTTGACGCTCGATGGTGGGCCGCTCAGCTTTCGCAAGCCGGTGGTCTATCAGGTGAATGAGAAAGGCGACAAAGACTTTGTCGCGGCCAGCTACAAGTTGAACGGAGACCGCGTGCAATTCACCCTGGGCCAATATGACCCTGGCCGGACTCTGGTGGTCGATCCGGTCCTGGTCTACTTGACCTACCTGGGTGGTACTAGCGCGGACGAGATCGGTAACACTACATTCAGCGCGAGCGGGAATCCGACGCAGGGTGTGGCTGTCGATCCGGAGGGGAATGTGTATGTGACAGGCTGGACGACCTCAACTGATTTCCCGATGCAAGGCGCGCTCCAATCGGTGAACACGACGAACGCGTACACCGGCTTCGTCACCAAGTTGAACCCGGCGGGCTCGCAACTGATCTACTCCACTTATTTTGGCGGAAGTGTTCTCCACGACAACTCGACCACCCGGCCTTACGCCATTGCCGTCGACGGCTCCGGCAGCGCCTACGTCACTGGATATACCAGCTCGCCCCAATTTCCGGTAACCGCTGGAGCTTACCAGACGATTTGCGGATTCCAAGGTCATGGCCAAACCAACTGCCCAAACACCCAGAGCGCATTCCTGACCAAGCTCAGTCCGACCGGCGGCAGCCTGGTGTATTCGACCTACTTCGGGCAGAGCGACGAGATCTCCGTTGCGGTTGCAGTGGACTCCAAGGGTCAGGCCTATATCGCGGGGGATTCGGGCGATCAGTGCGACAACAATGATGCAGCCAGTTGCTTCCCGACGACGCCGAACGCCGTGCTGCCTGGATCGGCGTTTAACCACACCGTCAGCCCGAACAATTTCAACCAGGGCTCTGCCTTTGTCGCGGTGTTCGATGCCGCCGGCGCCAACCTGCTCTACTCGAGTCTGTATGGCGGCACCGGCGCATCGACGGGCAATCAGCACCCGACCTTTGGCTCCGGGGTGGCAGTGGACGCGTCCGGCTACTTCTATCTGGTGGGAACCACCGAAAGCAATGAGCTGCCGGTGACTCCTGGTGCGTTTCAGACCACATATAACGGCAATCCGACAGCCGGGTTCGGGACGTCCTCTCGTGGGTATGTCGCGAAATTCAAGCCCGTGAGCGCCGGCGCCTCGCTGCTCTATGCCACCTACTTCGGCGGTTTCGACAAGACCGTGGTCAGCTATCAGGACGCCATCGCGGGCGTTGCCGCCGACGCGGCCGGCAATGCGTATCTCAGCGGCAACGCCTCCTACGACTTCCCGGCTACGAAGGGCGCGAACAACTCTACTCCGTGCCCTGCCGCAAATAGCTGCATGAACCGCGGCTTTCTAGCCAAGCTCAACCCCTCCGGGAGCGCGCTGGTTTGGGCCACTTTCGTTGGCACGGGGGTGACAGATCCGACCCAAAGCTCCGCCAGTACGATCAGCCCTCCACGCCTCGACGCGGCGGGCAACGTGTATGTGAGCGGGGTCAGCGGTAATAACGCCGAATATCCGCTCGTGAATCCGCTGCAGCCCGCGAATAGCTTCGGTGGCGTCTACGTCACGGAGTACGATCCCACCGGAAGCACGATGTCCTTTTCCACGGTCTTCTACGACCCGGCGGCGAATGGCAGCGTATTCAGCAGCGGCGTGGATGTCGATTCGCGAGGCAACATGTATGTTGCGGGTTACACCTCCCAACCCGGCCTGCCGGTAACTGCCGGCGTCTTCCAGTCCGCTCTGAAGGGAAGCTATGACGGCTTCATTGCCAAGATCAGCGCGAATGTAATACCCGCTGTGCTCTCCGCCCAAGCGGCATCGGTGACCGCGTCGGGCGAAGCAGGCAGTATTCCAGTGACCGCCGCCGCTGGCGTAAACTGGACGGCGAACAGCAACGCCTCCTGGATCACGGTCACAGGCGGCGCATCGGGTTCCGGTAGCGGCGTCGTGAGCTTCAGCGTGGCGGCCAATACAGGCGCGGCGCGCTCCGGCACGATCATTATCGCGGGCCAGGCGTTCACCATCACGCAGCAAAGCGCCACTTCGACGGGCTACGCGCTCGCCGGCTCGCTCGCCCAGATCGCTTCGGCCGCCGGCTGGGACACTACCTTCACGCTGGTCAATCTCTCCGCCCAGACTGCCAACGCGCGTCTCAACTTCTATGAAAACGACGGCACCGTCCCGCTGCTGCCGTTCACCGCACCGCAGTCGCCCGCTGCCGGTGCGACCCTCGCCGCAACGCTTGATGAGACGATCGACCCAGGCGGCTCTCTCCTTCTCGACACGACTGGGCCGGCCTCGCAGCCGGCTGAAGTGGGCTCGGCCCAACTGCTCACCACTGGCGGTGTCGACGGCTTCGCCATTTTCAGCTACACGCCGACCAACCAGCAGGCTGTCGTTCCCCTGGAGACGCGCAACGCGGCGTCTTACCTGCTGCCGTTCGACAACACCGGCGCGCTGGTCACCGGCTTTGCTATTGCGAATATCTCGGCCAATAACGCAAGCGTGAAGGTCGTGGCGCGCGACGACACCGGCGCCGTGGTACCGACCAAGGTCGCTTCGATTCCGCTGGGCGCCAACGGCCATAACTCGTTCATGCTGACCGACGCGACGCAAGGCTTCCCAGAGCTTGCGGGCAAGCGCGGCACCGTCGAGTTCGACACACCCACGGGAGGCCGGGTCAGCGTGCTCGGCCTGCGCGTCAATTCTGGTGCAATCACAACGCTGCCTGTGCTGGCGAATGTTGCCACCGGCGGCGGGACGTTTGCCCACGTGGCTGCCGGCGGAGGCTGGCAAACCACGCTGACGTTGGTCAACACGGGCACGGCCTCGACGAACGTCACTCTGAACTTCTTCGACGATCACGGCGTAGCGCTCACCCTGCCGCTGGGCTTTCCCCAGACCGGCGCAAACTCATCGGTCGCGACGTTCACTCAGGCGCTTGCCGCCGGTGCGACGCTCATCGTCGCCACGGAAACCCCGGCCACCGCTGCCGCAGTGACGGGATCGGCTCAACTGGTCACTTCCGGTTCTGTAAGCGGCTCGGCCGTCTTCCGCTACGACCCGTCGGGACAGGAGGCCGTGGTGCCCCTGGAGACCCGCACGCCGACGGCTTTCGTCCTCGCCTTCGACAATACGGGCGGTCTCGCCACGGGGCTGGCGATCGCGAACCCGACCGCCAACGCGGTTAGCATCCCGGTGACCGCCCGCGATGACACGGGTGCGCTGCTCACAAGTTCGTCCATCAGTCTCGCGGCCAACGGGCATACCGACTTCATGCTGACCGACGCGCAACTCGGCTACCCACAGACTGTCGGAAAGCGGGGCACCCTCGAATTCGGCGTGCCTTCCGGCGGGCGCATCGCGACACTGGGCATTCGCGCTCAGGGCCTGGTCATCACGAGCGCGCCGGCGCTGGCGAAATAGGTGAGCCGGCGCAGTAGGGAAGCTTAACCAGATTGGGGACGAGAGACGTTGCAACGTTCGCTTTCCGCGTTATGGCCGGGCTTTTTGCATGGCAAGTCGGCAACTCGTCGAACTGCCCAGTGTCCGGCGAACTCCCCAAGAACGGCTTGCCAGGAAGCGTCCCTGGATTAGGCTTAATACTGCTCACTTTGTGGGACATCCATCGCCTTGCGTGGTCTGTCGCGTCCGGAGCCCGGCAGCGGACACAAGCTGATCGTCGGCCTATAATATTCCTTGTAAGTGAACAGTATTGAGATCAGTCCCTGGGTGGGCCGTGAAAGAACCATCGAATCGTTTCAGGGATTCTTTACTGTCATCGGCGACGAACTGGCTTCAAAGATTGCCCTCGTCTGTTCCGATATGTGCGAGCCCCATCTGAAAGTCATTCGCGAGAAATGCTCCGAGGCGCTTCATATCCTCGACCGTTTCCATATCGTGGCGAAGATGAACAAGGCTCTCGATGACGTCCGCGCCGGAGAATCGCGACGCATGGCAAGCGAGGGCCGCGTGCCGGTGCTGAAGAAGTCGCGCTGGCTGCTGCTCAAACGCGAAGAGAACCTGAAAACTGAACAGCGCTTCCGGTTACGCGATCTGCTCCGGTATAACCTGAAGACCGTCCCTGCTTACCTGCCTAAGGAAGCCTTTCAGCAACCCTGGGATTGCGACTCTCCCACATGGGCCGGAAAGTTCCTCGACGACTGGTGTCGCCAGGTGCTGATCTCTCGCATCGAGCCGACGAAGAAGATCGCCCGGTCGATGCGCGAGCACCGCGAACTGATCCTCAACTATTTCCGCGATCAGAAACTGCTTTCCAGCGGCGTAGTAGAAGGTCTGAACGACAAAGCCAAAGTCACTATGAGAAAATCCTACGGGGTCCGCGCTTTCCGCTGTCTCGAACTCGCGCTCTATCACTCACTTGGCCAGCTGCCTGAGCCCGAATCAACCCACGAATTATTCTGACGAGCCGAAAACAAGAAAGTGGCAGAACGCAGGCAGCCCTGCACTGTGCACATTACGGTTTCTTCGCGGATTGGGCGAAAATGCAGATCCATCGCTGGAGCATTATGTTAACAATTCACGAACATCGGCCGCAGATCAGGCTGGACGAGTGGAATCAAAAATTCAATCGGATCTGGACCTCCAACCGCCGGTTGCTCGCGTTTTCCGAGAAACCTTCGCCATTGGGTCCCGCGGCAACCTGGTTGGAGCGGCCGAATAACGGCGATGTGATGTTGCCGACGATCGGTCCGGGGTTGTTGTGATTGAGTATGTTTCGCGCCGAGAGGCTGAGAATCAGATTGTAGCGTCGAGGCGCGGAAGGCGTACCGATGATGTTTCGCAGACTTCCACCCGTGACCGCGGACGTGTTGCCCGGCGCGACGGGAACTGCGTTCGCGGTGACCGCGCCTCCGGCCGAGGCGCCGCGCTCCGGGCCGAAGCCAATGGTCTTGGCGAGGCGCATATTCACCGTCATCTGCGCGGGGCCGCTGCCGGCGTTGCGCGCGATCAGCGTCTCGTCCGGCGTCGGATTCGGATCGAGCAGTCCATACTTCGTCTGCGACCACGCCGAGTTTCGCCGAGCTTGTCGCGATGCCTGGGCGGGCATTGAACAGCGTCGTTCCGTAGGCGTCTCCGCCGGTCGTGATATTGAACGGCACTCCCGATTGCAGAATCACGAACGGACTCACTCGAATGTTCCAACGAAGATTCACCGAGCCGCCCACGGTGACCCGGTGCCGCACGTCCGTCGACGCTCGACTGTATTCGCCCGCGTAGGAATAGGGGTTGGCGGGGGAAGTGTTCACACCGTCGGTGTCGCTGCTCGCGCGGTTCAACGAATAGAAGCCAAACATGGACAAGCTGGAATTCAGCTTCGCATTCACGTTGGCGATCAGTTGGTTCTGGTTGTAGCGTCCCGACGATTCAATGAGAAACACGGGACCGCTCTGGCCCAGTGGACCCAGTGGAAACGTTCCGCTGCCCGGCACGTTGGGATTGTAGCTGCCTGGTAAGGGCGCATTGAGATCGCGCGTCCGCAAGAGGTGCAGGCCATGCGAGTTCGTATACGTGAACGCAGCGGTGACGCCCTTGCTCAGTTGACGTTCCAAAGACACAGCGGATTGCAGCAGATACGTGGCGCGGAGATCGGAAGCGAGGCGCTCGACGATGGTTCCGCTCTGCGCGGCCGAACCTGCAAGCGGCGGCGCGAGCGGAAACGAGTCTGGATTGGCGACGGCGAATTGTTGCTGCACGACGCCGTCGTAACGATCGGCGGTCAGCGTATTCGCCAGCGCGAAGCGATCGTAGAAGACGCCGAAGCCGGCGCGCAGGACGGTCTTGCGGCGCGCGCCGCGGCCAAGCGCCCAGGCTGCAGAAAGACGAGGCGCGAAATTGCCCCAATCATGGAGATTGGTTTGCCATTCGTAGCGCATGCCGTAGGCGATAGTCAGATTGGGCCGGACGCGCCACGTGTCTTCGGCAAAGAGGCCGGTGTCCATCTGACTCTTGGAGATGCCCGGCGTTCCGGAGGCGATGGTGAACTGCGTCGCGCCTCCTCCGGCGGCGCGAATCCGATCCGGCGTGTAGCCCAGGCTCTGGAACAGCAGCGTGCGCCGGTAGCGCTCCACCGAATCGATCAGCAACGATTGGTTTAGCACGGGTTGATTGGTCGCATCCAGCAGGGGGGCTAGGCCGCCAGCGAAGGTGAAGGTTCCGTTGAAGTTCATCGGCGAGAAGTTATCGTCGCTCAGGTTGCGCAGCCGGACGCCGAATTTCCAGGTGTGCAAACCTCTCAGAATCGAAGTGTAGTTTTGCAGTTCGAAGCTGCTCTGGGCGTCCCGTGAACGGCCGAGCGACGAACCGCCGCCGTTGAATGCCGCGAGCACCTGGATGGACGAGCCTTGCGTGAAGGGGGTCTGCTCGTTGGCGTCGCGGAAGTATTGAAAACGGGTCTCGTTGACAGCAGAGCCGATAACTGAAGTCTCGGTGATCTGCGCGGTGTGATGGGTGTACTGGTTGCGGTAGCCGCGTTCGATGGCATCGAAGCCGCCGATGCCGGCGCCATTGATATCGCCTTGCGTATAGCTATAGCGAACCGAGAGTGTGTGATTCGGGCTGAGTTGATAGTCCAGACGCGGACGGAGACGTGTGTAGCGCTGCGGTGTTTTGTACACCTCGTCCAACGGCTGAATCGCGAATGTGTGCGGATCCACTGTGACGCCGTTTACGACGTAGCCGTTGTCGACCGTGTTTCGCTGCCCATCGAGGGTGAACGAAGCGCGCTTGCCCAACGGCCCGCCACCTCCGCCCTCAATCTCATTGAGCAGGAGCGGGGCCTTCGTTTCGGCGTAAGGGTTGCGTGAATTCCAGATGGAATTGGCGTAGTTATAGTCAACGGTTCCGCGCCAGCGGTCGGCGCCCGGCTTGGTTAGAATCTCGATACGTCCGTAACCGAGCTTGTCGTATTCGGAAGCGAAGGGATCCTGGTTGACGCGAATCTCGCGAATGGCTTCCTTGGGAGGGATCTCGCCCCCGCTGAATCCATCGACGAAGATGGCTCCGCCGTTGGGACCGGCCGCCGGGCCAGCCAGCCCTTGCAGGTCGGCCGCCAAGTCGTCCGGATTGTCGGAGAGCGCGTCCAGTTGCTCACCGCTGATCACGATGGCGCTCGCGTTCTCGGAGGACTCCGCGCTGACCGAAGGATCGGTGTTCGCGTCGACGGAGACTTGGTCCTTTCTCTCAAGCAATTGAAGCTGCAAGTCCATCGATTGATCCCCGGCATGCACGGTAATGGCAAGCGCTTTCGCCGTGGCCATTTGCGGCGCGGCGCCGCTGAGCGAATACTTGCCAGGCGCCAAAGCCTTGAACGAGTACGTACCCGAGCCATCGGTCGTGGCGCTCTGGCGCGTGCCGGAGGGGATGACGAGCGTCACGCGCGCACCAGGAACGACCGCGCCACTCTCGTCAGTCACCTGACCGTGCAGGCTCGCGGTTTGAGCGCTCAACGTTGCAAGCGAGGCGTACATCAATAATGCGAGGCGGGCGGCCCGCCCAAAGTCAATAAATGCCATCGAACACCATCTTTAGTTTTGCGGTTGAGCCGCCGGCGCACCGGCGGCTCAGTTCCCAACTCGGACTATTGCCAAATTATCGCGCGCCTGACTGGGCAGACGCGCGTCTGGAGCCGATCTGCCTTCTGCTTAGTGCTTGGCGCGAATGACCTTGGCGAGATCTTCGTATTGATCTGTCGCGATGAAGTCGGCATGAGCCTTGATGGCCGCATTCCAGCGCAGGAGCGCCGCCCGCGCGGTGCCGAAGTTGAACTCCGCGGTCCAGCCTTGATTCTCTTGCTCGGTCCAACCGTTGATCGCATAGAAGCCTACGAGGTAGCCCAGGCTGTGCCCATAGTCCACGAACTTCTTCAGTCGCGCTTCGGTAGCGGCGTTCCAATCGTTGGCATGCTCGGCCCCGCAGAGTTCGATGAAGCCCCAATCGGTGCCAAACCAGCGATGATAGTTATCGGCCTTGGTTGCGATTCTTTGGGAAGCCTTCTACCACCCGCCGACGGATTACGCCTTCCCGCTCTCGCCCGAAACCGCATACGGCAAGTCGCCGAGTCCTGCCCTTTCGTCGTGCAATTTCGTAGTTTCATCCCTTTTTTGCCGATACTCAAATGGCGCATTGTTATTCTGACCTTGGCACTGAGGTACACGGAAGCGCATGAGCAGCTACGCGGAAGCGTTCATTCTCGGGTTCGGCTCCGGTCCGGTCTGCCTGGCTGCCTGCGGGCCGGTCCTTTGGCCTTGGCTGGCCGCCGAGGGACGCGACTGGCGTGGCAACGCCGGCTTGCTGGCGCGTTTCCTCTCCGGACGGCTTTTCGGCTATCTCGCTTTCGCCGTTGCCGCCTGGGCCGTTGGGCTCGCCGTTCCGGGCGACGCCCGTCTGCGCGCTCTCGTTTATGGCGTGGCGAATCTGGCCCTCGCCGCGTTCCTCGTTTCCGCGGTCCTTTGGCCCCGGCGTGCCTGCCGCGTCCCTGATGCCCCCATCGGCGAGTTGCACCAAATCGCTCCGGCCAATAGCGCCCGTGGCTTCCACGCGCCAGCCGCAGTCACGCTCGGGTTCCTTACCGGCCTGAACCTGTGTCCACCGTTCGTCGCGGCCGGGATTCGCGCCGCCGAAACGCGCAGCCTCATCGCCGCGCTGCTTTTCTTCGCGCTGTTTTTCGCCGGCACCGCCATCTGGTTCGCGCCTTCGATCGCCATCAGCCGCCTGCGCCGCTACTCCGTAGTATCGACAGTCGCCCGCATTACTCTATCTGTCCTCGCGCTGTACTACCTCTACCTCGGCATTATCAGTTGTGCCGCGTTCGGCCACCTGCGCGAGGCTGCTCTCACGATTTCGACCCAATCCTGGAGGATCCTCAATGGCTAGCCCCGCCCCGGCCATCCCCTTCCGCGGCATCGGCCGCGCGCTTTTGTTGACCGTTCCGATGGCCCTGTTCTCGTTGCTGCTTTTCACGCCGGCGCTGCAGCATCCCGGCCGCGCGGCGAAACTCTCCGCGCTGCTGGCTTGGGGCTTCATGGCCGTTCTTTTTTTCCTGATGATGCGCACGGGCCAAACCCACCGCTGGCGGCGCGTCTTCTTCGTTGCGCTCGGCTTCCTGTTCCCGGTGGGCTTCATCTGGGATCTTGTCGCGCTGCGATCTACCATGAGCATCCCCATCGAGCGCATGCTCTCGGGCGACACGCCGTTCTGCTTCATGGTGCTCCCCATGACGTTGATCCCGGCGGCGCTGACGCGCACCATCATCTTTCCGGGTTCGCTTCTGGCGACGCCGTCCAATCCGCACGCCATCGCGAGCATGGTCGCTCTGTGGTTGCTGGCCACGGTCATCCTCGGCAAGGCCTGGTGCAGCTACGCCTGCTTCTTCGGCGGATTGGACGAAGGCTTCTCCGCCATACCGGCGAAGGCCCGCATCCGTAAGATCAGCCCGAAGTTGCGCCTTGTCCCGTGGGCCATTCTGGTCGCGATTGTTCTGCTCTCGCTCGCCACGTTTGAACCCGTCTATTGCATGTGGCTCTGTCCTTTCAAAGCGGTCACTGAGTTTCCGCAGGTGCGCAATTTCCAGACCGCGCTCCAATTCGGCATCTTCATCGTGCTATTCCTCGGACTTGTGGTCGTGCTGCCGCTGCTCACCAAACGCCGCACCCAGTGCGCGTTCTTCTGTCCGTTTGGCGCCTTTCAATCGCTCTTCAACCGAACCAGCATCGTGGACATTCGTATCGACAAAGAGAAGTGCGGCGCGGGCTGTCAGTTGTGCCAGAATAGCTGCCCGACGATGGCCATCGACAAGGAGACTATCGCCGCCGGCGGCACCCACAGTTCCTGCATGAAGTGCGGAGCCTGCGTCGATGTCTGCCGCAAGGGCGCCGCGGTGTTCCACATCAGGGGCACTTCCGTCGCGGCTCCCAAGGAACGTGCCCGCGTGCTCTACCTTTATGCCGCCTGGATCTTCGCCAGTATGTTCGGCGGCAGTATCATCGCCAACTCACTCCAGAAACTGATCGGGCTCGTCCTGTGAGCCGCCCCGGAGGCAATCTCATGCAGCGTTTCAAAGCGATTCTCGGTTATTCGGCGGCGGTGCTGACCATCGCCGTTGCCGTCATCGGGCCCCTGTTCTGGTTCGGTTTCTTCGACCGCCTGGCGGCCTCTTCCGGACTGCGCATCGATCCCATGTACACAGGCGGCGAACCCGCCCAGGTCCTGCACCGCACGAGCGAGCGAGGCAACTACGACGTTGTCGTCTACCGGCCTGTCGCCAAGCGTGCGCCGCTCGCCGCGGGCGGCGAGTTTCTGCAGGTCGTCTGGAAACCCGTATCCGCCTTGCCCGCTAGCGTCCGTGAACGGATTGACTTCGAACCCGGCGGACGCCCCGGGTTCATCGCCGCATTCGACTGCCCGCGCGATGAACAGGCCACTCTGCGTCTCGACGTGACGCCCCTCTCGCCGCGCGTGCAGGTGCTGAAATCAGTGGGCCGCGACGACTTTACGCGCCTCATCGCGCGGGTCAACGACACGATCGTGATTCGCGTACCGTTGCACTGATTGCCGCGCATTTGTCTGGCACAGAAAGCGATCTTCTTCCTGAGGTGTGCGTGTCTCCTTCCTTGAGGGAAGATGCTGGAGATCGCGCCTGCGAAGGCCGTCCGCCTGCTCACTGATAACTCGGCAGCGATTTTACGATCTTCACCGTCTCGACGCTCACGCGCACGACCTGGCCTACGAGGCGGACGATGTAGCCGGGATCGTCCTCGCGGTTCGAGTCGGATGCTCCCTTGACCTGATATTGGTCGATCACCCATTCCAGTGCGGAGCGCGAGCCGAGCCGGTACTCGAAGACTTCTGCGTGCAGCGTCGAGACTCTTCTCGACGTCCGGACATGTCGTCATGAATGCCGCCACGGCACGCTGAAGCGTGCGCCACAAGAACACAGGAAAACAGGGGCACACGAACAAGCGCAACGCGGAAGCCGGAGTCTGCTCAACGGCGAGTGGGAAATCCGGTCGCGCGTAGGACACCGAGCCTTTTCACGTAAGCAATCTGGACGAGGGACAGCCGGTCTTGTTGGTTCGCATTCAGAGGCATCGCGTGCAACTGTTCGATCCCGCTCAGGGCGGAGTTCAGCAGCCGCTCCACTCTTCCGATCACCCGATCCTCCGCGCTCGGTCCCTCGTCGCCGCTCGCTGGCTTCGGAGCGCGTCTCATCTCCTCGACCGCTGCGTTCAATCGGGGCGCATTCTCCGCCGCAATCGGAATCGTCTCGCCCGCATGGAGGATTCCCTGCTCGCTCACCGCCCCGGCAATTCGCCGGTACTCCTCGGGCGTCACGCCGGTGACTTGCGCCAAAGCGAAGTACTGCGGTCCGAACTCTTCCAGACGCTGAATGATTTGCTCGGCGGTCTTGCGGTTGATGCCAATGCGCTTCTGACAGAAGTCATCCCAATTCATCCCCAGCGCGCGATATTGCTTGCGGTCGCGCACGCGGCGAAGACACTCGGCATCGGCGGCCGAACAGCTTCCGGCGATGGCGGCAAACGCCTGCCGCCGCCCGATCCAAGTCCCCAATTCATACACGTCATCCCGATGTTCTTCCAACACTGCAATGCTCATGTCCACTCCCTGAAGACGGGAAAAACCGGTAAGGCTACCGGTTTCTCTACCTGGAATCAATAGTTTACGGGCCAAAACCGGTATCCTTACCGGTTTTGGCCTCACGCCAGCCATCTTAAGGGGTGCTGTCAAGCCTTTTGCGGGTCGAGCGCCCAGGGCTCGTAGCAAGCCGTGCGGGACAAGTCGCCGCACGAGGCGGCGCATGTGGGGACGGCCCGTCGCCGTTTCCATTCCGACCGTATTGCCGCTTTGTGGTCCGGCGGCACCTGGTCGAGTTTGGCGATTCGCGCCAGATCTTCTCGGACCCGAAAGAGAAACACACGCAGGACTCTATCCGCGGCAAATTCAGTTAAGCGGGGCGGCCCCCAAGGAACTCCCCTGGGAAGCATTACCGATCCACCCACCGACTCCCCCGCGTCAGGACTGAAGATGGGTCTGGAAAAACGCCGTGATGCGGCGGCGGGCGTCGAGCGTGGCTTGCTCGTTATAGGCGATGTCGACGTAGCGCAGGAGCTTGAACCAGAAGCTCTCATGGTTGTTCATAAACGAGTGCCCGGCATCCGGGTATTCCTTGACGTCGTGGGCCACCAGAGCGCGCTCGAGTGCTCGCTGCAGATCATCCGCGACCCCTTGGTTAAAGCGGTCCTTCGCACCGTAACTGCCGATAACCGGGCAGGCAGTGGTGAGAAACGTATCGACGTCCGCGGGAAGCTTCCCCCCGTAGTTAATGCTGGCGGCCGAGAAGCCGTGGCCGGAAACCAACATCAGGGCGAATCCTCCACCCATGCAGAAACCGATGACGCCGACGCGCCCGTTGCAGCCAGGTTGAGCAGCGAGCCAGGCGCGGGCGGATTCAATATCGTCGAAAGTGGGTCCGCTGCGCGCCATCGCGTCACGAATCACGCCGCGAAGACAGAGCAGGATTCCGCCACGGTGGTACAAGTCGATCGCGACGGCTAAGAAGCCCGCGCGGGCAAGCCAATCGGCCTGATTGCGGTGGTCCGGGCTCATGCCGCCTACGTCGTGCAGCACGATCACGCCGGGAGCTTTGTCCGCGGAATATGGGGTTGCCAGGTAAGCCGGCATGTCGCCGCGCGTGGTGGGAATCAGGATAGCGGACATGGCGCTCTTTTACTTTGCACCATTTTCGGCGAGCTGGCCTTCCCGTGTTCCGCTACCCAGACCCTGCCAAGACTCGCCGATCCGAGAGTGGCGGCGAGTTCCCGGGCTTGCAGTTTCGTTATCCGAAAGTAGTCGACTGGTGCGCGCCGCAAGCCGGCTCTGGTGCAGTGCGTCCAAAATGCTCTCGATTATCGAGATGGGGCAGGATGGGATTCTGCGCGGCGGTTGGCAACCGCCGCCGTTTGAGAAGGAAAACGCGCCAAGCCGATTGATAATCGGCCGCAGCTTTCCAAGCTGCCCCACTCGCCAGCGTTGAGCGCCAGGAATGATCGTCATGCCGCATGACGCGGAACGCTAGGTTTAGAACAGGTCGAGCATCAGATCCGCGGTGCTCAGACTGCAAGTGTTGGCCAGGCACGGAAAATTCCAGAGGTGCTGGATCGTGCCGAGCAGCGAGTAACGATTATAGGGATGCGACGACTGCCGGTGAGGGGACTCGCCGCGAATCACGATAGCAGGCGCCACGGCGCCTCCCTCATGCCTCTCCGCGTTGACGGATAGATTATCCCCGGATAGGTATCGTGGGATAGAAATTGACTGATTCGTAACGCCATCTCCATCGTTCGTTAAACAGCGAAATGCAACTCTGGCTTCTATGAGGTTCTTCCTTTTTTCGCTGGTTCTGTCTGCCAGCCTTTTCGCGCAAACCGATTCCGCGCGGCTAGCCGGCACTATTACCGATTCTTCCGGCGGGGTGATTCCTGGCGCCGTAGTCAAAATCGTCAACCAAAAAACTGGAGCCGCTCGCGAGATACTCTCCGGGCAGACCGGGTCCTTCCTGGTAGTAAACCTTGCTCCCGCGCCATACTCGGTTTCGGTGAGCAAAGACGGCTTGGCCACCGCGGAGTACCGCGACGTTCCTCTGGCAGTCGGCCAGGAGCGTTCTTTGAACATCGTTCTCCAACCCGCGGCGACCAAGCAGACGGTGAACGTCTCTGGCGGCGACCTAGCCACCATCGACACAAGTTCCGCCCGCGTCGGCAACAATATCAACGAGCGTGAAGTCGCTCAGATGCCCGTCAATGGGCGCCAGATCTCGCAACTCTATCTCCTCACGCCGGGCGCCTCCACCGCCGGCGGCGGCAGTTACGACAACATCCGCTTCAGCGGACGCGCCAACCAGGAGAACGCAATCCGGTTCGACGGCGTCGAAGCATCGTCCATCATCGACGCATCGCCGGGCAATCTGAACGGTGAAGTCTCCACGGGGTTCCGTTTGCAGGCCAGCCTCGAGAACGTTCAGGAGTTCCGTATCGAGTCCAGCAACTACCCGGCGGAGTATGGCACGGGCAGCGCGGCTCAGATCAGCGTTGTAACCAAGTCGGGTTCCAACGATTTCCACGGAGCCTTGTTCGAGTACCTCCGTAACGATGCGGTCGACGCCCGCAACTTCTTCGACGGCGCGACGAAATCCAGCCTGAGGCTGAATCAATACGGCGGCTCGCTCGGCGGTCCCATCAAGAAGGAGAAGCTCTTCCTCTTCGGTTCGTTTGAAGGTCTCGCCCAACGCAACGGTATCCCCCTGGTGGCCGCCGTTCCCAGTCTTTCCGCCCGTGCTCGCGCGGTAGCCGCGGTCAAGCCTCTCATGGATGCGTACCCGATCGGCACGCCGACCACCGATGCCAACCTCAACCTCGCTCGGGTCAACGCCAGCCAGGCGATGGACGAGTACAGCGGGAACGCCCGCATCGATTACAATCTCAGTTCGAAACTCGTGTTGACCGCGCGCTACATGCGCGACCAGGGCTATCTCGAACAGCCCCAGGACGTGACGGGCCGCGTGCAGCGCGTGACCTCCGTGGCGCAAAACGCACTCATCGGATTGCAGCAGATCATGGGTCCCTCGCTCATGAACGAAACGAAAATCGGGTATAACGGCCCTAAAACCCGTTTGAATGGGGTTTCGCCCATCGTGAACGGCATCAACACTTCCGACTTCTCAATCGACTTCACGGGTCAGGCCTTCATCGCCGGCATCGGCGGCCAAGGCGTCTCCGGCGGCGCGGCCCGGCTCGGCGGCATCATCCGCGCGAACAGCGCCCAGAACGGCCGAGCGCAGCCCTATACGAATTACTCGCTCTCCTTCATCGACAACCTCTCCTGGATCAGCGGCCGCCACAATTTCAAGTTCGGCGGCGAAGTCCGGCCGGTTAAGCTCTACACCGACCGCTTGGGCGGGACCACCTACACCTTCCCCAGCCTGGACGCCTACCTGAACAACAAGCCGTCGTCGATACAAATCCTCGGCGACGTCAGCGCGCCCAACCCGCTTCACAATGGAGCCACCGGCAACCGCGAGCTTTCCCAGACTTACTACATCGGTTATGCGCAGGACGAGTTCAGGATCCGTCCCAACGTGACCCTCAGCTACGGCATGCGCTGGGAGTATTACAGCGTGATGCAGGAGAAGCGCAATCTATACACGCTGTTCCAACTGGAACGCGGCGGTATCGCTCCAACGGGCACCCCGTGGTACAACAGCTCGAAGGGCAACTTCGCTCCGCGCCTGGGACTCTCCTGGTCCCCTGAAGCGCTCAAGAACAAGACCGTATTCCGCATCGGCGCCGGCTACTTCTACGGTCCGGGCCAGACCGAAGACCAGGTCCAGCCGATCGATTCGGATCGCGTGACCGTCAACGTCTCCAACGGCATGTTCCCGGTGGACAGCAAGAGCATCATTGCCAACTTCGACTTCAACACGGTGAAGGGCTTCCAGCCCCGCGCCTACTCGGAGGGCTACACTCTGCCCGAAAAGATCCTTTCCTACACGGCGTCGATTCAGCAGCAGTTGCCCGGCAATTCGGTGTTCACCGCCGCATACGTCGGCAGCCAGGGCCGCAATCTTTTCCTCCGCGCCTGGACAAACCGGCTGATGGGCGTCAACATGAACCCCACCACGGGAGCCGCCATCAACATCCTCGAGTTTGGCGATAAGTACGCCCAGATCGACTACAAGACTTCCGGCGGAAACGATCATTACGATTCGCTGCAGACTTCTTTGCAGCGCCGCTTCAACAAGGGCCTGACCCTCGGCGCGCAGTGGACCTACGGCCACTCTATCGGCAACACGGCCGGCTCGAACGAAGCGCAGACCGCGCAGAATCCGACCAACTTCAACCAGGATCGCGGCAACAACGCCTTTGACGTCCGGCACAGCATGAACGCCACGGCGCTATACGAACTACCCTTCGGCAAGGACCGCAAGTATGGGTCGCAAGCAAACCCATTCCTCAAAGCGCTCGCCGGCGGCTGGGACATCGGCGGCGTCTTCAACGCGCGCACCGGACTGCCCATCGACGTGACCATCGCTCGCCCGGACGTCGTCTACCAGGTCGTCGGAACCAACAACTACGTCACCAGCCCGAGCGTCAAGAACGGGCAGGTCCTCACGGTCCCTGTCGTCAACAACCCCTACGGAGGCGCCTTCCGCTCCAACCGCAGACCCGACGTCGTGGCCGGCGTCGATCCCTTCCTCAGCGGAGACAAGCGCTACATCCTGAACCCCGCGGCGTTCGCCATCCCGCAACCCGGGATGTTCGGCAACCTGGGACGCTACGCCCTGCACGGGCCGGGCATGAACCAGTTCGATCTCACGCTCCACAAGGCGTTCTAACCTCACGGAGAAATCGAACCTTGAGTTCCGCGCCGAGATCTACAACTTATTCAACCGCGCCAATCTGGCCAACCCCTCGGCCGTGCTCAACTTCCCGTTGGGCACCGGCGCCGGCCAACTCCAACCTCACCAGGCCTTCCTTGCCTCTACACCAGGGCTCGGCACCTTCGGGCAGGCCCTGTCCACTGTAGAAAAGAGCGTCGGTCTTGGCGCCCAACGCCAGGCTCAGTTCTCTCTCCGGCTCATCTTCTAATTGGGAGCAAAGGCTCAACGCTCCAGGCAGGCCGTTACCCCCGGCCTGCCTTCTTTTATGGGGCAGTCGGTGCAAGGCCGTTCCTCCACAAGGCTCCCGCATATGCTGCTGAAACTTCACCATCGAGAAGGCACTGCGATCAGTAGGGGTGTTCGCCGACGATGTTTCCGGGCGGCGAGTAATAGCACACCCAGTATTCGCCGTCTCCCCGCCTTGCGACACCGCAGCCGACTTCCTTGGTTTCTCTCCATATCAGTTGCGTGAAGTGCCCGCACGCATGCCCGCCGGCACAGTGGAACCGGCGCTCGTCGTAGTCCTTCGACTCCTCCGCCCATTTGGCGACGACGAAGGACGGGCGGCTGGTGGACCCCCAACTGGCGAATAGGTTTTGCCCCACCCGGCGGGTGTGGTCGTGTTCCAAGGCGCCAAGGCTGGACAGATGCACGGCCCACTCATGCGCCAAGGTCTCCAGATGCAGCGACCAACGCAGAGGAGGAAGCTCCCGCTCAGCACGTACGCGGTTGTGGGCCTGCAACAGCTCCCGAACCGTGACGGCATCCAGCCGGGAGAAGGATGGGGAGCGTGGAGGCTGTGCGCCGGGGAGGCCCGGACCGCACATGAGCAGAATGACGATCCCGACGGATCTCACAAGCAGTTTCATGGCCCGCAACCCCTCCCAGAGCAATGCCCGGCGACAGCACCAGCATGGCACGGTAACGGATTCGGAGCGCCGGCTAAGTTTGAGAAGCGGTGGCGTAACGCCGCTCGGCTACGATGATCACCTGCATGTCTTTCGCCAGGTCAACCGTCCGCATGGCGGTCTGGCGCTTCTGAAGCAGCGGCAACACGCGCTTGCGCGGTTTGGCCAGGAAGATCTGCGTCACGCCGTTGCGGCGCGCGAAATCCACCAGCGTCGCGGCGTCGTCCTGCCCCTGCAGCACGTGCGTTTCGATGTGCAGCCTGCGGGCGAAGTCCAGGTGATTCTCGACGGCCTCTCTCGTCGCCCGCGGCAGTTCAGCGAGCGTAGCGCAGGGCAGGACGCACACGGCGAAGCACTCGGCCTTCAAGTAATCCGCCACACGGCGTCCGCGGCGGATCAGGGCCGCGGTTGTGGGTGACTCGGTTACGTGAATCAGGATCCGTTCCGGCTGCTCCACGGTGGCCGCACACTGCGAGACGGACGCGGCATGGGTCCCCACGGGATTCGCGGCCGGCGGGGCTTCCGCATGACGGACATCCACCTCGTGCGCCGTCTGCCTCAGGGCGAGTTCGCGCAGCGCGGCAAGCGTGGGTTCCTTGAAGAAGTGCTCCATGGCGCTCTGCGCCTTTTCGGGACCGTACACCGAGCCACGGTGCAGGCGGTTGAGAAGGGCGCCGGGAGTGAGGTCGACGAGCACCACCTCGCTGGCCTGCTTCATCACCCAGTCGGGGATCGTCTCGCGCACTTGAATGCCCGAGATCTCGCGGATCCGGTCGTTGAGGCTTTCGAGGTGCTGCACGTTCATCGTAGTCAGCACGTCGATTCCAGCCTCGAGCAGCACGGTCACGTCCTCCCAACGCTTGCCCCGGAGCGAACCGGGGACATTGGTGTGCGGGAATTCGTCGACGGCGCAGATCGCGGGCGCGCGGCGCAGGATGGCGTCGGTATCCATCTCTTCGAAGGTGTGTCCGCGATATTCCAATCGTCTGCGCGGAATCAGCTCCAGACCCTCGAGCTTCGCGATCGTGTCCGACCGGCCGTGCGGCTCGAAGTAACCCACGACGACATCCAAGCCGTCGCGCTTGAGCTGCTGCGCCTCTTCGAGCATCTTGTAGGTCTTGCCTACGCCTGCTGCGTAGCCGAGAAAGATCTTGAGACGCCCTGGACGGCGCGGTGGCTCGCCGCTCATGCCCCATGCCCGCCATTTGATTTATCGTGAGGCCCGCCGTGGGGTCCATCGTGAGGAAAGATGCGGACATCTATGCCATCCGCGCCCATGATCAGCCGTTCCACCGGATTCACTTTCCATTGGTCCAGCCACCCGGAGCGCTGGCTGTGTCCGGCGAAGATTTGTGTAATGCCCTGGCGGCGCGCGTAATCCAGAATCGCATCGATCGGGTCATCGCCATGCAGTACTTCGACTGCGGCGCCGGACTCGCGCGCACATTCGAGGTTGGTCTCGAGCACTCTCTTGTCCGAGGGACTCAGACCGTCCTGCTCCACGTAGACGACGTGCAGATCCCCATGAAATCGATCGGCCTGGCGGCGGCCCCGGCGGATCATCAGCGAGGCGTTCGAGCGCGGGGTCACGCACACCAAAATGCGTTCGTGCGTGCCATAGACCATCTCGATGCCCTTGCGGCGAAGATAGTCCTCAAGCTGGTGATCCACCACCTCGGCGGCCATCACCAAGGCAATTTCTCTCAGCTCGGAAAGCTGGCGCTCCAGTTGAACGGGATCGACCGGCTCGCCGTCGACGCCCTGCGCGGAGCGCACCAGGCAATACTCGGGCGGAGCGTCGACGATCTCAATGTCGTCGGCTTTGCGCAGGAACGACTCGGGAACGGAATTCGCGACCGTCTTGCCGCGGATTCCCTCCACCTGCTTCTGCCGTTCCGCGACGAACTGCAAATTGAGGGAGGTGATGACGGAGATGCCGGCGGCCAGCAGGTCCTCGACGTCCTGCCAGCGTTGCGGGTGTGCGCTGCCCGGCGGGTTGTCGTACGCCAATCCGTCAATGAGGCAGACGCCCGGGCGGCGGCGCAGCACGGCAGGCACGTCAATTGCGGGACTGCCCAAACTCGTCGAATTCGGGATGATCTCGAAGCCGTCCAGCAGCTCGCGCGCCTTCACCGATGGATCGGGCTGGACAGACGCAACTACCACGTCCTCTCCGCGCATCTTGCGGCGGCGGCCCTCATCGAGCATCCGCTCGGTCTTTCCCACACCGGAGGCGTAACCGAGAAAGACCTTGAGCCTTCCTCGGCGTTGGTAGCGTTCTTCGGCCTCCACCCGCTTCAGCAGTTCATCGGGTGTAGGCCGCCGGTTGAGAGTGTCAGGCATCGGCTGATTCACTCCCGATTATGAGGCACGTCGCGCTCTGGGAACGCCGATCTCCAGATCGGCTCCGCCCGGCACCCGTTTCGACGGCAATGGGCCGATCTGGAGATCGGCGTTCCCAGGGCGCCTCTCACTTCGCCACGGGATAGGTGCTATCGAGCGCGAGATTCAGCTTCAAGACATTCACGCGCGGCTCGCCAAACAACCCGAGATCGCGTGCCTCGACAAAGCCGGTTGCCAGTTCCTGGATCTTGAACGGCGGAACGCCGCGTGCCGCGGCGATCCTGGCCACCTGCGCATCCGCGGCGGCGGGGCTCAGGTGCGGATCGAGACCGCTGGCGCTTGCGGTCACCAGGTCGGCCGGCAACGGTCCGGCGAAGGACGGATTCTCCTGCCGGAACTTGGCGGCAGAAGCCTTCACGCGATCGGAAAGCTTCTGACTCGTCGGGCCCAGATTCGAGCCGCTGGAAGCCGTGGCGTCATAGCCGTCATTGCCGGCCGCCGATGGCCGGGGCTGGAAGTATTCGGGCCGCGAGAAGTTCTGGCCGATCAGCTCGGAGCCGGCCACGCGCCCATTCCGCACAATCAGACTGCCATTGGCCTGCTTTGGAAAAAGCACCTGGCATAGGCCGGTCACCACGCCGGGGTAGAGCATGCCGGTGAGAACCGTCAGCACCAGGGTGAATCGCAATCCGGGTAAAAGTTGTTTCCACATAAACCTGTCCTCAAGCCAAATGAAGAACGTGCACGATCTGGTCGATCGCCCAGATGCCGGGGAACGGCACGAGGATCCCGCCCAAACCATAAACGAGCAGATTGCGGCGCAGCAGCGACGCCGCGCTCTCCGGGCGGTACTTCACGCCGCGCAGCGCCAGCGGCACCAGCGCGATGATGATCAGCGCGTTGAAAATCACGGCCGAAAGCACGGCGCTCTGCGGGTTGTGCAGGCCCATGATGTTGAGCTTGCCCAGCACGGGATATGTCGCCATGAACATCGCCGGAATGATGGCGAAGTACTTGGCCACGTCGTTGGCGATCGAGAACGTAGTGAGCGCGCCGCGCGTGATCAGCAACTGCTTGCCGATGGCTACCACCTCGATCAGCTTGGTCGGATTGGAATCCAGGTCCACCATGTTGCCCGCTTCTTTCGCGGCCATGGTGCCCGTATTCATCGCCAGACCGACGTCCGCCTGAGCTAGAGCCGGCGCGTCGTTGGTGCCATCGCCGGTCATCGCCACCAGGCGTCCTCCGGCCTGCTCTTTCTTGATGTACTCCAGCTTGTCGGCCGGCGAGGCCTGGGCCAGGAAGTCGTCCACACCGGCCTCCGCCGCGATGGCCGCGGCCGTCAGCGGATTGTCGCCGGTGATCATGACGGAGCGGATGCCCATCGCTCGCAACTGGGCCAGCCGCTCCTTCATGCCCCCCTTCACCACATCTTTCAGGTTGATAACTCCCAATCCGCGGCGACCGTCCGCAACCGCCAGAGGAGTGCCGCCCTGCCTGGAAATGCGCTCCGAGATTTCGATGAGATCCTGCGGCGCTTCCCCGCCTTGCTCCTGAATAAAGCGGGTGATAGCTTCGGTCGCGCCTTTGCGCAGATGCCGTCCGTCCAGGTCGACTCCGCTCATGCGCGTGTAAGCGGAGAACGGGATGAAGTGCGCCTCGTGCCTGGCCACTTCCCTGCCTCGCAGGCCGTACTTCTCTTTCGCCAGAACTACGACGGAACGGCCCTCGGGCGTCTCGTCGGCCAGGCTCGCAAGCTGCGCGGCGTCGGCCAATTCGGCGTCGGTCACGCCACGCACCGCGAGGAATTCGGCCGCCTCGCGATTGCCGATGGTAATGGTGCCCGTCTTATCCAGCAGCAAAGTGTTCACGTCGCCCGATGCCTCCACCGCCTTGCCGCTCATGGCGAGAACGTTGTGCTGCATCACGCGGTCCATGCCCGCGATGCCGATGGCGGAAAGCAGCCCGCCAATGGTTGTGGGAATCAGACAGACCAGCAGCGACACCAGCACCGCCACACTGGGAACGCTGCCCGATCCCGCCGACGTCACGCTGTATTGCGCGAATGGCTGCAGCGTGATTACCGCCATCAGGAAGATCAGCGTCAGGCCCGCGATCAGAATGTTCAGCGCGATCTCGTTGGGCGTCTTCTGACGCTCGGCGCCTTCCACAAGCGCGATCATGCGGTCGAGGAACGTTTCCCCTGGATTCGAAGTAATGCGAATCCGGATCTGGTCCGACAGCACCTTCGTACCGCCCGTCACCGCGCTGCGGTCTCCGCCGGACTCGCGAATCACGGGCGCGCTCTCGCCGGTGATCACCGACTCGTCCACCGTCGCGATGCCCTCTATCACCTCGCCGTCGCCGGGGATGATCTCGCCTGCATCGCACAGCACCACGTCGCCGGCTCGCAGCCTTGAAGCCGGCACGGGCTCGGTGTGGTCTCCGACAACCCTACGGGCTAGCGAATCGGTCTTCGTCTTGCGCAGCGAGTCGGCCTGTGCTTTGCCACGCGCTTCGGCCATCGCCTCGGCGAAGTTGGCGAACAGAACCGTAAACCACAGCCACAGCGCAATCTGCAGCGTGAAGCCGATGCCTACGCCACCGGTGACGATGTCGCGGACGAGGAAGATGGTGGTCAGCGCCGCGCCTACTTCCACGACGAAGATGACCGGATTCTTGAGCAGCGCGCGCGGGTTCAGCTTGACGAACGAGTCTTTCGTGGCCCGTCGCAGGATGGCGCGATCGAACAGTGGACGAGCGTGCGCCAACTTCTTCGGCAGCAATTGCGAGGGGTCGTCAGAGCCGTTCATTTGCGTGAGAGCCAGCGGTTTCTTATCGAGCGTCGCTTGCGGCATAACTAGAATAGCCTCCCCGACTGCATCAGAAAATGTTCGACGATGGGACCCAGCGAGAGCGCCGGAAAGAACGTCAGCGCGCTCACGATCACCACCGTTCCGACCAGCAATCCAACGAACAGCGGACCGTGGGTGGGCAGCGTTCCGCTGGTGACCGGTACGCGCTTCTTAGCGGCCAGACTTCCAGCGGCGGCGAGCAGCGGAAGAATGAACAGGAAGCGTCCGATCAGCATCGTGAGCCCGCCGGTCAGGTTGTACCAGGGCGTGTTTCCATTGATGCCTCCGAAGGCGCTGCCGTTATTCGCGGCGGAGCTGGTGAACAGGTAGAGAATCTCGCCGAAGCCGTGCGGCCCGCCGTTATTGAGGTTGGCCGTCGCTGGGCCTAGCGCCGGATTCCAGTAACTCGTCTTGGCGAACTGGATCACGGTGGAGGCGCCGCTGAAGAGCAGGATGGCGGCCGAGGTGGCGATCAACGCAATCATCGCCATCTTGACCTCCTTGCCTTCGATCTTCTTACCCAGGTACTCAGGCGTGCGGCCTACCATCAGTCCCGCGATGAAGACCGCGAGAATCGCGAAGAGCAGCATGCCGTACAGGCCCGCGCCGACGCCGCCGAAGATGACCTCGCCGGTCTCCATATTGAACAGCGGCACCAGGCCGCCGAGCGGCGTCAAACTGTCGTGCATCCCGTTGACCGCGCCGCAACTCGCGTCCGTCGTGACCGTTCCGAAGAGCGCGGTGGCGGCGATGCCGAAGCGGACTTCCTTGCCCTCCATGTTTCCGCCGGTCTGCGTCGCCGTGGGCGCGCTCTGCACGCCCAGCTTCGACAGGATCGGGTTCCCGGCTTGTTCGGCCGGGTACAAGACGAGCACCCCCGCCAGGAACAGCACGCTCATCGCGGCAAACAGCGCCCAGCCCTGCCGCGTATCTCCGACCATCTTGCCGAAGACATAAGTCAGTCCCGCCGGAATCGCGAAGATGCACAGCAATTGAACGAAATTGGTGAGCGGCGTGGGATTCTCGAACGGATGCGCCGAATTGGCGTTGAAGAAGCCGCCGCCGTTGGTGCCCAACATTTTGATGGCTTCCTGCGAAGCCACAGGGCCTTGCGCGATGGTCTGCGTCTTGCCCTCGACCGTGGTCGCCTGGGTGTACGGCTTGAGATTCTGAATCACGCCCTGAGAGCAGAAGAACAGTGCCAACACCAGAGAAAGCGGCAGGAGGACGTACACCGTGGCGCGCACCAGGTCGGCCCAGAAGTTGCCGATGGTCTTCGACTGCTGGCGCGCGAAGCCGCGGATCATGGCCACGGCAATGGCCATGCCGGCGGCGGCCGACGTGAAGTTGTGCATCGTCAGGCCGGCCATCTGGACCAGGTAGCTCAACGTCGCCTCGCCGGGATAGTTCTGCCAATTCGTATTGGTGGTGAAGCTGACGGCGTTGTTGAACGACAGGTCGGGCGTCATCGCGGTGGCGCCGCCTGGCGCGTGAGCCGTACCGAAGCCCATCGGATTGAACGGCAGGAAGCCTTGCAACCGCTGTATCGCGTACAGCAGCAGGGCGCTGAAGACGCTGAAAGCCAGCAGACTGCCGGCGTACTGCGTCCAGCGTTGCTCGGTTTCCGGGTTCACGCCGCCCAGCACATAGCACAGCCGTTCGAGAGGCCTCAGCACCGGGTGCAGGAACGTGCGCTCTCCCGCGAAAACCCGCGTCATGAAGACGCCGAGCGGTTTGGCCATAGCGAGAACCAGCAGGAAGAAAACCGCGATTTGCAGAACACCATTCGTAGTCATTGGAACCTCAGAACCGGGCTTTCAGAACCGCTCCGGCTTCAGTAGCGCGTAGATCAGGTAAACAAACAGGAGAATCGATGCGATTCCGGCGACGATGTAATCCATTTCGAACAACCTTTCCTGAGCGAAGACGGGCTGGCTTTCCGACTGCAATGTAAGGCGCCCGTGCCCCTGCACTGCCCCCCGCGAATCCATCTGCGGTCCAGCCGTCTCCCGCCTGACAGCACAGAGCCGCGAACGAAGAGAGCGGTCCCGCAGTGGACACCCACCGCTCCCTAACGGTTGCGGCTCCGTTCCGGCGCCCGAGCAGCTTCTCGGCCACGCAAGACCTCGCGGTCATGGCCCTAGAGCTTGTCACAGGCCTTCGTCAGCAACCAGCAGCCCGCGAAGAAGAACAATGTCACCGCGATGTAGAAGAGATCGAGCATTTTGCACCTCAGAAGAGATCGGCAGAAATAACCTGATGGCCCAAGGCGCGCAGCCGCCGGGCCAACCGGTTTTGGCGTCCCAGCCAACCCCACATCAAACCGAACCTCCGCCACGGAGAGTTGCTCTCGCCCAACACGATGACCGATTGGGGCTTGAGCACTTTGGATAGCGTGCTCATCAGGTCGCGGCACAGAATGACGTCGATGGCAACATCCACGCCGGCATCCGCGGCGAGTTCCCGAAGCTGATTCGCTGTGAAGCTCACGGGGACCTGCGGAGTATGCAGGTCCAGCGCAAAGGGCACTACCCGGGGCGCTACGATATGCACTCGCCCCGACAGCTCCGTAGCAAAGATGGACGCCGTTTTCAGCGCCCGGCGCGTGGAGGAATCGGAGGTGTGCAAGACGATGATGTCCAGCGGCAGGTCGACGCCTTCGGCCGCTTCAGCGCCCGACCACTCCTCGGACTCCACAACCCGAATCATCGAAAACTCTGACGCCCAATAAGCCGATGCCATTCCTGGCCTCCGATATCAAGCGTACGGAGCAGGTCATAAGGAAGGCATAAAGAAGGCGTAAGAGTGGCGTAAGGGGCGGGCAGGCGGGCGGGTTTCGGGTGCGTGGGGTAGTTTCCGGTAACGCGGTTTTTCAAAAATTGACGGCCGGAACGATTGCAGGAACTACAGGGCCGAGGCTGAGTCTAAGGTCGCATGTTACCGCGGCGCTGGCCGCATTTGGGTCAGAGCGCTCTGAATGGCGTCGCCGATAAAACCGGCTGAATTGCAGGCGGGCTAATCGGGCTGACATTCGCGCTTATCGTGGCGAATGACCTCAATCCGATTGCAACCGGGCGCGGACCAACGTATTGAACCCGAACCGATTCAATGGGAAGCGTCTGGATGCTCTCAGCGGAAGCGAGATGCGGCCATGGTAGTGATAGCCGAGAACGGTCTCAGGCCGCCAGCCAGCCCGCCGCATTTTCCGAAGCAGCTCGACGGACGAATAAATGTACTGGTGTGTCGCGTCCCACGCTTCCCATCGAATATCCCGCAGGAGTTCGCAGTAGTAGTAGCCATATAAACCTTCCGGCGACATGCGATTGGGAGTAGAGACCAGCAGAAACCCACCGTTTCGGCAGATGCGGGCCCACTCAGCTAAGAGGGCCGCGCCATCGTCGCGCGAGACGTGCTCAATCAGCTCGAAGCCGCAGATCAGATCGAAGCAAGAAGAGGGGAGTGAGCGGCACACGGACAACGCGTCGCCGTGAATTGCCTTTGTTACGCGCGCGGAAGCCCGCTCGACGTTGCCCGCATCCAGATCCACGGCCGTCACAGCCCAACCGCGGGCCATCAGCAGGCGCGATAGGTAGCCCGATCCGCACCCGATGTCCAGTGCCGCTGTGCCAGTGGTACTCGCATCGGGGATCAGGGACTCAATAATGCTTAGTCGCTCAGACTCGTATGGGTCTTCATACTTTGTATCGAAAACTTCCTCGCCAGTATTAGGCATCACTATTCGGAGTTTAACGTCTGACTAGAGCAGAAAACAAACTTGAGCCGCGGAAGTGTGGTTTCTGGCCGAAGGAAGCTCGTGCGGTAGACCAGCCAGACGTAATTTCCCACGCGCGTAATGCTCCGAGAAGCTGCCTACCGCGCCTCATTTAAGGCCAAGCGCATGGCAGAATGAAGTTTGCCCCACCACGCGGCGCTACCGCTTCGCTAGTTCCTGCTTGATCTTCTTGGCCGGGATGCCCTTCGGGTGGCAGTCCGCGCATTTCACGAAGTGGATGTTGTGACCGCTCTGCTTGCTGAAGAACGTCGTATCCATCTTCTCGACGTCGAGACCGCAGTTGGACATCTTCGGATGGCACGTGGCGCACGAGGCGCGCGTGGACTGCTTATGCTTGTCGTGGCAGGCGAAGCACGACAGACCCTCGTGCACGCCCACCGGCGTCCGGTCGTCGCCCGAGTTCACCTGCGTATTGCCTAGCGGAGCGTGGCATTGATAGCACAGAGCCTGCCTCTGGTCCGGGCTCATCTTCACCGCGCGCTCGCCGTCGTGAACCGCGGGCAGCGGCAGCATCGCCACCGATACGGACGATTGCGAGCGGCGGTCGAAGAAGGCCAGCGACGGCGTCATCACGTCTTCCTTGCGGGAGATGGTCGCCTTGCGGACGAAGCCCCTCAAGCGGCTTGCCATGCGCGTGGATGGCGTGGCAGGTGAGGCACGGGATGGCCGGCTTATCCGCGTAGTAGGCGTCGCGGAAACTCCAGGGACCCTGGTTGTTCAGCGGGGTCACCAGGTCGCGGATGCCGCCCTGATAGTGCATGCCGTGGCAGCGCAGGCAATCGTCCATCAGGTGCCGCTCACTGTTGTGTTTCTGGTCGAGGAAGAGGGGCGTGTACTTCACCGAATGCGGTCCGGCCGCCCAGGAGGCGTACTCCTGCGGATGGCATTTCTGGCAGCGCTGCATGATGGCATACACGTCGGCCGGACGCAGGCGGGCCTGCTCGGCGACCTGGCCGAAGTTGTGCTCGACGACGCGCCGCGCGTTCGTCATATGGAACTGCGCGTCGGTGGTCAACGCGTCGCCGTGGCACTTCGCGCAAGTGACTCCGCGATGCGCCGAACCGGCCCATTGATCCACGGGCACGGCCATTTCATGGCAGCGCGCGCAGGCGCCGGGCGCGCCGGCTTCGTAGACGAAACTCGCCGTGGGAACCATCAGAATCGCGGCGAGAAGGATGAGACCAAGAACTACTGCAATCTTCATGTCGGGGACCTGCTCCTTCAACCGCGAGCCTTCGCGTGCGTCTGGGCCATCTTCTCGCCGACCCGGTAGGCGTTGGCCATGATGGTCAGCACGGGATTGAATCCGCCGTTGGTGACGTTCACGCTGGCGTCCACCACGTACACGTTTTCGAGGTCATGCACGCGGCAGTCGCGATCCACCACGGAAGTCTTCGCGTCGTTGCCCATGCGGCAGGTGCCCGCCTGGTGCTGGCCGCCCGACGTACCCTGTCCCGAGAGCCTCAGCCAGGTCTTCACGGCGCCCGCCGCTTTCAGCCAGTCCTCGGCGTGTTTGGCCTGAACGTTGCTGATCTCGAGCGTGTGCGGATGCCGCGGACCGGAGATGCGCGCCACGGGGATGCCGAACTTGTCGCGCACCTGCGGGTCGAGCTGAATGCGGGAGTCGAAGACCGGCATCTCCTGCGTCGGCCCCATGACGCTGATCGTGCGCCGGTAAGCTTTGCGCACCCAGTCCTTATAGGCCTGCCCCCAGCGCGGAACCTCGGGTGGACGGGCGCCCACAAATTGATAGGGCAGCCGGATGAACTCGTTGCACAGCGCTCCGCCGCCGCGCATGCCGGGATTGCCGTGGTTGAAATCGGAGATGGCGATGGTCGCGCCGGGTCCGAGATCGTCGTAAACGATCTCGTCGAACATGCCCCACGCGCCGGTGTAGGTATGCCCTTGCAGGTTGCGCCCCACCCAGTCGTAGCGGTTGCCGAGACCATGCGGAAACGTTGGAGTGGCCGAGTTCAGCAACAGGCGCGCCGACTCGATGGCTCCGCCGGAACAGACCACCACGCGCGCCGGCTGCTCCCACGAGCGGCCTTCGCGATCGAAGTAGCGAACGCCGCTGGCACGGCCGCGCTCGTCGACGACGATCTCTTTGGCCATGCACTCGGTGCGCAGCTCCAGCAGGCCCGTCTTCAGCGCCACGGGCAGCACCGTGTTCTGCGTGCCGTTTTTCGCGTCCACTTCGCAGGCGAATCCGACGCACCAGCGGCAGCGCATGCAGGCCGGCCGTCCGTTGTAGGGCACCGAGTTGCGCAGCATCGGGATATGGAACGGATGCAGCCCGATCTTGCGCGCGGCCTTGTCCAGAATCTCGAACTCGCGCCCTTGCGGCGAAACGGGCGGCATGGGCAGCGGCTTCTTGCGAGGCCCCTTAAAGGGATCGTTCGAAACGTCGCCCGAGACTCCCAATTCCCATTCGGCCTTTTCGTAATACGGTTCCAGGTCGTCGTAGGAAACAGGCCAGTCGGCGAGCGTCGAGCCTTCCAGCACGCCGTATTTCGACGCCATCTGAAAATCGTTGGGTTGAAAGCGCCAGGCCATCGCGCCGTAGCTCAGCGTGCCTCCGCCGACGCACGCGGCGTTGTTGTTATAGCCGCCTTCGTACGGGGCCACGACACTCTCTTTGCCGTCCATCGAGACGATCACGCGCGGATTGCCCTCGTCTTCCGGCCCGAAGGGATTGCCGAGGTTCGAGTTGCGCTGGTTGCGCAGATCGTCCTTCAGGCAGTCCCACGGCGTGTTCCATTTGCCGCGCTCGAGCAGCACGACGCGCCAGCCGGCGCGGACCAGTTCTTTGGCAACGATCGGGCCACCCGCGCCCGCTCCGACAATGACGGCGTCCACCATGGGGAGAGGCATTAGCTGATTCCCCCTTTGGACGCTGGGTCAGTGAGCGAGTACTGCAATCGCCCGCGCACGGGCATAGGCGGCACGCCCACCATGCGCCAACTCGCGTAATCCTTGTTGCCACCGTGACGCGGGCTGCCGAAGAAGCCCTGCAGCGTGTGATCGAGCACCATGTTAAAAGCCTTGGCGTTCTCGCCCTTCTCGAATGCGGCCAGCAGGAGCGTCCGCTCTTCGAATGGCAGCGTGGCGAAGGCGGCGGCGTGCCGTTCGCGCGCCAGCGCGTCGAGCGCGGAGATCGCCTGAGCGTACGCCTTGCGGTGGCGCTTGAACTTCCTGGTGAGCTGAATGTCGATGTAGTGCACCACGCCGGCGTTCTTCGCGCCGGGGTCGGCATCCTCGGGGATCAGACACTCGCACCAGGCTTCGAGCGTAGTGGCCTCATCGGCGCTCAGGGTCCGCCACGATGTCTCCTGGCGGCCCGTGCATGCGACCGCTCCGGCGGCCGCCGCGGTGGCGATAAATGTGCGGCGATTCAGACTCTTTTCTCCTGTAATGGGGAATCATATCGTTTACGGGCGCTTGAGGCAATTTTTCGAGTTCCGGCGGTAGTAGTGAAACCTGCGCCACTGCGATGGGAAGTTCAGGAGGAATGGCGGTTTCGCAAAGATTTCGCCGCTTGGGGCGCACCGCGGAACCGGGCTGCTATTTCATCGCGGGCTTTTTGGCGCGTGTAGGCTTGGCGCCGGCGCCCTTCAGCATCGCCTCGATCTGGTTTCTCACGTTGACTTCTTCGTTCCTGAAGAAGTCGCCATCACCAGAGTACTGCGCGCGGACTATGCCTTTTCTATCGATGAAAACGAGTTGTGGCGTATGCAGCGGCTCGTTCATGCCGTAACCCAGAAAGTCGTAAGCTACTTTTCGCGGAGTCACACCCACCGGATATTTCAGGCCGAGATTGCCCATGTACGTGGAGACCAGCGCACCCGCGTTGTCGTTAATGGCCGCTCCGACAGGTTGGAAGCCCTTCGGTCCAAACTCCTGGTACATCTGCTGCAGAATCCCCGAGCAGCGCTGGCAGTGGATGCAGTTGGTAAGCAGAAACTCCAGCGCGACGACCTTTCCCCTCAAGGAACTCAGCAGCAATCGCTCTCCGCTACTCAGCAGAATCTCGACATCAGGCGCCGTGCGCGGTACCGGAGCGGTGAAGGCTCTCAAACTCAATTCGGCGGCAGTAACGCCGAAGGTCATTTCCATCCAGCGACGTCTTGTAATCATAGTCAATTGGCCCCGATGGTCGAATCTACGAAACAGTGTCTCAAACATTATCGCCTCGGGGAGAACGGCTCTGTGCCGAAGCATGCTCCATGGCACCGGGTGCACGACACAGAAGTGGTACCGCTGCCGGAATCGTGGGGCAGGATGGCATCCTGCGCGGCGGTTGGCTACCGCCGCCGTCTCGCGCCAAAGTGCCAGTTGGCCGATTGCCAATCGGCCGCAGCTTGCCAAGCTGCCCCACGCCGGCGCTCTCTGGCTTGCGTACTCATACGCTCGGCTTTCGGCGACTTTGCCAGACAATCGCGCCGGCGTCCGTTTCTATGTCGCACGCTCCATGGCACGGCGTTAGCGCTCCTCCCGCAGCCGCCTGTATTTCCTCAATAGCTCGTACAACACCACGCCGCCCGCGGTGGCAACGTTCAGTGAGTACTTCACGCCGCGCATCGGCAGGCGCACTTTCACATCGCAGGCCGAGAGCAGAGCGTCGCCGACCCCGTCGACCTCGTTGCCGAAGACCACGCATACCGGCCAACGCGGCTGCCAGTCGAACAGGTCTACGGCGTCGTCGGTGGTCTCCATCGCGGCAATCTGGTAGCCGCGCGACGCGAGCATGCGGAGTGGCACCAGGGCGTCGTAGTAGTGCTCCCAGGCCACGTTCGCTTCGCCGCCGAGCGCAGTCTTGGCGACGCCGGGCTGGTCCGGCTTGGCCGTGATGCCGCACAGGTACAGCCGCTCGGCGCGCACGCCGTCGGCCGTGCGGAAGAACGCACCGACGTTGTACATGCTGCGCACGTGGTCCAGCAGGATGCAGACCGGCAGCACGCCCAGACCGGCGTAGGGCGCGGCGAGCACAGTCTCTTCAAACGGACGTCTTTCCACTTGAGCTCCATACGTGGGGCGGCGCTCCAGCGCCCGCTCAGGCATTAGGCTAGTCGGCGGGGCCTGGAGGCCCCACGCGGCGCTGGAGCGCCGCCCCACACTTGCACCTTGAGCATAGCGGCGGTTTACCCTGAGGAGTGCAATGCTCGATTCTCACAGGCTCCACGCTGCAGCCCGAAGATGTCGCCCGAGTGGCGCGAAATGGCGAGCAGGTTTCCCTCGCTCCTGAAGCGATAGAACGAATGCGCGCCTCCCGCGCCACGGTCGACCGGCTGGCCGCCGGCGACGAGCCCGTATACGCCGTCAACACCGGCTTTGGATTCCTTTCCAACCAGCGCATCCCGCACTCGGACCTGGCCCAATTGCAGCAGAACCTGCTGCGCTCGCACGCCTGCGGTATCGGCGATCCGCTCGACGTCGAAGTCGTCCGGGCGATGATGCTGATCCGCGCCAACGTCCTGGCCAAGGGCCTTTCGGGCATCCGGCCGGTGATCGCCCAGCGGCTGTGCGACCTGCTGAATTGCGGCGTCACGCCCGTGGTGCCCTCGCGCGGCAGCGTCGGCGCCAGCGGCGATCTTGCTCCGCTGGCGCACACGGCTCTCGTTCTCACGGGCGAGGGCAAGGCCTGGTACCGGGGAGAGCGGCTGAGCGGCGCGGATGCCCTGCAAGCAGCCGGTCTCGAACCCGTGCAACTACAGGCTAAGGAAGGCATCTCGCTGGTGAATGGGACGCAGGCGATGCTGGCCATCGGCACGCTCGCGCTGCTCGACCTGGAAGCCCTGTGCGAGGCCGCCGATGCCGCCTGCGCGCTCTCGCTGGACGCTCTGCGGGGTACGCCGCGCGCCTTCGATCCGCGCATCCACGACGCCCGCCCGCATCCGGGACAGCAGGCCAGCGCCGCGCATCTCACCGCGCTGCTCGAAGGCAGCCAGATCCGCGAGACCCACGCCACGTGCCCGCGCGTCCAGGATGCCTATTCGCTGCGCTGCGCGCCGCAGGTGCACGGCGCGGCGCGCGACGCCATCTCGGAGGCCCGCCGCGTTTTCTCCATCGAACTCAACGCAGCCACGGACAATCCGCTGGTGTTCGACGACGACATCGTCTCCGGCGGGAACTTCCACGGCGAGCACCTCGCGTTTCAGTGCGACTTCCTGGCAGTGGCTCTTACCGCGCTGGCCGGGATCAGCGAGCGCCGCACCGACCGGCTGTTGAATCCATCCTTCAACGAAGGACTACCGCCGTTTCTCGCCACGCATCCGGGACTCGAATCCGGGCACATGATGCTCCAGGTGACCGCCTCCGCGCTGCTGGCGGAGTGCCGCGTGCTGGCCACGCCGGCTTCGCCCGGCTCGGTGCCGACCAGCGGAAACAAGGAGGACTTCGTCAGCATGGGCATGACGTCGGCGCTCAAGCTGCGTCAGTCCACGGACCATCTTTGCGCGGTGCTGGCGATTGAGTGGATGTGCGCCACGCAAGCGCTGGAATCGCTGCGGCCTTTGAAAACGGGCATCCGCCTGGAGAGTCTGCGCGAGGCGTTCGTTGCCATCTGCCCACCGCGCACATGCGACAAGCCGTTCAACGAGGATCTGCAGGCCGCCTGCGACTGGCTCAGAGCGTGGAGTACACGGCAAAGCGCGTAGTGCGCCGGAATCCCATCGCGCGGTACAGGCGCCGGCCTTCCGGCGTCGATTGCAGCACCAGCCGGCCCGAAGAGCCTCGCTTGCGATATTCCGACACGGCGTGCCGCACAACGGCTTCCGCATAGCCGTTGCGGCGATATTCCTTGAGCGTAGCCACGGAATAGACACCCAGGACGCCGGCATGCTCCATCGTTGCCGCGCAGGTCACCGGCGAGCCATCGAGGTAGCCCACCAAGCCTTGCAGAGCCGTCGGCGAGCCTTCTTCCGGGCGCCAGCGCTCTTCGGGCAGGTACAGCGTCTTCGCCGTGTCGTAGGGGACATGGAACGCAATCGCCACGAGACCCGTAAACGCCAGCCGCGCCCGCTGCGTCGTCACGGACTCGTATTGAAGTTCCGGAACGTGGCGTCGCGGAGCTTCCAACTCGTCCGCTTCCATGCCGGGCGCATCCAGAATCCGGACCAGCCCCATCTCGTCAAGCAACAGGTCGAGCCGGCGAGCCGTGCGCGCGTCCAGCATGTCTTCGCAGGCGTAGAAGTTCCACCCACGCCCCAGCGCGCGGAAGTGCTCCGACGCCTCATTCACCCGGAACAGCAGGTCCGCCTCATCCGTCGCCGGCGCATCGATCGCGGCCACGTTGAATGCGGCATGGCTCACGGGTGCGGTCACAAGCGTCATCCCGCGGCGCTGCTCCCGCTGGCCATAAAACGACAGCGAGGCAATCATGTTTGCCGTGTTGTATTCAAACGGCTTTAGCAACTGAAGTTCGGTATCTCACGTAAGGCTCAGTGGGTCAACATCCACCACCAGCGCCGTCGCCGGCCATTTCTCCATAAGTGCATGACGCTGCAAGCGCTGCAGCGTTTCATTCAGACGCGGGCGAGACCTCGCTTTGATTAGCATCTGATATCGGAACTCATTCTTCAACCTCGGCACCGGCGCCTCGGCCGGTCCCATTACCTTCATCCCGTCCTCCGGCTGCTTCATGAGCTCCGCCAGAGTGCCGCTCATCCGCAAAGCGTCTTCCTGCTTTTCCGCGCGGACCAGCACGTTCGCCAGCGCGCTGAAGGGCGGATATCTCATTAGTCGCCGGAACTCGATTTCTTTCTCATAGAACTTCGCGTAATTCTGCTGTGCGGCGCAACGAATTGCATAATGATCCGGATTGATGGTCTGCACCAGCACCGTACCCGGCAGGTCGTGCCGTCCCGCGCGGCCCGCCACCTGCGTCAGCAACTGGAAGGTCCGCTCCGCGGCGCGGAAGTCCGGCACGCCCAGGCCGATGTCGGCATTCACCACCCCGACCAGCGTCACGTTCGGGATGTCGTGGCCCTTGGCAATCATCTGCGTTCCGACGAGAATATCGAAATTCCCTTCGCGAAACCCGCTCAGTATCTCTTCGTACTTGTGTTTGCCGGTCACGGTATCGCGATCCAGCCGCGCGATCCGGGCCGTCGCAAAGTGCCTGTGCAGTTCCTCTTCCACACGTTCCGACCCGCTGCCTAGAAAGTGGAGATGTTCGCTATCGCACTTTGGGCATACCGCCGGCACGCGTGTCGCGTAATTGCAGATGTGGCACAGCAGACGGTTCTCGCGCTTGTGCCAGGTCATCGCGACGGCGCAATTCACGCACTCGATCCGCTCGCCGCAACTCCGGCAGGCCACTGACGACGAGAATCCGCGCCGGTTCATCAGGAGCATCGCCTGCTCGCCGGCTTCGAGTTTCGACTGTACCTCGTCGACCACGCGCCGCGAGAAGACCTTATTGGTGCGCGTCTCCAGAAATTCCTCGCGCATGTCTACCAGTTCGACCTTCGGCATCGGACGGTCGCCCACACGGTCGGGCAACTCCAGGAGACGCGACTTGCCACGCTCGACGTTGTAGCGGCTTTCCAGGCTCGGCGTGGCGGAGCCGAGCACGACGCAGGCGCCCGCCTCGCGGCCGCGCAGAATGGCCACGTCGCGGCCGTTGTAGCGCGGCGTCTCTTCCTGCTTGTAGCTGCCGTCGTGTTCCTCGTCCACGATGAGCAGCCCCAGGTTGCGCACCGGAGCAAAGACCGCCGAGCGCGTCCCGATGGCCACGGTCGCCTCGCCCGACCGCAGCCGCCGCCACTGCGCCGCGCGCTCGCTGTCGTTGAAGGCCGAATGCAGAATCGCCACGCGGTCGCCGAAGCGCGCGTGAAACTGTCCGGCGGCCGCCGGGGTCAGGCCAATCTCCGGCACCAGCATCAGCGCGCCGAGGCCCTTCGCCAGTGCGGCCTCGATGGCGTTCATATAGACCTCGGTCTTGCCGGATCCCGTAACGCCGTGCAGCAGAAAGGTTTGGAAGCGCTTCTCCTCCAGCACCGCGCAGATGGCGTCCACCGCCGTCTGCTGCTGCGGGTTCAGAGCATGCCGCGGCTTGGCCCAGGCGGTGTTGGAGGTGAGTGCTTCCGGTTTCAGGTCGAGCAGCTTGCGGCGCGCCAGCGAGCGCGCCGCCACACTCGCGCCCTTCACGGTTTTGGACAGTTCTTCCAGGTTGTGGACGCCGGGATGCAACTCCAGGTAGGCCATCAGTTCGCGCTCGGCCTTGTTGAGCTTTCCGCCTTCCGGGCGGCCCTGGAATTCGACGCTCAGCCGCGAGGCCGGGGCACGCAGTGGATCGCGATCGGCGAGTTCCTGCTCCTGCTCGACCAACCCTTTGCGTTCCAACGTTTTAAGGAACTTTTTGGCCGAGGCGTGCTTGCGCTCCAGCGTCGTCTCGCTCAACGTCCTGCGTTCCAGGGAGCGCAGGATCGCGACGGCCGGATCCTCGTCGGCTTCCGCCATCAGCAGTTGCCGGACGACTTCATGGCCCCGGTCGGTCAGCGTCCAGATCCGCGACTTGCGTACTTCTCCGGAGAGCGGCGCCATCGCCCGCAGCACGTCTCCCAGCGGCGCGCAATAGTATTCCGCCACCCAGCGGCCCAAATCGAGCAGTTTTGCGTCAAAAACAGGCTCTTCGTCGAGCAGCCGGCAGCGCTTCCCTGGTCTCGACTTCGGGGGGATGGTTGTGGGCCTTCAGGATGACGCCGGTCATCTTGCGCGACCCGAATGGAACGACGATCCGGCAGCCGGCGCGGGCGCGGTGGCGCAGCGTTTCCGGCAGGCTGTAGGTGAATGCGCGCGCCAGGGGAACCGGCAGACTGACGTCAATAAACGAAAAATTCGCGTCCATCCGGTAATCTCTGCCCCACTCGCAACGCTTTTCAATGTAGCAGGAGCGTATTGATGAAGACACTTGCAGCGACTTTTGTTCTTTCCCTCATCGCCTCGACGGCCGTTTTCGGCGCCGACATCGACGGGAAATGGAAGTTTGAACGGACCATGGATCGGGGCGGCCAATCGATGACCATCACCATGGTCTTCGATCTCAAGGCCGACGGGTCGAAACTGACTGGCTCGGTCACCAGCACCAGCCCTCGCGGCGAGCGTACGTCCGAGATCAAGGATGGGAAGCTGGACGGCAACAAATTCAGCTTCACCACCTCGTTTGACACGCCAAATGGCGCAATGGTCACGAAATATGAGGGCTCCGTGGATGGAGCCGTCCTGAAAGGCACCTCGGTTCGCGAGGGCGGCCAAGGTGAGCCGCGCCCTTTCGAAGCAAAGAAGCTATAAAACTTTAATACTTATAGCCGAATCGATGTGATGCCTAGTCGTGCAGGCACCGCTTCCATCGTGCGCCGTTCGCGCCGGGATGGGGTGTAGCGGTTGCCTGCGCGGCGCATAGACCTGACGGCGTGGTCCTGACGCGCCGCTTTCCTGCCTGCCTTCCCCTCGCTGGCTCCTACCCGTGTTCACCCTGCCGTTCCGCGTCTCTTGTAGGCTGGAGATGGGCCTGTTGCCGGACGAGGACTCCCCTGGGCGTTTTCCTGCCTCCTCGCCTGCGCTGCTCGACCCGGCCTGCAGGAGGAATTCCTTGAAAATATTCGTGGCAACTCTCGCGTTGTTTCTCGTCGCCTCGGCAGCCCTTGCCGGCGGCATCGACGGGAAGTGGAAGTCCGAGCGCAAGGTCGGCAAAAAGGGCGAGGAGGCCATCTACGGTCTGCTTCTCGACCTGAAATCCAACGGCTCGAAACTGACAGGCACGGTTACGGTCCTGACCCCGATGATCGCGCGCGACTTCCCCATAGAAGACGGCAAACTCGACGGCAATCAGTTCTCTTTTTCCAGCTCGCAAGAGACTTCTCACGGAGTGATTACGACCTATTACCGTGGCGCGCTGGAGGGCGAAACCTTGAAGGGGACGATGCAACGCACCGGCGTCAAACACATCGAGTCCTTTGAAGCCAAACGCGAGTAGCTAGCCCCGGCCATTGCGCCATGGGCTACATTCTTTCGCCCTCCGGGCTCCGATCTGCCAGAGTTCCGATCCCCTCTATCAATTCGCGCAAGCGCTGCCTTCATTCGGCACAGCATTGACGAACCAGGCCGTGACACGCAACATCTCCTCTCCCAGATCCTCTATTGGGAAGAGGGAATGGCGAGCCTTGCCCGGCAGCCGCGCGGATAGGAACTTTCTACTTTGCTCCGGCATGCACTCTTGTCACCGGCGCCGAATAGTGTAAACATTTACACTATAGGCACCCATGCGCACCGTGGTCCATTGGGACGGCGACCGCTTTTTCGCCTCCATCGAGCAAGCCTCCGACCGCCGTTTGCGCGGCCGGCCGGTGATCGTTGGCGGCGAGCAGCGCGGCGTCGTGCTCTCGGCCAGCGCCGAAGCCCGACGGCTGGGCATCCGGCCCGGCTGGCCGACCTCGCGCGCCCGGCGCGCCGTTCCCGTTTTGATCGTTTTGCCGGCCCATTTTGACCTCTACGAGCGCTTTTTTGACCAGATTCTGGGCCTTTGCCGCGAGACGACTCCGCTGGTAGAGCCATCCTCGGTCGGTTCGGCCTGGCTCGACTTGACCGGTACCGGACGCATCCTGAACCAGAGACCGGAACAGGTGGTGGCCCAACTCCGCGCCACCGTCCGCGATTGGCTCCGGCTGTCGATTTCGGCCGGCATCGCCACCAACAAACTGGTGGCCCGCATCGCCTCACGCGTCCACAAACCGGCCTCGCAACTGACCGTAGCCGCGGGCAACGAGCGTTCGTTTCTCGCGCCGCTGCCGCTGTTGTGGATGCCCGGCATGGAGCGGCAAGCCCTTCAATCGCTGGAGCTTGCCGGCATCCGCAGCTTCGCGCAGTTCGCTTCGGCGCCCATCGACGCGCTCTCCACCATCCTCGGGCGCAACGCTCAGCCCTTGCAGCGCCGCGCACAGGGCGTTTCGGAAGAGCCGGTGGGCAAGAAGAAAGCCGCCGACCCGGGCTGGACCGAGCGCATCGACTTCGCCGAAGACGTCTGGGACGAACCGTTTCTCCTGCTGACCCTGCGCCGCATGGCCGAAAAGCTGATGGCGCAGGTCCGCGCCGCAGGCAACGAGGTCCGCCGGTTGACGCTCGAACTGGTCTACACCGACCACGAGGAATCGCGCCGCAATTACGATTTTCCCGAGCCGGTTTCGCTCGATACGGAGGCCTTCCCCGCCCTGCCGCAACTGCTGGAAACGGCCTGGTCGCGCCGCGTCCGCCTGCGAGCGCTGATTTTGAAAGCGGGCCGCGTTTACCGCCCGACGGCGCAACTCGACCTGTTCGCGCCCGTTACTCTCAGGCGCGAGTACAACGCGAAACTGGCCTCGACCATCGACCTGCTGCGCCGCCTCCATGGGCCCACTGTGGTCGTGCGCGGCTACGAACTGGAATCGCTTTCAGAAAGCAAAGCGGCTACGCTCAATGCCGCCTGAAATGCATGCAAAAGACCTGGCAATGAAACAACCTGTTCGGTTTCGTGGGCAAAGTGGGGTGGCGCTCCAGCGCCGCGCGGGGCCAGGCCACGCAGGCTCTTTCGGAGCGGGCTCTGGAGAGCCCGCGCGGACCTGGAGGTCCGCCCCACCACGACGGCCCTAACTATATGAGCTACGCCGCACTTCACAATCACAGCTACTACTCGATGCTCGACAGCACCATGCCGCCGGAACTGATCGTCGAGGCGGCCAAGGCCAGCGGCATGAAAGCCGTTGGACTGGTCGATCGCGACACGCTCGCCGGCGCCGTTACGTTCTACAAAAAGGCTCGCGCCGCGGATATCCATCCGGTGATCGGCAGCGAGGTCACGCTCGACGGCGGCTCGACGCTCGCGCTGCTGGTGGAAAATGCGCGCGGCTACCGCAATCTGTGCCGCCTTCTGACCGCGCGCATAGAGCATCCGAACGGGCTCACGCACGACGACCTGCGGCAGTTCCCCGAAGGGCTGATCTGCCTGGCCGGCCCGCGCAGCGAGATCGGCGCGGCCATCCGGCTTAATGAGGACCCCGTGCCCGCGCTGAAATTCCTGCGCGACGTCTATGGCAAGAATCTGGCGCTCGAAATGACGCCGCACAACGACGAGGACCTGCACCTGGCGCGCCTGTTCGCGGCGCTCTCACGCAGCCACCGCGTAGCGCTTGTGACGGCGTGCGACACGCACTATCTCGCGCCCGGCGACCGCCTGCGCTACGACATTCTGGCCTCGATGCGCACGCTCACCCTGCTCAACCAGCGGCACGCGGAAAAGTTGCCGCCGGGCCGTCATCATTGGCACACCGAAGAGGACATGGCGCGCTTCTTCGGCAGTCTGCCGCAGGCGATGGAGAACACGCTGCGCGTCGCAGAACGCTGCCATTTCGACTTCGAACTCGGCGACATCCGCTTCCCGAAATTTCCGTGCGAGAATCCCACGGCGCTGCTGCGCGCGAAGGTGGAAGCGGGCGTCATCCGGCGCTATGGAGTGGACCACGAGCCGCGCGTCCGCGAACGCATCGAGCGCGAGTTGGGCGTCATCGAAGAGGTCGGTTACGCCGAGTACTTCCTGGTCTTCGCCGATCTGGTGGAATGGTGCGCGACGAAAAACATCTGGACGCTCGCGCGCGGCAGCGCGGCCGGCAGCCTGGTCTGCTACGTGCTCGGCATCAGCAACGTCTGCCCGTTCCGCTTCGGCCTCACCTTCGAGCGGTTTCTGAATCGCGAGCGCATGCAGTTCGCCAAGCTCGCCGACATCGATCTCGACCTGCCCTGGGACCGGCGCGACGAAGTGATCCAGCACGTCTTCGAAAAATACGGCAAAGAGCACGTCGCCATGATCGGCGCCGTGCACACGTTTCAAGGGCGCTCCGCCGTCGCCGACATCGCCAAGGTTTACGGCATCCCCGAGCGCGAAGCGCGCCGCTTCACCGAGCACATTCCGTGGATGGTGGGCGATGCCGCGGAAGCGGTCCGCCGGACGCCCGAGTGCAGCCATTTGCCGTACAAAGAGGAACCCTACAAGACGGTGCTCGCCATGGCCGGGGACTTCGACGGCATCCCCAGACACTTCGCCATGCACCCGTGCGGCCTGGTGATCAGCGGCGAACCGATCGCCGACCGCATGCCGCTGTTCGAAAGCGCGAAGGGCCTGTACACGACGCACTACGCCATGGACGACGTCGAGGAACTGGGGCTGCTGAAGATGGACCTGCTCGGGCAGGCGGGTCTCAGTGTACTGCGCGACACGCTGCAAAATCTGGAAGAGAGCCGCGGGTTGCGCATCGACCTCGACAAGATCGATTGGAAGGACGAAACGACGTGGGAATCGATCGCCACCGGCAACGCGCGCGGCGTCTTCCACATCGAGTCGCCGGCGATGACCGGCCTGCTGGTGATGTCCGATTGCCGCGACATCGATTGCCTCACCGCGGTGGAGTCGATCATCCGCCCCGGAGCGGCCAACGAGGGCCGCAAGCGCGCGTTTGCCCGACGTCATCAGGGGCTGGAACCGGTAACGTATCCGCACCCTTCGCTGGAGAATTTGCTCGCCGACACCTATGGGTTGATGGCCTACGAGGAGCACATTTTGCTGGTCGCCAACGGCTTTGCTGGTATGCCCTGGGGCCGCGCGGACCAGCTCCGGCGCGCGCTGGTGAAAAATAAGAACCGCGATCTGATCGAGGAACTGGGCCGTGAATTCAAGCAATGCGCGCTGCGGCTCAACCGCACGGAGGAAGAGATCGAGCAGGTCTGGGGCGTGCTGCACGAGTTTGCCGGCTACATGTTCAACAAGGCGCACTCGGCGGCATATGCCGTGGAGGCCTTCACCGGAGCGTGGTTGAAATCGCGCTACCCGGCCGAATTCCTGGCGGCGGTGATGACGTCGCGGCGCGGCTTTTATTCGCCGATTCTGTATGTGCTGGAAGCTCTGCGGCAGGGCGCGCGATTCCGGCTGCCCGATCTGCATGCTTCCGATCCAAGGCGATTCTTAGTGACAGTTTCGGAGGATTCTTTTCAAGAGGCTGTGGCGCACGCTTCAGCGTGCAGCGTCGACACTCATGTCGACGTTCGGCCTATGCCGGCAAGAGTGCCGGCACTGCACGCTGAAGCGTGCGCCACAGAGTTACCGTCGCGGCTCCGTTCCGATGTGCCGTTCGTTGTGGAGCAGGCTTCAGCCTACGCGGGGCTTCAGCCCCGCAAGAATGAGTCGAGACCGGCTGAAGCCGGTCTGCAGACTGAAGTCTGCCCCACAACGCTCCGTGGAGAGCCGCTTCGTCCTGAGCTAAACGATGAGATTCTGCTGCCGCTTGACCAGGTCCGCGGACTGACGCAGAGCACGCTCGACCGCATTGTGGAGCAGCGGCCGTTCCACGACATCGGCGATTTCTTCCGTAAGATTCGTCCCTCGCGAACCGAATGGCTGTCGCTGCTGAAGGCGGGCGCGTTCGACGTCTTCGGCGAGCCGCGCGGGCGGCTGTTCTGGCGTCTGCAGCGGCTGGAGTCGGCGGACAATGGCAAGCTGCTTTCAAAGCAACAAGGAGCGCCGCTGATCGAACCTGAGTTGCCCGAAAGCTTCGAAGCGGGGCCGATGGAGCAGGCCCGCTGGGAGCATGAAGTGCTGGGCTTCCCGGTGAGCGTCCACCCGCTTGCGTACTTCGCGCCGAATCTCGACTGGCGGCGCTACCGCAGTGCCGCCGACCTCGCGCTTCATCAGAAATCGCTCTATGGAAAACAGGTGCGCGTCGCCGGGCTCGTCGTCGCCGACCGTCACCATCCCACCGCCGAGGGCACCATGAAGTTCCTCACGCTGGCCGACTGGACCGGCTTCATCGAAGTGTCGCTATTCGCCCGCGTCTACCGCGAGTACGGCCACAAGACGGTCCACCCGGTGCTGGGAATCGAGGCGACCGTGGACCCGTTCGACAACCGCAAAGGATTTGCGCTGAATGGGCAGCGGGTGCTGGGATGACAGGCGAGGCGCGTGGTGGGGCAGGCATTCAGCCTGCGCGGGGCATTCAGCCCCGCCTGTTCGTCCGGAGGGACCGGTTGAAACCGGTCCGCAGGCTGAATGCCTGCCCCAGCACGCGCCGGCATATGGTGGCATGAATGCCACCACGGCACGCTGAAGCGTGCGCCACAACGGCTGCCCCACCACGCGGCGTGCTTAATTCCTCAAATGCCCACTACGCCGCGCCGGCTCACACGCCCCAGCAGGAATTCTCAATCGCCTTTTCGATGCTTTCGTCTTTATCCGCCAGCCGCATCAGTTCCAGCCGGAGCGCCGCGACCAGGGCGTACCAGCTCGCTTCGATAACGTTGTCAGAGACGCCGACGGTGGCCCAAGAGCGTCGATGGTCGGACCACTCGACCAGCACGCGCACCTTCGATGCCGTGCCGGTTTTCGAGTCGATGACGCGCACTTTATAGTCGGTCAGCCGCACGTTCGCGATGGCCGGATAGACTGTCGACAGGCATTGGCGCAGGCACAGATCGAGCGCGTGGATCGGGCCCGAGCCCGTAGCCGTCTCCGAATGGATGGCCTCGTTGACGCGGAGAATCACCGTAGCGTTCGTCGTCGAGTCGCGGTTTCCTATGGTGCGGGTGCCGACCTCGAAGCTGACCACCTCGAAGAACTGCATGCCCGGTTGCAGCGCCTCACGCACCAGCAGTTCGAAGGTTCCTTCGGCCGCTTCCAACTCGTAGCCCTCGTATTCAAGCTGTTTGATGCGGTCGAGCAACTCGCGCCGGGCTTTGTCGTCCAGGCGGTCGCCAAGCCCGTGTTGCTGCAGCTTGTAGACGATGTTGCCGCGCCCGGAAAGATCGCTCAACAGGACGCGCTGCCGGTTGCCAACCGCTTCCGGACTCATGTGTTCGTAGCTGGAGGACTCTTTCATCACGGCGCTGACGTGGACTCCACCCTTGTGCGCGAACGCGCTTCGTCCGACGAAGGGCTGGTTGGTGGGCAGCGGAAGATTCGCCAGCTCCGCGATGTAATGCGCCACACCCGTCAGGTTGACCAGCTTCTCGGGGCCGATGGTCGTGTGCCCCAGCTTTACTTCGAGGATGGCGATCGCCGACGTCAGGTTGGCGTTGCCGCAGCGCTCGCCATAGCCGTTAATGGTGCCCTGCACGTGCGTCGCACCGCTCTCCACGGCCGCGATGGTATTCGCCGCGGCCAGATCGCAATCGTTGTGCGCGTGGATGCCGATGGTTCCATCGAAACGCCGGCGTACGTCGGCCACGATCTCGGAGAGCCGCGCGGTCATGGTGCCGCCATTGGTGTCGCACAAGACGAGCACGTCGGCACCTGCGTTTTTCGCGGCTTCCAGGGTCTTCAATGCATAGTCCCGATCCGCGTTGTAGCCATCGAAGAAGTGCTCGGCGTCATAGATCACTTCGCGCCCGTGGTCCTTCAGGAAACGCACGGTGTCGGAGATGATCTGCAGATTCTCTTCGAGAGTGATGCCCAGGACGCGCTTGACGTGCATGTCCCAGGTCTTGCCGAAGATGGAAACGGCCGGCGTGGCCGCTTCGAGCAGCGCAAGTACGTTCGCGTCCTGCTCCACGGGATTGCGCGCAAATCGAGTCGCCCCGAAGGCGCAGAGCCGCGCGTGCTTCAGTTTCACTTCCTTCGCCCGCTCGAAGAATTCCTTGTCCTTCGGATTGGACATCGGCCAGCCGCCCTCGATGTAGTCGATGCCCAACTCGTCGAGCTTTTGCGCAATCAGCAGCTTGTCATCGACGGAAAAGCTGATGGCTTCGCCTTGCGTGCCATCCCGCAGCGTGGTGTCGAACGTCCAGATCTTCATGGCCTCGTTTCTCGAAAGTCCGTTCAGGGATAGGGGCCGCGAAGGGCGGCCCCGTCGTCACCTCGGCTACTTCTTGGCTTCGGCCACCGCTTCGGCCACCGCTTCCTGCGGAATCCCCTGTTCCTTCTTCTTCTTGAGGAAGGGCATCATGGCCCGCAGTTCGATGCCGACCGTCTCCAACTGCGAGTCGTGACCCGCCTTGCGCATCGCCAGGAAGTTGTGCCGGCCGCTCTTGTTCTCCGCGATCCACGCTTTGGCGAATTCGCCGCTCTGAATCTCGGAGAGAATCTTCTTCATCTCCTTGCGGGTCTCATCGGTGATGATGCGCGGTCCGCGCGTATAGTCGCCATATTCCGCCGTGTCGGAGACGGAGTAGCGCATGTAGTTGAGGCCGCCCTCATAGATGAGGTCGACGATCAGCTTCAGCTCGTGCTGGCATTCGAAGTACGCCATCTCGGGCGCGTAACCGGCTTCGACCAGCGTGTCGAAAGCCGCCTTGATCAGCGCACTGACGCCGCCGCACAGCACGGCCTGCTCGCCGAACAGGTCGGTCTCGGTCTCTTCCTTGAACGAAGTCTCGATCACGCCCGCGCGCAGCGTGCCGAGGCCGAGAGCATACGCCAGCGCGTTCTCCAGAGCCTTGCCCGAAGCGTCCTGATGAATGGCGACGAGCGCCGGCGTACCGGATCCTTCGGTGAAGACCTCGCGGACGCGATGGCCTGGGGCTTTGGGCGCGACCAGCGAAACGTCGATGCCCGCCGGCGGCTTGATGGTGCCGAAGTGGATGCTGAAACCGTGCGCGAACATCAGCGTCTTGCCCGGCTTCAGGTTCGGTTCGATGTCCTTGGCATACAGGTCGGCCTGCAGGTGATCCGGGGTCAGGATCATGATCACGTCGGCGGCCTTGGCGGCCTCCGAACTGGTCATAACTTTGAGGCCCGCGGCTTCCGCCTTGGCCCAGTTCTTGCTGCCGTGGTAGAGGCCTACCACCACGTTCACTCCGGAATCGCGGAGGTTCAACGCATGGGCGTGGCCCTGGCTGCCATAGCCGATAATGGCGACCGTCTTGCCTTCCAGCGCGGCCAGCGAACCGTCTTTTTCATAGAAGCGTCTTGGCATGAAGTTACTTGTTCCTCGAATCGGTCGGACATTGGGGACGCAGGTTTCTATACCGGAGCGGAGCGGCCTGAACTGAGTACCGGGTCCCCGATGGCGATCTCAGCAGCGCCGCGGCGCGAAATCGAAGTCTCAACGCCCAGGGGCGTTCACGGGCTCCACCACGCCGCCGGTCTTGAGAACCGGAGGCGAAAGGCGCAGCTTTTTCTGTTCCAGCGAGACCGCCACGGCTCCCGACCGCGTCACGTCGATCTCGCCATAGCTTTCCATCACGGAGACGAACTCTTCCAATCGTTCCGATTCTCCGGTCACTTCCAGCGCGAAGCCTTCGACGCTTGAGTCCACGACGCGCGCGCCGAAAATCTCCGCTTCCTTTAGAATCGCAGTCCGGTGCTCCATGGCGGAACGTACGCGCAGCAATACCAGTTCGCGCACCACGGCCGGCGAGTCCGTCAGATCGTTGGCTTGCAGCACATTGATCAGCTTGTTCATCTGCTTGATCACCTGTCCGCGCAGCTTCGAATCGACGTCGACCATGATCGTCATTCGCGACAACGTCGGATCGAGCGTCCGCGCGACTGTCAGCGACTCGATGTTGTAGCCGCGTTGCGAGAGCAGTCCGGTGACGCGCATCAGAGCGCCGGGCTTGTTCTCCATCAGGAGCGAAATCGTCATCAGCATGTTTGTGTTCTCCTGTCGCTCCGCTTTCTCACTTCGCCGACACGGCGACAGGTTGGGGCGGCCCCAGCACCATCTCGTGAATCGCGGCGCCGGCCGGCACCATCGGGTAGACGTTTTCGAAAGACGAAACGCGCACATCCAGCAAGTACGGTCCGGGCTCGTTCACCGCATCACGCAGGGCGTCCGGCAATTCCGCGGGCGTGCGCACGATGCGGCCCTTCATGCCGTACGCGGCGGCCAGCAGCTCGCAGTTCGGGAAGGCGTTCAGTTCCACACCGCTCAGCCGGTTGTTATAAAACAGTTCCTGCCATTGCCGGACCATGCCAAGATAGCCGTTGTTCATGACGATCATCTTCACCGGCAGATCGTAGTTCACCAGCGTCGCCAGTTCCGGCAGCGCCATCTGGAAGCCACCGTCGCCCGCAATAGCGAACACGAGTTTGTCCGGGTTGGCCATCTGAGCGCCGATGGCCGACGGCAAGCCGAAGCCCATGGAACCCAGCCCTCCGGAGTTGATCCAATGGCGCGGCTGATCGAAGCGGATGAACTGGGCCGCCCACATTTGATGCTGGCCAACGTCGGAACAGACGATCGCCTTGCCGTCGCTGATGCGGTTGATCTCGTACATCAGGTGTTGCGGCTTGATCTCGTCGGTGCTGAACGAGGGGGCAAGCGGGTGCTCCGCCTGCCAACCATGCAGCTTCTGCCACCACGCCTTCCGGGCCGCCGCGTTTTGCGGGGCCATTTCGGGCTCCAGTTCCTTGAGGATCCTGGTGAGCTTTGAGACCACCCGTTTCAAGTCGCCCACGATGGGCAGATCCGCGGCGCGGTTCTTGCCGATTTCGGCAGGATCGATGTCGACGTGGATGACCTTGGCGTGCGGCGCAAAACCCGTCAGCCGGCCGGTCACGCGGTCGTCGAATCGCACACCGAGCGCGATGATCAGGTCGCATTCCGTCATGCCCATGTTCGAGGCGTAGCTGCCGTGCATGCCCGGCATCGAAATGAAGTTGGGATGAGAACCAGGCAAGCCGCCAAGTCCCATCAGCGTGCACACCGCCGGGCAATCGACGGTCTCCACCAACTCCCGCAGTTCGGCGTGGGCTCCAGAGTGGATGATGCCGCCGCCGGCGTACACGAAGGGCCGCTGAGCTTCCCAGATCATCTGCGCAGCGCGCCGGATCTGTCCGGCGTGGCCGTCCATAACGACCTTGTAGCCCGGCAGATGAATCTCGGAGACGGGCGTGTAGTGCGCCTGCCCCTGCAGCGCGTCTTTGGTGATGTCCACCAGCACCGGGCCCGGCCGGCCGGTCGAGGCGATGTAGAACGCCTCGTGAACCGTTTGAGCCAGGTCCTTTACGTCCCTGACCAGGTAGTTGTGCTTCGTGGCAGGCCGCATGATGCCGAACGTGTCGGCTTCCTGGAACGCGTCGCTGCCGATGAGCTTGCTGGTGACCTGCCCCGTGATAGCGACCACCGGGATGGAATCCATCATGGCGTCCACCAGACCGGTGGTCAGGTTCGTGGCGCCGGGACCCGAGGTCGCGCAACAGACGCCGACGCGTCCCGACGCCCTTGAGTAGCCGGATGCCGCGAATGCCGCATTCTCTTCGTGGCGAACCAGCACGTGCCGGATCGGGTTGTCGTACATCGCGTCATACAGCGGAAGCGTTACGCCACCCGGGTAGCCAAAAATCACTTCGACGTTCTCGCGCGTCAGGCACTCCAGAAGGATCCGCGCTCCGCTCATCAGATTGGACATCGTTGTCAAATCCCTTTCGCTCCTCGATTTCGGCACGCGGTGTGAACCGGCCAATCTCGCCTCAGTCCCACCGCCAATTAACTCATTGATGCTTCGAGCGGGACAGTGGTGGCTGCTGTCGCTCTTGCATCCCGGTGAATCTTATACGGAAAAGGGCCACCAAGCGGTTTGTTCCCGCCTGATGGCCCCGGTTTCCTTTGGATTCTGGTTTCGGCCAACTCAGGCGGGACTTGGGTAAATTCCCGCTACAATAATGCCAGGTACGGCAAGAATGGCCGAAATGAGAAGGGACAGCGCGTTTCGCAGAGGCCGGTCGGCGGTGCTAAGCGCGTCGTTCATCTTCTCCAGACTATCTTGATCGTTTTCCATATGCAAGTGCGAACTGGTATTAAATGTTTTTATAGGATTACCGAGCCGCCACCTGCTCCAAAGCCTCACGAATGACAGCCGGAATCGGGGTGGATTTCCCACTGTTGACGTCGATGCACACTCCGACAATGCGCCCGCGCGCCGCCTCCTTACCGCCGGCGATCTCGATCACACGAAAACCGAACGTTATGGATGACTCGCCGATCCGCTCAATCCGGACCTCGACGTCGATTTCGTCCTCGAAACGGAGCGGAACCAGATAGTCCGCCTCAACGTGAACGCGCGGCAAAGAGAAGCCGCGTTCGAACCAGTGCGTGTACCCCACACCCAGCGAACGCAGAAACTCGGTCTCCGCGATCTCGAAATGCCTGAAAAGCGCAGAGTAGTGGATACGGGTGGAAAAGTCAGTGTCCACAAAGCGGATGCGCGAGCGCAAGGTGAAGGCCATAGGATCATTTTCACTTGAGCCAGGGCAACCCGGCTCTCCTTTGAGGCTTGATGTGACGATGACGGGTTCCAGCGGCTTTGTAGCCGCCTTCAACGGCGCGGCTTGAAGTGTCAGGCGGCAGGAACTTCGACGTAATCGACGCCGGAAGCGGGCTCGGGGATGGGCTCTCCGACGAGGCCCATGGCCTCGAAGTGCAGCTCCAGAGCCTCCCGGAAGTTGCTGCGAGACTCTTCCAAAGTGTCGCCCGCGGCGGCGCACCCTGGCACATCGGGGGAGTACGCGGAGAACCCGGTGGAGGTGGGCTCGAGGATCACGGCATAGCGCTTGGTTGTCATTGCAGCGTTTACCTCTGGCGGTACGGGTGATCACCGCTTGCGTGCGTACTTCGCCAGAAACTCCTGAAAACGCCCGAGGTTGTAGCCCTTACCTTCTTCGAGATCGCCGGTGTTCTTCGACTCCAGGAGTTTGCCCCTCGCATCGAGCATGAAGAGATGCGGGTACCCCTCGACCTTGGGATAACTCGCCAGAAACTTCTCGTTCTTGTTCTCCTCGCTGAAGTTGACCTTTACCAGAACGTAGTTCTTAGCCAACAGAGCGCTCAGTTCGGCGTTATCGGCTATGAACTTGTCCATGCGGTGGCACCAGCCGCACCACTCGCCGCCCACGTCCATCAGGACCTTCTTGCCTTCCTTCGAAGCGCGTGCGAGTGCGGCCTGGAGATCGGCCTTCGGATCGGCTTTGGCGTCGTATTTCAGCTCCGACGGCGATTGCGCAGCGGCGATCGCGGTAAGGAGAACGGTCAGGAAGATCGATCGCAACATTGGTCTACTCTCCGACTACGAGAATCAAAACGCCCACGCCAGGGCTGAACTGCACCGGACGTGGGCGTCTGCGAACTCACTCAAGAACGGCTCGCAATTACTTGTCGGTCAGAGCCGCCACGCCCGGCAGAACCAAGCCCGACAGGTATTCAAGCGAAGCGCCGCCGCCGGTAGAGATGTGGCTGATCTTGTCGGCCACGCCGGCGCTCTTCACGGCCTTCTCGGAGTCTCCGCCGCCAACTACCGACAGCGCGCCGCTCTCGGCCACGGCCAGGCCGACCGCGATGGTGCCCTTGTCGAACGGCTTCTTCTCGAACACGCCCATGGGACCGTTCCAAATGATGGTCTTGGCCGTGCGCAGAACCGCGCCGAAAGCCGCGGCCGTCTTCGGGCCGATGTCCATGCCCATCTTGCCCTCGGGGATCTCGTCGACGGCTTCGTTCGGGGCGTTCTCCGCGAACTCGGCGGCCACGATGTGATCTACCGGCAGCATCAGCTTGTCGCCGTACTTGGCAAGCAGATCCTTGGCCAGTTCGACCTTGTCCGCTTCGACCAGCGAATTACCGGTCGGCTTGCCTTGCGCCCTCAAAAACGTGTAGGCCATGGCGCCGCCGATGAGCAGCCGGTCGGCGAACTTCAGCAGGTTCGCGATGACCTCGATCTTGTCCGAAACCTTCGCGCCGCCCAGGATGCCGACGCACGGGTGGGCCGGATTCGTGGTGCACTTCTCGAGGTAGGTAAGTTCCTTCTCCATCAACAGTCCAGCGGCGGCGGGCTTCAGGAACTGGATGATGCCTTCGGTGGAGGCATGGGCGCGGTGCGCGGTCCCAAACGCGTCGTTGACGTAAACGTCGCCGAACTTGGCGAGTTGCGCGGCGAATTCGGGGTTATTCTTCTCTTCCTCGGCGTGGTAGCGCAGATTTTCGAGCAGCAGGATTTCGCCCGGCTTGGGCAGCATCGCTTCCACCGCGGTTCCAACGCAATCCGGCGCGAAGGCTACAGGCTTGCCCAGAAGTTCGCTCAGCCGCACGGCGACGGGCTTCAAGCTCATCTCGGGATTCGCTTTGCCCTTGGGGCGGCCGAGGTGGCTGGCCAGAACGAGTCCAGCGCCGTGCTCGAGGGCGTACTGGATGGTCGGCAACGCGGCTTTGATGCGCTTATCGGAGGTGATTTCCTGGCCGCCGGGGGCGAGCGGCACATTGAAGTCCACGCGCATGAAAACGCGCTTCCCTTTGAGATCGAGATCGCGGATAGAAAGTTTAGGCATGGTAGTAATTAGGGCCTCATTCAAGATCCTAACATCCGGTACTGGCTGGCCGTCCCGGGGAGGATCACTTCTCCGCGTCAGGCAATCCGCTCAGTTGAAGATTCAAGCCCGCCATGCGGTATGCCTCCAGCAGCGCTCCGGCCGCTGGCCCGTGCTTCGGCGGTGCGACTACGGCGCGGCCATCGCGTTCCAGCAGCGTCCGGAACCGCTCCAGCAGCCGGACCGAGTTAAACGCCCCTCCGATATAGGCCACTGGAGCGCACTCTTTCGGGGCGAAGGTCCGCTTCCGGACGGCCAGCGTGATGCCGCCCAGTTGCTGTGCCGCCTCGGTCAGGATGCCGTCCGCTACGACGTCTCCAGCCAACGCGGCTTTGTCCACCAGACGCGAAAGAGCCGCCATTTGAGGACGTGCGAGCTTGCCGCCATAGAACTGGTGCATCAGGTCGTTAGCGTCCCTTGCGCCGGTGGCCTTCAACAACGCGTCGCGCAGCAGTGTCGCCGGACCCCATCCTTCGTCGTAACGCAGGGCCGCGCGCAGAGCCTGCCGCGTCATGTCAAACCCGCCGCCCTCGTCGCCGAAGACGTAGCCCCAGCCGCCGGCCCGCATCAGGCGGCCCTCCGCACCGCGGCCAAAGCTGATGGAACCGGTTCCCGCGATGGTGATGATGCCTGGGGCGCCGGCATGAGCGCCGCAGAGCGCGATGTAGGCATCGTGCGTGACCAGGCGTTTGCCCGCGGGGAACATCCTGGCCACGATCGCATCCTTGTCTGCGGGCCCACCGGAGAAGCCGAAGCAAGCCGTCTCGTACACTATGTCTTCCGCGAGACCCGCCGCCGCGCGAGCCTGCGCCACGCAATCGCCGATAGCCTGGGTGAATTTCGTACGGGCTGCCCCCGGCGGTACATGGTTGCAGGGACCGCCGCGGCCCACGCCGATGACGCGCCCCGTCTCATCGCCGATGAGCGCGGTCGTGCTGGACTGTCCGCCATCCACGCCGAGGAAGTACTGGGGCATTGCTTCAGGTTAGACGAGGGACTTGTCTTTGGCGTAGCACAGGGTTTCGATGGGACACTCACCGCACTTGGGCTTGCGCGCCGCACACAGTTCGCGGCCGAAGTGGATCACCTGGTGCGAGAACTGGATCCAGTGGTCGCGGGGAACCTGCTTCATCAGGTCCTGCTCAATCTTGACTGGGTTGTCTTCCCTGGTGAGATCGAGACGCTGCGCGATGCGCGAAACATGGGTGTCCACAACGACGCCGCTGGGGATACCGAAGGCCGTGCCGAGCACTACATTGGCAGTCTTGCGAGCCGCGCCCGGCACGGTCAGCAACCGCTCGATGTCGCGCGGGATCTCCCCGCCGAACTCGGAAAGAATCGTCTTCGCCGCTCCAACGATACTCTTGGCCTTGTTATTGAAGAAGCCCGTCGAGTGGATATCCGAGGCGAGTTCCTGGACGTTGACCGCGGCGAAGTCCTCCATGGTTGGGTACTTCGCGAACAAGCCGGGCGTCACCTTGTTCACTCGCTCGTCGGTGCACTGGGCCGAAAGAATGGTAGCCACGAGGAGTTCCCAGGCGTTGCGATGGTGCAAGGCACAGGTGACGTGAGCGTAGCGCTGGTCGAGCGCCTTCAAGATCGCGGCGACGCGCTGCTTACGATCCGCCGCGGTCTTTGGTTTGATGGCCCGGGGTTTGATAGGCCGGCCGTGCTGGGGTTCCTTCATTGTCCGCCGTGACTCAGCGCGACGCTGCAATGGCGAAAGACGCCTTAAGAAATTGCCAGTCGGGCATTTCGTAGGCGCGAAGCTTCGTCGTCAGCGGCGAAGAGACATCCTTGGATCCGTTCGCCGGAATGGGCCCGGTCTTGACCGTGACGACTGCCAGGGGATCGTCGCCCGCTTTGGCGGTCGTGGTGCTGAGGGTCACTTGGAGTTCGAGATCGGGCAAGTCGGCGGTCGAGTGATTCACGACCAGGAATTGAGCCTGTGGGCGCTGCTTCTCGTCTTCGATGATCCGGACGCCGGTGACTTCGAGATACCTTGCGTAGGGATTGGAGCCATCGACCTTCGCCGCGGCCTGTTGCGCCGCTGACGCTGAATCCGCGGTCGACCCGCTCTTGTTGCCGAGTAACTTGACAGCGCCAAAGATAACGCCGACAGCTATCGCCGCCACGAGAATTGTCACCAGCCAGGCAGGCAGCCCCTTGCTTGCAGGCGCATCCGGGAGAGTGTAGGCCGGCTGCGGAGGTGGCGGGGCAGGCTGCCACTGTTGCTGCTGCGGAGGCGCATATTGAGGTTGTGGAGGAGCATATTGAGGCTGTGGAGGAGCATACTGGGGCGGCTGCGGAGGCGGCGGGTAGTACGCCTGCTGCGGTGGATTAGCCGGCTGACTGGGAGGAGGCGGAGGTGGAGGCTGCCACGCAGGTGGTGGTGGCGGTGGCGGCGGAGTGGGCTGAACTCCGACGGGCGGCAATCCTTGCGCCGCTCGTTGCCGGTTCTCCGCGCAGGCCGGACATTCCGAATACGATGGCGGCACTTCTCGGCCGCATTGGGGGCAGATCCAAGTAAACATTCTGTTTTTTGACTCTAGCCTAGTGATGCGCCGCAACGCACGGCGGTTGCCATCGCGAGACCAAGTCCCTCCTCTTTCTCCATACGGCGCGCATAAGGCCGCCCGGCACGCCAATTCCGGACTGTCGCCTCGACGCCGCACGGAACGTGGGATGCTCGCAGCTCACGGGAACGTTCCTCATCCCGCTACGATCATGGCATGGATCTTGTGCGCCGGGGAGCCCCAGATTCGCGCCGTGTTGCGATGCTTCCAGCCGCGTGGAATCCGCCCACGCTAGCCCACCTGGCGCTCGCCGAGGCGGCCCTCGGCTTCGCAGGTGAAGTCCTGCTTGCATTGCCACGGGTCTTCCCGCATAAGGGGTTCGAGCACGCCAGCTTCGACCTGCGGCTGGAGTGGCTGCGACGCATCGCCGCGCAGCGTTCGCGTTTGGGTGTGGCCGTGACCGAGGGCGGTTTCTTTCTCGAAATGGCCCGCGCGCTACGCAGCGCCGATCCACGCGTCGAGCACATCTATATTGTCTGCGGATATGACGCCGCAACCCGCTTCCTCGACTGGCCCTACGGTCAAGGACCGAGCGCGATCGAACAGCTTCGAGAGTTCTCGCTGCTTGTAGCGCCTCGCGACACGCCGTTTATCATCCCCGATCCGCTGAAAGAATTCATCCACGCCTTGGAGTTGAGCCGCGAACTGCAAAGCATCAGTTCGAGCGAGATACGACGCAGCATCGCGCGGGGTGAGCCGTGGACACATCTTGTACCAGAGGAAGTCGTCGGGGAAGCCGGCAGAATCTACCGGTGAGTTGAATTTGAGCAAAGCTCTGAAACGGAGCCGCGACCGTGAGGGCGCGCTGGGGGAATGCTCAGGTTCGGGCCGCGACGAAGCATACTCTATTCCACCTGCCTGCTGCGGGCTGGGCCAGCCAGGCCGATCTGGAGATCGGCGTTCCCAGGCGCTAGTCGCGCGGACCGCGCTCGAGGAAGGCCCGCAATTTGTGGCTGCGGCTGGGGTGGCGAAGCTTGCGCAGAGCTTTGGCTTCAATCTGGCGGATACGCTCGCGCGTTACGGCGAAGTGTTGTCCGACTTCTTCCAGCGTGTGCTCGCTGCCGTCCTGCAACCCGAATCGCATCTTGATGATCTTCTCTTCACGCGGGGTCAGCGTCTTCAGCACCTCAGCGGTCTGCTCGCGCAGGTTGAGATTGATGACCGCCTCGGAAGGTGACACCACGCGCTTGTCCACGATGAAGTCGCCGAGGTGCGATTCTTCCTCTTCGCCGACTGGCGTTTCGAGCGAAATCGGCTCCTGCGCGATGCGCAAGACTTTTCTGACCTTCGGGATGCTCAGGTCCAGCCGGTGGGCCAATTCCTCATGGGTCGGATCGCGGCCGAACTCCTGCTGGAGCAACCGCTGCGTCCGCACCAGCTTGTTAATCGTCTCGATCATGTGCACCGGAATGCGGATGGTGCGGGCTTGATCGGCGATGGCGCGCGTGATGGCCTGGCGCACCCACCAGGTCGCGTAGGTCGAGAACTTGTAACCGCGCCGGTAGTCGAACTTGTCCACGGCCTTCATCAGACCGATATTGCCTTCCTGGATCAGGTCGAGGAATTGGAGCCCGCGGTTCGTGTAGCGCTTGGCGATGGAGACGACCAGCCGCAGGTTTGCCTCGATCAGGCGTTTCTTGGCCTCGTCGGCGTCTTTTTCGCCACGGTCCGTAATGGCCAGCGTCCGCCTCTGATCGGCGGCGGGCGCGCCAAAGAGTTTCTCCAGTTCCGCCAACCGGTCCAGAGAAATCTTGGCTTCGCGCTTCAGGTCCTTAGAACTGACGCCATGCTGCTCGGAATCCTCGGCGGCCCGCTGCAGCCGCGCTACTTCTTTTTCGAGCGGCTTGAGCTGTTCGACGGCCGCCCGCAGGCGGGCGGAAAAACGGCGCCAAGCGGCCGAACTTAGTTGGAGCGCGCGGATGTCCTGACTGACGCGGACCACCGCCCGGGAAAGCTTCCAGCGTGGTTCGCGGCCTTGCTTGTGCTTGCCCGCGGATGATTTGCCAAAAAGCTGATGGCGCAGCTTGTCGGCTTCGTGAGACTTGTCTTCGATTGCGGCGACGGCCGCGACGAAATCGCGGATTTGGTCTTCGGCGTCATCGTCCGCAGTCATAGCGTCGGGGGTAGAAAGGACGTCGCGCAGGCTGAGCCGTCCGTCCTCGAGTTCGCGTGCCAGTCCACCGAGTTCACGCACGACCAGAGACGAACGCGAGAGCGCGCGAATCACGCGGTTCTGACCCTTTTCGATGCGGCGCGCCAGTTCGATCTCGCCGTCGCGGGTTAACAGCGCGACGGTGCCCATCTCGCGCAGATACATGCGCACCGGGTCATTGGTTTTGTCGCCGGCCTCTGGGGCGACGTCGAGGTCGCTGAACTCCTCGGCATCCTCGGACTTCTTGTCCAGTTCGACCTTGGGCTCTTCGAGCAGATCGACGCCGGCGGCGTCGAGACCCGCGAGCAGGTCGTCTAGCTCCGCGCCAGCGGACAACTCGTCGGGGAGGACCTCGGACACGTCGTCGTACAGCACGTATCCGCGCTCTTTACCTACCGCAATAAGGTGCTGGAAACGGCTGTAACGTTCGTCGGCAGCCACGAATCGACCCCTTCCCCCGAATCAATCAATTGTAGACACATCCGAAACTGTACGTCATCCAACAATACGGCAACGTATCTGTGTCATATTACAACACGCTTGGATGGTCGAAGTGGGTCCGAGGACTCAGCCGAGTCCGCCGCGTTTCAGCTCGGCGGCCAGCCGCAGCGCTTCCGCCATATCGCCGCCTCGCTCGGCGGCCTTGATGCGCGCCCGAAGATCGGCCGTCTCGCCGCGCCGCGAGTCGCTCTCCAGCCGCTGGACGCAAGCTCGCGCCTGCTCGATGGACGGCGTTTCGGCGACCTCTTCATCGTCCAGAAGGGCTTTCGCCAGCAGATCCTTGTCGGTCTCGCTGAGCCGCCCTTCAATAGAGGAGTGCGTGAGGGGGACGCCATCGGAGGACAGTTTCAAGATGGTCTCAAAGATGTGCGCCGAGACGAAGCCGCTGAGCGGACCCAACGCCCGCAGCCGGTCCGGGAGTTCCATTTGGGCTTCGGGATTCTCGAGCAGGGCGCGCAGAAGCTGCCGCTCGTGCGTCTTGAATTGGGACGCCGGCATAGGCAGATTGCGGGCTTCCCGCCGTTCGGCGGCCGCTTTGCGAAACTCGTCGAGCACGACGCTGGCTTCGACCTTGAGAAATTCTGCCAGGTCGTTGACCACTTCCAACCTGTCGAGACGGTCGGGCATCTTGTGGATCTGCGGGAGAAGAAATTGAAAGATCCCGACACGGCCCTCGGGCGTGCGCGTATCGAATTTTCCACGGGCGCGTTCCGCCAGCCAGTGGAAGTAGCGCTGGGTGCGATTTTTGACCAGATCGACGTAAGCTTCGGCCGTATTGGCGAGGATGTATTCGTCGGGGTCCACTCCGTCAGGCAGTTCGAGCACCCGAACCTGCATGCGTTCGTTCAGCAGGACTTCAATGGAGCGTTCGGTGGCGCTTCGGCCCGCCTTGTCCGGGTCGAAATTTAGCACAATTTCCGGCGCATGACGGCGCAACGCCGATACCTGTTGTTGCGTCAAAGCCGTTCCACATGGCGCGACAACATTTTTGACCCCGGCCGAATAGACGCCGATGACGTCCATATAGCCTTCAACGACAATTGTAAATCCTGCCTGCTGAGTCTCTTTGCGGGCCCGATTCAGGTTATATAAGACATTGCCCTTATGATAGATGGCTGTTTCGGGGGAATTGAGATACTTCGGCTCGTCGCCCTCACCGAGAGCGCGCCCGCCAAAGGCGATAATCTTGCCGGATTCTGAATGAATCGGAAACATCAGGCGGTTCCGGAAGCGGTCAAAGAAGCCCGAACCGTCCGAGCGGCGCAGAATCAGGCCGCTTTCTTCCAACTCTTCCCCTGTGTAACCCTGCTTCTCCAGGGCCCGGACCAGAGCCTGGCCGCTGCGTTCGGCGTATCCCAGCCCAAACTCCTCGACGCTGGCGAGGCTGACTCCGCGTCGGGCCAGGTACGCCCGCGCTTCGGCGCCCGTGCCGCCCTGGAGGCAGCGGACGAAATACTTCGCTGCGAAGTCTTGAATATCGAGTGTTCGGGCGCGCCGTTTGGCTTCTTCGTCGGCAAGGTCGTTGCGCTTGGGCAGGGGGATACCATTGCGCTCGGCAAGGAAGCGGAGGGCTTCCCAGAAACTCATGCGCTCCATCTCCATCACGAATTTGATGACGTCACCGCCTGCACTGCAGCCGAAACACTTATAGAACTGATGCCCGGAATGCACGGAAAACGAAGCTGTTTTCTCCGCATGGAAGGGGCAGAGTCCCATATACCTCTGGCCGGTCCCGATGCGGCGGAGATGCACGTATTCGCCGATGACGCTGACAATATCGACCGACGATTTCAAGTGTTCGACAAAGTCCATTTGCCCACCACGATCCGATCTTGATTATCCCTCACGGCTGGATGTTTCTCCATGAACGGTGGGCCCCGCCGGTATCCGCGGAGGCGCCCAGGAATTTTTTGCTTCAATTTGACATCATGATCGTGACATATTTGAAATAGCGAGATAGACTATGTGTGGAGTCTGCCTGCGCTATCCATTCGATGGCCGATTATTTCGGGAGCTATCGCCTTTCGGGTGTGATGAGAGTCTTTCGCACCGGCGGCTCCGCCCCCCGCACAGTAGAACCGGGTGAGTTCGCAGGACGGCGGTCGAACCGTTCGGTTCCGAGTTGAACACGATCAAGAGGTATACAAATGGACACTCTTCAAGAATTATTGAACACAATGGAATCGGTCAGCCAGAGAGTCGCTGACCTCGAAAAGCAGCTCGCCGATGCGCGGGCTGAAGGCAAGAAGCTATTCGGAGAATTCCAGAAGCGCCAGGGCGATCTGGCCGGCAAGTTCGGTTTTGCCGGGTCTTCCGATATAGCGAAGGGCCGCAGCGGCCGGAAGCCGCGCTCCGCGGCTGCCAACATCGCGGTGGGCGGATCGCGTATGGTCACGAATTGCTGGCAGGCTGGCAAGAGCCAAAACGAAGCCAAGAAGGCGGGGATGGATCGCGCTTTGGAACTGGCCAAGAAGAACGGCTTGACTAGCGTTCCCGATGAAGCAGTGAAGATGATCGAGTCGACGCTGAAGCGCCGTTATTCGAAGTCCAAGTAAGCGGGCGGGCTGAAGCCCAAACTTTCTTCGCAGAATTCTCTAAGATCACGGGCAAGCGGCGCAGTGAATCGCCGCTTGCCCGTAAGTGTGTTTGAATCGAACTCCACCGCCGAACAGTGCAGAGCCTGCCGGTTCAAACCGAGCAGGCGCTGATGCCTTTCCGTCCAGCCCTTTTCGATAAACTCCACAAACAGGCTCTCATCGGGACCGTAGATCTTGTCGCCGAACAATGGATGGCCGATCGCGCGGCCATGAACTCTGATCTGATGGAGACGGCCCGTGAGGGGCAGGACCCGCGCCAAAGTGCCTTTGCCATTGGACTCTACCGGCGAAAAGACGGTCACGGCGGGCTGGCCTTGCCCATCCCGAACGGCGGAGCGCTTCAGCCTCACGAGCGAGCCCGTGGACTGTCCGATCGGCAACGCGACGGTAGTGCGATCTCTGAGTTGCCCGGTGATCAGAGCGGTGTACTCTTTTCGGTAGTGCCCGCCCTGGACGGCGCTTTGGAGCCGCTTGCCTGTTTCCTGACACCCCGTAACGAGCATCACTCCGCTGGTTTCGCGATCCAGGCGGAACGGCATATGGAGCTTGCTGGCGCCCAGATACTCGCGGGCCGCTCCGGCGAGGCTCGACCAAGCTCCGTGCTTAGAGGGGTGGCAGACTACGCCCGCCGGCTTATTCAGCACAAGGACATCCCCGATTGTTTCGAGGATCCAGGACTCCAGTTCTCGTTCTGTAACGCGCCAGCCCCATTCTTCCGCGGGCATGCAACTCCTTTACCGCTCCTTCCTGAGGATAGTCCGCGAAGACCGGGTGGATGAGATCGGTTGCACGGATAGCCTTCAAGCCTGCGCGGTAAATTAAACCCAATTAAGCCCAGGTCATAAACGAGCGCATGCCGAAGACGATTCGTCGAACGGCCCCGCCTAGCCCCGGTCCAACGCCGGCGCCAGTTTCCGCGGCGATTTCCCCCCGGGCGGGGTTTCGATTCTTTAGGATACGGCATGCCGGTCCGCTCACTTCGGCCTGACGGGCATCATCGGCATATGTCCGCTCCTTCCGAAGCGGCTTGTTGCAGCCTGGTTTCAAGTGGAGTCCAAGCTCTGCCACATGGCTGTTAACATGCTGAAACTATGGGAGTAATAGGATAGATTAAGATTTTTAATTGGACTTCCGGACGAGCGTTCCCTAGGCTGGAGGCAGATCGAACAACACCGGAACCGCCGCGGAATAGCGCGGTTGAGGTTTCGCCAAGTAGACCCAAACAAGCTCCACGATCAGGAGCAAATCTCGCAGACAGGACTATCTCCTGAATGCATCATCCGGCCGCAATGGCCGGCGATAGCGCAGCCGCAATTGCCGCTGTGCTTTCTGTTCCCCAAGCCTTAGGAGGTTTCGTTTTGAAAAAGTCAATTTTGGCCATCGCTCTTGCTCTGTTCGTATCCGGTCTGGCCGGCGCAGCGTCGCTCGGCGAGTTCCGAATCAAGGCTCCGCAGCCTTTCACTGTAGGAGGGACCGCCATGCCCGCGGGTGTTTACAACATTGAGCAGGTGTCCCCTGCCGGTGTACTGCAGATCACCAACACAGCCACCAGCGCTTCCGTGCTGGTGATTGGAAGCCCGATCAGCGCGCCCGAATCCGGGCCCGGCAAGGTGACCTTCACCGCGGTTGCCGGCAAGTATGCGCTTGCGCAGGTTTACCTGCCTAGCGGCGCGGGCTTCGTCCTGAGCGCGCACGGGGCACGTTAAATAGTGCCAAGGGGGCGCCGCCAAATCGGCGGCGCCCCCTTTTTCTTTCCGCCCCCTGTCCTGAAGGCTTCAGGACTTGTCTTCGAGATTTGTTTTCGCATCTGGACGGCCACTCGCCGAATCAAAGGATCGATGGAAACGGCAACGCTCGGCGGCGGATGTTTCTGGTGTCTGGAGGCTGTGTACCAGGAGTTGCGAGGCGTCCAATCCGTGGTCTCCGGCTATATGGGCGGCCACGTTGCGCAACCCTCCTATCAAGAGGTTTGCGGCGGCGCCACGGGTCATGCGGAGGTGATCCAACTCGTCTTCGATCCCTCTTCCATCCGCTATCGGGACATTCTAGAAGTCTTCTTCGCCACGCACGATCCTACGACGCTCAACCGGCAGGGGAACGACGCCGGCACGCAGTACAGGTCTGTGATCTTCTGGCACTCGGAGGAGCAGAGGAGCGCCGCCGCGTCGTTCATTGCAGAACTCGTTTCCAGCCGCGCGTACCGCGATCCAATAGTCACGGAGGTCACGCCGGCATCCACATTCTGGCCCGCTGAAGACTACCATCAAAACTACTTGCGGAACCATCCCCAGCAACCCTATTGTGCGTACGTGGTCCAACCGAAACTGGCGAAGTTTCAGGAGCATTTCGCAGCGTTGCGCAAACAGAGTTGACCGTCACAGCTTTAGGTTCCAGGGCTCAACGGCGACACTCGCCGCTAGCTTGAAACGTGGGTTGTGCTGGCGCTGAGCGATACTCGGTTTCATGCGCGTCTCCAGTCGTTGCTATGCAGTCACTGGCCTGGGATACTCGGCGCCGTGGTGCGTGAATGCGGGGTTTGTCACCGGGGGCGATGTGACGCTCGTGGTGGACACGGGCGGCAACACGGCGGCGGCACAAACCATACATGGCTACGCTTGCGCCGCGAAGCCAGGCAATGAAGTTCGCGTCTTCGACACGGAGAAGCACTTCGATCACATCGGCGGGAACGGTTTCTTTCGCGAGCAGGGGATCGACGTGTGGGGCCATGCGGGAATCGCGCGAACACCGGCCGAATTCGAGGCGGAGATCGCCGAGTTCAACGCGACGATAGACAATGCGGTGCGGCGGGAGCGCGGGGAAGCCAGCGCGTTTTTTCATGCGACGCGCGTGGTGAATCCGAATCGACAAGTCCGTGAGGAGATGAGGTTCGATCTGGGTGGGTGCGCCGTCGAGATTCTGCCGACTCCCGGACACACGACGACGAATGTTTCCGTCTGGGTGCCGGAGGATGGGGTGTTGTTCACAGGCGACTGCGTCGTGCGCGAGTATTTGCCAAACCTGGATGCTGGGACTCCGGATGATTGGCGCGTATGGCTGGATTCGTTGGAGCGGGTGGAACGGCTGAGGCCGGGAGTTATTGTCCCGGGGCACGGACCGGTCGCGAGGGGCGACGAGGTTCGAGCGGCTATAGAGTTTGTGCGAGGAGTGCTGAGGGCGGCCATCGCGCGAGGTTGCTCGCCGACGGCTATGCGTCGGGCTTGAGGCGGATACTTCCGGAGCCGAGCTGGAGATCGGCGTTCCCGTTCTTCGTTACAACGGCAAATTCATGAGACGCGGATGAGCCGCGGCTGCCTGTTCCTATGGACATTCCAAAGGAGATCATGCTACCTTTCCTTTGGAATGTCCAAAGAAGTCGCCGCGAAAACCGATTTGCTTCAAGGCACCCTCGATCTGATGGTGCTGAAGACTCTGGATGCCCTGGGACCGCTGCACGGCTACGGCATCGCGCGCCGCATCGAGCAACTGAGCGAGTCGGTGCTCGAGTTGAACGAGGGCACGGTTTACACAGCGCTGTTGCGCTTGCAGCAGCAGGGCTGGATCGGCGCGGAGTGGGGCGCGTCGGAGAATAATCGCAGGGCGAAGTTCTATTCCATCACCCGGAGCGGCCGCAAACAGCTCGCGAAGGAAACGCAGAACTGGGAGCGGATCGCGGGGGTGATCGGCCGCGTTCTGCAGCTCGAAGGTCAGAAGTAGGCAGTCATGGGTTCGCTATCCCGCGGCGCCGCCAAACTGCGTTACCTGCTGACGCGCTCCGATGCAAATCGGGACTTCGACGAAGAACTGCAAGCCCATCTGCACTTGCTGGCAGAGCGCTATGAGCGCCAGGGCATGGAGAAGCGCGAAGCCTGGAACGCCGCGCGGCGCCAGTTTGGCAATGGGACTTCGCTCAAAGAGGCACGGGCCCGAATGCAGACCTTTCAGTGGCTGGAGACGCTCGCGCGGGACGTGCGGTTCAGCCTTCGGTCGCTGGGCCGCAACCCGGCTGTCGCATGCGCCGCGTCTTGTGACTCTGGCGCTCGGCATCGCCGCCAACTCCACAATTTTCTCGATGGTGAGCCGCTTCCTCCTTACCCCTCCACCCGTGGGTAGCCCCTCGACATTGATGGCGCTGCACACGACCCACGACGGCGAGTGCTGCAATGCGCTTCACCTGGCCGCTCCTCTCCGATTTGCGCGAGCAGGCACGGTCGTTCTCCGGCATTGCGGCTTACCATGAATTGGTCCCGGCATCTGTCGGAGGCAGGGGCGAACCGGAACGCGTGTGGGGCCAGGCGGCGACCGCCAACTTCTTCGACGTCGCGCAACTGCGCATGAGGCTCGGCCGTGGCTTCTCAAGCGACGAAGACCGCGCGCCGGTGGTGGTGATCGGCGACCTGCTCTGGCAGCAGCGATTCGGCAGCCGACGCGAAGATCATTGGCAGGGCATTCTACTATCCGGGCAGCAATTCACGGTGGTGGGCGTTGCGCCGCCCGCGTTTCGCGGCGTGGTCGATCGTCCTCGACTCCGAGTTTTGGGTCCCATTGCGCAGTGCTGGATCAATTGCTGCCTAAGACCAGCAACTTCGAGTCGCGCGACTACCACTGGCTGGCCAGCCGATCGGGCGTATGGGACCCGGCGTGACGAGCGCGCAGGCAGCGGCGGAACTCGATCTGATCGCTCGCCGCATCGCCAAAGTCTCACCCGGAGACCGAAAAGGGCCAAGGCTTCCGCTTCGAGCGAGCGCGGCTCATTGCCGCCACGAGGCGAGGACACCGCGAAGCTATTTCTCGCCGCGCTCTCCGTGGTGGTTTTGCTGGTACTCTGCATCGCCTGTGCGAACGTCGCCAACCTGCTGCTGGCGCAGGCGGCAGGGCGCCAGCGGGAGATGGCCATGCGCCTCGCGCTCGGCGCCTCGCGAAGTCAACTGCTGCGCCAGATGCTAACCGAGAGCATACTGCTGGCCCTAGGCGGCGGAGTGCTGGGTGTGTTGCTGGCGCTGGCGGCGACACGCGCGGTTTGACCGCCTTCCACTTCCCTGCCCCCGTCCCGCTCGACACCAGCATCAGCGTCGACTGGAAAGTGCTGCTTTTCACCTTCGCCCTCAGCCTGGGAACGGGACTTCTGTTCGGAATCGCACCGGCGCTGGCGGCGACGCGTCCTGGGATATCAAATGCCTGAAGGGCGAGGACTGCTGGGCCGACCTGGCCGGTTGTGGAGCTTGCGCAACTTCCTGGTCGTCTCCCAGATCGCCATGCTCGCTCTTGCTGCTCTGCGCGACAGGGCTGTTTCTGCGAAGCATGCAGAGCGCCGCCAGCATGGATATCGGCCTGCGCTCGCAGGGCGTCCTGATGATGTCAGTGGATCCGCGGCTGCATGGTTACACAGCGGCGCGCACTACTCAGATGCTGACCGAATTGCGCGAGCGCGTGGCGGCGCTTCCCGGCGTTGCGTCGGCCGCGTGCACCGATGTTGCGCCATTGTCCGGGGGCAACAGGAGCGATGGTTTCAAGGCCGAAGGCCGACCTGCACCGCTGCAATCCCTTCACGTCCGTTGAGTTGTTTATGGCGAGCCCCGGCTACTTCAAAACGCTCGGAATCCCACTCATCGCCGGCCGCGATTTCAGCAATGAACTCCCGGCCGGCCCGAAGGTCGCCATCGTCGACGAGGCCTTCGCGCACTTGTTCTTCCCCAATGAGAATCCGGTCGGCCAACGCGTCAGCAGTGGCGGACGGTCGTACGAAATCATCGGGCTGACGAAACACATCAAGTCGCGCACACTCGGCGAAGAGGTCCGGCCCATACTGTTTCGCTGCGCTGGGCAGTCCGATTGGCAGCGACCCGTCCATGATGGGCTATACAATCGTGGTGCATGCCGCGGGCGATTCCGCATCCGTGGCGGGCGCCGTGCGACGTCAGATTCACGACCTCGATCCAACACTGGCCATCTACAACACTGAGAGCATGGAGGAACACCTGCGCGAGTGCGCTGTTCCTGCCGCGACCTGCTCGTGGACGCTTTTCGGCGTGGTCGGCATCGTGGGATTACTGCTCGCGGCGATCGGACTGTATGGCGTGATGAGCTACTCGATCAGCCGGCGCACGCGCGAAATCGGCATCCGCATGGCCTTGGGCGCGCAGAGCGGCGGAGTGCAGCGTCTCGTGATCCGGCAAGGCATGATGCTGACGCTTTTCGCAGTTGCGTTGGGTCTCGGCGCGGCGTGGGCTGTGGCCAAGCTTCTGGCAAGCTTTCTTTACGGCGTGCCTCCGCACGACCCGGTGACGTTCACAGTCGTGCCGCTTTTTCTCGCCTCGGTCGCGCTGCTGGCCTGCTGGCTGCCCGCGCGCCGAGCGGCCGGAGTGGACCCGCTGAGCGCGCTACGGCATGAGTAGTCCGGGCGGCACTCTCACAGCGGCGCCGGAGATTTTGCTGAGCGTCGATTACTGGCGTCTCGCGGGGCTGAAAGTCTGCCCTACTCAGCGGCCAGCCCCGCGCCGGCAGGCGTCCACGCGCCGGGCTAACCGCCGGCGATGGCCCCTAGGATGATGTACGGCTCCGCGCCGGACGCGACCGCGGGTGGCAGAGGCGCGTCCGGCGACTCGTCGGAGAGGTCCTGTTGGCAAGCGAAGAAGCGCAGGAACGGCCGGCGCAGGAATGTGTCCTGGTCGCGGATGGTCCCGCGCAGCATGGGATAGCGGACTTCCAGAGCGTCGAGGACCGAGCGTTGCGTGGGCGGGCCCTCAATGTCGAGTTGCAGCTCGGCGCCGCAGCGAGCGAGCGTGCGCAGATGCGCCGGTAGAATCACGGTGATCATGGCCTGCACTGCGTTGTTTTGCGCTTCATAGCTGTCCGCTTCATTGCAGCGTCTGGACCTCGACCGAGACGACGGGCGGGAGGTTCTCCACGATGGGAGCCCAATTGTCTCCCCCATCCGGCGAGACGAAAACATGCCCGCCGGAGGTGCCGAAGTACACGCCGCAGGAGTCGAGCGAATCTACGGCCATCGCATCGCGCAATACGTTCACGTAGCAATCCTTCTGTGGCAGGCCCTTCGTGAGGGGTTCCCACTCGTTGCCGCCGGTGCGGCTGCGGTAGACGCGGAGCTTGCCCTCGGGCGGATAATGCTCCGAATCGCTCTTGATGGGGACCACGTAGACGGTGTCGGGTTCGTGCGCATGGACATCGATGGCGAAGCCGAAATCGGTCGGCAGGTTGCCGCTGACCTCATGCCACGAGTCGCCGGCGTCGTCGCTGCGCATGACGTCCCAATGCTTCTGCATGAACAACACTGCCGGACGCGCGGCGTTCATGGCGATGCGATGCACGCAGTGGCCAACCTCGGCCTCTGGGTCAGGGATGTACTGCGATTTCAAGCCGCGGTTGATCGGCCGCCACGTTTCGCCCGCGTCGTCGCTGCGGAACGCGCCCGCGGCGGAGATGGCAATGAAGATCCGGCCGGTGTTCCGCGGATCGAGGATGATGGTGTGCAGGCACATGCCGCCGGCGCCCGGCTGCCAATCCTTCCCCGTGCCATGGCCGCGCAGTCCCGGCAATTCCTGCCAAGTCTTCGCGCCATCGGTGGAGCGGAATATGGCGGCATCCTCGACGCCTGCATAGACCGTATCGGGATCGGTGAGCGATGGTTCGAGATGCCACACTCGCTTGAACTCCCAAGGATGCGGCGTACCGTCGTACCACCTGTGTGTGCCCGGCTCGCCTTCATACTTAAAGGCGTTACCCATCGCCTCCCAGGTCTCGCCACCGTCGTTCGAGCGTTGAATCACCTGCCCGGACCAACTGCTGGACTGCGATGCATAGATCCGGTTCGGGTCCACAGGCGAACCCTTCAGGTGGTAGACCTCCCAGCCTCCGAAATGAGGGCCGCTGACAGCCCATTTCTTCCGCTTGCCGTCCGAAGTCATGACGAACGCGCCTTTGCGCGTCCCAGCCAGTACGCGTACCTTGCTCATCCCTCGCTCCTTTCGCGGTTTCCCAGACATGTCCTGCACGAACCCCAGCGGTCGGCCTCGCTAGAATTGTCGATTGGGCCAGACGGAAATCGACAGGCCATTCAGGAAATAATAAACGAATCTGTCCGTTTTCGCGCCTGGAGACTGGGAGTGGGACGTAACATTGCCTCTGGAAGGGCCGCGGATTGTGCGAGTGGCAGAACAGGGAACCGTCACGGCTGCGTGCCGAACTCGGATTGGACTCAATACTGTTCACTTACAAGGCAATTCTGGTGCGGCAGACGATCGGTTTGCGTCGTCTGCCGGGCTCCGGAGGTGACGGACCACGCAAGGCGATGGTCTGCCCACAAAGTGAATAGTATTGGGATTAGACTCGGGTGGCTCCCATCACGGGGCCTACCCATCCGGGCGCTCGTGGGAAGTCGGCGATCACGATTTGGAGTTGGAGATGGGCGTACTGCTGGCTGAACGGAGAGACTCGGTGCAAGGCGCGATGCTGAGGGCCTGGTTGGGCGGTCACGTCTTGCCGGCGTTCACTGGCCGCATTCTGCCCATCGATACGGCAGTCGCGCAACGCAGCGCCAGACTCCATGTGCCGAACCCGCGTCCCATGCGGGACGGGCCGATAGCGGCCACGGCCCTCGTGCACGGCATGACCCTCGCAACCCGGAATTTGGCGGATTTTGAACCAACCGGCGTTCTAACCATCAATCCCTGGAGCAATTCCCGACAATCGGGAATGTGAGTCGCGAGTAGCTCCACTGTTTGAGCGGCTTCGATCAAAGCAGCGCGGTGCGGAGTTCGTCCAGGTCGCGGCGCAATGCGTCCGATTGCTCGCGGAGCGTCTTGACCTCGGCCTCCAACTGTTCGACGCGCTCGCGTAAGCCAGGACCAGCCGGAACCGCGGCCTGCTGAAGGTTGTGCGGAGAAAGCGGCTCGGGCATTTCGGGCGCCGGCGCGAAGAGATGGCACCAGCGTGGCTCTTTCGTCCCGGGCAGCTTCGGCAACTGAACGGCGAGAGCAGCAGGCTCATGGCCGGCCAGTTTGTCGAGGGTGTATTGCACGGCGTCGAGGTCCGCGAAGCTGTGCAGGTTGGCAGTGCGTCCGCGGAGTTCCCCTATCGTCTGCGGCCCGCGCAACATCAGCACCGACAGCACCGCGAGTTCGCCAAGCGAGAGATTCAGGCGCTCCGAGAGGCGATGGCGGAACTTCAGGACGCGGCTGCCCGCCTCGGAGACGAAAACCGCGAAGCCCTCGTCGCGCAGAGACTCCAGCGCGCTGCGAACGGTGGTGTCGTCGAAGGCGACCACTGGATCGCGATTCGATTTCTGGTTGCAGGCGTTGGTGAGGGCATTCAACGAGAGCGGGTAATACTCGGGCGTTGCGAGATCCTTTTCGATCATCGCGCCTAACACCCGGAGTTCGACGGGACCAAGCTCGTACGGCACATCACGAGCATGGCATTGGGAGGGAGCCGCAATCAACAGGCAGATGGAGGGCTCTTGCGAGAGAGTCGCTGGAGCGAAGAGCGGGCGGCTTAGCGGCGAGTTCATTCTCCGGTACCTGGAACGCGGTTGAGAACGGAGATGCAACCGTTTCGTCGAAGGTCATCCGCGAACTTTGCGGCTCGCGAGGCAATAGGTGCCGAACTGAAGATCGGCGTTCCCAGGGCGCATCGGGCGAGCATTGAAGGTCATGCACTGAGTTTTGTTCGAATTCGCGGACCCCAATCCTGAGGTCGCCCGCTCTCGGTCGCGGCTCCGTTTCGGGGCAGCTCCGTTTTCCGGTTGCGACAAATGCAACCCGAGGAGTTGTAGTATGCATACAAAGATCTAGCGGCGTTCCGAAGTGGAGGAGAGCGGTCGTGGGAGGATATTGGGTGATGTATTCACTCGGCAGTCTCGTCGGGGTCGCGGCGGGGATGGGTGTGGGCTTTGCCGCCGCGCATTACCTGCTGAAGCCGCGCAAGAAGACTATCGTCGCCTATCTGCAATCCCTGCTCGATGAACTGCCCGCGGAGATCGTGGTTCGCCGCCGTGCGGGAGGCCACGTCGTTTACGCCAGTAAGCGCGGCGTGCAACAGTTGGGCGGCAAGAACGATCCTCTACCAGGCCAGAGCGCTTCGGACCCGCCAGTTCCGGGCAGCGGGCGAATCACAGCGGAAAGCAACCAGGTCCTGGCGCTCCAGGAAGCCGAGGTCGAACGCGAGTTCTCGATTCCCGCATTCGACGGTCAGCCGGCCAGACGTTTGGAAAGCAAACAGGCCCCGGTGCGTTGGCCGGGTGAAGAGGGCGCCGTGGCCTGCGTCCTGACCGACGTCACGCGTCACAGACAGGCCGAGGCGAAGCTTCGGGCGGAGGTGGAGTTCGAACGCGGGATCTTCGACACCGCCCACGCGCTGTTCATGGTTTTGGACAGGGAGGGGCGGATCGAGCGCCAAAACGCGTTCTGCACGCGGCTGTTCGGGCCTTTGCCGGGCTCGGTGCCAGCGGCGCTGCCATTTTGGACCAGAGCTGCCGGCGAGGAGTCGAGCGAGTTGGAGAACCGTTTTCTCGCGGTGGTACGGGAAGGCTCCGAGTCGCACGGCATCAGCCGGATGGCCTGCAACGAGCATCCGGGCGGAGCCTGGATCGCGTGGACGATGAGCGTTCTCGGCGACGGCGGCGAGTCCCCGAAGGTGCTTTTCACGGGGACCGACGAAACGCTTGAGGTGGAAACGGAGCAACAGCGTGCCAGGCTGGAGAGGATGCAGGAGGCGATCTGGCGGAACGCGCCGGAAGCGCTCGCGCTGCTGGACTCCAATGGCACGATTCGTCAGAGCCAACTCAGAGTTCCTGGCGCTGTGCGGAATGCCGGAGGAGGATGTTCAAGGCCGTCCGTTGTTCTCCATCCTGCAGCGCCCCGAGGAGCACGTTGAAGAGCTCTTAGCCCGGTTTCGGGAGGAGTTCGAGCACCGCAATCTGAGCCGCCGGACAGAAGAGTTCGAGGTGGGCGGGGCCTCCCTGTGGCTCGAGTGCAGTTGGGGCATCATCGACGGCGTCGAGGACGCGCCGCTGGTTTTGCTTGCGGCGCGGAACCTCACCGCGAGGATTCATGCGGAGCGCGAACTGCGAGCCAACAACGAGTTCCTGACCAGCGCGACGCAGTGGGCCAAGGAACTGGCGGCCAGTTCCGAGGTCGCCAGCGCGGCGAAGAGCCAGTTCCTGGCCAGCGTCAGCCACGAGATCCGAACGCCGATGAACGGCATCATCGGGATGGCCGAACTGGCGCTGCTCACCGATCTCAACGCCGGAGCAACGCGAATTCCTGACGACAATTCAAACTTCCGCGGAATCTCTGCTGGGCCTGCTGAACGACATTCTCGATTTTTCCAAGATCGAGGCCGGGCGGATGGAGCTTCGCCCCGCGCCTTTCCGGCTGAGGGAACACCTGGATAAGACGCTCAGGTCCATGAAGCACCGGGCGATTGAAAAGGGCATCGCGCTGGAATGGGAGGTCAACGCCGACGTACCCGACTCGCTGAACGGGGACGCCGGACGCTTGCGGCAGATTCTCATCAACCTGGTGGGCAACGCCTTGAAGTTCACCGACGAGGGTTCGATCGATGTCCGCGTTTCGCTTAGCGGAGAGCGGGAGGACCGGCTTCGCCTGTTGTTCGTCGTGACCGACACGGGAATCGGAATGGATCCCGCGTGCACGAGCGATGTCTTCGAGCCGTTCAAGCAATTGGACGCGTCCACGACGCGCAAGCGAGGCGGGACGGGACTGGGCGTGTCGATCTCAGAGAAGCTGGTGGCGTTGATGGGGGGCCGCTTGTACGTCTCGAGCACTCCTGGGGAAGGCAGCGCCTTTGGCTTCTGCATCGAGGTGCAGCACGGGCCCGAAGTCTCTCTCTCGGACGAAGAGTTGCTCGAAGAGAAATCGCACGCGCATGAGCTGCCCCTGACGACGCACAGCTATCGCTGTCTAGTCGCCGAGGACAATCCCGTTAACCAGAAGCTGGTATTGAAGATGCTCGGCTTCGCGGGCCATTCGGCCGAGATCGCCGCGACGGGCAGCAGGGCCGTGGAGTTGGCCTTCGAGCGAAGCTTCGATATCATCCTGATGGACGTCCAAATGCCCGAGATGGATGGGCTGGAGGCGACTTCGGCGATTCGGGAGAAAGAACGTCGCTCAGATTCGCACGTTCCAATCCTGGCAATGACGGCGCATGCGATGCCAGGCGACCGTGAGAAATGTCTGCGGGCCGGAATGGACGGCTATTTGAGCAAACCGGTCCGGATCGGCGACCTGCTGCGGGCGGTGGACCATTTCGCGAGCAGGCGCGAATCGGCGTTTGAACAGGATGCGCCAGAACCACAAGTAAGCGACACTGGGAGTAGTAAGAGGATGGGTGAACTCGATTATAGTGCGGCATTGGCCCGGGTCGGCGGAGACGTCGAACTGCTGCAGGAACTGGCCGGGATGTTCATGGAAGAGTATCCCAAGCTTCTGGAGGAGATCCGCGATGGTCTCACCGGGCAGAACGCGCCCGCGGTATGCAACGCCGCGCATCAGTTGAAGGGGTTGCTGGCCCAATTCGGAGCCGAAACCGGCCGTCAGGCGGCCTACGGCGTAGAACTGCCAGCCCGCCAGGGTGACTTGGCAACGACGAGCCAGAATATGCTGGTGCTGGAAGAGGCGATGCGCCGTGTTCATCCGGATCTGGCCAAAATGGCCGGCTCCGCCGCGTGAGGCGCGATCCGCAGCCAGATGTTCACCCCAAATAGGAAACTCGTGAGGCGATTCCACTTATGAACCCTGCAGGCCCGATGGAGATAGTCTGCGCGCACAGTCCGGACTCCGACGACGCCTACATGTTCTATGCACTGGCGACGCGGAAGATCCGCAGCCCGCTGGTGCAGTTCCGGCATGTTCTGGAAGACATTGAGAGTCTCAACAAGAAAGCCATGGAAGGCGTGTACGAAATCACCGCGATTTCCTACCACGCCTACCCGTATCTCGCAGACAAGTACGTCCTGATGGCCAGCGGATCCAGCATTGGCGACAATTACGGCCCCATGCTGGTTGCATCGTCCCCCATGAGCGTGGAAGAGCTGGCGGGCAAACGCATCGCCATCCCCGGCAAGATGACGACCGCGTATCTGGCCTTGCGCATCATGCTGCCGGATTTCGAGCCGGTGGTGGTCTCCTTCGACCACGTGCTGGACGCAGTGAAGGAAAAGATCGCCGATGCGGCTCTGGTCATCCACGAAGCTCAATTGACCTACGGGAAGGCCGGATTCCACCTAGTCGCCGACCTCGGCAAGTGGTTCCGCAAAGCTTACGACCTGCCCTTGCCTCTCGGCGCCAACGCGCTGCGCCGTAACGTGACCGGCGAGTACCGGGCTGAATGTTGCCGGCTGATGCGCGAGAGCATCACTTACGCCCTCGAGCATCACGAAGAGGCACTCAATTACGCGATGCAGTTCGCGCGCGACCTGGAACACCCGCTCGCCGAGAAGTTCGTCGGCATGTACGTGAATCATTACACTGTGGACGCGGGAGATATTATTCCGCGCGCGGCGCAGAAGCTGCTCGATCTCGGTGTCGAAGCGGGCATCATCCCCAATCGGGTTGAGGTTGAATTCGTTCGATAACGCGCGTTCGCACGCTCTCGCAGTGGGCAGACCTTCACGTCTTCAGCCGGTCCATGGGACGATTGCGAGGTTGAAGTCTCCACTCGATCGCATTTGAAATCGTCTCACCGCGGCGCTGGTTTTCTACAATGGAAGCATGAGGCTTATTGCCATCGTTCTCGCGGCATCGCTTTGCGCCGCGGCGGCCGCCGATACGGACGCTAAACAAAAGATCAGAGCGATCAAGGATTTTTCCCGGCAAGGTTCGACGGGCATCCCCTCCATCTCCGGCTATCTCACCGATCAGAGCTTGGACGTGCGCCGTGAAGCGGTCAAAGCGATTGTCGGCGTTGGCGGGCTCTCCACGCTCGATCCGCTGGTGACGGCCAGCCACGACAACGACGCTGACATCCAGTCGCGCGCCGTGGATGGGATGATCAATTTCTATCTGCCTGGTTACGTCGGCAAAGGGTGGATGGACTCGGTAAAGCGAGCCGGGTCAAGCGTGGCCGGCATGTTCGGCGATCAGAACGATCAAGCGATCGACCCCGACACGCCAGTTCGTCCCGAGGTCATCGAGTCCATCGTCCGCCTTATCGGCGGCGCTGCGTCGGTGGAGGCGAGAGCGAATGCGGCGCGCGCGGCTGGCATTCTGCGCGCTCGGGCCGCCGTTCCGGCGCTGTGCGCGGCGCTCAAATCGAAAAGCGATGGGTTGATGTTCGAAGCGCTCATCGCCCTGCAGAAGATTCGCGACACGTCCGCCGGGCCCTCGGTCATTTTCCTGGTCCGGGACCTGGACGAGAAGCTGCAAGTCGCCGCAATCGACACAGTCGGCCTCTTGCGCGTCACCGACGCAGTGCCCGACCTGAAGCGCGTTGTGGAGAACGGCGGCAAGAAGCCGCGCCGGGCCGCCATGGCGGCTCTGGGACAGATCGCCGATCCATCCAGCCGGGCTTACTTCGAACGGTACCTCAATGACAAGGACGAGGGCATGCGCGCCGCGGCGGCCGAGGGGATTGGCCGCGTCGGCGGGCCAGAGGACAAAGCGCGCGTGCTGGAAATGTTCCAGAACGAGAAAAAGGTCTCCCTGCGGCTCTCGCTGGCCTTTGCGCTGGCCGGCTTGGGCGATGTGGACGAAGCTACGGACGGCCCGCTGCGCTATCTCAGTTCGAACCTCACTTCGCGTTCGTGGAAGGGCGTGGCCTCGCCGTTCCTGTCCGAGCTGGCGCGCAAACCCCAGGTCCGGGCGGTGGTCCACCAGATGCTGAGCAGTTTGGGCGACAAGGACGAACTGATGGGTCTGGCGGACGTGCTCGCTACTTCAGGTGGCAAGGACTCCCTCGGGCCGCTGGAGCAACTGTCGCGAAACTCGGATGCGGAGGTCGCCAAATCGGCTTTGCGCGCCATCCGTCTGATCAATACGCGGATATGAGTTCAGTCGGGAGCGCACGGCAGTTACCCGCGTCTCCCGGAGTGGCCGGCTACACCTTTTCGCCCCCCGGCTCCCTGCCAACGCGCGTCTGGCTGCTTTCAGGATCGTTCGCCCGCCGTATTCAGGTTCACCGGACAGCCGGCCCCGTTCGTGTAAACATCGGCTTTCCAGGCAGCATGACATCCGCAGCCACACCCGGCGGAAGTTTCAGATCGAACTTACGCCCGTCCCAGCGGAGCCACACCGGACCTTTGGGAGTCATAGTCGTACCAGAGACATACGGCAGCCCGCCCGTCTGGGGAGCGATGGTCAGCCGCGCGCCTCCGGGCGTCGAGATCAGCACTCCGAGCAACGAATCGTGCAGCCACAACAGCGGCACGGCCTGCCAACCGTGGCTGCCCGTGTCGTCCACCGGCTGCGCCGGATTCGGCTCGCCGTCCTTCAGATCCAAGTCCTCGCGGCTCACCCAGTATTCCGGCGGCGGACCTCCATCCGGCCCTTGCAGTGCGAGCGGCACGCGGTTGCGCGGGTCGCCAGGCAAGTATGGCGCGTAGCGCTCTTTCAGATGCGCCACCGCGCGCTCGGCCCAGCCATTCTCCGAAAGTGCGAACAGCGCTCGATACGCAAAGGTCGGATTGTTCCAGCGCGAGACGCCCGCCGGCGGCCTCCCATCCGGCGCGCCGAAGGCGTAGTCAATAGCCGGTTTCAGCGAAAAGCCTGAGACTGCGGCCATCGCCTGCGCAGCCTGGCTGAATCCTCGCTCCGCGCGCTGGTTCTGCGGATCGAAGACGTCGTCCACGTGCGCTGGAAGCGCCCCGCTCGCGGGCACGATATGGTCGAGCAGAAATGCCGCCCTCATGCTCTGCGCCATGGCGCGCCATTCCGCGGCCTGCTCTCTGTAGCCAATCGCCTCGGCCATCTCCACCGACCAATTCAGGCGCTGGATCAGATACGGCGTGACGATGCCGCTCGACTGTTTGCCGCTCGGATGCACTCCGACTCGTATGTCGCCGAAGACCTTGCCGGTCCGAAACACTCCGTTCGCATCGACGTTCGAAAGCGCGTCCTTCCAGAAGCGGCGAAGCTGCTCCCAATAGCGCGTGACGAGATAGGTCTGGCCCGTCCACATGTAGTCGTCGTGCAGCATTGCCACCCACTGCACGCTCCAGTCGTAACCGCAGGAATCCGCAGGGTAGTTGCTGGGTGGGAAGCAATGGAAGCCTCCGCTTTCGTTCTGGCTTTCCGCATGGAGTCGAACCACGAGACGCCGCAGCGCCGAGTCGCCAAACCAGCGCGAGGCGATCACGGCGCGCAGCCGCGCGTCTTCAATCCAGGTGCCGTCCTCGCGGCCCGGCGTATCCACATAGCCGTCCACCATCGTCAACTCGGCATGCGTCAGGCACAGCTTCACGATCTGCGCGATACGGTCGTCGCCCGCCTCGAATGTGCCCAACACTTGGATTGGGTATTGCGACTTCACGATGCCGCGCTCGCGGAACGTGACCTTGCCGTCATGGCGGAAATGAATGTGCAGAGTCAGCCAGCGGGCCGTCCGTTCGTCGGGGACTTCAAAACGCTGTGCGCCGGCGCGCGTGATGTAGCGGTCGGCGTAGCCCGGCCCGACCACGGCTTCTGGATTCAGCCAGCCATCGGCATGCACCGGGCGCTCGCCCTTGTATTGCGTATACGCGATCTCGCCGTAGCCGAAATCTATGACAGTATCCTCGGGTGCATCCGCCAAATCGATGAACGGATAGCCATGGACCGGCCGGAAGAAGTCGAAGGTCACATAGAGCGACTCACCGGCGCGTCCATCGATGGAGGCCGTGTCCATGCCGGCGGCTTGCACGCAGCGAGCTGTGCGAATGCCCTTGGCGATGGAAAGCGGGTCGTCCGAAATGGGCTGCGCCGGTACCAGGCGTCCGGCAGCCATGACGCGCTCGGGATGAACGATGGACTCACGCTGGATGGCGATCTCATTTCTTGCCGGTGTCGCGGGCCACGGACCGTCTCTTACTTCATAGGCGTGCTGCCAGGACGAATCGTCGAAGGCGGCGTCGTGCACGTCTCCCGCGAGCGTCTTGCGCCCATCGGCAATCTGCGGATAGCGAATCCGGTGGTCTCCCGTGATGCCAACGATCTGTTGCTCGTGGGCCGTGAATTCCGGTGCGGTCAGCCAGCGCCACGAGGCGTCTGTGCGCAGCCAGTCGCTCTCGAGGTAGAGTCCGGCGTGCTTGTTCGCGGAGCGTTGGAAAGTAACGATCGGTCCCCAATTATGATGCAGCACGACAATGACGTTCTTACCTGGATGCAGGTAGGGAGCGGCGTCGATGGAATCGGCTGTCGCGCGGTCCTCGTGATAGCGCGTGACCTTGCCGATGACGGTCCGGCCGTTGATCCAGAGCCGCGCGTTGCTGTCTGCGGAAAACAAGAGCGTGGCGGAGGCTGGTACGCGCTCCAGCGTCACGACTTTTCGAAAGTAGGTGAAGCGGTTTTTCGGGGCGGCCTCGTCCGGCGTGGTCCAGATCCAACCGCAGGGCGCGGCGGCGGCTAGCAGAAGTCCGAGGCAGATGATGCGCAAAAAAGAGGGCATGATAAGAGCGGCTTTGGACACAAGACTATGAAAACGAGCCAATGACGAGCTTATCGCACGCCGCCGTTCCGTCGATGCGCCGGCTATTCAGCGATGGGGCAGACGGCGTGGGGCAGACCGCGTTGTGGGTAGACTTTCAATCCGCGCGGGACTTCAGAGGGACTTGCAAAATTCGCCGTTGGCAGCAGAAACGGCGGACTCGGGAAAATTCGGCACGGTGTTTTGTTGGACTTGCAAAATCGGCCGATGGGGCCGACCTGCAATATTCCGAATTTTGCAAGTCCCTCTTCAGCTCCGCCCGTTTCGCAGCGGTGGTTCATCTTCTCAGCTTGCTTGGAACTCCAATGTCGGAGCGAGCGCCCTGCGCGGTTCCACCGCAGTCCTGCGCTATTCTTCGCCGTCGTCTTCCGCGCCCTCGGGCTTTGCGTCAGATTCGGAAGGCTGGCTGGCCACCGGGATCCTGTATTCCTCGTCGTGCCAACGGCCGATATCGATCAGGCGGCAGCGGTCACTGCAAAATGGAAACCAGGTCGTCCCATACGTGACGGACTTCTTGCAGGTCGGACAAGGTACGGTGAGGGGCATCCCTAATCCATTGTACAAAGTGGGGCGGCGCTCCAGCGCCGCGCGGGGTCTCCAGACCCCGCTCCGTTTCTGAGTTGGTTGGCGGGCCCTGGAGGGCCCACGCGGCGCTGGAGCGCCGCCCCACACTCTTAGCGGTGCGGAAGCCCGGCCATCGGGCTACCCGGCAGGATAAGGAATGGATTGGCGGGCACCATGACGGGCTCGACGGCCTCGTCGACCAGGTCGCCCACCAGATCGTAGTCGTGCGCTTTGGTGATGCGCATCATCCTGATTTGTCCCGGCGCGAGCGGCGACTCACCCGGGTCCGCGATGTAGCAGACTCCGTCGATGCCCGGCGCTTGTCCCGCGCTGCGCGCTTCCCACAACAATTCACTCTCGGCCGATGGCCCCTCGACCAATACGGGGATCTCCTGCCCCACCCAGCGGCGGTTCAGCTTGCGCGAGATCTTACGCTGGAGGCCCATCAGGCGGCGCTTGCGGTTGTAGATCGTGCGAGCGTCCACCTTGCCGTCCAAGCCGTAGCTGGCGGCCGTCTCTTCGTCCGAAAAGCTGAATACACCCAGACGGTCGAGTTGCGCCGCTGCTGTGAATTGGCACAGCTCCTCGAAGTCCTGGTCCGTCTCACCGGGGAAGCCCGCGATCATTGACGTTCTGATCGTGACGCCCGGGATGGTTCGCCGGATTCGTTCCAGCAGCTTGAGGAAGATGTCGCCCGAACTGCCCCGCTTCATTCGTTTCAGGACGCTCGCCGAGGCGTGCTGCAACGGCATGTCAATGTACTTCACCAGCGACGGGTATTCAGCGATGACGTCCAGCAGGCGCTGTGTGATGCGGTTCGGGTAGCAGTAGAGGAAGCGGATCCACACGGGCTGCGCGGTTTCGATCCGCGCCAAACGCTCCAAGAGCGACGCGAGCCCGTCTTTCATGCCGAGGTCGTCGCCATAGGCGGTCGTGTCCTGCCCAATCAGGTTGATCTCGCGAACGCCCTGTTCAAAGAGTCGGCGGGCTTCCACCAGAACGCTTTCGAAGCGCCGGCTGCGGAAGCTGCCCCGGTACTGCGGGATCACGCAGAACGAGCAGGGATGGTCGCAGCCTTCGTTGATCTTGATGTAGGCAAAGTGCTTCGGTGTGGCCAGCACCCGCGGCGTTGCATCGTGATACAGGTAGGGCTCCAGCGGATTGGCCCTCGGTTGGAGCCCCTCGCACAGCGCGACGATCGAATCGAGTTCGTTCGTCCCGAGCACCGCATCCACCTCGGGCAGGTTCGTTCGGATATCGTCGCGAAAGCGCTCGACCAAACAGCCGGCGACCACCAGGCGTTGCGCGCGGCCCGTTTTCTTGTACTCCGCCATCTCGAGAATCGTATCGACGGACTCTTGTTTGGCCGGGTCGATGAAGCTGCAGGTGTTCACCACGAGCACATCGGCGTCCGCGGGTGACGCGGTGAGCTCGTGTCCGCGGGCAGTCAACTGCCCCATCATCACTTCGCTGTCCACCAGATTCTTGGGACAGCCCAGGCTGACAAATCCAATTTTCACAAGGGTTCCGTTGGGTGGAGCGGTCTCTCCCCCTATTGTAACCGACCCCTGGGAATCGCCCTGGGACGGCTGGTGCCTGGGAGCGCCGATCTCCAGATCGGCTCCGGCGACTTCCTCAGATCGTCCTTCGCCTGCGCATCTCCGCCCGGATGAAGCCAATCAGCCGCTTGGCCGAAGCGTCGAAATCCGGAAACAGATCGACGCATTGGAGCTGCTGTTCAATCCTCAGCGGGACGACGCAGGCCTCCAGCCGCGCCGGAACGAAGTAGACCTGATCGAAGGGCACTCGCCTGGCGCAATCGAGCGCGAAACGCATCTCGCCCTGAAAGCAGCTCCGCTTGTTCACCGAGTGGCGAGAGAGACAAGCCACAAAGAAATCGGCGTTCTCGATGGCGCGCTCGATGGCTCGCGGCCAGTTCTGTCCGGGCAGCAGTTTGCGGCGATCCATCCAGGCGTCGAAGCCGGCGGCTTCCAGGATTTCGCAAAGAAGCTCCACCTTGGCGGCATCTTCCCTGACATAAGCGAGAAAGACGCTCGGCCGCCGCTCTGGCACGAACCGGAAGCCGCCCCCGCACACCGGCCGGAACTCGCCGACACGTTCGATTTCGACGCGGTGGCCCTCTTGCAGGCAGGTGCGGATGACGGCGGCGACGTGGCGCGCGGATGCCAGATCCTTCGCAACGGGTTGCGAATCAGCGGCGGTCTTGCTTCTTGCTGGCATCGATCCTCTCCTTCTCCTCGCCGGCCTGAAGCCGTCGAAGAGTACCGACTTCTTGGGGCCCGGGCGCAGGATGCCCAGCCCAGGCAGACGCACCGGCGTACCCGCTTTCAGCTTTTGCAGGATCTGGTAGACGGCGTCGTCCAGGCGGTCGGCCTCGGCGGGCTCGGGCGCCGGTCCGCGCTTCACTGGTGGGTTGGATCGTTTACGGCTCATCACCGAAGAGACTGCATGCTCCGCTGGCCGTCTGACGCGTGACGACCATGCCGCGCCAATCTCAGGTCGAAGGCAAAGTATTGCAGTTGTTGGGAATACAGATATTGCGAGGATTGGCGAGAACGCGCCGGAACCGCGTGACTCCCGACGTTAATGACTAACTCTTCACGAGGCCGCACCGCGAGGCGTCCCGCCGCCGTGTACAGACCGGGTCTGCGGCCGCCGGTCCAAACCCCGGACGAGGCGGGACGGGTTCTTCCACCGGGCGGAACGACCCCTGGAGTTGCGCCTCGCGCGCCGGCAGGCGGCTTGCCGAACTCCGGCTGCGCTGAGATTGACGGCTGCGGCAGCGCCGCACCCACGCCTGGGTCGGCGCCGAACTTGCGGTCGAAGTGGAGCAGAATCACACCGAGCACCAGGGCCAGGATCGGATCGGTGGTTTCAGGCGTCCTGCCCGGCAGGAAGACCTGCGCCAGTTCCAGGACACCCAGCAGAATGCCAGTGAACACGGAGGCGCCCACGGTTCCGACTCCCGCGCGGGCGATCGCCCAAACGGTGGTTCCGTAGAAAGCCGCTTTGCGGAACAGCACCAGCAGCGTCGGCGCCCAATCGGGAGAATCGAGCATGGAGACCAGGGGGATCCATTGGAAACGCACCGCCTGGCTGGAGAAGTGCCACGGCCGCAACTCCTCGACGCATACGCCTGCGACGAGCAAGAATGCGATCATCGCCATGCTCAGACGTTTTTGTACCGCAGGCAGGTACCAAACGCAGAAAGCCGCCGCAACTCCCACAAAATCATACAATTCCGGGTGCTGACCGGGGATAAGGAAGCGCAGCGGCATAGCGAGACCGGCGGCGAACAACACTACAGCCGCACGATTTCGCCCGAGGACCGCCGCGGCCAGCGCGCCGATTCCGAGCCACTGGCTGAGGCTCACCAGAACATGTCCCGGGCCCAAGTGCGGCGCGGTCAGCATTGCGCGAATATGGGCCAGCGCGCCTGTCTTGCCCCAGTCGCCCGGCGTGAAGAGCGCGGCCGCCCACACGATCCCCAGGAATAGCGCCGATGAAGGGTGCCCCAGCACGGTTTCGGACAGTGAGTCGAACGCGTGGCGGGCCCGGCGGGAGAAAGCCACGCCCAGAACGCCTCCGGCCGCCGCGCTGATCGTATTCGTAAGCAGGTCTATCAGGCTGGGCGCACGGGGTTCGATCCAGTACTGGGTCGTCTCCATGCACAGCGAAAGCAGCGCACCCGCCAGCGTGGCATTCAGGCAACGCCTCCAGGCCGGGTGATGACGGCGCTCGTCGAGAACGTAGAAGAAGCCCACCGGGATGTAGACGATCAGATTCACGAGTATGTCGTGGATCTCGCCGCGATCCAGATGGACATGCAGAGAAGCTGCGAACAGAGCGAGCACGCCTAGGGGGGAGCTTCGCGCAACGAAGTGGAACGGGTACATCGAACCGTAGGCGATGAGAGCGCAGGTCAGGTAAAAAATGCGGCGCATGGATGGTGACAATCCCGGACGTGGATGCCTTCTATTGTCCAACGTCTCGGGGATCGGCGGAGAGTCATATGCGGGAAGCGCCTATAATCTTCAAAGCGGGACGTTCCGCCCCAAGTGAGCCATAAAGTCAAATTCGGCGTTGGAATCGGGCTGCTGACCGTGTTGCTGGCGGTCGTCCTCTACCAGGGCTCGTTCAGCACCGGAGAGTACGGCCCAGCGAGCGCACAGCAGACTTACGTCTATTGGGGGCTGTCCACAGTCACGTTCCTGCTGACCGTTCTGCTCGGCTTCATCCTCTTCCGCGACGCCATAAAGCTTTACATCGCCCGTCGCGCCGGCGTGGAGGGCTCGAAGATCCGCACCAAGATTCTGGTGGCAGTGCTGAGCCTGTGCTTTCTGCCCACCATGTTCCTGATGCTGTGGAGCGTCGAGGTCCTCAATCGCAACCTGGACAAGTGGTTCAGCAGGCCCGCGCAAGCCGTCCGCCTCAATCTGGAGGATATCGGGGCGACGCTCGAAAAGGAGACGCATGAGCGGGCCGCCGCGCTCGCCTTGTGGCTGGCCGACGCCGACGATACGCAGGATTTCGTCAAGTCCGGGCACCTGCCGGCGGAGTTTTTCGCGGGCGCCTGTTCGGGGACGGGAGTAGAACGCGCCTGGATCCAGCGAACCGATGGCGGCCAGATCATGGTTTGCGAGGCGTCTCAGCCGCCCACGCCGCAGAAGGGTCCGTCGCGCCCGCTTGGGAAGGAAGTGAGCGGCCGTGCACCCATTCCAGGGCTTGGAGAGGTCGTCGTGGTGGTCCGCATGCCGCTGGACGTCGACCAGACCCAGCGGGAATTGACCCGCCAGATCGCCGACTACGACCAGTTGGCGGCCAGCCGCAAGGGTACCCGGCGTTTCTATTTGCAGCTTCTGGTGCTCATCACCCTGTTCGTGCTCTTCATCGCGGTTTGGGTGGCCCTGTTCCTGGCCCGGCAGATTACCGGCCCGGTGACGGCTCTGCTGGATGCGGCGCGCGCCGTGCGCGGAGGCAATCTGGCCTATCGCGTGCGTGTTGCGGCGACGGACGAATTCGCGACCCTGGTGCGGGCCTTCAACGAGATGACCCAGGATCTGGAGACGAACCGCAACGAACTGGAGCGCAGACGCCGTTTTATGGAGGCCGTGCTGGAGAGCATTCCGACCGGCGTTGTGTCTCTCGCGGCAGATGGCAGCGTCCGGCTGACGAACCGGGCGTTTCACAACATTTTCCCGCGTGTGTCGGATCCGCAGCACCTCGCGGAGCTGGTTCCCCCGGACTTGGGCCCCGATTTGGGGCGCCTCTTGAAGAGCGCCCGCCGAACCGGCTCCTCCTCTCGCCAGGTCGAATTCCCAGTGGCTGGGGGAACCCGACATCTCTCGATTACCGTTGCGGCGCTTTCGCCCGGTGTCACCGGCGGCTACGTTCTGGTCATCGAAGACACCACCGACCTGCTCCGCGCGCAGCAGGCGGAGGCCTGGCACGAGGTGGCTCGCCGGATCGCCCATGAACTCAAGAACCCGTTGACGCCCATAGCCTTGAGCTCGCAAAGGATTCAGCGCCAGCTCGATAAGGTCAATCTGCCTTCCGAGGTACGGCTGATCGTAGAGAAGTGCTGCGACACCATCCGCAAAGAGGTGGATAGCGTCAAGATGCTGGCCGACGAGTTTTCCCAGTTCGCCCGCTTCCCCTCCGCCCACCCCGTGAAGGCCGATCTGAACTCAGTGGTGCGGGACGCCTTGGCGGTGTTCGAAGGACGTCTGGGAGGGGTGGCGATGCGGATCGACCTCACCGATGGCCTGCCGCCGATTCTCCTCGACGCGGGACAATTCAAGCGCGTGGTGGTGAATCTCGTCGACAATGCGGCCGAAGCCATGCAGGACGTTCCGTACAAGGAGCTTTCCATCGCCACTTCGCTGGCTGCGCCGGACACTGTCGAGCTATGCATTTCCGATACCGGTTGCGGGATCTCAACGGAGGACAAGTCGAAGCTTTTCTTGCCTTACTTCTCCACCAAACAGCGCGGAACCGGCCTCGGCCTCGCCATCGTGAGCAACGTAGTCAGCGAGCATCGGGGAACGATTCGCGTCGAGGATAACCTCCCGGCCGGCGCACGCTTTATCATTGAACTGCCGGCGTATCTCTCCGCCGATAGCGATCCGAAGCCGAGGACGACGGTCGCGCCGGGTTAGGTTTGCCGGGTTAGGTTTGAATGAAACGCAATCGAATTCTGATAGTTGACGATGAGCCCGGCATCCGGGAGTCTCTCTCGGGTGTCTTGGAGGACGAAGACTTCGAAACGGCCGTTGCCGCTAGCGGCGAAGAATGTCTCGAACTGCTTGAACGGGAAGGCTTCGATGTCGCCCTGATCGACGTCTGGATGCCCGGCATTGACGGCTTGGACGTACTCAAACGCATCGAGCAACACGCCGACCCGGAACGGCCGGTTGTGGTGATGATCTCCGGCCACGGCAGCATCGAAGCGGCTGTTCGCGCCACCAAGCTCGGCGCCTTCGACTTCCTTGAAAAGCCGCTGACCATCGAAAAGGTGATGGTCGTCGTGCGAAACGCCATCGAACAGCGCCGCCTGCGTCTGGAACTGCGTGAACTTCGCACAGTCGGACGCGGCAACCTGACCATTATCGGGGAGAGCGTTCCGATGAAGGCCCTCCGCCAACAGATCGCTTTGATGGCCCCTACGAACGGCCGCGTGCTGATCTACGGTGAGAGCGGCACGGGCAAGGAACTGGTCGCCCACGGCATCCATGCCCATAGCGCGCGAGCCGAAGGAATGTTCGTCGAGCTGAATTGCGCCGCGATCCCCGAGGAACTGATCGAAAGCGAGTTGTTCGGCCACCGGAAAGGCAGCTTCGCCGGCGCGAGCGAGGACAAGACGGGAAAATTCGAAAAGGCCCACGGCGGAACGCTGTTTCTGGACGAAGTCGCCGACATGAGCCTACGGACACAGGCCAAGGTTCTGCGCGTGTTGGACGAACAACGCTTCGAACCCATTGGGTCGTCCGAGGCGGTTCAAACCGACGTGCGCGTCATCGCCTCCACCAACAAGATCCTGGAGGACGAGATAGAGCGGGGCAATTTCCGCGAAGACCTGTTCTACCGTTTGAACGTAATCCCCTTCGCCGTTCCGCCTTTGCGCGAGCGCATCGAAGACGTCCCCTTGCTCGCGGAACACTTCCTGCGCGAATTCGCCACTTCCTACGGCCGGAAGCACAAGGAGCTTTCGGCGGAGGCCATGGAAGTGCTTCAAGCCTATACCTGGCCCGGAAACGTTCGTGAGCTGAAGAACCTGATGGAGCGGATTGTCATCATGAATCCGCAGGTGCGCGTGGATGCGCGGCACATCCCGCTGCCGGTTCCTCGCCGGCCGGAGGCTACGCGCAGCCCCGACCGTCCGGCCAGCCTGCACGATGTGCGGCAAGCCGCGGAGCGCGACTATATCTTCAAGAAACTCGAAGAATCGGGCGGCAATGTCTCGCGCACCGCGGAGGCGCTGGGCCTGGAGCGCAGCAACCTGTACAAGAAAATGCGCGCGCTCGGTATCGCACCTCGAGAGTGACCTGGGAGAGTGACCCGGCGCCCTTCCTCCGTTCAACTTAGATTCGCGGCCCTCTGCCAGCTCTTGGACCGGTCCGCTCAAGCGCGCTGTGCAAACGCCTTGCGGCCGGCGCTTGAGAACGGCCAATCCGCCGCCTCGCTGGCCATGCCAACCGGCACGGGGTTGCACTCGATGTACTGGCAAATTCTGCCGAACTCGTGTTGGTCGCGAACCACGTGCTCACATCGCCGCTCGCCCCAGAAGGGCGCGCCCGGCTGACCCAGCAGTTCGTTCGCCCACCGGGCCGTCACGCTCTTCACCATCTCCGTCAACCTCCTGAGTTCCACCCGCGGAGTCAGCAACAGGTGGATATGGTTCGGCATGATGACGTAGGAGTGCAGATCGTACTGGCGTAGAGCACCGCCGTACGCAACGACCGTTTCGACTACCATCGCCGCAATTTCGCGCTGGCGCAGATACAACGGGCCGGAGCGCGCCTCGTCGAGCAGCCGGTCCACCGTCGTGAAAGACTGCCATTCCAGATCCACGCCGTCGGGGAGACACCTATCCGGGGGGAGGCTGTCTCGGAGGATCCATGTGAGAAACGCGGCCTGGCCGGCCTCGGCCAAACCGGGCGGGTGCGGCCACAGGGATGGCCTTGTGGGGAAACGGCTGGAGACGGCGGTATTCCCCCGGCCCTCGACCGGAAATGCCGGCCAATTCGACTCGGCATAGCGGGCCTTCCCCAACTCGACCGGGCGGGGCAGTCCGGACGGCGCGTCCGGCTGCGGATGATGATTCAGGATAAACTCCTCCATTTGTGCGTGGGCTAGGTTAGAATGACGGTTTGGCTGGTTCCGCCGATATGGATCATCTGCTTAGCCTCGTCCTCCTCACACCGTTAATCGGACTTTTTGTGCTGTTCTTTATACCCGCGTCGCAAGAACGGCTCATAAAACTGTGGGCGAACGCTGTTTTTCTCGCTGGATTCGTCGTTTCGCTGCCCCTCTGGTTCAATTTCAATCCGAAGGCGGATTTCCAGTTTGAGGAGCGGGTACGCTGGATTCCGTCGCTCGGCGCCTCCTGGCATCTCGGAGTGGACGGGTTCGCCGCGCTGCTGATTCTGATGACCACGCTGGTCGGCTTCCTGGCCATGCTTTCGAGCTGGCGGGCCATCAACGAGCGGTTGAAGGAATACTACGGCCACTTCCTGCTGTTGCAGTTCGGCATGCTGGGCGTGTTCGCCGCGCGGGATCTGCTGCTGTTCTTCCTGTTCTGGGAACTCACCCTGATCCCGATGTACTTCATCATCGCCATCTGGGGTGGGCAGAGGCGTGGCTACGCCTCCATGAAGTTCGTGATTTACACGCTGGTCGGGAGCATGTTGATGCTACTCGGCGTGTTGAAGCTCTATTTCCAGTACTACGACCAGTTCGGCCATTACAGCTTTGACATGACCGACCTGATCGCTGTCAAGCTCAGCTCCGGCGAGGCGTGGTGGGTCTTCTGGGCTCTGTTCGTTGGCTTCGCCGTGAAGGTGCCGATGTGGCCGGTGCATACCTGGTTGCCGGACGCGCATACCGAAGCTCCGACGGCCGGTTCCGTGGTCCTGGCCAGCGTTTTGTTGAAGATGGGCACCTACGGCCTGCTGCGTTTCTCCTTACCCCTCCTGCCCGACACGGCCAAGGATCCGAAAGTGGTGAGCATCGTCGCGATCCTCTCCATCATCGCCATCATTTACGGCGCTTTCGTGTGCCTGATGCAGAAGGACTGGAAGAAACTGGTGGCCTACTCGTCAGTCAGCCACATGGGCTTCTGCACGCTAGGCATCATCGCGCTTAATCCCGCCGGTATTTCGGGCTCGATGATCCAACAGATCAACCACGGCATTTCGACCGGAATGCTCTTCCTGATTGTCGGCATCGTCTACGAGCGCCGCCATACCCGCGAGATCGCCGAGTTCACGGGCCTGTACCGCGTAATGCCCGTCTATACCGCGGTGTTTCTGATCGCGGCCCTCAGTTCGATGGGCTTGCCTCCGCTGAACGGCTTCATCGGTGAAATCACCATCCTGAAGGGCGCATATGAGGTTTCGATTTACTGGGCGCTGGCCTGCGGCCTCGGGATCGCGCTTTGCGCTGCTTATCTGTTGTGGGTATTCCAGCGGACAATGCTCGGTGAGTTGAACGAGAAGAACAAGGGGCTTAAAGATCTGAACCTGCGCGAGGTGATCGTCTTTGCGCCACTTCTGATCGCCGCGTTCTGGATCGGCATCACGCCGCGACCGTTCTTCACGATGATCGAGCGCAGTACGGCGCAAATCGTCGAGCGCGTCCATCCGGGTTATTACTCGGAGCACAACATGGTGAATCCGCTCACCCCGCGTCCCATTATTGATGGGCTAGACACGCCCGCGCGCTGAAGGATAGCTCGTTCGCATACACCTGCGCGTGCCGCCCGCGCATCAATCAAGCAGTGCAGGAACGCGTCCGCGCGCTGAACCAGGCGCCCATCAACCTCCAAGCCAGATACGTCCTTTACTGGGCACAGATGAACCGGCGCGTGGATTCAAATCACGCGCTGGCCCATGCGGTGAACCGGGCGAACGAGCTCGGTCTCCCGCTGCTGTACTACGAAGGCCTGACCTGCTCCTACCCGAACGCCAACGACCGCCTGCACACCTTCATTCTGGAAGGCGTACCGGAACAGGCCCGGCGGCTGGAGGCGCTCGGCATCGGCCACTGCTTCTACCTGCGCCAGCGTAGATCCGATCCGAATGACGTTCTTTACCGCCTGGCCGAAGATGCCGCCTGCGTCGTCTCCGACGATTACCCGGTATTCGTCGCGGCGCGTCACAACGCCTCCTTGCCCGCGAAGCTTCCGGTGCGTTACGAGGTGGTCGATTCGAGCTGCGTCGTGCCCATGAGCCTGCTAGAAAAGCGGGAGTATGCGGCCTACACGATTCGCCCCAAGATCCGGCGGCTCTTGCCGGAGTACCTCAAACCCTGTCCCGTCGTGGAAGTGACTCACCGTTGGAATCTGCCCGTGCCCGTCTGGCACACACCGGTGGCGACTAAGGACATCCCGGCGATGGTCGCCTCCTGCGAGATCGACCATTCTGTTCGGCCCTCGATCGGCTTCACCGGTGGAAGGCTTGCAGCCGAGCGGGCGCTGCGATTCTTCCTGGAGAACAACCTGCGCCGCTACGCGCGCGAACGCAACGAGCCTTCGGCGCACGCCACTTCCGGGATGAGCCCCTACCTCCACTTCGGTCAGATCTCCGCGCTGGAGATCGCTTTGGCGGTGAAGCAGTATGCGTCGCAGAATGACCTGATTGCCGAGGAGTACCTGGAAGAGCTGATCGTGCGCCGCGAGCTCGCGTTCAACTTCGCGCGCCACGTTGAGATGCCCTATTGCCTGGCGAATCTCCCCGACTGGGCACGGAAGACCTTGCAAAACCACGCTCACGACCCGCGCCAGCCGTCCTACACGTACGAACAATTCGCCCGCGCCAAAACGCACGACCCGCTGTGGAACGCCTGCCAAAAAGAGATGCTTCTGCGCGGCACAATCCACGGCTACTACCGGATGTACTGGGGCAAGAAGATCATCGAATGGTCGTCCACCTGCCGGGATGCCCTGGAGACGATGATCCGCATTCACGATATATACGCGCTCGACGGACGCGATCCGAATACGTACACCGGCATCCTGTGGTGCTTCGGTTTGCATGATCGTCCCTGGCAGAGGCGGCCGATCTTCGGCAGCGTCCGTTTCATGTCCTCAGACGGGATGAGGCGCAAAACCGGCGTGGATGCCTATCTCCGCGAAATGGCCGATTTGGAATTGACGGGCCGCGACCGCTTCAAAGTCAGTTGAGTAGGGCGGACGGCGCAAAAGTGGGGCGGACCCCAGGTCCACGGCCGCCCCCTGGTCGGCTATATCATTCTCATCCGCTCGAAACCGGGTTAAGCTCGGCTGGGGACCGTCAGCAACATGAGAATCGCCATCACCGGAGCGACGGGCCTGATCGGCGCGGCACTGCGCCACCACCTCTCCACTCAAGGCCACGAACTGAGTTGTCTCAGCCGCAGAGCCCCGTCCCAGCCCGGTTGGTACGCCTGGGAACCGGACTCCGGCGCGCCTCCCCAGGAGTCTTTGGAAGGGTCGGATGCCGTCATCCATCTGGCAGGCGAGCCCGTCGCACAGCGCTGGAGCGCCCACGTGAAGCGGCGCATCCGGTCAAGCCGGGAGCAGGGCACCCAGCGCTCTGGTGAAGGGGCTGGACGGCATTACCGCGCAGGCCGGACGTCCTGGTCAGCGCTTCGGCCATCGGATACTACGGAGACCGGGACAATGAGCTTCTCGGCGAAAAGGCGCAGCCCGGCACCGGCTTTCTGCCTGAGGTCTGCGTCGAATGGGAGCGCTCGGCCCAACTCGCTGATGCTCTTGGCATCCGGGTTGTCTGCATGCGCATCGGGATTGTGCTCGCCCCGAAAGGCGGAGCACTCGCCAAGATGCTCCCACCCTTCCGCATGGGGCTCGGCGGGCCGATTGCGGGGGGGCATGCCTGGATGTCGTGGATCCACCTGGATGATCTGGCGCGCCTGTTTGACTGGGCCGTGGAGAATCCGGAAGTGCGTGGCCCGGTCAACGCCGTTTCGCCGGGAGCCGTCCAAAATTCCGAGTTCACCCGATGCTTAGCCGGCGCATTGCACCGGCCCGCGATCTTTCCAGTCCCGGCGCTCACACTGAAGCTGATGTATGGCGAAATGGCCAGCGTGGTGCTGGGCAGCCAGCACGTCATCCCGGAAGTGGCCGCGCAATCCGGATTCCAATTCACCTGGCCCGAGCTGAATCCCGCGCTCCACAACCTGATTTCCTAGGTTTCGGCGTGTTATATTGGTAGCGTTATGGCGATCCCGAACGTCCGTCGATTTCGCATTCAAGGTCCCGCAGGCCAGTGGGCGACGCTGATGGCTGTCGTACCCAAGGGCACGGACACCGACGCCTACCTCGAAGATGCCAAAAAGCGCTTCGACTGGAAGGCGTGGGAAGAAATGCAGAACAAGCAATTCAAGGTCCGCGTGGGCCAGCAGAAACAGAAGAAGGCGAAGTAGTCTTTCGTCTCCACTTCAAGGAATCAAAAAGGGGCAGACCTTCGGGTTTGCCCCTTTTTCGTGTCTGCCTTCAAAACGCCCGCCAGCAGAGCCGCTCGCTGCGCGGCCAGAGTGGCTCAGGTTCGCCAATCGGCAGAGCGGTCAGCCGCGCTGCTCCTCGTTCCCGATGTCCCACATGGCCTCGAGGTCGCGCTGGCTGTAGGCCTGGAAGGCGATCAGGGTGTTCGTAGCTTCGATGCCCGGTATCTTCTGAACATGCCCCGACACCAAGTCGGCCAGATCGTCATGATGGCGCACCCGCACGATGGCGACGAGGTCATACGGCCCGGCAACGGAATAGGCTTCCGTAACGCCCGGCAGATTGATGAGCGCCTGTGCCACCTCCGGCACACGTCCCTGCGCCGTGTTGATCAAAACGATTGCCGTTATCATCGTGCTCCCTTTCATCCACGTGCCACCGCGCATGCCAGACTGGCCTAAGGCGCATGAATCTCACACCTGAAGCAGTATAACAACCCGCTGCCAGGCTGGCCTGGCTGAGTCGCCTGGCATGGCTTACGCAACAGGCGGCCGTTCCGTCGCACACTGAAAGGGATGAACAAACTCGCGCTCACGCTCGGAACATGGTTCGGATGCGGCTACTGGCCATGGGGACCGGGCACGGCTGGTTCAGCCGGCGGACTGCTTGTGGCGTGGGTGTTGGTGCGCTACGCCGGATGGCCGACGTGGTGGCTATTCATTCTAGCCGCAGCCGCCACGCCGGTGGGAATTTGGGCGGCAGGACGCACGGCGGAGATCGTTAATAAGGAAGACCCGGGCCTGGTGGTGGTGGACGAAGTTCTGGGGCAATGGATCGCGCTTGCGGCGCTGCCCGCATGGACATGGCAGGGCGCGCTTGCGGCGTTCATACTGTTCCGGCTGTTCGATATGACGAAGCCGTGGCCGGTTCGGAATTTGGAGAATCTGCCGGGCGGAACCGGGATCGTAGCGGACGATCTTGGCGCGGGTATTTATGCCGGAATTGCGTTGCGGGTTGTGCTGCTTGCCGCCGGATGGTTCAATCTGAGATAGGAAGCCGGTCGTAAGCCTTGTTACGAATGCCATTCACACACAACGTCGGTCAACGCCCCATCATCGAAAACTTGAGCCCCTTCGCGGCCATCCCTGGCGGCGATGTGCATATCCATGGGAAGGGCTTTTTGCACGACCCGAGGCCGCACGTCAGCATCGGCGGTTTGGATGCGCCGCTCGTCGTGGGCTCGGACCAGTTCATCGTGGCCCGCGTACCCGACACGTCGGGCCGGGGCCAGCTCACAGTGAACAACGGCGAAGCGGCGAGCGAGCCGGTAGGTCTGGCGGTGGGCGCGCAGCTCGCCGACAGCCTGCACCCCGTGTCGAGTCCGGCCGTCGATCGCCAAGGCAATATCTTCACGACGTTCAGCGGCCCGCGCGGACAAAAGACCGCTGTGGCGCTGTACAAAGTCGATGCCGCCGGCGTGCTGACTCCGTTCGTCTCCGATCTGATGAATGCCACGGGGCTGGCATTCGACCGCTTCGGGACTCTGCATGTATCCTCGCGCTTCGATGGCGTGGTCTACCAGGTCACGGCGGGCGGCGTCCTTTCGGTATACGTCGAGGGGATGGGCGTGGCTACGGGAATTGCCTTCGATACGAAGGAGAATCTGTATGTCGGCGACCGCTCGGGCACGATTTTCAAGATCAGCCCCGAACGCCAGATCTACGTCTTCGCGACCATCGAGGCTTCTATCTCGGCCTACCATCTGAGCTTCGGTCCCGACGATTCGCTGTACGTAACGGGCCCCACGACATCGAGCTACGATGGCATTCAGCGCATCACGCCGGCGGGCGAGGTGGACATTTTCTATCGCGGTCTGGGCCGGCCGCAAGGCATGGACTTCGACTCCTCGGGCAACCTGTTCGTCGCCGCGTCGCTGCGCGGGCGCAAGGGCATCGTACGGATCACGCCGGAGCGCGAGGCGTCACTTTTCCTCGCGGGGCCGAATATCGTCGGTCTGGCCTTCGTGCCGGGTGGAAAGCTCGCCATCACGACGACCAACGCGCTGTACAGCATCGATGCCGGAGTGGAAGGACTCCGCCGGTTCTAGCGCTCTCCGCTACACATCCATGAACGCTGAGATTATCGCGATCGGCAGCGAGCTCCTCACCCCAGCACGGGTGGACACGAACTCGCTGTGGCTGACAGGCCAATTGAACGAATTGGGCGTCGAGGTGACGCGGAAGACCATCGTCGGCGACGACCGGGAACGGTTGGCGGAGGCGATTCGCGCCGCGCTGGGGCGGGCACCGATTCTAATCGTGACCGGCGGACTCGGACCCACCGAAGACGACGTGACACGCGATGCGGTGGCCCAGGCGTTATCGAGAAGCCTGGTCTACTCGGAAGAAATTCTGCATTGGATTGAGACGAGATTCGCGAGCTTCGGCCGCAAAATGGCCGAGATTAACAAGCGGCAGGCGTACCTCGTCGAGGGCGCCGAAAAGCTGGAGAACCCGAACGGCACGGCGCCGGGGCAATGGATCGACCTGCCCGGAGGGATGATTGCGTTGCTGCCCGGCCCTCCGCACGAGATGAAGCCGATGTTCGAGGAAAAATGCCTGGCGCGATTGCGGGAACGCGTGCCGATGCAATCCATCAGGACGCGCTTCTTCCGCGTGGCGGGCATGGGGGAATCGGATCTCGACCAGTTGATCGCACCGCTTTACACGCCGTATTCCAACCCGGTCACGACGATACTGGCCGCGGCAGGCGACATTCAAATCCACCTGCGCGCCCGCGCAGATTCATCCGAGGCGGCCGAGGCTCTGGTGGAGGAGCTGGGCGCAAAGATTGAGGCAGCGCTCGGCCACCGCATCTACTCCCGCGACGGATCGCCCATTGAGGAAGTGCTTGGTTCGTCTCTCAAACAAAGGGGGGAGACGCTAGCCGTCGCCGAGAGTTGCACGGCTGGATTGCTGGGCGGCCGGATCACGGAAGTAGCGGGGGCGTCCGCGTGGTTCGTCGGCGGTTTTCAGGTTTACCAGACCGGCATGAAGACTCGACTGCTGGGACTGGATCCGGCGATGGTGCAAGAGCAAGGCGCGGTGAGCGAAACGGTGGCAACGGCCATGGCCTTAGCGGCGCGCGAGCGGACCGGCGCTACCTGGGCCTTGTCCGTCACCGGCGAGGCGGGACCGGAGCCGTCTCCCGGCGGACCTGCTCCCGGCACGGTCTGGATCGGGATTGCAGGGCCGAAGGAGGCGCGTGCGCTATCGTATCGATTCCCTGGCGACCGGGCCCGCAATCAGGGCCTTCGCGGTGCAATCCGCGCTCAATCTGCTCAGGCTCAAGCTGGTCGGACTGAGTGCGCTCGCTCAGCCGCGGGTCAGGCGGCGCAAAGCGAACGCCTCATGAGACACGGCGGAGGATTCCAGACGCTTCCAATCGTCGCTGATGTGAATCAATTTGCCGCTGATATGGTTGGAACGATCCGAGGCCAGAAAGACCGCGAGTTGAATCTGTTTTTCGGGCTTGATGCCACCATTGGTGCGGACCTGCAACGCCTCAGCCCGGTCGCGTTCGTTGATTCCGCTGGCTGACAAGATCTCGTCGGTCATGCTGGTGTACGCAGCGCCGGGATTCATGCAATTTATCTGAATGTTATCCTCGCGCACCTCCTCAGCCAGCGACTCGGCCATCCGTACCAACGCGGTCTTGGTGGCGGCGTAGGCGGCTAAATAGGGACGTCCGGCTTCGGCGCCTGAGTCGACCAGCAGGATGATCTTGCCCGCGCGGCGTTCGCGCATCGAACACAGCACGGCGCGGCAGGCGTTGAATGCTCCAAGCAGATTCGTTTCGACGGCCTCGCGCCAGGCGGCCGGATCCGCGTCGGTCATCGGGCCAATCGGCCCGAGAACACCGGCAGCGCAAACGAGTACGTTTGGCGGACCGAATTGAATCGTCATCCGCTCTACGGCGCCGGTCATTTGCACATAGTCCCGGACGTCCGCGCGCAATCGCATGGCGATACCGCCGCCGTGTTCGATTTCCAGATGGGCCAGATCGAGCTCGGCTTTTGTTCTGGCTAACAGTCCAACGCGGGCTCCCGCCTGGGTAAAGCCCAGAGCAAGCCGCTTCCCGATGCCTCGGCCTGCGCCGGTGATGAGTATGCTTTTATCTTTCAGGCCACGCACAGGATCACAATCCCGTCTAAATGGTATCAGGAGCGCCGGTGGCAGGCGCTATCGAGCGGGTTCGTGTCGAGCGGGTTCGTGGCCGTGTGCTCCCGCCTCGTGTTTCTTGGACTTCAACGCGAGGTCGGCGCGTCGAATCACGCTGTCGGCCTCTTCTCCGCGCTTCCAATCCGAAAGGCCCACGGAAGCCTGCGCGAACACATCCGACATTTGCCCACCGCCCAACCTGTAACGGGTGCGTAGGCGCTGGTCCAGTTGTTGTGCGACCGACATTCCGACCGAGAGTGAACCGTCGACCAGAACGATGAACTCATCCCCGCCCCATCGCGCCGCGGCGCAGCAGGGCAAAAGCGCGGATTGGATTCGTAGCGCAACCTGGCGGAGCAATTCGTCACCGGCGAGATACCCGAATTTGTCGTTGATTACTTTGAACCGGTCGAGGTCAATGAGGATCAGACAACGGGGCGTCTCCTTCTCCCGCGATTCGGTTATGATTTCTTCGAGGGCGCGGCGGTTCAGCAGGCCCGTCAGGGTGTCGCGGCGAGCCTCCGTGTGGGCCACCTTCAAGCCGGCGGTGAGTTCTCCCACCTGATCGCTGAGAGAGGCTGCGAGCGCGCGGCTCTCCCGCGTGGCTTCGTCAGCCAGGCGGACCAACTCCGCGGATTGGTATCGAACGAGAACCCTCAGCGCCGTGACGTTGTCCGTCTCACTGGCGGTGTGGAGCCGCCCGGCCGCGGTGCGCATCGCCTCCGCATGCTTGCTGCCTGTCTCCAGGATTCCCGCGATGGCCTGACCCAGGGCGGCAGCGACATCGCGGAGATCCTGGGACGAACAGGCGTTTCGGCATAACCGCTCGCCGAACAAGCGGAGTTCCGACTCTACTTCTCGACTCACCGTTTCCAGCACGGGCAATCCGGCGCTGGGCTGCTCCCGTTTATGAGCAAGCGCGGCGCGCTGAGGTGCGAGATTCAGTCCCTCCACGCTGAATCGTTCGGCAGCCTGGCGGGATAGGTGCTGTTCAACGTGTCCAAGCGTGCGGGAGTAGACGTCGAGGGATTGACGCAGGAGTGCGTCCACCTGATCCCAGGCCTCAATGCTCGCTTTCAGCGAAACGATTCCCGCCAACTCAAGTCCTCCCGATTATCTATCGGCAGATTTGGCATGGGACTTTAGAGTGATTGGAGATCCGGGGATGAGAAAGCCGTCTTTCGGGGGGATTTGGCGCGCTGCCCTGCCGCGAATCGAGCATCCGCTAGGCTATACTTAGTCTGGGTTGGACCGTCCCAGCAGACGGGTGTCTAATCTCTGGCTACGGGAGGAAGATGAGCAAGGAAGATTGCATTGAGATGACTGGGACCGTGATGGAGAAATTCCCCAGCGGTTTGTTCAGCGTCCAGATCGACCAGGAACGGATTGTGCTCGCCCATCTGGCAGGTAAACTCCGCAGGAACCGCATTCGCGTACTGGCCGGTGACAGAGTCACCATCGAGATGTCGCCCTATGATCTCACCAAAGGGCGCATCACCTATCGTCACAAGTAGTTAGACGTTTCCTCCCGCGGAAACCGCCGCTCTCCGGCGAGGCTTGACTGCGAACTTCACAGCAAGCGTCGAGCATTTATGAGAACTTTGCGCGCGTGGTCGCACTGCCTTATGGATGCCTACAAAGGCAATACTCGTCTTTGGTACGCGGCCTGAGGCCGTGAAGCTTTGCCCGCTCGTTGTCTACCTGAAAGAACATCGGACCTTCCGCCACGTGCGCGTGTGCGTCACAGGGCAGCATCGGGGACTCCTGGACAGCGCGCTGGCTACATTCGGAGTCGTGCCGGACTATGATCTGGCCATCATGTCAGAGGGCCAGACCCTAGCTGAAGTCACGGCGCGCGTGCTCAGCCAGCTCGATGCCGTTCTCGCCTCCGAGCGCCCGGATATCGTTTACGTTCAAGGCGATACGACCTCTGCTTTTGCGGGGGCGCTGGGCGCGTTCTACCGTAGTATTCCGGTTGCTCACATTGAAGCAGGGCTCCGGACCGGCGACCTCGCGTCGCCGTTTCCCGAGGAGCTCAACCGCGTCCTGATTGGACGGCTCTGCGCGCTGCACTTCGCTCCGACCGAACGCGCCGCCGACAATCTACGGTTAGAAGGGGTATCGGAATCGACCCTTTGCGTCAGCGGCAATACCGGCATCGATGCGCTGCTGCGGGTTCGCGCCGATCTGGCGTCGGGACGGATCCCGGGTTACAACGGCGTGGGGATACAGGGTGGAAAGCGCCTGATACTGGCGACGGCGCATCGCAGGGAAAATTTCGGAGCCGGACTTGATGGTATCTGCCAGGGGCTACGCCGGATCGCCGCGCGCGGAGACTGCAACGTGGTTTACCCGGTACACCCGAATCCGGCGGTCCGCGCGCAAGTCAAACGGCAGTTGGGCGGCGTGCGCGGCGTTCACCTGATAGAGCCGCTGGAATACGTCTCCTTCGTCGACCTCATGCGGCAGGCAGACCTGATTCTGACCGACTCGGGCGGCATCCAGGAAGAGGCGCCTTCCCTGGGCAAGCCCGTGCTCGTCCTGCGCGAATCCACCGAGCGGCAGGAAGCGATCGAAGCCGGCACTGCTCTGCTTGCGGGAACCAACCCCGAGGTCATTTTCCGCCAAGCCTCCAGACTGCTTGATTCCGAGCAGGCGCGTCGCGCGATGACATCGGTTCGGAATCCTTTTGGCGACGGCCATGCCTGCCGTCGAATTGCGGAGACAACTCGCTCATTCTTTAGGAGTAGCGGTGCTGCACAGGAGTCTGCCGCCGCGCCTCGGACCGCCACCCTCATCCAGGAATCCGCTTGCGCCGGGACCATATAATTCGGGCGGAGGTAGAACCCTTTGGTTTTGGAACCAGTGCAAACCACCCGTCCGTCGCGCACGTGCTGCGACGCCCTGCCGGTGACAGACATCCGCGCCGCCTTGCGCAAGGCGATCCTTGGGCAGAGCGACGCGATTGAGACGCTGGCCCCCTATGTGGAGCTGTCTATGGCCGGACTTTCCCCGGAAGGCCGGCCGGCTGGCGTGTTTCTGTTGCTGGGGCCCACGGGAACGGGCAAGACGCGCACCGTGGAGGCACTGGCGCAGGCTCTCCACGGGAGCGACCGCCATCTGCTCAGAATCGATTGCGGCGAGTTTCAACTGGATCACGAGGTAGCGAAGCTGATCGGTGCTCCGCCGGGTTACCTGGGCCATCGGGAAACGCATCCCCTGCTCTCCCAGCAGAAGGTGAACGCGGTCACCAGTGAGCGGTCGTCCCTCAGCCTGGTTCTCTTCGACGAAATCGAGAAAGCCGCGCCGTCCTTCACGCGCATCCTCTTGGGCGTGCTGGACCGCGGAACGATGAAACTCGGAGACAACACGAGCGTCAGCTTCGAGAACAGCATGATCTTCCTGACCTCGAACCTGGGTGCGCGCGGCATGATGACGGAATTGACCGGGGGCTTTGGATTCAGTGCCGGGGAAGCCCGGCCGGCCGGGGAGCGACAGAGCAAGCTGGGCCGGATCGCGATGAGTGCGGTACGCCGTCGGTTTTCGCCTGAATTCGTGAACCGGATCGATGAGGTGGTTAGCTATCGGCCGCTCGACCGCAAGGCTCTCGACGGCATTCTGGAATTGCAGATCACCCTGCTGCGAAACCATATCCGATCCAGGCTGGGAGCGGCAAGCTTCGACCTGGAGCTTTCCAGCCGGGCTCGCAAGCTCCTCCTCAATGAAGGCGCCAGTTCAGAGTACGGGGCGCGGGAATTGAAACGCGCGATTCACCGGCTGCTGCTGCAACCCCTGGCCAGACAGATTGCGCGGAAGGAGATTCCGGCCGCATCGACGGTAATGGTTGACACCGGCGCGCGGCGCGGAGAGTTGGATTTCGAAGCCGTAGAGAAAGCGGCGTAGCTCGCTGACCGTCAGGCGGCGCGGGACCTCACGGCTTGCCGGAGTGCGGGCGCGCGAGATCGATCAATTCGTTGAGGGCGACGATGAAGTTGAGAAAGCCCAGCGCGCTCAAAGCTCCACGGAAATGGTGGCTCAGGAAGAAGCGCTGCCAATCCAAGGGAATGAACTGGTACACGTTGCGCTCATAGATCTCGATCCAGGGAGCGAGAACGAGCAAGATGCCGAGTTCGATGCAGAAGAGCGCGAAGATCGAAGGGCCAAGATACTGATACCAGCGGCGGCGCTCCGGCTGGTCGGCTTCCACCTGAGGCGGCGTCGGCGGGGGCGTCGCCGTGGGCAGTGGAGCCGGTCCGTGATCGCTCATCGTTCCACCTGTGCCGCTGCCGCAACTGGAGCATAGGATTGCCTGTGCTGGTCCGTCACCCCGAGCCTGCGCAGAGCTTCCCGGTGCTCCCGCGTGGGATAGCCCTTGTGGCGCGCCAGGCCGTAGCCGGGGTACTTCCGGTCCAGGGTCTCCATACAGGCGTCGCGGCTCGTCTTGGCCAAAATGGAGGCCGCTGCGATGCATTCCACCTGCGCGTCACCCTTCACGATGCCGCGCTGCGCGCCCGGCCATTCGATCGTCAGGGCGTCGATAAGCAAGTAGTCCGGCTCGGGACGGAGTGCGGCGACGGCGCGTTTCATGGCCAGCCGGGAGGCCTGATAGATGTTGATACAGTCGATTTCCGAGGCATCCGCGGTTCCAACCGCCCAGGCCACGGCGTTCGCGCGGATGACGACCGCCAATTCGGCGCGGCGCGCCGGAGTGAGGACCTTCGAGTCGTCCAAGCCAGGCACCGGGCGGGCTGGATCGAGGATCACGGCCGCCGCGTAGACGGGTCCGAAGAGGGCTCCCCGGCCCGCTTCATCGACGCCCGCGACCAGGGCATATCCCTCGCATCGAACTGCGTCCTCTTGCTCGCTGGTACAGCGCATGAAGCACGGGGAGGCTAGCTCCTGATCTCCCTTAAAACTGCCGCGCCGGTCGATGATCGACCGCCATGGAGAAACTCCGCTTGGGTCTCGCCGGCATAGGGCTGAAGAGACACAAAGGGAGAGTATACCGCGCCGCCGGACGACTCGGCGGCAAACGTCGCTTCCAGCGGCATGGCAGGAATAGTGCGCACTGAGATTCGCTCGAGGCCGATCCAGAGCCGCAACGGTGATGGCGCCCGGCGCCTATTCGCGCGCGCGCTCCTTCAAGCGGGCAGCCTTGCCCTTGAGGCCACGCAGATAGTAAAGCTTGGAGCGGCGAACGCGGCCCGTACGAACCACGTCGATGTGATCGATTACAGGGGCATTGACCGGGAAGATGCGCTCCACGCCGGTGCCGAAGCTCGTCTTGCGAACCGTGATGGTCTCGCCCATACCGGTGTTGTTACGGCAGATCACGGTGCCTTCGAAAGCCTGCAGGCGTTCCTTGTCGCCTTCCTTGATCTTCACGTGAACACGGATGGTGTCGCCGATCCGGTATTCCGGAAGGTCGGTGCGCTTACTCTTGTTGAGGATCTTCTGCAGAATGGGGTTCATCATGGCCTGACTCCGTACCTTTCAAAAACTCTTTGCCGGGCTCCGCGTCCGCCGCAATCTGGCGGCACAAATCCGGGCGCATCCGGCGCATCTTCTCAAGAGCGGCATTCTTGCGCCACTTGCGGATTTCCTTATGGTTTCCGCCCAGCAGCACTTCCGGCGCGCTCCAACCTCGAAAAACGGCGGGCCGGGTGTAGTGGGGACAATCCAACAGGAACTCGCCACCCTCATCCGTATCGCTGAACGATTCGTGAAGAGAAGAGTCCTGGTTGCCGAGCACCCCCGGTATCAACCGGGAGACCGCATCCACTATCACCGCGGCGCCTAACTCTCCGCCGCTTAGAACAAAATTCCCGATCGAGATTTCCTCGTCGGCCAGATGCTCGCTCACCCGCTCATCCACGCCTTCGTAGCGGCCGCAGATCAGGAGCACCTCTCTAAACTGTAGCAGGCGCCTGGCCGTCTGCTGATCGAACAGCGGACCGTGCGCCGACAACAACACCACCCGATGCCGTTCAGGATCCCGCTCCGGCAGGATCGCTTCCACCGCCTCGAACAGCGGCTGAGGCTTCATCACCATGCCTTCCCCGCCCCCGAATGGCCGATCGTCCACGCTCTTGTGAACGTCGTACGTCCAGTCGCGGAGATTGTGGATTTGCACATCCACCAGCCCGGCGGCCACGCCCCGAGCCACAACTCCGAAATCCAACGGCCCCCGAAAGAACTCGGGGAAAATCGTGAGCAGGTGAAACTTCATTCCCGCTCCGTCGCCGGACCTCCACTCAGCCCGGCATTCAAGTCAAGCAAGCCTTCCGGCGGATCGATCCGAATCTTTCTCCCGGCCATGTCGATCTCGACACAGATGGACTTGACGAACGGAACCAGTATCAGTTCCCCGCCCTGATCACCCTTGACCTCAAGCGTGACAAACGGTCCACCGTACTCTTCCCAGCCGGTGACCCGCCCTAACAGCCGCCCGTCGCGGATGTCTTCCACCGCGCAACCGAGCAGTTCGGACAACCAGACCTCGCCCTCTGGCGGAGCGGGTCTCACCTTGCGGCTTACATAAACCCGGCCACTCACCAGCGGTTCGGCTTCGGTCGCAGACTCGATTCCCGAGAAACGGAATGCGAGCTTCCCGGAGTACAACCTGGCTTCCGACGATCCTCACGCCCTGGGCTGCCTCATCCCCGGCTCCGAACCAACTGCCATTCGCCAGTTGGATCCTCACCTCAGGTAGAGCCGTATACCACTCGGGCGTCTGCTCTCCCTGGGCGAAAAGCTCGCCGCGAAGCCCCCGAACGCGCCCCAGACGGGCAATTTCAAGCCACTCGCCGTCGTCCACGGTTCCGCACTTCCCGCTATTCGAGAATCTCGAGCGAGAAGCGGCGATTCAGCTTGGTGCCGAGCGCGCTCAGCAGGGTCCGGATCGAACGAGCGGTGCGGCCCTGCTTCCCGATGACTTTGCCGATGTCCTCGGGAGCGACCTTCAGCTCGTAGACCGTCACCTGCTCGCCCTTGGTCTCGCGCACCTCTACCGTATCGGGAGCGTCCACGAGAGCCCGAGCGATCTCTTCCACCAGTTCTTTGACTTCGACCATTTTCCCAGCCTCCCAACCCGGGCCAGCTTTCAGCCGGCCCCTTGGATCACGACAGTCCAGGAACGGCCTAAGCGACCGGCTGTTCCACCGCCGGAGCGGGAAACTTCTTGAGAAGTCTCGCCACCGTCGGAGACAGTTGGGCACCGTCCTTGTTCCAGTGCTCGATCCGTTCGTAGTTCAGCACGGCGACGGCCGGATCCGCGACAGGGTCGTAATGCCCCACCACTTCCAGGGCGCTACTGTCGCGCGCACGCTCTTTCTGGATAACCACCACGCGGTAGGTCGGCTTTTTCTTGGCGCCGAAACGGGCCAGTCTGATCATCAGCATCTTCGTTATTCTCAGCTCACTCTAGCGTTAAAGTAATTCGTCGGCAATTGCGGCCAGGCCGCCCCGCTCAGCGCCCGAACATGCCACCAAGGTCGCCGGGGAACGGCAATTTGAACTTACCCATCTTTTTGCCCAGCAGACCGCCGGACATCGACTTCATCATTTTACGGGCCTGCCCGTACTGTTTGAGAAGATTATTCACGTCATTCACCGACGTGCCGCTGCCTTTGGCGATCCGCCGCCGGCGCACGCCGTTGATGATCATGTGATTGGCGCGTTCCTTGGGCGTCATCGAATTGATGATCGCCACAGTGCGGCCAATCTCTTTCGGATCGATCTTGACGTTCTTCAGCTCTTTCAATGCGCCCATGCCCGGCATCATGCCGAGCAGCGACTCCAACGGGCCCAGCTTGCTGAGCTGCTTCAACTGATCGCGGAAATCTTCGAGCGTAAAATCGTCATCCAGCAGCTTGCGCTGCATCTCTTCGGCTTGCTTGGCGTCGACATTCTGCTCCACCTTTTCGATGAAGCTGAGCACGTCACCCATGCCAAGAATCCGGGATGCCACGCGGTCGGGATGGAAGGGCTCGAAAGCGTCGCTCTTCTCGCCCGTTCCCACAAACTTTAGCGGCTGGCCCGTAATCTGGCGGATGGAAAGCGCCGCGCCACCGCGGGCATCACCGTCCATCTTCGTGAGAATCACGCCAGTGATCCCCAGCCGCTTGTGAAACTCATCGGCGCTCTTTACCGCATCCTGGCCCGTCATCGCGTCGGCGACGAACAGAAGCTCCGTCGGATTCAGAGCGGCCTTCAACTGCTCCAACTCCATCATCAAGTCGTCGTCGATGTGGAGACGGCCCGCCGTGTCGATCAATACGATATCGCGCCCGTTCAGCTCGGCTTCGTGCTTCGCGCCCTTCGCCAGCTCCAACGGCCGCTGTCCGGGTTCTCCGGCAAAGAACGGAATCCCGACGCCCTTCGCAACCACGGCGAGCTGTTCGCGCGCCGCCGGGCGGTACACGTCCACCGAAACCACCAGCGGCCGATGCCCGTTCTTCGACAGAAAACGCGCCAGTTTCCCGGTCGACGTCGTCTTGCCGGAGCCCTGCAGGCCGACGATCATGATCACCGTGGGCGGCGTGTTCGACGTGCGAATGCGACTGGCGTGTTGGCCCAGAATGTTGATCAGCTCATCCCGAACAATCTTAATGACTTGCTGTGCCGGGCTGAAGGAGGAAAGCACCTCCTGGCCCATGGCTTTTACGCGCACACCCTCGATAAAGGCCTTCACGACCTTGAAATGGACGTCGGCCTCGAGGAGAGCGACACGGATCTCCTTTAAGGCGGCCTCCATATTCTCGGCCGTCAATTTGCCCTCGCCACGCAGATTTTTGAAAACCCGCTGTAGCTTATCGCTCAATGAATCAAACATTTGAGTGAGGGTGCGATCCCAACCTTCCTGCCCAATTGGCGTGAAGGACCATCGGCGGGACACACGACTGCCTAGGCAGCATCACCCAGTATAGCAGCCAACCGGCTTTGGCCTCACGGCAAAGACCCGGCAAAGACCCTGGAGAGGATCTGAAGGTCGCATTCATCGCTGAATCCAGGTGGACTACAGGATAGATTCCAAGCCAACGCTGACGCACGACTCGCTCTTGGAGCATCCTGGAAGATGCAAGGCACTTATGCTTAATTTCAACTATCGGAATCCAACCAGAATCCTCTTTGGCAAGGGACAGATCGCAAACATCGCGGCCGAAATCCCCGCCGCCGCCAAGGTGCTTCTGACTTACGGCGGAGGCAGTATCCACAGCAATGGCGTGTACGAACAGACCATGAAGGCCCTCGCAGGGCACGCCGTAGTGGAGTTCGGGGGCATCGAGCCCAACCCCGAGTACAGGACCCTGATGAAGGCGGTCGAAATCGGGCGTAAGGAGAAGGTCGATCTGCTGCTGGCCGTGGGCGGCGGCTCGGTCGTCGACGGCGCCAAGTTCATCGGCGCTGCGATCCCGTTCGCGGGCGAACCGTGGGACATTCTCACCAGGCAAGCCGCGGTGAAATCGGCTATCCCCCTGGCGGCGATCCTGACCCTGCCTGCCACCGGATCGGAATCTAACTCGTTTGCGGTAATCAGCCGCGCGGAAACGAGCCAGAAGCTCGCGTTTTCCTCGCCGCTCAGTTATCCCCTATTCGCCGTGCTCGATCCGGAGACCACTTTTTCCTTGCCTCCACGACAGGTCGCCAACGGCGTGGTGGACGCGTTCGTCCACACGATCGAGCAGTACCTCACGTTCCCCATGCAGGCCCACCTGCAGGACCGTTTCGCCGAGGGTATCCTCCAGACGCTGATTGAGGTCGGCCCTCAGACGCTCGCGCGACCCACGAATTACGACCTGCGGGCCAGCTTCGTCTGGGCGGCCACGATGGCCCTCAACGGCCTGATCGGGCAGGGCGTCCCGCAGGATTGGTCGACGCATATGATCGGCCATGAATTGACGGCGCTGTTCGGCATCGATCACGCCCGGACTCTGGCAACGGTCCTGCCATCCATGCTGCGCGTGCAGTCTGAACAAAAGGGCGACAAACTCGTGCAGTTCGCCGAACGCGTATGGGGCGTTCGCGAGGGTTCGCGAGAGCAGAGGATCGAGGCCGGTATCGTCGCCATGGAGAACTTCTTTGAATCCTTGGGGGTGCCCACGCGGCTCAAGGCTTATGATCGGGCGAATGCGGATACGCCTTCCACGGTCGCAGGCAGACTGGCCAGCAATGGCATGACCAAGTTGGGTGAGCGCCAGGATGTGACGCCGGAGACGGTGGAAAAGGTGCTGGAACTGAGCCTCGCGTAACGGCAACCTGTCGCAGGCTCAAAGCTCTCTGCTCTTCAACTCGTGTGATCGTGGATAATTCGCCACCCCGCTGGCGTTCTTCGAAAGACCAGACTGAAATGGCCGGAGGCATCCCCTCCGGCCTTTTCCGTTCTAGTGAGATTGAATTTACCCAACACCAGCGCGACATCGGACCCGATGACCCGGACCTCAATCTCCGTAAAGTGCAACTGCCCCATCGCTTCCGCGCCGGGATAGCGCTTCTTGTAGCGCTCGAGAACATTCTGCCAGCCGCGCGTTACTCCATTGGTCCCGGAGAAAGTCAGGTCCGCGGACTTCTCGTAACCTTCCATGAATGCCTCGACGTCGGCCCGGTTCCACGCTGCCTCCTGTGCGGCGAGGACCGCGCGTACCTCAGCCGCCGGTCCGGATTTCTGGGACAAACCAGGCGTGGACGCCAAAGCCACCAGCGCCACCGCCGCTGCGAAAGCCGCGCATTTCACAGAATCAGCATACAGTCGCCGTAGCTGAAGAATCGATACTTTTCCTTCGACGCGTGTCGATACGCGTCGAGTATCAACTCCCGCCCGGCGAAGGAGCACACCAGCATCAACAGGCTGGATTTCGGTAGATGGAAGTTAGTGAGCAGCGTATCCGTCCCCAGAAACTCGAAGCCCGGATAGATAAACAGGTTTGTTTCGCCGGTTCGGGCCGAAATACCGCCTTCGCGCACGGCGGTCTCGACGGTGCGAACGCTCGTTGTGCCAACTGCGATCTTGCGCTTAGCCCGCAGGAGCGCTGCCGACGCAGCCTCGGAGATCGCCCAGGTTTCCGAATGAAGCTGATTCTCTTCGACGACGTCGTTGGTCAACGGCTGGAACGTCCCGAGCCCCACGTGCAGAGTCACGCGAGCGAATTCGGCTCCCGCGGCCTCGCACGCCTCGATCACCTTGGGAGTGAAATGAAGGCCCGCGGTGGGCGCAGCCACCGAACCGCGGTTCTCGGCAAAAACGGTCTGGTAGCGTTCCCGATCATCCGGATTATCAAGCCTGTGAATGTAAGGTGGCAGAGGAACGTGGCCAACGCGCTGCAACTCCTCGTCGAGATCGCCCTTCCATTCCAGCCGAATGCGGCGTTCTCCGCGAACTCCCGTCTCCAGAATCTGGGCGCTGAGCCGTGGAGTGATCTCCACATGCACCCCGGAATGAAGATGACGGCCTGGCCGGACCAGAGCGCTCCAATAGCGGCGCTCGGCGTCCAGCGGACGGGCCAGGAAGATTTCCACTTCTCGGGCGTACCCCTCCTTGCGCCCGAACAGGCGGGAGGGAAAGACCTTCGAATCGTTAACTACAAGGCAATCGCCTGGACCCAGGAATGTGGGTAAATCGCGAAACAAGCGATCGGTCCATGTCCCCGTTGCCCTATCGACCACCAACATCCGCGACGCATCGCGCTCTGGGAGCGGTTCTTGTGCGACCAGCTCGCCAGGCAGTTCATAATCAAAATCAGAGAGCTTCATTACCCCGTCTCTCGCAACCTATCGCGTTCGCTCACCCTCATCATTGATGCCAACCAAATGCATACTCGCGTTAGAAACTTCCTGCGATGAAACCGCCGCCGCTATAGTCTCTTCAGACAGGATAATCCTGTCGAGTATCGTTTCATCGCAAATCGACGTCCACGCCAAATATGGCGGGGTCGTCCCGGAACTCGCCTCTAGAGAACATTTGCGGGCGATTGTCCCAGTCGTGCGCGAAGCCATCGCGTCCGCGGGCTGCGATTGGGAGTCTATCCAAGCCGTTGCGGCTACAGTTGGCCCAGGGCTTGTCGGCTCCCTTCTCGTCGGCCTCACCTACGCGAAGTCTATTTGCATTGTACGAAAGGTTCCCCTCATTGGGGTAAACCACCTGGAGGGCCATCTTCAGGCCGTCTTCCTGGAAGCGGCGCTCGCGGGTGATCCGGTTCAATACCCCGCCCTGGCTCTGGTAGCCAGCGGAGGGCACACTCACCTGTTTGAAATGCAACAGCCCGGACAGTATCGTTTGCTCGGTAAAACGCGGGACGACGCCGCCGGTGAAGCCTACGATAAAGTCGCCAAACTACTGGGATTTGGATACCCTGGAGGACCCGTGCTGGATGCCCTCGCGCCGTATGGCAATCCGCAAGGTCTGCGCTTGACACTGGCGAAAATGAAGGGAAATACGCTGGATTTCAGTTTCAGTGGCGTTAAGACCGCAATGCTGCGGTGGTCCCAATCGCGCGAGATGCAAGCCGAGATAGCCGCCCGGCGGGCTCTGCAAAAGGTGACTCTCCGGCCAAGTATCGAGCAGTGGGTTGCAGTGACGCCTCAACCCACGCTCGACGCCATCGCGGCGTTTCAGAGGCTGGTGATCGAGGAGATGCTCAAGCGGCTCCAGGCGGCCGTGGAGGAGATTGGCGCGCAAGGCGCAGTCATCGCCGGCGGCGTCGCCTGCAACGCCGGCCTGCGTCAGGCGGCCACGCAGGCGCGGATCGGATGCCCGGTGCGCTTTGCCGCGCGTGGTCTGTCCACTGACAATGCGGCCATGATCGGCGCCGCCGCGTGGCCCAAGTTTGAGCGGCGCGAATTCGATGGCCTGAATCTGCGGGCACAGGCCAACCTGACGCTGGCGGCATGATGAATCGTCTCAATAATCGCGGTTGGCGCGGCTTGCTAGCCAGAGTCGTCGGCTTGACGGAACATACCTGCGGGAAGTCGAATGGAACCATGAGACGACTTCCGCTCGCGGGAATCGCTCTTCTCGTTGCCTCCATGTCGAGTCAGGCGGCAGTGCGCACCGTGCACGTCGTCGAAAGGGCCGACGTGCTCGAAGGCCGTTCGTTCGGCAAGTCCGGACCGTACGAGAAGATCCTCGCCCGAGCTTGGTTCACCCTGGATCCCAAACTGCCCGCAAATGCGTCAGTGCGGGACCTCAACCTCGCCGTTGCCAACGAAAATGGCCTCGTGGAGTTCTCCGCGGACTTATTTGTGTTGAAACCGCGCGACCCCGCCAAAGGGAATGGCACCATTTTGCTGGAAGTACCGAATCGCGGCGGGAAGGGGATGCTGAATCGCTTTTGCTTCGGCCGTGCGGCGAACGACCCAACAAAGGACGAGGATTTCGGCGACAAGTGGCTCCTCGATGAAGGTTACACGCTGGTCTGGTTGGGCTGGCAATGGGACGTTCCGAACCGCGCTGGCATTTTGCGCATGGAACCGGCGCCTATTCGAGCCGATGTCCCCACAACTGGACTGGTCCGCTCCGAGTTCATCCCCGACCACGCCACCACGCGAATGCCGTTGGGGGACCGGGGGCATTTGCCAGTCCCCCTAGGTAAAGCGATCCGCCTCCTGGTCCGCGACAGCGCGGAGGTGGCGCCGGTGGAGATTCCGGCCGCCAAATGGAAGCTCTCGGACAATTCAACCGAAATAGAGCTGCCGGATGGCTTCCAGCCTGGCCGCCTGTACGAGTTTGTGTACGAGGGAGCGTCACCGGTGGTCACGGGCCTCGGTCTGGCCGGGGTGCGAGACATTGTTTCCTACCTCAAGCACGGCGGCGGCGACGACGTCGCGCTGTTGAACGACCAGAGCCACTATCTAAAGAGATCTGTCGGGTTCGGTATTTCGCAGAGCGGCCGCTTCCTGCGGACCTTTCTCTACGAAGGGTTCAACGCCGACGAGCAAGGGCGCAAGGTGTTCGACGGCGTTTGGGCCGATGTCGGCGGCGCGGGGCGCGGCAGTTTCAATTTCCGATATGCGCAAGCCTCGCGCGACGGCAATCCCTGGACGAATGTCTTCTACCCGACCGATCTTTTCCCATTCACTGGCTTCCCCGAGAAAGATCCGGCCACGGGGCGCGAAGAGGGCCTCCTGGACAAAGCCGCGCAGGCCAACGTAGTGCCCAAGCTTTTTCTGACTACGAGCTCTTATGAGTATTGGGGACGTGCCGCCGCGCTCACGCACATGCGGCCCGACGGTCGCGCGGATGCCCCTCTGCCCCCTGATGTTCGCGCTTATTTCTTCTCCGGCGCTCAGCACTACCCGCGTAGCCTACCGCTTTCCAAAGCCGGTGCCCGCCACGACAGCAACCCGACCGATCAGCGGCCGTTTCAGCGCGCGCTGCTGCGGGGGTTGGAGTCCTGGCTGAAAGACAACGTACAGCCGCCGCCGAGCGTCATCCCACGCCTCATTAAGGGCGAACTGACTCCTCTGACCGATCTTCATTTCCCGCACATTCCGGGGGTCGTGCCTCCCACGCATCCACGGTTGGCCCGGCGCTTGGACTACGGCCCGGAGTTCGCCTCGAAAGGTTATTCCACCCAGGAACCGCCGAAGGTGAACGGCGCATTCCCCTTGCTGGTCCCGCAGGTCGATCGGGATGGCAACGATCTGGGGGGCATCAAACTGCCCGAGGTGGCCGTGCCATTGGGCACCTTCACCGGTTGGAATCTGCGCGCTCCGGGAACGGGCGCGCCGGAACAGATGGCATCTTTCGTCGGATCGTTCTTCCCTTTCCCGCAAACCAAGGCGGAGCGCCTGCGGACGCACGATAGCCGTCTCTCCATTGAAGAGCGCTATGCCGACCGCGCGGATTATATGCAGCGCGTCGCCTCGGTGGTCGATGCCCTGGTTGCCCAACGCTTCATCCTGGAACGGGATCGCGCCTATGCATTGGAGCGATGCGGGCTCCTGTGGGACGCCTTGGTACACTAAGTGTCGTTATGGCTACGCCTCCACAGACCGAACCGCCGAAGCTGCCCATCGAGGGCGTCAAGAACCTGATCACGGTTGGAAGCGGCAAAGGTGGCGTCGGGAAGACCACCGTCAGCGTCAATCTGGCCATCGCGCTGGCGCGGCTCGGCCATAAGGTCGGACTGCTGGATGCCGACGTGTACGGGCCCAACGTCCCGCTGATGATGGGCATCCGTGACACGCCCTATGCCGTGGAGGGACGCATCGTTCCGCTAGAACAGTACGGCGTGAAGCTGATGTCGATGGGCTTCCTCAATCCCGGCGACAAGCCTCTGATCTGGCGCGGACCCATGCTGCATAGCGTCATGCAGCAGTTCATCAGGCAAGTAGACTGGGGCGAACTCGATTTTCTGCTGGTCGATCTGCCGCCCGGCACCGGCGACGTCGCGCTGAGTCTGATCCAGTCGGCGCCCATCACCGGCTCGATCATTGTAACCACGCCATCGGAAGTCTCGCTTGAGGACGCCCGCAAAGCCGTGCTGATGTTCCGCCAGGTGAAGGTTGAACTGCTCGGAATGGTTGAAAACATGAGCTACTTGCTCATTCCGGAAACCGGGCAGAGGTTGGACATCTTCGGCGAAGGCGGCGGTAAGCGGACCGCCGAGGCGATGGATGTTCCCTTCCTCGGGAGCCTGCCCCTCGACCCTCGCGTTCGGATTGGCGGAGACACTGGCCGCCCCATCACGCTGCTCGGTCCCGACGAGCCGAAAGCCGCGCCATTCTTCGAGATCGCCCAGCGCGTGGTGGAGAGCTGCGGCGCCGGCGGCGTCAAGCACGCGCCGAAATTCACAGTCGAAGACTGAGGGCCTGGGAACGCCGATCTCCAGATCGGCCGCAATGCCCGCGTCAGGGGCGATAGAGCCGCGCATACAGGCTTCTCCCGCGCGACTGAGCGCGTGGCTCAAGGCTGAAACGACGCAAGATGCCGCCACTGGATCGCCGTAGCGGCTACGCAACGCGCGTTTCCATCATCAGCGAACCATTCCATCTACGAGAATCCGCCCAACTCTCGCCGACGAATATGTCAGACCATACTTGCCCGTGCAAGTATTGACTCGCGGAATGCTTAGGACTATTGTCGGGACATGGTGGATTTTCCCAGTGACGCCGCCCGCGAATTGAGTAAACTCGGCGCAGCCAAAGGCGGGCAAGCACGCGCCAACGCGCTTTCTCCGGAGCAGCGCAGCGCAATTGCCCGGCAAGCCGTAGCCGCTCGCTGGGCCAAAGCTGCAAAACAGCAGAGCGGAGACACGACATTGGCTCATCCGGCTCCACCCGCCGCTGAAACCGTTGCCACTCCCAGCCGTCAACAGAACTGGACCTCTATGGGAACCTCGATTTTCGAACTTTCCAGACGATCGCAATTCAAGAAGAGCGTAGTCGCCGATATGGCTACGCGTGCCGCCATGTCCGAGGCCTGCACGCGTGCATTAGCCCTTTCCACAAACGTTCTGGCCGATCTGCAGAAGCCCGACGGCCATTGGGTCGGAGACTTGCTGGCCGACACTACGCTCGCTTCAGATTACATCCTGCTCCAACTCTGGCTTTACCCGCCGGATGAGAACGGCTGGAATCCTCCGACCCTCGCCCGCGTGAAGCGCACGGCACAGGCCATCCTGGAGCAGCAACTGCCGGGAGGCGGGTTCAGCATCTACCCAAAGGGCGACCCCGACGTCAGCGCGAGCGTGAAGGCCTTCACGGCATTAAAGCTCGCAGGCGTCGATCCGGAGAGCGAGGAGATGCTGCGGTTGCGCCGCACGATCCTCTACATGGGGGGAATTCAGGCCGTCAACTCTTACGTGAAAATCAATCTGAGCCTTTTCGGCCTCTATCCAAAGCAGCATGTGCCTACGATTCCGCCCGAGCTGGTGCTTCTGCCGGGCGGCGTGCTTTACGAGATGTCATCGTGGACGCGCGCCATCGTCGTGCCGCTATCCATCGTGCAATCGCTCGGGGGAACGCGGCCCGTCCCGCCAGGATTCCATCTCGAGGACATTGCCGTAATCGGGAAGAGTTTCCGGCTCCCGCGCCGCGACCGTTATTCGCTGATCTTCCAACAGCTCGACCGCGGGCTTAAAATCTGGGAGCGACGGGGCCCGGAGACGCTGCGGCGGGAGGCCATTCGCCGCGCGGAGAAGTGGCTGATCGACCACACGCGTTACTCGGAAGGACTGGGAGCGATCTACCCGTCCATGATGTACCTCGTTATGGCGCTGGATTGCCTGGGTTACTCGCGGGACCATCCAGATCTCATCCAGGCGATCGCGCAGTTCGACAACCTGTTGACCGAAACCGAGACCGAGTTCTTCTTCCAGCCTTGCTTTTCGCCGGTTTGGGACACTGCCTATGCCATGTTCGCGCTCGGCGAGATGGGCAATCCGCCGGAAGACAGCATGCGCGCCGCGGCGGATTGGCTATTGAAGAAGGAGATCCGGCACAAGGGCGACTGGAGCGTGAAGACGGCCCAACGTGGAGCCCTCGGGCTGGGTCTTCGAGTATGAGAACGAGCATTATCCGGACATCGACGATACGGCCCAGGTTCTGCTCGCCCTGTCGCACGCCAGCGCATCGGACGAGGCGCTGCAGGAGCGGGCGGAACGGACGCGCCATCAACTGGCTGGTCAACATGCAGTCCAAGGACGGAGGCTGGGCCGCGTTCGACGTCGACAACGACTGGCAGTTGCTGAACGCCATCCCCTTCGCCGATCACAACGCCATGCTCGACCCGACCTGCCCGGACATCACCGGGCGCGTGCTGGAGGCGTTGTGCCGGCGGGGTTTCACGCTGGCCGACGAGACCGTGGCACGAGGCGTGGAGTATCTGTTGAAGAGCCAGGAGCGCAACGGTTCCTGGTACGGACGCTGGGGGGTCAATTACATCTACGGGACGTTTCCTGGCGCTGCGTGGGCTGCGGGCTGCCCAGGCGCCGGCCAAGGAGGCCATGCGGCACGCTGCCAAGTGGCTGGCTTCCGTGCAGAACGCCGACGGCGGCTGGGGCGAAAGTTGCGATAGCTATCGGGAGGATTCGTTCGTCGCCGCGCCAAGTACGCCTTCGCAAACCGCCTGGGCGCTTCTGGGACTGATGGCAGCTTGCGATACTCACGCGGAGCCGGTCCGCCGCGGCCTCAACTACCTGCTCGCCACGCAACGCGAGGATGGCACGTGGGACGAGGAGTTGGCTACGGGCACGGGTTTCCCGAACGTCTTCTACCTGCGCTACACGATGTACAGGCAGTACTTCCCGCACCTCGCATTGTCGATGGCTCGACGATCGCTGGGGCTCATCGGAGAGAGCGAAACGGCGACTGGAATGGCGGCCTCGGTCGGAGCCTGAGCGTGGTGGGGCAGACTTTCAGTCTGCGCGGGGCTTCAGCCGCGCAAAATCGGGCGGCGCTATAAACTGCGTAGGTGGAAGCCGCCATCGCAGTCGATCACCGTTCCGGCAGAGTAGTCGAGCAGCCCGTCGGCCACCGCGCGCACCACGCGCGCGATGTCGGCGGGCTCGCCCAAACGGCCCTGCGGCAGCAACCCCGTACGGATCTTTTCTTCGTAGGCCTGTTCGACGCGCGCAATCATATCCGTGCGGATGATGCCCGGACGAATCTCGAAACACCAGCACGCCCTGCGGCGCGAGCCTTTGCGCAAACAGCGCGGCCGACATGCTGAGCGCAGCCTTCGAAATGCAGTACTCGGCGCGATTCACCGACACCGTGTAGGCCGAGATCGACGTGACGAAGACGATTCGCCCCGAGCCTTCATCGGCCATCCAGCGCGCGGCCAATTGGGTGAGAAAATGCGGCCCTTTCAGGTTGGTCCCGATCAGTTCGTCGAAACTCTCTTCCGTCGCTTCCAGAATGTCGCGACGCTCGCGCGGCGCGATGCCCGCGTTATTCACCAGCAGATCCAGGCGGCCGTGCGTGGAGCGGACGTGCTCGATCAGCGCAGACCTATCATGCTCGCTCGAAATGTCGCACTGAAAGATATTGGCGCCGCACTCGGCGCGCAGACTCTCGGCGGCATCGCGGCGGCCGCGATAGGTCGCCACCACCGTGTGGGTCCTGGCGAGTTCCAGCGCAATGCCGCGGCCGATGCCACGGCTCGCGCCGGTCACGAGGGCTACCGGTCGAGCGCTCATTCGTACTTCGCGCTTTGAGAGAGAGTGAAACGCAGCAGCGTCTCTGAGGGAATGCGCACTTTGGGCCCTTTGGTAAGGACGGAAGCTCCAGTGCCGAGAGCGCCGCCCGACGCAGCTCCGATGGCCGCGCCTTTGCCGCCTCCGGCGATGGCCCCAATGATGCCTCCCGCAATCGCGCCGATGCCCGCGTTGCGCGCGGTCTTCTTACCCTTGCCAGCGCTCTCCTGGCTCACATCGCCGCTCTGGACGGGAACGCTTTTGCCATTGACGGTGATCGAGTACAGCTCCAGCGTGACCTCGGAACTGCCGCTGATCTTGCCGGACTGGCTCAGCGAGTGCAGGCGAATTTCCGCCGGATCGTTTTTCCGTGCGACCACCTGGCCATCGATCAAGAGGTCGGCGGACAAGCTGGCCCGGTAGATCTTGCCTTCCCGGTCGTACTCGGAATCGACTGGATCGATGGTGCGGACGGACACAACCGTGCCCGCGGGTATCTCATTCGGCGGCGCCGCGGCGTCTCTCGTGGGAGATGCCATTGCCATCGTGCAAATCAAAACAGCGGACGCAAAAAGCTTCATCATCATGCTTTGGATTCCTCCGGTTGCAGCGGAGCTTCGACAGGCTCCGGCGTACTTCCCTTTGGACGCTTGACGCGGGCCAGGAGTTGCGAGGCAACTTCCTTCCCTCGTGTAAACGCTTCATCCCAAGCACGTTTTCGCTCCTGCCGGCTCAGGCCGTAGCCCATATGGTAAAGGCGCTCCAGCGATGCGCCGGCCACCCACGTCCCGGCGAAGGCGATGGCGGCCTTGGGGATCAGTCCGCCGCCAAACGGCAGCTTACCCGAGAACTCGCGGGCCAGGCTGCGCCATCCGAATGCGCCCGCGACGATCGAGCCGATTTCGCTGCGCTGCTCGGAGAAACCCGACCGCATGATCGCTGGCCGCGGCGAGTTGAAATGCCATGCGAATCTGATTCACTGTGAGGACCGCGGTGTCGGACGCAAACTCGCCGAAAGCCCAGGGAATCTCGGCGAGCGACGGGATGACGTTCGGCAGTGCGCTGACGATCGCAAACATCGCGTTCTCGCCCGAGACGCGCTGAATAATGTCGTGCGTCACGCGCTGGTGAAACGGGCTGAACAGGCGGGCCAGCGCCAGGGAGAGGTCCTCGCGCGCGGCCAAGACATCGGTGACCAGTTGCTCGGGATCGGCGGGATGAAACTCGAAAGCGTCGTACCCCACGCGCCAGTTCGGAGGCGCCTCCAGCCCTGCTTCGAAGAAGACGAGATGGAAGCGGCTGCCCTCCTCGGCGTCCTCCTCGCGCTTTAGCATCGAGCGTGCTTCCACGAGCCGTTTGGGGCCAAGAGCATTTCCGAACAGGCACTCCTCAACGAGTGCGGCGGAGGCCGTCGAATCGCTCTGCAACAGGATCCGGACGGGCCGCTGCGCGCGGGCGTTAATCTCGTCCGGACTGAGCTGGGCGATAGCGCTGCGGATCTGCTTCAACATCGTATGGGCCATGGCTCCGAGTGTTCCCCAGTCCCCACGATAGCGCGCTGGGGGCCAGCGCTACAGACGCAGTCCCGGCCGCTCCGCGCCGCGCAAGCGGCTCACCGGACGGAACTCTCTACGCCATTCTAAGCCAACGCCTATGCGCTCGACTTCGATGGCAGGCGAGAAGAACCGCAAGATGGTTTCCGTAGTCGGATGAAACTGCAGCGCGGGAGCGATCAGCAGCAGCCGCGGCGCTGCTTCGAGGAGCGCTATGCCGGGGAAATAACCATTCGACGAGAACTCGCCGCGCCGCACATGCCACTCCACGCGAATCCAGTAATCGAGCGCCTGCAGCGGCAAGTTGGGGTCTTCCGAAGCCTTCAATTCCAGGACCGCCAAACGTCCGCCAGCCTCCACGGCGAGAAGGTCCAGGATGCCGTGCTGCGTACCCGCCATCGACGGGACCTGCCCATAAACCGGAGCGGCCAACAGCGCCGCGTCGAGCGTGCGCAGGTTCCTCCTCGTAAGCGACTCCAGCCACGCCTCCGGATTGCGCCGGTACCAGATTTGGTTTGGCTCCGGCGCGGCGGCAGTGCGGCACGAAGCGAGTCGGCGGGCCAGATCCAAGACGCGCATGGCATCGCGAGTCTTCTTCAGCCGGCCGATCCCGCAAAGAAGTTGCTGCCCTTCTACGCGGGCAAATGAGAGGCCGTGAATCCTGAGCGAGATCGTGCCCAGACCCAAGTCAACTGCCTCGAAACCATCCAGGCGTTCGAGGTCGTATAGGAGGCCTTGCGGGAGAGCACTCGCGGCGGGAGGGCCACTGCTCCAAGTATCGACGCGCGAGCTTATGTTGCCGGTGTTGGCTGCATCCACGCGGGTCTCATGGCTGTTGTCGTCGTAGACGAAGACGGAAAACACGGCCTGGCGCGGGTCCAGCCACTTCAGTCGCAGCAACGTCTGGTCCTCGGTGTCCTTTTGGAGGAACAGCGCCAGTTCCTGAACCTGCCGCGGGGCCTCACGCCGGCGCAGATAATCGAGCCAGATCAGACCGAAAGTCAACAGCGAGCCGCTCAGTTCCGCCTCCGGCGGAGCGGCGATGGCCGCCACACGGCTTTGTCCTCGAACCAGCAGCGCTCGCGCGTAAGACGGCGACAGCGTGTGCTCCAGGTCGGCGCCGGAAGTCAACTCTTCGATCTGCCAGCCAGGATACTGCCGCGCAAGCCAGTAGCGGAATCGCTCGCGCAGGTTCTCGCGCAGGCTGCGCTGCAAGAGCTGGACGGATACGGGCTGGTCGAGATCGGCGATCTCGAGTTTCAAGCGGGGACCGCCCAGCCGCTCGGCAAACACCGTCAAGCGTCCTCCGTGCGCAGGCTGCAGACCCACCAGGCGGCGAGCCCAAGTCCGCGAATCGTCCCAGGCTTCGAGCAGCAACCCGTTCGGGCGCGCGGTGAAGCGGCATTGATTCGGAGTCAGATCGAGCGGAGGCTGGCCAGGTTCAAGAATTGCGGGTCGGCTGCAAGAGAGGAGAAAGCGCTCCAACTCCGCTCGCAACGCCTCGGCGGGCATCGCGGGGGCTGCCTTCGTGGGGGCACGCACCGGACCCAGTATACAATCCAAGACTAGGGATGCGCCGCGGCTCCCGGCCCAGCCTCAACAGCAAAACAAAATGGACACATCCTCGCCACTCGCCGAACGTCTTGCCGCCGTGGAGGAACGCATTCTGAAAGCCTGTGCGCAGGCGGGACGGCGCCGCGACGAAATCACGCTTCTAGCGGTGACCAAGATCTTCCCAGCCCAGGCGATTCTCGATGCGTATGCGCTGGGCTTGTGCGAGTTCGGCGAGAACTATGTGCAGGAATTCGAAACCAAGGCACCGGTAGTGCGCGGCCTCGCCGGAGCGCGCTTCCACCTGATCGGCCATCTGCAGTCGAACAAGAGCCGCAAAGGCTCCGAGTTGTTTGACGTGATCCAGACCGTGGACAGCGAGAAGCTGGCTCGCCGGCTGTCCGAGGCGGGCAAGCCGATGGAAGTCATGATCGAAGTGAAGCTCTCCGAGGAAGAGAGCAAACACGGCTGCGCACCCCAGGACGTCCCGGCGCTAGTGGACACGATTCGAACTCTAAAGCCGCTTACGTTGAAGGGTCTGATGACCATGCCTCCCTGGTCGGAGGACGCCGAAGTCGCGCGGCCCTATTTCCGCACGCTGCGCGAACTGGCGCGTCAGTCCGGCGTCGAAGGGCTCTCCATGGGAATGTCGAACGACCTGGAGGTCGCCATCGAAGAGGGCTCGACCCTGGTGCGCGTCGGGACGGCGCTGTTCGGACGGCGGAAGAAGGTGGCGTAGATCGGCCCAGTACGACCCTCAAAACCGGTACGCTTACCGGTTTTAGACCGTAACTTGTTGATTCCAGGTTCAAAAACCGGTAAGCTTACCGGTTTCTGAACTTGTACCACGAGCCGATAACTGAACGGTTTAGGGTGTCAGCATCTTCGTGCGGCGAACAAACCACGCAGGCCGCACAAAATCGTTGCTGCCCACGGATTCAGACGAGGCGCGCACTCTTGAACAGTCGATACTAAGACTAATGAGATACCTCATCCTTCTTCTAACAGCCCTCACGACGCTGAGCGCGCAGGAACCCCCGGCTTCGGCTGGCGACGGCATTCGCGGATACAACGACACTCCACTGATCACGGGACAGAAATGGAGAGTCCACGACATGACGCGTCCGCGCCCCGTGAAAGTGGTGCCGGCCGAACCGCCTTCGAATGGAGCTCCACCATCGGACGCCATCATCTTGTTCGATGGAAAGGACCTTTCCCAATGGATGAACCAAGGCCATCGCGGCGCGTTGACGGAGCCCAAGTGGAAGGTGGCGAACGGCTACATGGAGATCGTTCCGGGGACTGGGAAGTTGATCACCAAACAGAGCTTTGGGGATTGCCAGCTCCACGTAGAATGGCTGATTCCGGAGAGCGCGACAGGCACGGGGCAAGGGCCCGGCAATAGCGGCATTGAAATGATGACGCGGTACGAGATTCAGGTGCTCGAATCCAACCAGAATCTGACCTACGCGGATGGTGGCGCGGGAGCAGTTTACGGCGTTTGGCCTCCGCTGGTGAATCCCGCACGGCCGAAGGGCCAGTGGAACGTCTATGACATCTTCTTCGAGGCGCCGATCTTCGATGGCGACAAAGTCGTGAAGCGCGCGAACATCACCGTGCTATTCAACGGCTTGCTTGTTCAGAATCATAAGGAGTTCGTCGGTACGACCACCTGGAGGGCGAATGGAGTCTACACACCGCATCCGGCCGAACAGCCTCTGAGCCTGCAGGACCACACTCAACCAGTCCGCTTCCGCAACGTCTGGATACGAAGAGTCCACGAGCAGAACTGATCGACGCTGAGTCGCACTTTGAGCCGGGCCGCGCCTATCCTGGCGCTCCCGATTGCTCCAAAACTGCGGATGCCAGTGCGGCCACCGCGCGCACCGAGCAACCGTCAGCATCGAGCAACCGTCAGCACAGAGCCCCGAACGAAGAGAGGGGTCCCCTGGAATCGGCCTCCGCGCCGCTTTTTCAGCAGAAGCGCGAGCGTTGAGGAGAACCGCATCGCGGGAGGGAGGCCCAACGGACCGCTCTCTTCGTTCGCGGCTCTGTGCAAGCGGGACGGGCGTGCGGTGTTCATCGTTGGCGGTGAACGGTCGTCCGGTCATCGCGGATCGTTGATATGGAAGCTCGATGGAATCCAGAAGCCCCGCTCCTCAAAGTGCTAATTTGAGGGACATGACTCGTGAACAAGCTTGGGCGATCGTCTGCGAATTCGTCCAAAATGACGCGCTGCGCCGGCATGCGCTCGCGGTTGAAACGTGCGTGGTCGCGTACGCGAAGAAGTTCGGCGAAGACGAGAACAAGTGGTCGGTGACCGCGCTGCTGCACGACTTCGACTGGGAGATCCACCCCGACGCGGAGAGCCATCCGATGAAGGGCGAACCGATTCTCGCCGAACGGGGCGTGGAAGAAGAGATCCGCAAGGCGATCTTGAGCCACGCCAATTACTCGGGCGTGCCGCGCGTTTCGCTGCTCGAAAAGACGCTGTATGCCTGCGACGAGCTGGCCGGATTCCTGACCGCCGTCAGCTATGTGAAGCCGGGACGCTCCATCCACGAAGTGGAAGCGAAGGGCGCGCGCAGGAAGATGAAGGACAAGGCCTTCGCGCGCAACGTGAGCCGCACGGACATCACCGAAGGCGCGCTCGAATTGGGTGTGGACCTCGACGAGCACATCGCGTTCTGCATCGCGGCGATGCAGGCTCGCGCCGAAGAACTGGGACTGCAAGGCCACCCGCCCGCCGCGTCTTAGTCTTTTCTTGTGGGGCGGCGCTCCAGCGCCGCGTGGGGCCTCCAGGCCCCGCAAGCTTGTCCGGATTGGGCTCTTGAGAGCCCGCGCGGCGCTGGAGCGCCGCCCCACACGGCAGGGCTACTTCTGCTTCCCGAAGAGCTTGCCCAGCCCCTTCACGGTATCGGCTAGGTTCCCTGGTTGCACGGCGTTCGCGGGCTGGAACTTCTGCTTCACAAAGCGCCCGATATCGGGCACGAAGCGAGGCTTGGCGGCGTTGCCCGCGATCTTGAACGGCAGCCCTCCCTGCCCTGTCGCCGCGCCGGTGATGCTGCTCAGGCCGCCGATAATGCCGGCACTGGGATTGACGTTGGCAACCATCGCGAAATCGAGATCGTTCTTCGGTGACACGGTCCCGTCGCCTACCAGTTCACCCAGCGCGGGAACGATCAGCTTCAGCCCCGTCGCCTTCAATCCCTCCGGGCCTGCGTCCAGATTCGAACCGAAGAGTTGAATCGCGGTGTCCTGGGCGCCCTTGATGCCCGCGAGCGCGGAGAGTGTCTTCATCTGCGTAGCCAGATCGTAACCGACAAGCTTCGTGTTTTCGAGGGAAACCGAGCCTGTTCCGAGCGGACGCGCCGCCGTACCGGAAACGTTCAAGGCCACCTTCAACGTTCCGCCTTGCAGCTTCGCGCCGGAGGGCAAGACGACGCCAAACGATGGGAGCAATGCCTGCAGATCGTCCACGGGCATAGCATCGCCAACAGCCTGCGCACTCAACGAAGGGGTCTCACCTGTTAGGTAGAAGCTCCCGGTGATCTTCAGCGCGGCAGCTCCACTATGAAGCGTCATTGAGTGAATTGCGCCCGTGTGCTGCGCCAGTTCGTAGGCAGTATCGATGTCGATCCCGACGGGCTTTGGCGCCTGCGGAGAGTTGGCGCTGAAGCGGGCCTTGTCCGCCGTGAGCTTGCCCTTCATTCGCACGGTTTTCCCGTCCGACTGCGTACTGCCATCGAAATCGGCGAGCGCCGCGAACGCCGGATTTGGCCCCAACAGACCGGAGTGCTCCAGATCGAGTTTCTTGATGGTGGCTTTCAGGTTGAAAGGCGTCCGAGTCGCGTCCTTTTCGTCGGGCGGACCCACCTGTCCTTGCAGGGCCAGAGTGCCGCCGCCCGCGACCTTCAGGTCGAGATTGAGTGGGACCGCAACTCCGCTCGAGATGGGACCTACGGTCGCGTTTACCGCCTGAAGCTCGACAGGCTTCGCGGTCTGTCCTTCTTCCACTATCACAACCCGGCCGCTGTCGATCTTCACCTTCTGGACGGAGAGATTCAGCGGCGCGCCGGATGAGGGAGGAGCCGCGGCCTTCTCGCCAGCCGCGCCGAGCGACGCGTAATTCCAGATCCCCTTCTTGTTCTGAATCAGCCGCACCTGCGGCTCGCTGATCGTAATCCCAGTCACATTCAGCTTCTTGCTGAAGATCAGCGGCATGAGTTCCACACCGATGGAAAGGCTCTTCGCCGTGACGAAGGGTTGGCTTGCGAACGCCGGATCGTCTGCTATGGAGAGATCCTCGGCCTTCGCGCCGCCCGAGAGCAGCGAGATCGACAACGCGCCGATCTTCGTCTCGCGTCCGAGCGCCTTCGTCGCCTGAGCTTCCAGCATCGGCCGGAAACTCTCGCCGCTGATCAGGAGCGGCACGAGAATCACTACCAGGATCAGAACTCCAAGCAACACTCCGGCGATGATCAGAAGCTTCTTCATGGTGAAAACTCCCCTTGGCTTTGAATTCTATGCACAAAGCAGGCCGTGCATACAAGCCACGGCGCTCACGTTGTTTCGAAGAGGCGGTCGAAGAGGCGCCGCGTGCGCTGACGAATCTGAAGCAATTCCAGGTGCAGCGGCTGGTCGGTCAAGTGGTCTGGCACCCAGCGTTTCACTAACTGGGTGAGCGTTTCAAGGGCGTTCGACGACTGGGGCAGATCGCCTTCCGTGTGGCCGAAGATGAGACGCAGACCGTGATCGAGTGCGCGGTAGAACGTCGCGGCGTCGGCCATGAACTGGGCGTCGTTGTGTTCGAGATGCCCCATGTTCTCGATGACCTCGATACGCTCGGGCGTGTTCAGCACTTTGAAGAAAATGCCGGCGCTCTTCAGGCGCAGATACATCAGCGCGAAGTCGATGTCGTAGTAGCCGCCGGCCGCGTTCTTCAGCGGGCTGCTTTCGCCGTGCTCGCGTTCAATGCGAATGCGCATTTCGCGGAGTTCTTTGCGCGAGCGGCCGCTCTGGCCGTAGCGCCGCCAATCGATACGCTGCAATTCTGCCAGGAACTGCGTGGCGCGGTCGATGTCGCCCGTGACCGCGCGCGCCTTCATGTATGCCAGGCCTTCCCAGGTCTCGGCTTTGTGCTCAAAGTAATCGCGGAAGGCGCTTTCGGATTGCACCAGCGCGCCGCCCTTGCCGTTGGGCACCAGGCGCGTATCGACGGCGAACATGGTTCCATCGCCCGTATACGAGCCGAGAATGGATACCAGTTTTTCGGCCACGCGCGTCCAGAAATGCAATTCCGGCAAGTCGGCGTCCGGCAGGATGAAGATCACGTCGGCGTCCGAGCCGAGATCGAACTCCTGCATTCCGAGCCGCCCCAGCGCGACCACCATCATCTGTTGCCAGGGCGAGTAGTTGGCGCCGGCGGGAGGATGGGTCTCAAAAACCTGGGCCAGCGCGAGCCGGTAGCAGGCGACGATGGCCGCGTCGGCCAACGCCGAGGAACGTCCCAAAGTTTGGAACACCGAGGTCTGCAGACAGATCGACTCCGCCTGCGTTCGAAACATCTGGCGCAGGAAGAACCGCCGGATCTCGTTCACGTCTTCCAGCATCGGCATCACTTCGCCGAGCGCCATCTTCGAGTGGCCGCGCGTGCGCATGGCGCGCAGTTCCTCAAAGTAATCCGGCGTGCGTACCAGTTGTTCCGCGAAGTACGGACTGTGCTGGAACAGATCGAGCAGATATCCGGTCAGCACCATGTCCTGATTCAGAGCGCGCAGCCAGTCGTCGCGGTGAATCAGCGCTTCGAGAAAGTGCTCAAACGCGGTGCGCGTGCGCCCCAGCCGGGCGCGCGTGACGGCCGCGGCGAAAGCGGGTGCGCGCTGATCGAGAAAGCGGACGAGATTGCTGACCACCGGCTCGCTCAAGGGCGCTTCGGAAACGAGCGTGACGGCGGGGGTGCCCACGTTGACCGGCGTCTGCGTGTAATAGATCGGCTGCTGCGCGTGGATGATGCGCTCGTAGACTTCCTGCACATGCTCCAGGTGCTCGTTCAGATGGCGCAGCAGCGATTCCGGCGTGCTCTCCTCGCCCAGTTGCGCGGCCGGCATGCGGCGGGCGACCAAGTCGAGTTCTTCTGGCTTCTCGGGCAGCGCGTGCGTCTGACGGTCTTCGGCGAACTGCAAGCGGTGTTCGAGGTGGCGCAGGAACTGATAGGCGTTCGCCAGCCGCGAGTATTCGGAGCTGGACAGCAGGTCCTTGTCGCGCAGACGATTCAGCGCGAGCAGCGTACCTGAATTGCGCAGCCACATGGCGCGCCCGCCGTGGACCCGCTGCAGACACTGCACCAGAAACTCGATGTCACGGATGCCCCCGCGCGCCAGTTTCACATCGGTGCCGCCGGGCCGCTTGCGCGCGGCCAACTTGTCGCCGATGCGCTCGCGGGATTCCGACATCGACTCGACGGCCGAAAAGTCGAGCGTCGTCGAATAGATCATCGGCTGGACCCAATCGAGCAGCGCGCGCGCCGGTTCGGGATCCCCGGCTGCACAGCGCGCCTTGATGAGCATCTGCAGCTCCCAGTCGCGTGCACGCCGAGCGTAATACTCCTTCGCCGCATCGAGCGAGATGCTGACCTCGCCATGCCGTCCTTCGGGACGCAGGCGCAGATCCACGCGATAAATCATGCCCTGAGGAGTATAAGTGCCCAGCAATTCGGTCAGCCGATTGGCGAGCTTCTTGAAGAATTCGCGATGGTTCAGGCTCTGCTCGCCGTCGGTATCGCCCGGGCCGGAATAGACGAACATCAAATCGATGTCGGAGCTGTAGTTCAGTTCGCGCCCGCCCAGTTTCCCCAGCGCCAAGACTGAGAAGCAGCACACGCTGCCGTCCTCCAGACGAGGCACGCCAAACTTCTGCTCCAGTTCCTTGCGCACGGCGCGGCAGGCCGAGTCGATGATGGTGTCGGCCAGGTTGCTCAGCTCTTCGGTCACCTCGGGCAGCGCCGCGAAGCCCAACACGTCGCGCACGAGAATTCGCAGAATCTGGCGTCGCCGGAAGCTGGCCAGGCTGAACGGCGACAGCGTATCGCCACCCGAAGCGGGCCGCTCCACGAGCCAGCCCGCCAGGTCGGCTTCCATTTCGACGGCCGAGCGCACCCTGTGCAGACTGCCGGATTCCAGAATTGCGATCAGCCATCCCGGATGGGCCAGCAACGTTTCGGAGAGAAACTCGCTGGAAGAGAAGACCGCGATCAGCGCCTGCAGTCCGAAGGGCGTCCAGGCGATCTGCTGGAACTCGCTCGGATTGGCCCCACAGAATCGCTCCAGCCGCAGGACCACGGCCTGCGGATCGGCCGATTGGCTGAGCAGTATTTCGAGTCCCTGCTGAAGATCGGGCGGAATGGAATGGATCACGAGAGAAAGCGCTGCCTGCGCGTGCTGGGAATCGCCGAGCGTGGACTTGTGGGGCAAACAGAGCCGTCCGGTCAGACCGCTTGGTCTGCCAAGGCGATTGTAGCACCTGTACCGATGAGTCCACGCTGAATGACGGAGGCATAAAACCCGCCCATCGCCCAGACCGGCGAGGATGGATCGCCGGCCTTGGCCCGAGCGTCGTACAAGCGCCTATGGATCGGAGTCCCGGCTTCCAGATTGTAGACGTCCAGCGTGTGACAGGGAGTGCGCAAAGTTGTCAGTTCGATGGCCGCGTCACCAACGACAAACCGCTGTCCACTGCGCAGCCGCCGGAAGTCGATTCCGCTGACGGTCAGGTTCTCACCAAGGGCGCCTGGAAAGACTGGGAACCCTTCGCAGCTCAGTGCCTCCAGATCCTCCAGCGAAACGAGCAGCAGAGCCTTCAGTGGACCGCCATGAAACTGCGGGTGGCTGTGGTCATCGCCTTCCAGTCCGAGCGGATTGGCCCAAGCTTCGGGCACCGCGAGTTTCGGGATGCCGCCTTTGTTGAGTGAGACCTGGTGAATGATGCCGTGCAAGTCCGCAGACAAGAGACGTCGCCCTCCCTCCGGGCTCAACAGGCCCGCCGGTCGTGTTTCATGCCGGCCGGCGGGCCCTGCCATTGCCGTACAGACTAGATGTCGTAGTACAGCGCGAACTCGTACGGGTGTGGACGCAGCCGCACGGCCTCGGCTTCGTTCTTGCGCTTGTAATTGATAAACGTCTCGATCAGTTCCTCTGTGAAGACGTCGCCCTTCAGCAGGAAGCCGTGATCGTTCTCCAGGCAGTCCAGAGCTTCATCCAGCGAGCCCGGCATCGAGGGCACGCTCTTCAACTCTTCCGGCGTCAGATCGTAGATGTCCTTGTCCAGACTCTCGCCGGGATCCAGCTTGTTCAGTACGCCATCCAGCCCCGCCATCAGCATGGCCGAAAAGGCCAGGTACGGATTGCAGGACGGGTCCGGCGGACGGAACTCCAGGCGCTTGGCCTTGGGACTCGCCGAGTACATCGGAATGCGCACCGCGGCGGATCGGTTGCGGCGCGAGTAGGCCAGATTCACCGGCGCTTCATAACCGGGCACGAGACGCTTGTAGCTGTTGGTCGTCGGTGCGATGATCGCTGAAAGCGCGCGGGCGTGCTTCAACAACCCGCCTGTGTACCACAGCGCCAGTTGACTCAAACCCGCATAGCCGTCGCCGGCAAAGAGCGGCTTGCCATCCTTCCATAGCGACTGGTGGCAGTGCATTCCGCTGCCGTTGTCGCCAAACAGCGGCTTTGGCATGAACGTGACCGTCTTGCCGTACTGGTAAGCGACGTTGCGGACCACGTACTTGTACAGCATCATGCCGTCGGCCGACTTCAGCAGGGTGTTGAACTTCTGATCGATTTCGGCCTGGCCGCCCGTGGCGACTTCGTGGTGGTGGCACTCGATGACGAGTCCGACGTCTTCCATCACTTCCACCATCTCAGCGCGCAGATCCTGGTAGTGGTCGGTCGGCGGCAGCGGGAAATAGCCCTCTTTGTAGCGCGGCCGGTAGCCCAGATTGTTCTCTTCGCGGCCGGAGTTCCAACGCCCTTCCTCGGCGTCGATGAAGTAGAAACTGGAATGCTGGTTGGTGTCGAAACGGATGTTGTCGAAGATGAAGAACTCGGCTTCGGCCCCAAAAAACGCCGTATCGGCGATGCCGCTGTTCTTCAGGAACGCCTCCGCCTTCTTGGCGATGTAGCGCGGGTCGCGGTCATAGCTCTGGTGCGTGATCGGGTCCCGGATATCGCCAACCATGAACAGCGTCGGTGTTTCGTAAAATGGGTCCATTTGCGCGGTGGTGGGATCCGGAATCAAGAGCATGTCGCTCTCGTTGATTGCGGCCCATCCGCGGATGGAAGAACCGTCGATACCGAAGCCATCCTCAAAGGAGTCTTCGTCGAGTTGGCTGATGGGATAGGAAATGTGCTGTGAGAGGCCTGGCAGGTCAGTGAACCGCAAATCGACCTGCTTGGCGCCCTTTTCTTTGGCGAAAGCGATTACTTCTTTAGGGGTCATTGTCTCTCTACTCCGTCGGGCATCTGGATTACCGCAACAGCGCCAAGATCAGCATAGCCGAATAGCCATGCGATCGGAGAATACTCCCCGAAGAATGCCAAAACGCCCCGGCCGCAAAGCCGGGGCGCTGGATGCTTTCGACGCGTCGCCTAGAACTTGTTCCAGAGGTACTGGTTGTAGACGGCGTGGTGATACTGCACCTCGGGCGTCTTGACAAATGTTCCGAGTAGCCGCGGGCAGCGGTCGGCCGCGGCCTGCTTCAACTCGGCATAGCGCTCCTTCACATCGGCGCCGAACAGTTCGGTGGTCCACTCGGAATTCCGGAAGTCCGCCAGCGCGTCGTAGATGTTGTCGGGCAGATAGCGATCCGCCTGGCGCAGGTTCGGGATATCGGCGATCTTGCCCTCGATCCCGGTCTTGAACACGGTGAGCAAAATCATGTAAGGGTTCGCGTCGGGGCCAACCGACCGGACTTCGAGGCGCGAGCTGCGCTCGTTGCCCAGCGGAATTCGGACCATCGCGCCGCGGTCTACGGCCGAGACTTTGATCTGGTTCGGCGCTTCAAAATGCGGATCCAGACGGCGGTAGGCGTTCACGCTGGCGTTGAAAGCCAGGCAAGTATCGTTGCCCGTGCTCAGGATACGATCCACGAACTCCCAGGCAAACGTGCTTACCTTTTCATCGCCTTGCGGATCCCAGAACTGGTTCTTGCCGCCCTTGCTGACCGAAACGTTCGTGTGCATGCCGCTGCCGTTGACGCCCACGACGGGCTTCGGCAGGAAGCAGGCGGTCAAGCCCATCTTTGTGGCGATCTGGCGGCAGATCAGCTTGTAAAGCTGGATCTGATCGGCGGCGGTCACCACTTCGGCGTAGCCGTAGTTGATCTCAAACTGCGAAGGCGCGACTTCGGGGTGATCCTTCTCGTTCTCGAAACCCATGGCCCGCTGCACTTCGGCCGCGGTGTCGATGAACAGGCGCATCGTGTCGCCCGGGAGCGAGTGGTAGTAACCACCGGTGCTGACGTACTCGAACGCCTGGGTCTTGTAATAGTTCTGTTCGGCGTCGACGCCGTTGAACAGGAAGCCTTCTACTTCGTTCGCGGCGTTGAGGGTGTAGCCTTCCTTCTGGAACTTCTCTTCCGCGTAACTCTTCAGCATGGCGCGCATGTCCGCCACGTAGGGCGTGCCATCCTTGTCGATGACTTCGCCAAAGACGAGCACCTTGCCGGGTCCAAATATGTCGGCGGGGGCCCAGTAGAACGCGGCCCAGTCGATGCCCAGACGCAGATCGCTCTCCTTCTGCGCCGTGAAGCCGCGGATCGATGAACCGTCGAAGGTTAGATTGCTCCAGCTCTTCACCAGGAACTTTTTGTCATAGTCGAGCATGTGCAGGCGGCCTTCGAGGTCGCTGAACAGAACCGTGACGGCCTTGATCCGCTTCTCTTCCGTCAGATACTTGATTCGCTTTTCGCGAATTTGCTCGATGGGGACGCGCTTGTTGCGGTCCTCTTTGGCCGCCAGATTCAGTTCTTCGAGCTCTGCGTAGGAAAGCTTCAGGAAATCATTCAATTCGGTCGGCATCAATTACCTCTCTACTGGGTTTTTTCAAAATCGAATCCAAAGCAGGGCTGAGGCTGAACGGTGAGTCCTGTGCGGCGACATGGCAGACAGGGACCTAAGGTGCGTCAAGCCGTCAAAAGACTAAACCTGATTATCATCACCCCGCCCTCATGCTCGGCAATGGTTTAAGGCTCGATTCGCGATGGATTTTTTTTATGAGGCCCATAGCGGCGCGGCGCCAGGCGTGGCCCCAGGGTGACCAATGTCACACTTTCCGGTCAGGAATCGGCGAAACTAAAAGAGATGATCCCTGCCGATCTGCTCACAGCAAAGGGTCCGGCCCAGTCCGCCACCCTGGACCGTCCGCTCGACCACCTGATGGCCTGCCACCGGCGAATCGAAGACAAGCTCAGTGTCCTCGAGCGCGCATCTGCCCATATGGAAGATCGCACTGAAGAGGCGTTGCGCGCCTGTCACTCGGTCTTCACCTTCCTGGACTCAAGTGGAGTGTTTCACACGGAGGACGAGGAGGAGAGCATGTTCCCCCGCATCCGGCTGCATGCGACCGCCGAGGAGCTAGTCTATCTGGACACTCTCGAAGCGCAGCACCGGGAAGTGGAGGGCTGTGTTGCGCGGGTGAAGAGCCTGGCCAAGCAGTTGGAACGCGATCCCGTCCCGATGCACAACCTTAAGGCGTTTGCCGAGGCTGTCGCGAAGCTTGTCAGTCTGTACCGCGCACACATTGCTTCCGAGGACCAGGCGCTGACTGAGATTGGGCGCGCCCGTCTGGACGAAGTGGCTCTGGCTGAGATTGCGTTTGAAATGCGGCTGCGCCGCTCGCATTGAGGGCCTGTCAAATGAACGATGCCGCGTGGTGGGGCAGGCATTCAGCCCCGCTCGTGTGACACGGAAGGCACCGGTTGACCGGATGCCGCAGGCTGAAGGTCTCGCCACCACCACGCGCCGGCGTAACGTCACATCGGCTATAGATGGTAGAGCATCGCATACACAACGACGCCCGTCACGCTGACGTAGAGCCAAATCGGCAGAGTGATTCTGGCCAGCTTGCGATGAGCGGCGAATCTGCCTTTCAGTCCGCGAAAAAGCGTCACAACCACCATCGGAGCCACCACGGCGGCGAGGATCGTATGCGTGATCAAGATGGTGAAGTACAGCGTACGGATGGGGCCCGTCTTCTGGAAGTGCACCGAGCCGACCTGCGCGTGATAGACGATATAGCTGATCAGGAACAGCGTTGAAGTCGTGAAGGCCGCCAGCATGGTCCTGCGGTGCGCTTCAATGCGCCGCGCGCGAATCAGACAGTAGCCGGTAACGATGAGGATCGCCGAGATCGAGTTCAGGACCGCGTTCAGCGTTGGCAGATCGTGCAACTTCAGCATCGCGTCAGAATACCTCTTTGCGCAGCTTCTCGATATCCTCGGTCAGTTGATCGAGCATGGTGGCATCCGTGGATTCATAGTAACCGCGGATTTGCGCCTTCCCGTCCACCAGGATGAACCGGGTCGAGTGCTCCAGCCGGTCCACTGCCGTATTGACGTGGAACGTATCCACGCTCAGTTTGCGAATGCTCTCCTCGGGGCCAGTAAGGAAACTCCAGATGCGTGGATCGGCCCGAAAATGACCGGCGTACTCCTGAAGAGTTTTCGCGTCGTCGTGCTGGGGGTCGACTGTAATGCTGACCAATCGAACTGAGCTGAGTGTCTCACGCCGCTTCAACAGCTCGATCTGCAGGCGCCGCATCTGCGCCGACATGCGCGGGCACGGCCCGTTGCACGAGGTGAAGATGAAGTCCGCGACCCAGACCTTGCCCTTCAGCGACTCGCTGGAAAACGCCGTCCCGTTTTGAGTACGTCAGCGCGAACGCCGGCACGCTGCCAAGTCCGGAAGGCTGGAGTGCAGCGTGCATCCCGAGGCTGCCAACAAGAGGAGTGGAAGCAGTCGCCGAGTCATGTCCGGAGGCATTACAGACGGACGTGGCGGTCCAGCACTAAGGCCACGTAGAGCAGCGGCAGATAGATCACCGACGCTTTCAACACGAGCCGGGCGTTCGGCAGGGTGCGGTCGCGCGCCACGCGAACTGCGGCGCGCAGGAAGAACGCTCCCAGCAAGAGCGCGGCGGCGAGGTACCAATGCCCCGTCATGTTCAGGAAGCCAGGTAACAGGCTGACCGGCAGAAGAATCAGAGCGAAAGCCAGAATGTGGCGCGAAGTGGACACGCCATCGGGCTCCACCACGGGCAGCATGCGGATGCCGGCCCGGGCATAATCGTCCTTGTACATCCAGGCGATCGCGTAGAAGTGCGGGAACTGCCACAGGAAGATGATGGCGAACAGCACCCAGGCTTCCAGTGTCAAAGCCCCGCGGGCAGCCGCGAATCCGATCAGCGGAGGCATGGCGCCGGGGAAGGCTCCCACCGTGGTGGAGAGCCAAGTCCGCTGCTTCATCGGCGTGTATAGCAGCAGGTAGCTGGCGACCGTCGCAAAGCCGATCCAGGCGGTCAGGGCATTGACGCCCAGGGCGAGTTCCACTTCTCCCAAGACGATCAGTGCGAGGCCGAAGAGCAGCGCCTTGAGCGGTGTCACCAGTCCAGCAGGAATCGGCCGTGATTCGGTGCGGTGCATGCGCGCGTCGGCATCGCGCTCGTACCACTGGTTCAGAGTCGCGGTCCCGGAAGCGAGCAACGCCGTACCCAAGAGGGTGTTGAGGAGTAGCCAGAAATCGAGCGGGCCGCGATGGCCGAAGAAATAGCCGATGCCCGTACTCATCAGGATCAGCCATGTGATTCTCGGCTTCGTCAATGCCAGGTAGTTCTTCATCCACGCCGTCCGTTTCCAGCCCACTGTCCAGAAGATTCAACCGGTTCGGACTCGACCGCCGGCGCGGCGCAGCGCAGGATTTGTGCTGCCAGAGCCACTGTAAACCCAAACACCAGGGCGCCGGTGCCCAAATGGGTTGCGCGCAACGCCGCTAGAGCGTCGGCGGGAAGGAAGCTGATGGGCGGATCCATGCGCCCCAGGAACGCCACTACACCCAGGATCAGTTGGACACAAACCAGCGTCATCAATGCAATCGATCCCTTGCGCAAGTCCGCATGCTCCTCGGGATTCGCCGCCGTCATGGTGAATGCGGCGAGCATCAGAATCAGCAGCATCGCGGGGAACGCCCAACTCGCGTGCGGGATCGCCGAGATCGCCTGGTACCGGTAACCGGCGCCGAGCGCGATTTGGATGAGCACGGCGGCGGGAGTCAGCCAGGCGAGTGAGCGGAGCGAGGGCCAGCCTCTGTCCTCCAGCGCTACGGCTTTTCGATTCCACTCGGGGGATGTCCCGAGCGAGAGTAGCACCACCAGAGCGAAGAGCGCGTGGGAGAGCACGGCATGAGCCACACCGGTAACCGGCCCGCGTGGCGCCAGGCCCAGAAGGGCCGTTCCTCCCAAAACCGCCACACACGCAATGCCAATTGCTTTCAACCACTTAGCGACATCGGACCGCAGCAGCACGACCACCGTGACCAGCGCCAGGCCACATACGGCTCCAGCGGCGAAATTGTGCAGGCGCATCCAAGGGGAATGGCCGGCCGCCACGCCGAGCGGCGATCCTGTCCCGGCGATGAATGCGCCGGCGATCAGCAAAACTAACGTGCTAGCCGCCAGAATCACGCTCAAGCGGTGCAGGGCCGGATGTGAATGCATGAGAACGAACGGTTTCCTACCCAGAATTGGATGCCCAGGACGCCGAAAGGTTGGCGGTTTCAGTGAAAATATTCTAGCCCGGCAAGAAATAATACGGGCAAGCCGCAATGCGGGACCTGGTAGGGCGGACCCCTGGTCTGCGGCCGACGCCCTCGTCGGCCTCTTCGACTTGCTTCTTCGCGGCCCTGCGAATGCCTCCCGGATGCGGGTCCAAGGGGACCCGCGCGGACGAGGGCGTCCGCCCTGCCAGAGTCAGGCCGCTTCGGCAGGCTCCCACAGCGCGCAGTAGGCGCCGGCAGGATCCTGGATCACCGCATAGCGCGAACCGCCGGCCATCCGGATCGGAGTGACGGCCTTGCCCCCCAGTTTGCGGCAGTGCTCAAGGGATTTATCCAGGTTCTCGACGACGATATAGATCATCCACACCGGCGGAAGGTTCAGGTTGCTGCCCCGCGCATGGCATACCCCCGCGGCGGGTTCCCCGGACGCCGCGATCATATTGAAATCGTCGTAGCCGCTCATCTGCAAGGGCTGGGGTTCCCAGCCCGCGACCTTCTCATAAAAGTCGCGTAGCTTAGGCGCGTCCGCAACCGTCAGGTCCACCCATCCGATAGATCCAAATGCAGGACGTTGCATTATTCTCGCTCCAAGACCGTTCCGCGATAGGATAACGCCCTTTGCCGCACTCTGCCGAGACGAAAACCGAGTTCATTAGAAGTGCAGGATCGGCCGCCCCTGGGAACGCCGATCTCCAGATCGGCTCTTTCCTCCGAGCGAAGGCAACTCAGCGCAGCCACGCCGAGGGCGGCGCGGCCCGGGCTGCCTGCTTTCGCGGTTGCGTATCGAGAACCTCGATTCTTTCGAGGCTGGAGTGCCGGCCTTCACGCGGATTTGTGCTCCCTGAAGCCTAAGGGCAGTTGCCTGCCGACGGAATGTGAGTCAGCCGGAGCCGATCTGGAGATCGGCGTTCCCAGGGACAATCGTCAGCGCCCGCCATCAGGCTCGCCAGCCGAATCCCGCAGACTCTGCAGAAGCGCTACGACCGTATTGGCGTGGATCTCAACCGTGTCCTCGACATAACGGGCGTAGCCGCCCGCCAGGACCACCGCGACGGAAACGCAGTGCCGCAAACAGGTATTGAATACGACGCGGTCGCGGATGAGCAGGCCTTCCTTAGAAAGCGCTAGCCCGCCGAGTTGATCGTCGAAGAAAGGATCCGCGCCCGCCACGTAGATAACGAGCTCGGGCTGAAACGCCGCAATCGATTCCTCGCAGGCCGATCTCAGCCTGGCGAGATACTCGCGATCCCCCACGCCGTCCTCGAATTCGACATCCAGATCCGACGGCGGTTTCTCGTAGGGGTAGTTGTGAGTCTGATGGAGCGAGAGCGTGAAGACAGACTCGTCGCCGGCGAAAAGGGTCGCCGTCCCGTTTCCCTGGTGAACGTCGCAATCGATGACCATGGCCTTACGGATCAGGCCCTCGTGCTGCAGCACGCGAATAGCGACCGCGATGTCGTTCACGGCGCAAAAGCCTTCGCCGTGGGCGTGGAAAGCGTGGTGAAATCCGCCCCCAAGGTTGAAGGCCGCCCCGTGTTGCAGGGCCAGGCGCGCCGCCTCGATGCTGCCTCCAGTTGCCAGGAACGTCGCGTGCACCATCGTGTGCGAGTACGGGACTTCCAGGCGCAGAATCTCGTGGTAGTTGAGCCGCCCGTTCTCAAGCCGCGCGATCCAGTGGGTGGCGTGGACGCCCGCCAGTTGCTCGCGGGTGGCCGCCACGGGCGCCAGGAAGTCTTCCGGAACGGCCACGCGCCGCCGCAATAGCAGCTCGCGGATCAGCCGGTATTTGGCCGTCTGAAAAACGTGATTCCCGAAGTTCAGGTCGTAGCCTTCGCTGTAAATGATAGGGAAGGGCAGCATCCCGTTTCTCGCCGGCCACCGGAATGAACCTCAGCCCATTCGGACTCACGCTCAGCTACGCGCTCGGACAATGGCCGCGTCTATTGTATCTCGCCCCGTGAGTATGCAATCCGCACGCTTCAGGAAGGCTATAATTCGGACTAGGCAGCCTCGTTTTGAACACCCATCGCGACCAGGCCGCCGCCGCCTCTCTTCTAGGAAGGAATCTCATGCGTAAAAAAGTCACTGTCGTTGGAGCCGGTAACGTAGGCGCCAACTGCGCGCTCCGTCTGGCCGGAAAAGAACTGGCCGATGTCGTGTTGGTTGACGTCGTGGAAGGCGTTCCCCAAGGCAAGGGTCTGGACATTCTCGAGTCGGGTCCCGTCGAGGGCTACGACGTGGAGATCACGGGCGCGAACAACTACGAGCCCACCGCCAACTCCGATGTCGTGATCATGACCGCCGGCTTCCCGCGCAAGCCCGGCATGAGCCGCGACGACCTCCTGCTGGCCAATTACGAGATCGTCAAGAGCGCCACCGAGCAAGTCGCCAAGTTTTCGCCCAATGCGATTCTGATCCTGGTCACCAACCCGCTCGACGCCATGTGCTGGGTCGCCTATCAGGTATCCAAGTTCTCGCGGAACCGGGTGATCGGTATGGCTGGCGTCCTGGACACCGCCCGCTACCGGACGTTCCTCTCAGCCGAACTCGGCGTTTCGGTTGAGAACATCGCGGCCCTGGTGCTCGGAGGCCACGGCGACACGATGGTGCCACTGCCCCGCTTGACCACCGTCGGCGGCATCCCGTTGACCGAACTGTTGCCGAAAGAGCGGATCGACGCCATCGTGCAGCGCACTCGCGACGGCGGCGCCGAGATCGTGAAGTACCTCAAGACCGGCAGCGCCTACTACGCTCCGTCGGCTTCCGCGGTCGAGATGGCCGAGTCGATCCTGAAGGACAAGAAGAAAGTCCTGCCATGCGCCGCTTACCTCGAAGGCGAATATGGCCACTCGGGCATCTTCGCCGGCGTGCCGGTGAAGCTCGGCAGCAATGGTATCGAGAAGATCTACGAGCTCGCTCTGACCGCCGACGAGAAGGCCGCTCTGGATCGCAGCGCTGCGGGCGTTCAAGAGCTGATCGACGTCCTGAAGCAGAAAGCCGGCCTCTAATTCAGATTTCACGCGGCGGGAAGGCTCAGACGCCCCCGCCGCGTGTTACTCTCTCTCCAAGCCGGGGTTGACCATGATGGTCTCGCCCGGCGTGGAATCCCTCCTCGAGTCATGTCAAGAACCCAGCCAGCGACCAGGGCACAGGCGCCCTCCATCAATCCGAAATACGCCTGCTACGAGATCTCCATCCGCCCTTCTGAGATTCATCGCTGGGGCGTCTATACCGAGGAATTCATCCCCAAGGGACGCAAGGTGATCGAGTATACGGGCGAGCGCTGCAATCGCCGCGAGACCTCCAAGCGCGCCGGCGGCAAGTTGAACTACATGTTCACGCTCGACAGCTACTGGGCGCTCGACGGTAGCGTGGGCGGCAGCGGCGCAGAGTACATCAACCACTGCTGCGATCCGAATTGCTACGCCTGGGTCTTCCGCGGCCACATCCTCTACATGGCCGCGCGCGACATCCGGGCAGGCGAAGAACTCACCATCGATTACCACTTCGAAGCTGAGGTCGCGCCGGTGAAATGCGCCTGCGGCTCGTCGAATTGCCGCGGCACCATCAATCTCAAACCGGAGCCGAAGAAGAGAGAACCCGCTGCAAAATCGTCCAGGAAGATGAAGAAGACAAAACGCTAGAAGTTCGCGTTTTGCGACGTTTCCAGGTGAGAGAAATCTCTCCCTTCCGCCACTTAGTCAGCAGTTAACCCAGAAAAGCGTGATTCGGGAGGGTTCACTCCAGACTTCACTCCATTTCGGGCGAAAACCTCGTTTCGCCGCGCTGGCATTCCTGCGTCCTCACCCGCAGGATTCCTCCTCCTCCTCTGGCCAGCGCGGCGGGACAGGCCAAAAAGCTTCCAGCACCTGCCTGCAGTGAGAGGAGAATGGGAAGCGACAGCGCCATTCGCACTACGGTTCATCCCCGAAAAGGCAAACGCAACCTTCTCAGCCGAAAAGGCTTGAGTTGCGTCATGCTATTCTGTGAATCGTGGTTTCGTGGGCAGGTCGAATCGCGTTCGTGACTATGTCGCTCGTCTACGCGTTGCCCGCCCAAACGAGCGCTCCGCCGCCTCCCCTCGCCGGCATTCTCAACAGCGAACTTGAGCGTAACTTCTCTGTTCTCAACAAGAAGTCCGATCCTCCGGCTTATTACATCGCCTACTCAGTAACCGACGAAGAGTCGGGGTCGATTTCCGCGGTCCTCGGAGGAATCACGCAGGACAGCCGGAATCGACGCCGGATCGGCGAGTGCACCCTGCGCGTGGGAACTCCGGAATTCGATAACTTCCACGTCGTCGACGGCGATCGTCCGTCTTATACCTCTTCTTCGCCACTTCCGGTGCAGGACGATCCCGCCGCGATCCGGCTGGCGTTCTGGCATATGACCGATTCGGCGCAAAGGGCCGCCGCCCAGCGCTTCCAGCAGGTGCAGACCGCCGTCAAGAACAAGCAGGACCCGGCCCGCGCCACTGCGGATTTCAGCCTGGAGCCGGCCAACACCGCGTTCTTCGACGTTCCCAAGATCAGCGTCAATGCCGAGGAGTGGAAAGCACGCCTCCGCAAGCTCTCGATGATGTTCAAAGAGACCCCCGCCGCTATTTCCTCCACGGTGTCCCTAAGCTGGCGGCGCGAGACGAAGACGCTGGTCACCTCGGAGGGCATTCGGGAAAACCACGGCCGCACTTTCGCCACGCTCTCGATCGTCGCTCGGGGAAAGGCGCCGGACGGCGAGGATCTGGTGGCGCTCGAAACGTTCGATTCGGAAGATCCCTCGCGACTGCCCAAGGACGACGTGCTGGCGGCTTCGATTCGAATGGCCATCGCCACGCTGGAAAAGTTGCGGAACGCGCCGCAACCGGATCCCTTCGTAGGACCGGCGATCCTGTCCGGGCGCGCCGCCGGCGTTTTTTTTCACGAGATTTTCGGACACCGGATCGAAGGCCATCGCCAATCGGATCTGCAGGAAGGCCAGACGTTTTCGGGCAGCGTGGGCAAGCCGGTCCTGCCCGAGTTCCTCACCGTCGTCTCCGACCCAACTCTGCATGCGTCGGCCGGCGCCGATTTGAACGGCTGGTATTCCTTTGACGACGAGGGTGTCGCCGCGCGCCGCGTGACGCTGGTGGAAAACGGCGTTCTCAAAACATTCCTGCTCTCGCGTACGCCCGCACCCGGCTTCGACCGCTCGAATGGGCACGGCCGCAAGCAGACCGGCTACGAAGCGGTCTCGCGGCAGGCCAATCTGTTCGTGCTGCCCTCCAAATCGGTTTCCGAAGCCGAACTGCGCCAGAAGCTGATCGAGGAGGCCAAACGGCAGGGCAAGGCCTACGGTCTCTATTTCGACGTAGTGACCGGTGGCTACACGCAAACGCGACGCGAAAGCCTGCAGTCATTCACCGTCATCCCACTGGTCGTATATCGCGTCTATGCCGACGGGAGGCCGGACGAACTCGTGCGCGGAGTGGACATCGTGGGAACCCCCCTGTCCAGCTTCGCGCGCATCATTGCGGCCGGTGACAAACCCGGCGTGTTCAACGGTTACTGTGGCGCGGAGTCCGGCCAGGTGCCAGTCTCGGCGGTTTCGCCGGCGCTCCTGGTCAGCGAAATCGAAATCCAACGTAAGCGCAATACCGGCGACCGGCCCCCACTCTTGACCCGTCCGACCGAGGGAGGCATCCAATGAGACGCCTTCTTGCGACGGCTCTATTGGGCCTGACCGGCTTGCCAATGCTGCTGCCGGAAGTGCACGGCCTCGCCGCTCCACCCGCTTCGCCCACTGCCTCGCGCAAGGCCTCCGATCCGATTGAGAGCGATACGCTGCTGCGCACGATGATGCTCGAGGTCCGGCGCTCTCGCCTTCTGGTCGGCTACGGAGTTGCCCCCTACTTCGTCAGCATGGGGGTCGACGAAGGGGACAATGTGCTGCTCTCGGCGTCCCTGGGCGCTTCGTTCGCGCCGCAACGCGCCCGCTTCCGGCTCCAGATGCCTGTCGTGCGGGTTGGCTCCGCCGCGCTGGACAACACGGGCTATCTCGGCTCGGACCGCTATTCGGGCACCCGTTTCGATTCCGATCTGATCTCGTCGGACAACGAGGTGTACAGTCTGCGCTCGTCCTTCTGGCTCGGTCTGGACCGTGCCTACAAAACTGGAGTCGAGGCGTTCGGCAAAAAGCAGGCTGCTCTCAGTTACTTCTCCACGCAGGACCGGCTCCCCGATTTCCAGAGCGCCCCCCGCGTCAGCCTGGTCAGGGATCTGCGCAAGCCTGCATTCGATGAGACCCGCTGGGACGAACGGGTCCGTGCGCTTTCGGCGGCGTTCCGCGGACGGCCGGACATCCTCTCCGCCGATTCCGAGCTGGCTTGGTCGGCGGGAGCGTTTTACTACTGCAACTCGGATGCCTCCGTGATGCGCTTCCCCGACCAGATGGCCATCCTGAAGCTGCGGGCGACAGCCGCCCTGGAGAAGGGTGGCGAGGTCTATCACGGCGTCCAGTTTGTCTCTCGCGAGCCGGCGGGATTGCCGGGAGACGCGGAACTCAAACGCGTGGCCGATGAAACGGCCGTCGAATTGAACGCGCTGGCTAAAGCGCCCGAGGGCGAGCCATATACCGGTCCCGTCCTGTTCGAGGCGCGGGCCGCGGCTCAGTTATTCGCGGAGGTCTTCGGACAGGAACTGGCCATCGTACGCAAGCCTGTCGCCGAAAAGGGCCGCGACATACCCGTGCCGGAGAGCAGCCTCGAAAACAAGCTTGGCTCGCGGGTGCTGCCTACGTGGATGAGTCTGCGGGATGATTCGACGCGCAAGGAATGGAACGGCGTAGCTCTAGCCGGGTTCTATGAAGCGGACCTGGACGGCGTAGTGCCCGTCCCCGTAACGCTCGTGGAAAAGGGCATTTTAAAGAGTTATCTGACGACGCGGCATCCGGTGAAGGGCGGAGGCGGATCGAACGGCCACGCTCGTATGCCAGGATCGTTCGGCGCCTTCACGGCCAGGCCGGGAAATCTCTTTGTGGAAGCGGGCGATACGGTTCCAGACGACCAGTTGAAACGGCAACTGCTGGACATGGTGAAGCAGCAAGGCAAACCGTACGCATTGTTGGTTCGCCGCATGGACTTCCCCTCGCTCGCGCCAGGTTCTTCAATCCGCGAACTGGCCATGAGGCAGATGCGGTCGGGCGGAGGGTCGCGACTCTACAGCTCTCCTTTGCTGGCCTATCGCCTCTATGCCGACGGTCACGAAGAGATGGTCCGGGGTCTGCGCTTCAAGAATCTCGGCGCGCGCCTGTTCCGGGATATCCTTGCGGCGGGCTCCGCTCCAGCCGTTTTTCAGTATGTAGAGAACGGCGCGCCGATGGCACTGTCCGGCGCGGGCTCTTACATCGTGGGCTGCGCATCGATTGCGCCGGCCGTCCTCTTCGAGGAGATGGACCTGGAGCCGGCCTCCGACGAGACCGCAAGGCCGCCATTGGTTCCCCCGCCCCCCGCAAAGTGACGCTCGATGGGCATTCTTTCACGCATCGTCTTCTCTGAAATTGCAACCAGTGCCTCTTTGGGGGCCGCATTGTTTCTGCTGGTTCTTTTTCTTCAGAGGGCGAGCCAGCTTTTCTCCATCCTGGTGAACAGTTCGGCAACTCCCGGAACCGTGGCGACGCTGTTCCTCCTGCTGCTGCCCGCGTCCATGCCTTTCGCCATGCCCCTGGGAGTGCTCGCGGGCACTCTGATTGCGCTCAGCCGCATGTCGAACGACGGAGAGATCATCGCCCTGCGAGCCGCTGGAGTGCCCAGCCGGCGCGTAGCTCGGCCGGTGGCGGCTTTCGCCATTCTGGCTACGATCTTTACCGGCTACTGCACGCTGTCCCTGACTCCCTGGTGCCAGGCCAAGTTGACCAGGATCGCCAACAAAATCGCCTCTTCCCAGCTCACTTCGGACATTCAGCCGCGCATTTTCGACGAGACCTTTCCGAATACGATCCTGTACGTGAGCGATGTCCTGCCCGGCCAGCCCGTCCACTGGCGGGGCGTCTTCATGGCCGACACGACTCCCGGAGATCAACGCAAGAGCGCGGCCGTGGAGCGCGGCGAAGGCCCCCGCGTCACGCTTGCACGCGACGCCTTGGTCGAGTCCGACAAGCGCGGCAACCGGCTGCAGATGAGCCTGCTGCGCGAGAGCAGCTACGAGGCTGCCGCCGATGCGGGATCGTACTATCACGTCAACGCACCGCACGGCGAGCAAGTGCTCGAAGCGCCCGAGCGCGGCCCGCAGAAGAAGGCGGCGGTAGACGCAACTCCGACCCGCGAGTTGTTCCCAGCCGCCAAAACCTCGATAGAGGCGGCGATTGAATTGAACCGCCGCTTCGCCTTGCCACTAGCCTGCCTACTGTTGGCCCTGTCTGGTTTGCCCCTGGGGATATCCTCGAAGAAGGGCGGCAAATCGGCCGCTCTGGCCATCACCGTATTCTTCGCGTTCCTCTATTACACTTTGCTGCTCGGTCTCATCGGTCTGGCCAAGGACGGGCGGGTGACACCGGCGATGGCCGTGTGGACGCCGAACGTGGTGTTCGCCCTGATTGCCGTGCTGCTACTGTCGCGGCTGGAACTGCCGCAGTCCGGCGATCGCTTCGGCGCGCTGCGGGTCTGGGCGCTGAAACTCTGGCGACGTGTCCGGCGTTTTGCCTCGCCCGGAGGCAATGGACAGGGCTGGGGCCACGCGCTGCCGCATGCCCGCTTCTTCCTGCTGCCCCAGATTATCGACACATACGTTATCAACTCCTTCGTTTACTACTTCGCGGTGTTGCTCGGAGGCTTCGTCGTTTTCATTGAAGTGTTCAACTTCTTCGAGTTGCTGGGGGACGTCTTCCGCAACGACATCGCTATGCGCGAAGTCCTGGAGTACCTGTTCTTCCTCGCGCCGAAGCTGATCTACGACACTGCGCCGGTGAGCGTGCTGGTCGCTTCGCTGGTGACGTTCGGCATTCTGGCCAAGAACAACGAAATCATCGCCCTGAAGGCTTGCGGCGTCAGCCTGTACCGGCTCGCTCTTCCGGTCCTGGTGATCACGCTCGGGATGAGCGGAGGGCTGTTCCTGTTCGATCATTACGTGGCAACCAGGTCGAACATCATCCAGGATGGGCTGCGGAACAAGATCAAAGGCCGCGCCGTGCAGACCTACCTCAATCCAAACCGCAAGTGGATCAGGGGCAGCGCGACCGAGACGCTGCGGATCTTCTTCTACAAGCACTTCGACCAGGATCAGGGCGTGCTCGGCGGCGTTCAGATCTGGGACGTCAATCCCACCGAGTGGAAACTGAAACGTCACCTGCTGGCCGAGCGCGCACACTGGGAGCCGTCGCTGAAATCGTGGATTTTCGAAAACGGGTGGGTCCGGGAGACCGGCAACGACAGTGACAAATTCATTCCGTTTACGGGGTCGGTTGCTACATTCAAGGAGATCGACGAGCCTCCGAGTTGGTTCCTGAAGGAAGTCAAGACTTACAAGCAGCTCAACTTCATGCAGCTTCAGGACTACATCGCGGAACTGCGTCAGAGCGGCTTCAACACGGTGCCGCTGCAGGTGCAGTATCAGAAGAAATTCGCCGTCCCATTGTTTGTCTTCGTGATGGCTATGCTTTCCGTGCCGTTCGCGTTCATGACCGGCAGCCGCGGCGCGATGACAGGCGTCGGCGTCAGTCTCGGTGTGGCGGCGGCGTACTTCGTGTTGAACTATTTGTTCGAGCAATTGGGCGGCGCGGGGCAGTTGCCGCCTGCTCTGGCGGCTTGGGCGCCCGACGGCATTTTCGCGCTGGCCGGAGTTTGGCTGATGGCCCAGATGCGGACCTAGTAAACTGTCCTTCGGAGCCGTAACGCCCTGATACAACCGCTTCCTCACGGTCGCGGCTCCGTTTCGGGGCAGCTTCAACGTTCCGATTGATTGCGAAGCTCAAGACATTGGACAACCCATGGGCATACGCACAGTCTGGCTCGGCCCTCCAGGAGCGGGCAAAACCACCAGGATCCTCGACGCCGTGCGCTGGCGTCTACGGGAATTCCGCGACGACTTCCGTATCGTCGTGCCCACGGCCACCATGGCAGAGCACTTGCGCAACGGCCTGGCCCGCGAAGGCCTCACGCTCCGTTCAAACACAATCACGACGGTGACCGGCCATGCCGGCGAACTTCGCCCGGACGCACGCCTGATAAGCGCAACGGCTCTGGAGATGGGGCTCGAAGATGTGCTGTCTTCGAACTGTCCTCCGGCCTTCTCGAATACCCGTGAGATGCCGGGCTTTCTGGCCCAACTTGCCGCGACTCTCGAAGAGCTCATCAACGCCGGGTGCGACGCCTACACCTGGCAAGGTTTTCTCAGTCTGAAACACGACGTGAAACTGCTGTTGCGCGAATTAGGCGGCGTGTGGATTGAAGTTCAGGAGCGGCTCCGAGCGGGTGGACTCATCACGCGTCATGAGTGGCTGCGCGGCGCGGCCCAGGCTCTGCGCGACGGGGCCCTGCCCGGGGTGAGCACGTTCTACTGGGACGGATTCTCGCGTTTGGGCGCTGCTGAACTGGATCTTGTCTATGCGCACGGTGAGCGAGGCGACGTTACGGTGAGTCTGCCGGCGTGGCCTGGCGCGGCGCGCGGCGGGTTGATCGCCCTGCGCCGGGCGGGCTTCGCAATTCGGCGGTTTCAGGCCGTGCGGCCCACGCCGCGCAGAGTTCTGGTTCGCCCTGCCACCGAGGACGACGAGGTTGTCGAGCTTGCCCGGCGAGTTCTGGAACACCATCGCTCGGGCCGCCCATGGCACGAGATCGGGATCGTGGTCCGAGGGCGAGAGCCGTACGTCACACTGCTTGAGACGACATTCGCCCGCTTTGGAATCCCGGTGCGGCCTTACTTCGCCACGCCGCTTGAAGGCCATCCGGTCTCGCGGCTTTTTTCAGCCGCGCTGGAAGCGCTGAATTCCAGATGGAATTGGGAGCACGTCCTTACTGCCGCGCTTTCCCCCGCGGGCCTGGCTGGAGCTTCTCCGGCGGCGGCGCGCTTCGAGTACGCGGTGCGCGAGCAACTTCCGGGTGAGGGACTGGAACGCTTGCGAGCGATGGCGGTCGCGATGAAGGACGCGGGACTGGTGGTCGATTTCCTGGACCGTCTGGGAAGCCTCGACGCCTGGCGCTCGGAAACGCTCACCCCGTCGGCCTGGGCCGGTCGCCTGAGCGGGCTGAATACTCTCCTCGATCCGCCGAGGCTCGAGGCGCAGAGTGCACTGACTCTTTCCCCCGAACGCATCTCCGTCTGGCGTGCCCGCGCCGCGGCCGCAAAAGCCTGGCTCGGAGCCATCTCCGAAACGGCTTCTTACCTTCCGGACCGGCCCATCGCCCTGGAAACGCTTCTGCGGTCCGCGAAGCCGGCGCTCCGCGACGCCACCATCCGCGGCTCCGAGTTCCGCCGCGACGCGGTCCGGTTGATCGACGCGCAGGAGGCACGGCAGTGGGAACTTCCCATCGTCTTCGTCTGCGGCCTGCTGGAAGGCGCCTTCCCGCGTGCGGCACGTCCCGACCCGATCCTGGGCGAGGCGTTGCGCGGTGCGCTTCGGCGCCGCCAGATCACGGTCCGCACGCGCTCCGAGCGCGACTCGGAAGAGCGCTTCCTGTTCGACGTAGCCATGTCGCGGGCAACCACCGAACTGGTGCTGAGTCATCCCCGGCTCAACGAAAAAGGGGAAGAGACTCTGGGCGCGTTCGCACTCAGCACGGTGGAAGGACTCGTAGAAGAGCTGGTGCCGCCTTGCGATCTAGCTACTCATCCAAGGGAAGCTCCGCTCGTTGCGCGCCCCTACTTGCGTTCTTCGGATTCGCTGGCAGGCTCTCGCGGCGCGGCACAAGAGTTTCTCTCCGACCGGCCTGGAGAAATTCCTCGAGTGCCCCTTCCAATTCTTCGCGGAAAACACGCTGAAGCTCGGCGATCCCCCCAAGGCTCCGGCCGAGCGCTTCGATCCGCTGGAACGGGGGACGCTGGTTCATGGGCTGCTGGCGCAGTATCACCGCCTGCATGGCGACCTGCCGCAGATGTTCCGCAAAGAGTGGGAGCGGACCCTCGCCAAACTTCGCGTACCACTGGGGTACCGTCTCGAACTCGAACGGATTCTGATTGAACGCAGCCTGAGAATGTATGCCCTGAATGCGCCCGAACATCCCGGCTGGGAACAGCGCATGGAAGAGAACTTCCAGATGCCGATTGCGAATTCGCAGGCCGGGCCGATTGAAGTGCGCGGGCGCATCGACCGCTACGAAGTAGCCGGGAACGGTGACTGCGTGGTCTACGATTACAAGTTCTCCCGGCCTTCGACCGTTGGTGTCATCGTCAAGGACGAGACGATGGGGCGGGGCCTGCAGGCCGGCATCTACCTGCAGGCGATCGGGCGCAAGGGACTGCGGCCTCTGGCGTTCCATTATGTGGCAGTCAAGAGCGCCTGCGAGATGAAGGGTTGGGACAGCCGCTCGGATCTGGAATCGCTGACGACCAGCGCCGGAGAGCAGGCCGCGCGCGCCGCGGAAGAGATTCTGAACGGGCGCATCGCCGTCGCTCCCATCGACAGAGACTCGTGCGCTTTCTGCGGCTTCATCGACGCCTGCCGGATTCGCGAGATCGGGTATGGTGGCGCCGCCGAGGCCGAAGCGGCGGGCGCGAGTGAATAGGCATCGGCAGGAGTCCTTTTCACCAGGACGTCGCCCGAGGGCGATGAATTATTCTCGTGTTCCTTAAAGTCGGATCGATAAGAGCCGTATGGCTGACTTGTCGAATCCTCTTCAGGGAATCCAAAATGCGTCGGCGAACTTTGACCGGGCCGCATCGGGAATAGCCCGCGCAACAGTGCCACCCTCGGCGACTGAGTACCCGAGCGACACCGTCGATCTGTGCCGGGAGATCGTTGCCATCATACGAGCGAAGAATGAGCTTGCCGCCAATGCGAAGACCGCTCGCGTCGTCGACGAGATGAATCGTGCCTCTCTGGACATGATCGGCTGAGCGTGCCGCCAAGAAACTTGCGGGCCGTCTCCCGGGACCGGTAATCCCAGATAGTATATGAGCATGTCATCGGAACGCGATCACTCTTCCTCCCAGGTCTCCCGCCGGGATCTCTTGTGGAGCACAGTGGCTGGCGCAGGCGCTGCCTTAGTTGGCGTGAACCAGGAAGCTTCGGCCGCTCCACCGGCGGCGCCCGCGGCGCAGCACCGCTTAGTGGCCGGCATGCCCTTCGATGCGAAAAAGAACGTCCGCATGGCGCTGGTCGGCTGCGGCGGCCGGGGCGGCGGGATGCTGAGGGAGTACCTGAACGTCGAGAACCTGGAAGTGACGGCCGTTTGCGACCTGGTGAAGGATCATGCTCTCAAGGCGCAGGCGACGGTGGAGCGCGCGGGACGCAAGCCGCCAGCCATTTACGCCGGAGCTGAGCGCGATTTCGAAAAGCTCATGCAGCGCGACGACGTGGACTTCGCCTACATCGCGTCTCCCTGGGACTGGCACGTTCCCATGGCGGTGGCGGCGATGGAGAACGGCAAGCACGCCTTTGTCGAGGTGCCGGCGGCGACTACGATCGAGGACTGCTGGAAGCTGGTGAATACATCTGAAAAGACGCGCCGCCATTGCATCATGCTCGAGAACTGCTGCTATGGCGAGAGCGAGTTGCTGGTGCTGAACATGGTCCGCGCCGGACTGTTCGGCGACCTGCTGCACGGCGAGGGCGCCTACCTGCACGACCTGCGCCGCATTCTCAACGAGGACCGCAGCGAAGGCCTGTGGAGGCGGCTACCCCATCTGACGCACAACGGCAATCTCTATCCGACGCACGGACTCGGGCCTGTCGCGAATTACATGAGCATCAACCGGGGCGACCGCTTCGATTACCTGGTTTCCATGAGTTCGCCCCAACGCGGGCTGGACGCCTGGCGCGAAGCGCACGTCCCCAAGGACAGCCCGAAGTGGAAAGAGAAATACATCTGCGGCGACCGCAACACGTCGCTGATCAAGACTGCGAACGGTCTCGACGATCACGCTGGTGCATGACGTCGTGAATGCGGAGCCTTACGACCGGCTCAACCTGATCCAGGGCGTGAAGGGTATCTTCCGCGACTACCCGGCGCGTATCTACTTCGACGGCGCGGAAAAGGATGAATTTACACCGGTGGACAAGTACAAAGAGGAATACGGCCACCGGCTGTGGAAGTTGCAGGGCGAGCAGGCGCAGAAGCTGGGCGGCCACGGCGGCATGGATTTCCTGATGGTGTACCGGCTGGTGGAGTGCATGAAGCAAGGGATCGCGCCGGATATGGATGTGTACGATGCGGCCTCCTGGTGCGCGCCCGGTCCGTTGAGCGAGGCCTCCGTCAAATTGGGCAGCGCCCCGGTGAAGTTCCCCGATTTCACGCGCGGCCGGTGGAAAGAGAAGCGCGCCGGGCTGGCGTAACCGGAACGGAGCCGCGACCGTCAAGGAGCGGTTGTAGCGGTATTCTTCTGCGCGGCGCGCCGGTTCAAGGCATGTCAGAGCACGTAGTGTGTTCCACCACCTTGCCGCTGACGCGGCAACTGAGCCGATCTGGAGATCGGCGCTCCCAGGGCGTGCGAGCGCGAACGTCCTCGCTCCCGGTACGATGGCTCAGAGGAGCATTTTCGATTGTTTGATCTCAAGGAACACCCGCATCGCCGCTACAATCCGCTGACCGGCGAGTGGGTTTTAGTCTCGCCGCATCGCACCAAACGGCCCTGGCAAGGCCAGGTGGAAAAGGTGCCGCCGCAGCAGCGGCCGTCTTACGATCCCACCTGTTATCTTTGCCCGGGAAATTCCCGCGCGGGCGGATTCCTCAATCCCGCTTACGATTCCACGTTCGTCTTCGATAACGATTTCGCCGCTCTTCTGCCCGGCACTCCGGCTGGTTCGTTTGAAGAGGGCGGATTGCTTCGCGCCGAGTCGCAATCCGGCGTGTGCAAGGTGGTCTGCTTTTCGCCCCGCCATGACCTCACCATCGCCGAGATGGAAGCCGCGGAAATCCGCAAAGTCGTCGATACCTGGGCCGGTGAATTCTCGCAGTTGATGGCGCGGCCCGGCATCGGCTACGTGCAGATCTTCGAGAATCGCGGCGAGATGATGGGCTGCAGCAACCCGCACCCGCATTGCCAGATCTGGGCGCCTTCCACGATGCCCAACGAACCAGCCAAGGAGCACGCCGCGCAACAGGCCTACTTCGATGCTCACGGCCGCACGCTGCTATCGGATTACGTCGCGCTGGAGTCCAAGCTGGGCGAGCGCATCGTGGCGGAGAACGAGACATTCCTCGCCGTGGTGCCCTTCTGGGCCGTGTGGCCCTTCGAGGTGATGTTGGTGTCGAAGCGGCCGGCAACAGGCATCGACCGATTGACCGAAGCGGAGCGCGACGGTTTCGCCGACGTGATGAAGAGCGTGACCACGCGCTACGACAATCTGTTCGAAGTTTCGTTCCCGTATACGATGGGACTGCATCAGCGCCCCTCGGGAGGTGAGTTCTCGTTCTGGCATTTCCACGCGCACTATTACCCGCCGCTGCTGCGCTCGGCAACGGTACGCAAATTCATGGTCGGCTACGAAATGCTGGCGACTCCGCAACGCGATATTACGCCGGAAGCGGCGGCACAGCGGTTGAGGGACGCGGGTAGCGTGCATTATCGCAGCCGCTAGTGGGGCGGCGCTCCAGCGCCGCGCGGGGTCTCCAGACCCCGCCACAAACTGAATTGGTTGCGGGGCTTGGAAGCCCCGCGCGGCGCTGGAGCGCCGCCCCACTACAGACCATTGAAGTCTTGATAGGATGGGCGGTTGATCGCCCGGTTCGTTCCCGGCTTCGTTCCCGTTTAGGAGTGTTATCGATGTTTCGACCTCTGGCTCTTGCGCTCGCATTTTCCGCGGCGCTGTTCGCTCAGGATTTCGCTTTGAAGAACGGCGACCGCGTCGTTTTCTATGGCGATTCCATCACCGACCAAAGGCTATACTCGGTCTTCACCGAGACGTTCGTTCACACCCGCTACCCCAAGCTCGACGTGAACTTCGTCCACTCGGGCGTCGGCGGCGATACTGTCTACGGCGGCTGGGCCGGTCCCATCGAACTGCGCCTGAAGCGCGACGTCGCGCCTTACAAGCCGACGGTGGTGACCATCATGCTCGGCATGAATGACGGCGGCTACCACCCGTTCGACCAGTCGACGATGGATCGCTACACCAGTGGCTATGAGAAGCTGATCCAGTTACTGAAGCAGGAGGCTCCCGGCGCCCGCATCACGCTGATTCAGCCGTCGCCCTACGACGAAGTCACTCGTCCGCCGATGAAGCGTGGAGGCTACAACACGTCGCTGGTGAAGATGAGCGAATTCCTGGCAACGCTGGCCGCGCGCGAACATTTCCTGCTGGCGGATTTCAACACGCCGCTCGTGAAGATGCTCGAAAAGGCCAACGCGGAGGACTTCGAGATCGCGCAGAAGATCATTCCGGACCGCGTGCATCCCGGCAACTCCGGCCACCTCGTCATGGCGGCCCAGTTGATGCAAGCGTGGGGCGTCGATGGCGAAGTTTCGAGCGTCGATATTTCCGCGAGTGGGTTCAACGTAGTCACGGGCCGGAATCCAAATCGCAAGGTAAAGCTGGAAGACGAAAAGTTAGGCGAAGCGATGTCCTGGACGGCGACAGAAGAGTCGCTGCCAATGCCAGTTGATATGAACGATCCGGCGACGGATCTGGCTCTGCGCTCGGCTGGCTTCAACGAGGACTTCAACAACGAGGCACTCAGAGTACCCGCGCTGAAGGCCGGCTTCTGGGCCCTACGCATCGACGGCCAGCAGATCAGAGTCTTCCCCGCCGACGAACTTGCAAAGGGCGTGAACCTCGCCACGCTGCCGACGCCAATGTGGAAGCAAGCCCGGCTCGTACAGACCCTGGTGGAAAGGCGCGCGGAGATTCACAACGTCCGCTGGCGCTCGATCGAAGTGCCGCTGGCCGACTACCAACTCAGCCAGGCCGCTCCGGCGATGGCCGCGCTCGACGCTCTCGATGCGGAGCTTGCCGCGCGTATCAAAGCCGAGTCGCAGCCGAAGCCGCACCAATTCGAACTCGTCAGCGTACCCGCGGAGGCGGCGAACATCCCGGCCGGATTCACGCCAATCTTCAATGGCAAGGATCTGACCGGTTGGCACGTCAGCCAAACCAATCATCACGGCAACTCGAAGGGCTGGACCGTGGAAAATGGCATTCTCACCGGTACGCAGGACCGGCCCGGCCACGGCGGCATTCTGGTCACCGATAAGACCTACAAGAACTACGAGATCTACCTCGAAGTGAATCCCGACTGGGGTTGTGATGGCGGGCTGTTCCTGCGCTCCACGGAAGCAGGCGAAGCTTACCAGGTGATGATCGACTATCTGCCCGGAGGCTCGGTCGGTGGCGTCTACGGGGAGGGGCTGAAGGATGTAGCCGCCTTCGCCGCGCCCGGCTGGGAGAAGCACTGGAAGAAGGGCGAGTGGAATACAATCCGCGCCCGGATTGAGGGCGACATACCCGCGCATCACGGTGTGGATGAACGGCGACCGCATCACGAATTGGTCCGACACGGCGAACCACCTGCCCGGCGGCGTCCTGGATGGCCACATCGCGGTGCAGGTCCACATGGGCAATCGCTGGGTGGAGGGCGGCAAGCACCGCTTCCGCAACATCGCCATTCGCGAGTTGTGAGTCACCGGTCGCAGCATCAGGTTTTGGGAGCCGACATCGGCGTCATGGCGAGGTCAAAAGGGAACCTGAGATTCCCTTTTGCTTCTTCTCGCCCTGTAGAATCAGCGGCTTGTGGAATAAAAGGGAACCTGGGGTTCCCTTTTGCCCAATGCCACCCAACCCTGCGTGCCGCCTCCAGCATTCGGGGTCGGGGCCGGTCGTACCATTCGGCCCACGTGATCTTGTGAGAAACAAAATGCGCCGACCGCTCGCCCGAAAAGGGTGTGCGACATAGAAGTGGAACCGCTGCGAGCGCCGTGGGGCCGGCCGGCACTCTGCACGGCGGTTGCCTACCGCCGCAGTCTCGCGCCAACGTGCCGGTTGGCCGATTGCCAATCGGCCGCAGCTTGCCAAGCTGCCCACAATAGCACCCACTGCCTTGCGTGCCCATACGCCCGGCCTCCGGCCACCTTGCCAGGGAATCGCGCTTGCCTCTAATCCTATGTCGCGCACCCTTGCGGAATGCAGCTCGGGACGCTGCCATCGGATCGCACGCAGCAACCCCGCTGCTGGTGAGTAGCCCGAGGATTCTTCCATGGGCCGCAGCCGGAGCGTATTTGCGCTATCGCACGCGCTCATCAGTGCAGCGAGCGTGAGGAAATGAAGGGCTCAAGGCTGGAAGAGGATCTTTCGTACAGGGTGTGGAAAGGAGCGCTCTTCGTCGTTGACACCCGAATAGTTCGCTCTTACAATCAGCTATTCAGTTAATAAGAACTGATTATCTTTAATGATCTTGACGGAACAGGCGCGAGCACTCAGCACCAGCACGGTCCGCCGTGCGATGTCGGCTTTGCTCCTGCTCGTCTTCCTGTTTTTCACTGCGACGCCTCTGGCCCCCGCGTTCTTCGCAACCACCAGACCGGCCTGCCGCTGCTGTGCACCTGGAAAGTGCCATTGCCGCCACCAGAGTCCCACGACTCCCGGCAATACGATTGCGCCAAGAGTCCAATGCCGCAGCGGTTGCGGCAGTATGGGGCAGACTGCAACCGGGCTCAGGCTGGTTGCACCATCCTCGACGCCCGCTCATTTCGCGCCGCTCGCTGACTCAGGATTCCGCCTCGACGCTTCCGCCTCGCAGCCGGTCCATCGCGCGCCCGATCCGCTTCAACAACGTCCCCCTCCCTGCCAACGACTGTTCGCCTAGTCAGCATCCAGCCCGGTTCGAAGCGCATCCGCGTCTCCGGCCGCAGTTGAGCAGTGTGTCTGGGAGAGAGAAAAGGGGCAACTATGAAGTCCATCTTCTTGCTGTCGATTGTGCTGTTTTGCGTCCTGTCGCGGGCGTCCGCCGCGCCCGCAATGTTGAGTGGAACGGTCGCCGATCCGTCCGGAGCGCGGGTGCCGGGCGCTCGGATACAACTTGCAATGAATGGCGGCGATGCCGTCCTGGTCGTTACCGATCACGACGGAACTTTTCGGGCGTCCAACCTGGCGCCGGGAACTTACGCGATCGACGTCGAGTCCGCGGGCTTTGGGACGTTCACCAGGACTGGGTTAAGACTGGCTTCGGGCGAGTCGAAGATCTTCGATATAGCGCTGGCGATTTCCAGTTTGAGCGAACAGGTGACGGTTACCGCCAAAGCTCCGGCGGGTGAAGGCGCTATCGAAACCAGCTCCCGCAATTCGCACGAGGTACTGGAGATTCGCGAAGTGCGGGAGAGCGGGGCCAAGGATGTAGGGGAAGCTCTGACGAGTCTCGACGGCATCTCCAAGATCCGCAAAGCGGGGATTGCGAACGACATCGTTCTGCGCGGGTTCCAGCAGGGCAACCTCAATGTCTTGATCGATGGATTGCGCATCAACGGCGCGTGCCCAAGCCACATGGATCCCTCGGCATCGCATATCGATTTTGCCGAAATTGAAGACGTAGAAGTGACCAAGGGGCCGTTCGATATTCGCAACCAGGGCAGCCTGGGAGGGACCGTAAACGTGATCACCAAGCGGCAGTTGGATGGCTTCTACCTGACACCGTCGTTTTCGACCGGTTCATTCGGCTTCGTGAACCCGTCGCTGGAGTCATCTTTATCAGCGGGGCGATTCCACATTCTTGGCGGCTATTCGTACCGTCGCTCCGACCCCTTCGTGGACGGGTCCGGCCGCAATGTGACCAGCTACGCCAATTACTCGTTGGCGGGGCGAGACAACCAGGCCTTCGACATCAATACGGCATGGGGGCGACTCGGTTTTGATATAGCTCCAAATCAAAGCGTCGAGGTGGCGTACACGCACCAGGAGGGAGGGCTGACGATGTACCCGGCCCTGACCATGGATGCGCCGTATGACAAGGCGGATCGCCTCACGGCGAATTGGAGCCTGCGGGAACTCAAGGGCGTAGTGAAGCAGGTTCGCGTCCAGAGCTATTTCTCGAGGGTCAAACATTGGATGACCGACGAGCTTCGAACGAGTGTTCTCGGCGCACCGCTCGGCTACAGCATGGCGACTTTCGCTTCTACCAAGAACTTCGGCGGGCGGGCGGAAGCCGAATTGGCGCACACGGTTTTTGGCGTTGAATCCTACGACCGCGGCTGGGATGCGGTCCGCACCATGCGCATGGGCATGATGTACTCGGCAGGGCATTCGTTGCCGGACGCTCGAACGGTCGTCGGCGGCTTCTATACGCAGCATCGCCAGAACTTCGGCCGCTTGACCGTGACGTTGGGCGGGCGCCTCGACACCGCGAACAGCGCCGCTCTCGCACGGGATGTGAATACGGATCTGTATTGGGCCTACCACGGTACACGCTCCACCGAGACCTCGGACTTGAGCCCGTCGGGTACCCTCTCCGCGACGTATCTGCTGCCCGGCGGGGTTGAACTTTTCGGCGGGGTGGGCAGCACGGTGCGGTTGCCGGACCCCGAGGAACTCTACTACGGGATCAAAAAGACTGGCTCGGATTGGGTCGGCAACCCACTGCTGCAACCCACTCGGAACAATGAGATGGACCTCGGGATAAACGTGCGAGGAAAGCATTTCACGCTGCGCCCGACGTTGTTCTACAGCCGCCTGAACGACTTCATCGCCATCGACATGCAGAACAAGATTAACCCTCTGATGAGCGTGATGAACCCGTCGGCGCGTTCTTACGAAAACGTGGACGCTCGCATGTACGGCGGCGAAGTCGCCTACAGCGTCGGATTCACCCGATCCCTGTTGCTCTCGGGCGGAGTCTCCTACACTCGCGGCATCCAAAACGCCAAGCCCACCGCAGGCCTGGCGAAAACCGACATGGCCGAGATGCCGCCGTTCCGGTCGCGGGCCTCGCTGCGCTACGGTCGAAGCATGTTCTTCGCGGAGATCAATGCCATCGCCGTCGCCCGGCAGGACAGAATCGACTTTGCACTCCAGGAACAGCCTACGGCAGGATATGCGCTGTTGGGAGTCAAGGCAGGCATCCATCGCAAGCAGTGGAACATCGCGGCGGGTATCGATAACCTGACCGACCGCTTCTATTACGAGCACTTGTCGTATCAACGCGATCCCTATCGCAGCGGTATACGGATGCCGGAGCCGGGCAGGGCGCTCTTTCTGAACATCTCGAGAACTTTCAAATTCAGGGGGGATTGATTCCCGCGGCGGGAGTGGGGCGGTCCGTCGCCCGAACTCCCTCTCGCTCAGTGGACCGGCGCATTCACGGCCCGCAGCGCCAATGCTATGTCTTCGGAATAAACGGGGGAGGCCAGACGAGCCTCGCTCCCGGCGCTGTTTACTTCGAAATTCTCCGTTTTGAGATCCAATCCGGTCCGGGTGTCGCGCCATCTTGCCTCGTACTTGCCCGTCGGAAGTCGCAGGGTGAACTGGCGCGATAGCTTGGCGCCATCCACCTGGAACGCGGGCGTGCCGTTCTTAATCACACGGCCATGATGGATGTAAACGGCGTACGTCTTGCCCGGCTCCTCCAGCGCGCGCGCTGAGGTTCCTTCCGGCCCTCTCACCGTTCCTTCTGCGGCGGGCTGCATGCGCCAGAATGGGATTTCATCAAAGAAGCTTCGCAGGTTCCCTAATTGCCGGCGTAGGGCGACTCCTCCGCCACCCGGGGTCGCCGCCGGTGGTGTGAACGTGCCGTCTTCATGCCCGACAGTGAAGGAGTAGTCGAGGTTGTTGTACAAGGCGCCACCGGCCATCAGAAAGTCCCAACCCTGAATCCGGTATGTGGCGTCCAGAGCTCCGTCGAATCCTGTTTCGTTGTTCCCGATCGCGCGTTGCAGCTTCCAGTTCATTGCTACGGAAGCCGGCGGCCGCGAATAATGGAAATTGAATAGTCCGACGAGCGGATCAGGGTTGTCGATCAGGGAAGATCCGTTCGCCCAGTTCTGTGCGATCAGGTGCCTCTTTGCGAAACTCGCCTCCGTTTGAGCGATGACCTTCGAGATGTGTTCCTGCCAGGCCAGCGTCACACCCTGGAAGTACGGTTCGTTGCAGATCTCATAGTAGAGGTTGTCGAATTCCCGCAACTCGTTTACGATCTTCCGCACCATCGCGTCCTGGACTTCCGTAAGCCGTACTTCCTTCAGTGCAAGCACGTCCGTTCTAGCCACGTCGCCGACGCCATTCACATTGTTCTGGACATTCATTGGGCTGACATTCCACATGCTGTCCTCGTACAGCGGGCAGAACAGGACAAGCTCGACGATGATGTGGTTCCGCGCAGCGTAGCTCAAAAAGGCCTTCAGCCGCGTGAAGTAATCGTCGGTATGCGTCAGAGCAACGCACCTATGAACCGGGCCATTCTGATGCTTGAGTGGGAGGATGAGCAGTGAGGAATCAGGCCGCCAGCGTCGGCGGCATCGAAGCCGTGCGGAAGCAGATCGGCTGGCGGCAGAGTACGAAGCGAGCGGGCTAAGCCGCGAAGAATTCTGCCGGCAACGAGACGTTGCCATGAAGACGCTGGCTCGCCGGCGCGTGTCAACAACTTTGAGACACCCGGCATAGGAGTTTAGTGACCCTCTTCCTTTGTCTTTTGGCCGGGTGGAAGTGGTTTGTTGATCCAAACCTCCGAAGGCAATGACATTGGTTTTGGCGGCCGTCGAACGAAGCGGTCCGGATGCGCTTGGTAGGCTGCATCGAGCACCGCCTGGCGGTGCGCCAGCACGGTGTGGGTCTCGCCGAAATGAACCATGGCCGGGGTCAGCATGGCGATGCCCGAGTGACGATGCTCGTCGTTGTACCACTGGAAAAACCGTTGGCAGAAGGCGCGGCTGTCTTGGATGCAGCCGAAGCGATCCGGAAATTCGGGACGGTACTTCAGGGTGCGGAAGTGGCTTTCCGAATACGGGTTGTCGTCGGAGACATACGGCCGGCTGTGGGTCTTGGTGACGCCCAGATCGGCCATGAGAAAGGCGACCGGCTTGGAGGTCATGACCTTGCCGCGATCAGCGTGGATGGTGAGTTGGCCGGCGGGGACCTGGTGTTTGCCAATGGTCGCCTCAATGAATTGTTTGGCCAGTTCAGCGCCTTCGCGGTGCGCGATCATCCAGCCAGTCACGTAGCGGCTGAACACGTCGAGGATCACGTAGAGATAGAAGTAGGTCCACTTGGCCGGGCCCAGCAGCTTGGTGATGTCCCAACTCCAAAGCTGGTTGGCCGAGGTGGCCAGCAACTCGGGTCTTTGGTAGGGCGGATGAACGAGCTGATCGCGGCGCTCGCGAGACTCGCCCTGCTGCTCGAGGATGCGATACATGGTGCGGGTCGAGCAGAGGTATTGGCCTTCGTCCAACAAGGTGGCCTGAACGGCCGCTGGGGAGCGGTCCTGGAAGCGTTCGGCATGGAGCATCGTCAGCACGCTGGAGCGTTCGTCCGGAGTGAGAGCGCGCGCGGAGACCGGCCGCTCAAAGGGCAGCGCCGGCCCTGGTGCCGACACTGTGGGCGGGCCGAGGACAGGACGCTGCCGATAGAAGGAAGCACGGGCCACGCCGAGGCAATCGCAGGCGGCCACGACGCCGACCGTCGGGGCGAGTTGGGTGACGGCGTCCATCAGGGTTGCTCCTCGGGGTCCACCTTCGGCAGGGGCCAGCCCAACAGCGCGCCCACTTTTTTTTGAACATCGATGACGATCGCGGCTTTGCGCAGTTCCTCGGTCAGGCGCAGGTTTTCCCGGCGGAGCTTCTGCATCTCCTCTTCCTGCGGATTGCGTTTGGACTTGGGGCCGCGCTTGTGGGGCGTCAAACCCTTGAGGCTGCCGACCTCGCGCTCGCGACGCCAGGTGACCAGGTGCGAGGAGTAGAGGCCTTCACGGCGGAGCAGTGCCCCGATGGCGCGGGTTCGGTGGCGGCATCGAGCTCAGCCAGGAGGCGCAGCTTGTATTCGGCGGTGAAGCTGCGGCGCTTGGCGAAGGCGACGACCTCCGGGTCTCTCCGCGGTGGAGCAGGCGGCGAAGGCGCGACGGCTTTGCCCGCCGCTGCGCTCCGGTCGGCCTCGCTCCGCTCGGCCTCCCTACGCTCCGCGGCGGGCAAAGCCGTGGAAGGAGCCGAAGAGATTCCATGATTCTTCACATTGATTCCGATTCTCGCCCTGCTCAGTAATTACGACCGGGAGAACTGTCTCATCAATGTTGGCACGGAGGGCGCTACGTAGTGCGCTATCGAAAGCAGCAAGCGGCGGGCATCGAACCCCAGCGCTGGGTCGAGGTAGAAGTAGCCGGGCCTCGTGAATGTGGCGGTGAGTTATCGGTGCTTCTCTCAGGCGGACGCAGGATTGAAGTAAGGCCAGGGTTTGACGCCGGTACGCTGCGGCAACTTGTGGCTGTGCTGGAGCAACCCTGAGCATGTTCGGCGTTGGACCTGCCACGCGAATCTATCTTGCCGCCGGAACGACTGACATGCGTAAGGGTTTTGAAGGTCTCTACGGGCTGGTGCGCGACCGGCTGTCGTGCGATCCGCTGAGCGGGCATGTCTTCGTGTTTTCCAATGCGCAACGCAACCGGCTGAAGCTGATGTTCTGGGACGGAAGCGGACTATGGGTCTGTTCGAAACGATTGGAAAAAGGCCGGTTCAGGTGGCCTCCGGCGGCAGGTGAAGAAACGAAGATTATCTTGAGTCACGAGGAACTCATGCTGCTGCTCGGTGGCATCGATCTGACGCAGACCAGACGCCGCGCATGGCATCGCGTGAGCCACGCGGCGGCGTAAAGATAGTTTCAACAAATAGCAGTAACTATGTTTTAATTGGCCTGCAAACAAGCTATCCTGACAGTAGGCCGACCGTGAATTCTTCGCTCTCCACACAGCCCCGCACCGAAGCCGAACAGATCGTGGAATTGACGCAGAAACTGCAGCAGTCGACGCAGGAACTGGAGTGGTCCAGGTGGAAGATCCGCGCGCTCGAAGAACGCCTGCGGCTGGAACTGGTCCGGAAGTACGGGCCGGCGAGCGAGAAGCTCAACGATGTGCAACTGCTGTTACTGGACCTGGAGCCCGGCGTCAGCGCCGCGGAGGTCGAGGCGGAAAGCACCCGCGAGCCGCTGCCGCCCGCGTCTCCGATCACTGCGAAGAGCCGGACCAGTGGCAAGCATCCGGGACGGCAGGAATTGCCGGCCGATCTGCCGCGCGTGGAACGGGTGATCGCCTGCACACCGGAACAATGCGTATGCAAGTCCTGCGGCAAGGAAACGGTTGTGATCGGCTACGAGCAGAGCGAACAACTGGACGTGGAGCCGGCGCGGTACTTCGTGGTGGTCACCAAGCGCGAGAAGCGTGCCTGCAAGGGTTGTGCCGAAGGCGTCAACGCGGCGCCACTGCCGGAGCGGATCGTCGACAAAGGCCTGGCGAGTGACCGGGTGGTGATCGACACGCTGGTATCCAAGTATAGCGATTATGTTGGCTTGCCCGTTATGTTGTGATCGGGCAGATTGGGCGCATGGATGCTGCGTTTTTCAAATCTGAAGGCAACATAACGAAGGGACCAAAGAGAGCTTGGAAGCATTAGCATGATCCGGGATGGAAAGGATCCCGGTAAATGCTGAGAACTCTGTTGCGGCTGGAACAGCCGTTTTATATCGCCCGCCAGGAGAAAGCCCCGCTACTTCGAGAACGGGAAGCCTTTCTGGAACACCTACTTCAACAGGGCACGAGCTTGGCCGCGGCGCGCAGTGTGTCGTGGCAATTGCTGAACGTCATCAGGTTGCTGAAACTGACTCGATTGCGCGGTGTGTGGATCGAGCGAAATCCAAGATGCCGCGCAACGGTGGACACGGCAACAGCGCTCGAATCCCAATGTACGATCCTACAAGCACTCAGGCAGTTACTTCACGTATGTAGCGAAAAAGTGGCTGCGCTTCGCAGGCGTGCTGAAAGAGCCGACGATTCCGCGCATGCGGTTCGCAGATGAGATCAGATGAGTTTGCGAAATGGATGACGGAAGAAAGAGGGCTGTCGGCTGTGACGGCAAGATCGCGCTGGCACAAGATATCGCTGTTTCTCAAATGGTTTTCCGAACGGCACCGTTCGCTCGCTGCTGCTGCGACTCAGAGGATGTGGATGACTTCCTGATCTTCAAGGGAGACTCAGGGCTGGAGTCGGAAGTCAGCATGCGGATACGCCGACGCGCTGCGAGCCTTCTTCCGTTACGCCGAACAACGCGGCTGGTGCAAGCCGGGAATCGCGGAAGGCATCATCTCGCCGAGGCTATATGCGCATGAAGGATTACCTGAAGGACCGGAATGGAAGCAGGTACAGCGGCTACTGAAAGGTGTCAAAGGGGAACAGCGCGGCCGCGCTGCGCGCCAGAGCCGTCTTGTTCCTCCTGGCGGTTTACGGGTTGCGCAGCGGGGAGATATCGCGTCTGCTGTTGAGCGACTTCGACTGGCGCTTGGAGACGTTCACGGTGAACCACTCCAAGCGCGGAGGCGCACAGAAATATCCACTGCAGCGTGAAGTGGGCGATGCCATCCTGGAATACATCCGGAAGGCGCGTCCGCGGACCTCCTGCCGGAATCTGTTCCTCACGCTGAAACCACCTTACCGGGCGATCGGAAGTAGCGCTCTCTGGAAAATCACGAGTAGAAGCATGCAAGACGGCAGGCATCCAATGCCGGCGACGCGGACCGCACTGTCTGCGGCATGCGTGTGCCACTCATTTGCTGGAACAAGGTGCATCCCTGAAGGAGATCGGGGATCTGCTGGGTCATCGTGACTCCAGCTCCACGAGCATCTATGCCAAAGTTCATCTTGCAACAGTTGCGCCGCGTGGCGGACTTCGATCTGGGAGGTCTGCTATGAAGCTCGCGGCGGCGATCGATATGTATGTTTTGCACCGGCGGGCAACAGGCCAGAAGTTCGAGGGCCCAGCAGTTGCGCTCCGCGCATTCTCCCGTCGTTACGGCAACAGACCTCTCCAAGCGATCACGCCTCCGGAGGTGAAACAGTTCCTGGATGTTCCGCAAACGGGACCGGCAACGTGGCGGACGAAAATATGGGGTGTTGCGGGACTTTTTCGAGTACTGGCGGTGCCGTGGAAAGCTGAATACTGTTCCGATGCCGCCTCGCAGCTCCCAAGTACACGCAGACCTTCGTTCCATATATCTACTCCCGTCGGGAGCTTCGTCTGCTGTTGGACGCAGTTCCTCGTTGTCAGCGTACATGTCGACGTGCCGGATATCCGCAAGCACGCTTCGCACCCTGCTGTTGTTCCTCTACGGAACGGGTATGCGCGTGGGTGAAGCGCTGAGGCTGCGCCTGGCTGACGTGGATCTCGATAACGGTGTGATCACCATCCGCGGGACAAAGTTCTACAAGTCCAGACTTGTTCCTCTGGGAAGCGATGTGGTCGCGGGTCCTTCGGAAGTATCTGGCCACGCCGGGAAGATGGAATCAGCACTACCAGCCTTTTTTCCAGTCGCGGCAGCATAAGCGCCTCGGCCACTCTACGGTAGACGCCACACTTCCGCCGGCTGTGCATCCTTGCGGGAGTTCGCCGCAGCGACGCGAGTTCTCATCAGCCGCGGCTTCATGACCTGCGGCACACGTTCGCCGTCCACAGGTTGACGGAATGGTATAGGACTGGTGCGAACGTGCAGATCCTTCTGCCGGCCCTCTCCACCTATCTTGGGCATGTCGATCTGCACTCGACCCAGTGTTACCTGACCATGACACCGGAGTTGCTGGCAGAAGCCAACCGCCGCTTCCAGGACTACGTATATGGAGGGCGCCATGAACAATAGAGTAGGCCCTCGGTTCGTGGATCAGGCGCTTCCTGATGGAATACCTCGTCGGGGAGCGGAATCTGGCCCGCAACACTCAACAGAGCTATCGCGATGCGGTTCGCCTGCTGGTGGTGTTCACTGCCGCTAAGACACATAAGAAAGTGGATGAGCTGCTCATCCCCGACATCGATGCGGACCTGCTGCGCGCCTTCCTGCGGCACATCGAAGAAAAGCGAAAATGCAGCATCTCCAGCCGCAACCAGCGTCTGGCGGCCATCCATGCACTGGCCGGCTTCATCGCAGAACGCTGCCCCGAGTATCTGGACTGGTGCGCTCAACTCCGCGCCGTCAAGTCCAAGCGTTCCGCTCCCAGGCCAGTCTGCTATCTCGAAAAGCCGGAAATCGACGCTTTACTGGATGCTCCCAGTCCGGTCACAAAACTCGGCTGTCGGGATCGCGCCCTACTGCTTTTTCTGTACAACTCGGGAGCACGGGCTGAAGAAGCTGCAAAACTGTGCATCGAAGATCTCAGCCTGCACAGCGGCGCAGACGGCGCGCTTGTCTTCGGTGTGTCTTCACGGCAAAGGCGGCAAGGTTCGCATCTGTCCGCTCTGGGCCTCCACAACCGTGACGCTGAGGAACCTTGTCGCCGGGCGGAACGGGAAGGAACGAGTGTTCCTCAATCGTCGCTCGGAGCCGCTCACACGCTTCGGCATCCATGAGATCGTGACGCGATATGCGCACGCCGCCATGAGCCGCGTGCCGGACATGCGCAAGAAACGGATCGGCCCTCATACCATCCGCCACACGACAGCGACGCATCTTCTTCGTGCCGGTGTCGACATCAACACCATCCGCGCCTGGCTCGGCCACGTCTCTATCAACACCACCAACATCTACGCTGAAACTGATCTTGAGATGAAAGCCAAGGCTCTTGGCTTGTGCGCAGTGGAGAAGCAAACGATCACCAAAACGCTGGGGCGACAACCCCGATCTCATGTCCTTCCTTGCTCAAATCTAGCCCGCAAGTTATGTGACGTTCAGTTCCAGGAAACCAGCTGTTTATGCCCTTCCCAAGACCGAGCGTCACATAACCGCGAAGCCAACATAATCGCTATTATGTGGTACACCACATAATAGCGACCACCTTCCGCTATACCGGCAGAGTGCGATTCTGCAGCGGGACGCCGGAGTTTCCATCAGCCGGGCGACGCTGGACGGCTGGGTGATGCGTGTCGGCGAGTTACTCACGCCGATCACCGCGGCGATCGGCCGGGAGTTAATCGGCGGCGGTTACATTCAAGCCGATGAAACGCCGGTTCCGGTGCAGATGCACGATCGGCGCGGGAAGAATCATCAAGCCTATTTGTGGCAATACGGAAAACCCGGAGAAAGTACAGTCTTTGAATTTCGGATGGGGCGCGGGCGCGAAGGTCCGAAACGATTCCTCGGCCAGTTTGAAGGTATTCTGCAGACCGACGGCTACACTGCATACGACCGCACGGGTGGTCCGAAGATGGTGCATGCGGCCTGTTGGGCGCACGCGCGCAGGAAGGTGTTCGACGCCCTCAAACTCAATCCCGGCGACCGCGTCGCGAGACAGCTCGTGGGGCGGATCGACGAGTTGTTTTTGATTGATGGCGAGGCTCGCGACGCGGACCTGGATCATGCGGCGCGCCATGCTCTGCGCCAGGAGCGGTCCCGTCCATTGCTCGACATCATCAAGCAGGAGATGCAAGCCGCGCAGCTCGCGGCGCTGCCTTCCAGCGCACTGGGCAAGGCGCTCAGCTATACCCTGACGCTGTGGCATAAACTAACCCGGTTCCTGGAACATCCCGAACTGGAGTTGAGCAACAACCTGGCGGAGAACTCAATGCGCGGCATCGCGCTGGGACGCCGCAACTGGATTCATGTCGGCAGTGAGCAGGCCGGGCCGAAGGTGGCCGCGATTTTATCTGTCATCGAAAGCTGCCGCCGGATCAAGCTTCCGGTCCGCGACTACCTGGCGTCGGTTCTCCCCGGCCTAGCCAACTGCTCGATCCGCAGCATTCCCAAACTGACACCTGCAGCTTGGGCAAGAAGCCAATAGCTTCAACCCCTGCATACGTCAACCGTGTCGTTGCTCTGACGCATACAATCGTCGTCCCATTTCGTCAGGTCGAACTTGCAATCGCGCTGCAACCAGGGCGCAATGAACTTGCCTGGAGCTGGCGCCAGTGTATTATCTGCTATCTGGAAGTCTCCGGGCACCTCCCGGTATGAGCCAGCCGTCGTCCCATTTCGTCAGGTCGAACTTGCCATCGCGCTGCAACCAGGGCGCAATGAACTTGCCTGGAGCTGGCGCCAGTGTATTGTCTGCTATCTGGAAGTCTCCGGGCACCTCCCGGTATGAGCCAGCGAATGTTCGCGTCAAATTGAGTCGATCTGCGTGCAGCGTATCCAGGTAGCGTACATAGTCGAAATCCCGGTTCAGCACCGCACCGTAATGCTCTCCCGACGTGATCAGGACAACTGGCTTTCCTTCGAAAATAAAGTAATGCGGGTTGCTCGGAAGCAGGCGCAGCGGTTGCGTGGACGCGGCAACGGCAACGAGGGCCAATGTAGCCAGAACCAGTCTCATGTGCGCAACTCTATCGCCTCATCAATCGCTCATACGTCGAAAAGAAAATGCGCCGGCCACTCGCCTGGGTGAGGCTGAGCGGCCGGCGCAATTGGACTCTCAAGCGTGACCGGGGTTAGGTCAGGTCGAACTTCTCCTGATGGAGCAGTTGGTCGGCAACCACGAGCACGGGCCGGCCGAGGATCTCCTCTATCTCTTCGAGATACTTGTTCTCGGTCGACTTCATCTCTTTCGCCACTTCCGGACTGGCGCGCAGGACGCATTCCTTGCCGTCCACGACCTTAGAATACTTGGTGGCTTCCACGAGGATCTCGCTGATCACCGTAGGCACGCTCTTGACGTAGCCCGCGCCCTCGCAATACGGGCAGTGGCAGCAGAGCGCGCGTTCCAGGCTCTGCTTGACGCGCTTCCGGGTGATGGCCACCAGGCCGAAATCGTTGAACTGAAGAATCTTGTACGGAGCCTTGTCGGACCGCATCGCTTCTTCCAGCGTGGCCATCACTTTGGTGCGGTTCTTGCGCTCGTCCATATCGATGAAGTCGACGACGATGATGCCGCCGAGATCGCGCAGCCGCATTTGCCGCACGATTTCCTTCACCGCTTCGACGTTGGTCTTGACGATGGTGTCTTCCAGCCGGTTGGATTTGCCGACGTACTTGCCGGTGTTCACATCGATGGCGACCAGCGCTTCGGTCTGATTGATGACGATGTAGCCGCCGGACTTCAGCCAAACTTTGGGACGCAGCGCCTTTTCGAGTTCCTGCGTGATGCCGAACGCGTCGAAGATCGGCTCGGGACGCGTGTAGAGTTTGACGCGGGCGAGCATTTGAGGAGCGATGCGCTCCACCGCGTGCAGCACCTGCTCGTAGAGGTCTTCGTTGTCCACCCACACGGCTTTGAAGCCATCGGTCAACTGATCGCGCAGCAGCCGCTGCACGACCTCGACGTCGTGATGCAGCAAGAGAGGAGCGCGGCGCTTTTCCGCCTTCTGCTTGATATCGAGCCAAAGGTTGGCGAGGTATTGGATGTCGGCCGCGATCTCATCCTCGGTCCGGCCCTCTCCCGCGGTACGCATGATGAAGCCGCCGGCGATGCCTTCGCGGTGCTTCTGCAGGATCTTCTTGAGCCGCATCCGCTCATCGTCGCTGCCGATCTTGCGGGACACGCCGAGATGCTCGACGGTCGGCATGTAGACGACATAACGGCCCGGCAGCGCGATGTGAGAAGTGATGCGGGCGCCCTTCTGCCCCAGGGGTTCCTTGGCGATCTGGACGATGATCTCCTGGCCTTCTTTCAGGAGGTCGGAGATCGACGGAAGCGGAGGACGCTCTCTGTCATGATCCTTATCGCGGTCCTTGTCGCGATCGCGGTCCCGGTCGCGGTCGCGGCCACGATTATCGCGGTCCCGGCCATTCCGCTCCGGGCGATCAATCACTCGCTCGGGTTCAGGCACGGCAGTTTCGAGCACCGGCGCTTCGGGTTCCACGGCTGCTTCGGCCGGACCCTCCGCGACAACGTCCGTCTGCAATGGCGGCTTCTGGCGGGCCTTGCGACGCATCCGGCGCGACATGCGATGCCCCAAGCGTCCGCCTTCAGGGCGCTGGGAAGCGGATGGATCCGAACCTTCCGGCGGCGCGGAGGCGGCGGCTTCTTCCTTGTCCGCGTCTTCCTTATCCGCATCGGGATCTGCGTCCTGATCCGCCTCCGGCTCTGTTTCCAGATCTGCGGGTTCGGCGTCTATGGGTCCGCCCTCGGCGATTTCCGTTTCAATAGCTTGGGTTTCATCCGAACTGGCCCCTGCAACTACTTCTGGCGCGGCAGCCGCGTCCGGCTCGACGACGGCAGCCGGCTGCTCTTCGGCCGCGGCAGGTTCTTCTGGGTTGGCTACCACAGGCGCCACAGGCGCTACGGGCTCTTCCGTCGCCGTGGGCGCTTCCACCTCTACAGCGGCAGCCGGTTCTGCCGCCACTTGCGGAGCGGGAGTCTTGGACGGCTTGTCGGCTTTCATGTCAGAGACAGGGAGGTCGGCCTTGAGAGAGGCGGAGCCGGATTCCATGGCGGGCTCGCCAGGCGCCTCCACCTTGGCTTCCGGAGCGGCTTCCGCTTCGGCTTCGACATCCTCCGCGGCGTCCTGCGGAGCTGCCTCTCTTTCGGTCGCCTGCGCGGCGGCGGCTTCGGCCCGCTGTTCCATCTCGTCCACACGGTCGAGAATCGCTTCGGCTTCCTCGTCCGCGGCATCATCCGAGGTCACAGACTCCGCTTCGACAGCTTTCGCGGATTCGACAGGCGCGCGAACGGGCGCTGGCGGAGCCGGCTGGGCGCTCCGGCGGTATTTGGCCAGAGATTCCCCAGGCAGGAGCAGAAATTCCTCCGCGGGCGGCGGAGCTTCTTCGATCGCAGTCGACTCTTCAGGCCCTTCTTCCACTTCCGCTTCGGCTTCAGCGGTTGCGGGCGGCGCGGACTCCTCTGTGGGTGAGGCGTATTTGGAGTCGGGGAATCCATGATTGCCGCGGCGTCTGCGGCGGCTTCTCCGGCCTCGGCGGTCGCGATGATCGCCCGCACCCTCAACGGCTCCAATCGCCGGAGCACCCGCCGAGACCGTGGAGTCCAGGGGTAGGGCGGCTATGCTTTCTTCCTCTGCCGGCACATCCGCGGCCGGCGCGAAGTCGATGGCTCTCCGCTCCGCACCCGCCACTGGCGGCAAGGCCAGAACTGGCGACACCTCGCGCGGTTCGCGTGATCGGTCCCGATCACGCCCGCGCGTGTCGCGGCCCCGATCGTCAACGCGGTCGAATTCGTCCGCGTGTTCTTCAAAAAAATCCGAGACGTAAAGGAAGCAGTCCCGTTCCAGACCGAGATCTACGAACGCGGATTGCATCCCGGGCAGCACTCGCGTGACTCGCCCCTTGTGAATGCTGCCGGCCAGCGAATACTCGTTGGCCCGCTGAAAGAACATCTCGACCAGTTGCCCGTCTTCGAGAATGGCGACTTTGGTCTCGTGGCGGTTCTGGCTTATCACCAGTTCCTTGGACGACATGAAATACCTCCGCTGCGGTGAGCGACCACCGAGTGGAGCGGGGCGAGGAACAGTCGAGCCGGGTACCTGTGGGACCTGATCTGAAATCCGCGCATCTCGCGAATCGGAATCCAGACGCGGCCCCAGTCCAGTCAATAAACCTGTTGTTCCGCCCAGTCGAGGCGATCGCTCATCTCGGCCTTCCCTGGGGGCGCGGCGCGCACTCGCCGGCCGCGTTCGGCAAACCCTTTGATCGGACAATTGGCACCGGGGGACTTCCCAACCGGCCGCACTTAGCTCTACAGTCGCTTCACGACCCCAACCGCCGGAGCCGAACATTGTTGACCAGCCCCAGCATTGCAAATACCGACATCATGCTCGACCCTCCGTAACTCATCAGAGGGAGCGGAATGCCGGTCACCGGCATGCGGCCCACAGCCATTCCCGCATTCACCAGCAAGTGAAACAGGAGCAGCGAGCCCACGCCCATACAGATAAACATCCCGGCCCGGTCCGGCGCTCTTTGTGCATTCTGCACGATCTGCATAAGCAGCAGAAAATACAGCGCGAACAGAACCAGAATGCCAACAAACCCATGCTCCTCGGCAAAAGCCGAGATGACGAAATCAGTGTGCGCCACAGGCAGAAACCGGAGTTGAGTCTGAGAGCCGCGAGCGACTCCTTTACCCCACATGCCACCGGCGCCTACCGCTATCTTCGACTGGATTACCTGATAACCCTTGTCCATCGGATCCTTCATGGGGTCGATGAACGTGACGAGCCGGGCCTTTTGATAATCCTTTAAAACCAGGAACCAACCAGCCGGCAACAACACCGCAGCCACCACCAACAAGATCAAGGCGTGCTGCCAGCGAAAACCACCGAAAAAAATGCCTACTGCCAGAATGGGGAGATAGGTTAACGTCGTCCCCAGATCCGGCTCCGCCAGGACCAACGCGGCCGGGATTCCGACCGCGATCCCTAATTTCAATAAGTCCCGCCACTCGAGCTGCTCACTTCGCAACTCGGACAAGTAGCGGGCTACCAGTAATACTATCACCAGTTTACCCAGCTCCGACGGCTGGAAACGAAAGCCGAAAAAAAGAGGAATCCAGCGCTTCGAGCCCCAGACGTAGCTGCCTACGATCAGGGTGAGGGTAAGAAACGCCAGGGTTACGCCGTAGAGAACCGGCACCTGGCTCAGCAGGTTATGGTAATCGACGCGCGCCAGAACCCACATCACGAACAGGCCGCAGCCCAGCCACACGCACTGCTTCATCCAAACGTTCCGCCAGGCGGTACCGTGGGTAGCCGAGTAAATCTGGAGAATGCCGAGCGAACAAATGGCGAGCGAGACCAGCAGCATCGGCCAGTCGATGTCGCGCAGGATCCGATAACGGCTGAGATGACTTGGAGTCAGGGGGTCCTCGATTCGGGCGCCGCGGCAGCGTGTCCTGAGCCGGTCACCGCGGCGAGATTCTCGACCGCGCCCGTCTGCTTCTGACGGTTCTTCTTGTCGTAATAGGCTTTGATCACGTCGCGAACCATCGGCGCCGCCAGAGGGCCGTGGACTCCGTTCTCGTAAAGCGCGACAACCACAATTTCCGGATTGGCCCGGGTCGCGAAGCCAACGAACCAGGCGTCGTCCTTGAAGGCTTCCTCGCCTTGCTTGCTCTTCAGGAGATCGTTGGAGGCCCGCTGAGCCGTGCCTGTCTTGCCGCATAGAACGATGTCATTCATGTGCACGCTGGCGCCGGTACCGCCCTCGTTGACCACGGCGCACATCCCGTCGAGAACTTTCGCCAGATTCAAGGGGTTGATTTCGGCCTTGTACTGTACCTGCGCCGGATGCCCGTCGTCCACGATGATGCGGACGCATCCAGACTCCATTGTTCAGCAATCCGCTGTAGGCGTAAGCAAGCTGCAGCGGCGTCACTGTCACGGCGCCCTGTCCGATCGCGACGCTGATCGTCTCGCCCTCGTACCATTTCTCGCGGTAGTTGCGAATCTTCCAGGCCGAGGAAGGGACCACGCCCTCCTTCTCGCCGGGCAGGTCGATACCCGTCTTCTTGCCCAGGCCGGCCATCTGGGCATACTTGGCGATGGTGTCGATGCCCGTCATTCTCCCAACGTTGTAAAAGTAAACGTCACAGCTCTGCGCAATCGCGCTGTGCAGATTGACGGTGCCGTGGCCTGTCTTCTTGTGGCACTTGAAAGTGCGGCCGTAAAAGGTGGCGCTGCCGTGACAGGTGACCGTGAAATTCTCATCGATCGTGCCGCTCTCCAGCGCCGCCAGCGCGACGAACGGCTTGAATGTAGAACCTGGCGCAAGTTGCGACTGAATCGCTCGGTCAAAAAGCGGCTTCGTGGGATCCTCGAGCAGCGCTCTTACCTCGGAAGACCTGGACCGTCCGAGGAATAGATTTGGATCGTAGCCTGGAGACGAAGCGAAAGCGAGAACCTCGCCCGTGGCCGGCGCAATGGCGACAATCGCGCCACGCTTGCCCTCCAGGCCCAATTCGGCCACGATCTGCAGATCGAGGTCGATGGTCAGCCTCAGGTCCTTGCCTGGTACAGCGGGCTTTACGCCTAGAACCTCGCGCAGGTTATTGAGATTGTCCACGCGAACTTGGCGCTGCCCGTCGATGCCCGTCAGCGATTCGTTGTAGTAGCGTTCCACGCCCATCTTCCCGATGAGATCGCCGGGGTTGTGGCTGGCCCACTCCGCGGAGTTCAACTCGGCATCGCTGATTTCACCGACATACCCGATTATATGCGAAGCGAAAGAGTCCTTCGGATAGAGCCGGAATTGCGACTTGATGAGTTCCATCTCCGGGAACATCATGTCGTTGCGATGAGACTCGACGAAAGCCAACTCGCCCGCAGTCAGCTCCTCCTTCACGGGAATCGTGAAGTAGCTGGGGCGGCGTTCGAAGCGGCGGACGCGAGCCGCGAAATCGTCGACGTCGAGGTTGAGCCCGAGGGCGATGGGCGCGACGTGATCCTCGCGCAGACTTTCGCGCGAGAGCACCAGGCGAAACGAAGCATGGTTATCTACGATCACACGGCCGTCGCGGTCGAGGATCCGGCCCCGGGGCGCCGGCATCGGCAGCGACTTGATCTGGTTCTGCAGCGCCTTGGTGTTGTACAGCCCCTCATTGCGCACCTGCAGATCCCAGTATCCGGCCAGGAGAAAAACGAAAACGGCGACAGTCAGATATTGAAAAATCGCGACCTTCGCCACGCCCGAGTACGTTTCGTCATGCAGGAAACGCACCACTTTGGGCGCCTCGTGTTCTCGATCTCCTTGTTGGATTCTTGCCACGGCGGGTGAGACGGCGAGACTCTACTGAGCCTCTGACTTCAGTTTATCGAACACCTGGAAGAGCGGTAGCGCGACAACTCCATTCAGAACGGCCGCGATGATGGTCTGTGGGAGCTTCAATTCCTCGTGCCCTCCCAGCAGCATGTGGGAAAGCGCCCAAAACAGCGCCTGATGCGCGATGAAGAAGCCAAAACTCATCAGATAGCGCAGGCCCGAATTCTCGACATCGAATCGCAGACTGATACTGGCGGCCGAGTAGCCGACAATGGTTTTCACAATGCCAAACATGCCGAGCGGGAGCGAAGTGAGCGAATCCTGCGCCAGTCCTATCAAACATCCAGTGAGCGCGCCTGCCGGCGGCTGTCTGCGCATCACCGACAGATAGACGGTCACCAGCAGGGGCAACTCCAGGTAGGACATGAATCCGAAAAAGCGCGGCACGTAAACCTGGAACAGTATGGCCGCCAAGGGAAGCACCACCCACGTTATGGGGCGGAAGCTCCACACCCGCAGACGGCTCGGTGGAAGATGGGGCACGGAATCGCTGTATTCCGTCATCGTCGATCCTGCGCCTGAGTCTTCTGTTTCTGAGCCGGCTGAGCTACGGATGTGGCTGGTTTCCCGGCGGACGGCTGCGCCGCCTGGGGCTTGCCAACGAGGGGCTGAGTTTCCTGCTGAGCGGGTGTGCCCGCTGCAGTTGGCGTGCGGAACCGCGGAGGGCTGGCGATTGAAATCCGGCGCGCGATAAGGCGTCGAGCCGACCTTGAATCCCTGAGATTCCACGACGCGTTTATAGTGATCTCGAAGCCGGTCGGCGTCGGTGTTTAGTGCGGCGGGCGAACCGGCAGGCGTCTCCGGAGATGCCGGCGCAGCCGCGGGAGCATTCGGATCTTGAGGAGGCGGAGCCAGGACCTGCACCGCCGGATCGGGTGGCGTCGCGGGATCGGGGATCTGGCCATGCACCGCGTCCAACAGAATCAACACCTCGGCGAAGTCCGCTTCCAGGGCTGCGGGGCGCACGTCGATCTCCTTGCCCTCCTGACCTTCCTTGATCGAGCGCACCTGGCCGACGCGAAGCCCCCGTGGGAAGATCCGGTCTTCTCCGCTGGTGTAGAACCACTCACCCTTTTCCACCTGCTGCTCGTTGTGAATGCCTTCCACGCGGCACGTTCCGCCATCGCCTTTCAGCAGGCCGTGGATCCTGTGATTCTGCGAGACGACTCCCGCGGCAAAGCCCTGGCTGCTGGCCAGCATCATCAACGACGCCGTGGGATAAGCCGCCACAACCTGTCCTACTATCCCGGCGCCGGTCACAACGGCCATGCCCCGCTTCACGCCATCCGACGTTCCCCGGTCGAGGATGAAGACGCCGGCCTGGACGCCCGGCGCGCTGCCGAGGATCCGGGACGGCAGACTGCGCGACGGGATCTGACTGCGGAATTCGAGCAAGGCTTGGGCGCGTCCCGCCTGCTGCAGCTGTTCCTGAAGCAGATCGTTCTTGATCTGGAGTTGCGCGGCTTGCCGTTTCAATTGAGTATTGTCGCGTTCGAGGACGCCGGCCATGAACCAGCGGTCCACGACGCCTTTGGCCCCGTCCCGAGCCATTTCCAGACCGCGCGCCATAGGTGTTACGGCCGTGACGGCCCAGACGCGAATCAGCCTGGTCTCGCCATTGCTTTTAATCTGCCAGGCGAGCAGGATCAACTGCCCGGCCACGAGAAGCAGCAAGGCGCTCAGGTTCCGGTATCTACTGAACAGCCCATCCATGAGAAAAAACCGCGCGGGGCATTAGCCCGAAGATCGACTATTCGATTGCGATCCGGCGCAGTAGTTTGAAGTCCGTCAACATTCGTCCGGTTCCCAGCACCACCGAGGCCAGCGGGTCTTCGGCGATGGAAACCGGCAGCCCTGTCTCTTCTCGAATCCGGCGGTCCAGATTCTTCAACAGAGCGCCCCCCCCGGTCAACACGATGCCGCGATCGCTGATATCCGCGCTCAACTCGGGCGGAGTTCGTTCCAAAGCGACCCGAATCGCATTCATGATGGTCGAAACGGGCTCCGAAAGCGCCTCGCGGATCTCTTCGTCCCCAACAACCACGGTCTTCGGCACACCCTCGATCAGGTTGCGGCCCTTGACCTCCATGGTGATCGGCTTGTCCAGCGGATACGCGCTGCCGATGGTGATCTTGATCATCTCCGCCGTACGCTCGCCGATCAGCAGGTTGTACTTCCGCTTCAGGAACTGCATGATCGCGTCGTCCATCTCGTTGCCGGCGATGCGGACCGAGCGCGAATAGACGATACCGGACAGAGAAATCACGGCCACGTCGGTGGTGCCGCCGCCGATATCCACGATCATGTTGCCCGACGGTTCCGTAATGGGCAGCCCGGCGCCGATGGCGGCCACCATCGCCTGCTCCACCAGATGCACTTCGCTCGCCTTGGCCCGGTAGGCCGAGTCGATCACGGCTCGCTTTTCCACCTGGGTAATTTCGCTCGGCACGCCGATGATGATGCGCGGATGCACCAGCATCTTGCGGCCGTGCGCTTTGTGGATGAAGTAGTTGAGCATCCGCTCGGTCACCTTGAAGTCGGCGATGACGCCATCCTTCATGGGCCGGATGGCGACGATGTTGCCCGGCGTACGGCCGACCATGTCCTTCGCCTCTTTGCCCACCGCCTCGACTTCACCGTTGTTTTTGTTGATCGCCACGATCGACGGTTCGTTGACGACGATACCCTTGCCGCGGGCAAAGACAAGCGTGTTGGCGGTACCCAGGTCAATCGCCAGATCGGAAGAGAACAGGCTGAATAAGGAACGGATGCTCATCGCGACTCGTGGAAAACTCCTGCGTACTTCGAGGGGAGCAAACTGGTGGGGCTACTCAGGCAGAGCGCTTGAGCCAGAAGCTCGAACTCCTTTCGAGCGTAGCATACCCGAACGATGAAAGAATCTGCACCAATCCCTAAAGCGTTGATTCTTCATGCCCTTGCACCTCAAGTTTGGCCGCGTCGCGATTTTCGCCAAAGGCCAGCCAGGCTCGCTCGTCGCGCAATCGCCGCGGGCGGCTTGCGGGGATTGTGATGGCCCCTCTCCATGGGTGTGCAACAAAGCAGTGGAACCGCTGGCCGGCGCCGTGGGGCAGGCTGGCAGCCTGCGCGGCGGTTGCCTACCGCCGCCGTCTCGCGCCAACGTACCGGTTGGCTTATTGCTATTCGGCCGCAGGTTAGCAACCTGCCCCATAGAATCACACCCGCGCCTTCTGCCTTGCGCGCCCATATGCTCGGCTTCCGGCCACTTTGCCAGGGAATAGCGCCGGCGTCCGCTTCTTATCGCGCACACCCCCTCATCTTGCGGGCGGAACGGCTGCGCCTCTGTGCGATGATGGGCGCGGGGGCATCGAACGGTGGACGAGCGGCAATACTACACGGAATCCCAGGCCAAGCGAAGCATGCGGTTGACTTGCCCGTACTGCCGCGCGACGGATGAGCACGAGTTGCGCTGGATGATCCGCACCAAGAAGGACCGACTGCCGCCGGGCGGCGACGAACGCGATCGCGCCAAGTTCCAAAAGGCCCAGAGTTATATGGTGCTGATGGACGACAAAGCGCAGTGCAAACAGATGCGCTGCCGCAAACCGTTCGACATTTCCGGCATCAAAACCATGGCCTTCCTGTGAGCCGTTTGCGATGGGTGTAACGTCTGTCTGGACTCGGAGAGATTTTCTCGCGGCAGGCGGGGTTCTGGCCGCGGGCTGCGGCGGCAAGCATGCCGAGGGCTACCGGGGTTTCGCATATATCGCCGTGGCAGGCAGCCGCGCGGTCGCAACCGTCGACCTGTTATCGTTTTCTCCGCGCCGCAGCATCCCGCTCTACTGCCAGCCATCCCTATTAATTGCCGATCCCGATCCGAAGAAGCCTGTCGCTTTCGCCGCGGGCAAAGCCGACGATGGCACGGCGGTTTTGGAGCGCGTCGATCTGGCAGCCGGCAAGACGGTCGCCCGGGTTACTGTCGGTTCGGGGAATCCCGTCGTTCGCAAAGACCAGCGCGGCTTCATCTGGACTGCGGCGGGTGACCCGAAGCTACACGCATGGACCGCGGGCGGACTTCATCCAGTCGCTCAAGTAAGCTTGGCCGCGCGGGTCATCGATTTCGATATCGCACCCGGTCTGCCGCTGGCGTGCGCCTGCCTGGAGGGAGGGCTGGCGCAATTCGTGGATCTCGCCAAAGGAAAAGCGTTCGAACCGTTGCGCCTGGGAGCGGAAGCAACGGCGGTCCGCTTCCGCTGGGATGGGCGTGTCGCGATGGCGGCTCTGCGCAACGAATCCCTGCTGTCCGTGATCGACGTTCCCTCGCGGCGGATCATGACGGAGCTGCCGCTGGCGCTGAGGCCCGACCACTTCTGCTTCAAGAGCGACGGCGGACAGTTGTTCATCACGGGCGAAGGGCGCGACGCCATCGTGATCGTCTACCCGTACCAGACCGAGATCGCGCAGACGTCCCTGAGCGGCCGCAAGCCTGGCCAGATGGCGTGCTCTTCAACTCCGTCCTATCTGTTCGTTTCCAATCCCGCCGCGGGCTCCGTAAGTGTGTTTGACACTGAAACACAGAAGGTCGTCGCGGTGACTGGAGTCGGCGTCCAACCCGGCCCGATCGTCGTGACACCGGATCAGCAGTATGCGCTCGTGCTAAACCAGGGCTCCGGCGACATCGGCGTGATTCGCATCGCTTCCATCCGGCAGGAGCGCGCCCGCAAGGCTGCGCTATTCACGATGATCCCTGTCGGCGGGGTTCCTGTGGCCGCCCTGGTTCGCAGCGCCGGTTAGGTGCTGCACATGACCTCGCCGCGTCGGCCGCGGGTCTGACAACAGGAGCCGTTTTCTGCCTGCGCTCACATTCGCATCTCGCATCCTGCTCACGAGATCGTACTTGGGCCGGTCCATCACATCGGTCACACCGAAAGCGTAATGCTCGCCGTAGACCGGCGCCGGTCCCTGCCCCGGCCCACGCCCGCTCACGGGTTCGTCCCGGTATTGAAACCACATCACACCCGTGGTCGTCGGCTCGCTCGCGGCATCGTTCAACCACTTCGCGTAGGCATCGCCCGCCGACGCGTCATCCCGGGCGTTCACGCCATAGACTCCATAGCCGCGGATCAGGTCATACGTGGGCGGAAAAGAGAATTCGCCGATCAACGTCGGCTTGTCGAAGCTGCCTAGCAGCGTTGTCAGATCGGGCGTCAGCAGTTCGAAGGCGTAGCGATCGTAGCCGATCACGTCGCAATTGGCCGCCGCGATGTTCCAGTCGCTGCTGTTCACCCACCAGCCCGGAACGATCCAGAAGCCGAAGTAGAGGTGATTCGGATCCACCTGCTTGAACGCATGGTAGATGAACTTGTGCAACTCGTTCTCGTAGTACTCCCGCATCTGTTCCAGGTCGTCAGCCGGGGGAGCCGATGTTGACGCATAGAGCGCATCCATCGATCCCAAGTTGATTCCCCAGCGCAAGGCGAGTCTCGACAGACTGCCCCCATAAAGCTGATTCACGGCGTAATCGAGCAGCGCGCGTTTAGCGGGGGCTGTGGCTCCCATGCCCAGGATGGTGCCCGTTTCCGCCGCCGTGACGATGCCATCGTACTCGTTCGTGAACGACCAGCCGAGAATCGTCGGGTCAGTGACTCGGGGACCGATCTGGTCCAGCAGTCCGCCGATAAAAAGAGCCTGTGAGTGCGTGTCGAAGGGATCGATATGGCTCACCAGTAAGGGAGCCGTGTAGACATACACCACGGGCAGCAACGGCAGATTGCCAACGGGAGTGGACCATTTGCCGAGCCCGCTGAAGCCCCAGCTCAGGAGCCGCGCGTTCGTGCGGTCCACGGCCTGCTGTTTCCAGCTCGATCCGTACTTGCGGACGAGATTCGCTGTGATGAAGGCGAAGTAGTCCGTGGTCGTTCCGTCGCCCCACACGTTCTGTCCCCATGCGCCGGGATAAGCGGTATCGGTCTTGGCGGGCAGTTCCGCGAACATCCACTCGCGCCCGGTAATGGGCGTCATGTCCCAGGTCAGAGACGGAGCATCGCACATACCCGCGTAGAAAACAGGATTGCCCTCGGGGGTAATCAGCCACCAGTAGCCATTGCGCTTGGCGACCGTGTAGAAGCCCGTCGGCGTTTGCTTCCACGGCGATTCGGTCATGCCGCCGAAGTCATCGTAGCCGGCGGGCCGCGGATTCGCCGCCAGCCACTTGATCTCGGCGGCGTCATCCGAGTGCAGATCCGCATCGGACTGCACCTTGCCCGCGTAGGACGCTTGAACGATCTGGCCGTATCTGTCGATGAACGGCGCCTCCGCGCGGAGATCGCTCGCGCTATGGAGGACAAACGATGTCGTGATGACTTGTGTGTCCGAAGCGCTCGACGTGAAGGCGATTGAGCCGCTGATCATACCGGAGAACTGGAGCACATCCAGCGGAAGATTGGCGCCTGGCACGTTCGCGCTCACAGTCCCCGCGGAATTCGTCGCAGTCAGGTCGCCCTGGATGGCTATATACTCGGCTGGCGAAGAAGCCCAGTCCGGAATTTGGTTTGTGATCAGCGCGCCGGTAAAGGGCTGGAACGCGCCGGCGGAATGTTGAACCGTCGCGCCGTCCACCTGAATTTCGGCGAAGCTGGGGGCGATGGTTACGACGACCTGGTAACGGTGCTCGTACTGCCACGCCGGTTTGAAGCTCGGAAAGCGCCACGTCGTTCCATCGGCGACGCCAGTGTACATCGTCAACGTGTCCAGGTGACACAAGCCATCCGACACTGCGGTTGTCGCTTCCAGGTCAATGTAGAAGCCCAGGTTGTTGTTGTAATCGGATTGACTCGCCAGCACCAGCCGGCATTGAGCGAGCATCGGCGAAGCCGCAAGGCAGCCACAGAAAACCAGAATGAAGACACGGAACGGCAGCGTCATCCTGTCTATGAACTACCACGTCCTGCGCATATGGCGCACGCTACGGTCTCTTCAATTCCAATTCGTCGAACCAGAAATCGTGATTGGGCACATCCAGCCGAAGCTCGACGATGCGGCCCTTTGTGTCCGGAACAAACTGCGCGCGCCCACCCGCGAAGAAGGCGAATTTCTTGCGCCATTTCAACGTAAACATGTCGGCGTCAAGCGGTGACAGATCGGCGACGAGGTTCGGATTCGGCAACAGCCGGAGTACCAGCCCCCCGCCCTCCACTGTCACTGTGGCGTCGCCGTACAGCGGGCCGCCGAAGGTGCCGGCGTAGGAGTCGAGCGTCATGGGCGGGCGGGCGCTTTGCGGAGCGGCTTCCTCCTTCTTCGCGGCTTTTTTGAGCTTGGAGGTTTCGAGCGCCAAAACGCTGTAGTCTTTTTCCGGCAAACCGAGATACGCATCGCGAATCCGGTTGACGATCGGTGTCATCACACCACGGTCGCAATTGGTCAGCACGACAATGCCCAACCGCTCCTCGGGCATTAGCCAGACGTGCGAGAACATGCCGTCATAAGCGCCGCCATGACCGGCCGTGTAGTGTCCCTGGAAATCCGAGACGCTCCACCCCAATCCGTACGTCGCGAAATGCGAATCGTTCGCCTTCGCGCCCGGTAACGGACCAGCCATTACGTTGTGCGGCAGCCACATCGTGCGCTGCGCTGCCTGGCTGAAAATGCGTTTGCCTTCCAACTCGCCGCCTCCCAGTTGCAGCAGCAGCCAGCGCGCCATGTCATTGGCGCTCGAGATGATGCCTCCGGCCGGAGCCATGGTGTCCCAGTTCACCCAGTCGATGCGCTCCACCATGCCTTCAAACGACGTGTGCGGAATCGCGAAGTTGCCCTTCGCGTCGAGTTGGCGTACAGAAGTAATCGTGCGCTTCATGCCGAGCGGCGAGAAGATGCGCTCTCGCACAAAATCATCCCAAGTCGCACCGGAAGCCTTGGCGATCACCTCGCCCGCGGCGAGGAACATCAGGTTCGAGTAACCGTACCCGGCGCGAAACGGGAACGCCGGCTTCAGGTAGCGCGCCCGGCGTATGATCTCCTCGCGCGAGTAAGGCGTCCCGTACCACAACAGGTCGCCCGAGAAGGTCTTCAATCCGCTGCGATGGCAGAGCAGATCGTCCACCCGCATCTCGTGCGAGACCCACGGATCGTAAAGCTCAAAGTAAGGAAGGATGTCCGAGACTCGATCGTCCCACTTGACCTTCTTCTCGTCGTTGAGAATCCCGATTGACGCGGCAGTGAACGCCTTGGTGTTGGACGCGATGGCAAACAGAGTGTCGGCGTCCACACTATCCTGACTTCCCTTCTCCTTCACACCGTAGCCCTTGGCGAAAGCGACCTTGCCATCCTTCACGATGGCCACGGCGAGACCGGGCACATCCCATTCAGCGCGCGCCTTCTCGATATAGGCATCGAGCTTTGACAGGTCGGGAGAGGCCGTATCGGCGGGACCGCTACGGGCCTGGACGGGAACCAGCAAACACATGGCAACGGCGGCTAGCGAGACAAGGCGCATGAAGCCAGCCTACTGCAAGACGGGCTGTGTAGGACAGACCATCGCCATGCGTGGTCTGTCAAACTAACCTTGGCCTTCACGGCTTTACGATTCGAAAGCGCCGATCAGCGCGGTCCGGATGACAGACGACGGAAGCGGTCGTCCCACGCGCCCGCTGCTATTCGAGCGCCAGCACGGGCCGTGTAGGACAGACCATCGCCATGCGTGGTCTGTCAAAACCAACCTTGGCCTTCACGGCTTTACGATTCGAAAGCGCTGATCGGCGCGGTCCGGATGACAGTGGTCCGGATGACAGACGACGAAAGCGATCGTCCGTCCCACGGATGACAGACGACGAAAGCGATCGTCTGTCCCACGGATGCTATTCAAGCGCCAACACGGTCAGCGACGAAGGCGCGTCGGCGCTGCGGAAGAGACGCTCGGTTGCCTTTTGGAAGTCGCTCGCCTTGGCTTCGTAAATGTGCATGAACTTCTGCGGGTTCAGGTCGCACAGCGGGAACCACGAACTCTGCACCTGCACCATGATGCGGTGGCCGCGGCGGAAGGTGTGGAACAGATCGGGCATCTGGAACTCAACCCTATCCATCTTGCCGGGGACGAACGGCTCGGGCTTTTCAAAGCTCTTGCGGAACTTGCCGCGGAACGGCTCTCCCCGCAGCAGTTGTTGATAGCCGCCCATGTGGAGATTCCAGGGCATGCCGTCATGGTCGGGATAGTCGCCCGGATAGACGTCGATCAGCTTCACGACGAAGTCGGAATCGGTCCCCGTGGTGGAAACGAATAGCGACGCCTGCAGCGGCCCGGCAATGCGGAAATCGCCTTCGAGCGGATCGGTCTCATACGTCAGAACGTCCGTGCGCGTCGAGGCAAACCGCTGGTCTTCCACCATGTAGTTGTAGCTCATGCCGCGCGTGATCTCTGGCGTGAACGGCACTGGTTTGCGCGGATCGCTGACGTATTCGTCGAAGGCTTCGCCCTTGGCATCCGGCTTGTTGAAGTCGAGCTTGCCGCTCTCGTGGAAGTACAGCGTTTTCGGCTTCGCTTCCTTGGGCGGCCACGCGGGCAGTTTGTGCCACTCATTGCGTCCGGTCTCGAAGACATAGGCTTCGGGTAGCTTCCCGCCCTCACCTTTGCCCTTCAAATGCCACAGGAAGAATGGATACTCGATGTTCTCCTGGAAGTATTTCGACGTAGCCGCGTTGAACTGAACTTCGCCCAACTTGTCACCCGTGCCGCGCGACCAGCCGCCATGGACCCAGGGCCCTTCGACAATCATCAGCGACGAATTGGGGCTCTGCTTCTTGGCCGCTTCGTAAACGCGCAGCGGGCCAAAGACATCCTCCGCGTCGTACCATCCGCCGACGGCCATCATCGCCGGTTTAACGTCCTTGAGGAACGGGCGCGGATTGCGCGACTGCCAGTACTCGTTGTAAACGTCGTGCTCGATCAGCTCGCGCCAGTATTCGATGCGCCCGCGGAAGTACTTCTCGTCGGCATTTTGAAGCGGTCCAAGGCGGCGGAAGAAATCGTATCCGTCGGGCGTCTTCATATCCACGTTGATGCCGCCGGTCAAACCCTCCGGCTGCTTGGGTTGTCCGAAGAAGCTTAGGAAGTTGAAGGCGTGCGGCAAAAAGAGCACGCCGTTGTGGCGGAAGTCGTCGCCGATGAACCAGTCGGTGACCGGGGCTTGCGGCGAAGATGCCACCATGGCCGGATGAGCGTCGATCGCGCCCATGGCGGCATAGAAGCCTGGGTACGAGATCCCGTAAATCCCAGCCTTGCCGTTGTGATTCGGGACGTTCTTCAGCAGCCAGTCCACCGTGTCGTAGGTGTCCGACGGCTCGTCGATGTCCTTGGACGACTTCTTGTTCGGGTTCACCGGGCGCACGTGGACAAAAGTGCCCTCGCTCTCGCCCTTGCCGCGAACGTCCTGCCGGACGAAGATGAACCCCTCCTTTACAAACAGATCGGTCTGCCCTGGACCGAGTTGCATCGGGTAGTTATCTGCACCGTAGGGGCCGACGGTGTAGGGAGTGCGGTTCAGCAGGAACGGATAGGTCTTCGAAGTGTCTTTCGGTGCGAAGACCTGGGTGAACAGCCGCACGCCGTCGCGCATTGGAATCAGGTACTCGTACTTGGTGTAGTGTTCCTTGATCCACTTCTGCCGTTCCTGTTGCTCGGCGCCGGGTTGGGGACGCTGGGGCTGGGCGAACAGCGTGCAGACGCCTAGGGAAACGATCAGAGCATTTCGCAGCGCGATCTTCATATCTGAATATCATAGCTGTGCGGCTGCACTTACCGCCCGCAGATTGGTAGGGCGGACCACCAGGTCGTTAGTGGGGCGGACCCCCAGGTCCGCGGCCGACGCCCTCGTCGGCCATTCCGGGACTGTCTTCACTGACTGCTCACGGTCCGGGGTGGATAGGAAGTTGTTTGGGCGACCAGGGGGTCGCCCGCGGACGAGGGCGTCCGCCCCACTTTGCAAGAGCCCCGGCTAGAGGCGAAAGCCCAACGTCCGAAAAAGCGCCGAGCTGCCCGTCAGGGTTGCCGTGCTCAGCCAGCGACCCAAACCGGTCGAGTAAAAAAGGACCATCAGCAGCAGGAAACCGTAACGCCCCAGTTCGATGTACCAGCGCACCGGGAATCCGGCGGCAAGCAGAATCTTCGAACCGTCGAGTGGCGGTAGCGGGATCAAGTTAAACAGCGCCAGGAAGATGCTCAGATAGACGGCTCGGAAAAGGATGTCCACCGCATTTGGCATGAAGTTCGCGAGGATCACGATCACCCCGGCGAAGACGATGTTGCTGAGCGGACCGGCCAGTGCAACGATGGCCATGCCAAAATTGCCCCCGCGCAGTTTGCGCGGGTCGGTCATGACTGGACGTCCCCAGCCGATGAAGCCACCGCCCAGAAGCGATGTAGCGAGCGGAATAATCACCGTGCCGAACCAGTCCACGTGAGCCAGCGGATTCAAGGTCACGCGGCCATCGCGTCGAGGCGTGTCGTCGCCCAACTTCGTAGCCACCCAGGCATGGGCGAACTCGTGAGGGGTCGTCAGCATCCAGAAGATGAGGACATCGAGCAAAGCGTGCGTCAGATGGTCGGTCACTGGGCGAGCGTCTCCGCCGCGTGGCCAATTTCAATCGGGGGAAGGGTTCGTTTCATGCAGGCAAGTTGAAGGCAGCGGAACTCTTTCACCTTACCGCATGTCAGGTGGGGAGGCTCTCCAGCGCCGCCCCACTTCGATTCAGAATCCATCGCAGCGCCAGACGATCTGGCCGGCGACGATGGTGGCGACGGGACCGCCACGGAATGAGTGTCCGTCAAACGGCGAATTCCTGCTCTTCGAGAGGCTCTTGTTCACGTCGTAAGTCCACTGGCGATTGGGGTCGAGCAGCGTAACGTCGCCGGCGAACCCGGGCTTCAGTGCCCCACGAGAAAGCTCGTCTTTCCAGCCGATCACGCGCGCCGGTTCCGACGTATACAAAGCGACCAACCGGTTCAGGCTGAGTTTACCGGAATGGACCAGCACTTCGAGCGATGTGCCGACGGACGTCTCCAGCCCAATAATGCCGAACGGGCATTTCTCGAATTCCTGCATCTTGTCGTCGCCCGCGTGGGGGGCATGGTCGCTCGCGATGCAGTCGATGGCGCCATTGACAAGGCCGTTGACCACCGCGTCTACGTCGTGATCGCAACGCAGCGGCGGTTTCATGCGGTAATTCGAGTCATAAGGCGGCATCACTCCGGTATGCAGCGCGATGTGATGCGGCGTCGCTTCGGCCGTCACGCTGAGGCCTCGCTGTTTGGCGAATGCCACCATGGCGGCCGCATGCCTGGTGGAGATGTGCGCGACGTGGTAGCGCGCCCCCGTCAATTCAGCCAGCAGTATGTCGCGCGCCACCATGACGTCTTCGGCGGCGCTGGGAATACCCGACAAGCCCAGGCGTACCGAGTCCAGGCCCTCATGCATGTCGCCGTCGCCGCTCAGGTGCAGGTCCTCGCAGTGATCGATCACCGGAATCTCGAGTTCGCTCGCGGTCTCCATGGCCCGGCGCATCACTCGCGAATTCATCACCGGACGTCCGTCGTCGCTGATGGCCACGGCGCCCGCCGCCGCCATCGAGCTGATCGCGGCAAGTTCTTCGCCCTTGCTCCCCTTGGTGATGGCGCCGATCGGGAAGACGTTCACCACGGCGTGCCGCCGGGCGCGCTCCACGATGTAACTGGTCACCGTCGCCGAGTCGTTGACGGGCAACGTATTCGGCATGCAGCAGATGGTTGTGAATCCGCCCGCCGCGGCCGCGCGTGAGCCGCTTTCGATGGTCTCGGCGTGTTCGAATCCCGGCTCGCGCAGATGAACGTGGATGTCGATGAAACCCGGAGCGACGACGAGCCCGCTCGCGTCCAGCGTCTCCGAGTCAGGAGAGGATAGGTCTTGTCCAACCGCCGCGATCCGCCCGTTTTCGATGACCACATCGGCGACGCTGTCATAGCCGGTTGAAGGGCAGATCACCCGTCCATTGCGAATAACGAGTCTCACTGGAGCAACACCCTTTCCAGAACGGCCATGCGGACCGCAATGCCGTTACCCACCTGGTTCAAAATCATCGATCGCTGCGAATCGGCCACTTCGGAGGAGATCTCGCGCCCACGGTTGATCGGTCCGGGGTGCAGCACGATCACGTCCGGCTTGGCCAATTCGAGATGCTCAAGTCGCAGCCCATAGAACTGGAAGTACTCGCCCGCGTCCATCGTCGGCTCGTGGATGCGCTCCAATTGCACGCGCAGCATCATGATGACGTCCGCGCCGAGGATCGCTTTGCGGATGTTGTGTTCCAAACGGACGCCCGATGCAATCTGCGCCAGTTCGCGCGGCACCAGCGACGGCGGGCCGCACAGCACGATATCAACGCCGAATTTTGACAACAGGAAGATATTCGACAGCGCCACGCGGCTGTGCGCGATGTCACCGATGATGGCCACGCGCAGCCCTTCCAGCGCACCCTTGTTGTCGAGGATCGTGCGCGCGTCGAGCAACGCTTGCGTCGGATGCTCGTGCGTTCCGTCGCCCGCGTTCACGATCGGCGTCGCCAGGTGCCGCGCCAGAAAGTGCGGCGCGCCCGATGCGTTATGGCGCATGACGATGGCGTGCGGACGCATCGCGGCCAGCGTATTCAGCGTATCCACCAGCGATTCGCCCTTCGTGACGCTGGAACCCGAGGCCGTGATGGACAGCGTCTCCGCGCCTAGGCGCTTGGCCGCAATCTCGAAGCTCGACCGGGTTCGCGTGGAGTTCTCGAAGAAGAGATTCACCACCATCTTGCCCGCGCAACTTGTCAGGCGGGGATAGCTCCCGCCCTCCTTCGGCTGAAAGTCACGAGCCCGTTCAAGCAGTTGCTCGATGTCCGGGCGTGGAAAGTCTTCGATACCCAGCAGTCCGGTTGCCATGGCGGCTTCAGTCTACCTTTTCTACAAGCAGGACTTTCTCCACGCCGTCGATCTCCTGGTATTTCACCTCGATGATCTCGCGCGAAGAGGTCGGGACTTTGCGGCCCACATACTGCGCCTCGATCGGCAACTCGCGATGGCCGCGGTCAATCAGAACCAGCAACTGCACGCGCGCAGGACGTCCCAGTTCGAACAGAGCGTCCAGCGCCGCGCGAATGGTGCGCCCTGTGTACAGCACGTCGTCCATCAACACCACGTCTTTGCCCACGATCGAGAAATCGATTTTCGTACCGCCTACCACGGGCCGCGGACCCACGGTGGAAAGATCGTCGCGGTAGAGGTTGATATCCAGAACGCCGACGGGGACACTGCGGCCTTCGAGAGATTCGATATTGCGCGCCAGGCGCTGCGCCATCGGTACGCCACGGCGCTTGATCCCGATGAAGGCCAGGTTGTCGAGGTCTGGGGACTTTTCAAGCACCTCATGGGCCAGTCGCACCATGGTGCGATCAATCTCGGAGGCGCTCATAAGTTGGGTTTTTTCACGAATGGAGGGCATAGCAGACTCCACATCAATATATCAGGCGGCCCGCCTAGTAGAGTTTCATCCGCTCCCGGATAACCTTGCTCAGTTTCTCGATCTGCTCAAGCCTCTTCAGGCTCTGCAGGGAGACGGCGTACTCGGCGTTTTTCCGTTCATCTACCTGAACTTCTTCTACCAGCCTGGCCATCCTCCCCAGGTCCTCCAGATTCTTCTTGTGGTTCGACTTCAGGAGGTCCGCGAGTTGCTTTGGAGTACGGGGGGAGGGCGCGTCGAGCGGATTCTCGTCCGCGCCCGGAGGCTGTTGTGCGCCTGCGAATATGGACAGGCACAGCAAGAATATGAGTCGGCGTAATACACGGAATGCGCTGCTATCATAACTCTTTATGCAGGAAGTCAATATCGGCATCGTGGGCCTCGGCAACGTAGGGATTGGCGCCCTGACCATTCTCTCGGAAAACGCGGATCAGATCGCCGCCAAGCTCGGTTTCCGACTCAACGTAGCCGCAGTTTGCAGCCGCACGGCGAAAAGCAAATCGTTGCCGGCTGGCTTCTCGAACGCCGTGATCACCGAAGACTGGCGCGAGGTTGTAACCGATCCCGGTATCGAGATCGTCGCCGAGCTGATCGGCGGTACGGGCGTTGCGCGCGAAGTGGTGGAGGGCGCCATCGCCAACGGCAAAAGCGTCGTAACCGCGAACAAGGAATTGATCGCGCTCGATGGCGTCGAGATCTGGCGCCAGGCCACGGTGCAAGGGGTCGAACTGGCCATGGAAGCCTCCGTCTGCGGAGGCATTCCGATTCACGCGGCCTTGCGCGAGGGGATCTGCGGCGACCGCGTCGAGACGCTATTCGGCATCCTGAACGGCACCTGCAATTACATACTCACCGAGATTGAAAAGCATGGGACGGCCTTCGACGCGATCCTCGCGGAGGCACAGCGGCTTGGCTACGCCGAAGCCGACCCTTCAGCCGACGTTGACGGTTTTGACGCGCGTTCGAAGCTGGCGCTGCTCGTCTCCATCGCATTCGGCAAACGCTTCGATCCGGCTAAGATTTCGATGGAGGGCATTCGCCGTGTCAGCCCTATCGACTTCCGCTATGCGCATCAGTTGGGTTGCACGATTCGATTGCTGTGCACGGCGCGGCACGAAGGCGACGGATCTGTTCTTGTCCGTGCGGCCAGCTCTGATCCCGCTGACCACGGTTCTGGCCAGCGTTCAGGGCCCTTACAATGCCGTGTGGGCCAAGGGCGCGTTCGGCGCTGATACCTTCTACTACGGACGCGGCGCCGGCTCGTTGCCCACGGGCGTCGCCGTGGTGAGCGACCTGATGCAAGTGGCGCGCGACCTGCGCTTCGGCAGCCTGCGGCGCGTCTCGCCCTTCGGCTTCACATCCGTACCGGACGCCGATCCGCGTGACATCGGAGAGCAGAGCCGCGAGTGGTTCCTGCGCTTCCGTGTGATGGACAAGCCCGGCATCATCGCCGCGCTCAGCGCCATTCTGGCGGAGTATCACATCGGCATCGATGCGGTGCTGCAATTGCCCGACGAGGATTGGCGCTCGCTGCCCTTCGTGATCACGCTGGAGAAGACCGTCGAGTCCAATCTGCGCGCCGCGCTGGCGCGCATGGCGCAGTTCGATTTCATGGCCGAGCCCCCCTTGGCCATGCCGCTCGAAAGAGGACTGTAATGGCCCCGGCCGCGCGCGTTCTTCTGCTGTTAGCGGCTCTTCTCCCGGCCCTCCCCGCGCAAAAGGCCAACGAGGATTACTCGACTCCGGAAAAGCGTGCCGCGCAGGCCGTCTCGCTCTCAGACCCCGGCCGTCCGGAGCGGCTCAAGGCGCAGGCCATCGTCGAGTCGCTGCACCTGCGACCCGGCATGAGCGTCGCGGATATCGGCGCGGGCGCGGGCATCATGCTGCCGTTCTTCAGCAAAGCCGTTGGCGCCGGAGGCAAGGTTTACGCCGAAGAGATCTTCGACGATTTCCTGGCGCTCTCGAAAGCCTATGCGCGGAAGCAAGGCCTGCATAATGTGGAGTTCGTCTTAGGCGCCGAGCGAGATCCGAAGCTGCCTCAGTCCTGCTGCGACGTGGCCGTAGCGGTTCACGTCTACCATCACTTCAATTACCCGGCAGACATGCTCGCCGGCCTGCGGCGCGCGTTGAAACCCGGCGGCCGGTTCGTGGTGATCGACTACTACCGGCGCCCCGGCGCGATGGGCCCGGGCAACCTGGCGTTGGAGCACATCCGCATCGACTTTGACGACGTGGTGAAAGAGATCGAGGCCAATGGCTTCAAGCTGGTGGAAAGCCACGAGCACATTCCCGGCCAGCAATACGCGGCCACCTTCGCGCGCTGAAAAGGGGAAGCCGTTTCGGCTGCGTGTTCCGTATCGGTCTCTATTCCAATTTGATCTGGTTCGCTTCCAGCGTCTCGCCCGTAGCCTGCCGCAAACGCGCTACCGCGCGATTCATCTGCAGTTCGGCCTGCACGGTGCGCCGCCGCGAATCGAGGAGTTCGTTCTGCCGCGTCAGTACCAGGAAGTTCGTGCTCTCGCCGGTCTGGAAGAGCCGGATCTCGCTGTCCAACTTTTCTTTCGCGGCACGTTCACTCGCGGTGGCCGCCTCGATGCGCTGGCGAGCCGTTTCGATGCCCTGCATCGCGTTGCGCACTTCGACGGCGATGCCCTGCTCCACCTGCCGCTTCTGCAATTTCAGGCGCCGCTCGCCCACGGCCGATTGCGCGAGCATCGCTTCAGCCGTGCGATTGCGCGGCGTCCACTCCAGCGTCAGCCCCGCATCCACGGATTGAAAATTGCCGGAAAAGACATTCGAGATGTTCTGTCCGTAGCCGCCGACGAAGGCCGGAGGCACGCCGCTGCCGAAGTTCATCGGAGGCAAAGGAGACAATCCGAGGATCGTCGAGATCTGGTTCAGACGGTCCACTTGCGCTCCGAAGACCGAACTGAACGGGTTCTGGGTCGTGGTGACGGTGCCCGCCAGACCGCTGTTGGTATAGTTGGCCGTCAGATTGAGCTGAGGCTTCAGGGAGTCCTTCGCCAGCGCGGTCTGGATCTGGAGCGCTTCGAGTCTCAGGTCCACCGAGTGCAACTCGGCCCGGCGCTTCATGGCTTCGTCCAAGGCGGCCTGGAGATCGCGCTGCAACTGCGCGGGCACCCGCACGTCGGTCGGCGTCAAACGCAGTCCCCACAGAGGGTCGCTTTGGTCCGAAATCAGCATCACCTTCAACGCGTTTTCGGCTTGAGTCACCTGACCAACCGCGGTGGCGAAGCTGTCCACGCGGCGCTTCAACTCGGCCTCGGCCGCCGATATCTCCACCGGCGCGAGCGTGCCCGACTCCACCTGACGCTTGCTGCGGTCGAACTGGTCCTGGGCCAGCCGCACGCCGTCTTCGGAAACAGTTGCGTCCTCGATAGCCGCGACCAGATCCCAGTAACTGCCTTGCGTGCGTGTGATCACGTCAATCACGCGGACCTCGAAATCAATCTTCGACTGGCGCAGTTGTTTCATGCGTACGCGGATCTGGGCGCGATCGTTGTCGAGCGCGCGATTGCGTAGCAATGGCACGCTGAAACCCGCGGTGAGACGGGACGTCGTCAACGGACTCAGCGACGTGAACGGGTTGTTGCTGGACTGACGCTGGTTCGTGAAATCGACGTGCAGCGACATACCTTGCCACGGCGTCTTCTGGCGGACGAAGAAATCGTTATTCAGGTCGTGTTCGGCCATCTTGCCATCCGCCGCCGCCAGCGAACTCGCCGTAGGCGTAGTGATGGAAGCGACGCTCGGCCTGTAGCTCAACACGGTGTCGAATACGCCGCGCGCGGCTTTCAGCACCTGTTCGGCATTGACCATATCCGTACGGTCGATTTCGATTTCCAGATTGCTTTTCAACGCGAGTTGAACCGCTTCGTCCAGCGACATCCGCCGCTCTTCCTGGCCCACGCCGACTCGCGCGGGTGCGGGTGTCGCAGCGGGCGGGGCAACGCTCTGTGCCAGTACAGGCACGCCGAGTGCGAACAAGAAAACGAATAAGATTGCCATGACAAAATCCTGAATGCTTATTCAACGAGTGCGCTTTGCACGGCCGGTTCTTCGACCGTAGGCGTGTCCTGCGTGCCTCTCCCAAACCAGCGCCGCAGCCGCGAGCCGTGCGCCAGATCGTCGAACAGCGAGTAGGCCACGGGCGTCACCAGAAGGGTCAACACCAGCGCCATGGACTGGCCGCCGATGACGACGATCGCTACAGTGCGGCGCGTTCCGGCGCCGGCGCCGCTGCCGAACGCCAGCGGTAACATGCCGGCCACCAGCGCGGCCGTGGTCATGAGAATCGGGCGCAACCGGTCTTCGCAGCCTTGGTAGATCGCTTCCAAGCGATCCATACCGTCGCGCCGCAAACCCTTGATGTGATCGATCTGCAAAATCGAGTTCTTTTTCACGATGCCGAACAGCACGAGAATGCCGAGCGACGTGTAGATGATGGAGAAGTTCTCCCCCGCGATGTAGAGCGACGCCAGGGCGAACGGAATCGACAGCGGCAGACTGAGCAGAATCGTGATGGGATCGACGAAACTCTCGTACTGCGCCGCCAGAATCATGTACATGAAGATCACGGACAGCATGAACGCGATGAGGAAATTGGTGACCGTTCGCCCTAGCTCTCTCGAACGTCCGACCGCGCCGTGTGTGTAGTCCGACGTCATGTTCATGGCCGCGACTTCTTTATCGACGACAGCCAACATATCGCTGAGCGCGAGATTCTTGGTCAGGTTGCCCAGGATCATGATGCGGCGTTGCCGGTTGTAGCGGTCGATGGAGACCGGCCCGGAGCCCGGCAGCAGCGTCGCAACGCTGGAAATCGCCACGTTGCCGAGACCCGACGACGGCACGAACAGCCGTTCCAGCGCCTGCGGCGAATTGCGAAACTCCTTCTTCACGCGCAACTGGACATCGTAGCGGTCGTCGCCTTCCTTGTAAGTGGTCGCCTGATCGTCGCCGCCGACCAGCACTCGCATCGCGTTGGCTACCTGCGCCACGTTCACGTTCAAGTCCGCCGCCTTGTCGCGGTTGATGATGACCCGCACCTCGGGCTTGCCGCTCTCGTAGCTCGATTCGATGTCGACGGCGCCGGGCAGTTGCCGGATCTTCGCCACCAGCCGCTTCGCATAGCCGTCCAGCTTCTGCAGATCGGGCCCTTGAATCGAGTACATGAAATCGCGGTCCGCGCCGCCGCCACTGAACAGCGATGGCAACTGGACGCCGATAATCAGGTCCTTGTACTTCGCCAACTTCTGGCGGGCCAGATCCATGATCTGCTTCTGCGCCAGCTTGCGGTCCTTCACGTCCACCAACTCAACCACGATCGAGCCGCGATCCACCTGCTTGCGCTGGTCCGCGCCGATGGTGGTCAACATGTCCTTCACGCCCGGCAGGGTCCGCACGTCCGCTTCAATCTGCGCGAACATCGCTTGCGTTCCTTCAAGCGACGAACCAACCGGCATCCGGGCTGTGATCTCAAACTCGTTCTGATCCTCCACGGGCAGGAAGTCGATGCCCATCGACCGCATCATCGGCACCGTCGAGAGCACAACGAGAATCGACAGGCAGACGATCACCCAGCGGTGGCTCATCGACCACGAGAGCATCTTGCGGTAGGGTCCGGCCGTGACGCGAAACAGCCAGTCTTCTTTCGACTTGTGCGCCGTCTTCTTGGGCCTGCAGGAACTTCGAACACAACATCGGCGTCAGCGTGAAGCTCACCAGCAGCGACACCATGATGGCGAACGCCGCCGTGTAGCCGAAGCTCGACATGAATCGGCCCACGATACCCGGCATCATCGCGATGGGGAGAAAGATCACCACCAGGCTCAACGTGGTCGCCAGCACGGCCAGGCCGATCTCGCGCGTACCTTCGATGGCGGCCTCGATCACGCCCATGTTCTTCTCTTCCATGAAGCGGAAGATGTTCTCGAGCACGACAATCGCGTCGTCGATTACGATTCCGACCACGAGCGTCAACGCCAGCATCGTGATCTGATTCAGCGTGAATCCCATCGCGTTCATCAGCGTGTATGTGGAGATGATCGACGTCGGAATGGCCACCGCCGCGATCAGCGTCGAGCGCCAGTTCTTGATGAAGGCCAGGACGATGATGGCTGCGAAGATGCCGCCCAGGATCAGGTGCTCCTGCACGGCCTCGAAGGCCGCGCGAATGAATCCGGATTGGTCGCGCGAATACGAGATGGTGAAGTCGGCCGGCAACGTTGCTTTCAAATCGTCCAGACGGCTCTTCACCAGCGAAATGACGTCCAGCGTGTTCGTCCCCGACTGCTTGCGCACCTGCAAAACTACGGCGGGCTTGCCATTGAGCCGCGCTACGCTGCGCGGTTCCTCGTAGCTGTCCTCCACGGTTCCGATATCGCTGATGCGCACCGGCGAGCCGTTTACCTGGGCCACTACTACTTTTTCGAAATCGACGGGGCGCTCCACGCGGCCTAGCGTTCTCAACGAGAGTTCGCGCGTGCCCTGGTCGATCCTGCCTCCCGGAATCTCGATGTTCTGCGCGGCCAGCGACATGCGCACCTGCTCGACGTTCAGGTTGTAGGAATAAAGCTTCTCGCCGTCCACCGTCACGTGGATCTGGCGCTTGCGGTCGCCGACGAACTGCACCTGGCCGACGCCATTCAGCGATTCGATGTTCTTCTTCAGCCGGTCGTCGACGATCTTGGTGATTTCGCGCAAATCGCGATTGGAGGAGACCACCACGTTCAGCACGGGCGCGGAGTCCGTCGCCAGCTTCTCCACCTTTGGGGCGTCGATGTCACGCGGCAGTTGCGCCAGGACCGTGTTGATCTTGTCCCGCACTTCCTGCGCCGCCACATCGGGGTCCTTTTCGAGGACGAACGCGATGGTGATAATCGAGACGCCTTCGGCGGAGGTCGAGTTCAGCTCGTCGATGCCGCTGATCGTATTCACGGCCTCTTCCAGCGGTTTGGTGACTTGCGATTCCACCTCTTCCGGAGAAGCGCCGCGCAATACCGTCGTGATGTTGACGTACGGGAAATCGACCTTGGGGAAGTAATCGACGCCGAGCTTGCGATACGAATCGAATCCGATAACCACCAGCGCCAGGATCAGCATGGTGGCGAAAACGGGGCGGCGGATGCACAGCTTTGCGAGTGTCTGCATGGGCGTCTCCTCTCGCTTGCCCTAATTCGCCGAACCGGTGACCGTCACCGGTGCGCCGTCGGTGAGCTGCGCCAGGTTGCTGACTGCGACTTGAGCTCCGACCGGAATCAGGCCGGCCGGCATTTCCACCCACCCGTTCGCGGCGAGGATGGTGTCCACTTTCCGTTCCGTCGCTTTGCCGTTCTCGATGGTGAACAGCTTGTTCAGCCCGGCGACCGTATAGAGCGCATCGTGCGGTACCGCGACCACCGGGAACTTGCCATCCGTGATCAACTTCACCTGAACGAAGGCGCCCGGCTTCAAGCGCGCGTCGGCCGTCGCCATGCGCGCTTCGGCGCTCAGCGTACGCGAGCGGCTATCCAGCGCCGGGTTCATCTCCCGCACCGTGGCATGAAACTCGACGTCCGGCACCGTTTCGGTTGTGAAAGCCAGATCCGAGCCGATCTCTGACGTTGCCAATTCCGGACTCCGGAATCTCCACTCGCAGCCGCAAGGGCCAGGTCTTCACCAGCGTGACGATCGGAACGTTTTCCTTGATGTACTGCCCCACCGAGACGCTCTTCTCTTTCACCGCGCCATCGAACGGAGCTATTACCGTGGCGTCGCGCACGCGCTTCTCGGCGAGCTTCACGTCGGCGCGCAACGACCGGATCATCGCCAATTGCGTCCGTACGTCGTCGAGCGTCGCTTCATAGCCGGCCTGCCGCGAGCGGTAGCCCTTCTCCATTTCGACGAATCGCTCCTGGCTGACGTCGCCCGACTTCACCAGCCGCTGGGCGTTTTCGAACTTCGTGCGAGCGTCTTCCATCTGCGCCTTGGCCTGCCGCGTAGTGGGAGTAGATTCCGGCGTCGCCTCTTCTTGCTTCGGGTCCAGGCCGAGGCGCGCCAGAGCCTGGGCGAGCGCCGCTTTCGACCGTTCCAGTTGCAGGTTCAACTCGACGGGATCGAGCTGCGCGATGACATCGCCCTTCCTCACAGATTGGCCGAAGTCGACCAGAACCCGCGTCACGCGTCCCGCCACCTCGCTCGAAACTGTAACGGTTTCATCCGCCAGCAGCGACCCAGTCGCCATGACGGAGCGTTCCACCGTCCGCGCCTCCGACTGCGACACGCGAACTGCAATCGGGTCAGCGGCCTTCTTGGCCAGCTTCGATGGGTCCTGGTTCTGCGTGCCGCAGCCTGACAGGAATAGAACGAAAAGTAGAGGGGTGATAAGTGCTCGACGCATAAATGATCCAGGGAAGTGAAGCTCAAACGGCCGGTTGCTGCGTGCCTGCTGGCAGTTCAATACCGCGCAGGAAGATATCGACAAAATGGGCGACGACCTGCTCCGGCTCCAGGCCGAGGTCGTCACATCCGAAGAAGGTCCGGTCAACCCCGTAATTCGCAATCATTCCGACGAAGGCTCTCGTGGCCACTCTGGCCGGAATGTCGCGAAACAGGCCCTGATCCGTGTGCCTCTGGACCAGAGATTCCAGACGCTCGCCCGCCAGACGGTTGGCCTTCTCGTGCCAGATCCGAGCGAGTTCGTGACCTTCCAGTGCGCTGTAATAAAGCAACCGCCCGCGTCGCCCGCCCTCTCGGAACCAGTTGAGGATTCTCAGACCGATCCACACGAAGCACTCACGTGCCTCGCCCGTGTTACGCAAGTTTTCGAAATCCGGAGCTTCGGCCATCAACTCCGCGATCATGTGGTCCACGATTGCCGTGTAGAGCTCGCTCTTGGTTGCAAAATGCTGATAAAGAACGGGTTCTGAAACGCCGACGGCGGCCGCAATCTCTCTGGTCGTCGTCCCGCGAAAGCCCTTCTGCGCGAACAGGTCTATCGCTGCGGCGATGATGGCCGCGCGCCGCTCAATCGCGGGCAACTTGTGCTTTGAGGGCAACGGATTGATATTAGCGTCCGCTAACATAGCAAACACTAAGTTAGCATCCACTAGCCTGCATTGCAAGATGCGGGTTGTAACAAGATGAAGCGCACGCTGCTGTTCGAAGCACTTCTAGCACCCGGGCTCGAATTGCGATATGTTCTCAGCCATGCATGAGACTCGTAGAGGATTCCTCGGTGCCCAGATCCTGACCGGCGCGGCTGCGCTCGGCTTGGCTGCTTCCCAAACGGCGCAAGCGGCGCCGGCGTCCGTCGCTAACCCGCCAGTGGAAGGACTCGACATCTCGCTGGACGGCGAGTGGGAGTTCCGCAAGGACGGCGACTCTGCCTGGCGGACCGTCACCGTGCCGCACACCTGGCAGGTGATGGACGGGTTCGAAGATCACTACGGCGTGGCGTTCTACCGGCGGACGTTCCGCGCGCCCGCCGAGGCGGCCAACGGGGCGGTCTACCTGGAATTCGAATCGGTCTTTCACACTGCCGAGGTGAAGTTGAACGGCGCGGTAGTGGCCGAGCACAAGGGCAAGGGTTACACGGCATTCCGCAGCCAGGAGTTGAACGCCCTAGGGCTGAAACCCGGTGCTGACAACCTGCTGGAGGTGCGGGTCGATAACTCGTTCATTGATACGATGCTGCCGCGTTCGCATTCGAGCGACTGGGCGCACGACGGAGGCATTTACCGGCCGGTGCACTTGCTGGTTCTGCCGCAGGCGCATATCGACGGGCTTTCGGTGGAAGCCTGGCCTGGCACCGGTTCCGACGCCCGGTTTCATGCCGTCGCCTCGTTTTCGAGCCGCGACCCAGAGGCAATCGTTCGGGTACGTATCATCGAAGCGGAATCCGGGCGGGAGGTTCAGCTAGCCGGCCTTGCGAAGATGGACCAATCGATGGGCTGGGCGAAAAGGCACGACCTCACCGGGTTCTGGGAGCAAGCTCGTTTCTGGCACTTCGACCATCCGCAGCTTTACCGGGCTGAGGCGACTCTGGTCGCGAAGGATTCGACCATCCTCCACCGCGTGACGCAAGTCTTCGGCGTCCGCCGCTTCGAAGTGAAGGACGGCGGATTCCGCCTCAACGGCGAGCGCGTGCGCCTGATGGGCGTCGAGCGCATGGCCGGCAGCCATCCCGACTACGGCATGGCCGAGCCGCTCGACTGGATCGAGCACGACAACGCGGACTATGAAGAACCTGAACTGCGTCTTCACCCGCGTCCACTGGATGCAGGATCGCCGCCTGCTCGACTGGTGCGACCGCCACGGCATGATGGTCCAACTGGAGGTTCCAACCTGGGGCGGCGCCACGTTCCAGAACATGAGCCCGGAACTTGAGAAGGCCATCCAGCAGAACGGCCTGGAGCAGTTGCGGGAGATGATCGAGCAGAACCGCAACCACCCCTGCGTCGTGGCGTGGGGCCTGTGCAACGAGACCAATGGCCAGAACCCGCCGGCGGCGCAGTTTGCGAAGAATATGCTTGATGAGGCCAAGAAGCTCGACCCTTCGCGGCCTTGCACCTACGCCTCGAACAGCCTCTTTCAGAATCCGGCGAAGGACGTTAGCGCCGTAATGGACTACGTGTCGTGGAACGAGTATTTCGGAAGCTGGCAGAAGGGCGGCCCGGCTGGAGCTCGAAGCGAATCTGAAGGAAGTACTCGCCGCGTTTCCCGGCAAGCCGCTGGTGATCAGCGAGTACGGCTACTGCGCCTGTACGGCCGACCGGCCCGAGGGCGATGAACTCCGCGTCAAAGTCTTGCGCGAGCAGGACGCCGTGCTGCGCAAATACGAGCGCGTCGCCGGCCTGATCTTCTTCTGCTACAACGACTACCGGACCCACATCGGCGACCGCGGCACGGGCGCAATGAAGCAACGCGTGCACGGCGTGGTGGATGTCTATGGCCGCCGCAAGCCGTCCTACGAAGTCCTGCGCGACGAATCGAGTCCCTTCGATTCGCTGACCGCGACGCTGAACGGAAGCACGCTGAAGATCGCCGGCCGCGTGCGCGACACCGTGCCGGCCTACACTCTGCGCGGCTACGTCCTGGAAGCCGTCGTCTACGGTCAGGGCAACATCGCCGTCGAGCGCCAGCGCTTCCAATTGCCCGACCTTCCGCCCGGCACTGCGATCGACCACGCTTTCACTCTGACCGCGAAAGATACGCACGACGTCCGCGTCGAATTGCGCCGCCCGACAGGCTTCAGCGCGCGTACGGTGACCGCGCGCGTTTAGAGGCGGGTCCGCTTCCGAAATTGCGGTCTACCATCCCCTATCCACGGAAACTTCCCGGAAGCGGACTTCGGGCATGCATCAGCTTGGGTTAGAAGTTGAAAGAATCGCGCTGAGTTGCTCAAGCAGTGCTTCTGACAACTTGACTTCGCCGCCGATCACGTCTTTGAAGAAGACCATACGGTAGCCCGAAGATGAAAAGGTCATTTTGTGCCGCTCTCAGCAAGATGATCAATGACCTGTTCGGCGCACTCGCACAACTACCTTATCCATCGAAGCCGTGACGTCCTACTTGAGCCATTCGAAGGCCAGCGAACCTCTGCCCATCGTCTCATCTACCACTGACTTCGCGACCTCCAGTCCATTCTGGCTGTTTGCGAACATCACCACACCTGACTTCGTTTTCGGATCTGCCATCACGAAAGCCTTGAATGAGCCGTTGTCGCCCCAATGCCAAAGCGCATCGGTTCCATCTTTGCGCTCAATGCCCCATCCCAATCCCCAAAACAGGCTCTTCGATAGCTGCTTCGGCTCGTTCTTGATGCAAATCCTGCACTCCGGATCGAGTGCGATTACCGGCGTTTCCATCTCGCGCAGAGTCGCCGGCTTGAGCCCCTTCTTATTGAGAATCGCTTCAACAAATCGCGCGTAGTCCTGAGCTGTTGTATTCAGCGTCGAAGCGGCTCCCGCCTCCGTCGGCTTCCATAATTCGGTCGGCTTCCCGTCTGAGTCGTAGCCCGTAGCGGTTAGCGCATCAAAGTCTGGCCGCCAAACATAACTGCTGCTGGTCATGCCCAACGGAGTGAACACGGCTTCAGTCATATATTCGTTGAGCGGTTTGCCCGTGATCTTCTCGACCACCTGTTGCAGGTAGATGTAGCCTTCGCCCGAGTAGCTAAACCGCTCTCCCGGCGTGAAATAGATAGGGACTGAGCCGCCATCTCCTGGCCAGTTCGGGAATCCGGTTCGATGACTCAGGACGATCCGCGCCGTAATCTTCGCAAGGCGCTCGTCACCCGCGATAAAAGGCTTCGGTAAATAGGTTGTGAGCGGAACGTCCAGCCCCAGCTTGCCTTGCTCCACCAGCTTCAGAACGCCGTAAGTAAATACCGGCTTACTCAGTGAAGCCGCTTCAAAAACCGTACCCGCAGTCACCGGCTGGCCGCTTTTTTCTTCCTTGATCCCGAAGCCGCGCACCCACGTAGTCTTTCCTCCGCCAATCACAGCAATCGCCAGGCCCGGCACGCCGACTCTTTTCATTAGTTCTGGAATATCCCTCTCCAGCTGCGCAATTGTTGCCCGCGCTTGCGTCGTTGGCTTCGCCTTTGCCCGCAGCAATGGCGAAAAAACGGGCGAACCTGCAATAACAGCACCAAGCACAACAGCCATTGCCGTTCTCATCCCCAAGCGACTCATTCGTTCTCCAAGAGGTAACCTAACCCACATCTCAAGACGTAATACTCGAACCACGAGTTCCCGGTTAGCACGCCAATGCGTGAAGCAGCGAGAGACCCAGCTTTTTGTTACAGGCAGCTTTTCATGGCGAACCGTTGCGGACGTTCCCCGAGCACACGTTCAGCGCTTCAGTAGTAAATCGTATTTGAGCCGATTCGAACGGCATTCACGCTTCAAAGTCGACGCCAAAGTGCCAGGCGTTGTTGATGTTGGCTGCCACGGTCCGGGTTACGCCGGTGCCAACCGGGCTAATCGAGATCGGTGGACTGCTCCCACGATGCGCGCCTGATCCTCGAATCCATTCGGGCCGAGAGTCGCCGACTCGGACTTCTGCCGTTCGTGGGTCCCAAACGGCGTTGTGGGAGGTTTGGGCGCACGCGCCCAGCAAGTGCGCCTGTCGCAAACTGGCAGATTGCGGCGTACCCGCGAGTGATCCGGTTCGCGCCGAACTGGAACTGGTGCACTATTGGCGCGCTGAGCAGTTACGATAGCGTGAGATGCGCTCGTCCCCCTTCCTCGTTACTGCCGATCGACTGACCCGCGAAACCGCCGGGCGGAGCCTGGTTCACCAGTCGCTGGACTACTGGGCGGAGCGGAACCCCGGCGCCATCGCCATCATTAACGCCACTCGCGACACGACGCTCACCTGGAAGCAGCTCCGCGACGCGAGCCTGGTGGTGGAGCAGAACCTGCGCCGCATGGGCTTCCGCAAGGGCGACTTCCTGGCCGCTTCGCTGCCCTTCCTGAGCGAACACATCATCCTGGAGTACGCCTGCTTCCGCGCCGGCGTGATCCACGCGCCTCTCGACCTGCGCCTCGGTCCGGCGGAGGTGCTGCGCGAAATCTCCGCCATCGGGGCGCGCGGCTACGCTCATCTGGGCAAAACCCCGCTGGCAGACTTCCGCGACCTCGCCAGAGCCGTCAAATCGAATTGCCCGTCAGTCGAGCACATGATCCAGTTCTCGGCACCCGAGGAATGCATCGAAGGCGCGATCCCCGTGACAAAACTCTTCGAGCCGCCCACGGCGTTTCTGCCTCCGGTCGAGATCGCGCCCGAGGACGGCGTGCAGGTGATCTTCACCTCCGGCTCCACCGGTTCGCCCAAGCCGGCGCTGCTCTCGCACCGTGGGATCGTCTGCCAGAATCTGTGCCTGGGGACGGCCTTCGACTTCTCACCCGGTCAGCGCGTGCTGCTGAATCTGCCGGCATCGCACGTCGGCGGGCAGGCCGAGATCCTGATGACTACGCTGCTCAGCGGCGGCACGGCCGTCGTGCTGGAGATTTTCGACGCCGCTCTTTCGCTCGCCTCCATCCAGAAGCACCAGGTCACCCTCTTGGGCCAAATCCCAGCCATGTTCCAGATGGAGTGGCGGCAGAGCGCCTATGACTCCACCGACTTTTCGAGCCTGCGAATGGCCGTCTACGGCGGGCAGGCCGTGCCGCGCCCGTTCCTCGAAAAGATGCGGACGCATGGCTCCGCTGATCGCCACCGGACTGGGCCTGACGGAGACCAGCGGCTTCGTCACTTACACGCCGATGACCGGCTCTGTCGCAGACCTGGAAGGGACGCTCGGCCCAGCCGCGCCCGCTTATCCGATGAGCGTTCGAGGCCCCATGCTTGCCCGATGGCCGCGCCGGCGCGGAACTCCCCCGGGCGAGATTGGAGCATGTCTGTTTCCGCGGTCCGCAGACGTTCCTGGGCTACGTGAACAACCCCGAGGCGACCGCGCTGGTGCTCTCCTCGGACGGCTGGCTCTACACCGGCGACATGGGCCGGATCGACGAGCGGGGGCTGAGCCTTTCCGGACGGGCCAAGTGGGTGATCAAGACCGCGGGCTACCAGGTTTTCCCCGGCGACGTGGAAAACCACTTCAGCCGCCTGGCGGACGTGGTCGCCAGCGTCGGCGTGGTCGGCCGCGAACACGCCCTGTGGGGCGAAGCCATGGTGGCTTTTGTGGAGAAACGCCCCGGAGCCGATCTCGCCGAGGCCGATCTGCGCCGCCACGCCCGCTCGCTCGCCGGCTACATGCGACCGTTGCACTACGTCCTGCTGGAACCCGGTGCCATGCCGCTGAACCGCTCGGTAAAGGTGGACGTCCCGAAACTTCAGGAGATGGCCCGGGCCGAGGTGGCGCTGCTCCGCGAGCGGGGCCGTTGGGACGGGGCGAATTCGGCGCCGGAACAATCTTGACAGATATTTATCGGTTAACGCTGCATGTCATAATCGGACCATGGACCGAGCCACCTGGGTGAAGAAGCGCGAAGCCGACAAAATCCGCACGCAGATGTATTACGCGCGGCGGGGCGTAATCACCGAAGAGATGCAGTATGTCGCGCTGCAGGAGCGTATTTCGCCCGAATTGGTCCGCGATGAGGTCGCTCGCGGCCGCCTGATCATCCCTGCCAACATCAACCATTCGAGCCTGGAGCCGATGGCGATCGGCATCGCCTCGCGCTGCAAGATCAACTCGAACATCGGCAACTCGTCCACGACTTCGGACATCGCAGGCGAGCTGGAAAAGCTACACTACTCGATCAAGTACGGCGCCGATACCGTGATGGACCTCTCCACCGGCGGCGACATTCCGGAGATCCGCAAAGCCATCATCGGGGCCTCCACCGTGCCAGTCGGCACCGTGCCGATCTACGAAGCTCTGGCGCGCGTCCGCCGCATCGAGGACCTGACTCCGGCCGTGATGCTGGAAGTGATCGAGGAGCAGGCCGAGCAGGGCGTGGACTACATGACCATCCATGCCGGCGTGCTGGTGCAGCACATCCCGCTGACCACCAAGCGCGTCACGGGTATCGTGAGCCGCGGCGGGTCAATTTTGGCCGAGTGGATGGTGAAAAACCACCGCCAGAACTTCCTCTACGAGCACTTCACGGACATCTGCAAGATCTTCCAGAAGCACGACGTCAGCTTCTCGCTCGGCGACGGACTGCGGCCCGGCTCGCTGGCCGACGCGAGCGACGAAGCTCAATTCGCCGAATTGAAGACGCTCGGCGAACTCACCAAGATCGCCTGGGAATACGACGTCCAGACCATGATCGAAGGTCCCGGCCATATCCCGATGGACCAGATCCAGCTTCAGGTGGAGAAGGAGATGGAGCTTTGTTACGAGGCTCCGTTCTACACCCTGGGTCCGCTGGTGACCGACTTCGCGCCAGGCTTCGACCACATCACCAGCGCCATCGGCGCGGCCATGATCGGCTGGTACGGCGCTTCGATGCTCTGCTATGTGACGCCCAAGGAACACCTCGGACTGCCGAACAAGGAAGACGTCAAAGCGGGCATCATCGCCTACAGGATCGCCGCCCACTCAGCCGACGTCGCCCGCAAGCGCCCCGGCGCCCGCGACCGCGACGACGAGCTCTCCCACGCACGCTACAAGTTCGACTGGAATCGACAGTTTGAACTCGCGCTCGACCCGGAGACGGCTCGCGCCTACCACGACGAGACGCTTCCCCAGGAAGGCTTCAAGGATGCGCACTTCTGCTCGATGTGCGGTCCGAAGTTCTGCTCGATGAACATTTCATCCAAGGTGGAGGAGTTCACCGAGGCCGATGCCGCGAAGGTTTTGAGCGGTGAAGCTCAGGCGGAAGAAGGCGGACTGGTCAACATCGCCGGCGACTGAGAAACCGATCTCGATCGGGCTGGTATGGGCGGGCGAAAACAGCAAAAACCGTAAGCCTTACGGTTTTGCGCCTGCAAGTTATTGATTCCAGGTTGGAAATTGTTCAGAAACCGGAACCCCTTCAGGTCTTGGAGTTTCCACCACTCGACGCCGAGCGAATCCGATCATCAGCTTGCCATCAGGGCCGGTGCGAGCAACTGGTCCTCAAAGCTGTAGTCAATCTCCGGCTTGGAGTGGTGCCGCAGGTACCATTTGTACGTTTCTTTCAGCCCCTCGTCGAAGCTGCAGGGCTTGAAAGCCAGCACCCGCTGCGCCTTGTTCACCAGCAGCGTGATCGGCGGCAGATCGAAGTACATCCCGAAATACAGGCGCGGCCCCATGGGATGCCCGCCCGTGCGCAGAATCCGGTCGCGCGGGATCCGCACGACCTTCGATTCCTTACCCGCAGCGGTGGACAGTGCGTCGATCACCTCGGCCTGCGTCATCGCATGAGGATTCGCGACGTTGAAAGCGTGCCCCACGGCAGCCGGCACGGTGAGCGCTTGCACCATCGCCGCCACCAGGTCCTTGACGTAGAGGAACTGCATCAGCCGGCGTCCGTCTCCGGGCAGCACCAGGGCGCGCTTGTCGCGCAAGCGGTCCCAGAAGAACTGTTCGCGGTAAAACGGATTGCCCGGGCCGTAGATAAACGGCGGGCGCAGGGTCACGGCCTGCAGGCCGTAGCGCTGATGCAGCTTGAAGAGCGCTCGCTCGCTTTGCGCCTTTTGGCGCGCATAGCGGTCCGGCCAATCGTCGGCGGCGAGCGCGTCGCCTTCGTGATGGTTCAGGCCGTCCCCATACGCGGCGACGCTCGACATGAACACGTAACGCGAAACCTGGTCGCACACGAGCCGGCCAAGCCCCTCGACCACGGAAGCCGGCGTACCGCGCTCCCAGTCGTAAGCGTTGTCGAAAACCGCGTCGAACTGCTTGCCGGCCAACGCCCGCTCGAGCTGATCGAGATTATTGCGGTCGGCCTGCAGATTCTCCACCTTCTTGCCGAATTCGTGTTCGGCCTTCCGGTGCAGGACCGTGACCTCGTGGCCCAGCTTGGCGAGCTGGGCTACGAGGTGACGTCCGATGAAGGTTGTTCCGCCGATAACGAGGATTCGCATCCTCTTGCTTTTGTCCTCCGTGGCTTCAGGCCGCGCACTCCCGCCGGGCGCAAAGACGATGCGCTGCCGCGGCTCAGTCGTAGTATTCCAGGCCGAGGTGCGTGATCAGGTCTTCGCCCTGCATCCAGCGCAGAGTGTTCTTCAGCTTCATCAGCTGGATGAAGATGTCGTGCTCGGGGTAGAGCCCGGGCGCGGTCATGGGGCCCTTGAAGTAGAAGCTCAGCCATTCCTGAATGCCCTTCATGCCGGCGCGCTGCGCCAGATCCATGAACAGCACCAGGTCGAGCGCCAGCGGCGCGGCCAGAATCGAATCGCGGCACAGGAAATCGATCTTGATCTGCATCGGGTAGCCGAGCCATCCGAAGATGTCGATGTTGTCCCAGCCTTCTTTATCGTCCCCGCGCGGCGGATAGTAATTGATGCGCACCGCGTGGTAGAGCTTCGAGTACAGGTCAGGGTACAGCTCCGGCTGCAGGATGTGATCGAGCACCGAGAGCTTGGTTTCTTCCTTGCTCTTGAAGCTGCCCGGATCTTCCAGCACTTCGCCGTCGCGGTTGCCCAGGATGTTGGTCGAGAACCAGCCGTGGATGCCAAGCATGCGGGCCTTCAGTCCCGGGGCGATCAGCGTCTTCATAAACGTCTGCCCGGTCTTGAAGTCCTTGCCGCAGATCGGCAGGTTGTTGTCGCGCGCCAGGTCGCGCAGGACCTGCGTGTCTGTGGTCAGATTCGGCGCGCCGTTGATATACGGTACCCCGGACTTTAGGGCCGCGTATGCGTAAATCTGGCTGGGAGCGATCTCCGGATCGTCGTTCCTCAGGCCCTCTTCGAATGCCGCGAGCGACTCGTGAACGGCTGACGGCCGGTGGAACACCTCGGTGGACCCGCACCAGATCATGATCATGCGCGAACAGCCATTGTCCTGCTTGAACTTGGCAATGTCGGCGATCAGCGCCTGCGCCTTGTCCATCTTGGTGCCGGTCGTATGCTTGTTCGGGCCGTCGATGTTGCGGATATATTCGTGGTCGAAAACCGCCTTCATCGGCTTGATCGCCTGGAGCGGCGCTTTCACCTGCTCCAGAAGATCGGACTTCAAGACCTTCGCGTTCACAGCCGCCTCATAAGCGGTGTCTTCGTAAATGTCCCAGCCGCCGAAGACGAGGTCTTCAAGCTTGGCGAGGTCCACGAAATCTCTGATATAAGGGCTGCGGCCGTCGGTACGTTTTCCCAGGCGGATGGTCGCGAGTTGGGTCAATGAGCCGATTGGCAGTGCCAGGCCACGCTTGACAGCCTCGACGCCAGCGATGAAGGTCGTTGAAACGGCGCCGATTCCTGGGATGAGAACGCCGAGCTTACCTTCAGCCGGGGCGATTTTGATAGGTGATTGAGTTGGCAAAACGAATACTCCTCGCCGGTCGCACGTGGACCGGGAACACATAACTCCAACTGGTATCCTATCAACTGGATGCAGGTACGCGCGACAACCGCCATCCCGACTGTGGTAGCCGACGACGAAGCGCCAGCCCTGGATGAGCTGGTTTTCCTGCTTCGCGAGTTCCCCGAAATCGAGATTGTGGGCACCGCCCGCAACGGTCTGGAGGCCGTTGAGGCGATCGAGCAGCACGAGCCCGATCTGGTGTTTCTCGACGTCCAGATGCCCGGTCTGGACGGTCTCGGCGTCATCAATAAGCTCCGGGTAGACAAAGCCCCGATGCCCTCCTTCGTGCTTTGCACGGCGTATGACCAGTACGCTCTGGAAGCCTTTCGCCTGGAAGTTCTCGATTATCTGCTGAAACCGGTCGACCGCGACCGGCTGGGGCTCACGGTCGAGCGCGCCCGCCGCCAGATGCTCGATCCCGAGCCGCAGAGCGTCCCTCCTCCCGCTTCGGCCGGCGCCGCACGGAACAAAATCATCGTAAAGGCGGGCGGCCACAACCTGATCGTCGATGTAGCGGACCTGATTTACGCCACCATCGACGACGGGTTGATCACCGTCGTGACCTCCGCGATCGAGGGCCAGACCAGCTTCAAGACGATCGAGGAACTGCAGGCCAATCTCGACCCAACCGTATTCTGGCGGACCCATCGCAGCTACCTGGTGAACATCAACCACATCAAAGAAGTGATCGCCTGGTTCAAGTCCAGCTATCAGCTCCGGATGGACGACAAGAAGGGCTCCGAGGTCCCCGTGAGCCGGGTCCAGACCCGCCGCCTGCGCGAACTTTTCCGCCTGTAAGTGGGGCGGACCTCCAGGTCCGCGCGGGGCAAGGCTCCGCTAGAATTGTCCGCTACAAAACCGTGCCCGCCGTCAGGCGGCGGTCAGTCTCGCCACGTGCAGCCGCTTCCGGCGTCTTTCTGCGTGCCAGAGATCGTACTGAAGCTGCTGGTTGAGCCAGCTTTCGGCGCCGGTGCCAAAGGCGATGGAGAGGCGCACCGCCATTTCCGGGCTGATGCCAGCGCGCCCATTCAGGATGCCGGATAGCGTTTTGCGGCTTACGCCCAGCGAGCGCGCGGTCTCGGTGACGGTCAGGTTCAGCGGTTCCAGGCACAGCGCCTTGAGTACTTCGCCTGGGTGCGGCGGGTTATGCATTCTCATAGTCACCTCAGTGGTAGTCCTCGTAGTCCACGCCATCCACGACCTTGCCCGCACAGGTGAAAGTAACGCGCCAGTTGCCGCTCCCCCTCACGGCCCATGCGCCCTTTGGAGCCCTAGATTTATCCGTGCACGTTATTGGTTCACGACACCAGCGCCCGTGGCATACAGCCCGTCCTCCGCCGCGACGAAGCTCTGCACCGAGCACTTGCCCGCTTCCTGACCCACCGCCATCGCCGCGTGCACATTGACCGGCCAATTCAAACGGTGGCCGCCTTTCACGTCCTGGCAGATCTGGAATGTGACGAGTTTCCCAGGCTCCGCGATGTTGGATAGAGCCAGGGTGCCGTCTCCTTCAAGAATGATAGAAAACAGCGTGGCCTCATCCAACTGCAAGGTCATCGAAGCCGAGTAGGGGACCCTCGTGTGGGAAAACGCACGATCCGGCCCGGCTCGGCCAGAGTTTGGACTCATCACCATATCGGATGTGTCCACGGCCTCGAACGAGTCGCTAGTGACTCGCTTCAGTTCCTCTATCAACGCAATCGGCCACCCATCCGGCGTGGCAGTGAACTGGAAAGCGCCGCCGTTGTCGGCTACAAGCGCTCCATATTTCTGCAGGGCTAGCAGGACGACGCGCGCCTCCGGCGAAAAGCCGCTGGTGTCGAAGTTACGCTTCAGGCGCAACCGCAACCCCATAGGCGGCAGCGAACGGCTCTCGTTCTTCGACGCGATATGCCTCGCGGGCCAGATGTAGGCCCTTTGTGTGTGCGGAACCGTCGTCCGGACTGCATGCGCGATCTGACCGCTCTTCACCTCGTCGTAGCGCAACAGACCCGGCAGGACTGGCAGTCCCGCCGCGTCGGCGGAGGTCCAGCCTTCCGGGCGCAGGCGATTCGAATTCAGATCGAAGAAGGCGGCATTCAGCGCCGACCAGCCATCGCCTTCTTTCTTTGCCGCGTACAACTCGTACAGCCGGCAGGCCCCGGTTTGCAGAATCAGCATATGGGCATCGCCGTTCTGTTCGACGCGCGCATTTTCTGGGATTGGGACCGGCCCTGGGTCCGACTCGGCCGGCCATTGCAGCTTCAAAAGCTGTTGCGCCGGCACTTCGGGCCCCACCACGTTGATTGGAACCGTAGGATCCAGGTTGATCGGCTTCCCCCGGCCAATGGAAGCCATGTATTCGTCTGAGTGAAGGTCCACCGGAAGCTCATCGACCATCCGATTCCAGACGTTGTTCGATGGGAAAATCCGGCAGCCGCCCAGCACGGGCTGCGCAACGCCGATAGCAGGCAAGATAGCAGCCAGCGCAACCCCGGCCAGCAGAACGGGCAGGCGTGCGGCGCCCGGCTCCTTCGCGCGACGACTCATCGATAATGGCATTCCTAGAGCCTATCCGAACGACTCGCGGAAAACACACCGGAGGGGGCCTTTTGCCGCGAATCACACCCCAGTTCTTCAGAAGAATCCGAACCGGCCTAGGGAAGATGTAAACGAATATGAACGCGCTGGGGCGTAGGATCGTATTCAGGTCAAGATGCATATCGCGCAAGTTGGCGAACGCGCTGCCGGAAGCTGGCAGTGGGCGAAATCTGCCGTCCGAAGAGTGCGATCCTGGACCGCGCATCAATGGACTCTCATCCGCCCCGGACCTGAGGTCCGCCGCGCATCAATGGCCGGCGCGGCGATCCTCACGATCGCGTGGGCCGCCTTCATCGGAACGCAGATCCGCTTCGGGTTTGGGCCTTGGGTCGATGCGGCCATATGCATTCTCATCGGCGCAATCATACTATTCCTCTCGGCGGGCCTCCTATGGCTCGCCCTCTGGTTCCTCCGTAAGCTGCCACCCTGGCCGGCCTCGATGATCGTCGCAGCCGCGGGGGTCACAGGATTCATGTGGCCGAATTTTCCCTTGTCGGGCATCATACTGGCTGTCGCGGCCTCGGCGCTGGCGTCGGTTGTTGCGTCGCTCACGGTTGGCGGTTTTTCCCGAATGGCCCGGCAACGGCAGGCGATCACAATCGCGCTGCTCGTCCTGCTGCTCGGTTTTGCGGGAACCACGATCTGGCTGCTTACCTGGCGCGGGCTGGAGAAGGACATGGCGGACGCGCCGCTGTCGAAGCAGCCCAAGGTGGCCGCCCTGACGCTGAACGATCCCTCGCAGCCGGGACCATTCAAGGTAGCTCGGCATCACTTACGGACCCGGCACGGATAAGCATCGTCCGGAGTACGGTCGAGCGGCCAAAGGCGCGGGGGTGATGCTCAAGTCGCGCTCGATTGACGGCTCCAAGGTGTTCAAAGGACCTGAAGGCTGGCATGCCAAGCTTTACGAGTGGTATTGGGGCTTCGATAGCAAGAAACTGCCGCTCAACGCCCGCGTCTGGTACCCCGACGGACTGGGCCCGTTTCCGCTGGTGCTGATTGTCCACGGCAATCACCTCGCGCAGGACTTCTCCGACCCCGGCTACGAATACCTGGGTAGGCTGCTGGCCAGCCGCGGCTACATCTTCGCTTCGGTCGACGAGAACTTCATCAACAGCAGTTGGACCGACGGCCTGAATCTGAAGGAGACGGCGGCGCGCGGCTGGCTGCTGCTGGAACACCTGAAGCTCTTCCGCGAATGGAACTCCACCAAGGGGAACCCGTTTGAAGGCAAGGTGGATCTCGACCGGATCGCGCTGATGGGCCACTCGCGCGGCGGCGAGGCCGCGGCGACGGCAGCCGCCTTCAACCACCTGTCCGCGTTCCCCGGCGATGCGACGCAGAAGTTCGATTACAACTTCAACATCCGCGCGGTGATCGCGATCGCTCCGGCCGACGGCCAGTACAAGCCCGCCGGCGTGGAGCGGCCGCTGAAGGACGTGAACTATTTCGTGGTTCAGGGCGGTTACGACGGCGACGTGAGCGCATTCGTCGGCAGCCGCCAGTACAACCGCACCAGCCTCAGCGACTCCTTCCCCGGCTTCAAGGCGGAGTTGTGGATCTATCGCGCCAATCACGGCCAGTTCAACACCGTATGGGGCGACGACGACAACGGACCGCCCGGCGGCTGGTTTATGAACCATAAGCCACTGCTGAGCGGCGACCAGCAGCGCCAGATCGCCAAGGTCTACTTCTCGGCATTCCTCGAAGCAACCGTCAAGGGCCACGACGAATACCGGGCGCTCTTCCGGGACTATCGAGCGGGCGCCAAGTGGTTGCCCGACACGACCTACGTCAATCGATACGCCGACTCGAAGCGCAAAATCGTCGCCGGCTTCGACGAGGACTTCGACGTCGAGACCGCTACGCTCCCCGGTGCTCGCATCCATGGCGATAAGCTCGCGGTCTGGAAAGAACAGAGGACCGAACTGCGATGGGACAATCGCGGCGACAATGCCGTGTATCTCGGATGGCGCGAACCGGCAGCCACGTATGGCGTAGCTCTCCCCGAAGACTTCGCCAAAACGCTGACGCCGGACTCGCTGCTCTCGTTTGAGCTGGCGGATACCAACGAGAATCCACCCGAACCCGACGCCGACAAGGACAAGAAGGGTGGCAAAGAAGCCGGCAAGAAGGACGCCAAAAAAACGGACGTCAAGAAGAAGGACGAGAAGAAAAAGGACGACGACAAGAAGCGCAAAGCCCCGCTGGACTTCACCGTGGAACTGGTGACGGCGGACGGCAAGACTGCGCGTCTGCCGCTCTCTTCCATCGGCCCCATCTACAAGCCGTTCCACATCGAATACGTCAAGTTCAACAAACTCGGCTTCGGACGCGGCGACAAGGACACCGAGGCCGTGTTGCAGCGCTACGCGGTTCCACTGAAGAGCTTCCCAGGCTTGGCCTCCGCGCAGGTCCGCGAAATCCGCTTCCGCTTCGACCGTTCGAAGGAGGGAGTCGTTGTGCTGGACAATATCGCCTTCGAACCGGGCAACTGATCGAATCGGCGGCTGCGTGGCCGGCCAGCATCAGCGCGCCGGAATCGCATTGACGATCCATTGCTAAACTCATGGTTTAGCGGAGGTTGGGGCGGTTCGATGCGAATCTTGGTAACGGGCGCGACGGGCTACATTGGCTCGGCAGTTTGCGAAGCTCTCCTCGTCAATGGGCATCGCGTCGTTGCTCTCGTACGCAGTGCGGAAAAGAAGGCGGCGGTGGAGGCGCTCGGACTCGAAGCGCAATTCGGCGACCTGACGGATCCGCCATCTCTGAAAGCCGCGGCGGCTGGCGTCGACGGGGTCATCCATGCGGCGATGGCCAGTGGCCCGGCGTCGGGCGCCATCGACCGCGCCGCGGTGGAGGCGATGCTCGATGCCCTCGTTGGCTCCGGCAAGCCGTTCATCTACACCAGTGGCGTCTGGGTCTATGGAGACACTCAGGGCCGGGTTGCGGGTGAAGTCTCGATGCTGCGTCCGGCCACCCGGGTAGCGTGGCGTCCAGCAGTAGAGGACCTGGTCCTCGAAGCCAAATCGGGCGAAGTAGCTGGTGTCGTCCTGCGCCCGGGAATGGTCTTCGGGCGTGGCGGCGGGTTTGTCGGCATGATGTTCCAACAGGCCCGGGCCGAGGGGAAAGTATCGATCGCCGGCGACGGGGAGAATCATTGGTCTTCCATTCACGTGGACGACCTCGCGGATCTCTACGCCCGAGTGGTGGCAGACCCGGCGGCAGGGGAGCTCTTCGTCGCTTGCGGCGGAATGCCGCAGCCGGTGCGCAAAATCGCCTTGGCCGTCACCAAGGCATGCGGCATCGATGGGAAAGTGGAGCGCTTGCCTCTGGACCGGGCGAGACAGGTTTTCGGCCCCGTCGCCGATTGTATGGCGATGGACCAGAAAGTCGCTTCCACCAAGGCGACTCGCTTTTTCGGATGGACGGCGAAGCACCCCTCGATTTTCGATGAGATCTTTTCGGGCTCGTATCTGAAACCGCCGCAGGCAGACTAAAGCGGCACGACCGGCTTAGGGCCCGTGAAGAAATAGCCATGCCGACTGTTGAGTGCTCTGCTGCGTTGTGGCGCACGCTTCAGCGTGCTGTGGTGGCATTCATGCCACCATGCCGGATGTCGAGATGAATCTCGCCACTGCACGCTGAAGCGTGCGCCACAACATCCCTGGGCTCCCCGGTGTCGCGAGCCTTGTCCGGACTGTGACTGTTATTCCTGGACGGGCTCTTAGCAGGGTGCGGGAGAAGGTGCAGTGGCAGAGCTTGAGCCCGCGATTTGGCGGTACGCCCGGAAGTTCGCCGCGCCGTCTTTGCCCAGGTACCGCTCCAGGAACTTCGGCTCGGTCTTGGTCAGGTCTACGACAACCAGCCCGTCCAGGGTCTGACCGAAGCTGTGGTCCACATGGAACGTGGCGAAACGTCCACCCATCTTGAGGTACTGGCGGATAAGCACCGGCATGCCCTCGCCGGTCGGCTCCAGGTCGGCGATCCAGGACTCCATATCCTCAATCGAATCCGGCTGCGGTAAGCCGTTCACCGGCATGTGGATGAAGGGGCGCCGCGGCTTGGCGAACGATGCGAGTTCGGGCATTCCCACCAGACGCAGCAACGTATCCGCCATGAGCACACGGCTGGCCTTCTGATACGAATTGCTGATGCTGACCGGCCCGAACAGATAGCGATACTGCGGATTTCTGGCGACGTATTCGCCGATCGCCCTCCACAGCAGCAGCAGTGGCTGGAACGAGCGCTGATGCTCGACGCGGATGAAGCTGCGGCCAAGTTCGAGAGCGGGCGTGATCTGCTCAAAAAACTGCGGGCTGAAGCGGTACAGCGTCTTCGTATAAAGCCTTCCCTGTGCCCGGTCGGTGCCACACAGGCGATACGCTCCCGCGATCGCATTCAGGTCTTTCCGCCACAGCACCAGATGCAGGTAGTGGTCGTCGAAGTCGTCCAGGTCGACCTGCTTTCCGGTTCCTTCGCCGGCTTTCCGGAAGGTTTGCTCCCGGAGGCGGCCAATCTCGCGCACTGCAAACGGACAGTCGTCGCGAGTCGCCAGGATTACCTGCCAGTTACCCGATTCCACCAGCAATCGCTCCGCGGGCAGGGCGGCGAGTTCCGCCCGAAGCCAGTCAGGCGGAATCGGTTCGAACAGTGGATCGTCTTCACGGATCCGGCGGGGCGGCGGCGCGGTGCGCGGCTTGCGGTGCGCCAGCCAATAGGTCTTGCGTCTGAGCAGATCGGTTGCGCCCTCGTCGTCCAGACCCTCGAATTTGGATGCCGCCAAGCGGATGTCCCACGCGCATGCTCAGAATGTGCCCCTGCTTGTTCAGCAACTCACGCGGCAGCAGCGCGGTGCGCAGCCTGGGATGCACTATTCCCGCGATTTGAAACAGCGCGCTGTTGGCGCCCTCAAAGTAAAACGGGAGCGCCGCCGCCCCGGTGTGCTTCACCAGCGCCGCGGCGGTACGGTGCCAGTCTGGGTCGTGAATTCCCGGGCGCCGGAAGTGCACATGCGACACCTCGCCCGCGGGGAAGATCAGCAGCATGCCGCCCTTCTCCAACCATTGCAGCGCTTCACGGAGGCCCCGCCGGTTGGCGCGGGTGGCGGACTCTCCCCCGAAGGGGTCCACCAGGATCAGAAAAGGACGGACCTCGGGCATGGCCCCGAGCATGTCGTTAGCCAGAACACGGAAATCCGGACGATGCTGCGCTAACAGCCATGTCGCCGCAATCGCCTCCGCCATGCCGAACGGGTGATTGGCCACGGCGACAACGGGCCCCTTCTTCGGGATTCGCGCCAGATCCTCCGCCGAGATGTCTATGCTGATTCTCAGGCGGTTCAAAATCTCGCCTACAAACTCGGAACCGGGCGCGGATTCCCGCGTCGCGCTGTAGAACCGATCGAGATGCTCCAGCTTCAGGAGCTTGCTGAGAGCTCCGGTCATGGGGCCGATTAGCGGCTTGCTCGCCATTCGCCGCAGCGCACCGGTGAACAGTGGGGGTTCGCTCGATGAAGAGTGATTCGGAACTGGCATTCTACTGAGAGATACAGCATGAGGTTTTCGTTTGCGTGAACGCCCGGTGACAGGCTTGTTCCGCCGCTAAACGCGAGCATCTTCCCGCCGGACTGAGTGTATTAAGCTGGCATCATGAGGACTTTCGTATCCGTTTTGAGCGTATCGCTCCTGGGACTGGCAGCGTGGGCGCAAGCGCCTGCCGCCAAGGCCCCGGCCAAGGCTCCGGCCAAGAAAGCGGCGGCCCCCGCCAAGGCGGCCCCCGCAACGCCGAAAACCCCTCGCCCCGATGGGTTGTACACGACCATCTCGACGTCGATGGGCGACATCACATTGAAACTTTTCGACAAGGAATCGCCCATCACCGTGAAGAATTTTGTGGGTCTGGCGACCGGGCGAAAACCCTGGACCGATCCGAAGACTCATGCGCGCGTCAGCCGCCCGCTTTACAACGGCCTGATCTTCCACCGCGTCATCGAGAATTTCATGATCCAGGGCGGCGATCCGACCGGCACGGGCATGGGCGGGACGGACGTAATCAAGGACGAATTCGATCCGTCGCTCAAGTTCGATCAGCCGGGCCGCCTGGCAATGGCTAATGCCGGTCCGAAAACGGGAAGCTGCCAGTTCTTTATCACGGAAGTGCCGACGCCCCATCTGAACGGACTGCATCCGATCTTCGGCCAGGTTGTGGAACACCAGGAGCTGGTGACCCAGATCACTCATGTCGCGAAGAATGGCGAGGGCCGGCCGAACACGCCTGTCGTCATCAAGAGGGTGACCTTCGAGCGATGGCAGGGCGGCAAGGAAGCTCCGCTGTTCCCGCCGGCCGCTCCCGCGGCGAAAGCGGGAGTCGCGAAGAAAGCGCCGGCACCCGCTCCGGCGAAGAAGTAGCCGGTCCTCGCACGTGAATTGTGGCGTACGCTTTAGCGTCGCTGTCGTGGCATTCATGCCACCATGCCGGAGTCGGATGAATCTCGCCACGGCACGCTGAAGCGTGCGCCACAGAGCGAAAGCCGCCAATCCGGTCTAACTGTTGTTGACGACGCGCTCGGCCCGCGCGTAGATCTCTTCCAATCGCTGTGCGGATCGGGCCTCAGCCGCAAGGCGCAGCACAGGCTCCGTGTTGGAGGAGCGCACGTGCAACCACGAGTCGGGCCCGATCAGCTTCAGCCCATCGGTCCGGTCCACCTGCGCGCCGGAGAACATCGACTCCAACTCCTGCATGATCGGTCCTAGCCGGCCATGTTCGAATGTGAACTTGCCGAGACGCCGGTAGTAAGGCGCGTGCGTGGCTGCGAGTTCGCTGAGCTTCTTGCCCGTTTCGGCCATGCGATCGAGCAGGAACGCCATCCCCATGTAGGAGTCGCGGCAGTAGTGCACGGCCGGGAAGATGATTCCGCCGTTGGTGCCTTCTCCCCCAATCACCGCGCCGACCGCACGCATGCGATCGACGACATTCGCTTCACCAACGGGCGAGCGGTAAATCGGACAGCCGTAGCGCTGCGCGACCTCGTCGATTACCGATGAGGTGGTGAGATTCACGACCACCGGCCCTTTGGTGCGGTGCAGCGCGCAATCGACCGCCATGGCCAGCACTTCGTCGTTATCGAGGATGAAGCCGGTTTCGTCGCCTACGGCGAGACGGTCGCCGTCCGGATCCTGCGCAAACGCGATCTCGGCGCCGCATTGCTTGATCAGCGCGCGGAGATCGTCGAGCACTTCGGGTCTCGGCTCGGCCTCACGCGGGAATGGCTTAGTGGGGTCCACCGAGATGGCGTGTAGATCGCAATTCAGAATGTCGCGCAGAAAGCGGACGCTCATCAGCGAACCGGCGCCATTGACACCGTCCAGAGCCACCTTGAAACGGCGCTTGCGGATCCGATCCACGTCGACGTTTTTCAGCACGCGCGCGAAATGCCGCTCGGGTGCGGTGTCGTAATCGACCGAGACGCCACGGATCTCGGCGTTCGCCGCTTGACGAAAATCGCTCTGGTGATAGAGGTCCAGCAGCTCGCTGCGCTCGTATTGGTTGAAGAAGAGGCCCTCGCGATTGAAGAGCTTCAGCGCGTTGTATTCGGGCGGATTGTGGGACGCAGTGATGGCGATGCCGCCCTTGGCATGGGTTTCCGCAACGTAGATCTGGATGGTCGGCGTTGGGGCGATGCCCACCTTCACGACTTCGCAACCGGCCGCGAGCAGACCGCAGGTGACGGCGTGTTCCAGCATCTCGCCGGTCGAACGAGTATCGCGGCCGAGCACGACACGGCCCTGTCCGACATAGGTCCCGAACGCTTGAGCGAACGCGCAGGCCAGGTTCGGAGTAAGGAAGTCACCGACCACGCCGCGGATGCCGGAGACTCCGATCTTGAGTTGATGTACGCGGCTCATGCGCAGTAGCTCCTCACGATTTCCATCGTTTCTTCGAAAAGTTTCCGCGGCTCATCGCCCTGCTGCTCGCAGATCACGCGCACAATCGGCTCGGTCTGGCTGACGCGCACGTGCACCCAGCGGTTGGCCCAATCCAGCCGCAGCCCGTCGGTCGTATTCCTCCTGGCGTCGGGATAGAACTGCTCCAGCGCGAAGAGCATCTCGGGGATCTTGTGAGTTTCGAGCGGCACCACGCCCTTGAGTATCGAGTAGCGCGGATAGCTGCTGAGCATCTGAGAGAGTGTCTGGTTCTTGCGGTCCATGCGCGCTAGAATCGCGAGCATCGCGGCAATGCCGTCGTAGACGTAGCGGAACTGAGGAATCATGATGGCGCCCGTGCCTTCGCCCGCGATGGCGATCTGCTCGGGGCGGAACGCCTGCAGGGCATCGATGGTTGCCTGGCGTCCAACGGCAACGCGTTCGACATGGCCGCCATGCTGCGCGGCCACAACTTCGAGCAGTCCGGTGGTGGAGACGTTGGCAATGATTGTCTTGCCCGGCCCGCGCTCCAGGAACTCGTCGGCGAGCAGCACCATCACCATCTCTTCGCTCACCGCCTGCCCCGTCTCGGTGGCCAGCGCCACGCGGTCCGAGTCGATGTCGAACAGGAAGCCCGCGTCGGCGCCCACCAGCTTCATCAGCGGGGCGAGTTGCAACTCCACCATCTTGCGATTCGTCGCCGGCTCGTGGACAAACGCCCGGCCTTCCAGCCGCTCGTTGAAGAGCGCGAAGTTCAGGCCGAAGCGGTCGTGCATGCGGCGCAACAACAACGCCGAAAGGCCGTTCGTGCAGTCCACCAGAATCTTGAACTTCTTCAGCCGTTCAAGCGGAAAGAGCTTCGCCAGATCGTCCAGGTATTGGTCGATGGCAGTGTGATCCATCTCGAGCTTGCCGACCGATTCGTGACCGGCGAAGGCGAACTTCTTCAGGTGATAGATGTCGAGCAATTCGCCGGACTCGCCCGTGGCGAGATAAGAACCCTCCGGCCCCAGGAACTTCAAGGCGTTCCACTCGGCCGCGTTGTGACTTGCGCCAATTGAGATACCGCCGGAGGCGTTCACCCGGCGAATGGCGTGCTGGATGACAGGCGTCGAAACCACGCCGAGATCGATCACGTCGTGACCCGTCGCCAGCAGCCCCGCCACGACTCCTTCGCGGATCATGTTGCCGCTCGCGCGCGGATCGCGCCCGATCACGATCTTGCCCGGCGCATCGAGGAACGTCCCGAACGCGGCGGCGAAATCGAGTACGTGCGCCGCGGTCAGTCCCGAACCGACGATGCCGCGCAATCCGACCTGCGAGATGCGCAGGTTTCCTTCCGTTGCCATTGGGATCAGTCCTCCAGCCGGAGCAGCCCGAAGGCCTCCGGCACGTGATAACTCGGCGCTCCCGTCGGTCTCCAGCAGATCGATTTCCGCCGTGGCGGGGGACCTTGGATGCGGTACAGGTTCACGCGATATTCCGTACCCGGCGCGGCGGGCTTTTCAGTAATCGAGGTCACCGGAATGCGAAAAGCCGCGTACCAGATCTTCTTTGCGGCGTCGATTCGAGCGGCGTGTTCGAAGCCTGAATTCCACAACCAGCCGCCCTCCGGCTTGGGCTGTTTCCGGTCGATGTCGAGATCCACCCACTCGCCCTGCGGCGAGATTTCGAACTCGCGATATTGCCAGATCTTCTCGAAGTCCGCTCCCACGAAGACCTCGGCGACGTCGTAATCCCACATCAGGTTGGTCTCTTTGACTGTGTCCGGCGACGGCTTCATGTAGAGCTGTTCGTAAGGGCAAACGAAGAGGAAATAGAGCGCCTTCGGAGTCCAGCGCGCGATCACTTGGGTACGATGCCCCGGCACGAGTTCGTTCATAGAACTACGTTCGAAAAACACCGATGGCGCGTTGCGCCAAAGGCTCGACGCGGGGTCCGTGTTGAGGCTCCGGTCGCGCGAGAGCCGCTTGGCGTGCATAGCAGGCCCTTCGGCCGCGGAACAAATGACAAAGAAAAGAAAGAAGGCCAGAAACTTCATGGCTATTTCTATCATACGGCCCGGCTATACTGGGTTCTCGCCGTCATCAGGCGCCATCATCAGGCAATGACATGGAAATGAAATCCCCATCCGTTTTCACAGATCACAAAGAGGAGCTGGAACGCTCCGAATTTCAGATGGGCGTGGAAGCTGGCAGGCTCGCGGTAACGCTCGATCTGCTGACCGATGCGCTCGTGATGGTGATGCAGCACGGAGTTTATTGCCAAAGCGCGCGCCAACCCGGCAAGCCTGCCATGGACATCCAGACCATCGCATTGAACGTCGAGCAGGCGAAGGAACTCGTGCAGTCGGTGATCGGCGAGATTCGGGCAAGGCAAGCCTCCGAAACGGAGCCGCGGCCGTGAGGGCGCGGTGGCATAGCTAAGCCAGGCGGCGGCAAGCTTATCGAAGAAGACTCTGCTACTACCGCTCCCTCACGGTCGCGGCTCCGTTTCGATGCTCTTCTCAAGTCAGAAACGGATTCAGCGCTTTCTCACGCCCTATCGTCGTCTCGGGACCGTGACCCGCAACGACTTCGAGCCCTTCGTCGAGCGTCAGCAGTCTATCGTGGATCGAGCGCAGAATCGCTCGCCCATCTCCGCCCGGCAGATCCGTTCGCCCAATGGAATCGCGGAACAGTGTGTCGCCAGCGAGCAGTTTGTTCTCCGCCGGAATCAGCACGCAAATGCTGCCCTGCGTGTGGCCGGGCGTGTGGATGAATTGCATCTCCGTCGTTCCGCAGCGCAGCGTATCGCCATCGCGTGCATCCACGTCGATCTCGGTCGTCTCGGGCGTTCGCATCCCCAGCCAGCCTGCCTGAACGTCGAGAGCGTCGTACAGGACCTGATCGGCGGCGTTCATATAGACCGGCGCTCCGGTCGATGCTTTCAACTTCGCCGCGCCTCCGATGTGATCGATATGGGCGTGCGTGATGACAATCGCCTTCAGTTTCAACCCGTGTTTGGTTAGCGCTGCAAGTACGCGCGCGACATCGCCCCCGTCGCCGGGATCGATCACGATGGCCTCGCGCGTCGATTCGTCGCCGAAAATGGAGCAGTTGCACTGCAAAGCGCCAACAGTCAGAATCTCGTGGATCATCCGGACATCAGTATAGATGGGTTTCCATGGATCATTTCCCTCTCCTTCTCGCACGCTCTTGACCTTCGCCCATATCGGCGGGGCGATTCTCGTCCTGGGCGGCTTGTTCCGCGCGCACGTTTCCGGACTGTACAAATTGGACAGCTACCGGAACTGGTTGACTACTGGATCTGTCGTGCTGGTGCTGAGCGGCGCCGCGCAGTTCATGGTCAGGATGCACGGCGCGCCCAAAGGCTGGCATGCCGTGGCCGGCATCAAGATTCTGCTGGCCTTGCACGTCGTTGTCGTTTCGCTGCTGCTGGGGCGCGAGGGGATGGATGACGCGAAGCGAGCGCGGCTCGCGCGCGGAGCGGTCATTTCGGGCTGGGTAGTGGTCTTGCTGGGTGCGTTCCTGCACAATTTCAAGTAGAGGAACATGGCTGCAATAACGGAAGGTTATCGCGCATTGCGGGAGACTGCTGCCTGGTTCGACGTCTCAACGAGAGGGCGGATCCGCGCTACCGGCGAAGATCGCAAACGCCTCTTGCACGCAATGACAACGAACCACGTGGAGGGCTTGGAGCAGGGCCACGGGCTCTACGCCTTCTTCCTCAATGCCCAGGGACGCGTGCTGGCAGATGCCGTCATCCTTTGCACCGAAGATCATCTGCTGATCTCCACCGAGCCCGAGACGCGCCAGCGAGTCTTTGAACACATCGACAAATTCATCATTGCCGACGACGTCACGCTCGAAGATGCGACGGAATCAACCTGCGAATTCGCGCTGGAAGGCCCGGTGGCGGCCGGGCGGCTGGCCTCTCTGGGTGCGCCTCTGCCCGAAGCGGATTACAGCTTCGTTGCCTGGAACAACGTTACGGTGCTTCGCGCGAGTTCCACGGGAGAGCCCGGATTCCGGCTGATCGCGCCGATTGAAGCCAAAGCAGATTTGAGCGCGCGGCTCGCGAGCATCGCCCCCGGCGCCTCGCCAGAGGACGTGCTGGCAGTGCGACTGGAGCACGGCCTGCCCCGCTACGGCGACGACATCACGGAACGCTACATCGCCCACGAGACCGGTCAACTGCACGCCTTGCACTTCAATAAGGGCTGCTATCTGGGCCAGGAAATCGTCGAACGCGTCCGTTCGCGCGGCCTCATCACCCGGCAACTGACTGCGTTGTCGATCTCGGGCTCAAGAGTCCCCGCGCGCGGTGACAAAATTCTCAACGGAGAAAAGGATGTGGGCGAGGTGACCTCGGCCGCCTGGTCACCCGGAGGCAACGCCGTCCGCGCCCTGGCCTACCTGCGCTTGGAGGCCCGGACGTCCTCCGGCTTGCGTACGGCTGGCGGCGAGTCGGTACAGGTCGTCCAGAACTGAAGGCGGCACGCAGAGCCGGCCTTTGCCGATGCCGGGCAGAACTCCGGGCGTGTGCTCCCCGTGGAAGTCGGAACCACCCGTACGAGCCAGGCCGCAAACATCCGCGATGTGGCCGTAGCGCAATTCTTCCGCTTCGCCGTGGTCGGAATGCCAAACTTCAACGGCGTCCAGTCCCTCGTCCCCCCAACCGCTAACCAACTCCGCCTCACGCGCCGGATCCGGCTGGTTGAGCCGGATGGCGTGCGCGAGGGAAGTCACTCCGCCGGCTGCCCGAGCGTGCCGGATTGCCTCTTCAATGGCAGGATCTTCGCGCTCAATGTAGGCCCGTCCGGTCTCTCCCAGATAGATGTCGAAGGCTTCGCGCACGCCGGAGACGTAGCCCTTTTGAATCATCACCGAGGCAAAGTGCGGACGCGCGGTGATGTTGCGTCCAAGGGCTTCGGCTTCCTCCAGGCGCACGTCCATGCCGAGTTGCCGCAGACGTTCGGCAATCAACCGGTTGCGCTCGCGCCGGTATTTGCGGAGGCCCAGCAGCCAGTTCCGGAACTCAGCTCCAGGGTCGGCGAGGAAATAGGCCAGCAAATGGGCGTTGCGGCGCTGCGGGTCGCTCTCCGCGCTCACTCGCGTGCTGAGTTCGATGCCGCGGATCAAATTCAATCCGGCCTGCTCGGCGAGTTGCAACACGGAATCCACGCCGTCCAGCGTGTCGTGATCCGTAATGGCGAGAGTGGTGATTCCGCTTTCCAGGGCTCGCCGCACCAGTTGTTCGGGGGTGTCCGTCCCGTCCGATGCAGTGGTGTGGGTGTGTAAATCGATCATTCCTCCCGCCATTAATGGACCGCCCAATCGAAGAAGGAGGAGACGTCCCGCTTCATGGCGCGCAGCGAGTCGAGGTGGATGTAATACATGTGGCCGGATTCGTAAGTATGGCGGCGGATGTTTGCCGTCGCGGCCTCCGGCAGAGCCATGTGATCCAGCGTGTACCAGGCGGCGAAGTACGGCGTAGCCATGTCAAAATATCCGGCTCCGATGTAAAGCTTCATGTGCGGGTTCTTCTCGAAGGCCAGCCGCAGGGATTCGGTGACGTCCGCGTAGCGATTGTCCGACCCGAAGTCCCAACCGCGAACGCCGCCTCCGAGGATGTAATACTCCTCGTCGCTTTCATAGCCGAGTTCCTTGCGCACGTACTGATACCAAGCCGCCGTGTAGGGAGGACGTATCGTGGACATCGCCGGGTCGAACTCCGGCGAGCTTGTGGCTGCGCGTTTGCCGGGCCCGGTCAGACGGCTGTCCAGGCGCCCTACGACCACGTTTCGATCGCGTAGCAGCTCGCGCGCAAACGATTGCAGATCCACTCGCAGTTCCGCGCGGTCGATAAACTCGGCGCTCAGACCGGTCAGCCGCGAGAGCTTCGCGACCGCCGCCTTGCGCTCCGCCGAGCTCATGCGGTCGCCCAGGTTGAGGGCTTTCAAATACCCGTCGCTGGCAAAGCTCTCGGACTCCTTCAGGGCTGCTTTCAAGTCCTTCTGCAAATCCGGCGCGAGCCGCTTGTGATACCAGGCTGTAGCCGTGTAGCTGGGCAGGATCAGTTCGTAAGTCAGGTCGTTGAAGTGGTCGAATTCGAGCGTGCCGAAGTTCAGTACGGTAGAGATGAGGAAGATCCCGTTCAACGCGATGCCGTGATCGACGAGGTAGCCGGAGAGCCCAGCGCAACGCGTAGTGCCGTAGCTTTCTCCCGCCAGGAATAGCGGCGAAAGCCAGCGGTTGTTGCGCGTCAGGTACATGCGGATGAACTCGCCCATGGACTCGATGTCGCCCTTCAAACCGAAGAACTTCTTGTTCAGCTCCGGCTTGGTCGCCCGGCTGTAACCGGTACCGACGGGATCGATGAATACCAGGTCGGCCTGGTCGAGCCACGAACCTTCGTTGGGGACCATCTGGTACGGCGGCGCGGGCAGCGAGCCGTCGTCGTTGAGTTTGACGCGCATCGGACCGATGGCGCCCAAATGCAGCCAGACCGATGAGGACCCCGGCCCGCCATTGAAGGAGAAAACAAGCTTGCGCTTTGATGCATCCTCCACGCCGTCGAGCGTATAGGCGGTGTAGAAGATCCAGGCTTCAGTTTCCCCCGCGGCGTTGCGAATGGGGATGCGCCCGGTAGTGGTCTTGTAATGCAGGGTCTTGCCCTGAAAGGCCAATTCATGTGGACGGACCACGGGGGCAGGCTCCGGGGTCTCCGCCTTCGCGGCGGCGGCGGGAGCCGGAGCGGGTGCGGGTTTTGGATCCTGAGCGGCGAGGGCGCAGAGCGCGGTCAAGGCGAGCAGGAGAACGCATGCCGGGTGTTTCATAGCGAGAAACTCTCTATGGTATCCCCTTGGCCGTCCATTCGGGAAATCCTAGCCGCCCGGCGGCGCGGTGGGAGGGGCTGGGCGGGTCTTCAGCGTTCCTGGAGCGCGCTCACCGCCCACTTCGTACTCGAAGACTTCCGTCCCGACCGTCACCCGAAGCGTGCCCTGCCCGATCGGCTTTCCTTGGGTCGGAAAAAAGATGGCGCCATCGGTGGATTCCGACGACTTGAGGCGAGTGGTGACGAATGCGATCGCGGAAGCGGCGGCGGCGGCCTTGAGCCTCTGACCGCTCACCTCGGCCAGCATGTTCTTTCGCCGGACCTCGTAGCCGTTCGTGCTGCGAAACCGGCCCAGTCCGTAGAGGCCCATTTCATAAGTGGAGACCAGTTTGATCACGTCGCTCCGGCTACCCTTTTGCAGGAACTCTTCAACCACGGCGCCCGCCGGAGTCGCCCCGAGCGAAGTGCCGTCGGGACGGATGAACTTGAAGTCCTCGCCTTTGACGGTGCGTGTGGAGGGCGATCCGTTGGAAACGGCCACTTGCACGACGGCGTATTCCCGCACTTGCACGGGTAATTCCGCGAACATGATCGTCACGCCCGCGCGAGTCAGCGTCTGGTAATTCAAACCGCCCGATTCGAACTGAATGGCCTGTCCTCGAAGGGCCGCCACGGCGCAAGTCAGCACGCAAATTCCGCGCACCGAGATGCGGCCCAACCGACGGCGAGAACAGTCCATATCCCCATGATAGACTGTGAGGTGGCGACCAGCCCCACCCGATCTTTTTCTCTGGCAAACCGGCCAGCAACTCTGTTCTAATAGGGCATTTCTTTCCATGAACCAGCTAGGAGTCTATCGCAGCAATTTCGGACTGGAAGGTCTGGATATCCAGGCTTCCGCCGCGTATTGGAATATCGGCGCCGCTCGCCTCGTTGAGCGCGCCGTTCAGGGTAGCGAAGGCATGCTGACGGACCGGGGCGCCCTCGTCGTGCGCACGGGTCAGTTCACCGGACGCTCTCCCAAAGATAAGTACATCGTTCGGGATGAAACTACCGAAAACACGGTGGCTTGGGGCAGTGTCAACCAGCCCATGGCGCCCGAGCATTTCGATGAGATCTGGATGCGGGTTCTCGGCTACCTGCAAGACAAAGAGATCATCGTCGAGGATCTGATTGGCGGCGCCGATCCGGCTTACAGCCTGCCCATCCGCATTGTGACGCAGAGAGCCTGGCACGCCCTGTTTGCCCGCCAGCTTTTCATCCGGCCGACTCCGGAGCAGCTTCCGGATCACAAGCCCGAATTCACGCTCGTTTTCGTGCCCGATTTTCTGGTGAATCCGAAGACGGACGGGACGCGTTCGGAAACGGCGATCATCGTCAACTTCACGCGCAAGATCGTTCTCATCGCCGGTACCTGCTATGCGGGGGAGATGAAGAAGTCGGTCTTCACGCTGCTCAACTACCTGCTGCCAGCGAAGAACGTGCTGCCGATGCATTGTTCCGCCAATGTGGGCGAGCACGGGCGGGTGGCACTATTCTTCGGCCTCTCCGGCACCGGCAAAACGACGCTATCGGCGGACCGCGACCGGCGGCTGGTGGGCGACGACGAGCATGGCTGGTCAGACCGCGGTTTGTTCAATTTTGAGGGCGGATGCTACGCCAAATGCATCCGGCTTTCGAAGGCGGCCGAGCCCCAGATCTTCAATGCCATCCGTTATGGCGTGGTTCTCGAGAACGTGAAGATGGATCTCGAGACGCGCCTGCTCGATTTCGACTCGGACGAGTACACAGAAAACACCCGTGCGGCCTATCGCATCGATTACATCGACGGCGCGGTGATTCCCGGGCTCTGTGGCCATCCGAATGACGTCGTCTTCCTCACCGCCGATGCCTTCGGCGTCATGCCGCCTATTTCCAAGTTGACGCCCGAGCAGGCCATGTACCACTTCCTGAACGGTTACACGGCGCGCGTGGCCGGTACCGAGCGGGGCTTGGGCAGCGAGCCGCAAGCGACGTTCAGCGCCTGCTTCGGGGAGCCTTTCCTGCCTCGGGATCCGCTGGTTTACGCCAATCTGCTGGGAGAGAAACTGCGCACGAACAAGTCCTCGGTGTGGCTGATCAACACGGGCTGGACAGCTGGGAAATACGGCACCGGCCACCGCATGAGCCTGGCCTACACGCGGGCCATCGTTCACGCTGCCATTGAAGGCGAGCTTGCACACGTTCCGACCAAGCCGCATCCGGTATTCCGGGTGCTGGTGCCGGAGGCCTGCCCCGGCGTTGCGAAGGAGATTCTGGACCCTCGCTCTGCCTGGGCGGACAAAGAATCTTACGACCGCACGGCGCGTGAGCTTGCGGGGCGCTTCAACCAGAACTTCTCCAAGAAGTTCAGTTCGGTCGGCGCGGATATTCTCGCCGCCGGACCTGTTATCGATTAGCGCTTGCGTCCTTTGGGTATGTTCGCCGGGGCCCGCTTGCTGCCGCAGGCGGGCCCCGGCGTTTCTGTACAACCTTCATGCGGTTCACAGCATGAACGCTTACGCTGTCCTGCTAAAATCCCAACTGATGCCGCAGCCGCTTCAGTTCACCGTGGCTCGCTCCACCATCCTCGACGCTATACGCAGCGTGAGGATCCTGCCGAAAATGGAATTCGTCGATCTGGCGGATGCTGACGGGCGGGTGCTCGCCGCGCCAGTGAACGCCGACCGCGACTACCCGCCGCTCGACCGCTCCATGCGCGACGGATTTGCGATCCGCGCCGCCGACGCGCCGGGATCGTTGACGGTGATCGGCGAAGTTCGCGCCGGGGAACTCTTTGACGGCGAGGTCAAGGCGGGTCAGGCCGTCGAGATCATGACCGGCGCGCCAGTGCCACGTGGGGCAGACGCCGTTGTGATGGTCGAGCACGTCAGGGTGGAAGGCGATCACGTCTCAATCGATCATGGCCTGTCGCCCGGAATGAACGTCAGCCCCCGCGGTTGCGACGCTTTGGAGGGCGGCGAAATCCTGCACGCCGGCCAGCGCATCGGATTCCCCGAGGTGGCGGTGCTCGCGACGATTGGCATGTGGATCGTGCCCGTCTACATGCGTCCGCTCGTTGCGATTCTCACCACCGGCGACGAGATTCTCGAGATGGGCACGCAGCCGTTGCCTCATCAGATTCGCGACTCGAACGCCTGGTCGCTCGCCACCCAGGTCCGGCGCGCCGGCGGGGAGCCGATTGTGCTGCCTCCCGCTCCCGATTCCGTGAAGAAGACGGCTGAACTCGTCGGACGCGGACTGAAAACCGATCTGCTGCTGATCTCCGGCGGCGTCTCGGCGGGCAAGTACGATCTGGTGGAAGGCGTGTTGGCGAAGTACGGCGGAGAGTTCTACTTTGACCGCGTGCTGGTTCAACCGGGCCAACCGCTGGTCTTCGGCCGCGCTCAAGGCACGTTCGTTTTCGGCCTGCCCGGCAATCCGGCCTCGACCATGGTTTGCTTCGAGGTGTTCGCACGCGCCGCGGTCGAACTCCTGGGCGGGCAGAACAATCCGATCCTGCCGCTGACGGAGGCCGTTTTGAGCACGGAGTTTCATCACCGTCCAGGGCTGACGAGATTCCTGCCTGCGGCAGTCAGTGCCGATGGATGCCACGGTAACTCCGGTGCCGTGGTCGGGCTCGGGCGACGTGATGGCGCTTGCGCGGGCCAACGCGTTTCTCGTGGCCGAGCCGGACAGGCCAGAATTACGCCGCCGGAGAGCGCATTCGCGTGTTGGTGCGATGATGGAGGCCGGCTTACCGCCATGAAGAAGCTCAGCCATTTCGACGAAGCGGGGCAGGCCCGAATGGTGGACGTGTCCGCGAAGACGGAGACGCGGCGAACCGCGACAGCCCGTGCATTCGTGCGCATGAGCCGGGCCACTCTGAAAGCCCTGCCGGACAATCCCAAGGGCAACCCGCTCGAAGTCGCCCGCATCGCTGGAATACAAGCGGCAAAGAAGACCTCCGAATTGATCCCGATGTGCCATCCGCTGATGCTGACCCATGCGGACGTGAAAGTTACTGTCAAGCGCGACGGTGTTCTGATTGAAGCGACGGCGGCAACAACGGCGCAAACGGGCGTTGAAATGGAAGCGCTCACCGCGGCGAGCGTCGCTGCATTGACGGTCTACGATATGACCAAAGCGCTGGACAAAGGCATCACCATCGAGAGCATCGAACTGGTAAAGAAGTCGGGCGGAAAGAGCGGGACTTGGCGGCGGACGGGATAGGGCGGAGGCGCGCGGTGGGGCGGACCCCCTGGTCCGCGGCCGACGCCCACGTCGGCCTCTTCGGCGCAGCCCTCACCTTGCCATTCGGAAGCGGGTCCGGGGGGACCCGCGCAGACCTGGGGGTCTGCCCCACCATGGCGGAAAGCACAGAAGGGTGTTCCAGGGAGGTTGACAAGTGAAACTTCGCTGCGCCGTGTTGACCATCAGCGACAGCACTCACGCCGGCGTGCGGCACGACGCTAGCGGTCCCGGCCGTCGCCGCGCGGCTGGCGCAGGACGGGCCACAGGATCGTACTCCAATCCGTCCTGCCTGATGACAGGGAACAGATCGCCGCTAAGCTCAAAGAACTCGCCACCGCCGGAGAGTACGACGCGATATTCACCACCGGCGGCACAGGACTCTCCGCGCGCGATGTCACGCCCGAAGCGGCGCACTCGGTGTTCGAACGCGAGATCCCGGGATTTGGCGAGCTGATGCGGGCCGCAGGGTTGAAAACAACGCGGCGCGCGGCGCTCTCCCGCTCCACTGCCGGCACTCTCGGTCACGCCGTGATCGTCAATTTGCCCGGCTCTCCCAAAGGTGCGGTAGAGTCCCTGGATGCTATCTTGGATCTGGTACCACACGTCGTGGAACTGTTACAGGGCCGCACGGAGCACCTCCCCGGCGAAAACCCGGCGGCGAAACCGGAGTGATCTGAAAAGCGTCCTCCAAATGGGCCAGTGCGGGCGGAAGTAATACGATCATGAAACCCCTCGGTATTTTCACGATGTCCGTGTGCGCGCTTCTATTAGCCGCCGGAGCGATGAACTCCCAGCAGCCCCCGCCGACGGATCCACCACAGCCCCCCAAGCGCGTCATGCCGGGCACTATCGACCCGGACAAGGCGAACGGTCAGACTCCGAAGAAGAGCGCTTTGCCGCCGTTCACTCCGCCCGTCAAGACGAGCGAAGAGGACGGTCCGGTGATTCGCAGCACGGTCCAGGTGATCCTTGTGCCGACGCTCGTGACCGACAGGAAGGGGAACACCGTGAACGGCTTGCGGGTGAATGATTTCACCCTTTTCGACAACGACAAGCCGCAGAAGATAGACCGCGATATCGCCTTCCTGCCGCTCTCGATGGTCCTCTGCATCCAACGAAACGCCAACGTGGAAGTCATGCTGCCCAAGATCCGCAAGATCGGCAACGTTCTCCACGACCAACTGGTGGGCCAGGATGGCGAGGTTGCCATCGTCAGCTTCGACCATCGCATCGAGACTCTGCAGGACTTCACCAGCGACGCCGATCTGATCAACCAGGCCGTGGCCAAGATCAAGCCGGGCGGGCAAAACAGCCGCCTGAACGACGCCGTGCAGGCAGCCGTCCACATGCTGAAGTACAAGAAGGACCGCCGCAAGGTGATCGTCCTGATTTCCGAGATCTTCGACAAATCGAGCGAAGTCCGTCCGCGAGAGGTCGCTCTGGACCTCCAGCTCAACAACATCGACCTGTACACGCTGAATATCAGCCGGATACTGACTGCGTTGACCGCCAAGCCCGACTTGCCGCGGCCCGATCCCTTCCCTGCCGGCGCCCGGCCTCACCCGGCCGGCACCTCCGTCGATCCCACAACCATGGCGCAGATGGGCGGCGCGCCCGGAGACAGCGCGGACTTCATCCCGGTGGTGGAAGAGATGTATCGCCAGACGAAGCGCATCTTCATCCGCGACCCCGCGCGACTTTACACCAAGCTTACGGGCGGACGCGAGCTGGGCTTCATGACCCAGACGGACCTGGAACGGGGGATTAGCGAAATCGCCACGGAGATTCGCAGCCAGTACATCCTCAGCTACTCTCCGAATAACAAGATTGAAGGCGGATTCCACACCATCCGGGTCACTGTCGACAGACCCCAGGTCAAGGTCCGCACTCGCCGCGGCTACTGGATGGCAGGCGTTCCCGACTAGCGGGCTCAGTCCACAACGCGCGCCGATGCCCGTCGGCCAACGTAGCGCGTCCGGCCCGGGCGGCTGTTTACATCCTCACCCTCCGGGATTTCGGCTACGAGATCGAAAGGCCGCGGCGGTGGACCCGCGTTTCCGGCGAAACTCCGGTCCAGAATCGAAAGTCGTCCGCTGGCATCCTTACTAAGCAGAAGCAGGCCGATTTTGTCCCCAAGCTATACTTGATGTTAGAGAGGGCTATTCCGCATTGACCTGGAAGACGTTTATCCGGTGGGCTGCGCACGCGCAAATGCTCCCGGTACTCGAAAACGGTGAAGAGATCCTCGTAGGCGGCCAGGCTGTGATGGAGGGCGTCATGATGCGCGCTCCGCACAGCTATTGCGTCGCCGTGCGGCGTCCCGACGGCAGCTACGCCACCGAGGAGTCGCGCCTGGAAAAGCTCTCCGACATGTACCCCATTTTCAAATACCCGTTCGTACGCGGCGTCGGTATTCTCGTGTACTCCATGTGGCTGGGCCTGAAGGCTTTACGGTTCTCGGCCAACGTCGCTATCGAAGCGGAAATGGCCCGCGACGCGGCCGAAAAGGGCGAAGCGCCCCCGGTGGCGGGGAAGAAATCCGGCGGAGAGATGCCGCAATGGATGATCATCGGCCAGGTTGTTTTCAGCCTCGGCTTCTTCATCCTGATGTACAAGTTCCTGCCGCTGCTTATTGCAACTGGTTTGCAGAAAGCATTCCCCGTGCTGGACGGGTGGATCATTCTGAACTTGCTCGACGGCGTGGTCCGGTCTGGGAATCTTCCTCGGCTTCCTGTGGGTGCTCTCGCTGTCGAAGGACATTCACCGCGTTTTCGAGTACCACGGCGCCGAGCACCGCGTGGTCTTCAACTTTGAGTCGGGCAAGCCGCTGACGGTGGCGAATGCGCAGAGCTTCACGACGTGGCATCCGCGCTGCGGCACCAGCTTCTTGCTGGTGGTGATGCTGGTTTCCATCGCCGTCTACGCCCTCATCCCGACCAGTACATTCCTCGCCCGATTCTTGACGCGCATCGCGGCGCTCCCGCTGATCATGGGGATCAGCTACGAGATCATCCGCTTTGCAGCCAAGAACAAGGGCAGCCTGTTGACGTGGATTACCGCCCCGGGTCTCTGGCTGCAGCGCATCACGACGCAGCCCCCCTCCGACGATCAGACCGAAGTCGCCATCCGGGCGCTCGACGGCGCGATGGAGATTGAGAAACAGGTTGGCGGAGAACTGGTAATCGCCTGATGGATTTTGAAAAGCAACTCGACGACGTCGAGAAGAAGTTCGAAGCGCTCAACGCTGCCATGGCCGATCCGGCCGTCATTAATGACCCCGAGCTATACCGCAAGACCGCCAAGGCGCATCGCGACCTGGAAGAGATCGTCACGGTCTATCGGGAGTATAAGAAAGCGGCCGAGGAATTGGAAGGCGCACGCCTGATGTCCGGCGAGAGCGACCCCGAGATGCTGGCCATGGCGCAGGACGAGATCGCGCGTCTGGAGCCCGAGATCGAGCGCATCGTCGAGCAACTGAAGTTCCTTCTGCTGCCCAAAGATCCCAACGACGAAAAGAACGTTCTGCTCGAAATCCGCGCCGGCGCGGGCGGCGACGAGGCGAGCCTGTTCGCGCTCGAAATCTTCCGCATGTACTCGCGCTACGCCGAGAACCACCATTGGAAGGTGGAAATCACTTCGGCCAGCGACTCTTCGGCCGGCGGCGCGAAGGAAGTCATCGCGCTGATCAACGGCGACAAGGTCTATTCGCGGCTGAAGTACGAAAGCGGCGTGCATCGCGTACAGCGCGTGCCCGTTACCGAGCAACAGGGCCGCATCCACACTTCCACCATCACCGTCGCGGTGTTGCCGGAAGCCGACGACGTCGATATCAAGATCGAGGCGAAGGACATTCGCATCGATACGTTCTGCTCCTCCGGCCCCGGCGGCCAGTCGGTGAACACGACCTACTCAGCCGTGCGCATCACGCACCTTCCCACGGGCCTGGTGGTGAGTTGCCAGGACGAAAAATCGCAGATCAAGAACCGGGCCAAGGCCGAGCGCGTGCTCCGTTCGCGCCTGTACGAACTGGAGATGGCCAAACAACAACAGGCCATCGGCGCGGATCGCCGCAGCCAGGTTGGCACGGGCGATCGCAGCGAAAAAATCCGGACCTACAACTTCAAAGAGAACCGGGTTACCGACCATCGTATCGGCCTGACGCTTTATCAACTCGACAGAGTGATGGAAGGCGACCTGGACGAGTTGATTTCGGCGTGCAGCACCTTCTTCAATTCGCGGCTGTTGCAGGCTTAGTCCGAGGAGTCGCCGGATGCAGCTCCGAATCGCGCTCCAGCAAGGGCTTGAGCTTCTCCACGAGGCGCAGGTCAGCGCACCGGAACTGACTGCGGGAGTCCTGCTGTGCCATGCTCTGCGCCGTGAGCGCGTCTACCTTTACTCGCATCCCGAGCACGAGTTGACGGAGATCGAGTGGCTGCACTATGGCCGCTATGTGCATGAGCGGTTGAAGGGCAAGCCGACCCAATACATCACGCACATTCAGGAGTTCTGGGGACGCGGCTTCCACGTCGAGCCGGGCGTTCTGATTCCCCGCCCGGAGACCGAGCATGTCGTCGAGCAGGCGCTGGCTTTGTGGGGCGGTCCTCCAGGACCGCGCGGGGCCTCCAGGCCCCGCTCCGTGCAGACTGGCGGGCGCTGGAGCGCCCGCGCGGCCCTGGAGGGCCGCCCCACCCCGATCCGCATCCTCGACATCGGCACTGGCTCGGGCATCCTGGCCGTCACTCTCGCACTCGAAACCGGCGTGCAGACTTACGCCACCGACCTCAGTCCCAATGCTCTGTCCATCGCGAGTGGCAACGCCTCAAACCTCGGCGCCAATTGCCACTTCACGCAGTGCGATCTCGGCTCGGCGTTCGCGGATCGCAGCTTCGACCTGATCGTTTCGAATCCCCCTTACATCGAGAGCGCTGAGATTGCAGCTCTGCAACGCGAAGTCCGCGACTGGGAACCGCGCGAGGCGCTGGATGGCGGCCCGAGCGGTCTCGACATCTATGCGCGTCTCATTCCAGAAGCCGCGCGCCTGCTGCGTCCCGGCGGCTGGCTGATTCTGGAGATCGGAGCGAACCAGGGCGAGTCGGTGCCCGCACTGTTCAACGGTTCATGGCAAAAGCCCGAAGTCATCAACGATCTGGCCGGGCAGCCGCGCGTGGTGACCGCACAGAAATCGTAACCGCCGTGCGTCCGTCCACGCTCAGCGGGCTTCGGAGTCGCGCACGGCGAGCGTCAGATAGCTGAACTGCCCAACCAGGTGCGACGACGGGACTCGCCAGCCCTGAGACGCGAGAGTCGCGGCGGTTTCGCTCGCCGAGATGCGATGCCCGAGCGGTGGACCGGGCGGCTGGGCGCGGTCCTTGCGCCAATCCAGAATCGCCAGACGCCCTCCCGGGCGCAAGATTCTGGCCATCTCCAGCAGCACGGCGTCCTGCTGGTCCAACTCATGCCAAATGTTCGCCAGCAACGAGATGTCGCAGCTACCGGACAGCAGCCCCGTTTCCGTGGCCGTGCCGAGCCGGCACTTGATATTGGCCGGAGAACCTGGAGTCTCCAGCTTCCGCTGAAGAATGTCGAGCATGCCCTGCTGGCCGTCTACCGCCCACACCGTACCGGCGGGACCGATCGCGGCCGCGAACGGAAGCGCGAAATACCCCGTGCCCGCGCCGACGTCCGCAATCTGCATGCCGGGCTGCGGATCGAGCAGCCGCACGGCCTCGCCGGGCGGCAGCCAGATGAGGCGCTCCGGATCTTCCAGCTTGTGCGCGTCGGCAACACGAAAGGTCTTTTGATTCATCACCCCACTGTAGATGCCGGCCGGCGTCTACAGTGACAGAATTGCGCCGGAGCCGGCACGCACGGGGCCCGCGCAGCGTGGACAATGGGATGGGGCGGCGCGCCGCGGTCCAACATGCCTACTATCTTCCACGTCGACATGGACGCCTTCTTCGTCTCGGTCGAAGAGCTCTTCGACCCGAGTCTGAAGGGCAAGGCTGTCGTCGTCGGAGGCCAGGCCACCGAGCGCGGCGTCGTCTCGGCCGCGAGCTACGAGGCCCGCAAGTTTGGCGTTCATTCCGCCCTGCCCCTGCGCACGGCCGTGCTGCGCTGCCCGCACGCCATCTTCATCGACGGCCATCCCGAGCGCTACCGCGAGTACTCGCACAAGGTCCACGCGGTGTTGCAGGAGTTTTCGCCGAAGGTGGAAATGGCCTCGGTCGATGAGGCTTATCTGGACCTGACGGGCACTCAGCGCCTGTTCGGCAGCCCGCTCGCCGCGGCGCACGCCTTGCACCATCGGATGAAGCAGGCCACCGGCCTGAACTGCTCCGTCGGAATCTCAACTTCCAAGCTGGTCTCGAAGGTCAGCTCCGACCAGGCCAAGCCAAACGGCGTGCTGTGGATCCAGCCGGGCCTCGAATCCGAGTTCCTCGCGCCGCTCGAAGTCCGCAAGATCCCCGGCGTCGGCAAGGTGATGGAGCAGCGTCTGCACGAGATCGGCATCAAGCGCGTCGGCGACCTGGCGCGGCTCGACGAGGATTTCCTGCGCCGCCGCTTCGGGCTATGGGGCCTGGCGCTGGCCGGCAAGGCGCGCGGCCTGGATGCTGGAAGCTGGTTCGACGGCGACATCGGCGACCACGAGGAGCCCAAGTCGATCAGCCACGAATTCACTTTCGACAAAGACACCGCCGACCGGGCGGTGCTGGAGACCACGTTAACGCGACTCACCGAGAAGGTCGCGCGCCGACTGCGAGAGCACGGCTATCACGCGCGTACGGTCCACCTGAAGCTGCGCTACTCGGACTTCTCGACGTTCACTCGCGCCCGCACTCTCGACCACCCTACGCAAATCGATCACGAACTGATCATGGCGATCCGCGACTTGTTCACCCAGAACTGGCGCACCGGCGCGCCGATCCGCCTGCTAGGCGCGAGCGTCACGGGATTCGAGGAGAACGAGGGGCAGCTCGACCTGCTCAACGCCGAGCGCAACGAGCGCGCGCACAAGGCTCTCGCTGCCGTGGACAAGATCCGGGACAGGTTCGGCGAGAAGATGGTCTCGCTCGCCAGCGGGCTCAAGGGCGACACGCGCGAGAAGGTGCATGAGAATCCCGTGGGGCTGCCGGGCAAAGAGGCCAAAGCAAAAACCTAACGGGCCTTGCTCGAACTACCAAAACCGGTACGCCTACCGGTTTTTGAACCTGGAATCAACAGCTTACGGGCGAAAACCGGTAAGCTTACCGGTTTGGACGCTTCAAACGGGCCGGCCTTCAATCCGCGAACGGCCGCGCCTCCGCCTTTCGCCACCCAACTCCAGCCGCCTCTACGCTTCGCCTATGCCCTCCGGCGTTCCCTTTCCAGCCTTTCGGCCAGGAACACCTTCAGCAGCGACTGGTAGGGCACGTCCTTCTTGTTTGCCAGAACCTTGAGATCCTCGATCATGGCAACCGGCAGCCGCAAGGAAATGGTTCGAAGTGTGGGCTTCATGTTCGGAAACTTGCGGCGCTGGGCGGACTGCCAATCGATGAACTCCGTCGAATCGTGCTTCGCCCAGAACTCGCGTTCCTGGTCTTCCGATTTGAACTCAGGCAGTGGCTTCTTCTTCATGCTTGGCATAGGCTTCGCTTCTATTCCGATTCATGTCTCTGGCAGGATCGCAGTTCAGTCTCAGGGCGGGTTCGCCGAAGTACAGGAGAATATTCCCTAGAGTGGGCCGCATGGGATGCACTGCAATGGGAGCGACGAGAAGCGCGCGCCTAGCCCAGCCGGTTCTTCCACTCCTCGACGCTCACCACGCTGCTAAACACGGATTGTTGCGTGACCAACGTGGCGCGATGCAACTCCTCGGCCGAGACGCGTCCGGCGGAGTTTGTGATATCCAGCGTGCCGGTCGCGTCGCTCAGGAATTCGACTGCGTAGCCCAGGTGCCGGGCCTGCCGTGCTGTGGTATCGCAGCACATCTGCGTCAGGTAGCCGCAGATCACGACCGTCTCGATGGCGTTCGTCTTGAGCCACTGCTCCAGCGCCGTGCCCGTGAAACTGCCAGGCAGAGTCTTCTCGACGAGGAGGTCCCAACCGCGGTGAACAATCTCGGGGTGAATCTGCCATCCGCTGCTGTCCCGGACAAACGTCTTTCCACCCGGACGCGCGGAAGTGTGCTGGATCGTGACTACCGGGATGCCCTTGGCGCGAGCCAGATCGACGGCCCTCAGAACATGCTCGAAGTGGCCGTCCGGATGCGTCACCGGCATCAAGCCAGTGAAGTACTCCAGTTGAACGTCGATCACCAGCAGCGCGCGCTTCGAGGATGGTTCCATACGAGTCATTGTAAAAGCCCAGCCTGACGCACGTCTTACGGCTCAACGAACCTGCACATTGGCGCAGACGGCCCGTCACATCGGGAGAGAGCGATTCGTGGGATCTCAATCCGCGAACGGCCGCGCCTCCGCCTTCCGCCACCACTGTTCGAACAGCCCCCGCATCGCTTCGCCCATGCCCGAGTGATCGAACACAATCGCGGTCCAGGTCGGCCGCGTGATGACGGGATCGAGCAGCGCGATCAGGCCCTGCGTCCCGTCAAAGGCTGCGAGCTTCATCGGCAGATTCGAGATCAGCCGTACCTCGACGCCAAATGAGGCGTACTCGTCCAGGCGCTGCCGGTGATCGTCATCGAGCGCCTCCGGCTCCACCAGAATCCTGCAGGCCACGCCGCGCGCCGCCGCCTGCTTCACCAGTTGCTCGTCCAGCGGATCCACCGCGTAGGGCGGGCGCGAGAACTCGAGGTACTCCCGTTCCACGGCGCCTAGCATCGAGCGGTAATGGACCGCGATCTGCAAGGGCTCGTTCACAATGCGCAGATAGTCGAGCGTGCCGCGCCCGACATGACCTTCGACGTAAGCGGCCTTCAGGTCGTGAACCAGGTTATGCGCGTAGACTTTTTTGTTCGTTGAGGGTGCGCTCCAGTTCCTCCTTTTGCCTCTGCAGGTAGGCCGGAATGGCCAGGCCCGGTTCCACTGCGCTGAACAACTTGGTCTTTTCCTGGACCACGTGCGCGAAGCCCTTTTCTACCAGGCTGTCGAGCACCTCGTAGATCTTCTGCCGCGGCACCTGCGCCCGCGCGGCCAGTTCCAGCGCCTTGAAACGGGGATGGCCCACCAGGACCAGGTAAGAGCGCGCCTCGTAGGCGTTGAGGCCCATCTGCTGCAGCCGCCGCCAGAACTTTTCGTACTCGACATCCAGAAGGTCTTGCATTGTTGTTACTTCGATTCACGCGCACTCTATCACACAGGATTCGCGGAAGGCACCCCAAACCACCTGTATGATGTGCTTTTCTTCGTTGACTGTCCGAAAGCGCGGATGGTGCGGTCGTGACTCTTCACTCGTCGGTGGCCTACTCTCGCCCGGTCTGCGCCAGCGTCGGCCCGCCAACACCTCTACAATCGGATCATGCTTCTGCTCGGCGCGGCTCTGCTTGCGGCTGCCATCTCGACCGGCCCCGAGGTGGGCGCGAAGATCCCCGATTTCTCGCTTACCGACCAGACCGGCCAGGCCCGCGACTTCGCCTCTCTCAAGGGCCCCAAGGGACTCGTGCTGGTCTTCTTCCGCTCGGCCGACTGGTGACCCTTCTGCAAAGGGCAACTCGTGGAGTTGCAGGCCCATGCGGAGGAATTCCGCAAACGCGGTCTGAACGTCGCGGCGGTCAGCTACGACAGTGCGGCCGTGCTTAAGAATTTCGCCGCGCGACGCAACATCCAGTTCCCACTCCTATCCGACGTGGATTCACGCACCATCCACGCCTTCGGCATCCTCAACGAGACTGTAAAGAAAGACTCGTTCGTTTACGGCGTGCCCTACCCCGGCACGTACGTCCTTGACGCGCATGGTGTGGTGCAAGCCAGGTATTTCGAGGACGACTACAAGGAGCGCGTCACGGCGTCCGACATTCTGGTCCGCGAATTCGGGGCGACGCCCGCAACGCCGAACGCCGCAACTTCAGCCCGGGTCGAAGGCAAACACCTGCGCTTGACCGAGTCGGCCAGCGCGCGCTACGCCGTCGGCGGCCAGAAGATCGCCTTGGTCCTGAACATCGAGATGCCTCCCGGCATCCATGTTTATGCCCCCGGAGTCGAGGGTTACAAACCAGTCGTGTGGGAGATGCTGCCCGGTGCTGCCGGCTTGCCGGCCCGGCTGTTCACTCCGGTGACTTGGCCGCCGTCGAAGATGCTCCACTTGAAGGCGATTGGCGAGACCGTCCCGGTTTACGAGAAGAAGCTGCGTCTGGTTCGCGAGTTCACCGTCCCGAGCAATGAACTGCTGCGCACGGCCACCTCACCGGATGGGCGCATCGCGCTCGAAGGCGTGCTCCGCTACCAGGCTTGCGACGCGACCACGTGTTACAACCCGGAGTCGATCCCCGTCCACTTCGAGGTGCAAGTCTTGAAGCACGATACCGAGCGCGTGCCGGAGGAGCTGCGGCGCCGGCCGGGCGGGCAGTAGACCACGGCCTGCATTGCACGTCTTGGGCGCCGCACGCCGGACGTCAACTCGCCGGACTCTGCTAGCTTGGAGTTCCGGATGATCTCCTTCTCGAATATCAACAAACAGTACGGCAAGCAGTTGATTTTTGTCGACGCGTCTTTTCAGTTGAACGCCGGCGAAAAGGTCGGCCTGGTGGGACCGAACGGCGCCGGCAAAACCACCCTGTTCCGCATGATCGTGGGCGAAGAGACCCCGGACGAAGGCGAGGTCTCGGTTCCGAAGAAGCTGACCATCGGCCATTTCCGGCAGGACGTGGAAGAGATGAAGGGCCGCTCGACTCTCGACGAGGCCATCGCCGGCAGCGGGCGGGTCGGCGATCTGCACCACGAACTCGAGGCGTTGCACCAGGCCATGTCCGATCCGGCGCAGGTGGACGATATGGATCGTATCCTCGCCCGCTTCGGCGAGGTGCAGGAGGAATACGAGCACTTCGGAGGCTATGCGCTGGAGGCACAAGCGCGCGAGGTGCTGCACGGTCTCGGCTTTCAGGACGACCAGATCGACGGCGACGCCGGAGCGCTTTCGGGCGGCTGGAAGATGCGCGTCGCGCTGGCGCGAGTGCTGCTCGGGCGACCGGAAGTGCTGCTGATGGACGAGCCCACCAACCACCTCGACCTCGAATCGATCATCTGGCTGGAACAGTTCCTCAAGTCCTACCCGGGTGCGCTCTTCATGACCTCGCACGACCGCGAGTTTATGAACCGCATCGTCTCGAAGATCGTCGATATCGACTCCGGGGAACTCATCGCCTACTCGGGCAACTACGATTTCTACGAGCGCGAACGCGCCATCCGCGAGACCAACCAGCAGGCTGCCTTCACCCGGCAGCAGGCCATGCTCGCCAAAGAGCAACGCTTCATCGAGCGTTTCAAAACGCACGCCGCGAAGGCTGCCCAGGTACAGAGCCGCATCAAGGCGCTGGACAAGATCGAGAAGATCGAGCTGCCGAAGAAACGCCAGGCTGTGAAGTTCGAATTCCGCGTCCCGCCGCGCTCCGGCGACCAGGTGGTGGTCCTCAAGGACATCTGCAAAAGCTACGGTCCGCGCGTGATCTACGATGGCTTCAGTCTCAACGTGCGCCGCGGAGAGCGTTGGGCCGTGATGGGCCGCAACGGCGCAGGCAAGACCACGCTGCTGAAGATGATCGCCGGCGTGCTGGAGCCCGACTCGGGCAGCGTGGAACTCGGCGCCAGCCTGAACATGGGCTACTTCGCGCAACAGTCGCTGGAAGTGCTGGATCCGGATCTGACCGTCTTCGACCAGCTTCAACGCGATTTCCCGCAGGACGGCATCGGCTCGCTGCGCACGCTCGCCGGCGCGTTTCAATTCTCGGGCGACGACGTGGACAAGCGCATCCGGGCGCTCTCAGGCGGAGAGAAATCCAGGCTGGCGATGGCGCGGATGCTCTACAACCCGCCGAACTTCCTGGTGCTCGACGAACCTACCAATCACCTGGACCTGGCAACGAAGGAGATGCTGGTGGAGGCGCTCAAGGACTTCCAGGGAACGATGATCTTCGTTTCGCACGATCGCGTGTTTCTGCGCGGACTGGGCTCCAGGGTGTTGGAGTTGGGAGGAGAAAGCGGCAAGGAGCGCGAGCCGCGCGTGTATCCCGGATCCTACGAGGAGTACGTCCAAGCGATCGGGCATGAAGCGCCGGGGATTTACGCCTGAGGAAGACGCGCACGCGCTCCAATCCGCGCGTGCTTCGCGAAATGGGACCTTCACGAAACAGCGGGGCTGCGTCTGGAGCAGACTTCGGCGATAGCCGCAAACAGCGTCGAAGCCTTAATTGGCTTGGACACATAACCGTCCATCCCGGCCTTGAGGCAGCGATCCTGATCGCTTTTCATGGCATACGCGGTCATCGCGACGATCGGGACGTGTAGGCCGGTCCCCGCTTCCCTGGCGCGAATCGCCGCGGTGGCGTCGAAGCCATCGATTTCGGGCATCTGCACGTCCATCAGCACGAGGTCGAAGGTGTGTTCTGCGCTTAGACGGATCGCCTCCTGACCGTTGTTGGCCACAGCGACGAGGTGGCCCTGGGACTCCAGCAGCCTTCGCGCGAGGTGCTGGTTGATGGTATTGTCTTCCGCCAGCAGAATGCGAAGCGAGCGGGATGGCACTTCTTCCACCCTGAGCGGCTGCGCGTGGATTGGACCCTCCAGAGGAGGTGAGATGGCCTCCAACGCCTGATGCAGCCCCTGACGCAGGACACTCTTCAACTCGGCCCGGCGCACCGGCTTGACCAGATACGCGGATACTCCGGCTTCCCGGCAGCGGGCGATGTCGCCTTTCAAGCCCGAAGAGGTCAGCAGCATGATGACGGGGTGCGCCAGTTCGTGCGATTGCCGGATTTCGTGCGCGAGACTGAACCCGTCCATCTCCGGCATCTGGGCATCGGTCAACACAAGGCGGAACTCTTCGCCGGCTCGAGCTGCCTGCTGAAGAATGGGCAGAGCCTCCGCTCCACTTGCCGCCGCGCTGACTTTCATGCCCCAGAGCGACAGCGTCTCCACGAGAATCCGCCGGTTTGTGGCATTGTCGTCGACCACCAGAACAGACACCCCTGCCAGCGAATGCACTTCCACCGGTTCGGGGCGTGGGCCTTCGGGCAGGATCTTCACTTCAGCGGTGAAGTGAAAACTGCTGCCGTGTCCAGGCTGACTCTCCACCCAGATCTTTCCGCCCATCATCGCTACAAGACGGGAGGAGATGCTCAGGCCCAAGCCGGTCCCGCCGTATTTGCGTACCGTCGAACCTTCGCCCTGAGCGAAGGCTTCGAAGATCATGCTCTGCTTGTCGACTGGGATGCCGATCCCCGTATCGCTTACAGTGAATCGCAAAACTCCCCGATCGCCTTCCTGCTTCTCGCTCCTCACTTGCAGCGAGATCTCTCCGCGCTCGGTAAATTTCAATGCATTGCCGAGTAGATTCGTGACCACCTGGCGCAGACGGAAAGAGTCGGCATGTACAATCGCGGGCACATCGCGGCAGACCTCGCAAGTGAGTTCAATGCCCTTTTCCGAAGCACGCAGCGCAAATGTTCTGACTATCTCCTCGGCCCAATCGTTCAATTCAAAATCGATCTCGTCGAGCTCCAATTTCCCGGATTCAATTTTGGAGAAGTCGAGAATGTCGTTAATGATTGACAGCAAGCTATCCGCGGAGCTGCGGGCCATAGCCAACGACTCCGCTTGATCGGGCGAGAGTGGAGCGTCCAGCGCCAGTTCGATCATCCCCATGATCCCGTTCATCGGGGTACGAATCTCGTGGCTCATGTTAGCCAGAAACTCGCTCTTGGCCCGGCTGGCGGACTCGGCCGCGTCCTTGAGAGCCGCCGTCTGTTCGAGCTGGCGCTGGATGACGTCCGTCTGCTGCCTCAACCGGTACCGCAACACCATGACCCAGCAAAGCACCGCGATCACGATAATAAGCGCCGCGCCCAACGCCACGAGAGAGTGAGCCGGCGTCCACCAGGATGGGGTCTCCAGCACACTTACATCCGCGGGGGAGCGGAGCAGAATCCGAAACGATGCGGGCCGCGCGGCGCCTTCCTTCAAGGCCGTTCCCTGCGAATCGACGAGCACGGAGCAAATCCCCGTTACCCGCATCGTACTGCCCTCCTGCCACTCCGGCATCGCCTCGCCAGGCTTCCGGCTGGGCAGAATCACGGGGAACAAGTAGTTTCCCGACGACAGGACGTAAGTCGGCTCCTCGGCCGCACCGTCGCGCCCGATGAGCCGGCCTTGGATTTGAACGAGCCTGGCGTCGAAGTCGCCCCGCAAGGTCTGCTCGGGCGTCACGCGCGTGGCCGGCACGGGTTGCCCCTTGCCCGCGGGTTTGAATGTCGCGTTAGTCAGAATAGGCGAATACTCACCTACGCCGGGGAAGCCGACAACGTCCGCAACGTCACCCACTCCCAGAGGGGTGTCTTGAACGGTCTGTGCGCAGAGTCCTTGTGACTCGTCCTGGACGCAGAGCGACCGTCCCGGCCGCTGAAGGGTAACCTTTCCTCTAAGGTGAACGCGGTGACCGGAGGCGATGCCCGGGGTGAAGCGCATCAGGCTACTGATGGAGCGCACCGGCAGTGCGAAGGGATCGGCTGCACCGGGCTCCACGACCGTCACCTCGGCGAGGGTCGGGAAAAAAAGACGCACCCCGGTCAACTGACGATTGCGGTTGTAAAAGGGAGCCTCGTTGGCGTGCATGCGCACCTTGGCATCCACCAACCGGTTATAGTCTCCGCCCGGTTCCGCCACTGTGGTCGCGGATACCATGCCGTCGCTCATGGAAAGCTCCAGCGTCACGTTCTTGCCTGAAGGGCGCACCGAGCGCACGATGCCCTCCACCTCCACCCATTGACCGTCTTCCGCGCCCGTCAACAAGTGCGTCAGGCTCACGCGCGGAGCTTCCGCCGGGACCCGAGACTGTCCAATCACGCTAATCTTGGGCTGATCGACGACCGCCGCAAAGTCGCCCGGGCCACTCACGCCAGTTATGTCTACGATGGTGCCCGGCCGAATCGGAAGCAGCGGCACGCTGGGAACCGCCACAAAAATGGCTCCACTGAAATCACGGACAAACAGGGCGCCGTGCCTCGTGTCGATATAGGGATCGTAATACGTCACTACCGCCCGCAGATGAATGGGGTAGGCGCGCTGAGATTCTTCGAAGCTGAGGCTGTGGGCCTCTCGGGCCGTCGTTACGACACGCAAGCTGCCCGGTTGAGGGTTCGGGTCCTGAGCCCCGGCATTGGAGCCGGCCAGCGCAAGGGCAATGGCGGCGATCGGTAGCAGCCTGTTTCGAGTTGGGGCCGGTATTGAGACCGCGATATGCACGTCGTTGCCAACCTTAGAGGCCCTTCGTAGCGCTCCATACTGCGGTTCGTCCGGCAAGGGGCCATGGAGCCGATCCCCGGTGCCCTTGCAATGGGTCCGGACAGGCATGTCGGCTGATTACAAAGATACTACAGAGGAGGCATGACGACTATTCTTTGTCTTGCGATTCAAATGAGCCTTCCGCCGGATGAAGATTCGCTTAAGTGCGAAAACAAGACAGACGAACGCTGCGCGCCAGCCAGAATTTACGTTTGTCTTACACTGTAGTATGGCGTAAGTGATGCCTGGAGTTCGGCGAGCCAGAAAAAGCCCTGAGGTTGGCGCTCGTTGCTTCGGAGCGATTGGAAGAAGACAAACTATAGCACGCTGTTCGAGTTTCGCGGGAGCATTGACGCTGCACTGGCCCAGTCCTAAAGTGAGCGCAGGAGGGACCACGCGAAGCTAATCCGCGTCAACCTGAAGACCGCGCTGGCCTCGTCCATTTCGTCGTTGATTTGGCTGGCCCTCAGCGTCATTTGGCCGGTTCTGGCTCTGGCTCGATTCCATTCGTCGATCCTTGAACCCAATCCGGCCAGCCGTCTGGCTCACAGGCTCTCGCGCATGCCGCTTTGGAGTTAGGCCAGGTAGTGCCCTTACAGACGCCTCATCATTAGTGATGAACGGTCTGCGGGTCGTGAAGGGATGGATGCTCGGTTAAGGGCGCAATTTCGAAGAGTGACCACCAACTCGATCAGACCAGCGGCGCCCTCTTCATTTGCATCGACGACCAACCCGCAGGGGACCGGATCGCCCCAGGCTCTGGCAATAAACAGCGGGCGAGAGAACGGGCCTCATATGGCCTGCACTCTCGCCCTTGGAAGTCGCTGTCGTAGTTCGGAGCGTGCTCGTTACTTCGAGTCCGGCAGTCTCCGGTACATCAGGTTCTTGAAGTACACCAGGCTGCCCTTGTTGTGCTGCTGCAGCGCAAGGTAGCCCTTGGTGTAAGTGTTCTTGTCCTCGATGGTGTCCACGATCACCTTGTCGTTAACCTTGATGATGATGTGGTTGCCGTCGGCGATGATGTGTTGGGTAAACCACACGTCGGGGCCGGTGGGGTCCGTGAAGTTCTTCACGAAGTTATAGAGGCTGCCGGTCCTCACCGGGTCAGAGTGCGTCGCGTTCACCTGAGCTTCGTAGCCCTTGGGCCAGCCGGGGCCGAATGCGGCGCGGAAATACATACCGGAGTTGCCCTTGTCGCCGATCTTGACCTCGGCTTTGAATTCGCAGTTGCCGCACTCCTCTTTCATCCAGAAGAGGTGGCTGACGTCGCCGTCGCCTTTGATCATGCCGTCGACGGCGGTCCAGCTCTCGGGGCTTTGGTTGGCCTTCCACCCGTCGAGGTCCTTGCCATTAAACATGCTGACCCACTTGCCGGGCTTCGCATCTTTCTTGTCGGCACAGATGAGCGGCAGGGAGCACATCAACCCTGCGATAAGCAGAAAACGGAGTCTCATGCCGGATATTCTATCGGACACGTCCGTCGAGCGGGCACTCGTGCGGAGATTTTGTTTCCTTCCGCAACATGAGGGCGCATGCGCACGTTCGAAACGGACCAAGTCTGCGTCTCTTACCAACGAACCTTTAAGCAAGAATGGGAACCTTGCTGCAACCGCTCCCTAACGGTCGCGGCTCCGTTTCGGGGCGGTTGATATCCGGACGCCGCGCAGGGCCGAACCCTGCGCGAGGAGTGGCGTGTCAAATCGTTGCCGAATGCGCGGCAATAGATGCCGATCTGGAGATCGGCGTTCCCAGGGGGCTTCCGCTATTGCTTCAGCAGAGCTGGAACCGAAGTGAAGGCGGAGTTCGGGTTGAAGCGCAGCCCGAGCACGCTGATCTGACCTGGAGTTGCCGTCGAGAATTCCAGCGTGCCGCTGGTGCCGATGGTCTCCGGGAAGCCATAGGTGGTCGTATCGGTCAACAAAGACGCGTGGTGGCCGTTGGCCGGCAGCGTGATCGTGCGCCCCGAGACAGTGACAGCGCCGGTCTTGGCATCTCGAATGGTGACGTTGATGGTCGCGGTCTGGTTGGAGGTGTTCGCTAATGCGATGCCGTAGAAGTAGCCGTTGGTGTTGTCGTAGGCCATGACGTACGACGACCCGCTGCGCGTCTCCAACGGCACTACGGCTTCCTGCGGCACTCCGCCGGTAGGCGAGCGGCGGAACACGGCGAATCCGCTCATATTGCCGTCAGTCTGCAACTGCGCCGAGCCTGAGACCGTATCCAGGTTCGCCGGCCCCTCGCTCTCCACGATGAGCGTCGCGCCTGCCGCGACCGTTTGCTGGAATGTGGCGCCGGTTAGTCCCGTCGTGCCCGTTTGCGGCAGGCTCAGCGGGAGCGGCACCGGCGCGCCGTTGTCGTCGAAGAAGCTGAGCTTCGCCGTGGCCGGGAACGTGCCGTTATTGACCAGCGTGAACGTGGTCTTATAGCCGCCTCCCGAAGCGAAGTGCGCGATGGAACCGGCGCTGGCCAGTCCCGGCACAACGACGGTCCTGGCGCCCGGCACTAAGGCCGGGATCGAGGTAAAGGAGTGCTGCGGGTTCACGCGAATTCCGAGCACGCTGATCTGGCCGGCCGACGGCGTTGTGAACTGTATGGTGCCAACCAGGTTCACGGTTTCCGGATAGCTGCTGGTCAGATTGAATGCCGGATAGTGCTCGTCCGGCTGCAGAGTGAGGGCGTCCGATCTCACGATAACGCCCGCACCATTGCGGATGGTCACCTGGACGTTCGCGGTCTGCGCCGAGGCGTTCGATACCGCGATACCGGTGGAGTAACCATTGGTGTCGTCGAAGGGCAACAGGTAAGAACTCGAATTGCGGGTTTCGAGCGGGACCACGGCCTCCTGCTTGGAAACCATGGCGGCCAGCGAGTCGGGCGCAGACTGATACGTGAACACCGCAAAGCCGCCAACATTACCCGTCGTCGACAACTGAGCGACGCCGGTCACCTCCGGTTGGTTGAAGAGCCCAGCGCTCTCGATGGGCAGCACCGCGCCGGCAGGTATCGACTGCTGAATCGTCGAGCCTGCCAAACCGGTCTGGCCGGTCTGCGGCAGGCTGAGCGGCAGTAACACGGCGTTGCCGGTATCGCCGGTGAAGTCCAGTTCGGCCGTGGCCGCGCTCGCGCCGGTATTCACCAGCGTGAACGTCGTCGTCCAGCCGCCGGCCGAGGCGAAATGAGCCAGCGATCCGGCGCTCACCAGTCCCGCAACCGCATTGGCGCTTTGGTCGATTGCAAACGTCGCACCGGCCACGCCGAGCGTGACTTGGCGCGAGGCGCCGGCATTGGCCGCTACCTGATAGGAAACCGTCCCAGAGCCAGTACCGCCGATTGCGCCGCTGAATGTCACCCAGGCCGGCGCGCCGGTCACCGTCCAGGCGCATCCGGAATGGGCGGCAATCTGGAACGTCCCGCTGCCACCCGCGGCCGGGAAGAACTGACCCGTCGGGCTCAGCACATAAGCGCACGGGGCGGCCGATTGATTGACGGTTACTACGGAACCGGCGACAGTCAGGCTGGCATTGCGCGCCGCGCCCGCGTTGGCCGCTACCACAAGAGCGACACGCGCCGTGCCAAAACCCGAGGTATGTGCCGATAACGGTGATCCACTCCGGCAGGCCGGTCAGCGACCACGCGCAGGTAGCGCCTGTCGTGATGGTCAACGTGACGTTCGCGCCGGAGGCATCCACTGCCGGGGGAGCCAGCGGGCTCACCGCATATGTGCAGGAGACCGTGCCCGTCGTCAGAACCCGGAGGACGTTGTTATCGACGTCCGCCACATAGATCTTCCCGGAAGCGTCCACCGTGAGGCCGAAACTGCGGCCCAATTGCGCGTTCAGCGCCGGACCGTTGTCTCCGCTGTAGCCGCGTACGCCATTGCCCGCTACCGTGCTGATCGTGCCGTTCGAAATCTTGCGGATGACGTTGTTGCCAAGGTCGAAGAAGAACAGATCGCCCGCCGCGTTGACGGCCAGAGCGGAAGGCCTGTCGATCTGCGCGCTGGTTGCCGCGCCGCCGTCGCCACTGTAGCCGGCCGTGCCAGTGCCTGCGATGGTCGTGATGATGCCGTTCGAGGCGGTCACCTTGCGGATTACGGCGTTATCGAAATCGGCAATGTAGACGTTGCCGGCGGAGTCGGCGGCGATCCGGAAGGGCCGGCCGATCTGCGCGCTCGTCGCGGCTCCGTTGTCGCCCCCATAGGCATTGGTGCCGTCGCCCGCCAGCGTGCCGATAGTCTTGCTGGCGCCCGAAACCATCCGGATGCGGAAGTTGTTCGTATCGGCGATGTAGAAATTGCCTGCTCCGTCCACGGCCACGCCCATCGGATCGTTCAATTGAGCGTTGTTGGCGGGACCTCCGTCGCCGTCGGAGCCGACCTGTCCCGAGCCCGCCACGCTGAACATGGTGCCGCCGGTGAGCTCGCGGATGCGTCCGCCGTTTGGCGGGACAAGGTAATTACCCGAAGTCGCAAAAAACAGATTGCCTGTGGCGTCGGAAGCGATGCCCACCGCCGCCAGTTGAGCGGAGGCGGCCGGGAGATAGTCACCGGCGCCCCCGAAGATGCCGTTGCCAACGACGGTCGAAATCGTGCCGCCCGAGATCTTGCGTACGCCGTTGAGTCCCTTGTCGAGGCTGTACACGTTGCCGTTCGAGTCGGCGGCCACGCCAAAGGGCAGCACCAGTTGGGCGCTCGCCGCGGGGCCATTATCCCCAATTGCGGTACCTCCGCCGGCCACGGTGGAGAGAACGCCGCCCGGCGACATCATCATCACGCGCTGATGATCGAGGTCCGTAAAGTAGATATTGCCTGCTGCGTCGGCAGCCACAGCCGTGGGCACGCCAAGCAAGGCAGCGGTCGCGCTGGCGCCGTCGGAGACAGGATTGGGCCGCGGCATCGGCGTGCTCGTCGAGGCGACACCGGCCACGGTCTCGATGGTATTGGGTTGGAGTGCGGTATCGACGCCGTTGATGGTCGTGTGGTGCGCCGCTTTCCAGACCTTGCGGATCACGAAGTTCGCCGAGTCGGCAATGTAGAGGTTGCCAGCGGAGTCGAAAGTCACGCCAATCGGATTGTTCACGGCGGCGGCAGCCGCATCCCCCTCGTCGCCGGAGTAATAGGGCACGCCCGGAAGACCGCAGGCGGTGTAAATGACTCCGTTGGAGGCCAGAATTTCCCGGATCCGGTTGTTGTGCGTGTCGGCAATGAAGATGTTGTCCGACGCATCTATGGCTATGCCGAAGGGATGGTTCAACTGAGCGCTGGACGGATTCCCGCCATCGCCGCTATAGCCAGGCTGGCCGGTACCGGCAAGAATGCTGGCCGTTCCGCCGGAGACCTTGAAGACGCGGTGGTTAATGGTATCCGAGATATACAACGCGCCTTTGGAGTCCATGGCCATCCCCGAGACCACGCCCAGCGACGCCAACCCGGGCAAATGGTTCAGGCCGGCCGTCTGGCCGAAGTAGATGCCTTGCGTCACTCCAAGCAGGCCTGCCGTGCCGGGTACGGTGGTGATCGTACCGCCCGAAACCATGCGCACGCGTTGGTTCCCGCCGTCCTGAATGTAGAGGTTCCCGCTGGTGTCGAACAACAGGCCCTGCGGATAGGCGAGTCTGGCGCTGGTGGCCGGTCCGCCATCGCCGCTGAATCCGTAGACGCCCGATCCGGCGACGCGAGTCATGTTCCCCGACGCGTCCACCTTCACGACCATATGAGACGAGTGCAGCGCGATGTAGAGATTCCCGGAGGAGTCCACCGCCAGGCCGCCGATTAGGCCGAAAACCGCCGATCTGGCCGGCCCGTCCAACGGGAACGCGCCCCCCGCGATCGTTTGAATTGTGTAGGTCTGACCAAAGACTGAGGCGCCGATGGCAAGAGAAATGAGTGCTTTAGCTAGCGAACGCAACGATAACCCCCACGCCAGATACTCCAGATGCGATTTACCGGCGATCAGGACGGAGATTTCCGTCCAGTGTCGATAGACGCATGGTAACGCACTGGGATTACTGGGAGTTTTGTTAAGAACGTGCATATGCGCGGGAGGCATCGCGCCAGCCCCTATTGACTCCGCGCGGAATAGTGTAAATACTTACAGCATGGAGCTGACCGGGCGGCAGCGCGAAATCTACGAGTTCATCCGCGCGTTCCGGCGGGACAACGGATGTTCTCCATCGATTCCCGAGCTTCAGCGGGCCTTCGGCATTCGTAATCCTAATGGCGTCGTGGGTCATCTGCAGGCGCTTCAAACGAAGGGCTACATTCGCCGCGCCGAACGGGGCTCGCGGCAGGTGGACGTGGTCGGCGAGGTCCCTTCGGCCGCAATCGCCGCCGCGACGCTCCACGCGCTGCCGATCTACGGCGACATCCCTGCCGGTCCCCCGACCGAGTATCGGAACCTTCACCCGGACGGCACGGCGACGATGGACGAAGCGCTGCTGGGCTTCCGGCCTAAGGAAGGCTGCTTCCTGCTGAAAGTCCGCGGCGACTCGATGAAGGACGCCGGCGTACTGAACGGCGACATGGTGCTGATCGAGCCGACGCCCTCGCCGCGCGAGGGGCAGATGGTAGCGGCGCTGATCGACGGCGAAAGCACTTTGAAGCGGCTGGTGCGGATGAAGGGACGCTGGTTCCTGAAGGCTGAGAACCCGGCGTACCAGGAGTTGTACCCGCGCGCCGATCTCGTGATTCAAGGTGTCGTCCGGTCGGTGATTCGCAAACTGGACTGAATTCTCCTCAACATACTTGCACCAGACTTGCGGGCCCTCGGCCCACGCGGCGCTGGAGCGCCGCCCCGCCAAGCCGAAAAAGTAGCAGAATGGATCGGGTACGGCAGCGGCTGGCCCTGAAGTGCTGCAAAACGTCCCGTGCGAGGCCCGTGCGAAGCACAGCGAGGATAGTGACGAATGGTCTCACTCAGCCTGGAATGCCACGAGGCGGAATCCGAACTCCTTTCGGCCGAGCTTTGGGAACACGGGGCCTCCGGCATTCAGGAGGAAGACCTGCCCGGCGGACGTGTGCGCCTGCGTGCCTGGTTCGAATCGGGCGATAACCTCGCCGCCCGCTTTGCATCGTTCATGCCGCTGGTGCGCCAGGAAGTTCCTGTGGATTGGGAGGAAGTGACGCGGCAGGCCTGGCAGCCGGTCGAGGTCGGGTCACTCTTCTACCTCGCGCCGGAATGGGACGAGTCCGACACCCCTGCGGGCCGGGTGCGGCTCACGGTTCATCCCGGAATGGCGCTGGGTACCGGCGACCATCCTGCCACGCGTCTCGCTCTAGCCGTCATGGAAAAGCACGTACGGGCGGGCGAACTCATCCTCGATGTGGGCACGGGCACGGGCATTCTACTGGCGGGAGCCTATCTGCTTGGCGCACGCGGAGCGGGCTGCGACATCGACTTCGAGAGTACGCGGACCGCGCGGCACAACTTGATCCAGGACGCGCATCCGCCACGAGTCTTCGCCGGCTCGCTGCGCGCTGTCGCTCCCGCAAGCGCGGACGTCGTCGTGGCGAATATCAACGCGGCCACGCACCAGTCGCTCGCCGCCGAATACGCGCGAGTGGCGCGCCGTCTCGTGATCCTCACAGGCTTCCCGGAGCGGCATGAAGCGGACGTGGAGCAGGCGCTGTGGGCGCAAGGCTGGCATCCCGCCGATCGAATGACCAATCGCGAGTGGGTGTGCCTGGCGCTTGCGCGGGCGACCGATTCCCCGCTCTACTAGCCCCGCCTGGGCACGCCGATCTCCAGATCGGCTCCAAGTGCCGCGTGCGCGGAAACTGGAACTCGCTCCTTGGTTGACGCATTTCCGGCAACAGCCGCTCCCTCACGGTCACGGCTCCGTTTCGGGTGGAGCCGCTGGGCACGCGCGGCAGTATGCATTGGGGCGATCTACGCCGATCCAGGAACGGCTTTAGGCCACCAGTTCGGCCAGCGCGGGCAGCAGCAATTCGCGACAGCGGACCACGTCGCCCACAACGAAAACCGCGGGAGCGTGAACGTCGACAGGGCCGGTGGCCACCGCGTTAAGATCGCTCAGCACCACTCGCTCGCGCGGCGTGGACCCGTTCTCGATGAACGCGACAGGCTCGGCGCCAGGGCGCCCGGCGGAGATCAGCGCGGCGGCGATCGCGGCGCGATTACGTACGCCCATCAGAATGATCAGCGTGTCGACGCCCGCATAGCGCGGCCAGAAATCGGGATCGTCCGCGGCTCGATGACCCGTCACCACGGCGAATCCGGACGCGATCCCACGGCAGGTCGGCGGGATGCCTTGCATCGCCGCGACCGAGAGTGAAGAACTGACCCCGGGAACGATCTCCACCGCGAACCCGCGCGCGGCCAGCCAGGCCCATTCTTCCGCGCCCCGTCCGAACACGAACGGATCGCCCGATTTCAGGCGCACCACCAGTTCGTAGCGCCGGGCGCAATCCTCCAGCAGTGAGTGGATCAGCGGTTGAATACTCTCCTGCTGGCCCTCTTCCTTACCCACGTCGATGACTTCCGCGCCGGGCCGGACCAGCGCGAGAATCTCGGGCGAGATGAGGCGGTCGTGCAGGACCGCATCCGCCTGCGCCAGCAAACGCGCCGCGCGCACGGTCAATAATTCGGGATCGCCGGGGCCCGCGCCTACCAGGCAAACTCGCGCGATCATGGGCGGATCTCCGTGGCTTGGCCGGAGTGCGAGTCGACTGTTGCGCCTAGCTCCTCGTCGAGTATCCGGCCGATCACACGTTCAGCTTCGCTCTCGCGATCCTGGCGGAGCAAGTCGATCGCCGGACTGTCCACAACGCGATACCAGACGCGCCGCCGTTCGCCAAAGCTGAGTCCCGACGAACGGATCCGGCCGCGAATAGCGGACGCCAGACGCAAAAACTGGCCGTATTCCGGCCCGATCCAGCCCGCCATTTTCTCTTTCAAACGGACCGCCAGCGCCGGGCATTGCCCCGAGGTGGATACGGCAACGGCCAGCGCGCCTTGCCGGTGAACCGCCGGGAAGTAGAAGCGGCAATTCGGCGGGTCGTCCAGGGCGTTGAACAGCACGCCCCGGCGGTCCGATTCCTCATACAGCATTTGGTTGATGGTGGGGTTCATCAGCGTGGAGATCGCCAGAAAAGCTCCGTCCAGATCGGCGGGACTCGGAACCTCCGTCACGTTCCGGACCACGGCGCCGGCGTCCAGCAGCGCGGCTTTCTTCTCCTCGGCCATCGGCCCCGAGCCAAAAACGACGCACGTCCGGCCGGTCAGGTTGAGGAAAACCGGGAAGGGGTGCTGCATGGAATGGCCCTGCGTGATACTCAGAATAGCGCAATCCAACAATTCCCATCAACATAGTCTGATTCAAGGGAAAGCGAAAGGCGCGAGGTCGAAACCAATAATCCGGAACCGACTCCTACGGTCGCGGCTCGGAAACGGAATGCGGGTTGGCGCGATTCGGGACCTGGACGGCGCGCAAACATGGTCCGGAAGTGCGATGGCGCTCGGGTCTGGCTCGGCTTCCAGGTGGAGTCGCAACCGCGAGATATTTCGTATCCGAGCCGCGACCGAGGGATCGGTTCCGGGAAACCGGTCTCCAAACGGCCGCCCTCAGCTTACTGATCCCGGCGCAGCGCCGGCGAGTGGCTTCTGAGCACTGGGACGATTCACCGCGAGTCGTCCTCGCCGAAGCCTGCCCACGACACTGCGCGGCGCTTGTCCCCGGCGAGACGATCAGTGTAGCCTGAAACGGGTGAAACGGACCCGGTCGCGGCAAGAATGGAATAGTGCCGCCAGCCGAAAATCGAGTTACCCCCGACACCAGGATTCGATTGAAGTACTGGACTCCCCGAAGAATTCAAACGTGGATTTTCTGGGCTCTAGCCGCGCTCTACGTCGTGGCGAGAGCGTGGCATCTGGCAGCGATCTGCCTGGACGGTGACGAGATTTTCAGCGTCATGATCGCGCGCGGCGACTGGGCGACTTTGACCGCGGAGGCAGCCCGCGATTCCGTCCATCCGCCCACGTTTTATTACCTGTTGAAGCTATGGGTGAGCCTGGGCGGCGAATCGCTGCTCTGGCTGCGCGCGCTGCCCGCGTTGTTCTCGATGCTATCTCTGGCGCCCATGGTTCTGCTGTGCCGCGAGCTGCGGCTGCGCCGCATCGAAATCAACTGCGCCGTTGGCGTCGCCGCGATCCATCCGCTGCTGATCTACTACTCGCAGCACTTGCGCATGTACAGCCTTCTGCTGTTGTGCGCCACGACGTCGCTGTGGCTGTTTCAGCGGGTGCTCAAGGCCAACGCTCAGAATCTCGCGTTGCGATTCGCGGCATTGACCGCGGCCAATATAGCTCTCGTCTACTCGCATTACTTCGGCTGGCTGGTGGTGGGCTGCGAGGGCCTCTACATCCTGCTCTGGAAGCGCGACCGCTTGTGGCCTATGGTGGCGTCCTCGGCGGCGGCCCTGACCGCGTTTGGACCGTGGCTCTACGTGGCCGCGAAGGCCGCCATCGCGAAAGGCGGACTGTCCTCCAATCTCGACTGGATCCCGAAACCGTCCCTGGGCGACGTGTTTTGGACTCTGGCCGAGTTCATGGGGTTCGGCGACTTTCCCGAGACCATCCGCCCGGTCGTCTGGGTGATGTTCGCCATGCTTGCGGTGATCGGCGTTGGAGCGATCCTGAACCGGGCCCGGCGCGGCGAAGGCAATTACAGTCACGCGGTCGGTCTGCTGGCGTTCTTCGTGGGTGGCCCGGTACTGGCCGCCTTCGGCGCGTCCTTGCTGATGAAGAATTCGATTTGGGGCCAGAGGCACTTGATCTTCGTCATGGAACCGCTGATGGTGCTGTGCGTGATCCCGTTCTTCCGGCTCCGCTTCCGGGCCATTCGCATCCTCGGGATCCTGATGTGCGCCTTCTGGTCTTTCATGGCGATCCAGCACCAACTCCAGGGCGACGACAAAAAGACGCCTTACGACACGCTGGTCTTCCGTATGCTCGCCAGCGAAGAGCGGAGCACGGGGCCAGTTCAGTTGTATGCGCTCGACCGCTACGTCCACTACCCGTTCTGGTTTTACTCGGGTGTGCTGCGAGAGGGCGGGGACACGGGCATCGCGGCGCCTCTCACGGCAGCAGAACGGCAAGCTCTAACGGCGGTGGCGAAGCGGCTGCGGATCACGGAGAACACCACTCTGGAGGACACGCGCGGGGCGCATTTCTGGGTAGCGTACAGCAGCAAATGGTGGCTCCGGCCGCAGACGCCGCAGCAGATTCTGGCTCAACGGCATTGCCGCACCGGCGAGACGCTGAGTACGGGCGACCGCTTTCACACGATCAACGCGATTCCGGTTTGGTGCGAAGATTCCACCCTTCAAACGGAGCCGCGACCGTAAGGCGCGGTGGGTGCTCTCGTTGAGAACGTGAGCGACCGAGCGGTCACAAGTTGCCGCTGACGCGGCAATTAGGGCCGATCTGGAGATCGGCGTTCCCGGGGCGCAGGGAACGCGCCGCGAGCTTCCTCGAACCGCACGGCCAGTTCCAACAGCATCTCTTCGCTCCAGGGCAACCCGACGAATTGCACGCCCGCCGGCATCCCTTCGGAATCGAATGAAACCGGGACGCTCATGGACGGCATGCCGAACAGGTTCCACGGAGACACCAGCCGGATCGCGTCCATCAACGTGATGTCACCTTGCGGCGTGGGGAAGATGCGTTGGCGGTGCGGGAACGCCGTCACGCCGAACCCGGGCATCAGCAGTACCGGCGTTTCGCGCAAGCCGGAGAGCAACCGCGCCCGCATCGCGTCCCGCTCGCCTAGTTTGATGACCAGATCGAGCATCGACGGCGAAGCCTGACCCTTGACCGTGTCGATCAACTCCAGGCCCGTCCAGTGGCAACGATCTTCGCGACCGTCGATCAGCGCGCGCAGCAGAACGTTCAGCACGTCCACGAAGAAGTAACGCCACAGTTCGTGGGAGCCGCGCATCAGTTCGAAGTCGAAGGGCACGACCTCGATGCCCATATCGCCCAGCAGTCTCGCCGCGGTTCGGACCGCTTCGCGCACGGCGGGCTGGACCGGCGTGTCTCCGTATTGTTCGAGTACGGCTACGCGGCGGGGCAAGCGCGCCGCGCCGCTGCCATCGCTCAGTGGCAGCGGAACCGAAAACGGATCGCCCGGATCGTCGCCGGCGAGGACCTGAAAGAGAACGCGCACGTCGGCAGCCGTGCGAGCCATGGGACCGCCCACGCCCATGAAGCCGGTCGGGTGCGAACAGACGGGCCAGTGACCGGTGATCGGGACCCGGCCGGGCGTAGGTTTCAATCCGCAGATGCCGCAGAAGTGCGCCGGCTCGCGGATCGAACCGCCGCCGTCGCTCCCGATGCCGCCGGCGGAACAGAACGAAGCGATGGAGGCCGACTCGCCGCCGCTCGATCCGCCGCTCGTTCGGTCCAGATTCCAGGGGTTATTGGTGCGGCCTATGTAGGCGTTATCGGTCTCGTAGTTCATCAGGAATTCCGGCGTGCTCGTCTTGCCGACGATGACGCCGCCAGCGGCCTTGAAGCGCGCCGCGGCCCAGGAGTCCCTCTCGGCGATCTCGTGCTCGCGCGAGAGGCTGCCGGTGCGCGTGGCATGGCCCGCCAGATCGAAGCTGTCTTTCAGTGAAAGGGGCACGCCCAGCAGCGGCGGAAGAGGGTCGCCGCTCTTCATCAGCAGATCCTCGGCGGCGCGCGCCGAGGCCAGCGCTTCCTCCGCGCAGACCTCGATAAATGCGTTGATGGAGGGATTGACTCGCTCGATCCGCTGCAACGATGCTTGGACAACTTCAACGGGCGAGAGATCGCGACGCCGGATGTGCGCCGCGATCTCCGCAAGAGATTGCCGAATGACACATGACTAGAGCTTAGCGAAGCAAGCAGTAAGGAGAGCGTTTGGAGTGGGCGATGCCGAGCCAAATGGGGCGGCACTCCACAGCCGCACAGGCGCTGGTCCAGAGCCCGCAGCATGCTCAGACTCGCTGAACTTGCGGGGCCTGGAGGCCCGGGGCGGTGGAGTCTCTACATTTCAGCGAGGGTGCATCGGGTTCAGTTCGAACAGGCGGTATGCCATGTATCAGGGCATGGCTTTAGCCGTGCCGCAAGAACACGTTCAGTCGAGGGCCTTGGCCCCCGCGGTTTTCCTCATAGCCAAATGAGCGGGTCGCGACATTCACAGGGGCTGAAGCCCGATTCCTTTCCGCAACGGCTCGGCACGGCTAAAGCCATGCCCTGATACAAAGCCGATCATGCCCGAAGGCATTTCCAAATGTAGAAACGGCAGTGCGATGCCTGGCGCCGCGCGGACCTGGAGGTCCGCCCCACACGGAGGAGCGTTGTCAGGCAAAGATTTCTTGTGCGCGCTGGAGCCGGTCGCGCACTTGCACGCCATTGGCGCATTTCACCGTGCAATCGGTGCAATCGCCGCAGCGCACGTTGCGCAGCTCCTCGGGCATCGCGAGGAAGTTCTCGCGCGCCATCGGGAACTGGCCATAGCCCTCGGCGTACATCAGGAAGCGGAGCACGTCGGCGACGGGCAGCCCTTGCGAGCAGACGCCATCGCAGGAGTTGCACATGCGGCAGTAGCGCGGGCGCAGGAATTCTAGCTGTGCGCTCAGCACCTTTTCGTCCGCCGGATTGAACGGGCTGGACATGGAGCGCAGGTCCTCGTCGAGCTGATCCAGGTCCGTGATGCTCGGGATGGTGGTATCGACGTGCTTGTTCTTCATGGCCCACTTCAGGGCGGCGAGCATGGCGCCTTCGCGGTGGAGCTTCTTGATCACGTCGGGATCGCTCGGAACGACCGGGATCGGCTTGTAACCGCCCGCGAACACCTTCATGGCGACCAGTCCGATGCCGGCAGCGCGCGTCTGCTCCAGCAGGTCGTCGATGCTGCTGCCCATCGTGAAGTTGTAGGAGGCCAGCAGCACGTCGAACTTTCCGCACTTGATGACGGCCGGGATCAGTTCGCGATGACCGACATGCGTGCTGATGCCGGCGAAGCGGATCTTGCCCTGTTGCTTGGCGATACGCTGGGCTTCGAGCAATTCGTCGGTGATGTGTTCGGGCTTGCTCTTAGAGTGGAGGTACCAGATGTCGAGGTAGTCGGTCTGCAACTCCTTGAGGCTGGTTTCCAGGTGAGCGAGCGCGCCGTCCTTGGTCGGGGCCAGGGTCTTCGAGGAAAGAATCAGACCCTTGCGCTTGCCCTTCAGTGCCGCTCCCACCATGCGCTCGTTGTTGCCGCCCTGGTAAACCCGCGCGGTGTCGAAGAAGTTGACTCCCATCTCGACGGCCTGCTGAGATGACGACCGGGTCGGAGGTCACCATGCAGCCGAAGCCCATGGTGGTCACTTTCAGCCCCGTCTTGCCGAGCGTGCGGTACTGCAGGCTGGGCTTCTTCGAGCCAGCCGGAGGCGCCGCGGCCGGTATCGGCGCGGGGAGACCAGTTGTGGCGGCAAGCGCCGTGGCAGGCAGTGCGAGCCCGGCGGCTGCGAGGAAATTACGGCGGGATGAGTTGTCCGGCATCAGAGTTAAAGCTCCAGTGTTCCGATTATGCCAGAGCAGGCCGGGCGAGCGGGGAGGCGCCCAGGCGATCCACGTCAACGCAAGGCGCACACGGCCTGAACGGAGGAGATTCGCCCCTCGCGGAAATTGCGGCCCATGTTGCGCACTTTCGTGTGCGCCGTCTCCCCCATCAGCAGGTGGATGCCCAGGGGCGGCGTGCCGGAATTCGTGAGACTCCTCTCCTTCGCTTCAAACCAGGCTTGCGACAGCGGACTTATGTCCTGCCAAAGCCGAATGTCGAAACCCAATTCAGTGAGGATATCCCGGACTTCGTCTTGGGACGCGAGAAAGCTCAGCGCCGAATCCTCGGCCCAAGGCAGGGGAAAGCCCGGCTCTCCGCCCTCGCCTAGAAAAATGTCGTGAAACACGAGCCGGCCGCCGGGAGCCAAAACTCGCGCCAACCCGGCGTAGAAGGCTCGTTTGTCCGCGATGTTCATCTGCACGTGTTCGGTCCAGACTACGTCGAAGGAAGCGTCCTCAAAGGGCAGCTCGCACGCATTCGCCTGCTGGAAATCGACTTGGCCGGCAAGACCGACCATGCGAGCCAAAACTCCCGCCGCATCGATGTACTCCTTGGTCAGATCCACGCCGACGGCTCGGACTTCATGTTCGACGGCAAGATAGCGGACCGAACCACCGAGCCCGCATCCGACGTCGAGTACACGCTCGCCCGGGCGCAGCGCCGCGAGATCGGCCAACTCGACGGTCGCCTGCCTGCCCCGAACATGGAATTCGTCAACCGGGGCAAGGTCAGCGGGCAGGAGATGCGACAGGTCCTTCCCCGCCGCGGTGAGAGCCCGCAAGATGCTGTCGAGGATGGCGCCCCGGCCATAATGGGACTCAATCGAACGCAAATCCTGGGGCTGCTTCATTGTGGCGCTCGCTCGCGTGCTGGGCCGATCTAAGACGGCGGCGCACCCGGTTCAGTCAGACTACCAGGATGCACCAAAGCCGGGCGTGCAAACGTGCCCGTTTGATGCGGGCCACTTCCATGACTTGTTAATCTGGCTTAGGACAAGGGTTACTCGTGGGGCACACTCTGGTGAGATGCGGACGCCGGTAAAATGCAGTGCCCTAAATGCAAATCCGAGCGCATGAGCCGCCAGCGCCGCACGCGCGCGGACCGCTGGAGATACGCAGCCGTCTACGAATGCGACGATTGCCTGCATCGCATTGGCGTCTCCTACTTGAACAAACCGCCGAAGCTCGCCGTGCCCCGGTTCTTGCGGATGCCCTGGATCACCTTCCACGCCCGCTGCCCGGAATGCGGCAGTCTGCAGGTCAAGGTGCAAAAGGAGCGGGATTACATCGAAGAATTCCGCGTCAATCCGTTGCGGATGATACAGCGGTTACTAAGAGCGCCCATGTACTACTGCGCGGGTTGCCGGCTTCAATTCCACGACATACGTCCGATGATGAAACCGCGGGGCTGAATTGCGCTCTAATCTTGAGAGACTATTGGAAGTACGAGCGCGGAGATATACGGAACTCAGGGGAACAACTCTTACCATGATCAAATCCACATGGACTGCTGTCGTCGTTTTCGGACTGGCCGTTCTGCCGCTCGCGGCGGCGGACGCCACGGGCCGCTGGCAACTGAAGGGTGAAGTCGCGGGCAATCCGATCCTGGCGGACTGCAACTTCAAACAGGACGCCGCCAAACTCGCGGGAACCTGCAAAGCGGAAGGCACGAGCGTATGGAATGTCGCGGGCGAGATCCAGGAGAAGAAAATCTCCTTCCATCACGACGTCGATTACGCGGGATCGACCTATACGCTGAATTACTCCGGCACTTTCGAATCGGAAACGGCAGCCAAGGGCGATATCGAGGTCGCAGGCGCCTCCGGCGAGTTCACCCTGACGAAAGCCGCGGCCGAGGAGCCCAAGAAGGAAACGACCACGGTCACAATCGCTCTCTCGGGTTCATGGAAAGTTGACATCGAGGTGGGGGGCGAGACGCACTCCGCCACGTGCTCTTTCCAGCAGGACGGAGAGAAGCTGACCGGCAACTGCAAATTGGAGGGCGGCGATCAGGCGCTGACCGGCGAGGTGAAGGGCGAGAAGGTGACTTGGACGCATAAAGGCGAGTACAACGGCCAGGCCCTGACAGCCACGTACAAGGGGAGCGTTCAGTCGCCTACGACCGTGAAGGGCGACGTTGACGTTCAGCCGTTCGACGTCTCGGGGACCTTCACGGCCACCAAGGTTCAGTAGTTCGTTCCGCGTTAAGAACAGGACCGGCGCGAGTGCGACTCCATTCCTACCCGCGCCGGGAATGAAGTAGCATGTAGGGCGTAATGCGCCACCCCGTGCGTGCCCTGCCGCCACTGACCCTGCACTGCATGCTCGCGGCCAGCCAGGCACGGCACCCATTCGAAAGCCTTGGCCTTCCATTAGGGAAGCACTTCGCCACCGCCAGGTTTCCGATTGGGCCAGCGTCTAGCAGCGTTGTGCTGGGCGGCCCGATGGAAAGCGAAATGGGGGCGATTCCTCTGCCCGATGCTCCCAAGACGGCGGCGGGCCCCACTCCGCGGATTCCACAAGGCCCGAGCGTAGTGAGGAACATCCGCGCATCACGAGTGCAATTTGCGGGCAATTGGAATGGAGTTTTGAATGAGAAACCAATCGATAATTCTGACGGCGTTACGCCGGCTGGTTCCCTGCGTCCTGTTAGGAGTTATCTCATTGCCCTCTGACGCCGCGCCAGCCGCGGCCGCAGCGAATGACGCCGAGCCCAATCGCAAGGTGGAAGATCTGCTGCGCCAGATGACTATCGAAGAGAAGGTCGGCCAGTTGTCGCAGATCGGCGGCATTGCTTTCATCCCGGACAAGATTGGGATCGACGAGCGCGTGCGAAGAGGACATGCGGGCTCGATACTCTGGCTCTCAGATCCGAAAGCGATCAACCGCCTGCAGAAGATCGCAGTCGAGCAGTCGCGCCTGCACATCCCTTCGATCTTCGGGCTCGATGTGATCCACGGTTTCAAAACCATCTTCCCGATCCCTGTGGCCATGGCCGCATCCTGGGATCCCGCATTGGTGGAGCGCTCGCAAAGCGTGGCCGCGCGCGAGGCACGCGCATCCGGCATTCACTGGACCTTCGCGCCCATGGTGGACATCGCGCGCGACGCGCGTTGGGGCCGCCTCATCGAGGGCGCGGGCGAAGATCCTTATCTGGGCGCCGCAATCGCTCGGGCGCAGGTGCGCGGATTCCAGGGCAAGGACGTCAGCCAGCCCGACCGCGTGCTGGCCTGCGCGAAGCACTTCGCGGGCTATGGCGCGGCCGAGGGCGGCCGGGATTACGAGTCCGTCTTCATTTCGGAAGATCAGATGTGGAACGTCTACCTGCCGCCGTTCCAGGCGGCCGCCGACGAGGGCGCCGCCACGTTCATGAGCGCGTACATGGACCTGAACAACGTGCCAGCCACCGCGAACCAGTTCCTGTTGCGGGACGTGCTGCGCAAGACGTGGGGCTTCAAGGGATTCGTCGTGAGCGACGCCAATGCGGTCGGCGACCTGGTGACGCACGGCTTTGCCACGGACGCGAAAGACGCAGGGTTCCGCGCGCTGACGGCCGGTATCGACATGGACATGGCAAGCCATACCTATCTCGATCACCTTCCGGCCCTCGTTGAGGAGGGACGCATCCCGATGTCCCTCATCGACGACTCGGTGCGTCCGATCCTCGCGGCCAAATTCCGGCTTGGCCTCTTCGAACATCCCTACGTGGATGAGAGCCGCGTGGAGCAGGTCTACACGGCACCGGAACACCGGCAGGCCGCGCGACTGGCCGCTCAGCGCTCGGCTGTGCTGCTGCGCAACGAGGGCGGAATGCTGCCGCTGCAGAAAGACGCTGGCAAGTCCATCGCCGTCATCGGCCCGCTGGGCGATTCACTGAACGACATGCTCGGCTCGTGGACGACCATGGGTCTGAAGTCGGATGCCGTGACGATCGTTCAAGGGATCCGCAACAAACTCGGAGCGGGCAGCAAAGTGGAGTTCGCGCCGGGTGTCGAGATCCGTAAAAAGTTCCCCTCGATGTTCGATAGTTTCCTGGGTCCCAAGCCCACACCAGCCTGGACCGAGGCCCGGAGCGTAGACGAGTTCGACAAAGCGGTTGAGTTGGCCAAGCATTCCGACGTCGATCGTCCTCGCGCTCGGGCAGACGCCCGCAATGAGCGGCGAGATGGCGTCGCAAATGTCGCTCGAACTGCCCGGCAGGCAGCAGCAACTCATGGAGACCGTGGCCGCGCTGGGCAAGCCTGTGGTGCTGGTGCTCGTCACGGGCAGGCCGGTGAACATCGCTTGGGCCGCTGGGCACGTGCCGGCGATTCTGGAAGCGTGGCATGCAGGTACCGAGGCTGGCAACGCCATCGCCGACCTGCTTTTCGGCGACGCCAATCCGGGCGGCAAACTGCCACTGACCTGGCCGCGCCATGTGGGCCAGGAGCCTATGTATTACGCTCACAACGTGAGCCACGATCCGCGCAATCAGGACAAGCGCTACTGGGACGAAGCCAGCACGCCGCTGTACCCGTTCGGCTACGGACTGAGCTATACGAGCTTTGCCTTCTCCAACCTGCGCGTCAGCCAGAGCGAGGTAAAGGCCGGCCAGGCCCTGGAAGTCAGCGTCGATGTGGAGAACACGGGCAGCCGCCCCGGCGATGAAGTCGCGCAGCTCTACATCCACCAGCGATCAGGCAGCGCTTCCCGGCCGGTGCGCGAATTGAAAGGCTTCGAGCGCATCACCCTCGCGCCGCGCGAGAAGAAGACGGTTCACTTCCAGTTGGGTGAGAAAGAGCTGAAGTACTGGAACAGCGCCTCGAAAACGTGGGTCGTCGATCCGGCGAAATTCGATGTGTGGGCCGGCAACAACTCGGACGCGCAGTTGCACAGTTCGTTCACCGTAACGCAATAGCGCTTCGAAGCAACAACCTTGAAACGGAGCCGCGACCGTCAGGAGCGGTAGTATCCCTGGGAACGCCGGTCTCCAGACCGGCCCTGGAGTTTCTACATTTCAGCGGGGCCTCGAGCGGGGCCGGATCGAAGTGGCGCGTATGCAATGTATCGGGGCATGCCTAGGCGTGCCGCAGGAGCGCCCTCAGTCCCGGCTTCAGCCGCCGCTGCTTTCCTCTCCGCCAACCAGGTAAAACAACATTCGGAGAACTCGTGCTGCCCGATCTCTCCCCTGTCGCCACATTCCCGCTAGAGCGCTAAGATCCACCCTGGACGAACTGCATGGCTCTTTCAGCCGAACTCAGGACATTTCCTCGCGCGCGCCATACAAGCACGCTCGCGCCCTTCGCAGCGGCTGAAGCCGATTCCTTTCCGCAACGGTTCGGCACGCCTGAAGGCATGCCCTGATACAAAGCCGGTCATCCCCAAACGCGCTCCCAAATGTGAAACTTCAGGCCGGTCTCCAGACCGGCCGGCCTTCAACATGTTCCCGCCCCACTTGCCGCAGGCGCGGCAATTGGGCCGATCTCGGAAATGGCGTTCCAGGAATCCGACCGCAAGCGAATAGTAGGGCGGCCCCTGGCCCAGCCACGGGTCCTGCATCAGCGTACCGGGCACCCCCGGCTCCATCCACGGCTGATTGCCGTTGAGTGGCGTCCACGTACGGCCCTCCGGGCTGAGCGCCAGGAGTACGCCCGTCTCGCCGTTGCCGGGGAAAGAGGTGAAGAGATATCATGGCTCCGTGCTGAGGGTCAGTCCAACGAGGCCGACAAGGAGGGGTCGAAACGGTTTCATGCCAACGCCATTCTATCCGCACAGCCGTCCGCATCGGGCTCGTGCACACTCCGCAGGCCGTGGCTGGAATACAATAGCCCTGTCGGATTCGCATCGATCCCACAAATGGAGTGAAGACAGCCCGTGAGACGTTCCCGCGCCTGGCAAGACTTCCCGTTCAGCGATCCGGGTCTCCTGATCCTGATGGCGCTCTGCCTGGTTGTCATCCACACGCTGACCAACGGCCAGTACGGCTTCCACCGCGACGAATTGGCTACCGTCGACGATGCGCGTTACCTCGCGTGGGGCTATCCCGCGTATCCCCCAGTAACTCCGTTCATCGCACGGCTGGGAATGGAATTGTTCGGACCGACGACCGTCGGCGTCCGATGCCTCGCGGCGCTCGCGCAGGGTGTGGTCCTGGTGCTGACGGGCCTGATGGCCCGTGAATTGGGTGGCCGGCGGTGGGCCCAGTCGTCGCCGCGGTCGCCGTCGCGATTGCGCCGGTGGCGTTGGGCAGCGGAGCGCTGTTTCAATACGTCACCTTCGACTACCTGTGGTGGGTGACCGTCGCTTACCTGTTGATCCGCCTGTTGAACAGCGGCAATCCGCGCTGGTGGCTGGCCATCGGGGCCGTGGCCGGTATGGGACTGATGACGCGCTACACCATGGCCTTCCTGCTGGCTGCGCTCATCGGCGGAATCGTGTTCACGCCCGCGCGGCGCTATCTACGGAGTCCCTGGCTGTGGGGCGGAGCGGCGCTGGCCTTCTTGATCTTTCTGCCCAACCTGATCTGGCAATTCCAACACGACTTCATTTCACTGGAGCTGCTGCGCAGCAACCACGCGCGCGACATCCGCATCGGGCGCACCGACAGCTATCTGACGGGGCAATTGATGGTGGGAGCCAATCTCTTCACCGTTCCGTTGTGGTTGGCCGGGCTCTGGTATTACTTCCGCAAGAAGGAAGGCGAACCTTACAAGCTGATCGGCTGGCTGTATGTGCTCACCTTCCTGCTCTATCTCTTCACGCACGGCCGCGACTACTATGAGGCGCCCGCCTATCCGATGCTGTTGGCCGCCGGCGCCGTGTCCGCGGAACTTTGGATTGCGAAGATGAGCACCGCGTGGGCGCGTGTGACGAAGGGCCTTCTCTGGACGGCATTAGGTGTGGGAGGCTTGCTCATCACCGCGGTGGTGCTGCCCATTGCTCCAGTGAATTCGCGCTGGTGGGATTTCGCATCCAGCAAGAACGGCGATTTGCGGGAAGAGATCGGCTGGCCGGAACTCGTACAGACCGTCGCAGGCATTCGCGATTCCTTGCCCGCTTCGGACCGCGCGCAACTGGGCATTCTCGCCGGCAACTACGGGGAAGCGGGCGCGCTGAATCTGTACGGTCCGGCGCACGGATTGCCGCGAGCGATGAGCGGATCGACTCGTACTGGCTGCGTGGCTATACCAATCCGCCGCCGCAGACGGTAATCGTCGTCGGGATCTCGCGTGAATTCCTCGAAAAGAACTTCGAGACCTGTGAGCTAGTGGGCCACATCACCAACAGCTTCAACGTGAAAAACGAAGAGACGACAAGGCACCAGGAGATCTACTTGTGCCGCAGGTTGAAGCAGCCCTGGGCGGAGTTCTGGAAGCACTTCAAGTACTTTGGATGAGCCGGGCCGACGCCGGCATTGTGCGCAGCCGCCACAATTGAAATAATCTCTGCGGCGAGGGCCGGCTAACTTGCGCTTTCGCACTCTCTTTGCGAAAACACGTCATCTTTATGCGACACGACATTCTCACCACGATTTCGCGATTGGTTCCTCTCGCGGCCCTGCTGGCTGGCGCTGTGGCGGCTCAGCCTGCTGGGTATGCGGGCAAGCCCTTCGAGGGCACGCCTCAGGCAGTGCCCGGACGGGTTCAGGCCGAACTCTACGACACGGGCGGCGAAGGTGTCGCCTATCACGACACGGACGCCGTGAATAACGGCAGCGGGAAACTGAACCAAGGCACGACGTTCGTCGACCGGTTCCGGCAGGACGAAGGCGTCGATCTTTCATACACGAAGAAAAACATCGACAAGACCGTGGACGGCGCGCAGGAGAAAACCGGCGAGCTTTATCTCGGCTGGACCGCGCCGGGCGAGTGGGTGAACTACACGATCGATGTTCAAGCCTCGGGCAAGCACAGGATCCGGGCGCATATGACATCCCGTACCGACGTGGCTCAGATCGCCCTGGCTTTCGACGGCGTGGACCAGACAGGTCCCATCACGCTGCCCACCACCACGCATTGGCACATCTGGCGTAACGTCGAGAACCTCGCGGAGGTGAAGCTCGAAAAGGGGATTCACGTGATGAAGCTGTCCGTGCTGAAGGAGGGCAACTTCAACCTCGACTACCTGGAGTTCGTGCCCGAGACTGGCTCTGCTTCGGCTAGCGGGATGGATGCCTTCGAGCAGACGCGGCAGATGCGGCGCGGCGTCAATATCATCGGCTACGACCCGCTATGGAAGGACTTCTCCAAGGCGCGCTTCCGCGATCGTCACTTCGGACTGATCCACGACGCCGGCTTCCAGGCGGTGCGCGTCAACCTGGCCTCCTTCGATCATATGGATAAGGAATATCGGCTCGATCCCACCTGGTTGAAGACGCTGGATTGGGCCGTGAAGGGCGCGCTCGATAACAACCTCACCATAATCCTCGACGAGCACGACTTCACTTACTGCGGTGCGGACGCCGAGGGCTGCCACGTGAAACTGATGGCCCTTTGGCGGCAAATCGCGGAGCGCTACAAGGACGCTCCGCCAGCCGTGCTTTTCGAGATCCTGAACGAGCCTAACGGGAAGGTGACCTCGGAGTTGTGGAACGCCTATCTCAAGGAGGCTCTGGCATCATCCGCAAGACGAATCCGACGCGCAACGTCATCATCGGACCTTCGTTCTGGAACAACATCCACACGCTGAAGCAAATGGAGCTTCCAGCGGACGACCGGCACATCATCGTGACCGTCCACTACTATCTGCCAATGGAGTTCACGCACCAGGGCGCGCCGTGGAATAAGGCAACCGCAAAGCTCTCGGGAATCCCTTGGGGCACGGAAGCCGAGAAGCAGCGCATGGAGAAGGACTTCGCTTCGGTTCAGGAATGGGCTACCGCCGCGAACCGGCCGATCCTTCTCGGCGAGTTCGGGGCCTACGACAAGGCCGACATGGAATCGCGCGTCCGCTATACGGCGCACGCCGCTCGCACGGCCGAATCGCTGGGCTGGGCCTGGTCGTACTGGCAGTTCGACTCGGACTTTATCCTGTGGGACATGGCGAAGGACGCCTGGGTGGATCCGCTCCTCAAAGCGCTGATTCCATAGGGCGATACCATAAGGGATCTCCTCAAGGCGGCAGGCTGCGCCGGCGGTGCCACCGAAGCGTTCACGACGCTGAAGTTAGCGCCTGCTGGATGCGTGTGCTAAAGTGAAAAAGTTAAGGAAGAACAGATGAAAGCTGGCATCCACCCCGCCTACAACGTACTGAAGGTGACCTGCGCGTGCGGTCATTCCTTCGAAACCCGATCCACGCATAAGGGCGACATGCGCGTGGAAATCTGCTCTAACTGCCACCCCTTCTACACGGGCAAACAGAAGCTCATGGACACCGAAGGCCGCGTCGACCGCTTTGTTAAGATTTTGGCCAAATCGGCTGAAGTGAAGCGGAAGCGCGCCGAGACCGTCGGGGCGAAGAAAGCAGGTATCAACGGATTCGAAAACAAATCGGCGTGAGTGGCGAATCGTCACTCACGCCGATTTCTATTCCCGAGCAAGCCTGCGTTCAAGTCGCTTCGCACGTATGAGCCGAACCGTGGTGAACGCATTGGCACCGCTCCCTCACGGTCGCGGCTCCGTTTCAGGGCGACTCCGTTTCCAGGGTGGATCTCCGTTTCAGGGCTGGTCAGTGACCTGAGCCGTGCTTCTTGGACTCTTCTTCGCGCTCGTGCTTTTTCATTTCCACTTCGCGCTCCGCGCGCAGTTTGTCGTAGGCAACGCGCTGATCCGGACGCAACATGGCAGCAATCTGTTCGTGCTGGCGATCGTAAATCGCTTTCATCTCGTCTTTGTGACGCTCACGAAAATCCTGGAATTCCTTGCGCGACCCGTCGAGGATGGTCTGGAGCTGAGTAACTTGCCCCGCGTCCAGACTCAGGCGTTTGGTTAGCTCCTCGACCATCGCCTTGCGGAATCTCTCGGACTCGCGCGGGCGCGTGGCCGGCGGCCTGTACGGGCCTTGCGATCACATAGCGTTGCGCCAGAATCCCAACTCCGATGCCCGCGGCGAACACTAGCGCGAAATACAGTGCGATTCTCCACCCCACTGGCTTCATCTGCGATTGGTTCCTTCCGGCGCAGTCTCGCGCAGAGCGGCGGGCTGCAGCGCCGGCTTGGCGTCGGCTGTCGCAACCTCTTGCAGGAGCATGTTCTCAGGCCCGTCGTCTTCACTCAACTGGTCGATATAGGTCGAGTGGAAATAGGCGGAGTGGACTGCGGCAGAACCTGGAGAACAACGATGAGCAGGCAAGCCGCCGCGGCCAGGCTGAGGAAAGTTTGCGCCCAGCGGCGCCAGGCAAACGCCGCCTGTGTTTGCTGCCGGCTCTCGATGCGCGCCCACAGGCGAGGCATGAAGTCGGGTGAAGCCTCCGGCTCCGGACACGCCTCGCGGTAGGCCGCGAAAAGCGCGTCCAGCCGACTGTCGAGCGTCTCCCGTTCGGCCGGGTCTTGTCTGTTCCGATCGAAACCGTCCCTCATACGGCTTCCTTTCCGCGGGGATCCTTCTCCCCGAGCGCCGCAAACGCCTTCAGTACCCTCTGGCGGGCCCGGAACAGCCGGACCTTAAGAGCGTTCTCGTTGACATCATAGACCGATTCGAGCTCCTTCAAGGACAATCCCTCGACTTCCTTGAGCGTGAGCAAGACGCGGTCTTCCTCCGAAACCTTTCCCAACAACTCGCCCATGAACTCGCGCACGCGGTTCTTTTCGCGCAGATCGCGGTCGAATTCCGTTCCCACGCGGGCGTCGGCGGCCACCACCTGCTGCTCGCTCAGGTCCGACATCCGAGACTCCGGCCTGCGCTTGCGCTTCCGCAAATAGTCCAGCGAGGCATTCATCGTCAACCGGTACAGCCACGGCTCGAAGATCTGCGGATGCCGCAATTGGCCCAGCGAATCGTAGAGCCGCATGAACACTTCCTGCGCCACATCTTCCACATCGTCCGGACGGCCGATCAGCCGGCTGATCGTACCGAGAATCCGCCGCCGATAGGTGTTCACCAGGATGGTGAAGGCTGCCGTATCGCCATCCCGGGCACGCTCGACGGTTTCGAATTCGACCAGCATCCGAAGTCATAGAGCGGTACCGCCGAGCGAAAAATCTCCTCGCTTATTAGGCGATACCGGCTCACTGTCAGGTTACAACAATTAAGCTGACTTTCGTTTACCTCCCTCAAACAATCCAACTCTTTTTACATCAACGATTTGCGGGCTGTTCTGGCAGGATTCGAAGGTCGCGGCATGTTACACTCAGGTTTTCCCCCGCGCATGGACTTCCTGTCTGGTCTCAATCCGCAACAACGCGAAGCGGTCGAACACTTCGAAGGGCCTCTGCTCATACTCGCCGGAGCGGGCAGCGGCAAGACTAGGGTCATTACCCACCGCATTTGCCACCTGATTAAGGCGCGGCGCGTTCCCGGAGCCTCGATTCTGGCGGTCACCTTTACAAACAAGGCCGCCGGCGAGATGAAAGAGCGCGTGATGAAGCTGCTCGGCGCCGCTTCGTCGATCGACGCGCCCACAGTCAGCACGTTCCACAGCTTTTGCGTGCGCGTGCTGCGCCGCGACGGCGACGCCCTGGCGCAGATCCGGCCCGGCTTCACCCGCAGTTTTCAGATTTACGACGACGACGATCAACTCGCTATTGTGAAGCGCGTCTTCAAGAAACTCGGACTCGACGAAGAGTTTATGAAGTACCGCGCGGCGCTTTCCGCGATCGGCCAGGGCAAGAACCGCAAGTTTTCTCCCGAGGACTTCTACAAGGCGGCCACCAACCCGCAAGGGGAGCGCCTGGCGAAGGTCTACGAGGAGTACGAAGTAGAGCTGCGCAAAGCGAACGCGCTCGATTTCGACGACCTGCTGCTCGAAACCGTCCGCCTGCTGCGGCACGACGCAGTAACGCGCGACTGGTACGGACGCCGCTATCAGTTCCTGATGATCGACGAGTATCAGGACACCAACCGCTCGCAGTACGAACTGATGCGGCTGCTCACCACGAAGCACAACAACGTGGCCGTGGTCGGCGACGAAGACCAGTCGATTTACGGCTGGCGCGGCGCGGACATCAAGAACATCCTCGATTTCGAGAAGGACTTCCCGGGCGCAAGAGTGATCCGGCTGGAGCAGAACTACCGCTCCACGAAGACCATCCTCGAAGCGGCCGGCGCTGTAGTGGCCCACAACACCGCGCGCAAAGGCAAGTGGTTGTGGACGGAGTCGGACGCGGGCGCGCCAATCTGCTTGTTCGAGGCCGCGGACGGCGAGCAGGAAGCGTTATACATCGCCGAGGCCATCGACAAGACGTTGAAGCGCGAGCCGATGCTCCGCGTCGCCATCTTGTACCGTACGAATTTCCAGTCCCGGCAGATCGAAGAAGCGCTGCGCCGCTACGGCCGCAAGTACAAGGTCGTCGGGGGGTTGAGCTTCTACAATCGCGCCGAGGTCAAGGACGCCCTGGCGTATCTGAAACTGCTGCTCAATCCGAAGGACAACGTCGGGCTGCTGCGCGTGTTGAACGTGCCCGCTCGCGGCATCGGCAAGACGACCGTCGAACAGATTGAAAAGCTCGCCCGCGAGCGGAACCTGAGCCTGTGGGAGGCAATCGCCGCGGGTTGCGACGAACGGCGCTTCGGCGCTCGCGCGGAGGCCTCGCTGGGTGCGTTTCGCCGGATCGTCGAAGAGCTGCAAGAGGGCCTGGAGAATCGGCCGCCGGACCAGACGTTGAAGCAGATTCTGGAGAAATCCGGATATGCCAAGATGCTCGAAAACGATCCCAGTCCCGAGGCCGATGGCAGGCGCGGCAATTTGCAGGAATTGGTTTCCGCTGCCGCCGACGCGACGCAGCGTGGCGAATCGGTCGAAGATTTCCTGGACCACGCGGCGCTGGTCTCCGACTCGGACGACGTGGACGAGAAGGCGCAAATCAGTCTGCTGACGATGCACAATGCGAAGGGGTTCGAATTCCCTGTCGTGTTCATTGCAGGCATGGAAGAGGGACTGTTCCCCCACAGCCGCTCGCGCGACGACGAGGAGCAACTCGAAGAAGAGCGGCGGCTGTGCTACGTCGCCATGACGCGCGCCGAGAAGCGGCTTTATCTGAGCCACGCCAAGTCGCGGCGCAAGTACGGTGGCAGTCCGCCCGAGCCGTGCACGCCATCGCGCTTCCTGAACGAAGTGCCCTCACAACTCATCGAGAACCTGACCGAGGACCGGACCAGCGCTTTCCACGTCGATCTGTACGGAGAACGGCAGATGGTGCGTGAGGTTGCGCGCCGCAACACTTATACTGGTAAGACATACAATTCGCTGGATCACATCTCGCAGTTCTTCAACGAACGCGGGATTCAGACGCCGGCGATGCGGCCATCCGGGGCAAATTCCGGCGGGCCGGCGATTCCGATGCCTCCACGGAGGCCGGAGGTGGTTCCTCCAGCGGCTCTGTCCGGAAGGCCACCGGCAGGACCCGGCGCCAGTGTGGCGGGACGAGTTTCAGACCGGCGGCGGGCGTTCCTCTGGCACCGGTGCGACAGGCGTCTTCTCAAGGCGCGCTGTTCCCCGTGCAGCCGGTGCAGCCCGCGGCTCAGCCGAAGCTGAGACCGCCTTCGGCTGGAGCTAATCCGGCCGGTGCGGTTCCGTTCAATGTGGGCCCGCCAAGGTTTACTGCGCCGAAGATGGCTTCGACGCCGATGGCGGCCACGGCCCCGAAAAAGGGTGGCGGCGTGGTTAGAGCGGGAGCGACCGTAGCGCACCCGAAGTATGGCAAGGGCCTGGTCCTCCGCAGGGAAGGCGATGGCGACGAAGCCAAGATCACGGTAAGTTTTCCCGGCCACGGGCTGAAAAAGCTGGTGGCCAAGTATGCGAGTTTAAAGGTAGTGGATTAAGACATGAACACCAAGAACGTCACCGACCGGACCGAACGGAAAGAATTGAAGCGCAAAGCGCGCGCCAAGGCTCCGGCCATCGCCAAGCGCGCCGCCGGCGTGGACCGCGGTTCCCAAAAGCGCAAAGTGAAGACCATCGCCAAGGGTCAGCGTAAGCGCTAGTAACCGCTAAGGGTCCCAACCCTTCCGTGCCGCCGGGTTATATAGCCTGGGCGAATCGGCAGTGTTCCCTCCGAGCGTCTCAACCCCGAGCGCAACGAATCTTGCGAGCAATCCGGATGGCGGGCGCCAGCATGACTGGCACCCGCCCATTCTGTGTTTTCGGTGTATTGCGAGCTTCCTGCCCGCTTCCTTCCGCATGGATTAACCCGCAGGCGAGTGTTCATCCTCAAATGATGAAACCCTGCGCCTGTCCCCCACACAGAATAGAGCGCACAACTGCTACAACCGCTCCCTCACGGTCGTGGCTCCGTTTCGGGGCGGGGGCGCTATCAGGGCGCGACGATCGTTTGAGGAGGGACCGCTCTCTTCGTTCCCGGCTCTGTGCTGTCGGTGGCCGCACCTCCATCTTTTCTAGCGCTTCGCAATCTGAGATGCTGGTCACTCGGCACGATCATGGATCTACACGCTTGGGCGGAGGTCGCTTTGGGGCGTCTGCGGTTGTCCCCGCGGTCGCTGCGCGTCTGGACGTGGGTGCTCCTGCTATCCCCGCTGGCGTGGGCCGGCGGGCTCTATCTGCGTTATCAGATTACGACCCACACCTGGCCGGAAGCCGCCCTCGACCGGGCGAGTGCGCTGCATAAGGCCTCGCTCGAAGCACACCAGCAAGGCGTGGATGTCTCTGGCTGGCGTGAATCCATCGAGTTGCACGCGAACCCGGCGCTCGATGCCGCGATGCATCGGCTGCAGCCCGATATGCGCCGCTGGCTCTACGAGAACGCGCCACCGCGCTCTCTGGTCGCCGGATTCGAGAACGCGAAGACCGGCGAAAAACTCACTTTCGACGTAAATATGCGTGGCGAGGTCACGGGGTTCCGGCAGGAGTTGCGGAGCACGGGCAACTGTGCGGACACGGGGCCCAACGGGGAGAACGACGTGGAACGAGAGGCGCGCCGGCTCTTCCTCAAGCGCTTCTCCCGCTGGCCGCAACTCGGCAGCGAATCTCCCTCTCGAAGCGAGATTCGCGTTTCGGGCCAGGCAATGAGGATCCGCTATAGCTGGCGAGTGGAAGTGCCCGCATTGAAGGAAATCCCTCTGCGGTACGAAGCGGATTTCGTGTGCGGCCGCGTGGCAGGCGAGCAGGTGCGGCCGGAATTGGACGAGCGCCGTCCTCCGCCGGGTGTTTCGCGAAGTGGCGGCGATCGGGAGGGCGGAGTCTACAGCGTGCTGTCCGTGTTCTATTTTCTGATCGCAATTCCATGGATCGCTGTGCGATATATCAAGCGCTCCTTGCAGCGTGAAGCGCCGCAGGGGCGCATCCTGGTGGCTGGCGCTATCTTTGCCGTTTTTGTCGGCCTGAGCTTATTCGACCGAGCTTCGGGGATGAGAATAGCAGGCGACCAGGTGCCCCTCCCGTTGCAGATTGTGTTCGGTTCGCTGGCACTCGGCGTAGCGGCACTTCTGTTTGGCATGGCGTACGCCGCCGCCGAGGGCGAAGTGCGGGAACTCCATCCAGGTACGATGACGTCGCTGGACGCGCTTCTCACAGGACAGCTTTTCACGCACAACACCGGCTCGGCGATCCTGCTGGGAATGGCGATCGGAGGATGGTTGCTGCTGGGCACTCAAGCGGCTTCACTTCTGCACGGGCGGGGACCCGTGGATCTGGCGGAGGTGGAATTCGTGTTCGCGCGCGTGCCGTGGCTCACGGCTCTGTTGAAGGCGCCCTTCAGTGCAATTCTGAGCGGCTTGTTCGGCTTCCTGGTCCCTCTGGCCATGTTCCAGCGCATCACGCAGCGTTGGCTCCGCCGCTGGCCGAAGCAGGCGCCCCGGGTGCATCTCGCCCTGGTGTTCCTGGCCGCGATGTCCGGGTTCGCCCTGGTTGCGCCCTCAAGTCTCGCGTTCCTGGGCCAGACGTTGTGGGGCGTGGCCAGCGCAGCCGCACTGTTCGCCGCCTTCTTCTGGGCCTCCGACCTGCTGGCCGGTCTGGCCGCTCTGGCGACGCTGCGGATAGGCCTCGCCGCCGGTACGCTGATGGCCGCCTCGCCGGGTTCGCTCGATCTGGCGATCCTGCTGGGCGCCGGCATCGCGGTAGCCATAGCCGCATGGTTCGCCGCCAGGCGTGGAGAGCTTCTGCGGGATGAGGACGTTCGCCCGCTGTATGCGTCCAACCTCGCCGAGAGGCTGCGGCTTGAGCGGGAGATTGACGCGACCCGCGTGGCCCAGCGTTGTCTTCTGCCGGCGGCATTTCCGCAAATCGATGGGCTCGACGCCTCTGCGACATGCCTGCCTGCTCACGATGTGGCAGGGGACTTCTACGACGCTTACCCGCTAGCCGGTGGGCGCCTGGCCGTGTTGCTCGCCGAAGGCGGCGGGCAGAGGCTCGCGCGGGCGCTTTCTATCGCTCTGGTGAAGGGCTACCTGATGCAAAAGGTGGGCAACAGCAAGTCGCCGGGCGAGGCACTGGCCGCGCTGCACGCTGCTATCGGTCACCTCGTGGAAGGCAGTACGGGTAGTCTCTGCCTGGCGATCGTCGATCCCGCCGAACTCGTTTTGCGCTACGCGCGGACTGGCGAGTGGCCGACGCTGCTGCTTCGCCGGAGTCCCGACGCGCCCGCGCTGCCGTGCGCCGAGGCGTCGCAGGAAGTTCGCGGCCTACGCATCTTCGAAGGCGCCGCAACACTGGAGCCGGGCAGCCTGATCCTGATGTACAGCGATGGCGTCGGCCGCCGGGGTTCGATGGTCCGCATGTTGCGCCACAACCGGTTTGAACGCAAGTCGGTCCGCATGAGCGCGGCCGAAATCATCAACGCCGTTCTCGGCAAGCTCTCTAGACGCGCGCGCCGGCGCCTGGGGGACGATCTCACTTTACTGGCCGTGCGGGTTGACTCAATACACGCCGCTAACCGGGAGGCTGTCGCGTGACGCCGCCACGAGTCAGGCCGGGCCGCTTGGCGCTGGTCGGATTTGCTGCATTAGGCCTGGCCGCGGCCGCGTGGCTATGGCAGGCAGTGCCCCAGCGCGACGCGGCGCTGCGAGACCGAAATCTCTCGCGTACTGCGATGGTGGAGCAGGCTCGCTCCATTTCGCGAAGCTTCGACCTGAAAACGGATGGCTGGCCGGCCGTCGTGCGTCTGAGCCGCGATCGCCGTCCTGAATCTCGTCTGGTAAAGTCTAATGCCAACCTCAGCCGGTCGCCGTTGCTGCGGCCTTCTGTCGCGGTCGAAGTCTACCTGATCAGTCCTAAAGCTGCACAGGGGGAGCGTGTCCGCGCCCATCTTCACATCTCACAGGACGGACGGTTGCTGGATTGGAACATCGACGGGTCTTCGGGCGAGGAAGCCGATACGGACGTCGCCGGAAGCGCCTCGCATAGGACGCCCACCGCGGCGGAAGAGACCGTGCTCAGCGCACTGGTGACCAACGCGGTGGAACGTCTGGCCGGCCGTTCCGCTTCGTTGTTTCACCCGATGAGTTCCGATCCGGTCAAAACCGAGGGAGCATACGAATTGGAGGCCCCCGATCCCTCCAATAGCGCTTTGAACTGGCGCATACACATCGGCGTGAAGCATGGGCATCTGGTGAAGGCCGAGTTGGATCCGGACGTTGTGGACGCTTCCTTCTTCAGATCCTTCCGTTGGAGACTGACAACCACGGATTTGCGCGACTTGGGCTTCGCCATGTTCCTGATTGTGGCCGTGGGCGCGACGCTCGCGGGCCTCCAAGGCTGGCGGCGTGGCAGTTTCGACCGGCGATTCGCGATTATCTCGTTTTCCTTGCTCGTTCTGGCCTCGGCGGGTTCCTGGGTCTGGGGCATGAAGCGCGACGAACTCTCGCTAACATTGGCGTCTGGCGATGAAGGCGTCGGGCTGGTGTTTAGAGGAGCTCTCACCCTGGCCTGGGTGGCCTGGATTCTGGCGGCGGCGGAAGCGCGCGCGCAGCGCTTCGCTACTTCCACTTGGGCCTCACTACGCATGGCAGTGGGCGGACGGCTGGCCGACGGGAATGTGCTGCGCGCGGTGGCCGCGGGTCTGGGTGCGGGCGCTCTTCTGGCAGTCTGCCGAATCGCCCCGGAGTGGCTGGGTGCGCCCGATCCCTACTGGAGGGTGCTCGGACTGGGAGGATTTTCCACCAGCCCGCTCTCCGACGCCTTCGCCTCATTCGGAGACGCCTCCGTTCTCGCCGTTCCGCTCTTTGCGCTGACCTGGGCGCTGCGCTTTCGCAGGGTCGTCACCCGTGGCTTGCTTTTGTTGGTCCCCGTCGTGCTGATGACGATGACGCAGGCTCGCACCGAGGACTCTCCCCAATTGCTCGCCTGGGCGGCCCTGGCGGGTGGCGTCATCTCGGTCCTCACTTACTGGCAAGCGGGCGCGCTGGCCGTTGCGCTGGCTTTGCCAGCGTCAAACTTGTGGCTTGCTGCTTCGGGTGATCTCAATTCCGCCGCAATGTCGTCCTTGGCCGGCGTCACCTTGATTGCACTGCTGCTGGGTCTGCGCGAGCCCGAGCCCGTTGCCGACGTATGGCTGCCGGTGGACGAGGCGGATCTGCCCTCCACCCGGCGCGAGCGTTTGAAGGCCGAATTCACCGACGCCCGCGAAGCCCAGCGGCGCCTGCTGCCCGCTATTCCTCCGGCGCTGGCGGGATATGACATAACCGCGCTGTGCCTGCCCGCTACCGATGTTGGGGGTGACCTGTACGACTTCCACTCGCTGCCGGATGGCCGCACGCTCTTCTCCGTCGCCGACGTCTCCGGCAAGGGCATGCCGGCGGCGTTATACATGACGCTGTGCAAGGGCGTTCTGGCGTCAGTCTGCGAGGAGACTAGCGACGTGGAGCGGATCGCTTCGCTTTCCAACCTCCATATCTACTCGGCTGGCACGCGCGGGAAACGTGATCGCCGGGTCTTCGTGACCGCGGCTCTCGCGGCCTTACGGCCTGAAACGGGCGAGGTTGAACTGGTGCGCGCCGGTCACAATCCGCCGCTGTTGGCTCGCGCGGGCGGCGAGATCTCGTTTCTCAAACCTCCGGCCTGGCCTTCGGAATGGCGGCGGCCCGCGTCTTCGATCCGCGTCTGGGGCGGGAGACTGTAACGCTTGCACCGGGCGATCTGCTGCTGCTCTACTCCGACGGAATCACGGAGGCGATGGACCGGGAGCAGGATCAATTTGGGGAAGAGCGCCTGGCCGAAGCACTGCGCGAGCCAGCGGATTCAGCCACGGTTTGCGCCAGAATCGTGGACGCCGTCAACGCCTTCGCGGCGGGCGCGCCGCAGCATGACGACATGACCTTGGTCGTCATCCGCCGGACGAACTGATCGCCCGGCGCTTGGATACCTCAGAACTCCAGCGTCACCGCGGCTTGATAATTGCGCGGCGCGACGAAGTGGGTGCCGCTGAAGGTGGACAGGAAGTTGTAGAGCGCCACCTTGTTCGTCAGGTTCATCAGGCGTCGAAGCGCAAGCTCAGCTTGTAGTGTTCTCGCTGTCAGAATAGGTTGTCGATGCCAATGCCAGCGTCAAACAGGTTGCGCGGAGCGACGCGCGGCGGGTTGTGTCGGCGTTCGCCGTGCCGGGCTGCGGGATCACCAGCACGCGTAGCGCCGTAATTGGGGGACGCGCAGGACGGTGATCGGACTGCTCGAGCGTCGCGTACTGGCTGTCCGCAATAGAAACCGATGGCCGATTGCTGGATCGGCGGTCAGCGCGAGCAGCGTCGGCCAGACTCGGGGACCGAGCCCGCGACCATGCCGCTGTCGTAGCGCCAGGTGAAAGCGAGCCAAGGTCCGTCGCTTCTTGGCGCTGGTAGCGGAGCTTGCGTGGTCTGCTGGAACGCCTGGTCGTGATCGATGCGGAACACGCCGGTCCTCCAGCGGCGAGTTGAAGAGCAACCCACCGTTCTCGGGTCCGAAGACCCGCGCCCGCGTGTGGCCGACTTCAGTGAACGCGCTGAAGCCGTGTATGTCGGTGGTGCTCAGCGCAGCCGAAACGCCGTCGATCTTCGACTTGTCCCAGGAGATCGGGAAACACGATGGGCGTGTTGAAAAGCGTATCGAAATCGTAAGCGTTGGTGGTGAACTTCCAGAAGTACTCGCCGTCTAATGACGAGCTTCTTGTCGAAGGCTCTGCTGCAGACCGGTATTGTACGTGGTTGCGATGGCCGGGCTTCAGAGCCTGGTCGCCGTACGCGCCGAATCATGGCCCGCGCCAGCGCCGCCGAGCCCTGTGGAACTCGACAGCAGCAGATTCTCGTTGTAAGGCGTCTCCATGGTCGTGCGTAAAGGAAGTGCGCAGCACAGTGCCCGTCGTCTTGATGTGGTACGCCATGCCGACGCGCGGCTGAAAACGATGAGTCGCTCGACAGACCGCGGTAGTCGTCAAAACGAAGTCCGAGGCTCGAACGTTGAGGTCGCCAAGGCGTGATTTCGTCCTGCGCGAATGCCGCCGCCTGGTTGATCGTTCGCGCGTCCGCGGAAGATCAGGTAATGTGCCGCCACGTGAGAGATCGAACGGCAGCAGCCCCGGCAACGAAGCCGGGATTCGCGTGTGTATCCGGCGTCTGCGCACCCGAGACGGCGCGAGCACCGACGATCCAGGCACTGCGGCGCCGGACCCATCCAGGCATACCGGGTTGATTGCCGGAGAAGTCAACGCGAAACGAGTAGTCCTCGGAAAGCCCGGTTTGCCCGTACTGCATGCCGAACTTGATGGCATGACGCTTCTTACGCAATCGCCAGGTCCGTCTTGAAGCCGGTGCTGCGCAGGCTTGCGATTCTGCCCGATGGTGCCTGGCGTGTCCGACAGAGGATTCGCGCTGGGCGTAGTAGCCCACTGAAGTCCTCGCCGCCACCATGCATTCACGGTGTACAGCAGGTTCGCGCCGATGGTCCGCTGGTAGCCGGGCGCGATGCTGAACGTGCGAACCTGTTGCCGCTGGTCCTGCCCCGCGGCGGCCTGGTCGTAAGTGTTCGGGATCTGGAACCAGTTGCGCGCCAGCGAAGAGATTCAGGTGAAACATGTCCCGTCCCGTCGGCTGGTAATCGAAGCGCTGGAAGAACGTTGCCGCTATTGCCTGCCGTCGTGGATGCGCCTGGAATTCGGGAGTGTCGAGAAAGCGGCCCGATCGCATTCCATTGGCGGCCGTAAAACTGCCCCAGTTTTTCCCGCCGAAGCCGAGGGCTACCTCCTGGTTAATGGTGCCGAAGCTGCCGTATTCCGTGGTCAGCTGAACCCGTAACGGCTGGGTCTGGCCCATTCCGGAGCGCGTCGTTGTGTTCACCACCAGGCTGGTCTTGTCGCCAAATTCGGCCGGAGGCGCGCCTGTTATCACTTGCATGCGACTGGATCGCATTCAGCGGGCATCTGGGTCGAGAACTGCTTGCTCTGCTGATCGCTGACGGGTTGGCCGTCCACACGAAAACGTAACCTGCGCGTGATCGCCGAGCGGGTGAAAGAACCCGTTGGAATCCGCTGCGACGCCCGGCGTGCCGAGCGTGATCGCGTCGCTCAAGCCCGAGCCCGGCGAATTGGTGGGCAGACTATCGGTCAGGCTCTTGTCGATGTCGTTGTGGGCATACGTGACAGTCTCCAGCAGGTCCGCGCCAGCCGCCTCCACCGTCATTTCGGTCTTGCCGCCGGCCAGAGCCAGATGGACCGGTAGGGTGATCGGAATTGCGCTGCGGAGGTTGACGTCCTGCTCCTGGTTCTCGAAACCGCTGGCGGAAATCTCGACGTGATACTGGTTCTGCGGGACGTTGATGAAGCTGAATGCGCCATTTTGGTCGGTTTTCGCTCTTCTCTCGTATCCGCTGATCGGATTGCGGAGGTGCGCCAAAGCGTTCGGCAGACGGCTTCGGTCTGGTCCAGAACGGTTCCAGAGAGTGTTGCGGAGTTGCCCAGCGATTGAGAGTAAAGCGGGCTGAACAGACCAAGAGCGGTCACCAATATCCCGGCAAAAAACCTTTGCATCCTATCCTGTAATATCTTTCACCGAGTGACCGTCCACAGTCACAACCGATGGGCGGGCCATGGGTGGCTATGATCGGGACCGAAAGCCAGGCGGGCGGGCCATATGCCTAAATGTGATCTCTGAGGGCGTAACCTGCCGCCGGTATGCATCGAATGAGAAGGAGAAGATGCTATGAGATTCCGTTCCCGCCGGATCGCATTGATGATTCTTGCCCTGCTCGTGGTTGAAGGAACGCCCGCCTTCAGTCAGAACAAGCCCGCACCAGCAGGCAAAGTGTGCAAGAATGCCGCCGGAGTTGCTGCCGGTGGGTACGACGTCGTCTCCTACTTCACGGAGAAGAAGCCTGAGGAAGGGAGCACGCTAATTTCCCTGAAGCACGCTGGCGCGGAGTACCGCTTCGTCTCGGCGACCCACCGTGATCAATTTGCAGCCAATCCGGGGGCATTCCTGCCACAATACGGAGGACATTGTGCTTACGGCATGGGCCAAGGGAAGACGCTTACAGGAGATCCGCAGTCCTGGCTGATCAACAAAGGCAAACTTTACCTGACTTCCAGCCGCGAGGCGCTCGCAGCGTTTCAATCGGACCTGGCTTCGGCGATCGCGCAGGCCGACGAGATCTGGCGGCGGTTATACTAATTGTCCCGGCGCGGATTCAGTGCAAGCGCCGTTTCGAGGTGAAACATGAAGGCAACCGTGTTCACGATTCTGGCGCTGGCTATTCCGGCGCTTGCGCAGACTACCGTCAAAGACGCGCTGGCGAAGCATTGGAAGACCTCAGGCGAGTTCACCGTCGCGGTGGCTGAGGCCATGCCCGCGGATGGCTACGCATTTCGAGTCTCTCCGGAAGAGATGAACTTCGGCCAACTGATGGCGCACATCGCGGCTGCGGACCTGAATGGCTGTGCCAATGCGAGCGGTCTCACGAAGCCGGCGCTCCCGCCCAAAATCGCCGAGTGGGCCAAGGACACGCAAAAGGTGGACGTGGATAAAGACACAGCCACCCAGTTCCTGAAGGACTCGTTTGCATTTTGCGACCAGGCTGTGGCAGCCATGACTCCGGAGCGCTTCGATTCAGTGGTGGGTCCGCCGGCTCGTAAGATGACCGGCTACGAATGGTTGTGGGCGTACTTCACGCACACGGCGCACCATCGCGGGCAGGCGGAGGTCTACCTACGCGCGAAAGGCATCAAGCCGCCGGGATACGCGTTCTAGGATGAGCCAGTGTGGGGCAGACCTCAGTCTGCGCACGGCTTCAGCCCTGCTCTTCTTCCGGAGAGACCGGTTGAAACCGGTCCGCACTCCCCCCACCACTCGCCAGCGCGCTTCGCTTTAGCGCCTTTCGCGGTCCTCGACCATGCGCTTCAGGGATTCGATCTGCGTCCGGATCTTGCCCTCGCGGCCGACGAGAGTCAGTACGTAGAGGACCAGGATCACCCACACGGCGCAGAGGCCGTAGGCGAGGTATTCGAAGTTGCGGGCGGCGGCATCGTTCATTGCTCAAATTCCTTTCTCGTCGCTCCGGACTAAAACGCGTGGATCTCGCGGCGCAGCGCGTCGAGTTCGCGCTGGCGGCGTTCCTGTTCCATGCGGACGGCTATCAGGATGAAAGCGAACATCAGCAGCGGCACCCAGTTGCCGTAGAGCATAGCGCGGTAGCCGGAATCCATTTTGCCTTGCCCGTAGAGCACCGGTTGAGGGTGCTGCGTACGGAACCATTTGATGGAGAAAAAGACGAACGGGACGACGGTGAAGCTCAGGATGGACATAACCGCCGAGAGGCGGGCGCGTTCGGTGGGCTCCTCCACGGCGCGGCGCAGGACCAGATAGCCGGCGTAAAGCAGCCAGCAGATGAGCATCGAGGTGAGACGCCAGTCCCAGGTCCACCAGATGCCCCAGATGATGCGCGCCCAGATCATCCCCGTGATGAGGTTCGCCGCGCCGAAGGCCAGCCCAACCTCGGTCACCGAAACGGAGAAGGCGTCCCACTTCAGGTTCTGCGTCTTCAAGTACGTGATCCCCGAAACGAGAGCGGCAAAGAAGCACAGGAAGGCCGTGAACGCTGCCGGCACATGGAAGAAGATGATGCGGAAGATGGCGCCCTGGAACGCCTCGTCGGGCAGGTGCGTGAGCATCGTCCAGATGTTCCGCACAAGAAAGCCGGCGGCGAGCAAGCCGAGGCCGATGAGGATTTTCTGTTTCATCGCTTAGCCCTTTCTCAGAGATTATCCAGGTCCACTTTACACGCCCACTCAGCCTGGACCATGAAACCTCGCGCCCGTCCGTCGTGGCGCACGCTTTAGCGTGCAGCGTCGAGACTCTTCTCGACGTCCGGATGCCGGCAGGAGTGCCGGCACTGCACGCTAAAGCGTGCGCCACAAGCGTTCGAGCCCACTCAGCCTACTAAGACAGTGTCGATCAAAGTCACGGCCAGCGCGGTAAAAATGATATCGAATCCGATGAGCATCCGGACCCAGGCCAGCAGATCGCCCGTTATCGGCTGTCCGGCGAGCAACGGCGTCGTAAGCTGCATCGACGCCATCAGGCACGGAATCATGATCGGATAAACCAGCATCGGCAGCATCAGCTCGCGCAGGCGCATGTTCACGGTAAGCGCCGAAAACACCGTGCCGACAACCGTCATGCCCCAGGTTCCCAGCAGCATGACCAGCGCCAGCCAGGCCGGTTGCCCGGCCCAATGAATGTTATAGAAAATGCCAAAAATGGGCAGGCAGACGCACTCGATGCCGAGCAGCAGCAGGTAGTTCGCAATCGCCTTGCCGAGGAACAGCGCCGGGCCGGGGACGGGAGACGAAATGAGTGCGTCCAGGCAGTCGTTATTCAACTCCCGCGCAAAGCTGCGATTCAACACGAGCACGCCGGCGAAGGCGAACACCAGCCACAGCAGACCGCCGGAGATCTCGCGCGTCATGTCGGACGTCGGATCGAAAGCGAAGCTGAAAAGCAGCAGAATCACCAGCGCGAAGGAGAGCGACGCGTTGACGGCCTCCTTCGTGCGGAGTTCGCTGCGAAGATCCTTCGCGGCGATGGTGACCATCTGGCGCAGGAACTTCACGATGCGTCTCCGTAGGTCCTGTAGAGCCAGCCGGTGTCGGCAAGCATTTCCGGGACGCGCTCCCCGCAATGAGCCATTCGTCCGCGATTCAACAGCACGACGTGCGAAGCCAGCTCCATCGCCTCGCGGAGCTGATGCGTAGACATGATGACGGTGCCGCCCGCTGCGAGCGAATCGCGCAGCAAGCCTTGCAACAGCGCGATGGCACGGTCGTCGAGCGAAGTGAAAGGCTCGTCGAGCAGCAGCAGTTTCGGGCTGTGCAGGAACGCGCGCGCCACGGCGAGCCTCTGCCGCATACCGCGCGAAAACTCGCGGACCAGGCTGTCCTTGACGCGGTCGAGCGCGGTGCGTTCGAGCCACTCCATGGCGGCCTTGCGCGGGTTCTCCAGGGCGTAGAGTTCGGCGAAGAGCTTCAGGTTCTCGTAAGCGGAAAGCTCATCGTAAACCGCGATACCGTGGCCGATGATGCCGGTGAGAGCGCGCGAAGAACGGTCGGCGTGTTCCTTCTCAAACAGCCTCACGCCGCCTTTGGTCGGGCGGGAGAGGCCGCCGAGAATCCGCAGCAGCGTGGTCTTGCCCGCGCCGTTGCGTCCCAGCAGCGCAACGCACTGGCCGGCCTCGACGTCGAAAGCGATGTCGCGCAGAGCAGGATAGTCGCCGTAATACTTCCAGACCGACTCGACAGCCAGCGCCTTCATGCCTTGCGGCCGCTCCCAACTCCACCCTTCAGATACATCGCGGCGAAGCCGAAAGCGAGAATGGCGATGAAGAGCGCGAGCACCTTCAGAAAGTTGCGGTCATAGCCGAGCGGTGCGATGGATTCCACGCGCGGCCCGTCCTCTTCCTGTTGGCCTTGCATGCCGCCTTGCATTCCACCGCCGCCCTGCGCGGCGCGCAGGCTGCCCACGCCGGTGACGGTGACGTGGAAAGAGGGCTTTTTCAGATCGAAGATCGCGGCGCCGGTCTGGGGCTCCTTGCCGATCGGTTGAAGGTCCTCGCCGCTGGCTTCCATACCAGTGGGAACCACGAGACGAGAAGGCACGCCGGGCTGGAGGATGCGTCCCGGAAAACTCGGCGAGTTTGGGCGCGGTGTAGGAAATCTCGAAGCGCGACTCGCCCGGCTTCACTGGGTAATCCACCGAGTAAACGCCCGGCTCGCCGGAGGCTGTCAGTTCCCGCTCCAGCGGCAGGCCGCCAGGTGCGGTCACATTCGCCTTCACGTCCTCGGGCTTGATGCCTGGGGGCAGGTAGAACTTCGCGGTTCCGCGTTTGGCGTCGTACCACGTGAGCTGCGAGCCGTTTTCGTAGATGATCATCTCGCTCGCGATCAGGTTCTGCCCGTCACTTTCGAGGAAGACGATGTGCTGCGATGCTTTGGCGGCCTCCAACTTCGGCTTGACGTCCCAGATGGCCATCTCCACGCCGCTCTTGCGCGCCATGGGCGGCAGGTTCTGGCTGTACTGCACGCCCTGCCAGTTGGCCTGCACCAGGAACATGCCCTCGGAGGGGACATCGAATTTGAAGCTGCCGTCGGCGGCGCTCTCGGTGCGGCCAATCGGCTTCATCACGCCCTGCAGCAGGGATGTCAGGCGGACCGTTACGCCCGCGGCCGGCTTGCCTGTCGTCTTATTGATGACCGTGCCATCCACGACGGCGAGCGCGGGGAGCGAGAGCAGCAGCATAAGGGCGAGACCGGCAAGAGTGCCGCGAACGGTACGGCGCGGTCCCTGCACCGGAGACTTCCGATCAATAGCACCGAACCGCGAACGAAGAGAGCGGCCAAGGACCGCTGCAACCGCTCCCTCACGGTCGCGGCTCCGTTTGAAGGGTTGAGCAAAGGACGCGGGGCGCATCATGCGTTGACCTCCAGCATGGGTTTGCCACACTCGCCGCAGAACTTCATAGGCTTGTCGAAACGGGCATTGCAGTGGGGACAGACCAGCGGGTCGGCTTGCGCCACTTCTACCTTCGCGGGCTTGGCCGGGGCCGGCTTGGCTTGGACACCCTGCGTTTTCGCTGCTTTCGCCGGCGCCGGTTTTGCGGGCACGGTAGAAGTTGCAGCCGAGGCCGTGCCGGAAAACGAATCGAGCTCGGCCATCACTTTGGCCAGTTCTTCCTGCAAGCCGTGCTTGGTCTTCTCATAGTCCGCGTCCGAGAGTTTGCCCAGGCGGTACTCGAACGTCAGGTCGCGCAGGTTCACGTAAATGGCGGCCTTGCGTTCTTCAAGGTGCGCCGCCGGATTGGGCGGAGGGCCTAGCTCAATGTCGGAGGGGCGTACCCACAAGACGAGGACCAAAATGGCCGCAAAGAGTGCGATGGAATAGGCGAGGAACATTATGTTGTCAACAACTTCTCGAGCATCCGTTCTACTTCTGGCCGCCATCCATATCGGACAGGTCCTTCTCAATTCGTTCGCGGTAACGCGCGAGTTCGGCGCTGTCGGGCTCGACGCCCAGATCTACCGAAGCCCCGCCGGTGGCGGCGACGGGGCGTCTGGCATAAATTCGCTGAAGGATGAACCAGATCAACGCCAGTCCTCCGCCCAGTCCGATGAAAGGCATCACCCAAGCCATCAGGTAGAAGCCTTGGGCCGGCGGCTTTTGAAGAATGATCTTGCCGTACTCCTTCTCGAATGTAGCGAGGATCTGGTCGTCGCTGACGCCGGCTTCCACCATCTGCAGCAAGCGCTCGCGCAGCGGGCCGGAGGAGTGGCAGTTCTGCATATTGCAGCCCGTGACACTGGAACCGCAGCCGCACTGGCACGAGAGCAGTTCGCCAAGCGAACGCACATGCGGATTCTGCAAGGGCGAACTGCCTGTTAGCAGGACCGCGGACAACAACGCTACGAGGGCGAGCTTATTTCGCAGCGGTAGTCTTTGTTTCATAGACACCGACCACCTCCGTACGAGCATAGGCGAGTTTGACCTTGCTCGGCACCAGGCATGTTAACGTGCCTAGGAACACGATCCAGAACCCTAGCCAGATGCAGGACACGAGAGGATTCACATACGCCTGGATAATGGCACGGCCGGCTTGCGTTTCGCTCACTCCGGCAAAATTCAAATAGAGGTCTTCGTTCAAACGCCGCCGGATTGCCACAACGGATGTGGGCTGCTGCGACATGACGTAAACCCTGCGTTCCGGCAGGAGTTCTCCGACAGATTTGCCGTCGCGGAACGCCGCGATCGTGGCGCGCTGCCAGGAGTAATTGTCGTTCGATCCGTCAGTGATTTCCCGAACCTGCAGTTCGTAGTGGCCGAGCTTGATCGTATCGCCCACGGCCACTTCTTGCGTGGTGTCCTTGTTGAACGCGGCGCCGGTGAAGCCCGCGAACATCAGCACGATGCCCATGTGAACCAGATACCCGCCGTAGCGGCGCGTGTTGCGATGGGTGAGTTCAACCGCTGCCAGCACGAGGTTTGTATTCGTACGGGCTGCGATGGCGCTGGAGCCCTTCCAGAACTCCATCATGATGGTCGTCGTCACAAATGCGCACAGACCAAAGCTCATCAGCGCATAGAAGTGATACATGCCGGCGAGGGCTAGTACGGCGATCGTCACAACCATGAAAATGGTTGGCCAGCGGAATGCTTTTTTGAGGCTCTCCCAGGACGACTTTCTCCACGCGATGAGCGGGCCGACACCGGTCAACAACAGCAGGAACAGGCCGATCGGGACATTCACCTTGTTAAAGAACGGCGCACCTACGGTTATCTTCTCGCCCGTGACCATCTCGCTGATTCTCGGGAACACGGTCCCCCAGAGTACGGCGAATGCGCTCGCCAGCAGCAGGAGATTGTTGAACAGGAAACTCGACTCCCGCGACAGAACACTTTCCAGTTTCGTCTCACTCTTCAGGTAGTCGAGGCGGCTGAGAATCAGGAAGACCGTTGCGGAAATCCCGATGGCCAGGAAGCCAAGGAACCAGAGGCCGATCGACGATTCCGCAAAAGCATGTACGGAGCTGACGAATCCCGAGCGCGTCAGGAAAGTGCCGAAGATGCAGAGGAAGTAAGTCGTGGAGACAAGGACCATGTTCCAGACCTTCATCATGCCCTTCTTCTCCTGCATCATCACCGAATGCAAAAACGCGGTAGCCGTGATCCAGGGCAGGAGAGAGGCGTTCTCCACCGGGTCCCAAGCCCAGTAGCCGCCCCAGCCCAGCACGGCGTAGGCCCAGCCCGCGCCAAGAACTATCCCGGTGGTCTGGAATCCCCAGGTGATCAGCGACCAGCGCCGCGTCGTGTGAATCCAGGCGTCACCCGGCTGCCTGGTAACCAGCGAGCCCATCGCAAATGCGAACGGCACGAGGAACCCGACATAGCCGAGATAGAGCATCGGTGGATGGATGGCCATCATCCAGTACTGCAACAGCGGGTTGAGACCCTGGCCATCCTGCATGGCCTGGATGCCGCGGCCGACCGCGAGCACGTGGAACGGCGGCTCGACGAAGTTGTTGAGGACCAGGAAGAATATCTGAGTGAACTGGAGCGTGGCGATCACCCACGGCATCATGCCCGTGTGACGCCTGCGGTTGGTCCAAACCACGATGGCGGAGTACACGCTCAGCAGCCAGCTCCACAGCAGCAGGGAGCCCTCCTGCCCGCCCCACCACGAGGCGAACTTGTACAACACTGGCATCGCTCGGTTCGAGTGGGCCGCAACATAGGCCATCCGGAAATCGCTGGTGGTGAGGAAATAGACCAGGATGGCGCTGGCGGTTGTGACGAGGACGAATACGCCGAGCACGGCGCGTTCGGCGCTCTTCTGCAGGTAGGGACGTTTTTGGACTATGCCGACGATCGAGCCGACGAATGCATAGATCGACAGACAGAAGGCAAAGAGAATGGCTAAGGCGCCAAGAACTTCCATGTCTTGCTCCGAGTAAAGATCAGATTCGGGCGTCTAGGTCGCGGACGGTCTGCTGTTCAGTGGCTTTTGGACTTTGTTGCCGCCGCCCGGCGCCGCTTCGTATTTCGATGGGCATTTCGCCGCTATCGAACTCGCATGGAACGTACCGTCAGCCTGCATCTTACCGTCCGCCATGGCTTGCGCGTTGTCGCGGAAGGTGTCCGGCAACGGGTCTTTGCCCGTGTAGACGATGCTGAGCAATTGGTTGTGCTCTTTCTCGCAGATCGTGAACTTGACCGCGGCGCCCGCACGCTGGATGGAGCCGGGCATAACGTCGCCGGTAACCCGGACGCGTCTGCCCAATTCGCTGCTGGGCAGGCCCTTCAGCTCGGAGATTGTTTTGTAGTAGGTTTTCGATTCGTTGATCCCGCTGGCAGCCAGCCAGCCGAGGATTCCCAGGATCACCGCGATCAGGGCGCCAAATCGCCAGTATTTCTTCATGCCTTCACCAATGCCTCCAGTATAGGCCAGCCCCTATCAGTATAGTCTGGATCCGCAAAACTTCAGATCCAGGGAAATCTTACGCTTTCCCGCTTTTTCTCAGGCGCTTGATACGCTCTTGCTACTAAATGGTCCAGTATCCGGCCCTGATCGGAGCCAGGAGGAGCCTTGCGTCGTTAGATGCGCGGACCGGCCGGGGGTTGCAACAGGACGCGAGGAAGCATGAAATGAGTTCGGGCTTGACAAACGATAATTATTATCGTTTGATTAAACTTATCAATGAATCTTCTGGAAGAGCGCAGCTCCGTGGTGGCGGTCGAGGAGTTTCGTGCGCGCTGCCGCGCGGCCGGCCTGGCTCTGACGCACCAACGCGAAATCATTTTTCGTACAGCTTACGAAATGCGCAGCCATCCGACGCCTGAGGCCATCTACGAGAGAGTAAGGGAGCGGATCCCTTCGATTTCGCTGGGGACGGTCTACAAAAACCTGAAAACGTTCTTGGATGCCGGCCTGTTGCGCGAGGTGAGCCTGATGCACGGCTCGCTGCGCGTGGATGCGAATACGGACGACCATCATCACTTGGTGTGTACGAAGTGCCGTATTGTCATCGATCTGCACGAAGACGATCTGGAACCGGCTCGTCTCCTGCTGCCTTTGCCTGAAGGTTTTGTTCTGAAAAGATGCGCCGTGGAATTCCATGGGCTTTGTCCACGCTGCGCGGCGAAGTAGATAAGTCCTGATATTTCAGAAGGAGTGAATGGATGCTTGGAGTTGGACAAAAATTCCCCGAGTTCAATTTGACGTCGGTGGTAAGTATCGATCCGAAGAAGGCGTTCGCGCCGTTCTCGAACGAGGACGTTGCCGGCAAGTGGTTGGTGATCTTCTTTTGGCCGAAGGACTTCACCTTTGTGTGCCCGACCGAGATCGCCGCTTTCGGCAGGATGAAGAAGGACTTCGCGGATCGCGACGCCGTGCTGGTAGGCGCCAGCATCGACAGCGAGTACGTGCACCTGGCATGGCGCCAGCACAACGAAGACTTGAGGAATTTGCCGATCCCAATGCTCGCCGACGGAAAGCGCGAGCTGAGTTCGGCGCTGGGAATCATCGATCCGGGCGCCGGCGTCTCGCAGCGCGCGGTCTACATCGTCGACGACCAGGGTGTAATCCGTTTCGTCATGGTCACCGACCTCTCCGTCGGTCGTAACACACAGGAAGTCCTGCGCGTTCTCGATGCTCTGCAGACCGACGAACTGTGCCCATGCAACTGGAACAAGGGCCAGGAAACCATCCAGGTCTAGTGGCCCTCCGTGGCTGTTTTGTGGGGCGGAGCTGGAGCGCCGCCCCACTTCGGAACTACGCCCAACCCTGAAACGGAGCCACGACCGTGAGGGAGCGGTTGCAGCGGTGTGTTAAGTGCCTGTTCCTGCCTTTGACGCCCTTCGTATCCAGCAGGGCAATCGATCGGTTTTTGCGTCTTTATGTCTCTTCAACCCATTCTCGACAAGCTTCCCGATTACGCCCGGGATCTCAAGGTAAACCTGCAGAACGTTCTGCAGCAGCAGGAATTGACGCCGCAACAGACCTGGATGTCGGCCGTGGCATGCGCCATCGCAAGCCGAAATAAGGAACTGACTGACGCCATCGTGGCGGAGGCAACCAGCCAGGTCTCGCCCGAGACCCTGAACGCCGGGCACGTTGCGGGCGCCATCATGGGCATGAACAACGTCTTCTACCGCTTCCGCCACTTCATCCAGGCCAAGCCCGAGTATGCCCAGGTGCCGGCCCGGCTGAGGATGCAGACCATCCGCTCGCACGGCGGCGATCCGATCGATTTCGAACTCGCCTGTCTCGCCGCGTCCACCGTTAAGGGCTGCGAGGCATGCGTAACCTCGCATGAGCAAGTGGTCCGCGACAAGGGTCTCAACGAAAACCAGGTGACCGCCGCGGTCCGCATCGCGGCAACGGTGCACGCCGTCGCGACTGTGCTCGACGCGATCTGACAAGTGCCCCCTGGGAACGCCGATCCCCAGATCGGCTCTTCTTGCAGCGGCGGAACCGCCACCGTGAGGGAGCGGTTGTAGATGTATGCCATCCGCCGGCGAGCTGTTCAACATCCACGCAATACGCTGAAACAACCGCTCCCCGACGGTCGCGGCCCCGTGTCAGAGCGCAGCTCCGTTTCGGGGCGGAGCCGTTTCATGGCGTCTTGGGGGATTGGCAATTTTTATGAAGCTCTCTTCAGGTGCGGTTCTTTTGGTCGTATACTCGGCCTATGCCGACGCAATCCTCGAAGATTCTGCGCTATGCCGGGCTGGCACTGTTGCCCCTTACTTTCCTACTCACCGTTTCCGCTCAGGAAGGCGGTCTTTCCGTCGATGACATCGTGAAAAAGAACATCGACGCGCGTGGCGGAATAGACAAGATTAAGGCCATCGAGAGCCTCAAGATGACGGGCAAGCTCGTGATGGGCGGCGGGCAGATGGAAGCGCCCATGACGATGCAGTTGAAACGCCCGTCCTCCATGCGCATGGACATGGAGTTCCAGGGGCAGTCCGTCGTGCAGGGCTATGATGGCGAAACTGCCTGGATGATCAATCCCTTCACGGGCGGGGCGGGCGCCACTAAGATGAGCGACGATGAAGCCGAAGGCATGAAGGAAGGCTCGGACCTGGAAGGCGCGCTCGTCGACTACAAAACGAAGGGGCACAAGATCGCGTTGCTCGGGAAAGAGGATCTGTCCGGCAAACCGGCTTACAAGCTGAAAGTGGACAAGAAGAACGGCAAGACCGAGACCGTTTATGTCGACGCGGCGAGCTTCCTGGAAGTGAAGACCGTGGCAACGCGGAAGGTAATGGGCAACGAGATGGAGATGGAGACGTTTGCCACCGATTACAGACCCGTGGCTGGCGTGATGACGCCTTTCAGTCTCGACAGCAAGTCTGGCGGCAACTCGGTAATAACGATCACTCTCGATAAGGTCGAAGCGAACGTCCCAATCGAGGCCTCGCTCTTCAAGATGCCGGCGCCCAAAACGCCAGAGCCGAAGTAAGACATTCGCTGCTTCACACGTCGCTTCGTGCAGTACTCAGCGACAGATTGATTGAAAGGGGCGCAACCATGCGCCCCTTTTCGATTGCAGCCGCGATCTCGCGTCGCGCCTTCGTCAGTTGTGTTGCCCGGCAGGGGTGGCCAGCCAGTCCACAAGGTCGCCATGCTCGTCGAATTCGAGCGGGCGGGCTTCACCAAGAATCTCGATGCGCGGATTCCGTTCCAACTCACCGCGCAGATTCGCACTGAATGCCATCAATCCCAGGTCGAGCGTATTCGCAATCCAGCCCACGGTTGCGTCCTCTGGATTCTGCCGCCCCACGGTGGAGCAAATGGCATTCAGGCATTCACTATCCGTCGGAAAGTGAATCGGCGTGCGGATGCAGGCGGGCTGCGAGGAGGTCAGCGCGTTGACGTAGGTGGGCTGGCGTCGGATCTTCTTGAGAATCCGCCGGTGCACAACGTCCGCCATGCCGATTCCAGTAGCGTTGCCGTAGCTCAGCGGCGAGAGATCGCGAACGAACACGCGCCCAATGCGCGGGATTCCCGGCCAGGGGTTGATGTCGCCCCAGACCGCGCGGTTGATCACCTTGGTATCGAGTCCGGAGCCGGAGAAGTTCTTTCCCATTTCGTTGACAATCAGGACGTCGAGCGCGGCTGGCAAGCGTGGCATCCACATCTTCGCCAACACGAGGAGTTCCTGTTCGCGCCGCTCCATGTTTTCCGCGGGGACTGCTTCGACGTGGGCCGTGTCGTGGCTGGAATCCTCTAGAATGGCAAGTCCGCCGAGAATGCGGTTCGACGCGAGCACCTGGCGGCCGACGCTGCGGATCATCTTTTCCAGCCCCGGGGCTCCCGGCGCCAAGGCTTCCAATCCCGGGGCTCCCGCCCCCGGAGCCTCCAGACCCATGCTGTAGGCGAAGTTGTGATACGTCTTTGCTCCAGTCAGCTTGCCCAGTCCGATGGCCATCATCTTGAAGAGGCCGCTTTCGAGGGCACCGGAGAAATCGGTATGCCACTTCACGCGGCCGCAGAGCATGACGCCGGATGCGCGATAGGCGGTACGATCCATCACCACCGGAATCCCCTCGGGCGTGACACCGAGGTCGACAACCGCGAGCGAACTGCGCACCGGGCAGCCCATGGAGGCCTCGGTGATGCCGTACTTGGCAAGCACGGCCGCCTGGCCCACTGCGCTGGCCGCTCCGTGGCTGCCCATGGCCGGGAAAAGGAAGGGCCGCATGCCCTGGGCTTTCCACCATGCGACTGCGGCGGCGACGATGACGTCGATGTTTGCGATGCCGCGGCTGCCAACTCCGACGGCCACGTCCGAGCCAGGCTTCAAGCGGGAGGCCATACCGGAAGCGGAGAGCGTCTGATGGACGGCGTCCGGTATATTCTCCAGCTTGCGGCTGTCGAAATGCTGCCGGACGAGGAGAAACGGAGACAGGCCGGCAGCGGGTGGCATGAATCAATTCTACTGCCGTGTGGGGCGGTCCTCCAGGACCGCGCGGGCTCTCCAGAGCCCGCTCAGAAGTTAGTTGTGGGGCCTGGAGGCCCCACGCGGCTCTGGAGAGCCGCCCCACCGCGGAGACTGCTACGATAGCGACTGTCATGAAAGTCGCTGTCGTGGGCCTCGGGTTTATGGGGTTGACCCATTTGAAGGGTTGGCGGAACGTACCCGGCACGGAGATCGCCGCAGTCTCATCGGACGACCCTAAAGCGTTATCCGGAGATCTCTCCGGGATCCAGGGAAACCTCGACGTGGGAGGCGAAAAGTTCGATTTCTCCTCCGCCGAGAAGTACTCCGATGCCTTCGAGTGCGTCCGAAAATCGAACGTCGACGCGGTGGATCTGTGCCTGCCGACAAAGCTCCACGCACCCGTGGCGCTGGCTGCCCTGGAAGCCGGAAAACATGTGCTCGTGGAGAAGCCCATGGGTCTGGACGGAGCCGAGTGCGACCGGATGATCGAAGCGGCTTCGAGGGCCGGCAGGATTCTGATGTCCGCTCATGTGCTGCGCTTCTTCCCTATCTACCAGCCGTTGCTGGAAGGAGTCGCGTCTGGCCGATTGGGGAGGATTCAAAGCGCCCTCTTCCGCCGGCGCTGCGCCGCTCCCGCCTGGTCTTTGTGGATGGGCGACCGCGCGCAGAGCGGCGGAGGCGTGTTCGATCTGTTGATCCACGACTTCGACATCGCTCTGGCCGCGTTTGGAAAGCCGGAGGCGATCTCTGCCTGGGGCGTGGAAGAATTGAGCCGCGGCCTCGACGTGCTGACAGCCCAGTTGCATTACCCGGACATCGCCAGCGTGACTGTGAGCGGCGGCTGGCACCATCCGAAGTCCTATCCGTTTTCGATGGAATACACAGTGTCCGGCGACAGCGGAACGCTGGAGTTCAGCTCGGCCGGTCGGCCGCCCAAGTTCTACGGCGCTGACGGCGCGGAAACGCTGGAACCGCAGGCGGAGATCGACGGCTACCAGGCCGAAATCGCGTACTTCGCCGAGTGCTGCCGAACCAACACCCAACCTGCGCGATGCGCACCCAGGAGTTCGGCGGCCGCGGTCCGGCTGACAAGACTGGCCCAGGAATCGCGGGCCCGCAAAGGAGAGATTCTGCCATGCAAGTTCTAAGAGACCTGACCGTTGGCGTTTTCTACTGGATCAGTGACAACGCGCAGGCCACAGTCAGTGAGATCGTGGATTTGGGCGTCGAGGCTTGCCAGCTCGCCATTACGGGCGAGCGGAAACTGACGCCGGAACTCGCGGAGGCGTACCGCAAGGAGTTGGCGAAAGCCGGACTGGGCGTCGCGACCGTCTTCGCAGCCTATGAAGGCGAGCGCTACGACGACATTCCGACGGTGGTGCGGACTGTGGGCTTCATGCCACACTCGACGCGCGCGGCGCGCGAATTGCGAACACGCGAAGTGATCGACTTTGGCGCGGCGCTCGGCATCGGGAGTTTCGGCTGCCACGTCGGATTCGTCCCCGAGGATCGCATCGACCCGGACTACGAGGAAGTGCGCGACGTGGTGCGGCGCATTGCGGACTATGCCGCCAGCTACGGGATGACGTTCAGCCTGGAGACGGGCCAGGAACCGGCCGCCGCGCTATTGCAGTTCTTCCGCGATGTGGACCGGCCGAACGTCAGGATCAACTTCGACCCGGCGAACATGATTCTTTACGGGAGCGGCGAGCCGATTGAGGCTTACAAGCTGCTCGCGCCGTATGTCGTTTCCATTCATGGCAAGGATGGCGATTGGCCCGATCCATCGACGCCGGACGCGCTGGGAACCGAAAGGCCCTTGGGCTCCGGTTCGGTAGACGTTGCAAGGTTCGTGCGTACCGTGCGGGAGAGCGGATTTGTGGGCACCATCAACGTGGAGTCGGGCGTACACGGCGACGAACCGCATGCGGTGACCTTGAAGAACGCCGTTGAACTGCTCAAGAGATTGCGCGACGCATGATAATGATCGGAAGAAGCCCCGAAACGGAGCCACAAACCTGAGAAGGCGGCTACCTGCCCGGGAACGCTGGTCACCAGACCGGCCGGCATCGGCATGTTTCCGCCGGCTTGCCGCTCTCCAGGCAACTGAGGCCGATCTGGAGATCGGCGTTCCCAGGTGAGGGCTTCGCGTTTTATGAATCGCGGGAACACACAGAGCAGCGACAGTCACGCAGCGGTGGGCTAATAATATTCAGGGCAGGATGGACAAGCTAAGCCCTTAATTATCCATTTTTTAGCCTGTTACGCATTCGCATAGGACCGCTCTTTGCATTCGCGGCTCGGTACTGCGGAATCGTGCAGGGCTCCGCGTTAGCTTCCATCCGAAGGATCTCTCACCCAGCTATTGACCGTCATTTCGCCCTGCCAGCCGCTTCTAATGTTGCAGAATCGCGACGAAGCATTGTAATCTCTACTAGGATTAGGGAAATGCTAGGACCTGGGCTCATCAACGTCTCCGTGAAATGCGAATACGCGCTCCGGGCGGTACTCGATTTGGCGCTCGCTTCCTCGGCGGACCCGATTCGGATCGCCGATATCGCCACACGCCGCCGTATCCCCCAAAAGTTTCTCGAAACGATCCTCTCCGACCTCCGGAAGCAGGGCTTCCTGGAGTCGCGGAGAGGCGCGGAAGGCGGCTATTTATTGGCTCGTCCCGCCGATTCCATCACCGTGGGAGAGGTGGTGCGCGCCGTCGAGGGTGGACGCGGCACGAACGCCGCGGAAGAGCCGGGTCCCATTGAATTCCTGTGGAGTGAAGTCGATGCCGCCATTGCGGCAGTGATTGACCGCAAGACCATCGCCGAGCTCGCCCGGGAATGGCGCGAGCGCCAGGCGCATTTCGTTCCGAACTGGGAGATCTGATTTATGCCAGTGTTTGCAGACAATTCGTTGAGCATCGGCAGGACGCCGCTGGTTCGCCTGAATCGAGTCACGCAGGGCTGTCATGCGACGGTCCTGGCTAAAGTGGAAGGCCGCAACCCGGCCTACTCTGTGAAGTGCCGTATCGGCGCTTCCATGATCTGGGATGCCGAAAAGCGCGGCGTATTAGGACCGGGCAAGGAACTCGTGGAGCCCACCAGCGGCAACACGGGCATAGCCCTCGCATTCGTGGCGGCGGCCCGAGGATACCCCATCACGCTGACCATGCCGGAGACGATGTCGATTGAGCGCCGCAAAGTGCTGCGCGCGTTCGGGGCTAAGCTCGTGCTCACCGAGGGCGCGAAGGGCATGAAGGGCGCGATTGCCAAGGCCGAAGAGATCTACAATTCCGATCCGGACAGGACAGTTCTGCTGCAGCAATTCGCCAATCCGGCCAACCCTCAGATCCATTTCGAAACCACGGGACCCGAGATTTGGGACGATACCGAAGGCGCCATCGATGTCCTGGTTTCCGGCGTGGGGACAGGCGGCACCATTACCGGCGTTTCGCGCTATATCAAGCAAACGAAGGGCAAGGCCATCTTGTCGGTCGCTGTCGAGCCCACGGACAGCCCCGTGATCACCCAAACCCTCGCGGGCCAACCTCTCAAGCCCGGTCCGCACAAGATCCAGGGCCTCGGCGCCGGGTTCATCCCCGCTACGCTCGATATGGCAATGGTCGACCGCGTCGAGCAGGTCACCAACGACGAGTCGATGGAAATGGCTCGCCGCCTCTCCAGAGAAGAAGGGATTCTTTCGGGCATCTCCTGCGGCGCCGCTGTCGCTGCCGCCGTTCGACTGGCCAAGGATCCTGAGTTCGCAGGCAAGACCATGGTCGTGATCCTGCCCGACGCCGGCGAGCGCTACTTGAGTTCAGCCTTGTTTGAAGGCATGTTCAACGAGTAACGCCGCCGTTCTCAACTCACTTTGCATTAGTTGAAGGGCCCCCCGCGTGGGGTCCCTTTTTCGTGCAGGTGAAGAAACGCGTGTGCGCGTTGTGGCGCGTTAATTCGCGCCGATCCGGGGATTGGCGTTCCCCGGCGTCTACCACTCTTACCTGGCCATAAGATAGGCTGTAGAGACCATGCAACGGCTAAAGGAAAATGCCGGAAGCAGCCACGCTGTCACTGGCAGATTCCAAACAAGAGTTTACGCCATAGTCATCGGCGCTATTCTTGCCGCCACGCAAGCGAGCGCGGAAAAGCGAGTACCAGTAAACCTCAAGCACCCGCCTACCTTAGGGAATTCATTAGCGGCGGCGCGCGTGATCGTGGGCCCTGTCGCGGGCGATTGTTCGCAGAAGTTCAGTGAAATGCTCTTCGTAGATATGGCCTCCCACGGCGTCCTCGTGATGAGCGCCCAGGAGTTGGCATCGGTGGCGGCCCAAAACAAGATTCAGCTCGCCTCGCCGCCCGATGCCGCGGCGTTCGCGAAAGTGGCCAAGGCGATCGGACCTGCGGCAATGGTTTCTGTTTCCGTGACGCGTTGTGAGGCTCGTCCGATCCCGCCGTTTCTGTCCGGCGGCTTGCCCGCAACGCATGTCTCAAGAACCGAGGGCCATTTCGAGGCGGCTGTGCGAGTCACCGACCTGGCCAACGGTCAGGAGATCGCGACGCAGAACATCCACGCGGATTCTCGCAAGGACAATGAAAGTCAGACTGGCATAGCGGAGCATCCCGGCGCACAGGAAGTGCGGGAGCTTGCCGTTGCCAAGGGGCTGCAAGATGCGCAGCGTCTCTACATGCCGTGGATCGAACATCGGGAAATCGCCGTAGCCGACGACAAGGACTGTAATCTCAAGCAATCCTTCGACCTGATCAAGGCAGGCGACTATGAGGGCGCCGCGCGAGCCGCGCGTTTGAACGCCCAAGCGTGCCAGTCGAAGTCGACCGCGGCCGCCTGGTACAACGTGGGAGTCGCCGAGATGCTTTCGTCCCGTTATGCGGACGCGTTGACTGCGTTCGACCAGTCGTTGAAGCTACGCAACAACCGGACGGTGAGCGAACTCAAGAGCGACTGCAGCCAGTTGGCGGACGCTCAGGCCCGGCACAGTCTTGCGAGGGGAGTGGAACCGCCCAAAGGCAGTGAACTGCCAGCCGCGCAAACTGGAATTCTTCTCACGAACGACTTCATCGTCAAGCTGGTTCAGGGGAATATTGCCGAGAACGAGATCATCAAGATGATCGCTTCCCAGCCCGTGCAGTTCAAGTTCGAACCAGTCGATCTTCAGAAGCTGAAGGAAGCGGGCGTTCCGGAGACAATCGTCTCGGCCATGCGTGCGAGGAAGTAGGCCGCGCAAGAAAGTTCGTTGTGCGCCTGCGTCCGGCGGGAGGGGCTCTTTCCGCGCCAGTGCGCAAACTACGAAAAGGCCGCCAGACGCGAATCTGACGGCCTGATGGTGCGGGAATTCAAACGTCGGAAATCAGCCCTGTTTCTTCGGTTCGTCGGCCTTCTTCTTGGGCGCCTTCTTGGTCTTGGCCTTCTTCTTCTCTTCCTTCTTGGGCGGATCGTCAGCGAAAGCGATGCCCACCGTCATCGTGGAAAAAGCCGCGATAACGAGAGCTGCCAAAATTCTCTTCATGGTGTGATCCCTCCTGGCAAAAAACTTGTTCCGGATGAATCGCGCACGCCGCATCAGATCATCCGTCTGGATCAGTCTGCGCCTGGTCCCTTGACTATTTAGTCCCCTTTAAGCGCTACGGACCCGGACGAAATTGAGGGATGGCAATGCCGGGCACAATTCGGCCACAAGGTGCGAAACGGTGAGGGCTTACCGTTATTCCTTGCAAATCATTGATTCTAAAAATGAAAAACTGAAAAGTCTTGCCGTTTTCTCTTTGGAGCCGCAGTGGGAGTGCTTATCGCTCTGCCCCAAATGACGCCGGCAGTGAGCGGGTGATTGAGACCGTTTCCAGCGAGACCGCGATCACTGCGTATTCCGGGGAAGCCGATCAGTGATTCCGATCTGATGGCGATCACTCTTCCGGGGTGATGTTGATCGCCGTCGGAGCGAAGCGACGCTGGGCAGTTCTAATCATCGTCAAGTGATCGGCATCCGTCAATCCAATTGCTTGTGAGCCCGGGAGTGGGGTGTGGGGCGAGGGGGCGGCGTGTGAGCCCCCTTGCCCCACTCAATCCTGTAGAAATCTCGTCGCTTGCGCCGATTCATGCGTTTTCCTTTCCGCTTTTAGAGGTGCGCTTTTTGCGCAGGCTCTCGCCCTGCAATTCAAGGCGGTGCGCGTTGTGGACCAGGCGGTCGAGGATGGAATGGGCGATGGTCGGATCGCCGATCTGAGCGTGCCAGCTCGCCACAGGCAATTGGCTGGTCAGCAAGGTGGAGCAAGCCTGATAGCGCTGGTCGCAAATTTCGAGAAAGTCGCGACGCTCGTTTTCCGTCAGCGGCGCCATCGCCCAATCGTCGACGATCAGCAGGTCGACACGACTGAGCCGGTACAGCACCTTGGTGTGACTGCCATCGGCGCGCGCTGTTGCGAGATCGCGGAATAGTTCGACCGCTTTCAGAAACAGCGCCGTGTAGTTGTCGCGGCACGCCTTCTGCGCGAAAGCCCGCGCCAGCCAGGTTTTGCCGATCCCTGTTGGGCCGATCAAAAACAGGTTCTGGCGCGCGCCGACCCAGGCCGATTCGGCGGTGAGCGAGCGCACCACCTGACGGTCCAAACCGCGTGACGTGCGGAAGTCGATGTCCTCCACACAGGCGGGGCCTTGCAGCCGGCCATTGCGCACGCGCCGCTCCAGGGCACGGTTCTGCCGCCAGTTCCATTGGCGATCGATGAGCAGGCCGAGCCGCTCTTCGAAGCTCAGTTGTTGCAGGTCGGCGCTCTCCTGTTGCTCGCGGAAAGCTTCAGCCATTCCCTTGAGCCGCAGAGTGCAAAGTTTCTCGATGGTTGGTTGTGTCAGCATGAGTCCTCGTTTCGTTCACTGCAGGGCGGGCGAGTCGCCCGTGTCGAAGTAGTTAGGGCCGCGCAGATTGGGGTGATCCAGCGGCGGTTTGGGAGCCGGCGCGGACTCGGGTTCCGTGCCGTCCAGATTATTCTTGAGGATTGATTTCAGGCTTTGATAGGAGCAGGCGTTGAGCGTAACGGCGCGGCGGGCCGCGGCCTCGACGCGTTGTTTGGGGTATTGGTCGCCGAGCCGTAAAATACCGAGACACGAGCGATAGCCCTGCTCGGGGTGGCGCTTGGCCTGCATGATGCGCTCGAACAGTTGGGCCGTCGCCGGGCCGATGGTCGCGGCCCAATCGACGAGCCGGGAGGGCGTCCAGGCCAGATAGCGCTGATGCGCCTTGGGCCGGTGCTCCTCGACAGTGGTGGCGCAATGCAGTGCGTAGCTGCGCGCATGCGAGGCCACACGCAGGCCCTTGTGAAAGATCTCCACTGTCGTGGCTGTGGCGCGCAGTTCTACCTCCTGCTGCGTGAGCTGGTACGGCACGCTGTACCAGTGGTGGTCGAACTCGGCGTGATAGTCGATGTTGACGCGCGCGCTCTTCCAATCGCCGTACTGGTAGCGCTCGCAGGGAAGAGGCCGCAGCGCGGGCTTGTCGAGTTGCTCGTAAAGACTCTGGCGCGAGCCTTCGCATTTACGGAAGCCCCGCTGGTTGAGCCGCGCGAGCAACTCGCCGATGGCTTGATTGGCCTCGCCCAGCGAGAAGAATTTGCGCTTGCGCAGAGCCGCCAGAATCCAGCGCTCGACGATCAGTACACCGCCTTCGACCTTGGCCTTGTCTTTGGGCTTGAGCGGTCGCGCCGGCACCACGGCGACGCCGTAGTGCGCGGCCATTTCCTCGTAGGTCCGGTTGACGCCAGGTTCGTAGCGGCAGGCTTTGGTCACGCCTGACTTCAGGTTGTCGGGCACCACGATGGCGGGCGCGCCCTGGAAGAATTCAAAGGCGCGCATGTGGGAACCGATCCAGTCGCCGAGTCCCTGCGTCCAGGTCGCTTCGGCGAAAGTGTAGTTGCTGGCGCCGAGCACGGCCACGAAGAGCTGAGCTTCCCGCGCCTCGCCCGTGGCCGGGTCCTGGACGGAGAGGGTCGGACCGGCGTAGTCGACAAACAGCTTCTCGCCGGCTTTATGCTCATGGCGCAGCGCCACCTCCTGGTGCCGCAGCCAGCGCCGATACAACTCACAGTAACGGCTATAGCGATAACCGTCGGGATGCTGCTGGCGATACTCCTCCCACAGCAGTTGCAGGGTGACGTGCTTGTGGGTTTGCAGCTGCTGGCGGATGGCCGCGTAATCGGGCTCCGGCCACTGCGCCCGGCGCGGAGCTGCCGGCTCAGCCGGAGCCAGCGCCTCGACCAATCGCTCCTCGCCCCACTCGGCAATGTCCGGCCACTTCAGCCCCGCTTGCTCAGCGGCCTTCAAGTAGTTGGAGACCGTAGCCTGGCCAACACAACAACTCAGGGCAATCTGGCGCTGGCTCAGCCCCAACGAATCGAGTCTGAGCACCTCACGTATCTTGCGCATGGGCAACCTTTCTTGCGGCAACCTGGACCTCCACTTGTCAGTGGAGACCCAGGCCCCGCTGGTCTACCCAGCGCGCTTCATGAAAACGGCTTTAGAAAATCATTCCGGGGATGCCGATCGCCATTCCGGGAAACGCCAAAAAACTGATCGGCTTCCCGCCGGAATGGTGATCACCATCAGCCCGAGATCGTGATCGGCATCATCCCGGAATCGCGATCATCATCAGCCCGGAACGCTGATCAGCATGCTCCGGAATACGCAATCACCTTCCCTGCCAGCCGGAATTGGTCCCCACTGAATGTTTCCACTCGCGTATTCGCCGATTTGCCGATGCGGAGGCGATTGTCCCGGCCCCTAATGCAGAATTGAAAAGCGGGCAGTCTGCAATTTGACGCAACCCTGGCCCTCCAAGGCTGGAAGGCGCAACCCGTCCAATGTACGATGAGTGCACGTATCAGGCGAAGCCGTAACTCCACAACGCGCTGAGGTGTCTATTCAACTATGCGAAACCTGATACTGCTCTTCCTTGCTATTGGTCTCGCAGGGTGTCAATCAGCCGCCGCTTCCAATCAAGACGCAACGCCATCCAATAACTCAAAAGCGCGGGAACAATGCGTTGGCATCACCGATGCTCGTGATTGGCGGAACCCGTATATTGTTGTAAACACCGGAGGGGTGCTTGTCATTTTACACGGATCTTCCGGACCGCGAAACGAAATGCCTGTGAGCCAGTTAGCGGCGTACCTGAAGCAATTGCCGAAGAGCGCCTGGCCGTGTGGGAAGGTCGTCGCCGCCTCGCAGAACGGTATTAGGGGAGGGTCGAAAGATGACTCGGCAATCAACGAGATTTGTTCGAAGGTCAACAAGATCCTGAAGGAAATAAGGGTGAAAGTGGACTGGTGGCCATCGGCATGATCCCAAAATGCAAATTCGCTGCGGCAACCGGATCGCGACTGAAGATCACGTTCGAGCCGGAAAACGCGTGAACCTGATCGACAGAAGGCAGCCCAGCGATTGCAACTCTACGACTCGGGCTGGCTTACAGGTGCGACCGCAGTGAACTCAGGACTTCCTCGCTGGTCCAGTTCTGGTTGGCGATGTACTTCTCCACGACCTTGCCGTCCGGCGTGATGACGTAGGTCTCGGGGAACTTGAACGTGCCAAAGCTCGCGCTGATCATGGCATCGGGATCGCGTGAGGTCTCAAAGCCGATCTTCATGCGCTGCAGAAATGCCTTGTAGGCGCCCGCGTTGCGATCCACGCTGACGGCGACCACCACGACGCCTTGCGGAGCCATCTGGCGCGCCATCTCATTCAGCGAAGGCGTCTCCTCCACGCAGGGCGGGCACCAGGTGGCCCAGAAGTTCAGCACCAGCAGTTTGCCACCGAACGACTTGGGTGTGATGGTCTTCCCAGATTCAGTGACCACGCGAAAATCGGCCGCTTTCTGGCCCACATCGACGAGGCGCTCCGTGAACGCATCGGAGACTACCCAAAAGAGGCATGCGGCCAGGACTGCGACTCCGGCCAGCAGATAAGTGACGGTGCGACGTGAATCCATACAGCTTCATTCTTATTGTATGCACGAGCGGGGCCGACATTGTATCTGGCGCCCTTCCGGGCGCATCGTAAAGATAGAGCCATGCTCATCACCCGTAAGGTCGAGTTCTCCGCTTCGCACACCTGCTGGAACCCGTTGTTCGACAGTGCAATGAACGAGTCCGTCTACGGCAGCGAGGCCAACCCTCAAGGGCATGGGCACAATTACCTGCTGGAAGTGACGCTGGAGGGCGAACCCGATCCTGTGACGGGCATGATTGTCGACCTGAAGGAAGTGAAGCGGGTACTCGAACAGGTCATCGTGACGCCGATGGATCACCGCCATTTGAATCACGAGGTTCCGCCATTCGACAAAGTAGTGCCGACCGCGGAGAATCTGGCCGTCGAGATCTGGCGCAGATTGCAGCCCCGATTCGACGGAACTTCAGCCCGGCTGAAATTGGTGAGGCTTTTTGAGACCGAAGACTTGTACGTAGAGTACGAAGGACTCTGACATGCCGCAGGTCAGAGTCACACGCAGATACCGGTTCTCCGCCTCGCATCGGCTCCACACGCCGCTGCTTGACGAGGCGCGCAATTTCGAGGTTTACGGGAAGTGCAACAACCCGTATGGGCACGGCCACGATTACCTGCTGGAAGTAGCCATCGTGGGCGAACCCGACGCGGCGACTGGACGCCTGCTACCGCTGATGGGTTTGGACCAGTTCGTGAAACGCGTCATCCTGGAAGCAGTAGGGCATCGCGATCTGAATACGGAGGTGGCTGAGTTTGCCACTCTTGTGCCAACCACCGAGAACCTGGCCGCGGTCGTCGCGGCGCGGCTCAGTTCGGCATGGCCAAATGAGTTTACAGGTGGCACGGCGCGGCTGGAGAAGGTAAGAATCCACGAGACGAGAAGGAACATCTTTGAGGTACGGGCAGAGCCTGCGGCGCGGAGCTGATGCATCCACTAAGCCGCGGAGGATCCCCAGATAAATCATGCATTTGAAAAGCGCAAAATCCGTAGTCCCGATGATCGCGAAGTCTGAGGTGCGTTCGCCCATTGCGGAGAGTGTGGAGCGAATCCTGCAGGAGATCGGCGAGGATCCAAAACGCGAGGGCCTGGTGAACACGCCCGAGCGCTGGGAAAAAGCGCTGAAGTACCTCACCTCCGGATACGAGACGAATGCCGAGGAGCTGGTCAACGGCGCCATCTTCAGCGAGAAGTGCGATGAGATGGTGCTGGTGAAAGACATCGAGTTCTTCAGCCTGTGCGAGCATCATATGCTGCCGTTTTTCGGCAAGGCGCACGTGGCCTACCTTCCGAACAACAAGATCATCGGATTGAGCAAGATTCCGAGGATCGTGGATATGTTCGCGCGCCGGCTCCAGGTGCAGGAACGCCTGACGCAGCAGGTGGCGGAGTGCATCCAGGAAGTCCTGCAGCCGCGCGGCGTCGGCGTAGTGATTGAAGCGCGCCATTTCTGCATGATGATGCGCGGCGTAGAGAAGCAGCACTCCGGCACCGTGACGAGCGCGATGCTGGGCGCAATGCGCGACAGAAAAGACACGCGCGACGAATTCCTGGCGCTGGTCCGGCTCAATTCACTGCGCGCCTGAGCGGAAGCGAAAACGATTGAAAAAAATGGCCCGCCCCGGCACGGTTCCGGCGGCGGGCTTTGCGTTAACATGAGGATGGAATGAGCGAAAATGCCCGCCGATTTTCCGTCAGCGATCCGTTCGGACGCGCGTGGGACGTTGAGTTCCGCTGGCAACAGAACGCGATCTCCATCCGGCACGCCGACGCGATCGACTGCAAGTATTACATCTCAACGGGTGAGGAGCGGCGCGAGTTGGTGGTGAGCCTGCCGCACGCGGACCTGTTGGCCGTAGCCGCCAGGGCGGGACGCGAATTGAGCGATGCCTGGGTGATCCGCCTCGCGGAGCTTCATGTGAGACATCTGATTTCCAACTGGGAAGACCTCGACAAAGTCATTGCCGTCGTGTCACGCGAGCAAATCGCAGCCTGCAATCGTGTGCTCGAAGACGCGGCCGCGCAGGCCGCGGGGGCGCGTCGATAGGCAATGAATCGGGTTCGCTTTCGATGGGCTGCGCAGGCGCCTTTTTGCATGGTATATTTCTCGCGAGTCCTTCCGGAGGTCAAGGGGTCATGATTAGCTGCCCAGAATGCGATGCTGTCCTCGAAATCGAGGAATCCGGGTTGGAAGAGGGCGACACCGTGAGCTGCGAAGAATGTGGCGCCAGCCTGGTCGTCGTCTCAACCGACCCGATCTTGGAATTGGAAGTCGACGCCGAGGGCGACCTCGACGACGAAGATGAATTCGACGACGAATTGGACGACGAAGACGAAGACGCGGACGATGAAGAAGACGAGGAAGACGAGGAAGAGGACTGGCGTTAGGCTGTTGTCCCTTGTGGCACTCGCGTTTCTGTGTGCCGCCGGCCTGGCAGCAGAGGAGAAGTCGAAGCCTTACGCGGTTGTCGCGGGTACGGTCTTTCGTGAGCCGGGATTCGTCCTGCCAAAGGCCGAAGTCGCGCTAAAAATGACGGTCCCTCCGCCCGGCGTCAAGCACCCCAAGACGCTGACCACCCGAAGCGACGAGAGGGGCGAGTATGCTTTTCGTGTCCCGGCAGGCAAGGCGGAATACGCTGTCAGCGTGAAGGCCGGCGGTTTCGTTGGCGAGGAGAAGCCAGCAAAGATCGAATCCGAAGAACGCGTTGACATCTATTTCACGCTTCGCGCCGTCAAATAACGAGGGAGATTGCAATGCGCAGGATATGGCTCGTCGTTGGGTTGGGTTTGATCGTTTTCACTCTGGGCGCCGCGGCCTTTCAGTGGACCAACGAGAAGAAGGACAAGCCGAGGGACCGCAGCCACCGCGATGTCGCCGGGATGGTGATGCTCCAGGACGAGACGCCGGTGGGTGGCGCCGTGGTCAAGTTGAAGAACATGAGGAATTTGCAGGTCCGCTCGTTTATTACTCAGGCTGACGGGAAGTACTTGTTCCAGAACCTTAGTTCGAGCGTGGACTTCGAACTCAAGGCCGAGTACAAGGGCATGTCCAGCGCGGCCCGGACGCTGACAATTTACGACACCCGCCTGGATCCGATCATCAACTTGAAGCTGGAGCCAGCCAAGAAATAGATAGCGCCGAATGGCCGGTGATTCGGCAGCGACGCCCAATTTCAGGAGTGACGGATGAAGAGCATTGCCGCCCGGCTGCTGGTTCTGGCCCTGAGCCTGATCGCAATTCGGACTAACGCCGCGGAGTTGAAACCCGTCGACGAAGCGGGTTACGCAAAGCTTGTCGCCGCATCCAAGGGCAAGGTGGTCTTGGTCAACTTCTGGGCGACCTACTGCGTGCCGTGCCGCAAAGAAATGCCACAGCTTGTGGCACTGGAAGCCAGGCTCCGCGCACGTGGATTCCAGTTCGTGACGATCTCCGCCGACGAGCCCGAGCAGCAGGCTGCGGCCGGCATGTTCCTCGACAAGATCAAGGTGCCCGCACCCGCCTACATCCGCACGGCGAAGGACGACGACAAGTTTATCGCTATGGTCGATGGGAAGTGGAACGGCGCGTTGCCGGCCATGTTCCTCTACGACCGTCAGGGGCGCAAGGTGAAGTCGTTTTTCGGCGAAGCGGACCTGAAAACGGTGACTGCGGCGATTGAGAAGTTGCTGTAGCGGGGTGTGGGGCGGCGCTCCACTCTGGGAGAGCCACCCCACATTGCGGAACTTACCTTCGGCCGAGGTTCAATACAACAAGACCCGCAAAGATCAATGCTAGGCCGCCGAGTTTGCGGCGGCTGAAGGGTTCGCCAAAGAAGAGCTTCGACCACAGCAGGGTCCAAACATAGCCGAGCGAGACCATGGGGAACAGCAGCGAGAGTTCGCCCATGCGCAGGGCCATCAGGTAGAACACCGTCGAAATCAAGTACAGCGAAACGCCGGCGGCCAGACGCCAGTTGAGCAACAACGACCTCGGATTCCTGCTGATACGTCCCGCGCCCCACTTCAGAAAAACGGCGCCGAACGAACCCAGGAACGATGCGAACAGCACCAGCAGGACCGACTCGACCGGAGTGCTCATCGCGCGACCTTCTTCGGATCCATTCCGAGCAGTCCGACACCGCAGCAAATCAGACTAACCCCGGCTGCTTTCCAAACCGTCAGCGGTTCATGGAGGACCAGGACACTCAGAAACATTACCCAGATGTAAGTCAGGGAAATTACCGGGTACAACAAGCTGAGTTCGCCGTCTCGAAGCGCCAGCACCATCAGCAGCGTGCTGACCCCGTAACACGCAAGGCCGGTCCAGAGCGGGTAGTTTGTAAGCAGGGCCATCCAGTGGATTGTGCCGCCCTGCACGGCGAGAAAAGCAGGCACCGTTCCACGCTTGAAAAGGTATTGCGCAACGCCACCGAACAGGGTGCAGCAAAATACCAGCATCAATGATTGCCTGTGCGTAAAACGAAACGACTTACGAGCCTGAGTGGGAGCGGACGAAGAATTACCTGGCACTTGTATCAGTGTAGCTGTCCGGGCGGCGAAGGAGCGGCATTTGGAATCGGCGGGTTAGGTTCGGCCGGGGGCTCGGCAGGAATGACGCGAATGCCGGGACGGCAAGTTCCCGCCGCGACCGAGAAGGCCGCGGCCGTGTGCCAAAGCGCGCCCTGGCGGCGTTCAATCCGGAAGGACTTCGAGGCCGCTTCCGCGCGAATGCGTATCGGCGGTGCTGGCTCATTGGAGGGGAGCGGCCTCACTGCGGAAGATTCCCTAACGGTCCAAGTGTCTCCGCCGTTTTGTGTCTCGAGAGTCGCGTAGCGCCCCGCGCCCGGCCTGCCGCGATCCACATGAACTACGCCGTGTGTGGCGGATTCGAAATGGAAGCGTTCGACCAGACCTACAGCCCCATCTTCAAGAATCGGCAACCGCAGCCAGCTCTTGCCGCCGTCCGAAGTGCGGAGCAGAAATGGGTCCTTGGCGAGCGCTCCGGCCGTGTGCCCGGAAACGAAACCGGTGGCGAAATCCGGGAATTGTACCTGGTCGAGTGCTGAGCCGCGCACTCTGTCGAATGGCTCTGTCCACGAGTACCCACCGTCATCGCTCATCAATAGAACCGACCAGAGCGTCACTGTGCCGGCATGAAGATTGCCCGAAATAAAGAGCTTCGAACCCGCGGAGTCGACGGATGCCAGTTCGAGGTAAACCGGGCACGGCTCTTCTTCGCTGCAACTCATCCCGTAGTCGGCGATCTCCTCATCGCCGCATTGGGTCTGCAGGGCGATCGCCTTCCCCTCGTACCGGTACGAGGGCCTCGGCGGCTCAGGTGAAGCGGTTTGCGCTGGAGTCGCGGGCGGGGCCTGCGCCTGAACCAGGCATGCGGCCAGCGCGAAAATCGAAAAGCAAAACAGCACCACGCCGATTGTACCCACTCGACGCCCAAGAAGAGGAGAGGGTGCGGCAGCTGGCGCGGAAGAGTTCACAATGGAAGAGATGCCAGGTTGGCTGGACAAGCTGCGTAAACCAAATCTCGCGCGTGGAGCAGGAGAAAAGCTACGCGGCGTGCCGTCTATACGCCGCCTGAAGAACTACTCCGCGCTCAGCGGCTACGTCTACGAGTACTTCTTCGAAGGCTATCGCGACACGCGCGACGCGCGGGAGTACGTCTTCTCGGTTTCCGCCGACCGGAAGTCCTGGTTCGTACTGCAGGTAATACTCGCCTGCAATGCCATTGAAGAGTGGGAACGCGAACGCGATTGCATCCTCGGCGACCGCGAGCGTTATGCAGTGGCGAAACTAGCGCTCTTCTCCGCTTTTGACGAGCGAGCGAATCCGGCGGAGATGGGCAGCGTCATCGAAGTCACGCCGGAAATGGCGGCAGATCTGTTAGAGAAGTTGGACCTCTGAGCCGCGCGCCAGGGGACTTTGCACATTCCACGGACCCGGTTTACGGACAAGCGTGCCGTGCTATGCCTTGTCCACCCGCTGCGCTTCCACAACGGCCAGCGCCGCCATGCAGACGATGTCGTTCACTTCGGCGCCGCGCTGGAGGATGTGCACTGGCTTCGAGAAGCCCATCATTATGGGTCCGATCGCCTCGCAGCCGCCGATCCGCAGAAGCAGCTTGTAGGCCATGTTACCGGCTTCCAGCGATGGCGCGATCAGCACGTTGGCGTCGCCCTTCAGACGGCTGAACGGGTACTCGGCCGCCAACTCCGGAGTGACGGCCGCGTCGGCCATCAACTCGCCTTCGCAGACTATGTCTGGACGGAGCCGATTGACAATCTCCGTGGCTTGGCGCACCTTCTCAGCCAACGGATGGCGCGTCGATCCGAAGGTCGAGAAGGACACCATCGCCACTCTCGGATCGAGGTCGAAGCTCTTGACCGTGTCCGCGGCGCTGATCGCGATTTCCGCCAGATCCTCGGCCGTGGGATCGATGTTCACCGTCGTGTCCGCCAGGAAGTACACCTGACCCTTGGGCGTGATGAGCATGTACATGCCCGACACGCGCCTGGCGCCCTTCCGCTTCGGAATCAACTCCAAGGCCGGGCGGATCGTATCGGCGTAGTGTTGCGTGATGCCTGCAATCAGGGCGTCCGCATGGCCTTTGTGCACCATCATGGCGGCGAAACGCGTGCGCGCGCTCATATGGCGCGGCGCCTCCGACATGGTCACGCCTTTGCGGTGCCGAAGCTGCAGGTATTCGTTGATGTAATCGTCCCAGTTCGGGCTGAGCGCCGGATCGATGATTTCAACCGGACCTTCGAGGTGCAACCGCAGCTCGGCCGCACGCTCCCGAATGAGCTTTTCGTTGCCCAGCAGCACGGGTCGCGCGATTTGCTCATCCACCAGAATCTGCGCCGCGCGCAAGATCTTGTCCTGGTCGCCTTCCGGGAAGACGACCCGCTTCGGGTGGCGCCGCGCCTTGTGGATGATCATGCGCATGATCTCTTGCGACTTGCCCAGCCGGCGCTCCAGCGCTTCGCGGTACTCATCTGGATCGAGCCGGATCTGCGCCACGCCGGTCTCCATCGCCGCGCGCGCCACGGCAGGCGCAACATAGGTCAGCACGCGCGAATCGAAGGGTTTCGGAATAATGTAATCCGGTCCGAATTCCATGGTCTCCACGCCATACACGCGGCGCACGGAGTCCGGCACGTCCTGGCGCGCCAACCCTGCCAGCGCGTAAGATGCGGCGAGCATCATCTCCTCGTTGATCGTCGTGGCGCGCACATCGAGCGCTCCACGGAAGATGAACGGGAATCCGAGTACGTTGTTCACCTGGTTCGGATAGTCCGAGCGCCCGGAGGCCATCAGCAGGTCTTTGCGGGTTGCCACCGCGAGATCGTAGTCGATTTCCGGATCCGGGTTCGCCAGCGCGAAAACGATCGGGCGGCCGGCCATGGATAGAAGCATCTCCGGCGTGACGCAGTTTGCGATGGAGAGCCCGATGAAGACGTCCGCGCCTTTCATGGCATCCGAGAGCGTGCGTGCGTCCGTTTCGCGGATGAACCTGTCCTTGTACTTGTTCAGGCCCTGGGTGCGGCCGGAGTGCAAAACGCCTTTCGTGTCGCACATCAGGATGTTCTCGAGCTTTGCGCCCAGCAGCACGTAATGGTTTGCGCACGAAATCGCGCTGGCGCCGGCTCCGGAGAAGACGATTTTCACGTCGCCAAGTTTCTTGCCGACGATCTCTACCGCGTTGATGAGAGCAGCGCCTGAAATGATCGCGGTGCCATGCTGATCGTCGTGGAAGACGGGGATGTGCATGGTCCGTTTGAGCTCTTCTTCAATCTCGAAGCACTCGGGAGCCTTGATGTCTTCCAGATTGATACCGCCAAACGTGGGCTCCATCAACTGGCAGGCGCGGATGATCTCCTTGGGATCCTCGGTCGCCAGTTCAATGTCGAACACGTCGATATCGGCGAATCGTTTGAACAGGACTCCCTTGCCCTCCATGACGGGCTTCCCCGCAGCGGGCCCGATGTTGCCCAGACCAAGCACGGCAGTCCCGTTCGTTACAACCGCGACCAGGTTGCCCTTGGAGGTGTAACTATAAACCAGCGAGGGATCCTTGTGGATCTCCAGGCATGGCACGGCAACGCCGGGCGTGTAGGCCAGGCTCAGATCGCGCTGCGTCCGGCACGGCTTTGTCGGTGTAACGGATATTTTGCCCGCAGGCTCGGATGAATGATAGCGCAGCGCTTCTTCTTCTCGAATTAGCATGGTGGGTACTCCCCGCCTCCCTTTCTACCCCTAAAACTCCGAAATGCATATGGCATCTCTTGATCCGCATGCAAAAGGACACTTTCAATGCGAGGGTAGCAGAACGCGCCGCGGCACTTCATGCTTGCCCGCGATGCTTGGTGCGATGCCTTGGTGACTTCGGGAGGAATGCCCTGCTCGGCGGCAGGGCCGGGTGCTCAGCGAGGGTGATAAGCCCTTAAGCGAGGCGGTTGTGGTACTCGCGCCGCCAAGGTTGCTGGCGACGGGCATACCCGGGCTGATCCGTACCCAGAAGACCCACCAGGACGGTGGATTTGAACTCAGTGGCATCGAACCTGGAGAATACCGGACCGTCGTTCACGCTGGCCGGGTGATTCACTCCTGACCGGCGGACAGCGGTGCAGGGATGGCCTGGCTCCGATTTTCGCTCCACAGGCGATCTGATGAAAATATTTCAGGCTCCTTGCTAACCAGGAAAGAATCGATCCGTTTTATACTCAGGCCGTCTATGGGAACAGAGAAGACGAAGACCGATCTCCTGCCTGGCACGCTGGACATGCTCGTTCTCAAAATGCTGATGCGGGGCCATTTGCACGGGTACGCCATAGCGCAACTGATTCAGCAGTTGTCCGACGATCTGCTGCGGGTCGAAGAAGGCTCGCTTTATCCGGCTCTCCAGCGCCTGGAGTTGAATGGCTGGATCGAGGGCGAGTGGGGTCTCTCGGCCAACAACCGCCGGGCTCGTTTCTACAAGCTCACCCCTGACGGCCGCAAACATCTCGTTCAAGAGTCCGCGCGCTATCGTCAGGTCACCGGAGCGGTAGATCGAATCATGGGGTTCGCCTGATCAAGGAGTTCGCATGCAGGCCGGTTCTTCGAGTTGGCGGCGTCTTCGACGCCGTTTACTGTATTGGCTGGATCGTAGCGAAAGGCAGCGCCTGCTCTGGGAAGAGATGGAATTCCACGTCGAGTCCATGGTTGAAGAATTGGTCGCGCAAGGTATGTCCAAACCGGAGGCTCGCGCCGCGGCTCACAGAAAGTTCGGCAACATGACACAGAAATCGGAGGAAGCTCGCTCCATGTGGATCGCCCGCTGGCTGAGCGACCTGATGCAGGACTTACGCCACTCGTTTCGCGGCATGCGCCGCGACGCCGGGTTCACGACATTTGCAATTTTGATTGCGGGTCTCGGCATCGGAGCCAGCTGCACGGTTTTCAGCGTCGTCAACGCCCTGCTGCTGCGCCCGCTCCCGTTTCGAGATCCGGGACGGCTGGTATGGATCACCAACGGCGACGACTCGACCACCACCCAGACCGAACACTATTCCGACCTCCGAGAACTGAACCGGTCGTTCTCCGATCTCGCGGGTTGGTCGGGGTATTACCGCGCGGGCGACAGCCAACTGACGGGGATCGGTGAGCCCGAGCGTCTGACCAGCGTTCCCGTTACGCGGAACTTCTTCTCGCTGCTGGGTGTACGCCCCGAGATCGGAAGATTGTTCACTGCGGAAGAGTGCCAAGGCAGATACTCCGCTCCGCCGGCGGTGCTCCTGAGCTACAACTTCTGGCGGTGGCGATTTGCCTCCGACCTCGACGTGCTAGGCCGGAAGCTGACTTTGAACAACCAGCCTGCGACGGTGGTCGGCGTGCTGCCTGCGTCTTTTGATTTCGGGAGCGTCTTTGCTCCAGGCACGGCGATCGATATCTTCGTTCCCTGGCCGCTGACGGACACAACGAAACCCCGGGGAAACACGATGAAGATCATCGGACGGCTGAAGCCTGGCACGACTGTGCAGAGCGCGCAGGCTGAGTTCACACTGCTGGGGAAACAACTGCAGAGCGAGCATCCTGAGCGGAACAACATCGTCCCGAGGCTCGTCCCGCTGGCGCGGCACGTGAGCGGACGGGTGACTCCGGCTCTATTCGTACTTGCCTGCGCAGTCGGTGTGGTGATGTTGATTGTCTGCGCGAATCTTTCGAATCTGCAATTGGCTAGGTTGAGCGCTCGGCTGAGGGAAATGGCGATGCGGGCGGCGTTAGGAGCGGGCCGTTCGCGGCTGCTGCGACAGATGCTTACTGAGAGCGTGGCGCTCTCGTGTTGTGGCGCGGTGCTGGGGCTCATCCTCGCGGTGGCTGGTACGCGAGGGCTGTCGCATCTCCAGGCGTTCAACCTTCCTTTGCTAGAAAGCATTCGAATCGATAGGAGCGCGCTCCTGTTCACCTTGCTGGCGGCGGTCGCTGCTGGCGTGCTCTTTGGCCTGCTGCCCGCGCTACGAGTCATGACGCTTTCCCTTCGTGATGGGCTGCAAGATGGCGGCCGAGGATCGAGCGGCGGCAAGCGGCATGCCTGGGTCCGCGATGGACTGGTGGTTTCCGAGCTTGCCTTCGCGTGCATCCTGTTAGTTGGCGCGGGGCTGCTGATTCGGAGCTTTCTCCTTGTCCTCGACGTGAATCTGGGATTTCAACCGGCGCGCGCGGCCGCGTTGAGGATTGACCCGAGCTTCCGGATCTCGAGTTTCGCGCAGCAAAACTCCTTTATCGACGATGTGCTGAACCGCGCCCGCTCCGTCCCTGGCATCATGTCGGCTGGGATTACCGACGTCCTGCCACTGCGCGACGACCGGTCGTGGGCTGTCTCGGCTGTGGGAGAGGTTTACGGGAAGAGCCACCCGCCGCCAGAGCCCTTTATTCGCGTCGTGAGCGATGGATACTTCGAGGCGGCAGGTATCCGGCTGCTGTCGGGCAGGGGGTTCACGGAGAGAGATCGTGCATCCGGCGAACGCGTGGCGGTGGTCAACGAAACGTTAGCCCGGACGCTCTGGCCGGGCCAGAATCCGTTGGGACGGATGATCACGACAGACGGGGGACGGCGGGTGGTGGGCGTAGTCGCCGACGTCCGTCACGGAGCGCTGGAAGAGGCGGGCGGGGCGGAAATGTATCTGCCGATGCGGCAGACCGCGGACTATGCGGCCATGCAACTGGTCGTGCGAACAGTCCTTCCGCCGGATACTCTGGCGGCAGGAATACGAACGGCGCTCCGGCCTATCGATCCCAATCTACCGGTCCGTGAGTTTCAGACGTTTCAGGATTTGGTCGACAAAGCGGTGTCACCGAGGCGGTTTCTGGTACTGTTGCTGAGCGGATTCGCGGCGTTCGCCCTGGTCTTAGCGGCGTTGGGGATTTACGCTGCGATTTCGTATTCGGTCGGTCAACGGGTTCAGGAGATTGGAATTCGAATGGCGCTTGGGGCATCCGCCATCGACGTGCAACGCCGTATCGTGCTCCGGATCCTTGGACTGGCCGCCTTGGGGGTCGCCCTTGGAATGGGAGTGTCGCGAGTTCTGTCAAAGGCGCTGGGGAGCCTGTTGTTCGGGATAACGCCAAGCGATCCAGTCACCTTTCTCGCGATGGGTGCGCTCTTGATCGCGGTCGCAGCCGTTGCAGGCTATATTCCCGCCTGGAGAGCATCCCGGATCGATCCGTCAATTGCATTGCGATCGAATTGATGGTGAGGCGAGCTGAATCCGGGAAGAGTACACAAACCCTAATTCTCAAGAAGAAACCGCGCGTCCGAGCACCCGCCGCCGGATCAAAGTCCTGCCCATAAAAAGGCAAAAGGCCTCGGGGTAACCGAGGCCTTCTGTCATATTCGGGCGATGTCCTACTCTCCCACGCACTCGCGCACGCAGTACCATCGGGGCTGAGAGGCTTAACTTCCGTGTTCGGGATGGGAACGGGTGGGTCCCTCTCGCTATGATCACCCAAAAGTCGTTAAACTCTTCAGGCGGATCCTTCCCTGAGCCCTTTTCACGGAGCTGCAGGATCCTGAATATTGACGGAGCGAGCGGAAAAACGAGACTGGATTCCAATCTGTGTGCGTTGTAAATCTTATGGTCAAGCCGAACGGGCTATTAGTACCGGTCAGCTCAACGCATTACTGCGCTTCCACATCCGGCCTATCAACCAAGTCGTCTACTTGGGCCCTTCTTACCTTACGGTTGGGAGATCTCATCTTGAGGCAGGTTTCGCGCTTATATGCATTCAGCGCTTATCCTAACCGAACTTCGCTACCCAGCTATGCCTCTGGCGAGACAACTGGAACACAAGAGGTTCGTCCATCCCGGTCCTCTCGTACTAAGGACAGGCCCCCTCAAATCTCCTACGCCCACCACAGATAGGGACCGAACTGTCTCGCGACGTTCTGAACCCAGCTCACGTACCGCTTTAATAGGCGAACAGCCTAACCCTTGGGAGCTTCTACACCCCCAGGATGCGATGAGCCGACATCGAGGTGCCAAACCGATGCGTCGATGTGAACTCTTGGCATCGATCAGCCTGTTATCCCCGGCGTACCTTTTATCCGTTGAGCGATGGCCCTTCCATACAGAACCACCGGATCACTATGTCCTGCTTTCGCACCTGCTTGACTTGTAGGTCTCGCAGTTAACCTGGTTTATGCCATTGCACTCGTCGGCGGATTTCCAAACCGCCTGAACCAAGCTTCGAGCGCCTCCGTTACAATTTAGGAGGCGACCGCCCCAGTCAAACTACCCACCTATCACTGTCTCTCCTCCGGATTACGGAGGTAGGTTAGAGTCACAGAACAATCAGGGTGGTATCTCACAGTTGGCTCCACCGAACCCGAGAGTCCGGTATCAAAGCCTCCCACCTATTCTGCGCAGACTGACCCATAACTCAGTGGTAGGGTGCAGTAAAGGTGCACGGGGTCTTTCCGTCTAGTGGCGGGCACCCGGCGTCTTCACCGGGACCACAAGTTCGCCGGGCTGCTTGTTACGACAGTCGCAGGATCGTTACGCCATTCGTGCAGGTCGGAACTTACCCGACAAGGAATTTCGCTACCTTAGGACCGTTATAGTTACGGCCGCCGTTCACCGGGGCTTCAGTTCGTAGCTTCGCTTGCGCTGACCACTCCCTTTAACCTTCCGGCACCGGGCAGGCGTCAGCCCCTATACGTCGTTTTTATGACTTAGCAGAGACCTGTGTTTTTGTTAAACAGTCGCCCTGCGCTATTCTCTGCGGCCCACTTGCGTGGGCACCCCTTCTCCCGAAGTTACGGGGTCAATGTGCCTAGTTCCTTAACAAACAATCACCCGAGCGCCTTAGTATATTCAACTCGACCACCTGTGTCGGTTTGTGGTACGGACTCCTTCGGCCCTTAGCGGCTTTTCCAGGCAGACGAACTGGCGGATTTGCCTCTCCAGTCCTCTCTTCAGCCTCGCAGGAAACCATTGCCTGCTTCGACCTTAGAGCTGCGTCCCCGCATCGGTATCTCCTACGGAGGTCACGGAATATTAACCGTGTGTCCATCGGCTACGCCTTTCGGCCTCACCTTAGGCTCCGACTAACCCTGAGCGGATTAACCTTTCTCAGGAAACCTTAGTCTTACGGCGACAAGGGTTCTCACCTTGTTTCTCGCTACTTATGCTGGCAGAGTCACTTCCATCCGCTCCAGTGGTGCTTCCGCTCCACCTTCGCAGCTGAACAGAACGCTCTCCTACCGCCTGTCTTGCGACAGACCCGCAACTTCGGTACCACGCTTCAGCCCCGTTACATTGTCGGCACCGGACGGCTCGACCAGTGAGCTATTACGCTTTCTTTAAAGGATGGCTGCTTCTAAGCCAACCTCCTGGCTGTCATAGCCTTCCGACTTCCTTTCCCACTTAGCGTAGATTTTGGGACCTTAGTTGGCGGTCTGGGCTGTTTCCCTTTTGACAATCAAGCTTAGCCCCGACTGTCTGACTCCTGCGCTTTCGTTCCCGGCATTCGAAGTTTGGTTGGATTCGGTAACCTGGGAAGGCCCCTAGTCCATTCAGATCTCTACCACCAGGACGGACCACGCAAGGCTAGCCCTAAAGCTATTTCGGAGAGAACGAGCTATCACGGAATTTGATTAGCCTTTCACCCCTACCCTCAGCTCATCCGAGCTGTTTTCAACCAACACCGGTTCAGGCCTCCATCAGCTGTTACACTGACTTCACCTTGGCCAAGGGTAGATCATCCCGCTTCGCGTCTTTTCCCAGCGACTATACGCCCATTTAGGACTCGCTTTCGCTTCGGCTCGCTTTCGCTTAACCTCGCCACTGAGAAAAACTAGCCAGCTCATTATTCAATAGGCACGAGGTCAGGCATTAACGCCCTCCCACTGCTTGTAGGCATGCGGTTTCAGTTACTGTTTCACTCCCCTCGCAGGGGTGCTTTTCACCTTTCCCTCACGGTACTAGTTCACTATCGGTCGCAATCGAGTATTTAGCCTTGCCGGATGGTCCCGGCGGTTTCCCGCAGAGTTTCTCGTGTTCCGCGGTACTCAGGAACCACTACAGGAAGATTGCATTTTCGCTTACAGGACTGTCACCTTCTATGGTTGGCCTTTCCAGACCATTCGACTAATGCTTTCTTATCCCGTTTGGTTACTCCCTCACCCCTCACAACCAACTCTCGTCGGCTGCAAACGGCGGGGGAGTAAATGTGGCCCTACAACACCAAGCTCTCCTTGCGGATTGCCTGGTTTGGGCTGATCCGATTTCGCTCGCCACTACTTTCGGAATCTCGGTTGATTTATTTTCCTCCGGGTACTGAGATGGTTCACTTCCCCGGGTTCGCTCCATACGCCTATGTATTCAGCGTATGGTACACGACGTTCACGTCGTGTGGGTTTCCCCATTCGGATATCTTCGGATCACAGGTTGCTTGCACCTCCCCGAAGCGTTTCGCCGCTAGCTACGTCCTTCATCGCCTGATTGCGCCAAGGCATCCCCACGCATGCCCTTAGTAGCTTGACCATAAGACTTACACCGAACACAGACTTTCATCCATGCCTGCCAGCGCCTTCACAGACACTGACTTCGGCGTCTTGTTTTTCTTTACGCCCGTCAATATTCAGTTTTCAAAGATCCTGTTGTGCTTGCGCACTTTCCCGCACTCGCGCACGGGCCTGAAAAGCTCAGGAGAAAGACTTCATTCGCATAAAGGCTTGCTTCCGCGCTTTTCTTCCTGCCGCCGCCCGGCGGCTCCGCTGCTTGCCCGCCTCCCGGCGGTCTGGTTGTGGGTTGGTGGGCCTGGGTAGAGTCGAACTACCGACCTCACCCTTATCAGGGGTGCGCTCTAACCAACTGAGCTACAGGCCCAGCATACTGGTGGAGCTGATCGGGATCGAACCGACGACCTCCTGAGTGCAAATCAGGCGCTCTCCCAGCTGAGCTACAGCCCCTGCTCTGCCTGCCCTGGCCTTCCACATCGTGCTTGCCACACCATATTGTGTTTCCACACCATGTCTGGACCTCAGACAGATAACAGGTTTCGAGGCCAGTTGAACGCAAGTCCGGGAGTCCAGCTCACCGGAACGAATCAAATTTGAATCTGAAATGAGAAGAGAGACCAGGTCCCGAAGCGCCGTAGGAGCGCTTCGTCGAGCAGCGGCGTCCCAGTACACCAGGGCGCTGCTCATTGTTCTCTTAGAAAGGAGGTGATCCAGCCGCAGGTTCTCCTACGGCTACCTTGTTACGACTTCACCCCAATCATGAGTCATACCTTGGGCCGCTGCCTCCTTACGGTTAGCTAGCAGACTTCTAGTACAACCCACTTTCGTGATGTGACGGGCGGTGTGTACAAGGCCCGGGAACGTATTCACGGCGCCATGCTGATGCGCCATTACTAGCGATTCCAGCTTCACGCAGGCGAATTGCAGCCTGCGATCCGAACTGAGACCGGTTTTTGCCGATTTGCTCCCCCTCGCGGGTTTGCGTCGTTTTGTACCGGCCATTGTAGCACGTGTGTAGCCCTGGACATAAAGGCCATGATGACTTGACGTCGTCCCCACCTTCCTCCAACTTATCGCTGGCGGTCCCCTGAGAGTGCTTCCTTTC
>CAWGKI010000001.1:1610000-2003821 GCA_963823095.1 Terriglobia bacterium
AGGGGCCGGTGATTTTCAAGCAACTCAGGTGTGGCCTCAACGGGCGCCGGTTTACGCTGTATAAGTTTCGCACCATGGTGGAGAACGCGGAGCAACTCCTCGACACCGTTTCTCACCTCAACGTCAAGACTGTCAATTTCAAAATCCCCGACGACCCTCGCCTCACAACCGTTGGCCGCTGGCTGCGAAAGTTCTCCTTGGACGAGTTGCCCCAGCTATGGAACGTGTTCAAAGGGGAAATGTCGCTGGTTGGACCGCGCCCCGCGATTCCGTCCGAAGTGGAACAATATAGGCGGTGGCAGCGGCGCCGCCTTCGTATGCGCCCCGGGTTAACCTGCCTGTGGGCCGTGGAGGGGCGCGACGCTTTGGATTTTGAAGAAGCGATGAAGCTGGACCTGGCTTACATCGATTCCTGGTCGCTCGCGCAGGACTGCATCATCCTGTTGCGGACCGTTCCGCGCGTCCTGACCGGGAAAGGAGCTCACTAGAACCATGCAACTGATTCCGACCGAACAGGAAGTCATTGAACTCTTGAAGCAGACCGGCGCATTGCGCTACGGCCACTTCGAATACCCGAACGGAATGCATTCCGACATGTACCTGCAGCCCGCCCTGGCCATGCGCCACTACGAAACGGCAAAGCTGCTGAGCGTCGCACTCAGCCGGAAGCTGCGCGCGAACTCCGAGATTCGGGCCATCATTCCCGAACTGAGCGTCGTCGCGCCGGCGACTGGCGGCCTGCCCGTGGCTTATGGAATGTGCGAGGCATTGCGCGCACACCAGGTGTATTGGGCTGAAAACTCGGACCAGGGCGGACCACTGCGGTTTAGGCCTCATCTCGAACCTCAGCGCGGTGAAAAAGTGCTGTTGGTGGACGACGTTCTCCGCAGCGGCAAGAAGCTCGCCGAATTGAAGAGGCATGATCGAAGCCCGTGGCGCCGAGGTGGTCGGATTGGCTGTGTTGATCTACCAGCCCAACCCGGATACGAAGAAATTTGGCTCCCTGCCCTTCTACTATCTGACCGAGTTGGACGCCATGTACTTCGGCGATGCGGATGCGGTCGAATCGTCGAACCGCATTAACGGACCGGCCGAAAAAGTCTGGATCTGATTGGATTCGGCCCTGAAGTCCTGCGGACGCTGCCGCCGCGTGTGCATGCCGCCCGCGTGGCAGGGCTGTGTCACGCTCATCCATGAGACCTTGCTCCATCGCCGTCGTACTGGCGCTGGCGGCCCTCAACGTCGCGGCCGCGCAGTTTCGCGCCGGAGCCGCTAAAGGTCCGATTACGCCTCATTCGCAGGTGTGGCTCGCCGGATCTTCCGGCCGGACGCATCCCAGCGAATCTTCATCCGGGGACATCTATGCGCGCGCCCTGGCTATCGACGACGGGGCCGGCGGCCGTGTGGTGTTCCTCTCGGTCGAACTGCTGGCAGTTCCCCGAACCCTGGCCGAGAGGGTTGCGGCGGACCTCATGCGGGCGCACAGGCCTGGAGCGCGGTCAGATCGTCATCAATGCTAGCGGCACGCACAATGCGCCGTTTGTGCAGGGGCTGCTTCCGGCCGTCTCACCGGCCGGTCCCGCGGAGCAACGGAACATCGCAGCATACACTGGCGAAGTCGCTCGCGCCCTGTTCGATATTGCGACCGCGGCGTTGGCAAACATGCAGCCTGCCCGTCTCAGTTTCTCATCGGGCCATCGCATCCTTTGCCGTGAATGCGCCCTTGCGCGCGGCTGCGGACTCGTCGAACTCCGGAGGCCCGGTAGACACGACGGTTCCCGTGCTTCGAGTCACAACTCTCAAGGGTGATATGATCGCGGTCCTCTTCGGATACGCGTGCCGCAATGCCACGCTGGAAAGCGGCTCGTACGAAATCGGCGGCGACTACGCCGGCGTTGCCGCCTCCACGGTCGAGAAGCAATTCCCGGGTTCCATCGCACTCTTCCTGCGACTCTGCGACGGCGACCAGTCTCCCGCTCCTCGCGGCTCCGAGGCATTGGCGAACCGGCACGGAGACTGCACTGGCTGCGGAAGTGACGCGCGTGCTCAGATCAACGATGCAGCCCGTCTCAGGCCGTCTGCGCGCAACTTTGATTGAGACGTCGCTCCCCTTCGCGCCCCATACTCGGGAACAGTTTGAAGCGGAGTTGAAGAGCAGCGACCTAGCGTTGGTCCGGCGCGCGAAGCTCGTCCTCGACGCCTACGATGCACGCGTCGAACCGCGACTGTTGCCCTATTCAGTCCAGGTAGTCCGCTTCGCTCAAGGATTCGCGTTGGTCGCGCTCGCCGGCGAACCTGACGTCAGCTATGCGTTGAAGATCCGAAAGATGCTGGGCCAGGAAGGACTCATCGTCGCAGGCGGATCCAACGACGGTGGCTATGTTGTGCCGGGTGTCGGGAGCCGATGGTTCCGGAAATGCCGAGTTCGCTGATAGCATCGTTGATTCGGGGTTTCCAGGAGCCTTCACCGGCGAGGCGGAGCAACGCATCCTCGATGCGGTCGCCCGCGCCTGGAAGCGCGTGGAGAAGTAGCTCTTCTTCTCAGCGGGCAAGTGCGGCCGAAGAGCCTGACGACAAAGTGAGGAGGGACTCATGAGCGGCAGTCTGTACGGAGCAGTCGAAGCGGGGGGAACGAAATTCCTGGTCGCCGTCGGAGATGACCCAGCTCAGCCGCGGGACGTTCAGCGTATCGCGACCTCCAACGACCCACGAGAGACGATGGCGGAGGTGATTGCTTACTTCCAGCAGCGCCCGGCGGTCGCGGGAATTGGATTCGCTTCCTTCGGACCGGTAGATTTCGCTCATGGCGCGATTGGCAAGACGCCGAAGCTCGCCTGGCAGCACTTTCCGATCATAGAGACTTTGGCTCAGGCTCTGACACTTGCCCGTTGCGCTCGAGACGGACGTCAACGGCGCGGCCCTGGGGGAATCGCTCTACGGAGCGGGCAGGGGCATCGAAACCTTCGTCTACATCACGGTAGGTACCGGAATTGGCGGCGGCGCCATAGTCAACGGCTCAGACCCTGCGCGGACTGATGCATCCCGAGATGGGCCATCTGCCCGTGCGGCGCCATCCCGAGGAACCGGCGGGCTTTGGCGGTGCATGTCCATTCCACGGCGAGTGCCTGGAAGGGATGGCCTCGGGCCCGTCTATGAAAGCCCGCTGGGGCCAGCCTGCGGAGACTCTGCCTCCCGATCATCTCGCCTGGCGCATCGAGGCGCATTACCTCGCTCAGGCCTGCCTGTCGCTGTCCTGCATCCTCTCTCCCCATCGGATCGTCCTGGGAGGAGGCGTCTTCTCGCAGCCGGCACTCTACACTCTGGTGAGAGAGGATCTGCAACGAATTGTGAACGGCTATCTGCCGCTCCCCGAGATCGTTCCGCCGGAACTCCCGTTGCCCGCCCTGACCGGCGCTCTGGCGCTGGCCCGAGCTGCAGCCGAGCGTTGAACCGCATCGCGTGTCCCCCAGTCGGCAAGACACAAAAAAGAGGGGAGCCCGAAGGCCCCCCTTTCTTATCTCTTCTGAGACGGAACTCAGAAGATGATTTTCGCCGAAACCTGGATGCTCCGAGGATTGCTCGAGAACACCTGGTCGGGACGCTGGAAGTTGACGTTGGCCGGGTTAGTGAAATTCTTCACCGATCCCGCGGTGAAGGCGTTGGCCGGATAGCCGACATCGCTGAGATAGCTGCCCGTGTACTGGGCATGGTTCAGCATGTTGAAGAACCGGCCGCCCAGTTCGAGCTTGTAGCGCTCCATGAACGTGAACCGCTTGAGCAGGGTCGCGTCGATGTTGTCGATGGGGCGGAGACGGAAAGTGTTGCGGCCGCCATTCGCAATGGAACCCTTGGGCGTTTGAATATAACGCGCGTTCGTGTTGTTGACCTGGTAGGCCACGATCTCGCCATTGCTGTTCTTCAGGGCGGTCGTGCCGGAGCCAATGTTGGCCGTGCCTGTTGGGTTGATGATGGCGCGGTCTCCGGCGCTGTCGCCGTTCATGTTGGAATCAATCGCGCTCTGGGCGGTGACCCAGGAGCCAGTCTGATAGGTGTAGACAGGTGCGATTTCCCAGTTGCCGACCACATTGCGCATGAACCAGTTGCCGGTCTTGAAGAACGGCATGTCATAAACGGTGGCCAGCGTGAAGCGGTTGCGATGATCCAGCGCGGAGCTTGAACGCTCGGCCGCCAGATTCTGGAAATCCTGCATCCGGCGGGGTGTCGTGTTGGTGCTGAACACCTCGGCCGTCGAGTTATCGATGTTGTGGCTATAGGTGTAGGAACCGACGAACTGCAGTCCGTTGTGGAAGCGCCGGGTAATCTGAGTCGCCAGACCATGGTAGGTGGAAGCGCCCATCGGCATGAAGCCGACGATGGAGCTCTGGAAGCCCGCGTTCAGGTAGTTCGGCAGGAAGAACCCGCCGTTGTCGTAGGTGCTCTGCAGGGTCTGCTTAGAGGGGTCCTTGCTGGAGAGAACGCTGGTCAGACCATCAAGTGTGGCCTGGCTCGGAGCGCTCATATAAACGGGAAGAGCATTCGAGGAATTGACCACGTTCTGAACATTCAGACGGTCCTGAACGGGTAGGTTGAGACCGCGCGCACCAAGGTAGCGCGCTTCAACAGTGTAGTCCTCGTGGAACACGTGCTGGATTCCGATATTCCACTGAATGGACTTCGGCAGCTTCTGATCGGGGATGTAGCCCGCGGTTAACATGCGGGCATCCGCCTGGCTCAGAGTTCCGGAGGAGGCATTCGGCTTGATTCCGCCATTGGCCAGGAAGTTGTCGTAGCCTGAGAGGCCAAGCAGGTTCACCGTCTGCTGGAACTGGGGCGGAGCCGACAGGATTCCGAGGTTGTCGAAGAGTTGGTCGTAGTTAATGCCGAAGCCGGCGCGAATGGAAGTGTTTCCGCTCCTGCCAGGCGACCAGGCCAAACCGATGCGGGGAGCAAAATTCAGGTTTTGCACCTTTGGCTCGCCGAAGGAGATCAGTCCGGGAACGCTGGAGATGGAATTGACCGTCTGCAACCTCTCCCCGTATGGAATCGTGGTGCGCTCATAGCGGACACCCACGTTCACGGTGAAGTTCGGACGAACCTTCCAGGAGTCGTTGATGTAGGAGCCAAACTGGATCTGGTCGCCGTAGTAGACGTTGCCGCCCGTGTTGCGCTCAACGCCGACATCGGGGAGCTGGTCCGTGAGGAAACCGTTCAGCGAACTGTACCAGTAGTCGCCGCGCTGGCGCTGGGTGAACGTCTGCGGGCTGATGAATTTCTTGACGTCCAGGCCGAAGGTCACGTTGTGGGCGCCCTTCGTCCAGGTGACGTTGTCCGTCAACTGATAGGTGTTCTGCACCGTCATTTGAGGAGCGTTCGGATCGGGTCCGATGTTCACGCCGCCGAGATCGTCGATGGTGATGTTCGGAAACTGATCGAGGCCGGGGTACTTCTGCGAACCAACGCTGTAAACCTGCCCAAGCCGGTTGTAGCCCAGGCGGAATTCGTTGTTGAGGTTCGGCGTGAAGTTGTGGAACTCAGTCATCGTTGCGAGGTAGGTCGGGATCGTCAGCGGCGTCCAGAATTCCGGGAGGTTCGCCGACGTGTCTTGTGAGCTGTAGTTGTTCTTGACGTACCGGCCGCGGATCTGATCCTTGTCGCTGATGCTGTAGTCGACCGAGGCCACGTAGGTCGAGTAGTTCGAGTAATTCGGAGCAAGGAAGGAATACTGACCCAGTTCAATCGTTCTTCCGCCGATCACCGGATACGGACCGCTGATGGACGGTGACACGGCTGTGGACTGCGCAGGCATGTACTGCTTCAGGACGCCCAGATTGGTCGCGCTGATGCCCGGGATGTTGGCCAAAGTTGCATAGCCGGCGGTCGTAGGAGCGAAGATCTGTCCGCCCGAGCCCGACTGACCGGTGGGCTGGTACTCGTAGTTGAAGAAGAAGAACAGTTTGTTCTTCTTGATCGGGCCACCGACGTTGCCGCCGAACCGGTTGCTGTCGTAGCGCGGATGCGCGTCGACGCCGTCCACGATGGACAGTTGATCGGCGGCATTCAGGTTCCGGTTGTTCATGTACTCGTACGCCGCACCATGGAACTCGTTGGTGCCGCTCTTGATGCCCTGATTGAACTGGCCGCCCGAGGAGTGGCCATACTGCGGGGAAAACTGATTGGCGAGGATCGAGAACTCCGCAACGGCGTCGTTCGGAATGGTCGCAAGCGGACCGGTGACGCTCTTGCTGTTGTTGTCGATGCCCTCCACGGTGAAGTTATTATTGCGTGGACGCTGACCGCCAACCGAGGGGCCTACGCCGGCTCCCACTGATCCGCTGGTTCCGACACCTGCCGTCAGCAACGCCAGATTCAGAACGCCGTTGCCCGAACTGGTCACTGGCAAGTCGGCCAACTGCTTCGATTCGAAAGTGCTCTGGACTTGGGCGGTGGTGGTATCGATGGTCACCGCACTGGCGGTGACTTCCACCGACGTCTTGGCCTCGCCCACTTGCAGGGTCACGTTCGTCGTGGACTGCATGTTCAGCGTGACCTGAACGCCCTTCAACTCCGCGCCGGAGAAACCGCCGGCGGTCACTTTTAAGTTATACACGCCCGCTGCCAGGTTGCCGAGCCGGTACTGGCCCGTCGAGGACGAAACTGCGACGCTTTGCACTCCCGTGCCAACATTCATTGCCGCAACGGTCGCACCCGGAATCGTCGCGCCCGTCGGGTCATAGATCGTACCCACGAGCTCGCCGCTTACCGATTGGGCTGAAACCACTGCTGTGAAGAGCAAAAAGCAGAGGGCAAGTAGCCCTAGCCGTCCGCCCCTTAAAGAAATCTGCACATGAACCTCCCTGAAATTAGTACCAGCCAAGACCCCCTTGAGGAACTCGCGGCAAGGGCTTACCCCTGCATTGAGTCCCCTTCAGGTAAAGCCGAAAACCATAGACAGCACTCTCCCTGCACCGGCGTCAGGCCGGCGCTCCGGGGCGCCTGCTTCACAGGCAACGGGCTAAATAACGATTGAGTTAACCGCCGGAATGCGAGATGGGTGGGTCACCAACACCGCTAGCAGATTGAACCGCAGATAAAACCAAGGTCCTCACGCATCCAGCTTCCAAGAAGTCCTGGATACCCCTGCGACGGACTCGATCCACCGCAGGCTGTTTACAGCTTCCGACGATCAGCGAAGGGTCTACATTGCCTGCCGCCAAACCTCAACACGTCGCTCCACTCGAAGTGCCTCGCACGAACCGCCCACAAGGGCCACGAAGCATCGGACCAGCCGAAACTTGCTCGCAACCGGAAAGCCAGGCTGCGGCAAACTCTCACCGGCCGAATCCTGCCCTCCAGTTTAACATCAAATTCATATAAGCAGACCTAATACACTGAATCTCCGGGACTTAGCACCACGTTCAGGGAGTGGAATTTACACTTCCTTCGCATTAACACCAATTAAAGGTGGAAGGAAGGCGCCGAGCCGCGCTTGCGGAGGCGGCGACAGCAAAAGAAAGGGGGCGCCGAAGCGCCCCCTTTCACGGACTTTCGCTGATTCAGAGATCAGAAGATGAACTTCGCCGAAAGCTGGATGCTCCGAGGGTTGCTCGAGAACACGGCGGTCGGATTATAGAACTCCGCCGTGCCCGGAATCAGGAAGTTGTGAACCGCGCCGCCGGTGTAACCGATAGAGGCAACGTCGTTGATGCGTGAGCCGGTGTACTGCGGGTGGTTCAGGAAGTTGTAGAACCGGGCGCCGAACTCCAGCTTCTTGCTCTCCTTGTAGACGTTGAAGCGCTTGAGGAGGCTGAAGTCGATGTTGTCGATCGGGCGCAGATGAGCGGTGTTGCGGCCGCCCGTGGTCAGAACGCCCGAAGGCGCCGCGACGTAGTGCGCATTAGGGTTATTGACGAGATAGGCAACCGTCGCTCCACCGCTGTTCTTCAAGGCGGTCATGCCCGAGCCTATCGTGCCCGACGCTGCCGCGTTGATCCAGGTGCGGTCGCCGGCCGAGTCGCCGTTCAGGTTGGAGTCGACGCCGCTCTGGACGGTATACAGCGTCCCGGTCTCATAGGTGTAGATCGGCGCCATTTCCCAGTTGCCGACGATGTTCTTCATGAACCAGTTCCCGCCCTTGAAGAAGGGCAAGTCGTAAACGGTGGCCATGGTGAACCGGTTGCGGTGATCCAACGCCGAACTGGCGCGCTCGGCGTTCAGGTTCTGGAAGTCCTGCACTCGGCGGGGCGTGGTGTAAGTGGAGAACACTTCAGCAGTTGAGTTGTCGATGTTGTGGCTGAACGTATAGGCGCCGACAAACTGCAGACCGTTGTGGAAGCGCCGGGTGACCTGAGCGGCGAGGCCGTGATAGGTGGAGGCGCCCATCGGCATGAAGCCGACGATGTTGGTCCCGAAGCCGGCAGCCGCGTACTGCGGCAGGAAGTGACCGCGCGCCTTGATCGAGGTAAGGGTGTTGGTCAAACCGTCGAGGGTAGCCTGCGATGGCGCCGAGAGATACACGGGCAGGTTGTATTGCGGGGTCACCGCAGCCATGACATTCAGGCGGTCCTGGATCGGCAACTGGAGTCCGCGGGTGCCCAAGTAGCGGAGTTCTACAGTGTAGTCCTCGTGGAGCACGCGCTGAATGCCAATGTTCCATTGGAGGGACTTCGGCAGCTTCTGGTTGGGGATGAAGCCGCCCGTGACTTGGCGAGCTGTCGCCTGGTCGAGCGTGCCCGAGGAAGCGCTCGGCGGTATGCCGCCGCCGGCCAGGAAGCCGGAGCCTGCGTTGCCGCCTACGTCCACGGTCTGCTGGAACTGCGGCGCGGCCGACAGAATGCCCAGGTTGTCGAACAACTGGTCGTAATTGATGCCGAAACCGCCCCGGATGGACGTCTTGCCATCCGTCCCCGGCGACCAGGCAAAGCCGAGGCGCGGCTCGAAGTTCAGGTTCTGCGGCTGTGGCACGCCGAAGGTGATCAGACCGGGAACATTGGAAATGGCGTTGACATTTTGCAGCCGCTCGCCGTAGGGCAGCGTCGTCCGCTCATAGCGAACGCCAAGGTTGAGGGTGAAGTTTGGCCGGAGCTTCCAGGAGTCGTTGACGTAGGCGCCGAACTGAATCTGATCGCCATAGTAGACGAAGTTGCCGGTCGTCCTCTCACCGAGGTAGTCCGGGATGTAATCGAAGAGATAGTCGCTAACGAAGCTATATTCATAGTCGCCGCGGCCGCGTTGCGTGAAGGTCTGCGGGCTGATGTATTTTTTGAAGTCCCCGCCCGCCGTAATCGTGTGCGCGCCCTTGAGCCAGGAAAAGTTGTCCGTAAGCTGGTACAGATTCTGGATAGTCTCCTGAGGAGCATTGGGATCGGGTCCGAGCTGGACACCGTTCAAATCGAAAAACTGGAGGTTCGGGAACTGGTCGAGTCCGGGGAATTTCTGATTTCCTACCGGGTACACCTGCGAGTAGCGGTTGAAGCCGAGGCGGAATTCGTTGGTCATGCTCGGGCTGAAGTTGTGGAACTCGGTGAGGGTCGCCAGGTAATTCGGGAATATTTCGGGCACCCAAAACTGCGGCAACTGTGCTGAAGTATCCTGCGTGGTCGCGTTGTTCCGGATGTACCGGCCACGGAGCTGGTCCTTGTCGCTGATCGTGTAATCGGCCGAAACCAGGTAAGTGTAGTAATTCGTGTACGACGGCGCCGTGAACGAAAACTGGCCGTACGGAATGGAGTACGACGTAGCCCCGGCGGGACATGCACCGCTGGCGGTCAGGCCTAGCTGCGTTCCCGGGCAGATCGTTACAGCCGCACCGGGGATGGCCGTGGATTGTCCGGGCAGATACTGCTTCAGAATCCCGAGATTCGTCTGATTGATGCCGGGGATGTTGGCGAGCTGCGCATACCCGTCCGTCGTGGGAGCATAGATCGCGCCCGGAACGCCCGACGCGCCAACCGGCTGGTACTCGTAATCGAAGAAGAAGAACAGCTTGTTCTTCTTGATGGGACCGCCGATATTGCCGCCGAAGCGGTTGTTGTCATAGCGCGGGAGCGAGGTGATGCCGGACACGATGTCCTGCTGATCGAGCGCATCCAGCTTGCGGTTTCCCAAGTACTCATAGGCCATGCCGTGGAACTCGTTCGTTCCGCTTTTCAACACCTGGTTGAACTGGCCGCCCGAAGAGTGACCGTACTGCGCATTGAACTGGTTGGCGAGAATCGAGAACTCCTGGACCGCGTCGTTCGGGATGCTGGCCAGAGGTCCGGTAACGCTCTTGCTGTTGTTGTCAATACCTTCGATGGTGAAGTTGTTATTGCGGGGGCGCTGGCCACCCACCGAGGGGCCGGAGCCTGCGCCAACCGCGCCGCTGGTGGACACTCCCGACGTGTAAAGCGCCAGGTTCAGAACGCCCGAGCCGCCGCTCGTGGTTGGCAGATCCGCCATCTCCCTGGCATCGAACGTGCTCTCGACCTGAGCCGTGGTCGTGTCGATCGTAACCGATGAGCCGGTCACCTCAACCACTGTTTTCGACTCGCCGATCTGGAGCGTCACGTTTGTGGTGGCTTGCATGTTCAAGCTGACACTGACACCCTTGATCTCGGAGACGCTGAAGCCCTTGGCCGTGACCTTGAGGCCGTAATCGCCGGGCGGCAGATTGCCTATCCGATATTGCCCGGACGACGACGAAACGGTTGAGGACTGGATGCCCGTCCCGACATTGGTTGCTACGACCGACGCGCCGGCGACGATTGCGCCAGTAGCGTCATAAATGGTTCCCACCAACTCACCGGACACCGACTGTGCGGTGGCCAAGGCAGGGAAAAGCAGGAAGCACAAGGCGATTACCCCTAGCAGCCTGCCCCGAAGAAACTCTTTCATACTAACCTCCCGTCAAAACTTCACAGAACTCATGCACCCTGAAGGGAGCCGCCAGTGATCCGGGTGGCTCCTGCAACAGCCACGTCCGATTGGAGCGCGGCTGAAAAATCGACCGCCATATCACGCCAGGCCGCGGGCGCCCAGCAGTCACTACCTCGCCATGCCGACGTGGCGGCTTAGGCGGACGCAGATCGGCCGTGCTGAGCGCAGAGGGTAATCCTCAGGCACGCCCTCGACGAAGCGCAAACTCTTCATTTCGAGAAACAAACGAGGTTTTTGGGAATCCGTGCCACTACTGGGGGCAAGGGCAGGTTCGCCAATCGGGGAGACCTCCTGGCGTCGCGCGGACACATGCATTCCAGTACGTCCGCAGTACCGCCCCTCCCGTCGGGGAATCGAGAACGGAATTATGGCAGAGTGTGTAATCACTGCCCTCCCGAAGCATTTCTTCTGCTGCACGCTAATCCGCAGCAGACAATCCGGAACGTGCCGGGTTCTACCAAGATGGAGGAATTGTAACATCAGCAGGATTAAAATAGAATGCGATCTAACGATCTTTAACTAATGGAATCCAGGATAGATAGATCCAATTTTCCGTATACAGATCGAGCGCCCCCCGCGGATCGGATATGCTGGAAAGTTGGTTCCGGCGAGCATCCGCCGGCAGCAAGTCCTTTCCCCTGGAGGAATTACCTATGAGCCATGAATACTCCCGTCGCGGCTTCGTGAAGACCGCCGTGTCGGCCGCCGCCCTAGCCGCCGGACCCGCGGTCCTTACCGCTTTCGGCGCCACGGACCGCGTGAACCTGGGCTGGATCGGCACCGGCACACGCGGCCGGTACCTGATTGAGCGGGCCTATGCCGGGAATGCTTCGAAGCTGGACGTTGTCGCTCTTTGCGACACCTTCAATGCGAATCTGGCCAAAGGCAAGGACATCGTCCAGACCAAGGGTACCAACACGCCCAAGACCTACGCCGATTACCGGGATCTGCTTGCGGATAAAGAAGTTGACGCCGTCTTCATCGCCACGCCTGAACACCTGCACCACCGCATGTTGCTGGACGCCATTGCGGCCGGCAAGAACGTTTACGTGGAGAAGCCGCTGGCGCACACCGTGGAAGAGGCGCAGGAGATCATGCGCGCCGTGGCTAAGTCGAAGAGCATCATCCAGGTAGGCACGCAGAACCGCTCCAACAGCCTTTACCAGATGGCCAAGACGATGATTTCACAGGGAGTTATCGGCGATTGCCACTATGTCCGCGCGTTCTGGTACCGCAATGCGCTGCCCAGCGGCGCCGCAGCCTGGCGCTATCCGGTAGACCCCGCCCTCACCGCGCAAAACGCCGATTGGAAGAAGTTCCTCGGGCCTGCGCCAGAAAAGCCGTTTGACGCCCACCGCTATGGGCAGTGGCGCCTGTATTGGGACTACTCCAGCGGCATCGCCACCGACCTGATGGTCCACCAGACCGACATCACCGCATTCGTCATGGGCCGGGGCATTCCGTCCTCCGTGGTCGCCACCGGCGGCGTACTCCGCTGGACCGAGAACGACGACCGCGAGGTTCCCGATACCTGGAGCGTCCTGCTCGACTATCCGGACAAGTTCCACGTCAACTACTCCTGCTACCTCGGCAACGCCAGGAACGGCTACGGCGAACAGTACCTGGGCAACGAGGGCACGATTGAAGTGATCAACCGGTCGACGCTCAACTACTACCCGGAAGTCTTCACGCCGGGCATGAACGAAGCGATGCAGAGGCGCAAGGAACTGACGCTCACTATCCCCGGCAACGACAACCTCGCTGTGGAAGCTCACATCCGCAACTTCCTGAACTCCGTTCAGGGCACCGAGAAGCCGATCGCCCCTCCGCAGGCGGGCTACGAAGCGGCCATCCCCGGCTTCCTTTCGGTGATGAGCTACAAGCAAAAGAAAGTCGCGCTGTGGGACGCGAAAACGGATAGCTACAAGATGTCGTAAGGGCCTGTCGCAGGAACTTCGAAACCGAAAGGGTTACGGTTTCTACGCATTTTTTCACCTGGAACAAGTTACAGCGGCAAAACCGTAAGCCTCACGGTTTTGGCATTCACACCAGGACTTCCAGTCCGCCGATGCCCGCCCTGGGACCGCCGATCTCCAGATCGGCCCGGATCGCAACGCCAGCCCTCGAAGCAAGAGCCAACGGAGCCGATCTGGAGATCGGCATGCCCAGGGCGTTCCGCGCTACCAGCCGACCGGCTTGCCCTTATTCTGCTCGATCAGCCACTTCTCCAGAGGCTCGAAGTAGGCCCGTAGCGCAGAAGCGTCCATCTGCTTCGTCCCGGTCACCTTTTCGAGCGCCTCCGGCCAGGGCTTGCTCAGACCCATTTCGAGCATCTTGTTCAGCTTCTCGCCCGCCGCCTTGTTGCCATAGATCGAGCAGCGGTTCAACGGCTGCGTGCAGCCCGCCGTCTCGCTCAGCGCCTTATGGAACTGGAACTGCAGCAGCGCCGCGAGGAAGTAGCGCGTGTACGGCACGTTGCCCGGTACGTGGTATTTCGCGCCCGGATCGAAAAACTCTTCGCCGCGCGGCGAACTGGGCGCAATCCCCTCGTACTTCTGGCGCAGCTCCCACCACGCCTGGTTGTATTTCTCCGGAGGAATCTTGCCCGAAAAGACCTGCCAGCGCCACTGATCGATGAGCAGACCGAAGGGCAGGAAGGCCACCTTTTCGAGCGCCTTCTTGAGCAACAACCCGGTGTCCTTCGAGGCGTCCGGGACCTTCTGAATGAAGCCCAGCTTTACCAGGTAATCGGGCGTGATGGAGAGCGCAATCGTGTCTCCAATCGCCTCATGGAATCCATCATTGGCGGAACCGCGGAACAGGAACGGTTGCTTGTTGTAAGCCCTCTGGTAGAAGTTGTGGCCCAACTCGTGGTGGACGGTGTAGAAGTCCTCGGCCACGATGTCGATGCACATCTTCAAGCGCAGGTCGTCCACATTGTCGACATCCCAGGCCGAGGCGTGACAGATCACGTCCCGGTCGCGCGGCCGGACGAACATCGACCGCTCCCAGAAAGTCTTGGGCAGAACGGCGAAGCCGAGCGAACCGAAGAAGCCTTCGCCATACCGGACCATCTGGAGCGGGTCTGTCTTGCGCTGCTTCAGAATCGCGGTCAGGTCATAACCTGGATCGGCGTCCTTCGGCGCGAGCATCGGGTACAGATTGTCCCAGGTCTGCGCCCAGATGTTGCCCAGCAGATGCGCGGGAATCGGGCCGTTCGCCGGAACGGCGTCGCCGTACTTTTCACGCAGCTTCCAGCGCACGTAGGCGTGCAATTGGGTATAGAGCGGCTTCACCTGCTCCCAAAGCCGGTCGAGTTCCTTTGAGAAATCGTCGGGCGGCATGTCATAGCCCGAGCGCCACAGCGCGCCGGTGTCCGCGAATCCGATCTCCTTGGCGCCCTTGTTCGACAGTTCGACCAGCCGCGCGTAGTCCTTACGCATCGGGGGCGATATGCTATGCCAGCCTTGCCAGACGTCGAGCAACTGCTTGGGATCGCGGCTGGTGGCCATGATCTTCGTAATGTCGTCGATGCTCATGCACTTCGACTGGTCCCCTCCGGGACAGTACTTGCCTTTGCCATATGCGGCGCCGAGCGAGGCCGCCAACTGCGCCACTTCGGCGCTCTCTTTTGGATCGGCCGGGGCGGGCAGTGTGATGCCGAGCTTGACCAGGAGCAGCTTGCGCTTCACGTCTTCCGGCAGGGCGAGTCCGTCGAACTTCGCGGCTTCCTTCGCCAGCCGCACCTGAGCGGCGATCGCCTTTTCATTCGCCGCGGCGGCAATCGCCTCGGTGTCGCCGGTGATGAAGGTCTCCTGGACCCACTGCGCGCGGCTGGCGGCGTTGGTCACATCAAACAGCTCGGCCTCTGCCTTGACGGCAAACGCCTTAGCTTTCTCTGGCGTGCGGTCCGAGTTGCAGCCGGCCAGGCCGGCCAAAGCCCCGACGAGGGCGATCGTAAAGAATCTGCGCATAAGCAAAGCTCCCGCTGGCAGTCTAATAGAAATCGCGGCAGAAGTGGGGAACACGTCTTGCCGTTTCCTCGTACCTTGGCTGTTGAGGGAAGCGACTTTCTTTGCGTAACGCTAGCCTGTTTGCACTCAACTTTTTCGTCCTGTGCGGCGCGGTTGCACAAGAACCCTCGGGCCCGGTTCAACCGCCGGACAAGGCGCCGGTATTCTCGGTCGAAGTCCCGCTCGTCAACGTGGCGTTCAGCGTGCGCGGCCCGACGGGCAATCTGGTGAGCGGCCTCACGAAGGACGATTTCGAGATTTTCGAGGACGGCGTCCGCCAGGAGGTCCGCAACTTTTCGCGCGATCAGGACACACCGCTCACGCTGGGACTGCTCATGGATCGGAGTGGAAGCCAGTCTGGTTTGGAAGGGCAGAACTTCGACGTAGCCGTAGCGTTTTTGCGCGGTGTCCTACGCCCCCAGGACCAGGCCCTGGTCGTTGGATTCGGCGACCGGCTCCGGCTCCTGCACGATTTCACGAACCGGTCGCGCGATCTCGAGTTGGCGATTCTGGAGGCTGCGAAGATCTACGACAGCGCGCCGCGGATTGGTCCCGCCGAGAATCGGACTGGCGGCACGGCCGCCAACGATGTCGTGTATTGGACGACGAAAGACAAGTTCGAGAATCTCGCCGGGCGCAAAGCGCTGATCATGATCGGCGACGGCGAGGACACCTCCAGCAAACTGCGCGTGGCTGCAGTCACTGGGGAGTTGCAGCGCGCCGATGTGCTGTTTTACGGCCTGAACAACGGCGGCAGCACGCAGAAACGCAAGCATAATCCCAATGTGCTTCCCTACCTCTGCGAGGATTCCGGGGGACGAGAGTTCCGCGTTGGTTCGGGTCCCCTGAAGAGCGCCTTCGACCAGATCGAGGCCGAGCTGCGGGGACTCTATTCCATCGGCTACATTTCGTCGGGTCCGGGCCAGCCCGGTCAATTCCGCAAGATCGAGATCAGGACCAAATTCCAGGGGCTCACAGTCAAGAACCGCCCAGGCTATTTCGTGCGCTGACTCATGCGCTTTCCGAGGCAGCCCTCCGGAGCCCGCCAACAACCACCTAGATGCCGACGCCGCGCCGCGGACGCTCGATGCGCACCCGCTCGGTGTTCTGCGTGGGGACGTCGGCGCACTCCAACGCGAAACTCGTGAGCGGATGGTCGGGCGCTTCGGCCGGCAGTCCCATCAGGCGCAGGCGGAAATCGTCCTGGTCGAACTTCACCGGCTTGCCGGAGGCCAGGTATTTCGCCGACAGCACTTTGGTCTGCAGGCCGCCGATGGCGAGCGTCTCGCCCGGCCAGTAGTAGGCGTGCGCGTAGAGCGTTTTGCCCTTGCGAGTGAAGGTGGCAAACAGAGAATTGCGTGGCTGGCAGAGGTCCGAGCCGATGACCGAAGACCCATTGCGATCCATCCACTGTCCGACTTCGCTCAGGATCCGCACGCTGTCCGGCGGGATCGACCCGTCGGCCATCGGGCCGATGTTCAACAGGTAATTGCCGCCGTCCCGCGTGCAGGTGACCAGGTTCTTGATCACGGTCTTGGGCGATTTCCAGTTGTCGTCGTTCTTGTGATAGCCCCACGAATCGTTCATCGTCATGCAGGCTTCCCAGTTGCGGCCCTTCGAAGCCTGGATATGCTGCTCCGGCGTGTCGAAGTCCTCGGGAATACCCGAGCGGTTATTGAGGATGATGTCTGGCTGCAACTCGCGCACCATCTTGTTCATCTTCGCCGACTCCCAACCCTCTGCCGAGAGCGGCCAATTGACGTCGTACCACAGCACGTCGAGCTTGCCGTAATTCGTGCACAGTTCACGAGCCTGCGCATGAACATAGTCGACAAAACGCCGGCGCGCGGCTTCGTCCGTCTTGCAGCGCGCGCCATCGGGATGATGCCAGTCCATCAATGAGAAGTAGAGTCCGGCGCGCAGTCCCTCGGAGCGGGCCGCGTCCAGATACTCTTTCACCAGGTCGCGGCCCGGCCCGGTCTGAACGGCGTTATAATTCGTCGTCTTTGTATTGAAGTTGCAGAACCCCTCATGGTGCTTGCTGGTCATCACCATGTACTTCATCCCGGCCTTCTTGGCGAGTTTCGCCCAATCGCGAGCGGCATTCGGCTTCGGTTTGAAGCTCCACGCCTGCTTCTCGTATTCGGCGACCGGGATACCTTCCTCTTCCATGGCCCATTCGTGGCGTCCCAGCGTGGAGTAGAGCCCCCAGTGAATGAACATGCCGAACTTCGCTTCATGCCACCACTTCATGCGGCGTTCGCGGTCGGCATCGGCTGCGGGAGTCTGTGCGTTGACGAGTGCGGGGGCGAGGCTGGCGGCAACACCACCGAGTTTCAAGGCATCGCGGCGAGAGAGGCGAAGAGTGGTCATAGCGAAGGCATCCTATCACTCCACGGCACGCGTCGGGCAGCGCTGGCGTGTCTTGAAGAGATTTCCCATGGAACATACGCCGCCTGCGATCCGTTGCTCAGACAAGCGCACCCGTTCGGATAATAGGCCCCGCAACTCCGCCAGAGGCGCATTTCGCCCGTGCGGATATGATATTGACGGCACAAACCATGGAACTCACGGTCACGCAACTCGGCAAACAATACAGCAGAACGCTTTGGGGTCTGCGCGACTTCAGCCTGCGCTTCCAGCCGGGGATCATCGGATTGCTCGGACCCAACGGCGCGGGCAAGTCCACGCTGATGCGCATGCTCGCCACGGTCACGCGGCCTACATCGGGCTCCATCGCCTGGAATGGCGCGGACGCCCTGCGTCATCCCGACGAGTTGCGATCCGTGCTCGGCTACCTGCCACAGGACTTCGGCATCTACCCGAACCTGACAGCCGTCGAGTTCCTGGAATACATTGCCGCCATTAAGGGGCTCAACCGCGCCTCCGCGCGACGCCGGATCGATTCGCTGCTCGAAGCCCTTTCGCTGACCGAGGCGCGCAAGCGTCCTCTGGGTGGGTTCTCCGGCGGGATGCGGCAACGCGTGGGCATCGCCCAGGCGTTGCTCAACGATCCGCAGGTGCTGATTGTGGATGAGCCAACAGTAGGTCTCGACCCGGAGCAGCGCGTGAGTTTCCGCAACCTGCTCACTGACCTGGCGGGTGACCGCATCGTGATCCTCTCGACGCACATCGTCTCGGACGTGGAAGCGACCGCCACCGACCTGGCCATAGTCAACCACGGCCGTCTGCTGCGCCACGCCGCTCCCGAAGCGATTCTGGCTGAAGTTGTGGACCGCGTGTGGGAGTGGACGGTACCCAGCGCGGACCTGGCCGCGGCACGGCGGAGCCTGCTCATCAGCAACACGATTCGACGCCCCGAAGGGTTGCAACTCCGCGTCATCGCGACTCACGCCCCTAGCGCATCCGCGCGCCCCGCGACGCCCACACTGGAGGACGCATACCTCGCCGTGATCGATGAAGAGCGGTTGAGGGAGGCGGCATGAACTCCGTCCGCGTGATCTATCACCTGGCCCGAGCCGATTTTCTCGAACGCATCCGGCGCTACAGCTTTCTGGTGGTGCTCGCCATGACGCTGTTCACTTGCTACCAGGTTCACACGGGCCAAATCGGTATCATCGTCTCCGGCTACAGGGGCACGATGAACTCGGCCTGGCTGGGCGCCGTGATGACGCTTACGGCAACCACGCTGCTCGGCTACGTCGGCTTCTACATAGTGAACAACAGCATCGCCCTCGACGAGAGCAGCCGGGTTGGCCAGTTGATTGCGGCGACGCCGGTTTCGAAGCTGCAATATGTCTTCGGAAAGGCATTGAGCAACTTCTGCGTGCTCGCCGTGATCGTAATGGTTCTGATGCTCTCCGCCGCGCCGCTGCAACTGATGTCGGGGGAGGACCGGAATATCCGAATCGGAGTCCTGGTTGGCCCGTTCATTCTGATCGCACTGCCCGTGATGGCTCTGGTGGCGGCCTTCGCAGTGTTCTTCGAGTCGGTGAAATGGCTGCGAGGCGCGCTCGGCAACGTGTCCTACTTCTTCCTCTTCACGGCCCTACTGACAAGTGGCGTCATCGGCAAGATCGAGGACCCGACCGCTATCCAGTACTTCAAGAGCAGCATACTGAATGCGGGCAAGCACCAGCTTGCCAAGTTCGACGAGAACAACTTCACGTTCAGCATAGGCAAGGCCGATGCGTCACGGGGGTTCACCTGGAATGGCCTCGAACCCAGTGAGAAGCTGATTCAGGGACGCCTGGAATGGCTCGCCATTGCGCTGGGCATCTGCGTTCTGGCCGCGTTGATGTTCAACCGGTTCGAAGGCGGCCGGTTGCGCGAGGCACTGGTCACGGCCGCCGGTCCAGGAAAAGAAGAGGAGCCTGGCAGCAACACCGTGGATTCAGACTTGCCTGCCCGGAGCAGGCCGGGACACCTGCCGCACGTTGGATTGCTGCCTTTGTCATCGAACGGCTCCCTCTTTCCGGCAGCGGGCTTGTATCGATCCGAGTTGACCATTCTGCTGAAAGGTCTGGGGTGGTGGTGGTATGCCGGCCTCCTGGGCGGCATCATCGCGGGACTCACGATGCCCGCGGCGGATTTCCGCGGAGTGCTGTGGTTCGCCTGGATCTGGCCAATTCGCGTCTGGTCGCACATGGGGAATCGGGAGAGCCGTTTCGGCACGGAGGAGATCGTCTTTTCGGCGCCTCGCCCGCTGTCGCGGCAGTTGCCTGTGACCTGGCTCGCAGGCTTCTCGGTAGCCATCCTCGCTGCCGGTGGGGTAGCGGCGCGCATGGCTATGACCGGAGACTGGATGGGAGTGGAGAAAGTCGCGGCCGGTGCGGTGTTCCTTGCTTCCCTAGCCTTGGGATTGGGGGTGCCCACGGGCAGCAGCAAGCTATTCGAAGCCGTATATACAGTGCTGTGGTACATCGGTCCGCTCAATCGCGTCGCCGCCATGGACTATACCCAGATATCGGGCTCCGGAGATCGCAGCGCGACCTGGCTGGCGGCTTCGGGCTGTCTGCTGCTGGTCGCGGTGGCGGGCCGGGCCGTGAAACTGCGCCGCTGAACAAACAGGATTCGTAATTTCGCGGTTGGCGGAGAACGCCGGGAGGCTACGCCCCGCGAGGCCGGTCGGGGATGCTCAGACCGTCGTACATGAGGTCCTGGCCGGCAGTTCAAGCCGGACGCGCGCCTTGAAGAAAAGACGCGAGGGGATAGAATGCGGTAAACTCAAGGTTAGTTGGCGAGTTGGGAAAGTCGACGGATAGTCCCCTACTGCGCCACGCACTTACCGCCCATGAGGGGGTTGGCGCGAGTATATGGCGTGTGGCATACTGTTATTGCCATTTGATCGCTCCGCGAAACCCGGCCGAGATCCTTTTCTGCCTCGTCGAGCCCGCCGTCAATTGAGTTAGGAGATTCCTTGAAGAACATTTTCGTTGGCAACCTGGATTTCGGCGCGACCGAAGAATCGCTCCGGCAACTTTTCACCGAGTATGGCACCGTCGATCGCGTTAGCATCGTTACGGACCGCGACACGGGCCGCTCGCGCGGTTTCGCCTTTGTCGAAATGCCGGAAGCGCACGAGGCCGATCGCGCAATCAACGCGCTGAATGGCTTTTTCCTGGGCGGCCGTTCGCTGAACGTGAACGAAGCTCGTCCGAAGACCGAACGCAGCGACCGTGGTCCGCGGCAGCGTCGCGAACCTCGCTGGTAGTCATTTGGGCTAATCCGCACCGGGCCGGTTCCAAGCGTTCGGCTTGTTGAGCGATGGGAGATAGATTTGGGTACACGATCTCATACAACATTCAAGAAACGCCAAAAGGAACAGGCCCGGACGGAGAAAGCCCGGGAGAAGATGGAAGAGCGCGTCCAGCGCAAGCTGGAAAAGGGCGAAAGCGGAGCGATCATAGATAGCGAAAGCGATCTCGACGACCATTCGCTCGACGTTCTGGACATCAATTCCCTGGGTGTAGATAAAGAGGAAGAGCCTGAATCGTCGGGTTCCCAGTATCCTCGCCCGAGATAGGGTTCTCTCCGCGCTCCCGCGCGGTGGTCATCGACTCATTTCCTTTAGCCACATCAACACCTGTTCAAGGCGCACCGATCAGGTGTTCTGGGCGTAGCGCCTCCCCTCCTGCAGATTTTCGATTCCTCGGGTTTGCCGTGTCCTCACGGCTGAAGCGCAGCCTTCCGGTCCGTCCCAATCCCGATACTTTTCGCTTTGTGGGATAAACCATCGCCTTGCGTGGTCTGTCGCGTCCGGAACCCGGCAGACCACATGAATTGATCGTCTGCCCCACTACATTGCCATCCGTGATCCGAGAATCGAACTGCCGATTGTACGCCGCCCGCACTCCGAGTCGTTGCCGAGCGCGGGTTGCCGCGCGCTACTGGGGACCGGCGCTGGCAGGGACGGTATGCTAAGGGAGTTTAATGTGCCCCGGCGTGCGCACTGCCTGGGATCCGAAGTGAAGCACCCACCGAGCTTCAGCTCCGCCCTGTGGTGAAGAAACCTCCTCACGCCCCAAGCGGCGACAGCCCGGCAACCGCCTGAATCGATTCCAGTTTGGTCCTCGGACCGATCAGGCCGTCTGCTGAAAACGGCTCCCACATTCCCCAAATCTGAAGTTTCCACGCAGATGTTGCACCCCAATGAGGGCGAGTCCCGAGGCACCCTCGAACGCTTGACATGAGGTGCGATTAGAAATAGAGTGGCCGGGGCTGAACCGCTTCAGCCCTTTTGAATGCTCACTCGTCAGGTCCGCAGGGGGTAAGTTAGATGTTTCGATGGTGTACCATCCTCAAATTTACGTGTGCGCTAGCGGTCTTTTCGTTGACCGCGCTGGCGCAGACTTCCGGCTCAATACTTGGAGAGGTGCACGATAGCACCGGCGCCGCCGTTCCCGAGGCCCGCGTTACCGTCACCAATCTTGATAAGAATACGGCACAGGAGTTCGTAAGCGATACGAGCGGCATGTATAACGCGCCGTTCCTAACGCCTGGTAGATATGTGGTCAGCGTGGAGAAGAGCGGCTTCAAGAAAGCGACATCCCCCGAGATCAAGCTAAACGTCGACGCTCACATCCGTTCCGACTTTGCCCTGGAAGTCGGTAACATTACCGAATCTGTGACGGTGTCCGAATCCTCGCCCCTGGTAAAGAGCGAGAGCGCGGAACTAGGACAGGTAATTGAAGAAAAGGCCGTGCGCGAACTGCCGCTCAACGGCCGCAACTTCGCTCAATTGGTCTATCTCGCCCCAGGCATCACGACCGGCCAGGTTGGCGAAAATCTGTCGGGCGCCAGCACGTTCAATCCCCGCGCCGCGTCGGATTTCAACGCGTTAGGCAGCCAGGCCAACACGAATGCGTGGCTGGTGGATGGCATTGTCGACAATGAATGGACCTTCAATACCGTGATGGTTCAGCCCTCAGTGGAGTCCGTACTGGAATTCAAGGTTCTGACCGGCAGTTTCTCGGCCGAGTATGGACGCGGCGCCGGAGTGGTCTCCACGCAAACCAAGTCGGGCTCCAACGAATTCCACGGCAGCGCGTTCGAGTTTCTGCGCAACAACTACTTCGACGCGCGGAATTACTTCAACGCGACGCACAAATCCAACGGGGCGCCCAATCCGCAACCGCCCTACCGGCGCAATCAGTACGGCGCGTCGTTGGGCGGTCCGGTGATCAAGAACAAGACGTTCTTCTTCATGGATTACTACGGCCAGCGCGAGATCAAAGGGCAGACCTTTGTGAACACCGTTCCGACCGCACTGGAGAAGACGGGCAACTTCGGCGAGATGTCGCAGTCGATTTACGATCCGTTCAGCGCAGTTAAGTCAGGCAGCAATATCCTGCGCACGCCACTCGCCGGCAACATCGTACCCGCGGGCAGCATCAACCAGGTCGGCAAGAATGTCGCCAGCCTGTATCCGGATCCCAACAACGGTACGCTGCTGGTCAACAACCGCATAGACGTGCTGAGCCGCGATCTGAAGGACAATGGCGGCAATGTCAAAATCGATCAGCAACTTGGGGAGAAGGACTCCCTCTCGGTGCGCTGGAGCTTCGAGCAGTTCGAGCTTTTTGACACCAAGGGGCAGGGCGGATGCTGCATCCCGACCCCGGCCTCGGCCAAGAGCGCGTTTGACCTGGGCCCATTCATCGCTGGCGGCCAGAACACGGTCTTGAAGGCATCCGGTGGAGCCCTCAATGAGACTCACGTGTTCAAGCCGAATCTGCTCAACCAGGTCATCCTCGGCTACGCGCGGACCAACCCGCTCACCCAGCAATCCGATTACGGCCACAATGCGGCGACCTCGCTGGGCATTCAGGGCATCAACGTGAGCCGCTTCACTTCAGGCGTGCCCACCATCAACATCCAGTCGATCTCTGGCAACGCCGACTTCACGTCCATTAACGGCGGACCGTCGTTCCTGCCCGCCAACCCCAAGCAGACGTCGTACCAGATTCAGGACAGCCTCGCCTGGACACTGGGCAAACATCAGCTCAAGTTCGGATACCGCATCGTTCAGGACAGGACTTCGCCCTTCACGAATACGAATACTCGCGGCGCGCTGAATTTCACTCGCGGATTCACCAATAGCGGATCCACCAACAGCGGCGGCAACGGTCTGGCAACCGCGCTCTATGGATATCTGGTGAGTGGATCGCGTGGCTTCCTGATCACGCCGTACTACCTGACGAACTACGAGAACGCGGCGTGGTTCCAGGACGACTACAAGGTATCGTCCAGATTGACGCTGAACCTCGGCGTGCGCTGGGATCTGTTTACACCGGAGACCGAACAGCGCAACAGGATGACCAACTTCGATCTCGCGACGCTCTCGATGGTTTACGCGGGCGTGAACGGGACGTCAAATGCAGTCGGCAAGGAAACCCGCTACAAGAACTTCTCACCGCGCTTCGGATTTGCCTACGACCTGACCGGCAGCGGCAAGATGGTGGTTCGCGGCGGCTTTGGAATTTCGTACTTCCCGGAGAACCCTTCGGGCTCTAACTTCCTGGGCCAGCAGGTGCCGTGGACGATCTCGCAGAATACCCCGGCGATCGACCCCGTTCCGCTCAGCTTCACCAACATCCCGATGATCAACCAGCCCTTCCCCACGCCGGTGCCTGTGATGCCGGTAACGACGGCCGACCTGAACGCGACGAACCCGAGCATTCTCGGCCAGTCCTTCAAAAACCAGACGCCGTATTCCGAAAGCTGGAACATCAGCATTCAGCGGCAACTGGGCTCGAACTACGTAGGTGAAATCGCCTACGCGGGCAGCCGGAATCTCCACTTGATTTACGGCTACAATCCGCAGGAAGTTCTGCCCGGTCCGGCCACGGTCCCGACCTCGCAGCGCCTCACCATCCCGGCGATGTACAACGCTCGCACCATCCTGGAAATCGACCCCCGCAACATGTCGAACTACCATGGCCTGCAGGCCAAGATGGAGAAGCGCTACGCCAATGGCATGCAGTTCCTGGCCAGCTATACCTGGGCCAAGTCGCTAGACTATGGCGGTACGGCCGCAAGTGGCGGCGGTGCGGTAGGCAATCCTCAGACCATCACAAACTTCAAGGCGGGCTATGGCCGTTCGGGCTTCGACGCCACGCACCGGTTTGTGGGGAACTGGATGTACGAGACGCCCTTCGGCGTGGGACGCAAGTACCTGAACCACGGGATACTCGCGCGAGTGATCGGCGGCTGGAACCTGAGTGGCATCGCCACCCTGCAAACCGGCCTTCCGTTCACTGTTTACCTGTCGGATGGCGTCACCAACGGCGCCCCGAGTTGGCCCGACCGGATCGGATCGGGTACGCTCAGCAACCCCGGCCCCTCCAAGTGGTTCGACCCGACCGCATTCGCGGCGCCCAGCACCGCGCGTTACGGCAACAGCGGCCGAGGCATCCTCAACGGCCCTGGCATCGTAAACTTCGACCTTTCGCTGGTTAAAGAGTTCGCGATTTGGGAGAGGGTGAAAGCTAACCTTCGGTTGGACGCGTTCAATGCCCTCAACGCGTCTCACTTCAACTTCCCGAATGCGAGCGTGAACACAAAGAACCCCGCCGCCACCAACACCAGCATCACCAGCACGACCACGGACAACCGTGACCTGCAGTTGGCGCTGCGTATTACCTTCTGATAAAACGTCGAGTCTCGCGTGTGTGAACGGGCCTGTTCCGAAAGGAGCAGGCCCGTTGCTTTGTGATAAAGATTGCTCCGTGACCGGCAGACCGTGCATCGCCAACGATGAAAATCGCACCCGTCGCCCAGCAACTACGCGGAGCGCATGCGCCGCGTAATCAACTGCCAGATTCTCAGAGCAACAGCGACTAGATCAGCGATGCGAGATCGGTATAAGCGATGTCTTGCGATTCGGCCACGCCGTTGTAGACGCACTTGCCTTGGTACGTGTTCACGCCGCGCGCCATCGCATCGTTCGAGCGAATAGCCTGTTTCACGCCCTTGGCGGCCAGTTCCAGCAGGTACGGGAATGTGGCGTTGGTCAAACCGTAAGTAGAAGTGTGCGGCACGGCGGCGGGCATATTGGAAACGCAGTAGTGCAGCACGTTATCCACGTAGTAAACCGGATCGGTGTGGGTGGTGGCGTGAGAGGTCTCAAAGCAGCCGCCCTGGTCGATGGCCACGTCCACCATCACCGCCCCGCGCTTCATATTCGCCAGCATTTCGCGGCGGACCAGCTTTGGCGCCGAAGCGCCTGGGATAAGGACCGCGCCGATCACCAGGTCGGCCAGGCGCAGGCTCTCGCCGATGGTCCAGGTGTTGGAGGCCAGGGTGATGATACTGCCCGAGTAAATGTCATCCAGCTCGCGGAGCCGGTTCAGGTTGCGGTCGATGATAGTGACGTTCGCGCCGAGGCCATGGGCGATCTTGGCCGCGTTGTGGCCGACCACTCCCCCGCCTAAAACCACTACGTTGGCCGGAGCGACGCCGGGGATACCGGCCAGCAGGAGCCCGCGGCCGCCGTTGGGCGCTTCAAGATACTGGGCGCCGACCTGCGCGGCCATGCGTCCCGCAACCTCGCTCATCGGGATCAGGCACGGCAACGAACCGTCTTTCTCTTGAATGGTTTCGTAGGCGATGCCGGTGACCTTTGCCTCCAGCAGTTTCGCGGTCAGTTCACGCTCCGGAGCCAGGTGGAGATACGTGAAGAGCGTCAGGTTCTCGCGGAAGAATCCATATTCAGTAGGTTGCGGCTCCTTCACCTTTACCACGATTTCCGCGCCATGCCAGACATCCGAGGCCGTAGGCGCAATGCGCGCTCCCGCCGCCAGATATTCGTCGTCGGTAATGCTGGAGAGTGCGCCGGCACGGGACTGGACTACGACCTCGTGGCCAGCCTCCACCAGCGCGCTGACGCCATACGGAACGAGTCCGACTCGGGACTCATGGTCCTTTACTTCTCGGGGAACGCCAATGATCATGGTTACTTTCCTTCCGGAGTCTGCTTCGGAGCCTCGGTCGAGCCTGACGGGGGTTCCCGTTTCGGTCCAAGGCCGAGGGCGATAAGTGTCATCGAATCGAGCTTGCCCTTCCCGCTGAGATTTTCGATCTTTTGGTCGGTCTGGAACCTCTTCAGAGCGTCCACGGTCGAACCATCCCAAGCGCCGCTGACCGGCAGCGGGTAGCCGCGGTCGTTCAGCGCCTGTTGGATTTCACGGATGCGTTCGGGTTCGGGCTGCTGCTGCCTGTAAACCGTCGCCTTCGACCTCTTGGATGCTGTACGAGTCGAGCCCTTCCTGGAGCCTTTCGGGGAAGCTCGCATAGAGCCCTTCTTTGAACCCGTTGCCGATCCCGCGGACTTCGTAGCGCCCGCCTTGGCGGGAGCTTTCGCCGCACCCTTCGTCGCAGACTTGCCAGGGGCTTTCGCCGGCGACTTCGAGACCACTTTCGTAGTTCTCTTTCCCTTGCCGGTCTCCTTCTCCGCGGAGGGCTGCGGCACGTTGTGCGTGACGGCTGAAAGGATCGGCAGGCCGGAGAGAACGAAAACGAGCAGCGGAACCAGGATCGGACCCAAACTCAGACGGTGGGACTGCACGATTGTCAGTCTATCAAATGGTTCCATGAACTGGGCTCCATAGCGCGTTGCGGCAGGAGTGTGAAGACGCGCAACACAAATCCATTGCAGGGTTTAGCAGAGCGCGGACGGCTACGCAAACTAACGCCCCCTACCGAGTCCACTCGCCAGGGGGCGGAGTTGCGACAAATCGAGGCGTGGAGGCTACTCAGCCGGCAGAGTGCCGCTGACGTAGGCTCCAACCCATTGCACCTGACCGCGGCGCTGACCGGGCACTGCCCGCAGAACGCGGAAAGCTACGGCGCTGCCAGGCTTGAGCGTGGCCTGGATTCGCTTCACATCCTCGAAGGTCTTCACCGGCTGGCGGTTGATGGAAACGATGATGTCTTTTTCCTTGACGCCGATTTCGTCCGCGAAGGAGCCGTCTTCGACAGTGGTGACCTGAACGCCATTGGGTTCTTCTAGGCTCATCTCTTTGCGTTGGTCGTCACTGAGACCTCGAATGCCGATCCCAAAACGAACCGAGGTGTTCTCACTCTTGTCGTCAGGTTCGGTCATCTGCGGGCGATGTCCTGCAAAGCGAGGGTCGTCTTTGAAGACCTTCTCCCGATCGCCGATGGTGACCTTTTTCTCGGTCTTCTGGCCGCCGCGGTCAATGGTCAGTGTAACCGTGTTGCCGACCGGTGTGTCGGCGATGCGAGCAACGAGATCGTCTCCATCCTTGACCGGTTTGCCGTCAATCGCGACAACGATGTCTTCCGTCTTGACCCCCGCTGCCGCGGCGGGACCGCCGGCAGTGACCCCGCCGACCACGACTCCGTGGTCGTAGCCGAGCGCCTTCAAGAGCTCAGGCTTCTGTTCTCTGGGGAACTCGATGCCGATCGAGCCGCGCACCACGCGCCCGGTCTGAATCACCGAGTTATAGACCCGTGCCGCCGTATTGATTGGCAAGGCAAAGCCGATGCCTTCGTACCCACCGCTGCGGGTGGCAATCATCGTATTGATCCCGACGACTTCCCCGTTGATGTTGACCAGCGGGCCGCCGGAGTTTCCGGGGTTGATGGCGGCGTCAGTCTGGATGAAGCGCTGGAACTGCTGGGCGATGTCGCGCCCCAGAGCGCTGATGATCCCGGCCGTGACCGAGGTCTGCAGGCCGAAGGGAGCGCCAACGGCGATGGCCCAGTCGCCAACCTGCACGCCGTCCGAGTTGGAGATCTTGATCGGGGTGAGAGGCCTGTCCGGATCGATCTTAATTACGGCAACGTCGGTTTCGACATCCGAACCAATCAGTCTCGCCTTGTATTCCTTGGTCTCGCCGGTGAGCTTTACCTTGATATGGTCGGCTTCCTCCACCACATGCAAGTTGGTGATAATATAGCCGTTCTTGTCAACGATAAAGCCCGATCCCGAGCCTTCCTGTTTGAAATTTCGCGGCGTCTGGTTGGGCATCTGCTGTCCGAAAAACCGGCGGAACATGTCCATGCCATCCTGATCTTCCTCGTCGCCGGAGTGGGGGTTGCCCTTTTTGCTGACGGCCGCCTCTTTGGGTTTCCAGTCGGTCGAGATGTACACGACCGACGGCTCAACCAGTTTGGCGATTTTCACGAACTCGTTGTCGAGCTTGTGGATGGAGGGAATGGTCAGCGGCGTAGCGTCGGGCGCTGCCGCCTGCCCCTTGGCGGCGTGGACGCCCTGGGTTAGCAGCGTGCCCACGACAATCAACGCACACAGAGAGAAAACCAGCAGGCTCAACGAAGGGAGCTTCTGCCGGCGAAATCGTTCTATCCAGCTCATAGTGTTTCTCGAATACCTTCCAGGAAAGGAATCTCAGTCTCATTATCTCGACGCACGAGACCGCCCGGAGGTCACGCGTTCATCTGCTTCTGTGGATGAGTTTGCCGGATTGAAGGCTTCAATTCAACTAGGAGAATGGCTCCGAAGATCAGCGCTCCGCCGGCGAACGTCCGGATAGACCAGCTCTCGCGCGACCAGAACCACGCCGTCACGGCGGCAAAAACAGGCTCTAAGGCGAAGATCAGAGACGCCCTGCTGGCGGTTGTGCGCGCCTGAGCCCAGGTGTAGAGGGCGAACGAAACGGCGGTGGCCAGCAGCGCCGTGATCAGGAGGGCGGATGCGAGGCGGGGGGTCGCCACCAGGCGAGGCGGTTCGATCCACCAGCAACCGGCAGCCGAGAATGCGGCCACGCAGAGGACTTGCCACAAGGTGAGCGACTGGTGGCCTCGGGGCGAGCTGAATCGTTCGACGGCAAGCATGTGACCGGTGAAGGCGATGGCGCAGCCGATGGTCAGCAAGTCCCCCGTGGAGAGCCGAAAGCCGGCCGAGGGATCCAGCGTCAGCAGCGCGGTGCCACACATGGCAAGCAACGCCCCAATGGATTCAACCGGCCGTGGCGCGCGGCGCTTCAGGATCGATGACAGCAAGGGCACGAAGACGACGAACAGGCCTGTCAGAAACGCCGATTTGGACGCCGCCGTGGTCAACAGGCCGGCGGTTTGCAGCGCGTAACCGATGAACAGGAAAAATCCGCATACCACGCCGCCGCGCCATTCCGCGAAGAAGCCGTCGAGCGAACCGCTGCGAATACGGAACAAGGCGAGCAGCAGGAGGGCGCCGAGAGCAAATCGCAGGGCCAGGAAGATGAGCGTAGACGCGTCGGCCAGCGCCGACTTCACGACCACGAACGTGGCGCCCCAGATGAAGGACACCGACACAATCGCGAGTTCAGCCCGCGTCCGTTGCCAGCCCGTTCGGTGCCAGATGGACGCGTTCACCCGGCGGCCGTCTCCCGAAGCATGAGGCCGAGCAGCAGCACAATACGGCGCAGTCCGATTTCGCGCCCCGAGGGGCTGTACCACTCCGCAGTCGTGTGCGCTCCGCCGCCATTTCCTCCGGCGCCAATGGAGAGCGCGGGCAAACCAAGCGAGAGCGGCACGTTCGCGTCGGTGGAAGCGCAGTCGATGGCGGATTGGATCCCCAGTTCGGAATCTACCGCTCGAATATAAGACAGCAGCGGAGAGTCATCCGGCAAAGCCCCGCCGGGTCTGTCCCCGGTCTCCTTACGCTTGGCCGTGACCCTGCCGGCAAGCGCATGATCGTTTTCGTGGCTCAACGCCTCCGTCAGAGCCTGGGCGAGCGCCTGAACGAGAGCTTCCAGGAGAACCGGATTCTCGGCGCGCAAGTCCACCTTCGCTCTTGCCGAAGCGGGGATGGCGTTGACCGTCGTCCCCCCATCGATCACGCCAACGTTGAAGGAATAGCGCCCGGTTCCTCCGGCGACGGCGCGGGGAGCGTGAATGTCCACGAATGCGGCGACGGCGCGGCTCAGGGCATGCACGGGATTGGCTGCGCCGAAATCGCTCCAGCTATGTCCGCCGGGCCCGTTGACGACAAGTTCGTACCGGCGGCAACCGAGCGCCTCGGCAGTGTAGTGATCGGTGGAAGGGCCGTCCAGAACGAGGAAGGAACGGATGCGCGACGCGAAGGGGGATTGGCGGCAGAGGTAGCGCATGCCGTTCAGATTGCCCTCGCCTTCTTCACCGACATTTGCCACGAGAAGCAGGCCCGACGGCGCTCCGTCGAAGAGATGGAAATCGTGAAAAATCCGGGCTATGGCGAGCAAACCCGTAAGGCCGGAGCCATTGTCGGAGACGCCGGGACCGGTCATCAGCCCCCACTGGTCGATATGGATGTCTTCAGGAGTTCGAGGAGCGAGAACCGTGTCGAGATGCGCCGTAACCGCGACCAGCGCCGAGGAGGAAGAACCGCCGGGGAGTTGCGCCAGAACATTGCCCGCCCGATCGATGTGGGCCGCCCAGCCCAGAGCTTCCAATGCGTTCTTCATCCACTCCGCCCTCGGCTGCTCGAAGAACGTTGGAGCGGGGATCCGGCAGAGCTGAAGCTGTTGTTCATCCATCCAGCGGTTCTGGGCGGCGAGGAACTGGAATGCCGCCTGGACGTTTGGTTCGGCGAGAAACTCGCGCAGGGCCGCAATCACGGGCGTCTGCGCCGGGCGGACACGATCGGCGGCGTTGCGGAGTGGTCTCAGCATCCCTTCAATCCAGTGTATCCGCTCGCTGCCCGCAGGCTCTCAGGAAGGCTCAAGAAAGGAACCGGACAGGACGATAGGGACTATTAGCGAAGGGCATTTCCCCAAGCGAGATTAAACCAAGCATGCTCGCAATTATAGGAATCTTAGTCGTATTTGGCGCGATCGTCGGCGGCTACCTGTTGGAGCACGGCAATCTGATGGTGCTCGTGCAGCCCGCCGAGCTGCTCATCATCGGCGGCGCTGCCGTGGGGACCATTCTGGTGGCCAACCCGCTCCCCATTGTGATTTCCATGGCAAAGGGATTGCTCGGAATCCTGAAACCGGGCCGGTTCACAAAGAAGTTCTATCTCGAACAGTTGAAGATGCTGAACGATATCTTCGTTTTCGCGCGCAAGAACGGGATGGCGCGGTTGGAAGCGGACATCGACGATCCGGCCAAGAGTCCGGTGTTTAGCAAGTATCCGGGGTTCCTGAAGGACCATCATGCGCTGGCGTTCTTCTGCGACACGGTGCGGATGGCGATCTCGGCCGGCGTTGGCGCGTTCGAACTCGATCAACTGATGGAGACCGACCTGGAGGTACAGCACAACGAGCACGCAGTCCCGGTGGCGGCGGTGAACACTGTGGCCGATGCGCTGCCTGGCCTGGGCATCGTGGCCGCGGTCCTGGGCGTTTGCATCACGATGGGCGCCATTGGCGGACCACCCGAACAGATTGGCGAGAAGGTTGCCGCCGCGCTGGTCGGCACATTCCTGGGCATTCTGCTGTGCTACGGGGTGCTGGGTCCTCTGGCGTCCAATATGTCCAAGGCATGCGATGAGGAGGGCCTCTACATGCAGTTCCTTCGCATGGCGACACTCGCGTTCATCAAAGGAATGGCGCCCCAACTGGCGGTGGAGTTCGCGCGGCGCTCCATCCCGACGAGCGCCCGCCCCTCCTTCCAGGAAACGGAAGCTGTGATTCGCGGCGGCGGGAGTGGAGCCGGCGGTTCGCAGACGAAGAAGGCTGCATAATGGGTTCCCAACCAGTTCCTCCGATCATCGTCATCCGCCGAAAGAAGGGCGGCCATGGAGGCCACCACGGCGGCGCATGGAAGGTGGCCTACGCCGACTTCGTCACCGCGATGATGGCGCTGTTCATCGTGCTGTGGCTGCTCAGTTCCAGCGAAAAGGTCAAGAAATCCGTGGAGTCCTATTTTCAGGACCCGACAGGCTCCGGCAAACAAGCCGGGTCCACGATGACAGGCAAGGGCGAGGGGCTAACGCTGAAACCGGAAGACATGGGCAAGCTCAAAGACAAGATCGAGCAAGCCATGCGCGAGCTGCCGAAATTCGATCAATTGAAAAGTCACGTCGAAATGACCGTCACGAACGAAGGGTTGCGAATCGAGCTATTGGAAACGGAAAAGGGGCTGTTCTTCGACAGCGGCAGCGCAAAGCTCTCCGCGCGCGGTGAAGAGATGATTCGCCTGCTGGCCGGTCAACTGAAACTGCTCCCGAACCGGCTACTGATCGAGGGCCATACCGACGCCAAACCGTACAGCGCCGCGACAGACTATACCAACTGGGAACTCTCCGCCGACCGCGCCAACACGGCCCGGAGGGTAGCACAGGAAAGTGGAGTCTTAACCGATCAGATCGCGCAGGTGCGCGGCTTTGCGGACCGGCATCTGCGCAACGCCAATGACCCGCTGGACCCCGCCAACCGGCGCGTTTCCGTGATCGTCCAGTACGCTGACGCACCCGCCGCCAAGACTGGAAAGCCCATCGAAGCACCAAGCCAAGAAGCTCCGGGCAACAAAGCTGCGAGGCAACCGGGCGCCACGGAACATGGCAATGCCGCCGCAAAGGAACCCGCGAAGCAACTAACGGGCGTTCCTGCCGCCGCCAGTCCGGCTATGCGCCACTAGGACCAACTACTCCATGCCTGGGGCGGCGTCGTACCCTGCCTATCATTAGATCGTCAACTCGTGTCACTAGCGCGTAAATTGAAGGATTCCGATCTCTCAGTTTACATCTCCACTAGATCGTCATATGGTAAAAGTGGAGGTCAACGAATGGCACGCAGAACGAACGCGGACAAGGGAGGAGACTTTTTGCAGGGCACTCTCGACATGCTCATCCTGAAAACCGTGCTGCTGGCTCCGGCGCACGGGCATACCATCGCGCATGTCATCGAGCAGAACTCCGAGGACGTCTTGCAGGTGGAGCATGGATCGCTGTACCCTGCCCTATACCGCTCTGGAAGACCAGGGCCTGATCGCCTCTTTCTGGGGCACTTCGGAGAACAACCGGAAGGCGAAGTACTATCGCATCACCCCCGCGGGCAGGCGCTATCTGCACAAGGAGCACAGCCGCTGGGAAAGTCTGGTGCAGGCGATTCGCCACGTGCTCGGTCCAGCGACCGAAAAGGAATAAACAGGCGCGATGAGTTGGAGCCGCTATCTGCGGAGATCGGAGTTGGATGCGGAATGCGCTCGAGAGTTCGAGTCGCATCTTGTCATTCGAGATTGAAGAGAACGAAGCCCGGGGGATGACGCCTGAAGCGGCACGGACAGCGGCCCACCGGAAATTCGGCAACACGACCGCCATCAAGGAGACGGTGTACCGAATGAACTCATTTGTATTCCTGGAAAGCCTGTGGCAGGACATCCGGTTTGGATTCCGGGTACTGAGGAAGAATCCTGGATTCACGGCGGTCGCCTTGGCCTCGCTCTCGCTGGGAATCGGCGCGAACGCGGCGCTGTTCCAGCTCGTGAACGCGGTGATGCTGCGCAGCCTGCCGGTTCGCAACCCACAGGAGTTGGTGCGCTTTCAGTGGAAGGGAGCCAAGACGAACAGGAGCGGAAACTTCTGGGCGCGCCCGTTCGACTTCACCTATCCCGAGTGGGACGCGCTTAGCCGCAGAACCGGGCCATTTTCCGAGATGTTCGCCTGGTCGGGCGACGATTTCAACCTCGCCCCGGTTGGCGAAGTGAAACGTGTGAAGGGGATGTTCGCCAGCGGTGTTCTGTTTCAATCCCTCGGCGTGACGCCTGCGGTGGGCCGCCTGATCGGACCCGAGGACGACCGGCGCGGAGGAGCCGACAGCGTCGCCGTTCTCAGCCATTCGTTCTGGCAGCGGGAATACGGCGGACGCGCTTCGGCCATCGGCGGCAAGTTGACCATCGGAGGCCACCCGTTCGAGATCATAGGCGTCGCGCCTGCTTGGTTCACGGGCGTGGAAGTTGGGCTTCAATTCGATGTCGCCGTTCCGATAGTCGCGCAAGCCACAATCAACGAGCACAGCGCGCTGGACGACCGGCACTCCTGGTGGGTGGGCATATTCGCGCGGCTCAAGCCTGGCGTTTCACTCCAACAGGCCAGTGCGTATGTCGAGTCCGGCACGCGAGGGGTGCTGGAATCGACCCTTCATCCCGGCTGGCGGCCCGAAATGGTCAAGGATTTCCTGAAAAACAAAATGGAGGCCGTGCCGGGAGGCAACGGATACTCACAGTTGAGGCGGGACGTCTCCAACCCCTTATGGATGTTGCTCGCGATCGCCGGCCTTGTTCTCCTCATCGCCTGTGCCAACCTGGCTAACCTGATGCTGGCCCGCGCCGCGGCCCGGCAATCGGAGATCGCCATCCGGCTGTCGCTCGGCGCCTCGCGCGGGCGCGTGGTCCGCCAACTCCTTTCGGAGAGCATGTTGCTCGCCGTCTTTGGCTGCGCTCTCGGGGCGCTGCTCGCGCAGGCCCTGAGCCGCTACCTGATCGTCTCCTTCGGCACCGCAAACGACTCGCCCTACCTCGATCTTTCGCTCGACTGGCGTACCTTCGCGTTCATGGTGGGCCTTGCCGTGCTATCGTGCCTCCTATTCGGACTGATGCCCGCCCTGCGGGCCACGCGCAGCAGTCCCGCCGCCGCCATGAAGGCCGATGGCCGGGGCATAACCTCGACTCGAGAGCGCTTCGGCTTGCAGCGCATTCTGGTGGTCTCCCAAATCGCGCTGTCGCTGATTCTCGTGCTCGCCTCGCTGATGTTCATCCGCAGTTTCACGCGGCTGATGACGCTCGATCCGGGCTTTCGCGAGGAGGGCATCCTCGTCGCGGGAGTCGATCTCACCGATCCCGCGGTCAAGAAGAAACCGCGGCCCGCGCAGGACCGGATGCTCGTTGAGTTGCGCCACTCGGCGGGCATCGACAGTGCGGCAGGCGTACAGATGGCGCCGCTCAACGGCAGTTACTCGAACAGCTCGATCCGGCTCGACGGCGCCGCCGAAATGGACAAGCGGGAGCCGATCCCGAAGTGGGACCGCGTCACCGAGGGCTATTTCCGGACGATGGGCACACCGCTGCTTGCCGGGCGAGATTTCGATGAGCACGATGCGCTGGGCGCGCCCGAGGTGGCGATCGTCGACCAGAGTTTCGTCGGAGCGCTTCTATCCAAAACAGAACGCCGTGGGAAAAATCTTCCACGACATCCCGGACGTCGGCAAGAAATCGCACGCATATCAGATCGTGGGCGTTGTGAAACGGCTGAAGTATGAGGACCTGCAGAGCGAGTTTGCGCCCATGGTCTTCCTGCCTCTCGCGCAGGAGGACGAACCCGGCTCCGGCACCTGCTTCGTGGTGCATTCCCAATTGCCGCTGGCTCCCACCATCTCCGCGGTGCGGAAGGCGGTGGAGCGCGTCAACCGGAGCGTCACACTGGAGTTTCACGCGCTGCCCGCCCTCGCCGAGGACTCGATGCGCCGCGAGAGCTTGATGGCAAAGCTGTCTTCCATCTTCGGGCTTGCTCGCGATCGTGCTTGCGACCGTCGGGTTGTACGGCGTGAAGTCCTACATCGTGGCGCAGCGTCGTCACGAGATTGGACTGCGGCTCGCGCTCGGCGCGGACCGGCCCAACATCCTCCGTATGATGCTCACGCAATCTGGCATCATGCTCGTGGCGGGCTTGGTCGTGGGCACGCTCATCGCGCTCGCGGCCGGTCGAGCCACTCAGTCGCTGCTCTTCGAAGTGAAGGCAAACGACCCGGCCACGTTCGCTTTCGCCATCGCCGGGCTTACGTTCGTGTCATTCATCGCCAGCCTGATTCCCGCGCTGAAGGCAGCCAGCATCCACCCCATGACGGCGCTGCGCGAAGAGTAGAACCCACGGTCCAGGGGAAGGATCTACCGCACCACGGGCGCGAGCAGCGTGTCCGCAACTTCGCTCCAGACCTCGAAGGGCTGGTATGGCACGGATTCCTGGTCGAAGCGCCGCGCCAGCCAGCCGCGCGCAAACCGAAGCTCGGATGGAACCGCGAGCGCTGCCTGGTAGTCGGGCGACCCGTTTCCGGCGAAGGCGACGCGCTCGTAGCGGCGCTGCAAGTCCTCGATCAGCAGCCGCTTATCGACTCCAAAATCCGGCCGGAAGTAAGGGGAATCTGAAGGGGCTTGCATGAGAAGCCCCTGCCCCGCGACAAATCGGCCGGGACAGGCATGCACCGGCAGGGTCAATCCTGCCTTTGCCAGGCCGAGGCTTTCCAATACGATGTCGATGTACCATTGGCAGCCATTGGAGACCAGAACCGCATCCCATCCGGAAGAATCAAGGGCTCGAAGCGCATCTGCAGTCTTTGGATCCGGCTCCATCCGGGAAATAAGATTGCGCAACTCCAACTCGCCGCAGCGGAGGTGGGAGAAGATGCCGGATATCGCGTCAAAATGGGAGATGCGGCCCGCGGCGTAGGCCGTCCAGTAGTCGGGCGAACCTTCGACCAGGCCCGCCTGCATGGCGAGATCGTAGAACTCGCGCCGGGTAAAAGTGCCGTCAAAATCGCTCACCAGACAGTAAGGTGCGGAGATTGCCATCTCTTCCAGTATCGCGAGCTTTCGCCTCGATGCAGAAATCGAGGGCAGCGTACGTGGCAAGAAGGCTGGAGAGTTTTGTTCAATGAAGTTATAGCGGCTTCCGCCGCGGGAGAGGATGAGTATGAGTCAGGACCAACACCCCGCCCTGAGTCCGGAACGCGAGGCGCTCCGGGTGCGCCATGGCGTTCGGGCGATTACGAGCCAGGAAGAAGGCTACGACGTCCAATCGCTGCCCGCCGGGGTTTACGGCTTCACAGGAGCGCCCGCCGCGCCGGAGCTACCGCTGTTCACCCAGCCGATCGTTCGAAGCACGGAAGTTCACAAGACCGCGGATGGGGAAGTTTACCTCGTGGGCTACGTCCGGCCAGCCGAGGCGCAGGCGATTGAAAGCGGCGCGGAGCCGGTTCGCGTCAGTCTGTTTCCAGAGCCCCGCGAGGAGTCCGCAACGGTGGTGGCGGTCCCGATGTCGCGCATCGACCATAGACATCCACCGACGCGCAGCGATGGTAACTCAATGGCTGTGGATATCGCGCCAAAGGGTTGAACGGCAAGCGATTGAATGGTGCTCAGCCCTATCAAGAGCCCAGCGCGAGTGGTGGGGCTGCGTGGTGCGGCGGGCTTTCGGCCCGCGCGGGGCATCAGCCCCGCGCGTTCGCATGTCGTCGCCAAAAAGACGGAATAGTGGCGGGCTCTGGAGGGCCCGCGCGGCGCTGGAGCGACGCCCCACTTACTGTGCGTGCACCTTCGAAACGGCGAAATCGCCGTTCGGACCGTGGCAGACTTTGCAGCTTTCACCCAGCGTCGACGTATTGCCGACAGCGTGGGCGAGAGCGGTTGCCGTGGCGTGGCAGGCCGTGCAATCCGCGGTGGTCCGCGGCATCGGGTTCACGGTGCTTTGCAGCATCTTCACGGCATTCAGGCCAACGGGGAGATTCTGCTCGGAGTTGTTCACGTGGCACATCTCGCAGTAGGCGATGTTGCCCGTTTCTCCATTCGAATCCATCACTGGGTAGAGGACGCCGGAGAAGTCGTTGTGACTGCCGCCGAAGCCGACGATAACATAACCAGTGCCGGTGAAGGCCTTGACGCTGGCCCCGCCGTGGATGTGGTGAATCATATAGCCGAAATCGACCGACTGGGCTGGTGTCGCCTTGTCCGTCGGATCCTGGGCCTGAGGCCGCACGATGGCGTCCGTCTCGGACGGGTTGTGGCACATGACGCACTGTTCGATGCGGTCGCGGTTGGCGCCGTGCAAGGAGAGGTCCGTGTGGCAGACGTTGCACTTGTCCAGACTCACTACCTGGCGGCGGGGCGTGACGGGCGAGCCGTCCACCGAGAAGTAGGTCACCAGGTTATGTGCGCCGTATTGGGTGCTCTGCTGGGAAACCGTTCCGGGCAGGATGACGAGTGCGCGCCTGCCTTCGAGGCCGATGGAGTAGGTCCCGGCAGCGTTGGCCGGAATGGCGTGCTTGAAAGTGTAGGTGCAATTGCCGGAGCCGTCGCAGCTTCCGCCGCTGGTCACAGTCTCCGAGATGTACCCGCCCGTCTGCTGATCGGAGCCGAACGAGGTATAGCCGTAGTCGGAAGCGGGACCGGCGAGGACTGCCGCGAGCCGTCCAGGCGACTTAGACAGTTCGGACAGCGCAATCGCGTTGCCGGCCTTGTCCTTCAGCGTGAAGGTGATGGTCGGAGCCTTGCCCGCGACCCCATTCTGCACCTGCAGATTGCCAAAGATCATGCCCGGAACCCAGTACAGTTCGTCGACCATCAGAGCGGCGGGGTTGATGTGGGCACCCTTGATCGACGCGTCGAAGGGCAAGTCGCCTTCGGGAATATGGCAGGTGGCGCAGTTCGAATCGTCCGTCTGGATAATGCCCTTGTGGTTCGCGCCGGTGCTGAAATTGACGTCGTCATGGCACGCGCCGCAGCTCGCCATGCCGGGCTTGGTCAGAAAGTAGGTGGACTGTTTGGCGCCGTACTTCGCGTCATGGCAAGTCTCGCAGCGGCCGGGATCCGACGGGAACGCGACTGTCGAAAAGTCGGAGACCGCGCCGCCGTAGCCATAAATCTGGTACGCGCCGCCAGTCTTGACGCTGGGCAGGTTCTCGCCCATGTGGATCTTGTGCACCATCGTGGGGAAGAAGAGGGTGTTACCCGACGTCGGATCCGAAGCCGCTTTGACGTGGCAGAGCACGCACATGTTGGCTCCGACCGCCTCGCCGCCATGGAAGCCGATGTTGAAATGGCAGGAATCGCAGGCAGCGGTATTCACGATCTCATGCACGGTGGGCGATCCGCCGGCGGGAACGAAGTCGAGGGTCGACGAAGCGTGGTAGACCTTGTAACCGAACTCGGTGAGATCCCGGCTCCCGGAGCATCCCACGCGATGGGTCGCAGTGGCATCGTAGGTCCCGGGGGGCTTTATGCCGAAGGTGTAAAGGTAGTTGCCCGCGGTGGTTGGAGCCAGCGTTCCCGTCTGGTCGAACCACACCTGAGTCGCCGTAGCGCCGGTGGTGGAACTGGTTGTCGGGAAGGTCGTGTAGGAGACGAAATCGTTGGTCCCATTGGGGATGGCCGCTATGGTACACGCTATGGGAACGGCCCCCAGCGTATTGGTTCCCGTCGGATCGATCGGGGTTCCCTTGCCATCGACGACGCTCAGGGTGGCGGTGATCGTTCCCGTGGAATCGATCCCGGCCGAGATCACTGTCAGCCCGAGCCCGGGCCGCGCAAAGACGAGCGCGGCGGGGGACTTATAGTTACCGGCGTCCTTCCTCGTGGAGCGATTTGGGACGGAACCTGCGGTCAAGAGGGATATGGCGACGAGTGCAAATAAGGCAATGAACGCAATCTGGGCTTTCCCAATAGACGGAATACGCATGAGACCTCCGGTCGCTACAGTGCATGTGTCGTACCAACTCTATTAGAGACAAAAGTGTCGCAAAATCCAACTATTTTCAGGTGGATTGCGCAAAGTAAAGGTATCGACCGATCTAGATCTGCACACACAGTGGGGCAAATCACGCCGCGATGCTCGCCACAAAACGTGCCCATGACCCTTGTATTCAGCGGACTGAGCGCAGCTCCCATGCCAGGCCTCAGAGCGGACCGGGCTTCGGCTTCCTGCACGTCCTTTGGAACTGGTGAACCCGCGGCAGAGTCGGGCGCCGGTTCCTCGACCGTGCTTTCCTGGACCAGCGGGGAGGTGGCATTTCCACTTAACCGCAAAACTGGAGAGAATGGGACCCGGCAGTCCTATGCGAAACCAATCCCTCATCCTGATCGGCGTTCTAGCTTGCGGCTTGAGCGCCGCGGCGCAAGATTCGAAGCCCGCGGCCCGCTGGAGCGCGGAACGCGCCAACGCCTGGTACCAGAAGCAGCCCTGGCTGGTCGGCGCCAATTACACCCCCGCCACCGCGATCAACCAACTCGAGATGTGGCAGGCCGATACCTTCGATCCCAAGAGGATCGACCTGGAACTGGGCTGGGCCGAGAGCATCGGCATGAACACCATGCGCGTGTTCCTGCACGACCTGCTGTGGCAACAGGATGAGGCTGGCTTCCGAAAGCGGATCGATACCTTTCTCGCCATCGCCGCAAAGCACCACATCCGTCCGATGTTCGTTCTCTTCGATTCCTGCTGGGACCCGAATCCCAAGCTCGGGAAACAGCATGCGCCGACGCCAGGCGTCCACAACTCCGGATGGGTGCAAAGCCCAGGCGTGGCGGCGTTAAAGAACCCAGCGGAATATGGGCGTCTGGAGACTTACGTCAAGGGAGTGGTCCGGGCGTTTGGAAAAGACCCGCGCGTACTCGCCTGGGATCTGTGGAACGAGCCGAGCAATGGCAACGACTCCAGCTACTCGGACGATCACAGTAAGGAGAAAGCGATTCTGAATCTTCTGCCGAAGGTATTCGCCTGGTCCCGGTCGGCTCAGCCGGCTCAGCCCCTGACTAGCGGCGTATGGGATGGCGACTGGTCCACGCCTGAGACTCTGGGCGCGATTTCGAAGATTCAGATCGCGGAGTCCGATGTCATCTCGTTCCACAACTACGACGAACCGGCGAGCTTTGAGAAGCACGTCCAGTGGCTGCAGCAGTACAAGCGGCCCATCCTGTGCACGGAGTACATGGCGCGCGGCAACAAGAGCACGTTCCAGGGAACGCTTCCGGTGGCGAAGAAGTACAAAGTCGCGGCGATCAACTGGGGCCTGGTGGCGGGCAAGACGCAGACGTATCTGCCCTGGGATTCCTGGAAGAAGCCCTACACCGACCGCGAGCCGGCCATCTGGTTCCACGAAGTGTTCAAGACCGACGGCACACCGTACCGCCCGGAAGAGACGGATTTCATCCGAGCGATCACCCGGTAAGCTTGCATTGGATCGGAGCCTCGGACGGAAGCCCGCACGGGGTGCTCTTCGCGAGCGTGAGGAAAGCGCCAAACGAAAACGACATTTCGCTTCTTGCCCGTAAATGATTGATTCTACGTGCTAAAACGAAAAGTCGTTTTTGGTTTTGGCACTATTAGCACGAACGCTCAGGCTGCTGTCGAGGAAAGTCCGAGGCGCATCAGCTTGGACTTGAGCCTGCGCGGACTGACCCATCCGAGCACTCGACCATTCTCTACCATTGCCGGTGCGGCGCCACAGCGTCCGATACACTTCGACGAACTGATGCGAAGGTCGTGGGACTCATCATGGTCCTGGCAGCGGCGCTGCAGGAGTCCCAGCAATCGGTTGGAGCCCGCGTCCCGACAAGACTCGCCGCTACAGACGACAAACACGTGTCGGCTGGGGGCGGCGTCCTGAGAGCCGCAAGCGGGATTGCTTAGAGGCGCGCTGGGTGACATCCTTCTCCCCCTGTCGCACGAGTAGAACGCGGTTCGTAAACGCAGAAGGGCTCCTCGCCCTTCCAATCGCCGGTCACGCCGTAGGACCGGGCGCGGCAGCCGTAGCAGACGAGTTTGAACTCGCAGCAGCCGCACTTGCCTTCCAGTACGCCGGGGTCGCGCAGTTCGGCGAAGAGCTTCGACGACTCCCACACGTCACGGAAGCCCTGGCGGCGCAGGTCCCCGGCTTCGAGCGGAAGGTAGCCGCAAGGCTGAACGACGCCTTTGTGCGAGATGAAGCAGACGCCGGAGCCAGCTAGGCAGCCGCGCGTCATCTGGTTCAAACCGGTGGGATGGCCAGCAGGATGACCGCCCGGATGAGATAAGCCTGCGTCGCCACCCACCTTGAGCGGGCGGGGCATGAGATCGGGGACGACCTCGCCAGCACGGCGGGATTCGGCGCGGCGCTGGCGGGCGATGCGGTAGTACTGCGGGGCGCAGGTCGCCTTCAATTCCATGCCACTGTCCAGGCTGCGGTCGTAATACCAATTCAGTATGCGCTCGGCGTCTTCGGCGCTCACCGACTGGTCTTTGGCGATGGTTAATCCGCAGCCTACGGGCACTAGCAGGAACAGGTGGAAGGCGTCCACCTTCAAACTCTTGGCCAACTCGACCATCTCTGGGAGCTGGTGCGCGTTATGACGCGAGACCGTCGTGTTGATCTGCGTGGAAATGCCGACTTCCTGCAGGCAGCGGATGCCTCGGATAGCCGAGTCGAAGGCGCCGATGTGGCCGCGGAAGCTGTCGTGGGTGGCGCGGTCCGTTCCATCCAGACTGATAGACACGCGGACGATGCCGGCTTCTTTGATGCGCTCGGCCATGGCCTCGTCAACAAGCGTCCCATTCGTCGCGAGAGCCACTCGAATTCCGCGCTGGTGAGCGCGCGAAGCAATGTCAAATACGTCGCGCCGCCATAGTGGTTCACCGCCGCTCAGCACGAGAATGAATGGGGCGTATTGCGCCATGTCGTCCACGATGCGGAGGCATTCGGAGGTGGGAAGGTCGTCCGGGCTCATCAACTCCGTCGCGCTGGCGCGGCAGTGGATGCAGCTCAGATTGCAGCCGGTGGTCAATTCCCAGAAGACCAACCTTGGGCTGGCTTGGACAGTCGCCGCAGAAGTCATGCCGATTCAAGGGCAATTCCTGTGCCATTTCGAATGCGCCTGTGTTTCATGCACATACAGGAAATCTTAATCCGGTATGTGCGAAATAACCCTGCGCCAGTCGTGTGCCAGCGGCTGGGGCACTAACCGCTGAGGGGGATTTGCCCCACTCAAGCCCAATTCGCCGGAGCATCCGGAGCTCGTCATGAGCCGTAGCGTGACAACGCACACCCTTGCCAGTCCTGCCTTGAAGAAAGAATGGTGCGCTTCGACAACTGAAGCCCGCTACACTGCTACCGAATAAGTATGCTCCCTCATAGGGCGGAACAGCTCAGTAGTGAAATAGCGCTCCATGCGATCTGGGAAAACGGTGACCACCTTGGCGTCCGGCTTGCCCAGAGTCCGCAGGATTTCGATGGCCGCGCAGTAGTTCAACCCGGAACTCGGTCCGACCGGGAATCCAAGCCCGATCAGCGCACGCGTAACATCCAGCGCCCGCTCCCCCGGGACCTCGACCGTCCGCAGGCCGGGCAGGGCTTCTTCGCTGAAGATAGTCGAGACGCATTCGACAACGCCCGGGATGCGGGAACTGAAGCTGCAGCACTCCGCGTCCGCGGTACCTGTCATTTCGATGGGGCGGGCCAGCACGGGATGCACGTCGCAGCCGGCTGTGCGAAATCCATTGAACAGTCCAACCAGGGTTCCGCCCGTCCCCACGCCGCTGACTACCCAGTCCACTTCGCCGCCAGGGATCTGATCGATGATTTCGCGGGCGGTATGGCGTTCGTGCGCCTCGGCGTTCTCGGGATTGGTGAACTGCCGCGGCAGAAACGCGCCGGTTTCCCGCGCCATTCGCTCGGTCTCGCGGAGCGCACCGGCGATTCCCTCCGACTTGGGCGTAAACACCAGGTCTCCGCCGTAAGCACGGATCATGAGGCCGCGCTCGGCGCTGACGCCCTCGGGAAGGACCGCGATGAACCGCAAGCCGAGCTGCGCGCAGGCCAGCGCCATGGCAATGCTGGTTGAACCGCTGGAGGCTTCGATGACGGTATCGCCCTGCTTCAACCGCCCTTCACGCCAGGCTTTGGTGAGGATGTAGCGTGCGATGCGGTCCTTTGTAGAACCGCTCGGGTTGAGGAACTCGAGCTTGCACCACACTGGGGGCAGCGAGCAGTTCACTTGCACCGGCACAAGCGGAGTCGGTGCGAGACGGGATAGATAAACGTGTCCTTCGGGGAGATGCATGGCTGGCTTCTTCTCCAGCTTAGCCGTTGAGGGGAGAACAAATCTGGATTGCGAGGGCTTGAATTTCCGGCTGAAGCCTTGCACTCGCCAAGCGGCAAGCCCGGCGCCCACTCTGTCTCTCGGTTGAGCGCGCTTTGTAGCGCACGAGCCCCATTCCTGGCAATCTCCGTCGCCGACAGACCGGAATCCATGGCTGCTTGAACCGGACGATCTAGCGGGTACCCGTCATCTTGTTCTTCTTGCCATCCGGCGAGGTGTGGGAGCCTTCCAGCTTGTCAGCCGTGACCTTCGCCTCGATGACGAAGGTACCGCCGTCAGTCTCAACATTGCAGATGAAGCTTGAGCCATCCACCTTGATGTCGGACAGGGGCAGGGTGACGTCGTGTTCCTCGATGACCAACTGGCCGCTCCACTTGCCGTCTGTCTGCTTAAGGCTGATGACCAGTTTCAGCGGTTCGCCTTCGGGGCTCGTTGTGGAGACCTTCCAGTCGCCGATCACCGGGGACGCCGGAGCAACCGCCGCCTCCACCACGCGCTCGGCCTCGATCGAACCGGAATCGCCGGCATCGGTGGTGTACTTACCCTTCAGCTTGTCGCCTTCCAGCGTCACGCTGATGGAAACGGGCGTACCGCCGTAATCCAGTTTGCAGGTCAGCACATTGTCCTTGAACTCGACTTTCTCCAGCGGGACTGCGCCTTCCGGGCTGCTCATCAAACCTGTCAGCTTCCCGCCCTCCTGCTTCAGGGAGAGGTCGGCTTTGATCTCCTCACCGCCTGGAACCTTGGCGACGACTTTCCATTTGCCCGCGACGTCGGCGGCAAGACACGAGAGAGACAGCGTGAAAGCAAACAAGAGAGCGGCTTTGCGCATGGCGACCTCCCCCGTATTGTATCCGCGAAATCTGGATTCGATGCCTCACGATTTGGCCTAATTTTCGCTGGGAAAAGTCGCGAGTGCGCACGACGAATCTGACTCGGCGTACGCTGTTGAATGCGAGCGCCCTCTTAGCCTGACCCGTGGGTTGCCGTCCGCACGGCAGGAAGTGCCGATCTGGAGATCGGCGCTCCCAGGGCGCGGTCGTGGCTCCGCTTGGCCGGGTCGCCAGGCGAAGCGTGCTTTTCCGGCAGGTGCGGGAAAATGCACCGAAAAGGCATCCTCTCCTAAATTGCCCAGAATCCCGCAGCCCCGCCGAATCACGCGATATAACGCGTTTTGTGCAGTAATCCATCGCTTTTCTGTCTACAACATGATCAACCGCTTCCAGCGACGGGACGCCTCCAGCATTCCTTTCGGAGGGAGGGGGTGCTTGCACCCGCATTTCAGATGTGATTGTCTGATTAGCATCAGTACACGGATAGGAGGCGTCATTTGGCCACCGCGTCACCCACCCACTCGCTCCTCAGACCGGAGGAGCAGGACTATCTAGACAGTCTGATCCGCAAGCACCAGGGACAGCCCGGCATGCTGCTGGCCATCCTGGAGGCCATCCAGGAGCGGCAGCCAAACCACTACCTGCAGGCGGAGGTGCTGGAGTACCTGGCGGCGCGTACGGGCATTCCCGGCTCCCAGATCTATAGCGTGGCTACGTTCTACGCCCTGTTTAATCTGAAACCGCAGGGCGAACACACCGTGTGCATCTGCCGCGGCACGGCCTGCCACACGCGCGGATCGAGGACGCTGCTCGAGCGGGTGAAACTGCAGCTCGGGCTTCAGGAGGGCGAAGACGACGGAAGCGCCGACAAGGTCTCCGCAACGACGGCCGACAAGAGGTTCACGCTACGGACAGTGGCGTGTTTCGGCCAGTGCGCGCTGGCGCCTGTCGTCGAGGTGGATCACAACATCCTGAGCCACGTGAACGAGCGCGCCCTCGAGCGGGAGATCGACCACCTGAAGGAGGGCCGCGATGAGGCGAATTGACGACCTGAGCAGCTTCCACGCGGCTCGCGAGGCTGGCTTGGGCAAGTTGATGCCGAACGTGCCCCGCATCGCCGTGGGCATGGGAACATGCGGGACCGGCAATGGCGCGGAGGCCGTGTATCACGCCTTCGCGGACCAGATCCAGGGCCGCGGCTTAGGCTACAAGCTGGTGCGCACGGGTTGCTTCGGCGCGTGCTCCGAAGAGCCGCTGGTGAACGTGCGGCTGCCTGGAAAGCCGCTCGTCATTCTGCATCGCGTGCAGGCGAGCGATGTCACCGCCATCCTGGACGACGTCGCCGCCGGGCGCATTCCCGCGGAGCTCGCGCTGTGCAAGATCGAAGAGTGGGACCACGTCACGTCGCACGTGCAATACGGCTGCGACTACCGCGACATTCCCGTGTGGAACGAGATCCCGTTCTTCCAGGGCCAGAAGAAGCTGGTATTGCGCCACTGCGGATTGATCAGCCCGCTGGACATTGAAGAATACATCGCGGTCGGCGGCTACGAAGCGCTTTATAAAGTTCTCATCGACGGCGATCCGGAGCGCGTGAACGAGCAGATCAAGCTCGCCAAACTGCGTGGGCGCGGAGGCGCGGGCTACCTGACCGGCCTCAAGTGGGAAATGATGCGCAAGGCGCAGCCGGGGCAGAAGTACCTGATCTGCAACGCCGATGAAGGCGATCCCGGCGCGTACATGAACCGAAACGAAATCGAAAGCGACCCGCACAGTCTGATCGAGGGCATGACGATCGGCGGCTTCGTTACCGGCGCCACGGAAGGCATCCTCTACGTGCGGGCCGAGTACCCGCTGGCGGTGCACCGACTGCAGCAGGCGATCGAGCAGGCCGAAGCCTGCGGCCTGCTGGGCGACAACATCCTCGGCCGCGGGTTCAAATTCCGCCTGAGTATGGTGGAGGGCGCAGGCGCGTTTGTCTGCGGCGAGGAGACCGCACTAATCCGCTCTCTCGAAGGCAAGGCCGGCCGGCCGACTCCGCGTCCGCCCTATCCGGCGCAGAAGGGCCTGTACGGCAAGCCGACAAACATCAACAACGTCGAGACCTGGTACAACGTGGCGCCCATCGTGATTCGCGGCGCGAACTGGTTCCAGGAAACGGGCAGCACAAAGAGCCCCGGCACGAAAGTGTTTTCGCTCGTCGGCAAAGTCCAACGAACGGGTCTCGTCGAGATGCCGCTGGGGACGCCGTTGAAGACGTTCGTCTATGACGTCGGCGGCGGCGTTGCGCCAGGCCGCAGCGTGAAGTCGATTCAGACGGGCGGCCCCTCGGGCGGGTGCATCCCGCAGGACATGTTCGACACGCCCGTCGATTACGAGACCCTCGCGCAGCTTGGCTCCATCATGGGTTCGGGCGGCATGGTTGTGATGGACGAAGACAACTGCATGGTGGACGTGGCGCGGTTCTTCGTCGAGTTCACCCACTCGGAGTCATGCGGGAAGTGCGTGCCCTGCCGCGGCGGGCTGGACCAATCGCTGAGCATTCTCAACAAATTCACTCGCGGCGAAGCAACCGAGGCCGACCTCGCGACGCTCGACGAAATCAGCCGCATGATCCGCGACATGTCGCTATGCGGACTCGGGCAGACGGCGCCGAATCCGGTATTGACCACCATCCGGCATTTCCGCAACGAGTTCGAAGACCACTTGCGAGCGAAGCGCTGCCGCGCCGGCGTGTGCGAGGACCTGGCGCTCAGCCCGTGTGAAAACTCCTGCCCGCTGCATATGAACATCCCCCGTTTCCTGCAGTTGCTGAAGGAAGATCGCATGGAGGATGCGTTCCTGAGCGTCATCCTCGATAACCCGCTGCCCGCTTCGACAGGGCGGGTCTGCCAGCATCCCTGCGACAACCGCTGCCGCCGCGCCGGAGTGGATGACGCCGTGAACATGCGCGACGTGCACCGCTTCATCGCCGACTCCGCGTTTGCCGACGATGCGCTGTATGCGCGCGCCATGAGCCGTCTGTTATCGTTCCGCAAACCGCGGACAGGCAAGAAAGTCGCAGTGATTGGCGCGGGGCCGACGGGCCTGGCGTGCGCATATTACCTCTCACTGCTGGGCCACGAGGCCGTGGTCTACGAGTCGAACGCAGGGGCCGGCGGCATGTTGCGCTATGCCTTGCCCGACTATCGCCTGCCGAAGGACAGCCTGGACCGTGAGATCGGAATCATCGAAGGCGCGGGCGTCAAATTCGTGTTCAACACCGTGGTGGGACGCGATATCACGCTGAACGATCTGGCCGGAGAGTACGACGCCGTGTTCCTCTCCATCGGGACCTGGAAAGAGTCGTGGGTCTATCTGCCCGGCACGGAGTTGACGGGCGTTGTTCCAGCGCTGCCATTCCTGGAAGCGGTGGCCAAACAGCAGCCTGTCGCCATCGGGAAGAAAGTGACCGTGATCGGAGGCGGCAATGCCGCCATCGACTCGGCGCGGACCGCCCTGCGGCTTGGAGCGGAGGTGACCATCCTCTACCGCCGCGAGCGCAAAGATATGCCGGCCATTCCGGAGGAGGTGGAGGCCGCGGAGGCCGAAGGCGCGAAGATCGTCTTCCTGGCCGCGCCGCACCGGATCATCGGAGACGCCGAGGGGCGCGTCAAAGCCATCGAAGCCGTGAAGACGCGGCTTGGCGAATACGACTCCTCAGGCCGCAGACGCCCGGTGCCGACCGGAGAGGTGATCCGCTTCGCCTGCGACACTGTCGTATTGGCCGTGGGCGAGACCGTCGATCTCGACTTCGTCAAGGCCAGCGGTCTGAAATTGCAGGAAAGCGGCAACACGCTCGAAGTCGACCGCTACACGCTCGAGACCAGCCGCAAGAACTTCTACGCCGGCGGGGACCTGATCACGGGCGCTTCGAACGTCTCCAACGCGATGGGCTATGGCAAGAAGGCCGCGCGCAATATCGACCAGCGGTTGATGGGCGGAGAAGCGCTGGAAGCAACTCTCGCCTGAGTTCGAGTACACTGCAATCGCCGCCGCCATCATCCCAGCGAGAGCGGGCGCCACCACGTTCGCGAAGTCGACGCCGCCGCGCGCGCGAAGACGTTCGACGAAGCGACTGTGGGCCTGACCCCCGTCGAAGCGATGGAAGAGACATGCCGTTGCCTGCGGTGCGATGTCCGCAACGACGGCTAGGCCGGGGAGGAACGGAGAGAAATAGCCATGGCAAACATGATCTCGCTCCGCATTGACGGCGAACTGGTCCGCGTGGAAGAGGGGCATACGATTTTCCAGGCCGCCGAGGCGTCCGGAAAATCGATTCCCGGACTCTGCCAGATGAAGGGGCTATCGCCGGTTGGCGCTTGCCGCTTGTGCGTGGTGGAGTTGGCGGGGGTCAACCGACTGCTGCCTTCGTGCACGACGCCGGCACAAGAGGGCATGTCCGTCACGACGCAATCGGCGCGGCTCAGGTCGTACCGCCGGATGATTGTGGAATTGCTGCTGGCGGAGCGGAATCACATCTGCGCCGTCTGCGTTTCGAACAACCACTGCGAGTTGCAGACCCTGGCGCAAAAGCTGGGCGTGACACACGTCCGCTACACCTACGCCTACCGCTCGTTCCCGGTGGATGCCACGCATCCACGCTTCGTGCTGGACCACAATCGCTGCATCCTCTGCACACGCTGCGTGCGGGTCTGCGCCGAGATGGAGGGCGCGCACGTTTGGGACGTGGCGGGCCGGGGCGTCGGCTCGCGGCTGGTGTGCGAATTGAACCGCAGTTGGGGCCAGGCGTCGTCCTGCACGAGTTGCGGGAAATGCGTCCAGGTTTGCCCCACGGGGGCTCTCGCCGAAAAAGGCTGCGCGGTGGAAGAGATGATCAAGCGCGGCCAGTCGATCAGCCATCTGGCCGAAACGCGGGGAGGTGTGCTGTGAGCGCCGCGAACGGTGAAAGCCCGCGTCGCGACAGTGTGGTTGGACGGCTGTGCCGGCTGCCACATGTCCCTGCTCGACATCGACGAGGCTCTCGTTGCGCTCGCCGGGCGGATCAGCATCGTTTTTGGACCGCTCGTGGATGCGCAGGAATTCCCCGAAGAGGTGGACGTGACGTTGGTGGAAGGCGCGGTGAGCAGTCAGGACGACTTGCGCTTGCTGCAGGCCATCCGACAGCGCACCAAGTTCATGATCGCGTTGGGCGACTGCGCGGTCACCGGCAACGTACCGTCGATGCGGAACGGCCTCCCCGTCGAAGCGGATGCTCGAAAGCATCTACATCCAGGGCGTGACGACGGCGCCAGGCGTGCCGAAGAACGGCGTCCCCTCGCTGTTGAAGCACGCCAGTCCGCTGCATGAAAGCGTTCGAGTGGACCTGCACGTTCCCGGGTGCCCGCCTAAGCCCGAGGCGATCGCGTTCGTCCTGAAAGAGTTGCTGGACGGCCGCAAGCCCGACGTGACCGGTCAGGTGAAGTTCGGATAGGAGTCTCAAGTCATGGCGCAACGCATCGTCATCCCACACGTCTCCCGCATCGAGGGCCACGCCAAGATCGCGATCCATCTGAACGACTCGAACGAGGTGGATTCGGCGCAACTGCACGTCACGCAGGTGCGCGGCTTCGAGAAGTTCACCGAGGGACGCCCCTACTACGAGATGCCGTCCATCACCGCGCGCATCTGCGGCATCTGCCCGGTGAGCCATCTGCTCGCGAGTTCGAAAGCCTGCGACGCCATCATGGCCGTGCGCATTCCGCCGGCGGCGAAACTGCTGCGCGAACTGCTGCACTGCGCGCAATTCGTTCAATCGCATGCCCTGAGTTTCTTTCACCTCTCGGCGCCGGACCTGCTGCTCGGCATGGACAGCGATCCAGCGCAACGCAACATCCTCGGAGTGCTGGAACAGCACCCCGAGCTCGCGCGCGATGGCATCGCGCTGAGGAAGTTCGGCCAGATGGCGATTGAGCGGCTGGCGGGGGAGCGCGTCCATCCGGCCTGGGTCGTGCCCGGCGGAGTGCATGCGCCGCTGCGCGCCGACCTGCGCGACGCCATCCTCGGAGAGCTTCCGATCGCGCGCTCGATCGTGCGCCGCACTCTCCAGATGTTCAAGGGCGTTCTGGACAGTTTCCAGGCGGAGATCGACAGCTTCGACAACGAGCCGACTGCCTACGCCGGTCTGGTGACCCGCCAGAATTCGATGCATTGGTATGACGGCGACGTGGCGTTCGTGGACGAGACCGGCGCCCCGCTGGCCCGCTTTGAAGATCCGGTGGAGTATTCAAACTACATCGGAGAAGCGGCCGTGCCGTTCTCCTATCTGAAGGCCCCGTACTTCATCCCGAGGGGCTACCCGGCGGGCATCTACCGCGTGGGTCCGCTGGGCCGCCTGAACGTTGCCGAGACTTGCGGAACGCCGCTGGCCGACGCCGAACTAGTCGAGTACCGGCAGCGCGCCGGCCATCCCGCGCAGAGCGCGTTCTACTATCACTACGCGCGCCTGATCGAAGCGCTGCGGGGCGTGGAGAAGATGGAGATGCTGCTGCAGCACCCCGACATTCTTTCGACGCATGTGCGCGCACGGGCCCAGGTGAACTGCCTGGAGGGTGTGGGTATCATCGAAGCGCCTCGCGGACTGCTGATTCACCATTACCAGGTCAACGAGGCGGGAGCGATCACTAAGGCCAATCTGATTGTCGCCACCGGTCACAACAACCTGGCGATGAATCACGCGGTGGAGCAAGTAGCCAAGCGATTTGTGAAGGGCGCGAAGATCGAGGAGGGCATGTTGAACCGCGTCTCCGCCGTCGTGCGCGCCTTCGATCCCTGCCTGAGCTGCTCGACGCACGCGCTGGGGCAGCCGGCCGTGCAGATCGAACTGCTATCGCCCGCGGGCGAGGTGCTGGACCGCGTCGAGAATTGATAGTAGGACAGACGATCGCTTGCGTCGTCTGTCAATTTTGCTCGTGGGACAGACGATCGCTTGCGTCGTCTGTCAATTTTGCTCGTGGGACAGATGATCGCTTGCGTCGTCTGTCAGGTGTGCGCGGACTGTGACCATCGCTCGACAGACGACGAAGACGATCGTCTGTCCCACTGCCACACATAGCAAAAGGGCGGTCCCTTGCGGGACCGCCCTTCGTTTTCGGTTGATTTGAAGTTCAGACAGCGATTAGAAGTAGAACTTCACCGCGGCCTGCACGATTCGGTGACCCTGCTTCTGCGTGGCCACGCCGAAGAGGTTGTTCTGGTTGACGCCCGCAGCGTTAAAGTTCAGAGTCAGGTCGGTATTGTTCGGGAACGACCAAAGCGGATGGTTCAGGAAGTTGTATGCGTTGAAGCGCAACTGCAACTTCTTGGATTCGCCCATCTGGAAGTTCTTGAACAGGCCGAGGTCGGCGTTGAAGAAGGCCGGGCCATAAAGGACGGGGCCTTCGGTCGGACCGTTCAGTCCGCGGACCAGCCCAGGCATGCTGTAGCAGGATCCGTTGATGTACTGGTGGCTGCCCAGACCGGATGCCGGGTTGCAGGTAACAATCGGGTTCAATTGCAAGGCTGTGGTGCCGAGAATCGAAGCATTGCCGAGGCCGATGTTGGCGCCGGGAGCGTAGCCCGGAGCGTAAACGCCGCTCGGGTATTGTAGGTTCCACGCGCCAAATCCTGCGTTGCTCGTCAGGTTCGCGCCGCTCTGCCATTGAGCGATACCGGAAAGCTGCCAGCCGTTGATGGCGCCGCCAGCCATCTTGTTCTTCGTAAAGTTGCCCAGCTCAATTGAGTAGGCCACGTTGAAGATATGCGTGCGGTTTTGTTGGGCAACGCCGTAGTTGTTGGCCATGTTGAACTGGTCACTCGTGCCGTTGTTGACGATGCCCATCGTCTTGCCAAACGTGTAGTTGGCGTTGATGTTGTACCGCCCTTTCGAACGCAGCCAGGTCATCTGCAAGGCGTTGAAGTTCTGGTACAGGTTGTGGTTCACCATGGTCAGGTCCCCGTAAATCTTATAGGGGCGAACCGTGTTCTGTTGACCGGCGTCGGTCGGATTGGCGACATTGAACAACGCGCCGTAAGGGATCGCGTTGACGTTGGTCCCCATGCTGTTAGCGGTGTTCTGCAGGTTGTTACTCTGGTTGCCGACATAAGCGACTTCCAGCAAGCTCGACCAGGGCATTCTCTGCGCGATGGTGAAGCTGTAGCTGTCGGTGTAAGGCGCCTTGTTATCGGTCGGGTTGAGCGAGGTGATGGAGATCGACGCCGCGCCGCCGAGGGGATTGGTCGAGTCGACTGCCGCGAGCGTCGTGTTGCTGACGTTGGATGAGATGACCCCTCCGGTTACGTCCAAGCCACTCGTGAATTGGCCGGTATGGTAGAAAAAGCGTCCCCAGCCGCCGCGAAGCACGGTGTTGCCCTTACCAAAGAGGTCATACGCCATGCCGAAGCGCGGTGAAACGTATGCAGCCTTCGTTGGGAAGACCGGATTCGGAATCGCCGAATTGATGGCGTGCCAGGTGAATCCATCGTACGCGCCAGCCGTGCCGGTCGGAGTGTACAATGACGGGCTGAACATTGCGAAGCCCTTGCCGAGATTATCCTGCCAGGGTTGGAAGTGGGAAATGCGCAGGCCCAAGTCGAGCGTCAGCTTCCGGTTAACCTTCCAGGAATCCTGGACGAATCCCTCGTAGGTGTTGTAGGTGATGTCGTTCAGGCGGTTCTTATTCTGGTCATTCACCGAAGCCACACGGCCCGCCATCAGGTCGCCATAGGTGCTGCCGGTCGAGGTGCCGCCCCAATTGGCGAACGCAAACTGCTGGTTCGTGTTGCCGTTGCCCGGCTGTGCGTTGCGGATCCACTCCCAGAAGAAGCCGGCTTTGAGAGTGTGCGTGCCCCAAACCTTAGTGACGCTGTCGCTGAGTGTGGGCAGCCACTTGTCGGCGTACAGGCCCTGGCTGGGACCGCCGAGTTCAAACCCGCCGGGGTTCAGGATGGTGGCCAATTCGCCGCCCCACCCGGTGATCGAGGGGATTTGTACGACGCCGTTGTGGAACATACCCTGATACGGATAGCCGATCTTCGTGCGATCGACTTTGGCCGGATCCTGAAACACGTTCGGGAAGCCGATGTAGGTATAGCCGAACACGAACTCGTTCGTCATCGTCGGGCTGAACACGTGGGTCAGCGACGCCGTCCAGGAATCCGACTGGTTCTTGCCCAGCACTGGAGTAGGATACGGAACCTGGTTGGAGTTGCGCCACCACAGGCCGACCGGGAACTGCTGCGTTTCTCGCTGCATGTTGTAGCGCATGTACAGCTTGGTGTTGTCGCTGATGTTATAGTCGATGCGCGTCATCCACTGCAGGGAGTTCTGGTCGAAGATCGAGTCGCTCAGGTAATTCGCCCCGCCCGTGTTGGCATCGAGAGTCCGCGTGGGTCCCGGTATCAACTTGGCCATCGCCACGCCGCCCGGGTCGAGCTGCGCCGACGGAATGATCGCATTGGGGAACTGAGTGGCGTTCAGGGTCTGAGCCGGGGCGGCGCTGGTGGTGTGGTTGCCGAGTTTGGCGAGCTCGGCGGGAGTGAAGTTGCCGGCGATCATGCCCGGAGTCGGAACCGTCACCTGCAGCAGGCCGGTGTCGAGGGTCTGGAAGAACTTTTCAAAGCCGGTAAAGAAGAACAGCTTGTCGCGGTTCTTGTTGAGCTTCGTGCCGGGGATGATCACGGGACCGCTCAAGCTGCCGCCCGGGAAGTAGTACTTGCTCTCCGGCCGCCCTAGACCTACCGAATTGTTCAGCCAGTCGTTGGCGTTCATCGCGTAGTTTCTGGCGTAGAAGAACGCAGAGCCGTGGAAATCACGGCCGCCGGACTTGGCCACCGAGCTGATGACCGCCGGACCCTTCTGGGCATCGGCGCCGAAGTTCGACATCAGAACCTTGAATTCGGAGATCATTTCCGAGTTCGGGTTCACGGGGGTTGCGCAGTTGCAACCAGGGTCGGACACGTGGGCGCCATCCGCCGTAATGTCCAGAGTGTTGCCAGCCAGCCCGTTGTAAGAGAAAGCGTTGTTCAGCGGGCTCTGGCTGCCGCCGTCGCCGTTGCCGTTGATGCCGATGACTTCACCACTGAACGAAGCCTTGTTGGAAGTCCCGTTGTTAATGCCGAATCCCGGCATGATCTTCAGGAACTCCGCCGCGTTGCTGCCGACGATGATGAAGTTGTTCATTTCCTTCGTCGTCAGCGTGGCCGACTTCTCACCGGAGTCGACAGGCACCAACTGATCGGCCATGCCCGTCACTTCGACGGTCTCCGTCGTGGAGCCGACCTTCAACGTGACATTGATGTTTCGCTTTTCGGCGCCGCCCATTGTGATACCTGACGCCTTGTAGGTCAGGAAGCCCTTGGCCGTGATGGTCAGCTCGTACGTATAGTCGCCAACCGGGACAGAGGAGAACGTAAAATAGCCCTCGTGGTTGGCGATGGTTTCACGCTCCGAACCGGAGGATTCGTTGCGTAGTTTCACTTGCGCATTCGGTATAACCGCCTGCGAAGGATCGGACACGATGCCCGTCAGAGTTCCATAAATCGACTGTGCCGGCAGGCTCACTGCCAGGACCGCCAACGCTGCGAATCCGACGATAACTTTGGTCCATGTTTTCATAACTGGTCCGTGACCCCTTCTCATCTTGGAGTGACCGCACATCGGGAGGGCAGGCCGCCGCACCTCCCACTAACTAAGAAAACGCTATCGGAAGCATAGCCTAGCTGTCACAGAAAAACAACAGGTTTGTTAGCTTCTTTTTGAAACGTTCACTCCGGCGTATCTACATGAAAATAAATGGCTTATTTGCATCATTAAAATTCCAAAACTCATAGTTCATCTACCGAATTCGGGATCACCAAAAAGTCCTCCCGGAAGGCGAGTTTGAGGTCGTAATCCTGCTTTCAGACAGGTGTCCTGGTACTGAAGTACTACCAGTTTGTCTGGCGGACCAAGCTATTGGAATGGAGACGATCCTGCCTCGAGGCTGGCTCGCGACGGTGATCGAGCCAGGATTAGGGTGGTGTTTTCCGGAGAGTGGTGAAACGGTGTCCGCGCTGAATTCGCGATGCTGTACTCCAGCGCAATGTCGGAGACTTCGACCGCAAAGCCAGACCGGACCTTAGGCGCAACTTGGAGTGGATGCCGCTACGACAGCGGTGGTCAGGGCCTGCCCGGAAACAACAGTTATAGTCCGCGCCGGTGGGGACGCGGGCATCGTGGCGCGCGCTTTAGCGTGCCGTGGTGGCATTCATGCCACCATATGCCGGATGTCGAGATGAATCTCGCCACGGCACGCTAAAGCGCGCGCCACAATGCTGGCACCACATCGCTGGCAGCCCACCTACCACACGGCATGGTTGATTCTTAACAGGCCCTTAGCGACTGCCGCCAGCCGCAGGCTCACGCAGTGGGCTGTGCGCCCGATACAGCACCAGCCTGGCGCCGATGGAACTGGTCAGCCCGCTGTCGCTCACCACGAGTTCGAGCGCCGCACGGGCCGTTTGAACCGCATCGTCGAACCGGCCGGCTTCGGCGTACGCGGCAGCCAGCGTATCGAGTATTACAGGATCGCGCCTCCCCGTGAGCTTCGCAGCTTTTTCGCCCAGCTCCACCGCTCGTGCGCCGTCCCGCAGTGCCGCATCCGGGCCGGTAGCCAGCACACGCGCGCTGCGGTTCAGCGCCGGCACCAGGTCGGGCGCGAGTCGCAATGACTCGCCCCACTCCGCAAGCGCCTCGCGAACCGCACCGCGAGTATCGAACAGTGCGCTGCCGAGGTTGTAGTGAGCGCTGGGATCTTCCGGCTTGAGCGCCACGGCTCGCTGCAAATGGCCGATGGCCTCCTGCCCCTGCCCGGTGGACAGTTGCGCGATCGCCAGGCTCATAAGCACGTCGGCGGCGTCCGGATTGGCCTTCAGCACCCGCTCCAGGTGCGGTATGGACTCCTGCGCGCGCCCTCGCGCACTCAAGATCCGCCCGACATAGTAGTGCAGTTCTATCGATTCCGGCATCGACGCCAACGCCTTCTCGAAGTAGGGCAGCGCCTCGTCGATGCGGCCTTTGCCCGCGAGCGCGCGGCCCAGCGCGCGGTCCGCTTCGGCCGATTCGATACCGCCCGATAGAGCCTTCTGAAGATGCGGTATCGCCTCGTCGTAGCGGCCCTGTCCGGACAGGATCATTCCGATGTTCACATGCAGTTCCGGCGAGTTGGGGTCGGCCTCCAGAGCCTTTTCGAAGTAGGGGATCGCCGCCTCGGGCCGTCCCGCGCGCACCAACGCCACGGCGATGTTGTTCTGGGTGTCGGCGTCCTTGGGGTCGAGTTGCAGCGCCTGTTCGAAATGCGGAATGGCCTCCTGGATCTTGCCCTGCTCGACGAGGACACTTCCCAGCGCGCCTTGAGCCTTGGCGTCCATCGGATTCAGTTCGATCGCTTTTTGCAGGTGCTCGAACGCCTCGCCGGGGTGCTTGGTACGCGCTAAGGCAACCCCCAGGCTGCTCTGTGTGCGGGCGTCGAACGGCTTCAAAGCCAGAGCCTTGCGCAGTGGTTCGAGGGCTTCGTCATAGTGCCCCGAGCCGGCCAGCGCTACGCCCAGGTTGTAGAGCGCTTTGGGCTCGTCAGGACTCATCGCCAGGGCCGTTTTCCATTCGGCGATGGCGGTGTCCAATTTGCCCTTGTCCTGATCGGCGATAGCGACGTTGAACAGGCGGTAGAATTCGGTCGCCGGCGCGCTCATGGTTTCGATGAAATCCGGCGCGATGTTGACGAATTCCGGTATGTTCACTGCGCGATTCGATGCGGTCGCGTTTTCCACCAGGATCGCGGGGCTATCCATGCCATTTTCGTCGATGTGAGTCAGGAACATCTGCGTGAACAGCGAGCGGCCCTTGGATGAAAACGCGAGCCATCGCCCGTTCGGCGAAAACGTGTGCCAGGAGTTCATCGGCGACATGTTGCAGTTCATCCGCCGCGCCGTGCCGCCTTCAAACGGCACGATGTTCAACTCGCTGTCGGGCCGCATGAGCAGACCGTTCTTGTTCTTGACGAACACAATCCACTTGCCGTCGGGTGACACTTTGGGGAAGTTGTTGCTCATCCCGTTGCCGCTCGCGCCCGGGGACCGGCTCGGCCTTGCCGCCCTTCCCGTCGTTGAATGGGATGCGGTAGAGGTCGTATTGAATTTGCGTCTCGTCCGGGCGAATTGGCGTACTCGGGCTCCTTCGCTCGAGGCGGATAGGGATCGCGCGCCTTGGCGCCGGAGATACACCAGATACTTGCCGTCGGGGCTCCAGAAGGCGCTGGTCTGAACCATGCCGGGGTCGTCGGCGCCGGGCAGCGGATTCAGCTTGCCGGTCGCCCTGCTGTACCACGAGAGAATGCCGCGCGTCGGGTAGAACACTTGTCCGAAACCGTAGTCCTTGTAGAACCCGTTGAAGAGCCGCTCGTCCATGCTCTTCATGCTCGCGTTGATGGGTTCGGTGGAGGTGATCAGGTACTGCCCGTCGGGCGAGATCTGGCTCATAAAGCCGAAGCGCTTCTTCGCCGGATCGTCGGAGAACGAGTTCCAGCGGATCACGTAGTCGTTCCGGATCGCGGTCTCTTTGCTCACCGGCACCAGCGCGTACAGCCCTTTGTCGTTCTGCGGTCCGTCGACATCGATACCAAGCCACTTGCCATCGCGCGAAAACGAATGGCAGTTGGCGCAGGTGGGCAAGCCGTGCAGCATTACGCGGCTGCGCCCAGTCGACAGGTCCATCATCCGCCAGGCAATGAGCGGCACCGCCTCCACCGGCAGCGGGTTGATCACGCCGTGCTCGCCCACGGGGACAGGAATCAGGGGCACGTCCCGGTAAAACACCGGCGCGCCCACCGGATCGCTGGAAATTCGCAGCGTGATCTCTCCATCGGAGACCGGTTTCTTTGCCTTTTCCTCCTCGTATCCGCGGATTCTAACGGTAAAGGGCCGTTTTACGCCATGCTTCCTGACCTGGTCCCAGGTGGCCTCATCGGGCTTGTAGGCATGCCCGGACTCTTCCTCGGGCCTGAGTTTTGGAGTGACCGCGCCCGCCTTGGCGCACTGTTCGTCGATCGGGCCGATCTGCCGCCGCTCGCCCTGCGACTTCACCCGCAGCGGCTTGCCACCGTCGCCGAAGGCAAACTCAATAACCCACAGCTTCGCGCGCGGGTCCGCATCGCGCCATTCCAGCGTCGGCGCGACAAAGTCCGGCGGGAAAATGGAACCGTCCTTGGGGTAATCCACCGTAACGGACGCCGCGGGGGCGGACCGATCCGCGGCCAAAGAGGGAGAGCACAGCCCCGCGGCGAGGAGCAGAAAGCTGCCGATCAGCGCACCTGTCGTTTCGCGCATCACCTTCCTAAGCCCTGTCGCCGGGCGAGCAACCCGGCATTCAATCCTACTCCGAGACCGGCTTGGTTGCCGAGGGTTGGCAGTTGGACTTTCGAATTCTCGCGAGTCTGCATCCATCCGCATTCTAGCGGACTCAATAAGCGCCCCCGACTGTAGCGCCGCCTGGCCAAGCCCCTAGGTACATCCTCGCCGCATGGCGGTACGCTGAGTGCCGTTCATTAATGTTAAATCCGTACTCTCGACAATAGTAGGGGAAACCCGGGCCGATCCCGGACGCCATCACCAGTTGCCATCTTTAGGTTGGCTGTTATTCTCGGAGAGGATATCTAGGAACCTTGCGGCGAGCTCAAGCCTCAATCCGGACACTCTCCGCCCTGGCGTTAACGCTTGCCTTATGCGTGGCCGCACGATCCGCCAGAACCGCGGGGAAGCCTTACGCATCCACGCTTCCAGCTTCCGGCAGCGGTCTCGCCATCGACTATCCCGAGCCGGGCTCCATCTTCCCACCCGAGTTTCCGCCGCCACAGTTCGAATGGCGCGACGAGGTTCCGGAAGCCACAGCCTGGCGCATTCAAGTCACCTTCGCCGACGGCGCGACGCCGCTTGAATTCCAGTCGAAGGGCGAAAAGATGCGCGTCGGTGAAATCGATCCGGAGTGCGTCGCCGAAACCAACAAGCCGCCCACGCTGACTCCCCGTCAATCCGCCGCGCATACATGGCGTCCCGATCCGTCCGCTTGGGAAGCCATCAAGCGCCACTCCGTTCATGGTCCTGCAAGCATCGCCATCGAAGGCTATGCGCCCGCGCAGCCGGATCGCTTCCTTTCTCTCGGCCGCGTAGCGATCCGGACCTCCACGGATCCTGTAGGCGCGCCGGTCTTCTACCGGGACGTCCCGCTGATTCCGTTCGAAGGCACGCGGGGCGTCATCAATCCGTTGCCCGTCTATGCCGTGCCGCTGATTCAGTGGAAGCTGCGCGACCTCGGCCAGACCACCAGCCGGTTGATGCTCTCGAAGATGCCAACCTGCGCCAATTGCCACTCCTTCTCACGCGACGGCAAGACGCTCGGCATCGACGTGGATGGCCCCATGAACGACAAGGGCCTATATGCTCTCGTGCCGCTGCGGCGCGAAACGGTGATCAACGAAACGGACGTCATCAAGTGGAATGCGCGCGGCGAAATTGCCGCGAAGCGCTTCGGGTTCATGAGCCAGGTCTCCCCCGACGGTCAATATGTCGTCACTTCCATGGAGGGCCGCGACGCCCTCGGTCATGTCTTGGCGGACCGCCTCTACAACGCCGGATACAAGGACTTTGGCTTCGGGCAGGTGTTTTATCCGACGCGCGGCATCCTCGGCTGGTACAGCCGGGCAAGCGGGAAACTCCAGCCTCTGCCCGGCGCCGACGACCCGCGCTACGTCCAGGCCAGCGCAACGTGGAGCCCCGACGGCAAGTATCTCGTCTTCCTGCGCGCCGAGGCCCGCGAGCCTTACCCCGCGGGGCGAAAGCCGGCCGAATACGCTAACGACCCCAACGAGACGCCGATTCAATACGACCTCTACCGAATCCCGTTCAACGACGGCAAGGGCGGCGCGGCTGAGCCGATCCCCGGCGCCGCTCAGAATGGCAAGAGCAACAGCTTCGCGAAGATTTCGCCTGACGGCAAATGGATCGTCTTCGTCGAAGCTCGCAACGGACTGCTGATGCGCCCGGACAGCGAGCTTTACATTATCCCCTCGCAGGGCGGCGTGGCGCGGCGCCTTCGATGCAATGCCTCGCCGATGAACTCCTGGCATAGTTGGTCTCCCAACGGCCGGTGGCTGGTGTTTTCCTCCAAGCGCCGCTCGCCCTACACGCAGATGTACCTCACGCACATCGACGAGGACGGCAACGACAGCCCGGCGCTGTTGGTGGAAAACACGACCGCCGCCAATCGCGCGGTGAACATCCCAGAATTCGTCAATGTCGCGCCGGAGGAATTCACCAAGCTCGAAGTGCCCGCCGCCCAGTTCTACGGCGTCTCCGATCGCGCGACGGCGTTGGCCGCCAAGGGCCAGACCGCCGACGCCATTGCCGAGTGGCGCAAGGCATTGGAGATGAGCCCGGCCGACGATCACGCCAACCATAGCCTCGGTGTGTTGCTCATGCAGACCGGACGACTGGCCGAGGCGCAGCCGCTCTTCGAACAAGCCATTCGAACCAATCCCGACTATCCGAACGCGCAGGCCGACCTCGGCGTCGTGCTCGCCGCGGCGGGGCGAATGGAGGAGGCGATTCCGCACTTCGAAAAGGAACTCGCCCTTTCGCCCGGCTCTGCCTACGCCCACAGCAACTACGCCCGCGCCTTGGCTCAATTCGGGCGTCTCGACGAGGCCATCGTGCATTTCCGTAAAGCGGCCGAGGCCGAACCCAACGACGCATCGGTGCATACGAACCTGGGCCGCGCCCTGGCCATGCAGCGCAATCTGCCGGCCGCGATGGCCGAATTCGAGCGCGCCGTGCAGGTCAATCCGGACTTCCCCACGGCGCATCACTATCTGGGGGACGCTCTCTACTTCGGGCAGGGCCGCACAGCCGACGCGCTCGCCCAGTGGCGCGAAGTGCTGCGCCTCGATCCGGATAACCTGACCGTTCTGGTGCAGTGCGCCTTGGCCCTTTCGACCGATCCCGACCCGGCTCTGCGCAACGGCGTGCTCGCCGTGGAGTACGCCGAGCACGCCTCCCGCCTTCGTGGCGGGCGCGCGCCCAACGTGCTGGACGCCCTTGCTTCTGCATACGCCGGAGACCGGCCGGTTCCCGGAAGCCGTGCAGACGGCGCGCAGCGCGCTCGACATGGCGCTACAGCAGAACAATACCGCCCTGGCCGATGCGCTGCGCTCGAAGCTGGCCGAGTATGAGGCCGGCCGGCCCCGGTGCGCGTCGCCCCGCATCGCCTTTGACGCCTTGCCGCGGCGCGGCTGGCGTCATCTCCGCGTCCGCAGAGGGTAAGATCGGGGCTGGTCCGGTTATGCGCGTTCTCATTTTGGTATTGACCGCATTGACGTTGTTGACTCCGTTGACGGTAGCCGCGCAGCCGGCGCCGGGCGCCAAACGCTCGTCTACACCAACGCCCGCGACCGGGCCCGATCCCGCCGCGGCGGTCCTGAAACAGGCCAACGCGGCCCGCCAGCAGGAGCGCCTTGCCGAAGCGCTCGCGCTGTATCGCAAGGCCGTCCAACTGAACCCCAAGTCGGTGGATGCATGGTGGGCGATCGGCACCATCACCTACGATCAGGACCAATTTGCCGAATGCTCGGACGCGTTTAGAAGAATCAACCTGCTGCAACCCCGCGAGGCGCCGGGTTGGACCATGGCCGGTCTGTGTGAATACCGCACTAGGACTTACGAGGACGCCTACCGCAGCCTTCTGCGCGCCGAGCGTCTCGGCTTTCAAGGCGCGCCGGAGCTTGCCCAGGTTGGACGCTTCCACCTGGCGCTGCTCCACTCCCATTTCTCCAGCTTTGAACGCGCGCTGGTCATCCTGACCGTACTCACGCGCTCCGCGCCGATCACGCCCGAATTCGCCGCCGCCGCGGGCATCGCGGGGCTGCGCAAAACCTGGCTGCTGCACGAAGTGCCAGAGACGGAGCGTCCTTTGGTGATGGCCTTCGGCGAGGCGCTCGTCGCCGCCTTCGCGCAGGAGCCCAAGGCCGCCGTCGCCAAATTCGAGGCCGCGCTCGCAGCCTACCCGGAGAATCCCGATATCCACTACCGTCTTGGCGCCTACCTTATGAAACAGGGTCTATCCGACAGGGGACTGATCGAAATGAAACGGGGGTTGGAACTCGACCCCAACCACATACCAGCCCTCGTCTCGCTCAGCGAGGCCGCCCGCATCAGCGGCGATCTGGATGCCGCGGTTGGATATGCCCTGCGTGCCTTGAAACTGGCTCCCGGCAATTTTGCGGCGCATCTGATTGTCGGCCGTGCCTACCTCAGTAAGGAACGCACCGTGGAAGCGGTAGCGGAACTCGAGAAAGCAGCCAAGCTAGCTCCAGACAGCCCAGACGCACACTACAGTCTGAGCCTGGCGTATGCCGCCGCCGGGCGGCACACGGACGCCACCCGTGAGCGGATCGAGTTCGAGCGTCTGAAAAACTGATAGACTCCGAGTGGGGATAGTCAGGGGCTGAAGCTGCTCGAGTATCCTCCGCACCTGCCCGCGGCCCCAGCGAACACCCCACTGTCCGAGTTGTCCGCTCTAAAAAGAGAAGAGCCATGAAATCCTCCATCATCCTGCCCGCGGCGCTGGCCATCGCTGCGTCATTCGCCTTTTGCTACGCTGCGCCGCAGGCCGCCGAGCCCGCCGCTCAGACGCCTACGATCAAGTCCGGGACCGAGGAAGTTCTGCTCGACGTTGTCGTCCGCGACAAAAAGGGCAAGCCGATCAACGATGTCAAGCCCGAAGATCTGTCCATTTTCGATAACGGCGCCAAACAGACCCCTACCAGCTTCCGCCTCGTCCAAGGCAAAGAAGCGGTAAGCAACACCGGCGCCGTCACCCAACTCGACCCGCTGCGCCAGGTGCGTCTGGTTACGCTCTGTTTCTCGGCGTTGGACCAGCCCGACCAGCGCCTCACCGCTAAGAAGGCCGCGACAGCCCTGGTCAAGGGCGAGCAGGGTGGCAATGTATTCTATTCCGTCGTTCTGATCAACTCGCGGCTGCTGTTGCTGCAGCCCTTTACCAGCGACAAGGACGCCCTGATCAAAGCCATCGATCGCGCCACCATTGGAGGCTCCGCTTCGACGTTCATCGCGGACTCGGACCGGATGAAGACCGATCTGCGGCGCTACCTCACCACGCCCAGCGGCCAGGGCCTGGGCGCGGACGCCTCGGCCGCCGCTAACGCGACGAGTACGTCTCAGGCCACGCCGGCTAACACCGCTTCCTATGGGGATGCGGCAGTTCAGGCCAGACTCGTCAGCATTATGCTCGACATGATGCGCTTCGACGCCTCCTACCAGGGCGACGACACACGCCTCACGCTCGAGGCGCTGAAGTCGCTGGTTGCAGGCATGGCCAATTTGCCCGGCCGCAAAACGGTCCTGTACTTCACCTGGGGCATGTTTATTCCGACCAATCTGGATGAGATGTTCCGCAACTTGAAGAGCGCCGCCAATCGCGCCAACGTCACATTCTATGGTTTGGAAACCATGGGTGTGAAGACCTGGAGCACGGCCTCCAACGCGCGCAATCAGCTCAACAACGCCACCGGTGACATCGCGTCGGACACTACGTCCACCGAAGGCCGCGTCAGCACTTCACAAATGCGCGCCTCCGACACGGCGGAAGAGGCCGGACGCAACGACACCGATCTCTTCCTGCGCGAACTGTCCGAAGATACCGGCGGCTTCATCGTTGCCGACAGCAACGACCTGAAGGTGCCCCTGCGTCATATCAGCGAAGAGATCGCGAGTTACTACGAAGTCTCTTATAACCCGGGCATCACCAACTATGACGGCAGCTTCCGCAAAGTGAAGGTCGACACGACGCGTAAAGACCTTGTCGTCCACTCCCGTAATGGCTACTTCGCGCTGCCGCCGGATCTTCGCGGCGAAGGCGTCCAGACCTTCGAGTTGCCGCTGCTCAAGGCCATCTCGGACGGCCTTGTTTCCAAGAACGTCGAGTATCGCGCCGCGGGCATCCTGCTGCAGCCCCACGCCGACGGTACCGACACGCAAGTGTTCGTAGAGCTTCCCCTGCGCACGCTCAGCCCCAAGACCGATCCAGCCAAGAACACCGAGAGCGTCCATTTCGCCATGGCTGCGCTCGTCAAGGACGCCAAGGGCGAAGTAGTCCAGAAACTCACGCGCGACCGCTCCTTGACGGTAACTCCCGAACAGATGAAGGCCGGCAACTTCACCGAGAAGTTCTCGGCCACCATTCCGGCGGGTAAATACTCTCTGGAAACCGCCGTGATGGACCGGGAGAGCGGTAAGGTCGGCGCCCAACGCTCCGAGCTGATCGTCGCTCCGAAAAAGGGTGTGGCCATCAGCTCGATCACTCCGGTCAAACTATACAATCCGAACGCCAAGCCGGAACCCAACGAGCCGTTCCAGTACCAGAACGGGACCATTAGCCCGACGCTGATCAGCACGCTGACAGTGGCGAGCCCCGACGCCACGCTGCCGCTGTTCTTCACCGTATACCCGGACTCCTCCATCGCCGCTAAGCCGACGATGGAAATCGAGTTTCTACAGGGCGGCAACTCGCTCGGCAAACTGCCGCTCCCGCTGGCCGACGCCGATGCGCAAGGCCGCATCCAGACTGTCTTCTCCGTGCCGGCGGGCAAGTTCCCCGAGGGCACGTTCGTTATTCATGCAATCGCGACGCAGGGCAGCACCACTGCCGACACGCGGACGGAGATCACCATCAAAAAGCCGTAGTGCAACGCGTCAGCGCCTGGAACGTCTGTTAGGGGGGACGGCGACGGCCGATCCCCCCTTTTTGCTCTCGTAGAGATAACACGGAGCCCGGCTGACTAGCCGGATCTGGAAGAGGTCGCCATGCGCAGGTTCGTCTTTCTTACCCTGTTGGCCGTTTGCGCCCCGCTGGCGGCTCAGGACGTCGTGCTTCACTCAGGTACCAGCGAGATTCTGGTCGACGTCGTGGTACACGATAAGCACGGCCGGTTGGTGCACGACTTGCGCCAGTCCGACTTCCAGGTCTTTGAAGACAACGCCGCGCAGACGGTCACTTCCTGGCGCGAAATGCGCGGCGGAGTAAGCCCCGAGCGGGCCGAGCCCCAAGCCGGCGAGGTCTTCGTGCAAGCGAACAAGCGCGAAGATTTGGCCCTGCACCTCTCGCGCCAGGTGCGGCTTGTCTCTCTGGTCTTCGACAAGTTGAGCGACAGCGGGCGCAAGCTCGCCCGCATCGGCGCGCTCGACTTCCTCATGCACGACGCGGGCCCGAACGCATACTACGCCATCTTCTACGTAGACCGCTCCTTCAAGGTCATCCAGACCTACACCAACAACATGGACCTGCTGCGCGCCGCGGTGGAGCGGGCCACCGGCCTGATTCGTAGCGCGCCCAACTCCGAGACGGGCGCCCTCGAACTGCTCAACCAGCAGACGGCAGCGGCGGCCGGCACCGCCGAGTCACTCAGCAACGGCGGGACTGGAGCTCCGGCGGTAAACGGTGGCGCACTTGCCGATGAACAAGCCAACGCGTTCACCGACAACATGCTGCAACTTTCCGACCAGCTCAACCGAACCGATCTCGGCCAGGTCTCGATCTTCTCACTGTGGGCCATCGTCAAGCAGTTGGAACGCCTGCCAGGCCGCAAGTCGGTGCTCTACTTCTCGGAGGGCTATGGACTACCCAACGACTTGTGGCTGCAGTTTGCGTCGCTGATTTCGGCGGCTAACCGCGCCAACGTCACAGTCTATGCAATCGATGCCCGTGGGCTGACTTCCGGAAGCGACACCACTTTGGCGCAACAGGTACTCTCCAAGGGCTTGGCGATGAGCAACCATATGACGCGCTCTCGAACTGCAGGCAGTGCGGTGGGCGATTTCCGCGCCGGCGACTATGAACTCGATTCGTTGCGGGCGAACGGCCAGATGGTGCTGCGCGAACTGGCCGAGTCCACTGGCGGGGCGCTGATTGCGAACGTCAACGACCTGCGCCCGCAGTTGCAGCACCTCAGCGAGGACTTCAACACCTGGTACGAGTTAACCTACAAGGCCACTAACCCGGATTACGACGGCCGCTTCCGCGCGATCAACGTGACGCTCACCGGTCACCCCGGCTACACCGTGCAGGCCCGTTCGGGTTATTTCGCGCTGCCGCCGATGGAAGGCCAGTTCGTGTTCCCCTACGAGGTCCCACTGTTGCGCGCGCTCTCGCAGCAGCCGCTGCCGCACAACCTCGATTTCAGCGCCGGCATCATTCCGTATCGGCACCTCGCGAATGGCACGCTTCAGTGCTCGCTTGTCTTCGACCTCCCGCTGAAGCCGATCGAGTTCACGTGGGACGAAAAGGCGGGGAAGTACATCACCCACATCTCCGTGCTGTCCTTGGTCAAGGACGAGCATGGCATGGTCGTCGCCAAGCTCTCTCGGGATGTGCCGCTTGGAGAAGCGAAGGACCAGCTTGCCGCGTTCCGGCAGGGGCGATTCATCGTGACCCTCCCCGTGGATCTACCGCCCGGGCGCTACATAGTGGAGAGCGTCGCCGCGGACCAGCGCGGCGGCAAACTGGGGGCGCGTCGTTCCAGTTTCTTCGCGCCGGCGCGCCACGCCGGGCCTGAGATGAGCGACCTCACGCTGCTTCGCCGCATGGAGGATCCATCCAAAGAGCCCGACGCGCGGGACCCACTCCAAATCACCGCCGGACGCGTAGTCCCGACGCTCTCGACCCGCGTTCCTCTCGGCAAGACTACACTCCTCTCGGTCTTCTTCAAGCTCTATCCGGACTCCGCCGCGAAGCAGCGGCCGCGGCTGGTGGTGGACCTGCTGCGCGAGGGCAAACTCGTCTCGCGATCCACGCCGGACCTGCCAACTTCCGTCGACGGCGCGGAGATCCCCTACCTGGCGAACCTGCCCGTCGGAACGCTCCAGCCCGGCCAGTACGAGTTTCGCGCCACTCTGCTGCAGGGCGAGGCCGCGGATCAGCGAGCGATTTCCGTCACACTCGAATAGCGTGCTCAGACTGCCTCCGAGAGTGAAGGTAGCGATCGGTTCGATGCGCCGGCGGCTCCCGGTTCGGCTCGTCGCGCGCGCTCCTGGTCGAGCAGCGTACGCTTACGCGCCAGGCCCCAGCGGTAGCCGCCCAGGTCTCCGCCGCCGCGTATCACCCGGTGACAGGGGATGACCAGCGCCACGCGGTTGGTGGCACAGGCGTGACCTACCGCACGCGCAGCCTTGGGTTGGCCGATGCCCGTCGCCACCTCTCCATACGACTGAACCTCGCCGGCGGGGATCGATTGGAGATAGGTCCACACCTTCATTTGAAATACCGTCGAGCGAACGTCAAGGGGTAGGTCCAGCCGAGGCTCCTGCCCCGACAAGTACGCGTTGAGCGCCGCCACCCAATGGTCAAACTCGGGAGCGTGCGGTTCGCGCATCGGCTCAATAAACGCGGCCGGATACTCCTTGTGCAATTCGGCGACGAGGCCGTCGCGAGATTCGCCGAACTGAAGGAAGCAGATGCCCCGGTCCGTGGCGCCGAGAAGCATCGGCCCTAACGCCGACTGGACCGGCGCGTAGGTAATGACAATTCCCTTCCCGCCCTTGCGGTATTCTCCAGGGGTCATTCCGAGCCGCGTGCCGGCCCCTTCGTAGACCCTGCTGGAGGAGCCGAAGCCCGCGCCATAGACCGCTTGCGCCACGTCTGTGGAGGTGCGCAGTTCACTCTTCAACTTCCGCATCCGGCAGGACTCGGCGTACTTCTTCGGAGAGACTCCGGCGACCGACAAGAAGACGCGCTGCAGGTACGCCGGGCTGAGATTCGCGTGCCGGGCAAGTTCCTTGAGCGTCAGCGGACCTTCGAGATTCCGTTCGATGTACCCGCACAGCTCCCGCACCAGCGCCGCGTGTGCCTCCGTTTGGGATGAGTCCAGCGGACGGCAGCGCAGGCACGGCCGGAGACCATCGGCCTCAGCCTGGGCGGGAGTCTCGTAGAAACGGACGTTCCTCCGCAGCGGAGTGCGCGCGGGGCAGGCTGGCCTGCAGTAGACGCCAGTGGTCACGACGCCGAAGTAGAACTGGCCGTCGCGAGCCTTGTCGCGCCGCAGCAGCGCATTCCAGCAGTCCTCGGGGTTCAGCACATTCACCTCCAGATCGACGCGTTTCCATGCGTCCCTGGGAGCATCATCTCCTGACGCGGCGAGGGCTTCCATCCGATTCTTGCTCTCGAATCGAAGGAAGCCCTCGGAATGCGTTAATGAGTGCGCCCTAAAATTGGAGGCGCAGCGAAAACTGAACCGACCGCGGACCGCCCGAAGACTGCGAGGGATTCATCGCGGTGCCGCCCATTCCGCCCGCGTATAGCATCTGCGTGGCGACGCCGAAGAAGGGGCTCTGGAAACTCGCGCCCTGCTGGCTCGATGGATTGGCGAAGTTCGGATGGTTCAACGCGTTGAACGCGTCCAGGCGAAATTGCACATTGAACCTGTCTCCGATGGGGAACTGCCGCCGCACGGCCAGATCGGCCTGAGCGGCATTGAAGCCGCGTATTACATTTCGTCCCAGGTTCCCCTGCACGCCGTTGGCCGGAGAGGTGAAGGCGGCGCGGTTCAAGCGCTTACCTCCCGGTGCCAACGGGTCGGCAATCCAAATCGGCTGGCCCGTCACGTCCGGGCGGACCGAAGCGAAGAAGTAGCTCGTGCTGATTCCGCTGGGCGTGGTCGTGGAACTGTTTCCGTCCTGGGTCAGGATGCCGCTTACGTCGAATGGCAGCGCCGTTCGATAAGTGAACACGCCGTCCAGGAACCAGTGTCCGAGCACCCAGCGCAGCGGGGCCGGTTTGGGGTTCCAGATCTGGAAGCTGGCCGTGGCGTTCAGGTTGTGGCGCACGTCGAAGTCCGAACTGCCTCTGGGGTTGCCGAGCAGCAAGGCGAATCCGCCGCCGCCCAAGTCGTTCGAAGCGGTGTCGATCGAATGGCTGTAGGTGTAGGCGACCTGCGCCTGAATCCGCTTGCTGAGTGTGCGCCGGTATTGCGCCTGCAAGCCGTTGTAGTTGGATTGCGCCCCGTTCGTCGTGACCTGCAGCAGGTTGTAGTCGGTGCTGAAGAACGAGCCGGCGTTCTCCTGGCGCAGCAGCCGTCTGCCGGCCGTGCCCACATAGCCGATGCTCGCGCTCTGTCCCGAGCCAAACCAGCGCTCCAGGACCACGTTCCACTGATAAACGAGAGGCGGTTTCAAGTTCGGATCCGCTCCCATCACCATGCCGTAGGGCTTCACGGGAGGCATGACGGGGATGGTCTGTATGGCGGCTGAAAGCGGGAATGTCGGCAGCGTCGTAATGACGCTGTCCACGTACGGAGCGCTGTCGAACGCGTTGGCGCTGGCGCCGTAGCCCGTGTCATAGAAGATGCCGACGCCGCTGCGCACCAGGGTCACGTGGTCACCGCTGCCGCGAAGCTGGTAGGCGACGCCAAAGCGGGGCGCGACATTGAACCAGGTGGTGGAATATATCTTGTTGGATGCCGTGAGATTGAAGGAGCTATCGAGCGCGAGCAGGCTCGGTCCGCTGCGGGCGCTGGGCGCCGGATTCACATCCCAACGGAAACCGTAGGTCAATGTCAGGCGGTTGCTCTTCTTCCAGGTGTCCTGAATATAAAACGCATAGTTTTGGTAGAAGGGGTAGCGGTCGGCAATATTCGACCGCAGCACCGCATTCGTGGCGGTGCCGGTCAACAACCCGCCGTACGTCCCGTTCATGCCGTCAAAACTTACGTTCTCGCTGAATGGCTTGAAGTGATACGTCGGCATGAGAATGCGGACGTCAAAGCCCGTTCTGTACTGATGGCCGCCGTCGGAAACCGACTGCGTGAAGACGAAGTTACCCTGGTCCTGGGTATTGTTGTTGGCCTGACCTTTGGAGAACCCACCCACGCCCATGACGTTGAACGAGTACGAACCCGCCGTGGAATCGACGCCTGACGGGAAAGAGAATGGAATCGGCTGGAATTATGGCGTTGCCAAAAGTATCCATGGTCGAGTTCATCCGGGATGTGGTTCGGGAAACGTTGACCCGGATGTCGTTGACGAAATCGTCGCGAGTAATGAATGTCATCGCGCCCGTCAGCGTCTGCGACGTCGATTTGAACGACTGCACGCTGTTCGAGCTGCTGCCCAGGCCGCCCCGGGAATTGTTGGTGGAAGGCGTATAGCTGTAGCGCAGGAACGTGCTTACGTGATTATTGAGCACCCTGTCGAGGCGGACGCTGGCCGCGTCGGTCGACGAAGGCATCGAGTAGACGCTCAAAAACTGCGCCGCCCCATTGCCCAACTCAACGCCATTCGGAGCGGGGAAAGCTCTCAGGTAAGGCAGCAGACCGGGAGACGCCAATCTGCGCACGATGTTATTGGGAACGCTGTCGATCGCGGTGCGCGGCTGGTTCAGGCGAAGCCCTTCGAACGCTGCGAAAAAGAACGTCTTATTAGGCTGCAGAGCGCCGCCCAAGGTAGCTCCGAAATCCGTCAGGTGCGAGGCGCCCTTCGGCAGGTTTTCGCTATTTGAGAACCAGTCGCTCGAGTTGTACTTGTCGCTGCGGTAGTACCCGAAGGCGTTGCCGTGGAAAAAATTGTTGCCGCCTCGGCTGGTCACGCTGACCTGTGCTCCAGGGGACCGGCCAAACTCGGGAGCGAACGCCGAAGTCTGAACGCGGAACTCCTGCATCGCATCCAAGGTGATGACGTTATAGGAGTTGCCGCCGGCCGTCGTCGAAAGTGCGGAGGAAGTGGCAAATCCACCGCCAAAGCCAAAGAAGCTGCCGCCGCCGGAGAGAGCGGGGCCGGCGCCTGCATTGGCGCTCACGCCATCCAGAGTGTAGTAGTTGGTGTTCGAGCGCAGGCCATTCACATTCACGTCTCCGCCGCCCGCGCCTCCACCGGCGAAGATCACGCCCGGCGCCATCAGGACCAGCGATTGAATGCTGCGAGAGTTGGAGGGCAGATCGTTGGCGAAGCGCCCGTTCACAGTGGTTCCGGTCGAGGGATCGATCTGCACGCCTTCGACTTCGCCCTTAACCGTCACTTCGGACTTCTCCGCGGCCGCGACACGAACCTGCAGCCTCAGGGATTGGAAGTCGCGAGCGTGAAGCTGGAGATCCTCAACGGTGTATTTCTCGAAACCCGTCTTCTCCACTTCCACCCGGTATGAACCTGGATTCAGCGAGTTGAAATAGGAAGTGCCGGATTCTTCAGTCGTGCCCGCATGAGTTGCCCCGCGGCCTTTCTCGACAACTGTCACTTTGGCGCCGGGAACAGCCGCGTCCGAGGGATCCATCACGGTGACGGCCAACCTCGCTCCTTCCTGCGCAAATATCGATGTGGGGGCGATGAGAAGGCACACGAACACCCCAAGCGAGCAAAGCTTAAATCGAGACACAAACCTCCTGAACACACCTACTGACGGATTTACCACGAGACGCGTTACTCGAACTTCACGTCCCCGACCCTCCAGTGTACCAGCGAGGAAGAGTCCACTTCCCGGGCAGTCTCACGTCGGACAGCGCTCCGGCGGACCCGCACGCGTGCTCATGGAATGAGATGGCGGAGATGGGAACGGCTACCGGCATGCGCGGCTGTGTGTCTCTGTCGAATGCAAGAATCCGGCCGCCCGAGTTGAGGGTTCTGGGGCGGCCGGGCACGAGTCAGAGGGAAACCTGACCGTGATTTTGGAAATCCTCCAGTACGCAATTCACTTTCAAATGCGCCGCGCGGATGCGTGCGGAGAACGTGACGTCCTTATACGGCTGTGAAATGAGATCGCCCGCGCGGGGGAAATGGAAGAGCGGCGTAGGGGTTTCGCTGCCCTCCAATTCCCCCACCCGGCCGGCCACGATCGGGTCTTTGCCTTTGCGCTGCAGCGCGGTGGACTGCGGTATGGACCCAATCATGACTTTCCGTTGTTCAGCGGCCGGGACACGCCGGCGCCGACAATTCGATTTAGATCGCTCTCAACGCCACGTCGGCATCTTCAAGCTTCCTGCCCCTGTTTCAACAGCATTAGAAGGCGAACCTGAGTTGGAAGTCGATCTTCCGGTTGTACGTCGTCGCCGCGCCCATCGGCCCGAATCCGGCCAGGCTGCGCGACTCTCCGAAGTAGGGCGACGAAAGATCGCCGGTCGGGTTCCCGTAATTCGGGTGGTTCAGGGCGTTCCGGAAGCTGGCGGAGGCCGTCAGCGTAAACCTCTTCCCGCCCGCGGAAGCGCCAAATGCCCCCGGAGGTGGACCGCCGCCAGGAGGTGGCCCGCCGCCGCCAGGACCGCCGCCCGAAGGCGGGCCGCCGCCGCCCTTCACTCCGCCCATTCCGGGGGGCGGGCCGCCGAGATCTTGCACGCCGCTTTCGCCCTTGCTGCCGAAGGACCAGGAGCGCGAGACTCTCAGGTTCAAACTCACATTCGCCGGACCGCGCGCGTAATTGCGCCCGATCGTCGGGGTGTCCGCGGAAGGATTCAGGTCGAAGCAGCCGAAGCCGTCTTTGTAGACCAGGTCCGAACCGCTGCAACCCGCCGAGCTCACCCCCGGCAGCAGCGCGGGGCGTGCGTTGGGATAGCCCGTATGCAATGGGTCCTGACCTGTCGTGATGTTGTATGGCGAACCGCTCATCGCCAGGAAGAAGGGGCTCACGGAGAACTTGAGCGGCATGGGAATGTTAGTCCCCATCAGAAATCGATGCCGCACATCCGCGAAAGAGGAAGGCCCCCACTCGGACTTGAGGTTATACGGATTTGCGGGCATTCCTTCGGCGTCGGTCTGTCCGTAGGAGAGAGAGTAGAAGCCGAACAGGAAGACTTTCTTATAGTTGATGTTCGGGCTGACGATGAGTTGGTGCGAGCGGCTGTAGCCATTCGTTTCGGAGAGCAGGCGCACCTCGCTGTCACCGTACGGATACACGCCGTTCAATGGCGTGTTCGCGTTGAGTTGGCGCGACAGGTGCACTCCGCGGCTCTCGACGTAAGAGACGCTCAGCTTTGCATACTTGCTCAACTGGCGTTCCAGGCTGATGGTGGCCTGATAGTTCCGCGGGGCGCGCGCGCTCAAGTCAAGCAGGCGAAGCTGCTGCGGCTGCAGCGTGCCGGCCAGAGACGCCGCGGTCGGAATCGTTGGATAGAAGTCGGGGTTCTGAATGAAATACGACTGCTGCGTGGTCCCGTTGTAGCGGGCGACGGAGAGCGCGGTGCCGCTGGAGATGCGGTCGTAAAATACCCCAGCGCCGAGCCTGAGCACGGTTTTCGCTTGCTTCTTAGCGCCGCCGTCGATGCCCCAGGCCAATCCGATGCGCGGCGCGAAATCGCTCCAGTCGTGGATATTCGTCTGCGTTTCGTAGCGCAGCCCGTAGCTCAGCGTCAGGTTCGGGCGCGCCTTCCAATCGTCGTTGATGAACAGCCCGGCGTCGAACTGGCGGACTGACGTCGTGGGCGTACCGGCGTTCAGCGTGAACTGGGTAGCTCCGCCGCCCAGCAGCCGGATCTGGTCCGCGCTGAGGCCCATGCGCTCGAACAGCAGCGTCCGGCGGTACACCTCCAAGGCCGTAAGTTGGATGGATGTTCCTGCAATCGCCTGGTTGCTCGCGTCCAGTTCCGGGCCCGATCCGCCGAAGAAGGCGAACGTACCCCCGAAGTTGTTCCGCGAAGTGTCATCGATGAAGGACTGGCGGAATCGGCCACCCCACTTGATGGTGTGCGCGCCGTCTGTCAAGGTCGTCGCGTTGGAGAGCTCGAGATTGTTGCTAGTGCTGCCCGAGTTCCCGACCTGGGCGCCGCCGTCCTGGAAGGCTCCCTGCACGATGATGAGCGGGTCGGTGTTGTTCCCGTAGTTCCACAGCGAAGAACGCTGATATTGAAACCGGACCTCGTTGACCGCGTGCGGACTCAGCACGGCAGTCTCGGTGAGTTGCACGCTTTGGTCGGTGCTCTTCTCGTTATAGGCTTGCGAGATCAACGAGTAGTTGCCGACACCCTCTTTGTCCATCCCGATGCGCGTGTTCTGGTAGCGCAGGCTCAGAGTATTCGATGGCGTCAAAGTGTAGTCCAGCCGAGGCGTGAAGCTCGTCCGTGTTTGCGGAGTGACCACGCCCTGATTCACGGTCACGGGATTCAAATTGTTGTCGAGCGTCGTCGCGTAGATGAATGCGTTCTCGTCGATCATGCGACGCTCGAAGTCGAAGCCGAACGACGCCTTTTGCTTCGTAATAGGTCCGCTGAAGCTGGCGCCGAAAAACTTCTGCGAATACGGAGTGCGCGTCGACGACGTGAGCAGCGGACTGCGCGAATTGAGGTACTGATCGTTGAACTGGGTGAAAAACGATCCATGGAACGAATCCGTGCCAGGTTTCGTGAAGATCTCGATCCTGCCGAAGCCGGGGCGGTCGAACTCGGGCGAAAAGGGATTGGAGTTGATGCGGATCTCGCGAATGGATGACTTCGGAGGCAGGCCACTGCCAGAGAAGCCGTCGATCATGATCTCGCCTCCATCGGGACCGGTGGAAGGTCCGGCCAGGGCCTGGAGTTGTTGCTGCAATTCGTCGGGGTCATCCGAAAAGGCCTGCAGTTCCTTAGTGCCCAGGACAATCGCACCGCCGTTTGCGGTCGGGTCGGTCGTTATCTTCTCGATCTCGTCCTCGACATTCACCACCTGGGCTTCGCTCTGGATCTGAAGCTGTGCGTCCAACTGCGTCTCGCCCGTCAGCGCGGCAAGGACTTCTTCGTGCGGCGCAAAACCCTTGGCCAGCACGCGGACTTCGTAGGCGCCCGGCTTCAACACCGGGAATGCATACTTACCATTACCGTCGGTGCGAGCGACTTGTTGTCCACCCGGTCCACGCAACTGCACGACCGCGCCGGGAACCAGGGCGCCCGACGGATCGGTGACGACTCCATGCAGGCTGGCCGTGGCCGTGGTTTGCTCTTCAAGGGCGGCTGAAGACGGGACAGCCGCGCCGTCCAGCGCCAATGCCGCGGCCAGACACACAAATAGCGATGCGAGCAGCCGAAGGCTTCTCATTGTCGTTCCCTCGATCTTTCAAGTGGAATGGAAGTGGGCTGTGAACCCCTTCGTCAATACCAGTGAACACCGCTGGCGCGGGCTTGGAGGATAAAGTTTTGTAAAGCGGCTCAGGTCAGCGCTCCGCTTAACATTTCTTCGCAGAACTGGGCCTTTTTGCCCTTCCGCGCACGGCCCAGCCGTCATAGCGTTGGACTAGGTAGACTGTTTCACGATTGCCGCGGCAATTCTGGCTGACGGAATGAGAAGGATTACATTGTGGCTGGCACGGCTCATCTCCTGTTGATCGACGACGACGTGGAACTCGGAGCGCTGATGCGCGACTTCTTTCGCGACCAGGACATCGACGTCACGCCCGCCGTGAATGGCTTCGAGGGCTTGGAGATGGCCCTGCATGGCGGCTTCGACCTGATCCTGCTCGACGTGATGATGCCGGGCCTGGATGGGTTCCAGGTCCTGAAACGCCTGCGCGAGGAGCGCGACACGCCGGTGCTGATGCTGACCGCGAGAACCGAAAGCGCAAGCCGCATTCGAGGCCTGAATGAGGGCGCCGACGACTATCTCCCGAAGCCGTTCGAGCCAATGGAACTGCTGGCCCGCGTTCGCGCGATTCTGCGCCGCACTCAGACCGGCCCGCGCGATCCACTGTCGGCCGTGGAGATCTGCGGAGTCCGTCTCGATCCGGCCAGCCGCCTGGTGACCATGGACGGCCGCGCGGTTGAGTTGACGACTATCGAATTCGACATCCTGGAAGTTCTGCTGCGCGCGGCCGGCCACGTCGTCTCCCGCGACGAAATCGCGCAGCGCTTCTATAACCGGCCGGCGACGCCTTACGACCGCTCCATCGACGTTCACATCAGCCACCTGCGCCGGAAACTCGATGCGCCCACCGATCTGATACGAACTCTAAGAGGCGTGGGCTACCAATTCGCCGTGCTGGAATCGGAGCCGGAAAAGTCATGAGAGGATTATTCGCCCGCATCCTGGCCTGGTTTCTTGGAACATTGCTGTTCAGCGCGGGTGCGTTCTTCCTCTCATCCTTCCTGTTCGCACCCGGCAAGATGCAGCGCGATCAATTCCTGCACCGGATTGTGGACTATGAATTCGCCGACGCCGTTCGCGCCTTCGAAGGGGGCGGGCAGCCGGCGCTGGGAGCTTACCTCGACCGGATGCGCGCGATGGTGGGGAATAAGTATCATTTGCTGGACGCTCAGGGTACGGACCTGCGCACAGGCGCCGTTCGCAAGGATCTCCTGGTGGTCGCGCCTCCACCCCGCTGGAGCGTTTTCCCGCCGCGCAGCTTTCGAATCAATCAGGCATCGAGCAATGGCCGCTACATATTCGTCATTGACATCAGCGTTCGGAGCGATCCCACTTGGGACGTCCTATCCTTCGGGTGGATCGTTGCCGTTGTCGTGCTGCTGGTCTACGCGCTCGCTTTCACTCTGGCGCGGCCCATCGGCCGGCTGAGAGAGACCGTGAAGCGTTTCGGGCAGGGCGACCTGACTGCTCGCGCGCAACTAAAGCGTAAGGACGAGATCGGCGACCTCGGCGCGGCATTCGACGAGATGGCGGATCGCATTCAGACTTTGCTCGCCGCAGAACGGCGCCTGCTGCAGGACGTTTCGCACGAGCTCCGCTCGCCCCTCGCGCGTCTGAATTTTGCGTTGGAACTCGTGCGCAAGAACCCTGCCAGCGACGAGGCCTTTCAACGCGTGAAGAAGGAAGTAAACCGGATTTCACGGCTCATCGGGGACCTGTTGCAAGTGACGCGAGTCGAGGGTGACTCGCTCTCGCGCAACGACGAAGCGATTGAATTCGGTCCGTTTCTGAAAGAGATCGTTGAGGACTGCGGGCTGGAAGCGACCGGGCGCGGATGCCGGATTGAGCTTCAGAGCGAGGGAGTGGGCGCGGGCACGGGCATGGGCGAGTTTCGCGGCGACCGCGAGTTGTTGCGCCGTGCCGTGGAGAACGTACTGCGCAACGCAATTCGCTACTCGCCTGCCGGGCAGAGCGTCGAGATCACCGCAAGGCGCGAGTGTAACGAACTGGTCTTCACCATCCGCGACTACGGGCCCGGCGTGCCGGAGCCGGAGTTGGAGGCCATCTTCCACCCGTTCCACCGCGTCGAAGAGGACCGCAACCGCGCGAGCGGAGGCGGAGTCGGGCTCGGGCTCTCCATCGCCCACCGGGCCGTGCTGCTGCACCACGGAAGCATCTCGGCGAGTAACGCCGCACCCGGTCTGCGCGTGCAGATCCGCCTGCCAGGCTGAGGCTCCGGGCAACGCGGAACGCCTTCGACGTTCGCCGACAATACGGGCCGCAGACGATGTGGGCGTACGGTGTCCGGTGATATTCTCATTCCCAAGATGCCATCGAATGGAACCAGCAGAAGAAGCTTCCTCTGGGCGGCGCTTGGATTGCCCGCCTTTGCGTTTCGCATTTACGACGTGCGTGAGTTCGGCGCTAAGGGAGACGGTTCCACCGTCGATACCGACGCCTTCGTGCATGCTCTTCGTGCTGCCACGGATGCTGGCGGCGGTACAGTCATCGTGCCAGCGGGCCGGTATCAGCTCACACCTTTTACGCTGCCGAGCCGGGTCCACCTTCACCTCGAGCCGGGGTCGGTGTTGCTGAGTCCGACGAAGTTAGAAGCCTATCCGCACGAAGCGCAGGAAGATACGCAAGGCGAGTCACACCGCGCCGGATTGATTACGGCACGCGATGCGGAGTCCATTGCCATTACTGGCTCCGGCACAGTTGAGGCAAACGGCATCGCGTTCTTTGACACTTCGAGGCTGCACCCAGGCGGCGATTGGAAGCGCGAGTTCACCCGCCAGAAGGCCGACTTCGGTTCAGAAAAGTTCGGCCCTTCCGTGTGGCCATACGCGCACGGCGAACGGCCCGGCAATCCTATCCGCTTCATCCGCTGCAAGCATGTCCGGCTGGAGGGCGTGACGGTTCAGAACTCGCCGGTCTGGCACCTGAATATTCGCGACTGCCGCGACGTCCAGATCCGCGGCCTGAACATTAACAGCCTGGCCAGTCAGCGCCGCCTCGGCAATGACGACGGGATGGACCTGACCAATTGCTCTGGCGTACGCATCAGCGATTGCCTGATTGAAACGGGCGACGATTGCATCGCCATCTTTGGCAGCGAGGACGTCATCGCCGGCAACTGCGTGCTCAACTCCCGCTCCTCGGGAGTTCGGGTGGGGTTCAGCGAGGGCGACTCGCGCCGCTGCATTTTCCACGACCTGACCGTGGATGCAAACTGCGCGTTCAAGGTGAACGTGCGAGGGCCGGGTTCGGTTGAGGACATTTCTTTCCACGACATGATAGTGCGGACCCGGCTTCAGAACGGCCACTGGTGGGGCAAAGGGGAGCCCATCCATGTTTCAGCGATGCCCTGGAAAACCAATGGCGGCCCGCTCGGCCACATCCGCCGCATCAACTTCCGCAACATTGAGGCGCAGTCGGAGGCGGGGATTGTCCTGCACGGCTGCGATGCGAGCAGGCCGGAAGGGATCGGTCTCGATCAGGTGCGCGTGCGGGTCGTGAATAGCCCGTCGCAATTGGCAGTCGGAGGCAATCTCGACCTGCGCTCCACCGAGGATCTCAAGCAGGGCCTGTTCGAGCGGGATCTGCCCGCGGTGCTCGTCAGCCATGCGCGCAACGTCCGGCTCCGCGATGTCAATTTCGAATGGGACGCGGACCTGCCGGCCTTCCATAAGAAAAACGTCGAAACCGAGGACGTCGAAGGCCTTGAGTTGCAGGGCAGCGGGTTACCAATTGCGAGCAGCGCCAGCCAAGTCCGGTAACCTCAAACGCCCCGCAAACCCATCCAGCCTCGATTCGAGCACCACCCCCGGCCGCGCTAGACCGTTCGACTTCCTATAGTTACGGTTGGCTCGACGCGGTGCGAAACACACCTCCACGTGTTAGCGAAAAAGGGTCTTGACTTATGTACTGTGTGTGACATAGTATGTGGTACATACGATGTCAAACACGGTAGAGGCCCATGAACACCGAACTGTTTGAAAACGCTCGCCTCGAGCTTCGCCGCGGCTGCCTGGTCGTGGCGGTATTGGCGGCGCTGCACACCGAGCAATACGGCTATACGCTGCGCAAGACCCTGGCCGAGCAAGGTATGGCGATCGATGAAGGTACGCTCTATCCGCTGCTGCGGCGCCTGGAAAGCCAGGGTCTGCTGACCAGCGAATGGCGCGAAGCGGACAAGCGCAACAAGCGCTTCTACCGGCTCTCCAGCGATGGGGAGGAGATCCTGGAGCAGTTGCTCGCCGAGTGGCGGAGCATCGACTCATCACTGAAGGCAGTCTTGAAGGAGCAAGGCCATGGAACTAATTGAACGCTATCTGCAAGCCGTTGAATTCTGGCTGCCGAAGCAACAGAAGCGTGACATCATCGCTGAGCTATCGGAGGACATCCACGCTCAGGTCGAGGAACGCGAGACTGAGTTGGGCCGCGGCCTGAATCAGTCCGAAGTGGAGGCCCTGCTCAAGCAGCGTGGTGCGCCCGTGCTGGTCGCGAACCGCTATCTGCCGCAGGAGCACCTGATCGGGCCTCTGCTTTTTCCGATTTACCGCTTCGTGCTGAAGATCGTCGCGCTGTGCTACCTGGTGCCGTGGTTACTGGCGTGGCTCGGCCTGACGATCTACGGTCCTGTCAATCCTGCCGGGCCGGGGCCGCACACGTGGAGCGCCACCTTCGGCGCGCTGTGGGGCTCGTTCTGGCTGACCACGTTCTTTTCGCTGGGCATCGTGACGCTCGTCTTCGCCGTCCTGGAACGGGTGCACGCCAAGACGCGCTTCCTCGAGAACTGGAACCCGCGTAGACTTCCGCCGGTCCGCAATCCGAACCACATTCCACGCTCCTCCTCCACCATTGAGCTGGTCGTGAATTTGGTGTTCTACGCCTGGTGGGCGGGACACATGACTTCGCCGATTGTGCTCGACAGCATGGGAATGCGCATTTCGCTGTCTCCACTCTGGCAGTACTTCTATTGGGGCTTCCTGCTGTTGGCCTTGGGCAATGCCGCGTTCGCCGGCGCGAACGTTTTGCGCCCATACTGGACCAGATCCCGGGCCACGCTCCGCCTGCTCAGCGACTGTGCCGGAGCGGCGCTGTTCTGCTGGCTGCTAAAGGCCAACGTCCTGGTTGGATTTGGCATCGCAAGCGTCCCACCTTCGAAGGCTCTTGAGATCACGAACGCCATCAATTGGTGGACGGCGAAAATATTCCCGGCAGCCATTGTGGTGTGCGTCGTGGTTGCAGTTGTAGACGTCTTCCGGATTGTTCGAGTGAAGTCGAGGAACGCGGCGCTGACGCCGGCGGCCTCGCTAACCACCTCATAGCATCCACCCCCGGCAAAGGATGGGAGAGACGGCGAAGTCGACGCTCCAATCGTCTCTCCCCTCCGGCCAAGCCTCCCTGTATCTCTTTCACATATCTTTGACAATTCCATAGCGACTGGATCGGCCTCGCCTCTTAGCCTTGGACTTAATGGCAGGTGGATCACCGCGGCTGCTTGCGATCCTGGCTCTCGCGCAAATCGCGGGAGCCGCGGATTTCGCGGGCAGCAAGGCCTGCAAGACCTGCCACGTAGACCTCGCCTGGAAGTTCTTTCGCAATCCTCATTTCCGAGGCGAGGACGATCCATCGCATCCCGGCTCAACCGGTTGCGAAAGCTGTCACGGACCGGGCTCGGAGCACATCAAGGCGCCCTCGAAGACCAGCATTTTCTCGTTCTCCGTGCGCACCTCGGAAGAGATCGTCACCCGCTGCCTGAGCTGTCATTCGCGCGACTTAGGCAAGATGAACTTCCGCCGTTCGGAGCACTTCAAGGCCTCGCTGAACTGCACCTCCTGCCACTCCATCCATCGCAGTCCGACGCCTCTTCACCTCCTCGCGAAGGTCCAACGCGAACTCTGCTACGGCTGCCATCCTTCGGTCCGCGCGCAATTCTCCATGCCTTTCAAACACCGTGTCAATGAGGGATTCATGGAGTGCAGCGACTGCCACAATCCGCATGGGACGTTCGCACCCTCGTGGAAGATGGGCGACCGCCCGCGCATGGTGTCGCAGGCCGCCGTCAATGAAGAGGCTTGCCTGGGCTGCCACAGAGACATGCGCGGCCCGTTCGTCTTCGAGCACACCGCGGTGCGTGTGGAAGGCTGCGAGACGTGCCATCTGCCCCACGGCTCGGCCAACCCCAGGCTGCTCAAGCGCCCCGTGGTCTTCACGCTCTGCCTGGAGTGTCACAACGGAAGCGGCTCGGGACGGACCGGGACGGGGGTGCCATTGACTCTGTCCTTTCACAACATGGTGGACCCGCAATACCAGAACTGCACCGTTTGCCATGTCCGCCTGCACGGGTCGAATGCGAGCGCCTTCTTCTTGAGGTAGAGGAATGTCACGAGGCAGCAACTACATTCCAAAGGCGGCGTGCTGGGGCAGGCTCTTGGTCCCGGCCCGCCGCCTGCCTGCCCGGCTATTCCTGCTTGCCGCCCTATTGCTGGGACGAACTGCTTTCGCCCAGGAGCCTGTCGCGCCCACTGAGGCGTCCACCGGCTCGCCGCGCGGAGCTACCCTCGGTCCGTATAACCTCCTGCAATCGTTCGAACTCGGCGATCGCTTCGTCTCTCTCGATGGCAGCGAGGATGCCTACCGAAGCCACATCAACTACGGCAACGGACTGCGTCTGTTGAGTTCTTCGTTCGCCATGTACTCGAAAGACGGCAAGAGCCGCTGGCTTGACCGCCTGACTGTCAACACGCAAGGTCTTGGCAACGATCCCTACGAATCGGCGCGGCTCCACGCCGAAAGCCGCTGGTACGACTACGACCTGCGCTGGCGGCAGAGTGACTACTTCAACCCTGGCCTTGGATTCGCCCAGGATCTCCACGCGCAAGATACCCGGCGCATGATGCAGGACCACGACCTTGTCATCCTGCCCCGCGGGCGCTTTCGAATCGTTGCGGGCTACAGCCGTGTTACGCAGACCGGAGCCGCATTGACGACAAATGCCCTCCAGGGCTTCAACGCAACGGCGCTGTTCCAGAACATCCACCGGCTCGACAATGAGTATCGTCTGGGGGTCGAGTGGGTCGCCGAAGGCACGCGCATTTCGATCCTGCGGTCGTGGGAGAACTATAGCGAGGACACGCCCGCTTCGAACATCGCGCCGGGCGCTAGTGTGCCGGCCGGCGGCGCCTCTGCGTTCCAGTCGGCAGCCCCATACCATGCCACGACTCCCGGCTGGCGCCTGCTCGTGGTGCGCGAATTCGGAAAGCGTATCAGCCTGAACGGCCGCCTGACCTACGCCGGAACGCGCGGCCGCGTGAATCTCGGAGAGTCGCTATTTGGCACGCCGGCGCTAACCCAGCCGATCTATCAGGTGGCGGTAGCCGGAAACGCGACGCGTCCGGTGACAACAGCCGCGTTGAATCTGACATTCATTCCCATCGAGCGGCTCACCATCGCCAACCAGACCTCCTTCGACCAAACGCGGATGAATGGCAACAGCGTCTACGGAGAGTTGAGCAACGCAACACTCGCGTTCCAGCAGATCGATTTTCAATTCCTTGGCATCCGCCGCACCGGCAACCAGACCGATGCCGTGTTCCGCTTCTTTCCTTGGCTGGATGTTACGGGCGGATACCACGTCGATACGCGGACCTTCGATTCGGCGCGGAGTCCGCTGCCCAGCGGCGCGCAGCAAACCGAGCGCAGCGAGCAATCGAATACGCAGCATGCCGGCATCGCGGGTCTGCGCTTTCGATTTGCCAAGAGGTTTTCGCTGCTGCTCGACGCCGAGAAGGGCACGAACGACAATCCGGTTTATCCGATCGGCGACAAGTCGTACCACGCGTTGAATGGACGTCTGCAATACAAGTCGAAGACGCTGCTGCTGGCCGTGTCCGTGCGCAACAGCTACAACTTCAACTCCGATGCGCTGAGCGCGTTCAGCGCGCGCGGCCGCGTCGCCTCCGCCGAGGCGTCATGGACACCCCGGCAATGGTTTGCCGTTGACACGGAGTATTCGAAGCTGCACACCGGCACGGCGGGCGGCATTGCGTATTTCGTCAACAACAGCCTGGTGACCGGGGACTCGTCGATCTACGTCAGCAACATTCATTCGGGCAACATCTGGCTGCGATTGAGCGCGGGCAAATACGCGATGCTGCGGCTGGGCTATAGTCACGTGCAGGATGTGGGCGACGGGAGGGGGCAGCCGGGCGAGGGGATGGGTTCGAGCACCGGCGCATTCGTGGCGGCGCAGACCTTCCCACTGACATATTCATCGCCACAATTGCAGTTGTCCGTCCCGCTGGGGACGCGCATTCGCTGGAACGCCGGATGGCAGATGTACCGCTACGGGGAGCAGTTCGCGGCGCTTCGCAATTATCGCGCGCAAACCGGCTTCACCAGCCTCATGTGGTCATTCTGAACGATTCGGATGGAGCCTTGGTAACGGGAGGAGAGCAGATGCCTTTGCAATACTTTAACGAACCGGAAAAGACGCCCGGCGCAACCCGGGCGAGCATCGGGGCAGGCGATCTGAATGCGCAAGGTCCCGATAACGTTGCTGGCGCTGTTCACGGGGACAGCGATAACCATTGCCTTCCGTCGCCCGCCCCTGAACCCGCCCGTCGTCCCTGGCCTGAGCCTGGAAGCCACGCTTCGGCCGCCGCCGCATGTTTCGAAGATGCTCCGGCGCGCCTGCTACGACTGTCACTCCAACGAAACGCGGTGGCCATGGTACAGCCGCGTTCCGGGGCTTCGGAACATGCTGGTACGGGACGTAACGAGAGCCCGGTCGACATTCAACTTCTCGGAGTGGGCCGCGGGACCGTATGGGAAACCGCGAGCCGGCGCGGGGATGCTTCTGGGGATGTGCGCTGCGATTCGAGAGGGGCAGATGCCGCGAAAGAACTACCTGATGCTGCACCCGTGGGCGACGCCAACGCCCCCGGAGATCGACGAATTCTGTACTTGGAGCCGCTCGGAAGCGAAGCGGCTCGTCGAGGACGCCCGCCGAAATTCGACCCAGCACGCACGGCCAGCGCCCCCAGTCCGGCTCCTGCGGATCGCACGATAGCCGGATTCGGGGTTCTCAGTTCGGATGCACTCGGCTACACTCGCACTGTGGAATCCCAATCCATTCTGGTCATCGACGACGACGAGGGGTTGCGCGACAGCGTCAGCCTCTTGCTTGAACAGGAAGGATTCCGGGTGTTGACGGCGGCCGACGGACGTACGGGGTACGACATGGGCCTGAACATGCGTCCGGACCTGATGATTGTGGATTTGAGGCTGCCTGGCATGAGCGGCGTCGAGATTTGCAGGCAGATTCGCGCCTCGGGCGCAAAGACGCCGCTGATCGTGCTCAGCGCCGTGGGCGACGAAATCGACAAGGTGCTGCTGCTGGAGATTGGCGCCGACGATTACGTGGTGAAGCCCTTCGGCGCCCGCGAACTGCTCGCGCGGATTCGGGCCGTGTTGCGCCGCTCGGCGCCCGAGCCGGCCCGATCGGTTCAGTTCAGCGACGTCACAGTGGATCTCGACCGGCGCGTTGTGACGCGCGCCGGTGTAGAGGTGAAGCTCACACCCGCCGAATACAATCTGCTCACCTACTTCCTCACGCATCCGGACCGGCCGCTCACGCGGGACGCCTTGCTGAACGCGGTTTGGGGTTATGAGTCGTTCCCCAGCACGCGGACTGTCGACGCGCACGTTCTCAAATTGAGACAAAAGCTCGAGCACGACCCTGCCATCCCGGAGCATTTCCTGACACTGCACGGCGTCGGATACCGATTCGTCCATTAGTCATTCACCAGGCCCCGGCCATGCGACCGCGAACGATTCTAATCGTGGACGACAACCTCTCCTCGGCTGACACGATGGAGCTGGCTCTTATGGATCTCGACGGCATCGAGACCTCCTCCGTCACGAACGGCGAGCGGGCATGGAGGCTGATTCGCGATTCCGATGGCAGCCGCCTCGCGGCAGTCATTACCGATCTACACATGCCCTCGATGGATGGCTTTGAGCTGATCGCCAGGATTCGATCCGACGCCCGCTACGCGCACTTGCCCATCCTGGTAGTCAGCGCAACTACCGACCCGGGAGCGCCGCAACGTGTGCGCGACCTCGGAGCCAACGCATTCATCTCTAAACCTTGGTCCCCGGCGAAACTTCGTAGACGACTGGAGCAACTTCTGTATGGAGAAAGCGACAAGCGCACCTAGCCTCGATCTCCGGCGCAGCTCCCCGCGCACTTTCCTCTGCGCGCTGGCGTTTGCGGTCCTCGCTTACGCACCCGTCGCGCGAGCCCAAGAGCAACGGGAGATTCGTCGGATTCTCGAACGGCTCGACCGTCTGGAACGCCAGAACGCGGAGCTGCTCGCCGAGGTGCGGCAATTGCGCGAGCAGGTCGCCAGCGCGGCCGCACCCGCTAGCGCTCCTCTTGCTGCGTCCGCGGATGCCGTGGAGAAGCTCGGCGAGCAAGTGGAGGTGCAAACCGCCCGCATCGGGGAACAGGCGCAATCGAAGGTTGAGAGCCTGCAACGCTTCCCCCTTCGCATCACCGGCATGGCGCTGTTCAACATGTACACGAACTCACGCTCCGAGGGGTCTTACTTCTCCTCCATCGCGACGCATATGACCACCAACCGGGCTTCCGGCGGCACGCTCAGCCAGTCGATGCTGGGATTGGAGTTCTTCGGGCCGGAGACGTTCCTCGGAGGCAAGGTCCACGGCAACATCCAGATGGATTTCTACCCGTACACCGGCACCTACGGCACCATCCCCCAGGAAGACGCGGCAGACTTCGTGTTGTCGCCGCGCATCCGCACAGGCTCCATCACCATCGATTGGGGTTCGCGCAGTATCATGTTCGGCCAGGAGAAGCCGCTCATCGCGCCGCGCGACCCGGATTCGCTCGCACAAGTGGGCGTGCCCCCGCTCGCCGATGCCGGAAACCTGTGGGAGTGGCGGCCCCAGGTCCGCCTGGAGCAGAGATTCAACATTTCCACCGCCGATTCCATCACGGCGCAGGCTGCACTCTACTCGACGCGCGAGACCAATACTACGGTGCCCGCCGCATTCGCATCGACGCTCGCCGCGACGCGTCCCGGCTGGGAAGCACGCCTGCAGTTCGCTCACCGCCGCGGCGACGATCCATTCCTCGAGATAGCGCCCGGATTCCACTTTAGCGTCAGCCACGCGGCCGGCTACTCCGCCGATTCGCGCATCATTTCCATGGACGGCCTGCTCCGGCCGCTTCACTTCATGGAATTCACCGGTGCGTTCTTCACGGGAGTAAACGCAGCGGGATTAGGCGGCCTCGGCCCGGGATTCAATGTCACCGGCGACGGTGATCTCTACTCCGTCCACAGCCGTGGCGGCTGGCTCCAGTGGGCGCTGTTTCCGGGGCAGCGGTTGTCGTTCCACCTCTTCGGAGGGACCCAGACGAACCGGCGCTCCGACCTGTCCGGATACTATCCGCAAAGCAACATCTCCTACGCCGGCAATGCGTACTATCGCCTCGCGCCGAATGTCTTCCTGGTCTTCGAAGCCGCTCAGACCAGGACCAACTGGACCAACGAGAAGACTCACTTGCGGAACCATTATGATCTCGCTCTGGCGTACAAGTTCTAGGGCGCCGCTAGCGCTTCTGGCGTTGACGCTGCCGGTGGCCGCCGCCGTGCTCACAGGCAGCATCAGCGTCACGCCGAGCGAGAAATCGCGCGGCCACAATCCCGTCACTAGCGCGGGCGTCGTCGTCTGGCTCGAAGCGGAGGACCATAGGCCGATTACGGCAGTCGCGCAGCGCGCCGTCCGCATGACGCAACACCACAAGCAATTCGTTCCGCATCTGCTCGCGATCGCCCTGGGAACCACCGTCGAATTCCCCAACCTCGATCCTATCTTTCACAACGCCTTCTCCAACATCGACGGCCAGCCCTTCGATATCGGGTTGTATCCTCCCGGAACCACCCGGCGGGTGCTCTTCAGGCGCCCTGGCGTCGTCCGCATTTTCTGCAATATTCATCAGTCGATGAATGCCGTCATCGTCGTCGCGCCCACGCCGTGGATTGCGGTCAGCGACCGGGATGGCTCCTTCTCCATGGAGGGGGTAGAGCCGGGCAGGTACACTCTCCACGTCTTCCATGAGCGCGCCACGCAACAGACTCTCGACGCGCTGACGCGCGAGATAGAAATCCAATCGGGCGCAGTGAAAATCCCCACGATCCAAGTTTCCGAGACCGGCTACATCGAGATGCCGCACAAGAACAAGTATGGGCAGGAGTACGGTCCGGCCCCCGACGACGATACGCCATACCGGAAGAGCAAATGAACGTTTCAGGCCCGCTCTCACTACGATGGAAATTCCTCTTGGCCACGTCGCTGTCGCTCGTAGTGTTGTTTCTGGTCACCGGCGTAGTCATCGAGAACCGGTCCACTCACATTGCATCGAGCGGGCTGGAAAAGGAGGCGCAGGCCAGCCTCCACGCTTACGAATCGCTTTGGCGCGCGCGCGCCGATGTGCTGGCCTCGGTGAGCCTGGCACTGAGCGGGATGTCGGACGTGCGCGCCGCCTTCGGGACACGCGATGCCGCGACCATTCGAGACACCGCGGGAGAGCGCTGGGCGGCGCTGGCCCGGGAGAATGCGGTATTCGCGGTAACCGATCCAACCGGACATGTATTGGCCTCGTTCGGCGAGCGGCCCCTGCCTTCTCCGCAGGGCGATATTCCAGCAGTACGCAGCGCGATCGGACAGTTTCCCAAGCAGGCGACCGGTTTCATTGCCCAGGGTAGCGACCTCTATCAAGTGGTGGTGACTCCCGTCTACGTCGATTCGGCTTCCGCGCCCGCTTTGTTGAATGTGCTCGTGGCCGGATACCTGGTCGATGCGCAACTGGCCCGGCGCATGAAGGAGTCCATCGGCGGCAGTGAGTTCGCGTTCGGGTCGTTGGATCGGGTGGTTGCATCCTCGTTAGCGCCGCAGGTTGTCAAGAAACTGGAGGGGCCGCTCTTCGGCCGTACCAATGGCATAACGCTGCTGCATGCCGGCGATACGGACTATCTTTCCCTGCGCCGTTCTCTGCTCGACATCGATGGCAGGCCCGCCGGCTATGTCTGGATCCTGCGATCGTTTGAGTCGTCGAAAATGGCGATTACGGCATTGCGGCGGGACCTGTTGCTCGTGTGGGCCGGAGCTCTCCTGGCAACGCTGGCCCTCGCCTGGCTGCTGGCGCAGCGCTTGCTGCGCCCCATCGCGGCCCTCGATCTGGCGGCGGATCAAGTGGGTCGCCAGAATTACTCTTACCGCCTGCCGATCACGACTCACGACGAGTTAGGCCGTCTCGCCAATGCCTTCAACCGCATGTGCGAGTCTATCCAAAAAGCGGAGCGGGACCTGATCCGGCAGGAGCGGTTGTCCGCCGTCTCGCGCCTTTCCAGTTCACTGGTGCACGACCTCCGCAATCCCCTGGCAGTTATTTACGCATCATCCGAAATGCTCGCCTCGGAGGGTTACTCGCCGTCTCAGGTGAAGCGCCTGGCGACCAACATTTTCCGGTCGGCGTCTCAGGTCAAATCCATGCTGGAGGACCTGGTGGATGCGGGCCGCGGCCGTCCGGGGAAGAGTGAGACCTGTCTGCTGTCCAACATCGTCGCTTCGGCTTGGGATTATGTCGGCGCGCGAGCGGAGAAAGCCGGCGTAACCGTTCTGATCGAAGTGCCGGAGCATTGCAGCGTGACCGTTGAGCGGCATCGCATCGAACGCGTCTTTATGAACCTGTTCGTGAATGCCATCGAGGCCATGCCGGGTGGAGGTACTGTCTCCGTTACGGCCAGTTGCCGCGAGGACGGCGTCCGGGTGGAGATGCAGGACACCGGGCCGGGTATCGATCCGCAGGTCCTGCCGAACCTTTTCGAGCCGCTCACCTCCGGAACGAAAAAGGGTGGAATGGGACTGGGACTGGCTCTTTCGCGCCAGACCGTGATCGAGAACGGCGGAGACATGGGCGTCGATCCGGCGGTTGAAGCCGGCGCCAGATTCTGGCTTCGGCTGCCCGCCGGATCGGCTGAGACCGCGCCTATTGAACGGTGATCGGAATAATCGAAGTAAAGGCGTTCCCGTTCGCGCGGAGTGCGAGCACCGAAACGGCGCCTTTGTCCACGGAGAAATCGACGGCCCCTTGCTGCCCCGTCACGGTGGGCACCCAATCGTGCAGCAGAAAGGCCATCCGGTTCTGGGCCGGCAGCGGCTTTTGGATGCCCGCCCCGATGGGCTGCCCCGCCGCATCCAGCGTGGTGACCGTCAGCGTCGCGTCCTGGTCCGATGGATTCAGAACGGCGATCGCTGTGATGTACTTCGTATCGTCGAAGATCACACGCACTTTGGTTGCGGTCAGCGTAGCGAAAGGCACCGTAGCTTCCTGCGGAGGCGTTCCGGCGGGTTCTCGCCGGAATATGCCATAGCCGTTCACTCCAGGTGGCAGGTTCAGCAGTATCGAGCCCTGTGTTGCGGTCCCCTGATCGGGCATCTCCACCATCGCCGTCCCCCCCGCCGGGAGCGACACGTCCTGACTGGTTGTGATCGTGCCGCCGCCCAGGGTCACGGACAGCGGCGCTCCGGACGGATCGACAAAATCGAGCGTCGCGGTCGCCGCGGTCGATCCCGTATTGGTCAGGTAGACCGCGGTGTACCAGCCTTGTCCATATACCAACTGCGGCATCGCCATATTCGGCGCGGGCGAGGGTTGAATCGTCAGCATCGTGGTGTAGATGTGGTCCCCAGTGGGAAGCCCATTGTTGTTGGCCGCGTTACCGGCCGCATAGAACGTGACGGAGCCCACGTTCGTGCTGGGTGCGGTCCAAAGAACGTCCCAGCTCGCTCCGCCCGGGGTCCCTGGGCGCGTTCCGGCGCTGGTGTGGGTGACGTATTGCAGCGGGCCCAACGCCTCCAGTTGGGCCAAAGTGTCACCCGCGGGCAGCGAGAGCGTACCCGCCGGTTTGGTGCCGTCGCTGCCAAGGCGCGCCGTCAGCTCGAACCCCCAGCGCATCGCGGTAGGGTCCGAGACCGTGACGGTCAGATGGATCGTCTGCCCCGGGCCGTACGTCAGCGCATCGACCAGACCGATCTTGACGCTGCCGCCGTTGCTGTTTGCGACTCCGATGTGACAGACCGTGCAGTTGGTCTCGCCAGGCGCGCCCGTCTCGCCCGCTGGCGCTCCGAAACTGTGAGCGAACAATCCAGCCGCGCAGAGCGGAAGGAGCAATGCGAGTGAGAAGAAACCTGATGGCCGCATTACGAGTCTCCTTTTGCTTTTGGAGTGGCGCGAATCCCTCCGCGCCCTCCCTTTCAGCCCGATAGTAGGCGCGGGCCGCCGAGGCAGTCGTCACGCTCGTGTGAAAGTCCTGTCAACAACCTTCCGCCGCGGACTTGTGACCACCAGTACGGCCGCGATAGAGTGAGCGTTCGTGTCTCAACCCCGCCCCACGCTTCCGCATCCCTGGCGCTTGCTCGCGCTGCTCGTGCTTTCGATCTTCATCAACTACATCGATCGCGCCAATCTCTCGGTCGCGGCAGAGGATCTGCGCCGCGAACTGATGCTGCGCCCATCGCAATTGGGTCTGCTGCTTTCCGCCTTCTTCTGGACCTACGCGGCCTTTCAACTGATTGCCGGCTGGCTTGTGGACCGCTACAACGTCTTCTGGGTCTACGGAATAGGGTTTTTCGCGTGGTCCCTGGCAACAGGCCTCACCGGAGCCGTCACCGGCTTTTCGATGCTGTTTGCGTTGCGGCTCCTGCTCGGGATGGGCGAGTCCGTGGCTTACCCCGCCTACTCGCGCATCCTCGCCTCGGGCTTCCCCGAAAGGCATCGCGGATTCTGCAACGCCGCCATCGACGCGGGATCGAAACTAGGCCCTGCGCTGGGCACGCTAATTGGAGGGTTGATCGTCGCCGCCGCAGGCTGGCGCTCATTGTTCTTCATCCTCGGCGGCGGAGCGCTGCTGTGGCTGATCCCGTGGTTCCTCTTCATCCCGAAGAACCTGCCCGCACGTGCGCCGGAAGCGGTGGGCGGACCCGGTTTCCTCGACATCGTGAAGCGCCGTGAAGTGTGGGGTACGTTCCTCGGCCTGTTCGCCATCAACTGGTCCTGGTATTTCCTCATCACCTGGCTGCCGTCTTATCTGAGGGTGGCGCGCGGCTTCACGCAGGCTGAGATGGCGATATTCGGGTCTGTGCCTTTCTGGTGCATCGCAGGCTCATCGCTCACCTTCGGAGTGCTCTCCGATCGCCTGATTACGCGCGGGTTCTCTGTGTCCTCGGTCCGCCGCGGCTTTGTGGTGGGTGGCCTGGTCTCGGCCGGTCTGCTCATGCTCCCGGTTGCACTCGTCGCTTCAGGGCGCACGGCGCTGGTCTTGCTCACTATCGCGACGGGTCTTTTCGGGTTGTGCACGTCCAACATCTGGGCCATCACGCAACGCCTCGCCGGTCCCTCCGCGGCAGGTAAGTGGACCGGGGCGCAGAACGCCTTCGGCAACCTGGCGGGCGTCTTCGGTCCCTGGCTGACGGGCGTACTGGTGGAAAAGTCCGGCTCTTACGTGTCGGCGTTCGCGCTGGTGTCGGTGGTGCTTGTGTTGGGCGCCATCTCTTTTCTCGTGCTGATCCCTCGCCTGGATCCTGTCGATTGGACACAACGATCGCTCGCGCGCGACGCCTCAAACTGAGGCGACCGGAAGCGCCCTCGCAGAGAGTAGAATCGGTCTTCCAGATAACACATGCGGAACGAACCTTCGCACAGCCCCGATTCCGCGCCGGCCGCTTCGGGAATTCGCTTGCTTGGCCGCTCGGACTTGCCCGGAGCGATGCATCTGAAGGAATGCGCCGGCTGGAATCAGACAAAAGAGGATTGGGAGCGCCTGCTCGAACTGGAGCCCGAGGGCTGTTTCGGCCTGGAGCAAGACGGACGGCTGGCGGCAACCACCACGGTGCTTACCTACGGCCGGGACCTCGCCTGGATTGGCATGGTGCTGACCTTGCCCGAATATCGAGGGCACGGCTTCGCCAGCATGCTGATGGAGCATGCAATAGATTTCGCCTCGCGTCGCGGAATTGCGAAAATCGGCCTGGATGCGACCGGCATGGGAATCGGCGTGTACCGTCGTTTCGGCTTCGAACCGGAGGCGCCGGAGTCGACTATCAAGCGCTGGGCGCGGCCGGCATCGGCTGGCCTGTTATCGCCCGTCGCTGTCGATGCCTGGCAGCCTCATGCGGAATTGGACCGTCGCGCGTTCGGGGCGGACCGCTCTGAATTGCTGCAGAGTCTGGCACGCGTGGAATCCGCGTCTGTCCCAGGCCGCGGATACGCCATGGGACGCCCTGGGTCTCAGGCAGCGTACTTCGGTCCCTGCGTGGCAGACTCCTCCGGCGTCGCGGAGACGCTCTTGCGTTGGTATCTCGCGCGCCATCCAGCCGAGCCAGTCTATTGGGACATCCTGGCCGCCAACCATGTGCGCGGAAGCACTCGCGCAGGAACATGGATTCGCCCCCGTCCGCGAATTGACCCGCATGGTGCGCGTCCTCAGGCCTGACGCCCAACATGCTCCTGCGGATGCCCGATTGGTCTACGCGACCGCCGGTCTCGAGTGCGGCTGATTGCCGACAAACTCAGTGACAAGATGCCATGCCATGCGGTGAGCCCACCGCTTGCGTCTGGCGCGCGCTCCCCGATGCGATAGAATCCTCGACAACATGAATCGTCGTAATTTCGTCGCCGGCGCCGCCGGCGCCTCCCTCTTCGCGCCCATCTCGATGGACGCGGCATCACAGAATTCCCAACCGCCAGCGGGCAAACCAATGTTTCTAGAACTTCGCAAAATCCTGCTTCGCAACACGACGGACAATCAGCGCGGACGCGCCACGGATTTCCTCACCAAGGCCTATGCTCCCGCGCTGTCGAAAGCCGGCGCAGTCACCGTAGGCCTGTTCAGCCCCGCGGTCGCCGCGGATTCGCCCTTCGCTTTGCTGCTCGCTTCGTTTCCGTCCTTGGACACATTCGATCAGGCCCACGCCAAGATGTGGAGCGACGCGGCGTTCGCCAAAGAAGCCGAGCGGGCCACGAGCGGGCCGCTGCTCTACGAAAGGATGGAGGTCACCCTGCTGAAGGGCTTCCCCAGTTTCCCCGGGCATCGAGGTTCAGCAAGGTGAAGCCGGGCGGCCGGCGCGAATGTTTGAACTGCGTACTTACGAATCCAACTCGCTGCTCTCGCTCAGCCGGAAAATCAAAATGTTCGGGGACGGCGAGATCGACATCTTCCGCAAATACGGACTTGCGCCCGTCTTCTTCGGCGAGCAGATTGCCGGCGCCAAGATGCCTTGTCTCACTTACATGGTCGCGTTCGATAACCTGGCAGCGCGCGACGCCAACTGGCGCGCGTTCGGGACGAGTCCGGAGTGGAAAAAGCTCTCGTCGACGCCCGGCCTGAGCGATGGGGAAGTCGTGTCTAATATCAGCAACATGCTGTTGACGCCGATGGCCGGGTCGCAAATTCGATAAGGGACGAGTCTGGGATCGGCGGCGCAGGCAGACTAATGCGGCCGCCGCATCCGCTCGCGCGCTTCCTTCACGATCGGACCATAAACCAACTTGTCGAAGGGCGGGCAGCCCGTCGGATACTGGCCCAACTCGTTCGTCTTCTGCCTCATCAGGAATGAACAATAGGTGAGCGTCTTGCAGACACGCGCCTCATCGAGTTCGCCCTTTTCCAGCGCGTCGCGCGCGAAGTCCGGATAGGAAAGCACGCCGCGCCCCAGACCGAACAACCGGATGGCGCCGGACTCCAGATTGGCCGCCGCCGCATTCAGCGCGTACTTCTGCAGCCAGCTATAGCCGGTACCGATCATGGGTAAATCCGGGAACGCGCGTTGCAGCGACTCGGCCACGCGGAAATGCCGGTCCACGCCCAGCAGCGGGTGCTCGGGCTGCTCGTAGTTGCCCTCGTCGGGCTTCTCGAAAGGACGCCCGATGTGCGGGTTGTAATACGGACAGCCGATGGAGACATTCAGCAACTCCAGGCCATCCTCCACCAGCCAGGCGAGTAGCTGCTTCACCTCGCTGAGATCTTCTTCCATCGGATTCTCGGGATTCACGCCCCAGCCCCAGGGGTACGGCACAGGATAGGGATACGGCTCGCCCAGCCCGGTCGCGGGGTTCCGCCGGTACGGAACGCAGTCGAAACAGCCCAGCCGCATGGCCAGCGTCAGCCGTTTGCCGTAACGGTCGCGCACCTTGCGGAAGACATTGCGCAACAACCGCGCCCGGTTTTCGAGTGAGCCGCCGTAGCGCCCCTCGCGTGTTTTTGCGCCAAGCAACTCGCTAAGCAGGTAGCCATGCGTCGCCTTGATGTCGACGCTGGTGAAACCCGCTTCGAGCGCCAGACCGGCGGCCACAACGAACTCATCCTCGATGCGCTCCAGTGCGTCGTCTGCGATCACCGGATAATCGGACGGCACGCCGCTCTTCTCGTCGATCGGCGGGTTGTGATAGGCGATCGTCTTCTTCGGGTAGGAATAGCGGCCGGAAACCGTGAGTTGCACGGGGATCAACAGATCGTCGGTTGAACCATAGGCTTCGCGGTGCAACGTACGCACACGGTCGAGCAGCCGCGCGAAATCGTCTTTAGTCGAAGGGTTGAGCCAGAGTTGCCGCGAGTTGGCCCGCCCGTCCTCGCGGATCGCGGTAGCCTCGAACCAGATCAGCTTGGCGCCGCCCGTGGCAAAGCGCTCGTAGCGCCGCCACGTCAGCTCGCCCGGACGGCCGTCCAGCGTCCCATCGCAGCCCTCCATGGGATGAATCGCCATGGAGTTGCCTACGGTGACCGATCCCACACGGACTGGCTTCGCCAGAGCGGCGCGGACACGATCCTTTTCTTCAACGAAATGCACGTTGCGGGCATTCAGCGTAGCCGCCGCGCCGGCCAGTTCCGCCAGGCTCTTGTAGGTGAAGTGTCTCATTCCGGCAGCGGGTTTCCTTTCGTTTCGGGAGCGAAGGGCAGCGCGATAATCCCGATCAGAAATGCGGCGCACATAGTGATGCCCGCGTAACGCATCGGCTCGTCATATCCGGCATACACCCGGCTCGTCAGCAAGCCGAGAGCCGAGCGGACCCAAGGCGGCCACAAAACGCCCGATGTTGTAGCAGAACGAGGTGCCCGTGCTCCGCAGCCGGGTCGGGAAAAAGTTCCGGCAGGTAGATGGCATAGCCGCCGAACAAGGAGAGCTGCGCAAAGCCCATCAGCGGGATCATCCAGAAGATGTCACTGAACGTGCTCAGCTTCCAGAACGTGAAGGCTGTCATTCCCATTGCGGCCAGGAAGCCAGCGAGGAAGGCCTTCTTGCGTCCAACCTTTTGCGTCAGGGTGGTGAAGGCGTAGACGCCCCAGAAAGCGCCAAAGTTCTGCACTAGCGACGTGATGCCTGTCCAGTAAGTCAGTTTGCCGGCGATCACGCTTTCGGCCAGGCCCTGGGCATGGAATGTCTTCGACAAGACCGAGCGAAGCAGATCGAAGCTGAAGAAGCCGATGCCCCAAAGCCCGATGACGCCCGAGGCCGCCAGAGCCATGCCGATGAGGGAATTCTTGCGCCAGCGCGGAGTGCCGAGCAACTCGCCGAAGCTGCCCATCTTCTTCTTGGCATCCTTGTCGCGCTGCCACTGAGCAGGCTCTTTGAGCTTCCGGAAAACCAGGATGGCCAGCAGCGCAGGGAGGGCCCCGATCATGAACATGTAACGCCAGGAGCTGGCGATCGTGCCAGTCTGCTCCATACGCCCGAGAACGATGCCGGTCACCGCGGCCGCCATATTGCCGACTGCCGAGAACGCTTGCAGCAGGCCCAGTGCGTAAGGACGCGCCCTGTCGGGCATCACCTCGGCCACCAGCGCCACGCCGACCGCGAATTGTCCGCCAACGGCCAGTCCCGTCATGAAGCAGAACGCCGAGAACTGCCAGACGTCGGTAGCGAAGGACGTCAGACCCGTGAACAGTGAGTAGAAGAGGATCGTGATGATCATCGTCTTCACTCGACCTAGGCGATCTCCCAGCACGCCGAAAATAACGCCTCCGATGGCCCATCCGATGATGAAAATCGAGGTGGCGTAGCCGGCGTACTCGGCCACGAGCCCGGCCAGTTCTTTGCCTGTTGCCTTGGAAGCGAGAAGCTCGGCGATCGCGGGCCGCCGGGCCAGATTGAAGATCTGTTGATCCATGGTGTCGAACAACCAGCCGAGGCTGGCGACGAGCAGCACGAACCAGTGATAGCCGGTCAGTTCTTTGTACCAAGGAAGGGACGCGCCAGAAGATGGCGTATGAGCGGGACCGTCGTTAGGCATGACCTTCCATTCTCTGTAATGCGAGAAGAGGTCCGCAACGTAAATGCGAGGTGCGGGCTTTGCCGAACGATGGCGGATGCGGATCAGGAACGCATCAATCCCACGCCAAGCCAGATCCACGCGGCGATGAATGCCAGCCCGCCCAGAGGCGTGATCGCGCCCAACATGGTCACTCCGGTCAGGGCCAGAATGTACAGACTGCCCGAGAACAGGATGATGCCGGCGAGCAGCAGCCAGCTCACCCGGCTCGCGGTGTTCGCATTCAGACTCCCCGACCGGGCGGCCAGTCCAACGGCCAGCAAACCGATTGAATGGATGAGGTGGTAGAAGACCGCCTTCTCCCAGACGCTCATCAGGTAGGCGTCCAAGTGGTTCTTCAAACCGTGCGCGCCGAAGGCGCCCAGCGCCACCGCCACGGCGAGAGAGAAGGCTCCGATAGCTGCAGAATTCATAAATTAGTCATAACCGCTCCTTACGGTCGCGCTCCGTTTCGAGTATCCCCGCTCCGCCCCGAAACGGAGCCGCGACCGTGAGGGAGCGGTTGTGATGCTAAGGCGACTTTCGTCGGAGCGCATGCCTTGCCACTAACGCGACGCTATCCCGTTTATCAGGCCCGGTAGTAGTCGCCCCGCCAGTTCTTGATGGCCTGCTTGATGGCCTTGGGCTCCATGTTCCGTTCCGCGGCCTGCGCCGCAAGTCCGACAAACTCGCCGTCGGAAGCGAAGCGCAACGCGACAATCTGGAGCGCGCTGAGGCGCGGGTCCAACAGCTTACCTGTTGCTGCGAAGTGCCGCAGGTTTTCCTCCGCGCGGATGGCTCGGTCCTGCGCTTTGAGGGCAAAGGTGCGGCAGAAGACAAACAGCAGAACAGCCACAATCTCCAGCACGAAGATGAGTGAAGCGCTGTAGATCCTCTGGTGATTTCCGAGGGACAGGTACAGGTTGACGCACGAGCCAATCAGCCCGAGCACGATCAACCCGCTGAGCAAGAAATGGTAAACAGGCACGAACCGCGCGTGGTTGGAATAGTTCTGGGTCTGCTCCGCAGCCATGTGAAACCTCCTGACGATATCTTGTCGATTGTAGCCTTAACCGGCGCAGGGCGCACAATGAGGCCGCGGGCCGGAGCATACATGCGGCTTGAATAGCCGCCTTCCATAATAGGGACATGAGTTACGAGTTCCGCCGCGACGACCGGGTTCTCGTCGTGCAACCGGAGAGCTACAGCACCGCTAAACTGCGCTGTTGGGCGCAGACCTTGCCGGACGGCATTCTGGTGGGCTTGGGCGAGATGAACGCCATCCGAACCGTACGCCGGGAACTGGCCGATTGCGAGAACGTGCTGTTCACTCACGGTTCTCGCAAAGAGATTCCGTGGCGCGACGGCTTCTTCACCGTAATCGTCGACGCGGAGAGTGGCGCCGCGACGCCCGAGATGCGGCGTGTCCTCGGCCCTTCCGGACGCATATACTCAATTCAGCCATGACTCCCATGATCCCTATGACACGACGTTCTTTCACCCTATCCACGATGGCAGCCGCATCGCTGGCGACTCCTGTTTTCGGACGCAAGCTGACGACCTTTGGCGTCCAGCTCTACACGGTTCGCAGCATCATTAACAAGGACCCCGAACGCGTCTTGAGCGAGATCGAGGCGGCCGGCTACAAAGAGATCGAGGCCACTTCCGACAACCTCGACAAGATTATGGAAGCCGCGCACAAGACCAAACTGCGGCCGGTCAGCATCCACCTGGACACCGATCTCTTCACCAAGAAGCAGGACAAGCTGGGCCCGGTGCTCGAAGACATGAAGAAGCGAGGCTTCGAGTACGTGGTCTGCCCCTACATCATGCCCAAGGATCGCGGCGGCGTCGATGTGATGAAGAAGCTGGCCGACAATCTCGACAAGGCGGGCGCGCAGTGCATGGGCGCCGGACTGAAGCTCTGCTATCACAACCACGCCTTCGAGTTCGCTTCCGCGGGTCCCAGCGGCGGAAATGACGCGGGCACGCTCATGGATGTGCTGATGGCCAATACCGATCCGAAGCACCTCGGCTGGGAAATGGACATCTTCTGGGTTGCCGTCACGGGCAACGATCCCTCGGAGTGGCTGAAGAAGTACTCCAAGCGCGTTGCCCTGCTGCACGTCAAAGACAAGGCGGACGACGTCGCGAAGAGGTTCGACGAAAACGTTCCGCGTACGGCGTTCAAGGAAGTGGGCGCGGGAACGATGGACTTGAAACGAATCCTGCACACCGCGACCGAGACCGGAGTGAAGCACTTCTTCGTTGAACAGGACTCGACGCCGGGCGATCCTCTCGCCAGCCTGAAGGTCAGCGCGAGCTATCTGAAAAAGTTCGATTTTTGAGCGGCGGACCGGCACTGGCCCACTCCTTTCCATCCGGTTCTCCGGCCGGGTGGAAGGGTGCTCGTGCCGCTGCCGCGTGCCATCGATGTTGCGGCGCCGGCCCAGCTCAACGGCACGCGTATCTCCATGGCGGGCTGACCGTTCACCCCCACTGATGAAAATGGGGCAATCCCCCGCGCCGGACCAACCCCAGCACCGGGCTACGCAATTCAACGAATCGATGCATCGTTCGGAGGAAGTCCGTCCCGTCGACCAGCCAACTGCCGCGTAAACCGGTCAGGATCGCGCAGGATGCCTTCAAACTCTTCGGTGAAGACCGGTACGCCGAAGTAATAGCCTTGCATGCGGTCGCAATGGACAGCCCGCACCAGGTCCACTTGCTCTTCCGTCTCAACGCCTTCCGCCACCACGAGGAACCCTTGGCGATGCGCGAGGATGTTGATGGTCTGCACCAGGGGGAAGCTCCCCGAAGGCTGGGCGATCTGCGATATGAAGCTGCGGTCGATCTTCACCACATCCACAGGAAGGCGATGCAAATAGGTGAGCGGTGAGTATCCCACGCCGAAGTCGTCGATGGCGAAGGTGATGCCAAACTCCTTCAGCGCGTGCATTCTCTCGGCGGCCTCGTCCATGTCGCGCATAATCGCGCTCTCGGTCAGTTCGAGCTCGAGACGGTGGCCATCCAGTCCGGTCGCTTGAAGGACCCCGGCGACCGTTTCCACAAAGTCCGGCGTAGCGAATTGCAGCGCGGAGACGTTCACTGCCATGCGCGGAAGGTTCAGACCTGCGTCGAACCATCGTTTGGCGTGAAGGCAGGCTTGCTTCAAGACCCAAGTCCCAATGGGGACGATGACGCCAATCTCCTCGGCAAGTCGAATGAACGTGTCGGCTTCCACCTTGCCGAGTTCGGGATGGGACCAACTCAGCAGGACCTCACAGCCAGCGATCTGGCCGTCCCTCCTGACCTCCGGCTGGAAGCGGAGGGCGAGTTCTTCGCGGTCGAGGGCGCGGCGCAGGGCGGTTTCCAGGTGATAACGCTGTTCGGGCGTCAGCGAGGGCGGCTCCGTGGCGCTTTCCACCGCGTTGCCGCCGCGACGCTTGGTTTTGGCCATGGCCCGGGAGGCCTGGCGCAAGAGGGCAACAGGCTCGCGACCGTCCATGGGGAATAGACTGAAGCCCGCGCTGGCGGTCATGAACACTTCTCTGCCGTCAATGCGGAGCGGCTCTTCGAAGATCCGGATGAGGGCTTCCGCGGATTGCAGCGCATCTCGCAGGTCATCGACGGGATCGAGGACGACACAAAATTCGTCGCCCCCCATCCGGCCGACCTCACAGTGGCGCGGGGCAGCGCCGAGCCGCCTGGCGATTTCCACGAGCGCGTCGTCTCCGGCGCGGTAGCCGAGTAGTTCGTTCAGGTTTCGAAAGCGGTCGATCCCGAGAACCACCACGGCAAATACGGGCGTCTCTCCGGAGCGCGTGAGAATCCGCTTCTGGATCGCGCCCTCCATCAGAGGTCCGTCTATCAAGCCTGTCAAGGCATCCATTGCATTACCTGTCCGATCCTGCCGGCACGAAGCATGGGCCTTAACACGTATCTTTCAATTCTGAGCCCGGCACAGACTGCTTACCAGAGATCGTTCGGACCAGTACCTAACTTATCCCGTCCTCTTACTCGCTAGAACCATGCTGTAGATGGCTCCCATGGCATGGCCTCACCAGTGCGTTCAACCTGGCGGGCAAATCCCACCTGCCCAACAATATACCGAACGAGGTTGCCAGCGCCACCCGGCGCCGCAAAATCCAGTGGGAGGGCGGAGCGGTGGATGCCAGTGCCCGGCGTGGCCTCTAGCCGCGATGGTTCTGGTCCAACAGCGCTTCCCGGGCCGCGCGTTCCATCACCTGCCGCGGTGCGCTTTCTCCCGTGAATATCTCGAATTGATGGGCCGCCTGCTCTATGAACATCTCGACGCCTCGAATCGTTTCGCAGCCCTGCTCTCCGGCGCGTTTCAGCAATACCGTCTCCTCGGGGGTGTAAACCAGATCGAAGACGATTTGCGCCGGAATCGCGCCTTCAAAGAAGCATTCGTCGATATGCGGCCACATGCCGAGAGGAGTCGCGTGCACCAACACGTCGAAGCGAGCCCCGCTCAATTGGTCGGGCATCACCGCTTCTCCACCGCAGGCCTTCGCCAGCGCCCGGATGCGGTCCGGATTGCGCCCGGTGATGCTGACCTTCGCGCCCGCGTCGCCCAGGGCGAAAGCCGCCGCACGTGCCGCTCCGCCATTACCCGCGACGAGAACCGTCGCCTTCGGGAGACGAATCCGCTTCTCCAGCGGCACGCGGATGCCATCGATGTCCGTGTTCGTGCCGCGCCATTTGCGCGCCTTCCGCCATACGGTGTTCACGGCGCCGACGCGCCGGCTCAGGGGGTCTAGCGCGTCCAGGTAGCGAATGATCCGCTGCTTGTGAGGAATCGTGACGCTGAAGCCCTGTAGAGGAAGATTCTCGGCCAGCGCGAAGAAATCCTTCAGTTGGAGCGCTCCCACCAGAAACGGCAGGTAAATCGCATCGATGCGGCGCGCCTGGAGAGCGCGGTTGTGCACCGCGGGTGAAATGGAATGGCGCACGGGGTCGGCGATAACGCCAAAGAGCTTGCAGGTCTTCCACTGCTTTTCGATGTGGTAAAGATTGTGCAGAATCTTCGACGAGACTTGGCCCGCCGCGGTCCCTTCCGCCGTAGTGGGCGCGGCATAAGTGAATGCCCCGCCGAGCACGGTACACAGGACCCGTGTCGAGAAGCCGGCCTCCGACATCGCCAGTACGACCAGAGGCGTCTTGCAGTGGTCCTTGAGCAGCGAGAGGATCTTGAGATTGTCCGACGGCTTGCGGGCGGTGGTGACCACCTTGTAAGCCGCGGCGGGCACCTTGAGCATCCTGCGCATCACCGGGTCGAGCGCGGGGGTGCCCTCGAAGTTGTGATACGACACGACCACTTGCGCCCCGCCGAGCAGGTCCATGCGCGCCAGCGCATTCTCGGCGCTCTCGATTTCGACGTCCACCGCGCGCGCACCCGCCGCGATGGCAGTCGAGAGGATTCGGAACTCCTCCTCGATGCTGCCATTGAAGCGGCCGTGGTTCTGATGACGGCGGCACGTGGCCAGAACGGTCGCGTCAGGATAGAGCCGCAGGAACTCCTGAATCACCGCGGCGCCCTGTTCGGGAGACGGCAGATAGTCCAGGCGGAATTCGAGGAAGCGCTCTCCCTGTGCGGCTTCGCGGCAAGCCTGCTCCAGCAGGCGCTCCGCGTCGGGGAGGCCGAGAGCGATGCAGATACGTGGAAATGGCGTGCGAACAGGCATGCCGGGTTAAATTCTCAAAAAGGATATCACGCTCACCGTGCGCGTAATTCGATCTTCGAGGTTCTCCTTCTGTCGGATGCACTCCGGATAAGCCGCCACCGGAGTGCGTCTGGTAGGCGGCGGGCCGGCAGCTCGCAGCCTATCCACGCTATCATGCCGGCCTGATCCCGGTCCGGCGTCCCGTGCTATCTGCGTTTCTTTGCGCTCGAAGCAGGCACGGCGCCAAGATCGCGCAGCTCCGCCTGAGCCCGCCTGGCAATGTCGCTTCCCGGCGATGCCTGGACGACGGCGCGAAATTCTCTCGCTCCTTCGGACTTCTCGCCCAGGCGCACCAGCGTGCGGCCCTTCATAAAGCGGGCGTCCAGGCTCTTGTTGTTCTTCGGAGACGCAAGCACCGCGTCGAAAGCCTTCATGGCTTCGTCGAAGCTCTTCTGGTTGTAGTAGATCTCGCCGATGTAGTACTGGGCGTTCGGGGCAAATTCTGTCTCGCCGAACCACTTCAGATAATTCTTGAACTCATCCAGAGCGAGGTCGTACTTGGCGCCCGACTTGTCGCGCATCGCATCCCTATAGAGCCCTTCCGCGGAGACTCCAGACGGCGGACCGGAAGCGGATGGGGATGATGTAGGCGACTGCCCGCTATCGGCCGGCGGCGTTGGCGGCGCCTGCATGGTCCGGATGGCCGTGTTCAGGTCCACCACTTTCTGCTCGATTTTGCCCAGCCTCTCGATGACTTCGGTGACGTTTTCCTTGACATACTTGAAGTCTTCGCTGAGTGCGTCCACCTTGGTGCCAACCGCCCCGACCTGGTTGACGACGCCTTTGCTCATCTGGTCCCGCAGGCCCGTGCCGAGGCCCGCGACCTGCCGGTTGCCGGAGTTGATCTGGTCCAGGATTTGCTTGAGTGCGGCGTCGATCGCGTTAAACCTGTCTTCGTCCGCTTTCTTCATGCTTCGGACTTCTTCCTGAAGCAGTGCGACGTCGCGATTCATTTCCGTGATTTCGCGCTTCTGCGCGGGGGCCGCCGCGGGAAGCAGCATAAACGCCAATGCAAGGCCGATTCCAACTCTCATAACATCCATCTTCCCTTATCCTGCGGGCTTTGGTGCTGGTCACAGATGCAAAAAGGCGCCGCCTCCCCTCAATAGGAAAGCGGCGCCCTTGTAAACGAACGGAAAGAAGGCCTACTGAACGCCAGCGAAATGCACGCGGCGATTCTTCGCCCAGCATTCTTCGTTGGACTCTGTGCAGGCCGGCCGTTCCTTGCCGTAGCTGATGGTCTTCAGCCGGTCCGTGGGCAGACCGACCTGAACCAGGAACTCTTTGGCGGAGGTGGCGCGGCGGTCGCCCAAGCCAAGGTTGTATTCGGCCGATCCACGCTCGTCGCAATGTCCTTCGAGCGTGATTACGGCCGAGGGGAAGTCGCTCAGGATAGCCTTGATGGCGTCCGCATCCCGCTGAAGGATGGCGCGGGCGTCTTCGCGGACTTCACTCTTGTCGTAGTCGAAGTAGATGTCCTGGACTTCCGAAAGCCGCTGTTCGAGGCTCGGCTTAACAGCCGGGGGCGGAGGTGGGGGCGGAGGCGGGGTGGTCACGTACACCGTCACGGCGGCAACGGCGTCGCCACCGGGGCCGGTGGCCGTCATACGATAAGTCGTGTTCTCGGTGGGAGAAACAACCTTGCTGCCACTCGCCTGTACCGTGCCGATTCCGCCATCGATAGTAACCGATGTGGAATTCGAGACGGACCAGCGCAACGTCGAACTCTCTCCCTTAACGATCGTGGAAGGCTCCGCGGTAAAGCTGCCGATCACGGCCGCTTTCGGGACCTCCTTTACAATCGGGGGTGGCGGTGGCGGCGGGGGTGTTGCGACCGGCGGTTTCTTCTTGCAACCGGCCGAAACCATCAGCAGGGCCGCGGCCATCGTTATCAGAGCAATTTGGATTCGTTTCATTCTCTGTCTTTAGCCTCCTCAAGGCTATTCCACTGTTATTCTATACATTCCCGGAGCAAGGTGACGAACTCACTTCACCCATACCGGCATGTAGTTGTTCCCTTGCGTAGTTAGCTGGCGGATTTCGGTTCCATCCGCCAGCATCGTGAAAATCTGCGATTTCCCCGTTCGATTCGAGCTGAAGGCCAGATGCCGGCCGTCCGGCGCCCAGGAAGGGTTCTCATTGCGGCCTTCTCCGTGCGTCAATTGAACCGTTTCGCGCGACGAAACATCCATGATAAACAGGTTCCAGTTTCCTGGCGCATAACCTTTTGTCCAGGCGAACGCTACGTGCTGCCCGTTGGGATTCCACGCCGGGTTGGATGCCTCCCCTTCGCCATTTGTTACACGTGTCGGATCCGCTCCATCCAGATTCATCATATAGATTTGCTGTAGTCCGCCGCGCCCGGACACGACGAGCATCTCCTGGCCGTTCTTCGGATTCACCTTGGGTTCGGCTTCCACCGCGCGAACGTTGCTGATCCTCTTCAGCCCGCCGCCATTGAGGTCGCTCATGTAGATGTTCATGTAGCGGCCGTCGGCCGTAGATGCGAACAGAAGGTTCTTCCCGTCGGGCGTAAAGTTGGGCTGGCCATTCACGGACGCCTGCGGGTTCAGGAAAGGGATGAACCGCCCAGTAACCGTGGAGTACATCATGATGCGCGGCTGGCCCTTGGCAAAAGTTGTAAACGCGAGCCGCGTCCCGTCGGGCGAGACCGCCGGCATGGTCGAAATCGAATTGAACGAGGTCAGGCGCTTCTCGTTGGAGCCGTCGAAATCCATTGACCAGATCTCTTTCGTGCCCTTGCCTTGACGGTCGGAGACGAAGTAGATCTTCGAGCCCGCCAGCGAGGGCACGCCGAACTGCCCTAAGATGTCGGCGGCGTATTGATGCGCCACTTGTCGTACGCCGTTCTCGCTCAGCTCGCCGTTGTAGAGCTTGCGGAACAGACGCGCGCCATTGAGATCCGCAACTGCCGTGTTGTACAGGTGCCCGAAAACGACGAACTGTCCACCCTGGTCCGAGCCATAGCCGAAGCCGAGGTAAGCCGCCGAAACGGGCGAAGAAGCCCAATCGTTCAGGCAGCGTCCGCCGCAGTCTTTCACCTCTGGCGGAGGCGCATTGCGGCGCGTGGACTCTACCGGCGCGGCGGGCGTCCTCAGGTCGCTTTCCTGCTGTGGTGGATTCAGCGGGTAGTAGCTCTTGGGCGCCATCTTGAAAATGCCCGAGCGTTGAACGTCGTCAAACACGGTCTGGTTGAAGAGCGCCATGAACTGTGCCGAGCTTCCGGCGCCCTTGAAGTCCGGCAGAGCCACGGAGGGCTTCGTACCGCCGACTATCTTGATGACAATGTCGCTCTGCTGGCCTGCGCTCCAGCCAAGACTGGCCAGCATCGCAAGACCTGCAATTCCGAGTAGAAAATAGAGTCGTTTCATCGTTTGAATGCGAACCAGATTTCGATTGTGGCGGAGGATCCGGAATACGCCGCGGGCAAAGGCTCAAACGGAGAGGCCTCCATCACCGCGCGCTGCGCAGAATAGTCCACGGAGACGTTGCCGCTCGATTGTACAACCCGGACGTTGCGCACCTGGCCATTACGTTGGATATCGAAAGTCACGATGGCCGCGGGCAGGGCACGAATGCGCGAGTCCACCTGCTCGGTGTGCCACTTCTGGGCAACTCGATCCCGCAGCAGCGCGGCGTACGCGCCGAAGCGGGTCCCAAAGGGCGTGCTGTCGCCGACTCCGACACCGCCCGAACCGGGCGCGGGCGCAAACAGCGGAGAACTCGCGGTCTGGCCCGCCCGGCTGGTGAGCTGGTTTTCGGGTTGAGGCTCTTGCTTCGTGCGCGGATTGCGATAGCTATCGCTCGCAGAGCTCTTCGGCTTGTGCCTGGACTTCAGCGGAATCGCATCTTCGTCTTCCCGCTCCGCCGCTCTTGTCTTTTTTTCGGCCTTCGTGACCGGTTCCGGAACCTGGGATTCGGTGTTGCTCGCCACTCGATTCGTCGGTCCCTCATGACCTGTAATCGGGATCGACTTCACCGCCGTCACGGCGACCGCGCCGCCGCCCTTCGAGTTGGGGTCGCCCCATTGTTCCCGCTTTGCGAAGTTCGCGACGCCCAGGACCGCGATGAGAAGGGCTGCGCCGGCGTGCAGTCCCAGGGATCCCATGAGCGGCCGCCGTAGCGACTCCCGCGCATCCAGAATGTCGCGAAATCCATCCATAGGGAATTCGTCCGGCGCCTATTTGGGCTTCCCGTCGTCCGGCTGCGTCAGCAATAGCGGTTGAATCTTCGCGTCGCCGAGAGTCGATATCAGCGGCGCTACCACGTCCCAGATCACCATCTTGTCCACGCGCACGTACGCCGCCTTGGCGTTCGGGTACTTCTGCCGGAACTCGTTGCCCAAGGCGTGAATGTTCACCGGTTTGTCGTTCAGGTACAACTCGCCATCGCGCGTGACCGAAATCACCGGCATCTCTTTCGCGCTGTCGGCGACCCGCTTCACCTTCGGGACTTCGATTTCGAGTCCGAATTCCATCACGTGCGCCGTCAACATGAAGATCACCAGCAGCACGAGCACCACATCCACCAGCGGGATGATGTTGATCTGCGCCATCGCCTCCATGCCGCCGCGACGGCCGCGCCCGCCTCCGTTTTGCATTGAGAAGGCCACGCCGTGCTACTCCTCTCCGCGTTCGGTCATGTTGAGAAACTCAAGCGAGAAATCTTCCATCTTCGCGCCCTGCTCCCGCAGGCTGTGGGAGAACTGATTGTACGCGATGGCCGCGGGAATCGCCGCTGCCAGACCGGCCGCGGTGGCGATCAACGCCTCGGAGATGCCCGGCGCAACGGCGCGCAGACTGGCGCTGCCCTGCATACCCAATCCCTGGAATGCATCGATGATGCCCAGCACCGTGCCAAACAGACCGACGAACGGCGATACCGTCGCGGTAGTCGCCAGCCAGCTCATGTTGCGCTCCAGCCGTGTCAGCTCGGCGCTGACGCCCATCTGCAAAGAACGTTCGACGGCAACTTTGTTTGTGATTCGGCCTCGCGCCTGCACCTGCCGTCCCGCTTCGTCATAGCCGTATGCGAAGACTCCGCTGAGCGGCGATATCTGGAACTGCTCGGCCAGGGCGGCGATTGCTTCCAAACGGGGCGCCTTACGGAATGCCCGCAGAAACGTAGCATTCTCCAACCTCGCGGCCTTGAACTGTTTCCACTTGGCGAAGATGACGGTCCAGCTCATGACCGAGGCGATGATCAACAGGACCAGGACAACCTTGGAGACCAACGACGCGCCCAGCAAAAGGTCCAGTATCGGCAACTGGAGGAAGGCGCCGGCGAATGGAAAACTCAAAACGAAACTCCTTGGAATTGTCGGGGACTCGATTGTCCCCACCCACTATGATAACGGAGCTTTCAGATCAACCGATGCCGCACGCGCCAACCGTGAAAGACTATAATCTGGCACGGATGCTGCTCGAACTGGTCGTCGAAAACTTCGCTGTGGTGGAACGCCTCCGGCTTGGACTGCACTCCGGCTTGAACGCGCTGACCGGAGAAACCGGCAGCGGCAAGTCGCTGGTGGTGGACGCGCTCTCGCTTCTGTTTGGCGGCCGGGCCTCCGCCGAGTTGATCCGCACGGGCGCCGAACGCGCTTTCGTTTCCGGGCGCTTCGAATTGCCTCGCGATGCCGCTCTGGCCGAGTTGCTGACAGGCGCCGGCATCGAATCCGAAGACGGCGAACTCGTCATTGAACGCGAAATCCTGGCCGGCGGTAAGAGCCGCGCCTACGCGGCCAACAGGCCCGTCACCGCGGCCCTTTTGCGCGATATTGCGCCGTTTTTGGGCGATATTCACGGCCAGCACGATCAGCAGAAGCTGCTCTCCTCCGACGCTCAGCGCGAGATGTTGGACGATGCCGCCGCGGACGAAAACGAACTTTCGGCGGTTGCCTCGGCCTGGATCGCCTGGCGAGCGGCGATTGCTGAACTCGAAGAACTCGACCGCACCGAGCAGGACAAATTGCGTCTGGCAGACCTTTGGAACATGCAGCGTCGCGAGATCGAAGCGCTCCACCCCGATCCCGGCGAAGACGCTCGCCTGGAGCAGGAAAGCCTGGTGCTGAAGAACGTCGCCCGCCTCACCGACAACGTGACGGAAGCCTACGATTGGCTCAGCGAAAACGAGAACTCTGCGTCGAAGTCGATCGCCCGCGCGATCAAGCGCCTGGAAGATTTAGTCCGTATCGACGCCAAAATGTCGGGGATCCTCGAAATTCTTGCCCCGGCGCGCATCGCCGTGTCGGAGGTTGCGCACGAATTGAGCCATTACCTGGGTGACTTGGAAGCTGACCCGGCGCGGATAGAAACCGTGGAGTCGCGCCTCGCGCAGATCGAAAAGTTGAAGCGCAAGTACGGCCCTACGATCGAGGAGATTCTGGCCTTTCTCGCCGATGTGCAGTCGAAACTCGACGCCGTCGAGAGCGCGGGCGAGCGTCGCCTCGCGTTGCAGAAACGCATCGCGGAGCTGGAAAGCGCCTACCGCAAAGCGGCCCTGGCACTTCGCGCCGTGCGTGAGAAGGCAGCCAAGTCGCTGCAGAAAGCTGTTGAGTCCGAACTCGCCGGCCTTGCTATGAAGGGTGTTGCGTTCCGCGTCGTGGTGCGCGATTCGGAGCCTTCTCGTCACGGCGTGGATTCGGTGGAATTTCTGGTGAGCGCCAACGCCGGCGAGGAGCCGCGCCCGCTCGACCGCGTGGCCAGCGGGGGCGAACTCTCGCGCATTGCCCTCGCACTGAAGGCCTGCCTCGCTCTGCAGCCCGCGAAGAATGGCGGTGCTCGGACGCTGGTTTTCGACGAAGTGGACGCGGGCGTGGGCGGGGCCGCGGCCGAGATGATCGGCCGGAGGCTCAAGCGCATCGCCCGCAATAGTCAGGTGCTCTGCGTGACGCATCTGGCGCAAATCGCCAGCTTCGCCGATCATCATTACGTCGTCGAGAAGAAGCAATCCGGTGGCAGAACGTCGGCCAGCGTCGAGGAGTTGGGCGCGGACCAGCGCGTCCGCGAAATCGGGCGCATGCTCTCCGGGCAGCATCTCTCGGAGGAGGCGCTGCGGCACGCGGCCCGGCTGGTGGAGGAATCGGCCAAGGCCCATGTCTAGCCGGTCTCTGAAACACCCGCTGGAACGGAGCCGCGACCGCGCGAAACGGGGTGGGGCGGACCCCCAGGTCCGCGGCCGACGCCCACGTCGGCCTCTGGGTCTCCATTCTTCGATGATTCCCACCTCACACTGCTCCGATGCGGGTCCAGGGGGACCCGCGCGGACCTGGGGGTCCGCCCCACACAGGTGGGAGGAGATCATTTGAAGCTCTGGCTTTACTTCGTCGGCAAGCCCCGCGACACCAACGCGAATGGGATGGCGGAGGAGTTCCTGAAACGCAGTTCGCGGTACATGCAATGCGAGATGCGCGAGATTCATCCCGCGCGCTTCGACCTGTTCGCCAAACACGCCTCGGCGCGCAAAGTCTTCCTCGATCCGGCTGGCAAGACGATGGATTCCAATCGTTTCGCCGCCCTGTTGAGCGAGGCCGAAGTGCAAGCGCGCGACCTGGTATTCCTCATCGGGGGACACGACGGATTGCCGCCCGAATGGAAGCCAAAGGCCGATCTGCTTCTATCGCTTTCTGCCATGACCATGCCGCATGAGTTGGCGCGGGCCGTGCTCGCCGAGCAGATCTATCGCGGATTGACGATCTTGCGCGGGCACCCTTACCCGCGCTGACGAAGCGAAACCGAAGCGAAACGCGGGGCGCCATTGCCACCTGTACCATTGCCACCGCGCGTGTGCACACTGTAGCTTGGAGGATGGGCATGGACTGGTTCAAAGTACCCCGCAAAGCCGCTCGCGTCAGCGAAGACCAAAAGCACGTCCGCACCGAAGGGTTGTGGATCAAGTGCGAAGGTTGCCACCAGATCATCTGGCGCAAGGACCTCGAAGAGACGCTGCAATGCTGCCCGAAGTGCGGCCGGCATTTCCGTCTCGACGCGCTCACCCGCCTGAAGACGCTCCTCGACGGCGACTGGGTCGAGCATGATCGCGACATCACTTCCACCGATCCGCTCGCCTTCGTCGACGCCAAACCATACAAGCAGCGCCTGGCCTCGATGCAGAAGACACTCGGAATGAAGGACGCGGTTTACTCGGTTGAGGGTCAGCTCGCCGGCCGGAATGTCAACGTCTGCTCATTGGAACTGCGCTTCATCGGCGGCAGCATGGGCGCGGTGGTGGGCGAAAAGATCACACGCGCTGTCGAGCGTTCTCTGTTGAGCCGCAGTCCGCTCATCATCGTCTCGGCCTCGGGCGGCGCGCGCATGCAGGAAGGCGCCATCAGTCTGATGCAGTTGGGCAAAATCTCCTGCGCGCTGATGCGTCTCGATCAAGCCAAGGTCCCATACATCAGCGTTCTCACCGATCCAACCACCGGCGGCGTCACCGCCAGTTTCGCCATGCTGGGCGACCTGAACATCGCCGAACCTGGAGCGCAGATCGGATTCGCTGGACCGCGCGTCATCGAACAGACCATCCGCCAGAAATTGCCCGAAGGCTTCCAGACCGCGGAGTTTGTCCTCCAGCACGGTTTCCTCGATGCGGTTGTGAAGCGCTCCGAACTGAAGAGCTACATCGCGAACGCTCTCTCGTTTCTTTGCGGACCGGCAGTCGGTAGCGCAGGCAGTCCCGTAGGCGGTCAAGTAGCCGCGCAGTCCCAGGCATGATTAGTCCAGTCTCCCGCCTCAACGCGCTCGCTGGCGGCGCGGGCTCCTCCAATATCGAGGCCAGTCAGGCGGGCGGGCGATGATCTCCCTCGTCAACGCTTCCAAGCGCTACGGCCCGCGCGTGCTCTTCGAAAATATCTCGTGGATGATCACCGCGCAGGACCGCATCGGGCTGGTGGGCGCCAATGGGACCGGCAAGTCCACGGTGATGAAGATTCTCGGCGGTCTGGAGACTGTTGACACGGGCGAGTGCACTTCTCAGCGAGGGATCACCGCCGGATATCTGCCGCAGGATGGCCTGCTCCTCTCCGGCCGCACGGTGTTCGCGGAGTGCTTGTCCGTCTTCGACGATCTGAAGGACATGGAGCGCGAGATGGAGCAAATCGCGCACAGCCTCGCCGACCTCGATCCGGCATCGGAGGAATACTCCGCCGCGGCCACGCGCTACCACAGCCTGGACGCGCAATTCCGCAATCGCGACGGCTACGCCCTGGAGGCGAAGGTCGGCAGCGTTCTCACCGGTCTCGGCTTTCCAACCGACGAGTGGACGAAGCGCACCGAGAACTTCTCCGGCGGGTGGCAGATGCGCATCGCGCTGGCCAAGCTGCTGCTCGAACAGCCCAGCCTGCTGCTGCTCGACGAGCCGACCAACCATCTCGACCTGGAAGCGCGCAACTGGCTGGAGGCCTACCTCACCTCGTACCCGAACGCGTTCGTGCTGATCTCGCACGACCGCTATTTCCTCGACGTCACCATCAACAAGATCGCCGAGCTGTGGAACAAGGGACTGCACTTCTACTCGGGCAACTTCTCGTCCTACCAGCAGCAAAAGCAGGAGCGCCGGCTGATTCTCGAAGCCGCCTACCGCAATCAGCAAGAGCGTATCCAGCAGCTCGAAGCCTTCATCAACCGCTTTCGCGCGACTGCCACCAAGGCCAAGCAGGTCCAGAGCCGGATCAAGGAACTCGACAAGATCGAGCGCATCGAGATTCCTCCCGAGGAAAAGGCCATCCACTTTTCCTTTCCGCAGCCGAAGCCCAGCGGCCGGATCGTCGCGGAGTTCACGGGTGTTTCGAAGGCCTACGGTGACAAGGTCATCCTGTCGGACGTGACCTTCCAGATCGAACGCGGCGAACGCGTCGTCCTCGTTGGCGTGAACGGCGCGGGCAAGAGCACGCTGATCAAATTGCTGGCAGGCATCGAGCCCCTAACGTCAGGCGACTACCGCATCGGGCACAATGTCCAGCCCGACTATTTCGCCCAGGACCAGTACAAGGAACTCGATCCCGAGGCGCAACTGCTGGACGATCTCGGCTCGGTGGCCAACGGCAAGACGACTACCGAACTGCGCACCTTGCTCGGTTGTTTCCTGTTCAGCGAAGACGACGTTTTCAAACCCATCGGGGTGCTATCGGGTGGCGAGCGCAATCGCTACGCGCTGGCGCGGATGCTGCTCAACCCGGCGAATTTCCTGCTGCTCGACGAGCCCACCAATCACCTGGACATGCGGGCCAAAGACGTGTTGCTCGAATCGCTGGAGCATTTCACCGGCACTGTTGTGTTGGTCAGCCACGACCGGTATTTCATTGATCGCCTGGCCACGAAAGTCATCGAGGTCAAGGACGGTGCGGTTCGTGTGTACCAGGGCAATTACGAGGACTTCCTCTTTCGCAAACAGCAGGAGTCCGCTGTGGGCGCTCCCGTCTCTCCGTCCGCCGCCGCGAATGCCGCTCCTTCGGCCGACGACTCATCGAAGCAGGAATCCGATTCGGGGCGGGTCAAACGATTGAACCCGATCAAGGCGAAGCAACTGGAGGACCGCGCGTCGGAACTCGAAACCGAGTCCACCGAACTGGAGTCCGGGATTGACGCGCTCGAGACGGCCCTCCAGGATTTCGTTAGCGCCGAGGAAACCAGGCGGCAAATGGACCTGCTCGCGGAGAAGAAGTCCCGCCTGGATGAAGTCCTCGCCGAATGGGAGCAAATCAGTCTGCAGCTCGAAGAGGCCCGCTGAAGAACCGGCCGCCGGACCGCGCGGGAATCCGCGCATCTGCTCCCAACTTCATCTGCACCGAGCCCCGAACGAAGAGAGGGGTCCCCTGGCGGACGACCACCGCTCCGCGGAGTAACCCACCGAGCTGTCGCGCTGTGCAGTGGGGCCGCCTGCTCTGCAACTCGACCGCGAAGCGCCGAGGCGGCCTTCGTCCAGCCGCCGATTCTTTCCCATGCGACAGAGGTGGTTTATGAGGGGCCGCTCTCTTCGTTCGGGGTTCGGCACTGGGCGATGGTTGCACGATTTTCGCCGGTTTCTGGTGGAGTGAACCGTCGGCTGGTCCCATAGAGGTCTGTGCTCAGGGACCGAGTACGGTAGGCGGCACGCTGATTGCCACAATAATCCCGCGTTTTCGTGAGAGAAAGTTGCGCCTGCGTGCACTGACGTTTTCAGGCGTGGCACGATACAGTGTGAGGCAGCGCCTTGTTCCGCCGACCGGCCCCTTCCCTTAGGCGAACAAAAGGTGTAAATTGGGACGATTGCCCGCTTTCGCATAGGAGACACGATGGACGACAAGGAAAAACAGCGGCTGCTCGGCGCGGCGCTCGGCCAGATTGAGAAGCAATTCGGCAAGGGGACTGTTCAGCGCCTGGGCTCCCACGATGCCGGCGTGCCGGTCAGCATCATCTCCTCGGGCTCCGTTTCCCTGGACGCCGCGCTGGGCATTGGCGGCTTCCCGCGCGGGCGCATCGTCGAGGTGTTTGGCCCCGAATCTTCGGGCAAGACGACCATCGCCCTACAGGCAGTGGCTCAGGCGCAAAAGAGCGGCGGTATGGCCGCGTTCGTGGACGTCGAACACGCGCTCGATCCCGCATACGCCCGCAAACTTGGGGTAGACACCGACAACCTGCTGGTCTCGCAGCCTGACTACGCCGAACAGGCGCTCGAAATCACGGCGGCCCTGGTGGCGTCGAACGCCATCGACATTCTGGTGGTGGACTCGGTGGCCGCGCTGGTTCCGAAAGCCGAACTCGATGGCGAGATGGGCGACTCCTTCATGGGCGTACAGGCGCGCCTGATGTCGCAAGCCATGCGCAAGCTTACCGGCATCGTCTCGAAGTCGAATACGTGCCTGATATTCATCAATCAGATCCGCGAAAAAATCGGAGTGATGTTCGGCAACCCGGAAACGACCACGGGCGGCCGCGCGCTGAAGTTCTATTCGAGCGTCAGACTCGATGTGCGCCGCATCGCGGCTATCAAGGACGGCGAAGCCGTGGTCGGCAACCGCACCCGGGCCAAAGTGGTGAAGAACAAGATGGCGCCGCCGTTCCGCGACGCCGAATTCGACATCATGTATGGCGAGGGCATCAGCCTGGTCGGCGACCTGCTGGACGTCGCGGTGGACAAGAACATCGTGGAGAAGAGCGGGAGCTGGTACAGCTACAACGGCGAGCGCATCGGTCAGGGCCGCGAGAATGCCAAGCAATTCCTGCGCGACCATGCGGAGACGATGCTGGTTCTCGACACCGCGGTGCGCCAGGCACTCGGCCTTGCGGCTGCCGCGCCGTTGGTCACCGCGCCGGAAGTGCCCGAACCATCGAAGGTGCCGGGGCGCGGCGTCAAAGGCTGATTTCGGTTATTTGAGTGGGAGGAGACGGGCGCGAGGTTGCTTCGTCCAATCGAGGCTCAGAATTGCGCCCCGCTCCAATTCTCCGGCACACGCCCTGAGCGCTCCGAGGAGCGAGTCCGCCCGAAACTCAGGAGATAGAGGCTGGCCGCGCATCAGGATGATACTCGGACCGGCGTTCTTCGTGTGAGCGAGGATCTGGGGGAAATCGAGGTCATTCGTCAGAACGATGGAGTGGTTTTGACGGGCGTATTCGCAGATCTCGGAGTCTGGTGCGTCCGGGCATCCCGCACTCGACCAGTGGATAGCTTCGTGCCCCGCAGTTTGGAGAACTCCAGCCCAGCGCGGCGTGAGGTTCATGTCTATCAACAGTCGCATCAGCTTGCGAGCGCGACATCATGGCCTTGCGCGAGTTGAGCAGCGAACGCGAGTGCCGCCCGGATGTCGGCTTCTTCGAGATAAGGAAAGTCCTCAAGCAACTGTTCCACAGTGCGACCGGCTGCCATGGACTCAACCACCATCCCGACAGTCACCCGCATACCTCGGATGCATGGTTTTCCTCCCATCACTTCAGGATCAATCGTGATGCGCTGAACTCCTTGCATAAGCACATGGTATCCCAGAAGTATGTCTCCCAGAGCAGGTTTCCAGGGTGAGAGAATGACCTCAACGTTCCTGAACTACTTATGAACTCAGCACTTCGAAATACTTGCCTGGCCGCGGCGCTCGGCGCGGCATTCGTCTGCTCCGCCGCGTTCGCGCAGGCCGCCGTTCCACCCACGGTCGCCGCGACGCCGCCGATGGGCTGGAACAGTTGGGACTGCTATGGCACCACGGTCACCGAGGCCGAGGTGAAGGCCAACGCCGATTACATGGCCAAGCACATGAAGCAGCATGGCTGGCAATACATCGTCGTGGACATTCAGTGGTCGCAACCGAACGCGGACGGCTTCGAGTACCAGCCCGACGCCAAACTCGCCATGGACAGCTTATGGGCGGCTGATCCCTGCCGTGAACCGCTTCCCTTCCTCGGCGGATGGTAAGGGCTTCAAGCCACTGGCCGACTATGTTCACGGCTTGGGCCTCAAGTTCGGGATCCACATCATGCGCGGCATTCCGCGGCAGGCCGTCAAGGCGAATCTGCCCGTGTTCTGGCAGCAAGGCCCACGCCGCCGATTTCGCCGATGTCTACTCGGTCTGCCCCTGGAACCCCGACATGTATGGAGTGGATACCACCAAGCCCGGCGGGCAGGATTACTACGATTCCATCCTGAAGCTGTACGCCGGATGGGGCGTCGATTTCATCAAGGCGGACGACATCGCCCGGCCCACGCATCGCGGTGAAATCGCCGCGCTGCACCAAGCCATACGGAAGACCGGCCGGCCGATCGCGCTCAGCCTCTCGCCCGGACCCGCGATGGTGAAGGACAAGGAATTCCTGCAGGAAAACGCCAACATGTGGCGCATTTCCGACGATTTTTGGGACAACTGGAAGGCGCTGCGGCTGAACTTCATCCTGCTCTCCATCTGGAGCAACGTCGGCCGTCCGGGGGCCTGGCCCGATGCGGACATGCTGCCGCTTGGCCGCATCGGAGGGCGTCCCGAACAGGGCCATGCCCGGCGGTCCAACTTCACGCCTACGGAACAGAAGACGATGATGAGCCTGTGGGCCATCGCGCAATCGCCGCTGATGTTCGGCGGCGATCTGCCCAGCAACGACGAGGCGACGCTCCAACTCGTCACCAACGACGAGGTGCTTGCGGTCAACCAGAAGGGCGCGCACGGCGGGGCCTTCGCCGAGGGTGGCGACAACATCATCTGGTCCGCGGACGCGGTGGGCTCGAATGCGAAATACGTCGCCGTCTTCAACGTGGGCGATGAGAAGCCGCTCGACATCCGGGTCGATTGGCCCGCGCTAAAGATGGCGAAAAAGTGTGTCCTGCGGGATCTGTGGGAGCACAAGGACCTGGGCACGATCGACGGCGGCTACACCTTCACGGTGGCGCCACATGCGTCGGGCCTGTATAGGCTTACGCCAGCGGAGTGACTCAACGACGCACCGGAACTACCGCTGTGGCGTCACTTGTTGTGCGTCGCGCGGTCGTAGACAAACCCTGCGGCGCCACCCGAAAGAGCCCCGATCGCCGCACCCTTGCCGCCCCCCGCAATCGCCCCGATAGCGGCGCCTGCACCCGCACTCCCAACTACGATTGCGGCAGATTTGTGCGTGGAGCGCGCGATGATGGCGCACCGCGCGCGGGTGCGACATACGGTGCCGGCGCGCTAGCCACCGCGGAGGGCCGCTCTGCCCTTGTGGGGCCATGCCGTTCTGCGGAGGCTGCGCCGGCTTCCTGGGGCTGGGAGCCGTCAAAGCGCTGCCATTGGCCGGAGTCCGGAGGCGGCAGTGCGTTTGGGATGGTCGATTCCGGCTGCGCATAACCTACGTATCTCCCCTGCGCATCGTAGAGAGGCCCGGTGTAGCCAGGAACAGTCGCCAGCGGGGCCGGCCTGTGCCGCCGTTTGGTCCGCGGGCTGACCGTGATGCTTGAACGCGGTTGCGGCCCCCACAAGCACCACTCCGCCAACGAGTGCAGCCACGGTCAACCGCAAGTTCATGCCTGACATGAGAACCCCCGTAATGTGCAATGCAACGCCGCGGCCAAAACGGCGGATCGAAGAATCAATAACTATACGGGACGGCCGACGAGGGAATGAGTGCAGAATCTACCGCCCCGGAACTCCAGAGGCGGTAATCCTTTCTTCCTGAATCTGAGGCGGCCGGCGTCCGGCGACAGCGGGCGGCGGGAGACGAGACTCGCGCCGTTATCCTTGCAGCGGCATCACTTCTTCGCGTTCGCCGTCGAAGTGAATAGTGCGTCCCTCTTCGTAAGACTGCACGGCCAGCAGGCAAGCCTGTGCCGAGCGGTGGCCGAGGTAGACGTCGCCGTTAGGCAGCTTGCGGCTCTTCGTGCACTCCAGGAAATTGTGGACATGCTCCTGGGTGATGTCGCCCGGGAACTTCGCGATCACAGGCTGCGCGCCCTTGCCCGCGGGCAGGAACTCGTAGCGGTTGCGATTGATGAAGAGCTTGCCCTTGTCGCCGAAGAACGTCACTCCGTATTCCGGCCCGCCCGTCACCGCGAGCGATTCGAAATGCACCGTGAAGCCGGGGTAGGTGTATAGCGCCGAGATGGTATCCGGAGCCGTGCGGCCGTCGTGGAAGTCGAAGTAGACGCCGCCCTGCGAACTCACCGACAACGGCGCGTCGACGCCCGTGAACATGTGGACTACGTCGATCCAATGTGCGCCAAAATCGGTCATTTTGCCGCCTCCGAAGTCCAAAAACGCACGAAAATCGAGATATTGCCCCGGGTTCCAGTCGCGGTATTTCACCGGACCGAGGAAGCGCACCCAGTCGAGGTTCGACGGCTTCTCGCGCGGTTCCGTGGGCAGCGGACCGGGGATGCCGGAGTTCCAGACGCACCACACGTGCGAGAGCTTGCCGAGCAGGCCGCTCTTCACAAAGCGCTCGCGCGCTTCGAGATAAACGGTGCCGGAGCGCTGCTGCATGCCGACCTGGCAGATCCGGTCGTTGACGCGCGCCGCGCGCACGATTTCCGGGCCGTCTTCGCGGCGGCGCACCAGCGGCTTCTCGCAGTAGACGTCCTTGCCGGCGTTGAGCGCATCGATAGCGACGCCCTTGTGCCAGTGGTCGGGCGTGCCCACCAGCACCGCATCGATCTCCTTCAACTCAAGCAGCTTGCGATGATCCGAGAAGCCCTTAGCATCGGGGGCTTTCTTCTGGGCCTCGTCGATCTGTGCGGCATAGACGTCGCAGAGCGCGCGCACCTCGACGCCCTGTTCCTTCTGGAACAACGTCATCACGTAGGTGCCGCGTCCACCGGTGCCGACAACGCCGAGTGCGATGCGGTCGTTGGCGCCAAGAATGCGGGAATAGGAAAGCGCCGTCACGGCGGAGGCGCGGGCAAAGTCGCGGCGAGTGATGCTCATCGAGTGCTACCTTTCGCCACCGATTCTATCGAAGAGCGGCGCTCCGCAGGAACCGCCCATGAATCGTCTCATTGAATCTTCCTTCCCATTTCTGTAGAATCAGCCCTGAAAGTCCGTAAGGAGTTCGAAATGGCCCAGTCCCGCCGCTCGTTTCTTCAGGTGGCATCCGCATTGCCCGCCACCCTCGCCGCCGCCTCCGCGGTGTCCGCGACCTCAGCCGCCGAGCCGCCAGCCAAGCCTCAGGCGCTCTTGCCGACGGTTCCCTTCGGCAAGCACAAGGTCACGCGCATGGTGATCGGGTCGAACCCGCTGTACGGGTACTCGCATTTCAATTCGCTGCTCGACAACTGCATGCGCGAGTACTTTACGCCGGAGCAGAAGACTGCGCCTGCTGCTGCACGCCGAGGAGATGGGCATCAACACCTGGCAGATCCATTACAACGATCAGCCCGCGGGCGCTTGCCCGGTGGACGACTTCAAGCGCTACCGTGCGGCCGGCGGGAAAATGCAGCTCGTATTGCTGGCCGATTTCGCGCTGATGAAGGACTGGACCCTGCTCGCCAAGGTGGTGAAAGAGATGCAGCCGATGTGCATCGGCCACCACGGCAACCGCACCGACGAGAAGTTCCGCGCCGGCAAGAAGCAAGAGGTCCACGACTTTGTGAAGGCCGTGCACGACACGGGCGTGATGGCCGGCATCTCAACGCACAATCCCGGCGTCGTGGACGTCGTCGAGAGTGAAGGTTGGGAGAACGACTACTACATGACGTGCCTGTACCGCGTCTCCCGGACCGCGGAAGAGACGCGCGCGGAGTTCGGCGAAGCGCCGCTCGGCGAGACCTTCATGGAGCGCGATCCGGAACGCATGTTCAAGATGATCCGCCAGACGAAGAAGTTCTGCTTCGCGTTCAAAGTGATGGGCGCAGGACGGAACATCAACTCTCCGGAGCGTATCGAGGAAGTGCTTCGCAACGCGTACTCGAGCATCAAACCGACGGACGCCATCATTGTCGGCATGGTCGGCAAGTTCAAGGACGAGGTTGCCCAGAACACCGGCCTGGCGCGCAAGATTCTGGCATAAGCGCCCGCTGGTAGCCCTCCAGCGAGTGAATCGATTTCCGCGGCACACGCCCTTGTGGCGCACGCTTTAGCGTGCGGTGGCGAGATTCATCTCGACATCCGGAATGGCGGCATGAATGCCGCCACGGCACGCTGAAGCGTGCGCCACAAATCGTGCGACACACAGGCGATCACCGACATCGCGTTGCGTGCGCTGGAGTGCGAGGCTTGGTAGCATGCGCGTATGTTGTGGAAGGCGGTTGCTCTGACCTCGCTCGCGGTGATGGCCCACGCTCAGCAATATGACCTGCTCATTAAGGGCGGGTACGTCATCGATCCGAAGAACAAGATAGAGGCGTTTTCCGACGTCGCGATTGCGGATGGGAAAATCGCGCGGGTTGCTCCGTCCATTCCGGCCGCGCAGGCGAAACGCATCGTGAATGCCGAGGGGTTGCTCGTGACTCCGGGACTCATCGACATTCACGTGCACGTCTATGCGGGCACGGGCATGAAAGGCGTCTACACCGGGGACTGGAGCGTCTATCCGGACGGCTTCTCGTTCCGGACTGGTCTGACCACGATGGTGGATGCGGGCACGGCCGGGTGGCGCAACTTCGCGGATTTTCGTCAGCGCGTGATCGATCGGGCGCAGACGCGCGTGCTGGCCTTCGTGAACATCTTCGGGGCCGGGATGGGGACTGCGCCGGAGACAAATCCGGCTGAGATGATTCCGGAGGCCGCCGCGCAGGTCGCCAAGGAAAACGCCGACGTGGTGGTCGGCTTCAAGTCCGCCCATTATTACGGCAAGGGCTGGCCTTCGGTGGAAGCCGCGGTGAAGGCGGGCGAGCTTGCGCACTTGCCCGTGATGATCGATTTCGGCTGGACCAACGAAGAGCGCAACATCCGCGCGCTGTTCCTCGAAAAACTGCGTCCCGGCGACATTTACACGCATTGCTATTCGGGCAACCGCGATGAGGTTCTGGATAGCGGAACGCTCAACCCGGCGATGGAAGCCGGCCGCAAGCGCGGCATCATTTTCGACGTCGGCCACGGCGGCGGCAGTTTCTATTGGAATGTCGCCGTGCCTGCTACACGCGCGGGCTTCTGGCCCGATTCCATTTCCACGGACCTCCATACGGGCAGCATGAACGCGGGCATGAAGGACTTTCCCGACACTATGTCGAAGATCCTGAACCTTGGCGCGCCGCTCCAGAAGGTGATCGAGATGTCCACCTGGAACCCGGCGAAAGAGATTCATCACGAAGAACTAGGCCACTTGACGCCCGGCGCTGTCGCCGATGTGACGCTGCTGCAGTTGCAGAAAGGGGAGTTCGGTTTCCTCGATTCCGCCGGCGCGCGGTTCGATGGGACGCGCCGGTTTCATCGCCGAAGTCACCATTAAGGGCGGCGCCGTGATGTGGGACCGCAACGGCCGCGCGGCGCAGGACTGGAAGAAATTCCCATACAAGAAACGCGAAGCGCAGCCTCCCAAGTAAGCCCTCAAAGGCCAATCCCCCTTCGACTCGCGAGCCAGGAGTGCTATTCTCATGTGGCACGAGGGCCGAAATATGCTGAAACTGACTCGCCGCGAGGTGCTCAGCAGCTCCCTTCTGACGGGCGCCGCCGCCTGTTCCGCCAATTCACCTAACAAGCTCGGCATCCCCGGTCCATTCCCGGGACGCGTGGTGGAGGTCTTCCACCCCGGCAGCATTGCCGCGGGCCAGTACAATCGCGAGGCGGTACGCGACACGATGCGCAAGGGCATGATGGAGCTGACCGGCGCTCCGTCCTGGCAGGAGGCGTGGAAGTTCTTCTTCCAGCCGGGCGACGTTGTAGGCGTGAAGCTGAACCCGGTGGGACGCCCGGCGGTCATCTCCGCGCCGGAAGTCTTTCTCGAAATCGTTGAAGGGCTTAGGGCGGCTGGCGTGAAGCCAAGCGACATCGTGGCTTACGACCGGTACAAGGCAGAGTTTCTCGAAGCTGGATTCCCCAAATGGCTGCCCGAGGGCGTCCGCTGGACCTTTGGCACTGACAGGCCTGATCCGTTCCAACTCGACATGGCAGGTTACGACGAAAGCCAGTACGTGGAACTGCCGCTGCTGCTGCCCAAGGCCGATCTGAACGATCGGCATTACCGCCGGTCGTACCTGGCGAAGTTCATCGCGCGCGACGTCAACAAGATGGTGAACCTGTGCGTGCTGAAGCACCATCAGTCGGCGGGCATTACCCTGGCGCTCAAGAACATGTCGCATGGCCTGGTGAACAACGTCTCGCGCAGCCACAGCGACGCGTCGAATAACTCCTGCGGGACGTTCATTCCGGCCATCGTGGATCACGCGATCATCCGCCAGAAGGTGGTGCTGAATATCACCGATGCGATCAAGGCGGCGTACCACGGCGGGCCGTTGCCGACCTGCGCGAAGTACACCTGGGAGCACAAGACGATGTACTTCTCCACCGACCCGGTCGCGATGGATCGCATCGGGCTGGGCGTGCTGGACGCGCAGCGCGTGAAGATGGGCCGGCAGCCGGTCGCATTGGCGTACATGGACGACGATAGCCATTTCGTGCGCATGCAGCCCGAGCATATCGACATCGCCGGATTGCTGGGCCTGGGGGTGGGGGATCTGAAGAAGATCCAATTGAAGCAGTTCAAGCTGGCGTAGGCAGGAACGGAAGCATGGGCCGATCTGGAGATCGGCGTTCCCAGGGGGGCTCGTACACTGTGGCGCTTCAGGCTGTGTCGAAACGCAAAAGGGAACCTCAGGTTCCGTTCTCGCTCGTAACTCGCTGATTCTAAATGGTCTCTTTTGCCCAAAGGGAACCTCATGTTCCCTTTGGGCTCGTCGGGATTCGAGGTGCCGCGTCAAGAGCCGATCTGGAGATCGGCGTTCCCAGGAGGGGGATCAGTCCAGCGACCAGCGGTGATCGCTCACGATAGTTTGGATGGGCCCGTCCGCGACGATGCGTCCACGCTCGAAGAACACCGCGCGACGGGCCAGGCGCGCGGCGAAGGCTACGTCGTGAGTGACCAGTAGGATGGTCTGCGGCAGCCCTTCCAGCAGCGCGAGCAGAGACCGCCGCGAAGGGGGGTCCAGGTGCGTGGTCGGCTCATCGAGAACGAGTATTTCGGGTTCCGCCGCCAGCACTCCGGCCAGGGCGGCCCGCTGCCGTTGCCCGGCGCTCAACCGATGCGGCGCGCGGTGCGCTTCGGCAGCTAGTCCGGCCCACTCCAACGCGGCCATAGCCCGCTTCTTAGCATCTTCGGGAGGACACCCTTGCTCCAGTGGGGCAAACGCTACGTCTTCCAAGACGGTGGGCAGGAAGAGCTGATCTTCAGGGTCTTGAAACAGGAAGCCGATCTTGCGCCGGATGTCCTTCAAATTGGCCTTGCTGAGTTCGGTGCCGCTGACCTCGATATAGCCCTCACCGCGCAGGATGCCGTTCAAGTGGAGCAGGAATGTGGTCTTCCCTGAGCCATTCGCGCCCAGCAGAGCGACCCGTTCGCCACGGTGCACCATGAAGTCGACTCCGGCGAGCGCTTCGGTGCCATCCTCGTAGCGATAGCGCAATCCGCGCACTTCAATAATCGGCTGGTGATGGCTCATCGGAAGCCTCCGGAGACGGCGAGAAGAGCGGCAGCCAGCAATGCGGCAGCCAGCAGCGCATAGTCCGCCCCGCGCATTCTTAAGGGATCCAGAAGCGGGAAGTGGGCTTCTCCGCCCCTGGAGAGCAGTGCCCGGTGCACCCGCTCCGCGCGTGCCGCGCTGGAAGCGAAGAGTACGGCGACGGTGGAGGTGGCAAAGACGAAGCGGTGCTCGCCTCCACGCGCCGCGCGCGCAATCTGCATTCTGCCTAGTTGTGCGAACGCCACATGCAGGTAACGCCACACGAACTGCACCACGGATACCAGCAACGGAGGCACGCCCATCTCTTGGAGGCCCGCAAACAGGCGTTCCAGAGGCGTCGTGGCCATCAGCAAGACTACCGCGACCGCCGATAGCCAGGACTTGGCCAGGAGTGAGACGGCGCGTTGCGGATTGCCCTCCAACCAGGCGAGCAAGGCGAAGAGCCCCGTGAAAGGCAACACCACCCAACCCCTGGCAAGGATGGCGAGCACCGGCAATCTGGCGCTGGTGGTTGCCACCGACAGGATGGCGACTGCTGCCGCGACGCCGAGCCACAGGCTTGCGGTATCACGCGCCGGCATCAGCGCGAGCGCGGCGAGGACGAAGAGCGCCGAGAGGAGCTTTGCGCGTGGATCGCGCCGGTGCATCCAGGAGTCAGTCCGGCTCCAATCCTCCAGCGTGCGAATACTCGAAAGCGGACCGTGATTCACCACGATGATGTCAGGCGCTGCGCCAACGGGAGAACCAGCGGGCGAGTCCTATGCAGGCGGCGGCGGCCAGCACCAGACCGGTCAATCCGGCGGCAGCCTTACCGATCCAAGCCGCGCCAGGAAGGCTGAACTGGTAGCCGGCGAGCGGCGCCGCGAACAGCGCTTTCTCCCGGGATGCCAGCCCCGTCATGGCGGCGAGCCTTTCGAGCCCATCGGGGCGCGTGGAGGCGAAGAGCAATCCAGCCGAGGCCAGGACCACGGAGATCGCCAGGAGGAGCATCAAGACGGGACGTCCCTCCGAGGCGGGCGCTTTCAACCAACCTGGGCGCATGGTTTCCAAGGAACCTGCGACCGCAGTCGTGATGGCGCCTTCTAGGATGGCGTTGATCAGGAATACAAACAGAGCCAGGCTCAGGGTCGTCGGGCCGAAGCGGACTCCGGAAACCGACAATTCGGTCAGGCCGAGGAAGGCGCACACGAGCACCGAGCAGAAGCCGCCCACGAACAGCCCGAGCTTGCGGAAGCGCGTCCCGGCGAGCGCGCGCCAAGGCCAATAGGCCGCCAGAGTTCCGGCTACGGCCATATTGAACACGTTGGCTCCCAGGGCGAGCAGGCCGCCATCCTGAAATACAAGAGCCTGCAGGGATAGAATCGCCGTCATCACGATCATCGCCGGCGCGAGGCCCAACGTGGAGGCCAGCAAGGCGCTGCCGAGAAGATGCCCGCTTGTGCCCGCACCCAGCGGAAAATTCACCATTTGCGCGGCGAACACGAACGCGCCGAGCACACCCATCATCGGGACCTGCGACTCGTCCAGGTCCCTGCGCGAGCGCCGCGCGGCCAGCATGACGGCGGGCGCGGCAGCCGCGCACAATCCGCCCCACACGGGAGCCGCCAGGAATCCGTCGGGAATATGCATTTCGCCGCTTCCCATAGTATCGCGTGGTGACCGGGGGAGATATACCCCATTGTTTGCATGGGGATTTCGGCGGTGCCGCAATCAGCGCATACCGGCGCGTAGGGCGCTCGCGAGTGCCCGCAGACGGGGACCCTCGCCGAGCGGCGCCGGCCAGTCCCGCAACGATGCGGCGACCAGGGAAGCGCGATGGCCCGGTGAATCAGGGAGATTGCGCGCCGCGCGAAAGTGGATGTGCGCGAGCAAGCGCCGCCGGGTCAGGATCCGGTCGAATCCGGTCAGGCCCTCAAGCAATGTGTTTTCGGCCATTCGCAGTTCGGCCTCCATCATCTCGAAGGCCTTGCTGCTGGCTCCGGCCGAACTCTCGTGGTAATTGATGAGCGGCTCGGGCACGGCACAAAACGGGAAGCGAAGGTAGAGCCGGACAGCCAGATCCCAATCTTCGGCGAAGGTCCTCTGCGCCTCTCGAAATCCGCCAAGTGTCAAGAAGGCGTCGCGTCGAATCATGTACGAGCTTGCCGAGCCGAAGCAGTTCCGGTAGCGAAAGTCGCGGGCGATATTCACGGGGTCGGGAAGAAAATCGCCGTGGCGTTCCCCGTCCTCGCAATTCCGCGCGCCGGTGCAGCAGAATGCCGCCTCCGGAGCGCGCTCGAGTGCGTCGCACTGACGCTCCAGTTTCTCGGGAAGCCATTCGTCATCCTGGTCGAGAAACGCCACCCAATCGCTTCCAAGCTCCCTCACACCGCGATTTCGAGCCGCGGCGGCGCCGCCGTTTGCCTGGGTCACACAGCGCAAACGGTTTCCATAACTGGCGACGGCGTCAAGCGTCCCGTCCGTAGAGCCGTCGTTGACGATGACGAATTCGTCGGCCGGCCGGCTCTGGGCCAGCACGCTTTCGATGGCGCGGCCCAGACCGTGGGCGTAATTGTAGGTCGGTATCACGACCCCGACTGTGAAGGCCTCTTTGTGTCGTGCCATCGCGCTTGTTCGAATCTCAATCAAGTCTATCCGAGCCCGGCGCGGCCGAAGTGGTGGATCGCGTCCTGGCGTGAGCCAGCCAGCGTCAAATTGAATTTACCGACGGAGTGCGGCCTGCCGCGCGGGGAGGCCATCGATGCGGGCATCAATGCGGGGTGGTGTCGTAAACGTTGCGTCGCGGAATTGAATCCGGGGGGCCAGGCACGAGAAAGTTGCGCTCATTCGGCGGGTTCCTCGGGCGGGCTGTTGATCTCCGCAACTAAGGACTTCAGCCATTCCTTGATCTCTTTGGCTGGGGGCTGCTGGCCGGGAGCCTTTTCGTATTCCGCCTTCGAGTAAACGAAAAACGGATAGATTGTGTTTGTGGCAACGTCCACAAAAGCGAGAACACGGAACCCGCCCGACTTGCCGCGGCCCATATCTGAGCATTGGCAACGGAACTTCCAGACCACATTTTGGAATCCGGGAACTCCGTCTCCATGAGCCGTGTAATCGGACCTGATGTCTTCGTACAGGCCGGCAAGGTCCCTATCGATGTGAGGAAAAGACTTCCGAAGTAGTTTTACTTTCTTGGAGAGCTTTGAACTAGCCTCGGCGTCGATGAGGAATGGCACTTACAGAATCCCTATGCGGGGTGCCTTAGTTCCTCCAGCGCGGAGTTGACGAACGACCTCAAGTCGTCGTCCGATGCCCATGCAAGGGTTTCCACAATTTCCCCAAGCCGCTCGTTCTGCTCTTCCACGCTCCGGAACCAAGGGCGAAACACAACCCCTAGGAGCTTGGATCGTAGCGGAGAGTGCAGAATACGCGTCAGCTCGCCGTTGAGTTGCGCAAGCGGATCATATAGCTCTTTAGCCTGCTCGCAGGTCAATCGGCCGAGCTGGTCTCCGGAGAGGCAACGGTTGATCGCCTTCAGGACAGTTGGGAATAGCCAAACCGCCAAAGCCGCCCGTACAAGGAAAGGCAGGCTGCGGCTCTGGCTCACGCTCGCGCTCAACGTCGCTTCGTTACGAAGCCAGCTGACCGGGCACACCATCGTAGCCACTGCCTTACCTCCTTTCCCACTCTTTATTTGCGGTTGCATGGTACCTCCTGCCAGGACGCACCAAACCCAGACGTATTATATATCGGCGATTCGGGCATAGCGAGTAGCTTTTCCGTATCCGCAATTGGTTAGACGTACGATTGCACTAGCCAGGTTCACGAACTAGCCACGTATTCTACTCTGAAGTAGTACCGATCAACTACCAACCTTCTCGGCTTGGAGTGCTTACTGATTCGGAAGAGGTGAGTTGAACGAACGATTGCGTTGGGTTAGGCCTTCCAATGCAACGGTGCCGCTACTGCCCCACCAGTTCCTGAATCGGCGAGATGTGATTCGCGATCCCGCTTTCCGTGGCGCGCCGAAGCTCCGGTCGATCCCGTCGATCCGTCGATCCGGGAGCCGCCCGGATGCCATGCTGGTATCCTGAATACTGGTGTCTTCTCCTCTGAACATCCAGTTGGAGCATTACGAGGGGCCGCTGGACCTGTTACTGGATTTGATTCGCAGACAGCAAATCAACATCTACGACATTCCGATCGCTCAGATCACCCAGCAGTACCTCGACTATCTCCACCGCGCCATGGCACTCGACATCGAGCTGTCGGCGGAGTTCGTCTACATGGCGGCGACTCTGATCCACATCAAGAGCCGCATGCTCCTGCCGCGCGATCCGGAGCTGGACAAACTGGACCCGGAAGAGGATCCGCGCAAAGAGCTGGTCGACCGGCTGATCGAGCACGAGCAGTACCGGTCGGCGGCGGCAATGTTGCAGGAAAAGCGGATGATCGAGGAAGCGATCTGGACCAATCCTCAGGTCCAGGGGTTCGTACTGGACGAGCAGGAGCCCGGTCTTGCGGTCAGCCTGATCGATTTGGTGAAGACGTTCCAAAAAGTGCTGGAACGCGCCAAGCTCCGCCCGATGTACGAGGTGAGCAAGGAAGATGTCGGCATCCCCGACATGATCCTGTTCCTGAAACAGACCCTTTCGGCGCTGCCCAAACGGCAGACGCTGGCGCTGGTGCCGTTGTTTGAGCAACAGCGCTCGCGGCGGGCGATGATCTGCCTTTTCCTGGCCATCCTCGAGATGGTGAAGCAGCAGGCGATCCACCTGACGCAGGCGGAAAACTTCGGCGAGATCCACGTCCGGCGGGACGAGAGGTTCGACGAAATGCTCGCGGCGGACGAGGATGCGGCGCGGATCGAACAAGAGTATAAGAGTTAGCAACCGCGGAAATACCGAGATGGAAGAAGAGAAGCTACACGAGGCTGCCGAGCAGCCCGCGACAGAAGTATTGGCTGAAGAACAGCTTGCGCCGGAGGTGTCCGTTGCTGACGAAGCGTCGGGAGACGTCTCCGCCGAGCACGCGACGGTTCAGTCCCTTGAGTCCGCGGATGAGAGCGCGAATGATGACGGCCCGGAGGATGCCAGTTCGGGCGAACTGGACGAGGACCTTCTCGAAGACGAACTCGTACCCGACGACCAAGATCCGGTGTCGGATGCGGAGGAGATCCCCGAAACCGATCAGGAGATGAATGAGGACGCGCCGCTTCCTAACGGTGAGAACGCCACTTCAGAGAACGACTCCGATTCGGAGACCTCGATCAATGCGTATGAGCTGATCGGGTCCACGGAAGACCAGGCCACGGAAGCGGAAACTGACGCAGCCACTCTGAAGGCGGTCCTGGAAGCGATCGTCTATGTGCTTCCGGAACCGGTGCCCGCGGCGCAAATGGCCGCGGCTCTGAACCAGCCGGTCGAACGGGTGGAGAGCATCCTGCGCGAGTTGATGGAGGACACCGCGCGCGCCGATCGCGGAGTGTTCGTGCGCGAAGTGGCGGGCGGCTATCAGGTCGCCACGAAACCGGAGCACCACGAAGCGATCCGCAATTTCGTCAAGAACTTGAAGCAGCCGCTGAAGCTTTCGGGCGCGGCGCTGGAAACCCTGGCCGTGATCGCCTACAAGCAGCCGGTAACGGCACCGGAAATCATGGAGATTCGCGGCGTGCAGGGTGTCGGAGTCTTGAAAACGCTGCTGGACCGGAAGCTGATTACAACCGCAGGGCGCAAGAACGTGGTCGGCAAGCCAATCCTGTACAAGACGACCAAGGAGTTCCTGACGCAGTTCGGACTGAATCGCATCTCGGAGCTGCCGACGCTGAAAGAATTCGAAGAGATCCGGCGCCAGTCGATCTCTGACGACGAGTTGGAGGAGCGGCCGGAAGCGGATGCCTCGGCCCCACTGCTGCAACAGGCAGCCGAACTGGAGCGCTCCGGCGATGCCGCCGCCTCGGGTTTCGTGTTGGAGACAGACCCGCGTCCCGAGTCCGAAGCCGATCCGCAACCGGAAGCGCCGCCCACGCCCGAAACCGGGCCCGAATCAGAGGAGAACCATGGCTGAGGAACGTCTGCAGAAGATTCTGGCGCAAGCCGGATTCGCGAGCCGGCGGAAGGCCGAGCAGTTGATCGTCGAGGGCCGGGTGACGGTGAACGGCGAGGTTCTCAAGGAACTGGGCTCGAAGGCCGATCCGGAGACGGACTCCATCAAGGTGGACGGCACGCTGGTCAGGCTGCCGAAGCGTCACGTCTACATCGCGCTAAACAAACCTCGCGAGGTGGTGACCACCGTGAGCGACCCGCAGGGGCGCACGACGGTGATGCATTTGCTGAAAGGGGTGAAGGAGCGCGTCTTCCCAGTAGGCCGGCTGGATTACCACTCCGAGGGGCTGCTGCTGTTGACGACGGACGGCGACTTCGCCAATCGCATCACGTCGCCCGCAGGCCACGTCGAGAAGGTTTACGTCGTGAAGGCGAACGGCTTCCTGAGCGAGGAACAGCTCACAGGGTTCGAGGCGGGTGTCCCATTGAGCGGACGGCGAACGGCTCCGGCCAAGATCAAGCTGATCCGGAAAAGCGTGAACCCGTGGTATGAAGTTCGGCTGATGGAAGGCCGTCAGAACCAGATCCGCATCATGTTCACGCACTTCCACCGGCTGGTGGAGAAGCTGCGGCGAGTGAAGATCGGGTTCCTCACTTTGGGTGGACTGCCGCCGGGAATGTGGCGCTATCTCAACGCGGAAGAAGTCGAGCATTTTCAGAAACTGATTAGCCGCAGCGAGGCGGAATCGCTGCGCCACTCCCGGAAACCAGTTCCGTCCGGGCAGGAAGGCCCGATCGAAACGGTCAGAAGCGAGTACCCGGTGCTGCCCAAGGAACGTTTCCGGCGTCCGAAATTCCACCCACCGGAAGAGTCCGGAGCGCATGCCGAGCTGCGTGGAGGAGACCGGCCGGTCACGCGAAGGCCCACGACTCCGCGTCAAGAGTTCGAGCGGCCCGCGGCGCAGGGACCACGGTCTGATGCATCGGAGTTTGAGAAGCCAACGGAAGAACGAAGCGCGCCGAGACCAGAAGTTCGGGTGCGACCAGACGGTTCCAGATTCCAGAGGCCCACATCAGACCGGCCGAATGCGAGGAGGCCGGATTCGCGGCCGTTTGAGGGACCAACATCCGACAGGCCCTCGCGGCCTCCGTCAGATAGACCGGCGTCGAGGAGACCGGATTCGCGGTCGTTCGACGGGCCGAGGTCGGACAGGCCTTCGTTCAAGCGCCCGATATCCGATAGACCGCCGTCCAAGAGACCCGAGCGCACGACCGTACGATGGACCAAGGTCCGACAAGCCCTCGCGGCCCCCATCGGATAGACCGGCGTCGAGGAGACCGGATTCGAGGTCATTCGACGGACCGAAGGCTGATCGACCTTCGTTCAAGCGCCCCATTTCCGACCGGCCGCCGTTGAAGGGACCGGGCTCGCGGCCATACGACGGACCACGATCCGACAAGCCCTCGCGGCCTCCGTCGGATAGACCGACGTCGCGGAGACCGGATTCGCGGTCGTTTGACGGGCCGAAGTCTGACCGACCATCGTTCAAGCGTCCGCCATCCGACAGACCGGATTCGAGGAGACCGGACTCGCGGCCGTACGATCGCCCATGGTCCGACAGGCCCTCGCGGCCTCCGTCGGATAGACCGGCATCGAGGAGACCGGATTCGCGGTCGTTTGACGGGCCGAAGTCCGACAGGCCATCGTTCAAGCGTCCGCCATCCGACAGACCGGATTCGAGGAGACCGGGCTCGCGGCCGTACGATGGGCCACGATCCGACAAGCCTTCGCGGCCTCCGTCGGATCGACCGGCGTTCAGGAAGCCTGATTCGCGATCGTTTGACGGGCCGAGGTCCGATAAGCCCTCGTTCAAGCGCCCCATTTCCGACAGACCGCCGTCGAAGAGATCGGACTCGCGGCCATACGATGGACCAAGACCCGAAAGGCCCTCGTCCAACCGGCCGCCTTCGAGAGGAGGCCCTGGATCCCGGCCGTACGGTGGACCGAAATCGGGCGGGCCCCGGTCTGAGGGACCGGCCTCCAGAGGACCAGGATCGAGGCCTCCTGGCGGCCCCAATTCCGACCGGCCCGGCTCCCGCAAGCCGCCGTCCCGCAAGCCCGGCCCGCGCAGGAGAGATGACCGTTGACCCCGGAGCAGCAAATCCTGCAGGATTGCCACACCATCGCGGTGGTTGGCCTGTCTTCGAACCCGCTGAGGCCAAGCTACGAAGTCGCGAAGTTCATGCAGAAACGCGGCTACAAGATCATCCCGGTGAATCCACAGGAAGCGGAGGTGCTCGGAGAGAAGTCCTACGCGCGCCTGGAGGACATCCCCGTTAAGGTGGATTGCGTGGATGTCTTCCGCCGTCCCGAATTCGTGCCCGCTATCGTGGATTCGGCCATCGCAATCGGAGCAAAAGCAGTCTGGCTCCAACTCGATGTGATCCACGACGAGGCTTTCGCTCGCGCTCAAGCGGCAGGTTTGCTGGCTGTCCAGGATCGCTGCCTGCTGATCGAGCACCGGCGATACTTCCGGTAGAACCGGCTCACCCAGTGATTGGCGATGCCCTGCATGCCCTAATGCGGGGATGCAACGCGACATATCATCGATCGCTCGGACCATGGGCTCGGGGCGTAGGTAGTGGGTCAGTGAGCAAGTCTGACGCAGACCTAGCCCTCCACGCCTGCGCGGCGCAACCCGCCCAGTTTACGCTATGCGCACCATATCGAGCACTGGCCGCGTCGAGGACTCTCGGCTACACGACTGCGCGTCACCTCAATTGTCTCCACGTGCGACGTGATCCGCGCTTCACCCATTCATCGCGTCCATTATTGCTGTATTTTGAGTAGGGTGGCGGTTGTGGAGCCGAGTGGCCCGGTGTCAAGCGATGTCGGGAACTTGCGGCTGGAACGCAGTGTCGAATTAAGTAGGCTCGACTGATGGGCGAGTCGATATATGCAACATCGCCCTCTTATCATTGCGACTCTCGCGAGCGTTATGGCCTTGGCCCTATTGGCAGCGGAGACCGTTCGAAACATGTTTGTAGAACCTCCGCCGCCCCCGGCAACCCAATGTGGATACAACGCCCGTTGCTCGTCGCCTGACTACTTTGGCGTACCGCCACCGCTGATTGCGCCGAAGATGGCGGACATTAAGCCGCTCGTGGTTCCGACCACATCGAAAGCCGCGAGGAGCCGGAATGGTAAGCGCCAGAACGGGACGAACATTAATTGAGTGGCATCGAGAACTCCGCGCGAATTGTCGCCACTCCCCATTCGATTTCGCGCAGGTACTCAAATTCCGTCCACCCCTTTGGTGACAGAATGATCCCCACCAATCGGACTATCGTCGGTCAATTGGCGGCATTGGTGGAATACCGCGTTACCGTAGTCTGACCCTGCGGACGGAGTGCCCGGTGCCGCAAGGCTGGGCCAACGGACATAGAGGCGGTGATGGACTCCGACGTCCGTGATAAGCTGAGCGTCGTGAAACGGTTTTGGGCGGCAATTCTCTTGTTTCCGTTGATTGGTGCTGAAACGAGAACCGTTCACGGGATCGTGGTGGATGCCGCAGGTGTACCCCTTCAGGATGTGTGCCTCGACCACTACGGAGCAATCTACTGCAACATCAAGACCGATGCTCTCGGAAAGTTTGAGATACGTACGGCAGCGTCTGCGTTCGCATTGCGGAAACCCCTCTACGCACCTCAAATCAGGAAGGTGACGGGCGACTTCCTGCGCGTGGTCATGCCGTCCGCGACGCTGACGGCTCCGGCTTGTTCTCAAGCCTGCACCAGGGGTCTGCACGGGCTGTTCTGCTTTCCGGAAATCAAGGGCGTAAAGTCGACCAAACCCAGCACGGACATCGATTACACGGCCCGATGGTACTGGGTGAAGGCTGGGGGGAAGAAGGTCGGGATTAAGCACGGGCGAGGTCCTTCCTGGACTCTCGGTCTGCCGCACGACAGGGACGTTTGGGAGGCGGAGGAATACTCGGAGCGCGACTATGCTACTGCGTGGGGCGGATTGATCATTGACGCTCGGGGCAAGCGGCCGGACGGCAGCGCCTGGCGCTATATCGGAACCGTTGGGGAATCCGTATCATACGACGGGCTGAAGGACGCGACGGCGCGGGCGCAGTTGGACAAGGTCCTAGACGGGTTCTGCGTCAATACTCGGTAGACCGCCATCTCGGGAACTGACCCCCTACCTGGGCGTACAATCTGAAGACCATGCTTCTGTCGCGCCTGGTGCCTGCTCTCTTCTGCCTCGGTCTGGCGGCGCAGCCCCCCGCGGAGTTCCGCATCCAGCCGCTGCGCCCGGTGGAGCAACTACGCCGCGAGGCAGCCGCGCAGCATCCTCCGCGCGAACAAGGCGACTTCCTGCCCTTCGACCTCGTCGAACTGACGACCCTCGACTCGGGCATACGGCTCGACATCCGTTACGCCACATCCAACAACTTCCTGAGCACTCCGGTCTACACGCAGGCGCGGGCCTTCTTGCAGCGCCCTGCCGCTGAAGCGCTGGTTCGAGCTCACCGGGCTCTGGCGAAGCGTGGATATGGGCTGCTCATTCACGATGGCTACCGCCCCTGGGCGGTCACCTGGATCTTCTGGCACGCCACTCCGCCCGACAAGCACGACTTCGTAGCCGACCCGGCGCAAGGCTCGCGCCACAATCGCGGCTGTGCCGTTGATTTGACTCTTGTACGACCTGAAAACCGGCCGTCCCGTGGAGATGCCCAGCGCGTACGACGAGATGTCCGAAAGAGCTTACCCGACGTATAAGGGCGGTACCGAAGCCCAACGCGGGCTGCGTGAATTACTGCGCGGCGCTATGGAGTCCGAGGGCTTTCAGGTATTCCCCTTCGAGTGGTGGCACTTCGACTACAAGGACTGGAAGCGCTACCCCATCGGCAATACGAGCTTCGAAGCTATTCCTGCCCGCTGAGGTGCGTGGATTGGGGGCGGTCATGTGGAGCCCGCTCGGGAAAGGTTGGCGGGGCCTGGAGGCCCCACGCGGCGCTGGAGCGCCGCCCCACACTGGAGTGCCGCCCAGCTACCCACTACGCTGTGCTCAGGCGGCCGGTTCGCACGAGCCACCCGCGGAACATGCGCTCGAAATCTCCGGCGCTCGGCGAAGTCTCCAACTCCTCGATGGTGTAGCGCATTTTGCGCTTCCAGTTCGGGTACTGCCAAGTCGTGCCGGGCAAGTTCTGCTGCTCGGTTTCTTTGGTCAGATCCTCCTGATTCAGCAAAAGCAGCATGGACGGCGTGGAAGCCAGATAGCCAATTACCGCGTTGTGGAGTTCGCCTGTCAATTCGGTCCAATTGGCTGCGTCGCCCGGAAAGTCCTGTGGCAGAAAGCCATCTCGAATCAGCGCGTGCAGCAGACGGCCCTTTTCTACTCGCCGTTCCTCGATCTGATGCCGGTATTGGCCGGCATCCGGCATCATGCCGGCCGCGCGTCGCGCCTCGATGTCCCGGCCTGACCAGAACCCGGCCAGAGTCGGAAGATCGTGCGTCGTCGACGACACCAGGGCCTGCCGAACGTAGTCCTGAACGCGCTTCGGCTCACCGTCCTGGCCTTTCTCGAAGTAAAACAGGCGGTAGCTGAGAATCCCGAAGCGATCCATGCCGTCGCGCAATGCGGGAGGCACGGTTCCCAAGTCCTCACCGACGACCAGGAACTTGCCGCGGACGCTCTCCAGGGCCAGGATTCGCAGCATGTCGATCCATTGCTCGTTGACGTAAGTGCCATCCTTTGCCGCGAAGCCGTCCGGAATCCAGAAGAGGCGGAAGAACCGCATGAAATGATCGATTCGAAGCGCGCCGCCATGGCGGCTGTTCCGCCGGATGCTCTCGATGAAGAGCCGGTAGCCGTCCTCGCGCAATGCCGCCGAGTTCGGCGGAGGGAAGGCCCAGTCCTGGCCCTCCGGCGCGAAACCATCCGGCGGCGAACCGACGCGGCAGCCGCTCGCATAGAACTGGCGATGCGCCCACAAGTCGGCCCCGCACTTGTCGGTCGCCAGAGCAAGATCGTGGTACAGGCCGAGTTCCATACCCGCCGCTTGCGCTTCCTTTTGAGCGGCTTCGAGTTGCAGGTCCACCTGCCACTGGGACCACTGGTGAAACAGCACGCGCCGCCAGTGCGTGTCGGCAAATTGCCGGACCTTCGGGCTGTCCGGAGAATGGTAGGCTTGGGGCCAATCCGGCCAGATCCAGACTTCCCGATTGCGGAGGTGCAGGACCTCATCCAAGGCGCAATAGACCGCAAAGCGCTCCAGCAGGTCGCCCTGCTTTCTGCGCCAGACGTCGAAGAGCCGGGCCCGCTGCGTTCCCTTGCTCCATTCCTCGCGCAGAAATCGCCGGAACAGCAGCCGCAGAAGGCCGTGCTTCATCCGCGCTACGGCCTCATAGCAGACCTGCTCCGACTCCCGCAGCGATGCCAGTTCGGTCTGAAACGCATCGCTCTGCACGAGTCGAAGCGCGAAGGGACAGGCCGCAAAATCCTCGATTGCCTCGATATCCAGGTAAATCGGATTCCGAAAATACGCCGAGAGCGGGAGGTAGGGGCTGGTGTTGTATGGCTCGCGATTGTGCAACACGTGCAGCGGGTTGAGTCCAAGGAAGGAGACCCCGAGCGACGAGGCGGCCCATCGCGTCAGCCGGCGCAGATCGCTGAAATCGCCGATGCCCCAATTGCTCTGCGAGCGGACGCCGAACAGGCTCAGCGCCAAACCGGCCAATTTTCCACCATGCTCCAGGCTCGCCGGCAACCAGGCCTTATCGGGAGCGACAATCAACTGGCACTGCGAGTGCGCCGCCGTTCCATCCGGTCCAGTGACTGCCGCGCTGAGTTCGCGATAGCCCGTCTTGAGAGGCGACGGCAGCGGCAGTTTGAATGCCGAATAGCTCTTGCCGTCCACCGTGCTCGTTTCAGCAGGCTCCAGTTGGTTTAGCTCATACTCGCGCAAGCCGGTGCGGCCATCCTCCCACTTGACGCTCAGTGTCACCCGGCCGGCTTGCCGCCAGGCGCCGGGCGCCGTAATGCGAACCGATGGAGACGGATCGCTCACCGCCAATACGAGAACCGGCGGCAACCCACGCGTCCACTGACGGGCAGCAAGCACCGCGGCGGACGCGCGAAGCCGGTTCGCGTTGGATGTATCCAGGCCCAGTGAGGAAAGTATGGCCGCCTTGCAATCCGGCGAGGCCTGATGACGATTACCCCAAATATCCCAGTACTCACGGTCGACTCCGAATTCCTCGCACAGGCGGTCCAGCAGGTCGTTGGGGAGTGTTTCGCTCACTTGAATCCTTTGGTTAACTCATTCTAACCAGTACGGTGCAGGTCTTTGCTTTTTGCCCTGAAGATCGGGACGGCCACCGCCATGGAAACCCGGAATGAACCGGACGCCCGGCCGCGGAACAGCGGCGAACCGGGCGCGAAATACTGTACGATTCATGGGATAATCTGCACTGAGGGGCTATGGAATCCACTATCCGTGAGAATCAGATTCGCCTCGGTGAGCCGCCCGACGACCTCTACACCCGGATTGACGCCGAGGGGGCAGACGCCTTCGCCGACAGCTTCCTGTTGACGACGGTCGACAAGGCAATCAACTGGGCGCGCAAGAACTCCATCTGGCCCATGACCTTCGGCCTTGCCTGCTGCGCCATTGAGATGATGGCGATGACCGCATCCCGCTTCGACATAGCGCGCTTCGGCGCGGAAGTGTTCCGCGGCAGCCCGCGCCAGAGCGATTTGATGATCATCGCCGGGCGCGTCTCCAACAAGATGGCCCCGGTCATCCGGCAGTTGTATCAACAGATGCCCGAGCCGCGCTGGGTTATCTCCATGGGCGCTTGCGCTACTTCGACCGGGGTCTTCAGCAACTACGCGCTGATCCCGGTGAATCAAGTCATCCCTGTGGACGTTTACGTTCCCGGCTGCCCGCCGCGCCCCGAACAGTTGATTTACGCCATTACGCTGCTGCAGGAAAAAATCATGAAGCAGACCGGCGTAACCAGGGACGTCCTCAACCTTTCGTAGGAACGCGTCCCTTTCCGGACCGGGTCCGGCGGTTATGCGCTAAGACGCTCGCGCGAGTTTTGCGCGCATGGCGTCTTCCAACGCGCGGAAAACGCTCTCTGCGCGAGCCTCCCATGTAGAGTCGCGCACCGCTGCCAGGCGCTCGGCCTGTCTGGGCTGGATCCCTTCCTCCAGCGCGTTATCGATCGCCGCCACAAATTGATCGCGATCCTTGGCGAGCCTCACGACGCCCGAGAACTGTTCGGCCTCTGGCAGCCAAATGGAAACCACCGGCCGGCCGGTCGCGAGGTATTCCCGGATCTTGAGCGGATTGGCATTAATCATCTGTTGATTCTGGAGATACGGCGCAATGCAAATGTCGAAGGCCCGCGCCCAGTCGGGCAGTGTGCGGTAAGGAACCGGCCCGGGCAGCAGTACGTTCGGCAACTTGAGCAAGGACGAAACTCCGGTGGAGATCATACCCACCAGAACGAAGTGCCAATTCGGCCGCTCCGTGGCTGTGCGCGCCACCAGTTCGATGTCCAATTGCGAGCCGACGCTGCCAAAGAACCCGATGATCGGCGACTGTATCCCGCGCAGAGCCTCCGCAACCGGCAGGTCGGCGCGCATTGACTCGCCGAACATTTCGACGTCGACGCCGTGCGGCGAGTAGATCAGATCCTGGCGGATCCGGCTCCTCTCTTGCAGAAGCTTTTTGGAGACAAAGAATGCGACGTCGCTCAGCGCAGTAAGCTCCTCGTCGTATCGCACCACGGCCGCCTTATCGGCTCCGGGCCACTGCGCATAGTCATCCGTGCAGTAGTAAACGGACAAATCTTCGCCGAGCGTCCGAGCGAAGCGTCCTGGATGCGGCACGAAAAAGACCGAGACCAGCTTATGGAATCCCAACTGTGCAATCGCCCGCCGCAACAGCAGCGTGCCGGCCATCCGGTTGAATCCGGCGATTCCGGGGACGCCGCTGAACGGCAACTGCGGCATGGTCATCGCCCACATCTTGTCTCCCACCCGTTGAGGCAAGCGCGGGGCTTCACGCAGCTTGTTGTAAATCCGTCTGAAGTCCCTGGCCGTTGCTTCTGGAGTCCTGAAGCCAGGAGTGCTCACATATAGCACGGGAAGATACTTCGAAAGAGCTTCGGAGATGTGGTGGCTGCTGGTGCGATTCTCGGCGCGCCAGTCGTTCCCGAAATGCACTATGGCGTGACAAGCCAGTGGACTCGTATTCAAAGAATGCTTTCCTCACTCTCGCCGAATGGGGCCAGACCTGCTGGAACGCCCGTGCGGATAGCCTGGCCTTCGCGAATGCACTCCCCCGCATGGGAATTACATCGAACATCGTAATGCCATGCCGTTTCCGGCGAGGATCGTCGAATGCCAACCACCCTATCAGAATCAGAACTCCTGGCCGAATTACGTGCTGATGTCTTCGAGTCCGATGATTACTTTCACCTTGCCCGAATGGCCGGTCTCCAACTCGTCGACCCGTCGAATCGTCACGGCCGTATCGCCGAACACCTTTCTCATCTCGGAGTCGAACAGTCCCCGGCTTCGCACTGATATGTCCTGTGACAGGACAGCGCGAACCTCCACGGCTTGCGGGGAAAGCTGCTTCACCTGGTAGGAAACGATCTCGGGGATGTCCTTCAAGATGTGATGAAACAGCAGGCCCGACACATTGCGCCCACTCGCCAGAGTGAGTGTGTCGAGCGCACGCCCCTGAATCGAGCCGAGCAGCGGCAATGAGCGCCCGCAGACGCAATGCCGGTCGGAGAGAGTGCCTGAATCCCCAATGAAATAGCGTAGGAACACGGTGCCGTGATTATGCAGGTCCGTGACGAGCAATGGCGAGGCGTCGTTCGAATCGGGGTTCTCGGTCTCCACCAGGATGTTCTCTGAGTTGATGTGCATGCCATCATGCAATTCGCACTCTCCGCCGATGGACATGAACTCGCGCGATCCGTACGTGTTGAAGACAGGAGCTCCGAGCGTTCCGGCGATGAAGGCCCTCTCCCGCGCTCCCAGCCCTTCCGCCCCGCTGAGCACTGCCCTCGGCGCCGGTAGCGATAGTCCACGCTCCGCCACATAGCGCGAGAACCTGAGCAGACTGGACGCATAGCCAATCAAGAACCGCGGCCGATAAGCCCGGTAGCTTTGCGCGGCTCTGAGCCAAACCTCGTCGTTTTGAGCGAAGGTGGGCAGGACCCTGCTGCGCATCAAGCCATTGGCCAGTTTCGAGCGCCACCTGGCTGTGAACGACTGTTTGCCCACGGGCGCGCCCCATAGATAAAGCGACTTTTCGCCGGGCGCATACCCCGACCATCCGTACGCTCTTCGAGTGCACGCTATTCTCCAGTCGTAGCTCTCCCACGTACGGTAGAACCTGACGGGCACGCCGGACGACCCGCCAGTAGCATGCGGAAGCAACTCCGCGCGGCGTAGCGCAGTTGACGCCAAGCCATCTTTGTTCTGAACAACATCTTCGCGCCGGAGGACGGGAATGCGCCGGAAATCGTCCCAACTCTTTACGTCGCCTGGCTCCAGTCCAATCCGCCGGAACAGCTCCCGGTAATACGGTGTCGAGCTGGCCGCCAAGCGGATCAGTTTGCTCAATTCCGCCCATTGGAAGGCCAGCAACTCGTCGCGCGACCACCATTGACTGCGGAGCAGAAACCGGTAGCGGCTATCGTACTGCCTGCCACGCAAGCTAGACCCTGGCGCAAGCACCAGGTTCGCGTAGAGCTTCGCGTATAGAGAACTGGACATGCTCCTCAAATCGTTTCCGCGGATCGATGCGTTCCTGCCGGGAAAGCTTTCCCACTTGCCATCTCCCATGCATCCTACAACATGCCTGTGGCCTGGCATTCGCCCCGGCGCCACGGGCGCGGCTGATAACCTGTAGACGGCACGCGCATGTCCCTGACCCGTCACGCCGAAATCTGGCTGCCCTGCTACATCCAATCGCGGATCTCCCATCACTTGCGTCCAGGCCCCCGGCCGGAGCGTCTGTGGTTCACCATCGCCGATCACTTCGAGCCTTTCTGGAATCGGCCCACGGACGAGATTGCGTTGCTGAGAGTCACCCAATGGCGCGAAAAGTGGCCCGAGATCTCGGCTCGAAACGTCGATTCCGTGGGCCGTCCCGCACAGTACTCGTTCTTCTACCCGGAAGAGGAGTACCGGCCCCGGCTGCTTGCTCTTCTCGCGGAGATGGTCCATGCGGGCGCCGGCGACGTGGAAATCCATCTGCACCACGACCGGGATAATGAGGCGTCATTTTTGGAGCGGATGCACCTCTTCATCGAACGCCTCGCGAACGATCATGGCCTGCTGCACAGGGTGGAGGGCCGGCCCGTGTTCGCCTTCGTCCACGGCAACTGGGCACTCGACAATTCCCGTTCCGACGGACGCTGGTGCGGCCTCAACAATGAGATCACTTTGTTGCGGGATCTCGGGTGCTACGCAGACTTCACCATGCCCTCGGGGGATGAGTCCACCCAGGCTCATCAGGTCAACGCCATGTATTGGGCTATCGACGACCCAACCCGCCCGAAGTCACATGATCGCGGTCCAGTCGTCCATGCAGGGCTGTGGGAGCCGCGAGATCTCCTCATGATTCCGGGCCCCATCGGCCTGCGTTGGGTCCGCGGCCGATTACTGCCCAAAGTCGAAGCGGGCGAACTCGCTCATCGCGATCCCGCGACCCCCATTCGAGTACGAAGGTGGTTGGACCTCGCTCCACGAGTCGGAGCGGACCTGTTCCTCAAACTCCACACACACGGAACTCAGGAGCGTACGCGCGCTGCTCTGCTGGGAGGGGAACTCGACAACGCCTTCCGTTTGTTGAAAGACGAGTGCCAACGCCGGAGGATCGAACTTCACTATGCGACGGCCTGGGACATGCGTCAGGCCGTGGAGCGCGCTGCGCGCAAGCTCCCTTACGATCCCGGGACGATTGCCTAGCCATTGAAGGATCGCCAGGTGTGGTCGAACCCGGATCCACGCAGCCGTCCGCCAGTCTTTATACTGAGATGACTCATCGCCGGACCGGCGGATGGCCGTTTCACGTCCGGTGTCGCTTAAACAGTGCACGGGTTCCCGACGTCAGAAACGACCCCGGGCGCCCGCGCCAGGAGGAAAGGGAGATTGCGGCGCGAAACGGAAGAACGAGGCTCGGCGGTAAATAGAACCTTCAACAACTCCGTGCTGCTCGGGCTTGAGATGGCACTGGGTCTGGTGGCCGTCCTCGGTACCAGCATTCCGTTGGCCCGCGTGATCGGCCCCGATCGCCTTGGCTATTTCACGTACATTCAATGGCTGGCGATGGTCGGCGGCAACGTGGTTTTGCTGGGTATTCCATCCACCACACGGCGCTATATGGCGGAGGCGCTCGGGCAGGGCGATATGCCTGGCGCGCGAGGGATCTTCTTCGCCACGCTCCGCCTGCAGACCATCCTCGCCGGCGCTCTTTTCGTGGTTGGCGAAATCCTGGTGTTCTCGGTCACCGACCGCGCCTATTGGGGCAGTTCCTGGCTGATCGTTCTCAGCCTCGTGCCCCGCATGATAATGTCGATCCCATCGCTGGCGCATGTGGCGGGACAGCGGCTTCAATCGAATCTCTACGCCGCCGCCGCATCCAGCGCGATCCTCGTCGGCGTCATGGGCATTGGCCTTTGGATGGGAGGCGGACTTGTCGCCGCGGCTGCCGCTTACGCGATCGCATACACCGTTGAATTGCTGCTCAAACTGACGCTCGCCGTGCGCTGGCTCGGCTGGGGACCGCGCATGAAGATCGGCCCCGATCTTCGCAAGCGCATGCTGTCCTTCTCTGCCCAGGGCACGGCGCTCCTGGTGCTCAATATTGCCGTTTGGGACAAGTCGGATTTCTTCTTCCTGGAACTGCTGCGCAAAGATCGTGCCGCATTAACGTTCTTTGGCATCGCATTCAACCTCGCCGATAGAGCCGTTCAGATCGTGCAAGTATTCGTCAACGGCCTGGGCGTTTCGCTCCTGGCCGAGCTGGGCCGCAGCGTCGAGAAAATGTACGCCATAGCGAGGTCGGGCCTCCGCTACTCAATTCTGATCGCCAGCGCGCTCCTGTTTGGCTTCGCCGCCATTGGCCCGCACGTGGTGCTTACCCTCTATGGCCCGCGCTACGCTCCTGCCGGTCCACTGCTCTCCGTCGTCGCGGCGATGGCTGTGGGGAAATGCCTGATGCCGCTGCTGCAAGCCCTATTTCAGGCCGCCGAACGTCAAAGGGCCGTTGTGATCTGGAGTTGCTGCTGTGGAGCGTGGAACGTGATTCTGGACCTGCTCCTCATCCCGCGCCTGGGGGCACTGGGCGCGGCAATTGCAAACGGAAGCGCACAACTGCTGGCGACTGTTGGGCTGATCTATTGGGCACAGCGAGCGCTCGGCATTGACTGGTCCATTGGTCGAAGCGTCCCAGGACTGATCGCAGGGCTGGGATCCGCCGTGGCGGCCTATGCAGCCGGTTCCCCGTTCGCCCTTGCGCCCGCGCGGCTCGCCGCGGGAATCCTGGCCGGGGCTTTCGTGTTTCCATTTCTGGTGAGGCTCCTGGGCGCTCTGCAGCCGGAAGACCTCCACCGGCTCTACGGGCTCACTTCCAGGTTGACGCCGGTTCTGCGTGGGAGAATCGATTCCCTCCTGGCCATGATGTCTCCAGTGGGTGCGAGATAATCTATCGCAGGCCGTCATACGCCTATGGGACTAATTCTTACTATTTTCTATCTGCTCTACATGCTGGGTACGCCGGCCGCCTGGCTGCCATGGCTGGCGCAGTCCTCCGCGCTGGTCTACGTATCGGTCGTCGCCTTTGTCGCCAGCATGCCCCGGCTGCTGACGGGTTCCCTCTTCCGCCATACTCCACAGATCGTGGTGTTCGGAGGGTTTTTCGGGGTCCTGATTTGCACCCCCTTGCTGCAGCGCTGGTTTGGCGGCGTTGTCATAGCATTTCGCGAACTGATCCCATACCTCGTCCTTCTCTTCTTGATTCGGGTGAACTTCGATACTACTTCGCGGCGCAAGATCCTAATCTTCGCCCTCCTGGTCCTGATGGTCACTCTCGCGCTCGCGGGCGCTTACAATTACCACGCCTATCAGACCGATCCCGAGAACAAGTTCGTCTTCCGGCAGAATGTGTATGGGGACGCTGCGGCGGTGGAGGGATCGGACCTCATGCTGGATTACCGCCTCAAGGCTCAAGGGATTCTCGACGATCCTAACGACTTTGCACAGGTCATGCTGGTGACCATCGCACTGTCCACAGTGTTTTGGGGCCAGAACAAGTTGGCGAATTTGTTTCTGGTGCTGGTTCCGGGTGCGGTGCTGCTCTATGCGATCTCCCTGACCCATTCACGCGGAGCACTGGTCGCGATGGTGGTGACGATGATGGTGGCTCTTCGCCGCCGCTTGAAGCTCTGGGGGGCGGCCCTGGCCGGCATGCTCATCGCAGCGGGGTTGTTGGTCGGTCAATTCGCGGGAGGGCGGCAAATCTCCGTATCTTCTGGCGCAGACCGGCTGGACCTCTGGTCCGAAGGCCTCTACCTGTTCAAGCACTCGTTCGGGCTGGGCATAGGGATCCACAACTATGCCGATCAAGTGGGCCAGACGGCTCACAATTCCATCCTTCTCGTCGCCGTCGAATCGGGATTCATCGGCATGACGCTCTTCCTAGCCTTGTTCGTGATCTGCTTCACACAGCTCCAGCGCATTATTCGGCCTCTCGATGGCTCGGAGCCCGATCCGGTCCTGGCGCACGAAGCCCGAAGCTTCGAAGCGGCGCTTGCAGCCTATCTCGCTACGTCCTGGTTTCTATCGCGGGCCTACAATCCGATCCCATATTTACTGGTGGGCCTTGTGGCGGCGCTTGCCTTTCAGGCTGCGGAACGGTTGCCCGGCGTGCCTCTGCTCCCGCGTTGGCCGATCATAGTGCGGAACAGCCTCATTCTCGGCCCCCTTTGCCTGGGCTGCATTTACATCCTTGTGCGGTTGCGCGCGGTCTGATCCCTGGCCCCACAATCTCTTGATCAAATCGGGCCCGGTGCGATTGCCTCGGGGCGGGCTCCCTGCGGCTTACTGGTCGAGTCGTAACGCGGAACCGACACGGGAAAATCGGCCGGCGCTTACTGCAGGATCCTCAGCCCGCTTTCCGCTGGAGCCGGCTCGGACCGCTTCTTTCTTGCCTCGCCAAACCGAATGGAGGCCTCGAAGATCGCTCCGACGGGAATCAGCCCTCCGAGTTTGTGAGCGCCTACGGCTGCCAGAGCCATGGAGGCAATGCATCCACACGCGGCGCAGTCCGGATTGCCTCCGAACTGACAGGGTCTCACCTTCGAACGGAGATCCGCCGAGATGATATCGGTGGTCCGGGCAAAAATGCACTCCTCGGGACTTCGCGGTGGTCTTGCAAACTGTTCGAGCATCGTCTTGGGCATGTCCAGTTTCGGATATGCCTGGCGAAGTTGCATCATCTCCGCGACCGCGCGCCCCCGCTCTCCGGTGCTCAGCATTTCAGGCAGTCGGTCTCCTACCTGGGGTGTAAAGATGCTGAACCAGACTCGTTTGATCTCAGGCTTGGGCGCCCAGAATTGCAAAAACTCATTCAGATAGCCTGGACGCTGCATCATTTGCGCCGTGATCGTGCAATGGACCGTGATTTTCTGCCCTGCGATATTCTTGAGGATTCGCTCATAGGTAGCCGGGGTCCGCCGCACGTCGTGCTCCGGCTGCAAACCGTCTATCGAGACCACCGCGTTCAAATTCCGCAGATTCGGCCAGGCGGCGGGCAGCGGGCGGAATGCGCTGGTGACCACCTGCACGTGAATGCCACGGCCGATCAACTGCGGAATCAGCGACTCAAGCTCGCGGTAGCGTACAAGCGGATCTCCGCCCACCAGCGACAAATGGAGGGGCCTCAGCCGGTCCGCAATCTCCAGGACACCGTCGATCAGGGCCTGGCCCTTGCGATCGTTCAACTCTCGCAACGTCGCTCCACCACCAAGGTGGCTTTCATCGTAGGCATAGCATCCGGGGCATCGCAGCGGGCACTCACGAGTTATCTCTATCGAGAGGGACGGCTTGTCTCCCACGAGGATCTTCTTCCACGCTCTGAGAATCTCCGATATCAGCAAGCCTGGATTCCTTTCAGGTTGTCGAACACCCCCTGAAGCCGGCAGCTCCGCGCACAGAAGCGGCGCCTTAACCGTTTACCGGTCCTGAAACACGTCATATGACTGGAGAACGAGCTTTCAGTTGTGGTTCGCCGGGACAGTTTCGGCCTTGTCTTGGTGCATTTCTTCGCTTTGAAAGATCATTCGACTTGAGTTCGGTCAGTCGTTTCGGGTGGGGGATACCCATCCCGGAAGTGCGACAAAGCAAACGACTTAGAGCATCGCCGGAGATGGGGCCGAAGGAGAGGGCGTATTCGAGCCGTGGGAATTAGAACCAAGACCCGTCTCGCGAAAAGGCCCACGGCTATCGCCGGAGCGCCTGCTTGTAAAGAAGAGGATCTCCCGACGTTCGCCCGTTGAGGCGGAACCGACCTCGAACGACTTGGTTTGAGCTGAAACCGGAAGACTGATTCGTGCGCCTATAGGAGTCTGCTGGCTGGCGGGGGGATCGGAGATGCAATCGAGAGACGCAGGAAGGAGGCCGAAGCACACCCAAAGTGCTATCCACGCCCCATTTCTGGTGAACGTCCCCATAGTCAATTATGTATCCTTTTTAATGATATTGCGCACGGGCTCCTCTCGATCGGGAGGACCGCGCCCGGGCGGGGTGCCGAAATGCAGTGGTATTGCGACTCCCGCCGACACTCCCGCTAGAACGGACTGGCTCACGTTACGTTGGGCTTCTGGAAAGATCGCCATCGTACATTCAATTGGAGCGATCCTGGGCGATCTTCGTTTCAATTCGTGCGATGAATTAGTCTCTAGGCGACGGGCTTTCGCCCACGGCTTTGCCGATGCATGCAACCTTCCAAACCAGCGCCGCATTTAACCCCATCTGGCGAAATTGCACGCCCCGTGATTCGCGGATGCGCATTCGTAACGAAATTGCGATACTGCCGCGAGGACCAAGTAGATGCGGTGGTTCCAGGATCAGAGTGGCCGGACTGGCCTCGGCAAAACGCCGCCAGAGGGAGGCTTCGCCGAACCCTGTTGGGTCAGTGACAGCTCCACTACGCTGGCTATTCCGATCCCGCCATTCTGGCTGAGCGCCCGTGCCATGCTCTCTTCGGCATACTGCATGACGGATTCGCTGGCGCCCTTCTCTTCTTCGCTCAATGCGCCCTGTTTCATCGACTTCAGTAATTGCGAGATGAGTAAGGACTCAAACTCCTGAGCCACCCGATGAACGGCCCCGGGATCCTTCGTAGTGCACCCGGATGACCTGGGGCCGTTCGCTTCCACGAAAACCTGGCATGACCCATTGGAACCGACTTGCATTGCCTAAATCACCTCTATTTCGGCCTCAAGGGCTCCGGCGCTCCTGAGGTTTTGGAGCACCGCAATGATGTCACGCGGTGTTGAGCCGACCGCCATCAACGCTTTCACCAAATCGTCCACGGTGGCTCCGCTTCTCAGAGTCAGATTCTTGGCTGCATCCTCTTTGGCCGCCACGGTCACCGTGGGGACAATCACGGTTTCCCCCTTTGACAGCGCGTTGGGCTGGGATGCCGAGTAAGTTGTCTCGATCTGGACAGTCAAGTTCCCCTGGAGAATTGAGACCGGCCGGATCACCACCTCGCGCCCGAGCACGATGGTGCCCGTCCTCTCATTGATGACAATCCGGCTCTGACGGTCCGCTTCGAGAGTGAGCGCTTCGATCTCGGCGATAAACTCCACCTCGCGGCTTTTCCACTCTTCGGGTAGTCGCACGACGACCACTCCAGAACTCTCGCAGCTTGCGGCCGGGGATTCGAAACGCTTGTTCACCGCGGCGGCCATTCGAGCCGCGGTAGTGAAATCGCTTTGCTTGAGCTGCCACCGGAGCTTGTCGCCCGGCATCACCGAGGGAGCCGGTTGTTCGACGATCGCCCCGCCTGGAACTCTGCCGGCGGTCGGATGGTTAACCGTGGTTCCATTCCCAGCGCGGCCAGCAACGAATCCACCGGTGACTACCGGACCCTGTGCGACCGCGTACACAACGCCATTGCCTCCTTTGAGCGGGGTCATCACGAGCAACCCGCCCTGGAGGTTTGTGGCATCGCCGATAGCCGCGACGTGAATGTCAATCCTCACCCCAGGCTGCGCAAATGGCGGAAGATTCGTCGTCACCATGACGGCGGCCATGTTCCGCACCTGAATCGCCGTAGCTGGAACCTGCACGCCCATCCTCTCGAGAAGGTTTGCCAATGTTTGTGCAGGGAAGACCGGCTGGCGCTTATCTCCCGTCCCGTTCAATCCGACAACCACTCCATAGCCGATCAATTGGTTATCCCTGACGCCTTCGAGGGAAGCCAACTCCTTCAGCCGGACAGGATTCCCTGCAGCGGGAAGGAGCGGAAGGATGTTGAGTGTGAGCACGGCCAACCCAGTCAAAGTCTTCATAGGTGGTTAGAAGGGAAGTAGCCCCAGCAGCATCCTGTAAAGGAAGTTCGGTCGTTTCGCGGCGTCGTTTACTACGCCTCGGCCATCGATCAGCACCTCTAAGTCGGCCAACCGGTCGGAGGACACCTGGTTCGCCGGCGTAATGTCGTTCCAGCGCACGATTCCACGTAAAGTCACCTTCTGCTTCTCCGAGTTGATTTGAACGAGCTTGCTTCCTTCCACGATTAGATTCCCGTTCGGCAACACGGCGATCACTCGGGCTGTGAGCGTTGTACTCAAATCGCTTGAGCGATTGGTAAGCCCCTGACCGTCGAGTTCGGTGTTGCCTGTCGCTCCGACCAGGTTTGCCCACGGGCCTGCCGCGCGGGTTACGCCTGCCAGCGCCGAAATATTGGCGGAAGCCTGGCGTTTTCTCTTGGTCGATGTCCCTCCGGACGACGACGCGCTTGAGTGATCGGATATCACCACAGTCACAAAGTCGTTCAGGTTCGCGGCTCGCAAGTCGCGTGAGATGTCGAAGAGCCTCCCCGTGGGATCGTAAGTCGATCCCGGTGAGGCCGACTGCCTCTGGGGATGGGCCTTCAAGTCTTCCAGCATCCTGTCAATTGACGATGGCGCTGAGACACGTTGAGGATCGGACTTTTGCGATTTTGCCCTTACCTCAGGAGAAGCAAGACGGATCACCAATATCGTCGCCAACAGAACACTCAACCTCATCTTGCCGCCCCTGCGACGATCACTCTGGCCTCGCCCTTGCCTGTCAACAGCACCCGGATGCGCTTGCCGCTTTCTCTATTGCGAACGAATACGCTCTCTCCGTGGCGGCCAGGTTTCTCGGCAATGGCTTCGATGCTCACCGAAGCCCCTCCGGCTGAGGCCACGACTCGGACAACTCCCCCCTGTTCGATGACTGGAGGGGCTTTCAACATCGCGGATTCGATCACCGCGCCCTTGCTAACATCGCGGCGCATGATCGAACCCTCCGGCGGCGCCGGACCATCCGCGCCCCGCGAGCAACCGGGTTCGGCGATCGTCTCGTAATCAGTCGCACCAAGCACGTCCCCGGTCAGCAGGTCGCGCTTCGCCACAAAGTGAATCGTCTCGGCCTGGTAACGCCCCAATACCTTGACTTGAAAACGACGACGCGTGTCGTATTCGATCAAGCCCCGCCACAAGAAACTGCAGACGCCCTCATCGGCCGCGACCAACTGAAATCCCTCCGGAGGCAACCTAAGTTCTCCTTCCGGGACAAGGGCGGGCTGAGTTGAAGTTATTCCCACAAGCCGTAGAACACCTTGAACCGAGTGAAGCGCGACTTGTACCCGGCTCCTTACCTCTTCGGATTGGAGGGGTCTGAGCCGTCGCTCAAGACAAATGCCAGACGCCCCAGGACCCTGTCGGGGGGAAAGCCCCCACTGGCGCAAGTCTGCCGCCGTAATCCAGCGCCTAGTACCGGGGTCCGGGGTCGAGGTCAGAATCCGGTCTATCGGAAACGTCCCTGCCTGATCGACGAAGCGTCTTAGCGCGGAAACCTGCACGGCCGGACCATCTACTGCCATGCACTCCGTCGCCCCGGCCGGCGTGGCCAGAAGAAGGAACCAGACACCTGTGCATCGGAGCTTGGACTTCACCGTCATGACCTCGACATGTTGTTGACTTGTTGCGACATCTGGTCTGACGCCTGGACGACTTTGGAATTTGCCTCGTACGCCCTCTGGCTGACGATGAGGTTGATGAATTCTTCGACGACAGAAACGTTGGACTGTTCGAGAGAGCCTTGCATCAGGGAGCCGAGGCCTTCCGTCCCCCCGGGCACGCCAACTGTGGCCGATCCCGAAGCGTCCGTCGGAGCGTACATGTTGCTGCCGAGACCGTTAAGCCCAGCCGGGTTCGGAAAACCGGCGAGTTGGATCTGCCCTATCACCTGCGTGGCCGTCTGACCTGGCAGACTGACGCTAACGGTCCCGTCTTTCGCGATTGTGACGGACTGAGCGTCAGGAGGAATCGTCATTTGCGGTTCGAGCATGTCTCCGTCCGCGGTGACGATGCTGCCGCTGTTGTCGAGGTGAAACTCTCCAGAGCGGGTGTACGCAGTCTCGCCCGTCGTCCGCCGAATCTGAAAGAAGCCTTTGCCCTGTATGGTCATGTCCAGCGGATTTCCCGTCGACTGCAAGCTGCCCTGCGTAAAGATGATCTCGTTGGACACAGGTTTCGTCCCAAGTCCCAACTGCAAGCCCGCTAGGGACATAGCTCTGGGAGCCGGCCGCCGCGCCAGGCTGAACCATCGTTTGATACAGGAGGTCCTGGAATTGCACCCTCCGCGACTTGAACCCGACGGTGTTCGCATTCGCCAGGTTATTCGCGATGTTGTCCACATTCATTTGTTGCGCGGTCATGCCGCTCGCCGCGCTGAATAAGGCTCGCACCATATAAATGTCCCTTCCTAGCCGGCCACGCGGGCGACTTCTTCCACGCTGTGGCGGCTCATATCCGAACCGATCTGCGCCGCTTTGCTTAGCGATTCGAATTGTCTTAGAGTCTCGATGAGCCGAACCGAAGCCTCCGCTGGTCTCAAGTTCGACTGTTCCTGATATCCCTGGTGAACTTCCGCGCTGGAACTCAGGAGCGCCCGGAGGGAGTCCGAATCCAATCGAAACGCGCCTCCACCAGCTTTCTGCGATACAACCTCCGTCGGCCAGTCGACAACCTTCAATCGACCGACTTCGAGGTTCTGCTGGCGCACCGTCCCATCGGGATCTACCGTGACCGGCAAGGACGGGTCCACTTGAAGGGTCTTCCCGTCGGCGCTGGCGAATTGGCTCCCGTTCTGTGACAAGAGCTTGCCGTCTCTCGAAACAATGAACCTCCCGTCGCGCGTGAACAGTGGTCCATCCTCTCCCGTGAGCTGGAAATAGCCTTTGCCGCTCAGTGCGAGGTCCCCCGAGTCTCCCGTTGAACGCAATTCGCCCTGCGTCGTGTCGGTCCAGTGGCTCTCAATCACCGGCGAAAAAGACTGCGCAACCCCTTCTCCGGAGTCCTGCGCGGCCACGGTCTCGTGAGAGAGATAGATAGAAAACCGTTCTCTGTCCGCCTTGAAACCTGGGGCGGAGGTATTGGATAGGTTGTTCGCCAGAAGGTCCAGCGACTCAAGGCGAGCCCGCATTCCGGCAGCGGCTGTGATGGCGAGAGAATCCATAGGCCTGGCACTGTTAAAGCAATGTGCCTGCCAACTCACAAACGCCATTAGATTGAATCACTTGAATATCGGGTCCCGCAGGCTATCCCGTGTTGAAACACGAAACCTTCCGCACGGGTTCCACAATGAAACAACCGGAGCGAATGAATAGGGCGCCAAACTCGGAAAGCGCTGATTCTGGTGCACATTTAGGTCTGGCCAGCCAGTTGCCTAGCAGATTGGCGTGACAGTTGCCGACAATTCTCCATCTGTGACGCTGGCGGCTCCTGGGGCCAGCGGATTCCGGATGGACACACCGCCAGTCCGTTCCGTCATCGCCTCTCCCGAGGGCACCTTCCTTAGCCTCCTGTTCCAGAAACAGTCCGCAGCTCCTGAAGGCCCCTCAAATGCGATATCGAATCCTGCTGAATCATTCGGCAAAGCGCCAGCCGCTGGAGTGGAAGCGATTCCCAAAAACCCCTTCCTCTCGGTGCTCCGCACGGCTTCCGTTGAGCCGGAAACGGCGCCGAAGCGCAAGAAAGCACCCTCGGAGACGGATACCGGCGCATTGGCGTTTGCCGCACAGTCTCCTGCGATGTCAAAGCCGGCGCCCTGGATGCTCTCGCTGACGTGCTCTGAAGCGCAAGCCCCTGGTTCTCCGCCGTCTTCCTCCTCGGTGCCTGCGGCCCAGCCGTTGACGGCTCTATCAAGACAACTCGATGCGGCTACCACTCTTCCCGTGGAATGCACGCCGAAGGCGGCTAACGGGCTTCTCATCGAAGCGACGACAAGCCGAGACGCGAAGGCGAATGCCGCGGCGAGCGGTGCAACGCCTGGAACCGCAACGCCAGGAACCATGGATGCAGCGCCCTTCGCAGAACTGTCGCTCACTCCATCTGCCGCGCCAACCGTTGCGAGTCGGAGCATGACGCCCAAATCCGATCCCTCCCTAACGCCGGATCAGGCGCCGTCTAGCACACGGCTTCCCGAAAGCGCTGAGGCTCGCCCGCGGGCGGCAGTTGCGATTGAGAGCCCCGGCGGTCCGGCAGTTCTTCGATACGACCTCGGCCAGCGGAACGAGTCATCTCTCGATTCGTCCCCTGAGCGCCAGACGTCGGCGCCCGCAGCGACGAAGAAGAAAGCGGAGGTCGGCGGCTCGCCAAGCGAGACCTTTAAGATTCTCCCGGATCCTCAGGTGAGCGATCAGACGGTGGCGCCGTCCACTACAGTGCCGGGCGCCCCAGAATCTCAGCGAGCCGGCTATCCATCTGAACCTCCAACCACGGCGTCATCTGTGCCGGAGCCCACTGCGGAGGCACCCCCCAAACCTGCCGGCTCTTCTGTCGGCACCGTCGAACTGCGGATCGAATCTCCGGATCGGAGTTCGATCGGGCTTCGATTTGTCGAGCGGCAGGGGCGCGTTGAAATACAGATGAATTCTGGAGACCAGCGCACTGCGAGAGCGCTCTCGGAGAACCTCGACGGCTTGAAATCGTCCCTGATTGAAACGGGTTGGGATGTGGAAAGTCGGACTCAGACCCGCATCACCCCCGTTGGGAGTGCTTCCGAAACCGTGGCCACGGAAAATCGTGGCTCAGCCCCAAGCGCTGAGTACCAGTCCTCGAATCTCTCCTCCACTCGCTTCTCTTTCGATTTGCCTCTTACGGCCCCGGACCGATCCAGCTCATCTCCGCCGCACCCGCTGGAGCAAGTTTCAAACGCCCAGATCAGCCGGCAGAGCGGATCCGATTCTTCTGCGAGCCAGGATCAATCTCGACCCGATCGAAACGATCAATCGGGCCGGAATGGGCACCATGGGCGAAACGACAATGCCAGCGCGGATTCAGGGGGTCAGGGCAGGCAATCCGCAAGAGCTTCCGAAGCATGGCTCGAATCCATGGAGGGCGGCCTGACACATTCCTCGGCGGTCGGAGTCACAACTGGAGTTACAAAATGACAATGCAAATTTCATCGGCCGCATCGAATCAGACCGATGCGAGCAATTCCTCGACAAACAGTGCCGCCACTTCAGGCACCAAAGCCCTTGGCGACGAGAAGATCTTTCTGCAACTCCTCGTGGCTCAGATTAAGAATCAGGATCCGACGAAACCTGTGGATAGCACGCAATTCATGACTCAGCTGGCCCAGTTTTCCAATTTGGAACAGTTGATCAACCTGAACACTACGGTGGGAGAGATCGGGACCGCGGTTGGCGTCCCTCCGGACACCGAACTAGCCACCGGCTCAGAAAGTTCTTCGAGCTAGAGACTCGACAAGACGCGCAATCTCGGAACCCTTCGCGACATTCAATGGAGGTTTGTCTTTATGTTTACTTCGTTTAACACGGCGCTCTCCGCTCTGAGCGCCGATACGACCGCAATTGACGTCGTCGGAAACAACCTGGCGAATCTGAATACTCCTGGCTACAAAGCAAGTGTTGTCTCCTTCAGCGATCTTGTGACCGAATCGCTGGGCGCTGGCCTGGGCGAGACGCAAGTGGGGTTTGGCGTGGCGGCCCCCATCACGATCCGGCAGTTCTCCCAAGGCGCGATTCAGTCCTCCAGTGGCACCCTTGACGTCGCCATCCAGGGAGACGGGTTTCTGGTAGTCAACGATCCCACAAGTAACGGCGGGACCCTCTACACAAGAGGCGGCAATTTGGAAGTGAACAAGGCGGGACAGCTCGTGACCGCGACTGGCTTCCAGGTGCAGGGCTGGAATTCGGTCAACGGCGTGTTGAATACAACGGCGCCTCCGACGAATCTCAGTGTAGAAGTGGGATCGCTCACCGCCCCCGCGCCGACGAAGAACATCTCCTTCGACATGAATCTTGACGCCGGCGCAGTGTCAACTCCTACTCCGACCACCTTCTCTACCTCCATCAACGTCTACGATTCACTGGGCGGCTCCCACGCTGTCTCCGTCAAGTTCTCGAAGAATGCCACGGCCGGCCAATGGGACTACACTATGACCTTCCCTGGCGGCGATTTGGCCAGCGGCACAGCCGCCACACAGACGGGTACGGTTACGTTCGATTCGAATGGGAAACTGACAGCCCCTCTGGCGCCTAACCCTGGGCCGCCGCCCGTAACCCCGCCCACGCTCGCCATCACAGGCCTAGCTAATGGGGCGACCGATCTCAGCATTGCCTGGAACCTCTACGATCCGGCCGGTCAACCTCGTCTCACGATGTACTCGCAATCGTCGGCCGTCTCCGCCAATTCCCAAGACGGCTCCGCCGCCGCCCAACTCACGCACATTGGCATCGCCGACGGCGGGCAAATCGTAGCCAAGTACTCTAACGGCCAGCAAATCGCAGTCGGCCAACTCGCGATGGCTTCAATCGTAAACCCTGAGTCCTTGATCGCGGCTGGCAGCAACAACTACCAGCTCAGTTCGAAGTCGGCCTTGCCAGCGATCGGCCTGCCCGGAACGGGTGGGAGAGGCGAGATCCTCGGAGGATCGGTCGAAAGCTCGACCGTGGACATCGCCAAGGAGTTTACCAACCTCATCGTCTACCAGCGGGCCTATGAAGCGAACTCCAAGGTCATTACTTCAACGGATCAGTTGAGCCAGACCACGATCAATTTGATACGTGCATGACGGCGGTTGATCAGATCAGTTTGCTCGCCGACGTCCCACTTGACGTGTCTGTCGAATTGGATCGGCGCATTCTCACGCTTCGAGAAGTGCTGGAACTAGAGACAGGCAGTGTCATTGGAATGCGGCGTTCGGCCGGCGAGAATATCGACATCCTTATCGGTGGGGTAGTCATTGCCTTTGGTGAAATCGTCATCATCGAAAACACCATGGGCGTCAGAATTACCGATTTCACTACCGAGGTGTAGTTTCGTGAGCGCCATTGAACAAACATTCGCCGCCCTTTTCTTCTGTGGGCTTATCGCAATCCTGGCCTGGCTGCTGCGCAAGGGCAGGTTTGCCTCGTTTGCATGGTCCGGCACTCAGAACCAGGCCGCCGGCCAAATGGACGTGATCGCGCGGCGCGCGCTGACGCCTCAACACACACTACACCTTGTTTCGTCTGCCGGAGCAACTTTCCTGGTTGTGACGCATCCCCACGGCGCAGAAATTGCGTCGTTCCCCGCTAGCCGCAAGCCTGCACGACTTGCGACCGGCTCGGAAGAGAGGGCAGGACAGTGATCGACTTCCTCCTTCTCGCATCAGCCAAGGCGGGGCAGGATGATCCGCTTTCTGCCTTGCTGGGAGGGTCTGCTAGTTCGACTCTCCAGATCGTCGTGTTGCTGACAGCCCTCACGGTGCTGCCCGCGATTCTGGTCTCGGTCACGCCATTTCTGCGGTTGACCGTCGTCCTTCACTTTCTGCGCCAGGCCCTTGGCACTCAGAGCGTTCCGAGCAATCAGGTTCTGTTGGGCTTGTCCCTCTTCTTGACCATCGTGGTTATGCAGCCGATTGCGGCCGAGGCATATCAGCAGGGCTGGGTCCCCTACCAGGCGCACCACCTATCCGGAGAACAATCTTGGGAGGCAGGCACGCGACCGGTAAGTAACTACCTCCTTCGCTTCTGTCGCGAGAAGGACCTCGCTCTAATTCTGGAGGTCACCAAGACAGCACCGCCGAAGAAGCCAGACGAACTTGGACTGAGGATCCTGGCTCCCGCTTACGTGCTGTCGGAATTGAGGGCGTCGTTTCAAATTGGAGCCGTACTGTTTCTTCCATTCCTCATCATCGATCTCGTGGTGGCCTCTCTTACCCTCTCCATCGGGATGGTGCAACTCCCACCGGCTATGATCTCGGCACCTTTCAAGATCCTCCTTTTCGTTCTCGTGGACGGCTGGAACCTTGTCGTTGGCTCGCTGCTCAAGAGTGTCACTTAAGCCATGAACGCCCAATCGATTGTCGACCTTATTGCTGGGATGCTTTGGAGCTGCTTCTGGGTGAGTCTTCCGCTCCTGGCGATCGGACTGGTGGCGGGCGTGATCGTCAGCCTCCTGCAGATCATCACTTCAATTCAGGACCCCTCCTTCTCCGCGGTGCCTAGGCTCCTGGCCTTCTTTGCGGCAATCCTCTTGATGCTCCCGTGGATGATTCTCCGGCTGACAACATATACGGCCCACCTGTTCCAGGACCTGTCCAAGTATGCCCGTTGAGAATTTCAATACCAGTGCACTGCTTCAACTGCCTTCGCTGGCGGTGAGGCTCTCGGCGATGCTCGTCTTTCTCCCGTTGCCAGGCTTCAAAAGTCTGCCTGCGGCGGCGCGGGTCTTCTTTGCCCTGTCGCTGGCCTCTGTGTTGGCTTTCACTGCGCCTCCAACCGTTTACCAGGCTCGTCTGGGCTCTGACCTCCTTGTCAGGCTCCTGGCCGACCTCTTGACGGGTGTCAGCATCGGATTGGTCTCCACGCTCGTTGTCGAGGCATTTACGTTCAGCGGGCAAGTCATTTCAGTCCAGGCAGGCTTCTCATACGCGTCTACCATCGATCCCTTCAGTGAATCGGACTCCGGTGTACTGCCTTCCATCTTTAGCCTGGCGGCCAATCTCCTCCTCTTCCATTCGCCGCTATATGCCGAACTAATCAGAGCGTTGATATCCGGGCTACAGCGTCCTCCGGATCAAGCGGCGCTTCGGGCTCCTGAGACTGCCCGAATCCTCATCGGATTTTCCGCGCATTGCCTGGAAATCGGAATAAAGCTTGCGTTGCCCATAATCGCTTTGCTGTTTCTGGCCGATCTCTGTATCGGATTGTTCGGGCGATTACAGCCTCAGATCCAGTTCTTGTCCATGTCGTTCTCGTTGAAGTTGTTGGGAACGATGGCGGCGGTAGCGGCACTAGCTCCGGCGTTCCGCTGGCTTCACCAGCAGTTGGCGACGAGCGCCGTGAATGCTTTGCATCTTTTGGGAAGGTGAGACGCAATAGTGTCGGAACGCGACCAAAGAACGGAAAAGGCGACACCCCAACGCCTTAAGAAATCGAGAGAGGAGGGCAAGTATCCAAGCAGCAAGGAATTTGTGTCCGGCGTTCAATTCGCCGTCTTCGTCGCAATGCTGGTTTGGAACGCCCAACCGTGGAGCGACTCGCTCCTGCGTGGTACCCGATCCATGATGCGCGCCGCCTTCAGTTTTGAACTCACCGCTAGCGGCCTCAGCCGAATCGCCTTCGAAGTGGCCTCGCTGTGGTTCCTTCCCCTGGCCTTTGCGGGATTGGCCCTCGTAGCCACGGCAGTCGTGGCGCAAATGGGCGTGACTGGATTCGGACTTGCGTCGTCCAAGATCGCTCCAGACTTGAGCCGCCTGAGCCCTATGTCGCGGCTGAAGGAGATGCCCGGCCGCAATCTTCGCTCTTTGGGTGAAGCCGTAGTCTTCTTCGCTCTCATTTGCTACGCCGGCTGGAAAGTGTTTGCTCAGTACTCGCCGGAGTTCCTCAGCTTGCCCTACCGCCCTCTGGGCGATTCTCTCCTATCGGTTGGAGCCGCGTTCTCCCGGCTGTTCCTATTAGCCGCGTTCCTCATCTTCTCGTGGGGCGCGATCGACCTCTTCCGGCAGAAACGGCGTTACTCCGACCAATTGAAGATGACGAAGCAGGAGGTGAAAGAAGAGTACAAGCAGAGCGAAGGAAGCCCTGAGATCAAAATGCGGATCCGGCGCCTTCGTCACGAGATTCTGCGGCGGCGCATGATGGCCGAGGTACCGAAGGCAACGGCTATCGTGGTCAATCCCACGCACTACGCCGTGGCGCTCCGCTATGAACACCTGGCAATGGCCGCCCCCAAGGTCGTCGCAATGGGCAAGAACTTCATGGCGCTTCGTATCCGGGAACTGGCCAAGCAGCATCGGATCCCAATCATCGAAAACCCGCCCCTCGCTCAGGCTCTCTACAAGAATTGCGGGGTCGGCCAGGAGATTCCGGCGAACCTCTACAAGGCCGTCGCCGAAGTGCTCGCGTATGTGTTCAAGATTCTGAACCGGACAACGAATTAGGGAAGTGAAAAAGTTGGGACTGTCAGCGCCAGTTATCTCCAGTTCGGCAGCCGTTACCCAGGCGGCCATTCCTTCCCGCTCGGGAATCGGGGGGGGAGGGAGATCGTCTAACCCGAGCGGTGATTTTGCAGCTAGGTTGAAAACTCTCGCGGCCGCGGAGGTCGTCGTACCCATGTCCGTATTGGGGATCCTCCTGGCAATGGTCACGCCACTCCCGACCTTCATGCTCGACGTCTTGATCAGCGCGAACATCACGCTGTCCACTGTCATCCTTCTGGTCTCGATGAACATCCGCCGCCCGGTTGAGTTCAGCGTATTCCCGACTCTTCTGCTCCTGATGACCCTGTTTCGTCTGGCGCTCAACGTTTCCTCTTCTCGACTGATCCTGCTAAACGGCGCCCGCGGCACCAGTGCGGCGGGAGACGTTATCGAGTCGTTCGGCGGATTCGTGGTCGGCGGGAGCTTCGTAATCGGCATTGTGATGTTCCTGGTGCTCATCGCAATCCAGTACGTCGTCATCAACCACGGTGCTGTCCGCATCTCGGAAGTGACCGCGCGGTTCACGTTGGATGCGCTGCCCGGCAAGCAGATGTCGATCGACGCCGACTTGAACGCAGGTTTGATCAACGAGCATGATGCGAGGGCCCGCCGCAAGGCGCTATCTTCCGAAGCGGAGTTCTACGGCGCGATGGACGGCGCGACGCGCTTCACCCAGCGCGATGCTGTTGCCAGCATCCTGATCACCTCCATCAACATAGTGGCCGGCTTTTTGATTGGAGTTTTTCAGCACGGGATGGAACTGAGCCAAGCTCTCCAGACCTACACTCTGCTCACGATCGGGGACGGACTCGTAACGGTAATACCAGCGCTGATGATCTCCATATCCGGCGCCCTCATTGTTACTCGGGCGAGTTCAGACAAGGACATGGGCGCCGACGTGGGGCAGCAAGTGTTCAACTCGCCCAAGCCCCTGTTCCTCGCATCCGGAGTATTAGTGGCAATGGCCGCTCTTCCTGGCATGCCAAAGCTCCCATTCCTCGCGTTCGGCGGCGGCGTTGCCTACGTAGCCGTGAAGCTGCAACGCGAGGCAAGGAATTGCGAGACGGCTGCCGAGCCGTCGGTGGCGGCCGCCCCGAAAGAAAACTTGGAAGCGCTGCTGCATGTTGAACCCCTGGCCGTTGAACTCGGGCTCGGGCTCGTCAAATTCGCGGAGGGTGGGACGAATTCTCCGCTGCTGCGAAGGATCGCCGCGATCCGACGGCAGATGACCACGGAGTTGGGCTACATCCTCCCGCCGGTGCGGGTCACCGACAACCTTTCACTCCGGGCGCGGGAGTACGCCGTGCTTGTTCGTGGAACTGAGGTCGCCCGCTTCGAGTTGCCTCCGAACTCCGTGCTGGTCATTCCAGCACCCGGTGGCAAGCCACCAGAGCAAGGGACAGCCACCAAGGAGCCGGCCTTCGGAATCGATTCTTACTGGGTGCCCAACGAATTCGCGGAGAGCGCCCGAGCGGCTGGATGCACTGTCGTCGACCCACTGAGCGTACTGGGCACGCACTTGTCGGAACTGAGCCGGCGCTATACGCATGAGCTGTTCACCAGGCAAGACGCCAAGCGGTTGTTGGATCGCATTTCGGAAGACAACCCACGCGCCGTCGAAGACCTCGTTCCGAAAATGCTGCCATTGTCGACCGTCCAGCGCGTGCTGCAGAATCTACTGCGCGAACGAGTTCCCATTCGCGACGGCGCGGTGATCCTGGAGAGTCTGAGCGAGGCCGCGGCCGTCACACGGAATCCGATTCTGCTGACCGAGTACGTCCGCCAGGCATTGCGCCGTTCGGTCGTAAAACCATTGGTCTCCCCGGACGGCAATCTTCCGGCCTTGATTCTCGACGGATCCCTGGAGAGAGAGGTGGAGCAGGCGGTTGAGCACCAGGAATCGATTTCGCACTGCAACCTTGCGCCGCACCGGGTGAGGACTCTAATCGAAGCCGCCCAAGCCGCATCCGCGCGGCACGGCAGTTCCTTCGCGCTTCTGACGAGCACGGGAGCACGTTTCTTTCTCCGCCAGATTCTTGAAAACCAGTTCCCCGGCATCAACGTGCTCTCGCATGGCGAAATTCCGGCTGGAGCGAAGGTGATCGCCATGGATACCTTTGGAGGCGCCAACTAATGTCCATCCGCAAGTCGTTTTTTGCCGAAACCGTAGAAGGCGCCATCGCCGAGGCGACGCGCCAAATGGGGGCCGAGACACTCCTCATCGCTTCGCGCCGGACGGAAGCCTCCGAGAGGCACCTCGGCACGTATGAAGTGATCGTGGAAGGAGATCCGCCATCGAACGAATCTCCCAAGCCGGTGCCCGCCGGTCGTGGTGAGGTGCGGGAGCCATCGTGCTTTGGCGGCGCCAAAACCTGGCATCCGCAAGACCTGGAGCAGGTCCGTCAGGAGATCTCAGGCATGCGCGACTTGCTAGCCCGCTGTGCCGTGAGGATGGCGCCAGCGTTGCCGGCGGACCTACTTCCTATGGGGGTGCGACTCGCCGCTGCCGATTTTTCGCCAGCGCTCGTTGAGTCCCTGCTGCACTCCGCGGCGCGCCATGCGACAGAGAACGGCAAAAGCCTAAGCGAGGCCGGGCTGCAGAGTGCAATTCTTGCCGAAATTGGGAATCGGTTGCGCGTTGACCCTGAAATCGGCGCGCCGGGAGCATCCAGGAAAGTCGTAGCGTTGGCCGGTCCCGCAGGTTGCGGCAAGACAACGACGCTCGTCAAGCTGGCCGTCCGAATGGGCGTAGCTAAGCATAGCCCGACTCTGCTCCTCAGTACCGACACTTATCGGGTCGCGGCCGCCGACCAGTTGCGAGCCTATGCCGCCATACTCGGGGTCGCGTTCGAAGTCGTCGAGACGCCAGGCGCTCTTATCCGCGCGCTGGAGGAGCATCGCTCAAAAGCGACGGTGCTGCTCGATCTGCCTGGTATGGGCCCGCGCGAGCCCGAACTCATGCACGAGTGGTCCCCCGTGATCGCGCGCCCGGGAATCGACGTTCATCTCGTCCTTCCCGCAACCATGCGAGGCATGGACCTGGTCCGAACCGCCCGGCGTTTTGAGCCGCTTCGCCCTGCACATCTCATCTTTACGCACATGGACGAAACTGCGTGCTGCGGCGGCATTCTCAGTCTAGCGATGGAAACGGGGAGACCGGTGTCCTTCCTTTGCGCCGGACAGAGCGTTCCCGAAGACATCGAGCCCGCATCAAGGCATGCGCTCCTGCGTTTGATCGGCGCGGAGCCTCTCGCGGCCGCTGCTGCCGCCTGAAGTAGTGGAGACAGAGGCTATATATGAATCCTTATCAGGGACAGGCGGCGGCGATCGATGCTGGAGATCGGGAGCGTCTTATTCTCGAGCACATGCCTCAGGTCCGGCTTATAGCGCGGCGCATTCACGATCGCCTGCCGGAGACGGTTAGCCTGGAGGACTTGGTTTCAACGGGCGCGGTCGGGCTCATCTCTGCAATTGACAGGTACGACCCGGCCCACGGCGTGAAGCTCAAAACATACGCGGAGTATAAGATCCGCGGAGCCATTCTGGACAGCCTTCGCGGGTTGGACTGGGCGCCTCGACAGCAGAGGCACCGGAGCAAATTGATCGAGAACGCGATTTCAACGCTGGAGCAAGTCCTCCACCGCTCCCCTGGGGAAGAGGAAATCGCCAACGAACTCGGGATTCCCCTGAGCGAATATCACGATTGGCTCACCGAAATCCGCGGGCTGAATCTGGGAAGCCTGGAGAGCCACCCTCCTGAGGAAGACGGCCGCGAGTTGCTGCGTTTTGTCGCTGACAGCGAAGAGGAGTGGCCGTCCAACTTGCTAGAGCGATCGGAGTTGAGACGGATCCTCGCGCAAGCAATCGCCCGCATGCCCGCAATCGAAAGAACCGTTCTGGGGCTGTACTTTCAGGAGGAGCTAACCTTGCGCGAAATTGCCACGATGGTGAAACTCCACGAGTCTCGCGTCTCCCAATTAAAGACCCAGGCGATCGCGAGGCTGAGATCCTTCCTGCAGAAGAAGTGGCCGATGGGCCGGGGCGCGGCTGTTTAGCCACTCCTTGGGGGAGGCGCTGTGAATATGACTGACTCGATTCTCAGATGGATCGCCGAGGAGTGGTCGGCAGCGCTGTCCAGCGCGCTATTCGCCATGACAGGCGAACAGGCGGAAACCTGCGCTGGCCCGCGAGTGGACTCGCCGCCGGAAGGGCTCGGCTGGCAGGAAGACTTGACGATAGCTGAGGGCGCGCGGATTCTGGTGCGCTTTCCGGAGACCGTTTGGAGGTCGGTGGGCGGCCGGATTCTACAGGCCGCCGGCATCGAGACTCTGGACGATGCGTCATCGAAGGACGCCTTTCTCGAAGTGGTTCGGCAGAGTCTCTCGCAGGTTGCCACAAAGGTCGGCAGCCGCTCCGGAATCGAAGTCGAACTCAAAGGCGGCAGAGAGGTAACCGTCTACTCGCAGGGATTCCAATGGCAGGAGGTCGCGCTGGCCTTCGGCGGAGCCCTGCCCCCCTGTACGATCGGCATCTCGCCGGAACTGGATGCCGCTTTGAGTACCCAGAACCATGAGGCGCAGGCCGCAGTGGCCTCAACTGCTACGCAGCCGGCCGGACTGCCATTCGATCGGCAGATGCCGGCTACCCCAGTCCCTCAAAACTCAAAGACACTCGATCTGCTGCTCGAAGTGGATCTGCCCATTGGCGTCTCATTCGGGAGGACGCAGATGCGGCTCAAAGAAGCGCTGAAGCTGACGACCGGATCCATTGTCGAACTGAACCGTTCGGTCGCCGAGCCAGTTGAGATCATCGTGAACAACTGCGTAATCGCCAGGGGTGAGGTGGTGGTCGTGGAGGGCAATTACGGCGTGAGAGTCGTTGAGATCATCAGCCGCGAGGAGCGCTTGCGCACTTTGTTCTAAACGAGCTTGTGGATCACAATTATGGACAAACTAATGAACCCGTTATTCTGGGCTGTCGGTTTCCTGGCTCTGGTTGCATTCCTGCAATTCGGACTTTACCTGAGCATCCGCCGGGAGGTGGAGGAAATGCGAACGTCGTATGAGGAGAAGATCAAGGCCCGACGAGAAACGAGAGACTCTTTGCGCTCGGAGATGTTGCGAATCAGCGAAGAGTTGGTGGACCTAAACCAACCGGCCGCAGCCACCGTACCACTTGCGCAATCGATGAACCTGAGCCGGCGCAACCAGGTACTCCGCATGCACCTGAAGGGTGACTCGCCATCGAGGATCGCCGGAGTGCTCAAGATCAGCAAAAGCGAAGTGGATCTGCTTCTGAAGGTCCACCGAACCGTTCTGCCCCCATCGGCATGGGCTTCCACGGGTACCACTCCCGCGAGGTGGCGAGCGGGTGAGCCGGCCGCTGGCCTCGAAGCGGAGCTACAAGCGAACGACACAGCGGCTCGTGCGATTTAATGCCGAGGACAATTCGCTCCACCCGCTGACCACGCTTCTGGACGCCTGCGCCGGAATTCTGAAGATATGCGACGGGGCCCTTGAAACCGTGCGACGGCGTCGGTCGAGGTTGAGGCGGTCGAAAAGATTCTCGCTGCGGATCTGTATCCCGGTCCAGGCTGGAAATTACTCTACGAATTCGACGAGAGCCTTCACGAGATTCAGGACGAATCGCCGGACGAGCGTTGCGCTGCCAAATTCGGGCGTTGGGGGAAGCTTGCGCGTGCTCGATGCTCGGGCCTTCATCCTAAGAACGGCAGTTAGCAACCTATCCAGAGTCCAGCTGCTTCGCCTGCAACTGCTTGGGCCGAAGCACGTTCTCACCCGCAGGGTGAACTGCGGAGCAGTTGAAAATCCAAGCGAATCCGAAGCCGAAAGAGCTCTGTTAGGAGCGTAAGGATGTAGCCCAGCGCGCGAGCGCTGGATTCATTGCCGATTTAACATAAGCCCCGGGACGGGGCGCAACAACACAACGGCTCGGGGCTTCCCCCGATATGCACTCCCGATATGCGGACCTCCCACGGCTTACGCCGTGGGCTACACTCTTCCGCCCTCCGGGCTCGCTGCGGACGCGCACTTCCCTGCTGGCAGGATCGCTCGACGGCCGTTCTTAGGATCATCGCTGTGCGCGGCCACGCCGAATCAGCCGATCGAGTCCGGCCGCAACAGGTTCCTGCCGCGTGAAATGGATGGCACCGGCAGCAACCACCCCGCGCGAAGCCGGCGCAGGTTGACGAGGCGCTCGCGGCATTACAGCTTCTGGTGTTTAACGGCAGATGCCCCTGGCTTAGGCGCAGCCGGTTGAGCATCCTCCAACGCAACGGAAACAGTCGTCTCTTTGCGCTCGCGCATCACCACGATGGGGAACGACTTCTTCCCCGCATTGCGAGCTTCGCGCATGGCATTGGTCACATCGCGAGGAGATGAGACATGATCGGCATCCACCTTGAGCAGCACGTCGCCCGCTTTGAGTCCGGCCTTCTCCGCGGCGGTTCCCTTGATCACGGAACGCACGAGTACGCCGTCCTTCACGCCAAAATAGACTGCGAGCTGAGTATTGCCTAGCGCTTCGGCTTCGACGCCGAGGACGGAGTTGCGCCACGACATCATCGCGCGGGGAATATCCGGCATGGGAATGTTCATCTCCGGCATTTCGAAGTGGAACTCCTCCATTGGGGCACCGAGAAACTCGGCTTTCCGCGTGCCGAGAGGCACGGAAATGTACTGTTGTGCGCCGTTCCGTACAATGGACAGCTTCGCAGTTCTCCCCGCGGGCGTCTCCCGCACGAGTCGAATGAACTGCTCGGTCCCCTCAACCCGCTGTCCGTTGTATTCGAGGACGACGTCTCCCGCCTTGACGCCTGCCGCCTCGGCCGGGCTGCCTTCATCGACTCGAATCACCTCGATGCCGTACTCTTCCTTGAGATTCAGGGCCTTGGCGCGCTCTGCGTCCACGTCGCGTACGCCGACCCCAAGATAAGCTCGCGACTCCCAATTGACCTGCGCGAACACCCGCGGTGCGACGACTACCCGAGGAGCAACCTGCGCCATGGAGATTAGTGGAAGCAGAACGAGCATCGATGCGCCGAGGATTGCACCGTTAAATTTGCGATTGATTCCAAGCATGACTTCTACCTCACTCGAGTGGACGCAACGGGTCGATTGGGGTCTTGCAACTGCCATGTAAATAATTGGAACGCCGGGAGCGCTGAACAGCGGCACGGAAATCCCGGCGTCGGTCGTGAACAGGCTCCGACAGCTCTCGGCCTCTGGTAAGGAGATTGGACGTCCTCATGTGCAAGCAGTTGAGCAATCATGAGTCTCGTCCTAAAAGGTACCCGCGGAAGCCTTCATCGCGCGCAGAGCATCGACGCTTCTCTCGCGAATGTAGGGATTCTCCTCCCGGCGCAAGACTTCCTGGAGCGTGCTCGCAACATCCGAGCCACGCGATTGCACGAGCAGATCGATAGCTTGCGCTCGAATCGTCGGGCTGTTGTCATTCAGCACTACACCGGCGAGCACTACACGCGTTTCGGGATCTCGGGAATACGGCCGGAGGGCATCCAGCGCCTTAAGCCGAACTCCGGAATTCTTATCCGCCTTGAGCGCGCCAAGCAATGCCCGGCGCACGGTCTCATCGCCGCAGCGGTGCTGAAGCAAATCGATGGAGTCCACGCGAAGCGCGGGATCCTGGTCGTTCACCGCGGCCAAAAGGAGGTTGCGCACCCGAAAGTCATTCGGTTCGATTGAAGCTTCACGCTGGCGGGCAGGCTCATACGACACAGGGACTTCCTCACTGGAAACTGGATCGAGCGCCTGCACGCGATCCGTCGCAGGTTGCGCGACGGCGCGCTGGAGTGGAGCCAATTGCGCCTGGCCTGGGTGGACCAGCTTACCGCCGGTGAATCCAACAACCAGCAGCGCAAGCGCAGCCGCGGGCTTGAGCCATGGCGCGGACGCTACAGCCCGCCACCAGGCAGTCAGCGTGAATCCGGTTCGTCGCGGTCCTTCTTGCTGCAGCTTGCCCGACAAGTCCCGTCGGCAGCGCGCCAGCAAGTCGGGGGAGGCCTCGGTCGATTGCCGCTCCAGAAGCGTGTCGAGTTGCTCGAGCTTGCGTCTCTCCGCCGCACACGACGTGCAGCACTCGAGGTGCTTCTCGAGCGTTTCTTCGTCCTCAAAGCTCAACTCGCCATAGTTGAGCAGGACCAGCAGGTCTTTCGCGGTTTCGCAGTTCACAACAGACCTCCCAACTCCGCCCGGAGCTTCCGCGTGGCGCGGAATAGACAGTTCTTGGCGGCCTCTTCGGTGGTGCCCAGAGATTCGCCGATCTCTTTTAGCCGCATACCTTGGAAATGCCGCAGTTCGAAGACCATGCGCTCGCGCACGGTCAAACCGGCCAGGACATCGCGAATTCGGTCGTGGATTTCCTGACTCAACAGCCGCCGCTGCGGGTCGCTCCCGCCGCGATCGTCTGGGACGGAATCGAGCCTGTCCACCGTCCCGTCCTCCGTCTCAATGACGGACGACTCCGTGCGTCTCACACGCTTCCGCCGCAGAAAATCGACGCAGAGATTGTTCACGATCCGGTATAGCCAGGTATTGAAGCTGCAATCGAAGCGGAAGTTGGGAAGGTTGCGATAGACCCGGAGGAATGCCTCCTGGTAGATGTCATGGGCGTCGGCTTCCGAGTGAAGCAGGTTGACCGCCAGCCGCAGGACGCTGCTGTCATAGCGCCTCACCAAACGTTCGAACGCTTCATGATCGCCGGCTTGCGCCGCACGAATCAGCGCTTCTTCATCCATGCGGCTCCCAATCGCTGCGCGGGCCGACGCACCTGAAAACCCGGCGGCCAGGCAGGCCGGTGGTGAATTGGTAGTCAAGTCTTCCTCGCCGGGGGATGTCCCCGGCGAATAGACGAGTCAGAACCGAAAACGGTAGCGCCGATCTACTCGGCGATCTCAATATCGATGCGTTTGTTCGGTGCATCGATGGCCGTGATCTTGAAACTGCGGATTTGTCCGGCTTTGATGCCTTCCGGCGCGTTATTCCCCCCGGCGCCCTTCCAGCGGGAGGCTAACATGGCCGCGAGGTCGGTAACATCGGAAGCCTGCTGCGCGGCGGACTGCGACATAGACTCCTCTTTCATCTTGCAGCGCGTGTGCACGCCCTCCGCCAACTCAACCTTTGCGGAGTTGCCATGCACCTCGAGAACGCGGCCCATCAGGGTCTCGCCCACGGCATGCTCTGAGATGAATATGTCGGCCGAAGTCGGCTCGAGCTGCTTGATGCTGAGCCGGATCCGGCGCTTGTCTTTGTCCACTTCGACGACGGCGGCTTTGACGACCTGGCCCGGAGACAGTGCTTCCTTGGCGTGCAGGATGCGCTTTTCGCGGGTGATATCGCCGACATGGATCATCCCCTCAATGCCATCGCCGAGATCCACGAACGCGCCGAACTGGGCCACGCTGGTTACGGGAACCTCAACAACCGTGCCGGGGGCGAAGCGGGCATCGACTGTATCCCAGGGATTGCCCAACGCCTGCTTCAACCCGAGACCGATGCGCTTGTCGTCCTTCTTGATGTCCAGAATGACGACCTCGACCACATCCCCCAACTGCAGAATGTCGCTAGGCTTGCGCACGCGCTTGGTCCAGGACATTTCCGAAAGGTGGATGAGGCCGTCCACCCCTGGTGCAATCTCGACGAAGGCTCCGAACTCCGCGAGACGAACGACTTTCCCGCGGATGCGATCGCCTTGTTTCAGGTTTTCTAGCGCCTGAGACCAGGGATCCGGGGTCAACTGCTTCAAACCCAATGAGATCTTCCGGCTGTCGCGGTTGATCTTCAGGATCTTCACCTGCAGCCGCTGGCCTACGGTCAGCACATCGGCCGGCTTTTCGACTCTCTGCCAGCTCATGTCGGTGACATGCAGGAGGCCGTCGATGCCCGGAAGAATCTCCACAAACGCGCCGAAATCGGTAAGGCTGCGAACACGTCCTTCGACAACGACATCCGCTTGCAGCGTCTCGAAAGCCTGCATCTTGGCGGCCGCGGCCTGCTCTTCAAGAATTCCGCGGCGGTCGATGACGACATCGGGGCGCTCGGGATTGGCGATATCGAGCTTCGTGATGCGGCATTCGATCGGCTGGCCGACGAGCTTCTGCAAATCGCCGGTTTCCCGGACACCGCTGCGCGAAGCCGGCAGGAAGGCGACTACTCCGTCGGCGACTTCGACGCGCAGGCCACCCTTCACCTGTTCCTTGACCGTCCCGCTGATGGGTACCTTACCGTCGAAGGCGGCTTGGAGACCCGAGAAGTCACGCGGCTTCTCAACGTGAATGGTGGAAAGCGAGTAGTAGCCGTCGTCGGTGCGTCCAGTGACGTGCACGTGGAGCTTGGCGCCGGGAGCGAGGCCGGCCGGTAGCGCTGACAGGTCGCCGCGGAGGATTCCCTCCATTTTGCGGCCGACCCCGACTACAACGCCCTCATCCGACATCGAAAGCACGGTGCCCTCGATAGCGGTCTCGGGACCATCGACGCTCTTATGCTCTGCTTCGAACTGGCGCAGCACTTCGCCGAACGAGGATTCTTCGGTGGAGGGCACAGACTGCTCCAGATTATGGGGCGACTCGAGGGAATTCATGGAAACGACTCGCGAAACGCTTTCATTGTCACATATCGCGTGTGTAAGATGGCGGCGTGACCTCGACTGACTCCGCGAATCGCTGGTTGGCCTGGTTCCGCTGGCAGGATCTGGTGTGGCTGGTTTTGTTCGGATCGCTGGCCGCCGTCAGCCCGCTCCAGAACTCCGCCGAGATGGAAATGCTGGCCGGGCTGGCCCTGCTACAGGTCCTTGCGCCGCGCTTCGCCGCACTGAATACCCGCGCCGGCACGGCGGTCATCATTGCCTTTAAATTGCTGCTAGGTTTCCTGCTGATCGGGGTTACCTACGGCATAGACTCCGACTACTTCCTGGTCTTGTTCCTGCCAATATTGTCGGCCGCAACGACCTACGGAGCGTTCGGCACATCGCTGGTCACCCTGTTGGCCTGCACGGCCTACCTGATCTTCATCCCCGTGGCCCAGGCGCCGGGGACCCAATTCGAGCCCGAGGCCATTCAGAACATCCTGCTGCGGGTTCTCTTCCTGCCGCTGGTGGCGTATCTGACCCATGGGCTGGCGGAATCCAACCGCAATGAAGCCCGACGCGCGCACGCGGCTGCCGAAGAGTTAGTCCGCGCCAACGAACGCCTGCGCGAAGCCGAAGCCTCCGTGCGGCGCAGCGAGAGGCTTGCGGCCCTCGGCCAACTCTCCGCCGGCTTGGCTCACGAACTGAGGAACCCGCTCAGCACGATCCGGACGTCCGCCGAAATGCTCTCCAAGAGACTGGAGGGCTCCAACGCCGTCGCCCAGGAACTGGCCGGTTACATCGCCAGCGAGGTGGACCGGACGAATCTGCTGGTGACCCGATTCCTGGAATTCGCCCGCCCGCTTCAACTGAAACTCTCCACCCTGGACCTTCACTCGCTGCTCGACGAGGCGATTCTGAACTTTCAGAAACAGGATCCGGCGCGCCGGCTCACTATCCACCGCGCCTACGACCCCTCGCTCCCTACCATTCAGGGGGATGCGACCATGCTGGAACGTGTTTTCTTCAATCTGATCCAGAACGCGGCCGACGCTTCGCCCGTCGACGGAGTGGTGACGATCAAGACTCGTGCGCTCGATTCCAGCATCGAGGTGGCCGTGATCGACCGCGGCAGCGGAATCCGGCCGGAGCACCGCGAGCAGATTTTTAATCCCTTCTTCACCACCAAGCCCACCGGAGTGGGATTGGGTCTGCCGATTGCGGCCAAAATAGTAGACGAACATGGCGGCCGGCTGGAGGTACAAACCGAACCGGAGCAAGGATCCGCTTTCGTCGTTCAACTCCCCCTCGCGCAACCGTCCTCCAGCCCCACCAGCGCCTCCAAAGCGCAATCTTTGTAAACAACCGGCCAGAAAATCTCCCGATTTTGGAATCTCTTTTACTTTCTTCCGAACTTTTCGCGACTCTAGCCGTCTACACATTCACGGGAACGGCGCGCCTTGAGGTGCCCGGTCCGCCAGGAACGAAATGAATGAGGCTACCCATATGAGCATGCCCGCATTCGCCGATCTGGGACGGCTCAGTTCCGCTCGTCCTTTTTCCGTAGTTCAACGTTCGGAGGTTCCGACGATGCCGCAGACTCGCTTGACCCGCAAAGAGAAAGAACTTCTCGCAATGCTCACTCAGAACGCGGGACGTTGTGTCAGCCGGGAGACACTGCTTCGCACGATCTGGCAGTATTCGGAGGGCACCCGGACTCGCACCGTAGACGTGCACGTTCAGCGCCTGCGCCGCAAACTGGGCGCGGCCGCCGATTCCCTTAAGACGATCGTCCGTCAAGGTTACTGCTGGTTCCCCGAGCCCGAGACATCGAACGGACTCGGCGCTCTTTGAACCTGCGCCAACCCGCTTGAACTTCTGCCCATCGTGAGGCCGTCGCGCGCCGTTCCGCTCCGGTGTGAAGATGCGCGATGATAGGGCGAGCATGGAACCGCGTATCCTCGTTGTCGAGGACGAAGAGAAGCTCCGCCGGGTGATTGAACTCCACCTGCAGGACGCTGGCTATGAGGTCGAGACTGCAGGCGACATCTCCACTGCCCTGCGGCTGGCGGAGCGCGCCAACCTGATCCTGACCGATATCCGTCTGCCCCCGGGCGGAATCACTCCACTGGTGAGCGGCCTGGACCTGCTGGGCGCCATCCAGCGCCAAAACGCTCGCACCCCCGTAATCGTGATGACGGCGTACAGCTCCGTCGAAATCGCGGTGGAAGCGATGAAGCGGGGCGCGGCGGAATTCCTCACTAAGCCGTTCTCGCTCGACCACTTGCTGACTGTAGTGCGCAAAGCGCTCGAGGTTCAGACGCTGCGCGAAGAGAATGTACGGCTGAAAGAGGAACTCGGGCAGCGCTACCAGTTCGACTCGATTATCGCGAACAGTTCCAAGATGCAGGAGATACTCGCCGCGGTTTCGCGCGTGGCTGCTACCCGCTCCACGGTCTTGCTGTGCGGTGAATCCGGCGTGGGCAAGGATATGATTGCGCGCGCCATCCACCACCATTCGCCGCGCGCTTCCATGCCGTTCGTGAAGATCAATTGCACGGCCATTCCGGAAACCCTCATGGAGAGCGAGCTTTTCGGGTACGAGAAGGGCGCCTTCACGGGAGCCACGGCCACGCGGGCGGGCAAGTTCGAGCAGGCTGACGGTGGCACGGTCATGCTCGATGAAATCGGCGACGTACCGCCTGCCATCCAGGTCAAGCTGCTGCGGGTGTTGCAGGAACGCGAGTTGGAGCGTCTAGGCGGCAACAAAACGCACTCCGTGGACGTTCGCGTGATCGCGGCAACCAATGCCGACTTGCGCCGAGCCATTGAGGAAGGCAACTTCCGCGAGGATCTCTATTACCGGCTGAACGTCTTCCCGCTCACCATTCCGCCCTTGCGGGAACGCCGCGAGGACATTCCACCCCTAGCCGAGTTTTTCTTGCGCAAATTTCGAGCGGAGCAGGAATCGCCGGTCCAGCGAATCTCGCCCGAGGCCATGCGCAAGCTGGTCGATTACGACTGGCCCGGCAACGTGCGGGAAATCGAAAACGTCATTGAGCGGGCCCTTGTGCTCGCGGCCGGCCCTGCGCTTCAGCCTGACGACATCCGGCTCGATTTCGCTCCCCGGCGCACTGTGCCCGCCACCAACGGCGGCAATGGCACGGGAGAGTTTCTGACCGAGGGAACTACGCTTGAAGAACACGAGCGCCAGTTGATCCGCGAGGCGTTGCGGCGGGCCAACGGCAACAAGAGCCAGGCGGCCCGGATGCTGGGGCTGACGAGAAACGCCCTACGCTACAGGCTGACGCAGATGGGGCTGGAGTAAGAACCGGGCTCAGACCGTCTGACGCTGCGAGATCCAAGCCTGGAACGCAACGCCGGCGAGAACCAGACCGGCGCCGGCCAACGCCCAGGCGTCCATCCGTTCACCATGAATCAGCCAGGTCCAGATGGGGTTCGAAACCGGCTCCAGCAACAGGATGAGCGACGATTCGAAGGCTGGAACGTGCCGCACGCCGCGCGTCAGCAGCCAGTAGGCGAGCGCGATCTGAACGCATCCCAAGTAGACCACGACGGCTATGCTCGATCCATCCGCATGAACGATTGGGAACGCCTGCGGCAGGCTGACGAGAAACACGAGCAGATTGCCGGCGACGACCATCGGCAGGGCGCTGCCTCCCGAGGCGCGCGCCGCCGACCTGAGTCCGGCCAGTGTGAAGGCCCAGGTGACGCCGGAGAGCAGCGCGAGCAGGTTGCCGGTGTGCGGATCCGGAGCGGTCGCCTGTGGCGCGGCGTTGCCGCATGAAGAAGAGCAGCATGCCCGCCACGATCAATAGCCCCATCCACAGATCGGACCGCCGCAGCCTCTCTTTCAGAAATACAGGCCCGATCACAAGCAGGTATGCCGGCGCGGAACATTGCAGGAAGACCGCATTGGCCGACGTGGTGAGTTTGGTGGCGTGGACGAACAGGATCAGCGTTGCGGCATACGATGCGGCGGCCGGCCACGTCGAGAGCCGCCAACCTCGCCGGGCCTCGGGCAGAATTGCCAGCAACACAGCCGCGGCGATGCCGCTGCGGAAGGCCGCGGTCTGCCAGGCCGTGAACGAGGCCATTTTGATGGCCGCGCCGCCGGTGGCGAACAGCAGTGCGCAAAGGACCAGCATCAGCGCGGGGAGGGCTTTGCGGGCGGGCATTTCTATCCATCTTCCCCGATCGCTCAACGCTGAGCTGGCAAAAGTCGGAAACCGATCACTCCATCACCGGAGTCCGTCACCCCCAACCACGAAAATGACATGTCCGTCTCCCCGCACGTCGAATGCAACGAGGACATTGCTGCGGCCGCCTACAACGAATAACACGCGAGCACCGAACGAAGAGAGGGGTCCCGTGGAAGCGGCATCGGCGCTGTGTGGAAAGCGACGGAGGCGCGGCACCGAATGAGGACCGCGAAGGCGTGGAAGCTTCCAGAGGACCCCTCTCTTCGTTCGGGGCTCGGCAACTACTGGAAGGGCAAGCGCCGCGTAATCAACAGCCAGATTTTCGGAGCAACCGCGAACGACAGAGAGCGGCCAGCGCATAGGGCAACCACCACCCCGTGGAAAGTCATGCCTGAACGTTGCCGCTCGCGGGCAATGCGTGCCGATCTGGAGATCGGCGTTCCCAAGGGCGACACTCAAAGACGATGGAGAAAACGGCGGAACAAACCTTGATCGCAATGCTGGCGCCGCAACCGGGCGAGCGCGTGCTCGATGCCGGGTGCGGGCTCGGCCGCTGGACGGCTGCGCTGGCGGCGACAGGCGCTCAGGTGACGGGCATCGATATTCAGGCTCCGTTGCTGGAACAGGCCCGCCTCGCCTGCCCCGAGGCTGAGCTGCATCAGGCCGATCTGCTTACCTGGAAGCCTTCCGAGCCCTTCGACGCCATCTACGCCTTCGCTACCTTGCATTGGGTCCACCCGCCAGGAACCGCGGCCCGCGCGCTATGTGAGATGCTGAAGCCCGGCGGGAGGCTAGGCGCGGCATTCGGCGGCTTGTGCGCATCGGCAAGCGAGATGGAGAGCTGCTACCAACCCGATGCGGACCAATATGCGCGCGTGCTCCAGGAGGCGGGGTTTGCGATTCTGGAGATTCGGCAGTGTGAACGGCACTGGCTGATGCTGGCTCAGCGCCAAAAGTGAGTCCGATCGAAGTGCGCAGCCGGCTATTGAACTGAGACTATTCATGTTTCCTAAGCTCTTTTCCATCGGCAGCTTCTACCTGCCCACCTATGGACTGCTGGTCGCCACCGGATTTCTGTGCGGCATGGCGCTGGCGCAGAGACTGGCGCGCCGTGCCGGACTCGACCCCGAGAAGGTCGGCAACCTGGCCATCTACGCGGCGCTCGTTGGACTCCTGGGCGCCAAATTGCTGATGTTCGCCTTCGACTTCAGCTACTACGTGCGCAATCCCGACAGGATCTTCTCTCTGGATACGCTGCTGTCGGCCGGGGTCTATTACGGCGGGTTCCTGCTGGCTGTGGTTTTCTCCTGGTGGTATCTGAAGCGGCAGAAGATGCCGTTTCTGGCCACTGCCGATGTGCTAGCGCCGGCCGTCGCACTCGGCCACGCCATCGGCAGGCTGGGCTGCTTCGCGGCGGGCTGCTGTTGGGGCACCCGCTGCGATTTGCCCTGGGCCGTGGTATTCACCAATCGGGAGGCGCACGACTTTACGGGAGTGCCTCTGAACGTCGCGCTCCATCCGGCGCAGCTTTATGAATCGGGAGCGACTTTCGCGGTGGCCGCCGTTCTGGTCTATGCCTCCGGCAAGCCTCACGCGCAGGGGCGGATCCTGGGACTGTATCTGGTGCTATATTCCATCGCGCGTATCGCAGTTGAGTTCGTGCGCAACCACGAGCAGGCCCTGCCGTTCGGCCTGCCGTATTCGCTGACGCAATGGATCGCCACCGGCCTGCTCGCTGCCGGTTGCCTTCTGCTCTGGAAAACAGCGGCCAAGCCAGCGAAAAAGTAGCCGCTCTGGGAACGCTGATCTCCAGATCGGCTCAGACTACCTAAACGATGGAAACGGAGCCGCTCCGTTTCCGGGCCGCGCCGTTTCAGGGCTACTTTTTGGCCAGGTGGACGGCCTTGCCTGTCCTGATCGACTCCTTGGCGGCGTCGATGATCTCCATCACCTGCACGTTCATGTCGAGGCTGGTCATGCCCTGCGGTTCCGTCTTCGACTCGATGGCGTGGATCATGGCTGCGATGGGTTCCGAAGCCTCCGGAGCCAGCGGCTTCTGGGGCACGGACTGAGCGCTCTTGTCGCCGCTCTTCTGCACGGTCACGCTGCCGTCGCGCATGTTGATGCTGCCCCCGAGTCCAAAGACTTCGAGATCCTGGAAGCCGCGCGGCAGATCCCAACTCCCCTCCAGCACCGCCTCCGCGCCCGGGTAGTGGAGCAGGATGGTGGAATTGTCTTCGACCTTGGGGAAATCCGACGGCCTCAGATGAATCACCTCGGCGTAGACGCTGTCCGGCCGGCCCAGGTACCACAGCGACCAAAGGGCGTTATAGCAGCCGAAATCTACCAGAGCCCCGCCGCCGTTCTTCACCGGATCGGTCAGCCAATCGACGAAGAATCGCGTGGTGCCCGTGTGCCACGTCGGACCTCCATGGCCGACGATGCCGTGCAGCCGCCAGACCTTGCCGATCGCTCCGCTGTCGGCCAGGTCTTTGGCCGCGTAGTTGGCCGGCCACCAGGCCATCTGGTAATTTGCCATGACGTAGATGCCGCTCTTGCGCGCGAGGTCGCGAATGGCAGCGGCGTCTTTGAAGGTCGAGGCCAGCGGCTTTTCGAACAGGATGTGAATCTTGCGCGCGGCGCAGTACTGGGCGATTTCCAGGTGGCGATTGTTCTCGACGAAAGCCCAGACCATCTCGGGCTTTTGCTGGTCGAGCATCTTCTTCCAGTCCGAAAAGACCAGGTTGTCGGGCACGCCGCGCTTTTTCGCTTCGGCGACGAGTTCAGGCTCGGTTTCCGCGACTCCAACCAGCCTGGCGGGCTGGCCGGACACGAACTTACCGAAATGTCCCCAGACATGCGAATGCACCAGGCCGACGACGGCGATGGTGTGTTCCGCACCGAACGCGGGAATGGCGAGTAACGCACAGAAAATTAACGGAAGCTTGCTCATTTGGCTTGAATCGAACCTCAGAATCCAGCATATGATGTTACGCACGATGGATTGAATCACCGGTGCGTTTGATTGCATCACGATGACAGATCGGATTGTTGTAAACTAGCTAGCCACAAGTAGACAGTACGCTGAGCGATCTAGGGGGATTCTCGTGAAGCTGCTGATGACGACTGCCGCCGCTTTGGGAGCGGCCGGAATGGTTTGGGGCGCGGAAGCAGGCCTGGCCGATAAGGTACACGCCCTGGAAGCAACTGGAGAAGCACGCCAGGCGCGCGAACTTCTCGATCAAGCCTTGCGCGCGACGCCTGCCGACGCGGACGTTCTGGAAGCGGCCGCGCACTTTGAAGACGTACATCGCTCCCCGTTGGCGCGACCGCTGTACAGGCGGCTGGTGGAAGCTCCCGGCTTGTCGGAGGAGCGCCGCCAGGCCGCCTTGCGGCGTCTCGTGCAACTCGAACTGGCGGCCGGCGATCGCGCCGCGGCAGTTACGCGGGCGCAAGGGTTGCGACAGGAGGGTGGAGCCGCCGCGGAGATCGCTCAGGCCGCGCAACCCGTTTTTCCCATGGGAGTCATCGAAGTCCCGGGGCCCCTGCGGGGCTTCGCCCGCATGGCGGCCCTGGCGCCCGATATCCCGCCCGACGAAATGCTGCTCTCGCTGGCGCGCAACGTTGTCACCAACGGCTACCAGGCGGTTACCGGCGCCGAGTCGCTCGATCAGACCGAGTATCTGAAGCTGGTCCTGCGCTACCTTTCCCAGGCGCGCGAACTCGACAAATTTGCCGGAGAGAGCAAGACCGTCCAGATCGATAGCTGCGAGTCCGAGAAGACCGGAGATCTGCTTAAGATTCTGGGCTTCCGCCTGAGGGGCGCCTGCGGCGGCGATGTGGTCCTCGAAACTGTGAACGCATCCCGGGCCTTCCTGGCGATGGACTCGGGCTTCCCACTGGCCAGACTCGAACAGTCTCTGCGCACAAACCGGCCGTTCACTCACGATTTCAAGCCGACGCGCATCCCGGTCATCTTCAGCTCCGACTATTGGCTCTCAGTCAAGGAGAAGTCGGCCGGCGAGTTCATTGACGTGTTTCTCAACGATCCATCCATGTGCCGGCTCTACCTCGGGTTGGCGAAACTGGATCCCGAGACGGCCGAGGACGTCCGGAAGTCGATGCCGTTGCAGCGCATCCGGGCCTTTGCGCACGTATTCGATTTCTTTGGAGGCATGTTCCGCGTTCGCAATGGCGCCGCGACTGTCCCTGGGGGCGAACACTCGGCCGGCGCATGGGCCGACCTGGCTGGAATCGGGCCGGACAAGGGCGTGGCGTTCCTCGAGAAGATCGTCACCAAGGACGATGGCTGGCTGGCCAGTTACTTCGACTCGCTGAGCCGCCTTTCCGGACCCTCTCTCGACTATCTGACCGAACCCGCGCGCTTGAAACGGTACTACGCCGCGTTGCGCGGGAAAGTGACCAGCCCGGGTCCTGCCAGACCGGTCTTTCGAGCCAATACCGACCTGATGTTGTTGACCACCCGTCTCAACGTCGTGAATGGACAAGTCCAGATCCCGGGCAATCTTGACATCTGGAAGTCGTATTTCGCGGATCACAACACGGGCAAGATCGATGCCAAGGTGTCCAAGGCGGCCCCTGGGTGGAATTCGCCCGACGAGCTGATCGAAGCGCTGTTCGGGCTCTCGCGCAAGTCGGTGGAGAACGAGCCACTGAAGGTCTTCCTGGCGCTCAGCGACTTCAACCGCAGGCGGACCACGCCCCTGGAGCCGGCCACCGTGGAGCGGTTGATCCACGAGTTCAGAGTCTACGGCTCGCAGAACTCACTCCTGTGCGAAGATCCCGAACTCCCGGATGCGGCGATCCTCCGTTACCTCGACGCCGCTCACGCGATAGACACGATCAAGGACAGCACTATCCGCGCCAATGCCGCGGGGGTTTTCCAGGCGCTGGCGGGGCTGTGGCAAGTCCTGTATAGGAATCGCGAAATGGCTCCGGGCAAGGCCGAACCGGCCATGGACGCCATCACTGTGCTTTTCCAGAAGCCGAAGAGCAGCAGTCCTGAGACATTCGATAGCGGCCGCGCGGGGGTGGATGCTCTGCTCTCCGCTTGCGGCGTCGCGTCCGGCGCGAATCCGCAAGAGAAGCTGATGGACCTGCTGGGGGGCTCTCTGACGCCCTCCGATCCCGAAACTCACGCTGTCCTGGTTACGGAATTGAACCGGGTCTTCGAGGCGCAGAAGCTTGTCAGCCTGAAGACGATCTTCGACCTGGACGATCAACTGGCCGCGCTGGCAAAAGGAGAGAAGCCCGACACGGCCGCGCTCAACCGTCTGGCTGCCAAGGTCTCGGACCTCAACCTGCCGAAGGCGACTCTCTCCACAGTCGAACGCCTCAGTTCGGCCTTCGGCTATTGGGTGGACCATCACATAGACATGGAGCGCAAGCTGAACTTCCGCGCCTCGCTGGATAAGGCTCAAGGATCGCCTGACAAGATCCGCGATCTGCGCGGGCAATTGACGGGATCGTTGCGCGATTCGATGGTGGGCCTGGTGTACGCCTATTACGCTCCGCCGGGGGCTCAGGTGCTGTACACGAATCCGCTTTTCGTTCGCAGCCATGACTTCATCGGCCTGCAGGTCATTTCCCAGACCTGGAGACAGGCCGAAGTGGTGGGCGCGGGCTGGCCCTCCAACGCGGGTGGCAGGCTGGTGGGGTCGCTGGCCGGTTTGCCTTACGCTCTGGCCGAGGCTGAACAGAACTTCCTGATCCCGACGCGGGAGCAGGCGCTCATCTGGGGCGATCTGGTCCCGCAGATGCTGGTGGGCTCGAAGGCCGAACGGTGGTGGAACGTGACTCCTTCGCAGGTGCGTTGGGTTGCGCTGCACACCCGCCTGGGCGAGTCCGTCGTCTCGGAAGCCGCACTCGATCCCGGGGGCCGCACGACAGCCGTTGCCATGCTCGAACGATTCGCCCCGCCGGCCCGTACACGCCGCGTGGAGGCCGCCCTCGCGGGTGGAGAGGTCGCCGCCGCTCTGAATCTCGTGACTCCATCGGAGCTTTACCAGATTGGCCTCCAGGCGTTCGCTCGGCATCTCGATCCTACCGGCTTCGTGGGAGTCGAAATCCACCGGCTCGCGGTGGCCGAACCGAAGCTCTGTAACGAGCAGGCAATCTCTGACGCCTTCGGGACGCCCAAGCCGACCTTGACGCACTCGTACGTCCCGCAACTGCTGAATCTGCGCACCTTCCCGACGCTGATGGGCTACTCCAGCCGCATCATGGCGGAGAGTTGGGAGTCGAACAACCTCTTCTTCGCCGCCCTGTCCGACGAACTGATGCTGCCCCCAACCCAGCTCAACTTGTTGATCCCGGAGTGGACGAAGCGCTCCGTAGAGCAGATATTTGCTACGCATCTTGAAGACTGGCCGGCTTTACTGCGCGCTATGCGAACCACCGCCGACGAGGCGCGCGCCGAGAGCCGCAAACTGATGGCGATGGAGAATCGCCCCGGATCGGAGGACTAATCGCAGTGAACGAACACGACTCGCGAATCACAAGGAGAAGCCTTCTCGGGGCGGGCACGGCCCTTGCCTTGGTGAGGCCGTTACTGCGGGCGCAGGATGCCCCCCCGACCTACCGTGTGAAGGTCGATATGGTGGTGCTGAGTTTCACCGTCACCGATTCCAAGGGGCGCTATGTCAACGGCTTGAAGCCGTCTGAGTTCCGGATTCTAGAGGACGGCATCCTGCAGAAGCTGTCCACGTTCGCCGAAGGCAGCAAGCCGCCACTGCAGGTGATAGAGGGTGGCGAGACAAGGCCGCTGGCGACCACGGAGGCGGATGCCACACGCGGAGGTATCTCGACCGACGCATTTACCGGCACCAATGTCTTCGTCTTGTTTGACACCAGCAACTACATGTATCGGGGTTTCGTCTACGCCTCGGATGCCATCGCGGACTTCGTGCGAGGCCTTGAACGCGCCGACTCGGTGGCGGTGTATGCCTTCTCGCGAAACTTGTCGCGGCTGGCGCCGCTGAATCGGGAGAGAAACAACGTTCTCGAAGGCTTGCGAAACGCTGTCGCGGGAGACGACGCGGCGCTCTACAACGCGCTGCTGCTGACGCTGCGCGACGCCGCCAAAGTGCCGGGCCGCAAAGTGGTGATCGTCTTCTCCAACGGGCCGGACTCGGCCAGTATGGTGGCGCCCGACGACGTGAGAGCCGTGGCCGAGGACGAAGGGATCCCGATCTACGTGATATCGACCAGTGACATCAACCGGGATCCGATCTCGAGCAACGTCTTTCGCCGCCTGGCTTCCCGTACCGGCGGCAAGAGCTACTTCGCCCGCTCCTGGCAGAAACAGGTGGAGGCCTTCGAAGCCATTCGCGAGGACCTGGGCAACAGCTACACCGTTACTTACTATCCGCAGCCGAACCCGAACGAGGGTTTTCGCAAAATCAGCGTCGAAATCGTCCCCGACATAGGGAAGAAGTACCGCATCAGCGCGCGCCCAGGCTACCGGCCACGTGCGGGGGTGTGAGCAAGACGCGGGACCGGATCCGGAAGCCCAGGGGGGCGAAAGGACTTAGCCCATGGCATCTCGCATCCACTACTGCGGATTCGCGGGAACAGGGCCTCCGTTTGTAGAATGAAAACTGATGTCGGATCGAAATGATGCTGCTGAAAACTATCACCGCTGGTACTACGATTCCAGCGTCTGGTCGAAAATCTCATACAGGGGAGTACCGGTCCTGAAATGGGTCGGTGATCTGTGGAACTACCAGGAGATCATCTCTCGCCTGCGGCCACGACTGGTTGTGGAATTCGGGAGTTTTCAGGGGGGGAGCGCGCTATATCTTGCGGATATTCTCACGCGCATCTCCACAGGCGCTAAGCTGCTTTCGATAGATGTCGATTTGAGCCGGATCCACCAGGAGGCGAGACTTCATCCCGCCATCGAGTGGATGCAAGCCAGCACGGCGGATCCCGTAGTAGCAAGCAAGGTTCGGTCTTTGCGCGAGCTATTGCCCGGACCGGTTTTTTTTATTGTCGACAGCGACCACAAGAAGCAGCATGTCATTGAGGAATTAGAGAATCTGCGGAAAGTTACACGACCAGGGGATTACGTCGTAGTCGAGGACGGAAATATCAACGGACATCCGGTCTTGCCCGACTGGGGAGACGGACCGTATGAAGCCCTCGCTGAGTACTTTCTGCGTCACCCCGCGGATTATGTACGCGATTGCGAACAGGAGGCGAAATTTGGATTTAGCTTTGCCCCTGGAGGCTTTCTCATCAGGCAGGAAGAAGTGATCCCCGAGAGCAACAAGGAAGGTCTCGCTGCGGACCCGTCCTCGACGCTCCCGAACCACCTGTTTTCGGCATAGCTTGCCGAGCTCACAACCTCGCGTACCCCGGCGTGGCATTGATCACATCCGGGTTACGCGGACCCACTAATCAATGGTTCAAAACGCTGGCTTTGAGGCGCGCGACACCAATAATTGAGGTCGGCCCTACGGGCATGGAGGTGCGAGTAGCAGGCTCGGAGGGAGCCTCCAACCAAGCCGATCTTCCGCCCCAGTCGACATCGGAGCCGGGGACAGGTACTCGGCGGAATAACCAAAATACCAGGCGGACCCTCCCGCAGGGACTGTCCCGGCGGGCGGACTCGTGCCGGGTAACTGCGCCCTCATTGAAGCATTTTCCCTTGGAAACGTTCCTATCCTGGATCCTAAGATTAGGTCCTCGGTCGCGGGAGGTCGTCTCCAGGCGACTCGCACCGCACGGTGAGATTCAATCCGTAGGCAAAGGGGCGGCTGCGAGGGGTACCCAAGCTCGCGCCACTGCTCTCTCGCGAGCGCGAATCTTCGTAATGAGCGCCGATTGCCCGCTAGAATAGAGGACGCTCCTCCAGCCGTGCGCCGGATGACAATTTGACCACGGACGCCGGGTGGGAGTGTTAGATTGGTGAATTGACTTTCGCCTGAGGCGGTTTTGGTGCAGATATTCCTTCAGGGCAAACTGTTGGGCCTGGAAGCCTTTCTCGATGACGCGGGCGACGACGCCGCGGTCTTCGCGGGCCGCTGCCTGTACGCTTCTCTGCTGGCCGAGGCGGTGCCGCGCGCGCTGCTGGCGCGGCTCGGGCTCTCGCCCGAACTGCTCGGCGCCAGCGGCGGCGGACAGTTTCTCGCGGTGCTCGCGGTGGAGCACCAGAGCGGCGCGCACGAGTTTCTGACCGAGGTGACACGGCGGATTTCCGCATTTACGGGCGCAAAGCTGCGTCTGGCCTGGGCGTCTGACTGAAAATCTGGGCGCCTGGAGCGACGTTCGCAAGCGTCTGGACGATTCGCTGACCCGCTGGCGCGGCGCATCGGCCTTCGAGAACGAAGGACTCTTCGAGCCGTTCGTTCCTCAGAGCCCGCGCGACCGATGCCTTCTATCGGGATCTCTGGCGGCGTTTGCCGGATTCGGTCGCCGTTCGCTGGGAACCCTGGGCTCAAGGCATGCTGGCTCCGGCCGATCTGCCGTTGCCCGTGGCGACACATACCGCTCCCAACCGGTCGGGCGACGGGCCCGCGCTGCCGGTCGAACTGGCCGCGCGCGCCAAGGGCGCGGCGGTCTGGGGCGTGCTGCGAGGTGACGTGGACGGCTTCACCGACCGCTTGAAAAAAGCAGCTTCGGTTGAAGAGCATATCCAGATTTCCGTCCTGCTCAAGCAGTTATTCGCCGGTGAAGCGCAGGCCTTGGCCACGCAGCCGGAATTTCGACGCAAGGTCACGATTCTGTATACGGGCGGCGACGATTTTGCCATTTTCGGCGCCTGGGATGCCTTGCTCGGCTTTGGCCACGAGATGCACCGCATCTTCGCCATGGGCGTCGAAGCAATCCTGGAAGAGTTCGCCGGAGCCGAGGGCAAGACGCTTTCCATGGCTCTTGCGCCGGCGCCGTCCGCGGACTCCACGCTCGGCAGCGTCTACGCGGAAGCCGGGCGTTGGCTCGAGATCGCTAAGAGCGAAGGCCGGGACGCGATCTGCCTGTTTGGCCGGACGCTGGATTGGAAACAGTTCGCCGCCGCTTCCGATCTTCAGAAGACATTAGTCCGGCTGATTGACGATTTTGGTTGCCCGCCCCAGTTGCTAGGTGAACTGGCGGCGTTCTACCGTGAAACAGACCGCGTGTTGCCGGCGCGTGCCGGCCGCCGCACGGTGGAGACCCAGGACCGGCCCTGGCGCTTTCACCGCCGGCTCGGGCGCGTACTGGACGTTCCCGCGCGCAGCCGTGAGTATCAGAAGGCTCGCAAGAGTCTTCTCGAAGAGTTCCTGAACCGCCGCCAGGCGTCCGTCAAGTTGAAACCTTCCGGGCGCGTCGCGCTGGATTGGGCCCGTCTGGCACAAGAGGGCGAATCAAGATGAGCGAGATGGAAGAAAAAGATACACAGCAGGCCCAGACCGAGGCCACACCCGAGAATGCCCCCGCGGTTGCTCCCGCGCCATCGGCGATGGAGGCGGCTCTGGGGAAGGCACTGGAAAACGCACCCGACCTTGTTCTCGAGACCGCTCCGGCGAGCGCTCCGGAACCCAAGGTTCAGGCCCCGGCGCCCGCTAGAACCGAAGGCCGTCCGGCCGGCGGTGGCGGTGGACGTCCCGAAGGCAAGCCTCGCCAGGATCGGCCTGAGAGGCAGGAGCGTCCCGATCGCCGCAGTGCACAACCTCAACGCGGTCCCGGTGGCCGCGAGGGTCAGGCCCCCAGGGAAGGCCAGCCGCGCGAGGGCCAGAGCCGTGAAAACCGTGGCGGGCCGGACCGTGGTCCGGACAGGGGCCATGATCGCGGTCCGCGTCCGGATCGCGGCGGGCGTCCCGACATGAACCCAGAGATCGACCTCGACAAACTGGTCGGCGACAGTCTCTACCTGGACAACCAGGCGCACGCCGTCGTCGCCCGGATGCGCGATATGGACTCCGGCACGCGCAGCCAGTTGCGCCGCATGTATAGCGCGATCCGGCGGGCCTGCCGCGCGGCGGAGGGCGACCGCCAGCATCAGTTCGTGATGCTGCGCGCACGCCTGGCCTATACCATCGCGCGGCATCAACTGCGCAGCCTGGACGTGCTCGAAAAACTGCTGCTTCAAGTGACTCGTCGCAACGAAGCGCGCAGCTACGAGCGCTTCCGCGACTTGTTCGAGGCGATCGTCGCTTACAACGAGTAGGCTCTGGCAACGACTTAAGGATATTCGCGAGGAGAGAATCGCATGAGTTCGCACACCGCCGAAACGCGCCTTGGCCTGATCGGCAAACTTTTGCTGGACGGCGAGATGACCTGCGAGACCGGCCTGCACATCGGCGCGGGTAAAGGATCGCTCGACTTGGGCGGCGCCGACAATCCTGTGGTGAAGGACGCCTTCGGGCGCCCGTACGTCCCAGGGTCGTCGCTGCGCGGCAAACTGCGCTCGCTGTTGGAGCAAAGCTCCGGACAAATCACCCCGGCCGATCTCGTCTACCTGTCGCGCCGGCGCGGGCAAGAGGTTCGCATCCACCAGAGCGACGAGCCGGGCGACGAGGTCTGTCTGCTGTTCGGCCGGAATCCCGGACGGACCGAGCGCGCCTCGGGCGAAACGGTGGAGAGCGCGGCGGCCACGCCCGCGCGGCTCACCGTCTACGATGCGCCGCTCGAACTCGACAGCATCACCGAATCGATGCGTGAGAACCTCGACGACGAGTTGACCGAGGTGAAGAGCGAAAACGCCATCGACCGTCTGACCGCGCAGGCCAGCGCCAGGACGCTGGAGCGCGTTCCCGCCGGCGCCAAGTTCCGGGTGCGCCTGGTGCTCGACGTTCTCTGCGCCGAGGACAAGGAATTGGCAGCGAAAGTGGCCGAAGGGCTGCGGCTGCTTGAGGACGACGCCCTCGGCGGCGGCGGATCGCGCGGCTCCGGCCGGGTGAAGTTCGCCGGCTGGAAGGCCTCGTGGCGCTCCCGCGCTTATTACACCTCGGGTGTGGCGGAAGCGACCGTGCTGCAAGCCGGAACGACCGCCGAACTGCAGGCTGGCGTACTGTCGGCCGATTTCGCCGAGAAACTGAGTTAGGTCCGATCGGAGACGCATGAACCCCGCGCTGCTCATCCGTCTCCGGCCCATCACGCCCTGGCGCATTGGGCCGGATCACGGAGCCCTGGATCAATCCGAGGCCGTTCTGCACAGCGACGCCCTTTATTCGGCCCTCTCTCTCGCTTTCGAGCAGTTGGGCTGGCTGGAAGAGTGGCTGAACGCAACGGCGGACCCGTATTCCATGCCGGCCGTCCGCTTTAGTTCGTGTTTCCCCTGGCAACGCGGCCTTCTGTACGCTCCGCCGCCGCTGGGAATGTGGCCTCCCGCCGAAACGCCCGGCGCGACTTCCAAGCTTCGCTGGAAGGGCGCCAAGCTGGTACCCACCACCGTTATCGCCGCGCTTCTGGGCGGTGAGATGCTGGACGAGAAGGCCTGGAGCGTAGACGCCCATAGCGGATGCCTGATTCCCACGGGTGGCCGATTCCCGACCGGGCCGTTCCGCCGGATGCGCCGTTCCTCCGTTGCGGTGGACCGCGTCACCGGCAGCAACATCCAACCTTGGGCCGCGGGCTGCCTGCAGTTCGCACCGGCGTCCGGGTTGTGGTGCGCCGCGGAGTTCGTCAACTCAACTGCTTATGCCGTTTGGTCGCCCAAGCTTGCCTGCGCCTTCCGCCTCCTGGCCGATTCCGGGCTGGGCGGCTTGCGCAGCCGTGGCTTTGGACGATCCAGAACGCCCGATCTGCAACCGGGAGAGTTGCGGGAGTTGCTGATGCCCGGGTTGCAGTCGCCTCAAACCGCTCCGCAGGCGACGAGCCGGTCCTGGTGGCTGTTGTCGCTCTTCTCCCCGGGCACTTCCGATAAGGTGGCATGGGGCAGCGGTAACTACGCGCTGATCGAGCGCAGCGGACGCATGGCTTCACACACTGGCGCCGGTCTGTTGAAGAAGTCGTCGCGGCTGGTGAAGGAAGGCTCCCTGGTTGTCTCCGAAGGCCCCCTGACGGGATCGGTCCGGGATGTCGCGCCGGAAGGCGCATCGCACCCGGCCTGGCGTGCCGGCTTTGCGGTCGCACTCGAACTGCCCGCAAAAGAGACGGCCGTTAAGAACAATGCCGGAGGCGCCGCCGCATGACGGAAGAACTCTTGCAGGAAGAACCCATTTCGGGCGGAGCCCCTCCGCCGCAGTCCACGCGCTATCGCGTGACGGTTCTGACGCCGACGCTTGCGGGCGACGGGCAGAAGCTCTCGCCCATCGACTACATGGTCTGGAAAGACCAGGTGAACGTGCTCAACCAGCGGCGGATTTTCCGCCTGCTGGCCAAAAGCGCGCGCATCGAAAGCTATCTGGGCCAGTTGCGCAAGTCGGAGAAACTCGATTTCGCTTCCTGGGGCGGGTACGCACAGAATTACGCGATGCGCCGCATCGGTTTCGACGACCCGGCCAGCGCCGAGGTCTACGCCAAAGCGCCCGCCGAAGAGTGCTTTATTCCGACCTTCGCCTCTGGACTGAAAGGCATCTACCTGCCCGGCAGCGTCCTGAAGGGCGCAATCCGTCTGGCCATGTTGGTGGACCGCGTCTCCGAGGGACAGATCAAGGCCGCCGTCGAGAGCCTGAATTCCGACACTCCCAGGCGTTCCGCGGGCGTGCTGGAGAGCTCGATTCTCGGTACATCCGGAGCAAGCCGCACCCGGCCCATCAGCCTGTCCGATTCCGGTCCGATCGGGAACTCGTCAACCAAGGTTTATCTGCTCCGCACTGCGACCCTCGCGGATCGCGGCGGCAAGCTCGAAGCCGGCTGGAAGGGCGGGTCGCGCGGCGCTCTTGCGCTGAACCGGGCGTCGGATTCCACACCGTTTTTCGCCGAAATGGCCGCTCCCGGCACCGTTTTCGAGGGTGATTTCCGTATGCCCGCGTTGTTCCGGCAGGCCGAGGTTACGCGGGCGTTCCGCTGGAAATCGGCGGCAGGCGCGGTGGACATTGCCAAAGCGGCAAACCACGCAGCCGCGCTGCTGCTGAACGCACACCGGAAATTCGCTGAAACCGCGGGCCTTACGCACCTCGTCGTTTTGTGCGACGCACTGCTCAAGCGCGTGGAAGAAGCGCAGGCCGCAGGCCGTTTCCTCACCTGCATCGGTTGGGGTACCGGACTACTGGCCAAGACCCTCTGGACCGCCGCCTCCGAAGAGAACTTGCGCGAGGGCTTGAAGCCCGTTCCCGGCTATGGCCAGGCTCTGCGGACCGGGATGCCATTCCCTAAGACGCGCCGCCTGATCATCCGCAATGGACGCCCTGCCTCTCTGCCCGGCTGGGTGGAAGTGGAACTGATCTAGATATCCAGGGGTCCGTGCGATCCTGGCCGCCGGCCAATTCTCGCCTCAACCCCTGGAGCGAGCTTGGAAGTTCGAAAAGCAACAAAACTGTTGTTTTTTCTGTAAAACGCATCACATCTGTTGTATCTTAGACGATGACGAGTGCCCAACTCAAGAAATGGCTGGCAAGCCAGGGATGCAAGTTTGCTCCCGGCAAGGGCGGCCATCTGAAGGTTTGGCGCGGTGAACTGCGCTCGGTTCTTCCGATGCATGGCTCGGGTAAGGAGCTCGGCAAAGGCTTGGTCGACAAGATCAAAAAAGAACTGGGGCTAGAGTGAAAGGAAAGCCATGGTTCAATACCCTGTGGTCCTTGAGCTGGACACGAATGGGACTCTCCTGGTTACCTTCCCCGACTTGCCGGAAGCATGCACATTCGGCGAAGACGAGCAGGAGGCCCTGGCGCGATCGGTAGACTGCCTTGAAACCGCATTGGCGATGCGCATCGAGGACCGGAAGGACATCCCCTCGCCATCCGCGCCCAACGGCCAGTTCGTAACGTTGCCGGCGCTGAGCGAAGCGAAGGTGGAACTCTACAAGGCAATGCGCGCAGCCAAAGTACGCAAGGCCGAGTTGGCGCGCCGCCTGGGTGTGAAGATGCCGCAGGTAGACCGGCTTCTGGATCTCGACCACGCCTCTCGCATGGACCAGATCGAGGCGGCGTTCCGTTGCCTGGATAGACGAATCGACATCCAAATCGTCAACGCGGCTTAGTCCTTCAGAAACGAGGCTCCAATGAGGTACGCCGCAGTCTTTGAACGGACCGAAACCGGCTACAGCGCATACGTACCAGATCTGCCGGGTTGCGTAACTGCAGGTGCCACACTAGAGGAAACCGCGCAACTCATGCGCGAGGCGATCGGATTCCACCTGGACGGAATGCGCGAGGATGGCGAACCGATCCCGGAGCCCAAGACGATCGTGGAATGCGTGATCGCGGCTTGACCTACTTGGATTAAGGGACTTACGAATCAGGTCCTCTACGCCAGGCTCGCCGCAAACGGGAAGCGACGCGCGTTGAAGTGCGAAGTCTGGAGTTTTAGGGTTAGCATTAAGTCAGGCCATGACCAACATCCAGCTCTATTTCGCAATTGGCATCCCCAGCCTCATGGTTCTGATCGGCGTCCTTGTGAACACCTTCAATTCGAACCAGTTGGGCACGCATCTCAGTGCGCGCATAACCTCGCTGGAGAATACTGTAAACAACAGGATAGGTTCGCTGGAAAGCCGGTTTGAAATCCTAACCGGTAAGGTGGCAGATTGGGATACCCGGCTGAGTCTCATCGAAGACCGGCTGAAGCGTTAGCTGGCCCGGACTCTTCCTGGCAGGCCGTGAAAACCGGGAATCTTATCCCGCTCATCTGCGTTCGCAGCAGGCAACCCGCCCTCCGCAAAACTGGCCCGGCCAGCCCCGCAGTAGCTAACTGGTTGGCATGTTAGACTGAGCACACAGGCAAAAGTCCTGTATTGCGACCGGGCGATGCTGGTGTCTCTTCCCGATGTATAACGCTTTCTTCGGCTTCCGTGAAAACCCATTCAATCTGAGTCCGGACCCGTCTTTCCTCTACCGCAGCCCGCAGCACGAGGAAGCTCTGGCGAACCTGATCTACGGGGTTCATAGCAGGAAGGGGTTCATTGTCCTGACGGGCGAGGTGGGGACCGGAAAGACGACCATGCTCGAGTGCCTGCGGGACTATCTCGAGTCGCAATTCGTAGAGTTCGCCTTCGTTTTCAATTCGCGAATCAACGTAGAACAGTTCTTCGAGATGATCGCCTACGATCTGGATTTGCGCTGCGCGGCCAAGTCTAAGACCGAAGTGCTGTTCGCGCTAAATCAGTTATTGGTCCAACAGGCGCAGGAAGGGCGGACGACCGTTTTGATCGTCGATGAGGCCCACAACCTGGAATGGGATGTGCTGGAAGAGATCCGCCTGCTCGGCAATCTGGAGAACCCGCGCCTCGGCAAACTGCTGCAGATCATCCTGGCGGGTCAGCCGGAGTTGGACCGGAAGCTGGACGCGCCGAATCTTCGCCAATTGAAGCAGCGCATTGTGCTGCGCTGCAGTCTGAAGCCCTTCCGGTTTCAGGAAACGCTGGAGTACATCAATTCCCGCCTCGATAGGGCCGGCATGCCCAACCAGACGTTTTTCACCGACGAATTAGTGCGCGAGCTGCATCTCCGCAGCCAGGGTATCCCTCGGCTGATCAACGCGCTTTGCGACAACCTGCTGCTCACCGCGTTCGCCTCGGAATCGCGGACCGCGACATTGGAGATGCTGGATGAGATCTGCCAGGACATGCGTCTGGAGTGGCCGGGCCACCGCCTGCTCCAGCGGTCCGGCCCGGAGTTTCCGTCCGACGGCGTCGAGCATCCGTTGATCTGAACGCTTCTGCCACATTGAGCTAAGCAGTGATTGTGGCGCTCTCAATGGCGTGCAGTGTCGAGATACTCGTCGACGTCCGGAACGGCGGCATGAATGCCGCCACCACGGCACGCTGAAGCGTACGTCACACAGCACATTTCAGGTCGATCAGCCCGCGGTGAATACTCAAAAACCGGTAATGGTACCGGTTTTTGAACCTGGAATCAGGAAGTTACAGCCGAAAACCGGTAAGCTTACCGGTTTTGAGGTTATCGTCGTGCTTTCCTAACCCGCGATCTCTTCCCAAGTCACGATACGCCGCTCTTCGATCGCGGTGCGGCCCAGGATGCCAACAAGGGTCGAAATTCGCCCGGATTCGGCATCATTGAGGGGCTTCTTGCCGTTTCTTGCGTTGTCCACGAAGGCCTTCAAGCTCATCGCTTCGGGGCTCTGCCCTGCGTCGGGCACGTCGAGTTGAACCAGCGGACCCTTCTGGTCGAGCTTGCCGTACTGCGCCTTGGCGAGATCGATGGCTCCTTCCGAGCCGTAGACCCGTTCCTTGGTGCCGGAAAATCCCGCCGGGTCGAAGTAGATCTGGCTGAAGTTCAACCGCACATCGCCAGGATATTCGTAGATCACCGAGTAGTTGTCCATGACGGTGCGGCCTGGGGGAACGTCCTTGAACAGGCTGATTCCGCCTGACCCCATGGCACGCAGAGGCGGCTTGCCGATCGCCCAGGTCATCAGGTCGAGGATGTGGCAGGCCTGCTCAACGATGATGTCTCCCGAGCGCTTCTTGTCGAACAGCCACGGCTCGTTATACGGCAGGTCGCCGCCATGGCGGTAGCCTTGGCAATACAGCACTTTGCCTATGCCGCCCGACTTGATGAACGCCATGGACGCGGCGCGGTTCGGGTCGTGCCGGAGCTGGAATCCGATCTGATAAATGCCCTTGGCCGCCTGCGCCGCCTTCACCGTGGTGGTGCATTCCTGCGGAGACAGGCCCATCGGCTTCTCGCTGTAAATATGCTTTCCGGCCTCCAAAACGCCGAGGGCGACCCGCAGGTGGGTATCGACGGGAACCGCGGCGACAACGGCCTCGATGTCTTTCCGCTCTTCCAACATCTTGCGGAAGTCTTCGTACTCGGCGGGCTTGTGACCGGCGGCCCGGGCTTCGGCGGCGGCCTTCGCGGTGCGTTCGGGGATCAGGTCGCAAACGGCCACGATATCGATGTCGGGCAGTTTCAACATCTGCGACAGCAGGTAGCCGCCGCGGTTGCCGACTCCGATGAAGGCGACCTTCAGCTGCGCAGGCGCATCCTGCGCGCGCAGGATGGCGGGGGCGGCCAGGGTCGCGGCCAGAAAGGTCCGGCGGGTTGTGGGAGAGAGTTCGTTCATTGAGATAGCCTTCGGTCCCTGAATTATACAGGGGCTCTGGGAACGCGCCTGGGACGCCGATCTCCAGATCGGCCTACATTGCCGCGTCAGGCGGCAAGTTGGTGGGAACATGCCAATGCCAGCCGGTCTGGAGACCGGCGTTCCCAGGGATGCACACCGCCCCCACCGGCCGCCGCCAACGCCCGCCGGGGCTATGTTAGATTGAGCGATGGCATGAGTGACACGGCAGAGTTGCGCAAGACGCCGCTGAATGAGGTCCATCGGGCCTCTGGCGCGAAGATGGTGGACTTCGGCGGCTGGGATATGCCCGTGCAGTACTCGGGCATTCTCGACGAGCACAAAGCGGTTCGCACAACCGTAGGCTTGTTCGACGTCTCGCACATGGGCGAGATCGAGGTGCGCGGGCCGCAGGCGCTCGACCTGGTCCAGCATGTCTCCACCAACAACGCGGCCAAGTTGCAAACCGGACAGGCTCATTACTCCGGCCTGCTGTACGAGCACGGCGGGTTTGTCGACGATATCCTGGTGCACAAAGTCGCGAACGATTCCTTCTTCATCTGCGTGAACGCCTCCAACCAGGACAAGGATTTCGAGCACATCGCGGCTCAGAACCGGTTCGACTGCACGGTCGAAAACGCGGGCCCGAAATACGCGCAAATCGCCATCCAAGGACCGAAGGCGCTTGCCACGCTGCAGAAGCTAACGCAGACTGACCTGTCATCCATTCGCTACTACTGGTTCAGGGACGGAGAGGTTTCCGGCGTCTGGGCGCGCATCGCCCGGACGGGCTACACGGGAGAAGACGGGTTCGAGATTTACGTCGCGCCTGAGTTGGCTGCCGCCCGATGGGGCGAAATCCTGGAGGCGGGCCAAGAGTTTGGAATCAAGCCGGCCGGCCTGGGCGCGCGCAATACGCTTCGTTTAGAAGCCAAAATGGCGCTTTACGGCCATGAAATCGACGCTTCCATCACTCCGTTGGAAGCCGATCTCGCGTGGATCGTCAAGTTCGAGAAGGGCGACTTCCTGGGCAGGGAAGCGCTCGAAAAACAGAAAGCCAACGGTCTGAATCGCAGGCTGATTGGTTTTGAAATGCGCGGTCGCGGCATCGCCCGCGACGGCTATGAAGTGTGGTTGGACGGCGTGCCGGCGGGGTGGGTGACCTCGGGCGGGCCGGCCCCGACACTCAATAAAAACATCGGACTCTGTTATCTGCCGGCGGGCAGCGCGCAGCCGGGAGTTGCCATTGAGATCGTGATCCGGAACCAGCCTGTCGAAGCGGTGACGGTGCCGACGCCTTTCTACAAGAGAGCGAAATGAATTACCCCGAAAATTTCCGCTATACCAAAGAACATGAATGGGTCTCCGTGAACGGCGACGTGGGGACCGTGGGCATTACCCTCCATGCCCAAAGCGAACTGGGTGACATTGTATACGTCGATATGCCCACGCCCGGAGCGGCCGTCACGGCCGGCGAATCCTTCGGCAGCGTGGAGAGCGTCAAAGCGGTCAGCGAGATCTATTCGCCGGTGAGCGGCGAGGTGGTTGAAGCGAACGAGGCGCTGAAAGACGCGCCCGAGAAGCTCAACGACGATCCGCACGGCGAAGCCTGGCTGGTGAAGATCCAGCTTTCGGACAAGTCTCAAATCGATGGTCTGATGAACGCCGCCGAGTACACGGCTTACATCAGGGGAGTGCCATTGGCGCACGCTTTACGTGCTGCGGCGGGATTCATCCCGACGTCCAGCAAATGGTGGCATGAATGCCACCACGGCACGCTAAAGCGTGCGCCACAGGCGGCAACTGGGGATCTTCCGGGTTAGAATGTGATTTGCGGTACCCCTACCAGGCAAAATCCCAACCGGAGCAGGTAACCCACCTTGCGATACTTACCGAAGTCTGACGCCGAAAGGCGCCAGATGCTCGAAGTCTGCGGGCTCGATTCGCTCGAACAGCTCTACGCCCATCTGCCGGAGGAAACGAAGCTCAAGCGCGACCTCGTTCTGCCCGGCGGCATATCGGAATACGAGATCTACGACTACTTCAAAGCCCGCGCGGCGGAGAACGCCGAAGGCTACGCTTCATTCCTCGGGGCGGGCGTCTACGCGCACTACCGGCCCGTGCTTTGCGATGTGGTCGCCAGCCGTGGCGAGTTCCTGACCTCCTACACGCCCTACCAGGCGGAGATGGCGCAAGGAACCCTCATGACCATTTTCGAGTTCCAGACGATGATCTGCCAGTTGACCGGCATGGAAGTGGCGAACGCTTCCATGTACGACGGCTCGACCGCGGTGCCCGAAGCGGCCATGATGGCCATGCGAGTCACCGGGCGCGAGCACGTGGTGATCGCGCGCAGCGTACATCCCGAGTACCGGCAGGTGCTTGGCACCTACGCGCGCAACGGGCGCTGGGACGTCGACACATTCGGTTACGGCGCCGCGAGCGGGCGTCTGGATCTGACTGAGCTGGAATCCAAGATCGGCGATAGGACCGCCTGCGTGATCGTGCAGTCGCCGAACTTCTTCGGAGTGGTGGAGCAGATCCCTGAGGCCGCGGCCCTGGCGCACAAGCACGGCGCGCTGCTGGTCGTGGTGTTCACCGAGGCTGTCTCGCTGGGGTTGATCGAGCCGCCGCGCGAGGCCGATATCGTCGCCGGCGAACTGCAATCGTTCGCCATGTCCCCCAGCTACGGCGGTCCGTACGCCGGCATCATCGCGACTAAGGAAAAGTTCATCCGGCAGATCCCGGGCCGCCTGGTGGGCGAGACGAAAGACGCAAACGGGAACCGCGCCTTTTGCTTGACGCTCTCCACCCGCGAGCAGCACATCCGCCGCGAGAAAGCGACCTCGAACATCTGCACCAACCAGGCGCTGATCGCCCTGATGGCGACCGTGTTCATGTCGGTTTACGGCAAACTCGGGTTGCGTGAATTGGCCGAACAGAATCTGGCCAAGGCGCACTACCTGGCAAGCGGGCTGAAGCGGAAGTTCGACGGTCCGTTCTTCAACGAGTTCGTCGTCGATTGCGGTGCGAAGATGCCCGACGCGGTGAACGCGGCCTTGCTTGAAAAGAAGGTAATCGGCGGCTTGCCGCTCGGCCGGTTCTATCCGGAACTGGCGAATTGCGTCCTGCTTTGCACGACAGAGATGTCAAAGCGCGCGGATATGGACCTGGTGAAGGAGGCGCTCGGAGCATGATCCGCAAGACGCGTTCCAACATTTCGCAGAACGAGCAACTGCTGTTCGAGATGTCCAGCCCGGGCAAGCTGGGCTACCAATTGCCAGCGAACTCGACGTGCCCGCCGTGGATGCGGCCGAGGCACTGGGCGCGAAGAACGTCCGCGACGAGGTGACGGATTTCCCCGAGGTCAGCGAGGTCGAGACGCTGCGCCATTTCTCCCGCCTCTCGACGTGGAACTACGGCATCGACCTGGGGATGTTCCCGCTCGGTTCGTGCACGATGAAGTACAACCCGCGCATCAACGAGGCGGTGGCGAAGATCGACGGTCTGGCCTGGGCGCACCCCTACCAACCGGAGTCGCTCTCGCAAGGCGTGATGGAGATCATCGCGACGCTCGAATGTTCGCTTGGGAGAGATCTTCGGCATGGACGCCGTGACGTTGCAGCCGGCCGCCGGGGCGCATGGCGAGTTCACCGGAATCATGCTGGTGCGCGGCTATTTGGAGTCGCAGGGCAACGCTGCGTAAGGTCGTGCTGGTGCCAGACTCGGCGCATGGCACGAACCCGGCCACGGCCGCTATGGCGGGCTACCAGATCCGCAACATCCAGTCGAACGAGCAGGGCATGGTGGACGTCGGCGCGCTCGAAGCTCTGATGGACGACAGCGTCGCCGCGCTGATGATCACCAATCCCAACACGGTCGGCGTATTCGAAGAGAACATCGCGCAAATCTGCGCCGTAATGCACGCCAAGGGCGCCCAGGTGTACATGGATGGCGCGAACATGAACGCGCTGGTGGGCATCGCGCGGCCGGGCGACTTCGGCGTGGACGTGATGCACTCGAATCTGCATAAGACCTTTTCGACGCCTCACGGCGGAGGCGGCCCCGGCGCCGGCGCGGTCGCCGTGCGCTCGCACCTGGAGCCGTTCCTGCCCGCACCCCGCGTCCGCAAGAACGCGCAGTGCGCCTGGACCTGGGACTACGACCTTCCGCAATCGATCGGCCAAGTGAAGGCGTTTTACGGCAATTTCGGCGTCATCGTGCGCGCTTTGGCGTACATCCTGGCGCACGGTGGAGTGGGCCTCAAAAACGCGACGCTCGACGCGCTGTTGAACGCGAATTACATCCGCAAAATGCTGGAGCCGTATTACCAGATCGCCTACCCTGCCCCGTCGATGCACGAGTGCGTCTTCAGCGATTCGCGGCAAGCCGCCAAGGGTGTGAAGACGGGCGACATCGCCAAGCGGCTCATCGACTATGGCTTCCACCCCTACACCGTAAGCTTCCCAATGATCGCGCACGGAGCGATGATGATCGAGCCGACCGAGACCGAGCCCTTGCAGGAAATCGATCTGTTCTGCGATGCGCTGATCTCAATTTCGAAGGAGATCGACGAGAATCCGGAACTCGTCCTGAAAGCTCCGCACCTGTCACGCACGCCGCGAGTGGATGAGGTGCAGGCCGCACGCAAGCCGGTGGTGCGCTGGCAGAAGCCGCGGGGCTGAACCAGCAAGGCGATTGGATTCGGCACGGCATTCCCAGTGGCATCCTGAACCGTGTTTGGCCTATTCGCGGAGGCAAAGCGTCCCAAGGATTCCGCTCGTTTCGATTAAGAATATATAAGGTCTGAAGATCTTATGATGGTATATGCTCAGGACTGGTTAGAAACTCCGGACGGGGACGCGGAGAATACCCGGCCAATCGGCCGGTGACCTCTCTGCTCAATGCCTCAGGCAGGCGCCGCACCTCCCTGGGCTAGGGAGCTGCTTCATGTCGAGGCGCAGGCCGAATCGGTGGATTCAGTCTCTCAGAGGGGCGGTGTTCGAGCCTCCCCCGCGGAACTGGAAAGAGTGCTGGCAAGTCCGGTACGGACTCGCCGTCCTGCTCGTAATCCTGGCCACACTTCTGCGCCTGCAGCTCGGTGCGCTTGGCCTGAAGCCTCCCTACATCACCTATTACCCCGCGATCGTGCTGACCGCATGGTTGTGCGGTTTCGGTCCCTGCCTGGTTGCGACGGCGCTCTCGACTGCGATTTCGGACTCTTTCTTCATCTATCCCGACGGCGCCTCCAGACTGGCCACACTGGGAGATGTGCTCGCCGAGGTGTTCTTCTTCAGCTCATCGACCGCGCTGAGTCTGCTAGGCGGCTGGAGACGCCGCGCGGCGCGCGACCTCGTGCAGCGCAGTGACGCCTTGTCCGAGGCGCAGCAGGTTTCCGAACTGGGGAGTTGGGAGTGGGTGGTGGCGACGGATACCTCCACCTGGTCGGAGGAAATGTTCCGCATCTTCGGCCTCAGTCCGCAGGAACGGGCTCCCAGCTACGCGGATTGCCCGAACATCTTCACGCCTGAGAGTTGGGAACGCCTGCGGCGCACGAGGGAGATATCACTGCAAGGTGGCGAGCCTTTCGATGTCCAGTTGGAACTGATGCGTCCCGACGGGACCACGCGCTGGGTTGCCGGTCGCGGAGTCCCGCAACTCGACTCCGCAGGCAAGGTAGTCCGCATTCACGGCACCGCCCAGGACATCACCAACCGCAAGCGAACTGAAGACCAGTTGCGCGAGGCTTTGCTTTATTCCCGCAGCCTGATCGAGGCCAGCCCCGATCCGCTGGTCACGATCAGCCGCGAGGGGAAGATCACCGACGTCAACCAGGCCACCGTGCAGGCGACCGGCGCTCCCCGGGAGAGCCTGATTGGGAGCGATTTCTCGGAGTATTTCACCGAGCCCGACCAGGCGCGCCAGGGCTACCAGAGGGTCTTCGAGACCGGCGCGGTGAGGGATTACCCTCTCGCGATTCGCCATCATTCGGGCCGAGTAATGCCCGTCCTTTACAACGCTACGCTCTTCCGGAACCCGCAGGGGGAGGTGCAGGGTGTCTTCGCCGCGGCGCGCGATATCACCCAACTCAGGACCTTGGAAGAGCAACTTCTGCAGGCGAAAAAGCTGGAAGCTGTAGGACGTCTCGCCGGAGGCGTCGCTCACGAATTCAACAACCAGTTGACTGTCATCAACGGCTTCAGCGACTTGGTGCTGGCACGAATGCCGGATTTAGATCCAGTGCGCGCCAGCATTGAGGAAGTGCGCCGGGCGGGCGAACGCGCGGCATCCCTGACGCGGCAGTTGCTGGCCTTCAGCCGCAAGCAGGTGCTGCAGCCCAAGGTGATGAATCTCAACGGGCTGATTTCCGACTTGAGCCGGATGCTCGCACGCCTGATCGGCGCGAACATCGAACTGGTCCTGCACATGGAGCCCGATTTGGGGCTTGTGAAGGCGGACAGGGTGCAGATCGAGCAAGTGCTGATGAACCTGGTAGTGAACGCGCGCGACGCCATGCCCAAAGGCGGGTTGTTGACGATCGGCACGGCGAACGTGAATGCTGCCAGGGACGGCCTTCCTCCCGGTGTCCCGGGCGGAGAGTACGTCATGCTGTCGGTGACCGACTCGGGCATCGGCATGGACGAAGAGACGCAGTCGCACCTCTTCGAACCTTTCTTCACAACCAAGAAGCTCGGGACGGGAACGGGCCTCGGGCTCTCGATCATCTACGGCATCGTCCAACAGAGCGGCGGACACATCTGGGTATTGAGCCGGCCCGGCCAGGGGTCCATATTCAAGATCTGCCTGCCGCGGGTGTTCGACGCGGCGGAAGAACGTCTCGCGGACGCGTTGGAGCCGGCCGTTACGGCGCCGATCGCTTCCGAAACGATTCTGGTAGTGGACGACGAAACCGCGCTGGCCGAGATGACGAAGAGGGTACTGGAAGACGCAGGGTACAAGGTGCTCGTTGCGAGCAGCGCGGATCGGGCCTTGGCGCTTTCGCGATCGCATGGCGGGCCGATCCATTTGCTCCTCGCCGATGTCGTCCTCGGCAAGGGTATGAACGGAATCGAGCTTTCCGCAGTGGTCAAGCGTGAGCGTCCGGCTACTGAGGTGATCTACATGTCCGGATACAGCGCGGAGCTGGTCTCGCGGAGCGCTCCGGGTGAAGAAGGGTCCTGCTGGAGAAACCGTTCAGCCCGGCCGGTCTCCAGGAGATCGTCCGCGACGCGCTGGACAAGCGTTCAGCCGCCGGTTGATGCGCGGTTCCGGCGCTCCCGAGCCCGTCCAGCCGCAATACTGTTCACTTGCAAGGCAATTCTGGTGGGGCAGACGATCAATTTATGTCGTCTGCCTGGTTCCGGAGGCGACAGACCACGAAAGGCGTTGGTCTGGGAGTGTACGACATAGAAGTAGAACCGCGGCGAGCGCAGTGGGGCAGGCTGGTAGCCTGCGCGGCGGTTGGCTACCGCCGCAGTCTCGCGCCACAGTGCCAGTTGGCCGATTGCCAATCGGCCGCAGGTTAACAACCTGCCCCACGACCGCGCCTTCTGCCTTGCGCGCTCATACGCTCGGCTTCCAGCCAATTTGCCAGCCAATCGTGCCGGCGTCCACTTCTATGTTGCGCACCCATGGTCTGCCCCGCACAGTGAACGGTATTGGGGCTAACCCGCTATTTCCCGGGAGCCTCGTCAACGCATTCGAAGTTGGCTGCGTCATTCGTGTCGCCCGCTCCCTTGTAGTGGGCGACTTTGGGATACACACACAGCGGGCGAGTCATCTTCACGCCCTTCGAGGCGTCTTTGGGGTCGCCTCCGATTTTTCCCGTGCCGATGAGTTTGTCCGGAGCGATGCCCTGCGTCACCCATCGGTCGAGCGCAAGAAAGACATCGTGGTCGGCATCTTGAGTCGATACTGTGGGGTCGGCCACGAAATCGTTTCCGAAGTGATTTGGCCCGAGACCTCCCGCGCAGTGCGACATGCCCGGAACCATGAACAAGCGGTAGAAGCTCTGAACGGGCTGCGACACGTCGCTGCGCGGATCGGGGAACTGCTTCAAGAAGGTCTGGACCTTCTCGTAATAGGCGATTGAGTCGCGCGGAGCGATGGCGGCATCACCCCAGCCGTGATACTGAATCAGCTTGCCGCCATGCGCCCGGAAGCTGCGCAGATCGGGATTGTAGGAATTCAGAATGTGCCCGACCTTCTCGTTCGCGAATTTCAGGTCGCGATCGAAGTCGATGCTCTTCCAGTCCCACTTCGGGTTCTCGTAGACTGCGCCGGAGAAGAAGCTGTTGCCGAACATGGATTGCATGGGACCCGTGATCCATGCGGACCAGCCCGACGAGTCGGCTTCTGTACCGGGCTCGTAGCCCGGATAGATCTGTTCGCCGGTGCGAGGATGCACAGGACCGGAGTAAATCTTCTTCGCCGCCGCGGCCTGCGATGGAGTCAGGCAATCCGGTCCGTCCGGGCCAGTGCATAAGAGCGCCGCCGGATCGAAGTGGCAGTTGCGCGGATCCTCGATGAGCGAGTCCTTCACGCCGTCCAGAGCGTCGCACGCGGCCAAGGCAGCCTGTTGCAGCAGTTTCAGCTTTGGCGCGGGCAGTGCTTTCGCTCCTTCCCCGCCGAGAGCCACCTCGTTCCAAACGAAGCCGGTGAAATGGCGGACCCAGTTGTTCGCGGGCGCCCCTGCTATGATGCCGTCGAAATCTTCGGGATAACGCTGGGCTTCCATCATGGCCTCACGCCCGCCATCCGAGCAGCCGCAGAAATAGGATCGGGTCGTGGTCCGATCGTAGTAGGCGCGAACGATGGCCTTGGCCTGCACCGCGGTCTCGTGCACGGCACGGTGGCCGAAGTCGATCAGTTTCTCTGGATGCCCCGTGGCGAAACTCGCGTCTGGCATAGGCGATTTCGCTACGTGCCCATCGTCGGTTGCGGCGGCGGCGTAGCCGCGATTTAGCGGAGTGGCCAGCGCCCAGGATGGTATGCTGCCCGCCCAGCCGCCGTTCCCGAGTTGCACATACTTACCGTTCCAGGCAGGAGCCAGAGGTAGCCAGAGCTCGAAGTTGATTTCGGAATCGGAAGACGGCCGGGCGACACCTTTGATCTCGCAGTGCGCGGGAACCGTCGTAGGGGGAACCGGGAACCACGCCCCGGGTTGCGGCTTCAACGGTCCGGCCAACACCGTGACCGCCGAGGCGATATTGGCATGATCGAGATGGAGTGAGGTCAGGCCTTCACATGACATCTGGGCAGCGGCGCTGTGGATGACCGTGCCGAACGCGAACAGAAACAAGATGCCGATTCGTTGCACTTCGACCCTCATGGCGGCTCCCTTGTGCTGAGATGTTGATGTTGAGGGCGCCCCGATCGCGGACCGGTGCTCCCTCGCACCCGGACACGAAGATTGCGTAGGGGGTGCAGACGTATTCCACCACATCGGGGCGACGTTTGTGAAATTCCGGCATTGAGACACCTGAGAAAAACTCAGAACCGAACTCTCCGTGACCGGCAGACCGTTCACCCCCAACGATGAATATCGACCACTCGTTCCACAGCACCGAACCGCAAACGAAGAGAGCGGCCAATACCAGAGAGCGGTGGGCGCGTCCGATGGCCGCTCTTTCCATTCGCGGTTCGGTGCTGTGGGGCGGAAAGGGCTGGATGCAACCGCTCCCTAACGGTCGCGGCTCCGTTTCCAGGTTGTTCCTCCGCCAGCACCGAGCCCCGAACGAAGAGAGTGGTCCCCTGGAACTTTCCTCCGCTTCGAGGTCCTCATTCGACGCCGCGCCTCCGTCGATTTCCACCCAGCGCCGAGGCCGCTTCCACGGGACTGCTCTCTTCGTTCGCGGCTCGGTGCGGGCGGTGGTACGGTGCAGGGCGCCGGGCCCCCATTTTCGTCATTGGGGGTAAACGGTCCGCCGGTCATGGAGAGATCGGTGCTGGGGGGCGGAAAGCGATTTCCGATTCCGTGGGCCTCGGCTGCGGGCAGGCCCCAGCCACGTACGGGCACCACATGCAGCGATGCCCGGCCACCAGTTCGAAGCTGCCCGTGCGGTGCGCTTCGCGGAAGGCCGCTACAGCGTCACTCAGAGCCCGCTCATCGTCTGGCGACAGGCTTACTTGAATCTCGCGCCCGTCGCGCAAGACGGCAAGGACAATGCGATCCACGCGCCGTCCAAGCGCGCGAGAGAGCGCGATGGCGTAGAGCCGCAATTGCATCGAATACTGAATCAGACGCTCATCGCCGATGTGCTGGTCCGTCTTGTAATCCACCAACACGAATTCCCCGCCCTCTTCGAACCACAGGTCGACGGCGCCGCGGATGAGCAGTCCTTCGTAGTCGAACAAGATCGGCGTCTCGCGCCCGATGCGACTGGCGCGCGCGGCGCGTTGGCCGGTTTCGCTCTGCGTAAACCGGAGCGCTAATTCCCGGGCCTCGTGCGAGGCTTCAGGCACGTTCACGCCGGCGAGGAGCCTGTGAACCTCATCGCCGAAGCTCGCGCCGCGCAGTGCAGGACCGCGTTCTTGGTCCGGTTCCAACTCGAGCAAGCTTCCATCATCGGGCATTGAAGGGATTTCGTACGCAGCAGTTTGATCGAGATCGCCCGCCTCAGGCCAACCCAGCAGGCTATGCAAAAAGTAGCGCCGGGGACAATCGGCGAAATGAGCCAGGGCTGTCGCTGTTACCGACGGTGGCTCCGGCAGAGGAATCGCTACTGGCTCAATCCGCACACTCGCGGCCCCGGATTCGCGCGGCGATGCCTCCGCTTCAAGAGGCGGCGGTGCTCCTACAGCGCGCAGGAGGCGAATGCCGTCGTGTTCGGCAGGCTCGCCCAGCGGGACGTTCCAATCGATGGCAAGCCCGGATGTGACGGGATCGAGCCAGCGGCGGTCGACGCGCTTCCGGTCGGACCAGACCAGGATCAGGCGCTCCTCGGCGCGTGTCATGGCGACGTACAGCAGCCGGTCTTCCTCGGCGGCTTCGCGTGTCTTGCGAGCGTCTTCGGCGGCCCGCATTGCTGCATCCTGCTGCGTTTCGTCCTGGCCTTCGATGCGCCAGAGGGCTCCCAATCCGCGCTCGCGGGACAACTCGATGCGCGGCTTCTTGCTCTTGCCGCCTGGCGCCTTGTGCATCGAGACGAGAAATACGACGGGGAACTCGAGGCCCTTGGCGCCGTGCACGCTCAACATCCGCACCGCATCCTCGCCGCCGGGGACGGGCGCGTTGTTCTCGCGGCCGGACTCGCGCAAGCGCTCCAATTCCTCGACCTGGCCGGCAAGCGATCCGCCTCCGGCAACCAGGCCGCCGCGCAACATGCGAAGCAGCTTGCGGACGTTCGCGCGCTGACCGGGCGTCAGGCGGTCCCAGTGACCTGACTCATCGAGGAAACGCACCAGCAGGCTGTCCACCGGCGTCTGCTCGCGGAGCGCGCGCAGCTCTGTGAGTCGTGTCATCACACGGTCAGGCGCCAGCGCCAGACCCGCCTCATGGCGCTCAAAGATCTCTTCGTCCGTGACGCCAACCAGCGGAGAGCGCAGCAGGCCGAGCATGGCCGGCGCGTTCCCGGGATTGACCAGAACGCGCAGCAGATTCGTCAGATCGACGATCTCGGGTTCCTCGAAGAAGTTGCGGCCGCGCTGGACCAGACAAGGGATGGCCGCCGCGCGCAGGGCCGCCTCGTATTCGTCGAAGACCGCCGCCCCGCGCGACAGAATCGCGATGTCGCTGAAGCGCAGCGGACGCGGCGGATCGCCAGCTCGAATCGTTTGCTTGAGTTCCAAAATACGCTGCGCTACCCACGCTGCTTCAGGAGCATCCTCTTCGGCTCTGATGACCTCCATGCATGTTTCGGGCCGGGTCGAAAATGTGCGGCCAGCTTGCAGAGCGTGGCTCTGGATGCCGCCCAACTGCGAGGCGACGCAGACGCGCTCCACCGCCTGCAGAATGGCTTCACGGCTGCGGTAATTCGCCTGGAGCCGGTCGATCTGCCAGCCGCGACGCGCGAACTCCTGCTGGTAGGTCAGGAACTGGTCGGGATCCGCGCCGCGCCAGCCGAAGATCGATTGGTTGATATCGCCGACCGCGAAGAAGCGTCCATCGCGCCGGATGGCGTTGACGATGCGCCACTGGATGGGATTGGTGTCCTGCAACTCGTCCATCAGGATGGCGTCGAAACGCTCGCTGACCAGCTTGCGAATCGGTTCGTTGCCTTCAAGCAGCGCGACGGCCTGTTCTTCCAGGTCGGTGAAATCCAGGGCGCCCAGGCGGCGTTTGCGGCCGGAATACTCCTGCTCGCACTCGATCAGAATCGTGCGCAGAGTAGCAAGCGAGGGGAGGTTGCGTTCGCCCACGGCTTCTTCGACGGCGCGTTCGGCCAACTCGCGCGCTGCCTTCAGAGCGGCGTTGAGAGCTTCGACGGTCTTGCCTCTGGGGAGCTTGATTTTCGGTAGCCGCAAGAGGCGGCCGATCGAATCGGCGCCAGGATCGGCGAGCCACGCGCGCACTTCGTCCCGGCAGGCGATCTGCGCTTCGGTCTGGGCGTTCGAGCCTTTTAGACCCTCTTGCAGTGCGGCAACGATGCCAGCAAGCGACTCGGCCGGATGATACTCGGGCAGAGTGCGCAGGGCCGTCGCGGCGCCTCCGGCATAGCGGAGTTTGTCCGAGATATTGCGAATGTCTTCGGCAAGGTCTTCGGCCGCCCAGGCCTCGACGAGAGTCTGAAACTCGGCGGCGTGCTCTCGGCTGAAGAGGTTGAGTGCGGCCTCGACGGCGCGGGCGTGCTCCAGACGAGACTCGTATTCATCCATCACTCGGAAGGCCGGGTCCAGCCCCGCGTCCAAGGCGAACTCGCTCAGGACGCCGTTGCAGAAGCCGTGGATGGTGGAGACCTGCGCCCGCTCGACGCGACGTCGAAGAACGTCGTTGCCACGGTCGATGAAGTGTTTGACGAGGCGGCTCTTAATCTCCTGGGCGGCCTTCTCGGTGAATGTGATGGCGAGGATCGCCTCGGGCCGTGCCGTGGTCCCGGCGAGCCAGGCGAAGCGCTCCACCAGAACGCGCGTCTTGCCCGAGCCGGGGCCAGCCACGCAGCAGACATCCTGACCCGTACGCTCGATCGCGGCTCGCTGCGCGGCTGACAACTGCATCGACAGCCATTGTCTCGAATTCCGCTCTTCGTCGTGACTCCACTCACGGGCAAGCGCATCTCCGGAGCCGGTTCACCGAACCATCCAACCCGCGGCTTTCCTCCGAAGTGCAAATGCACGACGTTGAGTTGGCGAATGCACTTTGCGCCAAGTCAGGCAAGAACAGTTACAGTCCAGACAAGGCTCGCGCCACAGGGGAGTCCGGGGATCTTGTGGCGCGCGCTTCAGCGGTCGCTCAGCGCCAGCGCCATTGGAATATGGAGTGCCGGCACTCCTGCCGGCATACTCGGACTCACCCGTGGCGCGGGCCGTGTCCGATGTGGAATGGTTATTACCCGACGGGCAATTACCTGGCGCGGCGCATCGCCTTCACCAGAGTCTCCATGTGCCCCAGATACCGTTCCAGCGCTTCACGGCCGGAAGGGGTCAAGCGGTACTCGCTCTTCGGCACCCTGCCGGCGAACGACTTCTCGCACTCGATGTAGCCCGCTTCTTCCAGTTTTCGAGCATGAATACTGAGATTGCCGTCGGTGGTGTCCAGCAGATCCTTCAATTCGCGAAATGTCAGCGAGGGCGCCGCGGCGAGGGCGGAGACGATGCCAAGCCTGAATCTCCCGTGTATCAACTGGTCGAGCTTGGGCACGTCCTCGCGAACGGAGACAAGCACCGGCTCCGTCCTGGAATGTGCCTTCCCTCGTGTCCGGTCCATATCGGCTCTCGCCGCGTCAGCCGCCATACCGCCTCCAGATCCATAGACCGAAAACCACGTGCAATCCGCCAAATCCGCAGCCCAGCACAAGGTCGCGCCATTCGACGGGCGCCCCCAGCGCGAAGACACCCAGGGTGAAGAATGCAGCCCCCATGAGCGGCACCACCCGGACCGAGAACGTCCCGGCGGAGATGAACGCAACTCCGTAGAGCATCAGCCAGACCGCCGCCAGCAGACCGTCCATTCCAGCGTGGTGCAAAGGCCAGGTGAGCAGACCGCCGACGAGAATTGCGGGGGCGAAACCGGAGGCGAATTTCCTGGCGGGCCCGCTCATCAGCACAGTCCTTCGCCACTCCGCCTTCCATGCGACGGAGAAGACGCCGATGACCATGGCCAGGACCAGTTCGGCCATCCAAGTGAGAAGCCATGCATCCGGCGTGTTCTGGCGCGACGCAATCCGGGAAGCCACAAGCGCCGTGGCGCCCATGACCACTCCGCCCGCGCCCGGAACGGCCGTAAACGACCCGGCGCGTTCCATCGTGGAACGGATGAATTTCAGTTGATCGAGCGCGTGGCTGTCGATCGGCTCGGGCGAACGGAGAGGTCTGTTGGCGCCCATGCGTCCATGGGATCACCCGCTCAACAGGGTGTCAAGTACTTTGAAGCGCAGAGCCACGCGCGGGCCGGGTTGCGGTCTGCAGGTCCTCGGGCAGAACGGCGTAGCCTTCCGGCGGAGGGAAGATCGCCCGCAACAGGCGCAGGCGCTTGCGGAGCATGTGGCTGGCCAGTTGGCGCGGCCCAGTCTCCACGTCGATGTCGCAGCAGACGCCGTGCAGATAGAGCGTCAACGTGTCGATGAAGCTGCGGCGCAGGTAAGCGCGGAACCGCTTGGTCGGCCTGCTGGCTGTAAGGTCGCCCGGAGTCAATTCCAGCTTTAACTTCCAGGACTCCTCGTCGACCTCGCCGTGGGCTTTCCGTTCCAGTTCTTCACCGACCAGCTTCGCGTAGTCCGCGGGGACGTACTCGCCATTCCGCCCGGCCACCAGCTCGGCGATGGTCCGGTAGAAGCGGTAGTGATAATCGGCAACCTCGGCGTCCTTTACGGCAAACGCCAGGGTCGCCTCGTTCTCGGTCACCACGAACCCGGAGGCCAGGGACCGCTCCTCCGTCGGCTTGTTCTCGGCGACGACGGGCTCCCGCGATGCGGCTCTTGCCCGGCCGGCAGGCTCCGCGCCCCGCTCCAGGTAAGGCACAAGAAATATTTCGAGCTTCGGGAGCCGCGACGAGACGGCCGGCGGAAGCGCCGAAACCGGCTCGGTCAGATACTCGTGCAAATCTTCGTCGCTCAGTGTCAGGGAGGCGCAGTAGTAGCACGCCCGCGCGCCGATCGGAATCATCTGGCCGCGGAACATACCCGCGAACTGACCGAGTTTTATTCTCTGAAGAGTTTCTGGAGCCGCCATGTCACCCGACTGCAACTTCAGAATATCAGAGCGATTAGCCCTAACTGTTGCGGAACGCAAGCAAGACGAAAGATAGACTGGATTTGTGCCGCCTCAAATCCTAGTTTCCGCGGGAGAGGCCTCCGGGGACCACTACGCGGCGGGCGTAGTGACCCGTCTCCGCCTATTGCTGCCCGGCGTGGAGTTCTTTGGCTGCACGGGCGCGGAAATGCGAGCCGCGGGCGTGCGAACCGTGGTCGATTCGGCCAGCCTCTCCGTGCTGGGCCTGGTTGAGGTGCTGCGCCACATCCCGCGCATTTACAGCGAGTTCCGCAAACTTGTCCGCGTCGCCGAGGCCAGCCGCCCTATCGCGGCCATCCTGACCGACAGCCCGGACTTCCACCTGCGCCTGGCCGCAAAACTGCGCAATTTGGGCATCCCCGTCTTCTATCTGATCGCTCCCCAAGCCTGGGCGTGGCGTGCCGGACGGGCCCGAATTCTCCAACGAAACGTGCGGGAGCTGCACTGCATCTTCCCTTTCGAGGAGAAATTCTTCCGGGATCGCGGCGTCAATGCTCACTACATTGGTCATCCGCTCGCCGGGACTGTGCGGCCGGCACTCAACCGGGAGTCGTTTTTGCGGAAACATGGCCTCGCGCTCGACCAGTCATTAGTTACGTTGTGCCCCGGCAGCAGGCGGGGCGAAACCGCCCGGCATCTCGGGCCGCTGCGCGAAGCGGTGGAGCGGGTCTCCGCCCGCCGCCCGGAAACGGCCTTCCTGCTGGCAGTGCCAGCCGGCGCAATCGAGCGTTATGGAGCGGGATTTTACGAGCCGTTGACCGGCGGGGGACTAGTGCGGATCGTCGAGGGCGAAACCCGCGACGCCATGGCGCATTCCGACGTCACCCTGGCCGCCAGCGGAACCGTCGCCATGGAGGCGGCGCTGCTCGGCACGCCGCTGGTGTCGTTTTACCGCGTGAGCCCGCTCACCTGGCACATCGGGCGGCCGCTGGTAAACGTTCCGTTCTATACCATGGTGAATCTGGTGGCCGAAAAGCGGGTGATCCCGGAATTGATCCAGGACGATATGACGGGAGAGCGGATTGCCTCGGAGGCACTGATTTTGCTCGAATCGGAGAGCAAGCGGAGTGAAATGAAGGCCGGTCTGGGCGAAGTGGCGCGGCGTCTGGCCAGCAACGGCGACCCATTGGAGGAATCCGCCCGGCGAATTGCCGCGTCACTCTTAACAGAGAGCCGGTTAAGTGATATTGGTTAAAGGCGTCGAGGGAGCCGTTCGGATGCAACTTGAGTACACTTCGGGCTGTGATCGCTGCCAGTCGCGAGAACTGAAGGAGAATGGCGTGAGGCTGAAGAAGAAAAGCCCGGAAATCATGCGTTCCTTGGGACTGTGGCTCGCTGTGTCGTGCGTGGCCGTACCGTCTGCATTGCTCGCCCAGGAGTCGCGCAGATCGTCGATCGACGTGGATCACTACAGAATCGACGCGAATATCGACGTCGACCGGCAGTCGCTGCAGGCCACCGCGGCCGTCACGTTTATCCCGCTGGACGCGGGCTCCAACTCGGCGACCTTTGAACTGCACAACGCGCTGAGCGTGAACAAGGCCGTCGACGAGCAGGGCCGCAACCTCGAAGTGAACCGCTCCGCGCAGGATTTCAGCATCAAGGTCTTCTTCCCCGAGCCGCTGGCCAAGAGCAAGCCGGTGACGGTCACGTTCACTTACGAAGGGCGTCTCACCGGACAGGAAGAATCGCCTATCTCAGGCATTCAGTTCGGCGTGATCAACAAGACCGGCTCCTGGCTGCTGTACCCCGCGCGTTGGTTCCCTATCAGTGGCTACACCACCGACCGCTACACCATGGACATGGCCGTCACGGTCCCCGCCGGCTACCGCGTCCTGTCGAGCGGACTCGACACGTCGCAGGGCGATGTGTACTCTTTCAAGACCTTGAAGCCCGCCTTCCCCGGCAGCCTGGCCATCACCAAAGACACGGTGAAGAAGGTGAGTTCGCAGGGCCTGATGAACGATGTCTGGTTCAGCGCGGCCAACCAGTCCACGACGCAAGCATGGGGGGACGACGCCGCCAAGGCGATGGTCTTCCTCACCAGCATTTTCGGGGTTCCTCCGCAGGCCAATCTGACCATCGTGGAGACCGGCGAAGGCGCGCCGAACGGCTACGCCGCCGCGGGCATGCTCTTCGTCTCTTCCGCCACCGCGGCCAAGGCTCCCTCGCCGCGATTACTGGCGAACCAGATCGCGCGCCAGTGGTTCGGCGGCCTGTTCTCGCCAGTCACGCGCAACCACATCTGGCTGTGCAACGGCATGGCGAAGTATGCCGAAGTAATGTATCTCGAAAGCCTGAACGGCCCGCAGTCGGTGGAGCCCGAGGTCCACGAGTTGTACGTCGATTCGCTCACCGTGACCGACGCGCCGGTGCGGCAGGCCAACCGCTACGAGGACTACTCGCCCGAGTTCTTCGCCGTCACGGGCAGCAAAGGCGCGGCCACGCTGCACATGCTGCGCTGGATCGTCGGTGAAGACAATTTCAAGAAGATCCTGCGTACCTTCATCGACCAATCGGCGGGCAAGAGCGTTTCCACGGACGACTTCCGGAAGGTCGCCGAGAACATCTCCGGCCAGCCGCTCCAGGGCTTCTTTATCCAGTGGCTGGAAAGCACCGGCGCGCCGGAATTCAAGAAGGAGTACACGGTCTTCCGTATCGCGAAAGGCTTCCGGGTGGTGGGCAAGGTCACGCAGGATCTCGACACCTTCCGCATGCCCGTGGAGATCAAGATCGAGACCGAGGGCAACCCCGAGTACAAGCGTATCGACGTGAGCGGCCCGTCCACCGAATTCTCGGTTGAGACCTTCGGCAAGCCCAAGCGGCTGACGCTCGATCCCAACGGCAGGCTGCTGACCAACAGTTCAAAGATGCGCGTGGACGTCGCCATCCGCCGCGGCGAGCAACTGGCCGAGATCAACGAATACACCGAAGCGCTCGCCGAGTACCAGAAGGCGCTCGGAGTGAACCGCATCAGTTCCCTGGCCCACTACCGCGTGGGCGAGGTGTTCTTCCTGCAGAACAACTACCAGTCGGCGGCGAACGAATTCCGCGAAGCGCTGAATGGCGATGGGGAGCCCAAGTGGACCGAGGTCTGGTCGCACATCAATCTGGGCAAGATCTTCGACCTGACGCAGCAGCGCGAGCGCGCGCGCAACGAATACCAGCAGGCGATCCGCACCAAGGACAATACGCAAGGCGCCCAGGAACAGGCCGCGAAGTACTTGCAGACAGCCTACGTTCGCAAAGAGTCGAACTGAGCCGGTTGAGTTGGGCGAACCCCCAGGTCTGCGGCCTCGTCGGGCTCTTCGCGCCCGAATTCCCGTGCGGCTTGCGGAGTGAATCGCGGCAGCGGTCCAAGGGATCGACCCACTTCACGACTTCAGACTCAGCGAGACCACCTGCACCATACTGAGCCGCCGTATTCCGGCCACTACCCTCGCGAAAAGCCGTTTATGCCGTTCGGCGTCGAGCGGCAGACTCTCAACACGTCCGATCTCATCCACGGCGGCGCGAAACAGGCGTCCCGCTTTCTCGATGGCCCGGTCCAAATCTTCCGCTCTTGCCGGGCTGCTCTGCGGTTCCGCCTGCCGCCGCAACTCCTCGACGGCGGCGATCAGGCGCGGAGCATCCTCGGCACCGATGGGAATCAACTCGCCCGCGTGTTCCAGGCCCTTTTCACTCACCGACCCGGCAATGCGCCGGTACTCCTCGGGCGTGATGCCGGTGGCCTGCGCCAGCCGGAAATACTGTGGCCCGAATTCTTCCAGCCGGCGAATGAGCCTGTCGGCGTGCTGCCGCGTGATCCCAATCCGCTGCTTGCAGAATGCCTCCCAGCTCAAACCCAGCGCGCGATATTTCTTTTGTTCCCGTAGATGACGCAGGCATTCGGCGTCGGCCGCCGAACACCCTCCGGCCAGTGAAGCGAACGCTTGCTTGCGTCCCATCCAGGTTCCCAATTCCAGAACCGCATCCCGTTCTTGATCCTGCACCCTGTTCCTCCGCGAGGAGCAAAGGGAACCTGAGGTTCCCTTTCGCCTTATTTTCTCTTTTAGAATCAGCCACTTGAAAAACAAAAGGGAACCTCAGGTTCCCTCCTGCCCTTCGCAACCCAACTATAAGAGCGGCTGTCAAGGCTCCGGCGAGGCACGGTTTCCAGCGGCAACGGCAACTGGCTGAGAAACCTGGAATTAGAAATCCTCCCGAGCATGTCACCGGATCCCGCTGCAACCAGGAAATGGGTGGAGGCCCGCTCCTCCCTGTTGGAGTCAATATGCTTTTCAACCACTGTTGCGTCATCGCAAACAAATCGAACCGCGTGTGACCAGACCCACCGCCCATAGAGATGTTTGGGAACACAATGGAGGACGCTGCCCGGTTGGAGCTCGCCGCGAACGCAGTAAGCTGATCGCTAGGGCAGGGATTCCCAAAATCCGCCGGAAGCCGGAAAGAGAAATGAGGCACACCCGTTGAGACCAGAGCAGTGGAAGTCGTTCAAGCGAATGGCCAAAGGAGATTCCTCCGGCGAGGTTCCTGTGGCGCTGATTGTCGACAGCCCCTGGATGCCTGGGTATCTCGGCATCAACCAACTCGACTATTACCTCGACCCGCATCTCTGGTTCGAATCGAATCTCAAAGTCTACGACCAATTTCCGGGAATCGCGTTTCTGCCGTCCTGGTGGGTGGAGTACGGCATGGCCATCGAACCATCGGCTTTTGGTGGCAAGGTCTGCTTCTGGCCGGACCGGCCGCCCGATATGGTTCCCATCCTGGAGAGCATTGAGGACGCCGCTGCGCTGAAGGTCCCGGATCCGCGTTCGGACGGCCTGATGGCGCTGGCCTTGCGGCTCTACTCGACGCAGAAGCAGCGCATTTTCGATGCGGGACACACGATCCCCGTGGTCACCGCGCGAGGCCCGCTCTGCCTTGCGTCATTCCTCCGCGGCATAACCCCGCTGATGCTCGATCTTAGCGAGCACCCCGAAGCGGTTCACGCGCTGCTCGATGTCCTCACGGCGACCGTCATTCGCTGGCTTGAAGCCCAGTGCGAGACAATCGGCGATTGCGTCGAGGGCATTTTCATTCTGGACGATGTGCCGGGCATGCTCTCGCGCCGGTTCTACCAGGAATTTGCGCACCCTTATATGAAGAGGGTTTTCGACGCCTTCCCGAAGGAGTGGGTGAGGATCTATCACAACGACGCCAATATCAAACCGTTCGCGCCAGACCTCCCCGAATTGGGAATCGACGTTCTCAACTGGAGTCACCGCTTCCCGATACCGGACGCGCTCCGGGCAACCGAAGGGCGGCTCTGCTTGATGGGCAACGTCGCGCCGCTCGATCTGGGCGTCAATGGCTCGGCCGAGGAAGTGAAGCAGGCAGCGCTGGCTGCGCTGGCGCAGGCCGACGGTCATCCCTTCGTTCTCTCCGTGGGCGGCGGCGCAAGCCCCGGCATGCCCCATGCAAACGTGCGCGCGCTGGAGCAAGCCGCGATCGAATGGAACGCGGCCCGCACGGCAGCTCGCCATAGTTGAGCGGAATGCCTGCAGTGTTAAGTTTGTTCCTAGTACGGAGCTGAAATGAAAATCGCCGATATCCGCGCCACGACTGTCACCGTTCCCCTGGAGGCGCCGTTGCGCCACGCCAATGGCTGCCACTGGGGCCGCTTCGTGCGCACCATCGTCGAAGTGGAGACCGATAACGGCTTGATCGGGCTCGGCGAGATGGGCGGCGGCGGCGAATCGGCCGAGGCCGTCTTTCTTGCGATGAAGGGCTACCTGCTCGGACACGACCCGGCGCGCATCGAAGAGATGCGCTTCAAGATCGCGAATCCAACAGCGTCGCTCTATAACAATCGCACGCAAATTCTCGCCGCGCTGGAGTTCGCCTGCCTGGACATTCTCGGCCAGGCTTGGGGCGTGCCCGTGCACTCGATCCTCGGCGGGAAGTTGAGGGACCGGGTCACTTTCGCGTCCTATTGCTTCTACCGCTATCCCAACCCGAAGACGGGCGAGGGCGAGGTCCGCACCATCGATCAGGTGGTCGAGAACACGCGCGCGCTGAAGCAACGCTACGGCTTCACGACGCACAAGGTGAAGGCCGGGGTGTTTCATCCCGACTTCGAACTGGAGGCGTACCGCGCCGTGGCCGAAACATTTCCCAGGGACCGCGTGCGCTATGACTGCAACGCCGTCTGGTCCACGGAACAGGCGATTCGATTCAGCCACGCGATCGAAGACTTGAATAACGACTACCTGGAAGATCCGGTTTACGGGATGAACGGGATGCGGCGCACGCGCGAGATGACGCGCGTCCCGCTGGCCACCAACACCGTGGTCGTGAATTTCGAACAGCTCGCAGCCAACGCGCTCGATACCGCGGTGGACGTCATCCTCCTCGATACGACGTTCTGGGGCGGCATCCGCGCCTGCGTCAAAGCAGCCGGTGTCTGCGAGACGTTTCAACTCGGCGTGGCGGTGCATTCCTCGGGCGAACTCGGAATCCAACTCGCGACGATGCTGCATCTCGGCGCGGTGATTCCGAATCTCTCCTTTGCCGCTGACGCGCACTATCACCACCTCACCGACGACATCGTCGAAGGGCGGCCTGATGCGGTACGAGAACGGCTCCATCGCGGTGCCGGACACGCCCGGTCTCGGAGTTCGCCTGAACCGCGACAAGCTGCGCGAGTACAGCGAACTATATAAAGAGCTAGGCGGCTATGCGTACGACCAGGACCCGCTTCGGCCCGGTTGGGCGCCGCTGGTGCCGAACGACCGCTGGGCGGATCCGAATGATTCTCGAATTCCTGACTTCGGTACGGGGGGAGCCCGCGCCTGATGCGTCCAACCGCGCGGCGGGGCGGTGACTGATTCATGACACACTGCACACGTAGCCCACGGTTCCGGCGCGCCGGTCTGACCGCTTTTCTTATTGCGGCCTTCGATCGCGCCTCTCGCGCCGAAGACGGAAGCGAAGCGTGGCTGCGCTACCGGCCGCTCGATTCCGGGGCGGTCGAATCCTACTCCCGGCTCCCCGCGGCGGTCGTCGCGGTCGGCAAGTCCGCGGTAATCGGCACTGCGCGCGCAGGAGCTGATCCGCGGCGTGCGCGGGATGCTGGGCCGAACGTTGCGCATTGAAGCGCGGCTGCCCGAGGAAGAGGCAATCGTCCTCGGCACGTTCGATTCGCTTGCGCCTGTGGTGCGGGGCCTCGCGGCGGAAACGGCGTGCGCCGATGGCGCCTACCGGTTGAAAGCTTCGGCGGCGCGCGGCCATCGTCTGCTGCTGATCGCGGGCTGCGGCGAACGCGGCGTGCTCTACGGCTCGTTCGCGCTGCTGCGTCACATCGCGCTCCACCATGAGATCGAGCATCTCGACGAGCGTCAATCGCCGTCGGCGCCCGTGCGCTGGACCAACGAATGGGACAACCTCGACGGCTCCATCGAGCGTGGCTACGGCGGCCGCTCGATCTTCTTCGAGAATGGCCACGTGGCCGCCGATCTCACGCGCGCCGCCGCATATGCTCGCCTGCTTGCCTCCGTCGGAATCAACGGCTGCGTGGTGAATAACGTGAACTCGAATCCACGCATTCTCGAAAGCGCCTTCCTGCCGGAGCTGGCTCGCATCGCCGCCGCATTCCGTCCCTGGGGCGTGAGGATGGCGATTGCAGTGCCGTTCGGGAGCCCCAAATCGGTCGGCGGCCTGGACGCATTCGATCCGCTCGATCCGCGGGTTGCGGAGTTCTGGAAGCGGCAAGGGCGAGGAGGTTTACCGGGCGATCCCGGATCTCGGCGGCTTCCTCGTGAAGGCCGACTCCGAAGGGCAGGCCGGCCCATCGGCCTATGGCCGCACGCACGCGGACGCGGCCAATGTTATTGCGCGCGCGATCAAACCGCACGGCGGCCTCCTCTTTTACCGCGGCTTCGTCTACGACCACCACATGGACTGGCGCAATCCCGAAGAACGATCGCGCGCGAGCCGCCGACGACAATTTCCGCCCGCTCGACGGAAAGTTCGACGACAACGTGATCGTCCAGATCAAACACGGTCCAATCGATTTTCAGGTTCGCGAGCCGGTCTCGCCGGTTTTCGGCACGCTTCAGCGCACGAACGAAGCAATCGAATTGCAGGTCACCCAGGAGTACACCGGTCAGCAGCGGCACCTCTGCTACCTCGTTCCGATGTGGAAAGAAGTCCTGGACTTCGACCTCCACCCTGCCGGGCGTTCCGTGCCCATGCACGATCTTGTCTCCGGCAAGGCGTTTCAACGCCCCACCGGCGGCTATGTCGCCGTAACGAATGTCGGACTCGACGCCAACTGGCTGGGCCACGATCTCGCGATGGCGAATTTGTATGGCGTTCGCACGGCTCGCCTGGAATCCGCTGCTGGGTGCGCGCGAGATCGCGGACGAGTGGACGCGCCTAAGCTTCGGACACGACGCGCTGGCGGTGGACACCATCGCCAGTCTTGAACTCGAGTCGTGGCCGGCGTACGAAGGCTACACCGGCCCGCTCGGCGCCGGGACGCTGACCGATATCATCGGCGTGCATTTCGGGATGAGTGTCGAATCGTCGGAGCGGAATGGATGGGGCCAGTGGCACCGGGCCGACGAGCACGGCATCGGAATGGATCGCACCGTGGCGACAGGCACGGGCTTTATTGGCCAGTACGCGCCGGACGTTGCGCGTCTCTACGAATCGCTCGAGAACTGCCCCGATGAGCTGTTGCTGTTCATGCACCATGTGCCGTACACCCACATCCTGCATTCGGGCAAGACTGTCATCCAGCACATCTACGACTCGCATTACGACGGCGCGGCACGGGCGCAATCGTTCGTCGAGCGCTGGAAGCTGCTGCGCGGGCATATCGACGATCGGCGCTTTCGGGCCGTGCTGGCGCGGCTCGAATTCCAGGCCGGACACGCCATCGTCTGGCGCGATGCCATTTGCGAGTGGTTCTTGAAGACATCCGGCATCGCGGACGCCTCGGGCCGGGCCGGCCATCACCCGAACCGCACGGAGGCCGAAGCGATGAAACTGGAAGGCTACACGGTCATCCCCGTCACTCCTTGGGAGACCGCGTCAGGGGGCAAAGCGATTCGCTGCGAACAAAGCCAGTGTGCGGCGAGTCTTCAGTTCGCCGGACAGTCCGGTTGGTACCGTATCGCGGTTCAATACTTTGACGTAACCGGTGGCGCAGCGCGCTATCGGCTGCTCGTCGCCGGACAGCCGGTCGAGGAGTGGGTAGCGGATCTCGATCTGCCTTCGGACAAGCCGAATGGCCACACGAGCACTCGCCGGACGACCGGCGCAGTCGCACTCCGCCCCGGCGACGAGATCCGGATCGAAGCGCAGCCGGGCGGAGAAGACCACGCCGCGGTGGACTACGTCGAAATCGTTCCTGACGTCAGCGCGGTCAGCGAGTAAGACCACTCCGGCTCCCCGCGCCCAAGCTGCAACAAGACACCCAGGATCCCTTCCAGCATAGGATTGAAGGAATGCAAAACGGCACGAGCAATGAGGCGCGGAATCATGGCTGGGTGCGCTGGTCCATCTGTGCGCTGCTGTTTTTCGCGACGACGGTCAACTACATGGACCGTCAGATCATTGCGATCTTGAAGCCGACGCTGCAGCGCGATCTGCACTGGAACGAGTCCGACTTCGCCACCCTGGTCGTCTATTTCCAATTGGCATATGCGATCGCGATGCCCTTTGCCGGCCGCATGATCGACCTGCTTGGTACGCGCATCGGCTACGCCCTCGCAGTCGTGGTATGGAGCCTTGCATCGATGTCGCATGCCTGCGCTTCGACGCTCACTCAATTCGCCGCCGCGCGCTTCGGGCTTGGCGTCGGCGAATCGGCGAACTTCCCCGCTGCGATCAAGACTGTCGCGGATTGGTTCCCAAGAAGAGAACGCGCATTCGCGACGGGCATCTTCAACAGCGGTTCGAATCTGGGGGCGATGATTGCACCGCTGCTAGTGCCGTTTGTCGCGCTGCGTCTCGGCTGGCGTGCGGTCTTTCTGGTGACGGGCTGTCTCGACTTCCTCTGGCTCGCGGTCTGGCTGGTCTATTTCCGGCAGCCGGCCAAGCACAAACTGGTTTCGGCCGGCGAATTGGCTTACATCCAATCCGACGGCGTACCCGAGGCGCCAGCCAAGGCGCAATACTCGAAGATCCTCCGCCAGCGTGCCGCATGGGCCTTCATCTGCGGCAAATTCATGACCGACCCGGTGTGGTGGTTTTATCTTTTCTGGCTGCCGGGTTTCCTGCACAGCGCCTACGGCCTGGAATTGACACAGCTTGGTTTGCCGCTCGTCGTCATCTATCTCGCCGCCGATGCCGGATCCGTCGCCGGGGGCTGGCTCTCGTCCTTCCTGACCTCGCGAGGATGGCCCCTCAATCGCGCGCGCAAAACGGCCATGTTGATCTGCGCCGCTGGCGCTGCGCCGGCGGTGTTGCTGCTCTTCGTTCACAGTCTGTGGCCCACCGTCCTGTTGCTTAGCCTGGCTACCGCATCGCATCAAGGTTGGTCCGCCAATTTGTACACCATCGTGCCCGATACCTTCCCGCAGAAGACGGTCGGCGCGGTGGTGGGGCTCGGCGGATTCGCGGGCGCATTGGCCGGAATGCTCGTCGCGCGTGCCGTCGGATTCTGGCTCGACCTCTCCCATGGATTCTATGGGCCGCTGTTCGTCTGCGCGGGCACGGCGTACTTGAGCGCTCTACTGGTTGTCCATTTGTGGTCGCCAAAGCTGGAGCGGGTGGAATTGGATTCCAATTGAGGCATATTCCCGCGGCGCGGCGATCGTTCCGCGACCTGGGTTCGGAAAATGATGTAGTGACCCACAATCCAGTGTCCCCGGGTCCCCCGAGAAACATTTGCATCTAAATCCAGGTTGGTCATCGTATTCAAATGTATGGGAGCAGCCTCCTGGAGCTTGGCCTGCGTCACATTGGCTCTGAGCGGAGCCATCACCGAAGCTGCAGAGATTCGCTTCGAGAATTTCGCGTCAGTTCAGGAACTCACCTTGGATGGCGATGCCGCCGTAATTGGCAAGACTTTGCGCCTCACACCTGCCAAGGAAGATCGAGTGGGCGCCGCCTGGTTCCGCGAGAAGCAACCCGTGGGGGCCGGCTTTGACACCACGTTCCAATTTCAATTGACACGGCAAGGCGGACTCGGACACGGCGCCGACGGGTTTGCTTTCGTCATACAGAATTCGGGGACGGCAGCAATCGGAGGACGTGGTTCCGCTGGGGGCTTTGCCGTTTCCGACCGAGCATACCACCACAGGGAATCGGCCATTCCATGGAGCATTGCGGTGTTTTTCGATACATATAGAAATGAGGAGGAGGGAGATCCGTCGGACAACTACGTCGCATTCTGTACCTACGGCAAGTCCAGCGAAAGGCGCTGGCCGGCGCCGCGCCTGGCGTTCACTCCCAATTTGCCGGTTCAGTTGAAAGACCGCAATCTGCACACCGCCCGCGTGCTGTTTCAGCCTCCGGTTCTGTCAGTTTTTCTAGATGACTCTTTGGCTCCCGTCTTGGAATCGGTGGTGGATCTTTCGATCGTGTTGGATCCGCAAGGCATGGCGTGGGTCGGATTTACCGCTTCAACCGGCGGCGGATACGAGAACCACGACATCCTCAACTGGCATTTCGAGGGGACAGACGTTTCTTCAAGCATGTCAGCCGTCTCTTCTCAAATCTCGTTTCTGATGTCCGCCTGTCTGCCGGATCGCAACCTGTGTACGCCCGAGAGCGCCGTCGTCGAGCGCCGCGAAGGGGGGTACCATGTGATTCTGCCAGCCAATGTGGAATGGGGTGCGAGTATTCCTGACCAGCCTGGTAGAACAGTCGTGGTTACCAACGCTCATGGCATTGCTTGTTGGGACATCAGGGCGCGAGGTTCGGAGGGATGCAGCGGGCCGTCTGGCAATGGTCCGTCCGCGGACGCCGGGTTCATTGCCGCTGATTCGCCGGCAGGGGCCTTGCTCATGAGGACTCGTGAGGGACACGTTTGGTTTTCTGTGAATGGACCCCGTGGCGCTCAATTTAAGAACAATCAGGGATTCTATGAATTCGATTTGGATATCAAGTAACTGCCTTCGAAGCCGGGTGTAACTCTGGAGCGGTGTGGAGCGGGGAGCGGTACAGCCCGCTTCCGGCTGTCCCGCTTCCCCGCTTGCCGAGACTGTGTTGAACGTAGGCACTGGCGTGAGCGCGAGTATCTTCCGCACCGTCGCAAGCAGCCTGGGAGCGCTGCTCGCAGGCATGCGCCTTTTCCTAGCCGTTCTTCTAACCGTGGTGTTTAGGCGCAGCCGATATGCAAGGCGCAGTTGGAGGCGAGTTCCAGTCAGTAACTCTAAGCCTCAAAATCTGAGGTGGTTAAAGAGCGCAAAGTGGCCGAACTTGTGGCTCGTGAACTGGCCCACGGGCCGTGCAGGCGATGGCGTGCTGCTGGAGCGGAAAGGGACCAGGGTCCTTTGGATAAATGGCGTCGACACACCAACCTCCGGCTTCAGCCAGGGCAAGCAATGTAGCCAGTCCGTAGGTGCTCTGCATGCCAGGGGTTTCTGGAACAGCCTCGGCGTAGTGTTGTGCCGCCTCGTCGATAAAGGCGGTGAAGTAGAGCTGCGCCCCGTCCTGCAAAACCCGCCGAAGTTGCCTGAACGTCACAAGTGCTTCCTCCGGCCTCTGATGCGTGATGACCGAGAACATACACGCCGCATCGCAATGCGGTAGAGCGAGCCGGACAAGAGCATCTGGATCGACGCTACCCTGTGGATTGTATAGTGCATTCCGCCCGTCCATATGAGCGAATCTGAAGCGCTCATCCGTAACGTTGGCCTGAAGCCAGGCGATAGCTGCCGCGTGAACATCAACGCCAACATAGCGCGCTAGCGGCAGGCCTAGATTATGGATCGTGCGGGCGAACCGTACGCCACAGCCGAGGTCCAGCAGGGTCCGTCCCTCAAACGTCGCCCAACCCAGTCGGCGCCGCATCGATTCGAGCAAATGGAAGCCCGTTACTTCGGCCGGATAGCAGGCTACCTCCGCCGCGTTAAAATTGAATGGCGGGTCTATGTAGTTAAAGGACGGCTCCGTGCTGGAGACCAGCAGTTCGCCGAACGAGCGGGACGTCATGCCGCGAGTTTATCACCGAGCTCGTGAAGCTGGCCGACAGAAGATCGGCTACGGCTCCAACCGCGCGTCGCACTCAGGAAGTGTCAGGCGACTTTTACTGGCGTCGCGACGCCCCCGGTTTTGCTTTGGCATCTTCTGCTTTACTCAAGGCGCTCTCGTCGCCGCCGCCCTGACCATCACTCCTTGTTGCGGAAAAGTCGATTCCGAGCGAAAAGACGGGGAAAGCGAAGCGGCCAGTTAAATACGTGGAGCGGGCTGTGCCGCTTCTCGCTTCCCCACTTCGTACATTGAGACCCGTGTGTTCCAGATTGGCCCGACGTCGATTCCGAATTCAAACATGTCTTGGATCATCCCCGGACCACCAGATGGCCACGAAGACACTAAACCTGGAATTGCCTCAGATGATGGTCCAGATGCTTGTACATCAGAATCCCCCACTCCATCGGAGTGAGCGGCCCGAAGAAGCTGTGCGGATGCTTCGTGCATCCCGCAGGTCCGCCCGCCGCGAAGCGGTCAATCAATCCGGTCAGACGTTGACGCTCGACCGCGGAGTCCCGTTCATCCTTCACCACGAAGCTCTTGTCCGTCGGCATATTGCGGTCAATCGGCTGCTCGTTCAAAACACGCGATTTCGCGAACCGCCCCAACAGCCGTCCAATCAAACTTCGCGGTGGAAACTTCAGCCCCACCGCAACCTCCATCACCTCGGAGCAATGCGCCAGCGCCTGCGCCGGATTCATCTTGCCCCACAGCCGCTCGCTGTCCGGCCTCAGCCTAGCAACGCGTTGCTTCACCTCTTCCACCGTTGACGCTTCAAAGAGATTCTTCATGCCGAAAGTCTCCTCGCAGTCACCCTCACACCGTTAAGTGCAAGCGGCCATCTTGGTCTCCCTGGTTGTCGCAGCCGTCAGCGGCGGTACGACTGAGCGGCAGATCGAAGTCCTGGCCGTCAGCTCTCGCCAACTTGCTTCGATCTGAGCAGAGCCTCGTTCGATCCAGGAATCGTCGAAGATTCGCCTTATCGCCCTATCGTGTCTTCACGGCCGACCCGCCGCAAGAAGCAACTTCTCCATTGACAACTTTATGTAGTGGAGCGGTTGAGCTGGCTGTCCCGCTTCTCCCCTTCGGGTCCAGATTCTGACCGACCTCTCGTCTTTAGCCCATTTCTCGGCGGTTTACCCACGCTCTGCGAGGCTAGACTGGGAATACTCGTGAGGGGCATCACGCGTAGGGATTTCGTCCGCACGGCGGCGGCAGCGAGTGTCGTCTCCACTGCTCAGGCCGCCGCTCCAGCGCGGCTGCAGGTGCCCATTCATCGCATTACGGATGCCCGGGCGCGCTGTACACCGGAGCAGTATCGTGACTTCTGGTCGGACATCTGGCCCGAAGCCGTCCGCGAGTTCAGCCGCGCCGGCATCGAACTTCAAACCACCGACGGACCGGGCGAAGTGAAGCGCACCCCCGGCGACCGGCCGGACTTCGTCGGACTACGACGCGGCGTGATAAACCTCGTCCTGAGCGACCACATCCCCATGAAATGGGACCTCGCCCGTGCGCTGGCGGGGGTCAGCGCAATCCACAACGGCTATCACATATGCATGATTGCGCTGCGGTATGCGCACGGCAATCAGGTGCCGTACTTGTCGGTCAACACCTGCGTGCATGAGCTGTTGCACGTGCTGCTGCAGGACATCTTCGTGAGCAATCCGAAGTGGTACCAGAGCCGGGAACGCGAGTCGCGAGCCGATTGGTACGCAACGAATCTCTGGCTGTTTCACAACGGCGCCGCCGTGCGGAGTTCCGCCCAGGCTTATCTCGCTCGTTTGCGATCGCCAGTGGTTACTTGAACGAGGTAGGAGCCGGTTTGGTGCGGTCGGTAGGTAGGCCGGACCTGGCACTCACTCGCACGCCGGGTCGACGAGACGACTATAATCCGGCCATGATGTCATTTCGACTCGCCATTTCTCTACCAACAATCGTTTTCCTGGCACTGCCCCTGGTTGCCCAGACTCCTCCGGCCGCTCCAGCCAACCCGCTATCCTCCGACGCCCGCGCCGCATGGGGATTCACGAAGACGCTTGTGCTGCGCGCCGCCGAGAAGATGCCGGAGGAGAACTACGCGTTCAAGCCCGTACCCGAGGTCCGTTCCTTCGGCCAATTGATCGGACACATCGCCTTCTCGCAGAGGGAGCTGTGCTCGATGGTGAAGGGCGCGCCCGGCCTGGAGCCCGGACCGGAGAAGACCGCCAAAGCCGACCTGGTCGCCGAGTTGAAGGACTCCAACAAGTTCTGCGACACGGTCTTTGAAAACCTGACCGACGCCAACGCCACCGAGATGCTGAAGCTCTGGGGTGAGAACCGCACGCGCGTGACTGGGCTCTTCCTGCTCTCGTTCCACGGGTATGAGCATTACGGCAACATGGTCACCTACATGCGCATCAAAGGTCTGGTGCCGCCGTCGAGCGAGCCGCGGAAGTAGCGGGGGTCTGTCCCGGTGTGAACGCATTTCTTCGCGGCCCGATCCAACCCTGAATTGCACTGTCTATGAGCCAATGTTCGACCCTGGTTCACAGGGCGTATACTGGCCCCAGCCCAGGCGTCCAGGTTGGACCATTCGGCCCTTCGAGAGACGCCTCTGGCTGTGCATGGCAGAAAAGTGGAATCGGAGGTGATCCGTGAATCGCGAGTACAGAGTGCGAAAGATGGGGACCAGGCTCGCAGCATTGCTGTTAATCACGGCGTCCGTTGCCGTCTGCCAGTCGAGCGACGTTCAGGGCTGGACTCGAATCAAATGGGGCATGACGGTTTCCGAGGCCAGGGAGGCGTTCCGGGGCCAGGTGTCGGACCCCAGAGTCGCAACGCCGCCCGATGCCATATTGGTTGACAGGTTCATTGTCACCGGCCTCCAGATCGGCCGCATTACCGCTGAGGCGGCGATCCAAACCGAGAGAGATTCGAACCAGGTGGTTGCAGTCAGGATCAGAGCCACAGGCCCAATGGCGACCGCGCTGGCCAGGACAAGCACCTACTCGACCCTGAAGCACCTGCTGATTACGAAGTACGGGACGCCGCAAAATGAGGACCACAGCCCATACGGTAGCGGCGGAACGGACAGCAGGGTGCTCTGGCTGTTCCCCTCCACGTCCATCACTCTGCGCTGGAGCGAAATGGCCAACGGCGAGAACGGCTTCGTCACGATCAAATACGAAGCGCTCGACCGCAACGCGCTGGATGCCCTTTAATCACTGGCTGTGGCGCGCGCTTCAGCAGTGCTGCGGCGAGATTCATCTCGACGTCCGGAAGATGGTGGCATGAATGCCACCACGGCACGCTGAAGCGTGCGCCACAAGGCAGACGGCTGTTTCCAAACAGCCGGCTTCAATGCCCCTCGGCTTCCAGGAATTTCTCGGCCTCGATAGCGGCCTTGCAGCCCGCGCCGGCGGCGGTGATGGCCTGCTTATACACACGATCCTCGACGTCGCCGGCGTGGAACACGCCTTCGATGTTGGTCCGCGCTCCGCCGCTGCCGATGATGTAGCCCTCGGCATCGAGATTGAGCTGTCCGGCAAACGGCTTGGTGTTCGGGATGTGGCCGATGGCGAGGAAGAAGCCGTCCACCGGTTCGAGCCACTGCTCGCCGGTCTTGACGTTCTTCAGCTTCGCGCCTGTCACGACGCACTTCTGGGCGTCCAGAACATCTTCGACGATGGTGTTGGTCAAGAAACGGATCTTGGGATTGTTCCTGGCCCGCTCCAGCATGATCTTCGACGCGCGGAACTCTTCGCGGCGGTGAACGATGGTGACAGTGTCGCCGAAGCGCGTGAGGAAGTTTGCCTCCTCCATGGCCGTGTCGCCGCCGCCAATCACGATGATCTTCTTGTTCTTGTGAAAAAACCCGTCGCAGGTGGCGCAGGAACTCACGCCATGGCCGATCAGCTTTTGTTCGTTGGGTAGATTCAACCAGCGCGCCGATGCGCCGGAAGCGACAATCAGCGTCCGGGTCTCGATCCATTCTTCGTCGATGCGGAGCCGGAACGGGCGCTTCGAAAGGTCGGCCTCTTCCACGATCCCGCTGACGAATTCGGCGCCAAACCGCTCCGCCTGCTGCTTCATGTTCTCGATGAGCTGCGGCCCGAGGATGCCGTCGGGGAAGCCCGGAAAGTTCTCGACCTCGGTGGTAATCGAAAGCTGGCCGCCCGGCTCATGCCCGGCCACGACTAGCGGCTTCAGCCCCGCCCGAGCCGTATAGATCGCCGCTGTGTTACCCGCGCAGCCCGAGCCGATGATGACAACATTCCTCATGATTTTATTGTGACGCGCCGGAAGGGAGTTCTGCTGACGCCTTGCGCGGCGTGGAGCCGATCACGCAAGCAGGTGATAGACGATGAACGAGCTCACGTAGGCCAGCACGCCCATGTAAGTGAATTGGATCGCGGGCCACTTCCAACTGCCCGTCTCGCGGCGCACTACGGCCAGCGTGGACATACATTGCATGGCGAATGCGAAGAAGACCAGCAGGGCCACAGCGCCCGCCGGGGTCAGGTCGTGCTGCAGCGCCTGCTGCAATCCCACCTGGTCCTTGCCCGGCTCCATCCCGTAGATCGTCCCCAGCGTTCCGACGATTACTTCGCGCGCGGCCAGCGAACTGATCAGCCCGATGCCGATTTTCCAGTTGAAGCCGAGCGGCCGGATTGCGGGCTCGATGGTGCGTCCAAGCGTTCCAGCCAGGCTCTGCTCAATCGGCGGCGTATGACCATTAACTAGCGGCATGCTGGCCAATAGCCACAGCACGAAAGACACGCCCAGAATCACCGTGCCCGCGCGCTTCAGGAAGACTTCCGCCCGGTCGGCGATCCGCAGCCCGAGCGACCGCAAAGTCGGGCGCCGGTAAGAGGGCATCTCCAGCACGAAGGGCGTCCGCTCGCTTTTCAGAATCGACGATTTCAGCAGCCGCGCCGTCGCCACGGCGGCGACAAATCCAAGCACATACAAGCCCATCATCGCCGCCGCCCGCGTTCCGAGAAACGGCCCGATGAAGGGGCGCTCGGGAATGAACGCGGCGATGATCAGCGTGTAGACGGGCAGTCGCGCCGAGCAGGTCATGAACGGAGCGATCAGAATCGTAGCGATGCGGTCCCGCTTGTTCTCAATCGTTCGGGTAGCCATGATCGCCGGTACGGCGCAGGCATAAGCGGAGAGCAGCGGGATGAAGCTCTTGCCCTGCAATCCCACGCGCGCCATGGTCCGATCCGCAATCAGGGCCGCTCGCGCGAGGTAGCCCGAATCCTCCAGAATGCCGATAAACAGGAACAGCAGCAGAATCTGCGGCAGGAAGACCAGCACGCTGCCCACGCCGCTCCATAAGCCATCGACCACCAGCGACTTCAGCCAACCCGTCCCCAAGAGCGCGCCCATCCACGCGCCGGACATCTGGACCAGCGCCTGCACGCCGTCCATCAGCGGCTTGGCGCCCGTGAAGATGGTCTGGAATACCGCGCCGACGACGATCACGAAGATCACCGGTCCCCAGAAGGGGTGCAGGAATATGCTGTCCAGGCGGCGGCTCCATTCGGGCGGCAACGGATGGCGGTAACCCGCGCTCTCCGTCATCCCTCGCGCCCACTGCCGGCAGCGCGGGACATCCTGCAACACCGGCAATTGGATCGGCTTGGGGACGGCAATCCCGTGCGCCAGGAAGCGCTCGACGGCTTCGATCCCTTCACCCTTCGAAGCGCTGACGAGCGCCACTGGCGCCCCCAGACTCTTAGTCAACGCTTCCACGTCGACATGGCCTTCGCGCGCCCGCAGGTCATCCGCCATGTTGAGCAGAATCAGGGTGGGCAGTCCTAGCGAGAGAATAGGCGCGGCCAATGTCAGGTGGCGGCTCAGATTGGTCGAATCGAGGATGAGCAGGATCGCGTCCGGATTGCGAAGCCCGGCCATCTTTCCGGTAAGAACATCGAAAGATACTTGTTCGTCTTCCGACCGCGGGGAAAGGCTGTAAATGCCCGGCAAGTCCACCAGTTCCACGTCGTAGTGGCCTTCCACCTGCGCCTTGCCCAATCGGTGCTCCACCGTGACGCCGGGGAAGTTCGCGACACGCTGCCGCAATCCGGTTAAGCGATTGAAAAGAGTCGATTTTCCCGAGTTAGGCGGCCCGACGAGCGCGATCAGCCGCTGACCCACGGGCGCGGGCCCATCGAGCGTGGCAAGCGAGGCTGATTTGAGCGCGCCTCCTTCGCCGTGGCAGGAGCTCATGAAATTCTTTCGCTAAGCGGCCGCCGCGGCGGGAGAAATCTGAATACGCAACGCAGTTTCACGACGCAGGGCAATCTCCGCGCCTTCGACTCGGAATACGCGGGGATCGCCGCCGGGCGCGCTGAACGCCGCGCATACCGGTCCGCCGGGAAGAAACCCCAATTCCATCAATCGATTAGCGAAGTCATCGGGAAGATCCAGGCCGACCAGGGTCGCCGCCTCGCCGCTGCCGAGTTCCGCGAGAGTTCGAAGCTTGCTCCCGCCGGATGTCTTCTTGAAACTCAGTTGCATCTACACCTAGTATCCTACCCGGCAAAAGGGCTGTCAACTGCGCCCGGTTATCGCGCGGGTGCGTGATAGAATCGCGGGAGTGATTGAGCCATCTGCAGCCCGCGAGTACACGCGGGTAGAGGTCTGCCGGCTACTCCGGATCTCTAATACGATTCTCGCCACATGGGAGCGGCATGGCTTTATCGCCCCCGCCGATCACTACCGTTTTCACGACCTGGTCGCTCTGAAATCCCTGGCCCAACTTCGTAAGAACCGGGTTCGCCCCCAGCACATCCGCCGCATCGTGGATATGCTGCGCGCCAGACTCAAGGGCGTCCGCGACCCGCTGGCGGAATTGCAGATCTTCTGCGACGGCAAGCGCGTCTCCGTGCGGGTCGACGGGCGGAGAATGGAACCCATCACCGGGCAGCTTCTGCTCGACTTCGACCGTGAAACCCTGCGCCGCCTGCTCGAATTCCCGTCCGCTCCCGCCGACCAGACCGCCGCTCTAGCCGCTGAGGCCACCAAGCGCCAGGCGCAGGCCTGGTTCGAGAAGGGGGTGGCGATGGAGCAGCAGGGCGAAAAGACCGCGGAAGTGCTAGCCGCCTATTGCCATGCAGTGGAACTGGATCCGGAGTCGGCAGGCGCGTGGCTGAACCTCGGAACCGTCCATTACAACCAGCGCCACTTTGCCGATGCCGAAAAGTGCTACGGGAAAGCGCTCGCGGCGCGTCCCGAATACGCTCTGGCGCACTACAACATCGGCAACCTGTTCGATGAAACCGGCCGCCCGCGCGAAGCCATCGAGCATTACAGGAAGGCCCTGGAACTCGACCCCTCCTACGCCGACGCGCACTACAATCTCGCTCTGCTCTATCAGACCGTGCATGAGCCGCTCAGCGCCCTGCGGCACTGGCGCATTTATCTGCACCTGGAGCCGGCCGGCTATTGGGCTGGCGTAGCACGGCGCGAACTCGCCCGTTTGCGGCAGGAGACCGTGCTGAACGGCGCAAGCCGCCGCAGTATCGGCTAGAATCCGAAGGAGTTTACGGTCCAAACCGCGGTCCCGGCGAAGGCGCGGTGTATCCTGAAGAATTGGAGGTATCCGCGCTTTGAGCCGAATTGGAATGGCCTTTCGCGCCTTCTTTTCTGTCTTGGGCGGATCTCTGCCCGAGGATCTGGCCGAGGCCTTTGGCTACTCGAAAACGCCCCTCACACCTCCCCGTCGTACGGAAGAGGCGGCGAAGGCCGCGAGCACTCAGCCGGCCGACGGCGCTCTGCAACTGCTGGGGATCCTCCAGCGGGAATCCCGTCTGCTCGACTTTTTCCTGGAAGACATCGCCGGCTACAGCGACGATCAGGTCGGCGCGGCTGTCCGGAACATCCACACGGGCTGCCAGGAAACGCTGAAGAAGTACTTCCACTTTGCGCCTGTCATAGACGGCGTCGAGGGCACGTTCGCCAAGCCCGAAAGCGCCGGCCAGGTGGCAAAAGACCCGTCCGCTATCCGGTTTGTCGGCAATCTTCCGGCCAAGGGCAAGCCCAACGGCGGGACGCTGCGTCACCGGGGCTGGCGCGCCGATAGCGTGACCCTGCCAAAACTCAATCCCAAGCAGAATCTTTCCATCCTGGCCCCGGCCGAGTTGGAAGTCGAATAGGCTTTGCGTTTCATAGGAATCGATCTCGGAACCACTAACTGCGGCGTAGCCTGGATCGACGGCCAGGCCGACGGTGACGACGCAGCGGTGCAGACCTTTGCCATCCCACAGATCGTGGGTCCCGGCGAGGTGCATCCGGAGCCGCTGCTCGAATCGTGCCTCTACCTTTCGCAGCCGGGTGAATTTGCCGAGGGCGCGCTCGACTTGCCCTGGCAAGAGGGCTCGAACGAAATCGTGGGACGCTTTGCGCACCGGCGAGGCGCGGAAACGCTGGGCCGTCTGGTCACCTCCGCCAAGTCCTGGCTGTGTCATACGGGCGCCGACCGCACCTCTGCGATCTTGCCGGCCAACGCTCCCGAAGGTGCGCCTCGCATCTCACCGCTGGAAGCTTCGCGCCGCTATCTGGAACACATGCGCGCGGCCTGGGATAACGAGCATCCCGAGTCGCCCTTCTCCGAGCAGAGCGTTGTCCTCACCGTGCCGGCGTCGTTCGATGCCGTGGCGCGCGAGCTGACGCAGCGCGCGGCACAAGAGGCCGGCTACACCGACCTGGTCCTGCTGGAAGAGCCGCAAGCCGCCTTCTACGCCTGGCTTGACCTCTATCCCGACTGGCGCGAGCACGTGGGCGAAGGCGATCTCGTCCTGGTGATCGATGTCGGCGGCGGCACCACCGATTTCACGCTGGTCGCCATCAGCGCGGAGCAAGGTGCGCTTCGCCTGGACCGCGTTGCTGTCGGCGACCATCTGCTGCTCGGCGGCGACAACATGGATCTGGCGCTGGCGCACACGGTCGCCGCTCAGCTTGCCAGCAGCGGACGCCGGCTGGATCAGATGCAGATGCACGGCTTGTGGCAGCAGTGCCGCGCGGCTAAGGAGCGCCTGCTCTCCAATCCGGAGAGCCGCGAAGAGACCGTGACGATTCTGGGCCGCGGATCCAGCCTGATCGGCGGTAGTCTGCGCGGCAAACTGACGCGCGACGAGGTGGAGCGCATTCTCATCGACGGCTTCTTCCCCGTTACTTCCAGCGAGGATATGCCTGCAAAGCGCAAGGCCGGCGGCCTGATGGAGGTCGGACTGCCCTACGAGCCCGACGCGGGCGTCACGCGCCACCTGGCGCGCTTCCTGCGTCAGGAAGCCTCGCGCAACGAACCCGCGGGGGAGCACGGTCACGTCAGAAGAGGCTCGTCGGGGCTGACATGTCCCACCCACGTGTTGCTCAATGGCGGCGTCTTTCAAGCGGGCCTGCTGCGCGACCGCGTGATGCAGGTGTTGAATTCGTGGCTCGCCGCCGAAGGCTTCGCTCCCGCACAGGTTCTGCCCGGCGAGGACCTGATGCACGCTGTCGCGCGCGGTGCGGCAGTGTATGGCAAGGCGCGAGCGGGCCATGGCATCCGCATTCGCGGCGGCGTTCCGCGCACCTACTACGTCGGCGTCGAATCGTCCATGCCGGCCGTACCCGGCTTCACACCTCCGCTGCGCGCGTTAACGGTTGCGCCCTTCGGCATGGAAGAGGGAACGGGCGCGAAGGTCCCTTCAGGCGAGTACTCGCTCGCCATCGGCGAACCCGCCGAGTTCCGTTTCTTCTCTTCATCCAGCCGCCGAAACGACGAAATGGGCGTCATGATCGACGACTACTCGGGCGAACTCGAAGAGCTGTCGCCGATCCAGGTCTGTCTGCCCGCCGAAGGCGCGGAGAGCAACCGGGTCCTGGTCACGCTGGAAACCAACGTCACCGAAACGGGTGTGCTGGAACTGTGGTGCGCCGCGCGCGACGGACGCCGTTGGAAGCTCGAATTCCAGGTGCGGGAAGCGCGTCCGGTGCAGGATAAACATAAGTCATGAAGATTGGCATCGATCTCGGCACAACCAACTCCGCCCTCTCGTTCATCGATCCGCGCGAAGCCGAAGGCGCGGACTTTCCGCCCGTTCACGTCCTGCCCATCCCGCAGAAAGTTGCCTCGGGCGCGATTGAACCGCTGCGCACGCTGCCCTCCTTTCTGTACGTCGAAGACGACGGCATCGTTGGCGAATACGCCCGCGAACAGGGCGCTCTGGTGCCGACGAGGATGGTGCACTCGGCCAAGAGCTGGCTGTCGAATTCCGAGGTTGACCGCACAGCGAAGATCCTGCCGTGGGACGCCCAGGAGCAGGGCCGCGTGCTCTCGCCCGTCGATGTCTCCGCCCGCTTCATCAAACACATGGCGTCGGCCTGGGAGGCCTCCGGCCGCGGGCCTATCGCCGACCAGGACGTCGTGCTGACCGTGCCCGCTTCGTTCGATGAAGAGGCCCGCGAACTGACCGTGCAGGCCGCGCGCGATGCCGGCATCGAGAAGCTGACACTGCTGGAAGAGCCCGCCGCCGCGTTCTATGCCTGGATCGCAAACCACCTTTCGCAGTCGCAAAAGTCCCTCGCCGATGGCATGACCGTGCTGGTTGTGGACGTTGGCGGCGGCACCAGCGACTTCACGCTGATCCGCGTCTCGCGCGAGGGCGACCGCGTCCAATTCACGCGAACCTCCGTCGGCCGGCACCTGCTGCTCGGCGGCGACAATCTCGATCTGACTCTGACGTGGCTGGTGGAATCGAAGCTCAAGACGCAATTCTCGTTGCGGCAGCGCAGCGCCCTGCGCCGGCAATGCTCCGCGGCCAAGGAGCGGCTGCTGGCCAATGCGGATTTGCCCTCCGTCGAGATCACCGTGCTCGGCGGCGGCTCGTCGCTGATCGGCGGCGCGAAGAAGACATCCATCCTCCGCGAAGAAGCGCTCGAGTTGGCGGTGGAAGGCTTCCTGCCCTTCTGCGCGCTCGACGAAAAGCCGCAGGAGGACAACAAGAGCCTGTTCCGCGAGGTCGGCCTGCCTTACGTCAGTGACCCAGCCATTACGCGTCATCTAGCGGCGTTCCTCACCTCCTCGCAATCGGCCGCGCCCGACGCCATCCTGTTCAACGGGGGATTCTTCATCCCCGAGATCCTGCGCACGCGCGTGGCCGACGTTGTCGAGAAGTGGTATGGCCGGCGCCCTCTGGTCCTCGAGAACAACGACCTCGATCTGGCCGTGTCGGTCGGCGCCGCCTATTACAGCTATGTGCGCGGCACCGGCGCGGGCGTGCTGGTCCGTGGCGGTCTGCCGCGCGCCTACTTCCTGGGTGTTGAAACGAGTGGCGAAAAAGAGGATGCGGCTCTGCGCACCGTCTGTCTCGTTCCGCGCGGCACCGAAGAGGGCGCGACGCTGAGCCTCGATCTCGAGAGCCTGCAACTTGTCGCCAATCGGCCCGTCTCGTTCCGGCTCTATAGTTCGCTGAACCGCACCGAAGATAAGACTGGCGACATCGTCGAGTTCCCGCGCACCGAGGTTGGCCAGGAATTGCACGAGCACGCGCCACTCGAAGCAGTCATCCGCTTTGGCAAGAAGGCCGAAGAGCGCCTGGTGCCTGTGCGGCTTGGCGCGCATCTCACCGAGATCGGCACGCTGGAAATCTGGGCCGAATCGAAGATCAGCGAGCATCGGTGGCGCTTGCAGTTCGAACTCCGCAAGCCCGTCCTCGCCGAACAGGCCAAGAAGGCTCGTCCTTCGGCAGTGCTCAGTGCGGAGGCCGTCGACAAAGCCGAGCAACTGATTCGCGATGTCTTCGAGCGACGGTACGCTGCCGCCCGAGAACTTGCCGGCCTTGTTGGAGCAGGCCCTCGCGTTGGGCCGCAATTCGTGGCCGCTGGAAACGATTCGCCGCTTCGGCGATCTCTTCCTTGAGTTGAGCGATGGCCGGAGAAAGTCGCCGTCGCATGAGGTTCGCTGGCTCAACCTATGCGGGCTGTGCCTGCGGCCGGGCTTCGGCTTCCCTGGCGACGACTATCGCATCGAACGCGCGCGGACGCGTGTGGGCGCAGGGCTTGCAGTTCGCTTCGAAGGTGGAGTGCGAGACGCAGTGGTGGATCTTCTGGGGCCGTGTGGCCGGCGGCCTGAACCGCAACCAGCAGTCCGACGTCTACCAGCGTTTGAGCTACGCGCTGGCGCCGAAGGGCAAGGCTCCGCGCTTGAACTCGAGCCTGCTGCGCGAGATGTGGCGCTGTGCGGCGAGCCTGGAACTGCTGCCCGTGGGGACTCGCACCGACCTTGGCAATACGATCGTGAAGCAGATCCGCTCGGGCACGTTCACCCCGAGCGAGTTCTGGTGCCTGGCGCGCCTCGGCTCGCGCCGGCTCTTCTATGGACCGAACAATCAGGTGCTGCCCGCCGCGACGGCGCAGCGCTGGATTGAAGCGATAATTCGCATCCCCATCGCCGCCGAGTGTTTGGCGCGTCTGGGACAGCAGACCGGCGACCTGACGCGCGACCTGCCTCCGGGCGAATTGGAACTCGTGCGCAAGGCGCTGACGGCGTCATCCGATGCCGAATCGCTGCTCAAGGTTTTTGAAAGCGGCGAGGGCCGCGATATCGACAGCATGGCGCGGGTCTTTGGCGAGGAACTGCCCTCGGGACTGGTGCTGACGGGCGTGGGCGGTAATGCCGATACACCGTCTGAAACGGAGATGCCCGCCGAAACGGAGCCGCGACCGTGAGGGAGCGGTTGTATTCCCGTATGTGCTCCTTTTTCGATCTTGACGATGCAAGCGTGAGGTCCACCGCTGCCGCGCGAAAGCGCGTCTTGCGTTCTTTATCCCTACGCGCTCGCCTGCACAGTCCTGCACCGAACCGCGAACGAAGAGAGCGGCCACGTAGCTACAACCGCTCCCTCACGGTCGCGGCTCCGTTTCCGGGTGTGGCTCCGTTTCGGCGTTCAGTGCGCTGTATCCCATGCAGGAAACTGACCTCATAGCGCTCATTCAACGGATCACCGCAGCCGACGCCCCAGGTCTGGTGAAGGGCATCGGCGACGATTGCGCCATCATCCGGCCCAATGCGGGCGAGGATCTCCTGGTGACCACGGACTTCCTGCTGGAGGGCGTGCACTTCCTGCGCGAGACGCACAGCGCCGCCGATTGCGGTTGGAAGTGCCTGGCCCGCGGCCTGAGCGATATCGCGGCCATGGGCGGCTCTCCGCGCTACGCGTTCGTTTCACTGGCTCTTGCGCCTTGGACTTCCGCGCGCTGGGTGCGTGATTTCTACAAGGGCATGCAGCGGCTTGCCGGGCGTCACGATGTTGTGATCGCGGGCGGCGATCTCACGAAGTCGGACAAGATCCTCTGCGACATCATCGTGCTGGGCGCAGTGAAGCGCGGCCGTGCCTTGCGCCGCGACGGAGCCAAGCCCGGCGACCGCCTCTACGTCACCGGCCTGCTAGGCGGCTCGGCGCTCGGCTTGGAGACGCACAAGGGCATAGCCCATGGGAAGGCATGGCTGCGCCACTTGCGGCCCGAGCCGCGCATCGAAGCCGGCCTGGCATTGGCAAAGCTCAAGGCGACAGCGTGCATGGATCTCAGCGACGGCCTGGCCCTCGATCTGCATCGTCTGTGCCAGGAATCCGGCTGCGCCGCGGAACTTAACGGCGCCCTACCCGTCTTCCCAGGAGCAAGCATCCAGCAAGCTCTATCGGGCGGAGAAGACTACGAACTGCTCTTCGCCGCGCCCGCCGCCCGGCGCGTTCCTGCCTCCATCGCGGGCCTGCCCGTCACAGAAATCGGACGCTGCGTAAAAGGCAAGGCCGGCCGGATTTTCTTCGACGGCAGACCGCTTCCCGCAACAGGCTGGGACCCATTCAGCGCATAGCTGTGGGGCGGCGCTCCAGCGCCGCGCGGACTCTCCCGAGTCCGCAGGCTTTTCCGGAGCGGGGCCTGGAGGCCCCACGCGGCGCTGGAGCGCCGCCGCACTTATCGAGCCGCGCTCAGCCGCGCTTCTTCACCACGCTGATCGCTTTCAACATCACGGCGTTGCTTGGGATTACCGGTCCGAAATTGTTGGTGAAGTCGGGATCGCCGCCTCGGAAGCCCGTAGTGCCCTTCAAACGGACCTCCTCGATCCTCTTGCCCAGCCGCGGGTTCTTCCACTCGAATGCGAAGAAGGTGATCGGCTTGTCGCTTGACGCGCCCAACTGAACAGCATCCGCCTCATAGCAGTAGTCTCTGGCCGAAGTGCGCTGCGCCCAATTCCACTCCGCGATGTTCACGCCGTACCGGATCGGGATCGTGATCACGAAGCCATCCTCGTAGACAACTTCATACCAACCCAGCATGTCGGCCGTGTCGTCCTGATCGAAAAGCAGCCGGAACGATTCCTTGTTCGTCGCAGGCTTCGCCGAGGCGTGCAAGAAGACCAGGCTCGTCGCGTCCTGGCCGATTTTGACACTCACTTCGCGCGGCAGGCCCGTCTTCTTCTCGCCGTCGGTCCCCACGATCGCCACGCCGTTCGATTGATTCGAACTCAGGTCGAAGGTCACATTCCCCAGACGCGCCGAGCCCGTCTTCATGCCGGTCAGGTCAATGCCCAGTCCCGCCTCCACCGAAGCGAAGTTGAAGCGCGCGGCCATAGGAACCGGCTCGCTCGCAGTCTCCGTCATGCTCGGCGGCTCTTCGCCATGAAAGCGAACTCGTATCTCCGGAGCCATCTCCTGCACGATGCCGGAGAGCTTCGCGCCATCGAGGGACTCGCCGCGCCACAGCATGTGCGCACAGCTCAGGAAATCGCTGAGCAGATCCTTGCCGAAGCCAACCTCGTTGGTCGCGAACCAGGCCGACGGCGCTCCACCGAGAATCGACGCGCGCTGAATCCTGCTTTCAAACTGCTTCATTCCCGGTACGAAGTTGCCGAAAATCTCCTGGAATCCCATGTTGTCGAGTTGGGCTTCAAAGCTCTGGGCCTTCTCTTCAGTGGTGCTCCCTTCCGAGCCCGACCAGAACCAATTGAACAGCAGGACATCCTTGGGAATAAGGCGTTCGACTTGTTCAGGCGTCATCGCTCCCGGAGCGGAATAGGCAAATCCGTCCGGCGTCTTCTTCGGCTGCAATCCTTTGCCGCGAACGCCTTCCAAGAGCATGTCGCCCCAGATCGCCAGCCGGATGCCCTTGCTTTGGAGATAGTCGTGAATCTTCCTCACGTCCTCTCCGTAGCTCTCGCGAATGTCCTTGCCCTTGCAGAGCGGACACTGCCCCACCGGCAGGAACAGTTCGTCGTGGCCCGCGTGAATCATGCGCGGATGAAGCACTTCAATGTACTCGTCGTAAACGTCGAACAGCAGCTTGTAGCTCGCGGGATTCGACGGGCAATACGTGTCCGGCCAGCGCTCGCCCGGAACCTCCGCCAGTTCTCTGTGCTCGGAGAGGAGGTAGTAGCTGTGCGTGAATGAAGGCAGTTCCGGCACCAGCTCGATGTGATTCTGCCGAACCCAGCGCGCCAGGTCCGCCACTTCCTCCTTCTCCAGGAATCCGCCATCGGCCGTATCTTGATGTGTCGAATTCTGCTCCCACTCGTGCTGCGCTCCCGGCGGATAGTTGCGCCGGTGGTAATTCACCTCGCGCGAAAACTTCACCCAGCCGCCGTTCAATTCCGGATGCCGCTCGAAACGCATGGACGCGTTCATTTCCATGATCAGGGTGTTGTACTTGTACAGCGCCATGAAGTCGCGTATAAAACGTTTGAAGAAGGGAATGTTGTTGCGGCCCGGCAGATAAAGCTTCAGCCCGCGGAATGTCTTGGCCGGCCAGTCGCGGATCTGCACGCCTTGCAGGCGCAGGCCGCTCTCATCCTTCACAACAAGCTGCCGCAGAGATTGCAGCCCATAGAATGCCCCGCTGTCGTCGCTCCCTGCTACGAGTGCGAGGTTCGCTTCTGTGCGCAGAATGTAACCCTCGGGGCCTGGATCGCGCGAGCTCACCTTCAATGCGTGGCCCGCGCAGTACGCCGCGACAAGGGGATTCGAAACGGAGCCGAGCACGATCATGCGCCGCCCGGCATCGAGACTGGCGACACGCTCCGTCTTCAGGTGGAGTCCATAACGATCACCCAATTCATCGGCCAGTGTCTTGGCCAGAAAGAGGTCCTGCTCGGACGGGAATGCGGGCACGGCGATGGTCACCCGATTGTCGAGGACGAAATTGCCACCGGATGGCACGATCTCCCGCGGCTCCGGAAAGATCGATCCGGGAGCGCGTGCGCCAAGCTGTGGTGCGATCGCCAGCACGGCGCTCAGCGCCATGAGGACCGGGCTTGATATGCGAACAAACTTCGTGATGGTCATGCTGTTTCCTTCAACGGCCGCAGGTGGGCCCAACAGCGAAATCATTTCACGAATTGGGCCGTGCGGGTTGGCAGGCAGAAGGAATTATCCTGAAAGCGAATGAACTCGCCCATCGACGACGACGAACTGGTGGACCACATCGCCAGCCACCTCTGTGAAGAGCAGGCCGATGCGCTCGGCGCAATGAGCGATGACGAGCTCGAGCGCCGTGTGCGGCTGGGTGTCGCCCGAGCTCGGACCAACGGCTTCACCGACCCCGAGCCCGCCACTGCTTTCGTGACGCTGATGTTCCTGGTCTCGCCCTGTTTCGATCGTCACCCGGCAATCGCCGCAGCCATCCGCGCGTCTTCCGGCACGCCGGCCGAGCGCCTGCGAGCACTCTTCGGCAAGACCAAGGAATCCGACTGGGATGAAGCTGCGTCCGCCGGGACGTGGGAAGACCTCGCATGAAGCGGATCCTGCTGGCCTGGTCGAGCGGCAAGGACAGCGCCTGGGCGCTGCACGTCCTGCGCGAGAGTGGCGAGTACGAGATAGCCGGCTTGCTGACAACCTTCAACGAAGCCTTCGATCGCGTCGCCATGCACGCGGTACGGCGAGAACTGGTGGAATCGCAAGCCGCCGCCGTGGGTCTGCCGCTGTGGCCTGTCGACATCCCCTGGCCCTGCTCCAACGAAGAGTACGAACGCCGGATGGCTGCGGTTTGCATGCAAGCGATGGCGGAGGGAATTGAGGCCATCGCGTTCGGCGATCTCTATCTCGAAGACGTGCGGGCTTATCGCGAGCGGCAGCTTGCGCCAACGGGGCTGACGCCGCTGTTCCCGCTCTGGAGGATCCCGACGCGCGAGCTCATTCACGAGATGATTTCGGGCGGGCAACGGGCTCTGATTACATGCGTCGACCCGAAGAAGTTGGGCCGCGAATTCGCGGGACGGGAGATCGATCAAGCCCTGATCGATTCCCTGCCCGCGAGCGTGGATCCATGCGGAGAAAACGGCGAGTTCCACTCGTTCGTGTTTGCCGGCCCGGCTTTCTCAAAGCCGATCGATGTACGCGCGGGTGAGGTGGTGGAGCGCGACGGCTTCGTCTTCGCCGATGTGACGCCGGCGTGAGGACGAGGGTGTGCAACATAGAAGTGGAACCGCTGGCCAGCGCCGTGGGGCAGGATGGCATCCTGCGCGGCGGTTGCCTACCGCCGCCGTCTCGCGCCTACGTGCCAGTTTGGCCGATTGCCAATCGGCCGCAGCTTGCCAAGCTGCCCCACACAAAAGCGCCCTCTGCCTTTCGTGCCCATACGCTCGGTTTCGAGCTGCTTTGCCAGGGAGTCGCGCCGGCGCCCACTTCTATGTCGCACACCCTGAGGACGAATCGCCACAATCTGTGCGCCGCTCTGCTGCTACGATAGTGTTCAAGCGCGCCCGTAGCTCAGTTGGATAGAGCGTCTGGCTTCGAACCAGCAGGTCGGGTGTTCGAGTCACCCCGGGCGCACCATTTCAAATTCGAGTCCCGCCAGAATATGTCCGGTTCTCGGGTTTTCCCCGCCTCATAGCACCGAGCCCGAGCGAAGCGAGGGGTCCCTTGGGGATTTCTCCCCGCATGGCGGTCGTCACTCCGCCCTGCTTGACCTACCGGTACGCGGGGATGCCCGTCACTCTCTCTCCAATCACGAGCGCGTGAATGTGGTCGGTCCCCTCATACGTCTTCACCGATTCCAGGTTGCACATGTGCCGCATGATCGGATAGTCGTCGATGATCCCATTGGCGCCCATCAGATCGCGGCTGAGCCGTGCGCATTCCAGGGCCATGGCCACGTTGTTCCGCTTCAGCATCGAGATGTGAGCGGGTTCGATCCTGCCCAGGTCCTTTAGCCGGCCGCACTGTAGAGCCAGCAACTGGCCCTTAGTGATCTCTGTGATCATCCAGGCGAGCTTCTCCTGGACCAGTTGGTGCGAGGCGATCGGCCGCTCGTCGAACTGCTTGCGCACCTTCGCGTATTCCCGCGCGGTCTCGAAGCAGTCGCTTGCCGCGCCGAGCACCCCCCAGCCAATACCGTAACGCGCCTGTGAGAGACAGCCCAGCGCCGCCCTCAGCCCCAGCGCACCCGGCAGCCGGCTGGATTCGGGTACGCGGCAATCGGAAAACGCCAGGGAAGACGTCACCGAGGCCCGCATCGAGAGCTTGCCGTGGATGTCCGACGAAGTGAACCCCGGCGTGCCCTTCTCCACCAGGAAGCCACGGATGCCCTCCTCGGTTCGCGCCCACGCCACGGCCACGTCCGAGACGGTTCCATTGGTGATCCAGGTCTTTTCGCCGTTGAGGATCCAGTCGCTGCCGTCACGCCTGGCCCGGGTCGCCATGGCGTTCGGATTGGATCCGAAACCCGGCTCGGTGAGTCCGAAGCAGCCGATCGCCTTACCCGCCTGCAGCCTCGGGAGCCAGTTCTCCTTTTGATCCCGCGAACCCCACGTATGAATGGGATACATCACCAGCGCGCCCTGCACGCTGACAAAGCTGCGCAGGCCAGAGTCACCACGTTCCAACTCCTGCATGATGAGCCCGTACTCGACGTTGCTCATGCCCGCACAGCCGTAGCCTTCGAGGTTGGCTCCAAAAAAACCCATCTCGCCCATTTCCGGGATGAGCTGTGAGGGGAAGCGGCCATCGTTGTAGCAGTCTTTGATGACTGGTATGACGCGCTCCTCGACGAACTGGCGCGCGGTTTGGCGAACCAGTATCTCCTCCTCGCTAAGGAGGGTGTCGAGGAGTAAGTAATCTGTCCCGCGATAGGCTGGCATACGCACATCATCGTATCTCTTCTAAAATGATTGCGCCCGCGGGTGAGAGTCTTGGCGCCTTTTCAGCACTGTACTTAGGGACTCCCATGCGCACCCGGTTGCTATTCCTGATTGCGAGCCTGTGCCTCTGGGCCGGCACCCTCCGATTGACGGGTGCCGCCCAAGACCCTAGTGTCCCCGCCGATGCGGGCGACGCGGCCTATACCGAGCTACGCGCGGGCAACCTCGCTCGTGCGGTGGAGCTGTTCCGTTTGGGCGTAGCCGCCCGTCCCGATGCCCCACATCTGCATAAGGACTTCGCCTACGCGCTGCTGAAGACCGGCGAGCGTGAGGAGGCCCGCGACCAGTTCGCCGAAGCCCTGCGCATCGACCCGAAAGACGAGCGGAGCTCTCTCGAATACGGCTTCCTGTGCTATGAAACCAAGCGTGCCCATCGAGGCGCGCCGCATCTTCCTGCGCTGGAAAAGCGACGGCTCGGAGCCGACGCGCAAGACTGCCGCCACTGCGTTCGAGGAGATCGACCGCCCGCTGCGCGAGGGAATCGAGCGCTGGAAGGCTGCCGTGACCGCCGCGCCCGGGCAGTGGACGGCACACGAAGAACTGGCCCGTCTGGCCGAGGAGCGCGACGAACTCGATCTCGCCAGCGAGCACTATGGGATGGCCCTGCGGCTGCGGCCGTCCGAGCGGCGCCTGATGATCGATCTTGCTCGCGTGCTGCAACAGCAAAGCAAGCCACGCGCAGCGATGGCCCTGCTGTTGGCCGCTTCGCGCTCGCTCTCGCCGCGTATTGCGGAGACGGCTCGCGAATTGATGCCCGCCCGGTATCCGTATCCCTATGAATTCGAAGACGCTCTCGCTCTCGATCCGGCCAATCGGGATCTGCGGAGGGAATACGCCTTCCTGCTGTTGGCTATGGGCAAGAACGGCGAGGCGCGCGGGCAGTTCGAAATTCAACTGAAGAACTACCCTGACGACCTGTGTCAGCGCCGGGCAGCTCCGGCTGTTAACTGCACCTGCGCCTGAACGGCCCGCGGGGACTGCCGCGCCTGCGATCGGTGACGCCTCCGCGAAAGAGATGGGGCTCAAGAGCTACCACCGTGGCTATATGAAAGACGCCCTGCGCTATCTGCAGGCGGCCTGGGAACGAGAAGCCGGACGATCCCGAAGTCGCTCTGCAACTCGGCTGGACTCTGAACATGCTGAAGCGCGACGACGAGGCGCTCCAATGGTTCGATCGCGCCCGCCACAGCGGCACAGTGCAGCGTAGCCCGCGAAGCCGACCGGGCCTTTCGCAATCTGCGCGGCCTGCGGAAGGCTACGCGGGTCACGGTCTGGGCTATGCCGATGTACTCCTCGCGCTGGGACAGTACCTTCCTCTACTCGCAGGCCAAGCTGGAATTCGTACACCTGAAGAAATGGGGATTCCAACCCTACGTTTCGTTGCGCTGGTATGGCGACACGCGGATGCGCCAGACCCTGCCCGGCGATGTCGGCCGCGGTCCCATGCTTTCGGACTCCGCATTCATGCTTGCCGCGGGGGTCAACCGCTTCATCACTCCTCGCCTGTACGTATGGGGGGAAGCCGGACGGGCTTTCAGCTACCTCGGCAACAACCCAGCCTCGGGCCTGGGGCGGGCAGACTATCGCGGCGGAGCTTCCTACCTGCGCGGCTGGGGCGCGGTGGCCAATAACGGCGAGAGCGGCTGGTTCTCCGAAGCCGGCGGCGACGGTGTCTACGTCTCCCGCTACAACAACAACTTCCTGATGTACGGACAGGCCCGGCGCGGGTACACGCTGCCGGCTCTGCAGGGCGGGTTCCATCTACAGCCGCTATGGAACCTCAATTGGACCGCCGACGCCCAGCGCGCATGGTGGGGCAATTTCGCCGAGACCGGGCCGGGCGTGCGTGTGCGCTGGGATAGTCTCCCGCCAAACGTCTCTTTGCGGATGGACCTCCTACGCGGCGCGTATCTGATCAATCGGGACAATCCGCACCGGCCGAACTACTGGGACGTGCGCGCGAGCCTGTGGTATGCCATCACCCGCTAGACTCCCATCGCGATGCAACCACGCCCTGTGGCGGGGCAGTCTTCAGCCTGCGCGGGGCATTCAACCCGGCCCGCTTCTCCTGGCGGAAGGACCGGCTGAAGCCGGTCTACAGGCTGAAGGCTTGCCCCACCACGCGCCAGCGCAGTTCGCTTCTTGCTGGTTATGCATGCTCGCCGCCACCTTGCTATGCGGACAATGCTCCGCGCAGAGCTTGAGCAGCATCCTTGCTCCGCTGAACCTTGACCCGACGAAGGCCGCCTACGTCGTCGGTGACTCGCCGGAGTCGAGGGCCCGCGGTTTCTTACCAACCGCCCAAAGGGTGACCGTGCGCAGTCTCACCGAAGCGCGCAACCCGAAACTGCAGATCATCTGGGAGGAAGCACTCGAAGTACCGGTTTTCGAAATGCCCACGGGCGCCACAGTTTTCACCCGTGATCGCTGGACGGGCGCGCCGCTGGCCGCCGGGCTTCCTGGCTCTGCGGCGAGCAAGGGCAAGCCAGTGCTTTGGACTGCCGTTGCGCCCGGCGCGCGGGGCTTCGAACGATTCCCGTATTTGCCCCAGGCTCTCGCGGATCTCGGCCTGCAGCCGAAGTTCGAATCGCGCTCGCTGTGGACGTTCTTCGATTCTTCCTACCGGCTGCGCGCCGATCCGAACTACCTCGCGCAGCGTTGGCGGCGGGGCGGAGTCTCGGCTCTCCAGTTGGCTGCGTGGCACTTCTGGGAGCGCGACCCCGCGCGCGACGCATGGCTGGAAGCGCTGATCACCGCCTGCCACAACCACGGCATTCTGGTCTACGCCTGGGTGGAGTTCCCGCACGTCAGCGAGGCGTTTTGGAACGGTCATCCCGAGTGGCGCGAGAAGACCGCCTCCGGCCAGGATGCTCAGCTCGACTGGCGCAAGCTGATGAACCTGGCCGATCCCGCTTGCGCGAAGGCCGCCGCCGAGGGATTGGACGCTTTGACGCGCCGCTTCGACTGGGACGGTCTGAACCTGGGCGAGTTGTACTTCGAGTCGCTGGAGGGCCACGAGAATCCGTCGCGTTTCACGCCGTTCAATGCGCTGGTGCGGAGCGGATTTCGAGCTCAGGAGGGTTTCGACCCGCTGGATCTGTATGATCGGGAAAGTGCCCGTTTCTACGCAAAAAACGCCTCGTTTTTGCGAAAATTCCTCGATTTTCGCGCATCTCTCGCGGCAAGATTGCAGGAAGAGTGGCTCGGCCGTCTCACGGAACTCAAGAAGACGAAGCCGCACCTGGACCTGGTCCTCACGCATATTGACGACCAGTTCGATGCCTCAATGCGCGACAAGCTGGGCGCCGACGCACCACGACTCCTGGCGTCCGCCCAGGAGCGCGGGGTGACGTTCCTGGTTGAGGATCCCGCGACCCTCTGGCATCTCGGCCCGGAGCGCTACACCGAGATCGCGAAACGCTATGCCCCGCTGACGAAGCGCCCCGATCTGCTCGCCATCGATCTGAACATCGTCGAGCGCTACCAGGACGTCTACCCGGTAAAGCAGCAGACCGGCACCGAGTTGTTCCAACTCGTCCGCAGCGCGGCGGATTCCTTCCATCGAGTTGCCCTGTATTTTGAAAACTCGATTCTGCCCGTAGACTGGCCCTTGCTTGCGGCTTCCGCCGCGCCGGTGCGCACGGCGGAATGGGCGGGCGCGAATTTGCAGATCGAGTCGCCACAACCGCTTTCGGTGGAGTGGAAAGGCTGCGCTGAGTTGGACGGGCGCGAGTGGCCGGTTCAGGATGGCGAACGTGTCTTGGTGCCAGCCGGCAAACATAAACTCAGCCCATGCAAGCAACTCCCGGTTCGCCGCCTGACGGACTTCAACGGGGATCTCCTGGATGCGCGTATCGTCAACGGCAGAATCCGCGTGAAGTATGAGAGCCGATCCCGCGCGATCGCGTTAGTCAGCGACGGCAAAGGAGGAACGGTGGCAAGGATGCTGCCCGCCGGGCAGCAGGACCTTCTAGTTCCTGAGTGATCTGGCCGCGCTTTTCGTGTGAATGCCTATGCGCCGGGCTTTTCGGTGTCCATGAAGTAGTAGCAGATCATGTGGCACACGACCATGTGGCCGTCTTCGATGCGGCCCATGTGCGGCTCGGCGACATTGATTTCGAGTTGCGACAAAGGGCCGAGTTGGCCGCCGTCGCGTCCGGTCAGTCCAATCGTCTTGAGTCCGGCTGAGTTGGCGAACTCGACCGCACGGAGCACGTTGGGCGAGTTTCCCGAACCGCTGATGGAGAGCAGCACATCGCCGGGCCGGGCGAAGTTTTTCAACTGCTCGACGAACACGCAGTCGTAGGAAACGTCGTTCGAGTAGGCGCTGATCGTGGCAATGCCGTCTGTCAGGGCCATGATGCGAAAGCGCTGGCGCCTGTTCCAGCTCGCGCCCTTCAACATGTCGCAAACGAAGTGCGACGCCGTGGCCGCACTGCCGCCGTTGCCGCAAACGAAGATCGTACGGTCCTCTTCGCGCGCAAGCTTCAGCCATTCAATGGCCTGCTCCACGCGCTCCAGTGGGATGGTTTCGAGGGCGCCGAGCAACTGCCCCTTATATTCGTTGGCAAATCCTGTCATCAATAGGTTCCAGAGCCCTGCGAGGATGCTTCTGCCTGCACTTTACCATACACACAATTCCCGTTAATTCCACGGCGAGATCGCGTTCTGCTTGCCCGCCGAAGGTCATGCGGCGCATCGGGCTCAATGGATAATGCGCCGTGCAAGACCCGCGTTGCCCGAGGCGTCGTAGACCCGCACTGTGACTGCATGCTCGCCGGGCGTTGGCGCAGGCAGTCGGACTGTGAAGCGCTCCTTCCGGCTGTCCGCGACTCCGTCGGCGCATTCCATGGGTCGCCAGGGACCGGAATCGAGAGACACCTCGGCGCGGCGCACCGGTGAGAGCGCGTCTTCGGCGTCCACTTCGATCTCAAGTCCCTGCGCGGTCAGTCGCGGTTCGAAGAGGCTCACCCGCGGAGGGGTCTGGTCGAGCAGCACGGGCGCGCTTTCGAGGTCGGACTCGCGCGCCTGCGAGGGGGGATTCGACAAGCGGTCGCTCGCCGTCACACGGAAGCGATACCGGCCATCGGCGAGCGCGTCGGCCTCCAACAGAAAGGTGTTGTCGGTGAGCTCCTGCTTCAGCGTCTTCCAGTCGCTCTCGCCTTCTCCGCGGACCTGCAGGGTGTACACCAGACGGTCGTTGTCGGGATCGTCGGCTTGCCAGGAGATGAACAGTTGCAGTACGCCGCCACGGTTCACTTGTTGGACGGGCGTTCCGGCGGTGGTTGTGGGTCCGGAATCGCCGGAATCGCTGACCGTTACGCTATAGGTCGGCGCGCCTGCCGCCGGGGCGGCGCCGGGCCTGGTCGGAACAGCCACCCACTGCGGGGTGACCGTGATCGAATGCACCGTGGGACGGTTGTTTTGCGGAAGGTAAGAAAGAGTCACCGCGTCGAGAGAGATTCCGGAACCAGATGCGGACGGGGCTGCGCCCTGCATGTCGACCTTCCACTGGACGTAGCGGCCAGAGGGGCTGGATGACTTTGAGCCCGCTGGATCCGTCAGCGGCTCGGACCACTCACTCCAGGTCTTGTCAGGGCGCGGGGCATTTCCGGAACGGGTGCGGAATACGAACTTGCCGCCGATCAAGTCGCCGCGCCATTCCAATCTGCCCCAGCGCGCCACCGAGCCGGCGTCGAAAACTGGCGCTTCGAAGGTACCCGCCGGCTCATGCGCATCGCGTAGGGCCAGTAGTTTGGCCTGGGTACCGGTGGCGACCACCAACGTGCCAGCGGATGAAAGCAGGCGGGTGGCTTCGCCCTCGCCGGTCTCGACCACCAGCGCGCTCTTGCCGTTGGGCGCAACCGAATACACTCGCCCGCGCAAGTCGGTGGATAGGAACGGCACGCCGTTCTGAACGGCAAGCCCGAGCAAATTCTCTTCCTTCGAAGTCCACAGGGTTTCGACGTTCAGCTCCGGGGTGACCCTGTAGAGCGCCGACTTTTCCACACCCGAGATCTCGACCGCCGCGGCGGCCGGCTGTACCTGCGAGAAGTCGGGCGCGGCGGATTGCGCCCTGGGCGGATTCTTCAGATCGACTCCGGCCTGTGCAGGCGCCGCCGGTGCGACCGCCGAGGGCGCGGCCGATTCCGCCGTAACCGTGATGGTCGTGGTCACGGGCGGCACGCTGGCCATGGCCGCTGCCGCGGCTGCAGCCGACTGGGCCTGCTTTTGAGCGAGCCCGCCGCCTAAGGCGCCGACCAGAATCGTCCCCTCGGGCAACACTGCAATTTCGCGGATTTCGGGTAGAGTGGAGTGCAACACCACCGAGGCGCGGTCTTTGGCCGGAATGCGGTAGAGATTGCCGTTGGGTTCGCTGCCGGCCAGCAGTGCACCAGAGGAGTCGAATGCCAGCGCGGTGATGTGCGCCTGGCCGGTCTCGTACCAGACTTCTCCCTTGCCCTGCCCGCCGATCCGCCAAACCTTTCCGTCGTCACCGCTCCCCGCAAATAGAGATCCATCGGTGGACACGGCAAGCGACCAGACGTATTTCGCATTGGTGTCGAACCACACTTCGGCCTTGCCTGCCGCGTCAACGCGCCAAATTGTCCCGCCCGGCGAGGTGGCCGCGTAGACGGCGCCGTCAGGAGCGGGTGCGAGAGCGAAAATCTCCGGCTGTTGCGCGACCCAGACCTGCTGGGCTTTCGCGGTGCCTGTGCCGGGTGCGAGACGGAACAACCTGCCGCGGTGTCCGGTAGAGAACCACAGAGCTCCGTCGGAGGCCTTCACGACAGCCCAGACAGACGATTCGCCGGTCGCGGACAGGAGTCCGGGATGAGGAGCGAGGGTCAGCCTGCCATCTCGCGTCAAAGCGACGCCGTTGAACCGGCCTTTCAGGAAATCGGCCCAGGAATTGCTTTCCCATGCCGCAGGACCACTGGCGCTAGCGAGCAACGCTGCCGCGCACAGCAGCGCGAGAGCGCGGAGGGTGACTGTGCGCGGGTCTCGCGGGTGGCGCCGGAGTTGAATGGCCTGCATCCTCAATCCTTTACTTCTATCTGAACCGTCTTCGATCCGGTGAAGACGAAATCACCGCCCGTAAGTTCAAGCTCGGTCACTTTGGAGCCCGGGGTCTGCGCGAGCGTGGACCTAGCGAGCAGCAAGGCGATCGAGGCGGTGGGCGCCGGTAGCGATTCGCCCTGCGCCGTCCAGGTGGGCGCCACGCGCCACAATCGCACGTAAGCCTTGCGGCTGCTGCGCAGTCCATTCAGAAACTCGACCAGTTGCACGGTGTTGCGCGGCGGTATGCCAAGGAACTGACGGTATTCGGCGAGGTTGGCGGTGGGTCCGTCGGCGACGGTAATGTTGAGCATGCCCGTGGGCGCTCCCGAGGGAACGGAGTAAGCCGTGGATTGCTCCAATTCAAAGCCGCTTTCTCCGACGAAGCGGGCGGTGATCTCGAAACTGTCGCCGGGGTGGACGACGCGCCTGGAAGTCCACACGCTGTCCAGGCGGAGTTCCCGCCGGTCGCTCGCTACGTTGAGTTCGACGTCGATGGAGCGGATATTGAGTTCGTCGAAGCCGCTTGTGGTGATCGCCGCAACGGGCGCTGCCAAGGCAGCCGCCACCGCTTGCGCCGTCCCGGTCTCGGCGCTCCAGATGTTTTCGAATTTTACGTCGGGCCCGCCGTCCAACTGGAGCCGGCACGAGGCCTGGATAGTTGACTGGCCGCTGCTCCGCTCGGTTGCGTCAATCATTGAAAACACGGCCATCTGGCTGATGAGCGGCGTCAGCAGGCGGTCGCGCACCATTTCGAAGTGGTAGCGGCGCTCGCCGCTCTCTCCGTGCACCCGCACGTTCACGGGGATCATAGGGGCGCGTTCGCCGATCCGGCCGCCGATGGCCGTGCTGTAGTCGCTGAGAATGGCGCCGAGCCATTCGCGCGCGGTCGATATCTTGAAGCTGGAGTTGATGCTCGAGAGCAGCGTGACGACTTCAGATCGCGCGAATGGCAGCGACGTCTCGCCCGTACCCATAAAGCGGTGCCCGAAGGCGTAGATCCGGTCGCCTTCCACGCGCGTCACCGTGCCGTCCGCGCCGGCGCTCAAGTCGCCAGTCACCAACTGCACGCTGATCATCGAGCCCGGTTCGAGTTTGCCGGGGGCCGTTGTAGACGTTTGTGAAGAGCTTCCGCCCGAGGCGCCTTGCGTAGGTTCCAAGCCAGCGGCGCGCAGTTGCGGAGCGAAGTGGTCGAGCGTGGCCCGCGTGAATCCGCCGAGCCAGAGGGGCGTCGAGATTTCGATCAGACGTTCGGAGCCAGCCTGTACCGACACCGGCGCGGGGAACTCCGCGCTGTAAGTGAAGGGATTCGCTCGCGCGGTTTTCGTCACGGGCACGGCGGACGGGCGCAACATCTCCTCGATGGGGCGAATCCCGGCAATCGCCTCTTTGGAATAGGGAAACGACAAGGCGACCGCACCGGCAAGCTTGCCGTCGATGTAGACCGGACTGCCGCTCATGCCCTGCATCACGCCTGTCTTCTCGAGCGGTCCGCCGGAGAGCCGGGCCAGGATGATGTTCTGCTTCGGTCCGGCGTTCTCTAGTACGCCGAGGATCTCGACGTTGAACTCTTCCACCTTTGTGCCAGAAAAGACCGTACGCCCAACGCCATTCATGCCGGCTTTGATTTCGCTGAGAGGGAAGACGTCCAGCGCGCCGGGCGGCGACTGGGCGAGCGAGACGAGCGAAAGGCAGAATGCGACAAGGGCGAGGCGACGCAGCACTTTACTCAATTGTAATCGGGAAACCTGCGTGTTTCCGTAAGCTTGCGCTATAGTACGAAAGTAGGCTCTGTAGCCGGGCGCGGTAGCCAAGTGGTAAGGCAGAGGTCTGCAAAACCTCCATCACCGGTTCAACTCCGGTCCGCGCCTCCACCTCTCCGACCTTCCTCCCTGTTGTGCTTTCAATCGCTCCGCTGTCGGCTGATTTGACGGACTGCGTTATATTGGCAGAAGAACCGTCCGCACGGGGCGCGGTAGCCAAGTGGTAAGGCAGAGGTCTGCAAAACCTTTATGCACCGGTTCAACTCCGGTCCGCGCCTCCAACGCGTTAAGGCCATCCAACTGACAATCGACTACTGCCCGATCTCCTGCAATGGGCCGGCTCACTCTGTATTCAATCGTGCCCGTAGTGCAGCGTGCCCTGCTGTCCTACAGTCTCCCTTGGAGCCTTTTTGAACGAAGAGGCGTCGATCAGAGGGATATTGGGCTGTTTGCCCTCGAAAAGCTCCCTGATCGTTAGGATCTGGATCTTCGGGTACTTCCCATACAGCGTCTCGTAGAAGCCGGCCTTCACCGCCTCGGTTCGCATTGGCCCGGTAGAATCGGCCAGCGAGATGCACACGCCGATCTTCGCGTTCTCACGATCCACAACGTGAGCGAGATCGCGAACCATGGAGACAGTCACGTTGTCACCGCCCTTGACGCTGACGATAGCCTTCTCCGTGGTCTTCCCCTCCGGCTTGAAGTAGATCAGGCCGTCGATTCCGGAATCGGCGCCCTTCTTCCTGCCACCGAATGGGACCGCATTCACGAGAGAGACTGCCCACCATTGGAACTGATACTTATCACGGGCCGCCAGGTCTCTCGCCCCATCGACGTCTTTGGGCGTTCCATGAACGTCGTACTTGATTCCTGGGAGGGCGTCCTTGAGGCGCTTTTCGATCAGAGAAATCGCCAGGTGGGTGATGTCGATTCCGATCCACTGGCGCTTTAGCTTCTCGGCTGCATGAGTGGCGGTCCCACACCCGCAGAATGGGTCCAACACCACGTCACCTTCATTTGAACTTGTGCTTATGATCCTCTCCAAGAGAGATTGTGGTTTCTGGGTCGGATATCCGAGTCGTTCCTGCGCCTGTGAGTTGATCGGAGAGATGTCGGTCCAAACCGTTCCCATCACACCGCCCGGCATTTCGTCGACGTACCGCTTTAGTTGCGGACGCTTGGTAGTGTCCAGGGTGCCATCTGGCTTCTTCGGGTACCAAATTCGCCCATCTGCGTCCAGAGCCACCATCGTCTCCTTGGAGTACCTCCACCCTTTGGTAGGAAACGGGAACCCCTTCCACTCGTACATCATATTTGGACGGGGATTCGGGCTGGTCATGTTGTCCAGCCGGTATACCCTACCGTCGCCGTCATCGTAGCGATACTTGGATGCTAAGTATTCGTCGGAATGAGCCTGTCGGGGAGTGTTCCACGTGAACTTCGGGCCTTTCGTGTAGAAGAAGATCGTGTCGGCTACTCGGCTCCAGGTCTTGCTGTCGCTGTGGGTGGTGGTTCGTTTCCAGACGATTTCGTTTTGGTAATTGCTGACCCCAAAGATCGCATCAAGGAGTATCTTGAGGTAGTGGCTGGCCGTCGGATCGCAATGCAAATACATGCTTCCGGCCGGTTTCAGGACGCGATGAAGTTCCAATAAGCGTACCGACATCATCGACAGGTACGCCATCACGTCATTCTCTTTGAGAAACGCCCTCATGGAACGGAGCATCTCGGCGGCATTTGCGTTCTGGCCGGACATCACCTCGTCGAACGCCCGCTCCGCGTGTTCGTTCCAGTGCCAGGTATCTTCGAACGCCTCGATCTGCGCCTTCGATTTTTCACCGGCGGTGCTTCGAAACAGCACGTTGTAGTTCGCCTGGCTGTCAAACGGGGGGTCCAGGTAAATGAGATCCACGCTCTCGTCGCGGATCTCGTTCCGCAACACGGACAGGTTGTCGCCGTAGTAGAGGCTGTTCATCTCGCTTGCAATTCTGTCAGAACCGAAACGCGCGCCGCAAATCTTGTTCCCACTGCGGCCGGGGTGGGCGGCCTTGCGTTTTTTGATCTTAGCGCGCATGCCGTAAGGATCGGCAGGTAGCTGACAGAACTTTAGGCCCCCCGCACGTCGCTTTGCGCGGGCAACTCGGCTGAAATCGTCACAGTCCGAAGGTATTACCTATCGAATCAATTGTTTGCACGCCATCCAAGAAGGTCGGCCAAACTCGTGTTCAGCGGTTCAACTCCGGTCCGCGCCTCCAACCCCTTCCCTTGGCAAGAGTTGCTAACCGCGGGAAGCCGAGCCCAGCCGCAGCACTGCCTCACGCAACTTGGAGTGGCGTTGCATCAACCGCAAGTAGCGTTGTTCGGTGGCGCCGGTTTTCGCCTTCAGAATCTGCTGAACTGCCAGACGATCCTCTGCGCTCCATTTCGGGAAATCGGGGATCGCCGCCAGAACGGCAGGCCAAGGCGCGGCGTCCCCGCATGAGCGTGCTACGCGAAGCCCGAGTTGACGCACGGAGAAACGGTCCCAGGCCGGCGCGCCGTTATGGCTGAGCCCGCCAGCGGCGAGCCTTCGGAGTGTCGCCGGCGTCGTGCGATAGCCCGGTGTAGCCGCCAGCTTCGACTCTTCGCGCTGAGTCAGTTTCAAGGCGCCCGGATCGACCGGCCGGAATCCGAGCTTGTGGTAGAACCAATAGGCTCCCGATTCGATCGCTTCCTCATTGTGCAGACCAATCTGATAAGGATCGACCGAGAACGCGGTCACATGCAGCATTTGCCGCAGCAGCCTCAACAGCCGCGCATACAGATAGGCCGTCTCGCCGTCGCGAAACCCGTGATACAAGTTGAAGCCGACTTCGGCGCGCTCAAACAGCGATAGCGTCTCGAAGTAGCCCACCGGGACGCCGTTCTTGAAGAACATGCCGGCATGATAGGCACGTAGCGGAAGGCGGCGATCGGGCGGCAGGCCGAACAGGCAGATCTCGACACCGCGGCCGCCATCGGCCCACCAAACGTTCTTCCGGTCGGGCCAAGTGAAGCCGTGCAACTGGCGATAGCGCACGGCCGAATTCTCGAGAATGAAATCGAGCAGCCGCGCGCTTTCGCGCCCCTCGAGCCTGCGCACGGGAAGCGGCGGCCCCGCGAGATGCTCGGCCAGGGAAACTTCGGAGCGCCGCAGCAGCGGGCCGTCGTGCAGGTAGATTCGCGGCGCCGGCCAGCGGGCGCGCGAGCGTGTGGTTGCCGCGGAGCCGAGTTCCCACGTCAACGCGATTCTCAGCGAATCATAGGCCTCAGCATCCAATTCGTTCAACAACCAATCGAGACCGCGCAGATTCAGCCACTTCTCGAACGGCACGTTGGCCTCGACCGGCCAGTCCTCGCCCAGCAGGCTCAGCTTTCTCAGCAGCACGGGTGGGACGCTGTCGCGCGCCTCGTATCCATTCCAATTCAGCGTCAGTCGCCGTCTGTGCCGGGCGGCCAAGCGGCGTGAGACCTCGTGCGTAAATATGGCCGAAAAGCGCGTCCCCGCAATGCCCGAGATCTCCGCGCCGGCGTATGCGTCCGGGTCGTCGATGCGCTGAGCGAAAGAGCGCAACAGCCGGTCAGTCTTGCGGACAACGTCCCGGCTGGCGGGGTAGGCGCGCAAGAACAACAGCACCTCGTGAAGCCGCCCGATTTCAGACGCACCCGTGACTTGGGCAGTCTCAAGCCCATCGAGCAGTGCCATAATTTCGTGCGCCGCCTCCGGGCCAAAGCGGCCTTTCATCGACTCCAGACGCTCGACGATGGCTGGCTCCGGGGGCTTTGGCATGCGTCGATTATAGGCCTGCGGAGGTCTCGGAGCTTGAAATCGCAGGTTGGCTTGAGAGAGTCATCGGCGAATGGGGACTTGGAATAGAATTGAACCCCTGGGGTCGTGAAGATGCATCTCGCCGAAGGGAGACGCGTGGAGAAGAGCGATGAGACGTAGATCATTTCTGTCGGCTTCGGCCGCGACCGCGGCAACATTCAGTGCCGGCGGCGCGACGGCTACGAACAAGCCGCTGCCCACACTGATGAAACTGGGCTGCCAGAGCGCGCCGAGCAACGATGTTCATTTCGCATACCTGGCTCGGTACGGCGTGCGAAATGTCTGCGGATACCCGGAAATCGCGGGCGGGCGCTTGTATGCGACTGTGGACGAACTTCGCAAACTGCGCGAACTGGGCGACCGGCATGGCATCGGCATCGATTGCGTGGCCCCGCCGTTCCTTTCTTCCAGCCACATCGACACCGAGAAGCACGGCGCGATCATGCTTGCGCAGAGCCCGGAGCGCGATCGCGACATCGAGTCCCTTCAGACGCTGATCAAGAACTGCGCGGCCGCGGGGATTCCCGCCATCAAGTACAACATGAGTCTGCTGGGCGTGCTGCGGACCCGCCCGACCAAGGGCCGCGGCGATGCGACGTACAGCACATGGCGGCTCAAGGACGCGAAGCCGGAGACGCCACTGACCAGGGCGGGAGTGGTGGACGCCGATCGGTTCTGGGAGCGCATCGCGTACTTCCTCGATCGCGTGATTCCGGTGGCCAACGAGTACAAGATTCGAATGGCATGCCATCCTCACGATCCCGGCGTTCCGCCGGAAGGGTACCAAGGGGTCGACCGAGTGTTAGGCACGGTGGAGGGGTTGAAGAAGTTCGTCGCGATTCACGCCAGCCCGTATCACGGGCTGAACTTCTGCCAGGGCACGGTGTCGGAGATGCTGGAGGATCCCGGCAAGGAGATTTACGATGTGATCCGGTATTTCGGGTCGCGAAAGAAGATCTTCAACGTCCATTTCCGCAACATCCGTGGGAAGCGGGACGACTTCCAGGAAGTGTATCCGGACGAGGGCGACATCGACCTGGTGCGAGTGATTAAGGTTTATCGCGACGTGGGTTATCCATACCTGCTGATGCCGGACCACGTGCCGCAAGCGCCGGGCGACGCGAACGGCCTGCAGTCGTTCGCATTCTGCTACGGCTACATCCGGGCTTTGATCCAAGCTCTGGATCGGACGGCCTGACTGGTTGTGGCCTCGCGGCTTCAGTGCACCGTCAGCGTCGAGCGCGGGAAGGCGAACTTCCGGCCCGTGAAGTCGATCAGGTTGAGCTGCGCGACGTAGCGCCCGGGCTCAAGCGATTTCAGCGGCGTATCGATCAGCAGACGTCCCGCATCCGCTCGCGTACTGGATGATTCGAGGACCTTCTTGCCCTCGGAATTGAACAGGCTCAGCGTGGCGGCGACATTCGATGGCTGTTGCGATTGCTCGTAGATCTCAACCAGCGCCGAAAGCGTCTGAGTGCGGCGGAAGACGTGCGTTACGGACGGGATCAGCCGTTTGTCGCCGACGACGAGAGGATGGCCCTCCACGGCCTTCGACGCCTTGGGCTTGGCCGCGGCGACAGCCGACAAAGAGGCGGACTCCCGCTGCGCGGTCAGGACCAGGCTCGAACGGGACAGGTCGTTCGCGGTGTATTGCGGGACCTCGAACACGCGTTCATAAGTGCCCATCTTGCCGGTCTCGTTTTCGCGGACCAGCATCTTCAAACGGTAGGGTCCCGGCGCGAGACGGAACCCGGTTTCGTAAAGCAAATTCTGCGACTTCAACTTGCCAGCCTGCTCTTCGCGCAAGCGCATCTTGATGTTGTCGCGCAGCAGCGCGACCTGCGCGCCTTTGGCATTGCGCACTTCGCCCAGGAAGTCGAATGTCGTGCTCTCGTCCGTCGAGCCCTTCTTGCGCAGCGGAATCTCCGTGCCGGGGATCTTCACCGCGACCGGGACAAACCACTCGCTGCCTTTGCGGAACCAGTTGATCTCGATCGCAAGCGGCAGATCGGTCATTGGATCGCCGAGCAGCATGGCGTCCTGCAACTGCTTCTCGCGCCCGGCCGAGCCCATTACCTTGAATTCGGCGTCAGCGTAGTAACCGGAGCGATAGTCAAGCGAGGCGGCGATCTTCGGATTCAACTTCACGTCGATCTTGCGGTACTTGCCGTCGCGGCGGTCGTCGTCCGAATAGAAGCCGAGAACGTAGTAGCTGCGCAGATCGCGCTTCGCCAGAGTGACGCCGGCGCCGAGATCGTTGTTGTCGATGAGCGCTTTGCCGCCGGTCTCTTCGGCGACGGTGACCAGCGTATCCTGCGAACCGGTGAAGCGATCACGCTCGGTATTCTGCTGCTTCCCGGTGAACATCCCGGAGCCGCGAACCGAAGCCGTGGAGGCGTCGCCGCCGGGCACTGTGGCTTTCAGGCCACGCACATCGACGGGGTAGATAGAGACGTTCGAGCGTACCGCGGCGTTCGAGGCCGAGCGCAGCCAGGCGATGTTGTCGGTGCCGGAGCCGCCCGCGTCGGCGGTGAACCAGATCAGCGCTTTCTTTTCCGGCAGAGCGCCGTAGCGTTTCGCGGCTTCTTCGAGAGCGGCCATGCGGCGGTCTGTGGAGAAGAGATTGAACTCGGAGTTGTCCGCTGTGAACTGGGCATTGTCGTCGCCGGTATCGTCGTTATCGTCGATCACCTGCGTCATGTCGGGCGACAGACCGGGCGTGTGCCGGTTCAGCGCGGTCAATAACAGATCCTTGTCGTCCGTCAGTTCCTGATCGACGACCACGCTAGTCCCGAAGCTCAGCAGGGCCATCAGATCGCCGGAGCCGAGCTGCTCGCGGATGGCTTTCTCCGCGCCCTCTTTGGCGCGAAGCTGCTGGGATGGATCCATGGAGGTCCAATCGATGTAGAGCACCAGCAGTCGCTTGTCCTTGAAGCGCAGACTGGTCTCGGGCTTGGCCGCCTCCGGAGCCGGCGCGGCCTCAGGCGCGGGACGAGTCTCGAGTTTCTTCTCTACGGTAGGGGCAGGCGTCTCGACGTCGGATAGAGTCTGGTACTCGAACACGGAGATGGCCTGCGGCTTGCCGTTCTCCACGACGGTGAAGTCTTCGGGTTTCAGCCCGGCGACGGGCTTGCCGTCCTTGCCCCGGACATAGACAGTCACCAGGACGAGGTTGGACGAAGTCTTGAAGACGGGGATGTCATCGCTCTTGCCGGAACCAGCCGCCGCGTTCTGTTGCGCGGGGAGCGTGACCAGACCCCAGCAGCCCAGAAAGCCAATGGCAAGAGCCAAAGAAATATTTCGTCGCATAGCGCCTAGAACCTCACTCGCAGGGATAGAGACAGCGTGCGCATGCCGCCCGCTCCGGCGGGGAGGCCGTAATTCGCGGAGTTGACCACCGTGCCCCAGGACGTGATGTTGACGTGATTCAGCACGTTGTTCGCGGAGAGCCTGATGTCCAGGCTGCGGCGCGCCGAGTCGCCGAACTGGATGGTGCGGCCGAACGTTGCGTTGAGCGAGAGCGTGCCCGGACCGGGAATCGTATTGCGCCCCGCGTTGCCATACTGGCCGATCGTTGGGACGGTGAATGCCAGCAAGTTAAACGGCCCGGGACCGGCGTTGATGGGCAAGCCCGTCGCATCGGCGCGTCCGGAGCCTACGGCTCCGGTGCCCGAAGGGTCGGCGGAAGTTCCGAGCACCGTGGCGGTAAGAGGCGCGCCGGTTTGCAGCGTCAAATTCGCCGTGGCGCTCCAGTCGCTCAGCAGCTTCGAAACGAACGTGTCGCCGCGTTTCATATACTGACCGCGCGGCCCGAAGGGCGAAATCGCCATCGTGCTGAACGTAAAGTTGTGGCGGTGGTCGAAAGAAGACAGACCGCGATCGGCTTCGATATCGTTGGCGTTCTGGATCACAGTGCCGCCCGCGCCGCCGATGGTGGTGGCGTCGTCGATCGCCTTGGAGAACTGATAATACGCCGTCCACTGCAGCCCTTTGCGCAGCCGGTGATTCAAACGCATTTGCAGTGCGTTGAAGATCGAGTTGCCCACGGTGGTGTCGTAGGTATAGCCCGAGGCATTGGCCGTTGTCGTGGCGCCAGATGAAATGGAAGTCAGGCGGTTCGGCCACAACGCGACATCGAGGTGGGTACCCTTGGTGCCGATGTAGGTCGCGCTGGCCACCAACGATCCGGGCAGTTCGTGCTCGAGGCTAAGACTCCACGTTGTCGCGTAGGGCGTTTTCAGGTTCTTGTCCACGGCGTAGGTATTGGTCACGGTGGCATTGGACGGTCCCGTGAACGGATCCTGCAGGCTCAGGATGTTCAGTGGACTCGTAATGAACGTCGATGTCTGGGCGAACGGCGGCTGCGCGGTCAGCCTGCCCGGAATGCGGCTGTATATCGAATTGTCGTAGAACAGCGAGAAGCCAGAGCGGATCACGGTGCGCCGCTTCGTCCCTGGACGGTAGGCGATGCCCAGCCGCGGAGAGAATTTGTTGAAGTCGGAATTCACCAGGCCGCTGGGAAACGCCCCGGTATAGGGTCCCGTCCCGCCCGCCACCACCGGCGCGACAGCGGTGAAACCGGGTGCGACGTCGAGGTTCACCATGCGCCCATACTTCTCGGTATAGGGAGCGGCGTAGTCGTAGCGGACGCCGATGTTCAGCGTCAGGTTCTTGCGAATGCTCCATTCGTCCTGAACGTACCCGTCCGCCGCGAGCGATCGCGGATAGGTGTCGTAACCGCCGGAGCGCACGGTCGACTGCTGAACGTATCCGAGCATGAAGTCCGCCAGGTCGTAGCCGGTATTGGCCACGGGACGTCCGTTCGCGCCGGGCAACGCAGTGGCGGAACCGCCGAAGAACAGAGTGCCTCGGGCGTTTTGCTCGAGCAACAGATCCCATATGTTTCTGGTGAAGTCCGTTCCCATCGCGATGGCATGCGTGCCGCGCGTGTAGCGGAGTCCAGCCGAGCCCGTCATCGTCTCCACGCGGCGCAGCGTCGGATTGGAATCGCTCAGGCTTGAAAAGTTCGTGAAGCTCAGGTTCGGCGGACCAAAGTTCAACGGGTTTGTCGAAGCGCCCTGGATCCCCAAATTTCCCGCGATGTTCGCACCATTAGAGAAGAAGGACGTCGTCTGGTTGCGATTCAGGTTGAAACGCGCGGACGCGTTGAAGACCAGGCGCGGCGAGATGGTCCGGCTGTAAGTCAGCGACGAATTGACGCCGTAGCCCGACGTTGGGTCCATAAAGCCGAAAAGCTGCTGGTTGATGCCCGATCGGCGCTGCCAGTTGATCGTGGCGCCGAACTGGTTTTTGCCCACCGTCTTGCTGAGCCGGGTGTTCAGCGAGTCGGAATCCTGGGGCGAGGTATAGACCAGGCGGTAATTCTGAGTCGCTCCGGTCTGGTTTGGCAACGGATAGAACGCAAGCAGTCCGGTGGCGATGGAGTTGAGTTGGGCCGAAGGGATCACGCCGTTCGCAAAGGGCGCTTTGGTGAGCGGATCGTAAAGCGTGACAGGCTGTTGCGTGCGTGGCATCAGGGTTGCGGAGAAATCGCCGCTGCGCTCGGCCGCCGTCGGCACGATTCCGTACATCGCATTGCCGTTCGATCCACGGGCGCCAGTGTAGTTCACAAAGAAGAAGCTGCCCTTCGACCATGAGGCCGGCAACGGGAGCGGCCCGCCCAGCGATGCGCCAAAGTTGGAGTTATTGAAGTTCGGCTTAGTGACAGACGCGCCGTTGAGCGCGAACGGGGAAGCGTCAAGTCCGGAGTTTTGAAAAGTCCAGAAAGCGCCGCCGCGGTATTGCTGGCGCCGGTTCGAGGCGTTATTCCCGAACACTTGGGGGCCAGAGTTGCCGCGCCGCGCGCGCATTTCCGCGATAGCCTTCTGACGCTCTTCGGGGGACATGTTGCGAAAGTCCGGCATGCCGCCTCCGCCGCCAAAACCGCCGCCTCCACGCCCTCCTCCTCCGCCACCGAAGCCGCCGCCTCCCCGTCCGCCTCCGCCTCCAAAACCGCCCCCTCCGCCCGGGCCCCCGGCGAAGCCGCCTCCACCCCCGGCTCCGCCTTGGCCGTCTCCGCCACCCATGAATCCGCCTCCCGGGCCTTGGCCTGGGCCGCCCGGACCGAACCCCATGGGACCGCCGGGGAAATCCGTGCTCGCGCTCTGCATGCTGCCCTGCACCAGCACTGAATCGGCGGATTCGGTCCCTTCCGGCGCATGATTCTCGGCGGCGGGCGTAGTTGCCGCCGCGAGGACCTCGGCAGCCTGTGTGCTAACCGCATCTGCCCGAGCTTGCATTGGCTGTCCGTTTCCAGCACGGGCTTGCATCCTGGGCGCGATCAGATCCAAATTCAGGCTCAGAGGCTTTGCCGACTCCTCCGGGCTCACCGTTAATTTGAACGGCTTAAAACCGAACAGCGAGACTTCGAGATCGATCGGATCGGAGGTTGCCAACTGGATTGCGAACGAGCCATCCTCGTTTGTCGACGCCGTCCCGGTGAATGCTCCGCTATGGGCCGTAATCACCGCGCCGGGAAGCGGCTTCCCCGCGGACGTTACCTTGCCGGTCAGGTCGGCGGCAGCGAGGAACCCCGTCGTTAATAGAGTTATGAGTAATACCCGATAGAGTTGCAACCGATTATCTCCACTCGCCTAGCTAAGACGACCCGAAGGCCGTCGCGATTACAGGTGGGGCCTCGGGGTATCGAAAGAAGTTCAATGGAGGCGAATAGGCAGAAATCCGAGTTGCGGCCCTAAAGGTTTAGGATCAACAGGCCGATTACTCGGATATGAGAGTTCTGCTTCTGGCACTTTTCATTTCAGCCTGCATACTCGCGGAGGACGGCATTTCGCGTCAGATGGCGGCCGTGGCGAGACAAAAGAGCACGATGGACGCCGCGGGGAGTTCGCTGCGGAGGCAGCAGGCCGCAGTCGCCAGACAGAGAGCGGCGGCGGCCCGCGCCCGTCCCGAAGAGTCGTGGACCATCACGCCCGGTGCTTCTCAGAGCATGGGGCGATGGCTTCCAGCCGCCCTCGTGTCCAAGCCTGGAATGGCAGCAGGCGCGGGGGCGCTTTGAGGATGAAGAAAAGCGGAACGAACTTCCCGCGGGACTCCTGGCGGCTGTCGCTTTGCAGGAGTCTGGACTGTATCCTTGCGCGGTCAGCAGTGCGGGCGCGACCGGCCTGATGCAGTTGATGCCTGCTACGGCCGCGGAACTCGGCGTTGGCAATCCGTTCGATCCCTGGCAGAGCCTCCAGGGGGGCGGACAGTTTCTGCGGCAACTGCTCGATCGATACAACGGAGACGTGAGGCTGGCGCTCGGCGCATACAATGCCGGGCCTTCGCGAGTGGACTTCTTCGGCGGTGTCCCGCCGTTCGCCGAGACTCAGAACTACGTCGAGAGCATCCTTACGAGGATGAAACGTACTACTGTTGTGGAAAGCCCGGTGAAGCCTTGACCTCGAGGATTTGGGCTACGTGGCGTTCCGTGTGGGCCGACATGAACAGAATCCACTGGTAGGCGTCTATATCGCCGAACACGGGGTTCTTGTAAAAGTGCTCCCGCAGCGCGTCCTGCGTTTCGCTCAGGTACTTGATATGTGCATCGCGGGAGGCCTTGAAGGCAGCTATCGCGTCGGCCGCGGTCTTGAACTGGTTGTGGGGCCGCAGCGGTTCCGGCGCGGTCGCCTTGACCGTGCGATCGGGAATGGCGGCCAGTATCTTTTGATCCATTTTGCCCGGGTCGGCCATCTTCTCGCGTTCCGGGGACTTCAAAGCGCCCTCGGAGGCTCCAAAGATGAATTGCTCGGAGAGCGCGATGTGCTCGGCAACCTCCGAGATCGACCATTTTTCGGGTGAAGGCTTGAAGTTGAGTTGCGCCTCGCTAAGGCCTGCAACGGAATCCAGGAACATCTTCCTGCTCGCGTGCAGAGCGCTCATGCCGAACTCGCGGTCGCCTTTGGATATTGGTTCCGCGGAAAGAGGCAACGAGGAGATACCGACCAGAAGCACCCAGAAAAGACGTCGCATGGGGTCTACGTTAGCACTCCGGCTGCAAAAGAGGGAATAGAAAACCCTGCTTTGTGTCGATGAAGATACATATGGCCGGACTTTGCACTCACGTTTCGTCTTCCCCGCGTCCCTTAGATAATGGGAGAGAGGCATCCATGCAGGGCGCGCCGGAAACATTGTTGGTGGTGGACAGCGACCCTGTGGGCCGTCAACTCTTCCGCGGCGTGCTGAAGGCGGCTCCTTACCGGATCCTGGAGGCGGCTAACGTAGCCGCCGCGATTGAAATCCTGAGGAACGAAACGGTCCATCTCGTTATCACCGACCTTGTCCTGCACGATCAATCCGGTCTCGATCTCTGCCGGCAGATGAAGGCGGAGAAAACCACTCATCTGATCCCCATTCTGGTGGTGACCAGCGTTCAGGCGATTGAGAACGAGATTGCGGGATTGGAGTCCGGGGCAAGCGAGTTTCTGGTGAAGCCCATATCACCCATGGCTTTGAGGACGCGAATCCGGGCGATGCTTCGGACCAAGCGCGTCATCGATTCGCTGGATGAAGCTGAATCGATCCTGTTTGCCATGGCTCGCATTGTAGACACCCGCGACTCCGACACTGGCGACCACTGCGAGCGTCTGGCGGAACTCAGCGTTTTGATTGGATCCGAGATGGGCCTGCCGGCGGAGGACCTGACCGCGTTGCGCCAGGGCGGTTTTCTGCATGACATCGGGAAAGTCGCCACCCCGGACGCGATTCTGTTCAAGCCCGGCCCGCTGAACGCAGACGAATGGGAGATCATGCGGCAGCACACCGTCATCGGGGAGACGATCTGCCGTCCGATGCGTAGCCTTCGCCCCGTGCTGCCGATTATTCGTCACCACCACGAGCGCTGGGACGGGAGCGGCTATCCGGACGGATTGCGCGGCGAAGAAATACCCCTATTGGCGCGCATTTTGCAGTTGGCGGACATCTACGACGCGATTATCAGCCGCCGCGCCTATAAGGGGGCTTTCAGTCATGAGGAGGCTCTGGCGCTCATGCAGCAGGAAGTCGATCGCGGCTGGCGGGATCCGGCCCTGTTCAGCTTATTTCTGAATGTCATCAAACGCGTCCACGGAGGCCGGGGGCGGACTGCGTCGGGCAATTGACGTCAATCCGCGATCCGTGGCGCGCCCCATCGTCTTCGACGGTTCCGTCTCGCCCAGTGGGTTCTCCTCGGCGTTTTCACTGAAACCAAACGAATTGGGCGTAGAATTGTCCGGACGGCGGCGTGTTCAGCCGCACCGCTGGGAAGCCCGTGTTCGGACCACAGCGGGAGTTCGAAATGAGTGGGTTCGCCGTTCATGTAGCGCTGGGTGTGAATTCGGGGTATCGGACAATTCCAGAATTCGGCGCTCCGGCCGGAACTGATGCGCGCTTTAGATCGTTCTTAGGTGAGGGGGAGCGAGAACTCAGATGCCATCAAAGAAGATCCTGTGGCCGTTCGCCGTCATTCTGCTGGTTGGGCCAGGCGGCTGCCGATTCGACGTGAACGGCGACCATACCGTCAACGGGACGGGCGAGACCGTTCGTGAAACGAACAATGTCGCCCTCTCCAAGGCGCAGGGGGTAGAACGTGTCCGCGTGGCGCTGGAACTCCACGCCGGCGAGCTCCAAGTCGACAGCGGGGCCAAGGAGTTGATGGAGGGTGAGTTCACCTACAATGTCGCTTCCTGGAAACCGGAGGTCCGTTTTGACCGGAGCGGATTCCGAAGCACCCTTTCTATCAAGCAAGGTGGCGCTTCTACAACGATGGGCTCCGCGAAAAATGAGTGGCGTCTCAAGCTCAACGACGGGGTTCCCATCGATTTTTCTTTGCAATGCGGCGCGGGCGAGAACCGCCTCAATTTGGGCCAGTTGGATGTGCGAGACGTGGAAGTGCATATCGGCGCGGGGCGAGTTGAACTCGATTTGACCGGTCGTCAGCCCAAGCACGACTATTCCGTGAGCGTTCACGGAGGGGTCGGCGAGGCTGTGGTTCGACTTCCCGCGGATGTCGGGGTGGTCGCCACGGCGAGCGGCGGGATCGGCGATATCGAGGTGAACGGCCTGGAGAAGCAGGGCGGCGAGTGGCGCAGCGGTGCCTCCGGCAAGGGCAAGCCCACAATCCACGTGGATGTGCATGGCGGGATCGGGAAGATCACTATTGACGCGCGATGATGCCGCGCGGCCGATCTCCCAAGCGTAAAGTAAAGACGGCGCACGGCATCCCTCCCGCGTTGCGGCTTCATTCAATCAAGGTATCTCTCCTCCCCAATGAAGGGGATATGCTTCGAGTAGCCTTTGCGTCGAAGATGGAGAGAGGTGTCCAGGCTTGAACTGGTTTAGGAGACTCGGGAACGACGGCCACTCGGGCGCAACCTGGGACCGCGCAATCACGGGCACCGTCATCGTCCGGGTTCTCCTGGGCGGCTTCGGCCTCGTGATTTTGCTTCTCTTGGCGGCGGGACTCCTGGGCGTTCGCAACATCAGTTCCATCCGGGCCACAGCGTCGGATTTGTTGGAGGAGCAGGTTCGCACCTCGGATCTGCTCGACGCCGTTCTGCGCGAGCAGCGCACCATCAACGCCATCTACTTCAACATCGCTCGCCGGCCCGAAGCCCTGGACCGCGATCAACTGCTTGGGCAACTGGTCGCTTCCGACAAGGAACTGGCCGATATCGTCGAAGCTGCCTCCGACGAACCCGACCAGGGATTGTGGAAGCAGCTTTTTTCGGAAGCTTCGAGTTTCTCCGACGAGTCGCGCAAGATACTGGCCACGGAGAACCCGGTCACGGGGCCGTCAACGCGTTTGCTGGAAACGCACCGGCAGGTGCTGACGCTGGTGGACAGGCTTGTCGAAGTGGAATCCCGCCGGTCCAAAGATCTGCAGCAGCAACTCGAGTCATTGAGCGGAAACCTGCTGCGTCAATCGTCGGTCCTGCTTGGCGGTGGACTCGTCCTGGCGCTCCTGTTCGCCTTCGTGACGGTGCGGCTCACCGGACAATTGGTCCGGCAAATGGAATGGCAGACCGGCGAATTGAGCCGCGTCTCCTGGCAACTGCTCGAAAAGCAGGAGACCACCGCGCGCCGCTTCTCGCACGAGTTGCACGACGAACTCGGTCAATCTCTGAGCGCGGTGAAGGCTAATCTGACTCCTCTGGCCGGTGCGTCCGGCCCTGGCAGGGACCGCGTTCTGGACTCCATTCGTCTCGTCGACGAAGCGATACGAAACGTCCGTGAACTCTCTCAACTGCTGCGGCCTACCATCCTCGACGACTTCGGGCTGGCGGCGAGCCTGCGCTGGCTCTGCGACCGGGTCCAGCAGCGGACTGGCGTCGACGTGCGAGTTCAACTCCAATGTCGACGGACGCATGGCCGACGAGACGGAGACCCATCTGTTTCGAATCGCGCAGGAAGCGCTCACCAATGTGGCTCGCCATTCGGGAGCGACGCGGGTAGACATCCACCTCGACCGGCAGAACGGCAACGTCCGCCTGGAGATTCGCGACAACGGCCGCGGCGTATCGTCCGCGCCGGCCACGGTTTCCTCGGAGCCGCAGCCACGAGGACTGGGAATTGTCGGGATGCGAGCGCGAGCCAGAAGCGCTGGTGGAGAATTGAGGATAGGTTCTGCTCCCGGAGAGGGCACTGTGATTGAAGCCAGTTTTCCCTACCGCGAGCGCGAGGAAGCATGAGTAAAATCCGAATTGTCCTGGCTGACGATCATGGCGTCGTGCGGCAAGGATTCCGCCGCATCCTGGATGCTCAACCCGACATGGAGATCGTAGGCGAGGCGTCCAACGGCAAGGAAGCTCTGGAATTGGCGGCCAAGTTTACGCCCGACGTCGTGGTGATGGATGTGGCGATGCCGGAACTGAATGGCATCGAGGCCACACGCCGCATGTCCGAGACCGCGCCGCGGACGCGCGTTCTCGCGCTCAGCATGCACAAGGACTCGGTTTACGTCCGCGAAATCCTCCGGGCCGGGGCTCGGGGCTACCTGTTGAAGGATGCGGTGGACGAGGACCTGATCGCGGCCGTGCGCGCCGTCTCGCGGGGCGAAGGCTATCTGAGCCCCGGCGTCGCCGACGCCGTTCTAACCGATTACCGCCAGCACGTTACGGATCCGATTGACCTGCTGACCAGCCGTGAGCGGGAAGTCCTGCAACTGATCGCGGAGGGCAAAACGAACAAGGAAATCGCGACCACCTTGAATCTGAGCGTCTACACGGTAGATGCGCATCGCGGCCGGATCATGGAGAAACTGAACCTGCACTCCACGGGTGAACTAGTGCGCTTCGCGATTCGCAAGGGACTGGTGGATTAGGCGGATCGCGGCACGATTTCCTCATCCGTCAGAATCGTCTCGCCAGGCGGCGGTCACAAGGCCTCCCAGCGGGTTATCATCGGTAGCGGTGCAACCTCAATCTAGTCCTTCGCCGGAGCTCCCGCAGGAGCCCAAGGTGTCCGTCGTTATCGTCACCTGGAACTGCATCGATGCGTTGCGCAGGTGTCTCGCCGCACTGAACGCCTCGCGCCAGCGCGATCTGTTCGAAGTTCTCGTGATCGACGCCGGCAGCCGCGATGGCTGTGGCCAGGTGGACGCCGAGTTTTCGAACGTGACCGTCCTGCGTTTGCCGCGCAATTTCGGCAAGACCCGCGCACGGAACATCGGCGTTCGCACTGCTCGGGCTGAGTTGATTGTGTATCTGGATCCGGAAGTTGAAGTCGGGCCGGGCACGTTGATGGCTCTGGCTGCGGCGGTGGAGACGGACCCACAGTCGGTGGCGGCCATTCCTCGTCTGGTCGACGCCTCGGGGCGTCCGGCGCCGATTGCGGGCCGTCTGCCCGACCGCGCGGCCTTGGCGGCGGCGTGCAAGACCAACTCCAATCTGCCGCTTGGGACGGGAGATGGGTCCGTGGAACTCGCCGCCGATGCGGCGCTGCTGGTGCGCAAGAGCTTCCTGCGGGGCATGAACTTCCTCGACGAGAAGCGCTTTTCGGAGTTTTGGGCCGAGTTGGAACTGTTTTCGCGAATTCAGAGTGCTGGGAAGACCGTGCTCATCGCCGCTGAACCGGCAACGTTGCATGAGCGGCGCACCAGCGTCCGAATCCCGAGGTCGGAAGAAGCCTTGCTTGCCGCCGACCGCGTGGCCGGAGCGGCCGCCTTCATTTCAAAGCACGAAGGATGGGCCGCCGGGATTTCCTTCGTTGCCGGGCAGTTTTTCGCCGCGTTGGGAACGGCACTGCGCGAGCCGGGGTACGGCCTGCGCCTCGCCATGGGGATTCTCAGCGGCAGCCGCATCGACGGAACGCAGGGTGGCCAACTGGGCTGACCTCTCGCTCCCGTCAGTCGAAGAAGAGCATCTTCACCGAAATCGCCAGCAGAAACACCGCATACAGCCTACGGGCCATGTCCGGCGGGAGGCTGAGAGTGATTTTCGCGCCAAAATAGGCGCCCACGAAGAGGCCCGCGGCGACGATCAGCGCCGCCCCCACATGGATGTTGCCGTTGCGATAGTACTCGTAGGCGCCCAGTAAGCCGACCGGCGGAATGAGCGCGGCGAGCGACGTCGCGGTCGCCTCCAAATGTTTCATCTTCACCAGGTAGATCAGCGCCGGCACTATGATGACGCCGCCGCCGATGCCAAACATTCCGGAAAGCACTCCGGCCGCCAGGCCCACTCCGATTAGAACAAGAACGTTCATGACCATGGGAGTTTAGCATGTGGGTCTGGGTGTAATCTCATTGCGCGGCTTCCGCGTCTTAGTGGATGGTTGATGTTGATGGAAGGACAGGCGATTGAGGCGCTCGGCGCGCCCGCCCTGCTGGCCCGGTTCCCCTCGTGGATGGCTGGCGAGCAGCGTCGCGTCTTCTTACTCTGTCTACGCATGCTCAGCGACGCCGATGAGGCCGATTCGGCCGCGCAGGACGCTTTCTTTAAGGCTTATCAGTCGCTGGAGAAGCAGAGTTGCGATGTCGACGATCCGGCGCGGTGGCTGACCCGCATCGCTGTCAACACGTGCCTGGACCGGCTGCGCTCGAAGCGTTGGTTGTTCTGGCGCAAGCGGCCCGGAGCGGAAGACGAAGCGACCATTCTGGCCATGGCTGCGGCGCCTGAGCCGGATGCCGAGGACCGGATGTTCGCCCTGGAGGTTGGCAGGCGGCTGGCGGCGGGCCTGGCCTGCCTTTCAGACAGGCAGCGGGCCGTGTTCACGCTGAGGCACTACGAGGACCGGAGCCTGGATGAGATTGCGCGGATTCTCGGCTTGGACGTAGGGACGGTCAAGGCCCACCTGAGCAGGGCGCTGACCAAGCTGCGCAGGGAATTGAAGGATTTGTACGAGCTGTCGGCTCGGAGGGGAAGCGGGAGGCGCAGGTGACGGAATTCGTGCGAGATGACGAGCGGCATTGGCAGGACCTCGACCTGCTGCGGAAGCTTTACGGCCTGTCGCCGGAAAGCCTGGTTGCCGAGGCGCACCTGGTGGCGTGCCGCGAATGTTCCAGCCGCTGGATGGCGCTGAAGCTGGCGCGGGCGGACTCTCTGCGCGAATCGCAGGACGCCTTGGTTGCCGAGAGCCGGCTGCACGAGCAGCGCAACGCGTTGTGGGCGAGAATCGAACACCCGCGCAGGTTTTGGCTCTCTAAATGGGTTCCCGTGGCGGCAACTTCGATGATGCTGGCGGTTGGATTGGCGTTGCTGCACCCGGCCCGGCCGCTGCCTGAACCCGTATCGCAGGCTCGCCAATCGGCGAGTCGGCCGGATACCACGGCGCAGGTCAGCGATGCTGAACTGTTCAGCGATCTGTCCGCGATGGCCTCGCCGGCGACTCCGCGCGCCGCCGAGCCGATTTTGGGACTTTTTGAGAATTCCGGTGCTGAAGAGGAAAGGAGTTATTAGCAATGAAGGTGTTCTGTCTGGTTGCCCTGGCCGCGGTCTTACCCGCGATGGGGCAAAACATGCCACGGGGGTCTTTTAATTGGTGGGACTCTCCGGTGGTGAAGGATTTGAATCTGTCGAAAGAACAGTTGCAGAAGGTGCAATCGACGGTTCATGACTCGCGCGGCAGGTTGATCGATCTGCACGCCGCGGTGCAAAAGGCCGAGCTCGACGTCGAGGACGCGTTCAATGCAGATCCCTTCGACATGAAGCGCGCCAACGAAGCTGTGGATCGGCTGGCCGCCGCGCGTGGTGAAACCGGCAAGGCGCTGGCCCAGTTGAGCCTCAACCTGCGCGCGGTGCTGACCATCGACCAGTGGCGCGAACTGCAAAAGCGCCGGCCTGGGCTGATGCGCGGTATGGGATCGCGGAACATGCGTCCCGGCATGGGGCCTGGCGGGCCTATGGGACAGGGAGGAATGCAGGGCCGAGGAATGATGCGTCAACGCCGCGGGATGAACCAGGGCCAAGCCACTCCCGGCGATCAGGGCAATACGCCTCAGCCGCCTCCTCCGCCGAACAACTAGCGGCTAGCGCCCCTCTGGCGGCTTCCTCTGAACGGGATGTTGAGGCCTGACGATCAGTTCGACAGGCAGGGAGACCGAGGGGCGGCTGCCATCCGGCGCATTGGTCAACGTGAAAACAATGTTTGCGTCGTACATCCCTGGCCTTAAGGCAACGGGTGCGAACGAGTAAGTAAGTCCAATCCGATCGGCCGTTGCGCCGGTCGTGAATGCGAGGCGGAGCCAGCCACCTAGCCGTCTTCCGTAATTCACGGATGCCGTCCAGAGGGCGACTCCGCCTCCGGCGTTCGTAAGCCCCAGAAACGCTTGCTGGGGGCTCGCATCCGACGGCATCACGCGGGTGGTTGAAGCATACGTCTGTACGCGCAATTCTGGAAACCAATTCGCCGTGCAATCGAGAATATGGGTGCAATCGGGTCCCGTCGTGGTGACACCCGAATAGCGGGGCGTGGGAATTGTCGCTGGCGCGCCAGCAATAGTGGCGGCGGCTGGGACCGGCTCCAGACGCAAGGCCGCTCGAACGGCGATGAGCCCATTGTCCGGCGTTGCGCCGGAGAATGCGTACAACGGAAACTGCGCCGACTCCTGAACCAGCGGATTGGCGTCCGCGACTTCATAGATAAAGATGGGGCTGCCGTCGGGGAGATAATCGGCCTCCTGGATGGGCAATCCGGCCAGCGAATTCGTGCCGGCGGCAGGCTGCCACGCGAGCGTGCCTCCCGTTCCGTCGGTCGCGGGTGTCTTGACCCGCACGAGCAGAAGCGTTGGCAAGGAGGGAGTGGAGAGCACATAGCTGCCGGGATTTGGAGCCGAACCGAACCACCCGGATGTAGTTGGCGTTGCCGCGTTGGATCCGGCGATGGCATCGGGCGCAAAGATCCTGGAGCCCTGAGGGAAGCCGGGGAAGCGCACGGACAGCCGCGTCCCGGTAGTGTCGAGTCCCAACTTGGGGTGGAGAGCGGCCATGTCGCTTTCGGTCACGCGGACGGTCAGATTCGGATCCATCTTCGCGATAACCGGGGAGAGATCCAACCCAACGAGTCCTCCGTAATTCGGCTGCAGCAGGGTATCGGGAGTCGTCGTCAGGAATGAATCGACGCCGCGGCCGGCGGTGACGGCTTGCGGGTGGATGTTGAGGTAGGGCGTGCCGGCGAACCCCAGGGCCGCCTGGGCCTTTGCGGCGGTGGCTGCGCGGAGTCCGCCGACGCGCAGCGTCAGGTTACCAAGCGCGTCGAAGTTGGCGTCAATCCCGGAGATGATGACGCCCTGGCCATCCTGAGTGGTCGCCACCGCCCCTGGGATCGGCGCCGGCATCGTATCTCCCACGCTGACGGTCAGCCCCAGCAAGTGGCCCTGGGCATCGATCCGATTGGCCAGCTTCTCATCCACTGCGAGGAGGAGCAGGCCTTGCACGGCGGAGCCGGGCGCTCCGAACGAGCAGCTCAAGACTAAATCTCCCAGTGGCTCGGCCAACCCGCCCGCGAGCATTGGCGTGGGCACAGAGGTCAGGTTGCAATCCGCGGCTTCGATGGGGGTCAGAAGAAGGCTCGCGGAGAAGAGGAATACAACGGAACTGCGCTGCAACATAACTGCCTCCAGTTTGGGTGCGCAGGGCGAAGGAAACGATTACGACTGCAGATCGACTTCAAAGCAGCTTGCCAGCAGTTTTGCCGTTCTCACCGGAACGGGCGTGACAGTCCATGCGCCCCTATCATGACGCCGGATCTCTCGTCTGTCCAGACCCAGATTCCGCGAAGGGGTCAGGCGGTCCCGGCCCAGCGTGGGAGGCGCTGTGGGAAGCACTGCCGGAAGAGGCTTGCATTCGCCGTTCGCCGCGTCATACTAGGGGGCACCGGAAAGGAGGCGCCATGCCTGGTTGGATCGTCTTCCTGGTGTATGCCGCAGCGTTTTTCCTCGCCACGTGGCTGGATTATTACTTCCCGAGAGTTCATTGGTATTGGCGAGTGGTTGCGGTAGGCTTGGCACTCGCCATCGGCCTTACACCGCCATCCCCGAGGCTGAACGGGCCGGAGTTCGATCTGGCCGTCGGCGCGATCTTTACGCTGCTGTTCGTGTGGGGCATTAGTGAAGCGTTTTTCCGCCTCTTCCACATCCCCCATCACGTAGTGCAGCGTCACGCGTACAAGTAGAATCCCGCTGGGGATCCGATCAGACTTAGCGCCGAATTGCGGCGCGAGGGATGTGTTGCGCTCAGGGAACCAGCACGCAGAGATCGCTCAAGTTCCTGTACTTCTGGTCGAAATCCAGCCCGTAGCCCACGACAAAGCGATCCTCGATTTCGAAGCCGACATAGTCGGCCTGGACTTCGATCCGCCGCCGCGAGGGCTTGTCCAGGAATGCGACCGTGCGCACCGATAAAGGCCCGCGCTGCGCCAGCATGTGCTGCAGGTAGTTGAGTGTCAACCCCGTATCGACGATATCCTCCACCAGCAGAACGTCTTCGCCCTGGACGGGTTTGTCGAGATCTTTGGTGAGCTGCACCTCGCCCGAACTGGAAGCGCCGTTGTAGCTCTTGGTCCCGATGAATTCCAGCCGCACCGGGCATGTAATGCGCCGGACCAGGTCCGCCATGAACATGAAACTGCCCTTCAGCACGCCCACCAGGACGACGGGGCGGTCCCCATAATCGGCACTGATTTGCTCACCGAGTTCTATAACACGCTGTTGGATATCTTCCGATGAAATCAGGACTTCGAAGCTCGGCTCGCTCATGGTTCCATCTTACCGGGTGAGGCCCGATCCGCGCGGCGAGCGCGCTCGCGATGTTCGCCGAATTGTTACCAAACCGCAAAAAACAAAAGACTTGCTTGCTGTTGCGAATCTGGTTACGATACTCGACAAGGAGACGTTTAAACTGATCCCACTGCATTCCGGACCTACTTCGGGAGAGATGCTCCCGCCCACCGTAGAATCTCCCACGTGGCTCACCGCCCTCCGAGCCGCGGAATCCAAAAAAGCGTTCGACAGCCGGGTTTTCGACTTGCGTGAGATCACCTCTCTCGCCGATTACTTCCTGATCTGTTCGGCCTCCAACCAGAAGCAGGCGCAAGCCATCTGGGACGAGATCGCGAAGCAGATGAAGGAGCAGCGCGGCGATAAGGCGGTCAGCGTGGAAGGCTACTCCGGCGGCGAATGGATTGTCGGGGACTTCGGCGACATGATCGTGCACGTGTTCACGCCGGAGAAGCGAACGTTCTACGATTTGGAGCGGCTCTGGCGGCATGCGGCGAATGTGCCGCTGCCGGCGGAGGAGCCTCGCGCCGATACGGTAAGCTGAACGCTTCCGAGCGCTCAAGCCGTGCGTTAAAGGTCGCACCGCGAACACCGCGGCTGCGCTCAGGGTAATACTGAGAGAAGGATGCAGCCGTGTTGAATTCGCCCGCCCTTCTGCCAGCCTGGATGGCTGGCGTGCCGGTCATCGGCGTCTTGCATGTACCGGCGCTGCCCGGTGCTCCATCGAACAGACTCAGCTTCCGGGAGATCCGCGAGTTTGTAGCCCGCGACGCCGGAGCTTATGCCTCGGGAGGCGTCGACGCCTTGATCCTGGAGAACTTCGGCGACGTCCCGTTTTATCCCGATCGCGTGCCGCCGGAAACAGTCGCGTTTCTCACTGCGCTGGCCTGTGAAATCCGCGGCAGGTTTTCCCAACCCTTGGGCATCAACGTCCTGAGGAACGACGGTGAGAGCGCGCTGGCCGTGGCCGCCGCGTCGGGCGCGTCGTTCATTCGGGTCAACGTATATACCGGAGCGCGCGTGGCGGACCAGGGCATCCTGCAAGGCCGCGCGCACGCGATCCAGCGGCTCAAGCGAACGTTGGGAAGCGGCGTGCTTGTCTTCGCAGATGTGGCCGTGAAACACTCCGTGCCGCTCGGCGATCGTCCGCTGGAAGACGAAGTGGAAGACGCGGTGTTGCGCGCATTGGCGGACGTAGTCATAGTGACCGGTGCGGCGACGGGGAAGCCCGCCCGCCTGGACGCTCTCCGCACCGCTCGTGCCGCCGCACAGGGAGCCCCGGTGTACGTGGGGAGCGGAGTGCGGGATGACACGGTTGCAGAGATGCTGACCGCCGTCGACGGGGTAATCGTCGGCTCCGCATTGAAGGCAAAGGGACAGATTGCGAACCCAGTGGATTCGGACCGGGTCCGCCGCTTCATGGATACCGTGCGGGCTTCGCGCGAGTGCGCGTAGCGCGCCGCCTTGGTTCTTGCTTTCGAACCGGGTCAGGCGCGGCCCGCGAACTCCCGGTTCTCCGTGGAGACTTTGACCTTTTCGCCTTCTTTGATGAAGAGGGGGACGCGGATCTGCAGGCCGGTTTCCAGCGTGGCGGGCTTGGTGACGCTGCCGCTCGACGTGTCGCCCTTCACACCCGGTTCCGTTGAGGCGACTGCCAGTTCAACGAACATTGGCAGCTCCAGGCCGATGGGATTGCCGTTGAATTTGTACAACTCGACGATGGCGCCCTCGATCAGGAAGTCCAGCGCGTTCCCGATCACTTCGCCCGAAAGGGTGAGGGTCTCAAAGCTCTCCTGGTCCAGGAAGTGAGAACCTTCGCCGTCGCTGTACAGGTAGGAGGCCGGAACCTTCTGTAGATCGGGCTCCTTGAACTTCTCGCTCGCCTTGAAAGTTTTGTCGAAGACCGCGTTCGTGATCAGGTTGCGCATCTTGATCCGCACCAGGGTCTGGCCGCCCCGCGCCGTGGGCGTGTTCACTTCCACTTCAAGGCAGGAGAATGGAGTGTTGTCCAGCTCAAACAAGGTCCTGCGCTTTACGCTAATCGCATCAATCAATACGGCCATAAACTCCTCAGCTGCGGGTCGGCACAGGCAGCGAATGCGAACCGGTCCAATTCCCTCTCAAGTATAAAGTGACGAGCTTACTCGGGTGAAAAACGAGCGGCGCCGGATTCGTGAGATCGCCTTCGGGCACATCCAATGCGGATTCTACGCGACGATGTCCGCCGCTCGCGCGATCGTCCCGCCCGCCGCGATGAAATCGCGTAATGCCGCATCTCCGTCTTCGCGCTTCAGCGTTTCGATGGCATCGGACACGATGGCCACCGGCTTGCCCGTCTTCAACAAACCGCGCGCCGCGAGCGCCACGCAGTATTCGGTGACCACGCCATAGACAACGTAGCGGTCCGCGCCGAGCGCGGCCAGCACCGCGTTCAGATTGGCGTTGTCGAAGCAATTGAGCGACTGCTTCTCGATGATGACTCTGCTGCGCGCCGGCCAGATCGAACGAAGTGCGATGGGAAGGAATCGTCACTCGGCGTTCCAGCAACGTGCTCTCGTGTTTGCGCTGCCCGAGCGTGCCCGCGACGCAATGTCCGGGCCAGACCTGGAACTCCCGGTCGTTCTCGGTGTGGGCATCCATGGTGGAGACCACGACGGCTCCGTTGCGCGCCGCCCAGTGGTTCAACCGCGAGACGGCGGGGAGAATTCGCTGCGCGCCGGGTACGGACAAAGCGCCCGCCGGGAACAGGAAATCGTATTGTGTATCGACGTCGACAAAGACCGTCTTCATCGTGCAGCCAGCCTCACCTCTTCGGTTAGATGCTGCAACTCCTCAGACGTTTCGACCGGCCAGGGCGTATCGCATTCAAACAGGCTGCGCAGTTTCTTCGGCAGCTATGTCGAGCGATTGCCGGGCATGTGCCTGCGCCTCGGTGGCCGAGGGCAGGGATTGCACCAGTTCACCCTTGATGATGACCGGCTCCAACAGCGCTTCGCGGGCGTCCGGGTGCGATTCGTGAGAGCATGCGAGCAGATCCTTGCGGCCGTAGCGGAAGATCTGTTTGGAGCCGGGGAGCGTGGACTTATCCGCGCTGAACTTGGCAACGTAGCGCCGCTCGCCGCCGGTCCACATCTCCACCAGCTTATAGACCGCGCCATGATTCGGTGCGTCGCTGGAGGTTGCCAACTCCGTGCCCACGCCGAAGGAATCGATCGGCGCGCCATCGGCGATCAGTTCGAGAATCTTGTACTCGTTCAGGTCGCCCGTCGCCATGATTTTCGCGTCTTTGAAGCCGCCCTCGTCGAGAATCTGCCGCACGGCGCGCGAGAGTTCCATCAGATTGCCGCTATCCAGACGCACGCCCCAGAACGGCTTGCCGAGCGCCACCGCGTTGCGCGCGCCTTCCAGCGTGTCATAAGTGTCGATGAGCTGGACTGTTCCGGGACCCAGCAGCCGATAGAGCCTTTCGAAGGCTTCCGTTTCACTCGGGAAAGCAAGCACCCACGAGTGCGCGGCCGTGCCGAAGACCGGAATGCCGTAGCGAAAGCCCGCCAACGTGTTCGATGTCCCACGGCATCCGCCGATGTAAGCCGCGCGTCCCGCCAGTACGCCGGCATCGGGCGAGTGGGCGCGGCGCGTGCCAAATTCCACGACCGTCCGCCCGCCCGCGGCGTCCACGATCCGCGCGGCTTTCGTGGCGACCATTGTCTGGAAGCCGACAGTCGAAAGCAGGAACGTCTCGGGGATTTGCGCCTCGATCAGTGGCGCGCGGAGCGTCAATAACGGCTCTCCAGGGAACACCGGCGTTCCCTCGCGCACCGCAAAAAGATCGCCCGTGAATCGCCAGCGCCGCAGCAGGTCGAAGAAGCCGTTGCCTACGCTCGCGAACGGCGGCAGCGAGCGGAGATAGCGGATCGCCTCGTCGTCGAAGCGGGCGTTCAGCAGGTAATCCACTGCCTGCTGAAGTCCCGCCGCGATTAGAAAATTCCGGTTCGGAGGATTCCTCCGAACGAACAGCTCGAAGACAGCGACGTCATCCGTCTTGCCGGCCTGCCAGAAGCCGGCGGCCATCGTGAGCTCATAGAAGTCGGTCAATAAGCCATTGGTCACGCGATCACTTCTTCGCTGGAGGCTTGCTCTGATCCTCTTTCAGATCCGCAGCCGCCCGTTCGATCTCGTCCACGGTCGCAGTCGGAATGACGTAAAGCGACGCATCGCCTTCGCGGCGCGCCAGCCAGTCCGCCCCGGACTTGGCCAGGCTCACCTTCTCGGTCTTCTTTCCATCGCTCGACACCACGGTAATGTCGATCTCGCTTGCGCCGGAGCCAGACTCGGCGAACTTCGTAGCCGAGAGGTCGCGCAGCTTGTCGAGGAGAGTTTGCATCGAATTCGAATCGAGTGCTTTGCCGCCGCGGAACCACTTCTCGGCTGCTTTGGAAACGGTGGTCTGTACTTTGGCGCTGCGATAATCCACGCGGCTCGGATCGTTGAACCCGAAGTCGAAGATCTTCTTGTTGCGGAAATCGTCGGTCGTCTTGTCGAAGGCTTTGGCGGTCGCCGCTTCCAAGGAGTAAACGCCCTCGACTACGCTGGAGCGGGCGTAGTACTTGTCGTCCTTGGATTCCTTTGCTTTGACTTTGCGGATATCGAGCTTCTGGGAACCGGCCGCGTCGGTCACAGTCACAATAGCCAGAGGCGCTGCCGAGCCGAACGCCGCCACGGCCTTCTTCTCATCGTCCGCCGAGAGCGCGGGATCCAGTTTGACGTCTTTCAGGCGCCGTACCAGATCGTCGACGGTAAAGACGTCGGCGCGATAGGGCTTGGGCTTGACGATCTGCCATTCTCCGCTGGCGTTCTTGCCGAACTGGGTCTCAGTCTTGTTTGAGTTCAGAACCACTTGCGCCAGTTTGTCGGAGTTGAAGGTCAGCATCCGACGGTCGCGCAGATCGGCGGAGGTCTTGTCGAGCGCATCTTTGGTGAACGAGGCAACGGTGTAGACGCGCGGATCGCCCTCGGCCGAAGCGTAGACGCCCGGGCCGATGGCGGTCGCGTCACCAAGCAGCACCTTTTTCGACTTGCCGTCCTTCGTGCGGACGGTCACAGCCAGCGCGGGCGGCTTCAGGCCGTACTGGCTCAGGTCGCCGGGCTTCTCATCCACCACTTTGTCGGACGCGATAGTAGCCACGGAAGCGAGCAGCGAAGTCACGGCGTCTTTGTCCACGGGATAGGCCGTGGGCGCAGTGATCTTCCATGTACCCGAGCCGTCCTTTTCAAGCACGGTCGTCTCGCCGGACAGTCGGGCAACCTCGATGCGAACGATGTCGGCCTCTTTCAACGTCAGGACGTTCGGCGTGGCGTCGGTCTTCGCTGTGGTGTCTTTCCCTTTGTGGTTCGAATACCAGATACCGCCCACGAGCACCACCAGGAGCCCGAGAGCCACGAGCAAGCCGCGGATCTTCATCGCCCCTATCTCCTCTTCAACCACACCAGGATGCCGGCCAGGATGACGCCCAGCGGAATCAGGAACTGGCTCACGATGCGCAATAGCGCCAACTGAGCGCGCGTGATCTCCAGCCGCTTATCCACCGGATCCTTGGGGCGAATTGAGATCAGGTCCTCGTCGTTCGAGAGCCAGCTCATCACGTTAAGGAACAGGTCCCGGTTGCCGACGAAGCGGATCGCCGAATTGGCCGCCCAACTTGAGCATCCCACTACGACGAAACGTCCCTCTTTGCCCGGCGCCCCGATTCTGTAAGTGCCGGCCGCGGCGATGGGATACGACTTCTTCTCGCTCTTGCTGGGATCGATCTTGATGCCGCCTTTGCCGCTGAGCTGCGTCGTGGAGGCGCTGCTTTGCGAACTCGACACGATGGTTTCGGCGCTGGCGCTGGCGCCCGAGGTGGCGGCGAGGGAGCGAACGATGGGGAAGGCCACGCCCGTGCCCTTCATCTCTTTGACGATGGCGTGCGAACCGTATTGGTCGGTCAGCGCGACGTCCGGGCCCATGCCGTAAAGGCCGCCCTGCCCCGAGAGATCGAGGATGAGGTCCTTGTCGAGGGTGACGCCCCACGAGGCGAGCACTTTGCTCAGCCCCTCATTGGCGGAGATGTTCGTCTTGCCTAGCTCGAGCGGCGGGTCCAGCATGAACAGCCCGCGGCCGCCCTTTTCGACGTAATTCTTGAGAGCGTCGACGGCGGGCTGCGGGTAGTCGTAGCGCGGACCGGCGACGACGACAAGCGTGCATTCGGACGGGATCTCGGGCTTCTCGAGCAAGTTGATCGCCTGCGTGCGGAAGTTGTTCTTTTCGAGAGCTTCCTTTGCGTTCGAGTAGTCTTCGGCCAGAGTATGCTCACCCGCGCCGGTGGCGAAGCAGGCCAGGTGATCGCCCGTTTTCAGGACGCGAATCAGCCCGCTGGTGATTTCTTCCTCGGTGAGGCTGCGCGCCTCGCCACGACGCTCACCGCGTTGCAGGATGATCGTCCCTGCAGCCTTGACGCCATATTCCATCGCCATGCGGCGGTTCTTCAAGGCGTCAATATAATGGACCTTGAGCTTGGAGGAGAGGGTGTCGTAGCGGTCGAGCAGGTCCCTCGCAGCGGCGAACTCTTTGGGTTGGTCGAAGTAGTAGATGTCGACCTGGTCCTTCAGGTTCTTGACCACTTTGATGGTCTGGTCAGAGAGCGTGTAGCGCTTGTTCGAGGTCAGGTCCGCCGACTTGTTGTACTGGCTGGAGAGGTAATTTACGCCCACCAGGATCGCCAGGACGACCAGGATATAGACCGTGACGTAAGCGGAGTATTTCGTGTGGCGGGTTTTCATCCATGCGGAATTCATCGCTTAGGACCTCCAGCGGAGCGATTCGAGGCTCCGGACGGACAGGAACAGACCCAGGAAAATGAGCGACAGGAAGTAGACGGCATCCTTCGAGTCGATCACGCCCTTGGCAAACGGTTCGAAGTGCGAAACAACGCTCATGTAGGCCATCGCTTTGGCCCACACCGCCGTCTCGTAACCGCCTACCCATTCGAACACCCAAAGCAGCAGGCATGCGGCAAAGGTCGAGACGCCTGCGATGATCTGGTTCTTGGTCAGCGTCGAAATAAAAGCGCCGATGGCGAGCAGCGCGCCGGCTTGCAGAATCAGGCCGAGGTATCCCGCCGCCAGCGGTTGCCAGTCGGGCTTGCCGTACAAGAACAGGAACCCGATGTTCGCGAAGCTGATCAACAGCAGCGCGCCGTAAAGGGTCAGCGCAGCCAGCCATTTGCCGATCACAATTTCGGCGTCGTGCACGGGCGAGGTCAGCAGCAATTCGATGGTGCCCGAACGCTTCTCTTCGGCAAAGAGACGCATCGCGATCATCGGGATCAGAAACAGCCCGATCACGCTCGTATTCAGCAGCAGCGGGCGGACGATCATTTCGTTAATGTCCATCGGGAACGAGCGTCCCATCGCCATGGACTGCACGCTGATGCTGACGAAGTACCCCACCGAATTCCAGAAGAAGAAACCGAAAAGGATCGCGAACATTGCCATCGTCAGGTAGGCGATGGGCGAGGAAAAGTAGCTGTTCAATTCCTTTTCGCAGATAGCCAGAATGTTTTTCATGCCGTTTCTCCCTTCGCCTTCTCCGATGCGGTGAGTTCGAGGAAGACCTCTTCCAGGCTCAAGGCCGCGGCGCGGAGTTCGTTCAAATTCCAGCCTGCGTTGACGACAGTGCGCGCCAACTCGGCGCGGATGTCCTGGCCTGGCTGCGCTTCTACTTCGAAGTCATGCCGCCCGACGCGCGACTCTCGCGTGATCACTTTGCCGACGCCTTCCACCTGCTCCAGTCTGGCAATTACTTCGGCGTCGTCGAGCGAGCCCGTGCGAGCTTCAATCTCCAGAGCGATGGTGGCCTGACCGCGCAATCGGCTGGTCAGGTTCGACACCGAGTCCTTGGCCACCATCTGGCCTTTGGAAATGATGATGACGTGATCGCACGTCTGTTCCACTTCGCTCAGGATGTGCGTGCTGAGGATGATGGTGTGCTCGCCGGCGAGCGAGCGGATCAACTCGCGCGTCTCGTGAATCTGCTTCGGGTCGAGGCCCGAGGTGGGCTCGTCGAGGATCAGCACTTCGGGATTGTGGATGATCGCCTGCGCGAGTCCCACTCTCTGCCGGTAGCCCTTGGAGAGCTTCGAGATGAGCTTGCCGGCGACGTCGGTCACCGCGCAGCGTTCCTCGACCTCCTTGACCCGGCGCGCCAGGTCCGCGGAGGGGATGCCCTTGAGCTTCCCGACGAAGGTCAGATACTCGGTCACTTCCATTTCGGGGTACAGCGGGGGCATCTCCGGGAGATAACCGATGCGCTTTTTCACTTCCATTGGCTGCGACAGCACGTCGAAGCCGGCCACCGAGGCCGTGCCTTCCGACGGAGGCATGAAGCACGTCAGGATGCGCATGGTTGTCGTCTTACCGGCGCCGTTTGGCCCCAGAAAGCCCACAATCTGGCCCTTTTCAACTTCGAAATCGATGCTACGAACAGCCACAAAGTTGTCGTAGCGTTTGGTCAGTCCTTCGACCTTGATCATGGTTTCATCCTTAGGGGATGCGGGAAGAGAGCCGCCGTCACATCTGACTGGACGAATCCACGCGTGAAACGGCTCTTCGTTTGACAGGATAAAGACCTGCGTTAAGACAAGTCAATCGACTGCCCGGCCCTGAGATGTGGTAGCCGTCCCGCCAGATGGCGACCCATCCGTCCGGCCGCGGGCGATAGTGACTCCCAATCAACACCGCTGGTGCGGCTACTGGGCCGTTCGGGGGATTGAACAAGCGCCCGAGGAGTCGTGCGTGGGGAGGCCAAGCGGCACCCTCTCAGGGGGGGGGCCTTCTCCGGCACCGTGAATGGTTGAAGACGCGGCTTATCGGTGCGATGCACTAAACTCCTTTTAGCCCATTAGCCAACATCACTCAATCAGGTGAATGTGCTTCTCATCGAAGTTATCATTGGCGCGCAAACAGCCCATAATAATCTAGAATGACTTGGGAAGATCTTCGCATATTGTCACAAAATATTGTTGACTTCGCCGCATTGCGGATCTACACTCCACACAGTTGTCATCGCGCCAATCATTAGTGCTAGATCGTGTTGCAGAAGTAATCCGCATGCGGTGCCCTAAACATTCATCCCGGTCCCTTCCCCCCCATCCCTAATCGCTTCGGTGAGTCCCCAGCGGGTCGCCATTTCAGTTTTCAAGACTCATCGGAACCTTACCTCGGGAGCTGCCGATCGCGCGCCATGCACAGGTTGTGCGCCGTAACTAAGAGGACCGGGGCGGAACCGATTGAAGGCATTTTGTTGGTTATGCAATGAGTGAAGGAGAAACAATGAAAACAATATTTGGATTGATTGGACTATCGTTAATGGGCGTAAGCCTAGTTGAGGCCCAAACGGGCGAGCCGATTCGCGACAACAGGAAACTGGTGGCTCCCAAGACGTCGATACCCGCGAAGCTGTCGCTCAAACAGTCGGTTGCCGCAAGCCGAACGCCGGACGAAAAGCCAGCAGCTTCCTGCCGAGCGGCCCAAGGGGCTCAGCCGCAGGATGACTGCACCACGCCATCGTGCAGGGGCCACTACATCGGCTACGTACACACTCGAGCTTGCTATCAAGACAACTGTCCCGACATTGTGGATTTTTACGCCTTCAAAGTCGACGCCGCCTATGAGGATGGTTATAACGCGGAAACGGCTTGCTTTGGTTGCGGCGGTCTCACTTGCTCAGACTATGCCTGCCCTTAGGACTAAACGTTTCGCTGGTCGTGATCGTCAAAAGATCTCAGGAGGTTGAAATGCGCGCGATATCAAAAATCTTCTTTTGCGTTGTCTCGGCAGCGATATTGGTGGGCGGCAGTGAAGCCCTAGCTGCAGACGGCCCCGCATACAGGCTGGAGCAATCAAGTAGCGAAATCCCTCTGCCGGCCGGGATATCGATTGGCGATTGGGCCCTTGCGCAATGGCAAAACGGCATGATGGTCTTCCTAGCCGCGAGGGTGAGCACGGATGATAGTGTGCCGAATCTGATCGGCGCTGACCGGTCGGGCAAGCTCGTGTTCCAGCGTGCGGTCTGGATGGCGGGGGCTGCATCAGTGCTCACCTTGGGAACCGCCGTTTCCAAGGAGCATCTGGTTGCGGTTAGCGGTTTCGCATCGTCGCTATCTGCCTCATCTCAGTCCGCTTCTTTTCCGACTGAAGGGACAACCGACTTCATCCAGGAGATTCGTCCAGACGGCTCGTTGCTGAGAATAATCGAGACCGGCGACTTCCTCGCTTCCAGCCTGACCTACGACGCCAACGGGGATTTGTGGGCAGCGGGTGCCCAGTCCATGAATCAAAATCAAAGACCTCCGCACAATATTCTGCGCAGATATCGGGCCGGCGAACTCCAGGCGGAGTTCCTGCCCTATTCGGATTTCTTGCCCAGGTTCGAAGCCGCAACCAAACGCACAGCACATCCGGCGACGTACGCCAACGGGTCACGCGCTTTCCTGCTCCCCTTGCGCCAAGGCGTGGGCCTTTGGTGCCCAGCGACCCGCGAGTGGATTGAGGTCGGAAGCGACGGCGCCGTCCTCGGCCGCTGGCATGCCACGATTCCTGCGCCTACCGCGCCGCAGCCGGTCTCCGGACAGGCGAATTCCGGTTCGCCGCGAATGAACCTGTACGGACTTGCGGTGACCGATTCGGGTGAGGTGGTCGCCTCCATTCTGGAGCGGATGGGCGGGCAATCGAAGGTTCGGAACGCACTGTACCGGCTGGATAAAGCTTCGTCGAGCTGGCAGGAGATCGCAGCGCCAGGAGTCCACCCAGTGGAAGTTGGCATCCTGGCAGGCGCGGACGGCGACAACTTAGTGTACAGAGACCACGCAGGGACCGGCGGGTGGGCCGTGTCGGCGCTGGTCCAAAAGTAGCTGCAAGGAACAGAATTATAACTCGCGGTTGCCGCCAGTTTCGCGGGTGCTCCGCCGCCGAAGCGCGTCACTGGGGTTTGCGGACACTGGATGGGCAGGGGTCGGTGAGGCTGAGGCTCACACCGGAGTTACAATCGGCACATGCGCCTGACATGGCTTGTGTTTGCTTTGGGTTGCGCGGCAGCCACGCTCTACGCGGCGGAGGAGTTTCAGACCTCCGCCGGAACCGTGAAAATCACTCCCATTACCCATGCGAGCCTGATGATCGAAGCCGGAGGCAAGGTGATCCACCTGGATCCGTTCAGCCAGGGGACGCAGGCCAAGTACGCGGCTCTGCCGAAAGCGGACCTGCTGCTGATTACCGACTTCCACCCGGACCACATGGACACGACGGCGATCGGCTGGGTGAAGAAGCCCGGCACGAAGATCATCGCGCCCTTTGCGGTCACTTCAGGCTTGAAGACCGGCGACGTGATCAAGAACGGCGAGACCCAGACCTGGGGGCCATTCACCATCGAGGCCGTGCCGATGTACAACATGAAGCGCGGTCCCAAGCCGGGCATGTTCTACCACGACAAAGGGCGGGGCAATGGCTATGTGCTAACTTACGGCGGCAAGCGCTTCTACTTCTCGGGCGATACCGAAGCGATCCCCGAGATGAAGGCGCTCAAGAACATCGACGTCGCGTTCGTCTGCATGAACCTGCCCTACACGATGCCTCCCGAGGAAGCCGCGGAGGGCGTCAAGGCGTTCGCGCCGAAGATCGTCTATCCCTATCACTATCGTGGCAGCGACCTGAAGGTGTTCGAAGCGGCATTGAAAGGGCTGCCGATCGAAGTGCGGATCCTGGACTGGTACAAGTAGTCAGCCGAAACGGAGCCACGACCGTCGGGGTGGTTGCTTTAGCGCTTTCCGATTCTGCCGGAAGGCATGCTGGCAAGGGCCTGGAGGCCACCGCTGCGCTGGAGCGCCGCCCCATTCAACTCAGTTTGTGTAGGCGCTTCTTCACTTCGCCGGCGTTTTTGGCATCGGGGGAGAGTTTCAAGTACTCCTGGTAGGCCGACTTGGCGCCCTTCTTGTCCTTCAGCTTTTCGCGCGTCTCGGCCAGCAGCAGGAACGCCTCGGCAAATTGCGGGTTGTACTTGGAAGCATCCTCGAAGCGGTTCAACGCCGCCTTCAGACTACCCTTCTTCAGGTAGTACCGGCCGACTTTGACCTCTTTTTCGGCCTGTATCGGGTTGAAATCATAGGTCTTCGGAATCGCCGAAGGGTCCTCCTCGGGCGGCTCCTCCACCGGCGCCTGGACGGCCGGCTTATCGGGCGGAGGCGGAGGCACATCCTGTGGCCGCTGCCCATAACCGAGCATCGTCCCGAGAAGAGCCAGCAGAATCACACGTGCCACAATTGAATTATAAAGCGCATGAGCCTGCGCGACTCCGCCGTCGAATATCTTCGCAACAAAGCCTCGCAGCTTCCCACAGGGCCGGGCGTGTATCTGTACAAGGATGCCGCCGCCACCGTCCTCTACGTGGGCAAGGCGAAGAACCTGCGCAGCCGCGTCCGCAGCTACTTCCTGGAAGAGCGTCTGGCCGAGGCCAAGACCGGCAGCCTGATCCAGGAGGCCGCCGACCTGGACTACATCCTGCTCGACAACGAGAAGGAAGCGCTCGCTCTCGAAAACAACCTCATCAAGCAGTACAAGCCGCGCTTCAACATCCTGCTGCGCGACGACAAGACCTATCCCTACATCAAGCTCACCGCCGAGCAATGGCCGCGAGTCTATGTGACGCGCCGCGTGCGCAAGGACGGCGCGTCGTACTTCGGTCCGTACTTCCCCGGCAACCTGGCCCACCGCCTGGTCAAGTTCATCCACCGCCACTTCAAGATCCCCTCGTGCAAGGTGGACCTGACCCGATTCCATCCGCAGCCGTGCCTCGAGTTCCACATCCACCGCTGCCTGGGGCCGTGCGTCGAATGGCCTGACCACGCCGGAAGCCTACGCCGAGCAGGTTCAGAACGTGCGCCTCTTTCTGGAAGGGCGCCTGCACGACTGTCCGATGGCTTGCGGCAGCGCATGGAACTCGCTTCCGAGGAGATGCGGTTCGAAGAGGCGGGCGCGCTGCGAGACCTGCTCCAGACCGTCCTGGAGATGGACGAGAAGCAGAAGATGGCCGCGGCATCAGGCGACGATACCGACATATACGCCTATTACGCCGAGCCACCGCAGGTTTCCGTCAACCTGTTCCACCTGCGCAACGGGCGCATCGTGGACCGTCGCGAGTTCTTCTGGGAGGATGTGACGGAGCTCGATCCGCGGCGAGTTCTTCACCACGCTGCTGATGCAGATCTACTCCGAGGCGCAGCCGGTCCCCGCCATTATCCACTTGCCCGTCGAATTCGAGGACCGCGACCTGCTGGAGGAGTTGCTCTCCGAAAAGCGCGGGCGCAAGGTGGAGATCCACACCCCGCAGCGCGGCCAGAAGAAGGCCCTGCTCGCGCTGGTGGAATCGAACGCCCGCAGCAGTTTCGAACAGCGTTTCCGCGTGTTGAAGCCGACCTCGAAGGCCATTTCAGGGGCGCTGGAGGAGGCCCTCGGCCTGCCCGATCCGCCCAGCCGCATCGAGTGCTTCGACATCTCCCACATCTCCGGGCACCGACAAGGTGGCCAGCATGGTGGTGTGGGAAGAGGGCCGGATGAAGAAGTCCGACTATCGCAAATTCATCATCAAGACCGTCGAGGGCAGCGACGATTTCGCCTCCATGCACGAGGTGGTGACGCGCCGCTATTCGCGCCTGCGGGATGAAGGCAAGCCGATGCCGGGGCTGGTCCTGATCGATGGCGGCCTGGGCCAACTGCACGCCGCCGCGGCTGCACTCGACGAACTGGGCATCCTGAATCTGCCGCTGGCCTCGCTCGCCAAGAAGCGAAGAAATGCTGTACGTGCTACGGCCAGGAGGACGAGCCCGTCGTGCTCGACCGCCGCTCGCCCGTGCTGCAGCTGATGCAGATGATCCGCGACGAAGCGCATCGCTTCGCCGTAACGTTCCACCGAAACCGCCGCGACTCGCAGCGCCTGACGTCGGAGTTGATTCAGATCTCTGGCATCGGTCCGCGCACCACACAGAAACTGCTGACGACGTTCGGCAGCCTCTCCGGGGTGAAGGCAGCAAGCGAACAGGCATTAGCAAAAGAGGTTGGCAAGTCGGCCGCGGCGAAGATCCGAGCGGCTCTGGCGGACTGATCTGGCAGTGAATGACGCGGCTCTCCAGAACCGCGCCCGGGGTGCCCCAGTACCCGCGGGCTTTTCAGGAGTGCGGTCTGGAGGCCCCACGCGGCTCTGGACGGGGGCCCCACTTCCTTGCTTACTTCGTGGGCGCCGATGCGGGCGTTCCCGACCATTCGGGCGTCTTCAGATTCCATCCCCCGCCCAGCGCCTGATAGAGCTGAACGATCACGAGACGGCGATTGAACTCGGTTTGCGCCAGCGCGTTCTCGGCGGGGAACAGCTCCTGCTGCGCCAGGAGCACTTCGAAATAGCCCGATTTGCCCGCGTTGTAGCGCTGCGTGGAGACCTCCACCGCCTCGCGGCCGGACTTGACGGCTTGAATCTGCTGGGTTCGGATTGCTTCGAGCTGTTGCCGGGTGATGAGAGCGTTCGAGACGTCGCGGAACGCTCCGAGGGCGGTCTGCTCGTAGCGCAGCTTGGCCTCCTCCCAGGCAGCGACGGCTTGCCGTTGCTTGGACTTCAAAGATCCGCCGGCATAGAGCGGCCCGGTGGCGCTAGCCGCGATACTCCAGACGTTGTTGCGCCCCGTGCGGAAGTCTTCGAGCGGCGAGCTCATCCTGCCGAAGAGCGTGGTCAGGCCGATGCTCGGGAAGAACGATGCGGTGGCGATGCCGACTTGCGCGTTCGCGGCACGGACCGCCTGTTCGGCTTGCAGCACGTCCGGACGGCGCTGCAGCAAGGTGGAGGGCAGCCCGGCCGGCACATCCGGCGGAATGGTCTCGCCGACTAGTTTAGCGTTGCGTTGGATCGGGCCCGGATTGTTGCCGAGCAGCAGGTTGATTTCGTTCTCTTTGAGCGCGATCAGCCGCTCCAGTTCGGGGATCTGCGCGGTGGTGCTGGCCAGCGCCGCTTCGGCGCGAACCGTTTCCAAACGCGAGGCCGTGCCGCCCTCCAGCCGTTGCTCAAAGATCTTCAGACTACCCTGGAGCGATTCCGCGGTGCGGCGAGCGATCTCCAGTTGCAGATCCAGCTCCAGCAACTCGTAGTAGCCCTGAGCCACGCCGCTCACCAACGACAGGAGGACGCCGCGGCGTCCCTGCTCCGATGAAATGTATTCGGCCAGCGCGGCCTCGTTCATGTGCCGGATCCTGCCCCACAGATCGAGGTCCCAGGCCGCCTGGATGCCGGCCAACCCCGTTCCCCGAATAGCGCCGCCGCTCGGAGCGACGATGCCCCCCGACTCGTTCTTGCCGCCGCTCACAGCCGCCTGGTAGCCCGCGCCGGGCAGGTACTGAGAGCGTGCCTGAGAGGCCAACTCGCGAGCTTGTTCCACGCGCGTTGCGGCGATGCGAACATCGAGGTTATGGGCGATTGCGGTCCGGACCAGCCCTTGCAGCGTCTGGTCCTGGAATACCTCCCACCACGGCAAGTCCGCGATAGAGGCGTTCCGCGCGGCTCCCTCCTGGCCGCGGAATGTTGGCGGGACGGCGGCCCTCGGCGGCACATACTTCGGACCGACCACGCAGCCCACGAGCATGAAGAGCGGCAGAACGGAAACCAGCGATAGTCTACGCATTGGGGTTGCTCCCTTCGTTCACGCCGTGTCCCTCGGCCTTGGCCCCGCCGAACCTCTCCATCACATAGAAGGTCACGGGAATCAGAAGCACCGCGATGCAGGTGGCGGCCATCATGCCGCCAATGACGCAACTGCCGACCACGCGCCGCGCGATGCCGCCGGCACCGGATGCGATCGCCAGTGGAACGCAGCCCAGAATGAAGGCAAACGAGGTCATTAGAATCGGGCGGAGCCGGAGCTTTGCTGCCGCCAGTGCGGCGTCCATCAAGCTCATCCCGGCCTCATATCGCACTTTGGCGAATTCAACGATCAGAATGGCGTTCTTCGCGGCAAGGCCGATCAACATCACAAGTCCGATCTGCGCGTAGGTGTCGTTCGTCATGCCGCGGACCCAGAGGGCGGCCATGGCGCCGGCCGCCGCGATGGGCGTTCCCAGAAGGACACTCATCGGCAGCGTCCAGCTCTCGTAGAGCGCCGCCAGAATCAGGAATACGAAGACCAGCGACATGCCGAACACAACGAGCGGTGAGAGCCCCTTCTGCGCTTGCTGTTCCTGGAACGACATGCCCGAGTAATCGAAGCCCATCTCGCGCGGCATCGTCTCCTTGAACACCTGTTCCAGGGCGTTCATGGCCTGGCCGGAGCTGTAGCCCGCGGCCGGTGCGACGAAGATCTGGGCGCAGCGGTAGAGGTTATAGCGTTGGGTGAATTCCGGTCCGGTCATGGTTTCCATCGACGTCAGTGCGGATAGCGGAACCATGTCGCCTTTGTTGTTGCGCACGTAGAACTGGCCGACGTCCTCGGCGCGCGTGCGGTTCTCGCCCTCCGCCTCCAGGAAGACGCGCCACTGGCGTCCGAAACGGCTGAAGTAGTTGATGAACGAGCCGCCCATGAAAGCTTGCAGCGTCTGATAGACATCGCCTACCGCCACGCCTTGCGCGATGGTCTTGTCCCGGTCGACCCGTGCAAAGACCTGCGGCACGGTCGGCAGGAAGGTAGTGTTCAGAGTGGCTAGTTCCGGCCGCTTCCGGGCCGCCTGCATGAAGATCCGCAGGTTGTCGTTGAGGTACGCCAGATCTTTGCCGGAACGATCTTCCAGAACGAAGCTGACGCCTCCGGATGTGCCGATGCCAGGGATGGCGGGCGGGGTGATAGAGAACGCGATGCCCTGCGGCAGATTGGAGAATTGCATGCTGAGCTGCCGCGATAGTGAGGCAGCCTGCTCCTCCGGCTTCTTCCGCTCGTCCCAATCCTTCAGCCGGACAAAGAACGTGTCGTTGTATGTGCTGGCCACGCCGCTCAGCATGTTGTAGCCGATGATGTTCGTGTACGTATCGATGGCGGGGATTTTGCCGAACGCCTCTTCCATCGCGATGCTGGCTTGCTGGGTGCGCTGCAGGGACGAGGCGTTCGGCAGTTGCAGCGAAACCATGAGGTAGCCGTTGTCTTCTTCCGGCAGGAATCCCGACGGAAGCTTCATGCCCATCCAGCCGCAGAAAGCCGCGCACGCCGCCAGCAGGATTCCTGCGATGGCTGACTTGCGAATCAACGTGCGGCAGACGTTCACGTATTCGTTTCTGCCGCTTTCAAAGAGCTTGATTGAACCTGCGGAAGAACGGCGCCAGCGGACCCTTCATTTCGCCCTTGTGCCTGAGCAGCATCGTCGACAGGGCAGGGCTCAGCGTGAGCGCGTTGAACGCGGAGATGATGACCGATACGGCGATGGTTATGGCGAACTGCTGGTACAGCCGGCCGGTGATGCCCGGCACGAAAACGGTGGGGATAAAAACGGCCGCCAGGATGATGGCGATGCCGATGACCGGGGCGGAGACCTCTTCCATCGCTTTGATCGAGGCGTCGCGCGGCGACATGCCCTCTTCAATGTGATGCTGCACCGCTTCCACTACGACGATCGCGTCATCCACCACCAGTCCGATCGCCAGCACCAGGCCGAACAGAGACAGCGTGTTGATGGAGAAGCCTAGCATCGGGAATAGGATGAAGGTCCCGATGAGCGAGACGGGCACGGCCAGCAAGGGAATCAGGGTTGCGCGCCAGTCCTGCAGGAAGACGTAAACAACCAGGGCCACCAGGAGGAGCGCGATGAAGAGCGTCTCCACGATTTCCCTGATGCCCGCGGAGACGGCCTGCGTCGTATCCAGGGAGACCAGGTAATCCACGTCTTCCGGAAAGCGCTCCTTCATTTGGGCCATCAACTCCCGCACGCCCCGGACCGTGTCCAAAGCGTTCGACCCGGCAACTGGAAAATTGGCATGACGGCGGAGGGCTTGCCGTTGGTTCTTCCGGTTACGCCATAGCTCTCCGCGCCAAGTTCTATGCGCGCTACGTCCTTCAGCCGGAGCACCGAGCCGTTGCGGTCGGCGCGAATGACGATCTGGCCGAACTCTTCCGGCGTGACCAGGCGGCTCTGCGCCCTCACGGTGTAGGTGAACTCCTGTCCGGCCGGGGCTGGTTCGCTGCCGATCTGGCCCGCCGGATTCACGGTGTTCTGCTGCTGCAACGCCCGGGCGATCTCCGGGACGGTCACTTGCAGCTTAGCCAACTGGTCCGGCTTGACCCAGATCCGCATGGCGTATCGTCCGCCGAAGACCAGTACGTCGCCGACTCCGGGCACGCGCGCGAACTGATCGACCAGATTGATATAGGCGTAATTCGCCAGGAAATTCCTGTCGCGCGTGCCTTTTGGCGAGAAGAGCGAGAACATGATGAGCGGCGAACTGGCCGCCTTTCTCATCGTGATGCCGTAGTTCGCCACGTCCGACGGCAGTTGCGTGACCGCGAGCGATTCGCGCATCTGCGTGAGGATCAGGTCGATGTTCGGATCGGTCTTTACGCCGAAGGTCAAGCCCAGGCTCATCGCGCCATTGTTGGAGTTGGTGGAGAGCATGTACTGCAAATTGTCCACGCCACTCATCTGTTGCTCGATGGGGGCGGCGACCGACTGCTCAATCGTTTGCGCGTCGGCGCCCAGATACGTGGCGGTGACTTGGACGACTGGAGGAACGATTTCCGGATACTGCGCGACGGGCAGAGAAAACAGGGCGATGGTCCCGATGATGACCGTAAGCAAAGCGATGACTATCGCCACGATGGGGCGATTAATAAAGAACTTTGACATCGTGGCTACCTCGCCCCCGCCTTCTCGTTGTATGGACTCGAGTGAACGGGGACGCCGTCGCGGACCTTCTGTATGCCCTCCACGATGACGCTCTCGCCCGGAGCCACGCCTTCTTCAACAACCCAGAGTCCGTCGATCCGGTCTCCGAGTTTGACCTTGCGGATGCGGGCGATGTTGTCGCTACCCGTTACGGCAATCTGATAAGTGCCTTGCAGTTCGGTGACGGCACGCTCCGGGACGAGCGTCGCGTTCTTGCGCGTATTCAACACAGCGCGGACGCGGCCGTATTGGCCCGGCCGCAGGAAGTTGCCGGGATTCGGGAATAGCGCGGCAACGCGCAGCGTGCCAGTCCCGACGTCCACCTGGCGGTCCGCCATGTAGAAAGTGCCTCTGTATTTGTAAATCGAGCCATCCGCCAGCACCAGTTCCAATTTGCCCGCGGTGCCGCGCGCCGCGCTCTGCAACGGGCTGTCGCGATTCAGGTACTCCTGCTCGCTCACCGTGAAGTAGGCCTTGATCGGATCCACCGTGGAGACCGTCGTCAGCTCGCCGCCAGCCGGAGAAATCAGATCGCCCACCTGCGCCTTGGCAAGTCCGGCGATCCCGTCGATAGGCGCGACGATCTTCGTGAAGCTCAAATTCAACTCGGCGTTTTCGACCGAGGCCCTGGCCGACACAATCGCGGCCTTAGCCGATTCGATGGCCGCCTCCATGGAACTGACCGCCGCGGACGCTTCGAGTTGGCTCTGCGCCGCGTTGTCGACCTCTTCCTGGCTGATGGCTTTGGTCTTGGCTAGTGGCGCGTAGCGTTGCACATCGAGGTTGGCCTTGCCGAGTCGGGCTTTGCTCTGGGCGAGATTCGCGTGCGCCTGTTGAAGATTCCCTTCCGCCTGCGCTAGACTGCCCTTGGCCAAATTCAGTGCGGCCTGGAAGGGGCGCGGATCGATTTCGAACAGCAGTTGGCCCTTCTGAACGAATGAGCCTTCGGTATAGGCCTGCTTCATCAGGTAGCCGGAAACCTGCGCCCGGATCTGCGCGTTCACGCGCCCATCCAGCGTGCCCACCCATTCTTTGGTGACCGGCACGTCCTTTACCACGACCGGCAGGACTTGCACTTCGGGCGCGGGCATCGCCATGGCCGCGCGTTGCTGCTGGCAGCCTGCGAGGAAAAGTGCCGAGATCGCGAGCGCCGCGGCGGAGCCGAGCACGAGCGGCTCACTCCTCAGGCGGGAAGCAAACGGCATGCGCCGGATACTCTCCCGCGCCGGACCGCGTTGATAAGAATGTTTGGACTGCATATGGATACCTAGAGAACTTCTTCCAGCACTGAGTTACAAAGACACGCTAAAGAGGGTGCTTTCCGATTACAGCATCCGATTGCCAAAGAACCAACTGCCATGGAATCGGGAGCGAGCGACAAGCACAGATGCCCCACGACCGATTCGCCGGCGGAACCATCCCGAAATGGAGGGCGCCGCGGGCACTAAGCCTAATCGAAAATTAATTGCCTAATACCCCTAATTGTATGGGAGCGCCGCATCCACAGGGGTTCGCCCGACGTGTAAAGGTTTGTGAAGGCTACGGTTAGCCGGCGACAAGAATCCGTCAATCACATTGGCTTTGAGGGGAGGAAACGTGGAACGGCTCACCCAGGGGATTCCCGATACGGATAGAATCAATTCGCCATGTCTCGATCCCTGCTTATCCTGTTCGCGGCGGTTGCGATGCCCGTGTTCGCCCAACCCGCCGCCCGCATCGTATCCCCGGAGGTCTCACCCGACAATCGTGTGACCTTCCGCTTCAAGGCTCCCAACGCGCAGGCCGTAGTCCTCTCTCGCGAGGGCGCCAAGCCGCTCGCTATGCAGAAGGACGACAAGGGAATCTGGAGCGTCACTACCGAAGCGCTCGAGCCCGATCTCTACGGCTATTCCTTCATCGCGGACGGCGTTTCGCTGATCGATCCCAATAATCCCGGCATCAAGCCGAACCTGATTGGACCACAGAGCGTGGTGCACGTTCCCGGTCCGACTTCACTGACATGGGAAGTGAACGACGTGCCGCACGGCACGCTGCACCACCAGTTCTACAAGTCGAGCATCATCGGCGACCAGCGCGACTACTACGTGTACACGCCGGCCGGTTACGATGCGAAGGCCAAGAAGCCGTACCCTGTGTTCTATCTGCTGCACGGCTTCAGCGACGACGCCAGCGGTTGGACGGCGGTCGGCCGCGCGCACGTCATTCTGGACAACCTCATCGCGCGGGGCAAGGCCAAGCCAATGGTGGTTGTGATGACGCTCGGCTACGGCGCTCCCGAGATCGTCACCGGCGGCTGGACGGGCGTCCGCGATCCGAATATCGGCAAGCGCAACCGCGATAATTTCCGAGACGCGCTTCTGGCAGAAGTGATGCCGGCCATTGAGAAGGATTACCGCGTCTCGAAGGACCGGAAGATGCGGGCCATCGCGGGCCTGTCTATGGGTGGAGCCGAATCGCTCTTCGCAGGGCTGAATGCGCTCGATCGCTTTGCATGGGTCGGAGCGTTCAGCGCGGGTGGCGGCGATCACGACTACAGCGCCGAGTATCCGAAAATGGACGCCTCGGCGAACGCGCAGTTGAAGCTGCTCTGGATCGCCTGCGGTACGGAGGACAGGCTCATCGAACCGAACCGCAAGTTCATCGAATGGCTGAAATCGAAGGACATTCAAAGTCACCTGCGGTGGAAACGTCCGGCGCGCACACCTGGATGGTCTGGCGGCGCAACCTCTCGGTCTTCGCGCCGATGCTCTTCCAGGACGTGAAGTAGGGTCTGTCATTGTGAGGTGGCGCTCCAACGCCACCTCACTCAAGCGACATCGATGCGTCTCGGTGTGGCCGCGCTGATCAGAAGGCCCGTCAGCACGACCACAACCGCGCCAATCACGTTGTACCAGAGGAAGCCGATGTTCGTGAAGAGCTTGGCTCCGAAGATGGCGGCTTCGCCCGCGAGTACGCCCCAGAACGCGCCCGTGCCGTTCACGCGTTTGAAGAAAAACGCGAGCGTGAATACCCCCAGCAGCCCGCCGTAGAAAAGCGAGCCCACCAGGTTGACAGTCTCGATCAGCGCGCCGACTCCCTTGAGATATTGTGCAGTGATCACGGCATACACGCCCCAGAACGCAGTGGCCGCGCGAGAGATCAGCAGGTAGTGGCGATCGTCGGCTCCACCGCGGATGAAGCGCTTGTAGATGTCGATCACGGTCACCGTCGCCAGCGAATTGATCTCGGCGCTGATGGTGCTCATCGCCGCGGCGAAGATGGCGGCGATCAACAGACCGACCAACCCAACGGGCATGTACTTCGTCACGAACGTGAGGAAGATGTAGTTGGTGTCCGCGCCATCGACGCCGGTGTGCTGCGCAACGAGCAGTGCGGCGTCTTTGCGCGCCGCGTCGACCTGCTTCTGCGCCGCATCGAAGCCAGCTTGCCCCGGCGCGAGCGCGGCGGCGCGGCGTGCTTCCCAGGCTGCGTTGAACTTTTGCTCCGCCGAACGTCCGGCTTCGGAGTGGCGGACCTCTTCCCATGCGCGCACGTGGAAGATCGCGGGCGGCCGCTCGAAGACGAAGAAGACGAAAACCATCGCTCCGATGAAGAGGACCGAGAACTGCATCGGGATCTTGGCGACGGCGTTGAACAGCAGGCTCAGCCGGCTCTGCGTGACGCTCTTGCCCGTGAGGTAGCGCTGCACCTGGCTCTGGTCGCAGCCGAAGTAGGCCAGCGAGAGAAACATGCCGCCAATCAGGCCGCTCCACATGTTGTAGCGATCGTTCCAGTCGAACTTCCACACCAGCGGGTTGAGCTTGTGCGCCGCGCCCGCGATGGCGATCGCGTCGGAGAAATGCACGTTGGGAGGCAGCAACAAAAGAGCCGTCAGGAACGCCGCGACGAGGCCCGCCGTGAGGATGATCATGTGCAGGAATTCTGACCACGTGATGGCGGTGATGCCGCCCTTCACCGTGTACAGCACGATGATGGCGCCCATGGCCGTCGTGGTGATCCACTCGGGCCAGCCGAGAATCACCGTCATCACGACGGCCGGCGCGGCCAGCGCCACTCCGACGCCCAGCCCGCGTTGGATCAGGAACACCGAACCGACCAGCGCCCGCGTCTTGGCGTCGAAGCGCTGTTCCAGATACTCATACGCCGTATAGACCTTCGTGCGGTGATAGATCGGCACGGCGATAGCCGAGATGAGAATCATCGCGATCGGGAGTCCGAAGTAGAACTGCACGAAGCGCATGCCGTCCACGTAGCTCTGGCCCGTGGTGGAGATGAAGGTGATCGCGCTCGCTTGCGTCGCCATGATGGACAGAGCCATGGCGTACCAGGGCATCTGCTTGTTCGCGAGCATGAAGCGCTGCGTAGTCTGCGCGCCGCGGCTGCGCCACAGGCCATAGAAGATGACCGTGGCGAGCGACAGCGCCATCACCGCCCAATCGACGGGCCTCACCGGTTGAGGCTCCGAGTGAAGAGGCCGAAGAGCGCAATGACGGTCACGAGGTACAAGGCAATAGCGAGGTAAACGCGGCGCCAGGAGCCGAGAAACGGAGGCGGCTCTTCCTTTTCGATCTCAGGACCTGGGTTCGTCGTGTGTCGATCCATACTGCTCCTTCAGTCAGTGGGGCGGCCGTCAACGGCCGCGTGGGCGCTCCAGCGCCCGCGGCGCTTTCCAGAGCGGACTCTGGAGAGTCCGCGCGGCGCTGGAGCGCCGCCCCACCAGAAATCACCTGGGAGCTTTGCCCGCGCTCACGAGGTTCGCAAAGATGCGCAGCGCTCCGGGCACGCCGGCGGGCAATTGCCGGAACCACGAGTAGCTCGTGTAGACATACGCGCCCCGGCCGTAATTGCAATACAGGATGCCGCCGGGCAGGGACTTCTCGCCAGGATCGTTCGTAGCGATGACGGTTTTGTACTTCGCGTCCCACTCGGAGGGGAAGTACAGCCCGCGCTCCTGCACCCAGCCGTCGAAGTCGCTCTGGACGATCTTGTTGGGGAAGTTCAACAGCGGATCGTTGGCGCTCAGGATCTCGACCGGCGATTCCTCAACGGTGACCCGGCTTCTGCTGATTGTGATCGGATAAGGCCCGGCATCGGGGAGCTGGCTCGCGGGCGTGCCGAAGCCCTCGAGTACGTTGTACTGCACAACCACGGTTCCGCCCTGTTGCGCGTAATCCCAAAGCCGCTGGTGGCTCGCATGCAGGTCGTCACGCAGATTCAAAGCGCGCACGCCGGTGACGATGGCATCGAACTGCGACAGATCGCCGCGCGCCAGGTCGGAGGCGTCGAGCAAGGCGACTTCGCAGCCAAGCTGGCGCAGTATGTCCGGCACTTCGTCGCCCGCACCCATCACGTAACCGATGCGCTTAGCCGCGATCTGCACGTCCGCGCGCACTACCTGGGTCTCGGCGGGAGATTGAATGGTCTGCTGCGGAATATGTTCGTAGGTCAGGCGCACGATGCCTTCGCCAGACTGTGCCCGCGGCGGTAGTGGCGACTGCCCGTAGCGTGCCGCTCGCCCGTTGGCCTGATGGCGTGACCTTAAAACTGACGCGCGTGCGCTGCCCGGCGCCTGACATCGCGTCCAGACGCTGTGAGCGGGGCTCCACCTTCCAGCCCTCGGGCGCCTGCAATTCCACGCTGCCTCCCTCCGTGCTCGCGTTCGATGTAACGCCGACTTCAACCGTGCGTGGTTTTCGAATCGAGAAAGACCAGGGCGGTCGGAAGGCATCTCCAGCGAAATGCGGGGCACGATGACGAACGGCTGCGTCATCTCCCCTCGCATGCGATCGGAGAAACGGTGGGCCACGGGGCGGACCAGTTCCAGCGTCTGGCCACCCACCAGGACGCGGAAGTGGCAGACGAGCAGGGGTGGGTTCTCGGCCAATCCCAGCAGGCGGCGATCCCGCACGTCATAGCGCGAGCCGGTTGCCGGGTAGCGCAGCCAGTAGGGCTGCGTGGGCTGTTCGCTGTCTGGAATCCGGTAGCGCGCCTGCGCCGTCTTCGCCTGGTTGAAAGGGAGCTCTCCGGGTGCCTGGAAAGTCGGCAGGCCGGGCATCGTACCCGGCTGGCTCTCCAGTTGAGCGCTGACGATCGACACCGGGATCTTCGTGCGATTCACGGCCGCCAGATCGAGGACAACCTCGATGCCGGGAGCCGCCTCCTCGCGATTCACCGAGACATCCAGCCACAGGCCCATCGCCTGGGCGATTGTCTCGTCAATCTCCTTGAGCTTCAGACGCGCTTCCGGATCGTCGATGGCGGCAATCAGGCCCCGCGCCTTCAACAACGCGGGTACGGCGGCTTCGGCGTCGGTCCACGTCAGCAGATGGAGTGCCTCTTGCAGCGCGGCATCTACGGCCGCGCCGCCGGGAAGCCGGCCCCAACTCACGTCGATGCCGTCGAGGAAGTCGTTTTCTAACGGCGCGCCATCGACTACGACCATCGACACCGGTGCGGTGCCTTTCAACTCGCCCCAACCCTGGCCCTGGCTGCGATGCTGCGTGCGGCTCCACCCGCCGAGTTCCGCGTAGGAGACGCCGAGCGCGGAGTTGTACTCGCCGGTGTCGATCTGAACCTCTTTCGAGTTCGGGTACACGTCCCTCGCGCGGCCAAAGAACGTATTCCAGACGACACGTTTGGCCTGCCACGGCTGCACCGCATCGAGCTGCTCGGGGAAGCGCTTCGGATCGGCGGCGGCGTGGAACGCCTCCTTGGCCAACATGGCGGAGGCCTGGTGATGTCCATGCCCGTCGCGCGGCGTTCCGGAAAAGGAGAGCATGATCACGTCGGGCCGGAACTTGCGGATGACCCAGACGATGTCGGACAGGGTCTCCTCGCGGCCCCACTTGCTCATGGACTCTTCGGCCGTCTTCGAGAAGCCGAAATCGATGGCGCGCGAAAAGTACTGTTCCGCGCCGTCCACGCGACGCGCCATGAGCAACTCCTGGGTGCGAATGACGCCCAGCAACGCTCCCTTCTCACTGCCCAGCAGGTTCTGCCCGCCCTCGCCGCGAGTTAAGGACAGGTAGCCGGTGCGCAGCTTGCGTCCTTGCGCATAGTAAGCCAGCGAGCGATTGTTCTCGTCGTCGGGATGCGCGGCAATCATCAGGAGGCTGCCCACCACGCGGAGCTTCTCGATGCGTTGCTCCAATGCGCCCAGTCCGGTGACCGGCCGCACGACTTGCGCACGGGCGCGGTGCGCCAGGGTTGGAAATAGGGCGAGAGAGAGCGACAGGCTCACTGCGCCCAGGCACGTCCCCCAACGCCTCGCGTCCCGCGCGCGTCCCGGTTTGACGAAGTTCTTTCCTTGCGCAGATATCACCGGCATCATCCTCGTTTCCGAATCGAAATACCCATTATGTCGGATGCGCCGGAAAGCCACGGTGGAGGTTCCTATTCTTGGGCGCGTTCCGAACTTTCCGCCTCCGTCGGGCATGGAGGGCCGGGCGCTCCGTGCCGGATTGCGCACCTGTTCGCCGGCGTAGCCGCGCATGAATCCGAAGCATGAATTTTGTCAGTATCATACCAGTAATTTTGTACTATATCATTGTCATTGATATCGTGCTATAGAAACGGTATGATACTGATATGAAGCCCGTTGACGCGGAGATCAAGCGCTACCTGCATGAGGCTCTCGGCGCCGAAGTGAACATCACGAGTTGGGATCTCGCCCGCCAACTTCCTTATTTTCTGCAAGATGCATACGAGTTTCGGCGCAGCGAGGTGCTGGGGAATCCCATCGTCATTGCAACTGACCGGCCTGGTCGTAAACCGTCTGGCCGAGACCTGCGCGTGCAGTTGGGCCGCGTCGCCGCCCTCGCTGGTCTCCCGGTGGTCTACGTCGTGAATTCGCTCGCCTCCCATGAACGGAGAAGGCTGGTCGAGCAGAAGATTCCCTTCATCGTTCCCGGCAACCAACTCTATCTCCCGATGCTGGGTATAGATTTTCGCGAGTATTTTCGTCAACCACCACCTGCTGAGGGCCGGCCGTTGAGTCCGGCGACACAAGCCATTTTGATGGCTGCGCTGATACGCAAACTGGGGCTCAAGGAGTGGGCGCCGGAAGGAATCGCCTCCGAATTGGGCTATGGCCCGATGACTTCGTCACGCGCGGCACGTGAACTCACCTCTTCGCGCCTCGTTGCTCTGACGGTCCGCGGCAGGCATCGCCTCGTGAGATTCGAGCGGCCTCCACATGAGGTGTGGGACGCCGCGAAGTCGGTGCTGAGAAGCCCGGTAAAGCGCTCAGTCTGGGCAGCACCTGACACCGCGTCGCTCTCCGAACTCGATCCTCTGCCGGCAGGCCCAAGCGCACTGGCGTTCTACACAATGGCCGGCGAACCGAAGTGGCCCACTTTTGCCGTGGACGCTTCGTCGTGGAAAAAGATGGCTGGGCAAGGCATCGAGATCCTGCCGGAACCTGAACAAGGCGCGTCAGAATGGCAAATTTGGAGTTATAGCCCAAATCTCGGCCTGGAGGCGCCAAAAGCCGTTGATGCCCTTTCCCTGTCGCTCAGCTTCCAGGATTCTACCGATGAGCGCATTCGCATCGCGTTGGATGAGCTAAAAGCGAGGTTCCCTTGGTCAGAGGCCTAGACATCTTCAGGGAGTTCTTTGAGCCCTATTCCGGTCAATATGTCCTCATCGGAGGGACAGCGGCGAGCCTTGCCATGGAGGAAGCCGGGCTTGAGTTCCGCGCCACCAAGGACCTTGACATCGTGCTCTATGTGGAAGCCGTGAGTCCCGAGTTTGGGAAAGCCTTCTGGTCGTTCGTCGAATCTGGCGGCTACGAAATCCGTGAATCCGGCTCAGGTAGACCGATTTTCTATCGCTTTCAGAAACCATCGGTTGGGAGCTATCCAGCCATGCTTGAACTATTCAGCAGGGCTCCCAGCGGTATTGAGTTGGCCGCTGGCAGCCATCTCAGTCCAATTCCGCTCGACGAAAATGTCTCCAGCTTGTCCGCCATCCTGCTGGATGACGACTATTATCGTTTCGTGATCGGCCAGCGCAAGGAATCCGCCGGATTGTCATGGGTTGGCGCCGAGTGTCTCATTCCACTGAAGGCCAACGCGTGGTTGGAACTCAGCGAACGCAGGGAACGGGGCGAGAACGTGGATTCTAAAAACATCGGCAAGCACCGCAGCGATGTCGTCAGGCTTTCTCAACTGCTTACGCCGGGACAGCAATTGAAGTTGGCGCCGAAGATTCACGCGCACCTGTCGCGCTTTCTCGCCCGGTTGGGTGACGATGCGTTCGTCGACCCCAAGTCCCTCGGTGTATCGACCACCTTGGAAGAGATAATTGGCCGCATCAATCAGGCCTATAGTTCAACCGGAGCGGACGAATAGCCCACTGGCAGCATTGTCACCGCCCGAGGTGGCAACAACTGCGCTGCCCCGTATCGGCATTCGAACCGCGCCGCGAGCGGTCACAGCGCAACGAAAGCGAGCCGCCCGCTACCAGCTCACCCGGTCGCCGGGGAACAGCGTCAAGCCGAACGTGTGCGAGTTCTTCGTGTCGATCGACATCGGATAGTACGTGCCGTGCCAGAGACGCTCGATTTTCAGACTGGCCAGCGCGGCGTCCTGTTGCTCCTGCGTCTTGAACCCGGCGTTGTTCAACAACTCGGCCAGGTTTCCGCCGATTGGCACGAAAGCGGGCCGGCCGTTTAGAGTGACTCCGACCTCGCTAAGGATGGCTGTCTTGGCGGTGACCGCAACGCATTGCAGCCCCGGAGTAGTGGTGCATTCGGAGACCGAGCCAGGCACCGTGTCGAAGCGTTGCGCGCTCGACAGCAGCACCTCCCACGATTTCCCGCCGAGCAGCGAAATGTCGCGGTCGGCAAGCGAGAGGCGGCGCAGGAAAAGCAGACGGAAATTGCGGATGTCCGGTGCGATATCGAACTGGAACGCGCTAGGCGCAGCCGGGTGAGTGATCTTGCCAATGCGGTTGTGCTCGACCGAGGTGAGCTTGAATTCCACACCTCCGCCGGAGCGCCGCCGGACGTCATAGTAGGCAGTTTCGAAGCCCTCCAGTCCTTCGACATTCACTTCCAACATGCCCGGCTTGGAGTTCGGGGCCAGCGCCGTCTTGATCTCCGTGTACCCGTCTTTGAGCAAAGGGGCGACAATCTTCAAACGGAAGCCCGGCTCGAGCGTCACCGCGCCATTCAGTTCATAGCTGCCATAGCGCAAGCCAAAAGCGCCACGCGAGTTCAGCGGCAAGGACTCCACCAAGCGCTGAACGACGCGCAGGGCGCTGTCCGCGGGCAGGCATCCATTGTCCTCCTGGCGTAGTGCCGCCTGACGGAACTCTTCCACTTTGTCCGTGGGCCTTGTGCCATACAGAACGTTCTGGGCAAACCGCAGTTCCAACGCGCGGCGGGCTGGCCGAAGTTCGAATCCGGCGACTGCGAGTCTGCAATCCGGCCGGCCGAAGCGCAAACCTTCGATCGGAATGCGATAGACGTTCTCGACAGGCCGAACCTCGGCCGGCGGTGTGAGGCGGTCGGGAGGGGAGCTGACGTCCAAGCGCCAGGTAGTGGGCGCAGGCATGCGGTGAGGGGCACAACCAGAGACGGCGAGCAGCGCAGCGGCGAGGAGTCCGGGCGCCGCGCCGCGGATGATTCGCGGTAGGCACAATGGCATGCCGCAATAGACAATCGGCGCTTGTTCCTGGTTCCCAAGGGTTGGAATTTGTGATATTCGCACCTGGATCTTGCTCGGGCGAGGCGCTCGCATTCAGGTGGCGTGAGGAAAGGCCGGAGGCCGCCGGACCGTTGCTTGCCTGCCGCAAGAACTCCAAAACGGAAAGGAGTTACGGTTTCGGCCCAATTCGCAGGCTGGAATCAATGAGTTAGAACGAAGAACCGTAAAGTCTTACGGTATTGCGTTTTTTGCTACACCCTCCTAAACATTGAAGGCGGCTGCCGGATGAGAGCAGCCGCCCAGTGGTTCGCAAACGAGAGAATCGAAAACCAGCCGCGCTAGTCTTCCTTGTGAATGTGCTGGGCGAGGTAGTTCTCGTAACCCATTTCCGCGATCAGGTGGAGCTGTGCTTCCAGGTGGTCGACGTGCTCCTCTTCATCCTTCAGGATTGATTCGAACAGGTCGCGGGAACCGTTGTCGCCCGCCGCCACGGCCGCGTTGATGGCTTTGTTCAATCGCGGCACGGCGTCATATTCCACCTGGAGATCGTTTTCGATCTGCGCCTTAATGTTCTGACCGATTCGAAGTGGAAACAGGGTGCTCAGACTCGGCGAACCATCCAGGTAGAGGATGCGCTCGATGAGCTTCTCGGCGTGGCCCATCTCCTCGATCGATTCCTTCCGCGTATGCGCGGCCAGGCGTTCGTAGCCCCAGTTCTCCATCATTTCGGCGTGGAGGAAGTATTGGTTGATCGCTGTGAGTTCTCCCGTGAGAACTTCCTGCAGATACTCGATAACCTTCGGATCGCCCTTCATGAGTCACCTCGTTTTCGATCAGGGGAATTTTAGCATTTTTTCTGAAGGCGATTTCTGGATTCAAGGCCCGGATGACACTGACCTCCGCCATTGCGCGCTGACGTCATAACACTTGGCCTGCTTAACGAGCGTGAGATGCCGCGAGTACACTAGGTGCTGCCTCGACTGACTGGCAGCCGAATTGGGTTGAATCCCGTCCCGGTTTTTGCGAACATTTGGCGAAATTGAGTGGGCAGACAGGCCCGATGATGCACACGGAGCCTTGATCGCGCCTTGATCGCGATTTGGACCTCGCGCTGCTGTCATGTATAATTCTTGGAAGGGACTGCCCTCGCCTCCCGCGATATCCCCGTTGGAGTTTTTTATGTCCAAGTACTGCCCTGTAACTGGTAAGCGTCCCGTGAGCGGGAACAGGGTTTCTCACGCGAACAACAAGTCCAAGCGCGTCTTTGAGCCGAACATCCAGAGCAAGCGCCTCTGGTCGCCCGCGCTCGGACGCTTCGTCCGGCTTCGCGTCAGCACCAGTGGATTGAAGACGATTGACAAATTGGGTGTCGACGTCGTGCTCGCCAGATTAAAGGCAGACGGCGTCAAGTTCTAAGGAGTAGGCCATGCCCCGCATTTTAATTCGCCTCGTTTCGACGGCCGGGACCGGCCACTTCTACACGACGACGAAGAACCCGAAATTGAAGACCGAGAAAATCGAGATCAAGAAATACGACCCGAAAGCCCGCAAGCACGTGAAGTATAAGGAATCGAAGATCTAGCTTCTTCGATTTTTTGATCCGAAACGCCGACGGGCCGCCCATTCCGGGCGGCCCGTCGGCGTTTCTGCGTCCATGGCCGCGGCTTCTCGAGAAACGGGTCGGCTGCTCGTCCAACGCACGATCGCGGCTCGGCGCGCCGTGACAATACGAGTACACCTCGCTTGCGAACTCGATCTTTCGCTACGCCGCAGTGCCCGCCTGACGTAGTTCAACGGCAGACAAGCCTTTCCAGAGCAATAAGATAGCCATCCTATGCCGTGTCGCCGGGCTGTGCTCGAATGGGTCGATAAATTTTTTCGATACAAGCGCCCGCCGTTACCGGCGTAAACTAGTGCAAATCAGTCACCGAGAGCCATCTGGGAGGTTCTCCCCGCGTGACTACGCCTGTTCCCACCCGCCTTGTGGCGACCGCCGACGTCTCCGCCCTGACGTGACCGCTGCTTTACCCGCCTCCGTTCTCGCGGGAAGTCTCTAGACACAAAATCGGGAGAATTTGCAGAATGCAGTCCAGGGGATCTCTATCCAGTTTTCTACGCCTTGCCGCCGCATCCTTGCTGGCATCGGGGCTGGTAGTGGCACAATCCTACTACGGCGGTCTGCGCGGATTGATTGCGGACCAGGCTTCCGCATCGGTCGCGCAGGCTAAAGTGACCCTGATCGATCAGGGCACTGGATCCACGCGTTCCACCATCTCTACGGCTGAGGGCGAATACGTCTTCACCCAGATCAAGCCCGGCGCCTATACGGTTTCCGTGGAGCACCCCGGGTTCAAGAAATTCGATAGAACAGGCGTGATCATTGCGACCCAACAACAGATCACGCTCGACATCAAACTGGAACTCGGACAGGTTACTCAGTCGGTAATGGTCACTGAAGACGTGCCTCTGGTGGAATCTTCCAACGCTTCCCAGGGGCAGGTTCTGGACAATCAGAAACTGACGGAATTGCCCAATCTGGGCCGCAATCCGTTCATGCTTTCCAAGATCGCGCAGAATGTCGTGCAGGTCGGGCCTCCGGCTTACAACCGCATGGAGGATCAGAGCGGATCGTCGATGATCTCCGTGGCAGGCGGACCCGTGCGGGGCAACAACTACCTACTGGACGGCATCCCGATCACGGACGCCAACAACCGCGCCATCATCATCCCATCGCTCGAAGCGGTGCAGGAAGTGAAGGTGCAAGTGAACACTTACGATGCCGAAATGGCGCGCACGGGCGGCGGCATGTTCAACACACTGCTGAAATCGGGGACTAACGATTGGCACGGTTCCGCTTACGGCCACATCCGGCGGACCTCAATGGACGCCAACAATTTCTTCAGCAACGCGGCCGGCATTCCGATCTCCGACCAGCCGAACTCAACCTGGGGCGCGAGCTTTGGCGGAAAGGTCATCATCCCGGAGGTCTACGACGGAAAGAACAAGACTTTCTTCTTCATTGCCGTCGAACACTACGATGACGAGCAGTCCGATTCCTCGACGTTCAGTACTCCGACGGCTCTAGAACGCATCGGGAACTTCTCGCAGAGCGCGGGCGCAAACGTGATCGATCCGACCACCGGTCACCCCATCGCCAACGGCATCATTCCGGCGAGCAGCCTGAACCCGGTAGGCCTGGCCATAGCGGCGACTTATGCGCCTCCGACGTCAACCCCAACCTCTTACGGCGCCACCGACCTGACCGCCGCCTCTGCCATCAAGGCGCGCGCGGTGCAGTACGTCGGCAAGCTGGACGAGGACTTCGCAAGCTGGTGGCGAGCCAGTCTGAGCTACAGCCGTTACTACTCTCTGGAACCCGGCGACACCTGGTTCAACAGCCCATCGACCCCATCGGGCTGGCGGCTGCTGCGGCGCGTAGACGCCACCGCGTTGAACAACGTGTTCACGCTTGGCCCAACGACGGTGTTGACCGTGCGCTATGGATTCAATCGCTTCCCGAATTACGATTACAACAGCTCACAGGGCTTCAACATCGCTTCGCTGGGCTTCAACTCGGCGTTTGCCGGGCAGGTACCGGCCGCTTTGGCTGAGTTCCCAAACATCCAGATGACCAGCCTGTACTCGCTGGGTGATTCCGGCGATAACAGCTTCTACGTCGAGTCGTCGAACAACTTCTCGACCGGCGTCAGCAAGTACATCGGCAAGCACAGTCTGAAAGGGGGCTTCGACTACCGCAGAATCAAGACTGCGGGCAATAGCCTGACTTACCCGACGGGCGGTTATACGTTCAACACCGATCCCAAGCTCTCGGCCAGTTACTCCGGCGTCGACCTGGCAGACCTGTTGATGGGTTACCCCTACACTCGCTCAGCCGATTCGTCGAGCAAGTTCAGTGACTTCGCCAACTACTACGGCTTGTACGTACAGGACGATTTCCGGCTCAGCAGCAAGATCACGCTGAACGCCGGCTTGCGCTGGGAGCGTGAAACCGGCGTGCAGGAAGCAAACAACGCTCTGCTGGTGGGATTCAACACCACGACGCCGAACGTGCTGGCGTCTAAAGTCACCGGCATTTCGCCGTTGGGCGCGGTCGAGTACGCGGGACTAAATGGAAATCCGACCAGCGTCGGAAGCCCCTATGGAAGCAAATGGGGACCGCGCGTAGGCGTCGCCTGGCAGGTGACGCCGAAGACCGTCGTGCGCGCGGGATACGGAATCTATTGGGCGCCGCAATTCGCTCTTGGCGCTCCGTTCAACACCCTCGGCTATACGGCCACCACGAGTTACACGGGCAGCACCAATGCAGCGGGCGCCGTCGTCCCGACGCTCGCCAATCCGTTCCCGTCGGGATTGATCCCGCCGAGCGGGAACAGTCTGGGCGCCGCTGCCGGTCTCGGACAAAGCTTCAGCCTGGTGGATCCGAAAGCGAAGTCGCCGCAGATCCAACAGTACTCGTTCGATATCCAGCGCGAATTGCCCGGCAACGTCGCGTTGGAAGTGGGCTACGTGGGATCGCATTCCACGCACCTGACCCTGGGCACCCCCAACATCAATATCAACGCGCTGAACCCGAGCTATCTGGCGCAGGGCGCCACGGCGCTGAACGCTTCCGTGCCGAACCCGTACTACGGGTTGATCGCCACCGGCACGCTGTCTCGCGCAAACATCAGCCAGTTCCGGCTGCTGCTGCCTTTTTCGACTTACCAAAACATCAACCTGCTTTTCAGCGACCAGAACCATGCCGCCTACAATTCCTTCGTATTCAAGGCGCAGAAACGCACCAGCAAGGGACTGACTTTCCTCAGCACCCTGACCTGGTCAAAGAACATGGACGAGAGCAGCGGCGGACCGGGCAACTCGCTCAACCCCGGCGCACAGAACGCTCCGCAGAATCCGTACAACATGGCGGCGGAATACAGCCTGGCCAATATCGACGTCCCGCTACGCTGGGCCTCGTCGTTCTCCTACGAATTGCCATTCGGGAAAGGCAAGCCGTTCCTGAACTCGAACAAACTGCTCGACTGCGCGGTGGGCGGCTGGGCGCTCAACGGCGTCGCGATTTATGAGTCGGGCTTCCCGCTTCAGATCTATCAGAGCAATTTGAATTCGGCCTACGGCTATGGCATGCAGCGTCCGAACGCCACGGGAGTCGCTCCGGCAACCAGCGGCAGCCTGGAGAGCCGCCTGTACAACTACATCAACCCGGCGGCGTTTTCGCTGGCTCCCGCCGGCACCTTCGGCAACGTCGCCCGGACTCTCCCGTTGCGCGGGCCGGGCATGGCCAATTGGGATGCGTCCCTGTTCAAGTCGTTCGCCATCGGCGAAAAACTCAAGGGGCAGTTCCGCCTGGAGGCTCTGAACGCGTTCAACACGCCGCTATTCGCATCGCCGAGCACAAACCTGTCCAGCCCGAGCACCTTTGGGCACATCACCACGCAGTCCAACTTCGCGCGCCAGCTTCAGCTCGCGCTGCGATTCGCGTTCTAAGCCGTTCGGACGCGGGGGTGGCGCAAGTGCCACTCCCGCGTTCGTCTGCGCACCCGGCAGATCACGGCGGATTTGAGTTTTTTTGTGTTAAATGGGCGTGAAATGGGCTTAGACTAAATCATCGTAGCGTTGAGTGCGACTGCGTCAGCCACTCCCGCGAACCTTCCCCCGTCCACCCCGCCCCGTCGCGCAAGCTAAGGCGTTGCTCGTCCAAACGTTCCCGATGCTGAATCCGCCCTGCGTACTGGCGGGCGACCAATTCCAAAACCAGGAGTGATACTTCAGGGGTGTTTCCAATGCCGCGGTCCAGACCAGTTCGTAATTCGGGCGCGCCCGCGCACGCTTGCAGAAACTCGTTCAGGCCGCCAGCTTCTCTGTTATCTTCCGTCCGTAAGGTTTATCCTGTACTGAATGGTATGATCCCGGCGGGCACCGTCGCCTGCTCGTATCCCGCATTCATGCCCGAACTCTCCGGCCCGCAGGCGTCCGAGTTCGGGAGTTGAAATCGCTAATCGGCCCAGTCACCGGCGTTCGCCGGCTTCTTACGGGCTGCGGCTGGAATTCAGATTCGAAAGGGGCTACTGACCAATGACTAGTCTTCTCACCGACGAACAGAAACAGGATTTCGTGAAGCGCGGGTTCTCGCGGCGCACTTTCGGCCGGCTGGGCGCGTTGTTGGGCGCGTCGGCTGCCTTGCCGTTCTACAACGAATCGGCGCTCGCGCAGCTTTCGAGCATCGGCCGCATCCCCGACGATGCCGTGAAAATCAACGCGAACGAAAACCCTATGGGTCCATGTCCGGAGGCTGCCGAGGCCATCCACAGCGTGGTTCAAAAGGGCGGCCGGTACATGTACGAAGAGACGTTTGACCTCGCAAAGACCCTTGCCGAGCAATCCGGCGTCAAGGCCAATTACGTGGATCCTTACGCGGGCTCCAGCGATCCCCTACACTACGCGGTTCTCGCCTTCTGCTCTCCCACCAAACCCTTCGTCGTCGGCGATCCGGGTTATGAGGCCGGTGCGCGCGCGGCGAGGTTCATCAACGCCCCCGTCATTCAGGTGCCGCTCACCAAGACCTATGCGCACGACGTCAAGGCCATGGCCAGCGCGCACGCTTCGCCGGGCCTCATCTACGTCTGCAATCCGAACAATCCAACCGGCACGATCACGCCGCGTGCCGACATCGAGTGGCTGATTGCCAACAAACCCGAAGGCACGGTGATCCTGTTGGACGAGGCCTACATCCACATTTCCAACGAGCAGTACGGCACGGACCTTGTTGCGCGCGACAAGGACGTCGTCATTCTTCGCACGTTCTCCAAGCTCTATGGCATGGCCGGGCTGCGCGCCGGAGCGGCGATCGGACGGCCCGACCTGCTGGCCAGGATCAAGTCCTTCCGCGGCGGCGCCCTGCCGGTGACCGGCATGGTGGGAGCGCACGCCAGCCTGAAGGTGAAGACCCTCATCGCCGAGCGCCGCAAGATCATAGGCGATATTCGCGAGGACACATTGGCCTGGCTCTCGAAGAAGAACTACGAGTTCGTGCCTTCGGTCTCCAACAAATTCATGCTTAACGTGCACCGGCCGGGGCAGGAAGTCGTGAAGGCCATGGCCGCGAAGAACGTGTACATCGGACGTGTGTGGCCCTCGTGGCCCACGTACGTCCGCGTCACAGTCGGATCTCGTCAAGATATGGAGAAATTCAGGACTGCCATCAGCGAAGTCTTGGGGTAAAGAAGAAATCGAAGAACAATGAAACTGCCTCGCATCAGATACAGCCCGAGGCAGGCTCTGGGCGATATGAGCGGCGGTCTGATCGCCGCTCTCATCGCTCTTCCATATGGGCTTGCCATGGCGGCTCTCATGGGGCTGCCACCGGTACTCGGCGTTTTCACTTCGATTCTGACCGCGCCGATTACCGCATTCCTCGGCCGCAATCCTGTTCTGATCGGCGGGACCTCGTCCGTCACCGTTCCATTCATCGCCGCCGCGGTGCGGCATCAGGGCGTTGGAGGCGCAGCGAAGGTCTGTCTGACCGCTGCCGTCTTCATGATGATCTTCTCGGTGCTGCGTCTCGGCCGCACCATCAGCCACGTTCCTTCGGCTGTCGTTTCCGGGTTTTCCTGTGGAATCGGCGGCATGATGTTCATCTCTCAGCTTCCGACGATCTTCGGCGTCAAGGTCGCTCAGAACGGTTCCATGTTCGACGTGGTTGCCGATGTCGTCCGCATGTTGGGCCACGCCCGGTTTGAACCACTGTTGCTGGCTCTGCTCGTTATCGGCGTGTCCGCACTTCTTGCGCCGCGTTGGCCGCGCATACCGGCTCCGCTGGTGGGTGTCGGCCTGGCGTTAGTGGTGGCCACACTGGCGGGCTTACATGAAAAAGAGGTAGGGCTCCTGTCGCTGTCGTTGCCGCCCTTCGCGGGCTTTAACTGGCTGCCATCGGACGCCTACACCGTCCTGCCCCAAGGGCTCGGCCTGGCCTTCGTGACTTCCGTGAATCTACTCGTGACCTCGCGCGTCGTCGAGCACTTTCGCGGGCGTCACCATCGTTTGAAGAAGGCCGACGCGGACGTGGAACTCGGAGCGTATTCCATCGCCAACGTCTGCGCCGGGATGTTCGCCGCGCCCATTTCGGTGGGCATCCCGGCGCGCAGCCTGGCGCTGTTGAAGTGTGGCGGCACCACCCGCATGGCGAATCTCTGGCACGCTGCGATTCTCGCGGCAGTGCTGGGGCTGGGCTCCGGGGTGCTTTCCCACGTGCCGCTCGCAGCCCTGGCCGGCGTCACCGCGTATATGGGAGTGCGCTTGTTGGAGTGGTCTACCTGGCGTCGTCTGCCGAAGATGCGTCTCGTGGATTCCGCCAGCTTCCTAATTACCGCTATCGCATCCCTGGCGATCAACGCGGTCGCGGCAATCGCGCTGGGATGCGCGGTGTACGGCGTCGAGTGGGCGTATAAGCGGGCTTTCGCACTGTCGCGAATTCCCCCGCTACAAGCCGAAGTGGAAGACTAGGCGCACTGCTTCGCGGAGACAAACCGGACGGCCATCAGTAGCACACAGCCGCGAAGGCATGGATGCCCGTTCATGCAGAATGACGATTATTCCTGGCGCTCAATGCCGCCAATTGTGGGGAAGCTTGGAATTGTGGGGCAGTTTGGTAAGCTGCGGCCGATTGTCAATCGGCGTGGCGCGGTTTCCCTCTCAAACGGCGGCGGTTGCCAACCGCCGCGCAGGATTCCATCCTGCCCCATGGCACGATCTCGATAATCGACGGTGTCTTGGACGCACTGCACTGGAAAGTGGCAACACGTGTGTGCACACAATGGGCCGTTCCCGTCCGCAAAGCGGGCGCTTTTTCGGGTGGAATCAGGCAATGGACGCAGGCAGCGGAAAAAGTCAAAATCCCAAAACTTTTAGGTTCTCAAAAATAGCCGCTGTGAATTCAATCACTTAGAAAATGAAACCTAAAAACGTTTAGGTTTTGGTTTCCGCAGCCGGATTGCCCTCCGCCATCCCGCGGCACGATCTGCGCCGCACTTCTACCGGGACTGCCGCGGGCAGTCCCGGTAGACGATGCAATGGCCTGCGCGTGCTTGATACCGGCCTCAGAACATGCCCGGGCCGGCGGCGCGCGGGGCCGGCTTCGGTTTCCTCGGCAGCTTCTGATCGCGATTGGCCGTGTGGTACACGATCGAGCTGACGATGGTCGATATCTGCATCAGGTCGGCCTTCGGCACGCGTTCATAGCTGTCCATGTTCGAGTGGTGCGTGCGGGTCATGTATTCCAGCGGATCCTGGATGAACTGGAATCCCGGAACACCCACCGCCTCGAAGGACAGGTGGTCCGTGCCACTTGTATTGCGAATGCTGATGGCGGAAACGCCCATATCCTTGAACGGAGCGAGCATGGCCTGGAAGAAAGGCCGCGCCATCTCGTTGCCCTGCAGGTAAACGCCACGGATCTTGCCCGCGCCGTTGTCTACATTGTAGTAGGCGGAGATATGCTCCCACTCCGGCGTGGTCTCCATTTTCGTGGGATCGGCCAGGGTCTTCTTCACATACTCGCGCGATCCAAGAAGGCCTTCTTCTTCCCCGCCCCACAATCCAATGCGGACCGTCCGGTCGAGCGGCAGGTTGAGCGTCTTCAATACACGGATGACTTCCATCATCACCGCGCTACCCGCGCCGTTATCCGTGGCGCCCGTGCTGCCCTGCCAGGAGTCGAGGTGCCCGCCGATCATCACAACCTCATCCTTGTGAGGGCCGGTGCCCGGAAGGTCGGCAACGACGTTATAGCAATCGCCTTCGTCGTCGCTCGTTTCGCTTTTGACTTCAACTTCCATCTTGACCGGCACCTTGTGGTCCAGCAGACGGACGATGCGATCATAGTGTTCTGGAGTGATGGCGATCATGGCCGGTGGCAGCGGCTGCTTCGGATCGTACGGGCCGCCGCGGTCGGCGGCGATAGTGCCGCCGTCGTTGCGGGTACCGCAACTGACCAGTACCGCCGCTCCCTCTTCGATATAGAACTTTGTCGCCTTCTGCCGCAGCGCGCGTGCCGCCATCATCGCAGCGCGTCTCGCCGCCGGATCGTCGGGCTGTCCGGGGCTTACCGGGCCGGCCCTGAAGCCGGACGCACCGGGCTCGGGCGCCATCTCGAGCTGGGCCAGTTCCTCGTTTGTGTAGCGAGTAGAAAAGGCCTTTTCATTGAGTTGCAAGTCCCTCATCGGATCGGTGAAAACGATCTTGCCCTTGAGCTTGCCCTTCCACTTGGCCAGGTCTTCCTCCGTGCGGATCGGAGCATACACGGGCTCGTCGGAGATTACTCCGTCGGTCGATTTGGACCATGCCAGCGCGAAGCCGTAGATGGGCGCATAGCTGGGCTCGATCAGGCTTGCCGAGAACTTCTTGTTCTCCCAGGAGCGGCCGAATTTCCAATTCTCCAGATGGGCGTCGGTCAGACCCCATTCCTTCAGTGTTTTGACCGCCCAATCGGCGGCCTTCTTGTAGTTGGGTGCGCCGGCCAGACGGGGGCCGTAAGCGTCGGTGAGCCAGAAGAGGTGGTCCATCACCTTGGAGTTCTGGATCGCCTCCTGCTTGATCTTATAAATGGTCTCGAGATCGACCTTCTCTTGTGCGGCCGCAACTAAGGCGACGGCCATGCCAAATGCGAGTAGACGGAGGGATTTTTTCATGCCGGGTTTCACTTAGATTATCAGGCGATAACCGGGTCTGAAACGTTACCGGCCCGCGCTCCATATCACCGCCCTGTGGACGAGTTCCCGGTACCACGGATTCTCGTGCGCCTCGCGGCCGTGCCCCAACTGCAGGTAGACCACCCTGGATTTCGTCCAGGGGCCGATCCACGCTAGCGCTTCATCGCTGGTCGGATGGTTGGTCTTGAGCAGCACCTGGAGGCCGTCCGCGTGCCACATACCTTTGTATGTTTCGTCGTGGATGTACATCGGCGGCAAGCCCTTGACGATGGGATGTTCGCCTACCGGAGTCACTTCCAGATCCTGGTCATGCAGATACGTCGAGCCCTTCGCAGGCGGCTCGTCATTCAGCAAATAGCGCCCGCCCACAACGTCTTTCCACCAGAAAGGCCATGTCTGGTAATTGGCGATGGCGTGGTGCAGCACCACGACGCCCTTGCCGCTTTCCAGGTAGTCGCGCAGATTCTTCTGCTGCGCCTCGGGCAAGTCCGGCACGTAATAGTCGTACATCACGATGCAGTCGTAGGCTTTCGCGAGGTCTTCCTTGAAGGCCGCGGGGTGCGGATTCACGGTGACGCGGAGGTCGCGCAAACCGTCGAGCACGGAGTAGAAGGACTGCTCATGATCGTGCCCGCCGCTGACCAGCATCACGCGGATAGCATCCTGATTCTTGGGATCGAGCGAGACGGTCGCAGGCAGCGTCACCTTTTCAGTGGCAGCCCATTCGACTCCGCGCGCGAAGGAGGCGATAAAGCCGGGCGCGCTCATGGCCGCGACGTCGTGGCCGAGCGCGGTCTGGAATACGCGCCCGCTGCCGTAACGATTGGTCCACAGCAGCGGCTCCTCTTTGCCATTGCCGCCCTGCTCCGTCGCATCCAGCGCGGTGGCCAGAACTTCGATGCCTGGTTTCAGCGCGAACTGATGATACAGCTCGTCGCTCACAGTGAACGATGGCGCCATGCCTTGCGCGATGGGATGCGCGGCATTGGTCCACTTCAGCTCGTAGACATGACGCTTGGCGTGGCCCGTCTTGGGTTCCGTCTCGGTCCATGCCGCGCCGACCATCGCGGCCCACTCGGGCCACGGCTGTTGACGGACACCCGTCGGCGTCTGATGACTGCCAAGTACCTGCGCGTCCCCAAAGGGATAGCTGGCTGCATGGACCACCACCAGGCCCTTGCCGGATTGGACGAACGCTGCGACGGCTTTCTCCGCGGCATCGCCCCAGCGCGGACCGCAGTAGTCGCTGACTAAAACATCGTAAGGGCGCAATGTTTCGGACGTCAGTCCCAGTCGGTTCTTCCGTGACGCGCACGTCGAAACGCCCGGTCGCGTCCAGGATGCGGCGCAGGTGCGGAGTGGACGCGCGCCAGTCGTGGTTGTTGCGTCCCGAGAGAATCAGGACGCGGATCTTGCCCTTCTCGAAGAAGAACGAATCGTCCGGGTGCGGCTGCTGTCTGCGCGAGGCAGCTTGCGGCCATCAGGCTGGCCAGGAGAGCTAGGGTTCGGATTCGCATGGATTAAACGTCCCAGCGCGGATCCCACTCGACGCGGCGACCTTCCTTATAGGCAAGGTTGCCAATGTGGCAGGCCATCGCGCCGTAGTGGCCTTCGACGACATTGGCGTTCGGAGCCTTCCGCGTGCGCACGCACTCCAGGAAGTTGCCCATGTGCGGATGCTCGGGTCCTGGCTTCAACATCTCGGCCGGCCCGCGATCGGCGGGCAGGAAGCGCGCGCCGTGCCGGAAGATGTTCAACCGTCCGCCCTCGCCATAGAAAACGATGTCGGCCGATTCCTGAGGCAGCATGTCCGTGATGGTGGCTTCAAACGTGACGTTCAATCCGCCCGGGTAATCGACGATGAAGTTGATGTTGTCGGGAGTGTCGCGCCCGTCGTCGAACTGATAAATCCCGCCCATCGCCACGGCCGAGAGCGGCCGGTTCACGCCCAGGTACCAGTGCACTACGTCGATCATGTGTACGAACAGCCCGCCGGTCTGTCCGCCCGTGGAAATGTCCCAATACGAAAAGCGATTAAAGTAGCGCTTCGGATCCCAAGGGATCTTCGGCAGCCAGCCCAGCCACATCTCCCAATCGAGATCGGCCGGCTTATTCTCCATGCCCGCCGGGGGCTTCTCCAGATACCCGCCGTTGGCATTCCACACCGTCCGCACCATGTGCACCTTGCCCAGACGGCCGGTATCCACGAAGGCCTTCTTGGCCGAGAGGAAAGGCTCGATGCTGCGCTGCTGCACGCCGACCTGCAGAATGCGGTTGTTCTCCTTCACTGCCTTCACCATCTCGTGGCCTTGCATGGGCAGCGAAGTCATCGGCTTTTCAACGTAGACATCTTTACCGGCGCGGCAGGCGTCGGCGCTGACGTGCGCGTGGTGATGGTCGGTGGTGGCGACGATCACCGCGTCGATGTCCTTGCGTTCGAGCAGCGTCTGGTAGGTCTTATAGTGCTGGACCGGCGCGCCAATCACCTTCTCGGCGGCCTTCATGCGCTGCTCCCATGCATCGCAGATGGCGACGAACTCGGCTCCGCCCGCCTGCCGGGCCATGTTGACCAGGTGTTGGCCGCGCCCGCCTGAGCCGATCAGTCCCAGGCGTACGCGCTCATTAGCTCCGGAAACGCTGAGCGCGCCGGCGGCAGTAGCGGCTCCGACGAAGAAAGTCCTGCGGGAAACGTCGTAAGGCATAAGAAAACTCCCACAGAGAGTCTATCGCTACCGGCGGCACGCTGAGGGGACGACCTCGGTGGCCTTGGTTCGGCAACTGGGACGGAATTGGAGAGAGAATAGCAGTGCCATGATCCCCGCCTGCTCGTCTCTCTCCTCGCGCTCGGCGCATTATTGCCCGCCGCGCCTCTGCCGGTTCGCGGATTGCACCTCAACGTGCCCAAGCCCGGCGACGTACCCCGGATGACGAAATTCATCCGCGAGGTTCTGCCGAAAGAGGGCGTGAATACGCTGGTGCTGGAGATCGATTACCGTTACCAGTTCAAGAGCCACCCGGAAGTGGCTGACGCCGATGCGCTGAGCCTGGACGACGCGCGCGCCATCGCGGCAGCCGCGCGCGAATCGAAAGTGAAACTCATCCCGCTGGTAAACCTGCTCGGTCATCAGTCGTGGGCGAAGACGACATTTGGCTTGCTGCGCTCGCATCCCGAATTCGACGAGACGCCGGGCCTGTACCCGGAGAACAAGGACATTTATTGCCGCAGTTACTGCCCCAGGCATCCGCAGGTGCATGCGATGGTCTTCGACCTGGTCGATGAGATCCTCGATGCATTTTCGGCCGACACGCTGCATGCAGGAATGGACGAAGTCTTTTTGATCGGTGAGGATGCGTGCCCGCGCTGCAAAGGCGAGAACAAGGCGAAACTGTTCGCCGGGGAAGTGCGCGCGATCCGCGATCATCTTGCCGAGAAAGGGCGCAAGCTCTGGTTCTGGAGCGACCGCCTGATCGACGGCGAAACGACGGGCATCGGCGAGTGGGAGGCAAGCAAAAACGGCACCGCTCCCGCGATTCTCGAGATCCCGCACGACGTCGTGCTGTGCGACTGGCACTACGAGGCGGCGCACGCCACAGCGCTGGCCTTTGCGTTGAGCGGCTTCGAAACGGTCTCGGCTTCCTGGCGCAGGCCAGCGGTCGCAGTGCGCCAGATGGACCTCATCCGTCTGGCGCGTTCCGAAGCGAGTCCGCAGGTGGCCGCGCGTCTGCTTGGGCTTCTGCACACCACGTGGATGCCCTTCCAGGACTTCTCGGCAGCCTACTGGCACGATGGCCCGGCAAGCGTAGGCGCGCAGGAATCCGCGCTCTGCTTCCGCGAAGCGATGCAGCGGGCGAAGCAGGAGTAGGTCTCGGACTGCGACGCCCGTGGCAATTGAACCTCGAGCGGACCCCGGGGCGGGCCGTGTCCGCGAGGCTGACTAAACCTGCACCCGGACCTGCTATGCTCCGGCCGCAGATTTCTGCGGAGGAACCATCCTGCGGGACTGCGTGGAACACACTGCGGGAGACGTACCCAAAACCGCGTGGACGCCCGCTACGATCTGGTGGGCCTGCTTTCCCGCAGCCATGTCAGCCAGGATGGAGCTGAAAACCTTGGCGGCCGATTCAACCGTCCTGGGAGCGAGATGAGCGAGTTGTGGGAGTTGAGTCCCGGCGTTGAACGGATCGTCGTTCATCACGCCATTGGGCAGGCCGTTCACTGCAGCCAGGAAATTTGGCAACGCGTTAGAAGCCGCGTCTCCGGTCAGGTTGGCGTAGAGCTGGGCGAACGTTCCGCCGGTACCCATCGCCACCATACCCGGCGCGATCTGGCTCAGCGCGTGCCCCTGGCTCATCAACCATGACAGGAAGGCCATGCCCGCACCGGTGCTGTCCGCGTTCTGGTCGGTTGGATCGGTCTTGTTGATGAAGTCCGGCATCCCATCCTGCGCCCACTGCGGGGCAGTCGCGAAGTCGGCCAGCGCATTGTTGCCGATGACCGCCGCGCACCAGCGGGATAGCGCCTCCCCAGTGCTGACCCCGCACAGATTGCCGCCCATGGAACACTCACTAAGCTCGGCTTCAAACAGCGCCGACACCCGGGCCGAGTTGCCAAACGCCGCGCACGCTTCAATCGCGTTGCCGGTCGTGTAGTCGCAACCCATATGGTCCGCGCCGCCGGTTCCGTCTGTCGCACCTCCGAGAGCGAACACGATGACGCTGACGGGGCCGCCGGTCGTTCCAAAGATGTTGTCGTTCGCCGCGGCCACCCGGTCGGCGTCGTTCACTAGATCCTGGGCGTTCTGGAGCCCGGGATCTCCGAGCGTAGGGTCAACGAATACGGTCACTCGTCCACTCGAACTGGTCCTGACGAACTGTGAAGTCCCTGTGTAACTGGGCCATGCCGGAGGCGCCGGAGCGGCCTGGTCAACGGCCGCGGGGGCCGTTCTGGAAGGGCTGGCTGCGATTTTGTGATGCATAGGAAATCCTCATGCGGGGAGAGACCCCTGTGTGGAGAAATGACGGCGAGGAAACCCGGCCGCTCCGAATTTCGCGATTCGCCCAAACCTCGGCGCCTGATTCTCCTCCAGACGGGGTCCGGGCTGCGCGGAGCAGCGGGTCAAAGACGGAGCCTCCTGATCGGCTGACACTGGCGAGAATGATTATAACCGAAAGAGTGCGGATTGCACGAAAATCAATTTCTTTCGGGGGAGATGCCCCCCCCAATCGAATCCGATTTGTGAGGGGAACACCGGCTGGAACGCTGCAGCATCTCGCCGCTGTGCATCGGGATGCGAGCGACGAATAGCCCGAGGGATCTCTCGCGCACTAGCTCGCGCTCTGTTTGTAACTCTCCGCGACGGTCCTCACGCCCTCCGCATACGCCGTCGCCTCGAACTGGAAAGCCTTGGCGAACTTCGTCGAATCGAAGAGGTATTCGGACTCGCTCTGGTAGAGCATTTCGTAGCTCTCCGCGATGGTTCGGTCGAACCAGCCGGCGACCTTGAGCATCGGCCGGTTGAGCACTCGGTGGCGCGGGGGCACTCCGAAGGCCTGGGCGGCCAGGGCGATGAACTCCTTGCCCGTCGGCGGATCCGGCGCGGTAGGCACATGCCAGGTCTGATTCCAGGCCGATTCGGTCTCGCTCAGAAGGACCAGGCTCCTCGCGGCGTCCGGCGTGAAGGTGTAAGAGTGCGGCACGGAATCGTTGACCAGCCACGCCGCTTTTTCTCCCTTGGCGAACTTGTCGAAGACCAGCAGATTCGCGACGCTGGTCCTGGCGTCGGGGCCGTAGAAATCGGCCGAACGGGCGATCAGCGCGGTCAGGTTGCCGGCTTTGATTTCGTCGAGAAGTCCCGTGGCGATCCGGGCGCGGACCTCGCCCTTCTTGCTGCACGGATTGAACGGCGTCTCCTCCGTCATCTTCCCGGCGACTCTTCCGTACATGTACACGTTGTCGAAGAAAACGAGCTTCGCATTGGCCCGCTTGCACGCTTCAATCGCGTTGCGCATGATCCTGGGCCAGAGCTCCCGCCAGACCGAGTAGTCGTATTTGAGGCCCACGAGCAAGTGCACGACATCCGATCCCGAGACGGCCCGAACGGTCTGGTCCAGGTCGGAAACGTCGGCCGTCACCATCTCCGCGGCGCCCGCTGCCAGCTTGGGATTGCGTCCGACGAGGCGCACGCGGGCGTTCGTGCGCGCCAATTGCTTGACCAGTTCGCTGCCGATGGCGCCGCCCGTTCCAAGGATTGTGATCATCAATTCCTCCCCAGGAACTCGCGTGACTGTACCTCATAGTCTAGCCTTGAACCTGTGCCGTGAATCGCGCTCCGCCGTAGTAACCGAGCGGGGAGAATCAGAAGCTGGGCCGTCGCTCCATTGATCGATTCATCGGAGTTGACGGTCTGAAATACCAGAATAATCTCGACGTCCGGCCTCGGTTCCTGCTATATTCGGGACGCCGATTGGAGGGTTGAGACTACGTTTCCGCATCCCTTCCCGTACCTTATCGTCATTTCGGCCCTGACGCTGATTCTGACTGTCCTGGCGTTTTACGCATTGCAGCTGCGGGATGAACTAGAAAAGCTCCGGCGAGTTCATGCCTCAACCATGACACTCATAACGGCGTCAGCGCGAACAACTTCACTCCAGAAGCTGAAGGATTCCTTCAAACGCCGGCTCCAATGGCAGGCAGTGGCGAACGCTGCATCCGGAAGTACCGTGCCCTCAGCTCCGCAAAGCCCGTCTGACGGCAAAGCCGCCGAACCGGTTTGCCCACTTCAGGCGGAAGGACTGCCTAGAGAGCTGTGCCCCCTCATGCAAGCGGGAACGCAAGAAGACCGTTGAGTGCCGTGGCGTTCGGCTGCGGATGCACTGGAGCGGTTAGCCGCACAGCCGGCCCCGAACCGACCTGCAGGCCGGGCTGCGAGGTTCAATTCCCGGGAGTCTGATCCCCCGGCGCGTTCGGCCGCGCGGCTCCCGGCTGGGCCGTCGGCTGTGACGGCGAGTTGAGACCGCCCACGACCTGCAGTCCTTTACCCACGCCATACGTCGACGCACTGATCCCCAACAGAATCAGCACCTGATTCGGAACGTCGGGGAACTTGCCGGGACCGATGAGGACCAGGTAAACAAAGCTGAGCGCGATGGTAAAAGTGAAGATCAGGAGCTGAAATCGAGATATGCTGGCGTCGCCGTTCTGCTCGCTGATTAGCTTTTCAATCTTGATCTGATCCGTGGCCATCGCATACAACACGATGACTCCGAAAATGAACAGCAACACAGCCAGCTCAGCGCCCAGCACTATCAGCAGGTAGTCCTTTGTCAGAGTCCGCCACGTCGCGAAGTAAATGATCATCACGACAGGCGCCAGGCCAAGCAGGACAAACACTGTGCGAATGATGTTCTTCCAGATAGTGTCCACTTACTTCTCCTCCTCGTTCTTCAAAAAGCCAGACGGGCGCAGAATGCGCCAGGCCGCCGCGCCGAGAAACGCTGCCTGGCTGGAGCCAAGCAGCACCAACGCATAGTCCGGAATCGGCGGAAGCGCGCCGCTCGCGGCCGAGCGCAGCGAACTGGCCAGATAAACAAGCGCGAAAACCAGACTTGCAGCCAACAGTTGCATCCGCGGCAGGCCCGCCACGCCACCCCCGAATAGACGCCCGAATGCCAGCCGGCCTTCCGGCCGCAGCATGCCGCGCACGATCTTCCACGCGAAGACCACGCCGAAGCAGGCGGCGAGAATCGCCAGTTCGACACGTACCAACTGCCGCAGCATCGCCATGGCACAGGGCCTCCGTGAAGGCGTTCATGCCTCCGATCTATTCTAAGGTTCAATACTCTGAGCGCAACTGAAATCTCAGCAGAATCTCAGTCCTTCGCGACAGTTTCCCTCTCCTGGCTCATGGCGGTAGCCTGGAGGAGTCTGCCCGATCTCCCGGTGTGGGGGAGTCTGGGAGATTCGATCATCCAATGTCGCGGAGCCGCGTTTGCTTCGCGGCGCGAGTTCTCCCGAGGAGTGCTATCCGTGAAAACCTTCGCGATCTGCCTTGCTCTTGCGGCTCTCTCCAACGGCCAGCAATTCTCGTCCAGCCCCGATCAGGCGCGGTCGATGATCACCACCCAATACGGCATCGTGGCGACGCCGCAGTTCCTGGCGTCGCAAGCGGGAGCCAAGGTCTTGGAAGCCGGCGGGAACGCGGTGGACGCGGCAATAGCGGCGAACGCGGTCCTCGGCGTGACCCAACCGTACGTGAACGGCATGGGCGGCGACCTCTTCGCCATCTACTACGAGGCGAAGACCGGCAAGCTGTACGCGCTGAATTCCAGCGGTTGGACGCCTCAGGGCCTGACGATCGATTATCTGAAGAGCAAGGGCATCGACAAGCTCGAGCCCATCGGCGTTCACACCATCACCGTGCCGGGCTGCGTGGCCGGATGGGACGCGCTGCGGCAGCGCTTCGGCACGCTGCCTTTCTCGAAGATTCTGGCCCCGGCCATTTTCTACGCGGAGAACGGCTTCGTGATGCCCGAGTGGAGTTCGCGCTACTGGATCAGCAAAGTCTTCCTCAATCAGCCCGGCTACAAAGAGACCTACATGCCGGGCGGCGTGCGGACCGGTCTGGGCGATGTCTTCAAGAATCCGGCGCTGGGCGAGTCGTTGCGGCAGGTCGCCGCCCACGGCCGCGACGCGTTTTACCATGGCAAACTGACCGAGCTGATGGTGAAATTCCTGGATGAACAGGGCGGTACTCATGCGCTCAAAGACTTTGAGGAATTCCAGCCCGAATGGGTCGAGCCCATTTCGACGACGTATCGCGGCTGGACCGTCTACGAATTGCCTCCGAACGGGCAGGGCATCGCCGCGCTTTCGATGCTCAACATCATGGAGCGCTTCCCTCTGGCCGACTACGGCCACAACTCGGCTGCCGCGCTGCACGTGATGATCGAGGCGAAGAAGCTGGCCTACGCCGACATGGTGCGCTACGTGGGCGACCCGCGCTTCACGCCCATCCCGGTACAGGAGATGCTGTCCAAGGACCTCGCCGCCGAGCGCGCGAAGCTGATTCACATGGACAAGGCCGCCTGCCAGGTGGTGGCGTCCGAACTGGGCGAGAAGTTGAACGCGCGCGGCAGCGAGACCATCTACATGTCCACCATCGACAAGGACGGCAACATCGTCTCTCTGATCCAGAGCAACTACGGCGGCTATGGCACGGGCATGGTGGCGCCGGGCGCGGGCTTCTCGTTCCACAACCGCGGGGCCGGATTCGAGCTGACAGCGGGCAAGCCGAACTCGCTCGCCGGGCGCAAGCGGCCTCTACACACCATCATCCCGGCCTTCATGCGCAAGGACGATGTCGCCATCGGCTTCGGCATCATGGGCGGATGGAACCAGGCGCAGGCCCATGCGCAGTTCGTGGCGAACGTCGTCGACTTCGGAATGAACGTACAGTCGGCGCTGGAAGCGGCCCGCTTCACCAAGGCGACGTTCGAAGGCTGCGATGTGACGCTGGAATCGCGGGTCCCGGTGGACGTCCAGAAAGAACTCGCCCGGCGCGGCCACGTGGTCTCATTGCTGCCGCCGTTCGCCTCGGCTGTCGGGCAGGGAGAAGCGGTAATGCGCGACGGCAAGCGGCAAGTGAATTTCGCCGGCTCCGATCCGCGCTGCGACGGCGCGGCCATTCCGCAAAGTCCGCCGGTTTTCTGAGGGGCGGGCAGGACTAGCATGGAGAGGATAGTTTTGGTGGGGATAGCACGGACTCGAGCGCCGTTCCACCAGCGCATTCGGGAGTTGGGAATCAAGGGGAAGGAGACGGATCCCGATTATGGCTTCAAAGGCGGCCCAACCACATAGGGGCGAAAGCATGACGCGCCGTGCCTGGCTCAAGAACTCCTCGCTGCTGGGGGCGGCCGCGGCTTGCGCCTCATGCGCGCGCAGCGAGCACGCTTACGATTATGGCGAGGCAAAGCAGCGCTACAAGCTGCACGGCGAGGTGGTGGGCCTGAGGCCGGAAAACCGCATCGCCGTCATCAAGCACGAAAAGATCGAGGGCTGGATGGAGGCCATGACCATGGAGTTCCCCGTCCCCTCGCTTGCCGAGTACTCCAAAATCAAAATGGGCTCGGTCATCCGGGCCACGGTCAACGTCAACGAGAATAACTTCTGGCTGACGGATATCGTATTCGAGAAGCCCTGACCTTCCGTGCCAGCGGCCTTCCCAAAACTGAGCTGGTGGTAGCGAGTATGGCTTCCCAAAAGACCAATGCGATGCGGCAGCTCGACGCGCTGGGCATTGCATACGAGGTGCGCACCTACGAGGTGGACCCCGACGACCTGAGCGCCGAATCAGTCGCGTCCAAGATCGGCCTTCCAGCCGAACAGACGTTCAAGACATTGGTGGCGCGCGGCGATCGCAATGGTGTGTGTCTGGCCGTGATTCCGGGCAATGCGGCGCTGGACTTGAAGATGCTGGCCCGCGCAACGGGCGACCGCAAGGTGGACACCGTGCCGCTCAAAGAGGTGCAGCCGCTGACGGGCTACGTTCGCGGCGGGGTGACGGCGCTCGCCTGCAAGCGCGAGTATCCCGTCTGGGTGGACGAGTTCGCGCAACTCTACGACGTCATCGGCGTGAGTGCCGGTATGCGCGGGGAGCAGATCCTGCTCGCTCCCGGCGACTACGTGCGTGCAGTGAATGGGCAGTTCGCGCAGATCGCCAAAGACAAAGAGGTGTAAGGCAATTTGCCAAGTACGAGCCGCCTGGGAACGCCGATCTCCAGATCGGTCGTTCGGCAAGAGCCGATCTGGAGATCGGCGTTCCCAGGCGGGGTTCCCAAAGGCGCTACGGCCTCACTACGATCTTGCTGACGGCCACGTTATCGTTTGTGTCCGAGACGCGCACCGCGACTGTCCACTCAGTGCCTGACGGGAGCGCGGTTTCTACCACATAATCGAGCGCGGCCGAATCGGTCATGCCCGTGACCGGACGCGCCGGTTTCCACTCCGCGCCATTGATGCTGAACTCCGCCGAGTCCAGGTCGCTCGACGCATCCGCGGCATGGAAGCGGATGACGAGTTTGCCCGCTTCGCTCTTGGCGGAGAGGCCCTCGAGGCGCGGCGGCGTATTGTCGATCGTGAAGGAATCGCTCTCGATAGAGGCCGTAAGCGCAACCGCCGGATAGTTGTCGGGTAGATCGGTCGCGGTGACGCGCAGACGATAGCGGCCGTCCGCGAACGAGGTCGCGTCCCAACTGAAGCGATTCTCCTTCAACTCGTCCTTCAGAAGCTTCCACTCGTGCTCCTGTTCGCCCCTGTATTCGATCTTGTATTGCAGCGCATCGCCATTGAGGTCGGATGCCTTCCAGCGCGCACCGATCCAGCCCTTGTCGTAATTCATCGTCGCCGCGCCCGAAGACTCATTGAGAGGCAGCGACGGGCTGTTGCGCCGCGCTTGGCCGATGGGCGGCAGTGAAAGCGTGTTGGGAGTGGTACTGCTCAGCATGGAAAAAGAGGGCGCCGGGAACTTGTGGTTATACGGCGTGATCTCGAGCTTGTCGAGCACCGGCGCGACATTCTTCTGCTGATAGGCGACCTCGATCAAGCTCAACTCCGGCGGACGCTTGGCGTCCTTCGCCTCGGACGTGAACGTTGCCCGCCATTGGAAGAAGCGCGCGGCGGGGGACGAAACGCGAGATCCCGTTGCACCATCGACGGCCGCCCAAGGGCTCCAGTTCTTCTCGGGCGTGTCAAGGTTTCCGCTGCGCGTTTCGATCTTCACCGCGCCGCCGTTGGCTTCAGCCTCCGCGCGCAGCCGGCCCCAATTCGTGAACGATCCCGCGTCGAAGACGTCGCTTTCGAGCGTGCCCGAGCTTTCCAACTCCGGCCCGACCTGGAACAGTTTGCCGGGATTCGCGGTCGCCGCCGCGACGCCGCCTCCGGGCAGCAACGCGAGCGCGGTGATCTGGGACGTCTCAGTGTCAACGAGGCGCAGATAGGATTGCGGCGAGTCGATGCGATAGATGCGTCCCTGGTTGCCCGTTGCCGCGAGCAGCCGGTCGTCCGCGTCGAAAGCGAGTGCATACACAAGCGCCTGCGGGTGATTCCAGATAAGCGACGGCTCGCCATCCGGCCCGATACGCCAGATCTCGCTGCCGCCGGCGGGCGCGGCGTGCGGCTGGACAGTTGGAGGAGCGTTGGCGGCGCGCTGGGCGGCAGTCTGCGTGGCGGGCTGGTGCGGGTTCGCCTGACCGGGCATGGCGGTGGTGGGCGCGGGAACCTGACCAGGCATTGGCGGGGCCGGGACGGCTGGGAGGATTGGCCCGCGATTACCCGACGCGGCGGCGTAGACGGTCCCGTCCTTGGCGACAGCGATCGCGGTCACTTCGCGCTTCCCCGTCTGCTGCAGCACGAAGCCTTCGCCCTTGGAGTTCACGCGTATAACCACGCCGGAGGAATCCGTGCCCGCGATCAGGTTGCCGTCCTTGCCCAGCGCAAGAGACCGCACGTGCGTCTCTCCGGCGTCGAACAAGACCGTCGACTTGCCCTGCGCGTCGATCTTGAGGATTTGTCCGGGATCGCCCGTGGCGGCATACAGCGCGCCCTTGTCCGTCGGGATAAGCGCCCAGATGTAGTGCGCGTCGGTCGCGCAGAACAGGCTGGCTTTGCCGTCATTTCCGACCCGCCAGATCTTCGCGTCAGGCGACGTGGCGGCATAAATTCCGTCGCCGGCGGCGGCCAACGCATAGACCGTGCCTCCGCCGTCCAAGGTTGCCAGAGTGCGCGACTTGCCCGCTGCGTCGAGGATATATACCTTGCCGTCGCCGCCGCCGGCGTAAACGCGCCCGCCGCTGCCGGCTACAACGCTCCAGAGGTGGACCGCGCCTGCGTCCATGCGCTCAGTTTGTTTCGGCGCCAGGCTGACGTGGCCGGAGTTCCATAGCGAAACCCCTTTCAACGTGCCTTTGTCGAACTCCTGAACCTCGGAGTGGACCCACGTCTTCGTCTCCACGGCAAGAGCCGCGGTGGCCGCAACGACGGCCGAGCAGAGCAGGATGCGTGAAACGTGCATGAGATGATTTGTTCGATCTACTTGACGGTAATGCGCAGACTGAGATTGCCGCTAACGACCGCGTCCAGAGAGAAGGATTCGAAGGCGCGAGCGGTCTCCGTGGTCGCGATCATGGGAGTGGACGGGCGCGCCGAATTCAGGACGTTCAACACGGAGGAAGGCACCGCGGCCATCGTGCGGTCGTCCTCATACACGCTGGGGCGCGACTCCATCAGCGTGATGTTCACCTGGGAGTTGGACCGCTCCTGACGGAGCAGGTTCACCGCTTCCGTGGCGGAAAGGTGCCGGTTGACCATCCCGGCGAACAACTGCGCCCGGTTCATGATGTCGCTGTCGGCGATCAGGATGCGATGCTCTCCGCGCGATATCGACAGCGGGGCTTTCAGACGGAACTCCCGGGTCTCGGGCTGTCCCTTCCAGGGCCGGAGGACCACCCGTCCGCGAATCTCTTCGCCCGGCGCCACCTCGCTCGAATCGAGCAAAGCGCTCTCAAGCGTGACGATGCGCCGCTGCGGATGAACCTCGATCGTTTCTTCGATGCGCCGGATCTTTGGCGCGCCCTCGGCGAGCGTGTACAGGCGGTTGAACCGGTCCGCCCACCAGGAGGCGATCTGGAGCGGCGCGGGCATGGGCGAGTCCATGGTGGTCACCGTGTCACGCAAATCCAGCGGCTCCAGACCGTCGAATTCGATCTTGGCGTGCAACGAATAGGTTGCTTCGTCGCTTGTGCCGTCGTTCAGATCCTGCAGGCTGTTGAACGTGGTCAGAAGCATCAGATAAGGCGTCCATTTGGGATGGACGAAGACGTTGAACCGCAGCTTGGTATCGCGCGGCGTGCCGCCGGCCCAGGAGCGCACCGTCAGCGAGACTGGGATCATGTCTGCCGTCTCCCCGAGCACGCCCATGATGCCCGAATGGCGATCCTGCCGCAGCGCGCCGACAATACCGGTAGCGTTGGCAAACTTGTTCGGCTGGTAGGAGGAACTGAGGACGTGGATGATTTCGCCACCGCTCATCGGCATGGAGACAGGGCCCAAATTGAAGAAGCTGTGGCCGAAGCCCAGCACGCGCTTGCCGTCGTTGTAGCTGACCGTTCCGAGACCGGTGATGGCGAGGTCGCCGTTCACCAGCACGCCAGCGATGGCCTCGCCCGGTTGGAGCGACTTGTCCCAGCCCACCACAGGTTTGGCGGAGTATGAGTTGCCCGTCGCCCCGCCGAGCGCCGGCACCACACCCATCTGATCGAAGTACGGCTGGAATTGTTGGAGCGTGGCTTCGTTGAAGCCCGAGAAGCTGAGAGGCGTGCCGATGGGAACCAGCGACGGATTGGACAGCGCAAGTCTAGGCGCGGCGGAGGCCAGCAATTCACCGGGCACCGCGAGTCCATGCATCGCGACCGGCGTAGAAGGAGAGCGTGCATCGGACGGGCGCGAACGGTCGATCTCGTCGATCTGCAGCATGTTCTCGATCGGCGTGATGCCGCAAATGGCATCGGGCGAAAAGACGCTGAGACGCAACGCGATGGCGCCCACGAGTTTGCCGTCGATATAAACCGGGCTGCCGCTCATGCCTCCGGCGACGTTCGTTCGCGCCGCTTTGCCGCCGAGCTTGGCGAGAATGACGTCCTGCTTCGGGCCCCAGGCGTTCTTCCAAAGTCCGATGATCTCCACCGGGATCGGCTCGGGCTTGGTGCCCAGAAACACAGTCCAGGCGGTTCCCTTCAACCCAGGGCGGATGTCCGTGGCATGGAAGATCTGAACCGGTCCGGCCTTAGGAGGTTCGAGCGAGGCCTCCTGCGCGGGCAGGAGCGTCGAGATGCAGCAGAAAAACGTAGCCGCTAGGACCACGCGGGCCAAAGTCATGGGAGTCCAGTTCCTTGCCGGGGCGCACCCCGTATCATTCCATTATCTGTGAGATGCGGGAAAACCGCCGGAGGACGGGACTTTGCGGTCAAATCTGGGCCGGGGGCGGTCCGTGGCGCACGATTCAGCGTGCCGTGGTGGCATTTATGCCGCCATGCCCGATGTCGAGATGAATCTCGCCACTGCACGCTAAAGGCGTGCGCCACAAGGCCCCGGCAGGGCGATTCTTCAAAGCCCCAGGTGAGACAGGCGGACCTGAGATTCGGCGATGGCCTGGCCGACTTCTGCCAGCGCAGCGACGGAATCGCAAGAGTCGAGCTCGCGGATCCGCTCCGCCCGGATGTGTCCCAGCCCCAGCCCGAGCAGCGTTTCGGCGGTCAGCGCGGCGTCGTAACGGACGTAGCTGAAGAGCTTGCGGCCGCCCGGCGCGGCGGCGCCGATCAGGTCGCCGACCTCCCTGTCGAGCGGCAAGCCGAAGCGGCAGTCTCCAAAGAGCCGGCACAGCATGTCGGCGTGCATCTGCATTCCCGCGATCAGAGCCTGGGGCACTCTGCACGGCGGTGGAGGCGAGATCCAGGTCGAACACTGACAGATTCGGATTCACCGAGGGAGTCGGATCCCGCGCCCACCGAAACCACCAGCAGACTCTCCGGCGCCGCCTTCCAGCCGACCCGGTACGGCCCGGCCGTGGCCATCAGGAACATCTGGAATGCCGGATTGTTGAAAGGCGTGACGCCTCCGTCCTGAAACAGGAAGGGGCGCGGACCGACGCGAATCGTCTCGGCGGGAAAGTAGCTGGGAGCCGCGGTGGACGCTCGAACCAGTTGCCACAGCGGCAGCCGGAGATTGCAGTTCGGCCGCGCCGGGTCGTTGTACAGGGCCCACGGATTGTTCGAGATAGGCCAGGTGGATTCCGTCGTGGCGTTTCGCAGCATCAACAGGAGCAGCGTGGAGATCTTGTCCGATCCGAGCGTCTCTTCGCCCAGGATCTCGCGCAGTTTTGCCGAGAGCCGGTCCTTCTCGTAGCGATACCAGAGCCGCTCGACCAGACTGGCGCGCCGGAACATCTCGCGGGCGCAACTTTGGTAGAACTCCTCGATCTGGCCGGCCTCCATGCCGAGGGAAAGGCAGGCGGCAATGATGGCTCCGGTACTCGTTCCGCCGATGAAGTCGAACCACTCCGAGAGCCTCAGCCGCGGGTTCCGGGTGGCATCTCGCAGCAGGCTTTCGACACGCTTGAGGATCCGCAGAGAGATGACTCCGCGAACGCCGCCGCCATCGAGCGAGAGAATTCGCTTGGGGCCGGGGGCGTTGATGCGTTCCGTGAGAGTCAACCGGGTTCTCCGGCTCACCCATCTCACTTCTTGTCGGCATCCCGGCGCGTGATCGCCGCAAATGGAAGAGAACAAGCGGAATATTCTCTGCGCGGGTTGGTGACCAGCCGTGCGCGGGATGCGCCTTGATGGATCTCCAAAAGCGAAAGCGGCTTCCGGCGTTGGATTAGAATGGATTCAGCCGGACTCTCCGTCCTTCCCTTGGCCCGGGTGGCGAAACCGGCAGACGCAACGGACTTAAAATCCGTTTTTCCGTAAGGAAAGTGTGGGTTCAAGTCCCACCCCGGGCACCAGCAAAACGATTCACACGCGACTTCCCGAGGCCTGGATTCAATGGCACTCGAATTTGCACTCATCGGTCCGATAATCGCGGTGTTATGCTGCACCCAGCATGCCGTTGAGTCCTGCAGACCGTATCGCTGCTCAGAAGCAGGCCCTGAAGTGGCTGCTCAAGGGGCTTGGAGACCGTAGCTTCCACAGCATGTCCCCAGTTGAGCTAGACGACGAGATACGATACGCGATCCCGCCGACGACCTGGAAGGACCTGGAGGCGAGAGGCCGAATCACCGTCTGCTGGTTTTTTGATGAGATTCTCTCTGTTCACTTCACGGCCAGTGGTTGGTTTGATGCGATGACGCTAACGGGAAAGCTAGATGAGGCCACTTTCAAGGAATCGTTTGGAGTATTGTCCGCGGCACTTAAGAAGCGAACCAGCGGGCACCGGGAGGATGATCAGGTTGAGGTCTGGCGACTCATGGAAGAGACCGGCCTGCAAGAGGAGTTCATCGCGAACTGCATCAACGCAGACATCCGGGGGAGGGGGCACGGGAAGTACGGCGCGGAATTCCTGCCGAATTCCCAAGATTACGTTTACATTCCGAGTCGCTTCAACATGCCGATAGTCAGTTGAGATTCTTCCTAAAAGAAAATGGCAATACCAGACTTCCAAGCGTTCATGCTCCCGGTCCTGAAGTTCGCCGCCGACGGCAAAGACCACTCAGTTTCCGAGTTCCGAGAGAGTGTGTCTTCGCTGATGGCAATCTCGGAAGAGGACATGCAGGAGATGCTTCCCAGTGGGACCAAAACCCGCTATGAAGATCGGGTCAATTGGAGCATCACTTACCTGTACTCTGCCAGGCTGCTCGTGCGAGTGAGACGAGGAGTCTATCGCATCTCAGAGCGCGGACAAGATCTCCTGAAGACCAAGCCGGAGAAGCTCACTGTTTCCGTCTTGAGCCAGTACCCTGAGTTCGTCGAGTTTAGCGCGCCCAGGCACAATGAAGCCGACAGAAGGCAATCCGAGTCGGCCGGATGCATTCCCATCCCCCAGACGCCGGAAGAGCGAATTGAGATCGGGTTCCAGGAGTTGAACGGTTCTTTAGCCGACGAGATCCTGGAGATGGTCAAGCGAGGGTCGCCATCCTTCTTCGAGCAGCTTGTCGTGAGATTACTCGTCGCGATGGGCTACGGAGGATCCATTCAGGATGCGGGCAAGGCTGTTGGGAAGACCGGTGACGGAGGTATTGACGGGATCATCAAGGAAGACAAACTTGGGCTGGACAACGTGTTTATTCAAGCTAAGCGCTACACTGATCAGCCGGTTGGAAGCAAGACCGTACGGGAATTCATTGGAAGCCTGACCGTGAGGAGAGCTCGCAAAGGTGTGTTGATTTCCACCAGCACCTTCACCTCTGATGCCATCTCCTGCGTTCAGAATCTAGACCAGAGAATTGTCCTAATCGACGGTCGGCAACTGGCGGATCTGATGATCGAACACAACGTTGGCGTGACTGTCGCCAAGTCTTACGAGCTGAAGAAGATCGATCAAGACTTCTTTGAGGGTGATTAATCTACGCTGGATGCGAGTTGCCCAGTCCACAGACCGCGTGCATTGACCTGTCGTGCGCATTATACTGACCACGCAGCAAGACACGGCTCGCCGGCCCTCACGCCGGTGAGCGGAGGCTGAACAATGGCTGATCGCCGGACATTTCTTCAACTGCTCTCTCAGGCGCCGCTCGTGGGCGGGCTATTCGCGCACAACGCATTCGCCGCGCCCACGGTGAAGGTCCCGGATTACTTCGCCGGACTCGGCGTGAAGCCGTTCATCAACGCGGCCGGGACCTATACGATGCTCACGGCGTCGCTGATGCCGCCGGAAGTGATGGAGGCGATGACCTACGCCTCGCGCCGCTTCTACCGGCTGGGCGAGGTGCAGGACGCGGTCGGCAAACGCATCGCCGAGTTGCTGGGCGCGGAAGCCGCGATGGTGACTTCCGGCGCGGCGGGAGCTTTGACTTGCGGCACAGCGGCGTGCATTACGGGCGAGGATCAAAAGAAGATTCTGCAAATTCCGGACCTCACCGGGATGAAGAGCGAGGTCCTGGTGCAAAAGTCGCACCGTTACGCGTACGATCATGCGGTGCGCGCGACGGGCGTCAAGATGGTGGAGATCGAAACTGCCGAAGAGTTGGAGAAAGCGGCCGGCGAGCGCACGGCGATGATGCTGTTCTTCAACGACGCGGACCCTCGCGGTCAGATGAACTCGGGCGAGTGGGTGCGGCTGGGCAAGAAGCTAGGAATTCCGACGTTCAACGATGCTTCGGCCGACGTGCCACCTGTCGAGAACCTCTCGAAGTATTTGAAAATGGGCTTCGATCTGGTGACCTTCTCGGGCGGCAAAGGCCTGTGCGGCCCGCAGAGCGCTGGGCTGCTGGCGGGCCGCAAAGATCTGATCGCGGCGGCGCGACTGAACACGTCGCCTTACAGCGATTCGATCGCGCGCGGCATGAAGGTGAACAAGGAGGAGATGCTCGGGATGCTGGTGGCGCTCGAACTCTATCTGAAGCGCGACCACGCCGCCGAGAGCCGCGAGTGGGACCGCCGTTGCGGCGTCATCGCCTCCGCCGCGAAGAAGTTCCCCTCCGTAACGACGGAAGTGGTTCTGCCGCCGATCGCCAACCACGCTCCTCACCTCTACATCCGCTGGGACGACGCACAGCTCAAGATCGGCCCGCGCGAGGTGATGAAACGGCTGCGTTCCGGAGAGCCGTCGATTGAACCTTGTCCGCTGACTGACGATAAACAGCTTGTGTTCACGGTCTGGATGCTGCAGCCGGGCGAAGCCGAACTGGTTGCGAAGGCGTTGACGAAGATCCTGGCCAAGCCGGTCTGAGCTGTGGCTGCGCGGCCGACCACCGGCCCCGAACGAAGAGAGGGGTCCCGTGGAAGCGGCCTCGGCGCTGGATGGAAATCCACGGAGGCGCGGCGCCGAAGGAGCACCGCGAAGCGGAGGAAAGCTCCGGGGGACCCCTCTCTTCGTTCGGGGCTTCTCATCCCATCTCGGTGCTGGCAACGCATGGAAGTGCGAGCGCCGCGCAATCAACAGCCAGATTTTCGGAGCAACCCCGAACAACGGGAAGGCGGTGGTTCCGCAGAGACCGGTCTCTCGGGCTCGACGATTCTCTTCTGCCAAAATCGAACCATATGGTGAGTGTCCAGATATTCGGCGTGAAAAACTCTCCGCCGACTCGTGCCGCCGAGCGATTCTTCAAAGAGCGTGGAGTGGCGATCCACTTCGTGGACCTGAAGCAAAAGCCGATGGCCCCCGGCGAGATCAAGAGGTTCACCGAACGCTTCGGTTTGGCCGGCCTCTTGGACAGCGAAGGTAAGGCGTACGCCGACGCGGGGCTCAAGTACGTCAAGCTCTCCGACGCCGGACTACTCGCCAGGATCGAACAGGATCCGAGATTGCTCAGGCTGCCACTGGTTCGCGGAGTCAACCGGATCAGCATCGGTCAGGATGAGGATTCCTGGAAGGCCATGCTCGCTGCTCCCGCGCGGTGAATACGGGGCATCGCCGATTCGCCGGACGCGCAGGACGAGGCCGCACGCCCCGTAAGCGAATCTTGAGTTCGGATTCGTGATCCGCCGCGTCTCCCGCTGGGCGGAAGCCGGCGATGGCTTGGGCTTGTCAAACGTTGGAATCGAGTTCGCGGGAACACGCCCGTCCCGGCCTGCGTATTTTTGAGCACGGCCGAAATTCCAAGCCAGTCCGGAGCCCCAGGAGTAAAAGCATGAGTTTACGAACACTGCCATTGATGCTTGCGGCGACTGTTTTATGCCTCTCCCGTGCCGATGCCCAGAGCCTGGACAGTATCAAGTCCCAGGAGGATCTCGACAAGGTTACGGCTGCGCTCGATGCCTCGCTCTTCGATGCCTACAACACATGCGATCTGAAGAAGTTCGCTTCGTTTTTCGCCGATGACGTGGAGTTCTACCACGATCAAAGTGGGCTGACGATCGGCAAAGAGAAGCTGACCGAAGCGGTGAAGAACAACATCTGCGGCAAAGTCACGCGGGAACTCGTTCCTGGCAGCCTCCACGCTTATGTGATGAAAGGCTATGGCGCGATCCAGGTGGGTGTTCACCGATTTCACCACCCCGGGCACGAGGACACGGAGCAAGTCGGCGAAGCGAGATTCACTCATCTGTGGCAATACAAGGACGGCGCGTGGAAAATCACGCGCGAGTTGAGCTACGATCACCACTCGCTGGCAAAGTGAGCCCGGCGGTCAGGTTTTAGGCGCGATCGGATGCGCCGATCTGCCTCTGCGCGCGGATGAGATTGCGCTGCCGCGCCTCCCGAACGGGGACGGCCTGGGGATCATGCCCAGAAGAACGGCAATGGGGTAAGCCGAAGGGCCGTTTGGGCAATAGCCGCAATCTTCTGGGAAAGCTAGTCCTTCGCGCCGGCAAGGGCTTGATATCATGACCAAGTGTGAAGCGGAATGGCGCGGCCGCGCTGCTTATACTGGCACTAACTTCCTGGACGCCCGCCCTTGTGGCAGGGCAGCCGGAGATGAGCCTGTACGGGCGTCCGATTGCCTCCATCGCCTTCGATCCCGAACAACAGCCCATCCCACCTGAGCAGATCCGGATCTCGCTGCCGCTTCATCCCGGCGACATGCTGGAAGAGCTTTCGCTGAGCCACGCCATCGAGCGGCTGTATGCCACGGGCCGCTATGAGGACATTGTCGTCTCGGGCGAGCTTGCCCCGAGTGGCGTCGCAGTCACATTCCACACCCAGTCGAGGCATTTTCTTTCCCGCATCTCCGTGAACGGGAGCGTGCCACCGCCGACTGGCGAACAACTGGTCAGCGTATCCGCGCTGAATCTCGGCGAATCTTATGACGAGGAATCCATGGCCACCGCTGTCCGGCAGATGCAAACCCTGCTGCGCGCCAACGGATTCTTCGCCCCCACGATTCGCTACGAGATTCAGAACCGGGATTCCGCGGAACAGGCCGAATTGCGCTTCACCGTGGAAACCGGTCATCGGGCCCGTTTCGTTACGCCTTTGATCGAAGGCGATCCGAAGTTCAAGCTGTCGCGCATCATCCGCGCGACAGGCTGGCCCAACCCGTTCAGCCTGCATAGCTGGTTTCGGCGGGGCACTCTGAGCGAGTGGCGGGAAGCGACCGACGCGCGCGTGCAGCGCGGTCTGGAGAAGGTCCGCAACGTCTACGTGAAAAAAGGGTATCTGATGGCGAGCGTGCACCTCTCGGAGCTGACCCACAACGAAGCCGGGAATACGGTGACGCCCCATATCGCCATCGAAACGGGGCCGAAAGTGGCCGTCCGCGCCGAGGGTGCGCACGTGTCGCAGGGCACGTTGCGCAGGGTGCTGCCAATTTTTCAGGAGCGCAGCATCGACACTGCATTGCTCGCCGAGGGAGTCGGAAGCCTGCAGGACTACTTCACGGGCGAGGGGTACTTCGACGCGAAGGTCAGTTACGCCGTGTCGTCAACGAGCGACGGCGCGGGCCAGACGGTGATCTACCGGGTCTCCCGAGGCCCTCGCTCCCGCTTCACGCGAATCGAGCTTCAGGGCAATAAGTACTTCGACGAGTCAACGATTCTCGAACGGATGAGCCTCACTCCGGCCTCGCTGCTGGGCGGCCGCCGGGGAAAATTCAGCCCTTCCATGCTCGAGCGCGACGTCCAGGCGATTCAGGAGCTATATCGGAACAACGGTTTCCGCGACGCGAAGGTCCTCCCGCGAGTCATCCGCGATGACGGGGGGAAGGTTCAAGACATTGCCGTCTCGATGAAGATCGAGGAAGGCCCGCAGATTCTCGTGGGCGAGTTGGAACTCTCGGGCGTCGATCTGAAGATTGTGGACGAAGTGAACGCGTTGATCGCTTCGCGATCCGGCCAGCCGTTCAGCGTCTCCAGCGTGGCGATGGACCGCGATGCAATCCTCGGCTACTACTTCAACAACGGCTACCCGGAAGCGATCTTCGATGCGCAGATCAAGCCCGTCGAAAATACCGGTCTTGTCAACCTCAAGTACGTGGTGAACGAAGGGCGGCGCATTTTCGCTCGCGGCGTGCTGGTAAACGGGTTGCATGCGACCAGGCCGAGCCTGGTGGAAAGGCGGCTCACCATCCGGCCGGGCGAACCCCTCTCGCAGAGCGCAATCGTGGAAATGCAGCGCCGGCTTTATGACCTGGGCATTTTCAGCACCGTCGAGGTGGCGGTTCAAAACCCCGAAGGCCAGGAACGTTCCAAGTATGTAGTGCTGCAAGCCGACGAGGCCCGGCGCTACACGCTCAATCTGGGAGCGGGCGCGGAGATCGGGCGCATCGGCGGCAGCGCGACCAGTCTCGACGCACCTGCCGGCACCGCGGGCTTCAGTCCGCGAGCGCTCATCGGCATCAGCCGGCTGAACATGTTTGGCCTGGGCCACACCGCGGCCGTGACGGGGCGCATCTCCACCATCCAGCAACGCGTGCTGGCCAGCTATCTGGCACCCCAGTTTCAGGGCAACGACAACCTCAGCCTTTCGTTCAGCGAACTGTTCGACCGCTCCAGCGACATCCGGACGTTCACTTCGATGCGGGTCGAGGGGTCCGTCCAACTCAGCCAGAAGCTTTCGCGATCAAGCTTGCTGGAGTACCGCGTTTCCATCCGCCAGGTCTCCATCGACGCCAGCACGTTGAAGATTTCCCCCAGCCTCATCCCGGTCTATTCGGTCCCGGTCCGCACCACTATTCTCTCCGCGACCTGGATTCAAGACCGCCGCGACGACCCGCTGGAATCGACGCGGGGCGTTTACAATACAGTCGATTTCGGCCTGGCGCCGAGAGCGATTACCTCGGGCACGTACTACTCCAGAATGGTGCTGAAGAACTCCACCTATCACCAGTTGTCGCGCGACATTATTCTCGCCCGCACGGCTTCGTTCGGCTGGCTCTATAATCTTTCCGCCAGCCCGGTACCCCTGCCGGAGCGTTTCTTCGCAGGCGGCAACACCACCAACCGCGCCTTTCCCGAAAACCAGGCGGGACCTCGCGATCCAGTCACGGGCTTCCCTCTGGGTGGCAACTCCTTCCTGTTCATTGGGACCGAACTTCGCTTCCCGGTTGTTGGCAAGACGCTGGGCGGCGTTTTGTTTCACGATATGGGCAACGTGTATTCGAACCTGAGCGACATGTCCTTCCGGTTTCACCAGCGCGACCGCGAGGACTTCAATTACTTGGTGCATTCGGTTGGGATCGGCATTCGCTACCGGACCCCGATCGGCCCCGTTCGCGTGGACCTCGGCTACTCGCCGAATGCGCCGCGCTTCACTGGATATTCGGGCACCCTCGAAGAACTGATCAGCGGCACGAGCCCGCAGAAGAGCGTTCCCCAGCGCGTCAGCCCCTTCCAGTTCTTTTTCTCCCTGGGGCAAACCTTCTGATGCGAGGCGCGGCCACAATCCTGGTTCTTCTGGGGGCGTTTGCGCACGGAGAGACGTTGGATCGTATCGCAGTTCGCGTGGGTAACGAAGCAATCACGGAAAGCACGCTTCGGCGCCACCTTCGCATGGAGGCCTTTCTCGCAGGCCGCGCGGCGGAGTTGGGCGCGGAGGCCCGGCGTAAAGCCGCGGATCGACTGATCGACCAGACCCTTATCCGTCGCGAATTAGAGCTGAATCGCTTTGCTCCTCCGGCCGCGACCGACGTAGACGCGCAGATCGCCGAGTTATTGAAGGCTCGGAACGAGGATTCAGCCGCGCTGGCGCGCTCTCTCGAAAGCCATGGCTTTTCCATCGAGGATTTGCGGAACGAGGTTCAGTATCAGATCACGCTGCAGCGCTTCGTGGAGTTCCGCTTCAGCGCGGGCGTGCTGGTGACCGACGCGGAGGTCCAGGAGGCATATGACAAGGAGGTGGTGCCCGAGGCACGACAGCGCAACGCTGCACCTCCCTCGGCCGAAGATGCGAGGACCGGCATCATGAAGTTGCTCACTTACCGCAAGACGACCACGGCGATGGAGCAATGGCTGGCACAAGCCCGGCAACAGGTGAAGATCCGCGTCTTCGAGGAGGCCTTCCGTTGAGACTGCGCCGGATCGCCGCCTGGGTTGCGCTGTGCGCCGTTGCGCTCTGCACGGCCACGCTGGTCATCCTGCGCAGCGACTGGTTTCGTGAACAGGTACGCGTGAAACTGATTCGCGAAATCGGCACGGCTACCGGCGCGCGCGTCGAGCTTGGCTCGTTCGGATTTAGCTGGCGCAATCTGGAGGTCGAGTTAAGGGGCGTGGTGCTGCACGGCCGGGAGCAGCCGTCGCAGGCGCCATTCTTGCGGGTGCGAAAGATCCGGCTGACGCTGGGCCCGGCCACGATCTTCGAACGCCGCCTGGATCTGCGGCAACTGCAAGTGGAACAGCCGGAAGCACACATCTACGTGGCCGCCGACGGCACAACGAACTTGCCGCGCCCCGCGGCGCCGCCCAAAGGCAACGTGATCGAGGACCTGTTGCGCCTTCAGGTGGGCGACGCGGAGATCGTCGGGGGCACGGCTGAGGTAGCTTTGCGCAAGTTCGGCTTCACGGGCCGCATCCTAGGCCTCGACACGAAGCTAAGCTTCGCAGGGAAGCCAGACCGTTACCAGGCTCAACTGAACGTCGAGCGTATCGAGACCGGAGGAATACCTGCGCTGGCAGTGCGCGGCGCGCTCGCGTTGGAGTCGAAACGCCTGACCGCGCGCGATCTGCGTATCGGCATCGAAGGAAAAGGCAAACGCCATGCCGGAGGCAAGACGTGGGTCGTCGTGAATGGCGAGCTCGACGACTTTGTCCATCCGTCGGCGTCCGGCACCTACACCTCCGAACTGGACATCGCGGACCTGCCGAGCCCCGTGCTGCCCGCAGGCAAGTTCAAGCTGGGAGGGGAGTGGAAATGGAGTCCCGAGGACTGGGCTGCGGTTGCGAGGGTTCAGGCGAAGGGCCTTGAATTCGTGATCGTCGACCGGCACGCGACGGTCCCCACGGCGGAAGGACGCTGCGAACTCGGGCCCGGCGGTATTCGCTGCGGAGCCTTGCGCGCCGCGATGCTGGGCGGGTTGTTCGCCGGCAGCGGCGGGTGGGTGAACTGGGAGCGCCTGGAGATTTCCGGCGCAGTCCAAAATGCACAAGTGCAACAGGTCCGCCCGTTGCTCGATTTCCTGCCCGCGGCGTGGGACGGACTCACCTCAGGCAACGCTCATTTTGAAGCAGCCTGGACCGGAGGCGATCTCAGCCGGACGGTGCTCGGCGCGAAACTTCAGGTGGCCGCCGCCCCCGGTGCGTGGCCTCTTCAAGGCAACATCGACTTTGAATGGCGCCAGGCATCCCAACAGGTCCTGTTCGGGCCCTCTACGCTCGACACACACGCTACGCACGTGACTTTCGATGGCGAATTGGATCGCCGGCTCAACCTCACGGTTTCCACTTCGGACCTCCAGGATCTGGAGCACGGCCTGCGGCTCGGTCTGCAGCGGGACGACATCAGCTTGCCATTCCGGCTTGAACACGGCACGGCGCAGGCTTCAGGCACCCTGGACGGGCCGATCCTGAGGCCTACCGCCACGGCGCAGGTGGACGCGACGAACGTGGTGTACCAGGACGTGCGCTTCGACGCGGTGGACGCTTCCGCCCAAGCTTCGCCCGATCACGTGCTTTTCAAAAACCTGCATGTCCGGCGCGAGGGAGCTGACGTCTCCGGCGAGGTTTCAGCCTCGCTGTCGGAGTGGAAGCTGACCGGTGGCTCGGCCATAGCGGGCAACCTGGCGCTGAAGCAGGCTGACCTGGCGGTTCTTGCGAAACTCGCCGGATCGCCGCTCTCCGTCGCAGGCAAGGCCGATATCGACGCGCGCTTCCACGGGACCTACGATCGCCCGGACGCGACTGTCCAATTCGACGCTCCGTCGATCCAGTGGAAGGGTGAAAAAGAGGAGCGCGTAAAGGGGTCTCTCCGGTTTCGCAACGATGGGCGTGAGGTGGTGGACGCCGACCTGACCGCCGATGGGGCGAAGATCGCCGGCAAGGGCAACTTCGACCATCCGAGCGGGGATTGGTCCAACGGACGTGTAGGCTTCGACGTCCACGTATCGCAGCTCGCGCTCAACAAGATCGAGAACCTTATGGCCGCGCGGCCCGGACTCGACGGTGTGCTTCAGGCGGATTTGAGCGGCGCGCTGCGAATTCAAAACCGGGAGGTCCGCCCGGAGAGCTTGTCCGGCCGCTTGACGGTAGAGAAGATGACGCTGGACGGGGAAGCGCTGGGGCGTGCCGAAGCAATGCTGCGGCCTGAGCAAGGCAGGTCGCTGGTAGAAGTGAACGCGCTGCTTGAAAATACCCGCATCATCGGCTTCGGGACGCTCGGCTTTGACGGCGATTATCCGTTGCAGGGCAAGCTGCAAGTGCCGCGTCTGCCGCTGCGCCTGATTCGCACACTGGTCTCCCCGCCGGTGGCGGGCGAGGCGCGCGAACCATTGCCCGTGCGCGGATTTATCGAGGGTGAAGCGACTGTTTCGCTGCCCCTCGCCCGGCCCGACGACCTGCGGGTCACGGCCGCCATATCGAATGTGCAACTCCGCCCGACCAGCGCTCAACTGCGCGATACGCAGATCGACCCCAGCGACCTGACGCTCCGCAATGCCGGTCCGATCACCGTGGAGTTGGACCGGAATGGGCTGCAAATCAAGCCTGCGAAATTCACGGCGCGACAGACGGATCTGAGCGTCGTGGGCGGCTACACCTTCAATTCGAAATCGCCGTGGGACTTACGCGTCACCGGCGGGGCGGATCTCGCTGTGCTCGGTAGTTTCCGGCCCGATTTGACGACGAGCGGGGCGGCGAAACTGGATGCCGTGCTGCGCGGCTCGGCGAAGGATCCGCAGTTGAGCGGACGTATGACCGTTTCGAACGCCTCGCTGTTCCTCCGGGACGTTTCAAGCGGTATCGAGCACGCGAACGGCACAGTCTACTTTGAGCGGAACCGCGCCAATATCGAGAAGCTGTCCGGGCAGATTGGAGCCGGCGCCTTCGAGGTTTCGGGGTTTGTCACTTTCGGCACGGAAAGCAGCTACCGTCTGCAGGCCAAGGCATCGAACATTCGAGTCCGCTATCCGGAGGGCGTCAGTACGTTGCTCGACGCCGACCTGGCTCTGGTCGGAACGTCGGTGCGCAGTCTGCTTTCGGGGACGGTGACCATCGCACGCTCCGGATTCAACGCGAAGACGGATCTGGCCGGCATGGTGGCCCAGTCGGGCAGCCCGGTTCCGCTGGTCGTCACCGACAACGAGTTCCTGCGCAACATGCAATTCGATGTGCGTGTTCGCACGACACCGAATGCGACGCTGGTCAGCGAGTACACGCAGGACATACAGACGGACGCCGACTTGCGGCTGCGCGGAAGCCTGATCAAACCCGTTCTCCTGGGCCGCATCCATGTTCGCCAGGGCGTCGTTCAATTCTTCGGCAGCCGCTACACGGTGTCCCGAGGCGAGTTGCTGTTCTACAGCACGGCGACGCTCGCGCCGTCGCTCGATCTCGATCTCGAAACCCGCATTCGCGGCGTCACCGTCTACATCAACGTGGCCGGGCCGCTGAACCGATTGAAGGTGAATTACCGCAGCGAGCCGCCGCTGCAGGCGAGCGAGATTTTGGCCCTCTTAACCGTCGGACGAGCGCCGGGCACACAAAGCTCGGCATTGCCCACGGCGCCCGGAACCGGCAATCCGGCGCTCACCGAAAACAGCACGAACTCGCTGCTGGGCGGCGCGTTGAGTGGCGCTGTGTCGGCGCGCGTCGAGCGCTTCTTCGGCGCCAGCCGCATTAAGATCGATCCGCAGATGACCGGCGTCGATAACATCCCGCAAGCGCGCATCACGGTGGAACAATCGATCTCGCGCGATGTGACGTTGACCCTGGTCACCAATCTACGACAGGCCCAGCAGCAGGTGGTGCAACTCGAATGGAACCTTAGCCGCGAATGGTCGCTGATTGCCATCCGCGATGAAAACGGCGTCTTCGGCGTCGATTTCCTCTTCAAGAAGCGGTTCAAGTGAGGACCGGGTCATGAGCAGGAAAATGCGGCTGCGAGCGAACGACAATCGCCTCAAGATCGAGCACAGCATCATCGACGGACTTCGTCCCGTGCTCGAGCGAATTCTGGAATGGGATGAGATTCGGATGATCGTGCCGGGCGTGATCAAAGTAGTGCGCGACGCGCGAGGCGAGGTGAAAATCCGCGTCACGGTTCCAACGCAAAACGGTTGGAGAGCTATCGCACTCGCGGCGGGATCGCGACAGGAGTTGTTTATCAGCACGGCGCTCGAGAAGATCGAGTTGGAAGGAATCGTCGAAGCGGCACTGGAGAAGCGCAAGTGGTGAGCACCCGATCGGCTTGCGATTACGCTCGCCCGATGTGCAGCGCCACGACGCCGAAGGTCATTCGCTCGAATTCCACATTCAGATAGCCGGTCGCACGCATCTCCTCCGCCAGCAGTTCCGCGCCTGGAAACTTTCGCACCGACTCCGGCAGGTAAGTGTACGCGTCCGAAGAGCCCGAGATGAGCGCTCCGATTCGCGGAAGAACACGCTTCGAATAGAACGCGTAGAGTCCCGCGAAAACGCGGTTGGGCGGCTGCGAAAACTCCAGAATCGCGAGCATCCCTCCGGGGCGCAAGACGCGCCGCAATTCGACTAGTCCCTTGCGATAATTCGCGAAGTTGCGGAAGCCGAAGGCGCACGTGATCAGGTCGAACGATGCGTCGGCCAGAGGAAGCTGGAGCGCGTCGGCCTCGAAGACGATGGCTCGCGCATTCCTGTTTCGGGCTTTGCGTTCGGACTCGACGAGCATCGGGTGGCAGAAGTCGCTGCCGAAAATGAGGGGCGATGCAGGGAGCGCGCTGTCGTCGCCCCTGGGAACGCCGATCTCCAGATCGGCCCCACTGACGGCATCAACGGAAACTTGGCTCGGTTTGGAAGGGCGATCCGATACAACCGCTTCCTGACGGTCGCGGCCCCGTTCAAACAATTCTCTTCGGCGCCGTTCCAAAGCCAGCATCAGATCGCCCGTGCCGCAGCATAGGTCGAGCACTCGGGCCTCCGGACGGCGCAGGACTTCCTCCACTCGCTTGGCCGTGTGCGCGCGCCAGGCGCGGTCCACCTGGAACGAGAGGACATGATTCAACAGATCGTAGCGGTGGGCGACGCGTCCGAACATGCCTCGAACCCAGCGCGCGGCCTGCTCCTCCGTCTCCGCACCGGAAGGGGTGGTGCCCCGCGCAACGCTCATTCGATGGCCCTTTCAATCGCGCCCAGCACCATACTATCGTCGAGATTGCACACGAGCTCCGTGCTTCCGATGCCCGTCGCCAACACGAAATGCACCGAGCCCCGAATCGTCTTCTTGTCCTTGGCCAATCGCGCCAACAGACGCTGCGGATCCAGGTCCGCGGCCGAGGGGACCGGGCCGTAGAGATCTACGGCTCGAATGATCTCGTCCGCGACGCGCTCGTCCGCGCTTCCCGCGAATTCAGAGAGCCACGCAGCGGCCTTCATGCCCAACCCGACCGCCTCGCCGTGCAGGAAGCGGGCATAGTGGGTCTCGGCCTCAATGGCGTGGCCGACGGTGTGCCCGAAGTTCAGGATCTTGCGGACTCCCTGCTCCTTCTCGTCCTCGGAGACCACCTCGCACTTGATGCGAACGGATTCGGCGATCAGCGTCTCGAGGATTGCTGCATCGCGTTGCAGCACGAGATCCGATTTGTCCATCATCGTCCGGAAGAGCGGCTCGCTGCGGATGACGCCGCATTTCAAAACCTCGAACAGCCCCGCGCGCAGCTCGCGCTCCGGCAGAGTGGTCAACAGCGAAGTGTCGGCCAGAACGACGAGTGGCTGGTGGAACGCGCCGACCAGGTTCTTGCCGGACTTCAGGTTCGCCCCGGTCTTTCCGCCTACGCCCGCGTCAACTTGCGCCAGCAGAGTGGTCGGAGCGGAGATGAACGGAACGCCGCGCATGAAGATGGCCGCCAGGAAGCCTGCAAGATCTGTGACAATCCCGCCGCCAAAGCCGATCACCAGGCTGGCGCGGTCACCGCCTTTTTCGAGCATCTCTTCGGCGAGAGTCTCGACGCTCGACATGCGCTTGTTCTCCTCGCCGCCGGGGAAGAAGAGAACCTGGAACGGCCGTTCGCCCATCGCCACGGTGAACGTCGTACCGTGCAAATGCCAGACGTCGCGCGTCGTGACGACGAAGACCTTCCCCACGCGCGCCGGTATGAACTCCGTCATGCGAGATATTGCGCCGTTTTCCACAATGGCGTCATAGCGTTCTGTCGCGGTAGTGACGGGGAAGGAAGGCATGATTCATTTTCACATGCGGCTCCAGGATTACTGGCGCGGGTTTAGCATAGGGAGTGGCAAGGGCCTTGTGGAACAAGTAGATACCGATTTTCTAGTAGTGGGCGCGGGCGTCGCGGGGCTGCGCGCGGCGATTGAACTCGCTCCGTCCGGGCGAGTCTTGGTGGTCGCGAAGGACAGCCTGAAGGAGTCGTCCTCGCAGTACGCCCAAGGCGGCATCGCCGCCGCGCTGGCCGACGACGACGAGATCTCGCTGCACGAGGCCGATACCATCTCGGCCGGGGCGGGCCTGTGCCGCCGCGAAGCGGTGCATGTGCTGGTGGAGGAAGGTCCCGTCGAGGTACGCCGCCTGATCGACTGGGGCGCGGACTTCGACCGGGATGGAGAGCATCTGCTCTTCGCCCGCGAAGGGGCGCACAGCCGCAGCCGCGTCTTGCACGCCCACGGCGATTCCACGGGACGCGAAATCGCGCGCACGCTTTACGTGCAGGCCGCCGCGCTCGCCTCGGTGGAATTCCACAGTTTCTCGGGCGTGCTGGATCTGTTAACAGTGGATGGCCGGATCCGCGGCGCGTTGGCGTCGGACGAGAAAAGCGGGCGTCTGGTCCGCATCCATGCCGGCGCCGTGCTGCTGGCGACCGGCGGTATGGGCTGCGTCTTCCGCGATACCACCAACCCGGACGTCGCCACCGGCGACGGCGTGGCGCTGGCCTATCGCGCGGGCGCCGACGTTAGCGATCTGGAGTTCGTTCAGTTTCATCCGACGGCATTGCACGTCGAAGGCGCGCCGCGCTTCCTGCTCTCCGAGGCGCTGCGCGGCGAAGGTGCGCACCTGGTGAACGCCAAGGGTGAACGCTTCATGGAGCGCTACCATCCGCTGAAGGAATTGGCCCCGCGCGACGTCGTTTCCCGGGCGATTGTGGACGAGATGCGCCGCGAGGGATCCGAGCATGTATACCTGGATCTCTCGCACCATCTTCCACACGGGGGCGCCGACTTTGTCCGTCATCGCTTCCCCCGAATTTACGAGACGTGTCTCGCGCACGGCATCGATCTCGATCGACAAGCCGCTCCTGTGCGTCCCGCGGCCCACTACGCCATGGGCGGCGTGACGACGGACCTCGGCGGCCGCACGACTTTGAATGGACTCTTCGCCGCCGGCGAAGCGGCCTGCACCGGCGTGCACGGAGCCAACCGGCTGGCCAGCAACTCGCTGCTGGAAGGCCTGGTCTTCGGGGCCCGCGCGGCACGTTCCATGGCATCTGAAGCGCATCCGATTCTTTCGGGCGGCATTATCCCGGAGCCATTCCAACTGCTCCATATCGACGAGGGCACGATTCGTCAAATCGCCAGCGACCATTGCGGCATCCGGCGTTCGCGCCCGGAACTGGTCGAAGGCATTGCGATGCTGAACGCAGTCGAGCGGGCGGAAGCGCCAATGTTGACGCGAGCACAGTCGGAACTTCGCAACATGCATACGCTCACGGCGTTGATTGCCCGCGCGGCGCTGGCCCGGGAAGAGAGCCGCGGCGCGCATCAAAGAGTCGACTACCCCGAGACGTCGCCCGCCTTCGCGGCGCATTCGCATCTGCGAACGGACGCCGACGCCGTCTCGTTCTTCTGACCGGGAGCGGGGCACCCGTGCAGAGCCGCGCGGGCTCCACACCCTGCCAGTAACATATCCGTCACGATAATCACTCGACGATAAAGCCGTCCAGATCCAGATGGCAGGGCGCGTAGGCGTTCAGCGCCTTGTCGCCTCCGTCGATCTTGAGGACGAGAATGTTCCTTCCTGGCGTGGGCGCCTCGAAGGGCTGCGAGACGGCCTGCCACTGCGTCCGCGCCGAATACTCGTCGAATTCGAGCGGCGTCCCATAGCTGAAGCTCGCGGTCGATTTGCAGCGGTTCGCAGCGGCGGCATAGAGCAGACGGATCGAGCGCCCTTCGAACCGGATCTCGAGCCGGGAGCGCATGTCGTTGGTGTGAACGAAAGTCCCTCGATAGGCTCTCGGGCTGGTCCACGAATCGCGACCAACGGCCTTCAAAATGGATGGCTGGATCGAGGTCGTCGTGCCGGCCGGCGCCCGCATAGCTCTGCTCGGGAGGAGACATCCCTGGTTCGGGCGGATTCCACAACCTCAATTCCGCGTCGCCGAACGATTGCACCGGCACGGTGTAGCGGTCCAGGAACTCGCGGCTCGGCACGATGGTCAGGTGCCTTGTGCGGGTCTCCTTCGACGCCACGAAGTAGTTGATTTTGAACTCACTCGCCACCAGGTCCATCGATTCTGCGTTCGACGAATCGTAGAGGCGTTGCGAAAACCCAGGTGTGCGCCACGAATTCGTAAAGACCCGGCCCGGGTAATCGCCCACGTTGGCCGATTCGAGCAAGGCAACGCCGGACACGGACTTCATGGACTTGAGCGCTTCCATCAACCGTCTCTCAGGCGCATGCGCCGCGACATACTCGTCGACGGAAGCCCGCGAAAACAGCGGCCCCAGCACGAAGTCGCGATGCAGTCCACCGGCCGCGGGGAAGAACGCAAAGTTCAGGCAATATGCCGCGAGGGCCAACCATCCGAGCGCCTGCCCCAACTCCGGACTGTGCGCCCGGTAACTGCCGATCGCGATCCCAATCAGCAGGATCGACAGCGGCGCCATCGGGTACAGGTTGCGCAGTTCCGGAGCGACCAGCAACAGGACCAGCATACCGGCCGGCACGGTCCATAGCAGCACGAAGCCCGTGCGCGGCCAGCGCCGCTTCGCGCCCACAACGGCGGCCGGCAGCAGCAGGAATAGCGTATAGCCGAAGGCCCCGTCGGTACCCACGCCAAACCGCCGGGAGTGGAAAGTCAGATCGTACAGAGCGCGGTAGGAGAGTTTTTCATGGAAAGGGGAATCGCGGAAGGCCGTCACGGTGTCGTAAAACTGCGAGCGGAAGAAGTTGTTGAAGTAGGGAAAGACAGGGTTCGCCGTTCGCAGCATCGCTTCCACATAAGGGAACAGCCCGATGGACAGAGCCAGCACAGCGCCAACGATCCAGGCGCTGGGCCGGGTCATGCTCGCGAAGGCCACATAGAACGGGACCAGGAAGACGAACCCGGACAGGTTGCAAGCGCAGGCCGCGCCCGCCAGCACCGCCGAGATCCAGGCATACAGGGTGCGCTGCTCCTTCTTGTGAAGCCGCAGCATCAGCACAGCGCCCAGCATGAACGCCGCGACCCAGTTCTCGAGCGACAAGCTGCCCGTGACCATCTGAGTCATCGGCAGCGTGGCGAGTCCTCCGGCCAGCGCCGCGGCGATCCATCCGGGAACGCGAATGTGGAGCCGCTCATGCAGCATCCAGCACATCGCGGCGAGCAGAGCGAAATTCAACAAGCGCGCCGCGGCCTCTCCGCCGAGCAAGTATGCAAGCCCGAACAGGGACTCGCCGCCCGTCGGAAAAACTGCCCAGGTGAATTTCTGAACGTCGAATGTCCAGACGTGCTCGCTCGCGAGATGCGCGGCGAATACCAGATGCCGCGCCAGCCCGTCCTCGCTCACCTCGGGCTTGAGCGCGAGCAGCCAGTTCGCCATGAGCGGCATCCACAACAGCGCCAGCGGCCAGGCGCCACGGCGCTCTTCGGGCCCCGCGGGCGCGGCGAGTACGGGAAAGAACCCGTAACGAAACGCCGCGTAGACCGGCACGGCCAGCGCAATCCAGTAGCCCCAGGCGTAGTGGATGGGGAAACGCAGCGTGATCAGAAACCAGACGAGGTAGGCGCAAAGGCCCGTCAGCAGAGTCAGCAAATGGGTGGTGGATGTGGCGCGCGTCATCTTGCGGAGGATCAGCCGGCCGGTGGAGTATGCCGATAGCAGGATGTAGCAGACTGCCAGAACCGGCAGCGGCCCTACGGCATAACAGGTGTAAACCAGTCCAATGCCGGTGAGGATCGCCGAGTACCAGCGCGGCTTCAACAGAAGGATGGCCGCCGAGAGTGCGGCGAACAGGACGAGATAGCCGGCCAGATGCTGCAGCCCGGCGGCCGTCCAAACCGGCTGCGCGAAGGGCCGTTCGACAGCGAACCCATAGATGGCGAGCCCGGCGTGCACCAAAAGGATCAGCCAGGCTAAAGCTCTCTGCAGCATGAATCTCTACCAGCATACGCAGCACGGGCGTGTTGGGGCTGGCGTAGTGGGGCAGGCCTTCAGACTGCGGACCGGTTTCAACCGGTCCTTCCGGACAAGTGGTCTGGGCTGAATACCCCGCGCAGGACAAATCCTGCCCCACCACGCGCCATTGCAGTATCATCGCTGTTTTAGCCACTATGACTTTCTCACGCCGAATTCTCTGCCTTGCCGCCTCCGCATTCTTGCTGGCTCTGCCCGCACTCGCCGAGGTGAAACTGCCCGCACTGATTGCCGAACACATGGTGGTCCAGCGCGACCTGCCCGTGCACGTTTGGGGCACATCCGCGCTCGACGAGACCGTCAGCGTGACCTTCCGCGGTGACACGCGCTCGGCGAGCCCCGACCGCTTCGGACGTTGGAGCCTCTACCTGCCTGCCGGCGCGGCGGGCGGTCCGTTCGAACTCACCATCAAAGGCAGCAATATCGTCAAACTGACGGACGTGCTGGTGGGCGACGTGTGGGTCGCCTCGGGCCAGTCGAATATGGAGATGGCGGTAAACGGTGTGAAGAATTCGGCGAGTGAGATCGCGTCCGCCAACTACCCGAAGATTCGACTGTTCCGCACGCTGAACCGCGTGGCGGACTATCCGCTGGAAGACGTCGCCGCGCATACCTGGGTGGCAACGACGCCCGAGACGATCAAGGACTTCTCGGCTGCGGCGTTCTTCTTCGGTCGCGAGTTGCAGAAGAAGTACAACGTGCCCATTGGGCTGATCGAATCGAACTGGGGCGGCACGCCGGCGGAGGCCTGGACCAGCATGGCCTCATTGGGCGCCGATGCGTCGCTAATGCCCGTTTTTGCCGAGTGGGGCAAGATGATGCAGGATCAGTCCACGACGCTCCTCGAACGCGGGAGGCAGTTGAAGGAATGGGAGCAGTCCGTCGCCGAGGCGAAGGCGGAAGGCAAGCCCGCGCCCGGCAGACCGTGGTTTCCCAACCAGGACAATTGCTGGCAGCCGGCCGGTCTGTTCAATGCGATGATCGCTCCGCTGACACGCTTTCCCATTCGCGGAGCCATCTGGTACCAGGGCGAAAGCAACGCGGGACCGGAGCGAGCGCCACTCTACGCCCATCTTTTCCAGACGATGATTCGGGACTGGCGCAGGGCCTGGGGGCAGGGCGATTTCCCGTTCCTCTTCGTTCAGATCGCCAACTTCAAGACCGGTCCGGACGCGATGTGGCCCGAGGTGCGCGACGCTCAACGGCGAACACTCTCACTCGCCAACACTGGCATGGCCGTGACCATCGATATCGGCGAGGCAACCAACATCCATCCCTTAAACAAGCAGGACGTCGGACTGCGGCTCGCGCTGGCCGCCGAGGCCATTTCCTACGGCGAAAAGGTCGAATACTCCGGCCCGCTGTACCGGCAGGCCACGGTGGAAGGCAAAGAGATGCGCGTATGGTTCGATCACGCCGCCAGCGGGCTGAAAGCGAAGGGCGATGGGGTCCAGGGCTTTGAAGTTGCCGGCGCGACCGGCAAATTCGTCGAAGCGCAGGCTCGCATCGAGGGCGCGACCGTCGTGGTATCCGCGCCGTCCGTGATCGAGCCGAGGCGCGTACGATACGCCTGGAAAGACGTGCCCGATTGCAACCTCTTCAACGGCGAGGATCTGCCCGCGTCGCCCTTCCGGTCTGAAGAGTAGGCAGCCGGCGAAGCGAAGCAAAACCCCGAAACGGAGCCGCTACCGTGAGGGAGCCGTCGTATCGGGCTGAAAAGCCAATCAGCAGTCGATGGCGCACAAAATCGGAAGGCCCCGGATCGCGTTGCAGCGGTTCGGGGCCTTGTGATTGTGCGGGAGTCGTGCTCGGACTAGTTCGTGACCTTCTCAGGAGGCGCGATCGGCGCCTTCGGAGCCTTGGGCGGCGGCAGGGACCTAGTCGAAGGCAGCGCCGGAGGAGCGGGAGGCTCCACCATGCCAGGGCCGGACTTCCTCACCGTGACCCCGCCGCGCTCGGTGGAGACCTTCACTTCAATCAGTCCGCCCAGCGAGCCGGCCAGCTTCGCGCCGCGTCCGTCGGAGGATTGCTTCAAACGATCGTCGAAATCGTTGCTGATTTCGCCATGGCTGGTCGAAGCGTTGAGATTGCACTTCGCCGAGGACGGAAGCGCAAGCTCGATGCTGCCGGAACGCACCCGCACGTCGACGCGCGGCATAGGCAGCTTCGATTGTGTCAATTCGACGTCGCCCTCATCCACCTCGATATTGACCGAGTCGCTGACGTCGGATAGCCGGATGTCCTTCGGTTTGCTCGTCTTGACCACCAGCGGACCTACCAGGTTCGTGCCGCTGAGAGTGGAGAGCCCGAGCTGCAGTTCGCCGGGGATGCGCTCCAGCTTCAGTTGGGTGACGTTGCTCTCGAACCGGACCGGCTTCGTTACGTTGCGCAAAGTGGTCTCGCCCGAGTAGCTTCCGTTGATCGTGATCTGGCCCTGAATGTCCTCGAGCTCGATATCCCGCCCGCGGCCCTTCAGTTCAATGTCACCCTTCACGCCCGTGGCGCGAATGATGTCGCTCTTTCGAGTTTCGACCTTCAGCTTGCCCGCCAGGTTCTGCGCTCGCACGCCGGCGTTGTCGCTGTACACGCTTACCTCGCCGGTCATGTCGCCGATGTCGAAGTCGCCGTTTTGTCCGCGCAGCTCGAGCGTCGCGCCCTTCGGGACTGTCACCTCCAGGTCGACGGTGACACGCGCGGAGTCCTGAATCCCGCTTGACCGCGCGGTGATGTCGATCGTGTCCCCATTCTTCTGCACGGAACACTGGCTTCCGCCGTTGGCCTTATCGGCGCTGGCCCGATCGATGGCCCGGACGCTCTTGCGCCCGGTCACCTTGATTGTGGTCACGTCCGCGCCAGTAACTCGTACACTGCCCCGCGCATTGTCAATCACTACATGCGGCGTCTTGCCCGCTTCGACATTGCTCTCGGCTACGTCGTAGTCGAAACTCTCGCCGAACATTTCGACGCTGCCGAACTGGAAGCCTCCGAGATGGTCGCGCACCAGACGCTGAGTGCCCCACACCGCCGTTCCAACCAGAGTCAGGACGATGATCAGAGCCCATTCCCCGCCTGCCACTCCGCGTTCGGGCAGCGGCTTGGATGAGAAGTGCCAGTAGCCGATCTCCACCAGCCTCACCGCGCCCCAGACGATCAGCAGGAACGGCCAGTAAGTTTCCAGCCAGTCCATCAGCGGAACGTCCGGCCGGATATTTCTCATCAGGAAGACGAAGCCGATGAAGATCAGGATCATCGGGCCGATAATCGATCCGCGTCTCATGTCCAGGAACCTCCCGCCGGTGGGGTCTGCGCGGGTCCACTCGGGGGACCCGCATGCAGCACCGCGCGCTCGGCCAGCTTCAGAACGCCGAACAGGATAACCAGGATGGGCCAGCTCCTATGGAAGCTGAAGTCGCTGAACCTCTGCAGCATGAGCAGAATCCCCAACGCGATCAGCAGTATCGGCCCGCGGATCGCCCGAACCAGCATGTACGCCCGGTTCACAGTGCGCCTCCCCCGTCGGCCGGATTCTCCGGACCAGCCGGTTTGGACGGTTTGGAGGCCGGGCGCAGACGCTCGTACAGCATCCAGGCACCCAGAAGGATCAGCGCCGCCGGCCAGAAGCGCAGGATCTGATCCATGCGCACCCAACCCAGATTGCTCATCAGGAAGAGCCCGCCAAGCGCGATCAACAGCACCGGAACCATCGGGAAACTGCCCGACTCGGACCGCAATTGGATGATCGAACTGAACTCATCCACGGGTTCGCCCGTCAGCTTCTTGCGGGCCGTGTGGTAGGCCTCGAAGGCCATGTAGAAGTAGAACACCCCGATCAACATGCCAATCAGCGCGGCCAATCCGCCAACGTCGCCCGAACTCTCAATGCTGATCAGCAATCCGAAGATCAGGACGTGCACGATTCCCTTGGCATATTGGCCATTGTAGATGGCACCTACTCCAGGAATCAGGCCCAGTAGAAACGCCAGGCCCGGCGAAGCGCCGGAACTGGGCAGAGCACCGGTCGGCCGGGCTGTGGTCGCTTGCCCTACGGCCGGAACGTGCTCTGGGCAGAAGACGGTCCCCTGGGCTGGACGCGCTTCGTCTTCCGTGAGCGGTTTCCCGCAGACGCGGCAGTAAGCTGTAATCGGTTTGGGTGTCGGAGTTGCCGTCGTCATATGCTTATCCTCCCGTTCAGGAACTCTTGTTGTCTGACTGCGACCGTTTCTGAATCGGCTTATCTACTTGTTTTTCGGGACTTCCCGTATCCTTGCCTGCGGCCGGTTTTTGTACCGCCTTGCCGTCCGCGGCTTCGTTCCAATCGCTGAGCGTCTCGCGGATCTCATAGACCACGCGCAGACTCTCGTAATACTTCTTGGCTCGTTCCCAGCTCCGCCAGGTCTTATCCTCGACGGTGGCCCAGACCTTGGCCGGCGTCAGGTCGGACGGCTTCAATTGCCGCACCGAGATCCCGGTGAACTGGCCCAACATGGCGAACGAGAGCATCGTCATCGCCATGCCCATCGCAAATTTCGGCTGCAGCACGGGCTCGAAGAACCGGCTGATCCACGTGCGCTTGCTCGTACGGACCGGCGCCGAACCTCCCGCCCGCACTTCGAAGAGAATCTTGTTAACCAGCGCCGGTGGCACTTCCACGTCCGCGGTGCGGCTCATGAACTCCAGCGCTACCCGGCTGTCGGCAACCATTTCACGGCAGCTCTCGCATTCGGCCAGGTGCAACTCGACCGTCGACCTCTCAGGTCCGCTCAAGACGCCGTCGATGTAGTCGCAGATCAGCGCTTCGAGATCTGTGCACTTCATACGACCACCTTTTGCCGGCGCAGAATCCGCGCCAGCTCGGCCCGGCCCCGGTTCAACCGCGACTTGACCGTACCTTCCGGCACGCCCAATGACCCGGCAATTTCCCGATACTCCATACCCTCCAGATCGCGCAGGATCACGGTCTCGCGCAGTTCCGGCGACAGCCTGGCAAGTGCGCCTTGCAGCACTTCGCTGGCTTCGCGCCCGGCCAGCATCGAATCCGTGCGAGATTCGATGGCTGTCTTCTCTTCCAGCATTGGAAGCTGGTCTTCAATGGAATCCGTCACGCGCTCGGACTTGGTTCGCCGGTAGTTGTCGATCAACAGGTTACGCGTCAACCGGGTCAGCCAGACCGTAAACGAACCCTCACCGGCACGGAAGCTCTTCACCGTCCGGAACACGCGGAGGAACACTTCCTGCGTCAGGTCCTGCGCTTCCTGTTCTCTTGAAGTGAAGCGCAGACAGATCGAGTACACCCGCCGGGTGTGCGTCTTGACGAGGTCTTCCCATGCGGCTTCTTCGCCGCGAAGGCAGCGCTCTACCATTAAGGCATCCTGGTCCAGGTCAGCCACCAAGGCACGCTCCTGGGACGCCCAAAGGCTGGAAATGGGCCCCGTCCACTGGGGGACGGCCGTCACCGGATATGTCGCGATCTGGGTGATTGATGCCATTGCCGGCGGGCGCTCCTTCCAGGAAGCGATTCCGGTTGCCGCCCCATTCCCTTCCCGGGAAAGGCTTGCTGCCGGTTTTTGCCTTCCACACTGAGAAACGACGAATGCACATAAGAAGTTCGCGCAAAGTGCCGGGCAGGCGTATGGCCTTCATAATTCTAAGACATTGCATGCCTCCGCGCAGGTCAAACACGGCACTTGGGCAGCGGCGAAGCGGCCGGATGGTCAAATTCCCGAGATCTTCAGCCGCGCGGGCCCCGGAAAGCCGCGGAAAGAGCCTGGGAGCGACGCTCCCCAGGCTGGCTCCGGCGACTCCCCGTGCATCGTTGGCGCCCGTTGGCCGCCAGGCTGGCGAGCGCCACGCCTTGCCCCGTCCAGATCAAAGAGCAAGTGCGGCGGCTGCCGAAGCATCCCGCTGCGGAAGCCTGGCAGCCGCGCCCGGTCTTCGCTTACATTACGCCTCTTGTCGTAATAGAATAAGAGGGGTCTTGCTCCGATTCTCACCAGGAATCCCGTAACGGATTCATCCGTTTAGTCGTCCTTCCGTGGAGGCCTCGTGAACTGCCCGTTCTGTAACTTCAAAGAAGACCGAGTCATCGACAGCCGCGAGAGCAAAGAAGGGGACGCCATCCGCCGGCGCCGCGAGTGCCTCCAATGTCTCCGTCGATTTACTACGTATGAAAGAATCGACGAAATCCCCTACATGGTCGTCAAAAAAGATGGACGGAGGGAAAAGTTCGAGAGGCAGAAGGTTCTAGCCGGGCTTTTGAAGGCGTGCGAAAAGCGGCCCGTCAGCATGGCGAAGCTGGCGGATCTGGTCGATGAGGTAGAAGGAATTCTCTCAGAGAAGTCAGAGCGCGAGATCACGACGACCGAAATTGGCGAGTTCCTGATGCGCAGTCTGGCCGGGTTGGACAAGATCGCCTACGTCCGGTTCGCTTCGGTGTATCGCGATTTCCAGGACGTGGAAGCGTTCTTTACTGAATTAAAAGACATGATGAAGCTAAAGGGAAGGTAGCCTGTAACGCATTCCGATTCAAGTAGATACAGGGAAAGCGAGTTTTCGGTGGAACAATCCGCCCGGCCACGCATCCAATAGGCAGAGTATTAACTTTCGAGCAGGATTCGTGCTATGCTCATTCGGAGCGTCTTTCCGCCCTGCATTCAGCCCCTACCCCAGAACGTATGTGGAGATCCCGGAAGTCGGGTCTGACATGGAGTAGGCTGTCTCATTTCGGCTGACAGAGTGGCATTTCTCCCACGGGTCGTGCCTGGATTGGTCGTGCCCTACGCCGAGAAGTTAACTGAGACAAAACGGTTCATCCCGGTCTCGGGAGGTGGTTTTTCAGTGGATCAATTTGAGGATCAATTTCTTACCGACGCGCCAGATGGTCTAGCCCTGTCATTTGACGAGGATGCTAATTTCTTTCATCCAGAGGATGTACAGGAAGAAGATTTCCACGCCGCCCAACAGGTCGAAGAGTCCATCTATACCGACGATCCGGTTCGCGTGTATCTGCGCGAAATGGGCTCGGTTCCACTCCTGACTCGCGAAGGTGAAGTTGATCTTGCGCGCAAAATGGAGCGCGGCAAACTGCGCATGCAGAAGGCGGTCAGCCGCTCCGCATTAGTGCAGATGCACATCGCCGAGCTTGCCGAACGCATCCATCGCCAGGAAGTGGACTTGGAAGACTGGGTCGACCTCGGCGACGTCGAGGAAGGTACCCCCGCTTTCGATAAACGGCTCAAGGACTTGCAGGAGCAGTTCGCGGCTTTTGGAGAGGTTTACAAGCAGCTCAAGAAGAGCGAAGAGAAGCTTGAGGCGACTCCGGCTTCCAACCGCAAGATTCGCAAAAAGGTTCAGGTCAAGCTTTACCGCGCCGCGGTGGCAGTGTCCGTCGCCATCCGCCGATTCCCATGGCAGAACCCCAAATGGCGCCTGTTCTCCACGTCCATCGAAAAGGCCCTTGAGGAGATGGCGCATATCGAAGCGGACATCCGCCGCTACGAACTGCGCAAGGACGACAATCAGGCGCGTATCCGTGAGTTGAAGCGCGAAATCCGCAAGCGGGAAAACACCGCTGGAGCGACGCTTCTGGCTCTTCGCCATACGATGCTGATCATCCGCCAGGGCGAGCATGAAGCCGAGCGGGCCAAGAAGGATCTGGTAGAAGCCAACCTCCGCCTGGTGGTTTCCGTCGCCAAGAAATACGTCAACCGAGGGCTGCATCTTCTCGATTTGATCCAGGAAGGCAACATCGGCCTGATGCGCGCGGCCGACAAATTCGAATATCGCCGCGGCTACAAATTCTCGACCTACGCGACCTGGTGGATCCGCCAGGCGATCACCCGCGCGATCGCCGACCAGTCCCGGACCATTCGTATTCCGGTCCACATGAACGAGTCCATGAACAAGTTTCTGCGCGCCACGCGCGAGCTTGAAAAGGAACTGGGGCGGTCTCCTACAAATGAGGAAATCAGCCGCCGCATGGACATCCCCGTGGAGAAGGTCCAGAAGCTGAAGACGATTTCGCGCGACCCCGTTTCGCTCGAAACGCCGGTCGGACGCGATGGCGAATCGGCTCTCGGCGACCTCATCGAAGACCGCTGGGTTGCCTCTCCGGTCGATTCGGTGATCGATTCGAACATCCGCGAAGAGACGGCAGCAATCCTTAAGACGCTTTCCCCCAAAGAGGAGAAGGTCATCCGTCTGCGTTTTGGTATCGGCTGCGACCGCGAGCACACGCTGGAAGAGATTGGCCAGCAATTCGACGTCACCCGCGAGCGGATCCGTCAGATCGAGGCTAAGGCGCTGCGTCAACTGCGCTCGCCTGAACGGGCGCGCCACCTTCGCGCGCTGCTCGCCGCCCGCTGAGTTTACCGCTGTGAATTGAGAAGGCCGGAGCGCACGCTCCGGCCTTCTTCCTATGCGATCCGCGAAAAACGGTCAAAAAGTGGCATTCCGAGGCACTTTTTGGCCGTTTTTCGCGTTTTCCCATCACTCCTCGGGCTTGTCGATTCCAGGGACCAGTTTCAACAGCGAATCGAGGGTCGCCTTCATCTCCGGCAGCCGGCCTTGCAGCGCGAGGATCTCCAGATACTGTTTCAATGGGCGCGCCGGAACGCCCCAATAGACCTGCCCATCGCCCGGCAGGATCTTGCCGGTCAGTACGCCGCTCTTCGAGCCGAGAATCGCCCCGCTCTTGATGCGTACGTTGTCGCCGATGCCTACCTGGCCGCCGATCACGCACCAGTCTTCGATCACCGAGCCGCCGGCTACGCCGGTTTGCGCCACGATGATGACATGCCGGCCGATGGTGCAGTTGTGCCCGATGTGCACCATGTTGTCGAACTTGGCGCCGTCGCCGATGAGCGTGGCTCCCAACGCGGCGCGATCCACCGTCGTGTTTGCGCCCATTTCGACGTCGCACCCCACCACGACGCGGCCAATCTGGGGGAACTTCTCATAGCCGCTAGCAGTCCGGGCGAAGCCGAAGCCGTCGGCACCGAGGACCACGCCCGAATGGAGAATCGAGCGCGCGCCGACCTCGGTATGGTCGTAGATGTTCACTCCGGAATGAAGCGTGCAGTCCGGGCCGATACGCGCGCCGCGTCCGACAAAGCAGTGGGCGCCGATGGAGGTACGCTCGCCGAGAACGACGTCGTCGGAGATCACCGCCAATGGCCCGACGGCGACACCGTCCCCGATAGTGGCCGACGGCGAGACGACGGCGGAGGGATGGATGCCGGGTTCGGGACGGCGCGGCGGGTGCAGGCGCGCAACGACCTTGGCAAACGTGGTGCGCGGATCCTTGGCGCGGATGATGGTGTGTCCGGCCGCGTTGTCGAAGTCCTGCGGAACGATGAGGCATCCAGCGTGCGATGCTTCCACTTCCCGCTGCGCTTTCTTGGGCATAGCGAAAGCGATCTGCTCTGGTCCGGCGGACTCGATGGGCGCGGCCTGTTGGACGTTTCTGTCCGACTCTCCCTCGCAAGGGAGGCCTAACCATTCGGCGATTTCGATGACTTTCATGTTGAGGCTTGTACGATAGAAGTTTATGCCAGTTGACGCGTCGGCTTACGTCGCTCCGACCGCGAGCGTGCATCCAGAGGCGCAAATCGGCCCGCAGTGCCGCATCGGAGAGTTCTGCGTGGTGGAGCGGGACGTCGTGCTGGGAGCGGGCTGCGTGCTCGAACCCTACGTCTACATCAAGCGCTGGACCACGATGGGCGAGCGCAATGAGATCTCGGCCGGAACCGTACTCGGCACCGATCCGCTCGACAAGAACTTCAGCGGCGAGCGCAGCTACTTGCGCATCGGCAACGGCAACCGCATTCGCGAGCACTACACCATCTCGCGCGGCACGGCGCCCGAATCGGAAACGGTTTTGGGCGACGACAACTACATCATGACCGCGGGACACATCGCGCACAATTGCGTGATTGGTTCGGGCACGGTGCTCGCCAGTTGCACGCTGATCGCCGGCTACGTGGAGATCGAGGACGGAGCGTTCATCTCCGGCGAGATCGCGGTGCACCAGTTCTCGAAGATTGGCCGGTTGGCGATGATCGCCGGCGGCGTGCGCGTGAACATGGACGCGCCGCCATACTTCCTCTATGGCGGGCTGTACATCACGCCGAATGGGCTGAACAAGGTCGGCTCTGCGGCGGGCCGGATTCGCGCGCGCCGACATGGAGCCGCTCAAAGCCGCATACCAGATTCTGTACCGTTCAGGCCTCAAACTCGACGCCGCTTTAACCCGGATTGAAACGGAAATCCCCACCGAGCATACGCTACACTTGGTCGAATTCGTCCGGCGGAGCAAGCGAGGGATCTGCCGGGAGTAGGAGTAGGAGCCGCTTCTGCGCGACATCGTTCCGCGTGCCGCAGTCACGATTCTGTGCATTATTGCCGGGCCGGCGTGCGCACAATGGACGCTGCAAGACGTCGTGGCGCGCGCCGGAGCCAGGTATCCCGGCGTCGCGGTTTCGCTGGAACAATCGGCCGCGGCGGCAGCGGGGGTGCGGGAGGCCCGCACGGTTTACCTGCCGAAGGCCCAATCCGTGTTCCAGTTGAATCGGGCGACGGATAACAACGTGCCCGGACTTCTTCTGCCCAACAACGTCATCTCGCCCATCTCCGGTCCCATCCACGTACAGAACGCGGGCACCAGCACTTGGGGCTCCGCCGTCGGGTTCCTGGTCAGTTGGGAGCCTTTCGATCTCGGCCAGCGCGCCGCGCACGTCGCCTCCGCGCTAGCGTCGCAGACCAAGGCAGAGAAAAGTTTGGCCCGTACGCGTTTCGAAGTCGAGGCTGCCGCGGCGGATGCGTTTCTGACAGTCCTGGCGGCTGACGCTACGGCCGACCGCTCCAGGGCGTCACTCGAACGAGCTAAGACGCTTGAGACCAGCGTGCGCGCATTGACCGAGGCGGGACTGCGGCCCGGAGCCGATCTGGCGCGGGCGACCGCCGAACGAGCCTTGGCCGAGGCACAGGTAGTGCAAGCCGAACTCTCCTCGAAGACCGCGAGGATTGCGGTGGCGCAACTGACGGGCGATGCGGCCACTGCGGTTGCCCCAGTGCCCGGAAGACTGATGGGCGATGCGCCCGAACCCGCTCGTCCTTCCGCTTCAGTTCTGTTCGCGCATCCGGCTGCGATTGAGCAGCAGGCCGCCATCGACGAGGTCGAATTCCGGCGAAAAGAACTGGCCAAAGCCTACACGCCAAGGTTCCTGCTGCAGTCGTCGCTTTACGCGCGCGGCGCAGGCGTCAACGCGGATGGCTCTTCCATGGGCGGCGTGAACGGGCTCGGGCCGAACATCTACAACTGGGGACTCGGCTTCTCGGTGCTCTTCCCGTTTCTCGATCAACCCCAGATACGCGCTCAGCGCGAAGCCGAGGGACATCGGGCAGCGGCCGAGGGGGCACGCCTGCGCCGTCTGAAGCAGGATCTCTCCGCGCGGGAAGAGCGCGCGCATGCGCAGCTTGAAGCCGCGCGGCGTTTGGCTCAGTTGGCTCCGGTTCAGGCTGAAGCGGCACGCAGCGCAGTGGCTCAATCGGAGGCGAGGTACAAGAGCGGTCTCGCGCCGATTCTCGAAGTGGCCGAGGCGCAGCGGTTATTGCTACAGGCAGAGATCGATGAGGCTCTGGCGAAGCTGAACGTATGGCGGATGCAACTCGCCTTGGCTACTGCGCGCGGCGATTTACAGCCCTTCTTGGACGCGGCGAAATAGGGCAAAGCGATGCGACTCGTCCTCTTCTCATTGCGACGGCCGATTACGGTTCTGGTGGCGGTGCTGACGCTCGCCGTTTTCGCCTGGCTGGCCGTGAAGCGCATGCCGGCGGACATCTTCCCGAATGTCGGCTCGCCGACCGTCTACGTCGCTCAACCTTACGGCGGGATGGACCCGGCGCAGATGGAAGGCTTCATCACCTATTACTTCGAGTACCACTTCCTCTACATCACGGGTATCGAACACGTCGAATCGAAGAGCATCCAGGGCGCGGCCCTGATGAAGCTGGTTTTCCACCCGGGCACGGACATGAGCCAGGCGATGGCCGAGGTAGTGGGCTACGTCAATCGCGCCCGCGCGTTCATGCCGCCCGGGACCGTTCCCCCGTTCATCACGCGCTTCGACGCGGGCAGCGTGCCCGTGGGCCAGCTTGTGTTTTCTTCGCCTACGCGTCCGGCGGGCGAGATGCAGGACATTGCGCTAAACCGCGTGCGACCGCTGTTCGCAACGTTGGAGGGCGTATCCGCGCCGCCGCCCTTTGGGGGCAACCAGCGCACAATCGTCGTCCGGCTGAACCCCGACAAGCTGCGGCAATATCGCATCTCGCCGGAAGAGGCGGTCACCGCCGTCAACCGCGCATCGACCGTGCTGCCCGCGGGCAATGTGCGCATGGGCGACGTCAACTACATCGCGTCGACGAACGCCGTGCTCGGCGGGAAGCTCGACGAACTGCTGGACGCGCCCGTGCGGCCCGGCGCGAACCCGGCGGTGTACCTGCGCGACATCGCAACCGTCGAAAACGGCACCGACATTATCACCGGCTACGCGCACGTCAACGGTAAGCGCACGGTCTACATCCAGGTGACCAAGCGCGCGGACGCGTCGGCGCTGCGCGTGATGGAACGTGTGAAAGCAGCGTTGCCAGACATGCGCAAGGTGGTGCCCGAGGACGTGAGCGTCACGCTGGAATTCGACCAGTCGGGTTACGTCGCATCGGCACTCAAGAACCTCGTAAACGAGTCGCTGCTCGGAGCGCTGCTGACCGCGCTTTGCGTACTGCTGTTCCTGCGCGACTGGCGCGGCGCGCTGATCGTGGTGGTGACTATTCCCGCCGCGCTGCTCACCTCGGTCGTGTGCCTATGGGCATTGGGGCAGACGGTCAACATCATGACCCTCGCCGGGCTGGCGCTCGCCGTGGGCGTGTTGGTGGACGAAGCGACGGTGGAGATCGAGAACATCCACTCGCACCTGACGGGCGGGCATTCGCACCTGGTGAGCGGCGTCAACCGCGCACGCGCCGTGGTGGATGCGTGCAGCCGGACCGCGACGGCACGCCTGCTCTCGATGGTTGCGATGCTGGCAGTGTTCGCCCCGGCCTACTTCATGACCGGCGTGGTGCGACAGTTGTTCATTCCGCTCGCGCTGGCGGTGGGGCTGGCGATGATCGCGAGCTACGTGTTGTCGAGTTCGCTGGTGCCCGTGCTCGCAGTCTGGGTACTGCGCGGCGGAGCGCCGCACGGCGAGGACGGGCGGGTGCGGCGTGTCTACCGGCGCTGGGTGGATGGCGCGCTGCGCTGGCGCTGGATTGTGGCGGGCGTTTACCTGCTGGCTGCGGTGGCGCTGGTCGCGTTGATCTTCCCGAACCTGGGCCGGGAGGTGTTCCCGCCGTCGGGCGAAGAGTTGCTCCAGATGCGATTGCGCGCACCGGACGGAATGCGGATCGAGCGCACGGAGCTGGTGACGCTCAAGGCACTGGAGATCGTTCGCAGCGAAGCCGGCAATCGCGGCGTCGCCATCTCGACCAGCTTCATTGGCGCGCAGCCGCCGAGCTATCCCATCAACCTGGTCTACCTGTTCACGGCCGGGCCGCAGGAAGCGGTGCTGAAGATCGCGCTCACTCCCGAGGCCAAGCTGCGCGGCGAGGCTCTGCGCGAGCGTCTGCGGCAGCGCTTCGCCGCCGAGTTACCGGGAACGAAGGTGCTGTTCGAGCCGGGGGACATCATCGGCCAGGTGATGAGTTTCGGCGCGGCCGCGCCCGTTGAAGTGGCCGTGCAAGGACCGAGTCTGCCGGCGAGCCGCGCCCACGCGGCAAAGATCGAAGCGGAGTTGAGGAAGCTGCCCTTCCTGCGCGATCTGCAGTACGCTCAGTCGCTCGATTACCCATCATTGGACGTCTCGATCGACCGTCTGCGGGCCGGCCAGTTCGGGCTCACGCTTTCCGAGGTAGCAAAGTCGATGGTGGCCGCGACGTCGTCCAGCCGATTTGTCGAGCCCAACTACTGGCGCGACCCAGCCAGCGGCAATGCGTTCCAGATTCAAGTTGAGATTCCGCAGAACCGCATGGCGTCGCTCGACGATCTGAATAGCCTGCCGGTGATGGAAGATGGCTCCGCGCGCCCGCTGCTGGGCGACGTTGCGGAGGTGAAGATGGGCAAGGTCTTCGGGCTGGTGGAACGGTACAACATGCAGCGCGTGGTGAGCCTCGTGGCGAATGTTCACGGCCGGTCTCTGGGCGAGGCGTCGGACGCGATTCGCGAAGCGGTGGCGCGCGCCGGGGCTCCGCCACGCGGCGTAACGGTGAACCTGCGGGGCGAAATCCCGGCTCTCGACCAGACAACGGACGCACTGGCTTATGGGCTGGCGGCATCGCTGCTGGCCATCCTTCTGCTGCTCGCGGCGTTCTTCCAGGATTTCCGAGTGGCGATCGCGGTGTTGATGGCCGCGCCCGCAGTCCTGGCCGGCGCGCTGGGAGCGCTGTGGCTGACCGGCACGTCGCTGAACATCCAAAGCTTCCTTGGGACCATCATGGCGACGGGCATCGCGACGGCGAATTCGATCCTGTTGTGCACGTTTGCCGAGGCCGGGCGGAAAGCGGGCGCCGGCGCTCATGAAGCGATGCAAAGAGCGGCGCCGGAGCGGCTGCGAGCGGTGCTGATGACGGCAAGCGCGATGACGGCCGGCATGTTGCCGATGGCGCTGGGTCTCGGGGAAGGGGGCGCGCAGACGGCTCCGCTTGGCAGGGCGGTCGTGGGCGGTTTGATCCTGGCAACCGTGGCGACGCTGACGGCTGTGCCGGTTTTCTATTCGATTCTAATGGGACGAAGTGCGGGCCGCTCGGCATCGCTCGACCCGGACGATCCGGCGAGCGGCTGGTATGAGGCGAGGCAGGATGGGTTATGAGGCAGCTCTCTTGTGGCGCACGCTTCAGCGGTCGCTCGAGATTCATCTCGACGTCCGGATGGCGGCATGAATGCCGCCACGGCACGCTAAAGCGTGCGCCACAACGCGGTGCCAGATTCTTACGGACAGGCGGAGTTATGACAGTTCTCAGATGTCTGCTGGTGCTCGGTATTGCCGTTGCGGCTTGGTCGCAGAAGATCGAGACGGCGCAGGTTGTCTCGCGCACACCGCAAGGCAGTGTGAGGCTACCCGCGGAACTGGAGCCGTGGGAGAAGGTTGCGTTGCATGCCCGCGTGACCGGGTTCGTGGAGAGCGTCGAAGTGGACCGCGGCATCGTGGTGAAGAAGGGCGATCTGCTGGTGCGCCTTTCCGCTCCTGAAATGAAAGCGCAGAGGATCGAGGCCGAGGCGAAGGTGCTTGCCGCCGCGGCGCAAAAGGCCGAGGCGGAGGCGAAACGCTCGGGCGCGGAGTCGCTGCTCACGCGGCTGAAGCAGGCTGCGAAAACGCCGGGCGCGGTGGCCGAAAACGATGTGATCCAGGCGGCGCAAACGCTGGAAGCAGCACAGGCGCAGTGCGCCGCATTGGAGCGCTCCGAGGCCGCCGCAAAGTCGCAGGTGGACGCGCTGAAGGAGCTCGAAGCGTACCTGGAATTGAGAGCGCCGTTCGCGGGTGTGGTGACGGCCCGCTACGTCCATCCCGGGGCGCTGGCCTCCCCCACGTCCGGTCCGTTGCTGGAATTGGAACAGGTGGCGCGCTTACGCCTGACGGTGGCGGTGCCTGAGACGAACGTCGCAGGTATTGCTACGGGAGCGCGCGTGGAGTTCACCGTTCCTGCGCAGGCGGGCAGGAAGTTCACGGGCGTGATTGCGCGCGCCGCGCGGTCACTGGATGCGAAGACACGCACGATGGCCGTGGAGGCAGACGTCACCAACGTGGGCGGTGCGCTCGCACCGGGCATGTACGCCGAAGTTGTGTGGCCTGTGAAGCGCGGTACGCCCGGACTGTTCGTGCCCACGACGGCCGTGGTGACGACCACCGAGAAGGTGTTCGTCATTCGTCTAAAGAACGGCTCGGCCGAGTGGGTGCCGGTGACCAAAGGGGCGAAGGACGGCGATTGGCTAGAAGTGCAGGGCAAGCTGAACGCAGGCGACATTGTGGTGAAACGCGGCTCGGATGAGATCCGGGAAGGGCAGCGGATCGGGTCTTGAGGCGTAGGCCTGCAATCACCGACGATACATCCGATGCATCGGCTTGTTCCTCGCGAACTTCAGCGACGGATTCTCTCCCGAGGCCCGCTCCGAAGGCCGGAATTCGGGGCATGATCCCAGCGGAATTGGCGCTAATGGCGCATTGGGGAAGATAATTCTTGACATTTGTCGCCATTTAGGCGAACTTGTGGCGTTGCCCAATCACGCCGCTCATTTAGATGAGTGAACTGCTCCGTGATTGAGGGCACTTGCTCGTCACTTCAATGAGCAGTGTTATGTCCATGTTCGCCGTTCAGACGTAAGCGTTGGCACATCACGTAGCCTCGCCAAGGCGATAGATGCCTGTGAGCGAAGTGTGCGCGCAATTTCTCCCATTACAAAACACTGAGGCGTACTTCCATGAAAATGAAACACTCGATCGCGTTTCTGCTGATCGCTGCAACATTACTCGCCGTCTGTGCCACGACTGCTCTGGCCCAGTCTGCGCCGGTCCTAACCAACGTGACCATACCGCCCTCCAGCGTCGCGAATGCCGCCGACCTTGGCCTGAGGGCTCACACGAACATCAGAATCCTGGGGAGCGGACCACTGAACGACGCCCCACAGTTCGTTGGCCCGCCCTTCCCGGGGTACTTCTACGAAACACCGGCTTCGATCGCCTGCATTTACGGGCTCCAGCCTTCTTCGGCAGGATGTAATCCGAACGTAGTGACCGCAAATCCGAGCGGAGGAAGCCGGGCGATCGCCATCGTTGACGCTTTCGACGACCCGAACGCATATATCGATTTGCAGGCCTTCTCCGTGCAGTTCGGAGTCGCGGCAATCACCCCGAGCAGCTTCCAGGTAGTGTTTGCGCCCTTTGGCGGAGCCGCGCCGGGGTCCTGCACCGCCGGCCCGGCACCGCAGCCTCCATCGGCTGCTCCTACTGGCTGGGACTTCGAGGAGTCGTTGGATATCGAATGGGCTCACTCCATGGCTCCGCACGCCAGGCTCTACCTGGTGGAAGCACAATCGAATTCCTTCTCCGACCTGCTCTGTGCCGTAAGCGTTGCGAGCACCTTGGTTAGAGCGGCGGGCGGTGGTCAAGTCTCAATGAGTTGGGCCGGAGGCGAGTGGCCCGGCGAAACGGCGATAGACCCTGTATTCACAACGTCCCGAGTCGTCTATTTTGCTTCGGCAGGGGACGGCTCTGGCGCTGTGTATCCCAGCGTTTCTCCAAACGTGGTTTCGGTCGGCGGCACGTCCCTGAGCACCAACGCGATCACGGGCAGCTTCGAGGTGGAGAACACCTGGCAGGATACGGGCGGCGGGCCCAGTGTTTTTGAATCCAGGCCGAGTTACCAGAACGGGATCTCTGCTGTCGTGGGTGGCAGCCGGGGCACTCCCGACGTCGCAGCCGTCGCCAACCCAAGCACCGGTGTTTGGGTCCTGGATACCCTGGTTTACGGCCCCGGGAGTTGGTTCGTCTTTGGTGGAACGAGCGTGGCCTCGCCCCTTTGGGCGGGTTTCGCCAATGCGGCAGGTGGCTTTGCATCCTCCAGCCGTGCGGCGCTCAACCAGATTTACTCGGGCCAGGGACCCTTCAGGTTCACCGACATCACCATTGGAAACTGCGGCCTGTATGCGTCGGATCTTGCGACGGCGGGTTGGGATTTCTGTAGCGGTTTCGGCAGCCCCAAACCCTCGCCGCGGGACTAGTTTGGGGTTGCGCTCAAACAGAGTGGAGCAGGCCTTCGACCGCGGACGGCCTGCTCCCTGTGCTCCGGGCGGACCTGTCGTTTGGCCCTGCTACAACCGCTCCCTGACGGTCGCGGCTCCCCTTCGAGGCGGAGGCGCGACCGTGAGGCGGTATCCGCTGGAGGTTCTCGCGCTAGCTTGCGCGCGCCGCCCTACTGCAACTTCACCGACGCGGCGAGGACGGTTCCATCGGTCCTGAGCAAGCCCTTGACAAGAACTACGTCGCCAACCACCAAAGCCGCGAAGTTCGCAACTCCGGTGAAGGCAGTCTTGGCATCGACGTCGATCACCAGACTCGTGTTCTTCAGAATGAAGGATTCGGTGGCGCCAGTGGTGACGGCGGCGACCGTGCCCTCAATGGCTATGGGGACACCTTGAGCCGCTGCCGGTAGTGAGAACCCGCCGACGTACTGAATCGCGCCATTGCGGGCGACCGCAAAGATGCCCGCGGCCGCGGTTCCCGCAGTCAGAAAGCTGAACGAGGCGTTCAGTCGGCCGCTGGCGTCGGTTTGAGCCGTTCCCAGGATTCCGCAATGGTTCGGCAGCGTCGAGTAATGACAGAACCAGAGGTCGTAGGACTGGGAGGCTGCGGCGCCATTCAGGGTCACGCCGGCGCTGCCTGATGAGGTGACATTCACGTCACCATTGGTCAGGGGATCGGTTCCCGCAGGCAAGGGTAAAAGCGTGAACAGATCGGAGGGCAGGCTGGCCGCCAACACCAGCGTCGAGGAGCCCAGCCCTACTCCAAAGCCCAGTTCCGGGGGGATGAGATGCCAGCGGCCCCATGCTGGCTGACGGCTCTCAGGACTCGGGTTGCCGTTTGCCGTTGCCATGGCCGGCAGCGCTATTGCTTTGAGCGAACAGCCCGGTTCCGGCCGATAGCGTCAGCACCATCAGCGCGGGCAGCATTGATTTCAAATGGATCATGAGTGTTCCTCCAATTCGAGCAAGCTTCGTGGTTTGACAGAGTTAGCAGTGAGACCGAAAGGGCGGTGTCGCGGCCGAAGAGGATTGTCCCGAGCGAATGTCGCGAACGAAACGCGGGCATGGACGGGGTCCCCTGGTATGAAGCCATTTCACTCTCGGACAGGCCGGCTAACGGATCTCGCAGGACAAGGATCCGCGCCAAATCTTGTGCACGGGGCAAATCCTGCAATCGATCAGCGTGATGCGTCTCGTGCGGACTCCCCCCACATAGGAGCACCACCAGGCAGGAGTTACCGAACCGCGCCGCGACCGGGGAATGAATAGCACGCTGGGTACCGGAGCAAATATGGGTGCAGCTTCGCGAGAATTTGCATCGATTTAGCGCCCAATCGAAGGTTTCCGCAGTCGCGGACACCCGTGGCGCGGGCGATGTGCCCGGCAAAAATGTCGCGCTTTAGTCCTGAAGCCGGTAAGAATCGCCGGAAGCTGGCCCGCTCGCCGGCAAGTCATGCTCAAACAAGGGAATAGGCGATGGTATGTGCCGGGCATTTCGGAGCGGGCGGCGGCTGCGCTCCGCGGAAACCATGGGGGCTCGAGATCCCCGTGGCACCAAAACGGCATGCTGGCGCTGGACACCTATCGTGTGATAGTAGTGTTTCAGGCCGGATTATCGGCAGACAGTTCACTTGGAGAGGATACGTCCATGCAGAGAACTTACATCGCGATTCTTTCCGCAGCCACGCTTTCGATGCTCATCGCGGCCGGGTGCGGCAAGCAGTCCGCTGCTTCAGAGACCGTCGACGCTACAAGGTTGACGATGTTTAAGCCGCTTCCGGAAGCGACGCCCGCCGCGGCAGGCAGCGCCGAAGCGGAGCGAGTGGCGCTGGGCAGGATGTTGTACTACGACGCGCGGCTCTCCAAGAGCCAGACGATCTCCTGCAACAGTTGCCATAAACTCGACAGCTATGGCGTGGATAACCAGCCAACGTCGGTAGGCTACAGGCAGCAGCACGGCGACAGGAATTCTCCGACGGTCTATAACGCCGCGGCCCACTTCGTTCAGTTCTGGGATGGACGCGCCGCCGACGTCGAAGCGCAGGCCAAGGGTCCGATGATGAACCCGGTAGAGATGGCCATGCCGTCGGACAAGCAGGTGGTCGCGGTCTTGAAATCCATGCCCGAATATGTCGATGCATTCAAGAAGTCGTTCCCCGATCGGAAGGATCCGGTGACACTCGACAATGCGGCGAACGCCATCGGCGCGTTCGAGCGGAAGCTGATGACGCCGGCTCGTTGGGACAAGTTCCTGAAGGGCGATGCGGCGGCTCTGACGGCGCAGGAAAAGGCCGGATTCAACGTCTATTACGAAACGGGTTGCGAGACTTGCCATGCCGGCGCGCTGCTGGGCGCGAACCTGTATCAAAAGCTGGGCAACGTGAAGCCGTATCCCGACACGACGGACCCTGGCCGGTTCAAAGTCACCAAGGAAGACGGCGACAAGATGATCTTCAAAGTTCCGTCACTGCGCAACGTCGCGAAGACGGCGCCGTACTTCCACAATGGCAAAGTAGCCACGCTTGAAGACGCCATTTCGCAGATGGCCGACTACCAGCTCGGCAAGAAGCTGACTCCGGAAGAGGTCGCTTCGATTGCGACTTACCTGCAATCGCTAACCGGGGACATTCCGACCGACCTCATCAAGCCGCCGGCGCTGCCGCCGAGCACGCCCAAGACCCCGAAGCCGGAAGTTTAGGAAGGGCCATCCGTGATGCTGCGGAAACTCCTGTACTACTTCGCGCTGGTGGTGGTGGTGGTCGTCATAGCGATGCAGTTCTTCCAGCCGGAGCGGACCAATCCGCCGGTGGACCAGGCGGCCACTTTCGTCACAGTGGCGCAACCGCCGCATGAGGTGGCCGCGGTGATCGGGCGCGCCTGCCGGGACTGCCATACGCACGAGACAGTCTGGCCGGCTTACAGCCGCGTGTGGCCCGTGTCGTGGTTAGTGGCGAAAGACGTGCGGGAGGGTCGCGCCAAACTGAATTTCTCTCAGTGGCGCGGCCTGACGCCGGAGATGACCAAACTGCGCATGACCGAAGTGTGCGGCGAAGTGACGAAGGGCGAGATGCCGCCCGCATACTATCGCCCCATGCACCCGGAAGCGCGGCTGAGGATCGAGGATCTACGGGCGCTTTGCGCCTGGCCGGCGAACTAGCGTAGTGCGCCCATAACACTGTCGATTCTCGAGATCGTGTGGGGCAGGATGGCATCCTGAGCGGCGGTTGGCAACCGCCGCCGTTCGGCCCGGAAAGCGGACGAGGCCGATTGACAATCGGCCGCAGCTTGCCAAGCTGCCCCACAATCGGCTGCGTTGATCGCCAGGAATGATCGTCATCCTGCATGACGTGGTACCCGCGAGAATCCCAAGCGACAATCCGCCGGAGCCCCTATTTCTCGGCTTCAGCCTTGAACGTCCCCTTGAGCTTGGCAACGGGCATCAGGGTCGGATAGAACTGCACGAACGTCTCGTCGACGGCGCCGCTCTTGGCGTGGCAGGTCTGACAAGCGGAATTCGCGGGTAACGGCTTGGCCGTCTGGTCGGAGGCGCCGAACTCGAAGAAGGCCCACTTGGAGGGATACCGGACCTGGTCCTTGAGATGGATTTCGAGCGCGACGAATCCCTCCTGATAATGGCCTCCATTGTTGATGGATCCCTTCGATGCCGAGCGACGGACTTCTAAGGCGAACACGGTCTTGTCCGGCCAGGCGCCTGTCTCCAGGAACGCCTTGTAGGCTCGTGGGGTGACGAAGACGTTGTCGAACTGCGGATCGGGCTGGGTTCCGGCCGCCGCGGCTGGGCCGTACGTCATCCCCAGTCCCGAACTCAGGTAAATCCATTCGCGGTAGTCGACGGGGCGCATCAACTGGCCGTCGTGCGTGTACCGCGGTTCGCCCGATTGTGTTTGCTGAGCGGACAAGGCGAAGCACAGCAGTGTTACTGCAAGTAAAGCCCTAGCGGTCATCCCAGTACTCCTTCTGGCGCTCTTGTTCCCAACAGATCGCTGCACGCTCTTGTCCGGACTCCTGGGAATGGGCCGGCGCGTTAAAGGGGGCGCTTTAGAACCGCTGCAATGGAGCCCAGAGACCAATTTTTCCAGTGTGTTAGAGATCGTAGCATGTTCGATCCGGTTGGACACTGCCGGGGCATCGCGGGTCATCGTGAACAAATTGCTTCCCCGCCCTGGAGGGACTCACCGCTCCACGGCGGAATCATCTTCCAGAAGCACCGATTGAATGCAAGGGACTGCTCAAGTCCTGCGGCCAGTCCCCTTTCCAGCCGCGCCAGAATTCGACATCCATGAGATTGAGCGCGTTCCAGCACTTGTCGATCATGCTTTGGTCGCCGGTGAGCACTCCATCCCGCGTCACGCCCGATGGCGGGCCCACGAGTTGCACAAACCGGTCGAAGATTGCGGCGCGCTCCTTGCTTCCGGCACGGGCCATAAGGTGCCACAGCGTCATGGCGTCTTTCGCCGTGGCCTGAGTAAGAATCTCTTGCAGAACCTCATGGCCGCCGCACTCGTTCAAAGCCCCTGCACATTGTGTTGCCGAGCTCCGGTCATAGGCATCCACGGCGTTGCGAAACGAGGCGCTTGAATCTTCGAAGTAGGGAGTGGCCGGTCCGCGTTTCTGTGATGTTCGGCAAACTGCGCCAGCCGGGATGAATGCCTCGCGGCCCTGAAACTGAAACGCCACCCAGCCGAACTCGACTTTCAGTAAACCGTCGCCCGACGGTTCCACAGTCAGCGTGTACCGGCAACCCAGGTCGATCGCACGGGCAGAAGGCGTGTCGACGACGAACTGCCCGGGCGGTGCCCAGATGAGAGCGTGAATGGTTCCGTGAGCGAGGCTGAACATGTGCCGTGACGACGGCGACTCAACGACACGCAACTCGGTAGAGGGTTCCACGTCAATTCGTCCCACGTCACCGGCTTCGAGCGTCACATGGGAGGTCCCGTCCGTCCGCAGTGCCTGGTTGGCGAACAGCCTGGCGGTCGCACGCGCCGGCTTGGACCCAAGCGCTGCCTGACCATCCACGGTCAAAACTTGCCACGGAGTCTCCTGCGCTCGAGGTGCAAACGGGATAAACAGACTGCCCGCGACAGACACCAGCAAACAGGCGGCGATGGCTTGGGGCATCCATGCCCAAGCTCGCCAATTATTTGCTCGTGGCACTTTCAGCGGACGGCTTGCGCGGAGCCGGCTCAACACCCGCTCGAGTTCCTCCACCTCCAGATCGACGTCTCCGCCGCGGTCCCACAGGTAACGTTCGTTCATTTCGACAGCCCTCCCAGTTGGTGGCGCAACAACTTCATTCCGCGGCAGAGATTCACTCGGACGGAGTCCGGTGTGAGCCCACATTGACTGGCAATCTCGGCGCCCGTGAGCCCCTCCACCAGGCGCAAAATCAGGGTCTCGCGATAAGCCTCCGGCATTTTGCGGATCAAGTCGAGGATCACAAGCGCCTGCGGATCGCCGGAGTGCGAAGCGAGAGTGAGCGAGGATTCCGAGGTATCGTCGAGCGAGTCCGCCGGGTGGCGATGCCGCGTTCGATGGAACTCAACCGCGCGATTGCGAGCCAGCGCGGCGAGCCAGCCGCCAAACGCAGCCGGTTCACGCAGACCGGCGAGCTTGCGCATCGCGTTCAGGAAAACCTCCTGCGCAAGGTCTTCGGCATCCCAAGGCGGGACTCGCGCCAGCAGGATGCCGTGTACCAACCGCACGTAACGTTCATACAGCAGGCCAAAGGCAGGCCGGTCTCCCCGGCTGGCGCGACCGATCAGGACCGAGTCGCTGTCAGAGTCCTCGACTTCCGTCTCAGCAGCACGCATCGGTTCAATCAGGATAGTCGTGCTTCGGCCGAATGGGGAAGACCGAACTGCCTCGCCGGTGCTCATTTGACTTCTCAGCGGGCCGCGGTGGTGACTGGCAACGTGCGCAGCAACGCCTCGACGTCCTCCCGCGCCGGAGCCCGCATCGCCGAGTGCAATGTCGACTGGTCCACGCCATTCGCCCCGGCGGCGATCACGCTTGAGGTCAGAACGCCGTGCTCCTCGCCCGTGAATTGGAGCACCCATTTGCCCTCGGCCGGCCACTGCCGAATGAGGGCATAGGCACCGGGTTCGGCCAGCGGAGTCAGTTTCAATTCCACGGTCTTGCGCACGCCGTTGATCTCACCGATGGCCATCGCGGTGAGTTTGGCCTTCTCCGGTTCGTGGCATCCGGCCATTTTGGCCGTGACGAAAGCCTTCATGGCCTGCGCTTGAGGATTGGCTTGTGGGTTGCCCAGAACCACCCACAAACCGCCCGCGTTGAGTTGAGCGGCACAGGCCAGAATGGCCAGCGCGCCGAAGAGGGACGAGGCGAGTTTACGCATATTGCTACTCCTCTGACAGACTTGACCCAACATGCGGCCGCCGCGGTTCGGCCGCACGTTGGATGCTGTCTTAGAGATGGCGCAGGGGTGGGGAATGTTAACAGCGGCCCGGACTTTAGGCTGGGACGTATCGCGAGATTGCGATGGTGCGTCCACGCTTCCGTGTTTTCGCCACGTCATAGGCGAGCTGCATACGGAGCAGGTGGTTCATGTCCGGGCCAAACGCCTTTTCGATTCGCAGGGCCATTTCAGGCGTGAGTGTGGACTTTCCATGGAGAAGGTCTGAGAGTGTGGCGCGGCGCACTTTCAAGAGCCCTGCCGCCTGAGACACGTTCAGTCCGAGGGCTTCGACAATCTCGGTCTTGATCAGGTCGCCCGGATGGGGCGGATTCTTCATCGGCATTGCGGGCCTCCTAATGGTAGTCGATAAGGTCGATGTCACTGGAAGTGTTGGTTTGTTAGGCGCAGTGTGGGAGCGTGCGCCGGGTTCCGGTGACGGACCGTGCGGAGATTAAGCGGCCACTGAATGTCGGCTGACGATGGTGCGCTTGATTTCTTCGCCCGCTTGCTGCTCGGCTAGTCGCAGTTCGTAGAGCTTCTGCAGGTTGAGCCACAATTCGGCGGATGTGCCGAGCCACTGGCTCAGGCGCAGCGCCGTGTCGGCGGTTAACGCCCGCTGACCCTTGAGAATCTGATAGATCCGGTTTGGCGGAACGTGCAGGGCGGCCGCGAGTTGTGCGGCGCTCATGTTGAGCGCCTCAAGCTCGTCCGCCAGGAACTCTCCAGGATGGATCGGATTGCGTCCCATGGTCGTTGTCCTCACGAATGGTAGTCGGTAATTTCAATGTTGAATGGCCTGTCGTAATCTGCTGGCCACTCAAAACACACCCGCCATTGCTGGTTTATGCGAATGCTGAACTGACCTTTTCTTTCGCCGCCTAACGCCTCGAACCGGTTGCTGGGCAACCTCATCAGCTCAATCCGGCTCACTGCGACTTCAAGAATGTCGAGACGCCTCTCCGCCTGTTCTTTGAAAGCCTGAAACTCCTTCACTCGCTCGCCGGCGGCAAAGCACGACGTGCGCTTGTCCCGGTACTTCGGCGGGCCGTCATACTGCTTCATCTCACCCATGGTCAATATCGCAAAAATGACGTTGTACGTCAAGCGTCAGACTGGAGAGAAATTCGAGTTCCTGACGAATGCCCCTACGCTGCATCTGTACTCACGATGAGCCTGGTGCCCAGCGTCTCAAGCGCAGCGTGCAGCTTCAGGGCCTTGGTCTTGTGAGCGGGATCGAGCATGCGTCTCACCACTGCCTCGGTCACGCCCAGGCGGCGAGCCAGTTCGCTGTTGCTGAGCTTCGCCTTGCGCATCGCCTGATAGAGCGCGAGTTTCGGCGCGACATCGAGCGAAACGGGAATCATGACGACTCCGCGTCGCGAACGGGAGGGCGGCGGGATCTCCTCTTTCAGGCTCATGCCGATAGAGAGCACCGAAGCGAGGCAGTCGATGGCTTCGGCCATGGCTTCGGCCTCGTCTTTGCCGTCCGTAGCGGTGTGAGGCAGGTCGACAAACCGAACTAGGATGCGGCCGGTCTCGTCGGACGCGAATGTTGCGGGGTAAGCCAGTTCGTGTTTCACAAGTCCTCCTGGGTCGGGGGCAAGGGGAACTGCATGTGTGTGCCACTGGCGATTGCATAGGTTGCCTCGGACACTTTGAAATCCCGCCGTCAGCCTTCGATGCGCTCCAACTCGCCGGTCTTGCTCAGCCGGTAGCGTTCCCCGCGCCACTCCACGGTGCGTCCTGCAAAGGCTGCGAGCCAGACGACGAAGGCCCACAGATCCCATAGCGGAGCCAGCGGGGAGAGCAGCAGCGCGAGCCAGCTTTCCAGGGCGATGAAACCGCCTATGACGGCCATGGCGACACGCGCCATGAACAGCGTCAAGGCCAGAGGCCAAAGCTGAAAGACGAGCGCCAAGACGATCCATAGTCCGGCGTGCGTGATGGGCAGACCCAGGAAGCCATCGCCACGCGAGACACGGATGGTGCGCGCCCAGCGAACCTGGTGTTTCCAGACTTCTCTCCAGGACGGCTTGGAGAGGTTCGTTTCCACCACTACTTCAGAGAAGAGGGAGCGCCCGCCGACGGCGGTGATGCGCTTGGCGAGCTGGTAGTCGTCGGCGATGTAGTTGGAAACGGCTTCGAAGCCGCCGGCCTTTTCCAGATGCTCGCGGCGGAAGCAAAGCGTGGAGCCCAAGCCGAATTCGCGGATGCCGACCAGCGGGGCGACGAGCGTGCTGGGCACGAAGTCGATGGAGATGCCGAACGCCTCCCATACCCCTGCCACGGAACCCGCGGTGGCGCGATAGAGACATGTCACCAGGCCGGCCTTCTCCATGATCAGGCGGCCCGCGACGCGGCGCAAATAGTCCGGTGGGACGCTGATGTCGCTATCGTTCACCAGCAGGACGGGGTGACGGGCGTCGCGCAGCAGGTCAATGAGGATGCCTACCTTGGCGTTGGGAGTCTTCGTCGCACAGGCAACCAGACGGATCTGAACCTCGGGGTGCGTCTCAATCAGAGCCCGGATTGCGGGAACGGCCGGATCGTCGAGCGAATGAACGCCGAAAAGGATCTCAAACTCCGGATAGCCCTGCATGGCGTGGCCCAGGATCGCCGCTTCAAATTCCTTGTCGAGCCCGCTGACGGGCTTCAGGATGGACACGGCGGGGAGTTGCGCGGACTGCGGCCGGTTCTTCACCAGAATGGATTCCACCCGGTAAAAGGCGGCGGCCAGCATCGCCACCACCTGATAGGCAAGCGCAGCGAAACCGAGAATGGAGATGACGATTACCACTGGATCGAGAAAGCTGTTTGGGGATGCATCGCGGCGCTGTCACTCGGCCTTCACTGTGCCAGGAGGACGACGCCACCGGCAACAAGGATAGCACCGGCCCAACGGCGGAATTCAACCTTCTCCTTCAAGATCAAGCTGGCAAGCAACGTATCGAAGGCGATGCTCGCAGCGCTGGCGGGGACGGCAAAGCTCAGCGGAGCGATGCGAAGGAGTTGAGTAAAGGAAAAGAACGAGATGGCCAAGAAGAAGACGGACAGGGGGAGTTTCCATTTCCTCCCACTGTTTTGACGCATGCCGTGGCTTTGCAGAAGATCGGAACAGACCGTGCCGCCGACGATGCCCGAAAGGTAGAGCCACTTCATCGAGGCACGGCCTCTTGAGAATCAGGTCTGGCCGCGTCCGGCTTGCTCTCATGCTCGGTCAAGCCTGTGAGAGTGGCTCCGGCCATGATGATGACGGTCCCAATCCAGCCGCGCAGGGGGACCTGCTCATGCAGAACGAGAACACCCGCGAGTGTGCTCAACACATAGCCGACGGCGGTGACCGGTACGACGAAGCTCAGATCGGCAAGCCCGAGCAAGCGCATGCGCAGCAGCATCCACGCGATGAGCACCGCGATGCCCAGCATGGCCACCGGCTGAAGGATAGATCCGATGACGCCCGCGCTCGCCGGCGCCCGCTTCATCGCATAACCGAGGATTGCATTGCCTCCGACGTTCGACAGGACCACGACGAACGTCAAAAGCCAGACCCGGAGCCGCATCAGTCGCCGCTAGCTGCCGCCGCGGACGCGGATTGCCGGCGTTCGTCGGCAACGAACTTCTTACGCTTGCTGCGCAGGGCCAGGTACTCGCGCGCTTCCTTGTACAGACGTTTCCGGTCGGCGTTGTTGAAGATGGACTTGCGCACGATGCGCCAGATGGCCTTCGGGCGGAAGTAATACTCGTCGTAGAAGCGCTCCACCCATTGCACCAGTTCGGAGCGATCCAGACCGGGGTAGATGATATTCGGCAACTGGTGCCCCGTGTCGTCGGTCATCGAGACGTCGATCTGAATCAGGTTGTTCTTTTTGGCGTAGTCGTAGAACTCGGTGCCCGGATAGGGCGCGGCGAGAGAGACCTGGATGGTTTCGCAGTCCAGTTCCTTGGCAAAGTCGATGGTCTTGCGAACGGACTCGCGCGTCTCGCCCGGCAGTCCGATGATGAAGTCGCCGTGGATGGTCAGACCGAGCTTGTGTGCGTTCTTGGCGAAGCGGCGCGCCATATCGACGGTAGCGCCCTTCTTGATGTTCTTGAGGACTTGCTGGTCACCGGATTCGAAGCCGACGATCAGCAGCCGGAAGCCGGCGTCCTTCATTGCCTTCAGCGTGTCTTCGTCGGTGGTGACGCGCGAGGTGCAGGAGAAAGTGAAATTCAGCTTCTCGAGCTTTTTGCAGAGCTCGATGGTGCGTTCCCGCTTGTAGTTGAACGTGTCGTCGTCGAAGAAGATCTCTTTCAGGCCGGGGAAGTTCTCGATGGCCCACTTGCACTCGGCTACGACGTCGTCCGAGGAGCGCAGACGCCAGCGATGCCCCGAGTGGGTCTGCGGCCAGAGGCAGAAGGTGCACATCGCCGGGCAGCCGCGCGAGGTGTACATGGCCAGATAGGGATGCTTGAGGAACGGGACGTTGTAACGGCGGAAATCGAGGTCACGCTTGTAGGTTTTCGTCACCCAGGGAAGCTCGTCCAACTGCTCGACGTAGGCTCCTTCGGGGTTGTGGACGAAGGTCCCATCGGGGCGACGGTAGCTGACGCCGGGCAACTCGTCCAGCGTCTTCTCGCCCTTGGCGTAGGCGACGATCTGGTAATCGAACTCGCGCCGGATGATGAAATCGATGCACTCGTTATTGAGAACGGTCTCGGGCTCAATGGTGACGGGGGGGCCGACGAAGCAAACCTTCAGCTTCGGGTTGGCTTCCTTCATCATCCTCGCCATGCGAACGTCGACGTGGAAACCGGGCGTCGAGGTGAAGAGCACGACGAGTTCGAAATCCTTCGACATTTCAATCGTTTGTGGGATGGTGACGCCTTGCGATGGCGCGTCCAGGACCTTGGAATCCGGCAGCATGCCCGCCGGGTAGCAGAGCCACACCGGGTACCAGTAGGATTCGATTTCCCGAGTGGCGGGCCAGCGCGAGCCGGCTCCCCCATCGAAGCCCTCGAACGAGGGCGGGTTCAGAAAAAGTGTTCTCATCGTTGTACCTAGCGGGGTCCCTAGCGGGTTCTCCAGGCGCACCCAGGCTTATAGTTCTTCATTTTATCAGGAGTGCCTAAAATCCGACGACTGCGTTATCCGCAGCCCTGCGCAGAGCCTCGATTTTCGGCTGGCGGCTCTTCGGACTATCCAGGCTGAAAGAGCGAGCGTCGCCGAGTTGTGAGCGAACGTAAGCTTCAGTGATCCTGATTGCCGCTTCCAGATCACTGTTCCGTTGGATGAAACTGAGCCAGACGATTGATTCAGAAGGATGGTCGTATTCCCACAGGCCCACGAGCCGGCCGCGGTCGAAGATGGCGTGACACGGCAGATCGGCCAACGCGCCGCCCGCCGCGCCGTCTTTCGTCAGAAGCGGCAGACTTGCCAGATCGGCAGCTTCGGCGAGACTGACGTGGTCGCGGCGCAAGAGAACCAGGGAGTCGAGACCCGAAGTGAGCCGGTAAACGGGCTCTTGGGGCGGTCGGAAAGAGCGTAGCGCGTCCAGGTCTTGCGGGAAGAGCAGGCGCTCGGAACCGTCCTCCAGTGGCACGAGCCCGAGCGGGGCGAGCGCGTCTTTGGCGGCCTTCACGCCCAGGCCGGTGAACCACTGGAATTCGGCGGGCGATGCCGGGCCAATCCACTGGTAGTAAAGAAGGGCCAGCGCGGTGTGCGCCTCGGCCGCCGTGAGTATGCATCCCTTCAGCGGGTTGGGCTCCCAGAGCGTGTAACGATAGCGCTGCTGATCGAGGCGGCCGTTGGTAGGGATGCGCCGGATATCGCCCGTGAGCTGTAGCCGGCCGAGCGCGATAGGCAACGTGGATGAAACGCCCTTCTTTTGACCCTCAGGTCCCAGACTGCGGGCCTTCGCGCCGACAGTGTAGCGAATGGAGTCCGGGTCGGCAGGCCCGCTCTTGAGTGCCTGCAGGACGGCCTCGCAGAGCGCGTCGATCTCCTTCTCCGTGACACCGAGTCTCAGCGCGACCTTCATCTCGCCGCCCTTTTCGGCTTCCGTGGCAACGGTGAGCGCGAGGGCGCAATCGGAAGCGGGCAGAACGTAAGTGCAGGAGCGCGCCGACGGCAGTTCGTGAATCAGGCAGGCAGCGAGCGCGGCGTCGACGCTCTCCCGCGAGTGATTGCCGCGGGCGAAGAGCGTCAGATAGGGGCCAACTCCTCCGACCGAGCGAGCCCAGCCGGCGCGAGCCAATTCGGAAGCCGGCGTGGAGGCGGCCAGCGGCTCGAGCAGACCTTGCTTATGCGCCCACCAGGCGCGCAGACGTTCCGGCGTCATAGCATCTTTCCCCATGGCGATGAACCCAGCGGTCACGCAACTCGCACGCTGTTGACCTTAAGATACTCCGCCATTCGAGATTTCGCTAAGCCTTCGACGGGGACAGGACTTGCGGCACATTGCATGGATTACTCGGCAGCGCGGCTGCATCAGTCGCCGGACCAGTTGCGGACCCATACCAGGACGCCGCTAACTGGTTGAGCCGGCAGAGAATCGGGCTCAACTCGCGCATCCGTTCGGTTGGGGCGTAGGTCACTTTGGGCGGGATGGAGGCTTCGTAGTTTCGGTGCACAAAGCCCTCCGTCTCCAGCAGCCGGAGACGCTCGGTCAGGACCTTGGCTGAAATGCCAGCGATTTTCTGGCGCAGCGTGCCGAATCTCGTTGGACCTTCGGAGGTCAGAATCCAAATGATGTGCATGGTCCAGGGACCGGCCAGGATTCGAAGCAGGGAGCCCATGGGACAACTGGTGCCAGGACAGGGGGCGGCGCTCGACGGGGTGTCCACGTAGTTACTATAGGGTAACTAGTTACCATTCGCAACTATTTCGGTTACATTTTGAAATCTCGTGCATCTCGTAGGTATGAGCACTGGTACCCTCCCCATCACGAACAGCTTGCCCGATCTGAAACAAGCTCAGACGGAGCAGCCGGTTCACGAACTGATAGGCAAGCGCTGGAGCCCACGCGCCTTTTCGAGCCGCGAAGTCACTGAAGCCCAGGTGATCTCACTACTGGAAGCTGCCCGCTGGGCGCCGTCCTCTTACAACGAGCAGCCCTGGCGCTTCATCGTAGCCAGGAAGAGCGACCCCGAAACCTATTCGAAGCTCCTGGGTTCGCTGATGGAACTCAACCGTTTGTGGGCCAGCAGCGCGCCGGTGCTGATGCTGACGTTGGCCAAGAAGCCGTTCACGCACAACGGCGCACCAAATCATTACGCTCTGCACGACGCCGGGATCGCTCTAGGGCACCTGGCGATCCAGGCGACCGCGATGGGGCTCAGCTTGCACATGATGGGCGGCTTCGACCATGCGGCGGCGCGGGCCGCGTTCGAGATTCCCGAGGAATACGATTTGGGGGCGGCCGTGGCCCTCGGCTACGCCGGCGAACCAAGCAGTCTTCCCGAGCGATTCCAGCAGGCCGAGTTGGCTCCGCGTTCGCGCAAGCCGTTAGCGGATCTGGTCTATGCCGGACTGGCCGGCAGCCAGACGCTAATCCGCTAGTGCCGCTTAGTTGTGCGGGCCTATTCCGAGCTTTTGCAGGAATAGCTCGCAGAAGGGCTTGCGCAAATCGGCTCGTGGGCGCGGTCCAGCATTGGTGAATTCCTGGTAACCGCGTCTCACGGCGTCATACTTCGGCCAGAACGGAACGTTCGCGCCATTAGGATCGCCAGTCTTGGCGAAATTTGTCCAATACTGTTGAACCTGTTGGCTGAGTCTGGGGTCGGGGTCGGACGCCTCCTTGACCCCTCGATTTCCAAACACGTACTGCAACTCGCCGGAGTGCGGCGTGCCCGCGGCCACGTCTCCGATGGTGAACTCGTATTCAAAAGTCGGCGACTTCGCGCTGTGCTGCATCGCGGTGGCGACCGCTTCGCAGCGGAAGAACGTGTCGGTGGCGAACTGCGCTCCAGCGGGGCCATAGGGCGGGTAGGCGCCGGCCCGCGGCAAGGCCGAAAACCGGTAAAGCGCCAATGCACGCGGCCCGAGCGGTCCATAGAACTTCTCGATCGACTTCTTCAGCGCGTTCTCGTCGCCCTGGAATGGGAACTCTCTGCCCGTGTTGCCAGTGATCAACGGCACCGCCGCCTCCTGCCCAGCTTTGAAAACTTCGGCTGGGGATTTCGGCAGAACATAGCCATCCACAGCGGGGGCGGGATGCAGCGGTCCGCCGCCTCCATAGGGGGGCGAGGCTTTCAGCACATCGGCCGTGGAAAGCGCCCGCATAAAGGGAAGCGAGCCCGTAGCAGGCGCGTTCATTCTCGCGGCCAGCCTGACGCCAATCTGCTCCACCTCGGCCAGCGTGGCCGTCTCCCGGCCGCCGATGATAACCGACCCGCTTTCTTCAATCGCCCGATGGAACAGGCCCTTCGCCAGTGGCGAAGTCATCAGCAATCCAACGTTCTGTGCACCGGCCGATTGGCCGAAGATGGTCACATTTCCCGGATCCCCGCCGAGTTTTGCGATGTTGTCGCGCACCCACTGGAGGGCCGCAATCAGGTCCATCAGTCCGTAGTTGCCGGATGCATGATGCGGCGACTCCGCCGTCAATTCCGGATGAGCGATGAAGCCGAACATTCCCAGCCGGTATTGCAGGGTCACCAGGACGACGCCATGCCGGGCCAGCGACTCGCCGTCAAACGGCGGCTCGATACCTCCCGCCCCGAGCGCCGAGCCACCCATGTTGGCGCCGCCGTGAATCCAGACCATCACGGGCTTGCGCGTGCGCGCCGGCCACTCGGAATTCCACACGTTGAGGAACAGACAGTCTTCACTGCCGAGCCCGGCGGCCTTGTCGTTCCAGCCGCCCGCAACCTGCGCGCAAGGCGCTCCGTAGGCGCGAGCGTCGCGGACGCCCTGCCAGGGCTTCACCGGCTTCGGCTCACGCCAGCGCAGATCGCCCACTGGCGCCGCTGCAAACGGGATTCCCTGGAAAACCGCGCCGCCGGGTGCGGGCAGCAGACGGCCTTGAATGCGGCCCCCGGTGACGGAGACCACGGGGCCGTCCGCGGCGGCAGCCAGCGAACAGCCAATCGCCAGCAGGAAAGCCAGCGGGAAAGCCAGCAGGAGAGGAAGAACCGCGGCGCGGCGCAGGCCTGAAAGCGGGACTGGAAGAAAACGCACGAACTTGCCTCCAAAGGGATAGCGACTCGATTAAGCTCATTTTGCCGCAGCGGCCGATTCGCCGCGCGGCATCAAGAGGCCATGTTACTCCTTGCAAGCGCCCGAACGTTTGAGGCTGGACAAATCGGGCGGTGTGATGGGCCAGCCCGCTGCACTTGAGAATGAGTACTTCCTGAACAGCCCGCGCCTTGAAGAACGCGCATGCACCCCACAACGATATAATCCGCACTGAAGGGATCGCATGAACGACTCAACCCGGCGTACATTCATCAAGGCCGCCGCCGCCGTGACGGCCGCGTCGCAGGCGCACATTCTCGGCGCGAACGATCGTATAAGAGTTGCCGGCATCGGCACCGGCGGACGGGGCCAGTATCTGCTGAGCGTCCTCAGCAAGCTGCCCGGCAATGAGATTGTAGCGGTGTGCGACGTGTACGAGCCGAACCGCGCGAATGCGAAAAAGGATTCGGCGCCGAACGCCAGGGAAGTCGGCGACTTCCACGAGATTCTGGACGACAAGTCGATCGACGCGGTGGTAATCGCCGCGCCCGACCACTGGCACGTGCCGATGGTGATTGCGGCCGTGGCCGCCGGTAAGGACGTCTACGTCGAAAAGCCTGTCACGCATGCGATGGAAGAAGGCCCGGCCCTGCAAAAGGCCGTAGACGACAGCGGGCGGGTGGTTCAGGTCGGCATGCAGCAGCGGAGCTGGCCGCACTACTTCGAAGCCAAGTCGCTCATCGAGTCCGGCGAACTCGGCCAGATCACCTGCATCCGCACCTACTGGTACCAGAACCACTTGCGCAGAGGAAGCGGCGGCTCCGGTGTGGACGTCTCCAAACTCGACTGGAAAATGTGGCTCGGGAACGCGCCGGAGCGTCCGTTCGACGAGCGCCGCTTCTCGCAATGGCGCTGGTTCTGGGACTACGGCGGGGGCGCGCTGACCGATCTGTTCGCGCACTGGGTCGACGTAGTGCATTGGACCATGCACAGCGATACGCCGAGCACCGCCGTGGCGCTGGGCACCAATTGGGCGCTGCCCGATTGGGAATGCCCCGACACCATCAACGCGGCGTTCGAATATCCGGGCAAGTTCGACGTGAGCTACGACGGGAGCCTGATCGGATACCGCGAGGGCGGCGGTATGTCATACCGCGGCACCAAGGGAATGTTACGGCTGCACCGCAGCGGATACTGGCTTTATCCCGAACTCCCGCGCTACAGCGAGAATCCCGATATGGACGTGCCGGCCAAAACGGCCAAGTCGATGCGCGATGGCGCCATCGACCATATGCAGAACTTCCTCGAATGCGTGCGCTCGCGCAAGACGCCGAACGCGTCGGTGACCGCGGGCATCGCCGCGGCGCGAGCGGGTCAATTGGGGAACCTGGCGCTGAGAGAGAAGCGCGTGGTCGAGTATCCGGCTTAAGCCCGATTTGTAGGGGCACAAGCATCATCTGCCGCTTCGGGTAGGGCGGACGCCCTACTTTCGGCGAGTTGATGGCGGGGCCTTCGGGACTGTATGATCCCTCTGGCGGAATCGGATTCCTTCGCCTCGCGATAGGCAGGTCCGGCCGCGCCAAGGGAGACCCGGACCATGATTCAGATCGGCTTTCATACCGACGCCTTTAACAGCGCCTATTGGAATTTCGAGCAATGCCTGCAGTGGGCGCAGCGCAACCGCGTCGAGTACATCGAGTGTGGCGCCATTGACGGCGTGAGCTGGATTCACGGGCTCGGCTATCAGCCGCACGTCGCCCTGTGGGAAGATCCGCTGTTGTTGCGCAAGAAAATGGATCGTTACGGAGTCCAGTTCTCCCAGATGGACGCGGCGATTCCCTCTGTCTCTCCCTGAGGGAGCGACGCTAGGCGTCGAGTATATTCTGCACACCATCCGCTATGCCAAACTCGCCGGTTGCCTGCGCGTAGACACCACCGATGACCGCTTCCAGCCTGTGGGAATGACTGATGCGGAAGCGATGGCGCAGATGCGCCGCATCTACCGCCAGGTGGTCGCGGTGGCCGAGGCCTACGACATCACCATCAACATCGAACCGCACGGCTACTTCACGACCAAGCCTGCGTTCATGGAGGAGATGCTCAGCTTCGTTGACTCTCCCTGTCTGCGGATGAACATGGACACGGGCAACACTTTCATTGCCGGTCAAGATCCGGTCGCGTTCCTGAAGCGGTTTACGAGCAAGGTGAGCCACGTGCACATCAAGGACGTCAGCGAATCTCTGGCCGCGGCGGCGCGCGGTGATTTGACTGGCATCGCGGTGAGCCAGTGCGCGATCGGCGACGGAGTGAACGCCGCCAACATTCGCGAGTGCATTTCGATTCTGGCCGGCGCGGGCTACGACGGCGTGTTCAGCCTGGAGTGCGAGGGGCAGGCCGGGCCGATGATCGAACGCAGCCTGGCCTGGCTGCGAGAGGCCGTGGAATCGGCGGAAGCCCACGCGCCAGTGACGAAGGAGTAGCGAGGGAATGAGAATGGAATCCAAACCCACCCGCCGCCAACTCCTCGCCGGAGCGGCCCTGTTGAGCGCCACTGCGCGAAGGGTATCCGCTCAGACAGCCAGTACAGCCAAGGCGTCCGATCACGTGCGAGTCGTCATTCTTACGGGCTCCAGCGACCTGCCGTATCACCACTGGCGCGAGTCGACGGAGTTTCTGCGAGGCGTGCTGGAGCGCACCGGACGCTTCGACGTGAAAGTGATCGAAGAAGTGCGCGGCATCACGTCTTCCACGCTCGAAGACTTCGATGTGGCCGTGCTGAACTACAACGGTCCGCGCTGGGGCGCGCCGGCTGAATCGGCGATCGAAGCGTTTGTGCGCGGAGGACGAGGACTGGTCTCGTTTCACGGAGTCACTTACGGTGAGTTCTACGGCATGGTCTTCAATGGCGGTTGGAAGGCGCCAGCGAACGGCGATCGCGGCTGGGCGGCATATGGAGACTTGATCGGCGCGACGTGGGATCCGCCCAAGGTCGGGCACGCTCCGCGACACGTGTTTCAGGTGAAGTGGACGGATCGCGATCATCCCGTAAGCCGGGGCCTCGACGTTGAGTTTCAAGCGAACGACGAGTTATATCATCGTCTGGATTTGAAGCCCGCGGCGCACGTGCTCGCAACCGCATACGACGATCCGGCAATCGGCGGAACGGGTAGGGAAGAGCCAATTGTCTGGACCTCGACTTTCGGAAAGGGCCGGACGCTGCACATCACGTTGGGCCACGACCTCTCCGCGTTGCAGCAGACGGGATTCCTGACCACGTTCGCGCGCGGCGTCGAGTGGGCCGCGAGCGGGGCCGTAACCTTGCCCGCGCGCATCGAGGCCGCGGCGGTGCCCAAGGATCCAGTGCGACTGCTGGTCGCGACCGGGGGCCATCCATTCCCCACTGCGTTCTACACGCTGTTTGAGGGATACGACGACATCGTCTGGCAGCACGCCACAACGCTGCGCGAGGCCTACCAGGAGAACATGGCCGCGCGCTTCGACGTGCTGTTGCTGCACGACATGTACAACGACATCGGGGACGCCGAACGCGCCAATCTGAGAGCATTTCTGGGGGCCGGGAAGGGCGCAGTCTCGACGCACCATTCCATCGTCGACTACACCGCCTGGCCCTGGTTCCACGAGCAGGTCATCGGCGGGAAGTATTACGAGAAAGCAGTGGAGGGACACCCCGCTTCGGCATACAAGGAGGGCGTGGAGTTTATCGCCACACCAACGCTGGCCGGTTCGCGCCATCCCGTGACCGCGGGGATCGGCCCGATCCCCGTGCACGATGAAGTGTATCGCGACATGTGGCATGCCCCGGGCATTGGAGTCTTGATGGAAACCGATCACCCGCTGAATGACAAGCCTGTCGTTTACACGGGCGTGCACCCGCAGGCCCGCTCGGTCTACATCCAGATGGGACATAGCGCCTCGACGTTTCGTCATCCGGCCTATCGGACGCTGGTCCACAATGCCATTCGATGGTGCGCGCGAAGAACGAAAGAAGCAGACGCGTGATTCCTCTTGGCATCAATACGATGGTCTGGACCGGGAGCTTCTCGGCCAGAAATCTCGCGCTTCTGGATACGATTCGCACAGCCGGATTCGAAGTCGCCGAGCTAGGCATCTTCGACTTCCCCGCCTTGGACTGCATCGCCGTGCGCTCCGCGCTTCATGCAAACGGGCTCAAGTGTACGGCCACCTCGGCGCTGCCCGAGGACATGAGCCTGCTCGATGCGAATCCGGAAGTGCGCCGGCGCACGGTGGAGTGGCTTTGCCGCGCTGTGGACACGTTGGCGGCACTGGGCGCGAGCGTCCTGGCCGGACCGTTCTATGCGCCGGTCGGCTTTCTCCCCGGACGGCGGCGAACGACAGATGAGTGGAACTACGCCGTCGATGGGTTGCGCCGGGTGGGCGAAGCGATTGAAGGTTCGGGCGTTCGTCTGGCCATCGAGCCTCTTAATCGTTTTGAAACCTATTTCCTCAACACGGCTGCGGACGCATTGAGGTTGTACCGGGAGGTCGGCCACCCATCGGTTGGAATCCTCTTTGACACCTTTCACGCGAATGTCGAGGAAAAGGATGTTCCCGCCGCGCTGCAGTCGCTGGGATCGGCGGTGTGCCACGTGCATCTCAGCGAAAACGACCGTGGGATTCCTGGCACGGGCCACGTTCCATTCGCACGGATCTTCGAGATACTGACGCAGATGCATTATGCGGGCGCTGCCGTTGTGGAAAGCTTTGCGACCACCATTCCCGAGATCGCTCGAGCCGCCGCAATCTGGCGCGATCTCTACCCCTCTTCAGATGATTTCGCGGTCGATTCGGCGGCGTTTCTGCGCGGACTTAGAGCATCGACGCTGCGCTAGCCCCACAATCCCGCCGAAGGCGCCTTAAGGATGGCGGTGCAGCACGTGCGTGGCGATATCCGGCCAGAACTCGCGAAAGACGTTGACGGCGGCGTCGCGGCCCATGGCCCATCCGTACTTGACCGCCAAAGCGCCTATGGTGCGATCGCTAGCGGGATAGTAGGACATCGAAACCGCCTGGGCCATGCCTCGTCCGAAGACTTCGGAAGCATTGAAACTGGCATGGCCATGATAGTCCGGCGTAATGAGGATGCGGGAAGCGGAGTAAACTGCCCGTTTCCAGAACCCGCCCTCACCCATGGCGTAGTAGCGTTCATCCTGATGAAAGACTGTCGGCAGAGCGTAGATCACGAGGTAGTTGCCATCGGTCTTGTCGAGAAAACCGCGCCAGTAGTAACGTCCGAACCCCGCCACGCCCTCGCCCAGCTTCGGATGGGCATCGGAAACTTGCGCTTCGAGCGACGTGATGCCAGTGAACAGAAACGATGAGTAGTCGAAGCTATTCTGCGTAGCGATCTTGAAGGCTTCCTTGGCGGTAGGAGGCGGCGGAATCGCTCCAGCGGTCACAGCGCGGTAATTGGGCATGATGCCCAGGATGCGGTGCGGCTGCTGCTTGGAGGAGTCCCCAGGCGCGGGGCGCGCGGCTGGCTCGACTGGCGCGACAGTCGAATTCGCGGAGCCGGGCTGAGCAGGGGTTCCTGGTTCGAGGCGTGAATCGCCTGAAACGGAGTCCGGCGCGGTCATCGATACCGCATTCTGCGCAAAGGCGGTGCTGGCAATAATTAAAACCAGGCTTAGTGTGGCCCATCGAAGGTTCAACACGCTGGTACGTCCTCCTGGAAAAAGATGCGGGGGCGAACGCAAATTTGCGGGAACCCTGTGAATTCAATGAATAATGAGGTGCTCATTTGTCCAACACCGGAAGGGGCGCTTCGCCCCGGAATCGCACCGACCTAAATGGATAGATGCGCCTAAATGGATAGATGCGCCGCGAGCTATTCAGGTGACGCTGAGCTGAAATTGATGGGAAGAAGATAGCCTGCCGGGCTGTGAACGGCAGCGTTGCGGAAAGGCAGGTTCCGGAGCCGGCGCGCATCGCGCGGGATAGATCGGAAACACGGCTTGTACCCCAACCGGGCACTCGAAACGTTACTAAAGTCTATGGGCTTGAAATTGAAAGTCCGTCTGTGCGTGCTGCTGCTGCCGGTCGGGCTTTTCGCGCAGGAAGCCGCACCCTCTCAGCCCTCTGCCGAACCGCCCTCGGGGGAGCGGTTACCGCCGGGGACAGCCGCCCCTGCAGCGCCGGATAGCTCCGGAATTGAAACCGGCAAGCGCATTTTCGGAGTCCTGCCAAACTACAAGACCGTAGACAAGATGACGGTCGCCTATCAGCCGATCTCCACGCGCGCGAAATTCACGATCGCGACGAAGGACTCCTTCGATTGGCCCGAGTTCTTCGTCGCTGGTGCAATGTCCGGCCTAAATCAGATCACAGGCCAGGACCCGGAGTGGGGGCAGGGCGTGAAAGGGTATGCGAATCGATATGGCGCATCCATTGCGGATCAGACCATCAGCAATTATCTGACCGAGGCGATTCTTCCATCGGTTCTGCACCACGATCCCCGTTACTTCCGGCTCGGACAGGGGAGTCAGGCCCACCGTATCGCGCATGCCTTGAGCTGGGTGATCATCAGCAAAACCGACAGCAATCACAACACGTTGAACGTGTCGGAGCTGGTTGGCAGTGCCGCATCCGCGGCCATCGGCCTTGCTTACTATCCGGCGGAGGAGCGCGACGGAAGCGCCGTGCTGGACCGCTTTGTTACGCAGGTCAGCTTCGACGCAGCCTCGTCGCTCCTAAAGGAATACTGGCCCGACATCCGGCGACGGCTGTTCCACAGACATCACTGAGCGAGGAACGCTCGCACGGCGGCGTTCATCTTCGCGCTCTCACAACTCGTGGCCATGTGGCCGCAATTCCCTGTGAGTTTCAGCACGGAAGCTTTTGCCCCTTCGGCGAAGCGTTGAGCCGGACCAGGGTTCACCATGTGATCTTGCGTGGAGACGACCACCATAGTCTTCGCGCGAACCGACGCGGCCGCGCGCTGCATGGAGCCGCCGGTGTTCGCCGCAACGTCCTGCGCCATCATCGCGCGCAATTGCGCGGCCCAGTCCACCGGATCCATGGCGTTCGCCGCGTCCGCGCGCAGTTCCTGCTTCACCTTGCTCCAATCGGCGTCGTCCTTCGAGGTGGCCCAATACTCCGGCGTGCGCAAGGCGAAGCGGTGCATAGCCTGGACCGCGAGCATCGCGTTCCTGCGGTCGCAACGGCACGCCTCGGCGGCTTCGATGGCGCTCAACTCGGCCTGCCAAAGCAGCATGTCGGCGGTGGTCAGCTTTGGAGAGCCGATGATGGGTACCGCTTTCCGCGTGAAATTGGGATAGCGCGCGATCCACTCGAACGTCTGCATGCCGCCCATCGATATGCCCACGACCGCATGGACGCTTTTCAGTCCAAGGCCCTCGGTGAGCAAGCGATACTCGGCCTGGACCATGTCCGCGATGGTGACCTGGGGCAGGCCGGGAACGTTCGACGGCGAGCAGCTCACGCCATTGCCGAGCGCGTCAATCGCGACGCCAAAATACTTACCTGTGTCCACGAGTTTGTCCGGGCCGAAGAACTGTTCCAGGTCGGCGGACCTGCCGCTGAACCAGGTGGGGAACGCCACAGCGTTGTCTTTCGCCACGTTGAGCGCACCGAACGTGCGATACCCGACGCGGCAACTTGGAACGGTCTTGCCGGAGACCAGTTTCAGATTCTTCAGCTCAAAGAATTGCTGATCCGCCGCGACCAGCGAGGTGCAGAAGAGAACGAATGCCAAAACGCGCATGGCATTACAATACCAACTGCGGCACTCGACCACGATTTGCACAATGGCGCTTCACTTCCTCGCATGAGCATTCGATCCCGGCGCGTCCTGACAATTCTCTACTTGAGCGCCGCGGCGGTCCTGCTGGCCTGGATGCTGGACCAGACAAAACTCTTCCGCCTGATCGCGTTGAAGGCCGCCGACTTGAATTATCTGGCAGTGCCGTCGCACGTGCCTGACGAGATCACTCTGATCGTTGTGGACCAACGGACGATGGACGCCTTCAGCGAACCGCGCATGTTCTGGCACGGCTACTACGCGGAAGCGATCGAAGCGGCTGCCGCGGCGGGTGCGAAGGTCTTTGGCCTCGATCTGGCGTTTGCGATTCCCGTGGAAAAGTACACGCCGGGGCTGGACCAGCGCCTCGCCGAAGCCGTCATCGAGGCGTCTCGCGTCATGCCGGTTATTTGCGCATACGCCGGCACGACGATGCAGAAACAGGCCGACTGGCCCGTTCCCATGAATATGGCCGCGGCGGCTATGGGACAGATGGCGTATGTGAATCTCACCGCGGACGAGGATGACTTCATCCGCTCGATTGAGTTGGTGGAAGCAGGTTCCGGCGATCAGCCGCGGATGCGGTCTATGGCTCTCGAACTGGCGGAACGCTACCTGGGACACCGGATCGCGTATCCATCGCGACTCATGACGATCCGGTACGCTGGGCCCGCCGGCACCATTCGGCGCGTGTCGCTGGTGGATTTCATTGCGGCGGCGAGAGCGCGCAAACAAGACCTTCTGCGCGCCTGGGTCGGAGGCAGGGCCGTGCTGCTGGGGACGGACGAAATCGGAGACCGCCACGCCACGCCGTATTACGCTTTCCGCGTCGGATGGCCCGCCAACACCGCAGGCGTAGAGATCCATGCCAATGCACTCGACACGTTACTGAGCGGACGATTCCTGCGGAATGCTCCGGCGGCGGCAAGCCTGGCGCTGATGCTCGTTGTAGCTCTCCTGTTCAGCTTCACGACGCTCTTCACCACGGGCTGGCGGCTGATTGTGTGGCATACGGCGCTGACTGCGATGCTGATGCTTGCGTCGCATCTCGCATTTCGGGCGGGGTGGCTTGTGTCCGCTTCCGGCCTGCTGCTGACGGCCGTGATTGCGTTTCTGCTGTCGGTTGTCGCGGGTTCGCTGACGATCACGCGCAATCGCGATGCCTTGCGCAATGCGATGCACCTGTTTGTCGGCAAGGAAGTGTCCGACGATGTCGAGATCACTGGCAAGGTGGGACTCTCGGGCAGGCGCGAGTTCGTTACGGTGCTTTTCAGCGACATTGGCGGATTCACTGCCTTCAGTGAAACCCACGAGCCCGAAGTCGTGGTCGCCCAACTCAACGCCTACCTCTCGACCATGACCGGTTTGATCGTTCAGCATGGCGGCAAGGTCAATAAATTCATCGGAGACGGAATTCTCGCGGTTTTCTCCGACGAACCAGCGAGTTCCCAGCATGGCGATGCGCGCCAACGGCCCGACTGCCATGCGGTCCGCGCGATCCATTGCGCGGTAGAAATGGTGGGTTCGTCCTCGACTTTTGAAACGCGGACCGGCATACACAGCGGGTATGTCGTTGTGGGCAATATCGGCTCCAGCGACAAACTGGAAAACACGGTGCTGGGCGATACTGTAAATCTGGCTTCGCGGCTGGAGGGATTGAACAGGCAGTTCTCTACGAACATCCTGTTCAGCGAGACGACTCGCGAGTTAGCGGGGGAACGGATCGCGGCGCGATTGCTCGGCGAGACGGCCATCAAAGGTAAGAGCACGGCGGTGCCGGTGTACACTGTTGCACAAGGGGAGGGATCGTGAGGATCGGCATCATCCCGGTGTGTGCGTTCGTGCTTGTGAACATCCCGGCAGCGGCCCAGAACAGGGCTCGCGCCATCGGTCCGGTCGGGTTGGTGATGAGCGCCGGAGCCACGCTGGTGCGCGGCGCTCACTCGCTCGCGGCTAAACCGGGCGAGGTGCTGTTCAATGGGGACAGCCTGCGCACGGGGGACTCGGCGGCCACGTTCCTCTTCTGCCCGCAAAAGCAGTCGGCCACTCTGGCGCCGGGATCGGAAGTGGTTTTTGCCCAGGAGAGCTACCAGGTCAGATCGGGCAGCATCGGGCAGCAGCGCCCGGTTGCAGCCTGCTTCCTGCCGCCGGCGCAGAAGCTATCGGTGGCGAGCATGCAGCACTACGGTGTGTTGGTGGCCCGGGCCGGAAGCGTCCGGCCACCGGACACGACCCAAGCGCAACGCATCGATGCATTGCCCGAACCGGTTCGCAATCGGCTTCGAGCCGATTTGGACGTCTGCGACGCCGCGCTCGCTCGAGATCCCAACGATTTGAGCGGCGTGGTTGGCAAAGCCGCCAGCTTTGAGCACGCGGGGCTGCTCTACGACGCAGTCGAAGCCTATCGCAAAATCGCCCAGGTGTCCCCCAACTTGGGCTGGGTGGCGGCGAAGATTGCCGAGATCGAGGCCAACCGCGAGCGGGAGCAACTGAAAAAAGAATAGGCGCGGAACTCGCCCGGGCCGTTCGCGTCTACCAGCCGGTTGTCAGCTCGCTAGAGTTCGACCACTGAGGCAAAGCGCACCGCCGGATTGCTGCGCAACTCCGCGATGACGTTATCTCCGATCGGCGCATCCACTTCGACCACGGCTACCGCGCGTAGCGGCTTGCCCGGCTCGGGCTGGCCTTCATCGCGGCCCAGCGAGAAGTTGGCGATGTTCACCGAGTTCTTGCCAAGCACGGATCCGACGTGGCCGATTACGCCCGGTACGTCATGGTTGCGCATGAAGATCAGGCAGCCCGCAAGCGGCACTTCGACGCGAATGCCGTAGACTTCGAGCAAGCGCGGCTTGTCGAACACGACGGCTCCGAATACCGGCGTGACACCCGTCTCGGTTTCCACCTCAACGCGAATGCCTTCGGTGGCCACCGGAATCGCCGTGTGCGACTCGTTCACGGACACGCCCCGCTGGCCGGCCAATTGGAACGCGTTGATGAAATTCACGCGCGAGTTGAGCGCGCGGCTCAGAACGCCAGCGAGCGCGGAGTTGCGCAGCAGCGAGGTGTTCATGCCCGCGATGCGTCCCGAGTAGCTTACGCGGACGGCCTTCACAGGACCAGTCGAGATCAGCGACGCGAAACGGCCCAGCCGCTCGGCCAGGGTGATGTAGGGACCAATCGCTTTGTACTGCTGAGGCGTGATGGCCGGCATGTTCACGGCATTGATGGCAACGCCATGATTCAGGTATTCCGCCATCTGTTCGACGATGCGGATGCCGACAATCTCCTGCGCCTCCTCGGTGGACCCGGCGATGTGTGGCGTGGCGATGACGTTCGGAGCCGTAGCGAGCGGGTTGTCCGCGGCGAACGGCTCGGGTTCGAACACGTCCAGTCCGGCGCCGGCGGCCTTGCCTGACGCCAGCGCGTCTTTCAACGCCTCGGCGTCGATCAACTCGCCGCGGGCGCAGTTGATGATGCGCACGCCGTCCTTCATCTTGGCGAAGGCCACGGCATTCAGCATGTGCGTAGTTTCGGCCGTCTTGGGCGGGTGCAGGCTGATGTAGTCGGATTCGGCGAACAGGCGGTCCAGATCGACGATCTCCGCGCCCAGGTCGGCGGCGAGCTGTGGGTTGACATAAGGGTCGGCCACCAGGACGCGCATTTCGAAGCCGCGCGCACGGCGGACAACCTCTTGCCCAATGTTGCCCATGCCGACCACGCCAAGCACCTTGCCACGCAGTTCGTTACCGAGAAACTTCTTCTTCTCCCACTTGCCCGCCAGCGTCGAAACGGTCGCCGCCGGGATCATGCGCGCCAGACCCAGCATCAGCGCGAAGGTATGCTCGGCCACAGAGACGGCGTTGCCGCCCGGCGTGTTCATCACCAGTACGCCTGCCGCCGTAGCAGCGGCTAGATCGACGTTATCCACGCCCACGCCGGCGCGGCCGATCACGCGCAGTTTCGGAGCCTTGGCCAGAGTATCGGCCTTCACCTTTACGGCGCTGCGCACCAGCAGTGCATCGCAGTCCGCCAGGTGCGGTTCGTATTCTTTCGGATTGGAGACGACAACGTCCCAACCCGGTTGCGCCTGCAGCAATTCGATCGCCGCCGGCGACATGGGCTCAGCAACCAGGACTTTCACTTGATCTCCTCCGTAGCTTATAGAGCGTTGCGGAACCCAAAACCAATAAGGGGTTTCGGTCTTGCCCGCAAGCGCTTGATTCCACGTTCAGAAACGAAAAGTCCGTTTTTGGCCCTTCATTTTCCGCCCCCTTATGCTGCGGGCGGCTTCAAGGCGGCCTCGGCGTACACTCTCTGCACGGCTGCGACGCCTTTGCCAAACTCGACCGCTACGCCCTTTGAATGAAGGATCAACTCCAACTCCGCAACCACCGCGAAGAGATCGGCGAAGTCGAAGTAGCCCAGGTGAGCGATGCGGAAGATCTGGCCCTTCATCGAGCCCTGACCGTTGGCGATGATGGAGCCGAACTGGCTGCGGAAACCCTTCACGATTTCGCTGGAATCCATCCCCTGCGGCGCGCGAATGGCAGTGACCGAAGAACTCGGGCTGTTCGGAGCAAACAGGTCGAGGCCTAGTGCCGTGGCCGCGCTGCGCGTCGCTTTGGCGAGGAGCTGAGCGTTGTCGATCAGCTTGTCCATGCCCAGCGACTTGATGTACTTGAGCGATTCCGCCAGCGCGAGGATCAGGCTGACGTTCGGCGTCCAGGCCGACTCGCCCTTGTCCGCCATTTTCTTTTCCTTCTTCAGGTCGAAGTAAAGGCGGGGCAGCGTCGCGGTCGCGTTGTGCGCCCAGGCTTTTTCGCTCACCGAGATGAACGCGAGGCCTGGAGGAATCATGAAAGCCTTCTGCGAACCGCCGACCACGAGGTCGAGGCCCCAGTTGTCGATATCCAGTGGCATCGTGCCGAGGCCCGTGATCGCATCGACAATGCAGAGCGCGTCCGTCTTCTTCACGATCTCGCCGATGGCTTGGACGTTGTGCGCCGCGCCGGTGGACGTTTCCGAGGCCTGGAACGCGACGCCCTTGGCCGCCGGATTCTCGCGCAGAGCCTGCGCCACGCGCTCCGGAGAAACGACGTCGCCATACTCGGCCGTCAGCACCACGGCGTTGAGGCGGTAGGCTTTCGCCAACTCCACCCAGCGTTCTCCGAACTTTCCCGCCGAGGCGATAATGATGGTGTCGCCCTCGCTAAAGAAGTTCGATATTGAAGCCTCCAGCCCGCCAGTGCCCGAGCTGACCATAATCAGCACGTCACCCGTGGTGCCGTAGACCTCTTTCAGGTCGGCCAGCACCTGGGGATAGAGTTTAATGAAGTCCTGGGTCCTGTGGTGGATGTCGGACGCCATCATGGCATGCAGGGCGCGAGGCAATAAGGGCGTCGGCCCGGGCGTCAGGAGTCGCTGCTTCCGGATATGCATGGTATTTGTATATGTTGGGCAGGTAGACACACAGGATAACAAAATATGGCCCTTATCGATCAGCTACAAAAAGACATGCTTGTCCTGATGAAGGCGAAAGACGAAGCGCGTCTCAGCGCCGTGCGGATGTTGAAGGCCGCCTTGATGAAGGCGAAGGTCGATTCGCCGGCACCGCTGGACGAGGCGGCGGAGATGAAAGTCCTCAATTCCCTGGTCAAGCAGAGGCAGGACGCCGCCGACATGTATCGCCAAGGCGGACGTCCCGAACAGGCAGAAAAAGAGGAGGCGGAGCGCCGCGTTCTCGAAAGCTACATGCCGGCCGCCGCGACGGACGCCGAGGTGGACGCCGCGATTGCGGAGGCAATGGCTGAGACCGGCGCGACCACCTCCAAGCAGATGGGGCTGGTGATGAACGCGGCGAAGGCCAAGCTCACAGGCAAGCGAATCGACGGGAAGCTGTTGAGTGGAAAGGTGAAAGAGAAGCTCAGTTAGCCCTGCTCAGCGGCATGGAAGTCCCCGGAACAAGAAGGACCGCCCTGCGCGTGAATGCGTAGGGCGGTCTTTTGTTTTTGAACTCTCTTTAGCCGCGCCGCGAAACTACGCCAGCGGTTGCCTGACCGGATTTAGCCGAAGTACGCCGCGTTCTTTTCGATGAACTGGGTTTGCTCGGCCGGAACTTCATCGCTCAGGAACATCGAGTTGGTGGGGAGACTGGCACGCAAGCGCCGCAGTCGATGCATTCGCCCGGGTTCACGTAAAGCTGAGCCACTGTCTCGAAATCCGCTCATCCTTGGTCGGATGAATGCAGTTCACAGGGCAGGCTTCGATACAATGTTCGTCTTTGGTGCAGGTGTCAACGATTACGTATGCCATAGAAGGGGACTCCGCAAGCCAGCAGTGCACGTCGAGGGCCAATGCTGAGCCGTCCGAAACTGATTGAAGGGGCAAGCATTACGCAAACGTGTGCTTTGGCGCATGGGCCATATGCCCCAACATCGGCGTCTCATTCTGGGGCAAC
>CAWGKI010000002.1:0-44656 GCA_963823095.1 Terriglobia bacterium
CAACTGGGCAAGCCGTCGAGTCTGATGACGACAGTCACCGACCGGCCTGGACACGACAGGCGCTACGCCATCACTACTGAAAAGATCGAAAAGGCGACGGGCTGGCAGGCCGAGGTTCCGTTCGAGGCGGGCCTGGCGCAGACGATCCAGTGGTATCGGGAGAATCGCGAGTGGATCGCGCGAGTCAAATCGGGCGAGTATCTGAGCTACTACCAGAACAACTACGGCGAGCGATAGGCAGTCGGCAGGACTATCGCTGGCGGGCGACGAGGTGTTGCCGGCAGTAGCGGCTGCCTTGTGCGGCGGAACGTGTGCAGCGGTCTCCTTTGACCGTGATGGCGGCGCAACGCGAGGGCTTCGGCTTGACTCTATCCGCAGGGGACGCGCTCGCATCGCCTATTAGCCCGATCCCGCCGAAGGCAGCAGGCTTGCGGTTCTGGAGTGCGCCCCGCTGTTCGCTCAGCCCGGCGATCAACTGATCGATTTCCGCCGAAATGGCGGCCACCTGCGTCTTCAGTTCGGCTAGCGCTTGCAGGGTTTGATCCACCCGCTCCAATTCGGGCGGAGGCGCCTGGTCCTGTTGCGGGAAAGCAGGCGCGGCAAAGAGAAAGAGAAGAATGAGGGCAACCAAAGGCATAGTGCGGCCTACATAGAACCAGTGCGCCGACCGCGAATTTTTCTCAGCCCACATTGAAAACACTTTAGGTGGCGGGTAATGGGCGGTGTTGCGCGGGGCAACTTCCGGGTGCAACGCGGTTCGGGTTGAACACGGCGCGGTGCGGGCTCCATCCGTTCGTGAAGAGCGGATTGGGGCTAGGCAGAGTTGAGGAACGTACTGTACACTCGCCCGTATGCCGAAGTATGTCATCGAGCGGAACATCCCAAACGTTGGCAGTTTGCCGGCGGGGGAATTGCAGTCCATCTCACAGAAGTCGTGCGGCGTGCTGCGCAGCATGGGACCGCAGATTCAGTGGGTACAGAGTTATGTGACCGGCGACAAGATCTACTGCATCTACATCGCACCGAACGAACAGAGCGTCCGCGAGCACGCCCAGCGCGGAGGATTCCCAGCCGATCGAATCAGCGAAATCAAGAGCATTATCGACCCAACCACGGCGGAAGGGCGCGGCTAAGGAGCGTCGGCCTGAAGCCGGACCGCTCTGCGTCGTTCGGGCGCGATGTTGGGGGCGTAAGAGCTTCGAGACCACCTCTGATTGACGGTTGCGGCTCCGTTTCGCGCGCGGAGCTTTTTTCGCGCCCGGTGGTGGATTGAGGCATCACTGGGGACGGGGCAACATGTCGATATCGTGAGAACCTGCGTGACTATCCCGTCCGGATGCGCTGCAAACTACCTTCATATTTCGGTCATATTACAATTGGACCGCAGCGATTAACGCCAATAAATTTTGCAACGCCCGGTCCGAAATCGGCTGTATGCTAGAGCCATGTCTCTACCCGCAGGTGTGGCGGCGATTCTATTCATTGGATTTCACATCGCAAGTGCGCAATCCATCCCCCAAACGAGTGATGGCTTTTCCGGCCTTTGGCGTCTTTAATCCCGACAGAAGCGAAATAGGCCGGCTCCCCGCACCGCCAGACGCCTTTCTGAAACTTGAGCAGGACGCCAAGTCGATCAGAGTGTTCGGGAGCACTCAGCAAGACGGGCAATACTCGCTGGTTTCCGTTTACCCGCTGGATGGCCGTTCGGACAGGCGTCAGGTTGGGAATGACCGTCTCAATACGGCGACCAAATGGGAGGGCTCGGCGCTGCTGGTGAGTACGCTAGTGAGCGGCCCGCAGAACTACACGGTCATGGACCACTGGAAACGCTCGCGAGATGGCAATACTCTGACCATCACGCGCACGATCGTGAGGATCGATGGCGAGAGCGAGTCGATTCTGGTCTACGAGAACCCCGCCGCCGGACCGCTGAAGCCCGAAAACCTCCACGAAAGCGATCCCGAGACCTTGCCGCGGAGCGCACCGGACAAGCCCCTCGGCTTCAGTCCGGCGAAGGCAACAGACGACGGAAGAAGGGATGCGGAACGTTCCTCCGGCTCGAAGCCCGTTTTACGGACAGCGCGTCCCGAGCAGGACCAAGCCGCCGAATACGTAGTGAGCGCCGGTTCGCACGTGCTCTTGCGCCTGACAAATTCGCTGAATACAAAGCTATGCGCCGCGGGGGATCAGGTATACATGGAAACCGCCGCGCCGGTATTCATCAACGGACGGCTGATTATTCCGGTTGGAAGTTACGTGACCGGAACCATCACCGAGTCTCATCGGGCCGGACGAGTCAAAGGAAAATCCGGATTGAACCTCCGTATCGACACACTGACGCTACCCAACGGCGTTGCGCGCGACTTCCGCTCGCGAGTAGGCAGCGCGGAGGGAACGGGGAAGGCGGGGCCGGAGGGCCAGATGGAGGGAGCCGGAGGCAAGGGGCGTGACGCAGGCACCGTTGCGCAGACCACCGCCGCCGGCGCCGGACTCGGCTCGGTCATCGGCGCGGCCAGCGGGCATGCCATGCGCGGCCTGGGCATCGGTTCCGCCGCTGGCGCGGCTGCCGGACTGGCTTCGATATTTGCCTCGCGCGGCGCGGATGTGGTCCTGCCACGTGGATCGACGCTGGACCTCGTACTCGAGCAAGACCTGCGCTACAGCTCCGACGAAATCGGCTGGCGCGTGCGGTAGCAGGAGTGGGTCGTCCAGCGGGTGGCAAGCGGGCAGGCCCGTCCCGCCCCGTTGACGGTAAGCTTTGGTGCGCTTCAGCATGCGGTCCCGACGCTCATGTCGACGTCCGGCAAATGGTGGCCTGAATGCCACCACGGCACGCTAACGCGTGCGCCACACCCCCCGATTCGCCCTCGCTTGGCGGCGTAGCCGTTGATTCATAAGGCGAGACAGGAGTGGATCGTCAAGCAAGTGGTGGCGCAGGAAAACCTGTCGCGCTGTGGGCGGCAAATGTGATTTTGGGGAGGGTAGGGGGCCGGCGCGGGCCGGCCCCGAGAGGATCAGTTCCAGCCGATATCTCTGAGAAGCTGGAACGTCAGGTCCTTAGGCATGGTCACTTCGTGGGTCAGGTCGGGGTTGATGGCTGGTTCCATCAATTGGTTCGGAGTCGCGCTGACGTCGTAGTGCGAAACCGAGGATCCGCTCTGGTACGGATTCGGCGCGTACATGAGCATCCGGCCGGCGGCATCGGCGCCGGCGTAGACCGCCAGATTCACTCCCAGGTTGGCGAACATCCCCGAATGAGCCCGCGTCCTGGTCGCGAGGGCGGCCTTCAGGGTATTCCCATCCGCAAGTGTGATTCGCACGGCCGGAATCGTCACCGTCGGATCCGCACCACCAAGCCCCGCGGGTGGGCTTCCCGCCGCGTTGTCGGCGACAATCACCCCGACTGCTCCGGCGTTCTGCACGTTCTTTGCCTTGACTGTAAACGTGCACACGCCGCGGTCCACCAAGGCGATCTTGTCCTTCACCGCCGCGGCGTTTAACGCGCTTAGCGGATTGCACGCCCATCCAAGGTTCGGCGCCGTGTCAACCACCGGCATCACTTCCGCCGTGACGCCCGGGCTGTACAATGCCGGTCCGAAAGAGGCCGTGCCCACCTGATAGATGCCGGCGACCTTGGCGGGCGCCGTGACCGTCATCAGGGGCGTTCCAGGGGAGAGCACCTGTGGGACTCCGATGGAGACATTGGCTCCGGTCCAGACAAGATGCGAGCCGCTCAACGCCGAGTCTACCCGCTCGGCAGCGGTCGAGTCCTTCCACAGCTTGTTGGTCCTGTTGTCCATCAGGAACCAGTCCCAGATGCTGGGGTACCCTGACAGTTGTGCGCCGCTTGAGCCATTCGTGAAGGTCTGGAATCCCAGGCCGTGTCCGAACTCGTGAAGCAGCACGGTCACCAGGTCGATGTTGGTTCCGTGGTTGGTGTCCAGTCCCAAGTAGAACGGGGATCCGTCGAGACAACCGGTCTTGCCCAGGTTGACATTGAAATTGGCGTTGATCTCCGGTGTAACTGGGTCGGCGGTCGCTCCGTACAGTTTGCTCGCTTCCGCCGCGGAAAACCATGTGCCGGCCTGCGTGGCGCCCGGAAAGTCTCGAAACACCTCTGTCGCGCCCGCGCTTCCCAGGACGGCCGAAGTGGAGTTGCACGTCAATGCGGTCCATTGGGCCCTGATTCTGATAGGTGGCACGCTGGACAAAGTAGCTCCCCATTTGTCGGCGGCCGCCTGAAACGCAATCAAACGCTGCTGGCCTAGCGTCGTTCCGGTGTTGCCTCCGACCGGCGCGACTACGGTGGGATCGTTGAAACCCACGCCGGCGGGATCGTTGTTCACGATAACAATGGTCGCCGCGCCTTGCATCAGGCCAGGCATGAGAGCCAGGCAGGCTCCTAGGAGAAGAGTGTGTTTACCGTACATCGAGCACCTTCTTATCGGCAACCGGTTGTGCGCCAGTCACTTTCGCCAGGGCGGCTTTTTCGCCGGTGATGCAATCGCTCACCAGCCCCCCCTCGGGAGTCTTCGTCGCAACCGCGAAGACCATGGAGTTGTTGTCGAGTTTGAGTCCAACCCCGTAACGCCCAGGACCTTGCAACGTCTGTAGCGGCTGCGCAACCAGGGCGGCAGGCGTTTTCATGCCCCCGGTGAGGGCCTGGATCTCGGTGGCTTCGGGCTGCCGGATCTGCTTCGTCACCGGGTCGATGGCGACGATCACTCCCTGAGCCTCCGCTCGGACGGGCTCCGCGGATGTAGTCTTTGTCGCGGCAGCAGCGGGTTGTTTCGCGGCCTCTGTCCTCGACGGGGCGGCGTCCTGCGCCAGCGCGGCGAGTCCTGAGACCGATACACAAAGCACTAGCGTTCGAATGAATCTGTTCATTGGTGTCTCCTCCTGGGATGTCGAAACTACTGAGAGTTACGTTTGCGGCGGCTCCTGGCCAGGGACAAGAGCGCTGCCAGGCCAAGCACGCTGAGCGCCACGCTGGAGGGCTCAGGAATGGGTTGCGCGGTAAGTTGAACCGTATCGATGCCAATGAAGTCGCCGTTGATCGAAGTGTCCGTGACGAAGTACCGGAAGGCGAACCGGCCGACAGTGGGCTCGACCAGACCGGAGAGGATCCCGCTCTCCCAGGTCATTGTGCCGGGGTAGTCGCCCAGGCCGAGATCCGGATTGATCGCGAGCAGCAGGTTGGAGAAGTCACCGAACGAGGTGTCGGTGGACCCGACGTTCGAACTGGTGCCGTTGGTACTGTACCGAACCTCCAGGCGGTCGGGCGCGAACTGCGTACTGGCCGTGAAGAAGCTGAAACGCAATCCGTTTTGGAGGGTCACCTCCGGCGTGAGCAACCACAAACTGATGTTTCCACCGAAAGCCGCGGCATTGAAGTTCGCCGCGATGTAGGAATCGGCGGGACCGGACCGCGCCGTAAGAGCATCGGTGCCCTGGAACCAGGACGTGGATCCGGCCGGAGCGCTGTTGTTGACGATCGTCCAGCCTGCGCTGGTCAGGGTCGAGATGTCGTTAAAGCCCTCGTTGATCTGGAATACACCCGCGCTCGCGCTGGGCAGCAGCGTTGAGGTGCAGAGCAGGAGACCACATAAACTAATTCGTTTCACTATACCTCCGGACTTTTGAGTCTAGATTCAGCGTACTCCGCAGTTTGATGCTGGTAAGAGTTTAGTAAAAGTTAACAGAAGTATCTCTTGGGGTCAATGAGAGATTTGAAGATCCTGGCATAATTACGAATGAGTACTGATTAACTATCGTTTATTTATCTGCTGTTTATCTATCTTGACGCGATCAAGCCCCATCAGATGCGGCAGGACTATGGGACCTAGAGTACTGCTGGATTTATGTGAGTCCAATGGACCGAGTACTAGCGTTCTTGGGGTAGGGGCCTCTGTCGCACGAATCGAGAATGCGACTCCAGACAGGGCTTGCGACATCCACGGCCTTGAACAGTATGCATGCGAACAGGAATCGGCGGAACAAGGCGTGGCTTGCGCTCGTTGATCTGAGTGAGGGAATATCGGGCCAGTGCTGAATCTGAACCGCCGTACATTTTTGGAAGCCGCTGCTTTGTCTCCGCTGGCCGCGCTCGCGGCGAGTCTGTCCAACGCAGGGAGCGGCCGCATCCTGGTGGTCTACGGCACCCGCTGCGGATCCACCCAGGAGATTGCGCAAACGATCCGGCGCGACCTGAGCAGCCGGGGCTACAGTGGCGACATCCGAACGGCGGGACAGGTCAAGACTTTCTCCGGCTACGATGCAGTGGTGATTGGCAGTGCGGTCCGGTTCGGAAAGTGGCTGCCGGAGCCCGTTGAGTTGGTACGACGCCATCGGGCTGAATTGAACCGGGTGCCAACCGCTTTCTTTTCGGTCCACTTGATGAACACCGGCGCCGACGACATCAGCAAGAAGGCCCGCCTGGCATACACGGCTCCGGTGCGCGCGCTGGTCCGGCCCGCTGCCGAAGTTTTCTTTACAGGCAAGATGGATATCAGCCGGCTGGGCTTCGGCGAGCGGTTGATGTGCAAGGTGATGCGGGCGAACAACGAAGACAAGCGTGATTGGAATGCGATCCACGCGTGGGCCAATAGCTTGTTCGCCGGCGGCGTGGAGCGATCCCCGGCTTGACGAATACCATAAATAGAGGTTAAGATCAGGCACTCCTATTTCTGGAGCGGCGGTTCTTGAAGAACCATACTGACTGAGGAAGAGGCAGTATCGTGGTCAAATCGGTCGTTCGTGTGTTGATTTTCTTCTGTGTATTGCTGGCGCCCGTGATGGTGAAGGCAGCCACGCTCACGATTAGCTGGTAGCCCACTTTCGCTTGGTTGGGACTGGGCCAAACGAGCCCGAAATTCGCGTATTTCTTCACCGCTCCACCGCTGCTACGACCGGTCGACTGCTGCGTAATAGGCGGTTGAACCGACGTCCCAAACGCATTCGATCCCTCGATTCCTTTCCCGCTCACGGAGTGATATTGTGATTCTCATAAGGAGAATCGGAATGCGGCGATGCCTGTCACGCTTCGCACTGTTTGCGCTCCTGACTTGTTCTTTCCCCTGTCTTTGGGCCCGGATGGACCCGCCAATTACTAGCGCAACCTTGGACGGAACAGTCCTTAATTCCGCCACCGGCGAGCCGATTGCCGAGGCCCGCGTTAAGCTGGCTAACTCGCAAGACGACGAACCCTTGTACACCAAGACGGATGCACAAGGTCATTTCACATTCACGAATCTGACGCCCGGCCGCGGGTACTCTATTCGGGCCGAGCGGCCCGGGTTCATCGAGCCGGGAGGTTCGCTCAATAGCTACCCCGGGCCGGCTCAATTCGATCTGACGTATTCAGGCCCTGGCGCGACCGAGCGGGCTTCGTGTGGCCAGTGCGAAATCAAAATTGAAAAGAATGTGGATGACGCGGGCACACTGCACGTCACGCTGACAATGGGACTCGTCCCCTACGCCGCGATTTCGGGAAAGGTCACCGCGCCCAATGGCCTGCCGCTCTCGGGCATGATCGTCCAATTGCTCATGAAGCGCGAGGCGGGCAAGAATTCGCCCGGCGGTCAGCGCATACCCGAAGTGCAAAAGATCGGAGGACACATGACGGCGGATGACAGGGGTGAGTTCCGCATCGCTCCCCTGGCGGCAGGCCAGTACTACCTGCGGGTCTACGGGGTATACTACCAAAGCCAATGGGAGCCGAATTACCGGACGACCTATTTCGGCGGCGCGCTCGATCTGGACTCCGCGAAGCCGATCATGCTCGCAGCGGGCCAGCAAGTGCGGGCGGATATTCAGGTGGTGAGCCAGAGCGGCGTGCGCGTAAGCGGGCGGATTCTGCTTCCGGCAGGGAACGAGCCCGCACCGGGCCGTCGAATCTACACTAGCGTTTCGCTCGAATCCCTCTCGCCTGGTGAAGACGGTACGGCGGGGCGCAGCATGGCGAATATTCAGGCCCCAGCGCAGGAGTACGAGATCAAGAGCGTGCTGCCCGGCAAATACAAGCTGGTCGCAACCACGTACGAAATTCCGGAGAATCGTGGATTTGTCGGCGACTACAAACTGCTCTACAGCGGGTCGCGGACGCTGGAAGTAGGCAGGAGCGACGCGACGGGGATTGAACTGGAGATGGAACATCCGGAGGACATTCAGGGTACGGTCGCATTTGCCGAGGGCTGCCCGCGCGAACCGGTGCGGATTGAAATCTCTGGCGGCGGCATGCGCCCTCCGGCGCCCGTCACCGTAGATGCGAGGACGGCAAATTCACAGTGAGCAAAGTCGCGGCAGGGCGCGGTGCGGCTGAACATTCGCACGATCGGGCTCGAACGCGGGTTCCGCCTGGCTTCTCTCGATGCGAGTTGGCGAGCGAAGGTGCAGGGATACCAGTTCGACTCGCCGCTGCCGAATGGCACAAGTCTGAAGATCACGATGGGATGCCCAACGCAAAGGGGGAGCCTGCAATGAGAAGCTGGCTGCTGGGACTCGCCATTGCCGCAAGCCTGCCGGCACAGACCCTGGAGGGGTTGGTGGTGGACCGCATTTCAGGTCAGCCTGTCGCGGGAGTCTATGTGAGAATCCCTCCAATTCCAGGTGTGGAAAGGCCGCTCAGCGTCACGGACGAGGGCGGCCGCTTCCGCTTTGAAAATGTGCCTGCCAATTTGAGGACGTTCCTGGACTTCAGCCGCAGCGGGTACGTGCGCGGCAGCCGTACGTTTGCCACGAAACCGGATCAGGCCGCGAACTTCGTTCGTCTTGAGATGACGCCGCAGGCCGTGATCGCCGGCAAGATCGAAGACGAAGACGGCTTTCCGGTGCGGGACGCATACGTGGAATTGATGCGCTACCAGATGCTCGACGGCCAACGCCAATTGCTGTCCGCGGTCAGTTCGGCTCAGCCCAATGACACGGGCGAGTTTCGTGCCTTCGGACTGAGCGCGGGCCGCTATTACCTCCGGGTCCGGCCCCAATTCCATCTCAAACAGTGGGATGGACGATACACAGTCCAGTACTACCCCTCTACAACGAATGCCAGTGAGGCTACTCCCATCGATTTGCAGGCTGGGCAGGAAATCAACAACATCCGGATGCGGCTGACGAAGCGCGAGGGCCACAGCATCACGGGACGCCTTATCCTTCCGCCTGGGACAAATCCATCGCAGGGGATCTCGATCTCATTAACCTCCTTGGAGCCCACAGATGGCGGTTCCACATACTGGAGTGATTGGTGGAATTCGATCCGCCCGGATGGGAGCTTTACGCTGCGCCATGTTGCTTCGCACAGTTACACGCTGCGGGCAAGCGCGGGCAACTACCGCAGAGGCGAGCCAGGATCGCTCTTGGGACAGGTCCGTCTGACCGTGGAGATGGCGACGTCGGCGGCGTGGTGGTGAACTGCCATGTGGTGCAGCCGGTGGACATCGAGGGCAAGATCATCTTCGCCGGGGGCGCGTCGCCACGGCCGATGCTGATTGGGATTCAAGGTACCCACGGACCGCCGCCAGCCGAGCATTCGCACCAGCGACGATGGCACGTTCGTGATTGAAGGGCGTGATGCCCGACACCTATCAAGTGCAAGCGATGGAGGCGCAGAACTCGACCCGAGGCAAGGCGCTTGAGGTCCTTTCCATGCGCTACGCCAGCGAGGACGTGCTGAACAAGCGGATGGAGTTCGACGGCACGGTTGCAGGGGCCGCTGGAAATCACTGTGGCCGAAGCGAACGCTGAGTTCTACCCGCAGGTTGCAGGCGAGCCAGGACAGCCGGTCGAGCCCGTGCGTATCGTACTGCAAGGCTCGGGCGGGAGCAGGCATATAATGTGGCCGGGTGCGTCGCGGGATCCAACAATCCCTGCGTACGTTTTACCCGGCGACTATCGCGCTCTTGCTTTCGACGATTCCATCGATTGGCAGTCGGCCAACGATCCGGATTTCCTGGCCGCGCATGAAGCAGACATGACCCCGGTGCACTTGGTGGCGGGCAAGAACGCGCCAGTCTCGCTGACGGTGGTTTCCAGGTAGGAGCTGAAGCCAGAGCCGTTTTGGTACCGCAGTCTTACACCCTCCGTGGGCCGCGGCTTTTCGTGCTGCGACCACCGCCAGCGCCGAACCGCCTACAGCACCGATCTCTCCATGACCGGCGACTGTGCGCTCCCAATGATGAAGATGACATGTCCGTCTCCCAGCACCTCGAATGCAACGCGGACATTGATGCGGCCGCCGCCCACAACGAATAACCGGCGAGCACCGAGCCCCGAACGAAGAGAGGGGTCCCGTGGAAGCGGCCTCGGGGCTGGGTGGAAATCAACGCAGGCGCGGCGCCGAATGAGGACCGCGAAGCGGAGGAAAGTTCCGGGGGACCCCTCTCTTCGTTCGGGGCTTCCATGAGAAGGCCCCGCACTGTCAAGCGATATTTTCGTTCCGTTGGCTGCGGCTGACTACAATCGTTGCTCGCCGACCAACGGGAGGCGGTGCAGCTCGCGAGCTTGTTCCGATAAGAATTTCGTTCTGGCCGGCCGACCACGACTCGCGCGGCCCGACCAACGGGAGGGCGCTCTGGCTGCCACGTCCCTTACTTGCCAACCGCCGATTCGCCCTGCTTCCATTCGCACTTCCATGAGAAGGCCCCGCACTGTCAAGCGATATTTTCGTTCCGTTGGCTGCGGCTGACTACAATCGTCGCTCACCGACCAACGGGAGGCGGTGCAGCTCTGCGACCGCTTGTTCCATATAAGAATTTCGTTCTGGCCGGCCGACCACGACTCGCGCGGCCCCGACCAACGGGAGGGCGCCCTGGGCTGCCACGTCCCTTACTTGCCAACCGCCGATTCGCCCTGCTTCCATTCGCACTCTGGTGGAGCTCCTGGCTCCGGTGCCGCATGGGGTCCTCAATATTTGTAACGGGTGCTGCCATCTCAGTGTCGAACTGAAGGCCCCTTTGCGGAGACCTCCGTTCCGCCCCGAACTCGCAGTCACCCGAACTCGGCGATTAGCTACAAAACCACAAACTTAGTTTTCCGTTCTACGCCGCGGCCTGGCGCTCCGGGTTGTTCCGCAATGGTTCGTAGACCTCGCCGCTGACCCACAGCTTGTGCAGCAGAATCGCCAGCTTGCGCGCCACCGCCACCACCGCCCGCTTCTTCGTCCGCTTGCCGCCCACCGCCAGCCGCGTGCCCCAGCGCTTCAGATCCGTGTCCGGCCCCTTGCGGCCCAGTATGTAGTGCGCGCCCTGCACCAGCAGTTTGCGCAGATACACGTCGCCTTCCTTGGTGATCCGCAACTCCGGCTCGCTGTCACCCGAGTTGCTCCGCTTGGGCCGCAAGCCCAAATAGCAACCCACGTCCCGGCTCTTCTGAAAGCGTTGCTTGTCTTCCACCGTCAGTACGAAGGTCAGAGCGATCAGGGTGCCCACTCCTTTGACTTGCTGCAGGAGTTCGGTTTCCGGATACTTCGTCCGGGCGATCTGCTCTATCTGCCGGTCACCTCGCTTGATCCTGACGGTCAACGCTTCCACTTGCTCCAGCAGCGGCTGCAACACTGTCTGCAGCGGCTGGGGCAAAGCTCCGGCCTGAGCGGTCCCCATCTGGTCGGCATCGCACTGCGGCAGCCGCTCGCCCACCGACTTGGCCAGCCCGCGCGCCGCATTCACCAGCGTCGTGCGCACATCCACCAGAACCGCCCGCACGCGGATCGCCATCAGATCCATCTGCGCCGCTTCGCTCCGGTGCTGGATCGGCCGCAACAGCTCCGGGTCCACCCGCACCAGCCGCGCCAGCGTCATCGCGTCGACGCGATCATCCTTCCGGCTGCTCTGGCTGATCAGCTTCACCTGGCGCGGATTGGCCACGTATACTTCGTGCCCCAAGCTCTTCAGCAAGCGGCTCACCCACGGCGAATGAGTCCCCACCTCGAGCGCGATCCGGCTGCGCTTCAGCGCCCCGAACGTTTGCGCCATACCCTTCTTCGTCGTCCCCACCGAGGCTTGTTTCACGACCTCGCCCCGGTCGTTCAAACAGCAATAACGGCTCGTCTTGTCGCCCAGGTCCAGGCCGATCGAGATCGGCCCCTGGCAGACCTTCAGGTTCTGCTTCGGACTCTGTTTCGGATTCTGTTTCAAGCTCTGTTTAGGAGCCTGCTTTAAGCTCTGCTTCGGGCTCTGCCCACGAGTGGTATTCTGCTTCATGGCCGGTTCTCCTTTGCACTTCGAGTGCGCTTCCATTGGGAGAGCTTAACGCATCCCGCCGGGGACCGGCCTTCTCATCCCATCTCGGTGCTGGCCGGTTATTCGTTGTGGGCGGCGGCCGCATCAATGTCCGCGTTGCATTCGAGGTGCTGGGAGACGGACATGTCATTTTCATCATTGGGGGTGAACGGTCCGCCGGTCATGGAGAGATCGGTGCTGGCGGTGGTTCGGTGCTGAGCGTAGGGAATTCGCAATCGGAATTGACCAAGCAACTAAAGAGCCCTGCCACCCGGCGCACGACGGCGCCAAATGGCAGGGCTCTGTTTCAAACAATAAACGCTGTTACTGTACGTCGCTCACGCGGCCGTCCATGAAGACGACTTTCATATCGTCATAGATGTACATCCGCTTCTCGCCCAGATCGACCATGCGCTTCGGCGGGCCCAGCAGGGACTGCACCTGGCTCATCGTCATGCCCAGCGTGATGGTGGGCGTCTCCGCGCTATTGAATCCGCCGGTGTCGAGCGGAGGAGCTTCGTTCAGAACGGCCTGTTCGCCCTGGGTGGCTTCCTGGGCCTGCCGGTTCAGTTCGGCCGCGCCGTTGGGGTCCGCCTGGGGAACGTCGGAGGCTATGGGAGAGTTGATCGGCGCACCCATCGCTTGCGGGGGCAGGGCGGGGAGTCCGCCGCGTCCGGCGTTGGTTTGCAGTTGTCCCAAGCCGCGGTCGATGGTCTCGCGCAGATGATTCTGCATCTCCAGGATGTCCTGTAGCGAGACACCGACCATGCTGCCGCTGGCGCAGTCCTGACCCTTGCTGGCCAGCACCCTGACGCTCGCGAATTCCACGCCCGGCGTGAGGTTGCCCTCAAAGCCAATGACGTCGCCCTCGGTCAGCGCGCACCCCATGCCGCCATCGTTGGCCTGGATGGGATTGTAGACGACCAGCGCGTGGCCGGCGCCGTCGTTGAAAATGCCGGGCCCGGAATCGCCAGGATCCTGCATGACGTTGCCGGGGTTCTGTCCTTCGGCCCGTTCCTGCGCGAGTTGTCGTTGGACCTCGTCGGCGACCATCTGCTTAACGTCGGGCGACATGGCCTGCTGCTGATAGCTGGCATCGCGTGCGCCTGCCGCGTAAGCGTCCGCCATCCGCTGGTCATAGCCGTATTCCAATGTGGAGGCGAAGAGGAAGTCCGTCAGCCAGAATGCTGGGCTGCGATACATCGGATAGGGCGCGAAATAGGGACCGTAGTAGCCATACCACGGCGCCGCGCCCCAGCCCCAGGAATAGTAAACCGGACGGCTCCAAGGCGAATAGGCCCAGCCGTAGAACGCGGGGCGGTAGTACCGGACGGGCGTATAAACCTGGAAAGAGATGCCGCCATAGCGATATGGCCGGTAGACGTTCACATACGGCCTGTCATGGACGTAGTAGGTCCTCTGGTAGTACTCGTGGCCGTGCGTGGAGAACGGCCGTTGAATGTAGCCCTGGCCGCGAGCGTTCGTGACGATCTGAACATTGCCGGGGCGATCGACAACGATCTGGCGCACGCCGTTGGGGCGATTGATGACGACGGCGCCGGTGCGCGTCACAACCCGATCTGGCCTGCCGCTGGGTGCGTAGTGGATCTGGCCTCCACCCTTCACTTCGACGTTAGTCACGCGTCCTCGCGTGTCCATGTGGATGACCCTGCCATCCTGGGCGACGCGGATCGCCGATCCGTCGTTGTTGCGAGTCGTCTGGCCGGCCGGCAGCCGGACCACCCCACTGTTCCCGGATGGCTGATACTGGCCTCCGGCCGGCGACGCCTGGTTGCGCATGCCGGGCTGGCCGGACTGATTTGGCATGTTGCCGCGCGCCGGGGCGTTGTTCGCAGGGCCTGGGTCGACGCGGCGGAATCCGCCGGGGCTATCCTGGCTGCGTCCCGCCGGCGACGGATTGTAGCTCGGAGTCGGCGTCTGCTGAGCGGGAGCATTGTAACTCGGAGTCTGCGTTGGCCGGTTCGACGGGGTGTAACTCGGGTTCCGTCCCTGCTGGCTCGGAGGTTAGCTCGGGCTGGGCTCCTGGCGGCTGGGAGGAGTGTAGCTGGGGGTCCGCTCCTGCTGACTGGGAGGATTGTAGCTCGGAGCCGGAGTCGAGCGGCTGGGAGGAGTGTAGCTCGGGCTCGACTCCTGGCGGCTGGGTGGAGCCACATTGGGGCTCCTCTCCTGCCGCGGCGCGGGGGTGTAGTTCGGAGCGGGCGCAGGGCGGCTCGGGGCTGCTTCCGGGGCCTGCCGGGCGCGGGCGGGCGCCTCACGGTTTTGTGCCGGGGCGGGGTGAGCACGCGCAGGGGCGGGCTTTTCCTTCTCTTTGTCGTCGAACGCGCTAAGCGTTGCCGCCGATACGCCCAGTAAGAGGAGCGCCGAGGCAACGGTTCCCGCCGGCTTCAGAGTCGAGAGAATTCTAAGAAGTTTCATTTGATTCTCCACATCCCCATCAAGGGATCGATCATTACGCTACGCTGCATCCAGAGCAATCCTCCTGCCAGAGTATAAGTCTTTTAGAATCCACAAGGCAGATCGCGCGGCTTGGTTCAGCGCCACCACGGCGGTGCATTTCAGCCACCGCCAGATACAGTTCCAGGATGCTCCTTATTTTTTGGACGTGTACAAGAATCATCCGCGCCCGTTCTTGTTGTTGAGGAGTCGGGCATTTGAGCTATTCGGCGTAGCGTTGCGGTCCGCGGTTACCGTCGAGGGCCACCGGTAGGGCCGCAATGGTGGCCGGACTGGGTTGCTGGACACACGCGGCACGCTGCAATCCAAGAGCGTCCGCAACGTGGAAACCGCTATTCTCGTAATATAGGCGGAGTTGTGGCGGAGGTGGCGGAAAGCTCGACGCGCTCCAGGGCGACGTTCCGCGCCACCTGCGAGGCGCCACTTCAATTACAGGATTAGATCGCCGTTACTCAACGTGGAAACCATAGAACTCGAACAAATCGTAGCTTCCCTCGCGGAGGAACTGCTCGCCGCGAAAGGCGCTGTGCGCGCTGCCACCATCGATTTTGCGCAGGCGCAGCGACCCTTCGATTCAACCGTCGCCGCGCTCATCGACCACACCATTCTGCGTCCGGATGCTTCCGCCGCCGACGTCCGCAAAGTCTGCGCCGAGGCGCGGCATTATGTCTTCGCCAGCGTGTGCGTGAATCCTGCCCGGGTCGCTTTGGTGGAGTCGGAATTGCGCGGCTGCAAGGTAAAGACCTGTTGCGTAGTCGGGTTCCCGCTAGGCGCCACGTTCACCGAGACGAAGATGCAGGAGGCCGAACTGGCTGTCCGCACCGGCGCTCAGGAAATCGACATGGTGATCAACGTCGGCGCATTGAAGGATCGCGACTACCAGACGGTGAAGAGCGACATCCAAGGCGTGGCCGGCGTGTGCCACGCGGGCAGGGCGCTGCTCAAAGTAATCATCGAAGCTTGCCTGCTCGACGACCGAGAGAAGGTGATCGCCTGCGCGCTCGCAAAGATGGCCGGCGCGGACTTTGTCAAGACCTCGACCGGATTCTCCAAGAGCGGGGCGACGGCGGCGGACGTGGCTCTCATGCGCCGCGCAGTCGGACCGGAACTAGGGGTCAAGGCAGCGGGCGGAATTCGCACACTGGAAGACTTGCGGGCGATGGTCGCCGCAGGGGCGTCCCGCGTAGGCGCGAGCGCAAGTATCCAGATCGTGGAGGCGGCTCAAGGCTGATTCGCATGCCACCGTCGGGCAAAAGCCGGGTCCGTTTTCAGGAGCGCGCCGAGCTGCTGGACTTCCTGCTGGAAGTGTCGGCTATCACGGGCGAGACGCTGGACCTGGAAAGGCTGCTCGAAAACGTCGCCGACATTGTGCGGCGCGTCATCCCGCATGAGCTGTTCGCCATCCTGCTGTACAGCGAGAAGCGCCGCGGCCTGAAGATCCGCTATGCGGTGGGCCACCGCCCGGAGCTGGTCCACAACCTGATCGTTCCTCTGGGCGAAGGAGTGACGGGTGTGGCCGCGCGGGATCGCAAGCCGGTGATGATCGCGGACGTCCGCGAAGAGAAGAACTACCTGAACGCGATGGACGCGGTGCGCAGCGAACTGGCCGTGCCGATGGTGGCGCGGCACAAGCTGGTGGGCGTCATCGATCTGCAGAGCACCACTCCCAATGCCTTTTCGGGACAGGAGCGCGCGCTGCTGCAACTCATCGCGGGCCGCGTCGGAACGGCCATCGACAACGCACGGCTGTATCGCCGCGTCGACCGGCAGAACCGGATCCAACGCACGCTTACGCTGCTCGCGCAGGAGTTCAGTTCCATCCTGCAACTGGATACTCTGCTCGACAAAATTGCCAAGTCGGTGCGGACGCTGATCAACTACGATGCGTTCATCGTTCTTCAAGTAGACGAAAGCGCGAAGGTGATGCGCAGTCTGTTCAGCTTGCGCTACGACCAGCGCGTGCAGGTTCCAGTGCTTCTGTTGGACAAGGGCATCACTGGCGCGGCGGCGCTCTCGCGCCACTCTGTCCTGTCGCGCGACACGGCCGCGGATCCGCGTTACATCGAGTCTCATCCTGGCATTCGCTCGGAACTGGCCGTACCGCTGATTGTCAAGGACCGCGTCATCGGCGTGATGGACCTGGAGAGCGAGCACGTGGCCGCGTTCACGGAAGATCACGTCCGCACGCTCGGGCTGATTGCGCCGCAAATCGCCATATCTATCGAGAACGCGCGGCTGTATGAAGAGGTCGAGCGGCGCGAGAAGGCGATCCAGCAGGACATGGAAGCCGCGTACCAGTTGCAGAAGGTGCTGCTGCCGGCTCCGCCGCAATTGCCGGGCATCGAAACGGGTGTGGGTTATAAGCCGGCGCGGATGGTCAGCGGCGACGTCTACGATTTCTTCGATTACGACGGCGAATCGGCGATGCTGGTCTTTGGCGATTCAAGCGGCAAGGGCGCGGCCGCCGCGTTGTACGGCGCTCTGTTTGGAGGTCTGGTTCGCAGCATTGCGCCAAGGAGGCGCAGTCCGTCGCTGCTGCTCTCCGAACTGAACTCCGCGCTGATGGAGCGGCAGGTGGAAGCGCGCTACGTGACGCTGCTGGCGATGCTGTGGCAGTCGCGCGAACGGAAGTTCACCATCGCCAACGCGGGTTCCACCACGCCGATGATCTGCCGCGACTGCGCCATTCTCAATCCGGAAGCCTCGGGCTTCCCAGTGGGTTTGCTGGAAGGCGCGCAGTACGACGAGACGCAATTCCCCGCGCTGGCCGGAGACGTGATTTTGCTCTACTCCGACGGCGTCTCGGACCAGCCCAACGAAGCGGGCGAATTGTACGGCGAGCGGCGGCTGGCGCGCTACTTCACGTCGATCACGGAACTACCGGCCAAGGATCTCGCGACGGCGCTGCTCGACGACATCACGCGATTCCGCGGCTCCGCGCCGGTCCACGACGACCAGACTGTGATCGTGCTGAAGGTCCACTAGACTCTGCGAACATGACTGCAACTTTCCATTACAGGGACAACGTTCTTTACTGCGAAGACGTCGAGCTCTCCCGCATCACCGTCGAAACAGGCACGCCGTGCTACGTTTACTCGACCGCGGCTTTGCGAGAGGGTTTCTTCGCCTATGAACGCGCGCTGGAAGGCGTGCCGCATCGCGTCTGCTATGCGGTGAAGGCGAACGGCAATCTCAGCGTGCTGCGTGCGCTGGGCGAGCTGGGCGCCGGGTTCGATATCGTCTCCGGCGGCGAACTGTTTCGCGTGCTGAAGGCTGGCTGCGATCCGTCCACGGTCGTCTTCGCGGGAGTAGGCAAGACCCGCGACGAGATCGAATTCGCGTTGGAGAAAGGCATCTTCGGCTTCAATTGCGAGTCCGAAGCCGAACTGGCGTTGATCAGCTCGCTGGCCGTGCGCCTGGGCAAGATGGCGTCGGTCTCGGTGCGCGTGAACCCAGACGTGGATGCGCTGACGCACCCTTACATCTCGACGGGACTGCGCGAGCACAAGTTCGGCATCGACATTGCCGAAGTGGAGCAAGTGTACGAGCAGGCGCGGGCGCTGCCGAATCTGTCGCTCGACGGCGTGAGCTGTCATATCGGTTCGCAATTGCTCGATGCGGCGCCATTGCTTGAGTCGGCGCGGAAGATGATCGCTCTGGCCGAGCGGCTGCGTGCGCGCGGATTCGACATACGGCATCTGGACCTCGGCGGGAGCGTCGGGATCCCGTACGAGCCGGGCGAATCGCAGGTGGACCTGGCGGGTTACCTGACGGCCGTGCGCATGTTGGTCGAAGGAAAGAACCTCACACTGCTGTTCGAGCCCGGACGCTGGATTGCGGCGCGAGCCGGCGTGCTGTTGACGCGCGTGCTGTACCGGAAGCGCAACGGCGGGAAGGAATTCATCGTCGTGGACGCGGGCATGAACGACCTCATCCGGCCGGCGTTGTACCAAGCCTGGCATGAGATCGTCCCGCTGCGGAAGAACCAGTTCGGCACGGTGGTCGCGGACGTGGTCGGACCGATTTGCGAGAGTGGGGATTTCCTGGCGCGGGACCGTGAGGTGGCCAACGCGCTGCCGGGCGACTCGCTGGCGGTGTTGAACGCGGGAGCGTACGGCTTCGCCCAGGCGTCGAACTACAACGCAAGGCCGCGGGCCTGCGAGGTGCTGGTGGACGGCTCGTCGTGGCGCGTTGTGCGGCGCAGGGAGACGCTGGAGGATCTGGTCCGCGGGGAAGACTGACGCCCCTGGGAACGCCGATCTCCAGATCGGCTCAATTCGGATCACCATGACCGCAGCCGATCTGGAGATCGGCGTTCCCAGGGGGCTCAAACTTGCTTCGGCTTGGCTGACCGGGCGAACGGCCCGCGCGGCTGAATCACAGGCTCTGGTTCCGGCTCGGGCGGAATCGGCTTCTTAATGCGGCCGTCGAGACGGGCGGCGGTGTAGGTTTCGCGCGCCTTGACGAACTCGGCGGTTCCCGGAGCGACGCCGGTTGAGTCGGTCACCTCGGCATCGGTGATTTCGCCGACGATGGGCAGGTACTTGCCGAAGTAATTCTTGAGGCGGTCCTGGACCAGCCGCTCGCCGGTTTTCAGAGAGAGCAGGAAGACCTCTTCGCCCGGCGCGGCCTTCACGGTCTGCCAGATCAGCGAGGCCCGGCTCAGCTTGGGCGCCTTCAGGGCCGTTTCCAGCTTCTTCGAGTGCGCCTCCAGTTTTTGCCAGGGCGCGGCTTCTTCCTTCGTCATCTCCGTCTGTGCGAGCAGCGCGGTCTTCTCCTTGGAAATTAAGGGCTGCACCAGGCACCACAGGTTGAGTGCGTACCAGTCGGTGGGGACCTCGGAGCCGAAGGGGATCATCGTCTTGAGCTTGGCGACCTTCGTGAAGGCCGCGGCATTCAGTTTCTCGCCCGTCAGACCGGGGCAGAAGAGCGTGAGCAGCTTCTCCTCGTCTAACGCCTTCAAAACCTCGAAGGGATCCTTCTCAGTCGCAATCTGCTTCAACTCGCCGAAGAGCGACCGGGGCTGGATGGAAGTGGTGACTCCGGCTTCGCGGGCGTTCAGGAACTGCTGCCAGGTGCGCTCGTTCACTGTGAATTGCAGCCGGGCGCGGTAGCGGATGAGCCGCAACATGCGCACCGGATCGTCGTAGAGCGTGTAGTTGGTGATCGCCCGGATCTCTTTTTGCTCCAGGTCCGAAACGCCGTTGGTGGGATCGATCATGAGACCCCGCGAGGCTCTGTTGAGCGACAGGGCGATGGCGTTGATGGTGAAGTCGCGGCGGCGCAGGTCGTCGTGGATCGTCGCGGCGGTCACCTGGGGCTTCCCGCCCGGTTTGGCGAATTTCTCCTGGCGAGCCATTGAGATTTCGCAGACAACGCCGCTGGCGAACTTCAGCTCCGCGCTCTTCCGGTGATCGTCGAGCGAGAGCGTCTCGGCGCCGCATTTCTTCGCGACATCGCGGGCCAACTTCAGAGCCGGCCCCTCCACGGAGAAATCGAGGTCCCGGATGGGGAATCCGCCGAGCATGTCGCGGAGAGCGCCACCCGTCAGGTACAGGCTGAGGTTGGCCTCCGCCGCCGCCGACTGAACAGCCGAAAGCGCAGCATTCTGCTCGGCCGTCAAGTGGCTTTCCAGATTGAACATGTAGTCGCTCATGTCTACTTCATCTCCAGGGACTCTCGCGCTTCAGAGCGCGGATGATGCCGGTCCACGATCTCCCTCAGGCGGGGGCGGACCACGTGCGTATAAATCTCGGTCGTGGCTATGTCGGCATGGCCGAGCATGGCCTGAACACTCCGAAGATCGGCGCCGCCTTCCAAAAGGTGCGTCGCGAAACTATGGCGCAGGACGTGCGGGGACAACGGCACGTGGATACCGGCGCGCCGGGCATACAAGCCGAGTCGAAGCCAGAACGCCTGGCGAGTCAGCGGTCCGCCCCGCCGGGTCACGAACAGATAGGGGGAGGGACGCGTGCGGAGCAGTTGCCCGCGCGGGCACTCGAGGTAAGCCCGAATGGCCTGCTGCGACTTCTGTCCCAACGGAACCGATCGGGTCTTGCTGCCCTTACCTGTGACGCGCACATACCCAAAGCTCAGGTTGGCGTCGCTCAACTTCAGGCCGCACAACTCGCTGACACGCAGGCCGCTGGCGTAGAGGACTTCGATCATGGCCCGGTCGCGCACCTCGCGCGGCGGCTCGGACTTCGGCTCGGCAAGAAGCCGTTCCACCTGCTCGCGAGTCAGGTACTTGGGCAGATTCTGCCACTGCTTCGGCGCGTGCAGAAAGCGGGTGGCGTCTTCCCCGATCCGGCCGTCTCGCAGGAGGAATTTATAAAAATTGCGCAGCGTCGTCAGGTGGCGCGCGACGGAGCGGCCGGAGAGCCCCGCGGCGTAGAGCGAATCGACATAGCCGCCGAGTTCGCCGGCGGCGGGCAGACCGGGCAAATCTCGCTTGGACCAGAATGATTGAAAGTTGTTAACGTCCAGCGAGTAGGCAGACAACGTCTGTGGCGCCAGACCCTTTTCGATCCGGCACCAAGCCAGGAAAGCTGCCGCGGCGGAACTAAGCCCGCCATCGCCGTTCATCGCGTCAATGATACAATAACTGCGTAATTGTTTGAAAGAAAAGGGTTGGCGACTGGATCTCAGATGGGTGCCTCGACGGCCAAGAAAGTACTTGTGGACCGCTATGACCGCTCGCTCCTGCGAGGGTACGTCCAGCCTCAGACCTGCCGGACGACGGACGGGTTGGAGGTGATGAGTCCCGAGGGAGCTGTCTCCATCATCCCCTATCTGCAGATCAAATGCGTGTCGTTCGTACGCGACTTCGATGGGCCGAGCGTGCTCGGGGAGCGTCGCGAATTCCTGGCGCGGCCCAAGTCGGCGGGGCTCTGGATCGAGCTTCAGTTTCGGGACGGCGACTCGCTGGAATCTACTATCTCCAATAACCTCATGGAGATGGAGGCGGAAGGCCTATTCGCCACGCCACCCGAGAACGCGGGCAATGCGCAGCGCATTTTCGTGCCGCGCGCCGGGCTCAAAGGCGTTCAGGTGCTGGGGGTCGTGGGCAAACCAAAACCGAAGCGCGACCGGCCCGCTCCAGCCTCCGTCAAGCAATTCAGGTTGTTCGAGGAAGCCGAGGGTGCTTGAGCTCGTGCTCGCTCACGAGTCTCCCAGGTGTATAGATCGATCCCTCGAACCGGGCTGACATGATCGAGAACAAAACTTCGTTCGTACCTCCACAATTTCCATAGAGAGGCTGCATTTTGCCGCAGTTTTTCCGCTTCTGCCTGTGGAAATTCCTGGGCCAGAGTGACATGTGGGTGGAACTGGAAGGCCTCGCCCGCGGCGAATTCGTCCTGTGCGAGCAGGTCTCCGGGCAGGTCATGGAGAAATCTGTGCTGGAGAAGGATCTCCCTCCAGCGGGATTGACTTTGGTGACTACGAACTCAAACACTCCAGATGCGGCATAGCGCCAAGCGCGGCGCCGAGAGCCGCCGGGCGCGGTTCGGGGACGATCCAGCGCGCTTCTTCAAAGCCGACATACTTGCAGATGCGCAACTCCCCCGACGGAGATTCCAGAACATCGCCGATGTCGAGGGCGCGATCGGTTCCCCGCAGCAGCGTCCAGACTTCGTAGGCTCCGGCGGCCTCCACCTCGCCGTCCGGTTCGTAGTCCTTGGGCTTCAGAGAACTCACGCCGCTGGTGTGCGGAGCCCAGCGAAACACCTGCCGGGGGGTGTCCTTCATGCGGTGAATGCGAAAAAGCGGCATCGCTTCTATTGTGCCTCAAAACAGAATGGGGTCAATTTGTAACTTTCACGGCCTCCGCAGGACGCCAGCGCCCGTTCCGCGTCCCGCTGCCCGCGCTCAATCCAAGTCCGCACGCGTTCGCGATCCCAAGTGTACGCGTAGCGCCAGGCGTCCAGGGCGTCGCCAGGTTCGATCCGCAGGACTTCGACGCCTGCGGGAACCTGCGCGTGCCGGTAGCGCGCGACGGCATGCAGCAGGCCCCTGGCCATTCTCAGGGCGGCGGGAGCACGGGCGGGCAGAACATTGACGGCCACGATACGCGTAGCGCCCGCGTCGATGGCCGCCTGCAAGGGCACGGCGCTCAACAGGCCGCCATCGGCCCAGAGGCGGCCGTCGATTCGAAACTGTTTCAGCAGGACGGGAACGCCGCAGGAGGCGCACAAATGGCGCCATGTTACAGCCTCATCCCAGAACACCTGGTTTTCCAGACGGGAGACGGAGAGCAGGACGGCGCCAAACCGGATCTTGGGCTGAATCGCCGGGTCAATTCCCGGACGTAATCCTGCAAGGGCTCGCTGTCGTACAGACCTTCGAAAACGCCGTTCGGCATTCTCATCCGCAAATGCGCGGCAGCGCCCAGGGAAAGCCACTCCTCGGCCCACTCGTCAGCAGGGCAGCCTCCGGCGATGGCCCATCCGTTCAACGCGCCGATGGAAGCGCCCACAATCATGTCGGGACGGAAGACGCCTTCCAGCGCTTTCCACACGCCTGCCTCATAGGCGCCGAACATGCCGCCTCCGCCGAGAACCAGGGCTGTGGTTGCACTTGCCATGGGACGAGCTCCCTCATAATCTCATTTGCGGTCGGGCAGTTCAGAACCGTTACAAGCGTGGTGGCGGATCGAAACTGTTCCCGTTGCGATGGTGGAAGCATCCTAAGCATTTGAACGGGGGGGCGACAACCATGGACTTGAGTTGGGCAGCGGAACAGGTCGACGAAGTGTTGGCGTTGAGAGACTCGGGCGAACGCCGGCTGGAACTTGTCTCACCACGCATGGTTACGCCCGCCGAAGCGGCTCAGGCGCTGCGAGCCGCGACGCCGGAGGCCTGGTTTCCGGGCGCGCGCTCGCCGCAAGGGGCTCTTGCCGGACTCTGGTTGTACTTCGGCGGGTTCGAGGAGGCGCACGAACTCGCCCAAAATCTCGAGACTGCGGAAGGATACTACTGGCACGCGATCGGTCCACCGGATGGAACCGGACGCCGGGAACTCAGGTTACTGGTTTGGGCGCGTGGGCCGGCACGAGATCTTTCCGGCGCTGCTGGAGGAGGCGATGAAGATCTCTGCCCGGAATCCGGAGTGCGGATTCGCTCCCGGCAACAGTTGGTCCCCAGGGCACTTCACTGGCGTTTTGCGAAGCCGCCCGAAGCCGCCCCGACTCTTCCGCCGAGCACGCCGCCCGCGAGATCCTGTCCGCCGAATGGAAACTGCTCTTCGCCTGGTGCGGCATGCGACGATAAAGAGATTCCGATGAAGAAGCTGTTAGTCCTCCTGGGGTTGGCCGTGATTGCGGGCGGCGGAATCTGGCTGGCGACGCGCAAGTCCGCGCTTCCCGAAATCCCGCTCGAAAGGGCCCGCCGTGAAACGCTGGTGAGCCTGTTGAACACCAACGGCAAAGTGGAGCCGTGGGAGTGGCAGGAAGTCAGCGCAATGCGGGAGGGCCGCATCGCAAGGTTCTGGTGACACGGGGGCAGCAAGTGAACGCCGGCGCGCCTCTGGTGATATTGGAGTTGCCCTCGGCCGAATCCGATCTCTCCGCGGCGCAGTCCCGCCTGGCGCAGGCGCGAGCCGACCTGGCGCAGTTCCAGCAGGGCGGAAAAGCGGCGGACCTCGCCGAGATCGATGCCGCCCTCGCCAAGGCTAATCTGGAGCAGGATGCGGCGCAACGCGACGTCGCCTCGCTGGAGCGGCTGTTTGGCCAAAAGGCGGCCACGCGGGACGAACTGGATGCCGCGCGCGACCGGTTGAAGCGAGCCGTGGCGGAGGTAGCGGGCCTGCGCCAGAAGCGCGCCGCTCTGGCTCCCGCGCAGGACCGCAGCGCCGCCGAGGCGCGCGTGCATGAAGCCGAGGCCGCGCTCGACCTGGTGAAAGCTCAGATTGGCCAGGCGACGATTCGAGCGCCGCGCGGCGGGATGGTTTACGAACTGCCGGTCCACGCCGGAGCCTGGATCAAGGCAGGAGACCCGGTCGCCAAGGTGGGCACTCTGGATCGCATGAAAGTGCTGGTCTACATCGATGAGCCCGATCTGGGGAAAGTGAAGATGGGTCTGCCCGTCACGCTGACCTGGGACGCCCTGCCCGGCAGGGAGTGGGAGGGCAGCATTGGCGAATTGCCTTCCCAGGTGATCCAACTCGGTTCCAGGCAGGTCGGGGAAGTGGTGGTCCAGATCCAATCGCCGAAGCGGGACCTGGCGCCCGGCGCAAACATCGACGCGCGTCTGAAGGCCCAGGTGGTGGAAGGCGCGCTCACCATTTCCAAAGGCAGTCTGCGCCGGGAAAACGGAGCTTTCGGCGCTTTCGTCCTGGAAGGGACAAAGCTGGCCTGGCGGCATGTGGATGTTGGGGTGTCGAGCGAGAGCCGGGCCGAGATCCGGTCCGGGCTCAAAGAGGGAGAGGCGGTGGTTCTTCCGACCGACCGGCCTCTTTCGAGCGGACTGGAGATCGCTCCGGTGTATCCGTAGCTGGAGCGGCAGCGACCCATCGGCTCCACCAATCAAAAGCGACGGTTGCAGTGGGCCTGCGGCGTGCCGCAGGCCCACTACACCCGCCGTGCGAGGATTCTCAACATTGCCGGCCTGAAGGCTGCAATTCCGATGCACTATGCCGGACGGCTATTTACTTCTTCGCCGGTGCGGCGGCCGCGGGCGCGGCGGCGGATTTGGCCGCAGGCGTACCCGGTACCGGCCTCGCGCCAGCCGCTTCCGCGGCCGCGGGAGCGCCGAAGTAGCTGTCGCTCAGCGTGATCTTGGCCTTATCGTGAAGCGCTTTCACTTGTTGGGTGGCGAGGTCGGTGGCCTTTTCCCGCTCCAGATCCGCTTTCACTTTGTCGAACTCGAGGGTGCCCCGCTCCTGAACTTGAATCAGGTGGTAGCCGAACTGGGTCTTCAGGGGTTCGCTTACCTGATTGATCGGCCGGGTGAACACAGCCTGCTCGAACTCCGGGACCGTACGGCCGCGGGTCAATTGGCCGAGATCGCCGCCCGAAGCGCCTGAGCCGGTATCGTCGGACTCGGTCTTGGCGATAGCTGCGAAGTCCTCGCCCTTCACAATTCGCGCGCGGAGTTCAGTTGCTTTGGCCAGCGCCTCAGCTTCGGTCAGATCCTTCTGGTCTTTGCAGAGGAACACGGGAGCCCGCGAAGCGGATGAGGATGTGGCGCGCCTTGGCCTGTTCGAATTCGGACTTGCGGGCGTCGTATGCGGCCTTCAAGTCGGCTTCGCTGGGCTTGGCCGTCTGCACAAGCTGTTGGTACAGCGTAGAGGCGAGGAAGTTGTCTTCCTGCAGCTTCATCTGCGCCGCGGTATCGGGTTGGGCCTGTAAGCCGAGACGCCGGGCTTCGTGAGCCAGAACCTTCATTTCGGCCAGTCTTTCGGCCAGTTGGCGCTTGCCATCGGGGGTGCTGGCCTGGGTGCGGACGTTAGCCGGAAGGGAGGCGAGCAGACGCTCGAACTGGGTCTTGGTCATTGTCTCCCCGGCAGCCGAGAAGACGATAGGGTCGGCTGCCCCGGCGCGGGAGGCGTCGCTGCGCCTGGCCCTTGCGCCCAAAGGGTGGCTCCGAGCATCGACAATAAGAGAGTTCTGATTTAACTATGCTACCCCGCCCCGGCGCTTCCGCAGAACGGCCCACTACCCGAAATCGGGATGCCGCCAAGAAATCGACAAACTGGAAAGGAGTCTGGCCCGATGTTCGGGAACTGCTCCGCCCGCGCCGCGGCCAACTCCTGCTCGGCCTGTTGTGATCGCCGTCAGCCGTGTTTGCGGGCTGGTGCTGCCCGCCTCCACCAAGTACTTTGTAGACCACATTCTGGGAAACACCACACGTAGAGTGTCTGTTACCGCTGATCGCCGCAATTGTCGGCGCAACTGCCGTACAGGGCATAACCGGGTTCTGGCTGACCCAGCTTCTCTCAAAGTCTGCGCAGAGGCTGATTGTCCAGCTGCGCTGCAAAGTAGAGCAGCACGTCGCCCGGCTAGCTGTACGTTTTTGACTCGAATAAGTCGGGCCAGCTCGTTTCGCGCATCATGAACGACGTCGAAGGCGTGCGGAATCTGGTCGGCACGGGACTGGTCGAGTTCATCGGCGGACTCCTCACCTCGCGCTGGCGTTCTTCTTTTTGCTGCGGTTGAGTCCCCTGATGACGTTCCTCACGGCGGCGATCGTCATTGTCTACTCGGTGGTGCTGCAGCGGGCGTTCCAGACTTTGCGCCCCATTTTCCGCGAGCGCGGCAAGATCACCGCCGAGGTGACCGGCCGGTTGACGGAGACGCTCGGCGGCATCCGGGTCGTGAAGGGCTATCACGCCGAGGCTCGCGAGGACGCCGTTTTCCAGAAGGGCGCGGACCGGATTCTGGCCAACGTTTTGAAATCGTTGACCGGCGTCTCCGTGCTGAGCTTATCGGCGACAGACTGCTGGGTGTGGTCGGCGCGCTGGTCATGTACGTTGGCGGCCGGCAGATTCTGAGCGGCTCGCTGACCACCGGCGGGTTCGTCGCGTTCACGATATTCCTGGGCTTCCTGGTTGCGCCGGTCTCCCAAATGGTCGGAATCTGCACCCAAATTACCCAAGCGTTGGCGGCTTTCGAGCGCACCCGCGAAACCTGAAATGAAGCGCGCGAGGACCAGGATCCCCAGCGCCCGTCGCGCTCGGACCCATAAGGGCCACGTCGAGTTCGAGCGCGTGTCGTTCGAGTACGAAACTGGAAAGCCGGTGCTCCACGAGGTCTCGTTTGAGGCCGAGCCGGAAACGGTTACCGCGCTGGTCGGCTCTTCCGGGTCGGGCAAGTCTACTACCATCGGGCTGATCTCGTCGTTCCATAAACCCGGGGAGGGGTGCGTCCTGGTGGATGGCGTAGACCTCTCGACGGTCCAGTTGGGCAGTTACCGGTCCCAACTCGAAGCGCGCTGGAGGAGTCGTTTCTGTTCGATGGGACCATTGCCGAGAATGTGGCCTTCGCCCGGCCGGACGCCACGCGGGAAGAACTGGAGGGAGCCTGCCGAACCGCGCGTGTGGACGAGTTTGTCGAGCGGTTCCCGGATGGCTACGATACGGTGGTGGGCGGGCGCGGAGTAAAGCTCTCTGGCGGTCAGCGCCAACGAGTCTCGATCGCCCGGGCGATCCTGGCCGATCCGCGTATCCTGAACCCGGATGAGGCGACATCGAGCCTGGATAGCGAGACCGAGTCGTTGATCCAGGAAGGCCTCGGCAACTTGATGCGCGGCCGCACCACGTTCGTCATCGCCCACCGCCTGAGTACGATCCGGCGCGCCGATCAGATCCTCGTGATGGAAGGCCGGCGGCGTGGTGGAACGCGGCTCGCACGGCGTGCTGTACGCGCTCAAAGGGCGGTACTACGACCTGTACACTCGCCAGCATGGCTTCGAGGCAAACCTGTTTCTCGCGCCGGGCGAGGGAGACACGGTGGAAGCCAACCCAGCGTAATGGTCTCCTGGAGAGCCGCTGCCGCGCCTCGGTGTCTTATGAATCAGGCTCGGCGGGCTTCGCGAACAAGGCCTTCGCGGACGAACATTTTCAGCAGCGTCTGGTAACCCACGCCCTTGCGCTCAGCCAGCTCTCGCGCCTTGGCGAGATCGGTCTCAGGCAGGCGGATCGCGATCTGGACGCTGCGCTTCTTATTTAGACTTGCGACCAGACTCGATCCGACAGGCTTGACGCCAGCCGCCCGAGCCTCGCTGGATTTCTGTTTCAGGTAGCGCGTCCAGCCGGACTTGCCCCCAATCGGCCTCCGCGCTCTCACTCCTGAACCTCGGCATTTGCAGCGGTTTCTTTTCCATTGAGATCATTCCCCTTGCGACCGTCTCGGCAGATATTCGCGCTTCTGCCCCGCGTCGAGTGGGTAGACCGTCACTACCCGGATTTTGCCGCCGCGCTCCGTCACGATGATCGCGAGCAGTCGCCCTGCCACAGTTTCACCGTAATAAACGGATCGAAGCTCACCCTCAACGTCTTGGTCATAAACCGGGATCGGATCGTTCAGCGAAGCCTGTTCTGCTTCCTCCGGATTGACCCCATGGGCGCGAATCTTACGAAGGTTGTTCCTGTCCCACTCGAACATCGCCACCTCGATTGTATATGCAATGCATAACCGCCACAAGCCCATAACCCGGGGCATCGCGGTACGCACGCTGAAGAAACTCGAAAGGCTAGAGAATTATAGAGTGCCGCTGGCACAACGAGCGGTACGCGCTCAAATGGCTACCCAAGCGACAACATTGCTTCGATGCGGAGCGGTTCCTCAAGCCGTTCGAAGGAAAACCAGCCTAAAGCAATTCCCTCCGGAATTGTTCCAGCGCGATGCGCACCAATTGGCCGCGCGTGCGCACGCCGGTCTTGCTGAACAACTGCTGCAGCGAGGCCTTGATGGCGCTTTCGCTGACGTGCAGGCGTTCGGCGATTTCCTTGTTGGCCAGGCCCTCGAAAACGCCGCGCAGCACGTGACGGTCGCGCTCGGTGAAGCGGACGCGGCGGAAGATCTCGCCGGGCGTCTTCTCGATCGGCGCTTCGGCGTACTTGGGATCCACCCAGGTGTCGCCGGCCAGTACCGCGCGCATCGCTTCGAGCAGCAGCTCGGGAGGATTGTTTTTCAGGAACACTCCAGCCACGCCCTGGTTCAGCATCTGGCGGAGTTCCGCACGGGTGAGACCCACGGTAACGATCAGGACCCTGGTGTCGATCTGATGGCTCCGCAGGAAGTGCATAACCTCGTTGCCGCGCCTGTCTCCCAACTCGTAGTCCAGCAGGATCAGGTCCAGACCGGGCGCCTGCACCTGAACCAGGGCCTCCTCCACTGTGGCGCACTGGGCGGCCACCTCAATCCCCGTCTCGGCGGAAAGCAGCCTCGCCAGCCCCTCGCGGAATAGGGCATGGTCGTCCACGAGCAATACGCGCGTCATGCTTGTACCTCAGTCTCGTTCAAATCCTGCGACACTTCTTCGGTCTGATAGACCTTTAATTTAATCACCATCGTACAACCGGCTGGCGTGGGTTCATGGTAGAGTTCGCCCTGGCAAGCCCGAATAATCGCGCGGGAAACGAAAAGGCCCAGCCCGGAAGCGTCGGCGCCGGGTTGAAATGGCTGGAAGGCCACTTCGGGATTCGACACGCCCGGTCCCGTGTCGCTGAGCCGCAGAAAGACGTTCTGCCGATCCGAACTGGCCCGCAGAGTCAACTGGCGCTGCTCGGAATCCTGCATGGCGCGGATACTGTTCCGGCTCAGGTTCATCAACACCTGGATCAGGCCCTGATGATCTCCGAGCACAAGCGGCGTGTCCGGGGCAACGTCGCGAATCAACTCTCCGTCTATCGCTTCCATGGACGGAGCCATGATGATGCAGAATTCCTCCAGCAGTCGCTGCAAGTTTACGCCAGAGAGGTCCGCCTCGGCTGCCTGATTCAGTTCGACGGTGGCGAGGCGGGCCAGGCCCTGAGCCAGCGTGTTCAGCGCGCCGTAGTCTTCCGACTCGGACACGCCGGGTATGCGGCCAAGGTTGGAATGCACCATCACTATCGCGGCGGCGAGATTGCGGATCTCGTGCGAGACGCTGCCCACCAGTACGCGCGTGCTGCGCAGGATGCTTTGCAGGCTCGCTTCCTGCCAGTCGCGCAGATCCTCGCTCCCGTCAACGATGATCGCCGCCAGGCGGTTGTCGCTGCTGGATGGAAGAGTGGAGAGCCAGATATAGGCGTGGAACGACTCGCCGTTCGACCGCCGTCCCACACCGGTTGTCGTCGTCCGGTAGACGATGCCGTTGGCGCTGTGCTGGGCCAGGTCCGCGATCACCGGTACATAATCCGCCACGTTGCGGCCCAGCAACCCTCCGCGTGTCTACGCCAAGGATCTGCTCGGCGGCGGTATTGGCCAGTTCGATTCTGCCTTGAGGATCCAGCGTAATGATCGCCGCCGGACTGGACTCGACCAGAGCTTCGAAGCGTTGTTCGGCCGTTCGCCGGCGCTCGATCTCCTCGCGGATCTCCTGGTAGTGGCTCAACATCATGCGCCGGTTGCGGGCGATCTCGTTCAGCAGCAGTCCGACGCCACTGTAAGTGATAGCAGTGTAAAACAAACGCTGATGCGCGTCGGTTTCCCAGGAAAAAGGACCCAGATGCTCGCGGAGCAGGGTGCAGACGGCGATCAGGGCGAGCATTTCACTGCGCCGGAAGGTCATCGCCGCAAAGATGATCGGGAAGGTATAAAGAACGCCGAGGGAGATGTTCCTCTGCAAGTACCAGTCGGCGAAGGCGATGATTGCCACCATCACCACGACAATCAGGAAGACGGTGCGGCGGCTGAGATCGAAAAGTGGATCCAGGAAACGAGCCCAAATCTCCCGTTCGTCCGCAACTCTTGGGACTGGCAAAGGGGCTGCTTTATTGCTCATAAGGTACTGCGGACGGCCTTGGAACTCACAACTCCTCACGAGTCGAACCTATTCCTAAGCTACTCCCAATCGGAGGATAGGTCGACCCTATTCCCGGAGCAATTCGAATCTTCCATCCGCGAGCAGGCGGTAGTGTCTCCCCCGCCAGAGGATTGTATCTCCATGGAAACCGGAGATCCAGAGTCCAAAGCTGACCAGATCCTGTAGCGGCAGCAGCATCCAGGCTCGTAGTCCGAGATGAGCCCGCAGCGTTCGCTCGGCCACTTCGTAGGCGGCCCAGGCACGCAGTAAGAGCGTGAACAACAGGGCGAGCCAGCCTTGCGGCGCCAGGGCGGCCAGCAGAAGAGCAAGGGGCAAAGGGTTGGTGAAGATCTGGCCCAAGTAGCCTGCCGCGCGGGAGCGCCGGGTGGAACGATTCCAACGCAGACGGTGCGAGAGGTTGGCCCGCAGCGTTTGCGATCCGATGCGGTGCTCAATGACGTAGCTCGAAAGAATCACGCCGTAGCCGGCTGCCGCGGCGGATTGGCCCAGTACAAAATCTTCGGCCAGGTAGCGGCTCAAATGGCTCCAGCCGCCCTACCGCGTCGATCGCGTTGCGGCGAGCCGCGATGGTCGGCCCCACGGCGAAATGGACGCCTCTCTCCACCAGGCGAGCCGTGAAAACGCCACCCCAGAACTCGGTGTTCATGCCCAGCGCTTCGAGCTCCGACCAGAAGCTCGGGCCTGCCACGGCGCGGTAAGGGCAGGTGGCGACGCCGAGACGGGAATCGCCGAACTCCGCGTCGATGATCCGCAGCATGTCCGGAGTCACCCGGATGTCGCTGTCGCTCATCACCAGCAGGTCGTGCCGGGCCTCGCGCATCATCAGTTCCAGGCTCCAGACCTTTGCGTTGGGCCAGGGAGGATCGCCGGCGACAAAAAAACGTGCCTCCGTGCGTGGGTATTCGCGCGCCAGCCGCCGCGCGAGCATCAGGCCTGGATCGTCGGGCTGACGGGCGGCAAACAGGAGTTCGAACTGGTCGTAGTCCTGTTCGAAGAAGGTCCGGAGGTTTTGCTCCAGCCCGTCGTCCAGCCCGTCGAGCGGCTTCAGAATGGAAACCGGCTCCGGCTGATTGGCCGGAGCCGGATGAACCGAACGGTAGCGGCGGGCTCCCAGTATCTGCAGCAGGCAGTAAGCCCACGAGCCCACTACCAGGGCGCCTGCAAACAAAGCCGGCAACATCCCGATCAGCCGGCCGGTCATCGAACTACTCCGACACTGCCCGCGTATCGATCAGGGCCCGCAGCGCGGCGACGAACTCGTCCACGCTCTGCGCGCCCTGGTCTCCGTGTTTGCGGTTACGCACGCCCACCTTGCCCTGTTCCGCCTCGCGGTCGCCGACCACAAGCATGAACGGGATCTTCTGAAGTTGCGCTTCTCTGATCTTGTAGTTCACCTTCTCGCTACGGTCGTCCAATTCCACACGGAATCCTTCCGATTCCAAGCGGGCGAGGACGGTCTTCGCGTATTCGAGGTGACGGTCTGCGATGGGCAGCACGATGGCCTGCACGGGCGCGAGCCACGTGGGGAATGCGCCCGCGTAGTGTTCCAGCAGAATGCCGAAGAAGCGTTCCACCGAGCCGTAGAGCGCGCGGTGCACCATCATAGGCTGGTGCTTCTCGCCATCCTGCCCGACGTATTCGAGATCGAAACGCTTCGGCAGGTTCCAGTCGAACTGAACGGTGGAGAGTTGCCAGGAACGATCCAGGCAGTCGAGCAATTTGACGTCGATCTTAGGGCCGTAGAAGGCGGCTTCGTCCGGCACGACCTTCACTTCCAGCCCGACCCGTTCGGTGGCGCGCCGCAGCGCGCCTTCGGCCATAATCCATTGATCGGCGGAGCCCAGATACTTCTTGCTGACGCCGCCATCCCAGGTGGAGAGCTCGGCCTTGTAGCGGTCGAATCCGTAAGTCTTCAAGGTGTCTACGGCGAATTGCAGACAACCCGTGATCTCGTCTTCCACCTGCTCGGGCGTGCAGAAGATGTGCGCGTCGTCCTGCGTAAAGCCGCGCACGCGGAACAGCCCATGGAGCGTGCCAGAGCGTTCATAGCGGTACACGTTGCCGAGCTCGCCCAAACGCACCGGCAGATCGCGGTAGCTGCGCGGGCTGTCCTTGTAAATCAGGATGTGCATCGGGCAGTTCATGGGCTTCAGGCGATACACGCCGTCGTCCAATTCCATGCCTGAGAACATCGATTCCTTGTAGTTCTCGAGGTGGCCGGAGATGTTCCACAGGCTCTCGCGCGCCACGTGCGGCGTGTTGACCAGCGAATAGCCCCGCGCCAGGTACTGCTCGCGCATCCAGTCTTCGAGCTGCTTGCGGACCAATGCGCCCTTGGGGTGGAAGAAGATCAGTCCGGGTCCTGCGAGTTCCTGAATGCTCAACAGGTCGAGCTGCTTACCGAGCAATCTGTGGTCGCGGCGCTTCGCTTCTTCGAGCCTGTTGAGATACTCTTCGAGCTCTCTCTGAGAGAAGAATGCGGTGCCGTAGATGCGCTGTAACTGCTGGCGCGTCTGGTCGCCTTTGAAGTAGGCTCCGGAGACGGAGAGCAGTTTGAAAGCCTTCAGACGCTTGGTGGAAGGCACGTGCGGGCCCAGGCAGAAATCGATGAACTGGTCGCCGAGCGTGTACTCGGTGAAGATGTCGCTGGCCTTTTCGCTGATGAGTTCGCACTTCATCGACTCGCCAAGTTCCTGGTAGTGCTTCAGACCCTCCTGCTTATCGACGAGCACGCGCCGGTAAGGCACGTCGCGATCGCGGATGGCGTGCATCCGTTTCTCGATGGCCTCAAGATCCTCGGTGCTGAACGGGGCCTCGCGCTCGAAATCGTAGTAAAAGCCGTTTTCGATGGCCGGTCCGATGCCCAATTTCGTGCCGGGGTAGAGTTCGAGGACTGCCGCGGCGAGCAGGTGGGCGGTGGAATGGCGATAGACTTTCAGCGCCTCGTCCCCGCTCTTCGACGTCAGAATTTCGAAGGACGCATCGCCCTCGAACGGGCGGGTCAGGTCCCACAATTCACCGTTCAATCGGGCAACGACTGCATCGTCGGCGAGGCGCGAACCGATGGAACGCGCTACATCCAATGGCGACGAGCCGGCCGGAACTTGCTTCTGACTGCCGTCCGGAAGGGTAATCGTGTAAGAACTACTCATAATCTAAAGCTTTAATTTCCAGCGTATCACGGCCTATTTCGCCGTTCCCACGCCCGCGGCTGCTATCCTGGACGTCGGAGTCTCTTACCGATGCCGTCCCAGGAAATCGATCGCGAGCAGGGTGAACAGCCACCCGCCGAAGCCGCGCTCGTCGAACGGGCCCGCCAGGGAGATCTGTCCGCCTTCAGCGAGTTAGTCTCGCGTTACGAGCGGAAGATCTACCGGATGGCTCGCAACATCACCCAGAACGACGAAGACGCCGAAGACATTCTGCAAGACAGCTTTCTGAAGGCCTTCCAGCACCTGGATTCCTTCCAGGGGCAGTCGAAGTTTTACACCTGGCTGGTCAGAATTGCCGTCAACGAGAGTCTGATGCGCTTGAGAAAGCGCAAAAGTGATCGCACCGTTTCGCTGGATGAAAACATCGAAACGGAGGAAGAGCCAATTGTACGGGAAATCGCGGTCTGGGATGACAACCCGGAGTTGCGGTACACGCAGGCCGAGATGCGTGAAATCCTGGACAAGGCAATAGCGAGCCTGAAGCCGATTTTCAGGGCCGTATTTGTCTTGCGGGATGTCGAGGAAATGTCGACGGAAGAGACTGCCGAGACGCTGGGCCTGTCGGTTGCTGCTGTGAAGAGCCGCCTGTTGCGCGCCCGCCTTCAGCTTCGGGAGAAACTGACCCGAATCTTCAAGCGGAAAGGGGATCAGATTCTTGGTTACGTGTAAAGACTTCCTTCGGGAACTAAGCGACTTTCTCGACGAGAATGTGGATCCCGCCGTACGTCAGGACCTGGAACGCCACATTACCGAATGCCCGAATTGCTGGGTGATCTGCGACACCACGAAGAAGACCATACAGGTCTACAAAGGCATGGATCCGGACCCCTTGCCGGCGAAGGTGCACGACAAGCTGATGCAGATCCTCGAAAAGCATTGCGCCCAGCACGCCGAACATCACAGCGCAGGGCACGACGCCAGCCGCTAAGCCGCATTCCAATCCGGCGTGAATCGTGGCGTCTTCGCCGCGGTCACCAAAGCGCGCCGATCATGAAGCGATCAGTGCTGACAAGCACCCGGCGCGCAAGCGCCGCGGAATCGACAGCCACATCGTCTGAGCAACCCCGAACGGCATAGCGGAGTCCCCGGGCGGGCATCCCCCACCGATCCGACTCAGCACGCAATACGACAAGAGCGGCCCCTCACCTTGTGAGAGACCGCTCTATCTCTTCGCGCGACTTTGTCCTTTGAACCAGTTGCTTGTCGAGCCGCTGTTAAGGCATGACGGGCCTGCTCGGAGGCTCCGGCCAGTCTTTGGGGAGGTCCAAGAGCGGTTCGGGCGGCTCGGGGACCCGTGCCGCGTGTTCTATCCGGAGCGATCCTACCTGCGCGCAAGCCTTGGATACTTCGGCCTGAATGGACTTCCGATCCGCGGACGACAGTCCCGGGACCGTTTGCAGCACCATCCGCAGACCCTCCTGCGTGTGCTCCAGACGGGCCACACGCTCATCCCAATTCATTCGCCAACCGCCGGCCGGCTTGGAGGGCGGAGCAAAGCGGAAACGCGGATGCGCGTCCGAGAGCCTTTGAGGGAAGCTGGACGGGACTGGCTCGGGACGTTGCTGGAGGGCGCATTGCAGAGTCTCCGGCAATTTATATTGCCTGGCGGGAGCGGCTTTCGGTTTGACTGGCTTGGCAGGAGACTCCTTGCCCGCGAGCAGAATATCCCAGCGGAAGACATCGGCGAGCGAAGCCTCGTATCCTTCGGAGGGCTGCGATACCTGATGGCGCGCTGCCGCGGGGCGCGCACTCGTGCCCAGCCATAGCCCGGCCACGCCGGCGATTGTCCACACGACGATCCGGGGGGTCCACCTCTTCAAGTCGGTTTTCCTGGTCGTTTTCCAGGGTCCGGAGCCTCTGGACGGGGCGTGAGTGTTTCGGCTGGCATCCATTTTCTTGCCCTCTGTCCACTAAGACGGTAGAGAACGCTCAGTTGTTAGGCGAATCTGCTCAATAAATGTAAAGAATTGTGCGACGGGACGGGGAGCGGGGGATCAAACGCGGGCAGCAGTACGGAGCAGAGCCAGAGACGCCTCGACGACTTCCCGCAAGTCCGGATTCTGAAGCACTGTGACGCAGGGCCCTCGCGGAGACCAGACGGCGGCATCGGCCTTCTTGAATACGGCCACAGTCGGGACTCCGCAGGCCGCTGCTAAGTGACTGACGCCACTATCGTTCCCGATAAAGAGAGCAGATTGGGAAAGCCAGCGGGCCAGGCTATCCAGCCCGTCAAATCGTCTCGCGCCTGGCAGTTCTTCCTCCGGCCCCGCACACCACTCCACAGGCAGGCCGGACGCTCTTTTCAATTCGCCGGCCGCGGCCTGGAACGACGCCAGATCCCAGTTTTTCTTCGGGCTTCCGCTGAATGGGTGAATGGCGATGAATCGACTCGCCGGCCCACCCGTTTGCGGCAGAACCGGCAGGCGGGGGGCAATCGGGCGGGATGCGTCGACGTCGTATGCCAACTGCCGGAGATAGAAATCGACGGCGTGGCACCCAACGCCCTGTGGCGGCAGGGCGTGGAACAGACGGAAGCTGACGCCAGTGGACTGAAGCGCCGCGCTGAACTCTTCGCGCACCGCGCCATACCAGGAGACAACCTCATCGAAGGTTTGCAGTCTTTCGATCAGCGCCCGAGGCGGATCGATCTCCAGCAGATCCAACTGGACCGCCCGAAAGCCTCGGACTGGCGCGATATGCCGCAGCAGCGGCAGATTTCGCTCGGGCGCCCAGATTTCGGCGGATTCGACGCCCTGCTCTCTGGAGCACAGCCGCTCCAAGGCGGGGAGACTGACGATGGTGTCTCCGATAGCTCCCGGCCGGATGACGAGCCGCCGCACAGCCGCTCGCTACTCGACCAGCAGCGGGACCTTCACGTCCAGCGTCTTCGGAGGAAGGCACATCTTGTCGTTGCAGGCCTGATAGCGCAGTTTCCCGCCCAGGAAGCCGGGCCCCGGGGAGGCTTTCGCCGCGCGGCGGAACTTCGTCACGATCTCGAAGTTTCCCGTGTAGACCGACAGCGGCTTATCGCTGAACTCAGCCTTCTCGAGCGCCGGCTTGGGGTACTCCACGGCGAGGGTTTCCAGCATTGGCGAATCCCAAGTGAGCCGGATCGGGATCAGGTACTCTTCATTGGGCTTATTGCTGTTGACGTGGTAGCCCGGGTTCAATTGCAGTTTCAGGCTCTGGGCCACTTCGCCGCTACGCGGCACGGTGAGCTTCACGGGGGACGAAATCGAGAGAACGCCAGGGGCCTGCGCGCACGCGGCCATGGCGGCCAGCGCGCCCAAGAGGGCGCTAATGAAGAAGTTCTTCAAGTTCATTCTGATAATCGCTCTTGCTGACGAGTCCGACGTGAACGTCGGCCACCTTGCCTTCACGGTCGATGATGAACGAAGTCGGCACGGACTGAATGCCATCGCCACCGCCGTACAGCCGTTCAATCTGCATATTGCCTAACGCCACGCGGTAGTTCATCCTGCGCGACGCAACGAACGGCTTTACTACTTCCCATCCGTCGTCGTCGAGAGAGATGCCCACCACTGCGAAGCCGTGATCCTTGTAGTTCTTCTCAAAGTCCATGAACCAGGGGATTTCGATCTTGCAGGGTCCGCACCAGGTGGCCCAGAAGTTCAGCAGAACCACTTTGCCCTTGTAGTCCGCCAAGCGGAAAGTCTGACCGTTCGAGTCTTTGACTTCGAAATCCGGAGCCGGGTTGCGCTTGGATGCGGGTTTTACGGTACTTCCATCGTCATCCCGAACGTTTTGTGAAATGCAGCCCTGGATGCTCAACCCGAGCAGAATCGCCGTCAGGGCGCACAACAAGCGAAATCTCATTCGGGATCTGGACTCCAAGTTCGAATTGTATCAACCCGGCTATTCCGGTCTGCTCCATTAGATGCGAATCGCCCCGCCATGGTGACTTTCCATTGCCCGGAACCACGCCAGGCGGGTTTCGCGGTAGCGCGGAGCGAGCGTAAATTCCCCGTGCTCTCCGGCCGATGTGTAAATCCACGCGGCGGTGTCGCAGAAGCTCTCACAGGCGTATTCGCTCCATGCGCGGCCCGAAGTAACGGTGGCGGATCGAATTACGCATTTCCGGCTCTCGGCGGACCAGCCGAGTTCGCCGCGAGCGCGCCGCGCAAACTCCCGCAGCAGGAGCTGATTCCACGCTTGCCGGGCTCCGTTTGAGAGGCGAACCCAGGCGAAATGGAACAGCTCGTGGACCAGGATCCTGTTCAATTCGGACGGGTTGCGGCACAGAGATTCGTCAAGAACCATGCGTCTCTCGCGGACGAAACTGGCGGCATGGATCTCCAACCCTCGCTCGCCTCCCACGTGCAGCCGCCCGCCCACATTGTGCAGCCCGCGGGCCCATTCGACGCGAAGGGGCGGACCCAGCAGAGGCGGCAGGGCCTGGACAGCCCCGGCTACTTCTTCTCCGAAAGCCCGAAGAAGGCGGGGTCTTTGATCTCGACCTTCGATTCCTCGCGAAATTTTTCGATCCACTGGATTGATTGAGCCTGTCCTAGCTGGGTGACGATCTCGCCGTTCAGCTCTTGCATGGTCGGTTCGACGAGTCCTTCCAGTTGAAACAAGTAAATCCCGCCTGGGAGCCGAATCGCATTACTGATCTCGCCGGGCTTGATGGTGAAGACCGCTGCCTTGATCGAGCTGTTGATGGTAGTGTCTTCGGGCCGGATCAAGGGGAACTCGCCGCCCTTGTCCTTCGTGCTCTCATCCTCTGAAAACTGCCTGGCCAGGTTGGCGAAAGACTCGCCCGCCTTGGCCCGTTTCACGATCTCATCGATGATTGCCGCAGCCTCGACATCCGTGCGCGTCTTCTCGCCCTCTTTGGGAATCTGACCCCAGGAGACCAGGATTCCGCGCACACGAGCGCGCTTGTACTGGCTCTTGTGGCTGTCGAACCAGCTCTTCATATCGGCGCTTGAAATGACTGGAGTACGGGTCTTCTCGGCAATGAACGACTGAGCCAGAAACATCTGAAGGCTGTAGTCGATCTGCTGTTTGTAGGGCGCCTTCTGGTCGAGGCCCTCAATCTTGGCCTGTTTCGCCAGACGGTTCATAAGGGCGTACTGGTCCAGCCAAGCCTTCTTGTTGGCGTCGTAGTTCTTCCTCAGCTCCGGCGGGAGACCGTCGATCACCGCCTTGAGCGCGCTCTGGGTCCAGTCCTTGCCGTCGATTGTGACCACGACGGGATCGGTAGCGGTCTGCGCCGCCAGGGCCAATGAGCAAAGGATCAGTATAATCAGGGACTTCATAGGGCTAAAATCGAATGTTACCATGCGGTTGTGATTGACCACCTCTTGCTGGACGTCTCGCTTTGGTCGGCCGATCTGGCCAACCTGGAAAGCGAGATCCGCCGACTGGAACCATTCGCGGATGCCTTCCACTTTGACGCAGCCGACGGACATTTCGTCCCGGTCTTGCTGTTCTTTCCGGACTTGCTGGCGCGTTTGCGCGAGGTGACGCGCGTCGAATTCCACGTGCACCTGATGGCAACGCGCCCGATGGACCTGCTTGGCGCGTTCCTCGAAGCCGGTGCGGATCGGATTACGCTGCCCTTCGAAGCAGGCAAGCGGACCCACTCGGCGCTCGAATTCGTGAAGCAGCGCGGGAAGAAGACGGGCGTTTCGTTGGCCCTGGACACTCCGGTACAGGCGATACGCGACTGGCTGCCGCTGCTCGACACGGTGGTGGTGATGGGGACCGAGATTGGGGTGAAAGGACTCGGCGCGGATCCGCGCGTGTACGACCGTTTGACTGCCGTAAAGAAATGGGCGGGCGACAGGGTTCGAGTGACCGCCGACGGCGGCATCCGTGAAGAGACAGTCCCGCTTCTGCGCGCGGCGGGAGCCGATGCCATCGTGCCCGGATCGCTGGTCTGCAAAGCGGAGGATCTGGCCAAAACCGCAGGGTGGCTGAAAAGCCTGTAGTCTTTGATGTCGAAGTCTTCTTCGGCCGCCGGTACCCTCCCCCAGCACCGAGCCGCGAACGAAGAGAGCGGTCCTGCTTCGAGCACTCACAGTGTTGCGGTTTTCGCTCCGCCCTGGGAACGCCGATCTCCAGATCGGCCCTCTCACCGGGCGTTCGACATGGAAGTGGACGCCGGCGCGATCGCCTGGCAAAGTGGCCGGAGGCCGCGCGTCTGGGCACGCAAGGCAGAGGGCTTTGTGCGGGGCAGCTTGGCAAGCTGCGGCCGATTGGCAATCGGCCAACTGGGGCTTTGGCGCGAGACGGCGGCGGTAGGCAACCGCCGTGCAGACTGCCAGTCTGCCCCACGGCGCCGGCGGCGGTTCTATTTGCAGTCCACCCCCATCGCCGCTCAAGCGGCAACGCACCGCGACACGCCGTAGGCCGAAAACTCCCCTCGACCTTGCCCGAACGGCTTCACAATGGGTTAGTAGTCCACGGTGAATACCCAATGATCCATTTCGCCTTTCTCCTTGCCCTTTCCGGTCCCGCCGTCCTGCTCGACCAGTCCACTTTTTCCGCGCCGGATTCCGCCGGTTGGAGCGTGGTGGCGCAGCGCCCCGAAATCGCGCCCCGAGGCTGGATCGATCGCACCACCGGGCGCGCCGGACAGGGCGCGCTGGCACTGGCCGGCGACGGGAAGGCCAGCGTTTCCGGGGGCTGGCAGCGGAAGGTGGACGGGATCGAAGCCGGCGCCTGGTACCGCTTGACAGTCGAGCTTCGCAGCGCGGGCATCGACTTCGAGCGCCAGAGAATCGCCGCGCGGCTCGACTGGCAAAACGCCAAGAACGATCGTGCCGGACAGCCGGATTACGGGACGTTTCGTTCCACTTCGGGCGATTGGGACAAGATGGTTCTCGAAGCTCCCGCTCCCGCCGGAGCCTCGCGGGTCGAGGTGCAGTTGCTGCTTTCCAATGCGCCACAGGGCACGGTGTGGTGGGACCGCATCCGGCTGGAGCAGATCGACGCGCCCAAGCCGCGCATAGTGCGTGTCGCGACGGTGAATTATCGCGCGCGCAATACTCACTCGGCTGCGGAAAGTCTGGCAAAGTTCATCGACGTGGCCAAGGCCAACGTAACGAACTCGGACCTGCTGGTGTTGCCGGAGGCCATCTCGATCAGCGGCAATGGGCTGAAGTATGTGGACGGATCCGAGCCCATTCCCGGTCCGAGCACAGAGGCCTTGGGTCAACTCGCCCGCGACCTGAATTCGTACGTCGTGGCGGGCCTGATGGAACGCGAAGGCGCGAGCGCGTACAACACGGCGGTCCTCATCGACCGTCACGGTGTGCTCGCCGGCAAGTACCGCAAGGTGTATCTGCCCCGCGAGGAAGTGGAGGGCGGTCTGACGCCGGGCCAGAGCTACCCCGTGTTCGACACGGACTTTGGCCGCATCGGTTTGATGATTTGCTGGGACGTTCAGTACGCGGATCCGGCTCGCGCGCTAGCGCTAGGCGGAGCCGAACTGATTGCCCTGCCGATCGCGGGCGGCAGCGTGACGTTGGGTCACGCCCGCGCCATCGAGAACCACCTGTTCCTGGTTTCGTCGGGCTACGATTATCCAACCGAGATTGTCGATCCCGACGGGAAGACTCTGGCAGCCGCTCCCGAAAAGCCCGGAGTGGCCGTGGCGGAAATCGATCTCAACCGCCGCTACACCGAGCCCTGGCTCGGCAACATGCGCGACCGCTTTTTCCACGAGTTGCGCGCGGACGTACCGCTCACGCGGCGGTAGAACTGCCACCCTCCCGCCCGCCGGGACAGCGCGGCAAAACGAATAGCCTTTTTCGTTTTGCTCCCGTAAGTGATTGATTCCAGGTGTCACAACGAAAAGCTGCTTTTCGGTGTTGAATTCCCGTCACGGCTGGGCGGCCCGGCGCTACCTCTGAATGGGCATCCCAAAGCGCCCCTGGGAACGCCGCCCTGGGAACGCCGATCTCCAGATCGGCCCAATTGCCGCCGTAGCGGCAAGCTGGTGGAACATGCGTAATCCCGGCCGATCTGGAGATCGGCGTTCCCAGGGCGGCCACCGCTCCGTTTCGGATCGTCATCCCCTTTGATCAGCTCAGGATTCCTCGCAAGTAATTGTTCAGCAGCCGCCCTGACGGATCGTACTGTTCCCTCGTCTGCTCCATCGTTGCGAGTTTCCCGCCGAATGCCTTCTTCGCCAGTTCGGGCGTCAGCCCAGCCGTCTGATTCAACAACGGCTTCCCGTCCCGATCCGAGCAGAACGCGTTGTAAGCGGTGAGAAAGTCATCCCAACCCGGATTTCCGGTTGAGACCGGATCGATGGTCATGATCGGTCCATCCCACGAGTACGACAACAGCGACTGCTGGTCCTGGGCAATCCTGTATCCCACGTAAAGCAGGTCCGAGCGATAACCCGTCTGCGCGTAGTAGTCGCGGCTATAGCTGACAAAATCGGTGAGCGCGGAGGGGAATCGATCCTCCGCGAAGGCGTACAGGCTGAATGTGTAGCGGCTGTTGTCGGAGACGGGCGGATAGTGAATGATCTCGTCGGCCGCCACTGTATTGTCGCTGGCGATGATGTTCTCCAGCTTGAATCGCCACAGCGCATTGAATTTGTCGATGATGCCGTAGCGAATTCCGGGATCGGAGATGGTCTGACCCATGTCGTGCGCGAACTTGGGACCGGAAGTGCCCCAGATATAGTTGCGCAGCGGCCAGATGACCTTGTTCGGCTCTCCTGTAGCGTCCGGATTGTACTTGCGGAACTCCACCGTGATGAGATCGTCGAACGGGAAAATGTAGTACATCATCGCGTAGTCGAGCGCCTTCAGTTCATCCAACTGGTCGACGAAATCCGCGATCTTGAACGTCTTGTGGTGGACGGCCATCGGCAGCAGAGGGCGGATCCTGTATGTCACCTCGTAGGCGATGCCGAAGCTTCCGTAACTCGAACGGACCAGCCGCATCAGATCCGGCTGCGCGTCGGTCACTTCCAGCAGATCCCCCGAGGGAAGCACCATCTTGACGCCTGTAACATAGGACCCGACCTGACCGTATTCACCGGGAAAGGACGAGTCCTTCGTCCCGCAGAAAGCAGCGCTCCCGGCCGTGAGGCTGCCGATCTCGGTGTTCACATAGAACTGCAGGTTTTGCGCCGTGAGTGCCTGCGACATGTCGAGGTGGGTGGCGCCGGCCTGGACGGTCAACGAATCGGCGGTGACATTCAGAATCTGGTTCATCCTCATCCGGATCAAAGTCCCGCCTTCCGCCGTGCCGCAGGCCGTGGTGGAATGGTTCGAACCGACAGCGCGGACAGGCGACGGATACTGACCGGGGTTCGTCAGGACGTCGATGATGTCTTGAACCGAGTTGGCATCCACGACAACCTGCGGGTGCGAAACAATGTTGCCAAACCAGTTGGTAACCGTGACGTCCGGCATCGGAACTTCCTCCTGTTCTCTCGTTAGCTCCTACCGCGGCCACAACCAACCAAACACCCCGCCCGTCAGCAGCCCGTAAATCAGCCCGTCCACTGTCGCCTTGATCGTCGTAGTCCACGACCTGCGGTACCAAATCGACATCTGCCACAGTGCGAGCGAGTAGCCGATGAATGCCGTGGCTCCGGCGAAGCGGAACACGTGCAGGTACGGCTCGCCGGCGGGCAGCGCGCGCCCCGCGATGTAGGCCGCGAAGATCCCGGACACCACGCAATAGACGAACCAGAGGGCCAGATTTCTGCCCATCGAGAAAGGGCCGTTCGGCAACACCGTGACCACCATCACCGGCCCGTTCTTCAGCTTCGCGGCGAACTCGGGCGAGCCCGCGTCCTTCCGGCTCGCCGGGCGAGGCACCATGTAGTCGCCGGGCGGGATGGCAAACGGCCGGAGCGCGGCGAGCACCGTGTCTTCATCCGGCATCTTCGGGTAATCGCTCTTGTGCCAGGGGGAAGCCATGTGGATGACGGAGCTCGCGATGAACACGAACACTGCCGACACGAGTATGGGGAGCCATAAGGCATGCAGTTCGACCACGACGGCCTCCTTCTTGGGGGCGGCTCGCGCCTGCGGCGGGAGTCTCTCCCAGCTTCGCGCGGTCCCACGACGAGTCCTTCCAGACGAGGCGCAGAAAAGACGCGGTCCCGAGTTTGGACAGTATAAAGGCAAACTGCCGCCGTCGGACCTGAATCCGAACAATAATTTGTGGATTTTCCGGCGTAAGCCGTCCGGGCCTTTTTCGTGCCCGTTGGCAGTGGCGCGCTACTTCATCATGGGCACTGCCGGGATTCCCGCCGGCAGGCTCAAACTGTTTCGCGTGGACGCCCGCCAGG
>CAWGKI010000003.1:0-206958 GCA_963823095.1 Terriglobia bacterium
AACCAATCACCATTGCTTCAAACAGATAGCCGATGCCCTTTGTGATCAGCGCGCACCCCACGAAAAGCACGCGGAATTTCGAGTCTTCCTTCTTCATCGGTCTGAACATTAAAAGATCCACGCCGTAAGGACAGACGCGAAGCTTGTCGCCGGGCACCCCGTGTTCGACGAATGAACGCCGAACGAAGTCCGAGGGGACAACGAGAGCATCGGCTTCTGCGTACTCCGCGAGGACACGCTCGACATTGGCAGAGCTCCAACGCGGTGCTGGTGCTCACCCAATGCCGATATTCTTCCGCAAGCCCTTTTCGATCAAGGATATGCGCTGTCGCGATATTGCATATCCAGCTTTTGCCACGAGCTTTCATCAATCTTCCGGCTCCCGGCCCCAAGCCCTCAAGTCCATCCAGAACGTCAACGCGTTCGGGGTCTATTGAGCGAGCCAGCCAGCGACCCAGCGTATCCATATCGCGATCATGCCACCACGTCGTCCTCGTCTCTGGCAGAACCCGCGTGCGCAGGACAGCGAGAGTATGGAAGTAAGGATGAGTGCGGGCATCAGGCCACGAAATCTCATACTACGCGGCACATCGGGTTGCCCGTAAAAACTCTCACGTCTTGCCCAAGGCGCCGCATTTGGCGCGCTAGATCCATCATGTGCCACCGGCCAATCGCGGAAATAGCGATTTTCATAAGGCGTCTTCGGGATTCCTGGAAATCCACCGGCGCAGTCGCACCAGTGATGCCATGTAATCGATGGTGGTCAAACTCAGCGGATCATAACTGTCAGCAATAGGCCTATCGGTCCTCACGACCTGGGCGGGGTTGCCAACGACGACGGCCCGGGGAGGTACATCCTTGGAGACCACAGCCATGGCCCCAACGACTGCCCCGTCTCCTATATGCACCCCGGGTAAAACCGTTGCGCCAGTGGCGATCCACACGCAACGGCCGATCACTATGGGCTTTGTCAACAAACTAAAGTCCTCGGCGTCAATGTCGTGGGACCCTGCATCGAAAAACATCCTCTCCAATGATCGTTCGATCACCCACGTCAATTTTATCAAGGGCGTAAAAGAAGCAGTTGCCGACATAGCAACTTGGTCCAATCGAGATGTTGGTGGGATTGAAGAACCGGGCGCGATGATCGATGTAAATCAACCCGACGCAATTGAGGCCCCGATAGCGCAGTCGCGATAATCTTAGGCGATTCAAACCTGACCGACAGAGCCGAATGGCCAATCCACCCATGATTCTAAGGAGGTTGTTCCGATCCATTGTTCTGATGCTCTTAAAAAAAAGAAGTCAGGCTACCGGTTGTGCTTGCGTTGCGTCGCGCGCCAACCAGCGCTCGTGCACCAACTGCGCCACCTGGAAACGGTCAGCTTTCTGCAACCCAAAAGTCCATCCGGCATAGCCCGCTGCCAGACTTGTCAAAATGCCGACCTCAAGCCACCGCAATTGGGCCGGCCCGACAGCAATGGAATGCCCCACATACCCGGCGCTCCAACTCGCGCAGCCGATTGCTCCGACTCCGGCCCACAGCCGCACAGCAAATTTGACATAGTTTTCTTTGACAACGGTGCAGGCGTCTTTGATGACGAAATGATCGCAGGCCAGCCCCTCGCCAACAATGAGGCTCAAAGGTAAGGCCATGAGGCCGAATGATGGTCCAGGGATACAAATAAGGTAAGAAACCGCTGAGGCAATATCAGAGAAAGCGAGTCGCCGGTGATAGTTACCAGCAACCAGGAAAAGCGAGCTTGCATACCACGGAGACTGCAGGAAGACGGCTATCACAAGTAGCCGCAAGAGCCCCCACGTCCGGTATCAGCTTACCATGAGTCCATGAAACGAAAATTTGCTGCCCCTCGAACCACAGTGCACCACCCACTGCCCCGCAAAGCGCGGCCGACAAAACGGGAAGCAGGCAGTGCAGATAACGCATCCAGCCGATTAAGCTCCATTTCACTGAATTCTGAGCCGGGCCACCTGAACTGAGCGCCAACACTCTCGTGGAAGTTCAGAGCGTACGCGTGACTACGAGAAGAGCAACAGATACGCCGCCTAGCTTTCGGGAGACAACCAACACTGGGCCATTGAGGACTAAGGCCATCGACAGCATGATGGCACCAAACAGAAGGCTTGGGCCCAAGTAGCAAATTGTCCCGAGACGGGCCTCTGAAGACTCGGAACCAGATCGGGATGTGATGGACAGGCCTATCCATAGCCCCGCCGCCATCAAAACAAGCGGAACGATACTCCACGCCGCAAGTTGGACAACGCCACCGCGAAGCACTAAAACACTTACGGTGGCAAGCAGCAGCCCCAATGACTGGAGGTTGCCGACCCACTGCGTAAACGCCAGATCTCCGATTGAGGCAGGTATACGCCTCCCAACTGCCCGGCTACCATCTGCCAGAGCACTCTCCAGAACGAGGAGCCATACCGCAACTTCTGCAGCGATTCGGGGTATGTGACGGACACCGATCCAGCGGTCTACAGGTAGAGTCGCGACGACGATGGCACAGAGAAGCATTCCGGTCAGAGCGATGCCTAAGTAGAAGACTTCTGGCTGACGCCTGACCGGGAGTACCGTGCATGATCTCCTCGCGCGTACGCCGCAGTCAGAAGAATATCCCAGCGGCTGAATTTACGCCGAGGTCCGTGATCCCAAAGTAAGCGGCCACGGCGGATAATGCAGCCCACTCACCATATAGGCTTGTCGGCCAGTAAGCCAAAAAGAGCGGAACGAGCAAAAAATTATTTGCAATTGTAAGAAATTGGCCTGCCGTGATAGCGAGCAGGCTTTTTAGAATGCGTTTTACCATAGCGGCAATAAATACATTGACGCGACGCAAAGTTCAGCAATCGGCGTACTGGACGTCGTGAGTCGGAGAGAGAATGCTGACTGCCCGGCGCATGTTTGGGAGGGTGGCATGCGTGCTAACAACAAAAAGGAAGCATCTTGAACACCTCGCAACATATGCTTTGCCAATGCCGCTAGGAAACAAGTCAGCGCCTCAGCGCACAGGAGGAGCACAGAGGGACTGGTATGAGAGGATGGAGCCAGCTCTTGCCTTTTTCGGACGAAGTCGATATCAGGATGATTCGGTCCGCCCATTGGGCCAGTTCATCGTCGAATCAAAGACGCTGTAGGAATACGCAGACCGTCCCCCTCGGATATGGTATCTCCTACCCTCATCTCAATGTATCTTGCCGCATTCCAAAGATGCGTTTTGTAGAGCAGCAGTTTGATCAGGCGAATTGGAACAGAGCCCTGGCCAAAGCGGTTTGAATCTGAGGAGAGTGGCTTTCTTAGCCACCCTCATCATTTCGCTGACGATACGCGCGGGGTCTTTGACATGGTGCAGAACACCGCATTCCAGCACCGCATCGAACGATCCACTCTCAAAGGGAAGCGCTGCGCCGCTGCCCTCTGCTATCAACCCCGAGGAACGCCGGTCGCTTACGCCAACCTCAATTAATTCGGGCACGGGCTCTATGCCGCGAACTTGCCGGCCCTTGTCGAGAAGAAATTTGGTAGCCCTACCTGTTCCGGCCCCAACGTCCAGGAAAGTTTCCAGGCCGTACAAGGTAGCAAGCATGTCTACGAATTGCAATGCCTCAAAATGCTCGTCTTTAGCATTCGCGGTGTGTAATTCATCGTATCGAGATGCAGTCTTCTTATAGTATTCGGCCTGAATAATTTCAGCAGACTTGCTCGATTCATTCATATAGGTTATGCTCTTCCTCTCACCCTGAAGCAATCCAGCAGTCTTGGCGCCCTCAACGGAAACCCTGGAGTCACGCTTCTTCAAAGACATCTTGGCCGTCCGGTGATGCGGCCCGGCCTTTGTCTGCCCGGAAGCCAGGGACGTCCCTTTCCCTCTCGAGTTCAGCCGCCGCCGCACGCATCGCGGTCACGAAATCCACCGTTTCGGCAAGCCGATCCCGGCACAACGGGCAATCCAGCAGGTGCATTTCGAAGGGCCACAGCTCCAGTTCGGGAAGGGTTCGCAGGACGTACGCTTCCAGCGCGTCGTCCGAGGGGTGTGTATGAAAGTCCATGACGTGTATCGATTGAGAGTGACTGCCGCTTTGAAAGAATATCCCGTTCTTTTTCAACACTTGGGGAGTTCAGATACGGAGAGTTCGCTTGACTCGGGCTGCTATGGTTCGGATGGGCCGCCGCAGGGCTCCGGCCCACTTCGCTTGGAGTCCAGCGTCCGCGATCCAATCCGGCAGGAGGCTTTATGTCCAGTTTCACGATCTGAACAGTCCCGCATTAACGGCGCGAAGTCGCGCGGTCCGAAGACGGCGGAGGGGAAGGCTCGTTCCTCGCTCAACGCGGTCAAGCACGGACGGTACGCTACGAACGCGGTGGTGCTATCGAACGAAGATCCGAACGCATTCGAGGCCTGGTGGTCGCGGTATGTCCAGCGGATCCAACCGGCGGACTCCATCGAGTACAACCTGGTGCGCCAACTGGCTTCGTTCGACTGGCGGCTGGCGCGGGTGCTGGCGATGGATGCGCGGCTGCTGGACCACGAACTGGACGTCCAACTGCCGGCTCTGGCGGCGGCGGAGCAAGAGATCGGCGAGGCGGACCGGATGACGATGGCGGGCCAGGCGCTGGTGGACCGGTCGCGGATGCCGGACTTCCTGGGGCGGCGGGAGTCGCAACTGATCCGCGCGCGGCAGGCGACGCTGCAAGCGCTGAGAGAACTGAGGAAGGGGTATCCGATGGCGGATCCGGCTCCGGAGGTGATTCCACCGATGCCGCTGGATCCGGAAAGCCGCCGTGCGCGAGAGCTTTGCGGCCGAGGCGCGTCGAGGAGCTTGAGATGCCGCCCGCCGTCGCAGGAGCTCGCGGCGGACGCCGCCGTCGGCGAGCTTGGCGGCCGCCCGCCGTCGCAGGAGCTTGGCCGATGCCGAGCCGGATTTGATTTGTCTTTTTGGCCGACCTGGGGGTCGGCCGCAGACCTGGGGTCTGCCCCACTTTGGAGGTCCGACCGCATATGACTTTCTGGCACACCGTGACGCCCGAAGAGACGCGGCGGAGGCTGGCTGTTTCCCGCCGCTCCATCGTTTCCTTGCCGGTCGCCCTGCCGGGGTCTTTGCCGGTCGCCCTGCCGGGGTCTTTGCCGGCTTGCGGCTCCGACGCCGTGGCGTGGGCCGAAACCGAGCTGGGCTTCTCGCCGGACGCGGTGCAGGCGGAGATTCTGCGCTCCGACACGCCCGGCTGATGTTGTGTTGCACGCGGCAGTATGGCAAGTCGACGATCACTGCAATCAAGGCTCTGCACCATGCCTGGACGCGGCCGGGGTCGCTGGTTCTGGCGGGGGCGCCGACGGCGAGGCAGTCGGGGGAGTGGCTGGAAAAGACGCGGGGGTTCCTGGGACGGCTCGGGGTCCGCGGGCGTTCGGACGGGCACAACCGGCTTTCGCTGGTGCTGCCGAACGGGTCGCGGCTGGTGGGGCTGCCGGGGGTGGCCGACAATATCCGGGGATTTTCCAAAGCTTCGCTGATTCTCATCGATGAAGCGGCGTATGTGCCGGACGAACTGTACCAGGCGTTGAATCCGATGCTGGCGGTATCGCGGGGCGGGTTGTGGCTGATGTCGACGCCGGGGGCGCAGACCGGGTTTTTTTATGAGGAGTGGTCACGGGGGGATGAACCGCGAAACCAGGCTGCCGGTGGGGCTGAGCCGATCTGGAGATCGGCGTTCCCAGGGCGTGCCCAGGGCATCGGAGCCGATCTGGAGATCGGCGCTCCCAGGGCGTTCCCAGGGCGGGAAGCGGCGGGAAACCAGGCTGCCAGCGAGGAGCCTTCGAGCAAAGAGTCCGCAGTCGAACAACAGGCTGTCGCCTGGCGGCGGTTCCGGGTGACGGCCGAGGAGTGCCCGCGGATTCCGGCGGAATTCCTGGCGGAGCAGCGCGTGTTGTTGGGCGACTCGGCTTTCCGGAGAGAGTACATGTGCGAATTCGTGGCGGCGGGAACGCAGATTATCGAGCGCGAGCTGGTGGACGAGGCGCTGGATGCCGGGTTGGCGCCGTTCAATGGAGGGGCAGCGATATGGAGGTAAGGGCTTGAAGGAGAGAATTTGTGCATTTGATGCAACCGCTCCCTTACGGTCGCGGCTCCGTTTCGGGGCGGCTCCGTTTCGGGGCAACTGCTCCCTTACGGTCGCGGCTCCGTTTCGGGGCGGAGCGATGACCGAGAGGGAGTGCGTGGTTTGAAGCGGGACCGCTCTTTTCATTCGCGGCTCGGTGCTGGCAAAGGGAACAGGCTTGAATACCACCGCTCCGTTTCACCCGGCTCTCCGCTATGGCGCTGACTCTCAACCAGGCTAAGCTGCGTCCGCCGCACCTGTTCGTCGGGCTCGACCTGGGTCAGAGGCACGATCCGGCGGCTATCGCGATCCTGCAAAGAACGCAGGAAGCTACGGGTCCATTCAACCATGCCACCTGGGAGGTGGGCCGCGAGTTTCACTTTCGGCTGTGCCATACGGAGCGGCTGGCGCTGGGGACGGCGTACATCGAAATCGTGTACCGGATCTGGCATTTGCTGGACAAACTCGCGGCGCCGCTGGGCGGGATTCACTCGTATGCGGGAACGGCTCCGCTGCGGACGTTGGTGGTGGACGCCTCGGGGGTCGGGCGGCCGGTGGTGGAGCTGATCCGGAAGGCCGGTGTGGGCCGCGCGGCCTCTGTGGTGACGATGAACGCGGCGGCGGCGTCCAGGGTGGCGATCGCTCCGGTGACGATTACGGCGTCGGGCGAGCCGCGCATGGAAGCTAGCGGGGAGGAGTTCGTCTCGCGCCGGGATTTGATTACGAACTTGCGCATTCTGCTGGAGCGGCGCTTGCTGCGGATTTCGGCCCGGATTCACGATCGTCAGGCGCTGTTGAAAGAGCTGGTTGAGGTACAGGACCGGTCGGGGTCGCGGCATGACGATCTGGTGATGGCTACGGCGCTGGCGTGCTGGAGGGCGACGCGGCGGGTGAATTTGTCTTCGCCTTCATAGTGGGACGGGGTTCGGAAGATGGTGGCATGAATGCCCCACGGCACGCTGAAGCGTAGCGCCACGAAGCACAGGTCCACAGGCAGCAGGCCACAAGCACGGCGCACAAGCACAGGCCACAAGCACGACCGGGCGTACCAGCCGCTACTTTACGCGTTCGTGGGTTTGTAGTATTTGCTGTAGTATTTGCCGTAATAGCCGTAGTAGTAGTAGCGGTCGCTCATGTCCTGGCGGACTTCGTTCAGGGCCATGCCGATCACGTTCGCTTTGACGCGCTTCAGGCTGGCGAGCACGCTGCGGACGGCGTTGCGGTTGGTTTGACCGGCGAGGGTGACGACTACGACGCCGTCCACGATCGCGGCCATTTGTAAGGGCTCGGCGAAGCCCAGAAGCGGGGGCGCGTCGACGAGCGACCAGGTCGTATTCCTTCTCCGCCTCGCCCAGAATCCGCTCCAGCACGCCGCCCAGCCGGTCGGCCGCGCGCTGGGAGGACCGGCCGCCTACGAGGACGTCCAGGTACGGGTAGTCGTCCATCTTTTGGAGCAAACTGCGCCAGTCGGCGTCGTCGGCGATGACGTCGCGCAGGCCGGCCTCGTTCTTCAGACCCAGGCGGCCGTGAATGCCGGGGCGCCGCAAGTCGGCGTCGATCAGCAGCGTCTTCCGCTTCTGCCCGCTGTGGGCGATGGCCAGGTGGACCGCCGTGGTGGTCTTCCCTTCGCGCGGGGTCGCCGAAGTCATCAGCAGACTGCGCGGCCGCCGCGCTAGGTCGGAGAGCAGGATCGAGTCGCGGAGGGTCCGGACAGCCTCTTCATAGGAGGAGACCGGCGCGTGACGCTGCACCAGCGCCTTGTTCTCGGCGCCGTCAGCAGAAGCCGTCGCGGCCGCCTTGAGCGGAATCTGCACCAGGTGGCCGCGCCAGGACTTCACGACCGGCAGCGAGCCCAGCACCTCGGTCTTGAGCGTCCGCTGAATGTCTTCAGGATCGCGCAGCGTGTTGTCGACAACGTCGGCCATGATGGCGCAGCCGACGGCAATCAGCGCCGAGAACAGCAGGGCGAGCAGGCCGTTCAGCTTGATGTCCGGAAACACGGGCTTCAAGGGCGGGCGGGCCAGAGTCGGCCAGGCGGATCGAGCTGTTCTGGAAACCGGAGTTGATGCCGGCTTCTTTGATCTTGCGGATCAGTTCTTCGTAGAGCCCCTTGTTGCTCTCGGCTTCCTGCTTCAGTGCCTTGTACTCGAAGGAGCGGGCGTTCAGCTTGTCGAACTCCGACTTGGTCTCGGCCAAGGTGGTCTTCAGCATGTCCTCCCGGTTCTGCGCCTGGTGGAAGTCGCCGGCGACACGTTGGCCGATGCTGGCCTTCAGGCTCTCGAACTGCCTTTCGAGTTCGGACAACTGGGAGGCCGCCTTCTTGTATTCCGGGTGACCCTGGCCATACTGGCTGGTCACGGTGGCGAACTTCTCGCGGGTCTCGGCCAGGCGGTCGGATAAGCGCCGCAGTTGGTCGCCTTGTTCGGAAGCGAGGGCCGCATCGAGCGATCCGCCGCGCACCGAGTCGTTGGCGGCCTGCTTGCGCACGCGATCGGCCTGGGCGTTGGTGTACTCGGTGTTGAGTTGCAGCAGCCTGGAGGAGAGGATGCTGGTCTTCTCCTCCGGGTTGATCACGTTCAGCTCTTTCTCGAATCCGGCCAGCGCCGCGGAGGACTGCTCCATCTTGGCTTTCAGTTCTTCGAGTTGCTTCTCCATGAAGGTCGAAAGGCCGGCCGTGGCGCGAAAACGGATGTTGTAAGTGTTCTGGATGTAGCTCTCGGCCACGCCATTCGCTATGTTTGCCGCCAGTTGCGGATCGGGAGAGCGGTAGCTGATCAGCACCAGGTAGGTGTTGGGCGGCCGTTTCACGGTCAACCGCTTCATCTGGATCGGAGCTTCCTGGGCGCGCGCCGTCGTGCTGTCTTTCGGGCTGTCTTCGAGGTCCTGGGCACCGATCTTGAAGCGCTGCGCGACGGGCCGCAATACGGAGTCCGACTGGATTAATTTGAGTTGCGTGGCCAGGAACTGGTCGGAATCGTTCAGCGACGCCCGCTGGTCGGAATCCTTGCCGACGACGTTACCGGCTTCCTGGCGATCAATATCGATGGTAGCCGTGGACTCGTAGATCGGGGTCAACCGGGCCGATACGATGACGGTCGCGATGACCGACACTGCGACAAACGAGAGGATCTCCCATCGCCGCCGTTTCAGTATCCACAGGTAGTGCGATAGCGGGACCGACTCCTCTTCCGGCTCCGAGCTCGCCGTACGCGAACTGGGGGTAGACCATCATCCCTTGGGGGACGCCGTTCCCACTCCCGTTCCCCGATGTTCCATTCCCGGACCGACCGTTTAAGGACGTTCCGTTGCTTTCCGGAGGGATTAGTGCGCGAATATCTTTTTCTTCTGGCATGCGTGTCCTGACCTATTCAGCTCGGGTTGGGGGCCTAATGATATGTACCGTAAATCAGCGCCGTGGCTCCCGCCGTAGTGCCGAATAACAATGCCTTTTCAATGACCGACAGCACCACGTGCTTCCGCCGGCTGTCGGGGATGTACAGAATGTCGTTTGCGATCAAGGGAACGTCCGCAGACTTCCGCTGCAGGATGTCCTTGAGTGGGATCGGAATCTCGTTCTTCGCCCCAGCGGCCTCGCGCCTGTAGACGAACGCCTCGTTCTGGGCGAAATTGTCCAGGCCCTCGGCCAGCGCGAGCAACTGCAAGACCGTGGTTTCAGTACCCGTCTGGACGGGGAACGCGCCCGGCTTCTTGACGTTGCCGACCACATAGATCTTGCCCGCTTCCGGGACCCGGATCTCTTCCCCGCCGTAGAGAGGCAGATTCAAGCTCGGATCGGAGGCATCGAAGAGAGCACGGACGGGGATGCGCCGAGTCAGAAGAATGGACTTGCCGTCGGGTCCGGGCTGGGAGTTGCTCACCAGGATTTCCTGCCCGGCGTCTTCCCGCAGTCCCTGAGCTTTGGCCATCGCTTCCAGCAGGGTCGTGCTGCCCTTCTCAGCCTGGAAGACGATCGGCATCCGGACCGAGCCGGAGACGCTGATCGGACGGCTCTGGTACTCGGCGACGTTGACTGTTACGAAGGGATCGACCAAAAGCTGCTCCTTGACGAGTTGTTCCGCGATGGCGGTTTCCAGGACTCCCGGCATGACGCCGTCGGCCTTGATCCGCTCCTTCAGCATGGGCAGCCGGATGAAGCCATCAGCGCTGACACGGACCGTCCGGCTGAACTCAGGCGCATCGTAGACCGACACTGCAATCAAGTCATTGGGTCCCAGAGGTTGGGCAGGCAGGTTGGCGGAATTGGCGCCATTATCCTGAGCCATCCGCCGGTCGCCCGACTGCTGCTGCGCGAAAGCGCAAGCGGCTAAGATCAAACAGATGATTGACGATCGCATGTATTCACATCCTGGCCGAGACGGTAAGTTGTTCATCTCGATTGGAAAGGGAGGAAACCCGTCCCTCCAGTCGAGACAGACTCAGTTCTACCAAGCCAACCCGCAACTCAAGTGTCAGCATCTTCTCGTGGCCGTTTGACGCGCCCGGCTTTTCTTCGGGAGGGCCATCCAACGACTGAAGCAACACGACGCGAGCATATTCGGACAAGCAGCGGCAGCCCCGTTCGACAGAGGCCCGCCTCAAACGCTTGTACTCGTCTTGGGTAACCCGGAAATTGATGACGCGGCTTCTGGTTTCTTCCACAGCGGTTTTCCTCGACTTGCAGAGGGCCTCACAACGCCAGAAAGCGGGGAGGTCCGCCACTTGCGACAGGTTCTGATTAATACAAACGGACCGTATACTCCATTTATGGTACGTTCCGAGAGCCCGAAGCCCCAAGCTTCGATCAAGACTCTCGCGGTGTAGCGATTGGACTGAGGTATCCTTACCAGACTAGGGACGAAGGACGCCGCTGCGCGGGCATTCGAGCGCATACCCTCATCTTGACTGGGATCCTAGTGCGAATACGCCAGTAAACAAATGACTTACTTTATGCTGGTCGGATTTCGAAGTGGAGAATTCCGGCGCCGTTGGTGAAGGGAGATGCGGACTTTAGGCAAAGCTCACGCACGGTGAGTCCCATTCTGTTAACCGCTTCAAATCTCAGGTCCTCTTCCGTGGTAAACGGGCTCTCGCCGTGATCTCACGCACAAGGGGACAAATGGATAGTATCACTAGGTTGCGGACTTATCAAGAGGAAGAACTACAAATTGCTTACAAATGCACACGAATCACATTAAATTCCGCAAGATTCTTCCGATCACTCATTCCGAATTGAAATACTAATCATAATATACTATTCCACAACCCCGAGCGCTCTCGCCTCATCACTCGTTCTCAAGGTGTGCTTCAGGTCACATTGCCTGCGTGCTGGCCTGGGGGCGCCAAGCAACGGCGCGAGCAGCAAAATGAGCGCCTGCCGATACCATCCGCAGAACAGCCATCTCGTTTGACTTTAATGGGTTAACCCGGCATGCGCGAGCCAAAACTACTCTATCTTTGGACACCTTTCGGAAGAGCGGAGAGGGCTTTTCGAAGCCGGCCACGCTTCGAACGCTTCAATCGCAGTTTCACCTGCCGGGGCTCGGAATCTTCGGCGCTTAACTCGACTCTAGCCACCGACTCCGCACATGCAGGCGCACTGGTGAAATTGCCGCCGGTTTCGCCAATATTATCGATGCCCTCAGTTACCCTGCCCGCCTGCTTTGCAAGGCCGAGAGTCCGGCTCTTTCCTTGGTGGAGCCTCAAGGGCAAGCTCGCGAATTACTGGCCATCCACGGGAACGAGACGGCCACTGAGACGAGGCGCCGCAAAGGTTTGCACTCTCCAAATGTCGAACAGGTCGGCAGCGTCGTTGGACTCCGGTTCACGCGCAACACCCGCTCCGGGGTTCAGGCATGGCTGCCCGATACCGGGACAAGAGGTAGCTTTGACCGAAGAACTCGGCTACGCCTCCCTCGGCTTGTGTACCGCCTTGCCGTATCCTTTGACCCCGCCTCCTTCGTACCCGGTTCAGATTGGCGTCAAGCTGTTCCCCATCCCCCACGAGCAGAGCATGGCGGACCCGTGCGCGGGCGTTCCGCAAAACAACTGGTGTACAGCTAAACCCTAAACTACCCGCGCCTCGATGGCGCGGGCCATAACGAGTTATGCGAGGCTCGTCGGACGAGACGGGACGGGTTGAGCCTGAACTGAGGCTGCGTCTTGGCAAGGCCAGGGTTCACTGCCACATCCGGCAAGCGCGTGCCCGGCCACGCTGCTCTGGTACACACCGGAGCACGCTGTTGTTCAATGTCAATCGTGCAGGACGACATTCAACAATGAATGATGGATCTCCAGGCCTCCGTTGTACTTGACGAATCCGAGTTTACGGAAACGATTCATAAAGAAGTTCACGCGGGAGCGCGTGGTGCCGACTATCTCCGCCAGGGTTTCCTGGCTGATCTTGGGAATCACGCCATGCGGAGCGTCGTCCTTGCCGAATTGCGCCAACAGGAGCAGAACCCGGGCCAACCGCTTCTCGCTGGAATTGAAAAGTTGATCGACGAGGTCCTCCTCAATCCGAATATTCCGGGAGAGCAGATAAGCCAGGAATGCTTCCGAAAACTCGGGCTGCTCGCGGAGCGTCCGGATCACTTCCGACTTTTCCAGTTTCATGATCGAACACTCGTTCATGGCGGCCGCAGTAGCCATGCGTATCGACTGCCCCGCTAGACACCCCTCGCCGAAGAAATCTCCGGCCGCCAGTATCGCGACCACCGCTTCCTTGCCTTGCTTCGAAAGGACGGTGAGCTTTACCTTGCCCTTCAGCACATAGAAGACCGCGCCAGCCGTATCGCCTTGTGTGAAGATCACCCGGTTCGCTTCGTAATCCGCGATTGTCCGTCCACCGTTCGCCTTTGACAGGAATGCCTTTAGATCGAAGGCTTGTTTTGACTTTCCCTTCTGTTTCATAACTTGCTCGCACCCCCAAAAAGGCGATTGATATCGTCTACCGCCGAGTGAGAAGTCGATCCTCCAATCTTCGCAGCGCGGCCGTCATTTAAATGAACAGGAAGCCCGCTTCTCCTCCGGACCGCCACTCCGCGTGCCGGGCGGACCGGTGCGGTGCGGGCCCACCGCAATAATGACCAAACCTCGCCTGCGTGCAGGACGAGTCTGCGCGTGGACGAGTACTACGGGGCAGAGTCGTATCACGGGGTTCCGGATTCCATCCGGGATTCGCAACTTCCAGGGACGCCCCGCTCTTGTTTCTAAATCTTCCCGTCCAATAAATCAAGCGCTTTGGGCGCTGCATTTTCGCCGGCGCAGACCCCTTTCAGCGAGGCGTACGGGGTCACGGCGGACCGGCGGCGCGGCTCTCTTTCGATATACGATCAGACAAACCTATGCGCAGCAACGCCTTGCGTGAGCGGCTTCCGGCGGAAATCGCTCCACTGTGTGCAGTTTTGAACAGCAGAATTAGGTACAGATTGTTACGCTGATGGCGGCAATTGACTCCGCAGCGGTTGGCGGACGGGGAGACGATCTCTCCCTTTGCAACGACCGCGAGTTGAAAGTGCCGGAATTGCTGCCACCAGGTGGGCGTGAATGCTCCCGCCAGACTCCTCCTACGGAGGCCTGAACTAGGCCAAGCTGGGGGCGAATAAACAAGTTGGGGAAGAAAAGTCCTGAAAGTAATGTCTAGAGACTGATGAGTAAGGGGATTCTTCAATCCAATGAGCCATTGGAATCCCTCGCGGTTGGGGAACTGGATCACCGGTATCGGTGGCTGCGGGCGTTAGGCCGCGCAATTGCGCGGCCGGGCCCAGGAATCGCTCGCGGTCCGGTTGCTATTTACGCCCGGGCGGTCCAGCGGCAGCAGGCTATAGGACGCTTTCTCGGCTGCGATGTGGTCATGAATCGCGCAGCCGAGGATGTTGAGTGGACGTGCCGTGCATGACTCCAAGGCACAAGGCGAACTGGATGTAATTTGGGCCAAGAAGCTGCCGGGCGAAAGCGCCCACGAACTGGAGTAACTATGGGAAGGGTGGGCTGTCATGGCTCCAGGAACCTCCGGCGGATCGAACGACAATCGGTCTAATCCCCGTCAAAATCAGCCCGGAGTCACGAGTTCGCGGTCCGCGCGGTCCGTCATTCTGGTGGCTGACGACGAGGCCACGTCTCGCAAGCTGGTCGCTTCGGTATTGCAGCAAGATGGGCACTCGGTTCTCTTCGCCGCAGATGGACAAGAAGGCTTAGAGCTTTCGCGTCAGTACGACGGATCGATTGACCTTTTAGTCACAAACGTGCGAATGCCTCGGATGAACGGCACGGCCCTGTGCGCGCGTTTGTTTGAGGAGCACCCGGGAATCAAAGTGCTGTTTATGTTGAGTCCGGACCTGAGCGCAATCTTCCGGCGACACACCAACCTGCCGTTCCTTCTCAAGCCGATTAGTAATAGTGAACTCCAAGCCAGAGTTCGAGCGATCCTGGGCGCGCCAGTTTCCCAGCAGATGCACATGCTGCCATTCGCCGCGCGGAGATGATTTCGGAATCGCTCGTGCTCGTTTCCCTGATGGCCCCGAGGCCTCCCCGCCGACCATTTCTAGCAGCCGGATTACATCTCGGGAGGCCTGCGGAAGAAGCAGCGAACAAGCCTAGGAGCGGCTGATATGACTGAGCTAGAACTCGCGACGTTCAGAACGCTTCTGGCGGCGAAACTGACGGAGTTGGCGCTCGCCGTTCAAAACCGTGAAGGAATTGAGATTGAAAGGAACGCTGACGCGCTCGACGAAGTGCAAGGCGCCTCCGAGCGAGAACTCGCCATTTGCAACCTGGATCGCGAATCACGGCTTCTGCGTAGCGTGCGAGGGGCGCTGGCGCGCCTCGACGACAGCACTTGGGGCACCTGTCTGCGCTGTGAGGAAGACATCAATCCGAAGCGGCTGGCGGCAGTGCCCTGGACTCCGTACTGCATCTCTTGCCAGGAATGGGCCGATCAGCACGAAGTTGGCGAGGAGCAGTACGCATTGTTCGATGCCCACACTGCGATGGTGATATGAGTAGTGGGCACCGGGCGGCCTCACGGCCGGCCGCGGCACAATCCATATCGCCCGATTCCCCGATTTATTGTGTTGCGCGTATCGAAGGCTCTCAGCGCAGAGGCCGCATGATCGGCGGGAGACTGCCTCGAAGACCGGTGGAATCCGGTGTTAGTCCGCGCCGGATTACGAAGTAACCCAAGCCTCATCCGTGCCGCTGGCGCGCGCACGCGGCGCACATGGGTGGCTGAGTCGGGCGGTCCGGGAAGCGCGTGATCGCCGCGGCTCGAGACCCAGACTCGCTCTCCTTCTTCGACCGAGCCTTCGGCGGAGCGAGGCTTGCTGCCGATGGGGGACAAACTACAGCCGCTCGCCGGTTCCGTCGCCGGGCTGGAGCAGAACGAGCAGGCGAATCCATGTGGAGTGGGTCAGCTGTCCCGCTATGAGGCCTCGGTCAGAATCGCTCGCGCGACATCCGCCTCCTGCTTCTCCTTTGCGCCCTCCAGGGTGAAATCTCTCTCCCCGAGTTGGATCCCGGCCTTCTTCAGGAAATCGTTGGGCGGCGTACCGCCGGCGAAGACCCACACGAAGTCGTTAGGGATCTCGCGAATCTCTCCGCCTACCTCTAGCACGACGCTTCGCTCTTTGATCTCGATGGGACTCGAATTGTAGATGACATTCACCTTCTTCTGGCGAATGCACTCTGCTATACGCAGCACATTGCGTTCCTTGATCCGGCTGAATTCGGCTTTGCGATAGGAAAGCGTAACCGTGTTGCCGGTTTGGTTTCCGAGTCCCATGGCCGCTTCGATGGCGCTATCGCCTCCGCCGACCACGAGGATCTCCTTGTTGATGTAGTGATGTGCTTCGATCAGACGGTACATCACCTTCGGAAGCTCTTCGCCTGGGACACCCAGTTTCCGAGGCGTGCCGTTTCGGCCGATCGCCAGAACGACGAATTGTGCTCGATAGCTGCCCCGGTTGGTGACGAGGTTGAATTTGCCATCCTCCGCCTTCTTGATCTGCTCGACGCTCTCTCCGCTGTGGGCTTGAAAATCGGCGCGGTGCAGAACCGTCTGCCAGAACTCGAGCAGGTTCTCTTTGGACAGTTCCCGCTTCCTGAACTTCCCATACATCGGGAATTCGACAGGGCTGGTCAGCACCAGTTTCTGGCGCGGATACTTCGCAACGGTGCCGCCGAGTTCATCCCGTTCGATGGTCAGGTAGTTGAGCTTGTTTTCGATGGCGCGCAGCGATGCGCTGATGCCGGCCGGGCCGGCGCCGACAATCACGACATCGTACACTTCGGGCTGGCGAGCCGCGGCGGATTCCGCGAGGCGGCGAGCGATGGTGTCGACACAGTCGCGCCCCTGGTTGACGGCGTTCTTGATGAGCGCCAGGCCGCCGAGTTCGCCGACGATAAACATGTTTTCCTGGTTCGTCTCGTATTCAGAAGTCAGAGATGGCATTTCCGCGCCGACGCTGGGTTTGGCCATCACCATGGTGATAGCGCCGATGGGACACGCCTCGGCGCAGAGCGCGTGGCCGATGCACTTGTACCCGTTCACGATGGCGGACTTTCCGCCGACCATGGCGAGCACATCGCCCTCAGGGCAGACGGTCGTACAAGTGCGGCAGCCGATGCAGTAATTCGAATCGATGTGCGGATGTTGGGCCATCGGTCCACCGGAATGGATTTTGCCCTTTTCCATTGCCGCGCGGGCCTCGACGTCGCGCTTCTTCAGGTTCCTCATGTAGAAAAACAGCGGGACCCCGAGGACCGCCGCGCACAGTAGCAAGGTCGCTAAGTTTTCATTCACTTCAATTTCTCTCCTTTAAATCGCAGCGCCGGCTCATGCCCACACGAAACCCAACAGGGACACGACGATCAGGTGTAGCACTACCAACGCCGCGAAGGAATAGCTGAACGGCCGGTGGATGACGTGCCAAAGCTGAAACATCTGGCTCAACCGTGAGAGGAAGACGATGTTCTTCACCAGGCTGGCCTGCTTCTTGATGGCGGCGAGAACACGAACGAACTCAGCATGATCCTGGCTCCTGGATCCGTGTTTCCACCGCAACCGGATCAGTTGGATCGTGCGCCTGAGGTCCAGGCGAAGTATCACCAGCAGCGCCCGCCACAGAGGCATCGCCTGTACACGCTCAATTGGAGGCATCTCGAACAGCGGCTTCAACTCGGCCGCCGAGAAGACGCCCTGGCCCTCGATCTGGACCGCAAGGTCGGCGCTCAGTTGCCTCATCTCGTCCATCGTCATTTCGGCTTCGTCGATGCGGCGGGGAATCGAACTATAGAGGTAGCGTCCGATGATGCCGCTGAGCGCAACGACCAGCATGATCCAATAAGCCACGCCGGCGATGCCATTGGTCAACTTGAAGGAGGCATGGAACGTGATGAGCACCGGCGCCACTACGCCCAAAACGATGTGATAGTCGAGCCAGTTCTTCGTCGTGCCCCATCCGGAAAGGAAGGAGATGCGCTTCCGCAGCGGATACAAGAACATGATGCCGAACATCACCAGACCCACGATGCCGAGTCCGCGGCCCACTGTTCCGCTCGGCCTGAGCATCGCGTGTTGGGGCGATCTGACGCGCTGAGCCAGAGGCAGCATGTAGTAGTGGAGTCCGTTGACGGCGACCACGATAACAAGCGCCGCGCCGCCGAGCGCCGCAAGCGTCAGCCAGAGGCGATGCCTCACCTGCAACATGTTTCGTCGCGGCGCTGCTGCCGATGTCGATGCCGATGTCGATGGAATTGCTGAAGCGGCACTCATTGCGGAGCCCCCATTTCTGTCTTGACGTCTACTGAGAAGTGCCGGTATTGAGAGAAGGTGTGGGTATTCCGCCAGTGCTGATGGGTGGTCTCGAGTTCGACCGTCGCGCTGGCTGGAAGCAGGTGGACTTGCGGATCCTCACTGAATTTGATCGGGGCGTAGCGGACGTCCGCCGTCAAATTCGTCAGTCCTACCTCAGCCAGGGAGTTCTGGACCGAGGCTGAGATGCGGGTCATCTCATATGTTTCCGGATTCAACCACGCAGAGCCCTCCCATTCGACGGGATACTCGCGCGATTTCACTTTCAGGACCGAGGGCGAACGCAAACCATGCACGTGGCGGAAGTGCACCAGAAGCTGGGGTTTCCCATCCACCAGAACCATTTCCGGCTCAGAGTACTCGAACGAACTCTGGTACATCGGATGGAAGATCAGCTCGAACGCCGGAAACCCGTTGGTGACCACTAACGCCACTTTGGCCTTATCCGCCTCCTCCGGCTTCTCCGCCTTCTTTTTCTTCTGTTCAGGCTGCGGAATCACGGCCCGCGACTCGTCCAGCACTAGATCGTCGGGAGTGAACTGAATCATCACCAGGTAATCGAAAACGGACTGCTGCTTGTAGACGACTTTGCCTTGCCGGCTCAGCCGCGTTTGCTCGACCGTTTCGACACAGTTCACCGCCTGGAGTTGCTTCCAGAATTCTTCCGACGACCGTCCGGCTCGGACCAGCAGATCGCGCGTCGATAATGGAACCGCGGCGCCCGCCGGCAGTGCGAGCGCCAGCAAGGCCAGCGTGAGAGTTTTCATCGGAAGCGCCACCCCAGAGTGAAGTAGATCTGGTCGTAGTTTTGAGAACCACCGCGATAGACGGTCAGGCCTCCGCCCAGAAAGTAATGAGCGCTGAAGCTCCAGTCGAGGCTGGAAGTCAGGAAGCGCGAACGCGACTGGGTGGTCAGCGCCGACCCGAAGTTTTGCTGCCCGGCCTGGAACATCAGGCGGAGCGTCTCGCCAAGATTACGCGACAGCGAGATCGCCTTATAGGATCCTTTGGCGAAGGAACTGTCGAACTGGGTGTAGTGGAAGTCGGTGTTCAGGCCCGTGTGGAACACGTCCCGAAAGCCGAGCCCGAACATCTTGTTCCAGTTCGGCTTGGCGTCGCCCGAGCTGCTGCTTTGGCCGATATTGGTATACACCGTCGCCTTGTACGGCAGGTTAAGGCGTACGCCGCCGCTCAGCCCCTGGAAGAGGTACTTGTCCAACAGTCCGGTACCGAGCAAGCGCGGATCGTAAGTCGGGAAATCGCGGAAGTAGTTCTCGCTGAGATCGAACTCCACGTACTTGGTCGGCTCGACGCGCACCGTGAGGAAGCTCCTGGAAATGCCCGGAGGCGCGGATGCGATCGTAATCGGAGAAGCGTGCACCTGGTCGATCTGCAACTCGTCATAGATGCTGAACCACCTCTTCCAGGAGAATGTGTTCTCGAAGAATGCGAACTCGCGGTCGGGCTTCCATCCGATTCGCGAGACTGCCACGCCCGTCGTGCTGCTCATGTGAAATCCTTCGAAGCTGCCATGCTCGAAGTTGATGAACGATCCCAGCATTCTGCGCTGCGGATTGTAGCTCCACGAGGTCGGGTCGGGCGTGCTGCCGGCGAACATGCCGACGGTAACGGTCTTGTTGAGCCTGCGCGCCAGATAGCCGCCGTCGATGGTGCTCAGGCTCACGGCCCAGGGAAGATAGAGCCGCCCGATTCCCGCGGTCCACTTGGATTTGGGACTGTCGTAGGTCAGCCCCAGGGTATAGGTGCGGTTCAGCAGGTCGGTGAGGGTGGCCTGTTGGCCTGAACTGGAGTTCACCCGAAAGCGGCTGAAGCCGGTCAGGTTCCAGTACGATCCTCCGATGCGCGTCATGTCCGCTCGAACGGAGACCCCGAAATCGCTGCCGTTGGCGCCCGAGCCGCCGGCGTCGATGATGCCGTTGTAGTCCAGCCCGATGCGGGCTCGAATTCGATTCACTTCGGGGAGCGGCGCGTGCGGTATGAACTCGCGCGCTTCGTCGTCAATCGGATCTCCTTCCGTGAAGGTGATGGTCTGCGCATAATGCCGGCCGGCTCCGGCACTTCGCAGAATCTGGCTGAGCTGGGTGTCTTCCGCGTTCAGGGCGGCAACATCGCCCTTCAACAGCGGCGCCGTGGAATTCTTGATATTGCACACCGCCGAGTTCTCGGCGACCGAAAAGACTTCCAGTTCGGCCACCGCCTGCGGATCGCCTCCGCCGGCAATTGTGATGCCGGAAGGGAGAACTCCCGTTAGCGTCCGCCGAACCGTCAGCTTCATCTTCTCCGCCAGTCCCGCCGCGCGTCCTCCGTCGAGGTAGACCACGCCCTCGCCCACGTACTTGATGTGGAACTCGGTGCGGGCGTCCGTTTTCTTCGTGGTAACGGCCACGGGAGTGGTGTCCACGCGAGGCGCGGGCTCCGATGGCGGCCGCTGAATTTGCGCCTGGCACAGTCCGAGCGCCAATGATTCTCCAATTAAGAAGAAGCCGAGTGCCAGAAGCCCCTTCATCCTCAGCCCGCCCTTCCACTGGGATGGCACCCGAAGCAACTAGTCGCGTTCCAGACGTAGTTCTTCACGCCGGAGTGGTTGCGGTCCGCGCTCGCCTTCGCGTGGCACGTAGCGGTGCAACTGAATACCGAGTAATCGGCGGAGTTGAGGTGGCACACCGCGCACGCCTGTTTGTGATTGCCGCTGGTGATCGGGAACCAAGTGTGGTTGAACGTCGCGCCGGTCCACACAGTGGTTGTGTGGCATGTCGCGCATGTGGTGGGGAATCCGGCCGTGGCGTGATTCGGGTTGTTGGTGCCCGTGTAGTCCGCCTTATGACAGCTATAGCAATCGGTCGGCGTTCCCGCAAAGACATTGTTGATGTGGCAGCTTGTGCACACCACTGCGATGTGCGCTCCGGTGAGGGCAAACGGCGTCTTGCTGTGGTCGAAGACCGCACCCGCCCAGTTAACAGTGGTGTGGCAAACCGAGCAGTCCGTCGGGAAGCCGGCAGAAACATGGTTCGGATTCGTCGTCGCCTGATACGTAGCGAGATGGCAGTTCGCGCAGGCGGCCGAAGTCAGGCCGTAGTTGTTGTTGACGTGGCACAGCAGGCACGCCGTCGTCGAATGCGTCCCCGTGAGCGCAAAGCCAGTCGTGCTGTGATCGAACACGGCGCCGGTCCAGTTGACCGTCGAGTGGCAGAGCGAGCAGTCGGTCGGGAACGCCGATGTCTTGTGATTCGGGTTTGTGGTTGCGTTGTATGTCGCCAGATGGCAGTTTGCGCAGGCGGCGGAAGTCAGGTTGTAGTTGTTGCTCACGTGGCACTGCGCGCATGCGGTGGTCAGATGCGTCCCAGTGAGTGCGAAACCGGTCTTGCTGTGATCGAACGTCGCGGGTTGCCATGCCGTCGTGTTGTGGCAGGTGTCGCAGGTTTGCGGGAACCCGGACGTCACGTGGTTGGGGCTCGTGGTCTTGTTATAGTCCGGCAGATGGCACCCGGAGCAGGCGGTTGACGTACCGGCGTACACGTTGTTGATATGGCACTGAGCGCATTGCAGCGGGATGTGAGCCCCGGTCAATGGGAACTTCGTGGCGGTGTTGTGATTGAAAGTCGCGCCGCTCCAGTTCACGGTCGAGTGGCATAGTGAGCAGTCCGTCGCGAACCCCGCGGCTTTGTGATTCGGATTCGTCGTCGCATTGTAATTGGTCAGGTGACAGTTCGCGCAGGCGGCCGAGGTCAGATTGTAGTTGTTGTTGACGTGGCACTGTGCGCAAGGCGTAGTGAGGTGCGTCCCGGTGAGCGCGAATCCGGACTTGGTGTGATCGAACGATGCCGGCTGCCACGCCGTGGTGGTGTGGCACGTCTCGCAGGTTTGCGGGAAAGCGCCTGTCACATGGTTCGGGTTGGTGGTCTTGGTGTAATCCGGGAGGTGGCAGCCCGAGCATGCAGTTGGCGTTGAGGCAAAGGCAGTGTTGCTATGGCACTGCGAACATTGCAGCGGGATGTGCGCCCCGGTCAGCGGAAACTTCGTGGCGGTGTTGTGATTGAAAGTCGCGCCGCTCCAGTTGATGGTCGAGTGGCACTGCGAGCAGTCCGTCGCGAACCCCGCGGCCTTGTGATTCGGATTCGTGGTTGCGTTGTATGTCGCCAGGTGGCAGTTCGCGCAGGCGGCCGAGGTCAAATTGTAATTGTTGTTCACGTGGCACTGCGCGCAAGGTGTAGTGAGGTGTGTCCCGGTGAGCGCGAACCCGGACTTGGAGTGGTCAAACGACGCCGGCTGCCACGCCGTGGTGGTATGGCAGGTCTCGCAGGTTTGCGGGAATGCGCCTGTCACATGGTTCGGGTTGGTGGTCTTGGTGTAATCCGGCAGGTGGCAGCCCGAGCATGCCGTTGGCGTCGAGGCATAGGCGGTGTTGCTGTGGCACTGCGAGCATTGCAGCGGAATGTGCGCCCCGGTCAGCGGGAACTTCGTGGCCGTGTTGTGATTGAACGTCGCGCCGCTCCAGTTGATGGTCGAGTGGCACTGCGAGCAGTCCGTGGCGAACCCCGCGGCCTTGTGATTCGGATTCGTGGTTGCGTTGTATGTCGCCAGGTGGCAGTTCGCGCAGGCGGCCGATGTCAGGTTGTAGTTGTTGTTGACGTGGCACTGTGCGCAAGGCGTAGTGAGGTGTGTCCCTGTGAGCACGAATCCGGACTTGTTGTGGTCAAACGAAGCCGGCTGCCACGCTGTTGTGGTGTGGCACGTCTCACAGGTCTGCGCGAAGCCGCCCGTCACGTGGTTAGGGTTGGTGGTCTTGGTGTAGTCCGGCAGGTGGCAGCCCGAGCACGCCGTTGGCGTCGCGGCATAGGCAGTGTTGCTGTGGCACTGCGAGCATTGCAGCGGGATGTGCGCCCCGGTCAACGGGAACTTCGTGGCCGTGTTGTGGTTGAATGTCGCGCCACTCCAATTAACGGTCGAATGGCAAAGCGAACAGTCCGTCCCGAACCCCGCGGCTTTGTGATTCGGATTCGTCGTCGCGTTGTACTCGGTCAGGTGGCAATTCGCGCAGGCAGCCGAGGTCAAATTGTAGTTGTTGTTGACGTGGCACTGCGCGCAGGGCGTGGTCAGGTGCGTCCCGGTAAGCGGGAATCCCGATTTATTGTGGTCGAAGGTCGCCGGCTGCCACGCTGCGGTGGTGTGGCATATCTCGCAGGTTTGCGGGAATCCCCCTTTCACATGGTTTGGATTTGTGGTCGTGTTGAAGTCCAACTGGTGACACCCGGAACACTGGGTCGGCGTGCCCGCGAATTTGTTGTTGATGTGGCACTGCAAGCATTGCAACGGGATGTGCGCTCCGGTTAGCGGGAACTTCGTGGCTGTACTGTGATTGAATACTCCGCCGAGCCAGTTCACCGTCGAGTGGCACGATGCGCAGTCCTGGGCGAAGCCAGCGGCGGCATGGTTGGGATTCGTGGACTTGTTGTAGTCGGTCAGGTGGCAGCCCGAACATTGAGTCGGCAGCGTTGTGAAGTTATTGTTTACATGGCACTGCAAGCACTGCGTGGTGACGTGGGCGCCTGTCAGCGGGAAGATCGTCTTGGCGTGATCGAAGGTGGCCGACTGCCACGCAGCCGTGGTGTGGCACGTTTCGCAAGCTTGGGGGTAGCCCGCCTTGACATGGTTCGGATTCGTGGTCGTAGTGTAGTCCGGCAGGTGACAGCCAACGCATTGAGTCGGCGTGCCGGCGTACTTGTTATTGATGTGGCATTGCGTGCATGGCACGGGGATGTGCGCCCCAGTGAGTGGGAACTTCGTCAGTGTGTTGTGATCGAACTTAGCCCCTGCCCAGTTCACTGTCGAGTGACACAACGAGCAGTCGGCCGCGAACCCGGCGGCCTTGTGGTTCGGATTCGTGGTTGCATTGAATTCTGTCAGATGACACGTCGCGCAGGCCGCGGAAGTCAGGTTGAAATTGTTATTGACGTGGCACTGGGCGCAAGCCGTCGTTACGTGCGTCCCCGTCAACGCGAACCCCGACTTCGCGTGATCGAACGAGGCTGGCTGCCATGCGGCGGTGGTGTGGCATGTTTCGCAGGTCTGCGGGAACCCCGAGGTAACATGATTCGGGTTCGTGGTCTTATTGAAGTCCGGCATGTGGCAGCCCGAACATTGCGCAGGAGTGCCGGCGTACTTGTTGTTGACATGGCACAGCGTGCATTGCACGGGGACGTGGGCCCCGGTGAGGGGGAACTTCGTCGCTGTGTTGTGATCGAACTTAGCCCCGGCCCAGTTCACCGTCGAATGGCACAATGAGCAGTCGGTCGCGAACCCGGCGGCCTTGTGGTTCGGATTCGTGGTCGCATTGAATTCCGTGAGATGACACGTCGCGCAGGCCCCGGAAGTCAGGTTGAAATCGTTGTTGACGTGGCACTGGGCGCAACCGGTCGTTACGTGCGTCCCAGTCAACGTGAATCCGGTCTTAGCGTGATCGAAGCTAGCCGGCTGCCAAGCGGTAGTCGTGTGGCAGGACTCGCATGTTTGCGGGAACCCTGAAGTGACGTGATTCGGATTGGTTGTCTTGTTAAAGTCCGGTACATGGCATCCCGAGCATTGGAGCGGGAGCGTTGTGAAGTTGTTGTTTACATGGCACAACGAACACACGACTGCGATGTGCGCACCAGTGAGCGGGAAAGTCGTCTTCGCGTGATCGAATGCGGCCGGCTGCCAGGCCGTGGTGCTATGGCATATCTGGCAGTCCTGCTGCAATCCCAACTGCACATGATTCGGACTCGTGGTCTTGTTGAAGTCTGGCATGTGGCACCCGGAGCACTGCACCGGCACCGTTGTAAAGTTGTTGTTCACATGGCATTGCAGACACAGGATAGTGACGTGCGCGCCCGTCAGCGGGAATGCGGTCTTCGCGTGATCGAAGTTGGCCGGCTGCCACGCGGCCGTGGTGTGACACGATTCGCACGCGAGCGGGAAGCCCGACTTTGAATGGTTCGGATTCGCGCTCTTGTTGAAATCGGGCATGTGGCAACCGGAGCACTGCGCCGGAGTGCCGGCGTACTTGTCGTTGAGGTGACACTGTGCGCACTGCACCGGGACATGCGCTCCCGTCAGAGGGAACTTCGTGGCGGTATTGTGATCGAACTTCGCGCCATCCCAGTTGGCGGTCGTGTGGCACAACACACACTCCTGAGACAGGCTGGCCGCCACATGGTTGGGACTCGTCGTTTTGTTGAAGTCCGGCATGTGACAGCCCGAGCATTGGGTCGGCTCCGTCGTGAAGTTGCCGTTCACGTGGCACAGCGAACACTGGGTGGTGACGTGGGCGCCGGTCAGAGCGAATGCAGTCTTGGCATGATCGAAGTTCGCGGGCTGCCAGGCGGCGGTGGTGTGACAGCTCTCGCAGGCCAGCGGGAATCCGGACGCGGCATGGTTGGGAGTCGCGGCCTTGTTGAAATCAAGCATGTGGCAGCCCGAGCACTGGGCCGGCGTTCCCGCGAAGACGCTATTGACGTGGCATTGCCCGCATTGCAGGGACACGTGCGCCCCGGTCAAAGCGAATTTGGTCGCTGAGTTATGGTCGAACTTCGCCCCCAGCCAATTGACGGTCGTATGGCACAGCGAGCAATCCTGCGGGAAGGCGGCTGCAGTGTGATTGGGATTGGAAGTCTTGTTGACATCCGCGAGATGACACCCAATGCAAGTGGATGGCGTATTGCTGTACTGACCGGCGACATGGCACGTGGTACACGCCAAGGTTAAATGCGCGCCGGTAAGCTGGAACTTAGTAACGCCGTGGTCGATTTTCGCGTTCTGCCAGTCGGAAGTGGTGTGACACTGGCCGCAATCGGTTGACAGTCCCGCTGTCCGGTGGTTTGGATTCGTCGTCGCATTGAAGGTGTTGGCGTGGCAGGAGTAACACGCCGTGGGAGTACCGGCGAAGCGCCCGCCGATGTGGCAGGCGTTGCAGGTGACGGTTACGTGCGCGCCGGTGAGCTGGAACTGGGTAAGGGAATGGTCCATCTTGGCATTGGTCCAATCGGACGTGCCGTGGCAGACGGAACAATCCTTCGGGAACCCCGCGGCCGCGTGAGGCGGATTGTCAGTCGAATTGAAATCCTTCACGTGGCAACTGAAACAGTCCGCCGGCGTCCCCGTGAAGCGGCCGCCGACGTGGCAGGACACACAATCCAACCCGGCATGCGCGGCGGTGAGTGCGAATCCTGTCTGACTGTGATCGAACTTGACGCCGCGCCATGTGTTCATGTTGTGGCACGATTCGCAAGTCACCGAAAAGCCCGCGGCCTGGTGGTTCACCGAGGTCGCCGATTTGAAATCGCCGATGTGGCAGGACGCGCATTGAGTGGAAAGACCCACGAAGCGGCCAGTCGCAGCGCTGACGTGGCAAGCATCGCAGGTCGCGGCCGCGTGAGCGCCGATCAACGGGAAACGGGCGGAATGCTCGCGAACCGACTTCACATTGTCCAGAAAGCCACGCGCCGTGTGGCAGGTGTCGCAGAGCGCGCCAAACTGGCGGCGATGGATGTCAGCGTGGCAATCCGCGCATTGCCTGCCAACTTCTTTGAAGACCAGCTTGGGGTGACACAGCCCACACCGCACTTTCTCGTGCATGCCGCGCAAGGGGAAACTGGTTTCGCGATTGTGATTGAACTCGGGAATCGCCCGGATTGGCGACCAACTCGTCGAAGTGTGGCAACTGCCGCAAGGCGTCTTCAAAGCTCCGTGTGGGTTGCGCAGCGGTCCGCGCTGCATCAAGGGCTGCCGTTCATCCGAGGACGCCGCAAGGCTCGCCACGGCGAAGAGGAGCAACGGCAGGATGGATCTGATGGGCGACCGTCCGTCCATGGTAGTCGGGACACTCCTTCGGCGTCAGTGCGGAAACGAGAGTTAGCCGGTCCCGATGCACTTGCGGGTCTTGCGGCCGCGGGGCAAACAACGTCCTCGCGCACGCCACCTAACTCGGAACACCCCTTCCCGCAACTAAGGCGGGCAGCGAATCGACACTTAGAGCCGGATTGCCGCCGGATGGGGTCCCGACGGGGACCCAACATCGGTCGGATGACCGGATTACTTTGCGGAGAGCTTGCTTCAGCGTGAATTAACTGGGCCCGCGACCGTCTCCACGACCCTCGCGGAGGGCGTAGCCGAACCAAATGAAGAGAGAGGTTGCGGACTCAACGAATCGTTGTTCGAAGGCTGCAGTCAAGTCATCCCCTGTGACCTACGTAACGCGGTGGTTACCGTCTCTTGAACCAGGTAGGCGGCGGCGTGGTTGGCCGCGCGTCCCGCCGCGGAGCGAGAGCGCCGTAAATGCCATGTCGCGTCCCCCTCCGGAACGCGCCCAAACATGGAACTACACGAACACTAGTACTATCGCCGCTCCAACTATACCTTTACATATTTTGGGCCTTTTTATCTAAAAACATTGGCGATTTGGTTGCACATAATTGACTGTGTTATAGAGTTTCAGACCTGAAAAGCCAATAACGACTGTATTTTCAATATCTTCTCGTCTGGTTTGTCCTTCAGGAGGCCGATATTAATTTAGATTAAGACGCTTGGGTCTCGGGCCCAATTCCCCGCCGGCGCAATTCCCGCCGGCGCAATTTCCGAGGCGGGTCACGTTCCCCGACCAATGCACCGAATGCTTCCACCGCATCACGTGGGGGAGAATCGAGGCAAATCTGCGCTTTACACTCCAGTTACCCGCGACTACAATCAAACGCGCGGTTTTCGACGTTTTTCCGAGCGGGGGTAACTCACATGGCCATTCACCGATCCATTCCGATGGCTCTCCTGGCAGTCACAATCTTCGCGCCGCGGGCGACCTCTCAGGCCACATCTCCACAGCCAGCGGAAACAAGATCAGCGGTCGAGCGGCTGGCTGCGGATACTCCGCGCGTGACGCCGGGCGGAGCGACTTTCACCGTCCCCTCCGGTTGGGCGATAAAGACCGGCAAGAGCCTGGTCATACTCGAGCCGCCCGAGCCTGACACGCACATCGCCATTATCGACTCCCAGTCGGCCGATGCCCGCGCAGCGGTCGCGGCAGGCTGGTCGGCATACAAACCTGAGGCGAAGCGGCCGCTCAAACTGATTACGCCCCGCCCTGCACGCGAAGGCTGGGATGAGCGCCAGGTATTCGACTATGAGACCTCCCCGAACGAACGTGCCGTGGTGCAGGCAATTGCATTGCGGGCGGGTACTACGTGGACTGTGTTCATTCTGGACGGAAGCGAGCCGACCGTGGAGAAGCGCAGCGCACCGATCGGTCTGATCGTTCAAAGCTTGCGGCCGAAAGGCTACCAGCGCGAGTCCTTTGCCGGGCGCAAGGCGCAACCGCTGGATGCCGCACATATCGCTCAACTTACGGCGTTCGTCGAGACTTCCATGAAGGCACTGGGCGTCCCTGGCGCGTCCCTGGCGCTGATTGACGAAGGCAAAGTCGTGTATGCCGGTGGATTCGGCGTGCGCGAACTCGGCAAGCCTGCACGTGTGGACGAAAACACCCTGTTTATGGCGGCCTCCAACACAAAGGGAATGACGACACTGCTGCTGTCTGAGCTCGTCGACGAGAAGAAGCTGCGGTGGGATGAACCGGTGATCGAGATTTATCCGGGATTCAAACTGGGCGATGCCGATACCACTAAGAAGGTGCTTGTCAGGCACCTGATCTGCGCCTGCACCGGATTGCCGCGGCAGGATTTCGAATGGATCTTCGAATTCAAGAACGCCACGCCGAATTCGACCCTTGCATTGCTCGGAACCATGCAACCGACCAGCAAGTTCGGCGAGGTATTTCAGTACAGCAATCTGATGGCGGCGGCCGCCGGGTACATTGGGGCACACCTGGTTTCTCCGAGCCAGGAACTCGGTGCGGCCTACGACGAAGCAATGCAGCAGAAGATCTTCGATCCGCTGGGGATGAAATCGACGACGTTCGATTATGCGCGCGCCCTGGCGGGCAACCACGCGAGCCCGCACGGGGATGATGTCGATGGCAAGCCGACCGTGGCCAGCATGGCCTTCAACTACTCGATCATCCCGGCCCGTCCGGCAGGGGGCGTGTGGACTTCGGCAGGCGATCTGATCCGTTACGTGCAGCTCGAGCTTGCTCAGGGGAAGCTGCCCGACGGCAAGCAGTTGGTTTCATCCGAGAATCTGCTCATGCGCCGTGCGCCGCAGATTGCGCTCGGCGAAGATTCGACCTATGGAATGGGCCTGATGGTAGATCGAAAATACGGCATTCCGGTCGTGAGTCACGGCGGCAGCATGGCGGGCTTCAAGAGTAACCTCTACTTCCTGCCGGATTCTGGGATCGGCGCCGTGTTGCTAACCAATTCGGACACCGGGGGAATGCTTCTGCATCCATTCATACGCCGCCTTTTGGAAGTCGTCTTCGATGGCAAACTCGAAGCTGCCGGCGATGTTGCGTCCCAGGCAGCGAGCTATAAGGCTGCCCTGGCCAAAGAACGGGAACGACTCGTAGTGCCTGCCGCACCAGCGCTGGTAGGTGGCTTGGCGAAACACTATTCCAGTAAGGAGCTTGGTGAGCTTGCAGTGCTGAACCAGGACGGCGTAACGACTTTCGATTTCGGCGAGTGGAAGAGCACGGTGGCTTCCCGCAAGAATGACGATGGCACGATTTCGTTCATCACGATCGATCCCACCAACGAAGGGTTCGAATTCGTGGTGGGGGAACGTGCCGGCAAGCGCGTGTTGATCCTGCGCGATGGCCAGCACGAGTATACATTTGCGGAGACTGCCTGACCGAGCCGGCGCGGCGGATTCTGAACGTGCCTCGAATGGCATGTGCCAGACGGCCGAGGCTGTTTTGTGTTCACCGGTTTGGGCGGTGGGTGCCGACGACGTTCCTGTCCCATGTGCCCATCGGTAACCAGCCCGAGCTCAGTCCACTCGTGTTGGCCGCATTGAGATAGATTCTCTTCGATGATGCGCATGTGGCCGAGAAACTCAGCGCCGATGTGATCGTGAGTGTGCTGCCGGAGAGGGTCACCGAACATCCCAGTCCGGACAAAGCGCACTAGGAGTTAGCGATGCTGCCGGAGCCCGGAGACAGCGTCGTCGTGGCTATACCGGCATCGTAATACAGGTTCAACAGGCCGCTTGCGGCGTCGTAGTAAATCTCGCATCTGCTGACGGCCCCCAAGCCGACCGATAGGGTCCTCTGTATACGCACCGATTCGAACCGCACCGAAGTTGTGGAAAGGTCCGCCGCACCCTGGGGGTCGGAGTAAACCATGGTGAAGGTGAAGGAAGCGCCCGAGCCTCCATTGGATCATCCCGACGCCCTGACAAAGATCCGGCCTTGATTGCATTCCAGCGCGCAAGCAGCGCCCCTGCGTGGCCTCGTAGAATCGATAGTTTAGAAGGAGCCTCGAGGATAAATGTCCGATACCCCTATTTCCGTCGTGATCCTGGCCGCAGGTTTAGGGACCCGCATGCGCTCGCGCATGGCCAAAGTGCTGCATCGCGCCGGAGGAGCCTGCCTGCTGGACCATGTGATTGAAGCGGCAAAGGGCATAACGGAGCCGAACCGCATCGTCGCGGTGATCGGCCACCAGGCTGATCGCGTACGAGCGGAGGTAGCGCATCACGGCATTCAATTTCAACTTCAGACCGAGCAGAAAGGCACCGGCCATGCACTCGGCGTCTGCGCGGGCATTCCGGAACTGGCAGTGGGCCGCGTAGTTGTAGTTTGCGGAGACTCCCCGTTGCTGCGCACGGAGACTCTGCGCGACCTGGTCCAGCGGCACGAGGAATCAGGCTGTGCGGCAACCCTGCTGACTACTTTTCTCGACGATCCCCACGGCTACGGCCGCGTCATCCGGGATGAAGCAGGCCACGTCGCGGCGATTGTCGAGGAGAAAGCAGCCAGCGAGGAGCAGAAGAAGATCCACGAGATCAACTCGGCCATGTATTGCTTCGAGGCTTCCCTGCTCTGGAAGCACCTGTCCACGCTGACGCCGAATCCCGCCTCCGGCGAGATCTACCTCACCGACATCGTGGAATCGCTGCGCGCCGCGGGCCACGCGACGGCGGCCTATGTCGTTGACGAACCCGGCGAGGTCCTGGGCATCAACACGCGGGTGGAGTTAGCCCGGATGGACGCCATTTTCCGGCAGCGCAAAGCCCGCGAGCTGATGCTTTCGGGAGTGACGATCGAGCAGCCGGATACGGTAGCCATCGACATGCGTGTCGCTATAGGGCAGGACACGATTGTCGGGCCGTTCACGCAGATCCTGGGCAAGACCCAGATCGGCTCGGAGTGCCGGATCGGCGCCGGCGCGATTCTGAAGAACGCAACGCTTGGCGACGGCGTGGAGATCTTCCCCTACACGCTGGTGGAAGATTCAACGCTCGAGGCGGGAGCGCACGCAGGGCCATTTGCGCGTTTGCGTATGAACTCGAAGGTCGAGGAACAGGCACATGTCGGCAACTTCGTCGAGTTGAAGAACACGAACCTCGGGTCCGGTTCGAAATCGATGCATCTCGCCTACCTGGGCGACTCGACGATCGGCAAGAAGACGAACATCGGCGCGGGCACCATCACCTGCAACTACGACGGCGTGAAGAAGCACAGAACGAACATCGGCGACGGCAGCTTCATCGGCAGCAACTCGACCCTGGTGGCGCCGGTGGAGATCGGCGCCGGCGCATACGTAGCAGCCGGGAGCGTCATTACGGACGCGGTGCCGGAGGACGCGCTTGCGCTCGGTCGAGCCCGGCAAGTGGTGAAAGCAGACTGGGCGAAGAAGCGTCGCGAAAAGGCGGGAAAGTAGTTCCGCGGGAAGAGCGCCGGGGAGAACCGCAACCGTTAGCCCTACCGCGTTTTCACCCCTAAGTGATTGATTCCACGTTCGAAATCCGGTAACCCTACCGGTTTTTGTGTTCCAGCACGGACCGGAGAGCTACCTTCCCGGCGATTCGTGCTTCGTCTATAGCACCAGAATCGGGTGATAGAGATTCGGCAGCACGGCCTGCCCGATGGCAATCAAGTCCCCGCCGCGCGAAACCGCCTTCACCAGCTTTACGCCTTCGCGCAACCGAAAGGGCGACACGCGAAAGTCGCGCCCCTGGCGGATCTGGCTCTCGGTAATCTGGTCGACGATCTCGCACGGAAATTCGGGAAGCAGACTCATGGCAGGGATCAGTGCCTCACCGAGGCGGTCCTCCGCGCCCATCCGCGCCAGTTCTTCCAAGGTCCTGGCGCTCTCAATCCCAAACGGACCGGATTGCAGACGCCGCAGCGATTTGAGGTGCGCGCCGCAGCCCATGGCTTGCCCGGCGTCGTGCGCGATGGAGCGCAGGTAGGTGCCCGAACCGCAATGAACGCGCACTCCCGCTTCGGCGCCTTCGAGCCACAAGACGTCGAGCGCGAATACCGTCACTTCGACGGGCTTCATCTCGACGGCGATGTTCTTGCGCGCCAGTTCGTAGGCGGGCCTTCCGTCGATCTTCTTGGCGGACACGGGTGGTGGCGTCTGCAGGATCGCGCCGCGCGATGCGTCGAGGATCCGCTCCAGCCGATCGCGTTCAACGATGACTTCAGTTTGCGGAGACGTCGGTTCGCCCTCGGCGTCGTAGGTATTCGTGGACCAGCCAAAGCGAATGACACCCTCGTACACTTTGTCGTTGTGCGTGAAAAACTGCGCCAGCCGCGTCGCCCTGTTCAGCAGCAACGGGAGCACGCCGGTCGCGGCAGGGTCGAGCGTGCCCAGGTGGCCGACCTTCTTGGTACCGGCGATGCGCCGCATTTTGTTCACTACATCGTGCGACGTCCAGCCCTGAGGCTTGTCCACGACAATCACGCCATTCATAGATCTGCCATTAATCTAGCAGACGCCCTTCGGAAGTCCAGGACGGCGAAGCGCGATGTTGTGCATGGTTCAATCGGAGCCGCGCGCCGTGAGGGAGTCGGCCACCCATGAGAATGAATGCAGCTTACTCGCACGCCTGGGAACGCCGATCTCCAGATCGGCTCCGTTTGACGCACACCGCGCTCGCCAACCGCACTCCCGTTTGCATTCGGGCGCGCGAAAGGAGCCGATCTGGAGATTGGCGTTCCCAGGCTCCGTTTGGGCATCGCAAGTTACACTGAATGGAGGTGGAAGAGCGCGTCTCGACAAAAGGTTATGACCGGCGTCTGGTAGGACGCCTGCTGGCGTTGGCGCTGCCGTGGTGGCGGCCCGTCCTGGTAGCCACCGCCTGCCTGTTGGTCGGGTCGTTCTTGCAGGTGGTCACGCCACTGCTGACGCGGATCGCCATCGACCGCTACATTGCCCCGACCGGCAAAGCCACCGCGCCGTGGCTCGAACAATACCTCGCCATCGGCCGCGAACAGGGCCTCGCGCAGATCGCTCTGATCTACTTCATCGCCATTGCCGCCGGCCTGGCAGCCGACTTCAGCCAGCAATACCTGATGCAGCGCACCGGCCAACACGCCATGTTCGAGCTGCGCCGCCGGGTGATGGCCCACCTCCAAGCCCTGGACATCGCCTTCTATGACCGCTCGCCAGTGGGCCGGCTCGTCACGCGTGTGACCACCGACGCCGACGCGCTCAACGAGATGTTCACTTCGGGCCTGGTCACTATCTTCGGCGACGTACTCGTGCTGCTGTTCATCTTCGGAGCCATGTTCAAGCTGAGCATCGGGCTGACGCTGGTGATGCTGGCCGTAATGCCTCTGGTGTTCGGTGTAACCATCCTCTTCCGGCGCGCCGTCACGGCCGGCAACCGCCGCATCCGGATCGCGGTGGCGCGGATCAACGCCTTCCTGCAGGAGCACCTGACCGGCATCACCGTGCTGCAACTGTTCAACCGCGAACAGCACGCCGCCGCGGACTTCGAGAGAGTGAACCGCGAGCACATGGACGCCTACAAAGAGACCGTGATCGCCTACGGCTGGTTCTACCCGGCGGTCGAATTTCTCTCTCTCCTGGCTATTTCCTCCATCCTCGCGCGCGGCGGCTGGCAGGTTCGGCACGACGCGCTCTCCATCGGCATCCTGGTAGCGTTCTTTCAGTACGCCTCGCGCATCTTCCGCCCGATTCAAGACCTCAGCGAGAAGTACAACGTGCTGCAAGGCGCGCTCGCCGCGGCGGAACGCATCTTCGGTCTGCTCGACGAACCCGTGCACATCACCGCGCCCGATCGGCCGAAACCTTTCCCGACCGAGCCCGCCGCCATCGAATTCGACCACGTCTGGTTTGCGTACAAGGGCGACGACTGGGTGCTGCAGGACATCACGCTGCGAATCGAGCCCGGCGAAACGGTCGCCGTCGTCGGCCATACCGGCGCGGGCAAGACCACGATTACCAACCTGTTGCTGCGCTTCTACGACGTTCAGCGCGGCGCGATTCGAATCGGCGGCACAGACATCCGCGAATTCGATCCGCGCGAGCTGCGGCGACACTTCGGCATCGTCCTGCAGGACCCGCATCTGTTCACCGGGACGCTCGCCGACAACATCCGCCTGGGCAACTCGGACATCTCCGACGAATCGTTAGGAATCGCCGCGGGACAGGTCAATTTGACCGACTTCGTGGCGAGCTTGCCCGACGGGCTGGACCACAAAGTGCGCGAACGCGGCGCCGGTCTGTCCACGGGGCAGAAGCAGCTCGTCAGTTTCGCCCGCGCACTCGCCCGGCAGCCGCGCTATTTGATCCTGGATGAAGCGACATCGAGCGTCGATACCGAAACCGAATTCAAGGTCCGCGACGCGCTCGATCGCATGGTCGAGGGCCGGACGTCGATCGTGATCGCGCATCGCCTGTCGACCATCCAACGCGCGGGCCGCATCGTCGTGATGCACAAAACCAAGCTGCGCGAGTGCGGCACGCACCAGGAATTGCTCGCGGCGCGCGGCATCTATTGGAAGCTGTACCTGCTGCAGTACAAGGACCAGGAAGCGCGCGTACGCCTGGGAACGCCAATCTCTTGATTGGCCGAGCCCGGGAACGCCGATCTCCAGATCGGCCGAGCACTGCGCTTTACCGGAAGCTTGGCGGGGCCTGGAGGCCCCACGCGGCTCTGGAGAGCCGCCCCACCAGATGGCGCGCCGCCCCACTTGACGCTACTTCAGATGCATCTCCATGAAGCGTAGGTACACATCCCAGTCCGAGGGGAGGATGCCGTGCCCGCCCGTGTGCATCGAGTACCCAAGGGTGTGAAGGATCGGCTGGTTCGCCGCCGGCATCTGGTCCGTTCCCAGGCCTTGCTTGCCCAGCAGCCGGTAGACCGGTTCCGCCGCTACGCCCGCGAGGAACTCGCCCTTCGGATCGGCCCAGAGGTCTTCATCTCCGGTTTGCAGCAGCAACGGGCGCGGCGCGATCAATGCGATCAACATGTGCGCGTCCACGGGGAGTCGATCGACGTGGCCGCCGAACTTCAGGTAGTTTTCCGAGAACCAATAGGGGAAAGCCCGGTTGAGGTGCTTCACTGTCTCGCCGTAGTCACGGCGGCTCAGCGAGGCGCCGCCTTCGCCGGAGCAGCTCTCGATCACCAAGGCAAAGCGCGGATCTCTCGCTCCGGCCCACAGCACCGTCTTGCCGAGTCTGGAGAGGCCAAGCAGCGCAACGCGTTTGGCGTCCACGCCCTTGTCAGTTTCGAGATAATCCAGCGCCCGGCTCAGGCCCCAGGCCCAAGCTCCGATTGCGCCCCACTCGTCCGGAGCGGGCTTCTCCTGGCCGTGTTTAGAAACGCCCCGCGCACGCCGAGCTTCATCCCGCCGTCGAAATCCGGCTCGATGTCTCCGTAGTACACCGACGCCACGCCGAAGCCGTGGGAGAGGACCTTCTCCACTTCGACTTCGCGGGACCAGCTGACGCGTTGCGCGGGAACCATTTTCCCCTCCCGGCCCCACATCTCGCTCTGCTTCAGGCCGGGATCATTGATGGCCGTGGAGTTAGGCTCGAACTCGATGCACAGCAGGACGGGCACTTTTCCCTTGGCTCCCGCAGGCAGATACAGCGCGAGGTCCATCTGCGGGCCCGACTTCTCGCCAGTGAATAGAACCGTCACTTGTTTGCGAATCGCCTTGCCGCCAAACGCCGGAGTGCCCTTGTCAAAGACGTCGAAGCTCATCGACTTGGGACGCCCTGGCGCACGGCCTTGCATGTTCTCTTCGAACAGCCGCACGATTTCGGGCCGACGCTGCTTGTACCATGTGGACGCGTTGCGTACGGGCTTACCGTTTGCGAGCACCAGCGGATCCGGCAGCGTATAGGTCCCGACCTTCGCCTCGTCGTAGTTCACCGGAATGGGCCACGGCAGCTCGTCGCCGCGGTTGCGCGTGCGCGGATCGTTGAACAGCGCCTGCGCGACCTCCGGCTTGCTCATCTTGAACAGGTCGGCCCAGATCATGAACCAGGTCCACTTAGGCTGGGCTTTCAGAATCTCGGGCGTGGGAACGCGCCCAACTTCACCGAGAGCGATGGGCTTGCCGTTAGCGATCGCCGCCAGATCGTCGTGATGGCTCTGCAGGAATTCACCATAGACGTCCGTAGCCAGCACGTCCACGACATCCGCGCCCGGATAGTAGTCCGCGTAAGGCCCGGCGTTCTTGCCGTTCGGCGCGTTCGAGTTCCAGACCCAGATCAGGTTGTCCAGGTGGTGGTAGTTGACCATCCGGTCGTAAGTCATGCGATACAGCGCAATGAAACCGCGCTCGCCCGGCCGTCCGCCCCACCAGAACCAGTCGCCGTTGTTCTCGTGATACGGGCGCCATATGACCGGAATTCTGGCTTCCCGCAGCCGCTTCAGATAGCCCGCGGCGGTGTCGATCTGCGCCATCCAGCGTTTGTTGAGATTGGTGCCGGGCGTGATCAGTTCGCTCCACTCGAAATCGGTGAGCTTGTTCTGAACGCTCTCTTTCCAGCCGTTGGGCTCGTTGTCCACGGGCCGGACCACGTGCCACATCAGCGTGATGATCGACCCGGCCGCGTACTGCTTCTTCGCCTCCTCGATCATCGCGTCGCGGCCCGTGATGGCGTCTTTGCCGGTAGCCGCAAAGCCGAAATCCGAGCCCCAGATGTAGGGATACTTGCCCATCGCCTGAGCCGTCGCGTCACTGTGCTGCGAGAGATTGTTCGGGAAGTTGTGATGCCCCGAGAGGATCGCGTTTCCGGAGACGCTGCACAGCATCTTCAACAGCGCGCGCGCCTCGGGCGTGGCGTTCGGATTCACCGGCACGCAAGCCTCCCGAGGCCTGGTTGTTTGAGCCGCACTGAGTTGGCTGGCTAGCCGAGGTCTGGGAATAAGAGGACTGTATGGTGGAGAGCGCCAAGACAGCGAGAAAGAGCGACCAACGCAGAGCAAACATGCCCAGACCATATCACAAGCGAAACCGCGTGAAGGATCGCTGCCATCAGGTAACGCTCGAAACCGTCAGAGGCCTTCAGACAGTGGCTTGCCGATTTCCCAATGGTGGCCGAAAGGATCGACGATTCGTCCCAGCCGCCATCCATACTCATTGCACACGGGTACAACCACGCTCGCTCCCGCCGCGACGGCGCGATCGAACGCCGCATCGGGGTCTTCCACAGTCATCACCATCCTCGCGGTACCGCCGCCGAGGGATTCGGGACTGAAGTTCAGGTGTTCCGGAGACTCATCGGCAACCCAGAATTCGCCGCCGCCCACGTTCAACCGGGCGACAACTGCCCCGTCTTCGGCGTCAATGCGAAAGGACTCGCCGGCTCCAAACGCCGCTTTGTAGAACTCGACGGCCTTCGCCCCGCCGCGAACCGAGAGCATCGGGGCTATGGTGACTTTCGAACTCGGGATGTCATCTGAAGAGACGCCCATGTGAGACTCCTTGCAATGCCTGCCTCCGTATCCGATGCAGGACAGTGTAACTTGGTAGCTTGCGAAACGCTTCGGCGGCCGATGTACAGCGGGCTGGAGAAGTCGCTCACACGTTTGGAGACACATCCACATGCAACCTGGTCAGCGCACACTCCTCACTGAGACATTACGGCGATCGCGACTGATTTGGCCGGCGATCTTGACGCTGCTGGTCACAGCTCCAGCCTTCAGCGCACCAATTCCTCCTACGCACGTGGACGACTTCACCGGGCATCCCCGCCTGATCGTGATCAGCGACATCGGCAACGAGCCTGACGACCAGATGTCGCTCGTTCGCCTCCTGCTGTATTCGAAGGAGATCGACATCGAAGCGCTGATTGCTTCTACGTCCACATGGCAAAAGGCAGCGGTCCATCCCGAAACGATGCGTGCCCTGATCCAGGCCTACGGGCGCGTGCGGCCCAATCTGCTCCTGCATGCCAAGGGCTGGCCAACCGCGGAGGACCTGGACCAAAGGGTCTTCACCGGGCAGACTGCGTACGGCATGGCGGCCACCGGCCCGGACAAGATGTCGGAGGGCGCGGAAGCCATCATTCGAGCCGCGGACCGCAACGACGCGCGGCCTCTCTGGATCAGCCTTTGGGGCGGCGCGAACACGCTGGCACAGGCACTCTTGCACGTGCGCGCCACGCGCAGTCCCGCTGAAACCGACAAGTTCGTCGAAAAGCTGCGGGTCTATTCGATCTCCGATCAGGACGATGCCGGAGCGTGGATGCGGCGCGAATTCCCCAACTTGTTCTACATCGTGCAGCCCTCGAACCAGACCGGAGCCGAGTACTACTACGCTACCTGGACGGGCATCAGCGGCGATGTTTACTACCGCAATTGCGCCGGTGCGAGCACGGCGACGGTGACGAACGAGTGGCTCGACGCGAATGTCCGCAGCAAGGGATCGCTGGGGAAGTTGTACCCGCGCTTCGCGTTCATCATGGAAGGCGATACGCCTTCTTACCTGGGCTTGATCGACAACGGCTTGAACGCCTTTCGCCGGCCCGATTGGGGCGGTTGGGGCGGGCGCTACTTCTACCGGCAGCCCAATGGCGAGACTCATCCGATCTGGACGCAGGGAGGCGACCTGTTCTCGCGAGTGACATCGCAGGACACCGTTACCGGCGCGGACGGCCGGCAGGTCACCTCCGACCAGGCGACGATCTGGCGCTGGCGCGAAGCATTCCAGAACGACTTCGCGGCGCGGATGGATTGGACGGTTGCCGATTTCGCTCACGCCAATCACAACCCGATCCTCGAGGTGAATGGCCAGCCAGGCACGGCTCCCGTTGTGATGGATGTGGAGGCCGGTAAACCCGTGGTGCTCGACGCGAGCGGCAGTCACGATCCCGATGGCCAAAGCCTGCACTTCAACTGGTTCCACTATGCCGAGGCAGGAGGCACGGGTACGAACATGGCGGCAATCGCCATCTCGGGCGAAGATACTCCTAAGGCCGTAGTCACGCCGACCGCGGTCTGCCGTCCCCAATGGCTGCCAGGAATTCCATGCTCGGGGACCGGGACGGCTCACGTCATTCTGGCCGTAACCGACGATGGATCGCCGCGGCTGACATCCTACCGGCGCATCATCTTGAACGTGCACCCCGCTCCTGGTCGCTGAACGTCCGCGAGGGCGCAGCGTGGGGTGGGCCGGCGCGTCGTGGGGCAGGCTTCAGCCTGCGCGGGGCTTCAGCCCCGCAAGTCTGGAAGGCACCGGTTGAAACCGGTGTGCAGGCTGAAGGCCTGCCCCACCACGCTCTGTCCCATCACGCTGCACGTTGGCACTCCAAGCCTTCCCTCGTACGGCAGGTGATAGGATCGTCCTGGCAACGCCCAATCTCCTTCCCCGAGTGGATTGCCGAGCTACGGCGTACCCCACGGCCTGGAGGTGATTCTGTGCGTTCCCCGCTTCTGCTGACTCTCCTGCTCGCGCCTGCCTGCCTCATCCAATCCCAGACAATCGATCCCGCCTCCGACCGCGCCGGCAGCGTAACCGCGACAATTCCCATTCCCGCGTTGGGCAGCTATGGCGCGGGCGGTCTGGCCGAGTTCAAGACGCCGGGTAAGCCCGTCACAGTAACCGTGCAACTCGTCAACTCGGGGACGGCGGCGATCCAGGGCACGGTGCGACTGCAGGTGATCGACCAGTGGACGGCCGAGCCCGCGACTCCGCTTCCGTTTTCCCTGCCAGCGCACGGACACGCCGAGGTCGCGTTCCGAGTTCAATTTGGCGAGGGCACATTCAACGCTCACTATCCTATCCATGCTTTCGTGGAATTCGAAGAAGCGGGCCGCAAGCTCGTCGCGCATCCGATCCGCATTATCCAGATCCAGCGGCCCAACCCGCCGTTGGCGGAATCGCCGGTCGAATGGAAGCCGTTCCAGGTCTCTGCCAACGGTTCGCTCGCGCTGTGGCGTCTGCCTATCCATCGCGAGCATGTGCGGGTGGAGCAGATCGCCGGTCCAGGAACGCAGCCCGGAAACTCGTACGAAACCAAGCCCACCGTGAACTTCCGCGCCCGCGAGACTCGCGTCCACGAACTTGAAGCCATCAACATGGCACTTGGCCCTCGCGCTCCCTCCTTGCGCGAGAGCGTGAGTTGGGCGGCCACGGAATTCCCGCTGCAATTGCCCGCCGCCGGTTCCATTCGCTTGGAATTCTCAACGACTGCCTCAGGCGCCGGTGCGGAATCCACGGCCCGAGTTCGGGTTACGCCGATCCAGAAGGCCGAATTGCCCAGACAATCCTCGACAGTCGTGTTTGAAACGAAACCCGCGCCCGATGCTTGGAAGGATTCGACCGTCGATCTGTCACGGTTTGCTGGCAAGACCGTGCTGCTTCAGTTCGAAGCCGAGACGGCAGAGGCCGGTCGATCTGGCGTAGTGAGCTGGGGTGAGCCCGTGCTGCTGGACTGGGCAGGTTCCCGCATCCGGCACCCTTCCCTCCCCCCGCCGGAGCAAGGCCCAAGGTTCTGGGCACCGTGAACGGCGGCGAAGCCCGGCTCTGGCTCGGCAAGCGTGGCATCCTCGACGCGACTATAGGAATTGGCGGGCTCCTTTTCCATGGTCTGCGAGCGCGCGTGCTCGACGATGCTCTAGAAGATCCTCGCTCGACCAGTGAGTTACTGGAAGTTCGTGATGAATCGGCCAACGGGGCCCTCCGCCTGCGCCACCACTTCCGCTCTTGGGCCGGCCCCTTCGATCTGATGGCCGAATTGCGGGTCGAATCGAACGCCTTGCGCTGCCGGGTCTGGCTCGAGAACGAACCCGCCGCCAAACCGTGGTTTAAGGTCTACCTGCAACAGGTATCGCTCGGAGCTTGGAACGAGAAGGCCAAGCCGCGTTTACGGCGGCGTGGGCAACGTTCTCGAAGACCCGCAGGCCTTTAGCATGGGCTTCGACGGACACAATCTGGCATCGTCGTTCGTGGGCTTCGAATTTCCCTCGGCCTCGATTGTAGAAGCCGTCGATACGCCGCCAGACCGGCTCTCCGTCGATCCAGCTAAGGGCATCTACACGCTCGACACGCCACACACGCAGACGATTACGCTGATCCCCGCTGTCAATGTCTGGGAAGGCGTCAGGATCTGGCGCGAACTCGACACTCGCAAAGCATCGGCCGGCGTGCCACAACTTGCCGGCCGCTTCGTCTTCGACCTCTGGGGTGGACGCTACGGCGAGAGCGCGCGAGCAACTCAAGAAGGCATTTCAATACGGCCTCACGAACTCGGCCGTGGTTTGGCACAACTGGCAGCGCTGGGGCTACGACTATCGCTTGCCTGACGTCTATCCGCCCAATCCGGAGTACGGCACACTGGACGAGTTCCGCCAACTCGTCGATGTCTGCAAGAACAACGGCGTGCTCTTCGCGCCGCACGATAACTACATCGATCTCTATCCCGATTCCGAAGGCTTCAGCTACAAGAGCGTCGTCTTCACCGAGGACGGTCAGCCGCGGAAGGCCTGGTTCCACCATGCCCGCATGGCGCAGAGCTACCGCGCGCGGCCCGACCAACTGCGTCCGCTGATCGAACGGAACTTGAGGCTGATTCGCGCCGGCTTCGCGCCGACTGCCTACTTCATCGACGTCTGGTCCTCGATCGCGCCTTACGACTACTGGACCGACTCGGGCGAGTTCGTGGACCGCACCGTCACGCGCCGCGCATGGGGCGAGGACTTCGCCTGGATTCGCGACTACCTCGGAAACAACGCGCCTCAGATTTCCGAGGCGGGCCACGACCAGTTGATCGGCTGGCTGGACGGCGCGCAGGCAAATCATCTGCGGGTCGATCCCAACGGCGCGGGCTTCACACTGCGTGTGAAGGCCGCGGACGCCGAACGCATCCCGTGGCTCGATGCCGCCTATCACGAGCGCTTCATTCTGCATGGCGCGGGCTATCCCGACCGCTATGCCGCGGGGCTCGACGAAGCAACTCACGGCATCTACAGCGACGACTACATCGCCACTGAAGTGCTCACTGGCCATCCGGGCATGGTCTCGCAACCGTTCGGCCGCGACGTCGTGCGCAAGTATTGGCTGCTCGACGACTTGATGCGAGCGCTCGCCGGGCGTCGCATCGAGTCTGTGGAATTCGTAGGCGGTGATATCCATCACCAGCATGTGCGCTGGGAGGGCGGCGGCGAGGTGTGGGTGAATCGGGGAGACATGGACTGGACCTTCGCCGGCTCTCACAAGCTGCCGCCTTATGGTTTCTTCGCGACCGTGCCCGGCGCGGGAGGAACTGAGCGCATGGTGGCCATCGAGCGCGACGGCAATGGCACGGAAGAGTGGTCGAGACAAGGCTCCGATCTGTATATGTACCAGCGGGACCGTGGCATAGGTTACCGCTTGAAGCGACAGCAAACCTCTGCGCTGATTACTCCGCTGCCGGACAGCCAACCGGGCTTGATTACGCTGCCGCAGGATCTCTTCTTCAACGCGACCGAGGTCAAGCAGGTTGTCCAACTCGACGTCGACGGCAATGCAATGGGAACTACAAAGCTGGTAACCGCAACCGGTCAATTATCGTTCAGGCATGAGCGCGGCGTCTTCGCCTACAAGATCGATTTCGCCACTGACAAGAAGTAGACATGAACTCGGTCCGTTGTGGCGCACGCTTCAGCGTGCCGTGGTGGCATTCATGCCACCATCTGCCGGATGTCGAGATGAATCTCGCCACTGCCCGCTAAAGCATGCGCCACAGGGGCCAGTGCCGGTACTCGTGCCGGCATAGTCCGGACGTCGACAAGAGTGTCGACGCTGCACGCTGAAGCGTGCGCCACAGGCTCCAGCCGGGGGGAACCGTGGCGCGGAGTTCTGAACATCAACGCGCGGTGATAGCATGTCGCTCGACAGGAGAATTCCATGAACGGTTACCAGCGCATCACGGCGGCACTGCGCGGAGGCCCGCTCGACGCCACCCCCGTCATGCTTCACAACTTCATGCTGGCCGCGCGCGAAGCCGGCCTGACCATGCGCGAGTTCCGCTCCAGCCCGCGCCAGATCGCCCGAACCTTCAGCGAATCGGTGGCGCGCTACGGACAGGACGGCATCCTGGTCGATATCGACACCGCCACTCTCGCCGCGGCCGTCGGAGTTCCCGTCGCCTATCCAGAAGACGAGCCGGCGGTGTGTCGCGGCGCGCGTCTGTCGAGCCTTGCCGAGGTGGATGCGCTGCCTCCGCCCGACGTCGCGAAGTTCGAAGGCGTCCAGGTGTGGCTCGAAGCCGTGCGCTTGCTCAAGCGCGAATTCGACGGCGAGATCTTCATCCGGGGCAACTGCGACCAGGCGCCTTTCAGCCTGGCCTCGCTCATGCGCGGCGCCGAAGACTGGATGCTCGACCTGATGGAGCCGGACAATGAACCGGCGGCCTTCCGGCTGCTCGACTATTGCTATGAGGCGGGCACGCAGTTCCTGCGTCTGATGGCAGCGACCGGATGCGACATGCTGTCGAACGGCGACAGCTCGGCCGGCTCCAGCCTGATCTCTCCGCGCATGCACCGCAAGTTCGCCCACTCCTACGAGACGCGACTGGCCTCGTTCTCGCACGAACTCGGCCTGCCCTACGCGCAACACGTGTGCGGCAACGCGCGCCCGATCCTCGCCGATCTTAGCCGCTACCGGCGCGGACGCGATCGAACTCGACTTCAAGACCGATTCGCAAAGCGTGCGCGACGCGCTGCAAGGCCGCGCCACGTTGATCGGCAACATCGATCCGACCGGCGTCATGCTGCAGGGCACGCCGGAACTGGTCGAGTCCAAGTGCCGGGAGCTGAAGGCTATCTTCTCGGACACGACGCGGCTGATTCTGAATGCGGGCTGTGCCCTGCCCTCTTCGACGCCGCCGGAGAATCTGCGCGCGATGATTCGTGTCGCGCACGAAGGGTGATCGGTAATCCCTGCGATCCGCGCGCCGGGCGAATTCTCATGCTTGTGCGACATAGCAGCTGAACCGCTGGCCCGCACCGTGGGGCAGGATGGAATCCTGCGCGGCGGTTGCCTACCGCCGCCGTCTCGCGCCAACGTGCAGGTTGGCCGATTGCCAATCGGCCGCAGCTTGCCAAGCTGCCCCACACCAACGCCCTCTGCCTTGCGTGCCCATACGCTCGGCTTCCGGACACTTTGCCAGGCAATCGCGCGGGCGTCCATTTCTATGTTGCACACCCAATTCTCATCGCAGACTTGCGGCAGATTGCCCATGGTGATCTGCTGTGAGAGACCCCTTATGTCAACCGAACTTCTCATTTCCTCTTGTCCCCGCGCGACCCATCCGAAACTGCTGTGTGGACTCCTCGCCCTGGCAACGCTGGCATGCCCCGCGTTCGCGCAAGCACCGGCCGCCGCGACGCGTCCCATCCCCGTCGTCTTTGACACCGACATAGGCAACGACGTGGACGACTGCCTCGCGCTCGCGATCCTGCACAGCTTTCAAAGCCGCGGAGACGTCCGTCTCGCCGCCGTCACCATCACCAAGGACAACCCGTGGGCAGCGCGTCTCGCCTCGGCGATCAATCGCTTCTACGGCCGTCCTAACACTCCGATTGGCGTCGTGTCGAACGGCCAGACCAAGGACGACGGCTACCTGAAGAAAGCTATCGACGCGGGACATTACAGCTACAGCGACCGCACGCAAGACGCCGTCGAACTGCTGCGCGGCGTGCTGACAGCCGAGGCTGATGGCAGCGTGGTGATCGTGCAGGTGGGCTTCAGCACGAACCTCGCGCATCTGCTCGATTCTCCGGGAGGACGCGAGCTGGTTGCGAAGAAAGTGAACCGGCTGGTCCTCATGGCTGGCAACTTCGTCGCGGACCAACCCGAGTACAACGTGAAGATTGACATTCCAGCCGCGAAGAAGGTCGCCAGGGACTGGCCGACTCCGATGTATTGGAGCGGCTTCGAGGTTGGGAGTACGATCAAGTACCCGGCGGCAAGCATCGTGCGGGATTTCGGAGCGCCAGGGACCAACCCAGTGGCCGACGCCTATCGCCTGTACATGAAGATGCCCTATGACCGCGAGACGTGGGATCTGACCGCCGCGCTATACGCCGTACGCCCCGGCGACGGCTATCTCACCGCGTCGGAAGCGGGCGTCGTGGAAGTGGATGACAAGGGGAGTACGAAGTTCCAGCCACGCGCGGGTGGACTGCACCACGTGCTTTCGGTCAACGACATCCAGCGCGCGCGCATCCTCGAAGCGTTCCTGTGGCTCTGCACCGAATCGCATCACTAATCGCAGTGGTGGTGCGGCGCCAGCGCCGCGCGGGGTCTCCAGGTCCCGCTCCCGAAAAGCATGCATTCGCGCTCGTCCGCGTGTCGAATTGGCGCCAGTTTGCGGAGATCCGGAAGGAGTGCGTGAAGCTTCAGAGCCTGCCCGAAACAACCAGGCATTGAGACGGACCAACTGTGCGCGATTAACAAGGGTTTCCCATCTGAAACTCCTCGGCACGATGGGATGATCTGTCCGCTTGGGCGCGAAGGCCGGGCGGAACGCGAGGCGGCGCCTACATCAACAGGAAGTAAACGGCGGCGACTGCGGCGTCCATCTTGTTGCCGTCCCGGACCGTGGCCAGCGGGGGGCCGGTGGGGTTATTTCCTTGGTACGCCTTATCACCGTCCAGCGTGGCCAGCGGCGCAGTCTGCCCCTTGGCCCCCGGATACACGTAGTTTCCTCGAACCGTTGCAAGCGGCGTCCCCATCGAATACGCGCCTGAGTAGATTCGGTCTCCTTCAATGTTCAGTACGGGCCTCCCGAACGAGAGCACACCTTGGTACACCTTGCCGGAGTCGTCGATGGTCAGCACGGGAGGCACGAAAACAGATGTTCCGCGATAGACACGGGCAATCATGACGACATAGTAAACCTATGCCGGCGCGAATGCCATGCCGGAGCCGCCGGGGACGGTCCCTAATTACGGCGTCTCAGCCGAGGGGTGCACTCCACACTGGACAGTCCCCAACGCACAGTGGACAGTCCCCGCCAACGCGCCAAACGCACGACGGCCCGGCATCGCGCCGGGCCGTCGTGCACTCGAATTGGACTAAACGGTCTTGCTACTAGACAGCCTTGACGAACGTGAACAGTGCCAGCGATTCGATGAAGGCCAGGCCGAGCAGCAGCAGGATGCGGATGGCGCCGGCAGCGCCGGGGTTGCGGGCGATGCCCTCGGCGGCTGCCGAAATGGCCTTGCCCTGCGCCAGGCCGCACAGGCCGGATGCGATTGCCATGGCGAAGGCCACGGGCAGAACGAAGACGCCGGAGTTAGAACTCCCGGGAGCCTGCGCGAACATCGGGACGGCGATCATGAACAGAATCGCCAGAATTGCGAGCGTGCGAAGTTTCATTCGATGCTCTCCTTTTTCAGATGAAATCGGCTGGCAGTGGGTGGTTCCGCTCTGTACGTTGGGACGCCAGGGGCTCACGCTGCCTGCCCGGACACTCTACGAGGATAGGGACTCACCCCCATCCTCAATCTCTTTAATGCTCCTCGTGCGCCACCGCGCCGCCGACATAAGCGGTCGAGAGCACCGTGAAAATGAACGCCTGCAGGAACGACACGAACACGTGCAGTCCCATGAACACCACCGGCACCACGAACGGCACCAGGGCCAGGAAGCCCACGGTCACCTGCTCGCCGGCAAACATGTTGGCGTAAAGACGGATGGTGAGCGAGACCGGGCGGATGCAGTGGCTGATGATTTCCAGCGGGAACATGAACCACGCCAGCCACCACATCGGACCCGCGAAGTGCTTCAGGTATCCAATGGGGCCCTGCGCTTTGATGCCCATCCCGTTGTAGTACAGGAAGGTGCACAGCGCGATGCCGGCCGGCACGTAGTAGTACATCGTCGGCGACTCGAACGTCGGGATCACCCCCAGCAGATTCGAGCATAGGATGAAGATGAAAATCGTGCAGAACCATGCCACGTGAACTTCGCTGCCATGGCCGATGATGTCCTTGGCCTGCTGCGCCAGGAACTCATACACCGCTTCGATAGTCAATTGGAACGTGCCCGGCTTGTCGACCGAAAGTCTGGTGCGCAGCACGGCGGCCGCCAGCACCAGAACGAGGATGACCAGGATCTCCATCGCCATGTAGTTCGGCCAGGGTTGCCCGGGCTCGAACTTCAGGCCGGCGAATCTCAAAACCGCCTCGGCGGGCGCCGCGAAGTAGCGGTTCAATAAGGCCGTAAACCACAGAACGTGCTCAGTCTCGTGCATAGATCAACTCGTACAGCGCTTCCAGAGTAATGGCGGTGACGGGAACGATGAGGCCCACAGCCAGCGCGGAGACGGAAACTCCGTAAACTTTTACGATAGCAAACGTTGCCCCTCCGAGCAGCACCAGACGGAAGGCATGTAAAACAAAAGAGGCCCCGCGCGGTTTTTGTCCCTCCAGCGCCGAGCCCAGGTCCGAGACCAGACGATGCAAGAGGTAGAAGCTGAGGCTGGAGATCGTCGCACCCGCTAGAAAAGAAAGGGCGTGGTTGCGATTGCCCTGCGCTCCAAAGCCAAAGGTTCCGATAACGGCCAGCACCAGGCAGATCTGCCGCACCCGCCGCACAACCACTGAGTATTCAACGTCTTGCACGGTCTATTCCGGCTTGTTGCCGCCATCCTTGGGCGGCTTAGCGATCAGTGCGTCCAGCCCTTCGATGCTCAGGCCCTGGCGGTAGGTCTCATACATCCCCGCGGCGCAACCGATGATCAGGCCCACTACGGAGACCCACGACGTGTGCATCCGCCCGTCCAGATACTGCCCGATCTTGTAACAGATCCAGCCGCTGATGGGCGTGATGAGCGCCAAACCCATGTAGGCCGCGGCCTTGGCGTAGGGCGTCATTGGTTTTCGGTCAGCCACGCGTGAGGAGTCTCCCGGTTCCGTCTCAAGTATAAGCCGTGGCTGATACCCGCTCCGGGACGCGTTGTATCAGAACTCGAAAAACAGCCAAATTTGCCTCGTTCTGGCGCTCATTCGGGCGTGTTTTGACCATTTCTACGCAGGACATGGAACGGCGCAACTTCGGGTGGCTGGGGAGGTGTCGCAAAGGTAGAGGAGCCCGGGGGAAGAGGAGGAGTTGGTGCCCCCCGGGCTCCGCTGCGCCAAGCCGGAAGCCTGGCCGCTGAGGCCCGCTGGCGACGCCGGAGGAGCGAGCACCGCGCGGGTCCCCACAGATTGGATTCCGTACCGGGTCGAAGAGTTACGGAATCTTCACGAATCTCCACCGAGCATATAGGAGAGCCTGACTCGCCCGGTTCGCGGCCGTCGACAGGAAGAACGGCGGAAGCACGCCAATCGCCTGCCCCCGCCATGCGACGAATCCTAGAAGCCCAGCTCTTTCAACAGGCTATGAGCTCCATAGACCTTCTTCAGAGCCTCGACGATCCCCTGGCTGGCGACATGCACGCTGCGCGCCTGACGGTCCGTGTAGATGAAGCGGTTTGGGAGGGCTTCGATATTGGAATCGAAGACGATACCGACAATCTCGCCTTTGGAATCGAGCGTCGCCGACCCCGAATTGCCGCCGTGGATGTCGGCCGTCGCGGCGAAGTTGAAGGGGATATCCAGCTTGATGGTGGACTTGGCCTTCATCCAGCGATCGGGGAGCGCATATGGGTCCTTTCCGGTCACCTTGGGGAAGAGTCCGGCGTAATCGGTCTTCCACGCCACCGCCTGACCGGCATCGTTGGTATAACCGCGAACCTGCCCGTAGCTGAATCGGAGTGTAAACGTCGCGTCGGGATAGTCGTTCCCGCCGGAGACGGTAAAGCGAGCCCGCGCGATCTGCGTGGAAGACCGCGTCAGAACACTCTCCAACCGCTCTTCATATGCCTTGCGGAACTCTCGCGCCGGCCCATCGATCAGTTTCGCCAGCAGGATCATGCCGTCTTCCGAGTCTTTGACAGCCCCGGCGCTACCCGCGAGCCGTTTCCGCTCCGCGATGTCGGTCAACTTGCAGGTGCCGACATATTCTTGAGCGGCGGCGCGCGGCGTTCGGCCACGCAGAATGGCCCTGAGCGGCTCGTAATTCGGGCCCAGTTCACGCCCCAGGACGTTGAAGTACTCAGTGAGGACTTCGACTTCCAATTCCGGATGAATCGGAGCGGGCGAATACATCGCATTTTCGAGAGAGGAGAGGCCTGCTTCGGTGTACTCCCGCAACCGCTCGCCGTTGGGCTTCTTAGTTTCCGTGGCGTAGCGGACCACGCGTCGCGCGATGCCAAACAAAGTGCTGCCTGCCGCCGGCGAGGCTTCCATCAGGTAGTAGCCGGCGTTGGAAGGCCGGAAGGCGGCGTAGGCCGCGGCCAGGTCATCCCAGGCCTTGCCGGAAGTGGCAGCCAGTTGCGGGTTGGCCATCACGGAGGCGCGGAACTTGATCTCCGCATTGCGTTTGATATCCATCAGCGCGCTGTCGTTCAGCCCGCGCAGGAAGCCCAGATTGGCCTTGTAGCTGTTCTGAACTCCGAATATGACTTCCTGCGCCTGGCGGTGATGTTCGTCGCTGGTCTCGGCCCAGGCCAGCAGGTCGTCGGCGAGCGACTTCAGCCGCCGCTGGCGCAGAGGATAGTCGGTGTCGCGCAGAAACTCCAGTTGCGCGACGGTCATCAACCGGCCCGTGGTCCCCGGATTGCCCGAAGTGAAGATCACCTCGCCATCCTTGGCGCCTTGCTTGCTGAACTTGAAGTAGTCCAGAGGCTTGGCGGGCCGATCGTTTTCGTAGGCCCGGAAGAACGTGATGTCGAGATCGTAGCGCGGGTAGGTGAAATTCTCGGGATCGCCGCCAAAGAAAGCGAGGGCGAATTCGGGCGCGAAAACCAGCCGGATGTCGGTGTACTTCTTGTACTCGTAAAGCTCGAAGCGCGCGCCGGCAAAGAGGGTAACCACGTCGCAGCGGTTGCCGGTCTTCGTGGCGCACTCCTTTTCGAGCCGCGCGGTGTTCGAGCGCCGGATACGAACGGCCTCGGCGGCGGGGGTCTGGTCCTCGACGCCTTCAGTCACTTTGGAAGTTACGTCGGTCGTATTCAGCAGAACGTTGACCTCCAGGTCGGGGCAGCGCCGTTCCTCCGCGCGGGTAGCGGCGGAGAAACCATCCTTGATGAAATCGTGGCCCGGGCTGGAGAGCTTTTGAACGCAATCGGCTCCGACGTGGTGGTTGGTGAAAAGCAATCCATCGGGTGAGACGAAGCTGCCCGTTCCACCGTTGTTGAAGCGAACCGCGGCGATCTGAAGATGCTTCAGAAATTGCGGCGAGGGTTCGAAGCCGTACTTTTGCTGAACCGCGGCAGCGGGGAACTGATTCGGCAGCCACACCCCTTCATCTGCCCGCAATCCAGGCAGAAGGAGCAGGGAGAAGGCCGATACCAGCAGTGCGGGAGTCCGCGTGGCCATATTGTTGATTCCTTTGCAAATGATTGAAAATGAATGGCTTATCCACTCTTAAACTTGTAGTACGATTCCCAATTGGAGCGCATTTGTGCGATATTAAAAGTTCAATCTTAATCGATTCCGACACACCATGACCCAATTGGGCGAGGCGGTTGCCCGCTACCACAGAATCCTGGAAAGCGAGTCGGTCCGCTCCTCGGGCTGGGTGGACGATTTGCGCGAACAGATGACGGCCCGCCGCCTGATGGTGGGCGGCCGGCCGGTGTCGCCGGTTCTGCGCCCGCACTTTCTCAGCCGCCGTCAGTATATCAATCTGGCCAAGAGTGCGGAGTGCCTGCACTCGGCGATCGACCGGTTGCGGATGCTGGTAATTCAGACTCCACAGTTGATGGCTCGCATGGACATGCTGCCGGCCGAGAAGATGCTGGCCACGGTAGACCCAGGCTACTCACTGCCGGCCATTTCGGCGCTGCTCGAAACTCACGTAAACAATGGTTCGCTGCATGTGACGGGAGGCCAGGCCGACCTGCCGCACGGCGTGGTCTACGGCGAGATTCTAAGCGACCTGTTTTACGACGCCGCTCCGGTGAAGGAACTGCGCAAAAAGTTCAAGCTGGAGAAGACCGGCGCCGTTAAGCCTCTGCTGGCCGCGCTGCTCAAGGCATGGAAGGAGTTCGGCGGCAAAGCGAAGCCGAACATTGCGATTCTCGAGTTCAAGCAGCCCTTCCAGACCGTGGACACGCAGGAACACCTGCTGCTGGCCGAAGTCTTCCGCCGGGCCGGCTACACCGCCGAGATCATCTCGCCGGACCAGATTGAGTACCGCAACGGCGCGCTGACCTGGAACGGATTCAAAATCGACGTGGTTTATCGCGGCGTGACGGCGCACGAATTCATGCTGCGCTTCGACCTGAGCCATCCCCTGGTGCGTGCCTATCGCGACGGCAAGGTCTGCGTGGTAAATAGCTTCCGTACGGAAATGACGCGCAAACGGGCGCTGTTCGCACTGCTGAGCGACGAGACCGTAACCGCCGACTTCCCAATTGCGGAGCGCAAAGCGATTGAAGAGTCCATCCCCTGGACGCGCACGCTGTCCAATTCCAAGACCATGCGCCAGGGCCAGGAGATCGATCTGCCGGAGTTTGCGCTACGTCACCGAGAGCTGCTGGTGCTGCGTCCCAACGATTCAGGTGGCGAGCAACCTTCTTATGAAGGGGCGGCAATGAACGACGCCTCCTGGAGCCGCGCCTGCCAGCAAGCGATCCGGCAGGGCTACGTTGTCCAGGACCGCATCACACCTCACCCGATCTCGTTCCCAGTGGACGTGTACGGGGACGTGGTCTATCGCGATCTTTTCGTCGAGGTGAGCCCGCAGGCGTTCCTGGGCAGAGTGCAGGGCTGCGTCGCGAAGATCAGCTCGGCCCAGAGTACCTATTCGGCGCTGGCCGGCTACGCGCCGGCTTTCATCCTCGAAGGCAAGTAATTGTGGGGCGGGTCCCCAGACCTGCGCGCGACCCCCAGGTCGCGCAGTCTTCACGACCGGCGCACTACATCTCAATCACGCTTTGGACCGGCCAGGGGGTCGCCCGAGGACGAGGGCGCCCGCCCTGCAACGCTTGCAGGACCTTTGACCGTACCCCATCGAGACGGCATACTTGTACCTATGCCCGAAAGCCCCCCGAAGTTCGCTCTTCGCATCCGCAATCTCCGCAAGACATATAAGGACGTCGTCGCCGTGGACGGGCTCGACCTCGACGTGCCATCTGGCGAATGCTTCGGTCTGCTGGGACCGAACGGAGCCGGCAAGACCACGACGATTGAAATCTGCGAAGGCCTGACCGAGCCCGACTCGGGCGAAGTGGAAGTGTTGGGCCTGCACTGGAAGCAGCACGCCGGCGAACTCCGCCAGCGGCTCGGCATTCAACTCCAAGAGACGCAGCTTTCCGAGAAGCTGACTGTTCTCGAAACACTTTGCCTGTTCCGCAGCTTTTACCACCAGGGTCCGCCGGCCGAGGAGATCATCGGGCTGGTCCAGTTGGACGAGAAGAAGAACTCGCGCGTCGGAGGATTGAGCGGAGGGCAGAAACAGCGCCTGGCTTTGGCTTGCGCGCTGGTGGGCGAGCCGGAGTTGCTCTTTCTCGACGAACCGACCACCGGGCTCGATCCGCAAGCGCGGCGTCAGCTCTGGGAGTTGATCGAACAACTCAAACTCGCCGGGCGCTCCATCCTGCTGACCACGCATTACATGGACGAAGCCGAGCGGCTGTGCGAGCGCGTGGCGATCATGGACCATGGCAAGACGATCGCAATGGGCACACCGCGCGAGTTGGTGGCCTCAATCGGCATCGAGCACGTCGTGGAATTTTCGACGGGCGGCCACGGAAAGCCTCTCGATATGGACGCGTTGCAGAAACTCGAAGGAATCCGGGACGTGAAGAAGGAAAACGGCAGCGTGCTGATGCAGGCGACTGAACTGCATCGCGCGGTTCCCGCTTTGCTCGCGGAACTGGACCGCCAGAATCTTCCGCTGACCGAATTGCGGACCCACTCCGCTACCCTGGAGGACGTCTTCGTCACCTTGACGGGACGGCACTTGCGCGATGAATAGCACTGCAGCCGACACCCTCGCCGCCCCGAATAGCGTCAAGCCCGAGCGGCGCACGATCCTGGATCATCCGCTGGCGCAGTTGACGCTGGTGCGATTCCGCGAATTTCTGCGCGAGCCCGAGGCCCTGTTCTGGGTGTTTGTATTCCCAATCATTCTGGCCGCGGGGCTCGGCCTGGCGTTCCGCAACCGTCCGCCGGAAGTGCTGCAGATCGGCGCGGTCACGACCAATCTGGCGCAGCATTTGAAGACCGAGAAGCTGTTAGACGTACGCGAGTTCACTCCTGCAACCGGGCAGAGGGCTCTGCGCGACGGCAAGGTCGCCTTGCTGGCCCAACCCGGACCCAACGGCTCTAGTCGTTTATGAGTACGACGACACCAATCCGGAGGGACGCACCGCTCGCATGCTGGCCGACCGGGCCGTGCAGCGTGCGGCGGGCCGCGTGGATCCGGTGGGCTCCGGCGACAGGATCATGCGCGAGCCCGGTTCGCGTTATATCGATTTCCTGATCCCCGGTCTGTTAGGCATGAACCTGATGGGCAGCGCGATCTGGGGCATGGGCTTCACAATCGTGGATGCCCGGCGCAAGAAGCTGATCAAACGGCTGGTGGCGACTCCAATGCCGCGGCACTACTACCTGCTCTCGTTCGCGCTCTCGCGTCTGTTGATGCTGGTGGTGGAAGTGGGCGTTCTGCTCGGGTTCGGAGCCTGGGTCTTTAAGGTTCCAGTGCGGGGCTCGCTGCTGGATATCGCCATGCTGTGCGTGGTCAGCTCACTGGCTTTCGGAGCCATCGGATTGCTGATCGCATCGAGGGCGCAGACCATCGAAGCGGCATCCGGACTGATGAACGTGGTCATGATGCCGATGTGGATTCTGTCCGGAGTCTTCTTCTCCGCACAGCGCTTCCCGGACATTCTTCAGCCGGTGATCAAGGTTCTGCCACTGACTGCGGTCATTGACGCGCTGCGGGCCAACATGCTGCAAGGCGCAAGCTTCGTCCAACTCGCTCCACAGTTGGGCATTCTGGGCGGCTGGACGATCGTCTGTTTCGCCGTAGCGTTGAAGATCTTCCGCTGGCGGTAGAGCGGGCCTGGGGAGAGTGGCGCTTGTGGCACACGCTTTGTGATCGTTTCCTAAAACTTAATCGCTAACTCCTTGCAGTCCTCCCACCGGATTGATAGGCTTTCGGAACAGGCCGGCGGCCGCGTTCAGGCTGCGCCCTCGGAGTCAGAGTTCCCTGCCATGACAAAACGATTTTTCGCGCTCCTCCTTCTTTGCGCCGCGATCCTCGGCGCTCAAACTTACAAACCCAACTGGGAATCGGTGGACAGCCGGCCGGTGCCCTCCTGGTTCACCGATGCCAAGTTCGGCATCTTCATCCATTGGGGCGTCTATTCCGTGCCCGCGTACGCGCCGGTGATCCCGGGCAAGCTCGCTTACGCCGAGTGGTACTGGCATGCGATCACCGAAGGGCAGAAGTCCAACGACAATCCCGTCGACGCAGGTTCGTGGGAATACCACAAGCGCATGTACGGCGCGGACTACGACTATAAGAACTTCGCTCCGCAATTCCGCGCGCAATTGTTCGACCCCGACCATTGGGCCGACGTGTTCCAGAAGTCCGGCGCTAAGTACGTCGCGCTCACTTCGAAACACCACGAAGGGTTCGCGATGTGGCCGAGCAAGGAAGCGTCCAAGACCTGGGGACGCCCCTGGAACTCCGTCGAAATCGGCCCGAAGCGCGACCTGGTGGGCGACCTGAGTGCGGCCGTTCGCGCCAAGGGCTTGAAGGCGGGCATCTACTATTCGCTCTACGAGTGGTACAACCCGCTGTGGCTGACCGATAAGCCGCGCTACGTCGCCGAGCACATGACGCCACAGTTCAAGGACGTCGTCACGCGCTACAAGCCGTCGATCATCTTCAGCGACGGCGAATGGGAATTGCCTTCGTCGGAGTGGCACAGCGCGGAGTTGTTGGCATGGCTCTACAACGAGTCGCCGGTGAAGGACGAAGTCGTCGTGGACGACCGTTGGGGCAAGGAGACGCGCCACAAACACGGCGGCTACTGGACCACGGAATACACGCCAGGCATGGCCGACATGAATCACCCCTGGGAAGAGAGCCGGGGCATGGGCTTCTCCTACGGCTACAACCGGGCCGAGAAGCTGGAGCACTATCACACCGGCCGCGAACTGGTGATCCTGCTGACCGACCTGGTGAGCCGAGGCGGCAACCTGCTGCTCGATATCGGTCCCGCGGCTGACGGCACCATCCCGGTGATCATGGAGGAGCGTCTGCTCCAGATGGGCTCCTGGCTGAAGGTCAATGGCGATGCGATCTACGGCACGAAACCGTGGAAGACGACCCGGCAGTGGAGCGAAGGCGAAGTGCCCGAAGGTCGACTACAACGCCGAGTACAACACGAACTACGACGTCACCCGGCTGACCGAAAAACCGGCTCCGGGCAAGGCGGGCATCGAGGCGTTCTTCACCACCAAGGGGAACGACGTTTATGCGATCATGCCGCGCTGGCCTGGCAAGCATTTCACGGTGAAGGAGTTCGACGGAGCGAAGTTGAAGTCCGTCACGCTGCTGGGTTCGACGAGCGCGTTGAAGTTCAAGGCGCAGGGCAACACGGTCACAGTCGATATGCCGGAAGTGCCGGAAGACCTGATGGGACAGCCGGCGTGGGTGCTGAAGCTGAGCAAGTAAAGGGTGAGCTGCTGCTCGCTTCTGGTGATGGGTTGCGCTTCCCCCGCCACGAATATCGGTATGACGCAAGGTGCGTGGGTATGATGCATCTGACAAACTGCACATCTCGTATTGGCGGCAAAGAACGCGATAGCGAAACCGGCCTCGATTACTTCGGAGCCAGGTACTTTAGTGCAGCACAAGGTAGGTTTACGACGCCGGATTGGTCCGAAAAGCCGGAGCCTGTTCCGTACGCTGACTTGACGAATCCGCAGTCTTTAAACTTGTACAGTTATGTTGGGAACAATCCGCTCTCGAAGAACGATCCCGACGGTCACCTTGCTTCTCCGTGGCATTTCTTAATCACATATGTTGCAGGAGTCAGCACTGGTCATGGTCCGTTCCATGGTGTGTTTAGTAGCTTCGGAAAGGCTGTGAAGAACACATGGGTTGACTTCCGGAAGGGATCGCAAGGCACGGATGCAGCCAGCACCAACATGCACGCCATGCGTGGAACGAATCCTGACGGTTCTGCACAATCCGCAGAGGAGGCGAGGACCGCAACGGCGCAGGTTGTCACCAACGCAATGCAGAGCGGGGACACGGCCCTTGCAGGGCATGATGTAATCGACGCAGCAACGCCGGGTCACGACGGCCAGATATGGGATGGCGGGGGCCTAAACACCGGGACTCTCAAGCATGAACTTGGAGACTTCTTCCCGTCGCCCGGAACCATCAGGCAGGCTTACGAGAATGAGAAGTCCGTCCTGCAAGGGACGAATCCTCTATCTCTGACGCCAACGCCGGCACCAGCACCGCCGCCACCGCCACCACCACCCGACCCGAACCACAAGCAACCATAGAGCTGCTATCGAAGGCGCTTGGTTAGGAAGGAGAGTTCATGCTGAAGATGAAGCAGCTCTGGGCATTGGCAGTCGCAGTCGTGTCGAGTTGTCCGCCTGCTGGTGGCCAGTCGGCGCAAGTGGGAGTGGGACCGGGGGAAAGTTCCGCAAGTCAATTTGTGGTTGGGCCGTCCACAGTTCTAATGCCACAAGGGGTGTTCTTGCTCATCAGGAAAGGGTCCTCGATCGGGGCGATCCGGTTCACCAGCATCGAACAGGGCGGCACTGTGGGGGCCGGAAAGGCAACCTACGACTCCTACTTCCAAAGCGACGGGTCGGGTTCGTTCCGCTCCCCAAACGTTCGCAAGCAAACGGGCGAAACCAACCTGAAACCGCTCAGAGGCGTGGGACGGCTCTCCTTCCAGCCCGGGCAAGACAAACTCCAGCTTGGCGATTGGTCCTTCGCTACGGCCTACCCGGGCCGGGTGAACATGTGGCCCTACCGGGGGTCGCAGAAGGACTACGGCTATGAGTTCGCGCCAACGGCCGCACGGGAAGTTGGAGAGATCGATGTCTCTGATAAACGGCTGCGATGGTTCAGGTTCGACTCGAACACTCGCGTCACTCTTCTGGTGTCCGACCTCCCGAAGTAAGCCTAATGTCGATGCTGCTACGGGCCGCCTCTGAGCGGCCTGTGACACGTCTGTGGGGCTGAGGTTCAGCCTACCTCTCGAAGGATCACGATGCTTCGCATCGGCTGAAGGGGCGACACCTCACCCCTTTTCTAAGGTTAGCGGTAAGCTTCGCGGCGGTTCTTCACGCCGGTGATCTCGATGGTGGTCTCGTCCTTGAGGTCGAAGAACACCCGGTAGTCACCGCAGCGGAGACGGAAGCCGGTCAGTGGCGGCTTGAGCTTTTTCACGTCGCCGTTGCGGTTGGCCAGGTAGCGGTCCACGCAGTGGAGAATCTGCATCGCGGTTTCGCGCTCGATGGCGCGCAGATCGGCGCGGGCTTCCGGCGACCAGATGACGGTGATCCGCTCCGGGCGGGGTTCTCGCTCACTGCTTCAGCCCGAACTCGCGCAGGATCTCTTCGTGCGGAATGCCTTCGCCGCGGGCGAGCGAAGCACGGGCGCGGTCCAGCGCCGCGGCCGTCGCGGGGGTGATCTCTTCTTCTTCCACCGGAGCCAGGGCCAGCGAGCGCGCCAGCGGTTCCACCATCACTTCGAGCAGACTCCGCACGGCGTTCAGTTTCTCGGCCGGCAGCATGTCCAGCAACGCGTGGGCCTGCTGGCGTTCCTGATTGAGATTCGGTTCCATGGCGTTCCTCTTAGCGGCTAAAGTTCGGCCATCACTCTGCTGACCTTGGAGCGCTTTACCAGGCTGTCGAGCACGATCACCAGAGCCTTCTGGTCCTCATCGGAGAGCTGATTGACCTTCTTGTACAAGCGGTGCAACTCAGGGTTGAAAATGTTGGCCTCGCCGTTGGTTTCCTTCCTTCCGGCCAGCTCGTCGAGACTGACATCGAGGATGTCTGCGATCTTGACAACAGTGCCAAACAGCGGCGTGGCGTCGCCGTTCTCCCAGCGGGTGTAGACGCGGGGGCTGATGCCGAGCAGTTCGGCCACCCGGGTCTGGGTGATCTTGCGAGCCGTGCGGAGCCGCCTACCTTCCGAAGGATTGCCGTATGGGACATGACGCTCTGCCTCCAATGTTATATTTCAATATAACTCCAGTGTTGCCGTACCCGCAGCGGCGAGCGTCGGTAAGGCTTCACTTCGATGGTGCGCTACATCAGTTCCTGGCGCTTCGAGCGCGGCTTTGGCCTGGAAACTGCTGGGGGCCGGCGCGATGGCGCGGTCCGAGGCTAGACGGAACCGCTCTCCACTTTACCGAAGCGTCAAGTCTTAACGTCCCAAATGATTCCAAACGGGTATCATGGGATTTAGCGCAGTTGCGCGCTTGAAACACGAGGGCCCGCCGATGTTCTTTTCACTCACCGAGCTCGAACACCATCCCGTCCATTTCGACCTGACCTACGCCCCGGGAGAGATCGATTTCGGCGAAGAACTGAAACAGAGCGGTCCGCTCCACACCGCCGGCCAGGCCGAGCTGCTGAAGAACACGCTTGGAGAAATCCGCATCCGTGGCACGGTGCAGGTCGACTTCGATTGCGACTGCGACCGCTGTCTGGATCCCGCTCCGCAGCACGTCGACTCTGAGTTGGATCTGTTCTTCCGGCCGCAGCCTGAAATCGGCGCTCACGTCGAGGTTCAGTTGGAAGAGGGCGAGGTCGATCTCTCTTTTTATGAAGGAGATGGGGTGTCCCTGCGGATTGCGCTGCGCGACTACCTTATCTTGAGCCAGCCCATGCAGTGTCTGTGCAAACCGGACTGCCAAGGCCTGTGTCCCCATTGCGGCGTAAACCGAAACACGATTGCGTGCAATTGTTCCGAGGAGCACATCGCCGGAAAGCTGGCGAACCTGCGCGAACTGTAACCCGATGCGTACTCGCGTTTAGATGACATTCCGGGTACGAGTTGGGTAAAATGAGAAGTCGTTTACTGTCATTCAATTCTGTAAAATCTACCGATGCAGGGGGTTAGCACTCCCGGGTAGATCCCGAAGAAAGGATTTCCGATGCCTAATCCCAAGCGCCGCCACTCCAAGCGCCGCACGTCTACCCGCCGAGCCCACGATGGGCTGGCCCGCGCCGGCGTTTCCGAGTGCCCGAAGTGCCACGAACAGAAGCTGCCCCATCGCGCCTGCCCTAGCTGCGGTTACTACAAGGGCCGCGAAGTGATCGAAGTCGTCCAGGAGTAGTTTTTCCGGACTTTGTCCGTCTCGGGAGCGCGTTCATTTCCATGATTACCATCGCCGTCGACGCCATGGGCGGGGATCAAGCTCCCGTCCCAGAGGTGTTTGGCGCGGTTCGAGCCGCTAGATCTCAGGACGTTAGCGTCATCCTCGTAGGCCGGGAAGACGATGTACGCCGGGAACTCGGCAAGTACAGCGACTGGCAGGACCTCCCCATCCGCGTGGTTCATGCCAGCGAGGTGGTCACCATGGATGACAATCCCGCCAAGGCCCTGCGCAATAAGAGGGATTCCAGTATCCGTGTCGCCGCCAGGCTGGTGCGCGACGGCGAAGCCCAAGGTCTGGTTTCGGCGGGAAATACAGGCGCGGTGATGGCCATTTCCAAGACCCTGATGGGGATGATCCCAGGGGTGGAACGGCCGGCGCTGGCCTCGGCTTTCCCGACTGTCACGGGCCGCCCGGTAGTGGTGGTCGACGTCGGAGCGAATGTCGATTGCTCACCCCCCATGCTGGCGCAGTTCGCCATCATGGGCGAGATTTACTCCCGCCTGGTTTACCACACGCAGACTCCCCGAGTGGGCATCCTCTCCATCGGAGAAGAGGAACACAAAGGGAACGAGTTGACCCGCGCCGCCGCGGAGTTGCTCAAACTGATCCCCTTCAATTTCATTGGCAACGTGGAGGGACGCGACCTCTACACCGGCCACGCCGACGTGATCGTCTGCGACGGATTCATCGGCAACGTCGCCCTGAAGGTGAGTGAGGGCATGGTCGATGTCTTCAAGCACATGCTGCAGGAATCTCTAGCGGCGACTCTCACGCGCAAGATCGGCTACATGCTGAGCCGGTCGGCCTATCAGGACTTCAAGAAGCGCGTCGACTACTCCGAGTATGGCGGCGCTCCACTGTTGGGCGTGAAAGGAGTAGTCATTATCTGCCATGGCCGTTCAAACGACAACGCTATCCGTAACGCAATCCGGGTTGCATGCGAATCGGCTTCCGTACACGTCAATGACCGCATCGCGTCGGAAATCCTACGCTCCAGGGCGCAAGACGGGGTTGCCGACACTGCTTGAACTCGTGAGGTCGATCGGCGGTTTTTCGCTGGTCTTGATCTCTTTCTGCCTCGCGTTCGGGCAAGTTTCTTCCCCCGCCCACTGGACTCTCACCCCGGCGCAGCAGCGTGTCGCCCCAGGTGGTGAAGTTTTACTTGAGCTGCGACTGGACCTCGACGCCGGGTGGCACATGTACTCGGTCACCACGCCCAAACCGGGTCCGACCGGCGGTCCAACTCAGACAACGATTCAACTCGCGGACTCCCCGGCCATGTCCTCGCAGCAATTGTATTTCCCCGCCCCGGACCGCAGGTACGATCCGAATTTCCAAATTGAAACAGAAACTTACGAGAAATCGGTAAAGTTCTACTTCAAGGGCAAATTGAGCGACCAAGCCGCTCAAGGTCCACTGGAACTGACGGCGCAAATGCGCTACCAGCTCTGCGATGACAAGCAATGCCTGCCGCCGAAGAAAGTCACCGCCGCGGCATCGCTGACCGTCGATCCGTCCGCCGCTAAGACCGCCGTCCAGATTCCCGCCGGGTGGACGCTGTTCCAGAAGGATGCATCCCCGCCTGCCCCCGCCGCCAGTGCTGCTTCACCGCAAACTAAGCCAGCCCAGAATCAAGGACTTGGATCGTTCCTTTTGCTTGCCTTCGGCTTTGGGCTCGCCGCCATCTTCACGCCGTGCGTCTTTCCGATGATTCCAATCACGATGTCGTTCTTCTTGAACCAGGGAAGCCCGACGCGCGGGCAGGCTATCCGCCAGGCTGTTGTGTTCTGCCTGGGCATCGTGCTTTTGTTCACGGGCATCGGTTTCGGATTGACCGCCGCCCTGGGGCCGTTTGCCATTGTCAGGCTGGGTTCGAATCCTTGGGTTAACGGATTGATTACATTAGTCTTCCTGGCCTTTGGTTTGAGCTTGCTGGGCGCCTTCGAAATCACCCTGCCAAGCAGCCTCTTGACGAAGCTCAATGCGGAATCGAATCGCGGCGGCTATGCCGGCACGTTGATCATGGGCCTGACCTTCTGCCTGGCCTCGTTCGCCTGCGTGGGACCGTTCATGGGAACGCTGCTGGCTGCGTCGGTGGGCAGTGACAAGCTGCAGCCAGTGTTGGGGATGCTCGCGTTTTCTCTGGCTCTTTCCTCGCCTTTCTTCCTGCTGGCGATCTTCCCGAGTTTTCTCCAACGGTTGCCGCGCAGTGGTGGTTGGATGGCGCGAGTCAAAGTGGTCCTGGGGTTCGCGGTGCTCGCGGCGATGCTCAAGTACCTTGCGACGGTGGATCAGGTATTGCACTGGAACTTGTTGACAAGAGACAGGTTTCTCGCCATCTGGATCGTCCTGTTTGCCTGCCCTGGCTTGTACCTGCTGGGCTTCCTGCGCATGGAAGGAATCAAGCGGGATGAGAACGTCTCCGCTGGACGCGCGCTGCTCGGCGTGTTGTTCCTGGGCTTCGCGCTCAGCCTGATTCCGGGGATGTTTGGCGGCCGGCTGGGTGAACTCGACGCCTATGTGCCGGCGGCTGCCGAGACTTCGGGCCCGCTTTCCGGTGGAACGGCGGAAGCGCATCGGGCCATCAAGCACGACTACAACGCGGCTTTCCAGCAGGCTAAAGCGGAGAACAAGCGCGTCCTCGTCACGTTCACGGGCTACGCGTGCACGAACTGTAAGTGGATGGAAGCGAACATGTTCCCACGCCCGGAAATCTCCGGGCTGCTGGACCGGTTCGTATTGCTCGACCTCTACACAGACGGCTCGGACGCCGATAGCGAGAAGAACCAGAAGCGGCAGGAGAGCCTGTTCCAGACGGTGGCAATCCCGTACTATGCGATCTTCAACGCCGACGAAAAGCCCACGGTTACCTTCCCGGGACTGACGAAGGATCCCGCCGAGTTCGCCGCGTTCCTGAAGCAGGGCTTGGATCGATAATCCTAAGAACGGCAGTTAGCGGCCTATCCAGAGCCTAGCTTCTTCGCCTGCAACTGCTTGGGGCGAAGCACGTTCTCACCCGCAGGGTGAACCGCGGAGCAGTTGAAAATCCGAGCGAAGCCGAAGCCCAAAAAGCTCCGTAGGAGCGTAAGAATGTTGCCCAGTGCGTGAGCACTGGGTTCATCGCGGATTCAAGAGAAGCCCCGGGACGGGGCGAAACAACGCAACGGCTCGGGTCTTTCGCCCCGTTCCGGGGCTCCCCCCGATATGCCGACCTCCCACGGCTTGCGCCGTGGGCTACACGCTTCCGCCCTCCGGGCTCGCTGCGAACGTGCACTTCCCTGCTTGGCAGGATCCCTCAACTACCGTTTTCGGATAACCGGCTCTTCCGAGGCGTCTCACACCCGTCTACCCCAGCGCGCTGTGACCAATTCCGAAATCAGCTCCTCCTGCTCCTTGTCGACCTCTCTCCGCCATTGAGCCTGCTTCTCATCGCGCATCAGACGAAGCGCCTCCACGTTGCGCTCAGCTTCCACCAGGACGCGGCGCTGTGCTTCGATGCGACTTCCCAGTTCGCCACGAAGCCGGGCGAGCCTCTGCCTTTCGCCGGCGATGAAGCGGCGGTAGCCTCCGAGAGCCTGCCGTTCCTCAATGAGGACGTCCGGCCGAAGCATCGACTTCTCCGCCGACTCCGCGTTCCTTTCGACGGCGAGGCGTGCCGCATCCAGCCGCTGCAGCTCCGACACCAGGGCCTGTAACCGGCCTTCTTCACGCTCCCTCTCGACGATTCGCCACTGGAGCAGGCGCTGCAATCGAAACGTGAATTTTTTCAACGGGATACGCTCCCTGCCAGATTCCCCGCGAGGGCGCTCATCCGGCCGACCGTGTCGTCCATGCTACTTCGCTCGCCCGGCAACTGACGGAGGAAGGCGGTGATGTCGTCCTGAATCCGGATACTGGCATCCACTTTGCCGTTACTGCCAGAGACATAGGCCCCGATGCGAATCAGGTCTTCCGTGGATTGGAGCAGTGCCAGGCATTCGCGTAACCGCCGGGCTGCCTGTACCAGCTCCGGCCGCCCGACCCGGGATGCGAGACGCGAAACGGATTGAAGGACGTCGATGGCCGGGTAGTGGCCCCTTTGTCCGAGCTGGCGCGACAGTACGATGTGGCCGTCCAGAATCCCCCTGACGGCGTCGGTGACAGGTTCGTTCATATCGTCCCCTTCGACCAGAACGGTGAAGAACCCGGTGATAGAGCCTTTCTGGAAATTGCCTGCCCTTTCGAAGACCTTAGGCAGCATCTGGAAGACGGATGGCGTGTAGCCCTTCTGACTGGGCGGCTCGCCCGCGGCGAGGCCGATCTCGCGCTGAGCCATGGCAAGACGGGTCACCGAATCGGCGACCATCAGAACGTTCGCGCCTTGATCGCGGAAGTACTCCGCGACGGCCAGGGCGACGAAGCAAGCCCGGACGCGCAGCGGCGAGGGCCGGTCGGAGGTCGCCACGATCAGCACGCTGCGCTTCAGGCCTTCCGGACCCAACTCATTTTCGATGAAGTCGCGCACCTCGCGATTCCGTTCGCCGACGAGGGCGAGCACGGCTACGTCGGCATCGTGGTTCCTCAGCAGCGAGCCCAGAAGAGTGCTTTTGCCCACGCCGCTGCCGCCGAAGATGCCGATGCGCTGCCCGCGCCCACAGGTCAGGAAGCTATCGATGGCGCGCACCCCGGTGGTGAGGGGTTCGCTGATCGGCTCTCGTTCCATTGGACCTGGAGGCGCCGCATAGAGGTCGTACCAGTCGTCCGCCTGGATCGGAGGACCCCCGTCCATGGGCATGCCAAAGCCATCTAGAACCCGGCCGAGCAGGCCCTGGGAAACGCCGACTCGCGCATCGCGTTTGCGGGACACCAGGGTGTCGCCCGGCTGTAGTCCGCCAGTCTCCTCCAGCGGCATCGATAGGATGCGGCCGTCGCGAAAACCGATGACCTGAGTCCGGATGCCAGGCCCTTCCCGTGTGCGGATCTCGCAGAAATCGCCAACTCCGGCGGGCGGTCCCTTTGACTCTATAAGAAGCCCGACAACCTGCTCCACAACGCCCGTCGCGCGCACTGCTTCGACGTGGCGCAACGTCTCGAAAAACCGGCCCAACCGCGAGTGAGCGGGATCCTGAGTCAACGGGCTATGCTCCTCTCCATCAGGTCGGCAAAGCCGCGCTGAATCTCGTCGAGCTGCGTTTCGGCGGATGAATCGAAAGCTCCCCGGCGCGTTTCCACGGTCACCGCACCGGGTTCGAGGTGGGGATCGCCGACGATGGAAATCGCCGCCGGGGCTCCCATCTTGCGCAGCGCGTCTCGAACGGTTTCGGCGTGGGCCGGATGGATTCGCACCTCCAGGACTTCACGCAATGAAACCGATTCCAATCCGGCGCGGAGCAACCCGAGAATGGCTTCGGGATCGATTGTCAATTCGCGGCGGAGAATCCGTCTGGCAATCTCAAGGGAGAGCTGAACGACCTCCCGTTCGGTTTCCCGGCGGTAGCGAAGACGGCAGCCAGCCAGTTCCTCGATGCTGCGGGACAAACGCTCGTAGTGCGCTTGCGATTCCTGTCTGCCGGCGTTCAGGGCCGCTTCCCGGCCCGCCGCGAAGGCTGCCGCGCGCTCCCGTTCCATGCGCGCCTGAAACTCCTGGTGTAGGAGGGACCGAAGTTCCTCGATGTCAGCCGCCTGGGCACTCGGCCCTTGGGCACAACCACGCATCCCGGACGCTCCGCTCCGGACCGGAGAGAATTCGCGGCCATCCGGGGGCGATGAGGGTGCATCGCCGGAGCGCTGGACCTGCTGCCAGGAGTGCGGCTGGAAAGCCGCTTGCTCTCCGCGGATGATTCTAGACGACATACTGCTCGCCTATCGCGCCCTTCAGGCTAATGGCCCCTTCTGCTTCCATCTGCCGTACGACCGCGATGATCTGCTGCTGGGCCGACTCCACTTCCTTGATCTTGATGGGCCCCAGCGCCTCCATGTCCTCGCGCAGCATCTCCGCTCCCCGTTGGGACATGCACTCCAGGAAATGATCTTTGAGCTGGTCGCTGGTGCCTTTGAGCGCCACCGTGAGGATCTTGCGGTCGATGCGGCCTAGAATCTCCTTGATGCCGTTCTGGTCGATGAGCAAGAGGTCTTCGAACACGAACATCAGGTGGCGTATGGTTTCGGCGAGCGTAGGGTCGCTGCCCTCGATATTCTCCAGGATGTCTTTGCTGCATGAGGAATCGAGCCGGTTGAACATCTCTGCGACGGCCCGCACGCCGCCATAAGATTCGCGGCTCATTTCCCCAAGCGCTTTGAGCTTTTGGCCGATGATGGAAGCGATTTTGGAGATGATGTCGGGAGAGATCTGGTCCAGATTGGCCATGCGCAGGGCCACGTCGGCCCTCAGGTCGCCCGGCAGCGAGAAGAGCAGCCCGGCGGCCTGCGACGAGTTGAGATGGCTGAGCACCAGGGCGATGGTCTGCGGATGCTCATTGTGAATGAACTTGGCGAGCTGTTGCGGATCGGCTTTTTGAAGCGCGTCGAAGTTCGCGGCGTCGGCTCCAATCTGCTTTAGCAGCCGGTCGAGGATCTTCCTGGCCGACTCGGGACCGAAAGCCTTGGTCAGAATCTTGCGCGCGTAGTCAACGCCGCCTTTCAGAACGTAGTCCTGGGCCATGGCGAGCTGGTAGAACTCTTCGAGCACCTGCTCGCCGTCCTCAGCGGTGATGTTCTGCAGGCGTGCAACTTCGCGCCCGATGGCGGCGACCTCTTCCTCGTCTAGTTCCTTTAAGATCTCCGCGCTGACGGCATCCCCCATGCACACGATGAGAATGGCGGCCTTTTTCGCCCCACCTATCTTGACCTGAAGCGTGTCCTCCTTGACCGAGTTTCGAATCATGCCTCAGGCACCCTCCGCGTTCAGCCACGACCGCACGAGTTGGGCCACTCTGGCTGGGTCTTTCTTCGCCTCGTCGAGTATGAACTTCCGGTAGACCTCCGATTTTCTCGTGGTGGGTAACTGTTTCAGGGACTGTAGAGCGTCGTTCTGCGCCTGTTCCTGGATCTGGCGGTTCTCGGCAAGCTGAGCCAGGGCCTTCGATTCAAACTCGCCTCCGCTTTGCGGGGGAAGTTGAGCGGCGCCTGCCGAACCTGCCGGCAATTGAGCGCCGCCCGTCAGGACGGCTTGCGCTTTCCGCTGCTTCTTCTTGAACAGAGCCCGGTAAAGCACAACGAGCAGCACGAGAGTTGTCAACAGGAGGCAGCCGCCAGCGATGAGCCAGACCCTTGGAAGCGACTTGACTCGCAAAACCAGTTCATCCGGACTGCCCCAGGACTGCGGTGATTGCCGCAAAGGCGTCTTGAGTGGCGCTTCGGGGGCCGGCAGGGCAAGGGTCGCATCGAACGGAAGTGTTTCCACCAGAACCTGGTCGCCCCGCTCCTGTTGAAAGCCCATCACTCCCGACACCACTTCCTTGACCACCTTCAGCCTGTCTGGCGAAGGTGGATCCAATACGCGCCGTGCGTTCGGGCCTGAGCCTTCCCAGTGCAATCCCTGATCGAGAAGGACCGCCACCGAGACCCGTTTGACGGTGCCTTGCGGCAGTTTGAGGTGCTTGACGACGCGACTGGTTTGATAGGCAACGTTTTCGGTCTTCCGGGCAACGGCTCCGCGCCCGCCCGAAGAGGGAGGGATGGGCCGCGGCAGATTGGATGCCGTTCCGGGGACGCCCCCAGCCGAAGAAGAGCCAGCAGAATCTTCCGACTTTTGAGCCGTCAGTATGACCGAGCGGTCGGGATCGAAAGTCTCTTCGCTTTGCTCGCCGCTGGTGAAGTCGCATTCGAGCGTCACACCCGCCCTATACTTCTCCGGCCCGAGCAACGGATCGAGTGTGGAGCGAATCTTGACAAGCAGATCGCGTTCGAGAGATTGGCGGTACTCCAGTGAGGCCGAAGATGCGCCGCTGTCGGTGTCAAGCGTAGCGCGAGGCTTTCCGAGCAGATTGCCGTTCATGTCGACAACCGAAACGGCTTCAGGCTGAAGCCCCTCGACGGCGCTGGCCGCCAGGTGCTCAATCGACGAAATGTTCTGCGCGGAGAGCTGCGCGCCAGGCCGCAGCTTGACCAAGACACTGGCTTTGGCGGGCTGGCGGAGGTCGCTGAAGACGGAATCCTTGGAGAACGTCACATGCACCCGGGCGGATTCGACCCCGGTCAGTGTCATGACGCTGCGTTCAAGTTCGCCCTCGATGGCCCGGCGGAGGCGCACCTGCTCGTCAAACTCACTTGCGCCGAAGTTCTGCTTGTCGAAGAGCTCGAAGCCCAACCGGCCGCTCTTGGGCAGGCCCGCGGAAGCCATGTCCAGCCTAAGTTCGGCGACGCGGGAGGAAGGCACGAGGATGGTGCCGTTGTCGGCTACTTTGAATTCGACGTTGGAGGCACGAAGCTTCTCCACCACCGCGCCTGCATCGTCGGCGGCGAGATTGGAGAACAGCGGGCGGAGATCGCGTTCCTTGTTCCAGCGCAGACCGAACAGCAGGCCTCCCGCGACCACGCACGCCATGACGGCAATGAGGATCTTCTGCCGGGTGGAGAGCTGATCGAGGAGCTGCTTGAACTGGTCCATGAATCGCTCCTCAGACCTGCATCTTCATGATTTCCTGGTAAGCGCTAACGACCTTATTCCTCATCTGGAGAAAGAGATCCAGCGAGATAGCGGCCTTTTGCTGATCGAGCGCAACCTTGTGAATTTCCTCGGTCTCTCCATTCATAAAGCTCTGCGCGGAGGCACGCGCGGCGTCCTGTATCGACCGAACGCTATCGAGAGCATCGACCATGGCCTGGCCGAATCCACCCTGCGCCGAAGTAGATTCGCCCACTCCCCGAATGGGATTCGGCGCGGCGATGGGATTGATTCCGGAGGTGATGGCGGTGACGTTCATATCTTCAGCAAATCGATGGACTTGACCACCATGTCTTTCACGGCGCTCATGGCGGCGGTATTGGCTTCAAAGCCGCGCGAGGCGTCCATGAGGTCCACCATCTCCTCGGCAGAGTTGACGTGCGGATAGGTCACGTACCCCTTCTCGTTCGCGTCGGGATGGCCCGGCTGGTAGCGGAGTTCGCCGGGGCGCGAGTCTTCGAGGATTTCGGAAACCGAGACGCCACTCGCGCCGCTCTCCAGCGAGGACTGGAAGACGGCAGAGAAAGGAGAATCCACCTCTCCCGCAGCCATCACGACGTCTTTGCGTTTGTAGGGGCCGCCATCCGGCGTGCGCGTCGTCTCCGCGTTGGCTAGGTTCTCCACAATGGTCTGGGCTCTGAGTCTTTGGGCCTGCATCCCAGAGGCGCTGACGGACATGAGGTTGAAGAGACTCATGCTTACTTGCCCTCCGCGATGGCCTGCTTCACCATCCGCAGTTCGTTCTTCATGAGGTTCGATACGAAATTGAAGCGCATGGCATTTTCGGCCAGGAGCCGGGTTTCGCGGTCGAGGCTGACGTTGTTTCCATCGTTCTTGACCGTGAGACCCTTTGGCTCAGTGACGTTCGGAGCGCCAGCGGCGATTTGAGATTCGAATTCGAACTGGAAGTCGATATCGCGAGTCTTGTAGCCGGGTGTGGCCAGATTGGCTACGTTGGAAGCGACGAGTTTCTGGCGCGCGCTCAGCAGATCGAGATAGTGCTCCATCCGGCTTTGGATCGGGTCGAACATGCAGCCATCACACTGCACGATGCGTGCCAACTTGGGAGTGCGGCGGGCTGATGAGGCTGACTCTTTGGAATGAATAGGTTACAGAACTACACGCCGTCGTACAGGCGGGGGTAGGCGCGACGCATTTCGGAGGCTGTTTCAATCGCCGTTCCAATTTGGATCAGCGGTCCCGTTCCGATACCGGGGCACGAGCGGGCAGCTTTGCGCCAAAGCCTGACGTTTTCCACCATCTCGGGCCAGAACGGATAGAGGCGGCATTGAACCGGCTTCACCTCATGAATGGAGCAGCCCCGGCCGTCACGAAAGTGGCACTGCAGCGCGTTCTTCCCTCTTGGCTTGCGGAGCCGGATGAGGTGGCGGGTCCGGTAAACGTAGCGCTTCTCGAACTCGGCGGCGGAGAGCCCAACGTAGGCGGCGGCACGATGGAGGTCCTCTTCCGTCAAGTAGACATAACCTTCCACATCGCAGCAGCGGCTGCAGCCGGGGACGCAGGCAAAGCGGAAACCTTGAGGCGAGTCCATTCCCGAATGTTCAGGATGCGGCCTGAAAGAACAATTCTATACAGAATATGGCCGGGAAAACGGCGCGATCCACAAAGTTGAACCCGAGGTTGTCTTGCCGGGCAGCAGGGGTTTAAGCTCTGGGAAGACCCGAACGAAATGAGGCAGAGACGCGATGGCAATCCGCTCGGAAGGTGAGTTTGAACTAGTGCTGGGCAATCGTCAACTCTTTAGCGTGCTCGGAATCGTAGTGATTCTGCTGGGGATCTTCTTCGCGATGGGTTTCTTCGCGGGCAAGAGCGTCGGGCAGGCTTCGGCGGGAGCGACAACGGCGCGGCGTTCTGGGGAGCAGAACCCCCTCGTCGTAGATTCTCCGCCGTCCAATCCTCCGGCCAGCACACCTGCGGCGGTTCCAGCGGTCGATGAGGCGGCTGCGCCCGCGGCGGATTCGTCCTCAAAGACGGAGGAGAAACCGGCGTCTCAGGAGAAGGAGCCCTCCACAACGAAGAAAGCGGATCCGGCAGCCGCAAAGCCCGCTACTTCAAAGAACGGCGACCAGGTGGTGAAGCCCCCGAACGGATCGTACCTGCAAGTCGCATCGACGCGGCTCAGCGAAGCTCAATCCCTTGCGGCTCTCTTAAGAAAACACCAGTTCCACGTCTTTCTCGCCGAGTCGTCCAAGCCTGAACTCGTTCGCGTCCTGGTGGGACCCTTCAGTTCGTCCGATGCGACCGCGGAGGCGCGCGCCAAGCTCAAGAGCCTCGATATCCCCAACGTAATTCCGCGCAAGTTCCCATCGAAGGACTGAGGGCGGCGGACGGCAACGACCAACGGCCAGTGAGAGAACCGGCGATAATCTGGAAAGGATGACGCTCGTTCAAATCGACCCGGAGAGCAAGGGCAGGCACGGGCCGCGCTTACCGGGATTCCTGCGCAAGCCCAACGCCAATTTCCAATCGGTACAGTCGCTCAAGAACGATCTGCGGCGGCTCAAGCTGCACACGGTCTGCGAGTCGGCGCGCTGCCCGAACATGCACGAGTGTTTTCACCGGGGCGCGGCTACATTTATGATCCTGGGGAACCTGTGCACACGCGGGTGCGCGTTCTGCTCTGTGCCCAAAGGATCGCCGGCAAAGCGCGAATTCACCCTGGACGCCAGCGAACCCGCCAATGTGGCGCGCATGGCGCAGGAGATGAAGCTGCGCTATGTGGTGATCACCAGCGTGAATCGCGACGACCTGGAGGATGGCGGCTCGCACCACTTCGCCGAAACGGTGCGGCGAGTCCGGAAAGCGCTTCCCGAGGCCCGGGTGGAGGTCCTGACGCCGGACTTTTGCGGCGACCTCGAAGCCGTGGCGCGCGTGCTGGATGCCGGGCCGCACGTCTTCAACCACAATATGGAAACGGTGCAGCGGCTTTACAGGAGGGTCCGGCCCCAGGCGAATTACCGGCAGTCGCTGAACGTGCTCGAGTTCGCGAAGAAGCATCGCCCGGACGCGCTCACGAAATCCGGGCTGATGGCAGGGCTCGGTGAGACGGAGGATGAGGTCAAGCGCGTGCTGGACGACCTGCGTACGGCATCGGCCGAAGTAGCCACCATCGGGCAATACCTGCAACCGACGCGACGCAACATGGAAGTGGTGGAGTACGTGCAACAAGATCGCTATGATCGCTGGAGATCGTACGGGCTCGATATTGGGTTCAAGATGGTCTTCGCCGGGCCGTTCGTCCGGTCGAGCTATATGGCGGAGATGGTGAGCGAAGAGGCGCGCGGTTAGCGGACTGTCAGGGTATCGGCCGTACCCAGCAGGTGCGGAAGCGCGTCTGAGAGCGAAAGGGCGCGGAGGCTGCCCAGCGGCAATTTGAACTCAACATTCGCTCAGATGCATGAGTAACGCGAACCGCCTGAATTGGTGTCAACGTCGTTTACAGACCCGCACGGCAGTCCCACCGATTACTATGACGAGAGCTTCAGGAGGGCCAATAGCATTGAACGCCGATACGGAAGTCGATCGGCCGGAAGCGATTGGCTGACAAACCGATGCGATGGCGGGCGCTGGTAGCTTCAACGATTCTGGGGGCTCTGCTGGGCCTGGCGTTAACGGCCGGCAGTGCGCCCGCCGCGAGTTCAGGCAGCCAGTCGCACAGCCCTCCGAGAATCCTGGTAAAGCTTCGAGATCCTTTAGCCAGCGAGGCCGAGCAGTCGCTGCGCTCCGGAGCGAAGGCGATCGAGGCGGCCAACGCGTCCCAATCGCCGCTTCCCGCGGTGAGCATATTCCTGACGCGCTACAAGATCGCGAAGTTGGCGCCGCTGTATCCCGGGATGGTTCAGGCAAAACTGCAGAGCCAAGTTTCGGGCCAGCAGATCGCCCAGCGCACGCGGGGGCGGTTCGCCCAACGAGCCGGCCGGTATCGCGGGGTGTTCCAGCCGCCGGACATTTCTCGCACTTACATCGTCGAGCTAGGCGGCAATGCACCGGATGTGGCCGGCACGCTCGCCTTGCTGCGAGCCGACGCGGATGTCGAGTACGCCGAAGTGGAGCACACCTACAAGACGTGCGACCTGCCCAACGATCCGTACCTCAGCAGCTCCGGCTCGTGGGGTCAGCCCTATGCCGATCTTTGGGGGTTGTTCAAGATCAACGCCCCGGCAGCGTGGGGCTCTACAACGGGGAAAGGCGTTGTGGTCGCGGTAGTGGACAGCGGGATCGATTTCTCTCATCCGGACATTGCCGCCAATATCTGGACAAACCCAAAAGAGATCGCGGGCAACGGATTGGACGACGACGACAACGGCTACGTCGACGATACGCAGGGCTGGAATTTCATCGCGGGCAACAACAATCCGACGGATGACTTTGGCCATGGCACGCATGTGGCCGGTACCGTAGCGGCGGTAGGCAACAACGGTATCGGAGTTATAGGGGTTGCCTGGCAGGCCCAGGTGATGCCGCTGAAGGCGCTGGATTCCACTGGCAATGGCCCGGACTCGGCCTTGGCCCCGGCAATTGTGTATGCGGCGAACGAGGGCGCGGATGTGCTCAGCCTGTCGTGGGGCAGCGCGGCAAAGTCGGAAACGATCGCCGAAGCCATCGACTATGCGTACAACATGGGCGCAGTCATCGTAGCGGCCGCCGGAAATTCGGAAACGGACGCGCGGAACTTTTACCCCGCGGCGCTTTGGGACGTTATCACCGTTGCCGCCACGGACCCCAGCGACAATCTGGCGGGCTTCTCCAACTTTGGCAGCAAGATCGATGTAGCGGCGCCGGGCGTGGACATTCTGTCCCTGCAGGCTGCGGGCACGTCGATGGGAACGCCGGTTAGCCCTGGTTATACCAGGCTACAGGGGACGAGCATGGCCACGCCCCACGTTTCGGGGCTTGCCGCCCTGCTGCTGGCCGAGCATCCGGAATACTCGAATGAAGATGTGCGGCAAGCGATTCGCACGACGGCGCAGGGTGTAGCGGAGGGCGCAATCGACCTCAATTTCGGATACGGCCGTGTGGACGCCGCGAATGCCGTCGCGCTGGCTGGAGTCCTGGAAGCCAAGATCAGCGCTCCCTTCGATGGCGCCACGGTGCAGAGCCAAGTCATGATATCGGGCGTTGCCCGAGGCGCCAGTTTCGCCAGCTACACGCTGGAGTACGGCTCTGGCACCCAGCCAACCACTGGACGACGCTCCAGACGGGAAACGCTCCAGTAGCCGGCGCGCTGGGCAGCCTGGATGCCACCACCGTCGCGAATGGCGTTTATACGATCCGGCTGACCGCATACAATGCCGCGGGCCAGAAATTTGTGGATCGCGTTGAGGTAACCGCGGCCCCCGTGTCGATCGACAGCCCCGTGCCGCCCGGTTTTCCGACGGCGGCAACCATGATGAAGCCGGGCTTCGCGGTGCCCATCACCGGCTCGGCGATGGCTGCGGGGTTCCGGGGGTTTCAAGTGGAATGGGCACGCGGCATCAATCCGGTTTCCGGTTGGCAGAGCGATGGAATCGTTCTGAATGGCGGCGGCTTGAACACCGTGTCCAACGGCCTGCTCGCGAATTGGTATACCGCCTCGATCACGCAGGCGGACTACTACACGATCCGGCTGACGGTGAACGCGGCACGGTTAACCAATCAGGCCACCACCATGGTGTACCTGGAACCGGATCTGTTGTCCACGAATTGGCCGCAACTGATCGATCCGGGCCCCTGGACGAGTGCCGGATTGGTACCCGCTCTCAATGTGGATGGAACGACGCGCCTGCTGGTGGAAGCCACGAATTGGGGCGCTCCGCAGACCCAGGTTCCGATGTGGACGCTGCCACTGAACGCACCCGCTCAGCGAACGCTCCTCAACGGCAACTCGACTCTCAGTCAAGTTGCCGCCGCGAGTCTCGACGGCAAGCCTGGCGAGGAAGCGGTTCTCGTCGAAACGGCTTCCGATATGACCACGGGCAGCCTGCGTGTGCTGCGGCCCGATGGGACATCCTATTCCATCATTCCCAGTCCGAGCGTCCTCTTTGGCGAGGCTCAGCCGGTCATCGCCCATCTTCGAGCAGGCGACCCGTGGGACATCGTTGCAGTTGGGGAAGACGCCACGGCGGAATCGCCTGCTTACGTTTTCGCCTGGCGGCCGGATGGCACCTCGCTCAGCGCCAACTTTCCCCTCGCCGTCTCAGACCACTACGGTTCTAACGTTCAGCCGTACAACGGTGTCAGGACCATCATCGGCGACGTTTACGGCGATGGCGCGAGCGAGATTGTAATGATCGAGATCCCCGCTCCCTCGACTTATGCCTTGAGACTGTTCGCGGGCGATGGCTCGCCGCTGACCTGGCAGGCGCCGACGATTGTGGGAGTGCCGATGGCGATGGCGGCCGCCGATCTCGACCACAACGGCAAGCTGGAAATCATCGTGGTGTCGTGTGTCTGGGATGCCACTCAGTCCTTCCTCACTCAGCCGACCGTACATGTGTTTCAGCCGGATGGTTCGGAAAGGCCGGGCTGGCCCGTGACTGTCGCTAATACGTTAGTCACGCAGGCGTATCTGGCCGTCGGCGATCTCGAGCGGAACGGGCATGAGCAGATCGTGCTCTCCGACCAACAGCATCTCAGCGTGTTCAACAGCGACGGAACGCCTTACTCCAACCAATGGCCGCTGGTGGCGCCGAATCACAATCCAGGGTTCGGTCCCATCGTGATCGGCGACATCGACGGCGACGGGTATCCCGAAATCGTCACTGCCCGCATCGACCTGGGCGGCTTCACTCCCGCTGGACTCGCCTACTACAGCCAGCAATTGTTCGCCTATCGCCGCGACGCTTCCGTGTCCCGGTCGTGGCAGCTGATGAACGCGAACGATCACCCGGTCCCCTTTTCCGCAATACCCTTGATCGGCGACTTCGATCGTGACGGGATCACCGATATCGCCGTCTCGTACGATCTGGCGGCGTTCGGCGTCTCGGGCGACGTCCCAAGCTTCGTTTCCGTTCTTTCTACTGGCGCGCCTTACGACCCTTCCCCGTACGACTGGCCGATGATCTATCAGAATCCGCGCAACACGGCTGTGCTTCAGCCGGCACTAGGCGGCGGGGATCGCGGTGGCTCGAGTCCCTATTGCACCTACCTGCTCAGTGCGAATGGAGCGTTCATTGCCTCGACGGGCGGAGACGGCACGGTCAACATCACGACCACACCCGGCTGCACCTGGACCGTGTCGAGCCCAGCGGCGTGGATCACGATAGGCGGAAACGCCAGTGCAACCGGCAGCGCTACGGTCGCGTTCACGGTGGCGCCCAACGCGGGAGCGCCACGGAGCGCGACGATCGCTATCGCCAATCGTACATTCACGGTGGGACAGTCGAGTTCCAGCGACGACACGTTGCCGTTTGTGGGATCGATGGCGCAGATCGCTTCGGGCGGCGGTTGGGACACGTCGGTCACGCTGGTCAATACGAGCACGAACCCGGTTGACGCGCGGCTGGAGTTCCTGGGCAACGATGGGCACGACCTCACTCTGCCCTTCACGTCGGCTCAATCCTGGCTCACGGGCACCGTGCTGGGCTCAAGCCTGGCGGCGACCATCCAACCCAACGCGCTGCTGAGCTTCGACACCAGCGGCCCGGTGAACATGGACAGTCAGGCAGGCGCGGTCCACTTGCTTTCCGGCGGCAACGCGAATGGCTTCGCCATCTTCACGTACACGCCCACTGGTCAGGCTGCCGTCGTGCCGCTCGAGAGACGCTCGGCATCGTCGTATATGCTTTCGTTCGACAACACGGGCAGCTTGCGGACCGGCCTGGCAATCTCCAATCTCGCCGCGACGGGCACAGCGGTCAACGTAACTATTCGCGACGATTCGGGCGCACGCCTTGGATTCAGTACGATCCAACTGGAAGCGAACGGGCATCGCTCGTTCATGATGAACGACGCAGCTTACGGCTTCCCCGCAGCCGCCAATAAGCGGGGCACCATCCAGTTCGACACGACGGAGGCTGGGCGAATCAGCGTGCTTGGATTGCGCACGAACGGCGCGGCCATCACCACTCTGCCGAGCCTGACAAATGCGGACACGGGCAGCGGAACTCTGGCCCATATTGCTTCCGGAAGCGGATGGCAGACTGTGGTCACGCTGGTGAACATGGGCGCTACCGCCGCGCAAGCGACGCTCAAATTCCTGGATGACAGTGGCAACCCGCTTGAGCTGCCACTGCTGTTGCCCCAATCCAACACGACGCAGACGGCCTCCACGCTGACACTGGATCTGGCCGCGGGCAGTTCGACGTTGATTCAGACGCAGGCTGGCATCACGGACCCGGCGAGAGTGGGCTCGGCGCAACTCACTACGAGCGGCAGTGTCAGTGGATTCGCCATCTTCCAGAACTCAGGGCAGGAGGCCGTCGTTCCCCTGCAAACGTCCAACTCCGGCTCGAGCACGCTGGCCTTCGACAATACAAACCAACTCACGACGGGAATCGCGCTGACCAACAGTACGGCGCAACCTGAGGACGTGTCTGCTACGTTGCGCGGCGAGAGCGGCAATGTTCTAGGAAGCGCGACAATCCATCTTCCGGCTTGGGGCCATACCTCGCAGATGCTGACTCAGTTCCTGCCTGCCGCGGCGAACATCCGCGGCACCGTACAATTCAATGTCCCCGCGGGCGGCCGGATCGACGCGCTGGGGATTCGGGCGACCCCATCCGCCGCGTACACTTCGATTCCGGTGATCGCTGGAGGACGTTGAGCCGACACTTATGGGATTTGCGTGTCCCCGGATATCAGTGGATATCAGTGTGACCGCCCCTTTCCCCAATCCTGACAACACTGCACGCACTGCACAAGGGCGCGGAATCGTGGCTTGGCGGTGCATCCTTCTCCGAGCAGCCCTTTCGATTGGCAACTCCTCCCTTGCCGAGGCAGGTGGACGACCTGACCGGTGGAACCTCGGAATGACTGGACGATTCACTGTAAAGTGAAGATTGAACGTCAAGGATGCCCAGGTCGAACGCGGAAGGGAGCATTTCGTGCCGCCCGTTCCTGCTGATGGGGTCTTCCGGCGACAGGCCATTTGGTTCAGCCTCGTCGCGCTAGGCTACTTTCTTGCTTTGGATTTGGGATTTCGCTTCCCTGACACTGGGAAAGCGATTGCGGCCATCTGGCCTGCCAGCGGCCTCGGTCTGGCGGCGCTCTTGCTCAGTCCCCGCCGGCGCTGGCCTTCGATTCTCCCGATACTTTTCGTCGTCGGCAGTTGCGCCAACCTGCTGTCTGGACGGCCGTTCAGCGCAAGCCTTGGCTTCATGACGGCTAACGTACTCGAATCGTTTCTCTGCGCCTGGCTGATTTCCCATTTCTGCGGGGAAGTCGTGCGGTTCTCCCGCGTCAAGGAGGTGGTGGCGTTGCTCGCATCCGCGGGACTGGTGAACGCCTGCACCGCGCTGCTCGGCGGAGGCACGGCGAGCCTAACCACGGGGGCTTCGTTTTGGAGTTGCTGGTTGACGTGGTGGGTTTCCAATGGGCTGGGCATTGTGGTGATAACGCCCCTGCTCGTCGTCTGGCTGGACTTCGCCGATTGGCTCCCCGGCCTGCGTTGGAGCCGATCAGCTGAGGCTGGAGCATTTCTGCTGGTGTGGGTCGCCGCCGGGTGGCTGACGTTTCATGCGCCGGCAACCTCCAATCATCTTGCTGTTCAGCCCTACATGCTGGCGGGATTCCTCGTCTGGCCGGCTTTGCGCATGGGCCAACTCGGCGTCACGCTAGCGCTCGTTGTGCTGTCTGCAATTGCAATCACCAGCCCCGCAGCCAGCACCGCGCCTCTGCTCCTGGGCGCATCGGGCCCAATGGAACGATTACTCGGGATCCAGCTCTACATAGGGTTCGGAGCGGTTTGCGGCTTGCTGATCGCGGCCAGCATTTCTGAGACACAATCCGCCGAACGATCCTCCCGCGAAGAGAAGAGCCGCCTGCAAGCCTTGGCAGATAACCTGCCGAACGGCATGGTGTATCAGCTTGTCCGTGAGCGCGACGGCAGCTCTCGCTTCCTCTATGTCAGCGCCGGCGTCGAACGGCTGAATGGCTGTTCCGCGCAGGAGGTCTTAAGCGATCCCGCGGCACTCTACAGCATGGTCGTCGAAGAGGACCGCATGGCGCTTGCCGCCGCGGAGGAAGCCGCGGCCAAGGACTTGCGAGTTCACAACGTGGAACTACGCTTGCGCCGCAGGGATGGCGAGACTCGCTGGATGCATCTGTGCTCGACACCTCGCCAGCTCCCAGACGGGCGAGTTCTCTGGGACGGAATCCAGATGGACATCACAGAGCGCATCCAAGCTGGCGAGGAGCACACACGCATCGAGGAACAACTGCGGCAGGCGCAGAAGATGGAGTCCATCGGGCTTCTGGCGGGCGGCGTGGCCCACGACTTCAATAATCTGCTTACGATCATCAACGGCTACGGAGACCTGGTGCTCGCCGATATGCCGGAGGGCAATCTCAACCGGAGACGGATCGAGCAAATCCGGAAGGCCGGGGACCGAGCGGCGGAACTGACCCAACAACTGCTGGCTTTCAGCCGCAAACAGATCATTCAGCCCAAGCCGCTCAACCTGAACGCCATTGTGAGCGATGTGGAGAAGATGTTCCGCCGGCTGGTGCCGGAGAACATCGAAGTGGTGACTCGGCTAGACCCTTCGCTGGGCGTGGTGATGGCCGACGCCGGCCAGACTGAGCAGGTGTTGATGAACCTGGCCGTGAACGCGCGCGACGCGATGCCCGGCGGCGGCACACTGAGCATAGAAACCTCCAACTTTGAGTTGGGCGACCAGCATGTTGCTGAGCACCCTGAACTACTTCCTGGGCTGTATGTGCTGTTGGAGGTCACCGACACGGGGATAGGGATGGACGAGTCCGTGCGCGAACACATCTTCGAACCCTTCTTCACCACCAAGCCAAGAGGGGCGGGAACAGGCCTGGGGTTGTCCACCGTTTACGGAATCATCCGGCAGAATGGCGGCTGGGTCTGGGTCTCCAGTGCACCCGGCAAGGGGACGTCTTTCAAAATCTACCTGCCTCGGATAGACCAACAAGCGCAACGGGAGGAAAGCAGCGCATTTGCCGGCGATTCGCACCGCGGCACCGAGACGGTAATGGTGGTGGAGGATCAACCTGAGGTGCGGGCTCTGATCAAAGCGGTGCTGGAAACTTACGGCTACGTTGTGCTGGAGGCCGGCGAGGGGAACGAAGCTTTGTCATTGCAGCAAGGGCATCCGGGGGCGATTGATCTTCTGTTGACCGATGTAGTCATGCCCGGCATGACGGTGAAAGACCTCACGGAGCGATTTCAGGCGCGGCGGCCGGCAACGAAAGTGCTCTTCATGTCCGGCTACACAGAGGATATGATTGTCCACCACGGGGTGCTCAAGCCGGGTGTAGCGTTTATTCCCAAACCGGTGACTCCTCAGGCGCTGGTGACGAAAGTGCGCGAGACTCTCGATCATCCAGTCAGGCCTTCAACTTTGTAGAGATCCAGAATCGAATACGAAATGCCACAACCCGCCGGAATCGCACTCGTAACAGGCGCTGGTAGCGGTATCGGCCGCGCGGCCAGCCTGGCGCTCCTCACTGCTGGATACTCGGTGGTGCTGGCAGGCCGTCGCATGAGCGAACTGGAAAAGACGGCCGCATCGTCCGGAGCCGATGGAAGCCGCGTGCTGGCCGTATCCGCGGATGTCGGCAACCCAGCCTCCGTCCAGCACCTCTTCTCCGAGCTCGTCGAACGCTTCGGCCGGCTCGACGTGCTCTTCAATAACGCCGGCGTCGGGGCTCCAGCGGTGCCGTTCGAAGACCTGACACCGGAACAATGGAACGCCGTGGTGGCGGTCAACCTCACGGGCGCTTTCTATTGCGCGCAACAGGCCGTCCGGCTTATGAAGTCGCAACGGCCGCGGGGCGGGCGCATTATCAACAACGGATCCATTTCGGCCCATTCGCCGCGCCCAAACTCCGCGCCTTACACCGCCACAAAGCACGCGATCACCGGGCTGACCAAGTCGATTTCACTCGACTGCCGCCAGTACGACATCGCTTGCGGCCAGATCGACATTGGCAATGCCGCCACCGAAATGACAGAGAGGATGACCGAAGGCGTGCCCCAGGCTAACGGCGCGATGCTCGTTGAACCGCGGATGGATGTCGCACTCGTAGCACAAGCCGTGCTCTACATGGCAAGCCTTCCGCTTGAGGCGAACGTCCAGTTCATGACGGTGATGGCCACCAGGATGCCCTTCATCGGGCGCGGCTGATCGCGCCGGGCAGACGCCCCACCCGCCCTTGACCTATGCGCCTTTGACGCGCGCCCGGTCCATGTACTTCAGGGTGGACAGATTGAGGCGGATCGCGTCGCCGCTTTTTACGAACGGCGGGACCATCACCTCCACACCATTGCCCAATCGGGCTGTTTTCCAGGCGCTGTCCGTCTGGCCGTGAGAGGGCGGCGCGGTGTCTTCGATGACGACTTCGACGAAATCGGGCAAGACCACGTTGACCGCGCGCCCCTCGACGAACTCTACCGGAAGATGCATCCCCGCCGTTAAGAAGGCCACCGCCTCGCCGAGGATGGACACGGGGATCTCCAACTGGTCATAGTTCTGCGGATGCATGAAGACGCCGACGGAATCGCTGACGTAGAGGAACTCGAGGTTCTGCCGTTCGACCGCGAGCTCTTCCACCTTCAATTCCGCACGGATGCTGTACTCCCAGGTTGTTCCCGTTTCCAGGTTGCGGAGCTGGAGATGATTGGCTCCGCCCATTCTTCCCTGCCCCGGATGATAATCCGCATTGACAACCCTATATGGTTGACCCTGATAGCGGATCGCCATGCCGGCGCGGATCTGCGAGGCATTGATCATGCTTGTCCTCCAGCCGTGGGACAAATGTCCGTCGCGTATGTCTTGGGACCGTGCGGGAAGGACGCGGCTTTAGCTAGATCCGGGATTGGAGAGCGAGGAGGCTGAACCCAGGTTCGGATCGCTTTCGGATGGCGCGGCTTATCCATAACCACCTCCTAGACTCGGCAACAGTCTACTGCTATTCGGCAGGCACGAGAAGCCTCACCTGTCACAGCCCCACTTGCCACAGCCTTTAACCGGCCGTCCAAATCGGGAGGTTTGAGCACTAGCCGAGGGGGGTCTTTTGAAATCCGTTCAGCCCTTCTTCTTTGACTTCAGGAAGGTGCCGGCTTCGAGTTCCGCGAAAGCCTGCTGGAGCTGCTGTTGGGTGTTCATCACGATCGGGCCGTACCACGCCACCGGTTCCTGCAGTGGCTTGCCCGACACCAGCAGGAATCGAATGCCGTCCTCTCCGGCCTGCACGGTGAGTTCGTCGCCGCGGTCAAAGAGGACCAGAGAACGGTTGTCCGCCTCTGTGGGCAAGGTTGTATCCGCCCATCCAACTCCTTCGGTCGGTACCTCCAGAGGCCCGGACGCGTTGCAGAATTTCCCGCCGCCCGAGAAGACGTAAGCGAATGCCTGGCGCGTGGTCTCTACCGGAAGCGTCTTCCGGCGGCGCGGCGGTACTGACACGTCCAGATACATCGGATCGGCGGCGATGCCGTCCACGGGACCCTTCATTCCCCAGAAGCTCCCGCAAACGACGCGCACTTGCGTGCCGTCGTCGTCCTTCACCTCCGGGATGTCGGCCGATTTCACCTCCTGGTAGCGCGGCGCCGTCATCTTAAGCGCCGCGGGCAGGTTCGCCCACAACTGGAAGCCGTGCATCCTGCCCACCTGGTCGCCTTTGGGCATCTCCTGGTGGATGATCCCGCTCCCCGCCGTCATCCACTGGACGTCTCCGGCGGCGATAGCGCCATGATTGCCCATGCTGTCACCGTGCTCCACGGTTCCGGCCAGAACGTATGTGATGGTCTCGATCCCGCGGTGAGGATGCCACGGGAAACCCGCCAGGTAATCCTCCGCAATGTCGTTGCGGAAATCGTCCAGCAGGAGGAACGGATCGAAGTCGGATGTGTTGCCGAAACCGAAGGCGCGCCGCAAGTGCACGCCGGCGCCTTCGAGGGTCGGTTTGGATTTGCTGAGCCGCTTGACAGGGCGAATGGACATCTGGACCTCCTGTTCCGGGAGTATAGCCTGTTGAGCGCGGCCCAAACGGAGCATTCGGCGAACAGGATTCTTGCCGGGCGTTCCCTGCTAACCCAGAGGGACGCGGGAGCGTGTTTTACCGCCAACGAGGTTCCTCGGAGCGGGATACTCTTTGTAAGATTGGGAAATCGGAAACGGTGAACCTATGAACAAACGGCCGATCTCCGTGACGATGATCGCGTGGCTCTACATGGCCGTGGGTGCGGCCGGCTTCGTGTACCACCTCGGCGAATTCAAAGCGGGAGAGGTGCCTAGATACGATGTTCTGGGGATCGAACTCGTCTCACTCGCAGCGGCCGTGTGTGGAGCGTTCATGCTGCGCGGCAAGAATTGGGCCAGGTGGATTGCGCTTGCCTGGATGGGCTTTCACGTAATCGTGAGCGTCTTTCACTCGCTTCCACAGTTCGCGATCCACTGCCTCTTCTTCGCCTTGATCGCCTGGGTCCTCTTTCGCCCGGATGCCGCACGCTATTTCAGCGCTGTCAAAATCGAAGAACAAAAGCACGGAGATCCCGCCGGCCGCTAACACTCAATTCAGAATGCGATCCCGACCGGTCATGGGCCTGAGCGCCATCCCAGAGGGATGGGTGCGCCAGCCGTTGCTAACATGTTCGAATGTACTTTCGCGTACTCCTGCTTTCGGCGTTCGCCGCTAGCCTGATGGGTCAGAACCGGCCTTCCTCGTGTGGCAGTTGTCCCGCCTGGAATCTGCCTCAAGAGCCGTTCAAGATCTATGGCAACAGTTACTTCGTTGGCACCCGAGGCTTGAGTTCTATTCTCATCGCCTCTCCCTCCGGCCACATTTTGATCGATGGTGCGCTTCCCGAATCGGTTCCCCTGATTGCGGCCAATATCCGCTCGCTTGGCTTTCACCTGGAGGATGTCAAGCTGATCGTCAGCTCACATGCCCATTTCGACCATGCCGGGGGCATCGCGGAGTTGCAGAGGCTGAGTGGAGCACGCGTTGCGGCGAGCCGGTGGACGGCGGACGTCTTAAAGAGCGGCGTCGTGCCGCGCGACGATCCGCAGTTTGGCGCCATCATTCCGGTGGCTCGCGTGGCGCGAGTGGAAAGCGTCAAGGCCGGCGAGACGTTGAGTACAGGTACGATCGAAATCGCCGCACACTTGACGCCCGGGCATACACCTGGAGGCACGAGTTGGACGTGGCGATCCTGCGAGAACAGTCGCTGCATGAGTCTGGTCTACGCGGACAGCCTGACGCCGATTTCGGCCGATGGCTTTCTATTCAGCCACCGCAAGGAGTATGCCTACGGCGTGGGAGACTTCGAGCAGAGCTACTCGTTTCTGAACACAACGGCATGCGACATTCTCATTACGCCGCACCCAAACATCGCCAACCTTCAGAAACGGGCGGAACCAGAAGCGAGGGGGGCCGGAACGGCCTGCCAGACTCTCGCGGAGAGTTCCCGCGTACAGTTGCGGCAGCGTCTTGCAACGGAACGCGGTCAATAAGAACTCCTCACATCCGGCCCGGTTCTCCAGCGAGCTGCCCATTTGCACTTAGTACTTGCAGCGCGCGGCGAGCATACCTGTAGCCGCCGCAAGGTCGATGTCGGCGATGAGCAATCCCGGTTGACCGTAGGGCTGGTAGCTCAACAGCGTTCCATCTGGCCGCACCACCGCGGAAGTGGTCGGGGATCCCGCGCTTGCGAAGTTGACCGTCGCGAAATAGCAAGTGTTCTCGGCGGCGCGGCACAGTGCGGCTTTTTCGTGGAATGAGTTCGCGGGATCGGCGAAGCTGACCGGCCGGTAGCCGCCAGGCTCGGGTGGATGAAAATGCGGGTGAAACACGATCTGCGCTCCGTTCCGGACAGCCCAGCGGACGGTCTCGGGATAGCGCCAGCCCTCATGGCAGATCGAGACACCGAACGTCAGCGGAGCGGCGTGGAAGACCCGTCTTCCAGACCCGGGTGAATAAGTGCCCTCCTCGGAGGGATCTAGTTGGACTTTGTCCTGGAAACCGGCAATCGTCCCATCTCGATTGACGACCAGTGCGCTGATCAGCAGAGCGTCACCGACCACTCGTTCGGTGCCGAGAACGACTGTCAGAGCGGCCTTCGCGGCAGCCGCCGCAATGGCCGACCATGCGCGTTCGAGGAATGCGGCATCGGGCGGCGGCGCCGTCTTCCCCAGGCCCCGGTAGCCGGGGATGAAGCATTCCGGAAAGCAGACCAGCCGGGCGCACTTGATGGACGCCTCGGCAATCGCTTGTTCGGCCAACAAGACCGACTCCTCGCGAGTCGACGGATACCGGATATTGGCGAGTGCGATTCGAAACGTGCTCACTTTCGTAACGTAGCACCGCTGTGGTTCACCGTGACCGGGATTCCCCCAATACACTGAGAAGAATATGCCGAAATTGCGAATCCTCCCCGCGACTGAGCAGGATATCCCGGTGATTCTGGAACTCATAAAGGCGCTCGCCGAGTATGAGAAGCTCGCGCATCTTGTCACGGCGACTGAAGCGCGCCTCCGCGAGACCTTGTTCGGCGTCAAGCCCGCGGCCGAGGTGGTCTTGGCGCATTGGGACGAGGAATGCGCGGGCTTCGCGGTGTTCTTCCCGAACTACTCGACTTTTCTTGCTCAGCCGGGGATTTACCTGGAGGACCTCTACGTAAGACCTCACCTGCGTGGCAAACAAATCGGGTTCGCGCTCCTGCGGCACCTGGCCAGAATTGCCACGGAGCGCGGGTGCGGCAGGTTGGAATGGGAAGTGCTCGATTGGAATCAGCCGTCCATCGCGTTCTACAGAAAGCTCGGCGCTGTGCCCATGGACGAATGGACGAGATACCGCCTCACCGGCGATGCCCTGAAGAATCTGGCCGATGCGGGACAATGAGGTCCGAGCCGGCCTACCCGAGCCACTGCGGATTCCTGGCAGTCCCGTCAAAGACCTCCGAAGTCTTGAAACGCTCCAGCCGGCCCGTCATCGCGACTGTCTTGGTCTTCGCCCGTAGCGCGCTGAGTTGCGCCTCCGTCAAAGGCTTGAAAGTCCGCGCGGCTTCCAGGGCCTGCTCCAGCCGATCCATGCTCTCGCACCCGGTGATCACGACGCTGGCCGGCAGGCTGAGCGCATAATGCAGGCACTCGATTGCGCTTACCAGGCCGCTGCGCGGGATCTCACCCTCCGCCAACGGCTTCATGCCCAACACCGCGATCCCTTGCGCTACCAATTTCGGCACCACTTCCTTTTCGAAGCTCCGAAAATGCGCGTCCAAGACGTTGAGCGGCATCTGGCAGCTATCGAAATGGAACTTGTGCGCCGCGGCCAGGTCCAACATCCGCAGATGCACGATCGGATCCTTGTGCCCGGTGAACCCGATAAACCGGATCTTGCCGGCCCGCCTGGCCTCCTCCAGCGCCTCCAACGGCCCGCCCGCTGCGAAGAAACGATCGGGGTCTTCCAGCCGGATATTCTCGTGAAACTGCATCAAGTCGATATGGTCCGTTTGCAGCCGCTGCAGCGACTCATCGATCTGCCGGGCCGCCGATTCCTTGGTGCGGCCGTCGAACTTCGTCATCAGGAAGACCTTCTGCCGGTATCCATCCCGGAGCGCTTTGCCCATCACTACTTCGCTTTTGCCGTCGTGATAGTCCCAGCAGTTGTCCATAAACGTAATGCCGCGGTCGATGGCCATTCGCACGATGCGGATGCCTTCGTTCTCGTCCGGGGGCGAGCCGATGTGGGAGCCTCCCAGACCGACGGCCGAAACCTTGATGCCCGTTCGTCCGAATGTGCGATAGATCATGCCGCCACTGGGTTCGCTCGCCGCCGCGCTGGCCGGAACCGCCGCCGCCAGAGACGCGCCCGCCAGCGCTCCCAGAACTTCCCGCCGATTGCAGTTGCTTTCGGATTTCATGGCACTACCTCCCGTCAAGAGATGGAATAGGGTCATTTTACGATGCTCATTTTCCTTTGAATCTCCCGCTGCCGATCTGGGCCGGCAGCATGATCGCCCCTGTTTCGCTTGATGTCCGCCACGCCCTAAAAGGTAAATGGCGCCTGCGCAATCACGCGATGCCGGCTATCCTCCTTGGGTTGCGGGCTAAGCCGATCCGAAGTCGCGGCGCTTACGCTCAAACGCATCCAGCAGCGCGACAACCGCTGGCGTACCCGGATTTGCTCGGGAGTTCTTTGAATTGCCATTGAATCGCATTGTCCAAACTGCACAGTGTTGTATACTTGGTTCCCAGCGAAAGGGACCAGGATGGACATGCGGGTCACTCCAGAGCCCATGAGAGCAGCCCCCGATGTGGTGTGGGCCCGAGGGCGGTTCGGTCAGACTTCCCGCCGCGACCACTGGTGGCTTTCCCCCGTGCTAGTCTTTCTGGGATTCGGCGTATTCCTCGTGTACGCCAATTGGGCGGCGTTTCAGAACAAGCACTACACGTTCGGCCCTTACATCTCGCCCTTCTATTCGCCAGAGATATTTGGCGATTCGCCGCACGCCTGGTTCGGGCCGAAGCCGTCGTGGTATCCGGGATTTCTGCCCTTCTCTCCGGCGCTGCTGATCCTCTGGATCCCCGGCCTGTTCCGCTTCACGTGCTACTACTACCGGGGCGCATACTACAAGTCGTTCTGGGCCGACCCTCCCTCTTGCTCGGTGGGCGAGCCACGCAAGACATATCTCGGAGAGCGCAGCTTCCCGCTGATTCTGCAAAACTTTCACCGCTATTTCCTGCGGCTGGCCTACCCGGTCTGGGCGATTCTGGCCTGGGACGCTTGGAAGTCGTTCAAATTCTCCGACGGGTTCGGCATCGGCCTGGGCAGTCTGATCCTCACGATCAACGTCGTCCTGTTGGGCGGCTACGTCTTCGGTTGCCATGCGTTCCGCCACCTCGCCGGCGGATCGCTCGACCGGGTGTCGGAGCACCCCGTCCGGCACAAACTCTACGATTGCGTGAGCTGCTTGAACGGTAACCACAAGAAGTGGGCCTGGGCGAGTCTCTTCTCGGTTGGCTTCGCGGATTTGTACGTGCGGCTGTGTTCCATGGGCATCTGGTCCGACTGGAGAATCTACTGATGCCCGAATACCAGTCGTTCGCCTACGACGTCCTGGTCATCGGCGCCGGCGGAGCCGGATTGCGCGCGGCGATTGAAGCCGCGGCCAGTGGTGTGAAGGTGGGAGTCGTGTGCAAGTCGCTGCTGGGCAAGGCGCACACCGTGATGGCGGAAGGCGGGGTGGCTGCGGCGCTCGCTAACGTGGACGATCGCGACAACTGGCGGGTCCATTTTGCGGACACGATGCGGGGCGGCCAGTACCTCAATAACTGGCGCATGGCCGAGTTGCATGCAAAGGAAGCGCCCGATCGCGTGCGCGAGCTCGAAGCCTGGGGCGCGCTGTTCGATCGGACCAAAGACGGCCGCATCCTGCAGAGGAACTTCGGCGGCCATCGCTATCCGCGCCTGGCGCACGTGGGCGACCGGACGGGTCTGGAAATGATCCGCACGCTGCAAGACCACGGCGTCCACGCCGGCATGGAAGTCCACATGGAGTGTACGGTCCTGAGCCTGCTGCTGGACTCAGGCCGGATCGCCGGGGCCTTCGGATATGATCGCGAAAAGGGCCATTTCGTGCTGTGGCCCGCCAAGGCTGTAGTGGTGGCGACGGGCGGCATCGGACGCGCCTACAAAATCACCAGCAACAGTTGGGAATATACGGGCGACGGCCAGGCGCTGGCCTACCGCGCAGGCGCGGAACTGCTGGACATGGAGTTCGTCCAGTTCCACCCGACCGGCATGATTTGGCCGATCAGCGTACGCGGCATCCTGGTGACGGAAGGCGTTCGCGGAGAAGGCGGCGTGTTGCGCAACAGCGAGGGTCGCCGCTTCCTGTTCGACGATATCCCCGCACTGTATAAGGACCAGACCGCCAATACCGAAGAGGAGGGCTGGCGCTACACGCAGGGCGACCGCGACGCCCGCCGCCCGCCGGAACTGCTGACTCGCGATCATGTCGCTCGGTGCATCAATCGCGAAGTGAAAGCGGGGCGCGGCAGTCCGCACGGCGGCGTGTTCCTTGACATCGCCTGGATCAAGCAGCACCTTCCGAAGGCGGCGGAACACATCAAGCGCAAGCTGCCGAGCATGTACCACCAGTTCAAACAGCTCGCGGATATCGACATCACGAAAGAGCCGATGGAAGTAGGGCCGACGACGCATTACATGATGGGCGGCGTGCGCGTGGATGGCGACTCGCAGATGTCGAGCGTGCCAGGGCTCTTCGCCGCGGGCGAGGCGGCGGCCGGCTTGCACGGGGCCAACCGGTTGGGCGGCAATTCGCTGTCGGACCTGCTGGTTTTCGGGAAACGCGCCGGCCAGTTTGCCGCGGAATTCGCGAAAACGCAAGGCGCCGTGTCGGTGGACGAAACACAGGTGGAGAGCACATCGCTCAGCGCACTGCGACCCTTTGATCTCGGACCCGCAGGCGAGAACCCGTATCAGATTCAATACGAACTGCAGGAAGCCATGCAGGACCTGGTCGGCATCGTGCGCACCGCCGGCGAAATGCAGCAAGCATTGTCGGCCATCGAGAAGTTCCGTGCCCGCGCGGCGAACGCGGGCATCTCCGGCAACCGACAGTACAACAACGGCTGGCACACGGCTCTGGATCTCGACAACCTCCTGATGGTCTCCGAGGCCATTACCCGCGCCGCGCTGCTGCGCAAGGAGAGCCGGGGCGCGCAGTTCCGCGAGGACTTCCCTGAGAAAGGATCCCGAGTGGGGCCGGAAGAATATCGTGATCCGCCGCGGCGGCGACGGCGTAATGGTGGTCGAGCAAGTGCCGGCTACGCCCCTGCCTGAGGAACTGAAAAGTATCGTTCAGGAGATGAAATAAATGGCGGGCCAAGCGACGTTTCGCATCTGGCGCGGGGACGCGGGCGGCGGCAAGTTCCAGGACTTCACGACGCCAGTCGACGAAGGCATGGTGGTGCTCGATGCGGTACACCGGATCCAGGCGCAACAGGCGCCCGACCTGGCTGTGCGCTGGAACTGCAAGGCCGGCAAGTGCGGCTCCTGTTCGGCGGAGATCAACGGCATGCCGAAGCTGATGTGCATGACCCGTCTGAATACCTTGAACCTGGACATGCCCGTGATCGTCGAGCCGATGCACGCGTTCCCGCCGATCCGCGACCTGGTGACGGACGTCTCCTGGAATTTCCGCGTCAAGAAGACCATCAAGCCCTTCCGGCCGCGCTCGGCCGATCATCCGGACGGCACATGGCGCATGCAGCAGGCCGACGTGGATCGCGTGCAGGAGTTTCGCAAGTGCATCGAGTGCTTCCTGTGCCAGGACGTCTGCCACGTGCTGCGGGAACATCGAAAATACGACGAGTTCATCGGCCCGCGCTATTTCGTCTACACCGCGGCGCTTGAAATGCATCCGCTGGACACCGAGGACCGGGTGAAGGACCTGAAGAACAAGCACGGCATCGGCTATTGCAACATTACGACCTGCTGCCGCCAGGTCTGCCCGGAGTCCATCACGATTACGGAAAATGCGATTATTCCCCTGAAAGAGCGGGTCGTCGACGAGTTCTTCGACCCCTTGAAAAAGCTGTTCCACATCCTGTAAAGCAAGGAGGCGCGATGTTTGCTCCCAAACCGATTTCTCACGACAGCGTGGCGGGGGCACTGGCGAAGGCAGAGCGTTACCGGTTGCTCCACGAACCTGGCGAAGCGGAAAGTATCTGCCGCGACATCCTCGCTCTCGAGCCCACAAACCAGGCGGCCCTGGTCAGCCTGATCCTGTCGCTCACCGATCAGATTCCCGAACATCCGGAGGCGTGGTCCAGCGCTCTGGCGATGGTTCCCAACCTGGACTCGGCCTACGACCGCGCTTACTACGCGGGCATCGTCTGGGAACGCCGCGCCAAAGCGCGATTCCGCCGCAGCGGCTACAGCGCCCACGACCACGTGTACGACTGGATCGTGAGCGCCATGGAGTTGTTCGAAGAAGCCGAGCGGCTGCGCGTGCCTGGCAATGACGATGCCACACTGCGCTGGAATGCGTGTGTCCGTTTCCTCGCGGCAAACAAAGAAATCAGGCCCCGCACCGAAGAACTGGCGGAGCCGCTGCAACTGGAGTGAAGCAACTCACGCACCTCACATCGCCGCTTAGAAACGCTCCCGTCCTGATGTGCCCGCACTGCCGGGGATTCCTGCTTAGGCTGGTTCAGACGCCGCTGAGATCCGGCTCCGCTCGTTGACTTGGGTTCCCAGGGAGAAGCGAGTCGTTCGACGCGGGTTGTGTATCTCGGCGCTGGCTCGTCCTTCCAACGACATCCAGCAGTGACGCGAGGTCGATGGGCTTGTGAATGCACTCGTCCATGCCTGCTCCGAGACAAATCTCGCGGTCGCCCTTCATGGCCAGCGCCGTCAGCCCGACGACGGGCAAGTGACGCGTTCCTCCGCGCTCCATGGCGCGGATGCGGCGGGTGGCCTCGAGACCATCCATCACAGGCATCTGCACGTCCATCAACACCAGATCGTATTCACTCTTCGCTACGGCTTCGAGCGCTTCGCGGCCATCGGCTGCCCACTCGATGCTATGGCCGTGTTTCTGGAGCAAGCCGAGAATGACCTTGCGATTGATGGAATTGTCTTCGACGAGCAGGATTCGGCGCGGGCTTGTTTCCACCTTGGCACGCTCGCGTTCGGGCAGCTTCGCGAGCGCGCCCGAGGCCTCGCGCATCTTCAACGTGACGTGAAACACACTGCCTTTTCCCAAGTCGCTTTCCACCCATAACCGCCCGCCCATCAAATCGGCAAGGCGCTTACAGATCGCGAGCCCAAGACCGGTCCCTCCGTACCGCCGCGTCAGTGAGTTATCCACCTGTCGGAATGCTTCGAAGATCTGCGCCTGCTGCGAGGCCGGGATACCCAGGCCAGTGTCGGAGACGCTGACCAGCAGTTCAATCGCGCCGCCTTCGCCCGGCGGATCGAGCCTGCGGCAACTGGCACGCAGAGTTACTGCGCCGTCGTCGGTGAACTTCACGGCGTTGCCGAGCAGATTGAGAAGGATCTGGCGCAAGCGCAAAGGATCGCCAACCACTCGCGACGGGACTTCTCCCTCCCAATCCATCGACAACCGAATACCTTTGCCCTGCGCTGTCGCGGCCAAGGTTCGAACCGACTCCTCCACGCACTCTCGCAGCTCGAAGGCCTCAAGCTTGAGTTCCATCCGGCCGATCTCGACCTTTGACAGGTCGAGGATGTCGTTGAGGATTCCGAGCAGCCCTGAAGCGGACTGGCGCAAAACGCCCAGGTGTTCGCGCTGCGCGGATGCAAGCTCGTCTTGCATCATAAGATCGGTGATCCCGATTACCCCGGTAAGCGGGGTGCGCAGTTCATGGCTGACGTTGGCCAGGAACTCGCTCTTCGCCCGGTTGGCCTGTTCCGACTTGTCGAGCAGCCGCTCGATCTCCAGTTTCTGCCCTTCAATCTCCTGCCGGCCGCGCTGTACTGCCGCGTGCAACTCTTGCTGGCGCTGGTGCAGCCGGCTCAGACGCCAGGTATAGATCGCCCATCCGGCGGCCGACACAAGGGTCAAGTACAGAGCAATCAGCCAGTAGCTTCGCCACCAGGGTGTCAGAACCTCGAAAGGGATAACAGCCGCTGACTCGCTCCAAGCTCCTTCCGCGTTGCGCATCTTGACTTCGAAAGCGTACCGGCCGGGCGGCAGCGCGGGGTATCGAACCGAGCGGGCACGGGTCTCGACCCAGCGGTCTTCCAACCCTGCCAGCCGGTAGTGGAACAGGACCTTGGCCCAATTCGTGAAGGTCAGGCCGCGGAACCGGAAATCGATCGAGTCATGGGAGAACGGAAGCCGCGGCGAGGTTCCGGACGGGATCGGTGCGCCGTTCGAAAGGACCCCTTCCGCAAAAACCACCGGCGCGCTCCGCGCGCGCGGCGATGACTCAGGCCGGTACCGCGAAAGACCGCGACTGGTGCCGACCCAGAGCACACCTTGCGGGTCGAAGGTGAGTCCGCCTTGCGAACAATCCGGCCAAATCAGGCCGTCCCCCGTTTCGATCGTGTTCCATTCGCGGCCATCGAACACAAGCAACCCGTTTCCGGTGCCAGAGTACACGTATCCATTGGCATTTGCGGCCATCGAGTAAATCCGGTCCGCTCGATATTCGTTACCTACTCTGTAATGCTGGACGCGCAGCCGCCCGTTATCCCAGCGCAGGCGAGTAATCCCCTCGTGCGAATCGTACCCGAGCCACACCTCGTCGTTCACGGGCAGGCAAACGAAGACCGCGTCGGCAAGCAAGCCGTCCTTCGCGGTGTAGAGAGTCGTCCGCCCCTCGCGAATGGACAATACACCTTTCACACCAGCCACCCAGACGGCGCCATCCTTGGCGCGTGTAACGTCCCACCATGTACCGGACTGATCGCCTCCGGGAACGCTGACGCGCTTGAATTGGACATCTGGCTGGTCAAGCCGGGTGCTCCGGAACAGACCCTTTGCCGTTGCGGCCCAAAGACGGTTGTCCGAATCGACGAGCAGGGAGTTGACGTCGTCACCAGACACGCCGGAGCGCGTACCGATGGTTTGTGGGGGAGCGCGGGAATCTTCCAGGCGGTCGAAGCCGACGTTGGCTGAAGGCACCCAGACGTGGCCTCGCAAGTCGCTGGCCATGGTAGTAATGCGTCGTGGGCGGGAGTCCGGCTTGAGAGGCTGCACCTTCCATTCGACGCCGCTCTTTTCAAGGACGGCCACGCCGCGGCTGGTGCCAATCAAGTAGCGCGACGGCGATTCAGGAACGATGCTCCAAACTTCTTCCGAAGGAAGGCCCTCCGCTTCCGTCCAGGCCAGCCACTCGTGGTAACCGATCCACTGAGCGACCCCGCCGCCATAGGTCCCCACCCACAGGTTCCCCTCCCGGTCCTCGTACAAGTTGGTCACGACGTTAACAGGGAGTCCGTTCTTGCGTTGCACATAGCGCCACCCGCTTGCCGAGCGAACGGCCAATCCTGAATCGGTTGGCACCAGAACTTTGCCATCGGCGTCGACGAATGGCGGTTTGGTTTCCGTCGAACGTGCAAGTCCGCTATCTGCATGCTTCCAGCGTGCCTGCTCCGGCACCCACTCCAGAAGGTAGTCCGCGGAGCGCGCCAAGAGGTGGCCCTGGCCGTCCTTCACGAAGGCGAACCAACGCTGGGCCGGTACACCCTGTGACGGGCCGAAGAGCTTTACCGTCTCGCCGTTCCAGAGGCAGATGGACTGCGCGCAATTGAACCAGACCTCATCGGAAGAGAAAGCCTTCAAGCCATTGCTGGCTTGTGGCGGGGCACCGGGCGGAGGCCAGATCCGATTCCACTCGCGCAAGCCACGCGACGCGCTGCTGACCAGCAGGCCCTCCGTCGTGGCCAGGTATACATGTCTGTGATCGTCCGAATCGATTGTACGCTTGCCCCGGGACATGCCTTTGCCGGGCAGGGGGACCGCGCGGAAACGTCCATCGCGTTGCTCGAACAATCCGTTGTGGCTCGCCACCCACAGCGCGCCCTCATGGCTGTAGTGCAATGCTTCGCACCAGAACCACGGCAATCCGACGGCGTCGCCCTGAGGCCTCGAAGCGTTCCCCATCGAAGCGGAAAAGCCCACCCTGCGATGAGACCCACAGATAACCCTGACGGTCCTGCGCGAAGTCTTCAATATCCAGGCCCGTTAATCCGCTTTCCGGGCCGTAGACGCGGAAATTGTAATGCTGGCCATGCGCGCATACCGCCGAGGCCAACACGAAAACGACTAAACTGAACGGTCGAGTTGGCATCAGATGGGGACCGACACGCACATTTGTCTTCGATCATACGCTAGTACAGAAAGTATGCAAAGACTTATAAGTGCTTACAAATCAGCGGAATCTGCGGGACGTCGGATAGAGCCCAGCGTGGAAGAAAGTCGAATCGGGGATCCCGAGCACGTGCGGCACAAGGAGAGTTACGAACAGGGCGACGGCTGGTCAGCGCCACATCGTAGGTGGTTAAGTTCCGATCCCCCCAACTTCACCCGGTCGAGGCCACAAATTTCATAAACCGGATCAAAAGAGATAACTGAATCTGTTAATCCTTGAAAATACTGTGCCGAATCTGAGCCCGTTTGGCATATTCTGTTGGCTTGAACTAGTACTATCAGGGGGCGCCGAAGGGCAGCCGTGTCTGTCCCTCTCCCGTTGCCATCTCCGGTCTGCCGCAGTTGAGGCAAGAGGCAACGGCTGGTTCGAAAGGTCCCGGCGCACAATGCCTCTACCTGTGGTCGACGGTCGGAGGAAAGCGAAGGATGGTCGGGTCTTGAGAAGCTTCGCAGTCTGGCGGAACGTAACTCTCGCGGCAGTCCTCCTGCTCGTGTGCGGAGTCGCCACACAACTTTGGCGCGACATCGAGAGCACCCGCACCGCCGCCTGGTGGGTAGAGCACACCTACCAGGTTCTCAACACGGCCGAATCGCTCCTGTCCGCGGTCCAGCGCGCCGAAACCGGCCAGCGCGGTTACCTACTCACGGGCGACGCGAACTTCCTGGAACCTTACCGCTCAGCGCTCGCCGCCGAGCAGTCGTTGCGCGCCCGCCTCGCCACTCTTGTCGTAGACGATCCCGCGCAAGCCGCCCGCGTCAAAGAGATCAACCGAGCTGTGAGCCAAAGGTTGGCGTTCCTATCCAAAACTGTCGATGCGCATCAACCCGCGGACCGCGCGGCCGCACTGGCGGCTGTGCGCACGGGCGAGGGCGAGCGCCTGATGGCACACGTGCGCAATGTCATTCACCAAATGGAGGTCGAGCAGCAGAGATTGCTCGCGGACCGCACCGCGGACGCCCGAAGTCGAGAGGTCGGACTGCGCTGGTCGCTCATTATCGGCTTCGTGTCTGTTTTGATACTACTTGCTGTCGCGGGCGCCTCGGCCGAACGATTCGTCCGCTCTCGCGAGCGCGCCGAACGTGCGCTGCGCGACAGCGAAGAGCGGGTTCGCCGCGTGCTCGACAACCTGCCCGATGTGATCGCCCTGTACGACGGGAACCGTCGGATCCAATACGTCAATTCCGCCACGACGGCTATCACGGGAATGACTCCCGCCCAGTTTGCCGGGCGCCGCGAGGATGAGTTGTTCCCGCCGGAAGTGAGCAGTCAGGTTGTGTCGTTGCTCGACACCGTGCTCGAATCCAGAACGGCACAGAGCCGCGAAGTTGACCTGATTCTGCCGGGGACCGGCCCGCGCCACCTGCTGTTACGGTGTTTGCCGTTGCTCGACGACGCGGGTGCGGTGCGGGAACTGATTGGAATCACGCACGACCTGACCGACTGGAAGCGAGCCCAGGATGCCTTGCGGCTGCAGGCCGAAACTGAATTCCACATCCTGCAGACCATGGTTGCCGCCGCCCCGGTCGGCCTTGTAATGCTCGACCGCAATCTGCGCCAGACTCAGGCCAGCCAACGTTGGTTGGACGACGTCGGCCTGACACGCGACCAGGCGATCGGCAAACCGCACTACGAGTGTTTTCCCGATCTGCCCGAGGTCTGGAAGACTGCACACCGGCGCGGCCTGGCCGGCGAGTCGCTAGGAGGGCGCGAGGAGTGCTTCATGGCCCCGGATGGAACCGAGCATTGGGTGAACTGGGAGATTCGACCATGGGGCGACTCGGGTGAAATCACCGGAGGAATCATCATCTATTCGGAAGACATCACCCAGCGCAAACTCACCGAGCAGGACGCCGTCCAATCCGGGATGCGTTACCGCGCCCTGTTCGAACACATGAACGAAGGGCTCGCCTACTGCGAAATGATCTTCGAGGATGGAGTGCCCAGAGATTTCGTTTACCTGGCTACGAACGAGGCCTTCGGTAATCTCACGGGACTTCCTGATGTTGTCGGCAAGCGCGTTTCGGAAGTGGTTCCCGGCATTCTGGAGGCCGATCCGGAACTGATCCGGACCTACGGGCGCGTCGCTTCCAGCGGGATGCCCGAGAAGTTCGAAGTCTGGGTCGAAGCGCTCCAAATGTGGTTCTCGATTTCGGCCTACTCTCCGGAAAGGAACTTCTTCGTCGCCGTCTTCGATGTCATCACCGAGCGGAAAGAAAGCGGAGTTGGCCGCGCGGGAATGGCGCCGCGCCTTCGAGCAGGCCGAAATCGCAATTGCGCTGGGGAAACCGGGTGAGGAGACGTTCTCCGCGGTCAACGCCACTTTCGCCCGGGAACGCGGTTATCGCCCGGAGGAATTGATCGGGCAGCCGATCATGGTCGTGAATCCGCCGGAACGCCGGAATTGGCTGAAAGCGTTATTCGAGAGTGCCGATGACGGAGTGGGCCATGTGACCGTCGAATCCGTGCATCTCCGGAGAGACGGCACCCGCTTCCCGGTGTTCGTGGACCTGACAGGAGTTCGGGACGACGAGGGCCGGCTGGTTTCGCGCGTTGTGATCGTTCAGGATCTGACCGAACGGAAACGCGCCGAAGCGGAGCGGCAGCGCAACCAGGAACTCTACCTCGCCATCGCCAGGAATCTGCCCGGCACGGGCCTCTTCGTGGTCGATCACAATTTGCGCTACATCGCGGTTGAGGGCGAGCTCGCCGCGCGAATCGGATTCCCCCGCGAAGCCTTGCTGGGCAGGACGGTTCGCGAGGTGCTCGAACCGGCGAAAGCCACTGTCAGCGAAGAGAGATTCCGCCTGACCCTGGGCGGCGGATCCGTGGCCGCCGAAGGCGAATTCCAGGGTTGCGCCGTGTGGACGCGCTATGTGCCGCTTCGCGACGCCTCCGGCGAGGTTTTCGCGGCCTTGGCGCTCTCCACCGACATCACGGCGCGAAAGAAAGCGGAAGAGGACATCCGCCGTTTGAACGAGGATCTTGAAGCGCGTGTTCGCACCCGGACCATACAACTCGAAGCGGCCATCAAGGAGTTGGATGCGTTCAGCTACTCCGTCTCCCATGACCTGCGGGCGCCTCTGCGGGGCATCGACGGCTGGAGCCTGGCACTGATCGAGGATTATGGCAGCAGCCTGGATGAAACAGCCCAGAGCTATCTCGCCAGGGTTCGTTCGGAGGCTCAGCGATTGGGGTTGCTGATCGACGATCTGCTGCGGCTCTCGCGCGTGGCCAGCTCTGAGATCAAACGTGAAGAGGTAGATCTCTCCGCATTGGCACGCCATGTCACGGCCCGCCTGGAAGAGGAGAACCCGGGCCGCCGGCTTCAGTTCCTGATCGAAGACGGCCTTCGGGCTCAGGGAGATCCGCGGCTGCTCGAGGTGGCGCTGACGAATCTGCTCAACAATGCGGTGAAATTCACCGCGCCGCGCGCCGAGGCGCGCATCGAGTTCGGACTCGCCAATGCGGCGGGCGAGCCCGCCTATTTCGTTCGCGACAATGGCGTGGGCTTCAATATGGCTTACGCCTCTTCCTTGTTCGGCGCATTCCAACGTCTGCACAAAGCCTCGGAGTTTCCCGGCACGGGAATCGGACTGGCAACAGTGCAGCGCGTTGTCCGGCGACATGGCGGTCACGCCTGGGCCGAAGCCGTGCCCGAAGAAGGCGCGACATTTTACTTCACGTTGGGAGCTGAGAAATGAAACCCAAAATCATTTTGCTCGTGGAAGACAATGCAAGCGACGCGGATCTCACCCGACGGGCCCTTCAGAAGGCCCGCATCCAGAACGAATTGGTGGTTGCCGAAGATGGGGAAGAGGCGCTCGATTTCTTGTTCGGAACGGGTACTTACGCGGGGCGGGACACTTCGCTCCTGCCGGCACTCACGCTGCTGGACCTGAACCTGCCGAAGATTCCAGGCCTGGAGGTACTGCGCAGGATTCGATCCGAGCCTCGGACGCGGCGACTGCCGGTAGTGATTCTGACCTCTTCGCGGGAGGACCACGACCTGACCGAGGGCTATGATCTGGGGGTCAACAGCTACATTCGGAAGCCGGTGGACTTCGCACAATTCGCCCAGGCCATCGAGCACCTGGGACTCTACTGGCTCGTGTTGAACGAACTCCCTCCGGAGTTGGAGCGAGGAGACCATGAGTAGACCGCTGCGGCTCCTGCAATTGGAGGATTTGGAGAGTGACGCCGCCTTGATCCTGCGCACTATTGAGCGGGCTGGCTACGAAGTTACTTCCGAATGCGTCCAGACTGCAGCCGGCATGAAGGCGGCGCTCGCGCGCCACGCCTGGGACATTATCGTCTCCGACTACCGGATGCCCGAATTCAACGCGCCCGCGGCACTGGCCATCTTGCAGGAAACGGGCGCGGATATTCCGTTTATCGTCGTTTCCGGCACGATCGGCGAGGATTCAGCCGTGGCGTTGATGAAGGCCGGCGCGCACGACTACCTGATGAAGGACCGCCTGGCGCGCCTCGCTCCGGCCATCGAGCGCGAAATCCGCGATGCAGAGATGCGCAAACAGCAGCGCGAAGCCGAAGCAGCCCTGCGCGAGAGCGAGCGCTGTTACCGCCTCATCTCGGAACACAGCGGCGACGTGGTCTGGGCTTTCAATCTCGAGGCCGGCCACCTCACTTACGTCAGTCCCTCTGTATATCAGTTCCTTGGCTATACCCCCTCGGAATGCTTGTGTCTTTCCCCACTGGATCTCATTGCACCCGATTCCCGCGATCGCTACCTCGCGCGCGTGCACGCGTGGATGGAGACCGCAATGCACGGCGACGCGCCGGCGCAGGTCGAGATACTCCAATTGAACCAGGTGCGCAAAAATGGCACTGTCGTTCCAGTGGAGCTTACTGTCTCGTTCGCAGCGCCATGTCAAGGCCAGCACGAACTGGTGGGAGTCTCGCGCGACATTACCGAACGCCTGAAGTCCGAAGCCGCTCTGCGCGAGTCGAGCCTCTTCAACCAGCAGATTGTCGCCTGCGCGAGCGAAGGCATCATCGTCTGCGACCGTGAATTGAAGATCCGCTCCTGGAATCGTTTTATGGAGCGGTTCACGGGGGTGGCGGCGGAGGAAGTGATCGGCAGGTATCCGCCCGACCTTTTCCCGTTCCTCAAGGACAGCGGAGTCATGAACGGGCTGGAACGGGCGCTGGCAGGGGAAGTCGTTCACTCACCGGACTTCAATTTCACCATTCCGAGTTCCGGCAAGAGCGGGTGGTGTACCGACACAAGCAGTCCATTGCGAGACGTCTCGGGGAAGATTATCGGCGTCATCGACATCGTGCATGACCTCACGGAGCGCAAACAGCTCCAGGACCAGTTCAACCACGTGCAAAAGATGGAAGCCATCGGCCGGCTCGCCGGCGGGATAGCGCATGACTTCAACAATTTGCTGACGGTCATCAACGGCTATAGCGGGCTGCTGCTGGCCCGGCTCAGCGAGAGCGATCCGCTGCGCCTGCCTATTCGGGAGATCAACCAAAGCGGCGAGCGCGCGGCGGCACTCACGCAGCAGTTGCTGGCCTTCAGCCGTAAGCAAATCATCGAGCCGAAGGCGGTCGATCTGAACCGGCTAGTCTCCGAAATGAGGAATATGCTGCGCCGGCTCATTGGCGAGGACATCCAATTCGAGCTTAATCTCGATCCCGCGCTCGAACGGATTCTCGCCGACGAAGGTCAAATCACTCAAGTCATTATGAATCTGGCAGTAAACTCGCGCGACGCCATGCCAGGAGGAGGCTCGCTCATTCTGGAGACCGCAAATATCGAGTTCCCTGTCGAAGCTAAGCCTCCGGCCCTGCCCGGACACTACGTGCGGCTCACCGTGGCAGACACCGGCATCGGGATCGACGCGGTCACAATGCAGCGTATCTTCGAGCCGTTCTTCACCACCAAGATCGAGGGCAAAGGCACGGGTCTCGGGCTGTCCACGGTTTACGGAATCGTCCATCAATGTGGCGGTTGGATTACCGTGGAGAGCGCTCCCCGGCAGGGGACGACGTTCCGCGTCTTCCTGCCGCGCACTGGGGCAAGCGACTCGTCCCAAGAGATGCCTTCGCCGCCTGCCGCCGAATTGCGCGGCTCGGAGACCATTCTGGTAGTGGAGAATCAAGACCAGGTGCGCCGCTTCACCATCGAGGCGCTGCTCGCCTACGGATACCAGGTCTTGGACGCCTCACAGCCCGGCGAAGCGCTGCTGATTGCGGAACGCCACGCCGGCCCCATCCACTTGCTGCTGAGCGACATCGTGATGCCGCATCTGACCGGCATCGAACTGTCGGCCCGGATGAAGCCGTCGCGGCCAGGAACGCTCGTGCTTTTCATGACGGGTCACTCCGAACAGGCGATTCTCGGTGATGGATTCTTCGAGACGGGCGGCGCGCTACTCCGCAAGCCTTTCACCCCCGAAGGCCTGGCGCGCAAGGTCCGCGAAGTGCTGGGGCCCGCCAGCGCCGTTTGCGGGCTCCGCGGATGACATCCAGCGTCTGTTCAGACGCGTTCTCAATGACGCTGGCCAGGCCGTTTCGGCGGCTCCGTATTGCGGCGGGGCGCTCGACATCTTGCGGTGCGAGCACTTCGAAGTCCTGGTCACCGCAGTGGTCACGGACGGATCCGGTCTGGATGGGTTCCTCAATCCGGGACGTCCCTTTTCCCCTTTTTCCTTTTTCCAAGCTACTGCTTGTTACGCGCCTTGTTCTGCGCTTCCGTGAAGGTCCTCTGCATGTTATCGAGCGTCGCTTGCATTTCGCGAGGGTCCCGGATGACCCGATAGAACATCCCGCGCCAGTCGAACGGAGCGCCCGCCATGTACCTATAGGCGGCAGGAAGGGGCGGGCCGCCGGGCGAACCGGGCGGAGGTATCGTTGCGGGCAGGTGAAACGAATACATGCTTCCGCCAGCCAGAGGCTCGTGCGGAATGGCCAGCAGCCAGGCGCAGTTTTCGCCGTCGGCGAACATGTTGGCGGAGACGAACGCCCAGCGGCCCCCGTCCCCGGCTGCGGCGGCCTGGCACTCCCACAAACGGCCCTGCGGTACATAGACGGACGGATCGGCGACGTTGTACGAGTCGATCAGCACATTCTCCAGGCCTCGCGTTTGGACGAAGCGCTCGACTTCGGGCAGCTCTAAGTCCCAGTCCAGATTGGAATCGCTCACCACCTGGTAGGCGGGGCCACTGGGGGCGAGCGAATTCAGAAACGGCATGTAGTAGGGCCAGACCCGAACGACGGTAACCAGCGAAGCGACAGCCAGTGCGGCGGCGATCCAGATCGCGGCGCGTGCCCCCGGCAGTCCCGCGCTGCGCAGACTCTGGAGGAGCTTGGGCAAGGGCGCCAGCAGCAGCGTCAGCAACGCCAGTGGAACCGAAAAGTGGCGGATGGATATGGTCATCGGGCTCATCAGGCAGACGAACGCGATGATCGCCATACCCAGCCACAGCGAGCGCCAGTGGAACTCCATGCCAGCGCGCACCGCCGTGGCACGAGTGTGGCCGAGGCGCGCGGCCATTGCCGCGGCCAGGCTGAGTGCCAGGGCGGCGAGGAACGCCAGTGTGGACTTGAGCAGCACCACAATCGGGAAAAAGAACCAGACGCCGTGCGAATAGGCGTGGCCGAAGAGATAGGCCCCCCTGGTCGATCCGAGCAGGAAAAAGACGAAGCCGCCCAAGTAGGTCACAATCGGCAGCAGCATCCGGCGCAAGGCCAGCGCGGCCCAGCCGCCGCCGATCATCTTCAGCAGATCCGTGGGTTGGTTCCACGACAGCGCGAGTTCAAACGCGTACACAAGCAGCGCCGCCAGGAGCACTCCCTTGCCGGTCTGGCGCCAGCCTCGGCGCCGCCATACGCGTAATTCAGCGCCGCCGGGTTGGCCCGGCAGCGGCAACCAGCGCAACACAAATGGGAAGGCCAGGAACACAAAAAGCAGCAATCCGGCGGAGAACTTCGAGAGCAATGCCGCGGTGAGCGCGAGCGCGAAGTGAACGGTAGCGCGCCGTGACTGGTCGCGCCAAAGGGTGGCGAAGTTCCAGAGCGCGACGATTGAAAACAGCGCCACGGCGGTATCGGTGAGCACGAGCGGACCGAAGGTCAGGAAGGTAGGCGTGGTCGCGAACCAGCACAATGCAAAGGCGCCGCCCCAGCCGTCCACCAGCCGCTCGCCGTAAAGGTAGATCACCCAGCCCGTAGCCAGCAGCAGCAACAGCATGGGAAAGCGGGCCCAGCGCAGGGTGGCGTCACGGTCGTTCCAGATGGAGAGGATGGAGGCGCCGAACGGCCATTCGGCGAGCATGGGATTAAATGGCCCCTTGCCGCTCCAGGTCCAGATGTGCCCGCCGAAGTCCGCGTGCGCGGAGCGCGCCACAAGCGGAGCGGCCGCCAGCAACTTCACCAGCGGCGGGTGCTCAGGGTTCATCCGCAGATCGAGTCTCTGCCAGTAACTGACGCCCGCGCCGATGTGCGCCACTTCGTCCATCGACACGGACTTACGCCAGGCTGCGCTGCCCGCCAGCGCGGCCAGCAACGCCAACAGGAAAGCAGCGGCTAATCTTGGCGCGACTGCCTTCCGTTGAACTGACATCGCGAAGTCGCCCTCCGATGTGCCAATCTACCATGCCTGCGGACGGGCGACGCGCAGCGCATCCGAAAGCGGCCCAACTAAATCTGGGGACGGTACACGTAAGCACCTTCCGCCAAAACCATCGGGGCCGTCCTCCTTTGCAGACTCGCCCGCGCGGAGAGAATAGCTGTGCAGCCGAGTTGCCGCGCTTCACGATCTCGCAACGGCCTTCGCAAGCCGGGGACGAATGTTCTGCCCGGCCTCGACGGACTGAGCTAGACCTCGTCGTTGTACCAATCGTAATCGACCGGCTTGCCGTCGATCCGCCAGTGCTCCGGGACGGTGGTCCGCATCCAATCCAGTGGTTCGCCGCCCGGCTGTGGCCGCGATGCGAGGGCGAAGGCGGCTTTCAATGCGCTGCGATCCCGAGCGGTGATCAACGCCGGATCCACGGACACAAACAGCGGCGTGGCGCTTCGCGTCACAAGGTCGAGCCATTGGCGAGTCAATTCCCAAGGGATCTCTTTCGTGAGGGGGACGCAATCGGCGTCGGCGGCGAAAAAAGTGTTGTGCTGCGCCAACCGGAAGGCCAGCGTGTTCACGCCCATCTTCCGCGTGCGCGGCCATTCGCGCCCGCTGGTGTCGTCGCCTATGCGCTGCATTTCGAAGAGTCCCGCGCCGAGGTGGCCGATGGTGTTGCAGCCGATGAGCTGCGCGTTGCCCGCGCCGCGGCGGATGGATTGATAGAACCCGCGGACGATTTCGGCCGTGGTCTTGGTCCGATCCGAGAAATGCCACCCACCATTGGTCAACTCAGGCCCCATCTGGAAGCCCCAGCGCCCGGTGATGTCGAACGTGGAGAAGTCATGCTTGATCAGATCGAAGCCCCAGTCGCTCAGGCCACGGACGCGCCGTTCCACGTACGCCAGAGCCTCGGGAACACTGGGATCCAGAACGATAAACGGAGGCTTGATGCCTCCCGCCGCCTGCTTGCCTGTGAGGAGCCACGATTTGGACAGGTCGCCCACGGAAAGCAAGGGACGAATCCAGACGCCCGGACGCACGCCGCGCTTCTTCATCTCCGTGACCACCCCCGGCATGTCCGGGAACTTGTCGTTGCCGCGATCGGTTGGACCGGCTCCTTCAGGATTTCGCTCCCATCCCATGTCGAGCACCATGAACGGACGGTTCGGACCTGACGGCGCAAGCTCGGCCATCAGATCGGAATCGCGCAGCAGGGCCTCGGCCGATAGGTTGTTGCCATAGGCGTAGTACCAGTTGTTGCCACCATAGACGGGAGCGGAAGGAAGGCGAGGTTTTTCGCACATCCTGTGGCACAGCGTACGCGTTGCGGCAACAGGCGATTGTCCGGGGACGCTCGAATGTGTCACGACCGTCGCCGCTTCCAGTTTGCGCTGACCCAGTTGCACGCCCGCGCCGCCGTTGGCGACATCCAGCCAGAGCGTGATGCCGGCGGAGTCCACTTGCCAGCAGGCTATGGACGCGCAACCCGTCTTAACGCCACAGCCCTGGGTGACCTGCCCGTCGGACCCAATGAAATACCAGGGCATCAGACGGTGCGGCACGATGCCACGCCATTCCAGGTCTCCGTAGGACCGCTCCCAGTGGTCGCCGAGGAACTTCCAGGAGGCGGGCACGATCCCTTTCCAGCGCAGACCGATCTTCATCACGGCATCGCTTGGCGCGGTGAGGGAGATGGGGAGTTCCCCGCCCTTGGCAGAGGTCCGCGGCTCGGCGACGACTTCGATCGCCTCGCCGATCCAACGAGCGCCGGTGCGCTTCAGCGCAACGCGTCCCTGCTCCAGGTAGGCCGCAACCGCGTCGGGCACACGCAGCACGTCAGGCAGTTTCGAACTACTGGATTCACCCTTTACGGAGGCTGCGCCGGCAGCGAGGCCGGACGTCAAGAGAAAAGCTCTGCGATTCATATTCAGAGTGATCTTATCAACACGCGGCGGGAGATTCTTGTGGCTCTCCACCACAGACTAGAGATGCAGTGGTCGAACGGAACTATAGAGGCTGAAGGACTCCGGGGAAACAAGGGCCCCGGTCCGGGCCGGCTCGCGATACCAGGGAGTGCATGGGGTTTGTAGCGCACGTTTCAGCGGTCGCCGGCACTCATGCCGGCATAGTCCGGACGTCGACACGAGTGTCGACGCGAAAGCGTGCGCCACAAAGCGTGCGCCACAAGGTGTCGCGCCAACTTGCGTCGGCCCTTTACTTCACCAGCGCCGGAAGCGTCGTGATGACTCCGCCCGGAACCGCGCGGATGCCGAGCACGCCGATCTGCCCGCTCGACGGAGTGGCGAATTCGATGGTGCCGCGCCGGTTCGTAGTGGTCGGATAACCGTTGGCGGAGTCCGTCAGTCCGAAGGACTTGTGGCCGTGGCCGGCTAACGTGATGTTGTCTCTGTACACCAGCGCGCCGGTTTCGTCGAGGATGGTGATCGGGATGGTCGCCGTGCCTGACGCCGGGTTGGCCAGCGCCACGCCAGTCGATTCTCCGTTGGTGTTGTCGAACGCGAGGACCAACGCATTGGGATTACCCGCCAGCAGCGGAACCACCGCCTCCTGCGAAGACGGCAGGTACTGGAAGATGGCGAACCCGCTCACATTGCCCGAACTCTGCAACTGCGCCCAGCCTTCCGTAGAAGCAGAAGCTCCGTTGTCGCCTTGCGTGACGATCACCAGGGAAGCATTCGCGGCTAGCGTCTGAGTGACGCTGTTCGCCGTGCTGGTTGTCTGAGTCTGCGGGAATGACATGGGGACCGTGAGCGCGGCTCCGCCGTTGTCGAAGTAATTCAATGTGACTTGAGCCGATGTGGAGCCGGTGTTCACGAGCGTCAGGATCGTCTGCCAGCCGCTGCCTAACACGATGTGCGGCATGGTGCCGCCTCCGGGGCCGACATTCGCCAGCACGGGCAACGTCGTCAGGGCCTTGCCGTTGTTCGCCCGCAGCCCGAGCGCACTGATCCTGCCTCCCGACGGAGTATCGAACTCGATGGTTCCGCGCTTGCCTGCCGTCTCGGGGAAGCCGTTGTTCGGATCGTTCAGCATGAACGCGGCGTGGCCCTCGGCATCCAGCCGGATGAATCCCTTGCTCGTGGCCAACCGCGCGCCGGTTTCGTCGCGCACGATCACGGGAACCGAGGCGGCGGTGGTGGAAAGATTTGCGATCGCCATGCCCGTCGTCACGCCTCCGGTGTTGTCAAACGCCAGCAGATACGACGGCGCATTGCGCGTCTCGAGCGGCACCACCGCCTGGTAATTCGTCACCAGGTTCTGGAACGTCTCGAATCCGCTGACTGGTCCCACCCGCCAGAAGTTGCGCCCAACCCTCCTGCCCGGCCTCGTCTCCCGCTTGGCCGGTCTGCACGATGAGCACCGAGTTCCCGTTCAGCGTCTGCTCGAGCGACGGGCCCGCATTCAGCGCCGGCAGTCTGCGGGAAGCTGAAAGGCAGCGTCAGCGGCGAGCCGCCGTTGTCATGGAAATTGAGCGCCAGGCCAGCGCTCGCCGATGCCGTATTCACGAGCGTAATGGTGCTCGCCCATCCGCCGCCGGAAACAAGGTGCGCCAGCGAGCCTGCCGCATTCAGCCCGGCTGCGATGACGCCGTTCTGCACCACACTGAAGTACCGCCCGCCGATCGTGATGGTACCCGCGCGTCGCGGTCCCGCGTTGGCTGCAACCGTGAATGAAACGGAGCCGGGTCCGGAACCGCTCCGGGAGCCTGTGATCGTCACCCAGCCTGAATCGCTAGTGGCGCTCCAGGTGCAGCCGCTGCCGGCGGTTACGCCGATTGTGCCGCTATCGCCCGCGGTCGCAAAGAATTGCCCGCCGGGAGTAATGGAATAAGTGCAGTTCGATGCCACCGCGGCAACCGTGATGACATCTTGCGCGCTGGCTCCATAGGCCGCGCCGCCTCCGGACAGATTTGCCGTGGCGGTGACCTGCGACGGAGCGTTGATATCAATGCTGGAGGTGACCGCGATGGGCGCGAAGCTCGACCCGGCAACTAGCGCGTCGCTGCGCGAGCAGGTGTTGGAATTGCAGTTCCAGCCCGCGCCGCTCAAGCTTTGGAGCGCCAGCCCGGCGGTTGGCTTCACGATGATCGTCACGACGCCGCTGGTTGACGTCGCGGAAGCGGCATTTCTCACAATGATGGAAGAGTTGACCGTCTGCCCGGCGACCGCCGTGCCGCTATGAGTCATCGACAAGGTCAGGACAGGCGCCCTTCCGGCAGGCGTGAGCATACGCACGACGCTGTCGTAGTAGTCCGTCACGTAGACGTTCCCGTGCGAATCGACCGCGATCCCGTACGGGTACACTCCAGCCGAGGTCGCAGGGCCGCCGTCGCCGGAGTACAGTTCCGTATCCTCCAGCAATCCGATGGATGATCCCGTCCGGGGTGACCATTCGAACGAGGGCGTTACTCGTGTCCGCGATGTAGACGTTGCCGGCGGAATCGACCGCCACGCTCTGGGGGAGAGACAGGTTCGCGCTTATGGCCGGGCCGCCATCGCCGGAATAGCCTTGTGTGCCACTGCCGGCGAAGTTCGTGATGGTTCCGCCGGCCGACACCTTGCGGATTCGGTTGTTCCGCGTGTCGGCGATGTAGACGTTTCCCGCACTGTCTGCCGCAACGCCTTGACGGACCCCACAGAAGGGCTTGCGTAGCCGGCCCACCATCCCCGCTTGCGCCGGCAAATGCGTATCGTCCCGCAAATGGTGTTGCAGTAGGCAGGTTCGACGAAATCCGGTACACAAGGTTGCTGCTCGGACTTGTGAAGTAGATGTTGCCGGAGGGGTCCAGCGCTATCGCAGTCGGATAAAAACCGCGCGCAACCGTGGTGATGGTTCCGCCGGGCGTAATCTTCCGGATGGCGGGATTGTTCGCGTCAACAACGTACAAATTCCCGGCCGAATCCGCGGCCAGGCTATAGGGCAAATTCAATTGCGCGCTGGTCGCGGGTCCATTATCGCCCGAAAAGCCGGCGGTTCCTGTGCCGGCGACAGTGGTGATGGTGCCATCCGCGGCGACCTTGCGAATACGATTGTTCTGGCTATCCGCCACAAACAGGTCTCCGCCAATTACGACAGGCGAACCAAATGGAGAATTCAATTGTACGGAGGTAGCTGGATTTCCGTCGCCGGAGAATAGCTGTCCCCCGCCAATGATGGTCGAAATCGTACCGGCGGCAGTCACCTTGCGGATGCGGCTGTTGGCGACATCCGCAATGTAGAGAACCCCGGATTTGTCGAAGCAGATGCCGCCCGGCACCATCAACAGTGCATTCGCGGCCGCTCCTCCGTCGCCCGAAAAGCCAGGGTTGTTGCCTCTGCCAACGACCGACTGGATTATGCCGTCGCTGCCGACACGCCGGATGACATAGTTACTGGAGTCCGCGATGTACAGGTTGCCGGCTGCATCGAGCGCTACCCCATAGGGGCCGTTCAAAGCCGCCACGGTCGCCAGTAAACCGTCGCCATTAAAAAACCCGCCCCCGGGAGTAATGCCCGCGACTATGGTCAGCGTACCGTCCGGAGCGAGCTTGCGAATTACGTCGTTGTTGGTATCCGCGATGTACAGATTGCCCGATGCGTCGATCGCAAGGCCATTCGGATAACTCAACGTGCCTGAGAGGATCGTATGGATAATGCCGTCCGTCGTGACCTTCCGGATCTGGCTCGCCGAGCCATCGGCAATGTAGAGATTACCCGAAGAATCGAAGACCAGGCCGGTAGGGCCCATGAGCGACGCGCTCGCCGCCGGGCCACCGTCACCCGCAGTTCCAAAATTGCCATTCCCAACCACGGTGGAGATTGACCCGTCCGTCGCCACCCTGCGGACCACGGAATTGCCCGTATCGGCGACATAAACGTTGCCCGCCACATCGACCGCGATGCCCAAAGGTGAATTCAGCCGCGCGCTGGTCGCGGGACCCCCATCTCCGGAGTAACCCGATGCGGACGATGCCCCAGCGAGGCGAGTGAGCACCCCATTCTTGTCCATCTTGAACACCGCATTCATCGTGCTCGTATAGACATTTCCCGCCGAGTCCACGGCAACGTCTTGGGGATAGTGGATGGATACGTTCGTGGCCGGAGCGGGCGTAGACGGTAACGCGCCTCCCGCTACTGTCGTGACCACGAAGTCCTGTGCCGGAACTTGGCAAACGCACGAGAGCAACACTCCCATGCCGATTACTTGGGTAAGAATGCGCATAGTGGCTTCCTCCGACGCAGAACATTAAAAGATCTACATATCCTAAGATCTGTTGTTTGGCGCGTCAGGTATAGTCTATGACGATTCTCTGCCGATTGTTTCCACAATCCGGGCATGCGTAGGTTCCGCAATCTGTAACATCCCGAGTTCGCGCGCCAAGATCTTCGGCGGATTGGTCGAAGTCAATTCTCCCGAAGAATGTTGCAGGGTAGGGCGGGCGCCCACGCCCGCGGCCGACGCCCTCGTCGGCCAAGTCTGGACTATCGATTAGTGTCCGCAGCCGGACCAGGAGGTCCGGCGCGGGCGAGGGCGCCCGCCCTACAACGGACTATCAGGAGGAGTGCGTGATCCGGAAGACCCACGCGTACTCGCCGGTCTTGGTCCCGGGAACTTTGATCTGCAAGCCGTTGGCATCGCGCGTCCACTTGACCTCGGCATCGGAGCCGAGCAACTGAATCCTGCTAATGGTCCCGAGCTTTTCGGCGGAGCCTTGGGCCAGGGATTTGATGGTGATCTTGCCATCTTCCGGCCATCCGAGCGCGATGGCGTACAGAGCATCTCCCTTAGTTGTGAAACGGATGTCCTGGCTCTTGTAAGCCTTCGTGGCCGTGTCGTTGAACGAGCCGCCGACAACTTTGGTAGGACCCTCGCCATAGATATTCCAGGGCCGCGTGCCGTAAATCGCTTCGCCGTTGACGGCGAGCCAGCGTCCCATGTCGAGCAGGATATTCTGCTCCTGTTCGGGAATTGTGCCGTCCGACTTCGGCCCTATGTTCAACAGCAGACAGCCGTTCTTGCTGACGATGTCGATGAGCTGATGGATCAGCGACTGCGGCGAGCGGAAGGAGTCGTTCTCAATGTAGCCCCAGCTCTTGATGCTGATGGAAGTATCGGTCTGCCAAAATCGAGCCTCGGGTTTGTCCAACTGACCGCGTTCGATGTCCAGGACGGCGACGCCTTCAGGGTAGGCGTTGAACTTATAGTTGATGGCTGCGGTGGAGCTGCGCTTGGCGGCGTCGTTGTAATAATACGACGCGAACTTCTGCAGATACGGCTCGAACTCTTTGGTCTCGATCCACCAGTCGAACCAAACGATCTCCGGTTGGTAGCGGTCAACGATCTCGGCCGTGCGCGCGAGCCAGTCGTTCATGTACGCCGCATCGGGGTGACCGCCCCAGTGCATCGCATTCTTCAGCGGCGCCGGGCCAACGTTCGCGGGTCCGTAAAAGGCCGCGTTGGCCGGATCGCGAACGTCGGAGTCGAAACCGCGCCCCTGGTTCAGGAAGAAATAGTGCTCTGCCCGATGGCTGGAGACTCCGAGGTGTAACCCCTCGGCACGGACCGCTTTAGCGAGTTCGCCGACGACGTCGCGTTTGGGCCCCATCTTCGCGGCGCACCAATCTGTGAGGTCGGAATTGTACATGGGGAATCCGTCATGGTGTTCGCCCACGGGCATCACGTACTTAGCGCCAGACTTGCGGAACAGATCCGCCCAGGCTTTCGGATCGAACTTTTCGGCTTTGAACTGGGGAATGAAATCCTTATAGCCGAACTTCGATTGCGGACCGTAGGTCGCGACGTGGTGCTTGAACTCCTTGCTGCCCTTCTTGTACATCTCGCGCGGATACCATTCGCTGCCAAACGCGGGAACCGAGTAGGCGCCCCAGTGGATGAAGATGCCGAACTTGGCGTCCTGATACCACTCCGGGACCTGATAGCTCTTCAGGGAGTCCCAGGTTGGCTTGAAAGGACCGGCCTCCCCGGTGCTTTCGACCCGCTGAAGTATCTCGGCGCGTTTCGCGTCGAACTTCTGCGTGGCCTTCTGCCAGACCAGATCATCCGCATTGGGGGTTTGCGCCAAGACGGTACCGAGCGCACTCAAAACAAGCAGTGTGGCAAGTCGCATATCGATCCTACCGAAATCTATCAACAGCTTGCGAGAAAGGCAAGCTTTATCGGTAAAGTTTTCGATAACTCTATTCAGGCCGAGATTTGCTTTCGAGGAACTTGCGGCGCTCCACGATGCCCTTGCCTTCCCTGACCTCGATCCATTGATTCGCTCCCACACCACGCTGAGTCTCAGCGATCCCCTCCTACCTTCGGATGGTGCATTAGACGATTGAACGGTTCCGATCCAAAGACGGCAGACCTGCCGTTAGACTGAGTCAAAATCTTGCATAATGGTGCTCGTTACCGGTAACGCTTACGCATCGGGACGAAATGAGTGCGGGTTTCGCGATGGGACCGGCGTAGGATGCGCCATTCATCTGGTTCCATGGTCCATCGCGTCTTCAACCGATGCGGCGAGTGAGATCTGAGCAGGACGGGAGTGGACATGAACAGAAGGACGTTCCATCGCATGGCGCTCGGAGCAGCCGCCGGTTCTCTCGGCGGATCGCTCTTAGCCGGCAACGCCGGAGCCTATGAGCCAACTTGGGAATCGTTGAAAAAGCACCCTCTCCCGGATTGGTTTCAAGACGCGAAGCTGGGTATTTTCATCCACTGGGGTCTGTACTCCGTGCCGGCCTGGGCGCCGCCATCAGGCGAATTGGGCAAGGTGGATCCGGCGAAGTGGTTCACGGCCAATCCCTACGCAGAGTGGTATCTGAACACGCTGCGCATCACCGATTCGCCAACATATCGGCATCATTTGCAGACGTACGGGAAGGATTTCGACTACTACGATTTCATCCCGACCTTCAATCGGGAAGTCGTGAAATGGAACCCTGACTCGTGGGCAAAGCTGTTCCGCAAGGTCGGCGCGCGATATGCCGTTCTGACCTCAAAACATCACGACGGCTTTACGTTGTGGCCCAGCCGCGTAAAGAATCCGAAGCGTGCGGGAACTACCTCGGCCTCCCGCGATCTCGTCGGCGAACTCAGCGCCGCAGTCCGCGCACAGGGTCTGAAAGTGGGCCTCTACTATTCCGGCGGCCTGGACTGGACGTTCACCAGCGAACCCATCAAGACCATGGCCGACCTGATGCTCCGGGTTCCGCAGTCGCAGGAATACGCTCACTACGCGGATGCGCACTGGCGCGAGTTGATGGAGCGCTACCAGCCAGCCGTGCTGTGGAACGACATCAGCTATCCCAAGGTGGGCGAGATCCCGCAACTGTTCGCGGAGTTCTACAACGCCAACCCGGAGGGCGTCATCAACAATCGCTTCAGCGCTCCGTTCGCCGACTTCACCACGCCCGAATACGCGAAGTACGACAAGATCACGGAGAAGAAGTGGGAGTCCTGCCGCGGTCTGGGGTACAGCTTTGGATACAACCAGGTGGAGGGTCCGGAGCAGGTGATTGCGTCCGATAAGCTGATTGCATTGTTGATTGACATCGTCAGCAAGAACGGGAATCTGCTGCTCAACATCGGTCCGAAGCCGGATGGATCGATCTCTGCGATTCAACTCGACAGGCTGGAAAAGCTGGGCGACTGGCTGGCAGTAAACGGAGAAGGAATCTTCGACACCCGGCCGTGGGTGCGCGCCTCCCCTCCCAAAGGAAGCGCGCCGGAAGTGCGATTCACGCGCAAGGGCAACTCGCTCTACGCGTACTTCCTCGATCGTCCACAGGAGTCGAGCGTAACGATCCCCGGCGTTCATACCGCGGAAAACACCAAAGTCCAGGTGCTGGGGGCCTCGGCGCCAAGCGCATGGAAGCAAAACGGCCCGGACCTGACGGTAGATATCGCGCAAGTCAAGCCCGGTCCGTATGCCCTTGGTCTGAAGCTCACTCCTGCGCCGGCCGAGTGAGCCGCGCACACAATGGAAGCGGATCGGCAATCCTAAGCAGTTGCCGCCCGCAGGATGGCCTGCACACTACGCTCTACGTCCTCATCTTGCGTCGCCCACGACGACACACTGATACGCATCGCCGTGCGGCCTTGCCAGACTGTCGGACCGCACCAGCACGTGCCGTCGCGCTGTACTCGCTCGATCACCTCATCAGTGCGGGCGGCGTCGCCGAAGGAGACCAATACCTGGTTGAGAACCACTTCGTTCAGAATCTCGCAGCCGCCCGCTCGCAGCGCCTCGGCGAAGCGGCGGGCAAAGCGGCAATTCCGCTCGACCAGATCGGCCAGGCCCGTTCGCCCCAGCGACTTCAGAGCCGCCCAGATGTCTACGCCGCGCGCCCGGCGGGAAAGCTCCGGAGTGTATTGCGATGGCTCGCGATGCGCACCCTGCGGCAGATACGCCGCGGTTATCGACATTGTGCTCTTCAGCGCCGCCTCATCCCTTACGAAGGCCAGGCCGCTGTCATAAGGCACGTTCAGCCACTTGTGCGCGTCGGTGGCCCATGAATCGGCATCGGCTACACCATCCACCAGGTGCGCAAGCTTCGGACTCGCCGCCGCCCATAGCCCGAAGGCGCCGTCCACATGGACCCATGCACCCGCCAAGTGCGCCCGCCGGCAGATCTCCACCGCCGGATCGAATGCGCCCGTGTTTACGTTGCCGGCCTGCATGCAGACGATCGCGGGCCCACTCAAATCCGGCAAATTCGGCGGCTCGCATGCGCCCCTGGCCATCCACCGGAACCCGCACCACGCGCGAACGTCCCAGGCCGAGCATCCCTAACGACTTGATCACTGACGGATGCGCCTCTTCTCCGACCACGACCGTGATCGGCGGCGCGCCGAACAGACCGTCGGCCTCTACGTCCCACCCAGCGCCCGCGAGCACCGCATGACGCGCCGCTGCCAGCGCCGTGAAGTTCGCCACCGTCGCGCCGGTCACGAAGGCTCCGCCGGAACCGGCCGGAAGCTTCAGCGCATCCAGCAGCCAGCCCAGCGAGACCTCTTCCAGCACCGTCCCGATCGGCGAAGCCACGAACAAACCTGGGTTCTGATCCCAGGCGCTGGCCAGCCAGTTCGCCGCCAGCGCCGCGGGCAGCGAGCCGCCAATCACAAACCCAAAAAACCTCGGGCCGGCCATGCCCATCGTCGCCGGCGAACCGATGCGATCCAGCATCCCCAGCACGGCTGCGGGGTCCATCGGTAATTCGGGCAGCGGCTCATCCAACTCCGCGAGTCCGGCGACTGCCTCGGGCGAGGGCGCCACGCCGCGCTGCGGCAGGCTCTCCAGGTAACGCGCGGAGATGCCGGCTGTCAGGTTCAAGAGATCTCTCATTCTCTCGATGCTAACGCGTCCTCAAGAGCGAACCGTCCGAGAAGAAACCAAAACTCTTTCGGTCTTGGGGCTTCTAGGGTGGCCCATCACAGCGAGTGATTATCGTGGACCGATCGACGTCCCAGCCGCGCCGCGGTTCGCCTCAACTCAATCTGGGGACATCCATTTCTCCCCGATTCACCCCGATTCAAGAAGCAATCGCGCTGGGACTCGACAGCAGATTCCCGTCGATTTGCTCACAGAATTCGGCGAAACTGGAAGCCCGAGAGACAATACGAGACAGGCAATGGAGGACAGGCTCGTGCAGAAAGTCGCAAGGGGATTAAATCCGATGTCGCGACGCCAGTTGATCCAGCAGGCTGCCGCAGCCGCCGCTCTTGGCGGGCTGACGAAGACGTCGCCTGGACAAACGGGCAAGCCGGCCCCCACCGGGACGGAGAAGAAGAGTTCAGCCTTCCCCAACGGGTTCCTATGGGGATGCGCGACCGCCGCGTATCAGGTGGAAGGGAACAATACGAACAGCGATCTGTGGACGCTGGAGCACCTTCCGCAGAGCATGTTCAAGGAGCCCTCAGGCGACGCCTGCGATCACTACCATTTGTATCCACAGGACATCGGCATGTTGGCCGATCTGGGATTCAACACCTACCGCTTCTCGCTGGAGTGGGCCAGGATTGAACCCGAGGAAGGGTTCTTTTCCAACGCGGAAATGGAGCATTACCGGCGTATGCTCGCTACCTGTCATGAGCACAGGCTCACGCCGATGCTCACCTATTCCCACTTCTCTTTGCCTCGCTGGTTCGCCATGAAGGGTGGCTGGGAGAACGACAAGGCAGCCGATTTGTTTGGACGCTTCTGCGAAAGGGCGACCAGACACTTAGGCGACCTTGTGGGCTACGCTTCGACTTTGAATGAGCCCAATGTTCCGCAACTCCTGAATTGGTTCAACCTGCCAGGAGCGCCGGCGGGGATGAGCATAGCCGAGATGATGCGGGCGGGGCTGGCGAACGTGCGCAAGCAGCTAAACGCGCCCCAGTTCGCCAGTCTGTTCTTGAGCGATGGGAAGAAGACTCGAAACGGATTGCTGGCCGCACACGCCAAGGGGATGGATGCGATAAAAGCAGTGCGGCCTGCCATGCCGGTAGGGTTCAACCTCGCTATGACGGATGACCAGCCGGCGCCTGAGGATAGCCACATCGAAGAGAAGCGAGCCGACGTATATGCGCCTTGGCTGGAAGCTGCCCGCCATTGCGACTATTTGGGTGTGCAGACTTACTCGCGTTCGATCGTTGGGAAGAAGGACCTGCCGGTGGAAAATGGCGCGGAAGTGACCCAGGTGGGATGGGAGTTCTATCCCGAATGTGTTGAGCACGTAGTCCGTTACGCGAGCAAAGAAACCGGGGTGCCCATCATTGTGACGGAAAACGGCATAGCGACCGAGGATGATACGCGGCGGGTCGAGTATGTGCGACTGGCGTTGGCCGGGTTAAAGCGAGCGGTTGACGATGGCGTAGACGTTCGCGGCTACATTGCCTGGTCGCTGATCGACAACTTCGAATGGATGTCCGGCTACACCCCCAAGTTCGGGATCGTGGCGGTGGACCTCAAGACGCAGCAACGAACCATCAAACCGAGCGCGGCAGTGTTAGGAAATATTGCGAGGAGGAACGCGCTGTAGCTGCGCCGTACGAATACCACACCCGTACCTAGAATCTCCGTAGGAAGATGGCCTCCGTTGCACGCGAGCAACATCGCTTCGCGTTCAGAGTGGCCAGCGGGGCAGGCTTACCGTTCGAATCCGTCTGTTCCCGCAGCGTCTTCAGCCGTCGTGAAGCCTGCTCGCTTCCCGCGGACGGCAGCAGAGTTCCAGCCAGTGTCGAGCCAGTTTGGAGTTGTGCTCAACGCCGGGTCGAGCCGCGCGGCAGACGAGTGGATCGCGGGCTTGCCGGAGCGCTTCGAAATCTCGGAGATCAGGAAGATCAGGCAGATGAAGAAGAGAGCGCTCAGCACCACCGCCCAGAAAAACGGCGATGGACGAGGAATGCGGCTTCGACGCGCTTCCGGCTGCAATTGCTGAGACGAACCTTGGCTGGACTGGGCCATCAGAAGATCGCTGGGCGCCTTTGCTTCCGGTTGCGCGGCGGGGCGATCCAAGGGTGAATTCCCCGCTGAACGGCCTGCTGGACGGCCTGCTCCCACTTTGGGCTCCGCTCCGGTCCCGGGCCACTGCGCGGCTTTGGCGATCCTCAACCTTTCCGCCTCGCGCGCCTCGTCCTCCCGGTGCTTCGCTTCCGCCTTTCGGGCGGCCTCAGCTAAGTGGAGCCCCTCCGCTTTCCGCTCCTCCCGCGCTTTGCGCAATCGCTCCGTTTCGCCGTCCTCTTCTTTCTCGCGCCCCGCTTCTTCCCGGGGGACTTCGCGGGCTTCGCTGGCGCCGCCGGATGTGCGCAGTTTCTCGACTCCGCGTTGTGCTGGCGGTTCACCGGCCCTCGCCGGCTGGGCGTTATCCGCTCCGGCCGCGGCCGCGCGTGCACTTTCCGGCGTTGCGTGGTCCCGCAAGGGGGCTTCGGTTTGCGCCTGGTATCCAAGCTCGTACATTTCCGCCAGAAACCCTTCCTCGTCGCCGCGCATTCGGTAGAGACGCTCGACGTGCTCGTCGCGGGCACTCCGTGCTTCGGGAGCCAGGGCTTCATCCGGCTCCACGACGGCGAGGACCGCGCGCACGACTCGCGGTGGGACTTTGTGAGCCGCGGCCACGGCGTAGACTTCCTCCAGCACCTGCCTCAGGCGTTTGGATTTGGCTGCCTTGCCGGTCCTGGCGATCGGCAGATCGCCGCCCTCAATCTGCAGGGCGTAGCCTTGCGGACTCTGCGAGCCCTCGGCCGCGACCTTGTCCTGCACGTACGCGAGCAGCTCGTTCATCGAGACCACGCCGTCGTCGTCGCGGTCCGCTCCCCCATCCTTGATTCCGCCGATGATGTGTTTCGTCAGCAGACCGTATTGGTCTCCCTCTTTCTCCTCGGCCAGTTGCACATCGGTAGACGCGGTCAGGACGTATGTGCCTCGTCCAGCCAGTTGTTTTGGCAACGCCATGGAAATCTGATCGGCGACCTCACCGCGAGTAAACAGCCGCTCCACGGCGCCGCTGTAACAGCAATCCAGAACCAGCAGGATCTTGCGCGACTTCGATTGTTTCATCCATTGGCCGATTGTATTCAGAGGTACCGAGCTGATCGGCAGGTACTTCAGCCGGGTGTCCGCGCTGGCCAGATACAGGTCGCCGTTCGGATCGGGCTTGCCGTGGCCCGAGTAGTAGATCAGCACCTGGTCCTCTTTGCCAGCCTGGTTCATCAGCGCGTCGTACACGGCTTCGAGAACCTGGGAATGCGTGGCGTCTACGAGTGAGGTGACCTGGTAGGGACCGTGCGTCTCCGACGCGAGCACTTCCGCCAGGCCCGCTACATCCTGCGCTGGACAACGAAGCGGCATGAGCCTTGGCTCATTGGGGTCGTAAGTGCCGTTCCCGATCAGGACCGCGAAGCGCTGCTCCGGCATGGCTCACCGCCGAGGAAGTCACTTATCTGTTTGCGTAACTCGTCGAACTCGCCGTGCCGCAAGCTCTCCGCTCGCACCTTGAATTTCGCGCCGTCCGCTCGTTGCAGCTCGACCTCCAGCGTCGGCTTGCGCTCAAACCAGGTCTTCAAGATACCCAGCAGCGAGAAGATGACGCCGCCACTCCCGGCGAGTTGGAGCAAAATTGCCCCGATCGCTTGCGGGTCTCCCTTCTTCCCTGGCTGCGAATCTCCTTCGGGCAAACTCGCGGTGATTTCAAGCTGGCGGTCCAGCGACTGCGCCAAATCGCGGGTAACCGCCTGCAATTGCCCCGGCTCTGCTCCGGAATCCTGCAGTTGCAGACGCAGGAATGCTCCGTTCTGCTGCATCTCTCCTCGAAACACGGACTATCGTGGAATTGTACCCCGGATTATCTTCGAATTCCAGGCTGAATTGCGTATACTTGACCATCAATATCGGATTGGGTCGATAGGAAGTCCGGACCACGGAAGTCTGTCCCGCACCGGACGCTGTAGTGGGACACGCGGCTGCTTCGCAGAGTTTTCGAAGTGTCAAGGTTGGGTAGCGGTCCACTCCACGACGAAGGCGGCGAGCTTGGAATTATTGACAGCTACCACCAAACGCTCCCAGTTATTGCGGGCGTCGGGGGCCTCGAAGACCACCAAATCGGTCGCGTGCCGGGGGTCGAAGGTGAACATTGCGAGCCCGCGGCTGGTTGGCGTGCTAACGGGACTGGCGTAGCGTGAATCCGAGGTGAACACAGTCATTCCCGACGGGGTGGACTCCGCCGGGTAGACCTGAAGACGGATGGGACGGCTTGGAAGCGGTCCCTCGAACGAGCCGACAGAGGCGTGGTTGCCGGTTATCGTTACAAGCATCCTCTGCGACAGGTGTCCTGTCCAGACAGAGATCCCTTTCGGCGAGCGGGCCTGCGGAGTCCACTCGGAAGACTTCACTGGCGCTACGGTCGAGCCGAACGATTCGCCGCCCGGCTTTGCCCCGGCCGGAGGAGTGTGCATGGGCCGTAGAGCGTGGTCCTCCCGGGCGGGAAGCGATTTGGGAGCCTCGCGACGCACCACTTCCATCGGCTGCTCGGGAGGCGCCGGCGGCGGAGCTTCCGAGGAGGTGGCAACGACCGGAGGCTCGCCTCCAGTCCGTCCCGCAATCCATATTCCTCCGAGCACTGCCAACACAGCGGCGGCGGCCCAGGTCAGGATCGCCGGACTCGACAAGCTTCGTCGCGGGCCAGGCGGAGGCGCCACGGCTACGGCCACAGTGGCGGCAACGGGTTTGGAGTCCGGCGATGCCGGAGCGGCATTCAACCGGGGCGCGGTGACAGCTTTGGCGAACGCAGCGGCGAACTCATGGCAAGTGGCGTACCGGTTTTCGCGGTTCTTCGAAAGACCCTTCTTGACGACAGCGGCCGCCTCCGCGCCTACGCTCGGACTGATCTCCTCGGGGGAACGAGGCTCCTCGTAGATGATCTGGTAGCACACACTGGTGATCTGTTCGGCCTGAAACGGCTTGCGTCCGGTGACGATCTCGTACGCGATGACGGCGAGGGCGAACTGGTCGCTGCGGCCATCGAGCTCCTCACCCCGGATTTGCTCCGGCGACATATAGCACGGTGTTCCGAGTACGAAGCCGGTCTTGCTCGACGTGGTGCCGAGCATCGTCTTCGCGATGCCGAAATCGGTGACCTTCGTGAGTCCGGCGGACGTCAGCATGATGTTGGCGGGCTTGACATCGCGGTGGACGAGCCCGCGCTCGTGGGCGTAGTCCAGCGCGTCCGCCGTTTGCTGTATCACCCGGAGGAGCGTGTCCATGTCCTTAAGACCCTCGCGATCGAGGACCTCCTGGAGCGTGGGCCCATCGACCAGCTCCATGGCAATGAAGGCAACATCCTGCTCCTCACCCACCTGGTAAATGGTCACGATGCCGGGATGGGACAGGCAACCGGCAGCGCGGGCTTCCTTGAACAGGCGTTCCTTGAGCCAGGTCTGCTCATCGCCATCGTTGTAACCGACCAGGCGAATCACCTTCACGGCAACTGCCCGTCCGATGATGGGGTCAATCCCGCGGTACACGGTCCCCATGCCTCCGCGGCCGATGACCTCGAGGATCTGAAACTGGCCCAGCTTGGTTTGCACGGCAATCCCGAATGCGGACTACCTCGGGGTGGCGTTGAGAGAAACCGCGCTGCCGGCGGTCACTTGCAGAGTTCGGTCCCAAGTCTTATCGCCAGACTTGACGACGATCCTGTGAGGTCCGGCAGTGAGTTGGAGAGTGGTGGGGGTGCTACCTACGAAAGAGCCATCGACCTCGATGTCGGCGCCGGCTACCGACGAAGTGACGGTGACGGTGGCAGTCCCGGAAGGCGCCGCAGTGCCGCCGACTGGTGGAGGCGCGAATTGGGCAGGAAGGGCGCCCTGCACGGAGGCGCTCGCGGCCTGGGAGACGGCCGCGCCGGCGCCCATAAGATGGTTGCTGTCCGTAAAGACGTCGAACGCGACGCCTTTGTTGATGACGATGTCCTTGCCTTTCATCAGCAGCATCACGGGGGCCGCCGGCCAGAAGACCACTGCTACGCCCGCTGTGATGACGCCGGTACGGACCGCGTGGCTCTCCCCCGATTTCTTGGTCACGGTGTAGCGTAAAGGCACCCATTGGTTGTCCGTCCCCTTCACGCGGTCGATGGAGAAGTCCAGCTTGCCGGCGCGACCCATGCGCCTTTTCTCGTGCGCCTCCGTGACGGTTCCGGTGACGCGGGCGCCCTCCGCGAAGATCATCACGTCGCCGAGTTTGACGGAGTCGATAACGCTCAGCTCGACGACCTGCCCCTCCTCCGCGGTGGCCGACGAAATGGTGTTATCCAAACGCACCCTCAGTTTGGTCCCCTCGGGGATCGTGACCTGCGCCTCGCACAAGGCTCCGGCGAGCGCCAACAAGAGTGCAGTCCTCATTTTGCCCCTCCTTACCGGCCGAACCCGAGGAAGCGGCAAGCGTGCCGGATGTTCCGAAATCCCAGAGGAACAAGCTTGCACGCGGATGGACCGCGCACCGCTCCCGAGCGCCTATAGCCACCATATTTTTCAGCAAATTGCGGCAGGTGTCAACGTAAATCTTCCACTACGTGTACGGATTGTCCCGCGCGAAACTCCTCAAGCAGGATGCCCAGATCGGCTCCATCGCCATCGGCACGGCAGCAGACCTGGTGGCGATCGACGGCGATCCGGCGCAGGACATCGCCGGCATCGAGGCCGACATCGCGTAGCCTACGATCCGGCCAAGCTGCTGCTGTCCGTGAAGGGCCGCGTCGGCATCCATTGAGGAGGCGGGGGCCGGAGCCGAGCCGATTCAGGCGCGGAATCTCCCGGCCGTGCGAGCTTTCGCCTTGTTGGCTTCCGTCTCGCGGTTTTTTGGCGCGGCGGTCGTTTCAAGCGAGCTGAGCAGGTCGTTCGCAATGCCGGATATCCGGTCGACGGCCGATTTGAACGCAGCTTCGTTGGCCTTGGAAGGCGCGTGAAAGCCGCTGATCTTTCTCACGAACTGCAGCGAAGCCGCGCGAACCTCCTCGCCGGTGCTCGGCGGATCGAAGTTGAAAAGCGGACGGATGCTCCTGCACATACCTATTGACCTGAATATAGCGGGGTTCTCAGGCCCGATCCATCCGGGTTGTCTTTAGACCCCGAAGCTCATTCCAACAAGGCCGGCGCCACTCGCGCAGCTCCTGCCAACTTGCATGCTTCAGCTTTAGGTGCCGATTGTAGCCGCAAACGAAAACTGGCGATGTCCCGGTCGGAACACCGATTCGGCATTCCGCCAACCCCCGGTTTCGATGATTCACACCGAGTTGAGTTTTGTATTTAAATCGAGGACTATACTTGACGCGCCACGCCGTGTACTTGAATCACAGACTCAGGCGCCTGTATGCACGAAAATCGCGGATAGCATTCAAGGAACCCAGTCGACTGCGGAGGACTGATGGTCTTCTCCGGCCTGTCACAGACAATAACAGCAGCAGCCACTCGGGTTGTTCGGCGCGGCAATCCAAGATCAGCCTAACACTTTGAATTTGTTGGGACAACTGCTAATTTACCGCGCCTCGAGGTTGCCCTAGTCCAAGCAGTGTCCTCTCTTAGAACAGCAGTCCAATTGAAGCGCACAGGAACACGCCTTTCACGTTGACACTAAGCCTGGATTTCGCACCTGCCATGTGCCGGTACTGATAACCCATTCAGAATCCAAGGCTTTACTGAGACGCGATGGACTTGCCAACCTGCGCCGTGCCTCTAAATCGCGGACAGTATTCTGAAATCTCGTCTGCGATTCAAGATACAATCAGTGATTTGAGCAAAGACGTGCATGTGCTTAAATCGTAGAAACTTGTTTATCTACAACAGCTATTGGTCCGTGGTTTTCCTGCTTGAGCGTAGTATCGCGTTTCGCCTCACTCACTTATAGCAGCGTGCGGTTGGAAAGATTTCTACGGCTTTCACGGGCTACTTGATGGACAGCAAAGAGCAGTCTGGTGGGACGGTTTATACCTTTTGAGCACAACGTAACGAAACCTATTCCATCGCGGCACCACGCCGCAAGCAGTGAGAGAGAGCGAAAAGGAGACTTTATGGCGAGAAGAGCAGCGGGAATCCCTGTGTTCGTGGCGGGATTGATCTGTATAGCGGCACAGTTCGCTACAGCCCAGTCCTTCAGGGTTCAATGCCCAACCAGCACCATCACTCACCCGGACCCAACTAACAGCGGGGTCAACAACTCTGAACCTGCTTACACGGGTCCCACGAGTCTCGCGCTCAACGGCAATGGTTTCTATGCGCCGACGGCGAACGTGAACGGCGCCATCAAGTGCCAGCAGGTGTCGGGCGGCGACGGTTATTCGACGATGGCCAACGGCACCCAGACGTTCATGTTCTCCTTTGGGCCGTTGTCCGGACTCGCCGACATCGCGAACGGTAAACCTGGCACACAGTTCCCGAACGTCTTCAATACGACGTACTCCGGCGACCTTCCTGCCCGGCGATCCTGCCACGACCGATGGGGTAGTGGCCAACGTTTGGCCGACTTGGCCGACGCCTCTCTCGACCTCGACCACTGCATTTTCGTATAACGGCGCGGTGGGACTGGCCCCTGACATCGCGAACCTTGTCACCATCTACGATATCTCCCAAGGCACGGCCGGGAATACTGTTTATGTTCAAACGAACGCTCCCCTCGGTGTGCCTACCGGTGGCAGCGTGACCATCGCAGGGACCGGCGGCGCCCCGCCAGCGGGCTATGACGGCACCTGGACCATTACCGCCACCCCATATACGTTCCCTACCGCGGGCATCCCTGGCGTGACCAACTACGCCTTCCCTCCATCGTTCAATTTCACGTTCACCATTCCGGCGGCTACGGGGCTCCCTGACGTGAACACCTCTCAGACAGCAACCGCATCGACCGGCCCGGTAATGGACGGTCACGTGGATCCGCGCCAGATCATGGATGTCGGCGTGATGAACGGCAACATCCCGGCGCCTCTGGTTGCGTTCGACGAAGACGACGAGATGTTCCTGACACTCACCAACGTCGGCATGATCATGCGGCCGGACCTCTTCGAGCAGCACACCATCCATTTCCACGGGTATCCGAACGCTTCGTCGGTCTTTGACGGCGTGCCGGACGCCTCGGTGGCCATCAACATTGGCGGCAGTTTCACCTATTACTATCTGGCGCCCGATGCCGGCACCTACTTTTGGCACTGCCACATTACGCCTCCCGAGCACCTGCAGATGGGCATGGTCGGGCAATTGTATGTCCGCCCGCGGCAGAATCGGGTTCCGGCCGGCACCGCTCTCTATTCCGCGTTGCAGCAACAAAACGGACTCGGAACGACGGTCGATTTGCGCACGGCCTGCAACCCCGCCGCGGATATTCTGTGCAGCGCCACGATGCCTGCCGTCAACACGGGCGCCTCTCCAAGGTAACGATAAGCTTGGCAACCCGCAGAAGTACACGTACAACGACGGCGACGGCTCCACCGCGTATGACGTCGAGTATCCCATCCAGATCCACGGCTTCGATCCCAACTTCCACTTTGTAGGCATGACCTTCAATCCGGAAGCCTTCGTCGACATGAAGAACAAGTTCTTCCTCTTGAATGGACGAAGCTATCCCGACACGGTCACGCCCGGCCCCATGGCCACCCAATCTTCCGATGGCAGGGTGCACTACTCGCAACCTCTGCCTTCCATCATCAACATTCCCGTGGGTGGGAAAGCTCTCCTGCGCCTTTCGGACCTGGACGTTCAGGAGTACCAGACGCTGCAGTCACTGGGAATTCCGATGAAGGAAGTTGGCTTTAATGCCAAGTTGCTGCGGGATCAAGCGGGGAACAACCAGGCGTTTTACACCAACTCGATCACGCTGGGCGGAGGCGAGTCGCTGGACGTGCTGCTCGATGCCAGCGACGCCGGCTGCGGGTCCACGGGATGCGCGGCAACTCTGTACCCCGCCGGCAGCGTGTTTTACCTTTACACCCCAAATCTCGACCATCTTTCCAACGATCAGGAGAACTTCGGCGGACTCATGACCGAGGTTCACATCTGCACTAGCGTAACGGGCGGGAACACGTTCGGGAATACCTGCAACTAGGAGAGCGGCAATGAGAGCAACGAAAATGACTCAATCGAACTCGAACACACGATTGCTTCTGGCGTCCACGGCGGCTTTGCTCCTGGCGGCAGCGGCTCACGCGGCGGTTCCTGGAATTACCGGACCGACTTTCAATTTGACGGCGCAAACGGCTTTCCTCAACCAGCCGGACGGGAACTCGGTTTACGCCTGGGGTTACGGGTGCGGCACGGCGGCCGGCGCCGTCGCGCCTTCGGGCTTTGCCCCCGCGGCTATCACCAACGCGACTTGTCCCTTGATGCAAGTGCCTGGCCCGACTCTGATCGTGACGGAAGGACAGTCTGTCACGGTGAACTTGTACAACGGTCTCCCCGCTGCCGCGGGCAACACGTCGATCCTGTTTCCCGGCTTTGTGGTGACAGCGACCGGCGGTGTCCAGGGCCTGCTGACGACAGAAGCTGCACCCGCCAGCACGGTGACCTATACGTTTGTTGCTTCTTCGCCAGGCACTCACGCCTACTACAGCGGAACGCAAGGCGACCTGCAAGTTGAGATGGGGCTGTATGGCGCAGTCGTTGTGCTTCCCGCCACCATTCCTGCCGCCTGCTCTGCCGGGTTGCCGGTGACGGCTCCGGGCAATAACGCGGCAGCAAAAACCTTCTGGAAAGAAACTGACTTCCGCCTGGCGTCCGCCGCCTTCGACAATCCGAAATCCTGCTACGACCGGGAATACCTGTTCCAGTGGGCGGAGATGGATGCCAACATTCATAAGCTGGCGCTGGCGCAGGTCACGGCCGCGGGTACCTGTACCGCCGGAGCCGTGGGATGCAGTCTCAACGTCCCGACCGAGCCGTACCACCCGGCCTACTTCGTGATTAACGGGCGATCCATGCCGGACCTTATGGATGCCAACTTTGCGCCCGAGTATCCCCACCAGCCGTATAACGGCAATCCGCATATGCATCCAGGCGAGATGACTCTGATCCGTTCGGTCGGCCAAGGCCGGTGGCAACATCCGTTCCACGAGCACGCGAATCACGTGCGCATTCTGGCTCGTGACGGAAACATGATCCTCGCCCCCGATGGCACGAACCTCGCGGGACAATTGATGTTCAACACCGACACGACTCCGGGAGAAGCTTTCGACGGGATCTTCTATTTCACAGGCCGAGGGTTGAATTGGGACCCGTACGGTCACCATCCCGGAGATACGAATGACCCGAACGCCTCACTGGGCTGTACTCCGGATGCCAACGGCTACAACACCGGCGCGCCCAGTGCGATTAACTACTTCGAATGGTGCCAGGACCATAACAAGCCTCTCGAAGTCGCTCCTTTCGGCGATGTTGCCGCCGGCGGTCCAACCACTCTCCCGAATCCCAACATTTTCACCAACGGGCCCTGGTACGGGGGCACTCCTTATCTAGGGCCGGATGCAACCCTGCGCGGCGGCGGAACGCAAGCCTGCGCCAGCACCTCGACCATCACCACGGCCAACCAATCCTCCCCGTGCAGCACCTTGCAGCCTTCCAATATCCAGGCGAACCCATCCAACGAACGCGGTTGGGCCTACATGTGGCACTCGCACAATGAGCGCGAGATCACTACCAACAATGTTTTCCCCGGCGGAATGCTGATGATGATGCTGGTGGATTCCCGTGAATTCGTGATTGACGAGTCCAACTGAACCAAGAGAAGGACAAGAAACAATGAGAACCAAAGATTCCAACGCTATCCGTCTGCTCGCGTTGCGGGCAGTCACCATTCTTTCCTTCGCGGCGGTTGCGGCTTTCGGCCAGCAGCAAGTCAATCTGACCGCAGGGCCGGCCAATGCCACCATGCCGGACGGGACAACGGTGCCAATGTGGGGCTACAGTTGCGGCGGGGTGGTGACCGGCTCGACCGCGACATGCGCACCGTTAAACAAGAACGCGGGTACCGGATGGTCCCCTGTGGTGATTACGGTTCCCATGGGCGCAACCGGTGGGCTGACGATCAACCTTACGAATAATCTCTCGTTTACGCCAACAGGCACCACGACTGCGAATCCCGTGCCGACCTCGATCGTGATCGTTGGCCAGGTCGGCGGCGGTCTGGGAAGCGTAACCGCACGAACCACTACGCCTAGCCCGACACACGCAACACAGACCGTCACGTGGTCCACCGCGAACAGCGGACCGACGAACGTTCCTCCGAACCAAGGGCCGCGCGTGCAATCCTTCGCCACGGAAGTGGCTGCGACCGCAGCGTGCACGGCCAGCACGACCACAACGTGCCCCGCTGGCACTGCGCTGACTTGGGCAGCCCTGAAGCCAGGCACGTACCTGCTTGAGTCCGGCACGCATCCGTCGATTCAGGTCCCCATGGGCCTGTACGGGATTCTCGTGGTGACCGATGTACCGGCGGCGGCCAACGGACTTACGGGCGGAGCCGGATGCGCCTACGGTTACTCGGCAGCAGCGATAGTCGGGACAACCACGACACCCGCGGCATGCCAGGTGCCGTACGATGCCGAAGTCCCAATGGTCCTCAGCGAAATCGATCCGGTGCAGAATACGGCTGTCAACGCCGCGGTCAATACCGCCTTGTTCAGCGAGACCGCAGTGTGGTCCGGCCAACCGGGAGGTTGCGGCAATCCGTCGTCATCGACCTATCTGACCTGCTACCCCCCGGCCGTGAACTACACACCCCTGTATTACACGATAAACGGCGTGCCGTTTAACAAGGGCAACACTTCGGGTTCGCTCTTCGCTATCACGCCGGCGACAATTGCTCCGGCTGCTAGCGCCACCGGCGCCGCCACCACCGGCAGTGTCTTGGTGCGCCTGGTCAACGCCGGTTTGCGGATGCACGTTCCCGCGATCGTCGGATCTCAGGTGGCGGGCGCGACGGGAGGAACGAATCCCATCGTTACCGGGTTCAATGTCATCGCCGAAGACGGCAATCCTCTGCCCGGCGTTCCCAAGATCAAGAGCGAAGTGTTTATGGCCGCAGGCAAGACCTTTGACGTGATGATCAACGGGCTGGCGACGTCGAGCACTGGAATCGCTGCCTACGCGAACGCGCTTCCCGTCTACGACCGCGAGTTGAGCCTGTCGGGCAATGCCACCGCGCGCGACTCCGGCATGCTGGCCTACATCAGCATCAATGGCGCTCTAGCGCCCGTAGCCACCGGCACCGCCGCGACCCCAGTGGCCGCGCTAGCCGTGACCGACACATACTCTCTGGTTCCGGGGCAGATCCTCACGGTCTCCGATCCATCGAGAGGCGTAATCGCCAATGACAAAGGCGTATATATCGTACGGCTCCTGGCAGCGCCAACGAGCGGAACCGTCACGCTGAATTCGAACGGGACATTCGCGTATTACCCCACCGCGGGAACAGCTCCGACAACGGATACTTTCACGTATTGCGCCAACGGCAGTGTGACGGGGACGGGAGCGACAGCGGCCTGCTCCTCCGGTGTCTTCGCCACCGTGTCACTGGGTCCATCGACCGTCGTCGGTGGCATCACCTGTACTGTTCCTCCTACGTACAACTCGAGCATGGCCACGTACCTGGCCGTCAAGACCCCGGGCGTTCTGGCTTACTGCAAAGACGCGGCGAACCTGCCTCTTACAGTGAATACCTCGACAGTGACAGCGACCAACGGGATGACGGTTCTCGCGGATGGGAATGGCGGGTTCACCGCCATCGCGCCCAGCGCGGGCACCTATACGTTCACCGTCACGGTGCAGAACCCCAGCCAACAGACCGCCAGCGTGACCGTGACGATCGCCTTCCCGGCCGGTAGCGGTCTCGCGGTTACGGTGCTGGACGGCGCCGACAAGACGACCACTATCAGCGATTACCGCTGGGTAATTGAGGAAGATCAAACCTTCTACATCAATCCAGCCTGCACCACGAATCCTCCACCCGCCGGATGCCCGACAGCAGGCCTGGGAATCGTTCCGACGCTGGGGGTCAATTTCCATACCAGCCACATGCCGTTCGTTGCGCAGGGCTGCACGGGACCGCTGTCCTGCGAAGCCGGCCAGACCGTCCTTGACCAGCCTCGGTTTGCGACGTCGGCAACGGCGCTTGCCGGCCCGACACCGGTGGAACCGGCAAGACGGCCGTACTTCCCAGCCGGTCGCGCTGGATCCGACCAAGCGCTACTACATTTCCGTACTTCCGGGCGACGCGGCTAATCCGTTCCTACTGGATACACAGGCGCGCCGAATTGCGCCGCCACCACGACGCTGACAAGCGGCCCTAACCAGGCAAGACTACGCGAATTGCGGCCACGGCATGGGCGGCGCGTCCTATCCCCGCAGCCTGCACTCCGGTAGCGCCTGCCACAACTTGCACGGGTGCCTTTGCGCCCGTGACGGTGATCGCGCAACCCTCGCCCTACCCGCCGTCGAAACTCTCAGTCTTCGTCTTTGAAGACGACTTCCCGCTCAACGGCGAGCAGGATGGCGGCGGCGGAATCGACGTGTTGTCGCCCCAGGAACCCGGTTTGGGCGGCTTCCAGATCCACCTCTGGGATGCCATGGGCGGCAACGGCGATTTCACCGGCCAGATGACCTACGACATGTTCAACCAGCCGCTGACGAACAGCCTGGCGGGAACAAAAGACCCGGTCACCGGGAACGATGCCTGCCCGATCGGCACAAATGAGTTGAGCGCAACCAGCGGCGCAAGTCCGAAAACACTGGCGACCGATCCAAACGCAACCGGCATCACCGGCATGATCGTCACCTGCCCGAAGTACGAATCCGACGGCAAGACTCTGTCCCCGCTCGCCGGGCAGGCCGTGATCGCCAACCTGATGCCGATGAGAATGGGCGTGGTCGCGACACCTGGGGCAGACCGGATTGCGAGAGGGGAAGAGTGGCTCCAGACCAACACCCTGGACGGCCAGAAGGCCCACGATGCTTTCGCGAGAATCGGCGAGCCGAGCTACTTCCAGGAATTCGGACCGGCGTCCTTCCATGTGTCCATCGGCTTCGCCAATCCGGCGATCATCAACGCCCGCAAGCAATACGTTTGCAACGGGACGGATCCGAACAGCCCTCAGCCCGGCGTGGCGTACAACTGCAACAACACGATCACGGGCAAGGTCACGGGCCAGCGCCTGAGCCGCACGCCCGATGAGCGGCTTTACAACAGCGGTTCGCACGACACCTTCTACTGGACCCAGTGCTACGTGAGCGTTGGAGATCCGGACGGGGAGGATTTCGCCTTCACCAAGTGCGCCTCCGACGGGAGCTTCACGCTTACCGGACTTCCCGACGGCGACTGGAGAATCACAACGTTCGACCAGTGGAACGATCAGCTCGTGGACGGCCTTTCGACGCCAGTCAGGCTGGCGGCTGGGGCAACCGCGGCCATGACCAATCTGGGAAACATCGCCGCAACGCAGTGGCAGACGAACCTCTATACCCGGACCTTCATCGACGACAACAAAGATGGTATCTCGCAGGCAGGCGAGGCGGGGATTCCATTCGCGAACGTTGCCGTCCGGCTGCGGGACGGCAGCCTGGAGAACCTTCTGGTCACGGACTTCACCGGAACCGCCAACTTCAACGAAACGTTCCCGCTGTTCAGTTGGTACACGGTGGAAACCGACGTGACCCGCTACAAGAACACCGGCATCCACGTCGTATATGACGTCGGCGGACCCGCCGATGGGTCTCCGGATTGCGTCGCTGGCACGACAGGCTATCCGCCGTGCGGAGCCTCCACCATCGGTAAGTTCCTGGCCAACACCGCGGAAGTAGTCTCCGTGCCTACGCAACCTGCGCGTACCGGGCGCGGTGTATTGCGCCGGAGCGGACTGCACGGGCAAGACGATACAGACGCCTGTGAGTGATCCGCCCAGCGTCTGCACGACCAGCACAGGTACTCCCCCGGTTACTAAATGCTCGACCCAACTTTCCTCGGGCCGTATCGATCCGCCGTGGGTAGGAGTCGAAGGCTGGCAGGGCTTCCCCGGCCAGAACAGCTTCCTCGAATTCGGCAAAGAGCCCTATGTCGCGGGCGAGAACGGCGGCATCAAGGGCCATGTCATTTATGCCTCCACCCGTCCCTTTGACGACCCGATGATGCTCGTTCAGACGCAGTGGGAACCGCTGGTTCCGCATGTGACCATCAACCTGTACCAGGAAGGGATTGCCTCGGACGGCGTAACGCCGACCCTCACAGTTAGTGGACACCACCCAGACCAGCAGTTTCGACGATTTTGCCCAGGGCTTCCGCCTGATGCGGATGGCGATAACGTCCCCAACATGAACTGCCCGGGCCAAACCTCGAGCACCGGCGTAAGTCCGGACCTGTTCTTCTTCTCGCTGTATAACCAGCCGAATTACCTCAACTTCTACAACTCCCAGCACGGCGGGCCCGCGCTGACCCCGCTGCCGAACAATTCCCAGTTCAAGTGCTACGACGGCATGCACAATTGGAATCAGCTCCAGCCGGCGCCCTACGACGGCGCTTACAAGTTCCCCAGCGTGACCAGCGGTGGATCCGACGACGGGAAGCCAAACGGCGACGAATTGCACAATCTGCTCGCCAGATCCCGTAGCCGCGCCAGACTTGTACGCCGGCATCCCCATGCTGCCCCCCGGCAAGTACGTGGTGGAAGTGGTCCTGCCGGCAGGCTACGAACTGGTGAAGGAAGAGGACAAGAACATTCTGATCGGCGACAACTACATCGCGCCGGTGACTCAGGAGTTCGGCGGCCTCGGCAACATTTTCATCATTCCGGACCAGGCCTCGGTAGCTTCATCTCAGCTAACCCCAGGTTCTGGCTACAATGCCAACAACGCCCAGAATCCCACTCAGAGCTTGGGAACCACGCCGCAGGAAGGCATTGTCCCAGGTTTCATACCTGAGCCCGATATGGCCGTGCGTCGGCGAAGCGCGCATCGTTCCCGACTACATCAGCCTGTATCCGCAGACCAAACAGGTGGCGCCTTTCGCGGGAGCCACCCGCAACCTGTGCGACCGGAAGGAAGTGACCCTGGGCGACCAGATGGGCGCCATCGCCAAGTTCTTCATCTACACTTCGATCCACATCGCCTCCAAGTTCACCGGCGGCATCACGGACGACTACACCTCGGAATTCGATCCGTTCTCGCCGCAGTTCGGTGAGAAGTTCGCTCCGCCCGATCTCCCCGTGTCCGTCAAGGACTGGGCCGGGAACGAAATCTCCCGCGTGTATGCGGACCACTGGGGCGCCTACGACGGAATGACTTACTCGACCTGGGAAGTCAACCCGCCCAACCCGACCGGGTTACTCCCCCACGATGATGGTCCTTTGCATGAACGATCCGGGACCAATCCCCGGACCCAATGGAACGATGATTACCGATCCGCTGTTTACGCAGGGCTATAGCCAGTTCTGTTATGAGCTGCCGTTCATGCCCGGGACCACGCAGTACCTGGATACGCCCGTCGTGCCGACGTCCGCCTTTGCGGGCGCCGGGTACAACAACGTCGACTGCGCCTATCCGGATGCCACACCGGCGATCGCGGAAGTGGACGGCGATGGCGTTGGACCGTGGGTCAGCAAGAGCGGTGTGACCCTCACGATCACCGCGTTGGGCAACCAGACCGTTCCGAACAATGCCTACTCCGGGCCCTCGGCTATCACGGCTCCATTCAATCAGAAGACCATCACCCGGCACTATGGCTTCGGCGCTCAGTGCACGAGTCCAACGGCGGGCAGCACGACGTGCAATACGCTGTCCAGCGTGACCATCGGCGGCAGGCCCGCAACCATCACGAGTTGGAGCGACACAGCGATTACCGTGGCCGTTCCCAGCGGCGTGCCGAATTGCGGGGTTCAGCAACAGGCTCAATACGGCGGCTCCACCGCGCAGTGCGGACAACTGGCGATTGCCGCGGGCAACGGCCAAAAATCCGTCGACACCGTGACGGTCACCATCGGCGGCAAGGCGCCCACTCACGTTGCCGCCTCGGGCACCATACAGAGTGCGATCGATGCGGCGAACCCGGGCGACATGATCATCGTCGATCCGACCTGCAACTCGGCTACGGGGACCGTTCCGTGCACAACTGCGACGGGTATTCCCACCGCGGGCATTACCAGCAAAACCACAGCAGCCCACAATGAACTGTTGTTGATGTGGAAGCCGATCCGATTGCAGGGCGTCGGCGCAGCCTCCAGCATCGTCAACGCCAACACGCATCCGGCGGGTAAACTGGATCCCTGGCGCCGGCAGGTCGTTTGTCTGTTTGGAATTGCGATCGACGGAACGCCGATTAGCGCGTCAAATCCCTACGATTCAACTGGGAGCTTCACCTGCTCACCGGCGATGCAGTTCCAGGTGGATCGGTTACCGTTGGAGGCCACTGTCGGCTGGGACGCCTCGCTCAACGGAAACCTGGCCGAAATGCTGCAGGAACCTGGACTGATGGGCGCGTTGGAAGGGGCGGGAATCACCGTCCTTGCCAAGGGCGTGGACTTCAACGGAGGGAACCCGTGGGACGCCACGCTCCTAGGCGGATTCCCAACCGGAACGACGCTGCTAACGGCGGCCAACTGCCTGAGTAGCACGGGGACGAATCCGTTCCCGAGCAACTTCCAATGCAACCCGTCAAGCATAGACGGGCTGGGAATCACCAACAGTTCTCAGGGTGGCGGCGGAATCTTCGTCCACGGCTGGGGCCATAACCTCCAAATCGCTAACAACCGGGTCTACAACAATGCCGGAACGCTATCTGGCGGCATCAACGTGGGCCAGGGTGAATTCCCGCCCCCGTACCTGCAAGGGAGCGCCACGAATGCGCCTCCCGGCTCCTGCCAGACCAGCACAGTCACGAACATGGTTCTGCCGTACTGCCACAACCTGAATGTGAACGTGCACAACAACTACATCGCGCTGAATTCCTCCACGGGCGATGAGTTGTTCTCCGCCACGCCGGCAGGCGCGGGCGGCGTCAGCTTCTGCACCGGCTCCGACTACTACAAGTTCAACTACAACTGGGTATGCGGAAATCTGAGCAGCGGCGACGGCGGCGGACTCGGCCACCTCGGCATGAGCTACAACGGCGACATCGAATACAACTGGATTCTGTTCAACCAGAGCACGAATCCAACGATCGCGGCCAACGGCGGCGGCATGATCGTCATGGGCGCTCCGGACGCCGATCCCCCCTGCGGAGCCACCGTCGACACCGATTGCGTCCCGGCTCCCGGTTCCATTGGGCCCAGCGACGGAGTAGGCCCTAACCTGACGATCAATGCCAACCTGATTCTGGGCAACGCCGCGGAAAGCGGCAGCGGCGGTGGCATAGCGTTCCAGAACGTGAACGGCTCGGATGTGGTTTCATTCCCCACAACTCCGGCCAACTGGTGGCACGTCACCGTCACCAACAACATCATCTCCAACAACGTCGCGGGTTGGGATGGAGCGGGCGTGTCCCTTTTGGACGCGTTCAACCTGGACCTCATCAACAATACCGTCGCCTCGAATAGCACCACCGCTACCTCGGGAGTGCTGTTCAACACTATTGGGGCTCCGTTGGCTTCCACGGCGGGTACCAATTGCACGAGCTCGTCCACGACTTCGTGCCCTCAGCCGGCAGGACTGGTGACCATCCAGAACAGCGCGGTTCTGACAGCGAACCTGCCAGCGTCCATCACCTGCCCCGCGGGCCACTATGCCGGCACAACCGCCACTAATGGGACCTGCCGGACGTTCTCGTATCCGCAGCTGATGAACGACATTTTCTGGCAGAATAGCGCCTACTACGTCGGCGTGGGCGCTCTGAGCGCGCAGTACCAGCAGAATATAGTCTCGCTGTACAACGCGTTCACTACGACGCTGGCGCCTAGCCAGTCAGCGACTGGCGCCTGTGTCGCCGCCAGCTACTGGGACATCGGCGTGCGCGGCGACTTGACGGTTGCCGGCCACGAGTCCGGGGTGACGCTCGCCCCGACTTACTCGGTACTGACCGACGCTACAGACTACCCCGGCTTGAACAACTTGGGGTCCAACCCAACTTTCATCAGCCAGTACTGCGATGGTTCGCGGACTCCTCCGGAATTCGGGGCTTCCGGCTGGGCGGTGCCTCCGGGTATTGCGGATGCCACCGTGCCGAATCCGATCTTCAACCTGACTCCGGTAGCCACGGTGGACGAAGGCAACAACTGGGTCAACATGCGCTGGGGCCCGCTATCGCTGACGAACCCTTCGGTCACGGGGGGCGCGAACGGAAATTACGGCGGTGGCGCTCCGCTCGGCAACTACTCGCTGGTATCGGGCTCGCCGGCCATTGATTACGTCCCGACCAGTGCTGCCGGGAGTTACCCGACTACCGACTTCTTCGGCAATCCGAGGCCGGATCCTGCCGTGCCGAACAGAATTGACATCGGCGCGATTGAGTTCCAGGGCAGCGGAGTCGCAACTACGGGCTCCATCACGCCCAGCAGCGGCGCGCAGGGCACGTCCGTTAATGTCACCATTACCGGCACGCTCCTGAGCGGTGCGACGAATGTTAACGTGTCCGGTACTGGCGTCACTGTCAGCAACGTCGTTGCTGTGAGCGCCACTACGGTCACGGCAACCTTCACCATCGCGCCGAACGCAACGCTGTCGGCTAGGAACGTGACGGTCACAACGCCGGCTGGCACTTCGCCTGCCGTGACGTTCACGGTGGTCGCTCCGCCCGCTCCGACGCTGACCTCGATTGTTCAGAACAATGGTCTCCGCGGTACGGTCACGAACGTGCAGCTCACGGGTACAAACTTCACCCCGACCGGCAGTAGCGTTGTCATGGTGCCTGCCGTGGCTGGAGTCTCGATCAGCAACGTTACATGGGTTAGCGGCACGCAGATCAACGCGACTATCACGAGCACGGTTACGGCCCCACTCGGCGCGGTGAACATCGGAGTCACAACGCCGGGCGGCGCAAGCAATACCCTCCCCTTCACAGTGACAGGGCCTGTGGTGACGTCCATCACTCCGAATACGGGCCTGCGCGGCACAACAGTGAATGTGACCGTAGCCGGCAGCGGCTTCACGGGCGCCACGGCCTCAATGTGTCCGGCAACGGCATTACCGATTACCTCGTTCACGGTGGTCAGCGATACGCAGATCACCGCGAGCTTCGTGATCGGCAACGGCGCAACCGCCGGAGCCAGGAACGTGACTGTCGCCTCGCCAGCCGGAACCAGCAACGCAGTAACGTTCACTGTCACGGTTCCGCCGGCAGGGCTGTTCTCCATCGACCCGAATACCGGAGCGCGTGGAACCGCCCAAGCGGTAGTCCTGACCGGTATCAGCCTGACCGGAGCAACGGCAGTTAACGTCAACGGCGGCGGCATCACTGTCAGCGGTGTCACAGTGGTGAGCGATACTCAAGTCAACGCGACCTTCACCATCTCGGCGACGGCAGCACTGACGGCCAGGAACGTGACTGTCACGACTCCTACCGGGACCACGACCCCCGTGACCTTCACTGTGGTGTTGCCCGGTACGCCGGTGCTCAACTCAATCACTCCCGCTTCGGGCTTCCGCGGCACTCCGACTACCGTGACCCTGACGGGCTCGAACTTCACGGCGGCCGGAACTACCGTTAATGTTACGGCGCCCGCGAACGGCTTCACGATCACTGGCGTCACCGTGGCGAACGCCACCACGATCATGGCAACCTTCAACACTACTGGTGCGGCAACGATCGGCCCGCGCAGCATCTACGTCACAACGCCCGGCGGGACCAGCGGCACCGTATCTTACAACGTGCGTGGACCGGTGCTGACCTCGATCAGTCCGGCCTCGTCCATCAGAGGCAACGTCGTGTCGGTGACCTTGACCGGCAGCGGCCTCACCGGGACCACGGCGATCACCGTGCCGGGCGGCGGCGTCGCGGTCAGCGCACTGACCGTGGTGAACGACAGCACGGTCACGGCAACCTTCACCATCAGCGCCACCGCGGCTGGGACGGCTCGCAACGTGACAGTCACCGCGCCGGGTGGAACCAGCAATGCGGTAACGTTCAACGTGACTACTCCGCCGGCGCCTACGCTGACGAATATCAGTCCCGCGACGGGCGTCCGCGGCACGGTGGTTCCGGTGACCCTCACCGGGACGAACCTGTTGGGCGCTCCGCCGACGCTGAACATCACAGGTGGCGGCGTGACCATCAGCAATCTGTCGGTGACCAGCGCAACCACCGCTGATGCAACGCTCACGATCACGGCCACCGCGGCGCTCTCGGTCAGGAACGTTAGCATCACGCTAGCAGGCCAGACCAGCAACACCGTACCGTTCACGGTACAAGGTGCAACACTGGTTTCGATCACTCCAAACTCCGCCACGCACCCGGCTACCGGTACTCTCGCGGTCCCGGTGACCATTACCGGCAATAACCTGACCGGAGCAACCGGGCTGAATGGGCTCGGTGGAGGTGTAAGCCTCGCCGCTGGTACCTTTACCGTGGTGAATTCCACTACGATAACGGCGACCCTCAACATCACGAGCGGCGCCACAGTCACGATCAGGAACATCGGTGTCGCGACGCCGATCGGAAACACCAACACCGTGCCCTTCACGGTGAACTGAGTAACGCTCGCGGGGCCGGACATCTAAGTGGAGTGTCCGGCCCTGCATCTCCCCACAAGCCTGATGATTCGACTAAGGATCTGATAGTAATGGTTGAACGTAGCGCGATATCCTCGGGATCAAAGATGCTGCTGGCGGGAGTCCTCGCCAGCGGCATTCTGGTGTTTGCTGAAGTGAATCAATCTACCCCGGCGAGCGGGAATTCTCCAGCGGCCACGGCCGCCCCATACGGCCATCGGCCGGCCAAGTTTCCGTTGCGGGCGACAGCATATTTCGGGCTCGTCTGGGGCGTCGACTCGCTGCGCGTCAAATACGTGGAGTCGGGAGAGATCATCAAATTCACTTACCGGGTGTTGGACCCTGACAAAGCGAAGGCCCTCAACGACAAGAAGGCCGAACCCGCCCTGTACGACGCAGCGGCCGGGGTGAGCCTCGTGGTTCCATCTCTCGAGAAAGTCGGGCAATTGCGTCAGAGCAGTACACCCATTGAGGGCAGGGCTTATTGGATGGCCTTTTCGAACAGAGGCAGGCGAGTGAAGCCTGGCGATCGCGTGAGCGTGGTGATCGGGCAGTTTCGAGCCGACGGCCTCGTCGTGGAATAGTCCCCTTCCACGCATGGCCTCCCCGAGGAACGGCCGACGAGCGCCGGCGACGGGCATTCGAGTTAAAAGCGCGTTTCCGCCGGGAACGCTTGGGAAGTAAGCCAGGAACCCGGTCAAGAAGTCCAACCACCGCATTGAGGCCGGGAGTTTCGTCACGCAACTCGAAAGGGGATGACATGACGCGAGGGAAAACACAACAGAGCGGTGGACTCTTCGTGGAGGACGGCTTCTGGAAACTGCACTGGCGCAAGGATACGAGTGATTCGAATGGTTCCGCGCCGCGGCATTGGCCCAACCCGGCCTGGATTGGTCCCGCGACCGGTCCACAAAAAATGACGAAGGCGGTGGCTCAGTCGATCGCACAAGAGACCTTCCTATCGCGGTTCGAACAGCATGCCCAAGAGCCTCAATCGGCGATCACAGTAGCGGACTTCGTGAAGAGCAGTTTTGTGCCTGAGCACGTTGCACTGAAGAGGGCGGCGGGCCGAGTGCATTATCGCGCGATCCTGAAGTACGTGCTCCCGCCGGAGGAGGTGGACCTCCTTTTCCAAGTGGATGAGAAGAAGCCTAAGACGAGGCTCAAAGCCGTTCCCGATTGGCCTTACCTAAGTAAAGTGCGGCTCGACGAGGTCCGGCCCGAACACATAGAGCGGCTCATGGCTGCCGCAGTCTCTGAAGGCTATTCCACCCAGACCGTCAAGCACATTCGAAATGCGGTCGGTTCGATCATCGCGCACGCGATCAAGCGACGCATGTTTACGGGCGGCAATCCCGCCAGCCAGGCAAGACTGCCCAAAATGGTCCGCCAGGAGCCGCACGCACTTACCCTGAGTCAGTCGAAAGAGGTGCTGGCTGCGATGCAATACCCCGAACGGGAGATCGCTCTGTTAGCCATTTTTACGGGAATGAATGTAAGGGAGATCTGCGGCCTTCAGTGGAAGCATGTGAATCTCACCGGCGATTGGTCCAGTGCGGACGGCGAACCCATCCCACCAAGAACTATCGCAGTGAGATTGCAGTGGTCGTTGAGGGAGTTGGAGAGCGTTCGGAGTGAAGGACGCGCCAGAGACCTGCGCATTCCGGACACGCTTTTTCCTGTCCTGCTCGAGTTGAATGGCCGGTCGAAATTCGTCGGTCCAGACGATTTCGTGCTCGTGTCTCCGGCGGGCTCGCCGATCAACGCGCACTATATCGCGCAAACTCAGTTGAAGCGCATCGGCCAGGATCTGCACATGCCATGGCTCTCCTGGCGCGTGCTTCATCGCACTCGCTCGACCTTGGCATACGAACTCGGACTGCAGCAAATCTCGAAGGTTTCGGAGGCGTCGGAGAGGCGCACTGCTACTCATGCGCATGGGAGCAACGGATCGCAGAGCGCCCGGGCGCGGATTCCGCAAGAGAATCGCGAGTGGCAGCAAGCATGAATCCGTGGGCGCGACACCGGATAGAATAGGCGCGCCAACATACCTCTCGTCTCTGTGGTGGGCGTGTCGGTTGCAATGCTATGAGCGGCGAGGACGAACGCGTGCGCGGAAGGCCTTTGCTGGGCGACTCTAAGCGCTTCCGGCCGCTATTGCCAGTGCACGCTCCGCGACGCAAGGGACAGGCCAGTGCATTCCACTGGGATCCAGAACGTAAACACGCGCGAGATCGCGAGGATCGTATTTGACGGGCAGCGCCTCTTTCAGCTTGCCCGCCCACGGACTCAGAGCGCTGTCCCAGTACCGCATTTTGTTGAGGTGAATGCCGTCTCTCCGAATCCTGCGCGGTACAACAGGCAGAAAATCCAACAGGAACTGTTCTGCATTCACAGGAAATCGAACTGGCGCTGGGGTCCGCGCCAATCCTTCCAACCATGCCTTCATTGGAGTCTTGCCCAGCGCTGCGTGCACGGAATTGTGATAGGCGCCGGCGATTTGCAGCGCCAGCCAATGGTCGAGATCGGAGCCTGTCATCTCACGCCCTTCAAGCCCCCCGGCGGTCCCTCCGCCCGTCCTGGAAAACAGCAGGCCAGGACGCAGGGCCACCTCGCCAAGTCGCGTGCCAATCAGGCGTTCAGCGTGCCGGCCCAGGTGTGACAACCCCAAGCCGCCATACTCCACCGCAATGCCATACTTCTCGCAGCCACGCAGAATCGCCTCGGAATCGAATCCCGCGCCATTCTCGACACAGACAAGACGAGGCAGACCCGCCATCGGCCAATCAAGCCCTTGTAATCCACGCCCGGCAAGCCATGCGGCCTTGGGCAAGACGGCATGCGACAAGACCAATGAAACTGCCAGAGAAGAGGGCGCCTCCCGCGAAACGGCAAAGCCTAAGACGGCCCGGGTAGCAACGTCGATGGCCAGCGTGAGCCACGGCCGCCCGGGGGGCAGACGGCGGTCCGGATCGACCATGAGCGCGTCGATCAAGGTGTGATCGATCTGGACTGCATCCAGCGGAAGATCCGCGCGATGGTGAGCATCGGGGCTGGTGCGAGTGCTTCGTGCTACTTCTTTAGGGCCATCACTTATCCGCGTAGGTATTCCCAATCCCAACGCTTCCATCCGCCGCCGCACGGTACGGTAATTCGGTGGTTGAAGGCCTCGCTCGGAGAAGCGGCGTCTGACTGCCCGAGTCAGCGCCGCGAGCGAGGATGGCTCAAGACCAGGCCAAGTCTCCCGGATGCAGATGTCCAGCAAGTTCTCCCGCTCAGGCGTGAGAACCTTCACGCCGCGCACACGCCCGCGTCTCCGCGGCAGCAGCGATGAGGTCTGTGGACGATGCTTATACCTGTGCAGCAGTTTGTAGAATACGCTCCGGCATACCCCCAGCCGCAGCGTCGCTTCTCTCACGTCGCAATCGGTGAGCGATACGGCATCCGCTAGCGGGCGGATGACGGACTCGCGTTCCAGCGCCTGTTCCCACTCAGGCGCCGCGGCGAATTCCCACTGAGGTTGCCCTTGCATCCAGGTCGTTGCAATCTATCGGCCCCCCCAATTCCAATGACAACGGGAATCCGCCCAGATTCCAGCGTCACTATTCTGATCTTAACTTTTCTATAACGGTTTCCCGGTCCTTGGCGAGGAGTCTTTTCGCCATCCGAACCTCGCACAGGGAATCATTCGGTCCATCGCAGCCTCGGAGGTATCTTTCGGCCAATCGAATGGTTACGGTGGCGCCTCCCTCCCGGTGGGCTCCCCGCAGCCGAGCGCACGGGTTTTTGTTCCCATCCTGAACGCCGAGCGCGGCTTAGCGTCGCCACCGTGTGGCTACCTTTCGGTGAATATTGTCGATCCTTTGGTACGGATGAACGGAAATGAACGATAATACCCCATCGTTCGCATTCATGCTCCGCTTAGACAGCCTGTGGCACAACCGGAATCGTAGTCGGGCTCTGATTGCCAGTGGTGTAATCGTTCTGGCTGTCGCCACTGTCGACTGGTGGATCAAGTCCTACCTCGCGCTGGGGTTCCTGTATCTTCTTCCAATTGTCTTGGCTGCGGCTTTTCTGCCCCGTTGGATCATCATTCTGCTGGGGGCTATATGCGCAGTCCTTGCTGAATCGTTCAGCTATCTGGAGCTGTCATTACCTCGACTGTGCTTCGTCGCTCTCGCATTTGTGGGCATCGGACTTTTCGCGGGCGAAGTGGCACGCAACCGACGTCTGATGCAGCACTCGGAAACAAGATTGAGGAACTTGGTGGAGACGAGTCCCGCCGGAATCGTGACGGTGGATGATCGAGGAATCATCGAACTCGCCAACCGCGCCGCCGTGGAGGTAATCGCCCCACGGCACGGCGACCTCATAGGCGATCCTATTGCCGCCTACATTCCGAACCTTCATCTGGCGCTCCGCTGGGAAGAGGCTTCGCAGTTCCGCACTCTGATGCAGTGCACGGGACATCGAGGCGACGGCGAAGTCTTCACCGCGGACATCTGGTTTTCCACATACAAGGATGGACCAGTCGCCAAGCTCGCCGCCATCATAGCCGAGGTACATGAAGAAGACGGCCCGATACCCAGGATGATCCGGAGCGAATCGAACGGCGCTCATCCGCAGGATTTCGATCCCCTCGTATTGACAAGCCGCGAGACGGAGGTCTTGCGGCTCGTCGTCCAGGGTGAATCGAACAAAGCGATCGCCGGCAGCATGGACATCTCGGAGAGCTCGGTAAAGAAAGCCCTCCAGCAACTTTTCGCGAGAACCGGGGTCCGCACCCGCAGCCAGTTGGTTCGCGTCGCTCTGGAGCGCTATGGCAGGCTCCTCTGACCGATCCTGGATCCAGAGATAGCGGCACTGGCCTCGCTTCCACTACTTGAAAGTGTCCGCCAACCAGGCCCGGTGCGAAACTGTGTGCATGGCGAAAGAAGCGACTGAATCTCTCCGCAAGCATCTGGACAATCTGCTGAGTATGCAGGGCGCGCACATCGCGTTTGACCCGGCTGTTGAAAACTTCCCGGTTGCCGCTCGCAGTGTGAAGCCGGCCGGCGCCCCGCATTCGGCCTGGGAACTCCTGGAACATATGCGCCTGGCGCAGGCTGACATCCTCGACTTCAGCCGCAATTCAGAATATCGGGACAGGCAATTCCCCGACGACTATTGGCCGCCCTCCGTGATGCCGCCGAACGACGAGGCTTGGGACGCATCGGTGCATTCGTTTCAAGAGGACCTGGCCGCGTTACGGAAACTCATCGCCGACGCTAGTCACGACCTGTTCGCTTCGATTCCTCACGGGAACGGGCAGACCCTCCTGAGAGAGGCGCTTCTAGTGGCGGACCACAACGCGTACCACCTGGGACAACTGGTTTTCCTGCGGAGGATGCTGCAAGTCTGAGGTCGGATGGTTGTACACGTCGAACAGCCAGCGGATATGGCGTTGCGTTCATCCTCTGCTGCCGGGTGCTGAAGATGGACGTTTGACTCCGCCAGCCTCTCAGAGAGTTGCTCTGAAAATCGAGCCTTTGATGATGCTGCGCTTGCACTCCGAGTCTTTGCCAGCACCGGTTATTGGTTGGGGCTCCGGATCCGAGCCACGACCGTCAGCAAGTGGTCGACCTTAACACCCGACAGTCCGGGGCAAAAACCGAAAACCGCTGAAATTCAGCGGCTCTCCCAGAAAGGCCCCTTTTCATTCAACGCTTACAAGGCCGATCCGCTGAACTCAGCGGATCGGTGATTGCTGACGCGCGCGGCTGAGCACGCGTTCGCGATACCAAAGCCCACTTCAATTCGCCGGACAGCGGACGATGGAGGACGCGAATCGGCACGCCAACACCGCCTGCTGCAACCGCGTGGGCCCGCTTAACTCGACTGAACGCCAGAACTCCCTGTGATGAAGAGAGCGGAACAAGCCCGCCCCTCGCAACGTACCCTCAAATGTCTATTCAGATATTCAGATAGGAATTATTCATGCGACTCCTCTCCATCGCCGTTCTTATGGCCGCCCTCGCGGGATTGTCTCCGGCCGCTGCAATTGACCCGGCACAGAGCGTGGACGAACTCTTCAAACCCGTAGCCGGCGGCAAGTCTCCCGGAGCGGCGGTGGCTGTCCTCCGCGACGGGCAAGTCGTCTTCATGAAGGCTTACGGAATGGCAAACGTCGAAAAGGGAATACCGAACTCGCCCGCTACGATTTTCCGTCTCGCCTCGGTGACCAAGTCATTCACCGCCATCGCGGTGCTGCAACTTGTCGAGAGCGGCAAACTGAAGCTCGACGATGCGCTCTCAAAGTATGTGCCGGACTTCCCCAACAGCGAGAAGATCCAAATCTCGCAATTGCTCAGCCACACGGCGGGAGTGCCTGATTTCATCTCGCTCGAAGAGGCTGGCCGGCGAGGGCTCGAATTCACTCCCGGCACGCGGATCAACTACAGCAACAATGGGTATCATCTCCTGGGCAAAGTGATCGAGAGGGTCTCGGGACAGCCATGGGACGAATACCTCAAGCAGCACGTTTTCACTCCACTGGGAATGAGTCATACGGGATACGACCGCACTCCGGAACTCGCCGGGCGAGCCACGCCGTATGTTGTTGGCGCGGATGGCAAGTACGCTCCGATCCCGCTCCCGGATGGGCGCGAGGCTGACGCCGCTGGCGGAATGTACTCCACGGTTGAAGACATGGCGCGCTGGGTTCAGGCGCTCCCGACGGGCAAACTGCTGCGTTCGGAAACCCTGGAACTCGCATCGACGCCCGGCACACTGCCCGATGGCCGCAGGACATCCTACGGATACGGCTGGATGACTTCGAACTTTCGGGGACTGCGTGAAGTCGGGCATGGCGGAGACATAATCGGCTACAACACCTTCGTCGCCCGCTATCCCGACGAGAAGCTCACGGTCATCGTGCTGGAAAACTTCGGAATGCGTCCCGCGGGACCGCTCCCCGACGCTGGGAACCTGGCCCACCAGATCGCCGAAATCTGGCTCGCCGACCGGTTGCGGAAGCCCGATGCGCGCCCGAGCTTCGCAGTATCCACGAGCACGCTCGACTCCTACGCAGGACGGTTCAAGCTGGACGCGCCGGACCAGGTGATTCAGGCCATGGGCCGCTTCCTGACGTTTGCCCGTGAGGGTGATCGCCTTGCGGCGGAGGCCAACGGACAAAAGTATCTGCTAGACGCCAAGTCCGAATCGGTGTTCCAGGCGCTCGGTTCGCCTGCCGTGTTGACCTTTATCGCCGGCAATGGCGGGAAGAGCCCGGAGGTCGTCGTGACCCTGATGGGTCTGCGCGAGTTCCACGCTTTTCGCGCGGAGCCCTAGCCGCAGCAGACTCGAAGGGGAAAAGCGACGTTTCTCTTGCCTTGTTGCAGGAGCACGAGGTCAATCGCAAGCGCGCGGCGTGGCTGATGGCGGCGATGGCATCGAGACGCTATATCCGAAGCCGAGGCTGAGCTAGCCGGGTGAAGGACACAAGATCTACCCGTATCTGCTGGAAGACGTCGAAGTGGCGCCCGTCAATCAGGTGTGGAGCACGGACATGAACTTGCATCCGCATGGCCGAAGGGTTCGTCTAGCTCGTGGCGGTGATGGACTGGCACAGCCGCTTCGTGTTGAGCTGGGCGCTGTCGCTGGCGATGGAATCGGACTTCTGTCTGGAGGATCTCGCGCGGGCTCTGGCGGCGTGATCGAGGATTCGGAAGACGGAGCCGGAGCAGCCGAGGAAGTGGACCGCCGGGACTACGACGCTCATCATTATGCCCACCTCTTGCGCCAGACCTTCGCCGTGCGGCTCGCGCGCGCGTTTGCGCCGGAAGACTGCCGGGCCGTGTTCGCGGATCCCGGCCAGATGTCGTTGATTGCACCATCGATGACATAGATTCGTACGGTGCTCAAGAGGGTGGGAGGAAGCGACTGACGACGCGCCGGATGGCTGCTATGAGCGGAGTGTCTCCGGGCTGAACGGACTCGAGGCATGTCGGCCCGATCTCGACCACTCCAGGTGCGGACGCGGATTGCCGATATGTTTGAATAATCAGAGCGCCGGCGGACCGCCTTGCGGCGGCTTCGGCTCGCTGCGGACCACTACGACGGTGAACTTTGCCACTAGAGCGGAGATTGCGCCGATGGCAGCAAGAAGGGGAGCCAGAACCGCCCCGACGGCAGCGACGGTAACGGGGATCTCGACGAATGTGTTGCCGTGTTCGTCCTTGACTACGATGCGCTGGACGTTGCCTTCGTGGATCAAGTCGCGGACCTTATCGACAAGGTCGCGGCCCAAGACCTGAATCTCTTCGACGAAATTCTCGAAACTCATGCCTGGACTACGATGGCCGACGTGGAAATGTTCCAATCCGCCGGACTCTGCTCAGACCGGGAGGCCAAGTTCGCCGGGGCCGTCAAAACGCTCGCTCCCGCGCCGGCAGTGCTGGTCCTTGTGTTGCGGCTCGCATATCGATGTCTCGTCGCTGGTAAGGTCCGAGTCGGTTACCCCGTGGTCATTTAGAATCCGCTCCAGTACCCGAGCCTCTCAACGACGGTGGCGGACACTCCGGCTCCATGCTGAACGGCTTTTCGGCCAAGTCGGGCCACGACGAAGCCGCATGAAGATGTACAGTATTCAACAGGATGATGTTTCCTGGGAGCGATCCAAACTGCGCATCGCGACGCAGCGGAATTGGCCGAAGGCTACAGCCCTTGCTGACACGATTCTCAGCAGCCCTCTCCTTTCTGTGTCTCGTCGCCGCCGGCGTGTGCGCGCAGGCCCAAGTCGTTGATTACAGGCGAGACATCGAACCGGTATTGAGGCAGAGCTGCGTCAAGTGTCACTCCGCAGAGATGGCGATGGGGAAGCTGAAGCTCGAATCGGCGGCGGAGATTCTGGAGGGCGGCGTTTCGGGCCCTGCCATCATTCCAGGCAACAGCGCCGGAAGCCTGCTCGTGAAGCGCCTTCTCGGCACAACCGATGCGCCTCGCATGCCGCTCGGCGCCGGTCCCTTACAGCAGGAGAAAGTCGCGCTGATCCGCGCATGGATCGATCAAAACGACTTCGCGGCTGCCAAGGGAACGGAAGCAATTCCCGCTGCCGGGCAAACGCAACAAGCGGCCCAAGCCTCGCCACTATTTGCGGATCGGATCCGGCCCATCCTGGCCTCCCGTTGCTACGGATGCCACGGCCCGAACGTGCAACAGAATGGGCTCAGGCTTGACTCGCTCGCGAGTATCCTCGCAGGTAGCGACTCGGGCAAGATCGTCAAACCAGGTTACGCGGACCTGAGCCGTCTGGTGCGCAGGCTGGAAGCGCAGGAGCGGCCGCAGATGCCGTACGGCGGTCCGCCACTTTCTAAGGACCAGGTTGCGCTGATCCGTCAATGGATCGATTCGGGTGCGCCGGGTCCCGACTCGGTTTCGCCCGTCGCGCAGGAAAAGCCTCTCGTCCACTGGGCTTACCGCAAGCCAGTTCAGCCAGAGCTTCCCGCAGTGAAGAATGCGGCATGGAGCCGGAATCCGATCGATCGCTTCATCCTCGCCAAGCTCGAATCTGAAGGATTGGCGCCCTCACCCGAGGCCGACGGGACGACTCTTCTACGTCGCGTCTACCTGGACTTGACCGGTCTGCCGCCATCGCCGCAGGACGCGGACGAGTTCCTGGCGGACCAGAGCCCCGATGCTTACGAGCGGGTGGTGGACCGTCTGCTTGCTTCGCCGCGCTACGGCGAGCGATGGGCGCGGCCTTGGCTGGATCTCGCGCGGTTCGCCGATACCAATGGATATGAGAAGGACGGGCGGCGCACCGCCTGGGCGTATCGCGACTGGGTGATTCGCGCGCTCAACCAGGACATGTCCTTCAAGCAATTCACGATCGAGCAAATCGCCGGCGACATGCTGCCCCATCCCACGCAGGAGCAGTCGGTCGCCACAGGCTTTCACCGCAACACCATGCTGAACCAGGAAGGCGGCGTGGACCCTGAGGAGTATTACTGGTACTCGCTGGTGGACCGCGCGAACACCACTGCGTCTGTCTGGTTGGGTTCGACACTAGGCTGCGCGCAATGCCATAACCACAAGTTCGATCCGTTCACGCAGAAGGATTACTATCGCTTCCTGGCGTTCTTCGGCAACAGCCACTACGACGTTTCCGGCGACCCGAACGAGCGGTACGCGAAGGAGCCTCAACTTGAGCTGCCGACCTCCGAACAGGCCGCAACCAGTAAAGCGCTTCGCGCGGAGATAGCGAAAGTCCGTGAAGTGCTTGCTACGGAGACACCGGAACTTGCACAGGCGCAGAGCGCATGGGAGCGGGAACTGCGGGATCGGGAGAAGCAATGGACGGCGCTGCTCCCAGTCAAATACGAGTCGGCGGGCGGAGCAACGTTCAAGCTGATGCCGGACGGCTCCCTGCTGGCCGGCGGCAAAAACCCGCAGGCGGATACTTACACGATCGAGACGAAGACGGACCGCATCGCGATCACTGGTCTGCGCTTGGAAGTGCTGCCCGATGCGAGCCTTCCGCGCGGCGGCCCCGGCCGCGATCCGGAGGGGAACTTCTTCCTGAGTGACTTCGAAGTGGAAGCGGCTCACGGCCGGCAAGCCGGAGACGAAGCAGCGGGTTGTGTTCAAGAGCGCCGAGGCCGACGAATCGCAGGATGGCTACGACGTTCGTTCGCTGGTTAAGAAGGACTCGGGCCTGCACGGTTGGGCCATCGACGCTTCGCAGCAGTCGTCTGCGCAGACAGGCCGTGCTCATTCCGGAGCAGCCGTTTGGATTCGACGGCGGCACGCTGCTCACCATCCGACTCAAGCACAACATGCGGCATTCGGCCCGCAATCTCGGCCGGTTCCGTTTGTCCGTGACGACCGCGGCGGACCCGGCGTTTGTCGCGAAGCTGCCCGCACGGCTTCGGCCGGTGCTCGACGCCGTGATTAGAACAGAAGAGCAGAAGGAGCAACTGGCCGCGGCGTACCGCAACGTCGCTCCGTTATTGGATCCGGCACGCAAGGAGCTTGCACGTCTGGAGAAGTCGTTGCAGGATGTCGGCATCGTGACCGCGATGGTCATGCGCGAGGATGCGAGCTACGGCCGTCCCTCGGCGTACGTCCGCGAGCGCGGCAGCTTCCTCAGCAAAGGGGATCTGGTCTACGCCGACGTGCCAGGCGCGCTGAATCCACTCCCGAATAGCGTGATGCCAAACCGCCTGGGGCTGGCGGAATGGTTGGTGAGCGAGGACAATCCGCTCACCGCGCGAGTTACGGTGAACCGGTTTTGGGAAACCATTTTCGGTCGCGGGATCGTCGAGACCGCTGAAGACTTCGGAACACAAGGCGACGCGCCGAGTCATCCGGAACTTCTCGATTGGCTGGCGACCGAGTTCATCAGCAAAGGCTGGAGCGTGAAAGCCATCCTGCGCGAAATCGTGATGTCGGCGACCTACCGCCAGTCTTCGCGCGTCACGCCGGAACTGATCGCTCGCGATCCTTACAACCGGCTCTACGCGCGCGGTTCGCGCTTCCGTGTGGAGGCCGAAACGATCCACGATCTCGCGCTCGCGGCCAGCGGCTTGTTGAGCTCGAAGATGTACGGTCCAAGCGTGTTTCCCTACCAGCCGGACGGGATTTGGGATGTTCCCTACAGCAGCGACAAGTGGGTGCAAAGTCAGGGTGAGGACAGCCACCGCAGGGCCATTTACACTTACATCCGACGCAGCGCGCCGTATCCCAGCCTGGTGACCTTCGACGCGCCAAGCCGCGAGTTTTGCACCGTGCGCCGGGTTCGAACCAACACGCCGCTCCAGGCGCTGACTACGCTCAACGACCCGTTCTTCTTCGACGCGGCGCGCGCCATGGCGAGGCGACTGTGGAAAGAGGGCGGCGTGGACGACTCACAGCGCGCCACCTTCGCGTTCCGCCTGTGCGTCTCACGCCGTCCACGGCAGGAGGAACTGGCGCGGATTCTTGAGTTCTACCGCCAACAGCTCGCGCGCTACCGCCAGAACGTGTTGGAAGCGAAGCAAACCATCGGGGAAACCGCCGGAAGTGGTACCGACGCGCCCGAACTTGCTGCCTGGACCATGGTGGCGAATGTCCTTCTGAACATGGACGAGACGATCACTAAGGAATGACGCCATGAACCACTCTCCGACCGGTGCTCGCACTCACGACCTCAGAGCGCAAACTCGCCGGCACTTTTTTGAGCAGGCCGGCTTCGGCATTGGCATCGCCGCACTTACCAATCTGCTTGGCTCATCGCTCTTCGGCGCGGAGCCCGCCAGCAAGTCCACCAACCCGCTTGCGCCGAAGTCGCCCATGTTCCCCGCCAAAGCCAAGAGCGTCATCTACCTCTTCATGGCGGGCGCGCCATCGCAATTGGACTTACTCGACTACAAGCCGGCGCTGCAGAAATACGACGGGCAGAATGTGCCAGCCGAACTGACGAAAGGCGAGCGATTCGCCTTCATCAAGGGCGCGCCGAAGCTCCTGGGCTCCCCATACGAGTTCAAGCGTTGCGGGAAGTCCGGCGCTGAGATTTCGGAGTTGCTGCCGCACCTGCAGGAGGTCGCGGACGACATCGCAATCCTCCGCACTGTCCACACCACGCAATTCAACCATGCGCCTGCCCAGATCTTTATGAATACCGGCTTCCAGATCATCGGCCGGCCAAGCATGGGTGCGTGGGCGACCTATGGTCTGGGCAGCGAGTCCAGCGATCTGCCTGGATTTGTAGTGCTGATCTCCGGAGAAAATCAACCTGATGGCGGCAAGGCATGCTGGGGCAGCGGATTCCTTCCCACTGTCTATCAGGGCGTCGAGTTCAGGTCGCAGGGCGACCCCGTTCTGTTCCTCACGAATCCCGAGGGAGTGACCGCTGACACGAGGCGGCAGTCGCTCGATCTGCTCAAGAGTCTGAACGAGATGCACCTCGCGAGCAACGGCGACCCCGAGATCGCGACCCGAATCGCTTCCTACGAACTCGCCTACCGCATGCAATCGAGCGTGCCGAGCTTGATCGACATCGCGGACGAGCCTGCATCAATTCACGAGATGTACGGGACCGAGCCCGGCAAGAAGTCGTTCGCCAACAATTGCCTGCTCGCCCGCCGGCTGGTGGAGCGTGGAACGCGATTTGTGCAGCTCTATCATCGCGGCTGGGACAACCACGGCACATCGAGTCACGACGACATCATCACCCGGTTGCCGAGCGTGTGCCAGGAGATCGACCGTGCCGCCGCCGCTCTCATCAAGGACTTGAAACAGCGCGGGCTGCTGAACAGCACGCTCGTCGTGTGGGGCGGCGAATTCGGCCGGACGCCGATGAACGAAGCGCGGAACAATTCCAAGTTTCTGGGCCGCGACCATCATCCGCGGGCATTCAGCATGTGGATGGCGGGCGGTGGAATCAAGCCAGGAGTCACTATCGGCAAGACCGACGAACTGGGCTACAATCCGGCGACCGATCCAGTGGATGTGCACGACCTGCATGCGACGATTCTCAATCAGATGGGTGTCGATCACACTAAGTTGACTTACCGATTTCAGGGCCGTGACTTCCGCCTGACCGACGTCTCCGGCAATGTGCTGACACAACTGGTCGGCTAGCTGGTGTAGTGCGTCCAAAAACTGTCGATTATCGTGATCGTGTGGGGCGGAATGGCATCCTGCGAGGGGGTTGGCAACCGCCGCCGTTCGGCGCGGAAAACGCACCAGGCCGATTGACAATCGGCCGCAGCTTACCAAGCTGCCCCAAAATCGGCATCATCGAAGCCGCGTTGTTCCGCGGCCTATCGCCGATGCACCAGCGCGAGCGCGGATTAGTGCAGAACTGCTTCATGAAGCTTGGGCTCTTGATGACGGTTTGCAGCTTCGCAGTTTGCGCCCAACCCATGTACAACGTGAAGGACTACGGCGCCACCGGACGCAAGGAAGACAACGCGCGGCCGGCACTGCAGCAGGCCATCGACGCCTGCGGTAACGCCGGCGGCGGCGTCCTGCCGAAGGCGACAGCGGCGGCGGCTGCGACGCCGAATGCTTCCCTGCGGGTGAGGTTCATGTCCCAGGCTCCTTTGGCCCATTTTATGTGGGTCGTCCGGCAAAGAACACAAGTGAATCCTGCTTTAAGTTCAGGGCCGCCTCGATGGCGACCCGCTGTCCCCGGATTCCGGATTCCCCGGATTCTCAGAGTAATGACGTGGTATAGTCATAGTAATTACACTGGAGGTTCGCGCATGCCGAAGGAAGCCGTCTTCACGGTCAAACTGGAAATCGAACTTCGGGACGCCTTCACGGCCGAAGCCGAAGCGACGCACCGGCCCGCATCGCAGATCGTGCGCGAGTTTATGCGTGAGTTCGTTCAACGCCAGCGCGAGGCGCGGGAGCATGACGCCTGGTTCCGCGCCGAGGTGCGGCGTGCCCTCGACGATCCGCGCCGAGGCATTCCGCAGGATGCCGTGATGGACGAAACGCAGGCCATCGTTGACCGGATCGCCCGCAAAAAGGCCAGGGCGTGAGGGTCGAGTGGCATCCGTTGGCGCACGCCGATTTGACCGAACTTGTTACGTACATCGCTGAGGATTCCCCGGATGCCGCCCACCGCATACTTGACGAGGTGCGAAGGCAAACCGGCATGTTGGCTTCGCACCCCGATATCGGACGACTTGGCAGGGTCGGCGGCGCCTGCGAACTGGTGATCACCGGGACGCCATACGTTGCCGCCTATCGCGTCTCCCGCAATCTGGTAACGATCCTTCGCCTTCTACATGGGGCGCGGCGATGGCCAGTCGCTCTTTGACCGGTGCACGCCCTCGCAAGCAAGGCCGCATTGGAATGTTCCAGGACTGGACGCCCATCCTTCCATTCCCGGCTCAACGCGTCTCCAAGGTGTTTCCATTCAGGTGACCAATCATGAGTGCGATGATGCTGCCGCCAGTAGAGGGGGCAAAGAAGATGCGCCGATGACCGCCAATACCCATGTGGGTGGTCTTGTGGATGGTGGAACCGCGGGCGCGCGGCGCTATCAGAACGGGCGGGAGAGTGGCGAACGTTTCAGCGGGCTACATTGCGGCTCGGCGCGAGCGGCAGAATTAGCCCAGCCTCGTTTCTTTGATGAGAACGGGATTTGCGGGTACTGTCACCGGATTCATTCGCCTTCGCCGCCGCGGATGGTCTCGATGCCGTCGACGACGGAGAGGTCAACCGGGCGCACGCTGCAAAGATCTACCACGATGCGGGGAATGCGGTAGCCGGGGTCGCGCGGCGAGTCTGGGTGGAGTTCCTGCGGCACGCCTTTCGGCGGTGTTGCCCTTCCCATGTGGCCTACCTGGACGCGCTCCTGACGCGGGTTCTCATTGCCGTCCGGACCGGCGTCGCCGCCATACAACGAGCACGGCGTGTTGCCGAAGTTGTTCTTCATCGTCATGGTCACGCCGGCCAGCCAGTGATTCTTGAGCTTCGACATCGACACGTAGGCGTCGCAGTCGGCAAAGGAGTGGTTCAGGTCGTATGCAGGGAACATGAGCCCGCCGCCGGGCACTTTCATGCGGGTGTACTGCTTGCCAAACCCGAGGTTCTGCGTGTTCTCCCACTCTACCTTGGCGCCGCAGTTCTCGATCGCGCGGACGTCGAGGCCATAGCGCGCCCATAGTTCGGGCCCCTGCTGAGCGGGGAAGAAGCTCTCAATGATGCGGATGCGTTTGGCTCCGGCGCGGGCCATCAACTGGCAGAGGGCGAGGACTGTGGAAGGCTCCGTGCGGTACGGCAGGCCCGGCTTGACAGGGTAGCGCATCGGGTTGCCCGTCAGGTTGGGCTTCAACGCCACGGTCTTATTGTTGACGATGGGTTTGAGGCCGCCGATTTGATCGGTGAGCGACTTCAAGGTCGCGTAAATGTTGGAGTCGTACGCGCGGGCGCGAGCGATGGCGACCGTGTTCGTCGGGGGCGTCTTGCCGAAGGCGACAGCGGCGGCGGCTGCGACGCCAAATGCTTCTCTGCGGGTGAGGTTCATTTCCCAGGCTCCTTTGGCCCATTTTATGTGCGTTATTCAGCAAAGAACATAAATTAATCCAGCTTTAAGTTCAGGACCGCCTCGATGGCACCCAGTCCACTTGTCGTTGGTCCGAAGTGGTGGTGACATTCAACGTGCGCGACTATGGTAGAGCGGCAAATCTCAGTGTGGCGCGTTTCACACGTGCCTGCGGCTGAAGCTGGGAAAATGGACGTCCCAGATGTCGGATTTGACAACAAGAGCAGCGTCGGTGATTGTGTCCGTCCCCGGATTGGTATCAGACTGGTATCATGCCAACGTAATTGGTATCATGCCACCGTAAGGATGATCGAATGTTTTGTTGCCAATGCGGTAAGCCGCTCGATTCTGGCGCGCATTCATGCGCCTCTTGCGGCGCTGAAAGTCGGGCAGTGCCTGCGGCACAGCCTACAACGACGCCAGCGGCTCAGGCTCAGGGCGATTTGAACATCAAGCGCTGGGCTTTCATTATCATTTCTCTTCTCCTTGGTGCCTGGCTCGTTGAAAGCCTATCCGTTCAATCCCAAGTTGACGGCATCGCTCGGCAGAACTCAGCCCCGATTCAGACAAGAGCTTTGCCTTTGACATTGAAGCAGCGAGGCGCAGATCTACAAAGATCCCTTCAAGATCATTGGAACTCGGATGTGAAGTCCGTCACTTTTCGCACTGAGATTGAAACAGGGACTGCGATTATCATAGGGACGCAGCTGCCTGACCCCAACGTATATGGTGTTTTCCTAGAGATCAAAGATGTCGGCAAATGGGTTAGCGACTACAAAGACCCAACGGGCAGCTCGATTGGCGAAGGAACAACAAAGATAGTTATTTCTGGGCCAGCACAGGATAACTACGGCAACCCAGTAATTACGACGTACTCCAGTTTCACTTTTTCAATTGCAGATCTTCGGCGGATTAACTGGAGCGATATATGGGAGAGCCAACTGTTTGATTTCGCCAAAGACTCCGAAGTCTTTCCTGTCACGCGGCGATTTTGGATCGAATGGTGTGCCAAGGAATCGAATTCAAGCTGCCATGTCTGCTCTCAGCTTTAGAGTAAGGCATGTCTTTCGGAAATCTTAACGGCTTCCTAAATCACACCTGTAGGATTGGTTCGGTCCTTATCTACTCCCAGTTGAAACGGAACGCGACAAGGAGCACTTGAGAATGCCTCGACTGCATTTCAAAACGTGCGGATTTCAGCAAGTAACCACTCGGGGTGGACCACGGCGAACGATACATGGCCGAGGACATGACCAAGCCCGCTTTTCGAAGGCTAAACTCCAGACCACCCCCTACGCCGGCGTTAAACCCGGGGGGCTGAGGGCTCCCGAAACCGAGCGCATTAGAGGGCGTCTGCACATTTGACTGAGTGGGCACGCCCCTAGCTGGGGTCCATATCCCGCTTGAGGCAGTTGCAGGCGCTGCAAGCTGGAACCGTGTTCAGCGAGCACTGGTCCAAATCGGGATACTTGCTTTGCGGCATCAGATGATCGGTAGTCGCCCAACCGTAACGGATGTATTGCCCAGCAACCAGATCCTTGCCACAATAAACGCATGTTCCCCGATGGCGCAACCAGCCGACGAGATGTTCTATCCTGCTGAACCTTGACCAAAATCCGGGGCGGTTCCTCCTGATCAGACCTTCTGCGATCCGACGGAGATCCTGCTCCCTTGGCTGCGATGCTTTCTCGGCTTCCCTCAGGGCGGTGTCCCAGTCGTCTTATCTTTCGCAAAACACTGTTCACCAGCAGCCTTTTGGGAATCGATGTAAGCCACTGCCCGTTCGATATACAACTTCTGCTCGTCGAGTGTCATGATTCAATCCTCAATCCAGAGACTGCAAATCCCAAATCCAGGGAAATCCAGGGACAGTATACGCAAATCCCATGTGCCACGTTGGGTTCGCCGCGAAGCACGGCTCACCTGCGGCAATGGAAAGGGAAGTCGGACCCGTCCCAACGCGATTCTGGGAAAGGGGATGCTCTTGGGAAAGGGGACGCTCTTGGGAAAGGGGACGCTCTTGTGTCCCGGCGGCTCGCAGATAGCGATCCAAACCCCTGAGGTACGCAAGGACGCCTCAGGCGCGTTTCCCCTGATTTGCCCGGGTAGCGATTGCGAGGAGCCCGCATAGAACGTCAGTGACCGACTTTGAGTCTGGGAAACGCCTCGACCAATTCCGGCTCAAGCACCACGTTGACGCCTTGCCGGTACCGATCCGCGTACTTGCCTCGAAAGCCGACAGAGAAGTCGTACTCTGACCGCCTCTCCGCCGTAGTTCGTTTGGAGCGAGGTTTCCGCCCATTTAAGGGGTGAGAACGGGAGTCCGTCGTCACGGTGCGTTGCGTCTGCCCTGACTATCTGGCCAGCCTCGATTTGTCCGGCTGGGCCTGGTCCAGTGCATGGCTCAGCAACGTCTTGATGACGGCTTGACGGCAGATGTTGAGCCGGGCGGCCCGCTGATCCAGTTGACGTAACATGCCCGGAGTCAGGTCTCATTGACTCGCTGGACAGGCCTGACGACGGTGATTCGTTCGTGAAATAAGCGGAGACGTCTTCACCTCGCGAAGCCTTCTCCACAATCTCATCAGCAGAAACTCGAACTTTAGACGTTTTCGGCATAGGCCTGTTCCTCCTGCTGGGTTGCCTTCCACGCTGTGACCAAATGGTAATACTCGCCATCTTCATCGTGCCGGACTTCGAAGATCACGGAACAGAGCAGACCGCAACACCAACCGATGGCACGGAACTGTTCCGGATCGTCATTTTCCCGGTCACCAGGTAGGCTTGGCCAATATTGCTGTGCATCCTTCAAGCCGAAGCCATGCTTCCGCTTGACGGCGCGATTCTTCGATGAATCGTACTGGAATCGCATCTGCGTATATAACTGTTATATCAGCGCCGGACTCGAGCGCAAAACCATCGGCAGGCGAAAGCGGCTAGACGCGTTGCCCCTGATTTCCGCGTGGCGATCGCGAGGAGACCCCGCAAAGCGTCGTGGACCGACTTGGGTCCGGAAAGGCCTCGACCAATTGTGGTCCAGCAGGACCAAGTTGACGCCGCGGCCATGCCAATCGTGTACTCGCCTCGAACCCTGCCGGAAAGTGAACTCGGCGGCATGTCCGCCGTGGTTCGTTTGAGCGAGGTTTCTTCGCGTAGCGTCTTCATGCTTCATTGCGCCGCGCGTACCGATGAGATGTTTCCATAATCTCCCGGTGCCGATTCCCCAGATTCAATGACCGGCTCGGGCCGCTACAGTTGCAGCACCGTGCGCAACCCTTCATCGACAGAGCGCTGCAGACGCGGCGGTAACGTGCCGGCGTGCTCAGTCGGGAAGCTGCGGTCCAGGGTCAGTAGCTGGGAGACATTTACGACCGAGGCCCGCGTGAGGCCCGCGGACCGCTCCGGCAATAACACATTCCCCGGGGCATCGGCCAGTTCCAGGTTCGTGGTGATCGCGGCTACGATTGCGGTTTGGATTCGGCTTCGATTGAAAGAATCTGCTTGCACCACAAGCACCGGCCGCCGGTATCCGGGTTTGGAGCGACGAGGCTCGGGAAGGTCCGCCCACCAGACTTCCCCGCGCTGAATCTCGCCCATCGTTACCAAGCTTCCCTGTCGAGGGATTTCGATTGGGCGGGCGTGAGTCCGGATCCAGTTTCGCCGGGTTCCGCGAATCGCGTCGTTCAGCGATCGGTGATCCCTCTCATCCTTCGCTTGCAGAAACGCCGCAATCGCCTTGGCGTACAGCTCGCTTCTCGAAACCCGCAGGCGGCGGGCGGCTACTTCCGCAAGTCGAAACAGGTCGTCCGGCAATGAAACCGCAGTTTTCATGCCCACGGTATAACCCAAGTTATACCAAGGCGCCTTGAGAAATCCTTTTGGAAATCGGGGAATCGTGACAGGCGTCCCGGTCCCCCGGTCCCTTTTTTCCCCTTCTTCCCTTGAAACCTGTGCCGGACGGAGCCGATCTGGAGATCGGCGTTCCCAGGGGTGGCTCACGCTGGCGTCTCCGCGCGCACCACACCACCCCAGTCATATCCCGGAACCACCGTCATCCGGCGGGCGTCTGGTAGCATGAGGCTGGAGTGAAGGTTCGCGTACTTTTTTTCGGCATTGCCAGGGAAATCACGGGCCTCGGGCAGGACTCACCCGAGCTGTCTGCGGACGCGACCGCCGCGGACTTGCTGCGCCTTTACACTGCCCGATTTCCGCGGCTCGGCGGCATCGGCGCCTCGCTCGTCATGGCCGTAAATCAGGAGTTCAGCGATCCCGCGCGCCTGCTGGCCGAGAATGACGAGGTCGCGTTTCTGCCTCCGGTCAGCGGCGGCTCGGGCCCGTGGACCCAGGCGATCGAGCATCCGAACGGCCACTTCTTCGCGCTGACCCGGCAGGCCATCGACCCTCGCGGCATCGCCCGGTCCTTACTGCGCGGCGAGGACGGCGCGGTGGTCACGTTTGAAGGCGTCACGCGCAACAACACCAAGGGCCGCCCGACGCTCTACCTCGATTACGAATGCTATGAGCCGATGGCGATTCGCGTGATGGCGCGCATCGGGGAGGAGCTTGCCGAGTCGCTGCCGATCGACCGCATCGCGATGGTCCATCGTCTGGGGCGCGTCGAAATCGGCGAAGCGAGCGTGGCGATTGTGGTCACGGCGGCGCACCGCAAGCCGGCCTTCGAAGCCTGTTCGGAGGGAATCACGCGGTTGAAGAAGCTGGTGCCCATCTGGAAGAAAGAGCACTTCGAAGATGGCGCCGTGTGGGTGGAGGGCGATTGGGACGAATCGGTTTTGGGCCGTTGAGAGCGGCCCTCTTACTGCTTACGGGGTGCTGTTTGGCGGGGCTGGGCATTGCCGGATTGATGGCGCAGCAGGGCCCGCTTGAACCGGGTACGCAAAGCGTCGCCAAGCCGAAGAAGCCCGCACAGACTCAGTCCGCGCCCGCCGCCTCCACGGGGCAGACCCCTGCCAAACCGAAAGCGCCCGCCGCGAAGGTGCCCTTCAAACCCGAATCCGCGACGGACGGGCAGGGGCAAGACGATACGCCGGTCTTCCGCTCGGACGTCCGACTGGTGCACATGCTGGCCACCGTGCGCGACAGTCACGGTGCGCTCGCCGGGAACTTGTCCCGCGACGACTTCCAGATCTCCGATAACGGAGTGGCCCAAGAGGTCGCCGTGTTCGAACCAACCACCGAAAGGCCGCTCTCCGTGGCCCTGTTGATCGACTGCAGCGGCTCCACGCAGCGCGAGCATCGCACTGAGCTCGACTCCGCCCGCACGTTCATCCGCTCGCTCTTCCAACAAGGCAACGCGAACGATGCGGCGACCCTTTACTCCTTCAACGCCGACGTGACTCTCGAAGCCTCCTGGACGCGTAGCGCGGAACGCATGGAACGGGCCCTCAACCGGCTCCACAGCGAGGGCGCGACGGCGCTCTACGATGCGATCGCGTTTGCCTCGCAGGACCTGAAATCGCGCGAAGGGCGGCACGTCGAAGTCATCGTCAGCGACGGCGGCAACACCTTCGGCAAGACGACCTACGTGCAGGCGCTGGAGGCGGCGCATGCCGCTGACGCAATCGTATACTCGGTCATCATCGTGCCCGTCGCCGAAGAGCCTGGGCGCAATACCGGCGGCGAACACGCGCTGACTTCGCTCTCGACCTCCACCGGCGGACGAATCTTCTTTCCGAGCACGACAAAGGACCTGGATCAATCGTTCGCGGAGATCCTGCGCGACCTGCGCACCCAGTACCTGATTGGCTACTACCCGCGCGGCGTCCCCGCGGCACGCGAGCGGTTCCACGAAGTGAAGCTTTCGCTGCGGCGGCCGGACTACAGCGTGTCTACGCGCAGCGGCTACTTCGAGCCTTCCCCATCGCGAGGCTTCCGCCCAGTGTCGAAGTAGCGCCGGCGCGAGAGCAGCCACCGGGCAAGCGAAACCAAGCCGGATCCCAGCCAAGTCGATATCGTACAGTGCGCTGGAACGGGATGCGCGCAGATATCCGCCGAAACATTTCGCCGTATTATGCATCAAACTCGTTAGAATGGGAGTCCTGGGAGTCCTTCCGTTCATAGGGGGAAGGGATCTGTACGTTCCCGCGATCCAATGGTGGTCCGAATCATTTATCGACCGTCGCGTCGCCCGATGACGGCTGAGTGTCTGACGACTGTAGCCGCTGCCTCTGGCGCCGATGGCGAGGCTGCCATTGAACGCGACGCCGAGAAGAAAGATTCGGAACCTGAGCGGAGAACGCACTCCCGTTTGCATCGAAAAGTCCTGCGCTCCTTGGCGCTGCTATTATTCCGCTTGGGCCTGGCCGCGGTGATCATGGCGGTGTGGCGAATTGCCGACGACCTGGGCCTTCCCCTGGCCTTCGTTTTTCCTACTGGAATGTTCTCGCACTGGCAGGTTTGGTTCGGGCTCGCGGTCTTGCTGCTGGGTAGCGCCGGGTTAGTGGCCCGCCGGCTGCGATTCGGCAAGGCGCAGGACGACCAGAGCGCCGACCGGGCGCAAGCGGCCTGACTTAGCGGAAAAACTTCAGCGAAGCTCTTGACCGGAACCAGTGGGCCGTTATCCTGCCCGCCGAAGTTCCTGCCTAAGCACCCGCCGGATGGTCGATTCCAATGGTTCGCGCTTTTGCGCCAAACTCTCGCGCAGCGCATCGTTGATCAACGTCTGGTAGTTGCCTCCGCCGGCTTCTTCTATGTGATTGCGGAACCAATTCAGAATGTCGTTGTCGAGGCGAATCGTGACTCGCGTCTTGCCCGGAGGCGCTTTGACGACAGGTCCACGTTTGGCGTTAGTGAAATCGTACTCTTTCTTCATAAGCCCTCTGCGTACCGACGGCGTTCGTTGGGTGTTGCCGTACGGGCCGAAATCATCCTCACGCTGCTCACTCGCCATGTGTAAACGACGACCAGAATACGTCCGAGCGCGTCGACTCCCAATGTGATCCAACGCTGTTCGCCGCTTGCGGATTCCTCCGTCATTGTGAGCGCCTGCTCGTCTTCCAGCACCGTCAAGGCATCTGGGAAGTGAACCCCGTGTTTGCGCACGTTGAGGCGTGCCTTCCTCGGGTCCCACTCAAACTCTGTCATCCTGTGTACAAGCGTACACCAGGGAGCGCCGCCCGTGCGGGTTCTTTCGTTGAATTGACCGCCGCACGCTTATTCTCGTGACTGCCCAGGCGCAACGTCACGGATCAGGTATCTCACCGTGGGGCAACTGTACACTGGTCGTATGCGGTTGACCGGTCCGTTTTTATTGACCCTCGTGGCCACGCTGGCGCGCGCCGAAAGCCCCTGCCAGTCCGTCGCCGAGTGGACTCCCTGTGAGGTTTCGTTCGAATTGAGCGCCGACGCGCTGAAGGCCCATCCCAACCCCGTCGTTAGCGTGGACCTGTGGGGCGAGTTTCGCTCGCCCGCCCCGAAAAACCACACCCGCCGGCTGCCGGCCTATTGGGACGGCGGGAATCGCATGGTGATCCGCTTCACGCCCGACGACGGCGGCGCGTGGACCTGGCGCCTCACAGGAAACCTTCCCGACGCCGACGGCAAGGAAGGCCAGTTCACCGTAACGGCGAACGAAGAGAACGGCTTCCTGCGCCCCGCCAACCTGCACTTCTGGATTCATCCCGACACCATCAAGCCGCACCTCTGGATGGGCGACGATCACCCCGACCTGTTCAGCATGGACCGCGGCGCTTTCGACCGTTTGCTGGCTGCGCGCGCCGCGCAGAAGTTCACGCACTTGCGAGCCCAGGTGCTGACGCCCGGCGCTCAGCCTTTCACCGCTCCCGACAAGCCGAACCTCCAATACTTTGCCGAAATGGACGCGCGCATGAGCGCGATCTACAAGAGCGGTCTGGCCGTCGATCTCGTACTTGCCCCGGATGCCGCCACGCTGGCCCGCCTTTTTCCGAACTGGGCCGAGCGCGAGCGCTTCCTGCGCTACGTGGTCTCGCGCTATGACGCCTACAACGTGAGTTGGGAAATCGCCGGCAGCTATGAAGGCATAGCGAGCGGCCGCAATATCGTGAAAGAACTCGGACTGGCCCTGCGCCGTTTCGACCCCTACAACCATCCGGGCACTTCAGGCGCGCAGGTGACCTCGTCCGGAGTGCTCGGCGACAAGTGGGTCTCCCACATCATCGAGAATTCGCCCGACCCCGCGATCGGGTCCATCGAGCATCAGAAGTACGCGCTGCCGCTGGTCAACGTGGGCTTCGCGCCAGCAGGCGCAACCGGCGCAGTATTTCGTAAGGCCCTGTGGGAGTCGACTATGAACGGACAATGGCCCGTCTCACGCATCGCCGCGGCCGACTCGGCCGAGACGAAAGTCATGCAGACCTGGGCCGAGACGCTTCTGAACACGCGCTATTGGGAGCTCGAACCGTATTTCGAAATCGATGGAGGACGAGCCGTAGCGTTGCCCGGGGTGGAATACCTCATCTACATCGACAAGCCCGGACCGTTGAGCGTGATGGTCGAGAAACACGGCTATGACGTGTACTGGATCGATCCGGCCACAGGCGTACGCAACAAGGAGAAGAAGGATTGGAAGGGCGAGGAGTTCACCGGCCAACCGCCGGACTCGTCGCACGACTGGATCCTGCACCTTTCCCGCGATGGCCACAAGGCCGGCATGTTGAAGAGTTACAAGTTCGACTCGCGCGGCGACGACGAACGGGCGCCTAACCAGTTGCAGGAAGTGGACACCGACGTCGCTAAGATGCCCTTCGCTCTGGTCAGCCCCAAGCCCGATGAAACCACGCTCATCGCGGGCCAAAGCGTTCCTTTCGAGATCAAGCTGAAACGCGAGACCAAGGGGACCCGGCGTATGATGTACATGGCCACGGGAGAGGTGGTGCTGGACGGCTCCGGCTCGCGCATTCTCGGCACGGGCAGTTCGGGCCAGTGGACCATCCCGGCCGATATGCTGGTCAGCGATAGCGGCGTGCTCAACGTGCGTATCGAAGCTCTGAACGCCGGCGGCAAACTCTACGCATTGGATGTGGTGTTTCCCGTGAAGAAAGCTGCGAAGTGAGCGGCGCCGTTTCGGTGTTGAAAGAAGGAAGTTAGCTATGTGGAAGACATTGCCTCTGCTGTTCTGCGCCGCTGTGCTGATGGCCGAGCCGGTCAAAGTAAACTGGGACAAGGTCGTCATCGAATCGACGACGACGCCGACTTTGCAGGTGGTGGTCAACCCGCCCCTGCGACCGGGCTCCAAGATCCATGACCGTACTTACGAAGAACTGCGCAAGCTCGGCGCCGACTACGTGCGCTATGTCCCGTGGCTTCCCTACCCCAAGCTCGCCGTGGCAGAACTGGAACCGCCCGCCAATGGCAAGACCAGTTGGGACTTCTCCCTGATCGATCCGATGACCATCGATTTCCTGAAGGCCACCGAAGGCCATCCGGCGATGCTCAACTTCAGCACCATCCCGCAATGGATGTTCAAGACCGCGAAGCCCGTTCCCTACCCCGCCGACCCGGACGAGCCCGTGTGGAACTACACGCAAGGCACGGAGTTGCGCGACCCGTCGCTGAAGGAACTCGCCGATTATTATGTCCGGCTCGTCTCCTGGTACACCAAGGGCGGCTTCACCGACGAGCTCGGCAAAATGCACAAATCGGGCCATCATTTCAAGATCGCCTATTGGGAGATTTTCAACGAGATCGAGGGCGAGCACGACACGACGCCCGAGCAATACACAGCACGCTACGACGCCATCGCCGGCGCTCTGCACAAGCTCGATCCGGAGATGAAGTTCGTCGCGCTCGCGCTAATGTCACCAAGCAGGGGCGCGCATTACTTCGAGTATTTCTTGAACCCCAAGAACCACAAGCCCGGCGTGCCGCTGGACATGATCAGTTACCATTTCTACGCCGTGCCGCAGCCCGACGAAACGATGGACATCCAGCAGCACACGTATTTCACTCAAGCCGACGGCTTCGTGAACTCGGTGAGTTTCATCGAGTCCATTCGCAAGCGGCTGTCGCCCACGACGCGGACGACCGTGAACGAAACGGGCTCCATCTCCGCGGAAGACCTCGGTCAGGGGGCGCCCGGCTACGTCTTCAAACCCATTCCCAACGCGTATTGGAATCTCTCGGGCGCGACCTACGCCTACGTCTACGCCCGGCTGGCGGCGATGGGCATCGATATCGTGGGCGAAAGCCAACTGGTCGGCTATCCAACCCAATACCCCAGCGTGAGCATGGTGGACTGGGAGACCGGAGCGCCGAACGCGCGCTTCCGCGTCCTGGAACTGCTGAAAAACAGCCTCGCGCCCGGCGACAAGCTGGTGGCCACGGAGAACGCTCCGCAATTCGTGCATGCTCAGGGGTTTGTGGGGAGCGACGGCAAGCACAAGCTGCTTCTGGTCAGCAAACGCGACCGCGAGATTGAAGTTCGACTGACGTCGGGCACGGGGGCTACCGCCACGGTCGTAGACCAGACCACTAAGGGCGATCTGGCGAGAGTTGAAAAGCTGAGCGGCGACACGTTCCGTCTGCCCGGATATGGCGTGGCCGTGGTGACGTGGCAGTAACTGTCACCGGATCGGCGCCGACCGCGCTGAAGCGGCCTCCGCCCCGAAAGAGAACCGCAGCCGCGCGGTAGTATCAGGTTTAAGTTTTTCTTGCAAATGACTACTGTAAAACGAGTTATAAACACAGAAGTCCTGTAGGAATCATTCGTATGCGTTTCAGCTCGCTGGGCAGCAGGTGCCGATCTGGAGATCGGCGTTCCCAGGGCGCATCCGGCGCGGGTCGCAGGAGAGAGTCCATTGAACTCAAGCATCACCATGCCCGCTTTGTTCGCCGGCCACGGCTCGCCGATGAATGCCATCGAAGAAAACGCGTTCACTCGTGCGCAGGCCGCACAAGCTGCTCTGCTGCCCTCGATTCCCAAGGCCATCCTCTGCATCTCGGCCCATTGGGAAACGCATGGGACGCGCGTGACCACATCGCCCGCGCCCCGCACGATCCACGATTTCGGCGGCTTTCCGGCCGAATTGTTCGCCGTCGAATACCCGGCGCCGGGCTCACACGAACTGGCCTCGCGCATTCAGGCTCTGTTTGAGGACGGACAGGTAAAGGGCGACGAGCGATGGGGTCTTGACCATGGGAGCTGGTCGCTGCTGAAGCACATGTTCCCGGCCGCGGATGTGCCCGTAGTGCAGCTCAGCCTGGATCGCGACCTCACGCCCGCGCAGCACTACGCTCTCGCCCGCAAGCTCCAGCCGCTGCGCGATGAGGGCGTGCTGATCCTGGGCAGCGGCAACATCGTCCACTCGTTGCGGTTCGTCCAATGGGATGGAGAATCCGCACCTTACGATTGGGCGGTCAACTTCGATGCAGCGGTTGCGGAGTTCCTGACCACTCGCAACCACAACGGGCTGATCCGCTATCGCGAACTGCTCGGCCGCAATGCGGAACTCTCCGCGCCGACCGAGGAGCATTACTTGCCTCTGCTCTACATCGCGGCGTTACAGCGAGAGAACGAGCCGCTCAAGTTCTTCAACGAAGGGTTTCAGATGGCGTCCCTTTCAATGCGCAGTCTGCGGCTTGGGTAGGCCGCGCCCCCTGGGAACGCCGGTCTCCAGACCGGCACCGATCTCTCCATGACCGGCGGACCGTGCACCCCCAATGATGAAAATGACATGTCCGTCTCCCAGCACCTCGAATGCAACGCGGACACTGATGCGGCCGCCGCCCACAACGAATAACCGGCGAGCACCGAGCCCCGAACGAAGAGAGGGGTCCCGTGGAAGCGGCCTCGGCGCTGGGTGGAAATCAACGGAGGCGCGGCGCCGAATGAGGACCGCGAAGCGGAGGAAAGTTCCGGGGGACCCCTCTCTTCGTTCGGGGCTCGGTGCTGATAACGACTGAAAGTGCAAGCGCCGCGTAATCAACAGCCAGATTTTCAGAGCAACGCCTGCGTGAGCGGCAACTCAAACGTGCATTCGCGCGCCCGGAGACATGCCGGCAGTTCCCTGCGACCGAGGTGTGAGCCGGACGAAGCCGATCTGGAGATCGGCGTTCCCAGGGCGCGTCCGCCGCTCGTCTAAAGCCATGCGCAGACTTTCATGCGATCTTGCGAGCTCGGCAGGCCCATGGGCGCTCTCTGACATTCGCGGTTCTGTGCTGCGTGGCAGATGCGCTGCGTTCATCCTTTGGGCCGGGCGGCGGAGCCAGGGAGCAAAGAGAAAATGTGCAACAGGACTATCGGACGCTTGCTTTGCCGTGGATCAGGTAGTCTTCGTAGGTTCCCTGGAAGTCCTCGATCTCGCCGCCACTAAAGTGCCAGATGCGCGTGGCCACTTCGTCGATGACGTCGTGATCGTGCGTGACCAGCAGCACGGTGCCCTCATATTTCTGAAGCGCGACGTTCAGTGCGTTGATTGACTCCAGGTCGAGGTGGTTGGTGGGCTCGTCGAGCACCAGGAAGTTCGGCTTCTGCAGCATCAGGCGGCAGAAGATGATCCTGGCCGCCTCGCCGCCCGAGAGCGTGGTGGTCGACTTCAACCCGTCGTCGCCGCTGAATAGCATCTGGCCCATCAGCCCGCGGATGTCTTCCTGCGCAACCGACGGGTCGAACTGGTAGAGCCATTCGAACGCGGTCATGCCCGGCGTGATGGATTCCCGGTGATCCTGTGCGAAGTAGCCGACCGAGACTTCGTGGCCCCACTTCACTTCGCCGGAGTCGATGGTGAACTGCTCGTCGGCGGCCTCGATGAAGCCCCCCGAGTTGCGAATCAGCGAACGCAGCAGAGTGGTTTTACCCGTTCCATTGCGGCCCATCAGTGCAATTCGCTCGCCTCGCGCGACGTTCGCGCTGAAATTGTCGATGACTTTCAAATCGCCGTACGACTTGCAGAGATTCTTAAACTCCAGCGCGTGCCGGCCCGACGGCCGCTTGGTCAAAAACCGGATATAGGGCCGCGCGATGTTGGACCGCGCCAGTTCGGCGCTCTGCAGCCGCTCGACTTCCTTCTTGCGCGAGGTCACCTGCGAGGAGCGGGTACCGGCCGAGAAGCGGGCAATGAACTCATTCAACTGCTCGATCTTCTTCTCTCGCTGTGCGTTCTGCGACTCGATCCGCGACCGGATCTGGGTCTTGGCCAGCACCATGTCGTCGTAGCCGCCGGTGTAGGTGATAATCGTCTCGTAGTCGATGTCGGCGATATGCGTGCAAACGCTGTTGAGGAAGTGCCTGTCGTGCGAAATGACGATCAGCGCGCCCTCGTAGCGGCCCAGGTAGTCCTGCAGCCAGTGGACCGAATCCAAGTCGAGGTAGTTGGTGGGCTCGTCGAGCAGCAACGCTTCCGGATCGCCGAACAGCGCCTGCGCCAGAAGAACGCGCACCTTCTGGCCGCCCTGCAACTCGCTCATCTTGCGATCGTGTACTTCGTCGGGCACGTCGAGGCCGGCGAGGAGAATCGCCGCGTCGCTCTCGGCGGTGTAGCCGCCCTCTTCACCGACAATGCCTTCCAGTTCGCCCAGGCGCATGCCGTCGGCGTCGGTCAGTTGATCGTGCGGCTTTTCGTAGAGTGAATCGCGCTCCTGGAGCGCCTTCCACAGGGCCTTGTTGCCCATAATGACCGTGTCGATCACGCGATAGGCGTCGAAGGCGTACTGGTCCTGGCGCAGGATGCCAAGCTTCTTGGGGCGGACGAAGGTGCCCTTGGTGGGCTCGATCTCGCCGGTCAGCACCCGCATGAAAGTAGACTTGCCGGAGCCGTTCGGCCCGGTGAGACCGTAGCGGCGGCCGTTGTAAAACGTGCAAGTCACATCTTCAAACAAGATGCGGGCGCCGAAGCGCATTGTGAGATTGTTGACGGAAATCAAGGGGAACTTCCAGTTTATCGCGTGATGGCCCGGTTGCGGGGATTTTCGCGGAGCTGGCCCCGTGCCAAAGTGCGCAAACCGCTCATCGTGAGCGATTTGAGACTATAACCCATTATGATTCAACTACTTAGAAATGCCAAACCACTCAAATGAGCGGTTTGGCATTTTGCCGTGGGTGGTGATGTCACGAAACACTGACGCCGGACAGTGGCTCATTCGACGCGCAACGCGACCACCGGGTCCACGCGCGTAGCACGCCGGGCTGGGAAGAAGCTGGCCGCCAGGACCACCGCCACCAGCGCGCAGGCCATAAAACCGAACGTCCAAGGGTCCGATGCCTGGACGCCAAACAACAGCGATTGAATGGAGCGAGTGAGAAGCGCAGCGGCGAGGGCGCCGCCCACAATGCCGGCCAGGCCCAACAGCAGACCTTCCTTCAGCACAATGCCCTGCACCTGGCCCATGGATGCGCCAATCGCGATACGAATGCCGAACTCGCCGGTCCGCTGGGCGACTGAGTAAGAAATCACGCCATACAAGCCCACCGCGGCCAGCAAGAGTGCCAGTGCCGAGAAGAGCGTGAGCACCATGCTGAGGAAGCGCGGACGAGCCTGCTCGCCGCGCAGGACTTCCTCCATGGTCCGAATCTGCGCCACGGGGATGGATGGATCGAGCGACCGGATGGCCGCCGCCACCGGGCCGGCCAGCGCGCTTGGATCGCCGCTGCCTTGAACGACGACGTTCTCGACGCGTAGATACGCGCCTTGGGCCCGGAGCTGCTGGAACGGCATGTAGATTTCCGTGCCGGCGGGTTTGTCAAGCCCTCCGTTGCGGGCATCCGACACGACTCCAACGATAGTACGCCATGGATCTTCAAAGCCTGGGCGGATGCGTCGGCCCAGCGCGCTCTGATTGCCGTAATAGAGGTGAGCCATGGTTTGGTTCACGACCACCGAAGGAGCGGCGCCTTCCGCGTCCCGCGCGTCAAGGAAACGGCCGTCCATCAGACGAATGCCCATCTCCTCGAAGTAGCCGGGCGTCACGATGTTCCAGAAGTCGATGTTGTTCGCGGGACCGCCTGGGACCTCATGCAAACCCTCAATCTGGGTGTCGTTGGCATCGATCGGCCGGTTAGGCGGCAACCCATCGGAAATACAGACGGACGCGACTTCGGGGACCTCCTTCACTTTTCGCAGCAGCCGGTCCCAATAGGCGAAGACGTCGTCCGCTTTCGGATACTGCGACTGCGGCAGCGCGACACGCATGGTCAGGACGCGATCGGCGCTGAAGCCCGGGTCGTTGCGCTGCAGGCGCCAGAAAGCCTGCACCATCAGGCCCGCGCCGATGAGCAAAACCAGTGCGAGCGAGATCTCCCCGACGACCAGAAGGCGGCGGAACCAGAGCGAGGAACCCGCCGCGGTGTTGCGTCCGTTGCCGGACTTCAGCGACTGGGACGTGCTGCCCCGCACCAGGTGCATGAACGGCGCAAGTCCGAAGACAACGCCGGTGAACGCGGTGAGGCCAATCGCGAATAGCAGCGTGGGCAGGTGTAATCCGATTTCGCCCGCGCGCGGCAGAACGCCGGCCTGCGTGGAAACAATCAGTCGCACGCCGCCGAAAGCGAGTATGAAACCGGCCACTGTGCCGAAAACCGAAAGCACAACGCCCTCGGTGACGAACTGCGCCAGCAAACGGCCCGTGCCCGCACCGAGCGCCGCGCGTACGGCCACCTCGCGCTGCCGTGCTTCGGCCCGCGCCAGCAGCAAGTTGGCGACGTTTACGCATGCGATCAGCAACACGAACCCGACGGCGCCGAGCAGTAACAGCAGCGACGAACGGACTCCGCGCGTCACCTCATCCTGGAACGCATAGCTCACGAGAGGGTGGTTGACCGGGTGCAGATTGTGCGACTTCATAGTCGTCAGCGCACCGGTCTTGCGCACATAGTTGGCCATCTCCGCGCTGGCCTGGGCGTAAGACACGCCGGGCTTGAGCCGACCGACCAGGTAGAGCAAGTGATTGCCCCAACTCTGCTCGGCCGGGTCCATACGCCAGGGAATCCACACTTCGGGCGGATCCGGGTCGCCGGGAGGGAACCGGAAATCGACCGGCATGACGCCCAGCACGGTGCACTTCTCTCCGTTGTAGAGAATTTCGCGATTTACGAGCGTGGGGTCCGCGCCGAATGCCCTCTGCCATATGGAATAGGACAGCACGGCGGTCAGCGGCGCACCGAAGGCGTCATCAGCGGGCTGGATCAGGCGTCCTCTTAACGGCTGCACACCCAGCGTTTGCAAGTAGAGTTCCAGTGACGCGCGCGCCGTGGACGCGAACCGGCTGCGGCTCCGCCGCCAATGTTAGCGCCGGTCTCCGCCCAGGCGTCGAACGTCTGCCAGGAGCTGAGGTCCTTCTTAAGTTCGAGGTACTCGGGCCGCGAGGCCCAGAACCTCCGGAAACCGTTGACCCCTTGCTTGGGGAACTCGGTGTATACCTCAATCAGGCGGTCCGGCGCCGCGTAGCCTAACGGCCGGAACAGCACCGAGTGGACCACGCTGAAAATCGCCGTTGACGAGCCAATGCCGAGTCCCAAAGTCAGCACGGCGATGGCAGTGAAGCCGCGCGCGTTTCCCAGCGTGCGCAGCGTATATCGGACGTTTTGAATCAGTCCGTCTAGCATCCAAGCCCCCTTGAATTGTTCAGACCTCTATGCACTCCCGTGCCGCGCGCCGGAGTCCCAGCCGTGCGCGGCTATTGTGCTTTACTCGTATCGCAGCGCCACCAGCGGATCCACCTTCGTCGCCCGCTGCGCGGGCAGCAGGCTTGCCGTCAGCGCTACCGCGATCAGGAACAGAGCCGCACCCGCGAAGATCGACGGGTCCGTCGCGCTGACGCTTAGCAGCAGGCTGGCGACCACTTGCGATGCGGCCAGCGCCACGGCGACGCCGACCACCAGGCCGATCGTCGTCAACGCCAGACCCTTCTTCAACACCATGCCCATCACGTTCGAGCGCTGTCCGCCCAAAGCCATGCGAATGCCGATCTCGTGCGTGCGCTGGGTGACCGAGTAGGCCATGACACTGTACAACCCCACCGCGGCCAGCAGCAATGCGATCACGCCCAATACGCTCAGCAGACTCGCGGCGACCCGCTGCGGAAACACCGATGCGCCCATGTAGTCCTCGAAGGACATCGCGTCGTAGACTCCGACGCCGGGATCGATGCTGGACACTGCGCGGCGCAGGATCGGCAAGGCTTGCGCCGGTTCGTCCGCGGTCCTGACGTAAAGGCCGACGCCGCGGTCATAGTCGCCGACGCTGCCGTAGCGTTGCGCAAACGGCACGTAGATCGTTGGCCGCACGTTCTCGACGAAGCTGTAGTACTTGCTGTCCTTGGCCAGTCCTACGATGGTGACCTGAGCGCCGCAGCCACGCATCTTCATCCCGAGGGGATCCCTAGCCCCGAGGAAGTGGCGGACGAACGCCTCATTCACAATCGCGACGGGAGCGCTCTTCGGGTCGTCCTGCGGGCCGAACTCCCGGCCCTGCAGGATAGGAATCTTCAGCATGTGGAAGTAACCCGCCGACACGAGGTTCCGATCGATGGCCGAGTTCTCGCCGCGCGGGCGTATGTAGCCATCCACATCCACGCCACATCCGGGCGCCCCCGAGAATCCGAGCGGAATGCTTTCCGAGTATCCGGCCTGAACGATGCCCGGCGAGGACTCCAATCGCTCCCGAAGCCGTCGCAGGAACTCGGCCCGCTGTTCAGGGGCCGTGTAGCCGCTCGGGGAGAGGTAGAACTTGGAGACCAGCATGTTCTTCGGCTCGAAGCCAGGATTGATCGAGCTCGCGGTACGAAAGCTCTTGGCGAACAGACCCGCGCCCACCAGGGCCACCAGCGCCAGCGCCACTTCGCCGATCACCAATGCGTCGCGCATGCGATGCGTACCGGCACCCGATGTCCCGCTGCGTCCACCTTCCTTCAGTGAATCGACGAGATCCGAGCGTACTGCATGCAGCGACGGGACCAGCCCCGAGACCAGAGCGGCAATAACGCAAGTCAGCACGGAGAAAGCCAGGATAGTGACGTTGAAGGGGACGTTGAGGTTGAGCGGGTACTCGGTGGCCGGTACCAGAAGCAGCAGCAAATGCCTTCCCCACAGGGCCAGCGGGACGCCGACCAGCGCGCCCAAGCCGGCCAGCAGCAGTGCTTCCGTCAGCAGTTGGCGCGAGAGTCTGGCGCGGTTGGCGCCGAGCGCCAGACGCAGGCTCAACTCCCTCTGACGCGCGGTCGCACGAGCCAGCAGCAGGTTGGCCACATTGGCACAGGCGATCAGCAGCACCACGCCACACATCGCCAGAAGAATGCGCAGCGGCCCGGCGAGCAGGAATTTGACGTTGTTGTGGGCTTCCTCTTCCGTGTTCAGCACTGCGCCGATCTTGTCGTTCGTTCCCGGGTATCGCTGGGCCAACAGAGCGGCCATGCTTCGCACTTCCGCGCGTGCCTGCTCCAGGGTTACGCCGGGCTTCAGCCGGGCGACAGTCATGATTCCGCGTGCTCCGCGCCCTTCGAGAATCCCCGTACTGACCTGGTTCAATTGCGTACCCATGGTGAGCGGCACCCAGATGTCGAAAGCCACGCCTCGCCACGCACCGCCAAACTCGGGCGGTGCTACGCCGATAATCGTCAGATCGTGCCGGTTGGCGCGGAGCGTCTTGCCAACGATGCCGGGATCTGCTTGGAAGTAGTCTTGCCAGAACCGGTGGCTGATCACGGCGACCAGTTCCTTCTCGCCGCGTTCCGCGAGATTGAAGGTGCGTCCTTTTACTGGGCGCACGCCCAGCACTGCAAAGTAATTGCCCGATACCAGTTCTCCCCAGATGCGTCTCGGCGTTGCTGCCTTCGCCGATATCGAACGCAGCCGGCTCCTGCGAAGCGGCGAGCCCGTCCAGCAGTTTCAAGTTGGCGCGGAAATCGAGGTAGTCGGGATAGGAGACATTTTGGCCGTCCGGCCGGATGGACTCGAGGCTCAGATTCGGTCTCCCGTCGGTCACGCCCGGCACCGGCTTCAGCATGATCGCGTCCACCCAACTGAACACCGTCGTGTTGGCAGCAATCGCCACAGCTAAGGTGAGGATCGCCACGGCGGCGAAGCCGGGCGAGTGCGCCAGCGCCCGCAGGGAATATCCAAGATCTTTACGCAACGAGTTCAGCATGATTCACCACCCAATTCACTCTGCCGGCTCAATCACAGTGCAGCGCAGTCAGCGGATCTACTCTAGTCGCACGCCTCGCGGGCATCAGGCTGGCCGTGAGCGCTACCGCGATCAGGAACGCCGCCGCGCCCGCGAAGATCAACGGGTCCGTGGCGCTGACGCTTAGCAACATGCTGGCGACCACTTGCGACGCGAGCCAGCGCCACGGAGACGCCGACCACCAGGCCGATCGTCGTCAACGCCAGACCCTTCTTCAACACCATGCCCATCACATTCGAGCGCTGTCCGCCCAACGCCATGCGAATGCCGATCTCGTGCGTGCGCTGGGTGACCGAATAGGCCATCACGCTGTACAGCCCCATCGCCGCCAGCAGACAGGGCAATCGCGCCGAGTACGCTGAGCAGGCGCGCGGCGATCTTCTGCGCGAACACCGAGAAGCCGATGTAGTCTTCGAGCGGCATGAATGCGTAGACGCCCGACGGCGGGATCGAGACTGGACGCAGCGCGGCGGAGAACCGGTAGAGCCTGGAGCGGATCGCCCGCGGTCTTGATGAACACGCCGATGCCGGGTCATAGTCGTTCGCCGGGCCGTAGCGCTGCGCGAACGGTGCGTAGATCATCGGCCGCGGCGTCTTGGCGTGAAACTGTAGTACTTGCGTCCTTGCCAGTCCGACGATGGTGAGCTGCAGCGCCGCAGCCGCGGATTTGCATCCCGACCGGATCCTTATCGTTCAGAAAATGGTGCACGAACGCCTGGTTCACAATGGCTACCTGGCGCGCCTTTCAGATCGTCTCCCGCATTGAACTCGCGGCCGTTCAGGATCGGGATCCGCAACAGATGGAAGAACCCGGTTGAAACAAGGTTGCGTCGACCGACGGGCCTTCGCCGGGCGGGACGAACATAGCCGGGCACTTCCACATCGCAGCCCGAGGTCCCCGCATATCCCAGTGGAATGCTTTCGGCAAAACCAGCTCTCGAACAATGCCGGGAGCGGCCTCCAGCCGTTCCCGCAAGCGCTGCATGAAGTCCGCGCGTTGTTGGGCGGCCGTGTAGCCGCTGGGCGACAGATAGAATTTCGCCACCAGCACGTTCTTCGACGTCGAAGCCGGGATCCATGGCGGTGGCCGAGTCGGAAACTCTTGGCGAACAGTCCCGCGCCCACCAGCGCGACGAGCGCCAGCGCCATTTCGCCGACTACCAGCAGGTCCCGTCATGCGGTGCGTGCCGGCGCCGGCGGTCCCGCCGCGCCCTCCTTCTTTCAACGCATCGACAAGGTCTGAGCGAACGGCGTGCAGAGCGGGGAGCAGCCCCGAAACCAGGGCCGCAAGCATGCAGGTCAGCACGGAGAAACCCAGGATGGTCGCGTTCAAGGGGATGTCCATACGGATCGGCAATTCCATGGGCGGCAGCAGGAAGGCCAGCATCGGCCGCGCCCACATCGCCAGCGGCACGCCGATCAGCGCTCCAAGAAAGGCCAGCACCAGGGCCTCGGTCAGCAACTGGCGCGAGAGCTGGCCACGGTTGGCCCCCAGCGCCAGGCGCAAGCTCAGCTCTCTTTGGCGCGCGGTGGCGCGGGCGAGCAGCAGGTTGGCCACGTTGGCGCACGCGATTAGCAGCACCACGCCGCACATGGCCAGCAGGATGCGCAGCGATCCGCCGAGGATGAACTTGACGTTGTTATGCGCATCGCCTTCCGCATGCAGCGTCGCGACGGCATTCGTGTTCGTCTCGGGATAGCTGCGAGCCAGCAGCGCCGCCAGGCTTTGCACCTCCGCCTCCGCCTGCTTCAGCGTCACGCCGGGCTTCAGGTGAGCGACGGTCAGTAGCGCCCGCGCGTCCCGCCGTTCGAGCATCGCCTGGCCCATCAGATTGAACTGCGGGCCCAAAGTGATCGGCACCCAGATGTCGAAGGCCAGGCCGCGCCAGGCGCCGCCGAAATTGGGCCCAGCGACACCGACGATCTTCAACTCGCGCTTGTTGGCGCGGAGTGTCTTGCCGACAACGCCGGGATCGCCGTGGAAATACTCTTTCCAGAAGCTGTAGCCGATGACGGCGACCAGATCCCGCTCCGCACGCTCGTCGCTCAGAAACATACGTCCCAGCACTGGCCGCACACCCAGCACGGAGAAGTAGTTGCCCGTGACCATCTCGCCCAGGATCCGCCGGGGTGCGCTGCCTTCGCCGATATCGAATGCCGCCGGCTCGCGCGATGCGGCCAGGTCAACCAGTTTCAGATTGGCGCGGTAATCGAGGAAGTCGAGGTAGGAGACATTGCTACTGTACGGCGGCAGCATTTCCAGGCTGAATGTCGGCCGCCCATCAGTCACGCCCGGTAGAGGCTTCAGAATAATCGCGTCGACCCAACTGAACACCGTCGTGTTGGCTGCAATCGCGACAGCGAGAGTGAGGACCGCGACGCAGGCAAATCCGGGCGAGTGCGCGAGCGCTCGGAGCGAGTATCCGAATGTCTTTGCGCAATGAGTTCAACATGATTCAAATCACGCTTTCCAACTTTCGGCGAATTTCAATCGCAGTGCAGCGCGGTCAGCGGATCCACTCGTGTCGCACGCCGCGCGGGCAACAGGCTGGCGAGCAGGGCCACCAGCGTCAAGGAATGCAGCGGCGCATGCGAGTATGGCTGGATCGGATAGCGCTCACATTCACCAGCATTCCCGCCAATACCTGCGACCCGCCCAACGAAACCGCCAGGCCCGCCAGCAGACCTGTGAGGGCCAGCCGCAGCCCCTTGCTCACGATCATGCCCATAACGCTTCCACGCTGCCCGCCGAGCGCCATGCGGATGCCAATCTCGTGCGTTCTCTGGCTGACCGAATACGCCATCACGCTGTACAGACCGATGGCCGCGAGCGCCAGCGAAATCAAGCCGAGCACACTAAGCAGCCGGCCCGCCAGCTTCTGCGCGAACAGAGACGCGGTGATGTATTCCTGAAGCGCGCTCGCGTCATAGACGCCGACGGCCGGGTCGATTTCCGACACCGCGTCGCCGCAGCAGGGCCGTGCCGCTGGCCGGGTCGCTGCTAGGTGCGGACATAGAAACCGACGCCCCGGTCGTAGCCGGACTTGCTGCGGATAGATCTGCAGGAACGGCACGTAGAAAAACGGCATTGGCTGCTTCGTTCATCGTGCGGTACTTGCTGTCCTTCACCAGGCCGACCACAGTGAACGTCAATCCCCAGGCGCGGATCTTCTGGCCGATCGGGTCGCGTCCCTGCATATAGCGCTTCACGAGAGTCTGGTTCACCACCATCACCGGCGTCGAATTCGCGTCGTCATGCTCGGTAAATTCGCGGCCGGCCAGGATCGGCATCCTCATCATTCCGGAAGAAGCCGGGCGAGACCATGTTGCGGCTGAATATCCATGTCCTCGCCGAGCGCGGGGACATAGTCGTCGAAGAAAAGCGTCGCAACCCGGCCCGCCCGAGAAACCGAGAGGAATGGACTCGGCAAATGCCGCGCCGGTGACTCCGGGAGTGGCCAGCGAGCCGATCGTTCAGCCGGCGGCAGAACTGCACTCTTTGCTCCCTTTCGGCGTACCCGCTGGGCGAGAGATAGAACTTCGAAACCACGACGTTGGTCGGGTCGAATCCAGGTTGAATCGCGCTGGCCAATTGGAAGCTGCGCGCAAACAAGCGCGGCCGAAGCGATAGCGACCAGCGCCAAAGCCATCTCGCCTACAACCAGCAGGTCGCGGAGCCGGTGGGAATGCGTGCCGGCCGATCCGCCCCGGCCGCCTTCCTTCAAGGGATCGACCAGGCTGGCCCGCGAAAGCAGCAGCGCCGGCGCAACGCCGGAGAGGACCGCGGCCAGGACGCAAATCAAGACGTGAAAACAGCAAGATGGAGCCGCTGAAGCTGCTGTCCAGCGATACCGGCAGTTCGGTCGGAGGAGCCAGATAGCTCAAGGACGACTTGTGCGTAACGCGACAGTGGAATCGCCACCAGACCGCCGCGACCGCGGAAAGCAGCAGCGCTTCGGTCAGCATCTGGCGGATGAGCCGCCCGCGGTTGGCGCCCAGACGCCAGGCGGAGCGTCAGTTCCTTTTGTCGGGCCGTCGCGCGGGCCAGCAGGAGATTGGCCACATTCGCGCAAGCAATCAGCAGCACAACGAAGCCCATGGCCATGAGGATCTTCAGCGGCGCGGTCATCAGGGCGCGCGCGCCGGTGTGCGACTTTATCTATCGGGAACATCGCGGAGAACACGCCCGTATTGGTCTGCGGGAAACGTGCGACGACAGTTGACGCCCGAAGGCCGCCGCTTCGCTATTCGCCTGTTCCACGGTAACGCCCGGTTTTAACCGCGCTACCGAGAGTATGCCTCGGGATGTACGACTTCGCAGCGAGCCTTCATCCGTCTGCTTCAGTTGCGGTCCCAGCGTAATCGGAACCCATAAGTCGTACGCCAGCCCGCTCTGGCTGCCGCCGAATCCCGGCGGGGCTACGCCTATTACAATCAGGTCGCGGCGATTGGCGCGAATGGTCTTGCCCGCGATGGAAGCGTCGCCGTGAAACCGGCCCTGCCAGAGGCGGTAGCTGATTACTGCGACCAGGTCCTTCTCGCCGTACTCGCGCGGTTGGAAGGTACGGCCCAAAATCGGGCGTACGTCCAGCACCTTAAAGTAATTGGCGGATACCAGTTCGCCCCACGCGCGCTGCGGATTGTCGGAGTCTCCGAGTTGGAAAGCCACGGGCTGCATGGTGCCCGCAATTCCGGTCACGAGTTTCAGATTGTCGTTGTGATCCCGGTAGTCGGGGTACGTGGTGCTGAGGAACGCGCCCCTCGCGTCGAGACTCTCGAACGCCACTACACGTTCGCTCGCCGGTATGCCGGGCACCGGCCGCAACAACACCATGTCGAGCCAGGAAAAGACAGTCGTGTTCGCAGCAATGGCGACGGCCAGAGTCAGGATGGCAACCGCCGCGAATCCTGGCGAACGGAGCAAGCCGCGCGCCGCGTAGCCGATGTCTTTCCAGACTGGATCCAGACTGAACTTCCCAAGCATGGTGCTGTTCTCCGTGCCGTCAACTTCAAATGCACTTGCCCGTTTCAGTGGTCGCGGCCGCGCGCGCCACCTGTTTCCCGTGGAGGTCCTGGATCGTTGCCGACCAGGATTCCCGGCCGCCATCCGAATCCCATTCGAGGCGCAATTCGAGCGAGGCGAACCGGGCTATCCAAACGTGGTGGCGAGGTTCGTTGTGACGGAACCTGAGATGCGCGGCGTCCGGTTCGGCGCCGGTCCATTCCCGAACGATGCTCAGGTCGAGGACTGCCGGCGAATTGTCCGCGGCGGGAGCCGGGCTCTTAGCGAGCGACAGCGCGCCGGAGAGAAGCAGGATCGCGGTGAACGGCGCCGCCGCTTGAACGGCTGCCCGGCACACGCGACGCAGAGTTCGTAAGAGGTTCTCGAACATGGATGCCTCCCTATGCAACCGCGCGGATGGATAGCCTGGATCCAACTCCCGGCGCGAATTGCGGCCCGTATTCCCTCGCACCACCCGCTCCTTCCGAACTTCCCGACACTACCGGCATCAGACTCGCCGCGCGAGCCATGCCCGTCGTCCGAACCTCGCTAACGATCGCTCTTCAGGCTCTCGCCATCCCCGCGGCCTTCTCCACGCCGTCGTCCACGACGCGGCCGTCGAACAGGTGAACCTGCCGCGAAGCCCAGCTCGCATAGCGCGGATCGTGCGTCACCATGCACAACGTCGCGCCGCCCGCGTGCAGGTCGCGCAGCAGTTCCATCACGGCTTCGGAGTTCTTGCTGTCCAGGTTGCCTGTGGGTTCGTCGGCGAGCAGTACCGACGGGTTGCCGGCCAGTGCGCGAGCCACCGCGACGCGCTGCTGCTGGCCGCCCGAGAGCTGTGACGGATAATGCTTCAGGCGGTGAGACATGCCCACGCGTTCCAGCGCTTCCTGCACCCGCTTGTTGCGCTCGCTTCTGTCCATCGAGCGGTAGGTGAGCGGCAGTTCGACGTTCTCGTACACCGTCAGGTCGCCAATCAGGTTGAACGACTGGAAGATGAAGCCGATCTCGAGGTTGCGGATGCGCGCCCGTTCCGCGAACGACAATTTCTCGGCCGCCTGACCCTTGAACAGGTACTTGCCAGACGTCGGCGTGTCGAGGAAGCCGATGATCGAAAGCAGCGTCGATTTGCCGCAGCCCGAAGGTCCTTCGATCGAGAGAAACTCGCCGCGGCTGATCTGCAGATGGATGCCGGCGAGGGCGTGGGTTTCAACCTCGTCGGCGTAAAACACCTTGCCGAGGTCGTCGAGTTGAATGAGAACGTCGTTGTTGTTCATGTCTGGTTCCTGACTTGTGCCTTTGGCTCTTCAAAAGTTCCGTCAACGAATTCGAATCTGCGATTTGTCGTGATACGTGGAGGTATCGGAGAGTACGATCTGGTCGCCCTCCTTAAGGCCCGAGACGATTTCCACGTCGTTCACCGAGATGCGGCCCAGCTTCACCTGCACGCGGTCCGCGGTGACGCCGTCGGGCTCCAGCCGGAACAGGCTCACCGTCGCGTCCGGTTGAGCGTCGGCCACGCGGCCAGTGTAGAGGACGTTGGTGACGTTCTCCAACCGGACCACGCCATCCACGCTCAAGTCAGGCCGCGCGCCCGGAGGCAGTGGAGCGTCGAGCGCCACGTCCACGGTGACCGCGCCGTCTTTCACTCCTGGGTCGATGCGGATCACGTGACCGGGGATCAATCCGTTGCGCGTGTCGATGATGGCTTTCTGGTCGAATAGAATGTCCTTGGCCTGGGTCTCGGCGATGCGGATCTGCGCCTTCAGCGTTGTCGGATCGGAGACGCGCGCCAGCACGGCGCCGGCGGTCACGTAGGTCCCGATTTCGACATCGACGCTTTGCAGCACGCCCTTGATGCTCGACCGAACGGTCAAATCGGAAAGTTGCTGCTTGCGCAGGCTGACCAGACCCTTCAGGTTCTCGATGCGTGCATCCTGGGCCGCGATCTGCGCCCTGGCGGTTAGCTTGTTGCTCTCGATCCGTTTCGTTTCCAGATCCAGACGGCTGTGCAGTTGCTCGGCGGCGACGGTCGATTTCCTGACGCTGATGGCGTCGATCAAGCCTTTGTCGGAGAGCTGCTGGTTGGCCTGGTTCTGCACCACGGCTTGTTCATAGTCGGAGCGCACCTGGGCGGTGGACGATTGCTGCTGGAACAGCAGGCCGTCGCACTGAGCCTTCAGGTTGGCGAGGTCCGCCTGGGCGCCCTTGAGCTGCGATTCAGCGTCAAACAGATCCTGCTGCAGCTTGGGGTTGGCCAGATCGAACATCACCGTTCCGGGCTCCATCGGCGCGCCCGGCAGTACGTAGCGGTTGACTACGCGTCCCTCGACGTTGGCGGCCACCACCAGGATCTTCACCGGGACCAGCGAGCCCACTCCGCGGATCTCTCTCTGGAAGCTGCCGCGCTTGACTGTGTCGAGCAGGACAGAGCCCCGATCCACGCTGATTGCCGCGGGCTTCAATCTCATCAGGCCAAAGGCCAGGCCGGCGCCAGCCACCAGGACAACGCTCGAAATGGCGATTGTGCGGATGCGTTTGCGGCGGGCAATGTCGGGTCGTGCGATATCCATAATTGCGTTTCTCGCTCTCTTCTAATGCACAACGCGGGCCATTGTTACATGGCGTCTAAGTGATTGAAAATGCAATTCTGGAGAGACAAGCGCAGATTGCGCGGCTACCCGGAATCGAGACCGCCGTCCCAAAAGTGGGACTCACTCGACTGCTCGGACTTGCTTGAGGCAGACCAGTGGTTGGAGTGTAGACGGGTTGATTCAGCGGTTCTCGACGTCTCCGCCATGAGGTGATGACCCAATGAAAGTGCTGCTTTTCGGCGCGACCGGCATGGTGGGCCAGGGAGTGCTCCGCGAATGCCTTCTGGACCCCGGCGTGGAGAGCGTGCTCGCGGTGGGCCGCAGCTCAACAGGGCAGCGGCATGAGAAGCTGCGCGAACTGGTTCACACCGACTTCTTCGATTTCTCGGCGATTGAGAGTCAACTGTCGGGCTTTGATGCCTGCTTCTTCTGTCTGGGCGTCTCATCGGCGGGTATGCCGGAAGAGCGCTACCGGCATCTCACCTACGACCTGACGCTGGCGGTCGCCCAAGTCCTGGCGAGGCTTAATCCCGCAATGACTTTCATATACGTTTCGGGTCTCGGCACGGACAGCTCGGAACGCGGCCGGATCATGTGGGCGCGGGTGAAGGGAGCCACCGAGAACGCGCTGCTCCGCCTGCCGTTCAGGGCGGCCTACATGTTCCGGCCGGGCTTCATTCAGCCCCTGCACGGGATTACTTCGAAAACAAAGCTGTATCGGGTCCTTTACGCGCTCGCCAGGCCATTTTACGAAGTGCTGCATGCGCTCTTCCCGGGCTCCATGACGACGACGGAACACCTGGGACGAGCCATGATCAAAGCAGCGAGGGACGGCGCTCCAGGTTCGATCGTCGAAGGCCGGGACATCGGGAACATCTAACCCGATTTCTGGATCGGCGCCGAGCGCGACAAATGCTCTCACACTTGAAGACCTTCCGGATGTGGCTCAGGTACGAGGTTTCATCCGCTCAGCACGGATCTCTCCACGACCTGCTGACCGTGCACCGCCAACGATAAAAATCGACCACTCGTTCCCCAGCACCGAACCGCGAACGAAGAGATCGGCCAATACCAGAGAGCGGTGAGCGCGCCCGATGGCCGCTCTCTTCGTTCGCGGTTCGGTGCTGAAAATGGTTCAGTGCTGGCCCTGGCTACTGCACGTTCCAGGAGGGTGCCACACAGTGCCGCTCCGTGCTCTGCCCTGGTGTGTTCCGAACGCGCCTATTCCAGTTCCAGCGTCATCGTCGCGCCACCCATCTCGGGCATCACGGCGATGGCCTTCACCGCCTGACGGTTGGCCTTATCCACCCACATCGTCGATCTTCCGGCGCCGCCGTCCGATGGCTTCACCTCGACTTTCCAGGCATCGAATTCGCCGGCCGGCACGGTGACCTTCTCGCTGCCGGTCACCTCAAGCTCCATCAACTTCTCCTTGCTCTTTTGCAGATCGAAATTGCGGAACGCCGTCTTGTAGCCTTGATCGAGCGGCAGCGTTGCCAGCACTTGTATGGCGCCCGCGCCCTCGCCGAACAACGGCCCGCCCAATTCCACGTTGACCGGACGGTCCTTGTCTCCGGCCTTCATCGTCCCGGTCATCTTCCTGTCCGCATAGGCCAGCTCGATCACTGACGGTCCTTGTACCACTTTGCGCTTGAGGAATAGCAGACTGCCCTTTTCGAGCGAGGTTGTGTCAACGGCCTGGCCCATGGGAGTCGTCATGTTGTCGACGATCACCCATTTTCCGCCTTCTTCTTTGATCTCCGTGGCGATCGCCAGCTCGATGCTCTGCCCCCCTATCTGCAGTGTCGCCTTGAACTTCGTAATGCCCACTTTCAATTCGCTCGCGGGCTTGGGAGCGCTGACCTTGCTCGGGTCCAGTTTCCGCGTCAGAACGACGGTGCTGGGATCGACTGTGATCTCTTTCAAACGCGCGGACACCTCGGCCGTCGCGTCCGCCTGGTAGCGGCCGTCGAGATATTGGGCCAGGAACTTCTCCGCGGCGGCGAACATCGCCATATTGTTCACAGGACGCGCGAAGCCATGGCCTTCGTCGGGAGCGACGATGTAGCTCACCGGGAAGCCGCGGTCGCGCAGCGCGATGACGATCTGATCGGATTCCGCCTTGTTCACGCGCGGATCGTTCGCGCCCTGGACGATGAGCAAAGGCGTCTTGATCTTGTTGGCAGAGTTGAGCGGCGACTGGCGCTCCAACTGAGCTTTGCCAAGAGGCGTGGTCGGGTCGCCCATGCGCTTATAGAAGATGACCCTGGCCGCTTCCCAATACGGCGGGATCGAATCGAGCAATGTGATCAGGTTTGAAGGTCCCACGATGGAGACCGCCGCCGCGTACACGTCCGGCGTGAAAGCGACCCCGGCCAGGGTCGCGTAGCCGCCGTAGCTGCCGCCCATAATGCCGACGCGCTTGGGATCCGCGATGCCCTCGCCCACCAAGTACTTCACGCCCCAAGTGATGTCGTCCTGCATCTTCTGGCCCCATTCGAGATTGCCGGCGTTGAGGAACCGCTTCCCATAGCCCGTCGAGCCGCGGAAGTTCATCTGCAAAACGGCATATCCCCGGTTGGCGAGGAACTGAGGGTAACCACTATAGCCCCACCTGTCGCGCGCCCAAGGACCGCCGTGCGGGAAGACAACTAATGGCAGGTTCTTTTCCGGCATGCCCTTGGGCAGAGTGAGATAAGCGGGGATCTCGAGACCGTCCGATGACTTGTAGCTGATAGCCTTCATGCTGGCCAGCGCCGTGCGATCGATCTTCGAGCGGATGCGGTATTGCAGCGCCAGGTTGTGAGTCTTACGGTCGAACAGGTAGGTCTCTCCCGGCTCGGTGTCGCTATGCGCTGAGACGAGGAGCAAGTTCTCGTCGTGAGTCGAGGAACCCAACGCGATCTCCTTGCCCGGCAGCTTCGCTTGCAGCCATTTATAGTCGGCCTCCCAGACCTTGTTCTTCCAGTAGATGCGATCCTTGGCGTCCGTATAGACCGTCGCCAGCAACTCGTGCGTGCGCTCGGAGAACATGGGATTGCCCAGATCCACACGACTCAGGGGATCCGATTCGACGGCTGTCGCCGTCCCTGTGGCGGGATCCATCAGCGCCAGCGAGATGAGATCGACGAGGTCGCCTTTGTTCGTGATCACGTAAACCTGTTTGTCGGTTTTCTCGAATTGCACCGGGTCGCACGATTCGAATACGCCACAGGAGTAAATCTTCTTGAATCCGTCGGGGTCCACCCGCAGAAACTCGGTCTCGCCGCTTTCCGCCGAGCGTACCGCCAACCTCAGGTTGTCTTTCGTGTCGAAAACCCAACTGGAGATGCGGTCCGTGTTCTTTCGGAGCAGTGTCTTCTCGCCCGTGGAAATCTTGACCTTGTACAGGTCGTGCCAGGCCTTGTCGCGGTCGTTAAGACCGATGTAGAGCAGGTCGGGGTCGCTCTCGGGCCTGGCATAGATGGCGGCTCGAACGCCTTTCGCGTCGGTGATGTTACGCGCCTTGGGAACCGGCGCGCCCGCCGCCGGCGGCTCGGCCGGGTTCACGGCGTAGACGTTGTAGTTCTCGTCGCCGCCCTGGTCCTGCACGTAGAGCACGAACTTGCTGTCGCGGCTCCAGAAGTAGGCCGGAATGGGCCGTTTCGTTTCGTTCGTAAGCGGCTTTGCGGCCGAGAAGGGTTCGATGGTGCGCTTCACCCAGATGTTCCGTGTGCCCTCGAACGGTTTCAGGAAGGTGATGAACTTGCCATCGGGTGAAAGCTGCGCGCCGGAAATCTCGGGATCCCCGAAGAACAGCTCGCGGTCGATGAGAGGAGGGAGGTCGGCACGCAGTCCCAGGACGAAGGTAAGGGAGAGTGCCAGCGCGTAGGCTTTCGATCTCATGGATCTATGGTGGGCCGAACGAGACTGCGATTCAACATCCGAGTGCCTGAGATACTCGATTCGGCGGCGATGCTGTGCATGAAGTCGCTGAGGGCTCACCTCCCCGGCGGTATGTGATAACTCATTTGTGATAGCTCATTTGAACGTCCGCGCTCCTTGCCGGGAGATGGGACGCGATACTATGGTGCTCGACCATGGCTGCCTTCGAGTTATCCAAGTGGTACATGGACTGCGTCACCGGTTCGGGTGACGCTTCGATCGCTTATACAGGGACTCTCCGTTGGGGACCGGTTCGACTGCACTTTACCAGCTTGCTCGAAAGCACGGCGGAGGCAGTTAAAGTCAGGAACAGCCTGCGCCCTCAGAGCGAGCCGTGCATCGATCATGGATCGCTGCGCTGGCGATCCGAATCGCTTGGGATAGCCGGAGAGTGGCAGGCTGACTCCCGCGAGATCCATGAGACCGTGTTTGAATCCGGTGACGGCGCGGTGGATTGGCATTGCCTGATGCCGCGGGCTCAGACGAACATCCACAGCCGAAGCGGCCTCGGCTACGCGGAGCATCTTACTTGCACCATTGCACCGTGGAAACTGCCGATTCGTACTCTCCGCTGGGGCCGCTTTACCGCCTCATCCGAGTGGTTCGTTTGGATCGACTGGCAAGGCGATTACACGCGCCGCATCGTGTACAGGAATGGCCAGGCAACGCCAACCTTGCTCATTGAAGATGGCCTGATCGAATTCTCCGACGGTGTGCGCCTGACTTTGGACCGTTCTCTCGTGCTGCGCGAGGGACGCCTCGGCGCTACGGCGCTGTCGGCGATTCCGGGAGTGCATGACACCTTCCCCGCTCGTCTGCTCCAGATGAATGAATGCAAGTGGCGCAGCCGCGGCTGCCTTGAGCGGCCCGGGGCTGCGTCCGTGGAAGGCTGGGCCATCCACGAAAGAGTGGATTGGCCAAAATGAACCTTGGAAAGATCCTCTACGGCGCGTTCTTTGTCGCCGTGTTGCCAGCCCTGTTGATCCTATGGGCCATTGGGGCACAGCCGGATATATCGCTTCCCATCTACGGAAGCCCGCCTATCGGGCTGGCGATCTCGGTGTGTGGTTTTGGCCTGATGGCGGCGGGCATGTGGCAGCTTTGGCGGCTCGGCGGAGGACTGCCCATGAACGCATATCCTCCTCCCAGGTTGGTCAGCGGCGGGACATTCTACTGGCTCCCTCATCCCATTTATTCGGGCTTCGTCGCGCTGTGTTTCGGAGTGGCGATGATTGCCCGCTCTGCCGCCGGTCTGTGGCTGGTCGCTCCCAGCGCGCTGCTCGGATGCGCCGCCGTGGTGCTGGGCTACGAGCGTCCCGATCTGCAGCGGCGCTTCGGTGACAATCTGCACCTTTTGCCGGCGGACGACGCTTCGACGCCTTCGGAATGGGAACGCTGGCGGTTCTTCCTGGTGGTTGTCATCCCCTGGATTGCGCTCTATCAATTCACTACCAAGATGGGGCTGCAGGGTATCGCCTTCCGCTTCGGCTTCGAAGACCAATTGCCGATCTATCCCTGGACCTCGATCTTCTACCAAAGCACTTATCTCACCGTCGCCGTGGCCCCGTGGTGCGCCGGGACGCGACGCGATCTTCGCCGGCTCATGATCTCCGGATGGGCGGCGATGGCCGTCGTCTTCCCCACGTATTGGATCCTGCCGTCAATCGCCCCGCGCCGTCCTCTGACGGACAACTCGTGGCTGGCTCACGTGCTCACCAGGGAGCGCAATACGTATCCGCCCACCGCTGCCTTCCCTTCGTTTCACGTCCTGTGGGCCATCTTTGTCGCACGTCTTTACCGGCCTCGCTGGATTGGCATCGCGTACACCGCGTCGATCGTGATCACGTGCATCACCACGGGCATGCATTACATTCCCGACGTGATCGCGTCACTCGCCATCGCGCCTCTGTTTCTTGATCCGCAACGCACATGGAACTGGTTGATCCACCGCACGGAAGCCATCGCGAACTCGTGGCAAGAGTGGCGCATCGGCCCGGTCCGCATCATCAATCATGGTCTCTACGCCGCCGCGGCCGGTTTCGTTCAGTTTGCGATTGTCACCTCCGCTCTCGGTCCCGGCCACGAATGGAAAGTGCTGGTGATCGCTCTCGCGGGACTGCTCGGCGCCGGGGCGTGGGCGCTGTGGATTGAAGGTTCCTCCATGCTGCGCCGTCCATTCGGATTCTACGGCGGCTTGATCGGCGTAGGTCTGGCCTGCCTCTTTTTTGAAGAACGATGGATCCTGCTCGTGGCGAATTGTCTGGGGGCGCCCTGGATGCAAGCGATCGGTCGCCTGCGCTGTCTAGTGAACGGCTGCTGCCACGGCGCACCCGCACCGAGCATGGCCGGTATCTGCGTGACCCATCCGCGTTCCCGCGTCATAAGGCTGGCGGGACTGGCGGGCGTTCCCGTCCATCCCACACAGCTTTATTCCATCTTGAGCAATGTCTTGCTGGGCCTGGTGCTCATGCGGCTCTGGCTCTCGGGTTGTCCAATTTCCGTCATCTGCGGAGTGTACGCAATTGGAAACGGAATGGCGCGCTTCGTGGAAGAGGCCTATCGGGGCGAGCCACAGACTCCGCACCACTGGGGCTTGCACTTGTATCAATGGACGGCGGTCGGCAGCGTCATTGCCGGAGCGTTCGTGACCACACTCCGCGTGCCCGCAGCGCCGGCGCTGACACTATCTATCCCCGGCGTGTTGTATGCCCTGGTCTTCGCAGTGCTGGCTGGAGCGGCGATGGGCGTAGACTTCCCAGAATCCAACAGGCCACTGGCACGCTTGACGTAACGCGACTTCCACCTCGCCGGAAGATACCGCTGCCACCGCTCGGACCGCATTGTTTACATTCTTGTTGTTGACATCCGACAACAGCGGACGCATAGTGTAGACATTCGACACTATGCCACCCGAATCACGCCTCGATCTGCTGCAAGGAACCTTGGACCTGCTCATCCTGCGAACTCTGCAGGCAGGTCAGATGCACGGCTGGGCCATCTCGGACCGCATCCAACAGATTTCCGAAGAAGTGCTCCAGGTGAACCAGGGGTCGCTCTATCCTGCGCTGCACCGGCTCGAACACCAGGGCTGGATCAAAGCCGAATGGGGCATCTCCGAACTGGGACGCCGGGCACGCTTCTACCGCCTGACCGCCTCCGGACGCAAACAACTGGAACGCGAGACGAGCGCGTGGACGCGCTTGAGCGCCGCGATCGGGCGAGTGCTGGAGCTGGCGTGATATGAACCCGACCGATCTCATGCTGCGCCTGAAGTCCATCGTCTTTCACGATCGGGCGATGCGCGAACTGGACGAAGAGTTGAGCGCGCATCTCGAAATGCAGACGCTCCGCGGCATGAGCAACGGGCTGTCGCGTCGAGAGGCGCAACTTGCCGCGCAACGCATGTTCGGGAACGTGACTCTGGTTTCGGAAGAATGCCGCGAACAACGTGGCATCCGCTGGCTGGAAGACTTCCTGCAGGACGTGTCATATGGCGCGCGCCAGCTTTGGAAAGAGAAGGGCTTCACCGCCGTCGCCACATTCACGCTGGCGCTGGGAATCGGCGCCAATTGCGCCATCTTCAGCACTGTGGAAGGTGTGCTGTTGCGCCCCTTCCCTTATCGGGACCAGGACCGGCTGGTTTCGCTTTTCTGCGCGGTCCCTTCCAAGGGCGTCAATCAAATGGGCTTCGCCGATCCCCGACCTGCGGGAGTTGACCGCCCGGAGCCGCTCGTTCGAATCGGTGGCTGGATACTACTTCGATGATGCGAACCTGGCGGACGGCGCGCCCGAACACGTGCAGGCGGTTCATGCCGAGGCAAACCTGTTTCCGCTGCTCGGCGTAAGAGCGGCTCTGGGACGCACGTTCACCGCTTCCGAAGATACATTCGGCAGCCACAGGGTTGCCGTCCTGAGCGACGCACTCTGGAAACGCAGGTTCGGCGGACGGCCCGATGTGATTCGCGAAACGGTGCACATCAATGGAGAGCCTTACAGGATCATCGGCGTGATGGCGGCCGATTTTCGGTTTCCCTACGACAACATGGAACTGTGGGTGCCGCTCGCGTACGCCGCGGGGGACAACATGGCCACGCGCAACAACCACTATGTGAGCGCGATTGGCCGTCTGAAACCCAATGTCAGCCTCTCGCGCGCACGGTCGGATGCGCAGTCGATCGGGCGCGTACTGGAACGCGAGTTCAACGAAAACGCGGGCATCGGTATGGACGCCTCCGACTACCTGACCTCCGTACTCGGCGACGTCCGCAGGCCGCTCCTGGTACTGCTCGCCGCCGCGGCGGTGGTGCTGCTGATCGCCTGCGTGAACGTGGCGAATCTGCTCTTAGCCAGGGCCTCGGGGCGGCAACGCGAGCTAGCTGTGCGAGCCGCGCTCGGAGCGGGCCGCGGACGATTGATCCGGCAACTGTTGAGCGAGAGCCTCCTGCTTGGGTTGACGGGTGCGGTGATAGGCGTGGCGCTCAGTCTGTGGCTGATCCGTCTGATCCGGCTGCTGGGCCCGGATGGAATTCCGCGGCTGCAGACAATCGGCGTCAACGCGTATGTGCTGTTATTTGCGCTCGGCGCCACGGTGGCAAGCGTATTGCTCTTCGGTCTCGTGCCAGCGGTGAATCTGGCGCAGGCCCACGAGGGAGAAGCGTTGAAAGACGGCGGCAGAAGCCAGTCGGCGGGTTCGGGGTCGAAGCGTTTCCGGAATCTCCTGGTGATCGCCGAGATTGCCCTCTCGCTGGTGCTGGTGGTTGGCGCCGGATTGTTGATCCGTACCTTCGATCGTCTCAGCCGCGTGGACCCAGGCTTGCAGACCAGGAATGTATTGACGTTCGGCGTAGCGCTGTCGCGAGAGGCCTATCACGGACCGGAGAAGGTCGCGCACTTCTATGACGAACTGATCCGCCGGCTCAAGCTGATTCCCGGCGTGGAGGCGGTGGGAGCGAGCACCGGTCTGCCCATCGCAAACCAGGGAGGCTGGGGCAAGTTTTTCAGCATCGAAGAGCGTCCGGCATCGCGCCTCGCCGATGTTCCGTTGATCACCTATCGCGAGGTCACGGCGGGCTACATCCGGGCTATGGGAATTCCAGTACGCGCCGGCCGCTTTTTCACCGACAGCGACATTGCGGGGCAGCCCATGGTGGCGGTAATCAACGAGACGGCACGCCGGAAGTTCTTTCCGCAGGAGAATCCGATTGGCAAACGCGTGTTCCCGGGGCCGCCAGAGTCCATGTTCGCCAATCTGCTGCCCTCTCCGGACTACCGCATTCCACGACTCACCATAGTAGGGGTGATCGGGGACGTGCGTCATGCAGGGCTCGCCCAGCCCCCCGAGCCGGAACTCTACGTTCCGCATTTGCAGGGGACGGTCAAGGACAACGAAGACTCTTCGGCGAACATGTTCGTGATGATGAAAACGCGTTCCGATCCGGCGAACTTCATCGCGGCCGCACGCGCCGCAGTGCGTTCGCTCGACCCGGACCAGCCTATCTCGGACGTCGCCAGCATGGACGAGCGCGTGCGTAAGTCCCTCGGGTCGCAGCGCTTCCAGTTGTTCCTGTTCGGAGGGTTTGCAATCGTCGCGCTGGTCTTGGCCGCGGTAGGGGTCTATGGCGTAATGTCCTACTCCGTGCGCTTGCGGACGCCGGAATTAGGCGTGAGGATCGCGCTTGGCGCGCAACGGTCTGCGGTGTTGAAGCTCGTCGTGAAGCACGGCTTAACGCTCGGCTTCATCGGCATCTTTGCCGGAGCCGCGCTTGCACTGGGTCTCACGCGGCTGATGCAGTCGTTGCTGTTCGGCGTGCAGGCCAACGATTTGATCACCTTCTTAGGGGCCGTCTCCGTTCTGATGGCTGCAATCGCGGTTGCCTGCGTCGTGCCTTCGCTGCGGGCAACACGGATCGATCCGCTGGCAGTTTTGCGCGCCGAGTGAGGCCGGCTCACACACCCACTCGCAGATGATCGCAGGTCAGGACACCACGCGTTCGAGCAGCGCGGTGTTGCGGCGCCCCGATACGAAGGACTCAACGGGTCTGAAACCCGCCTCGCAAGCGGCCTGCACCTCGGCTTCAAAATGTGAAGCTGTTACATGTCCCGCCGGTTCCACGAAGAGCAGGCGTGCGCCTGGCTTCGAGACGTGAGCTACTTCACGGAAAAACTGAGCGGCATCCGGCAGTTCGTGCACCACCGCCGCGGCCAGCGTGAAATCTACGCACCCAGCCAGGTCATCGAGGCCCAGCGAATTGGCGGGCGCCAGACGCGCGTCCAGCCGATCGACGACTCCGGCTTTCGCTGCCCGGCGCCGGAGGCCGTCAAGCATGCGTGGCTGCACATCGACAGCGATCACGCGGCCCGCCGGTCCCACCAGGCGAGCAAGCTCGAGGGTGAAGAACCCCATGCCCGGACCCGGTTCGAGCACGGTCATCTCAGCGCAGACGTGAGGCGCTAACAGTTTTGCCGGCGATTGAAAAAGTCGCCGCACGGGGCTCGCCAACACGTAGCCAAGCCACCACGGGCAGACATGGCAGTCACTCGATGGAGCCGGAGCGTTCTGCGGCCGATCCGGCGGAGGAATGGGATTCTTCATGGTTACTCCTGAGTCTGACTACGCGGCAGTAAGAATCTGAGTTCCTTTGGCTGCATGAATATTCAGATAACATTGTCTGAAATTGCGGCTGCGCCGGGTGGCCACGCTCCGCGCCACCATAGGCCGCCTGTTAGAAACTCACCTTGCCAAGCACCACGGGGCGCAGCGCGCCTGTCGCCGATGGCAAATTCGATGGCTTGCGATGCCACGTCTCGTGCGCGAGGACGGCGAAGGCTATGGCTTCCTTGAAATCCGGATCGATACCGTAGGCCTCCGTCGTGGTCACGTCCATTTCGTCGGGCAACTCCGCGCAGAGGGACTTGAACAGCGCCGGGTTATGTACGCCGCCACCGCTGGCAACGATCTCGCAGTCCTCCGTGTCTTCGGGCAAACAGGCGCATATGGAATCGGCGATTGTGGCCGCCGTCAGGTGCGTCACCGTGGCGACGAGATCGGCGGGAGCGAGTTGCCGCGCGAGCAAAGCCTGAACGAATTCGCGGCCGTACTGCTCGCGGCCGGCCGATTTTGGCGGATGCCGGCGGTAATAGGGATCGCGCATCAATTCAGCCAGCAAAGCCGGATCGACTGCGCCTTCCAGGGCCATTTCGCCATCGGCGTCGTAACGCTTCGCGCCGGCGGAGAAATAAGCCACGAGTTGGTCGATGACCATGTTGCCGGGGCCCGTGTCGAAAGCGACGACTTGCGAAGGCTCGCAATCCAACCGGAGCAGAGTCACGTTGGCGATGCCGCCGATGTTGAGCAGCACGCGAGTCTTTTCCTTGTGCCGAAACAGTAGCCAATCGACGTAGGGAACCAGCGGCGCTCCCTGCCCTCCGGCGGCTATATCGCGCGGGCGGAAGTCGCTGACCACGGGTGTGCGAGTCAACTCAGCAAGTACACTGCCATCGCCGATCTGCAACGTGGAGGCAACTTTGCGGCCGAGCAAGCTGGCGGGCGTGCCCTCGTGATAAATGGTCTGTCCGTGCGAGCCGATCAACTCCACGCTCGCCGGGTCGATGTCGTGATGCCGGCAGCATTCGAAGAACGCCTCGGCGTAGATTTGCGGCAGCAGGAAATGCAGACGGGCTATTTCGCGCGTGTGCGTTTCACCGTTGGACACTGCCAGCAACGCCGCGCGCAGATCGTCCGTATAAGGCGTCGTCGTGGCGCCGAGCGTCTTTACCTCCAGCGCAGAGCCTTGCGCCGCGAGATCGACGATGGCTACGTCTACGCCGTCGAGCGACGTTCCGCTCATGATGCCTGCGACTCTCATGTGCGACCCAACTCCTCCTTCAATTCGGCCAATAGCTTCAGCGCATCGAGCGGCCGCAAACTATCGATATCCAGGTCTCGGATGCGCTCGGCAATCTGCCAGCCAACGGGTTCAAACAGACGGATCTGCAGCGCCGGTTCCTGGGCCTTCTTCTTGGGACGAACGAGTTCCTCGGTGACCGTGTGCTCCGATTTCTCGTGCTTGACCAGGATCTCCCGCGCGCGCTCGATGACGGCCATCGGCAAGCGCGGCGAGACGCGCCACCTCGATGCCGTAACTGCGGTCGGCGGCTCCGGGCTCGACCTTGCGCAGAAACAGGATCTGGTCGCCCGCCTCACGCACGGACACATGCAGATTGCGCACTCCCTCCAACCTGTCCTCGAGTTCCGTCAACTCGTGATAGTGCGTAGCGAAGAGCGTCCAGGCGCCGATGCGCTCGTGGATGAACTCGATTACGGCCCACGCCAGCGCCAGCCCGTCGTAGGTCGCGGTCCCGCGCCCGATCTCGTCGAGGACGATCAGGCTGTTCTCCGTTGCGGTGTTCAGGATCACGGCAGTCTCGGTCATCTCCACCATGAACGTGGAGCGTCCGCGCGCCAGGTTATCCGACGCGCCGATGCGCGTGAACACGCGGTCCACCACGGGCAGCAGAGCCTCGCTGGCAGGCACGTAGCTGCCCATCTGGGCCATGACGGCGATCAGCGCGGCCTGGCGCAAGTAGGTGGATTTGCCGCCCATGTTCGGCCCTGTGATGACCGCGATGCGGCTCGAACCGCGATCGAGGTACAGGTCGTTGGGGATGAAGCGCTGAGCCTCTTTCTCAACCAGCTTCTCGATCACCGGATGGCGGCAGGCGACGATCTTCATCTCGCCCGAAGTGCTGAAGCTCGGCCGGGCGTAGCGGCGTTCGACGGAGACCTGCGCCAGAGCCGAGTAGAAGTCGATCTCGCCAATCGCGTTGGCCGTGGAGTGGATGCGCACACCCTCGGCCGCTGTGCGCGAGCGGACCTCGGCGAAGAGTTCGCGCTCCATGTTCTGGCTGCGTTCCTCGGCGTCCATCACCTTCGCTTCGAGTTCTTTCAACTCGGGCGTTGTGAAGCGTTCGGCGTTGACCAGAGTCTGTTTCCGCTCGTAATCCGCCGGGGCCAGGTGCAGGTTCGCCTTGGAAATCTCGATGAAGAAACCGAAGACGTTGTTGAAGCGGACTTTCAGCGAGTTGATGCCCGTGCGCTCGCGCTCGCGCTGCTCGATGGCCGCGATGATCTGGCGCGAGTTGCGGCTCAAGTGGCGCAGTTCGTCCAGCGCGGCGTAGTAGCCTTCGCGGATCACTCCGCCGTCGTTCAAAGTCACAGGCGGCTCGTCAGCAATCGCTGACAGGATGCAGTCGCGCACGTCGGCCAGTTCGTCGAGCGACGCCAGCGCGGACTGCAACACGGCAGCAGGCAGCGGTGTCAATAGTGGCTTGAGTGCGGGCACCAGCGCCAGCGTGCGTCCCAACGAGAGCAGGTCGCGCGGATTGGCGGTACCCAGCGTGACGCGGGCCAGCAGGCGTTCCAGATCCTGCATGCGGCCCAGCGTCTCGCGCAACTTGGTGCGTTCGACCGTCGCCCCGCGCAGCGCTTCCACGGCGTCGAGGCGGGCCTCGATCTCCACACGGTCTAGCGAAGGCCGCAACAGACGCCGGCGCAACAGACGCCCGCCCATGCCGGTCTGCGTCTGATCCAGCACGCTGAGCAGCGTCGCATCCTTGCGCCCATCCATGTCGGCCGAGAACATCGGCTCGACCAGTTCCAGATTGCGCACCGTGACGGCGTCGAGCAGCATGGCGCCGGAGCGGTCATACCAGGAAGGCCGGTCGAGATGGTCGAGCGCCGAGCGCTGCGTCTCGCGCAGGTATTGCAGCAGCGCGCCCGCTGCCGAAACGGCCATAGGACGCCCGGCCAGTCCGCAGCCGTCCAGAACCAGCAGCTTGAAATGTTCTTTGAGGAGTTGCTCGCAATGGTCGGGAGAGAACGTCCATCCGTCTACCGGCGTGACGATCCAGCGGCCCTGCGGTGCTGTGTCGCGAGCGCCGTCGGGGGCACTGTTGGGCACGAGCAATTCACGTACGTTGAGCTGTTCGAGCGACGGCAGCAGTTCGACCGTGTCCATCTCCGACGCGCGGTACTCCCCGGTCGAGATGTCCACCCAGGCGAGGCCCGCGCGGTTCGCCTTGAACGTCACTGCAGCCAGGTAGTTGTTCTCATGCGAGCGCAGCAAGGCGGCGTCGGTGACGGTGCCTGGGGTCAGGATGCGCGTGACCTCGCGGCGCACGATGGTCTTGGTGTGGCGCGGGTCTTCCATCTGATCGCAGATGGCGACGCGGTAGCCTTTCTGGATCAGGCGGTTGATGTAGTTCTCAGCCGCATGCGCGGGCACGCCGCACATGGGGACGGCTTCACCCTTTTCCTTGTTGCGAGAGGTGAGCGTGATCTCCAGTTCGCGCGAGGCGACGACGGCGTCGTCGAAGAACAGCTCGTAGAAATCGCCCAAACGGAATAGCAGCAGGGCATTGGGCGCCTGCTGTTTGGCTGCGTGGTACTGCCGCATCAGCGGCGTGGAAGGCTCTGCACTCACTCAGTTCAGGATCGGGCGCGGGATAGCCGTAAAGCAAGCGGGGGTTCGGCGAATTACTCGCGTTGAACCGGCTTACGCCGAGGACCTCAGCCACAGCACGACTACGAACAGCTCCCCAAAGGCGAAAAGCGTTCCGAAGATCGTCTTGTTATGCCGGGCCAGCCAGAGAGGAAGATAGATGTCGAAGTTGTCCGCGCGCTCGTCGGTGTAGCGGCCTGCCAGATCGGTCAACGGACACCGCCACCGGTTCAGCAACGAGGACCGCGCACTCGATCAGCACGATGCCGCTCAGGACTGCGGCCCATCGAAACTGATGCCAGGCGCCGGCGATGGGGATCGCCACGATGCATCCCACGAAGAAGAACCAAACCGCAGTGTGCGCGAGCTTGATCACACGTAGGAGGGGCTTGCGTTTCGATTGGCGGTTCAAGATACTTCCAGTCTTGAATATCTATCGATTCCCTTTCGGTGTGGGGCGGCGCTCCAGGACCGCGCGGGCACTGGTCCAGTGCCCGCCAGCACATTGAGTTTGTAGCGGGGTCTGGAGCGCCGCCCCACTCACTATGCGTAAATCCCGCGCAGGCGGATCGCGAAACGCAACACGGTCCAGCGCCACCATGTAGGCCGCCGTGCGGTTGTTCACTTTGTGCGAGTCGCCGAAAGCCACCACGTCGTTGAAGGAGTTCACCATGATCTCCTCCAGCCGCTCGTTGACCAACTGTTCGTTCCAGAAATAGCCCTGGCGGTCCTGGACCCACTCGAAGTAGCTGACCGTGACTCCGCCCGCGTTGGCGAGGATGTCGGGAATCACGAACACGCCCTTCTCCTCCAGGATCTTGTCGGCCTGCGCCGTAGTCGGACCGTTGGCGCCCTCGCAGAGGATCTTCGCGCGGATCTTGCCCGCGTTCTGCGAATGGATCACGTTCTCTCGCGCGGCCGGCACCAGCACGTCGCAAGGCAGGAACAATGCCTCGCCGGAGTCCATGTCCTCGGTACCCGGAAAATGAGTAATGGAGCCGGTGGCCTGACGGTGCTTCTCCAACTCGAAGGGGTTAATCCCCTTCGGGTTGTAGACCGCGCCGTCGTACTCGATGATGGCGATGATTGTGAGTCCCGCTTCGTGCATCAACCGGGCAGCCATGCCGCCGACGTTGCCGAAGCCCTGGATCACCACTTTGGTCTCTTTCGGCGTCAGGCCGAAGCGCTTCAGCGCCTCCAACGTGACGATGCGGCAGCCGCGGCCCGTCGCCGCCGGACGCCCGCGCGAACCACCCAGGTTCAGGGGTTTGCCCGTCACGACAGCGGTCACCGTGTGGCGCTTGTGCATGGAGTAGGTGTCCATGATCCAGGCCATGGTCTGCTCGTTCGTATTCATGTCCGGAGCGGGCACGTCGCGCTCGGGACCGAGAATGTCCATCAGCTCGGCCGTATAGCGCCGCGTGATGCGCTCCAGTTCTCCGGGTGAGAGGATCTTGGGATCGCAGATTACGCCGCCCTTGCCACCGCCAAACGGGATATTGACGACCGCACATTTCCAGGTCATCCAGGACGAAAGGGCTCGCACTTCGTCGAGCGTAACGTCGGGAGCGAATCGAATGCCTCCCTTGGCCGGACCGCGGGCCAGCGAGTGCTGCACCCGGTAGCCGGTGAATACCTCCAGCCGCCCGTCGTCGAGGCCGACCGGAATGTGTACGGTCACCTCCATGGCCGGGCTCCGCAATACTTTAGTCAGGCCATCGTCCAGGCCTAACCTCAGCGCGGCTTCATTGAATCGCGTCTCGGCGGCGAGCCATGGGTTAAACTCCCGCTCCAACGCAGCGTCCTGGTTTTTAACGTCCTCGACGATCATCGTGGACCTCCGCCTCCATTATGCTCAGCGGCCTTCCGGTCGGCAACCGCGCGAACCAGGCGGCGTTCACTGATTCGAGAAGAACCTTGTGGCGCACGATTCATCGTGCCGTGGCGGCATTCATTCCGACATGTATTCGGATGTCGAGATGAATCTCGCCACTGCACGCTGAAGCGTACGCCACAACGCCTGTGCCATCGAAATTGCATGGTCGTGCCTTCACGGGACTCCGGCCGCATGGCGGCTCGCCCCGTCCGGATGATAGAATCCGCTACCGATGCGCAAAGATGGTTTGATCGCTGAAATGGTCGCCGAATTCCTGGGGACCCTCGTCCTCATCATGTTCGGAACCGGCGTCTGCGCCATGGTCGTGCTGTTCGGCAGTGGCGTCCCGGGAGAGGTCGTCAACGGCGGGTATACCAACATCACACTCGGTTGGGGGCTCGGCGTCACCTTCGGCGTGTACCTGGCGGCCCGAATCAGTGGAGCGCACCTCAACCCGGCCGTCACCCTGTCCCTGGCCGTGTTCCGGGGCTTTTCGTGGACCAAATTGCTGCCCTACTGTCTCGCGCAGACAGCGGGCGCTTTCGTGGGCGCGGCGCTGGTTTTCTTCAACTATCGCGAAGCGATCGCGGCATTCGATCCCGGTCTGGCGAAGACGGCTGGCATCTTCACCACCTTCCCAGCATTCCCCACCATGCCTGCGGCGGGATTCTTCGACCAGGTGATCGGCACGGCCCTGCTGATGCTCTTGATCTTCGCAGTCGGCGACGAATGGAACATGCCGCCGCAGTCCAACCTTGGACCGGTGGTCATCGGACTGATCGTCGTCGCCATCGGAATCAGTTTTGGAAAGCTGCACGGCTACGCCATCAACCCGGCGCGCGATTTCGGCCCGCGCCTGTGGACGCTGGTCGCTGGCTACAAGCACAACGGCCTGACCGACGGAAGCGGAGTCTGGTGGGTGCCCATCGCCGGACCGCTCGCGGGCGGCCTGATTGGCGCAGGACTCTGGGATCTCGTACTAAGGCCGCTGCTGCCTCGAAAGTAACTGGCGCGAGTTTGCGTAAGACGAGTTGGGACCTTGAACGTCCCTCAATACGGTAAACGGTTCTGACGCGTGCAATCGGACGTATAATCACTAGAACTTCCGTGCGCCAAAGGGCCAAGACGTAATTCCTGGCTAAGATACCCGCTCACGCAACTCATTAGGGCCAACGGTGAGGAGTTCACCATGCGGATCTCAATGAATCGAATCTTGCTTGGGGCGTTGCTGATTGCCGGTGCCCTCGCGGCAAAGCCCGCGGTAAAGGAAGATCCGCGCGGCCATTGGATCGGCAACATCAATCAGCCGGGTCACGTCGTGGCTGTGGCGATCGATCTCGACCAGGCTCCCGAGGGTTGGTTCGGGTCTATGGCCATTCCAGCGAAGAAGGCATCTGGACTCCCGCTGGAGGCGATCGGATTCACAAATGGCAAGTGGACGTTTCGGATCAAGGGGTTGCCCGGAGAGCCGACATTCACCGGCACCCTGTCATCCCATGGGTCGACTCTATCGGGGGACTTCACTCAGGGAGGGGAGTCGTTCCCTTTGCGCTAATCCGCGCCGGCCACGCCAAGGTCGAAGGCGATCAAGAGTAGCCCGGCCGTAGCCGCCCAATTTCTGGGGACTTGGGAAGGCACGATCTACTTATCCGATCGGCCGCTGAGAGCCGTCTTGAAGATGGCGAACGATGCAAATGGATCGCGCGCCGTATTGACGCTCACAAGCCAGGGAGGCGCCGAGATCCCTGTCGCCACCATCGTGCAGCAGGATGAAATCCTGATGTTGTCGTTGAAGGCGATCGGCGCCGAATGCTGGGGCGAAATCAATAAAGATGGCACAGAGATGAGCGGACGGTGGTCGGAGGGTGGGAAAGAATTCCTCTTGAGGTTCAGGCGGACTTTCGACGGCGCCGGCAAGGAAGCCGCCGGTCCCCCGGACGAAATGAAGCCACGGAAGCGTCTCGACCTGGCCACTCTGGCAGCGCTGCCGGGCGAAGAGAATGGGCCCAATCCCGCGGCGAAGCCGAAACAATTGGCGACCGAATCGCCCGCTCTTCCTCCAGCTGTTCCGCCCGCTGTTTCAGAAGTCCGGCCGCTGGCTCCCAGTCCCGTGGATGTTGCTCCGCCCGCTCCCTCGTCCGAAGCGCAGGATAGGGTGTTGGACGCCGCCCGCGATTACGCCATCAACTACACGCGGAGGCTCCCGGATTTCATTTGCCTGGAGGAAACCCGCCGCTATAGAGATCCTTCCGGCGGGCAATCGTGGCACCTGGCGGACATCCTGGCGGCACGACTCAGCTATTTCAACCAGATGGAAGACTACAAGCTGATATCGCAGAACGGCCACGCCGTCAAAGGCGCGTCGTACGACTCGGTCGAGGGTGCCCAATCGAGGGGCGATTTCGGAACGATCATGAGCATGATCTTCGATCCTGGCAATCATGCCGGCTTCACATGGAAGAAATGGACTATGGTTCGCGGCCGCCGGGTGCACGTCTTCTCCTACCGCGTACCGCTGGAGTACTCGAGGTTCACAATCGAGTATCAAAGTGGAGATGAGAACGAGTTGCACAGAATCCGAGTGGGCTCGCGTGGATCGGTCTTCGTGGATAAGGAGCTGAACACGATTGTGCGAATCGAGCAGGAGGCCCTCGGTATTGAGCCCTCGTTTCCCATTCAGCGATCCGAAGAGACGCTGGAATACGGCTTCACGAAAATCGGCGACAGCGAGTTCTTTCTGCCGCTGGTGGCTACCCTGAGAATGCGCAGCGGCGGGGTGTGGACGATGAACGTGAAGGAATTCCGGCAATACCGGAGGTTCTCGGCCGACGCGGTGATCAGCTTTGACAGCGAGAAACCGCCGTTGCCCGACGACGGAGTCAAGTAACAGCCGCAACGGCCCCATTGATCCCGTCATCGGCGAACCTCTTTTGAATTCCCCATAAGAATCGACAGCCCGAGAGCCATTGCCGCGCTGTCTGCTGCAAGAAAGTCAGGTTCGATGGACATCGCCGAATCGCACCCGAATGGAATAGGGAGTTCATCTGGAATGACGGCCAGTATTCTTATTCCGCGCGCCATAGTATTGCCTTGAAGCGTCGCGAGGTAACCGTGATCGATGCCGGGCATCACCCCATTAACGCCGAAGTTGAAGCAGTTAATCGAGTCGTGCTTCGTCCCCGAGGGGAGGTCACCAGCCTTCGGGCACGGTTGAGAGCCTGGCGCTTCATTGCAGCGGCCGCCTTGCATGGCTGGCCTGTTCCGGGCTAATTATGGTTGGTAGCACTGCATTGGCAGCACTGGGAGGCGCCATGAAAGCAAAGCTGCTGTTGATCCTGGCGTTGGCGGCTTTTTCAAGTCCGCTGGCGGACGCTCACCACTTCGTGGTCGCCACGTATCTTCTCGACAAGACTGTTGTCGTCGAAGGGACCGTGGACCGGTTTCTGCTGCGGAACCCACATTCCTACCTGCAGTTCAGAGTCCCCGGCAAGGCGGGCAGCGCAAAGGTAAGAACCGCGGAATGGGGCAGCGCAGGGCAGCTCGGCCGCGCGGGAATAACTTGGGACACGATCAAGCCGGGCGATCGTGTGGTCGTCACCGGGAATCCGTCGCGTAATCCCTCGGAACGCATGGTGCGCATGAAGAGCATCCGGCGTCCGTCGGACGGATGGAAGTGGAGCGAGACGGAATAGCGGTCCTGCTCGACGGACTGACAGCTACTGCGTCCATTTCCTTTTCCACTCGAGCGACCGGTGCTCGGCGGCAGACTTCTGTTCGGCTGTGATCCGGGACGCGATGCGCGCCGCGCTCGGCCGTGCACCGCTCTCGCAGCATGCCGCGGGCGCGAAAGACGGCAATGTCCATCCACATATAAGCTTCAGCATCGTCTCGCGAGACTCCCAGCCCATCTGAGTAGGCCGCGCTGAGATCGTGAATAGCGGGCGCGAAGCCGCGCTCGGCAGCCTTGCGAAGCCACGCAACCGCTTCCGCGGGGTCGCGAGGAACGCCGCGGCCGCTCGCATAAAGTGCCGCGAGCGCCCATTGAGCAACCGTAATGTCCCGATCGGCGGCCTTGCGATACCAACTCGCGGCTTCGGCGTCATTGCGGGCGACGCCCTGGCCTTGCTCGTACATCACGCCCAGGTCGTAAGCCGCGTCGAGATCGCCGTGCAGCGCTGCTTTCTTATACCAGCGCGCGGCCTCGGCGTGGTCTTGCGCCACACCCTGGCCGAGGTCATAGAGCGAGCCGAGATTGAATTCCGCGTCAGCGAGTCCTTGGTCCGCGGCCTTGCGGTACAATCGGGCCGCTTCGGCGTGGTCCTGCGGCACGCCCTGGCCGTTGTCGTAAAGGAAACCCAGCGCGTTCTCCCCCTCCGCGTTTCCCTGATCTGCCGCTTTGCGGTACCAACGCGCGGCCTCGTCGAAGTTCCTTTTGACCTCCACGGCGTCCACGTAGGCCTTGCCCAGCAGGTACTCGGCCGCCGCGTCGCCTTTTTGAGCACGCGCCATCAGGTCGCTGATTGAAGCAGCGGGTGGAGGGTCCACCGCGCGCCCGAAGCACAGGCACGCCAGCATCGCGACGCCATAAACTCGGATGTGTTTACTCATTGGCGAACGCTTTCCCGAACCAAAGCCGGTTCCCGAATCATACCGCCTTCGCGCTGGACGCGGCTCGCAGTGACCACCAGCCAAAAGGCCTCCGTGTCCGGGCAGGCGCGGGCGGCTCAATAGACGGGACGCACAAGCCAAGACAGTACGCAGGCACATTCTGTCCCCAGGTTCCAGATTCAATTAGATTTCGTAGCGTGAACGAACGCTCTAGGCGACGCGCGATTTGCGTGCGCGCTTGGCGTTCTGGGACCCGGGCTCGCGTTTCCCACGTCCTTCGGCAATCAAAGCGACCGCCAGCGTGTTCAGGCTGACACCCTCTTGGGCGGAGCGAACTGTAAGCCACGCGTGGAGGCTCTTGGGAACCCTAAGGCGAAATTGACCGCTGGAGGCTGCGGCGACGCTGGGCTGCGGGATCCGATCGCCGCGCTCTTTGTAGCTCAACAAGCAACATTTGAGCGCATCGCGGCCGTTCACGATGGCTTCGGCTTCTGTTTCGCCGTCGGACATGCACAACGGCACGTCTGGGAATTCGATGAGGTAGCCGCCGCCCTCGTCGGCGGTGAGGGGACGGATAACAAACGGATATTCGGAAAGCCGCAATTCGTCGCGCTTCATTTCGCTTCCTCGCTGTTCTGGACAGATTCAACTTGTAATAGAAACTGTCGGATGTACACGGCTTTGATTGGCCGACTTGCGGGCACAGGGAGTGTTCCTGCCGGGAACTCGAAGCCCACGTGACTGGCGCCATGCTGCCGGAACGGTATGCCCAAATGGTGGGCCAGAACTTTCAAATCCTCAATGTGCCAATCGCGGGGATTATTCCGCATCCTAGCCAGGATCTTCTTCGCGTTACCGGAAGCCTAACGGTACCAGGGGTGGAACCACGGTGCAAGCGCGATGGAGGAGCCGATTTCCATTGATTCTGGGATGCCTTTCCCACGGCCTCCAGCGCAGGTCAGCCGCGTTTCGCCCCGAACGCAACGAGGCACATGGGATTTGCGTCCCTGGACTACGCCGTGGGAATCCTGCAGATCATCCCCGAACTGCGACCGGCCATGACCGACTGCTTGCGGCCTCGGATGGTCGAACGCGTCGGACGGGAAACAGGAACAGAGTGAATTGTTTTTGGCGAGAGACGGTGTGTCCCACAAGCATTTGCGCATCAAAACAACTTCACCCGATTCTCCGGAATGCGACCTCCGGCCATTCGCGCATCGCCGTAAGCCGTTTATAAATAACAAGTTATAGCTATGCGCAGTAGCCGCCAAGCTGAACCGCGCGAGGATCGTTCTTACTGTCAGACCTTAAACTGATTCGCATAACGTCTTTGGTACCAATAACTTGAGCGGTGGGACGGACCCTTTCTGCCTTTCTGAGGACGTCCCTTTCTGCTCACGATCTCGCCAGCTGCGGGCATGCAAGCCACAATTGCCAGGCCATCTTTGGCTGCCTGCGGCAGAAGGCTGAGTGCGAATCCAGCGAATTCCGCCCGGGTCACCTGCGCTGCATGCGCAAGGGGATCGTGACGGGAGAACACATCGGCGAGGAGATCCGTGACGTGCCCAGCATCGGAGTCCCGATAGACCCTGTACTCCAGCACAATGTCTGCCACAGTAGATCTCCTTATGCCGCCTTTGAGTCTCCGAATCGTAGAGTCGACCTGGGTAATTGTGCACCATATGTGATCGCGTTACATCGCTCCCTTCCAGGTCACACCCTAATCGATGAAGTCCGATGAAACTCCCGTTCCGAGGCGTTGGCGGCCCCAGGCGGGTGGGCGGGTGGCCCCGATCCCTCAGTCCTTTCCAAACTAAAACGAGGGTGCCCACGGTCCCTTATGGGGACCGGGGATGGCAGTTCCCGATCCTCCCGCCAGATTCACTAACGATATGTCGGCTTGTGACCGCCAGCTGCTTGCTGCGGTCGGATGACGCGCCATCCGGAAACAGATCCGATGGAGAGCAGTCTTGTGGTGCCGAATCGGCGTCGGAGCGACCTCGTGGGAGGTATATTCTCCGATAACGGTTGCGAAACCGGCATAGCGGAAAACTGGCCATGACCTGTTCCAGACCAGGCGCCACGCTCGGCTGCTACGATTCAGGCCAGTTCGTCGCCGGGCGGCGGAGGGTTTCCGCGACCCGCGCGTTTCAGCAGTCGCTTCGCCTTCGCCACATCGCCTCTTGCTCCGCGTTCACGGAGATACTCTTCGGTCCGCAAGGCCGATACTTTCTCGGCTACCGCGACGTTGATGAACTGGTTGAGTGCCACGCCCTCGGCTTCTGAAACGCGTCGCGCCTCTTCCAATATCGACGACTGTAATCGCAAAGCAACGTTACTTCTTCTCATGCCCTCGAACCTCCCTCCGTGCATCGCGTGGCAGCGCCACACGAATCCCAAACTCTCGGGCGAGATCTGCGAGATGGCGAAGATTGAAAGTGACCAGCCATCCTGCCGCTCCGTTGACCGCCGTCTCCAGCACCATCTCATCGGCTGGATCCTTCAGCCGTGGACGCCACAAAAACCGGAGAGGTACCGGAATCGACACTTTCACCAAAGCATCGAGTACCTCGTTCACCTGCGACGACGTCAGGCCGCTCGCTTCCAGGTGTTCCGGTCGCGTCAGGACCGCCTCGTACTCAAGGACCAAGGGTACCGAAACAAGCACCTCAAATGTACGATCCAGAGCGCCGATCAGCAATTGCCTGGAAGCTCCACGGTCACTTCGCAAAGCTGCCACAAGGACGTCGGTATCGAGAACTAGCCGCAGCTCTGGCCTCCTTGAGAATGATATCACATGCGATAGTACATTGCTCCGCAGTTGAATCCTTCCGGCAGAAAAACCGCCTTATCCGGAAACTGACTTTTCGCCAAATACGTCAGCGCCTTGTTGTTGTGGGCCCCTCGGCCTCAGCAATACGCAATCACTGCTTGCGACCAATGATAGGGATCGCGTCGAGCACCTTGCTGGCTATCGCTTTGACTTGCCGGTTAACGAGAGTTGCAGAAGCCCCCAACTGTTCCTGCACCTGCCTGCCGATTTCGGTTTCAGCCTTCGGCTGCGCCGTGGGGCGGATTCGCCGGTTCCGCTCTTGCTGTACCGCAAGGCGAATCATCGCTTCGCCCTCCGCCGTCGGTTCGCCGGCTTCGTCGACGGGCGCATCCTCCCTCGCGCGCGCCAGAATCGGGTACGCGTGCTGCCAAATGGTTTCCAAGCATTCTTCACCGAATGCTTCCAGCTGCAAGTCGCCGGTGTCGTTCAACCCGAAATCCACCATGAAGTCACGGATCTGTCGGACTTCTGCCAGTTCGGCATTGTCCAACTCATCCACCATGACCACCGCATCAGCTTTAGTACGAGCTGAAACAAAGGAAACATCTCCATTCGGCCAGCGGCACATGAAGATCGGCACAGTTCGAGTTTACGCGCATCCGAGACGCGTGGGGATACTACTCCTTCGAGATTTCCATCCATCGTCGAATCGGCGTCGCCCCCGTTCCCACCTATCCCGAAATCGGGTACCACAAGCCGACTTGTCGGGACCTATCTGGCGAACGCGCTCATGCCTTTGTACGAGTGGCCGACCATCCGACCGGAGCAGCAATCCGCGCACTTCCGCGACTAGGGCGTGTTCCGGTCAATACGATTCCCGCTACGAAGCCTCGTCGAAGCGGACTTCTGAGGCACTTCACCGGACCAAAACCGCCAGACGCGTGATACGTCAAACTGGCTGGCCGGCTGCCGGGTGGGCGCATCGACCGGGCGATTCACAATGTGCTACGGATCGAGATGCGGGCGGACCGGCGCGAAAGAATCGGGGAGGCTAAATCCTTGGCGCTTCCGTTAAGGAAGACTTCGGGGACTCCAGGCCCACGAGCACTTAGTACAATTGCAGTTAGCCGTTTCACCGGCGGCCAACACGTCCATGGCGGTAGACATTGCCGTAGCCGACGCAAGAAACCCGGACACACCAAGGATTGGAGCAGGTCTATTCAGCGGCCTGCTCCTTCTCCTGCTTGCGACCTCGATCGTGCGCTCCGCCATCGCGACCCGGCTGGATGGGTTTACCATCGATGAGGCTTACCACATCGCTGCCGGCGTCTCCTATGTGCGGCTCGGAGATTTTCGCATTAACCCGGAACATCCTCCCCTAGTAAAGCTGTGGGTGGGAAACATCGTCTCCCGCACCGGCTTTCGAGCCAGCGCGCTCCGGCCCTTTACCGACAAGCACGACGAACGCACGTTTGCTGAAGAAGAAGTTTACCTCCACAACGATCCAGATAGTGTGCAGAATCGTGCCAGGGCCGCGATGTGGGGCCTGAACGGACTGCTACTCGTGGCGTTTGGGTTCGCCGCGCGGAGGGCCTTCGGTCCCGGCGTGGCTTTGGGAACGATCCTGTTTCTTGCGATCGACCCAACTGTGGCCGCGCACTTACCCGTAGTAATGACCGACCTTCCTGTCTCTCTCCTGTGCGCCTCCGCCGTACTGCTCACCATCCCCGCATTCCGGAGTTGGAGATGGACCGATCTTGCGGCATGCTCGGTGGCGCTCGGACTTGGGCTGGCAGCGAAGCACTCGGCCCCGGTCTTTTTGGTCTTCGTGTTCCTGACTGGCTGTGTCAGAGCGCTTCTTAAGCTGCCGTCCGGCCTCCACATCTCGCGCCTCGCGATGGTATTGGCGGTCGTACTGTGCGCGCTCGCAGTACTATGGGCGACCTACGCATTCCGATATACGGAAAGCGCCGCATCAACCGAGGTATTCAATCGCCCCCTGGCCGGCAAGATCGCCGATGTGCGGTCGCCGGCATATCGGGCAGCGCTCCAGGGGATCCGTGCGATGCACATCCTTCCGCGCGCCTATATCTGGGGCCTCGCCGATACCGTTCGAGCGGGCTTGGAAGGCCGCGTCGATCCCATAACCGCGTTCGGACGGGCATACATAGGAAGGGGACCGAAATACTACTTCCCAGCGATGATCGCGCTGAAGTTGCCAATTGGGCTGACTGCCGTGGTCCTTGTAGGCCTTTTTGCGTTCGCCACAGGGCGAGTCTTCTCGGAGGGCTTCCTGACCGTGTTGGCTGCGGCCGTCTTCTTCCTTCTGGTGCTTGCTACAGGCTCCACTTACGCGGGCATTCGCCACGCGATGCCGGTTGTTGTGCTGCTGGCGATTGTGGGAGGCATCGGACTGGAGTTCGCATTCTCTTCAAAGTCCAGCGCAGGGAAGATCGTGGCCGGGGCCGCGATCGTGATCGCGGCTGCATCTGCTTTGCCGGTCATGCGTCCGTGGGAGTACTTCAACGAGATTATTGGCGGGCCGAGCCGTGCCTGGCTCTACTTCAGCGATGAGGGCGTGGATCTCGGCCAACGCGTGAAGGAGCTCGCCGATTATTATCACCGCGTCGTGGAACCCTCCGGTGAAATCCCCTTTATCTTTTACGGACCGATCAGCGAGGTCGAAGAAAAGGCGCGCCGCATCGATTGGCTGGGCAAAGACACGAGACGAGACGAATCCAGGCTCGAATCCGGTACGCTTTCGGGCACTGTGATCGTTGACGCGCGCTTTCTTGGGACGTATCCGTTCTGGGACAATGCGGTTCTCCGAAGGGCGGCTCCGGCTGCGCGATTTGGAAATCTTATGGTTTTTCGCGGGACCTGCGCCTGCGGCCCTATTTTGGCGGGAAGCCTTTATCAAGAATCTCTCGCGGAGATTTTCGCCGATAAGCCCGATTGGGCGGCGGCAGAACGATTGTTGCGGCAATCCGTGGCGCTCGACCCTACCGCGTTCTTCGTGCACATCGAACTCGGAAACGTCTACCTTTCCCAGGGGCGGCGCGACGACGCTGTCCGGGCCTATTCTGACGCCCTTAAGTACGCACCCTTTGATCCCGAGCTTCGCCGACCGATACAAGCACAGATCCAAAGAGTGTCTTTAGGGCCTTTTGATCGAATTGATGCATTACGAGACCCGTTCCTGGAGTAAGCTTCTGAAGCTCTGACCAAATCAGCGCGCCCGCTCACCTTATCCCAGACGCTCGCGCTTGTGGGCCTGCCCAGTGCTGAGACAGGGACAAGGGCTGCCACCCCTTTCCCTTTTGACGAAAAGTCGCCATCCCGCTGATCTGCCTGCGCCACCGCTTCGCGCGCTTCGGGCGGATCACGCGCTACCCTTC
>CAWGKI010000004.1:0-397892 GCA_963823095.1 Terriglobia bacterium
TCTGTCGTAGAGATTGTTCGTTCCTCATCGGGGGAGGGCTGCTAGTCTATACAGATGCGCTTCCTGCTATTGATCGCGCCGGCCCTCCTTTTGGCCCAGTCCCCCGCGCCCAAACCCGCTCCGGCGAAGTCCGCGCCGGTCTCAAAATCTGCCGCTGCGAAACCCGCCGCAAAGAAGGCGGCGGCTAAACCTGCTGCCGCCGCGCCAGTGGCGCTGGCGACCGACGAGGAGAAATCCATCTACGCGTTGGGCCTGTCGATGTACAAATCACTGGGGCAGTTCGATCTCTCGCCGCACGAACTCGAGATAGTCAAACGTGCCCTGGCGGATGCGGCTGCCGGCAAACCCGCTGTCGACCTGAACGAGTGGATGCCGAAAATCGGCCCACTGGCGCGGGAACGTTCGGTACGCGTAACCGAGCGGCAGAAGGCGGCTTCCACGGCTTATCTCGAAAAGGCCGCGGCAGAGCCAGGCACCGTCCGCAGCGGGTCCGGCATGCTTTATCGCGAAGTAAGACCGGGCTCGGGAGCTTCTCCGAAATCGACCGACACGGTGAAGGTGCACTACCGCGGCACCCTCGTGGACGGGACCGAGTTCGACAGTTCCTATCGCCGGAACGAACCCGCACAGTTCGCCCTCAATGCTGTGATCCCATGCTGGACCGAGGGCGTCCAGAAGATTAAGACCGGCGGCAAGGCCGTCCTGGTTTGCCCTTCCAACCTGGCATATGGAGATCAGGGCCGGCCGTCGATTCCCGGCGGCGCCACTCTGATTTTCGAGATCGAACTGCTGGACGTCGTCACAGCAGGGAAGTAGTCGCGGGTGTGCGACATAGGACTGGAACCGCTGCCGGCGCCGTGGGGTAGGCTGGCAGCCTGCGCGGCGGTTGCTTACTGCCGCAGTCTCGCGCCCACGTGCCAGTTGGCCGATTGCCAATCGGCCGCAGGTTAACAACCTGCCCCACTACAGCGCCCTCAGCTTTGCGTGCTCATACGCTCGGCATAAGTCCGCTCTGCCGGCCGATCCACCGTATCTGCCCCACTCGCATCCAGCGTCGCGACGATGTCGCCGAGTCGCGCCCTCCAAGCCGGCTCTACCGGCAAAGCTCAATTACCCCTGACTCCCTCCGATTGCGCGGGCTCGCGGCACCTATGGGCAGAAGCCTGAGTGAACGGCGTACCCGGCTGCGGATATGCGTTTTACCGCTCCGGCAGTATGGGCTTCGAGGGACTCCAACCCTATGCTGAAGTTGTCCGATGGGAAGTGGGCAAGCATTGCGCGGCCGTTTCACCCGAGGAGCCGGGCGGGCAGAAGAAGGGCTTCCATGCCACAAGTCATCAAACGATTCCAGATGGCCCTGCTGGGGCTGCGCAGCCGGTCCCTCTCGCGCTCGAAACCTGTTCGGGCCTCCGTAGACGCCGCTCCGCGGGCGATGGCGGTGGTGGGCGAGGGGCCTGCGAGAGATGCTCTCCAAGCGGTTTTCCGTGAAGCTGGGTGGAAGTTGGTGATCGCGGACACACCCGCTTTGGCCCTCACCCGCCAGGAGCTAGAACCGCTTCCAATCATCTTGTACGAACGGGAACTTGCAGAGAGAAGTTGGCGTCAGGTTGTGTCCCGCTTTTCCCGGCTGTCACCGCGTCCCTGCGTGGTCCTGCTTTCCCGCAGTTTGGACAAGAACCTCTGGGACGAGCTGGTACGATGCGGCGGTTTCGATCTCCTCCGCACACCTGTCGATCACGATTCGGCCATACGAATTGTCAGGGATGGCTGGGCCATCTGGCAGGGACGGCACAACCCTCGACTGGCCGCGGCCACAAACCGCTCCTGACCGCCGTCAGGAGATTACGCCCTTGCGGACGGCGTACAGGATCAGCTCCGGCACGCTGTGCAGATTGAGCTTTTCCATGATGTTTCCACGATGAGTCTCTACGGTGTAGAGACTCAGATTCAGCATGTTGGCCACATCCTTGTTGCTCTTGCCTTCGGCGATCAGTTGCAGCAGTTCGCGCTCGCGCTGCGTGAGCAGCTCATAGCTGTCTTCAATATCCTTATCCTGCAACTGACGAACGTAATCGTCCACCAGCATGCGGCTGACCGCCGGACTGAAGAACGCCTTGCCCTGGCTTACCGAACGGATCGCCTGGATGAAATCTGCCTCCGGAGATTCTTTCAGCATGTAGCCGCGGGCCCCCGCCTTGAGGGCGCGCAGCACGTAGCCCTCGTCGGAATGCATACTGAGCACGACGATCGCCACGCCGATCTGCTTCGCGGCGATCTGGCGCGCGGCCTCTATGCCATTCATGTTGGGCATCGTGATGTCCAACACCGCCACATCGGGTTTTAGCTCGTCCACCAAGGCGACCGCCTCCCGGCCGTCGCTCGCCTCGCCGACGACCTGAAAATCCTTCTGTTCTTCGAGCACCAGGCGCAAGCCGCGCCGCATTACGGCGTGATCGTCGGCCAGAATAATTCGAATCATGCGATGTCCTTCAGTGCGGCCGGCCCGCTGCTCGCCAGCGGAAAATAGATGGATAGGACCGTGCCATTTCCGGGCTTCGAGTCAATTGAAAACTGCCCGCCAAGGCGCGCGACCCGTTCCTCCATTCCCAACAATCCTATTCCCTTCTCCGTCCCCGGCTCGAATCCAACGCCGTCGTCCTGCACCGTCACGGACAGCCCTTCTCCATCCCGATGGACCACGACACGCACCTGGCTAGCCTGCGAGTGCTTGGCGCAATTGTTCAGCGCCTCTTGAACCACCCTGTAGACACAGGTACGATGCGAGTCGGGCAGATCTTCGGCGATCTCGTCGGCGACCATCTTCACCTTGAGACCGGACCGGCGCGTCACTTCGCGAGCCTGCCATCTGAGGGCGGCGACCAGCCCCAGGTCGTCGAGCATCGAGGGGCGCAGCAACAAGGCCATATTGCGCACCATCCCGACGCAACCTTCCGCCATGCCGCGAACCGACGCAAGCCGCTCTCTTCGGCTTTCGGTGTCGGGAGCCGCTTCGCATCTTCCCAACTCAACCAACATCGCCGACATCGCCTGGCCTATCTCGTCGTGCAACTCCCGCGAGAGGTTGCGCCGCTCTTCCTCCTGCGCGGTAACCAGGCGGTCCGAGAGCCGTTGAAGCTCTCGCCTGGCCTCCGCTACTTCCTCGTAGCGCGCCTTCGACTCCTGCTCCAGGTGCTGAACGCGGCGGATGCTGATTGCACCCAGAATCAGGCCCACCACGATAGCGAATACCGAGATGACGACCACTCTCTGCCGGAAGTGCGACTGCACGGCTTGAATGCTCGCTTCACCCGCGTCGAGATCCCGTTCGTTCAGCGCTGTCACCTGCCTTGTTAAGCGGACTACCTCGGTCCGCACGGGCCTGATGACGACTTGCAGAAAATTCAGGCCTTTAGCCCGCCGCTCCGCGGGATCCCATTGCAGCGCCGGAGCCAGCGACCCCCAATACGCTTCGACCCTTTCGCGAAGATCCCTGAACGCTTCCCTTTCACTGCCGGGCAGTTTCTGCTCGTAGCTGCCCAGCGTGTCTCCGATCCGCGCGCGAAGCTGTTGCAGTTCCGCCTTTTGGCTCTCCGCGCGCGCGTCGTCGAGTTCGACCAGGTAGTCACGCACAACGGTGCCTGTGCGGAAGATATCGGCACGCAGTTGATCGAGCAACGCGTCCCGCTTACGAGACTCTGTCCTTAAAGCCGCGGTGGTTACTTCGACGTCGTGGATGGATGTTGCCGCGTCGATGGCAACAACAGCCATTAGAAGAAGCAGACCCGTGAACCCGATCCACAGGGCGCCTACCCGCGCGGACAGAAAGAGGCCCAGTGCTTTGCGAAACGACGTACGGTCAGAGGCTGCAACTTCCATCGCTCGGATATAGTCCTTCCCAATTCTATGCCGCCTAATCTACGCGGATGGGCAGGAGCGCTCTCTGCCATTGCAGCGTAGGTTCTCAGGCTTTGGCGATTGTGCCGGACCATCCTCCGGGCGTACGGGACGACACGGCGCGGCACCGCTCATATCGGAACTTACTGTCACCGCCGCCCCGAGGCGCCGCTTCGCATCTGTCACGCATCTACCACCTCACCCTGGGCGAGAATGCCTTGCCGGTGGTAGATGCCCCGACGTGGCTGGCGGCGTCTTCATCAGTGAACCGCAATGGAAAGGCCCATTCGGCCGACGCACTGACCAGGAGATGAAACATACCATGACTATGAAGATCTACTCCATCACAATGACGGCTGCGATCGCGTCACTCGTCGCGCTTGCGCCGCAAGCCGTGGCCAAAACGGCAACCAGCGTTTCCGTCGCCCAGGAGGCGCGGGAAACTTTTAAGCAACTGAAGAGCGCGGCCACGTCCGCGAGCGCGGAAGCCGAACGGCTGGAGATGCTCGGCCTCAACCCTGAGATTAGTCCCGAATCCCACGTGGTCCCACTCATGGACCTCAGGCGGGATGTCAACACGATGGGAAAACGGATCGCCAGCCTGGAGGCCCAGCGCGACTCGCTGGAGCCTTGGGAGAAGGAAGCCGTCGACAAGGTGCTGCCGCTGTTGAAGGATGCCGCTGACAACACCCAGAACGCGATCGAGTACTTCAACGGCAACCGCGCGCACTTGTGGACCGCGGAGCACCTCAACTACACCGCGAACGTGGAGCGCGACTCCGATGGGATAGCCAAAACGCTCAAGACCTACCTGCAGTACAAGGACGTACGCGAAGCTGAGCTGCAGTTGGAGTCCACTGTCGGAGCCGGGTCCAACTAGTGGCTACACGGCTGACTATTCATGGCGCCGGTGACGCCGTCGTCATCGGCGCCTACGGGAAACTCGCTTTGGGCGAGGGACGCCATTCCCCCCGCGCAACTCCAGTGAGTGAATGGCACATCGCGCAGCCGAGGGTCGAGCGTCATAGGGTGACCGGCCCTCGTCTTGCATGCAGTCCACGGCCGATTTTCTTCCAGGCGCCGGGCGAATATGCCCCTGCGCACTCCACATAGGATCGGTCCGAATACTGTGCGCCAGCGCAGCCTCTCGATCGCGGACTACCACCTGACCCTGGATCCGAATACCCGATCGACGGGATCCGCCGATCGACGACGGATGCCGTCAACGAGAGTGAGGCTCCGGAATTCCAGTTGAGAAAGAGCGAGGACACGCCGATGATCGATCGACTTCGAGCAGTAGTGGCGCGGATGCGTCTTCCGCTGAATGGGCGGAAAGAGGTAAGCACGGCAAGGGGCCTCCTTTCCGCCCTCGTCCTGGATGCGACGGGCCTGTACCGTGTGGGCGGCTTCTTCGCAATCCTGCTGGGCGCGGCCGCGTCGATTGTTGCCTCGCAAATTCGGCGGCTGGGGCGCTGATTCCGATCCGGCGGATATCGGCGAGTTGATGGCCGGGTATGCCGCGGTGATTATGGCGGGCGGTGAGTTGAAACTGCTCAGTCCGTGCGGCCGGGTGGAGGATGCACTGCGGACCACCCACATCGACCGATTGCTGAACGCATACGCCGACGAAGTATCGGCCCTTCGGAGCTTCGCCAGGATACACCAGGCCGTGTCCTGCGCCGCGACGAAATTCGAGCCTCCGAGCGAGTGGTTCTACGGGTAGACGAGGCCGGGGCGTCATCGGTTGTCCGACCCTCAACTCCGCTGACGCGCCTGGCCGTACTCGTTCCTGAATCGCCGATCCCGATGGGCCGTCGTCCAGTAGACGTAATGCGATGGGCGGCTCCAGAATCTGTGAGGAAATACCCGCGGTGTGCGCGTGTGCCATTGAGGCCTGAGAATGGAGACCTGTATTCTTGCCGCCACGACACCGCCGCTGTTGGCGCGTGAACGTCTGAGCGGTCTGCGACAGAATGGACCTGATGAAGCGTTCGCTGTGGCAACCGCTGATCGCCGTGCTGGCAGGGAATGTCATCTACTTCAGCGTCGACCGGTTTTTGCCCGCGTGTGCGCGCCACCAGCTCTATCAAGTCGATTTTGGATTGGCCGTGGACTTCTGCGTGTGCCTGGTGTGTTACTTACTGATCCGGCTGATTCGCTGAAGCTGGCTGACGGCCACTTGAACGCGCCGTCGTCAATCCGGAAAGTCATCTGCCAGCGGTTCTCCTGCCGCTCCAGCGCGTAGTGCAGGAGTTCGGGCGCAAACGGGCCGGTGAGCCAACGGCCAATCTTGTTGTGAAGGCCGTGTTCGGCAAAGCGCGCGTGCGGCTTTGGACAAATTAGTGGCGAAGCGCGGCAGGTTTTGCGTCGCCGTGGCGAGTGAGGTCGTGAGGCGGTTGAGTTGCTCGCTGGCAAAGCAGGCCGAGTACTTCAGCGCGGACAGAGGTGTTCTTCCCCTCGGCCTCTTGAGGCGTTTCCGTGAGCTAGCCGTTTTCGACGCGCGCCTTTATATCCGAGTACGCCGTTTCGATCAGCCTGCTGAGCGCTGCGGCGTTAGTGGCCGTCCCGGGTCTCAGCTTCACATGACGCATGAACTTGCCGGCACCTTGCAACAAGCGGGCCGGATCCGGCAGCACCGCGCCGTGAAAGAACCCCACGTTTACGTGCGAAGTGAATACATTGACGTAGCCGAAGGGCGCATCTCCCAAACATGCAACCGGGCAGCCGTCATGCAAAAGCTCCCGGACTTCGTCCCCGCATTTTCGCATCGCCTCAAACCACTGGCGCGCGATGGCTCCCAATTCACCTGCATGCTCTTTCATCCACGCATCGATGGCGGGATCCCGCTCGACAGGGCCGTTGAATCGCAGCAATTCCGTTCTCATCGCCGCTCCATTTCTTTCTTTCGAGATCTGCGGTTACGTAACACCTTACAAGAAACGGCCCCTCGCTTGTCGTGCCCGGAGGAACGAAAGGGATATTTCCGCAGTAACGCCGTAGCGTTTGCGGATAGCGGGCGGCTCGCCGGCCATCCGGCCACGATTCCGGACCATTGCCGGTTACTTCCGGTTGGCGCTGGCGAGGGAAAGAATCGCTCCGCCAAACAGAAGCGTGTCGGCGAAGTAATTGACCCCTTCGACCTGCACGCCGGCACTCTGGTCTGCCAGCGCCCCAACCAGGACGGGCCCGTAGATCGCCACAACCAGGAGCACAATCCAGGCGCCGAGATAGGTGGCCGCCACGCGCGTCTTCCGCTCCAGCAGAAAGCAGACGCCGGCAACCATGAGAAACGCGCCTGTCAGATAGTCGATCAAGGCACGACCGGGAATCCACGCGGGCATCTGTTTCTCAAGCGGAACTCCGGGAAGTCCCATCGGATGCAGAAAATGCTGAACGGCAAAAAAGATCGCCGCGATCGCGATCGCCACGCGGCCCACAGTGATGAGACCCTTACCCGGCCCATCGCGATCTCCGCCCATCGCGATTCCCGCCAAGACCCAGCCGGCGCCGCCAAACGACATTTCCCGGACTACGATCGTCCATGGGATTCGGCCGCCGGCGGCCAGCGCTCCCGGGAGATGCAACATCGCCACAAAGAGGAACATCATGGCCCCGAACAGCAGGCCGGACCACCGCACCTGACGCTGGGTGGCGATGCTCAGCGCTGCGGCGACCAGCGCAAAGCCGACGAAATATACCCAAAACATACGCCACGGCATGTACGACGGCACGCCGGCCAGCAGGGACTGTGGGTTGGAAAGATGTTCTGCGCCGAAGACCGCCAACGGGATGGCGAAGCACAAGGGGGTCAGGGCTACGATCTTGTCGATGCCGCGAGCCTGGGCAACATTGTTCCTCGCGGCCAACAGCCCAATCACGAGCAGCGAGAGGCCAGCCGCGGACATCGACAAGGCGGGGCCCGAGAATGGAAGGAATACGGCGAGAATAGCGGGCTGCATAGACCTCCCGAACCGGTACAAGCTCCTGAAATTCTACGACAAAGTCCGGTTCAAGAGCGCAGTCGCGGCTGTGCTGATCCAACCTGCCGGTCCACGACCAGCCCGGACCAACTGCGCCGCACTCTACAGGAGATCAGCGACTGTGAAGCCTATGTCCGTAAAGCGCGTAATCCAGGCGCAATCTATGACACCGGCGCCAAATCGCGATTAGTAAACCCTTCGCGCGATGTGTCGTCTCTTTTACATGTCGTTCCGGAAATCATAGAAGACACGAATGAGGTTGCCATCAAGGTCGGCAGCCATAAACTCGCGCAACTTCCACGGTCTGTCGTCTGGCTCGGAAACGATCTTCGCTTGCGCGGCCTTCCACTGTGCGAAGAGTTCGTCTACCTCGGTCTTACTGTTGAGATTCAGCCAGAAGAGGATAGGGCCGGTGTTGCCGTAGGACTCTCGGAAGGAGCGATTGGTGATAAACAGCCTGCAACTTCCCCTTGAGATGCCTGCAATTCCGCCCCGGTCGTCCCCCCAATCAAAGGTGAAGCCTAGTGTGTTGACATAGTAGGCTGCAGCTTTGTCGACGTTGGCCGCTGGGATCTCGGGGACAGCAGCGGGGAAAGTCATGCGGTTGATCATAGCATGAGCACACGGCGTGGGCGGCCCTGGAATTTGAGGAAGAGTCGCGGATAAAGAACAGCAAGTCGGCATCGCAACTGGAATACCGCGTTGACCGGTGCCGGAATCGAACCGGGCGCCATGCGCGTTTGCCGGTACGAATCCCGAAAACCGGCGGCCAGTTGCCGTCTTGGCCATGCCGCGTGGCTCACGGTGAAGACTCGACCCTCGCAGCCATGAAGCGTCTCTCTCAAGGTCTCGGATCCTGGCCGGTTTAATTGGAAAAGCTCGTGCGGTTCCGATGGAGAGTGGGCTCGACCGCAGCCGCCATCTTCGCCACGTCCAGTCCACCTCCCAGGAAGCTGTTCATTCGTTCAGCCGTGACGAGCGGATCGGAGATCGCAATCCTGTATTCGATTTCGAGGAGTCGCGTGTGCAGGCGCCGTGACAACATCGCTTTCAACCGGCCGAGAGTGCGCATGTATTCTGCTTTCAGCAGCCCGCGGCGCTCCGGAGTTGCAGCCAGCACCCGATTGCGGCGTAACAGCATGCGCTCCTGCGAATCGAGCACCTCGTCGAGATCGCGCTCACAGAGGATCACACGACAGGCCGAACCTGGCGGCAAAGCAACCAGCAGCGGCGCAATGATCTTGATCGCTTTCCCGCGTGACTCGGACAGCCACTTCGAGTCATTCAGCAGGTTCTTCACCGGCTCAAATTCGAGATAACCGCGCGGATTGTCTTCGTCCGGCGCCCGCAATTCGTCGGTGAGGACTCCCATGCCGCCGGCGGCCAGCATTTGCATAAGCATGGAAGTGCCCGAGCGCGGCAATCCGGTCACGACGATGAGGGATTCGGAGAGTGGGTGTGCATCCGTGGACGTGGCCGCAATCGGTGTGCCATGCGGCGTCGGACCATCGGCGACGCTTTCCACTCCTTCAGGCATGGCCAGATGCAACGGATTCGAAGCCGCGTGGCGCCTCATGTTGAGCGCAAGGCGCCGATGCTCGCGGGCGGCGTCCATGTCGCCCAAGTGCTGCTCCAGCAATGCCGCGAGTCGTGTGTGCGCTTCCGGAAAATTCGGGTTAAAGGAAATGGCCGCCCGGAACGCATTGGCCGCACGCTCGTACGCGTGCATTCCCGCTAACGCGCGGCCAAGCAGGAAATGGGCCTGCGGATCGTGATACACCCGCTGCAGCGCGTTGAGAGCCGAATCCGCGGCAACACTGAATTTCCGTCGCCGCAAATCCATGCGGCACAGGCCCAGAAAGGCCTGAGCGTTGTCGGGATCGATCGCCAACGCCCGTTCGTAGACGCGCCGTGCTTCGCGTCCGCGGCGCAAGCGCAAATACAGATCCGCTTTCTGCAGGAAGACGCCGGGCCGAACCAGATCGGATTCCGTCACTTGTTCTAGCGCGGTCAGGGCTTCGGCGTAGCGCTCTTCCGCGATCAGCACTTGTGCATTCAGATAATGGACCACGGGCAGCTGATAACGCGCCAGATCCCGCCAGTTTGCGAGTTCGAGCCGCTCGTCGATGCTGAAGAGCGACTCGTAGTCGAATTCGGCGCTAGCGGTCTGAGCGTGGTCCCCGTTGGCGCGTTCCACGGCGAGCTGGCGCAAGGCGTCGATTCTCGACCGCGCCTTTTCGAACAACTCGCGACGGCGGCCATCGAGGTCGTCAACGATACTCCGCATCTCGTCGTGAAGCCCCAGCGCCTGGCAGGAAGCGAAGAGCCTCACGGCGAAGCGCTGCTCATCGGCGTCGGCTTTATGGAGCTCGCTGAAGATCTCATATGCCTCCGCGTGCCTGCCGGCATCCTGGTACGCCTCACCGAGGTTGTAGCGAAGCTCACGAAGGGTCTTGCTTACGGCCAATTCGCGATTCTCATCCGGCCGTTCGATATAGCCTAGCGCCACCATCTGTTCCAGAGCTTCATGCGCCGCCACCGGATCGAGCCGGGTGTGGGGTGAATGGCGCCCATCGGCGCCTGGAATGTTCTCCCAACTCGGAATGAACGCGACCTTCGGCGGTTCCACGAATGCCTGTGACAGCACCTTGCCGTCCATGTCTTCGCCTACCGGGAGACCGTAGAGTGTCAGGATCGTAGGCGTAACGTCCAGCACGGATGGACCGTGCAGCAATTCGTTCCGCTTTATACCTGATCCGCTGATGGCGAAGATGCCAAGATCCCGGTGTTCGATTGCAGGCCCCGCGGGGATATCGGGGATTGAGGAAGGACGCAGGTGATCCGGATGGAAGCCGTGATCCGACATAAGAATGGCCGTTGCGTCGTCGCCGGCCTTTTTCAGCAACGTCCCCAGCATCTCATCGTGGAACTGGTAGGCCATCGAAACCACGTTGCGATACAACTCGAAGTCGCGTTCTCCGATCCACGTTTGCCGCGGCGGATGGTACCTCATGAACGCGTGGCAGAAGTGATCGATCGCTTCGAAGTAGACCGCGAAAAAATCCCAGGGCTGGTTGTCCAGCAGCCAGGTGGCGGCGGACTGTATGCTCATGCATTCGGCGAGCGTCCGCAGGAACATTGCCAGGCGCTTGTCTTTGTCCTGATCAATGTCCTTGGCAAGTGGAATAAACGGCTCAACCATCTGCGGCGCAAGGAGGTCGGGATGAATGCGCAGGCTGGCAAGCGTCTCGGACAGTTCCGTCGGATGAACTGTATCGGCCGGCAGCGCCCAGCCCTCATCAATTGGTCCCGTGGCGCGGTGGTATAGATCGGAGACCATTACGCCGTTGATCGGTTCGGCCGGATGACTGGGCCACCAGCCGATCACAATGCTGCGCAGATCCTGTTGGTTGAGAATGTTCCAAACTGCTTTCGCCGTGCGCGAGAGGTTCGTGACCGGTCGCACGCCGTTCCCGTCCGGCGTGGGTTCGGAGAAGCCGTGGATGCCGTGCTTGAACGGCCGTTTCCCGGTGCAGATGGAGGTCCACAGCATGGGCGATAGCGGCGGATGCAATGTGGTGATTTGTCCGGTGCCGCCGTGTTCCACGAGTCGCTGGACGTTGGGCATTTTGCCGGCGTCCATGAGCGGTTGGATGACCTTCCAGTCGGCGGCATCCCATCCGACCAGTAGAACTTTACGCGAAGACATCGAGGCCCCCTGGACCGAGCCGCGCCATTGAATTATTAGACTTGTCTTGACTCCTCATTTCAGGAAGCACAGGCTGGCTCGGCGCGCCCGCCGGAATGGGCGGATGCAACTGCTGCTGGCATTGCTTCCCTCGGCGGCGCCATTGGTGCTCCTCATTTCCGTTTGAACCAGACGTCTGCGAACACCATGCCTCGATCTAAGCGCTTCGACGCGGAGGTCGAATTTGGGCCCTGCCTAGCGTCGTGTGACGAACTCCTGGATGACAAAGACAAAGCGCTGCTGAGGGGCTGGCACGAGTGGCGTCGGCGGGGAGAAATCCATCTGCTTCGCAGCTTCCACAGCGGCCTCGCTGTTTGGGTCCGACGGCTGCAACGAGTGCGCCTCCACGAGTTGTCCAGATGCCGTCAAGACGCCGAATACGCAGACTGCTCGCACCGCCGCGCCAGGGGATTGCGAGCCCTGCGCCATATTGTGGAAGATTCTCTGGGCTCCTGCCAGCGTGATTGGCCGTCCTCGCGCCTTCATTTCCTCGGTTGGCACGAACAGGCTCGGGTCCGCAGCGGGAAGTTCCGTCAGGCTGTCGACCGAAATCTCCGTTACAACGCTGCCGGCTTCGGTCACGGTCACCTTTCGAGGCAGCACTTGACCGGCCAGACGCGGCGCATTCGAGTAATCGTAGGAGTAGTAGCGGCCGGGGACTTGCGAATGGGTCTGGAGCAGCCCGGTTTCGGGATCGATACACTCTTCGGTTTCGTCCCAGCGCCGTCCGGAAGTGGCGGTCGCGGCGCCTTTGGATCCGGAAATCAAAATACAGGTCAGCTGCGCGCCGTTGTAGACGGCGGTCGACTTTCGGATCGACTTTCGATCTAGGATTCCAGGAGGCGGAATAGGGTCGAACAGGGCCGCGCGTGCCTCATGAAGGCGGAGTGGGATGTAGCTCGCCGTTTCCTCTCCGTAGAGCATCCCATTTGAGGAGATCCGGGTAACCTCATATGCATCCGAAGCTTTCGCAGTCCAGCGGAATCCTTGTTTGGGATCGAATACTTCCTCCATCTCCCAGGCGCCATCATGTTCCGTTCGACCGCCGGAGTTTACCTTAAATGTGACCTTGAGATCGTAGGCGCAGCCCGCACTGCGCAAGGCATAGTTGCTCCTCGCGCGGTCGAGAAGCCCGAAAACGACCGCTCGACCTGCGGTCGACTTTAAGGCCCGGGCTTGACCGGCGACCATTTCGAGAGGGTCGTTCGGAATCGGCGCTTTTCTCGACAGGTTTTGGCCAGGTGTCAAGAGCAACAGTCCGCCTGCCGTGATCGACAACAAGGTTCCCTTGGAGACCATCGACTTCGCCCTCCCGTACAAACCTGAAGACCGCACTACACGGTTTCCACTGTTGGCGCAAATCGCAGCTTCGGTTCGTATGATTTCTTATGGAGTGCCGCGGAGCCGCCGCCGGAACCCCCACCGGAGCCGCCACCAGATCCACCGCCGCTGCCGCCGCCCGATCCTCCGCCAGGGCCACCACCAGAACCGCCCCCGGGTCCGCCTCCGGTCGAGCCACCCCCGCCCCCAGTTCCACCGAAACTCGAACCGCCTCCGCCGACAGGCCAACCCCCAATCGAACCGCCGGTGCCACCGCCCGTGCCTGTCACGACCGGACTGTATTGCAGCGAAAACAGCGCGGCAGTTTGGGTTCGCATGCCGCCTATTGCAGCCTCAATGGGAACATCCCCCTCGCCAAGGCCGGAAGGAACGACCAGGTCGATCTGATACAGACCGGCGCTCCAAAGCCCGACGAAAGTTGGTGCGACTGGGACATGATTGAGGAAAAGACCGATGCTGTCTTTGATAGGAGCCCTGCCGGAGAAAGCTTTCCCAGCAGGAACGGCAGGAGTGGTCGGCCCGAACCCGGTGCAGAAGATCTTAACCTTGTCGCCTGGCCTCGCGGGCACCGTTTGATAGCCAAGGGAATTCCCTACCGGGCCGAGGATATCGTAACTTCCTCCGCCGTAGGCTCCCTTTCCGTGCGGCCTCAAAATCACCCCCGCCACGAAATCCTGGTAGAGCAGGATGAAGGACGGTGCAACCTGATTCAGCGTCACCGTTGATGCTGCTACCCCCGCGGCATTCGTGACAACAACGGAGACAGTACCCCTCGCCGTGTCGTCCGGCGCCTGCAAGTCAATCTGGGTAGGGCTGACAAACAGCAGGTACGCCGCTTTCCCGTCAATGGTCACACTGGTGCCACCCAGCGAAGTGGGGAAATTGCCGCTCCAGGTTGCGGTTTGGTTGGCGAGGTGGTTGCCAAAGATCGATACCAGTTCGCCTGGCTGGATGATGCTTTCCGTGCCGGATAATGGAACTATGCCACCTTGCGCGATGGATGGCGACTGCGCTGCGATCGCACCGTTGATTCCCGCAGGCATGTCCGTGAGAGGCCGTTGTCCATGACGGGCAGCGGCTAACCTGGCGTGGTTTAAGAATGGCGGGACCCTCGAACCTACCGGATCCGGCCTGGCCGTCCGCATGCTCGCGATGGCCTCCGGCGTAATCCGTATGGCGCTGCCGATCATCGATGCCGAGACGCCGGTCGCCATAGCCATAGCCGAGCCGCCCACCGCCGCATAAATCTGCCACTTTCCGGCGCTACGCTTCACCGCCTGCTTGAGAGATGACGAGCGAAGAGTGGCGAAATACGCCTCAAGGCGCTGGTCCAAATCGAGCTCTCGTCTAGTTCCCATAAGTCATGTACCGTCCCATGGGAAGTCTCTGGGGCATGGCGCAAGACAATCCGAAGGCTTCCACACTCGCGCCACGAGACTACTTCGGCTACGAGTTGCAACGTGGAGAGACGTCATTTGACGCCACTCCTTTGCTTTCCTGAAATGACTGTAAGTGTTTCGCAACCGGGAGAGAATACCGGCGCTACAGGATTGTGGAGCATGCCGGGCCTGTACTCGCGCCGATTTGCTGTGGCGTAAGCCCACGATGGGGAGCGCTTGACGGAGCGATAGACCAACTCGGGCTCATGACGGAACCCCGCAATCACACAATCAAAGTGCCAGAATGTCGTCGGGAATCCTATGGCTCTTGAGGGCTATCGCGGCCCGCTCCTTCTGCCCGTTGGAAACGCTGCACATCAGGGCTTGAATTCGGCATTCTGCGTATTCCGCAAGTTCCGACTGGATTGTCGGCTCAATTGGGAGTAGCCCAAACGAAGATCTTGCAGGATTTCGTCCTGGGAATTCGGCTTGGCTCCGCGGTTCCCCGTGGACATCTTTACGCATAAGGCCCAATCCTTTGAAGTGAACCCAAGCGAGCGGAACGTCCACTTTGGGGAAGTTGGCGTAGTGTCGCCCCGTTGTGACCCCATCCGCGCTTATTTCGCGGAAACCGGGAAACACCGAGCACAATGGTGCGTCTCAGGCAACGCCATACTCCGCAATACGCGAGCTAGGATCGTTTTCCCAAACTGAGGCAGGTGCCCTTGCGCTGCAGGAATTAGCGGGTTCCATCCCTCCTGCAACGTCGCCCGATGATCGCCGACCAATGCTCCGCCGAGTTGCCCAGTTTGACACCGGGACAGAAGCGACGACCGGTTGCAGATCTCCACCAACGTCAGGGCGGACTTGTCATTCAGATTTGCGCGATGAATGCGGATATTGTTGCTTGGGTTTTCCAGGCCAAAGACCAGTCAACTGACGGGAAAGCGTAGTGAGCACGCGCTGGATGTTCGGGATTGAGTTCCCGCGCGGTCTAATCCTTTACAGCACGGTCCTGGCAGGCGCTGAAGAGAATAAGGTCCACAAAAAGCAACGGCGGCGATCCGAGGTCGAATCGCCGCCGTAACTCGTTGCAAACAATGGTGCGGGGGGGGGGACTTGAACCCCCACGGGATTGCTCCCGCTAGCACCTCAAACTATTCATCCGACTCGATCCCACTCGATAGCACATGCTTACGAGCCATTCTTGGGGTGCCATCGAGTCGCATCGAGTCCTGTAGTTGGCACAATCACGTCACAAAACGGCTCCTGCCCCGTGGGCTGGCCCCGGCTCCTCTTCAGGGATAGAGCTATGCGGGAAACGTCGCAGCACCACTCCCCTTTGTACAATACAAATCTCTCCACCGGACCAGGATTTCGCCGGGCTGGCCAAATTCTCGGGCCGTGCCACCCAGAGTTCGTCAACTCGAAAAGGAAACTCCGCCAGGCGGAGACGATCCAACTGGTTCGGGCCAATCGAGAGACGGAAGTGCAGAATCTGGGGTTCTCGTCGCGACCGTTTGTCCTCTGTGGTCTTCCCGTGAAGCGGCCGGCATCAGGCTGTCTACTCCACGAGCGCCGGAACGGCCAGTTCGTGCTGCAGGTAACTGGACATCCGAGCTATGGACTACCGTGGGGCCAGGACCGGCTAGTTCCCATCTTCCTCGCCACGCTGGCAATCCGGCAGCAGACTTCGCGGATAGCGTTCGGTAGCGCCGCCGAGATGCTGGACACCTTCGGGATGCAGCAGGGTATGCGTCAGAGCAACGCACCTATGAACCGGGCCATTCTGATGCTTGAGTGGGAGGATGAGCAGTGAGGAATCAGGCCGCCAGCGTCGGCGGCATCGAAGCCGGGCGGAAGCAGATCGGCTGGCGGCTGAGTACGAAGCGAGCGGATTAAGCCGCGAAGAGTTCTGCCGGCAACGGGACGTGCCATGAAGACGCTGGCTCGGTACGTATGCGTTATCGAAAGCAGAAAGCGGCGGGCGACGAACCGCAGCGGTGGGTCGAGGCGGAAGTAGCCGGGCCACGTGAATGCGGCGGTGAGTTGGCAGTGCTTCTGTCAGGCGGACGACGGATTGAAGTGAAGGCGGGTTCGACGCCGGTACGCTGCGGCAACTGGTGGCGGTGCTGGAGCAAGTCTGATCATGTTCGGAGTCGGACCTGCAACGCGGATTTATCTTGCCGCCGGCGCGACTGACCTGCGCAAGGGTTTCGAAGGACTGTACGGGTTGGTGCGCGACCGGCTGTCGTGCGATCCGCTGAGCGGGCATATCTTTCTGTTCTCCAATGCGCAACGCAACCGGCTGAAGTTGATGTTCTGGGACGGCAGCGGACTGTGGGTCTGCGCCAAGCGTCTGGAAAAGGGCCGATTCCGATGGCCCCGGCGGCAGGCGAAGAAACGAAGATGATCTTGAGTCACGAGGAACTCATGCTGCTGCTCGGCGGCATCGATCTGACGCAGACCAGGCGCCGCGCATGGCATCGCGTGAGCCGCTCGGCGGCGTAAAGATAGTTAAAACAAATATTATTAAATATGTTTTAATTGGCCTGCAAATCAGCTATCCTGACAGAGAGCTGACCGTGAATCCGTCGCCTTCCACTCCGCCCCGTTCCGAAGCCGAAAAGATCGAGCAGTTGAGAGAAACGAGCAGTCGAGAGGAACTGCAGTGGGCCGAGTGGAAGATCCGTGCGCTCGAAGAACGTCTGCGGCTGGAGTTGATCCGCAAGTACGGGCCGAAGAGCGAGACGCTCAACGATGAGCAACTGCTGTTGCTGGAGCTGGAGCCCGGCGTCAGCTCGGCGGAGGTCGAGGCGGAAAGCACAGCGCGAGCCGCTGCCGCCCGCGTCTCCGATCACTGCGAAGAGCCGGACAAGCCGCAAACATCCGGGACGGCAGGAACTTCCGGCCGATCTGCCGCGCGTGGAACGGGTGATTGCCTGCACGCCGGAACAATGCGTATGCAAGTCCTGCGGCAAGGAAACGGTGGTGATCGGCTACGAGCAGAGCGAACAACTGGACGTGGAGCCGGCGCGATTCTTCGTGGTGGTCACCAAGCGCGAGAAGCGTGCCTGCAAGGGATGTGCCGAAGGCGTGAACGCGGCGCCACTGCCGGAGCGGATCATCGACAAAGGACTGGTGAGTGACCGGGTGGTGATCGACACGATTGTATCCAAGTATTGCGACCACCTGCCGCTATACCGGCAAAGCGCGATTCTGGAGCGGGAGCCGGCGTTTCCATCAGCCGGGCGACGATGGACGGATGGGTGATGACTGTCGGCGGGTTACTGATGCCGATAGGCGCGGCGATCGGCCGGGAATTAATCGGCGGCGGTTACATTCAAGCCGATGAAACGCCGATTCCTGTGCAGATGCACGATAAGAGCGGGAAGAATCATCAGGCTTATTTGTGGCAATACGGCCGGCCGGGAGGCAGTTCAGTCTTTGAATTTCCAGATGGGCCGCGGCCGCGAAGGTCCGAAGAAATTCCTGGGCCAGTTTAAAGGCATTTTGCAGACCGACGGCTATGTCGCATACGACCGAAGTGGGCGGGCCGAGGCATGGTGCATGCCTGCTGCTGGGCGCATGCTCGCAGGAAAGTATTCGACGCGCTGAAGCTCAATCCGGACGACCGCCTTGCGACGCAACTTGTGTCGCGGATCGACGAGCTTTTTGCGATTGATGCCGAGGCTCGCGACGCGGGCATGGATCATGCTGCGCGCCATGCTTCTGCGCCAGGAGCGCTCCCGTCCACTGCTCGAGATCATCAAGAAAGAGATGGAGACCGCGCAGCTCGCGGTGCTGCCTGCCAGCGCGCTGGGCAAGGCGATCAGCTACACGCTTACGCTCTGGCACAAACTCACCCGGTTCCTGGAACATCCCGAACTGGAGTTGAGCAACAACCTGGCGGAGAATTCCATGCGCCCGGTCGCGCTTGGACGCAAGAACTGGATCCATGTCGGCAGCGAGCAGGCCGGGCCGAAGGTCGCCGCCATTCTATCCGTCATCGAAAGCTGCCGCCGGCTCAAGCTTCCGGTGCGCGAGTACCTGGCATCGGTTCTACCCGGCTTGGCCAACTGCTCGATCCGCAGCATTCCCAAACTGACACCTGCAGCTTGGGCAAGAAGCCAATAGCTTCAACCCCTGCATACGTCAACCGTGTCGTTGCTCTGACGCATACGGACAAAAAGCTTAGGTTCGATAGGCTCGATCTCGACCGCATAATTGAACAGAGCAAAAAGGTAGCGTAGGATGGCGAGGAAACGCAGCACGCTCGGACAAGGGTCGATCTACCTCAGAAACGGTTGGTGGTGGTGTGACTTTTCCGCTGAGGGTGTTAGAAGGCGGGAGTCGTGCGAAACGAAAGACCGGGATGAAGCCCTGGGCTATCTACATCGGCGCCAGGGAAAGCTGGCGTCAGGCGAGCTTCTGGCCCCGGATCGCGTCAAGGTCAGCGACTTGCTGCGGTTGCTTTTAGAAGATTACGACTTGCGCGAGGTGGCGCAATCCTATATCGCGGGCCTGAAGATCAATTCGATTCTCATACCAAAGCTCGGTGATACAAGGGCGGCTAAACTGTCGACTGCTCAAGTGAAAGAGTATGTGCGTGACCGGTTGAAGAAGGTCAAGCCGGGTACCGTTAATCGAGAACTGGGGCTTCTACATCGGGCATTTCAGCTTGGCTATCAGCAAGATCCCCCGCTGGTGGCCAGAGTCCCCCATTTCCCCAGGCTGACCGAAGACGAGCCCAGACGGGGGTTTTTGAAACCGGAGATCTACCGAAAGCTCCTCCTCGAACTGCCTGATTCCTTGAGACTTCTCTTCGTCATTGCTTACCATGTTGGGCTACGGCGAGGCGCGCTCTTGCGGATAAAGTGGACACAGGTCGATTTGAAGGCGTCCTGCATCTGGATGGAGGGGAAGAAAGTGAACCGGAAACCAGAGCCGGTTGCCGTCCCGATCTACGGCGATATGGCTAAGTTTCTGGAGCTGCAGCCCCGGGGGAGCGAATACCTGTTTGCCCGCGGTTCGACTCCCATCAAGGATTTTCGGGAGAGTTGGAATCAGGCGTGCAAACGCGCAGGCGTGCCCAACCTGCTCTTCCACGATTTGCGCCGTACGGCGGTTCGCAATCTGCGGCGCGCGGGCGTTGCCGAGACCGTGATCATGAAGATCACGGGACATCGCACACGGACCGTGTTCGAACGTTACAACATCACCGACCAGAGCGACACACAAGAGGCTGGACGTCTCGCCGGCGAGTTTCTGGCAAAGGAACATCAAGACTCGGCACAAAACACGTCACAAAACCCGGAAAGGCCGAACTGACGATGCTCAAAGGAATGATGGAAAACCGCGGAGGGATGCGCAGCGAAAGGGCCGTCCCTATTGAGGACGGCCCATCATTCGAGGATTTGGTGCGGGGGGGGGGACTTGAACCCCCACGGGATTGCTCCCGCTAGCACCTCAAGCTAGTGCGTCTGCCAATTCCGCCACCTCCGCATTACCGGCTGGCCAGGAGGGCTTCCGGCTAAGAACATTCGAGCCGCGTGGCGCTTGCGACTCTTTTCACAGTATACGATTCCCAACACTTCGTCACTTCACGCCGAAGGCGGGAGAGGAACTACTTTTTCACCGGAGCCGTCGGGAGCGGAACCGGAACCGTCTGGCCGCCGCTCTTGGACTGAGCCGGAGCGCTGGATTTGGCCGGTGCCGTGTGGTCCAGAACCGATGCGCCCCCAACTCTGGCGCTGCCGCTCCTGGTGTAGAGGACGGACAGGGAGAGCGAGGTCACCATGAACAGGACCGCCGCAATCGTGGTGGCTTTGGAGAGCACCGTGGCCGAACCGCGAGGCCCAAAAGCAGTCTGCGAGCCCATGCCGCCGAACGCGCCAGCAAGATCGGCCGCCTTGCCGCTTTGCAGCAGCACGACGATGATCAGGAAGAAACACACGATGATGTGGACGGTCGTGATAGCGATAATCATCCGGGAACCCTTCAGGAGAAAGCCCGCGCGCGGAGGCGCGGGGCGTCCAACTCATTAGTATAGCGGAGGAGCGGGCTGCGTTTGCAACCTGGTGGTTTTGCACGGGCTTGCGGGCCAACGGTCAGTGGCGGAAATGCCAAGACCGCTCACCGTGAGCGGCCTTTCTATCCAAGTAGTTGATTTGCAATGGGTTATTTTAGACAAACCGCTCAGATGAGCGGTTCCTGGTTTCCACCCATATGGTAGGCCACCCTTCCGCGAGGCGGCATCCCTCGCAGATGCGCTCCCAAGTCGCTTCAGAAAGGCTGAAACTGATGGGGAAACAATGCGACTCGCGATGTGCCGGATTATGCTAATTGGCCTGCCCTTGCTGGGATTGAGCATTGCGTTGCCTGCCTGGGGGGAGAGCTTTACTGCGGACCTATTCAGGAACCCGCCCAAGCAGTACCGGCCCTGGACGGTCTGGTGGTGGTTCGGCAACGCCACGCCCGCGGAGGAACTGGTCCACGAACTGGAAGAGATGGACCGCAATGGCATCGGAGGCGTCGAGATCAACCCGGTGTACACTCTGGACGGGGCCGATCCGAAGCTGGGATTGGGCCCTGTGGAGATGTACTCGCCTGCATGGCAAGTGAAGTTCAACGCAGTGGCCGAAGCGGCCGAACGGCTGGGCATGAAGGTCGTCTTGCGCGGAGGCTCCGGGTGGCCCTACGGAGGACCGTGGATCACCAGGAACGAGAGTGCCGCCGCCTTGGCGCGCGGCACGGCTGTGGAGCAGGGACCGAAGGAACTCGACATCGAAGCCCCATCCGCGCAGCCCAACGGAGAGTGGAAAATGGAGCGGCTGGAGGGGGCAGCGGCCTGGAATCGTGCCAGTGGCGAAACACGCGCGCTAACGGTTGAAGGTAGTCGGATTCGCGGGCAGTTGCCCGCCGGCGAGTGGGAGATCACGGCGGCGTGGCTGATGCGGACCGGGCAGACGGTGAAGCGCAGCGCACCCGGCGGCGGTGGACTGGTGCTGGATCACTTCCGGGCGCAGTCCCTGGGTGCGCAGTTAGGCCCTCTTGGCAACGCGCTGGAGCAAGCGCGCGCCCTGGCGCCGCATGCACTGGCAGGCGTTACCAGCGACAGCCTGGAACTCGACGACAGCAACTGGACGCCCGGGGTTCTGGAGGAATTCGCGCGGCGCAAGGGCTATCGCCTGGAGGAGTACCTGCCTCACCTGTGGAACAACATCAATGGGAAAACGCCCGGCGTCCGGCAGGACTTTCTGGAGGTGCTGGGACGGCTCCAGGTGGAGAACTACACCGGACAGTTGACGGCCTGGTGCGAGCAGCGCGGGCTGAAGAGCTATGTGCAGGCGCACGGCGGTCTGGCCGACGCCCTGGAATCCTACGGCGCCGCGAGCGTTCCGGAGGGCGAGACCATCTGGCCAGGCACGGAGCGGTTAGTGGTGAACGTGCGCAACCGGCGCATCGCGGCCTCGGCGGGCGACCTCTACGGCAGGCCAGTCTCGATGGCGGAAAGCTACACGTGGCTGCGGATGCCCCGTTTTCTAGTGCGGCTCGATCAGCTCAAAGCGGCCAGTGACGCCATCGTGCTGGACGGCATCAGGCACATTAAGAACCACGGCTTCCCGAGTTCTCCGCGACAGCTTGGCAAGCCTGGTTGGGTCTTCTATGCGTCGACGATGATCAACCCGAACCAGGTCTGGTGGCCGCACTATCACGCGCTTTCAAAATACGTGACGCGCCTGAATTACCTGATGCAGGCGGGCGAGCGCGTCTCTGACGTGGCGCTTTACTCGGGAGTCGCGGACTCGCGAGCACACTACGACGAACCGACGGCCAAGTGGCTGGGCGAAGACGACGCCTGGCACCGTCCCGACCGCGACCCGGGCCTGGATACGACCGCGCGCATAGCCCAGCGTCTGAACACTCTGGCGCAGTTGCTGTACAAACGCGGCTACGGATTCGACATCGCCGGCGACGATGCACTGGAGAATCGTTTGAAGGCGGCCGGCGGGAGGCTTGCTGGCGGAACGCGCTCATACCGGGCCATCGTGTTGGTTCAACCGGAGAGCGTGCCGCTGCCAGTGCTGCGCAAGCTCTCGGCGTTTGCGAAGGAGGGCGGACTCGTCGTGTCGATCGGCCGCTTGCCAGGGCGGGGAACGGGACTCGACGGAGACACGCAGGCCGCTGAAGTCGCCGGGCTCGTCACCGGGATGAAGCTGGTGCGCGACGAGGAAGAGGCCGAGCGTCTCCTGCGCGATGCCGGTTTGCAGGACGTCGTTTCAGCAGCGGGAATGCCGGCATCGCCTGCCAACGGCGGCTCCGGCTCGAATGCGTACGCGGAGAGTTCGCCGCTGCGCGCGATCCATCGGCGCGCGGGCGACGTCGATTACTACTTCGTGGCTAACGGCGACCGCGAGAATCGCGAAGTCGAAGTGAAATTCCGCGATGCGAAGGCACGCAAGGCTCAGTTGTGGGATCCCATGACCGGCGAGGTGCGGCCGTGGAACGGATCGCGGCTGGCTCTCGGTCCCTGGGGCTCGGCGGTGATCGTCTTCGGTCTCGGCGCGGCGGCTGATGCGCCGGTTCAGAAATGGAGTGAGCCTGCAGCCGCGACGGGAGCATGGAACGTGAAGATGGAAGGCACGGCTCGTTACTCGGCGCTGTGGACTTCGCTCGAAGACTGGCTCGATGTGCCGGAGTTGAAGAACTTCGCGGGGCTGGGCATTTACTCGAAGACCATCGAAGCGCCGCCTGCAGCAACGATGGCCCGCATCTGCCTGGGACGCGTGGAGCAGAGCGCCGAACTGCGCGTGAACGGACGCGAGTCTGGAGTGACGTTCCTTCCGCCGTACTGCGTCGACGCCGCAATTCACGCTGGGACAAACACGCTTGAGGTGCGGGTGGCCAACACCTGGAGCAACGCCGTGGCCGCAATGACTCCGCAGCCCAGCGTGGCGCCGGGGCCAGGTTACGGGATCACGGACGTTCTCTACGGCAACTCGGTGCGCAGGCCTCAACCGGGCGGGTTGTTGGGTCCGGTGACGGTGCAATTCCACTGACGCCCGTGGCGCACGATTCATCGTGCAGTGGCGGCATTCATGCCGACATAGGACGTCGACAAGAGTGTCGACGCAGCACGATGAATCGTGCGCCACAACGACGGTCCAGAACAAGGCGGAGATGCACGCATCACTTGCGCTTGTCGATGAGTTGGGCTTTGATTCGGTCGCGCGCCGATCCTGACCCGTCGCCGAGCCATTGCTTCACGGCACTGCGATTCTCATATGCGTTTTTGTATCGGGGATTGAGGTCGATGGCTTTGTCCAATGCCGCCAAGGCTTCTTTGTAGCGCTTCTGCTTCATGCGGCTGAAGCCCAGGGCGTTCCAGACCATCGCATTGGCAGGATCCAATACCGCCGCTTTTTCGAGCTTCGCGGACGCTTCGGCGAATTCGCCGTTCTGCAACAGGGCGCGGCCGTCGCGGTACATCTGTTGCGCCGTTGGTTTCGCGGTCGTCGCGACGGAGTCAGCGGCTTTTGCAAGTGGGACCGGCGCGGGCTTGGCTGCCTGCTCAACTCGCGGCTGCAGCGCCGGAGATGGTGGCATGGGAATCTCTTTGGGCCCCGACGATTGCGGCGCGGTCTTAGGATTCGCGCCGGTGGCTTTGGAGATCTGCGGAGACTGTGTTTGCCCCGAGGCGGAAGAACCCACGATCTCACGCCGGCCCGTTGTCGGCGTCACGACGGGCGCGGGCTTCTGAGTCAACGCAATGACCGAGGATGAATGCGGCGCCGCATGCGACTTGGCGCCGGTTGACTTAGATGCCTTGGGGGGCTGGGCCGATTTGCCGGACTGAGGACGAGGACGCTCCGGCAGAGCAGCAGCCGACATCAAGTTGGTGGATGCCTCGATCCCGTCGATCAATTTCCAGGCAGCCTCGAAATCGGGCTTGAGGCGGAGCGCCTCTGCTGAATCGTTCAGCGCCTTCTCGTTCTGGCCGAGAGCGGCGTAAGTGGTTGCGCGGGTGTACCACATGAGGGCGTTGGACGGAGCCAGTTCCACGGCGCGAGTTCGATCGGCGATGGCCTTCTCCCCATTTCCGAGCGCAAGCTGCGTGCCTCCCCGAGCCATATAGAAATAGGCGTTGGCCGGCTCGAGGGCGATGGCGCGATCCCGGTCGGCGAGGGCGTCCACGTGCCGACCCAGGCGGGAATACAACTCGCCGCGAGCCATCAGCACGTGTGCGTTGGCGGGGTCCGCCTTCAGTGCGTCGTCGTAGTCGGCAAGCGCTTCTTCGACGCGGCCGAGCGTGTCGTATGCCGCTCCACGATACGCCAGGGCCTGGCTGTCGCCCGGCTTGAGTCGCAGGAAGATAGTGAGGTCGCGCACGGCGTTGTCGAATTGCCGGAGATCGCCCCAGGCCTGGCCCCGGCGGAAGTATGCGAATGCATAGTCGGGCTTGAAGTCGATGGCGCGGGTGAAGTCGTCGATCGCGTCGCGCTCACGCTTCAACTTCAGCAGCAGGATGCCGCGGGCCAGGTAGGATTCCGGATCGTCCAGCCGTAGCTTGATCGCGATGGAATAAGACTCGAGCGCGGCTTCCTGTTCTCCGGACGCCGAGAGCGCATCGCCGCGCTTGCGGTTGACTACCGACGTGTTGAGCCCGTTTTCCATGGCTTTGCGGTACGCGCTGGCGGCATCCTTGTCGCGCTGAAGCGCCCGCAGGCAGTCGCCATACAGCGACCAGGTCTCTCCATCTTCCGGATAGGCGACCAGGGCGGCGGATAGATCGTGCGAGGCGTCTTCGGGCTTTCCGGCCTCGAGCAAGAGCTGTGCGCGATGGCGCAGGCCATTCAGGTGAGTAGGCGCCGCCTGAAGCAGATCCCCATAGGCCGCAATGGCGGCGCCCGTCTTGCCTTCCTTTTCCAGACGCAGTGCCGTTTCGAAAAGGCGGCGTGTCTGCTTGGGCTCCTGCTTGAGTGCGTCGCTGTCGTTCCGGCGGGGCGACTGGCCAGCCATGGGCGCCGCCGCGACAAAGGCAAGCGTGACGGCGAGGAGCGGCGCTAAGAAGGCGAGACGCATTCCGCTCTGATTGTTACAGCGCGCGGATGCGCTCTTCAAGCAGACGCGCCAGCGCTGCATAATCCTCACCCTCCAGCCGCAGTGGTTCGCCGATGACGACGCTCACTCGCGCGGGCCTGGCCATTCTGGCTCCGGGACGTAGCACGCGATTCGATCCGCGCAACCGGATGGGAACGACGGGGATCCGCAGACGCGCGGCAATCATGGCCACGCCGGCCTGGAATGGGAAAAGGTTCTCGTCGGGGCTGTGGCGTCCTTCAGGGAAGATGAGCGGGCAGTCGCCGGACTCGACCAACTCGCCCAGAGCGCGTAGAGCCTGACGCGTACCGGCCTCTTGCTGCGGAATGGGGATCGCGTTGAACATCAACAGCGAAAGCCAATAGTTGAGCGAATTGGTGAACCAGGCGAACGGGCCATACTTGCCCGGATGGAAGTGCGCATCGAAAAACTCCTTGCGCATGGTGGGAGCTAGCCGGCGCCGCCATTTCCACGGCATGGCGATGAAGATGGATGGCGTGTCGAAGAAGCTCTGGTGATTCGAGGCAAAGATCACGGGCCCCTTGAGGCCGTCGAGGTGCTCGCGCCCTTCAACGCGGACCCAGGCAAACAAGTGAGCCAGATGCAGCAGCCAGAAATTCAGATTGAAAATCCGGAAGCCGCACGCGAGCCAGTGGCGGTTCCACTTCGGATAGCGGAACGGCGCCGCCGCGGGCGCGGAACTGAGTTGACCGCGCTGCAGCGCGGCGACATCGGCGAGGGTCTTCGCTGAGGCGAAGAGGCTTTCGTCGACGGGTTGGCCGAGCTCTTGTTCGAGAGCCACCAGCAATTCAACACGATCGAGAGAAGAGAGGCCGAGATCGTCCAAGGAAGTGGAGACGGCAACTTCGCGGCCAGAGGTCCAGCGCTCGAGCAATTGTCCGACGCGGTCGGCGGGCCGGGCGCTCGCCATACTCGGCGGAGTGATGTCGCCCGTCAGGCGATTGCGCATTTCGCGGCGTTTCAGTTTGCGCGTACCCTCGGTGCGGGGCAGTTCGGCCTCGGTCCAGCGGGTATAGCCGCGGACCTTTTGATGATCTTCGAGCACTGCATTGGCGGCGGCGAGCGCGATCTCGGGATCGGCAGATGGTTCGAGCAAGAGGACCGCGTGTACGCGTTCTCCACCCTCGGCGGGCAGACCGATCACCGCCGCGTCCTTCACTCCGGGAGCGCGGAGCAACGCTCGCTCGACGTCTTCGGGAAAGACGTTGCGTCCATCCGAGAGAACGATCATCTCCTTTTTGCGGCCCTTGATGATGAGCCGCCCGCTGGAGTCCAGTTCCCCGATGTCGCCGGTATGGAACCAGCCGTCTTCAAAAGCCTCGCGGGTCGCTTCGGGATTGTTGTAGTAACCGCTGGTGACATTGCCGCCGCGCACCAGCACCTCGCCGTCAGCGGCGATGCGGAGCTGCACGCCGGCAATGGGTTTGCCCACGGTGCCCCGGCGCGCATGAAAGGGATGATTCAGCGTCACGATGGGCGCGGTCTCGGTCAAGCCGTAGCCCTGGATAACCGCAAAACCGAGGTTGGCCCAGAACTCCTCCAACGCCGGGTCGAGCGCTGCTCCGCCGGCGATAAAGCTCCAGAATTTCCAGCCAAAGAGATTGTGGGTCTTCCGATAGCGCCACCAGCGCCACCAGAACTTCTCGGATGCGGGAGCCGGCGCGGCGGTTTCGGGTTGGACTCCGCTGAGGTACTCGCGCAATACGTCGAGGATCTTCGGAACGGAGACCAGAACGGAGATGCGGCGCGACTTGATCTGGCGGATGATCTCCTGCGGGTTCTGGCTGCGCTGAAACACGACCGTGCCGGAGATCATGGGAGGGATGAAGACCGCCATGGCCTGGCCGAACATGTGGCTGAGCGGCAGAAGATTGAGGAAGCGGATGGGCGAAAACGGCCGCGCATACTTGCGGTACTTCAGAACCTCTCCCTCGACCGGCACGATGTTCGCGAGAATGTTGCGGTGTGTGATGACGACGCCCTTGGGCTCCGCCGTCGCTCCGGATGTGAACAGGATCTGACAGGTGTCGTCGGGGTGCGCGGCGACAGGCTCAATCGAGATATCCGAGTCCCAGTCGAGGTTGGAGAGGCGAAAGACGGGAATGGGGGCGTCGAGCGGCGGCAATGTCATCTCGTCGCCGATAAGAATGGCCTTGGCTTCGGTGATGCGGACCACGCGTTGAAGAAACTCCGCAGAGTGACGCTCGTCGATGGGCGCCACGGCCACGCCGCGTAGAACGCAGCCCCAGAAAGCGGCCACCCAGGCGGGACGATTCTCGCTCCACAGCACTACGCGATCGCCAGGAACGATGCCGTGTTCGAGGAGGATCCGGGCGAAATTTTTTGCGGCCCTGGCCGTGGCGCCGTACGAGTAAGAGCGCGGGCGAAAGCCATCGTCGTAAACGAGGTACTCGCCGTCCAGCGCAGCTACAGTCTTGAAGTAATCGAGGAGTGTTTCTCGAACCATGAGCCGCCCATGCGGGCCGGGCGTGTCGCAATGAAGGCCCGGTCAAAGTCGATTCTACTGGATCGTACTGGAGCCCTCGACGCCCATGTCTTCTGTGGGCACGTTGCGATTGATGTAGTTGTCGAGGTTGATCACGTAGGTTTCCTTGTCGTCGATCAACACCTGCGAGTGCGTGGCGCAAATGATGTGGAACTTCTTCCGTTCGGCGAGTTCCTTGAGCATCTTCAGAACGCGGTGCTGGTTGGAGTTCGAAAGCGCCATCTCGGGCTCGTCGAGCAACAGGCAGGTTCCCTCGGGCAACGCCGGGAAAGTATCCCTGAACATCGAGAGCATCACCTGGCCATGGCTCGCACTGGAGACGAACTCCTGCATTTTCGGGTTGCCTTCGAACAAGTCGAGGTGCATGCGTGGATTGTGCTGTTCCGCATCGAAGAGGAAGATCTTCGGACTCGCCACCGGGTCTTCCAGCCGGTAAATATAGCCGTCCACCTGGTCGCCGCGAAGCGCGTAATAGATGGAATGCAGCAGCGTGGATTTCCCGCAGCCGTTCTCCCCTGCCAGCAGGATGAGAGGGTGGGAGAGATCCACCATGATAGGCATGTGGAAGTTCAGGTTAACGAGAACGGGGTGCGCCAGAATTTTCAAGATCATGCGGAACCAGCTCAGACTTGCGGTTGACCAGGGATAAGCGATCTTAGAGTAGCAAACCTCGTTCAGGCTCCTACGACCGGCACGCGCGAGGCTTCAAGCTGAACCTCCGAAAAATGCCGGTATTGAAAAACGACCCGAGTCCGATGGCTCCGGCGCCAAGGCTGAGGTCCACGCCTCTCAGCGAAGGATTGAGCCGGCCGTCGATCGAGGCTTCCACCAGATGCGTGGAGGCATCGTAGGCGATGTGCACCTTCGTCCACTTGGTAGCTGGCGCAAGCGCGGATGGACCCTCGTCGTTACTGATTCTAACCCTGTCCCCGCCGTAGACGTGGAATACGCCGTTGTGCACTGGCTGCTGCTTCGCGGCATCCGTGGAGAGATGCACGTAGTCGAAATGGAGGGGATCTTTCCAGGCGTAGACGATGATGAGCGAGGAACTTTCGATATCGCTTCGAACCTCTACTTCCAAAGTGAAGCAGTCGGCTGGCTGGGACTCCAGCAGGGCGTATTGAATGGGCGCGCGCGGGTTGGCTTCCTGTGGCCGAGGAACGTCGAGGCGTAAGACTTCTCCATCGGGAGACATCTCCGTTTTCCAATCGGCGGCTGTCCGCACCAGCCAGCTCTGGCCGAAGCAACGGATGCGTTCCGTGGGCAGGGGTAGACTGGGTGCGGCGGATAATTTCTTGGGCAAAGATGGCGCGGCGGCCAGCGCGGCGAGGGTCTTGAGCAGGTTCCGTCTTTGCATGGCCTGATGTTCTCACAACGAAAGGGGAGTTGGCATTCGCTCTCGAATCGTGCTTGAGGGACGAAGAGAATGTGTGAGGAAATCGGCAAAAGACTGGGGAGAGCACCACACCCTGACGGTGGTGTTTCTGAAGATACTAATGGAGGAGAATTGGAGCGGGAGACGGGATTCGAACCCGCGACATCAACCTTGGCAAGGTTGCACTCTACCAGCTGAGTTACTCCCGCTCGGCGAGGACTTCTTCATTCTGGCTCCACGTCCACCGTTCTGTCAATTCGCTCAAGAAGATGCGGCAGAGCTCGAACATTTTCAATGGTTTATGGGAGGGTTTCTCACTTGTTAGAATCTCTATAAGCGACTGATTACTAATGGGTTACAATTCTGCTGCATTAGTACTTGGCATACGCTTGAACTATGGTATTCTGGGGATCGCCTGAGCAAGGTGAGCTGCCAAATTGCGACACCTCGGGGGAGGAAGCGGGGGGGCAGACGCGGCGCGAGGGAGCAATCGGCAAGAGTCATAACGAGTGGTTCCGCACTGTGACAAACAAGTGGAAATCACGAGGGAAAGTTTTGGTCTGATGTTGGAAACAAACGTGTGGGACCGAATCAAGGAAGAACTCCACGTAAGGATGAAAACGGAGGCATTCCATAACTGGGTTGCCCGGACGGAGTTGCTGGAGCAGGAGGAGAACCGGTTAAGGGTTCTGGTGCCCGATGAAGCAACGAGAGTCTGGCTTGAAAGAGAATACGCTCCGAAAATCCTGAATGCCATTCAAAATCTGAATCTGCCGGTTCATGAGATTCACTATGAACTGGTGCGGAGCGAAGTTGCCGCGCGTCCGGCGGTGGAGATGTCCAACGGGGACGCGATGATGCAGTTTCAGCCGGCGAGTTTTCATCTGAACCCCAGACTGACCTTCGACTCGTTCGTGGTGGGAACTTGTAATCAGTTTGCCCACGCAGCGGCGAGATCCGTCGCGTCTACCTTAAGCCGGAACTACAATCCGCTTTTCATCTATGGTGGCAGCGGCATGGGGAAGACTCACCTGATCCATGCGATCGGGCGAGCGGTACTGGACCAGTGGCCGTCGATGCGTTTGGTCTACACCACCGGCGAGCGATTTATGAATGAGATGGTCTACTGCCTGCGGGCAGGCAGAATGACCTCGTTCCAATCGCACTACAGAACCGCCGACGTGCTGCTGATCGACGATATCCACACCGTCGCCGGCAAAGAGCGAACGCAGGAAGAATTCTTTCACACGTTCAATGCCTTATACGACCAGCAGAAGCAACTGGTGATGACCAGCGATTCACTGCCCAAGGACATGAAGGGCTTGGTGGAGCGCTTGCGGACCCGTTTCGAATGGGGCTTGATGGTGGATGTCCAACCGCCCGACCTCGAGACGAAGATGGCCATCCTTGACATGAAAGCCGAGGCGGAAGGCGTGCGTCTGCCCGAAGACGTTCGCATCTATATGGCCAGCAAAACGAAGTCGAGCGTACGGGAATTGGAAGGCGCTTTCACAAAACTAGTGGCCTACTCGAGCGTTACCTCGATGCCCGTAACGCTGGATATGGCGCGTCAGGTGTTGAAGCCCGTGCTGCACAACAGCGAGAAGCGCGTCAGTATCGATGCCGTCATGCGAGCCGTAGCCGAACGCTACGATCTGCAGCCCTCTCAGCTCAAACAAAAGACGAACGCCCACGAGATTTCGCGGCCCCGGCAAGTGGCCATGTACCTGGTGAAAGAGCTCACTTCGGCCTCTCTTCCGGAAATCGGCCGCCATTTCGGTGGCAAGCACCATACCACCGTGCTGCACTCCATCCGCAAGGTAGAGGAACTGCGCAAATCCGACCCGGATTTGAACAAGCTCATCCACAACACAATGGATTCATTCCATTAGGCTTACTGCGATTTGCACAGATCGGGCTATTTTTCGCTCGGCGCAAATCTGTGGACAACGCCCTCGAGCCGTTTTATGCTCCGTGCGCGGGTCAGGAAATCACAGACGGAGAAGCCAGCAAGGCTCAGAGTTTTGTATAATTTAGAGAGATTTGGACATTTCCACAGTTCTTTCGAATTCTGAGTAGAGAAGATATCGTTAGATTCTGTTTTAAGAGAGAATCTTCCAAGGAAGAGGTCGCCGCATGGAATTCTCGGTCAACAAGTCGGATCTGGTTCGCGAGTTGAACTTGTCACAGGGCGTGGTGGAACGGAAGACCACGATCCCAATCCTCTCGAACATCTTGATTGAGGTGTCGGGAGAGACGGTGACGCTCACCGCGACGGATCTGGAATTAGGCATCCGGTGTCAGGCTCCCGCCAGGGTGAAAACTGCTGGAGCAGGGACGATTCCAGCGAAGAAGCTGCTGGATTACGCCCGGTTGTTGCCGGAAGCAGAAGTGCAGGTCAAGGTTGGCGAGAATCATTGGGCAGCTCTGGTCTGCGGACGATCACGGACGCGGATTGCGGGGATGTCTCGCGAGAGCTTTCCGGAACTTCCGGAGATGCCCGCGACGATGGCAAGGATCCCGATGGGATTGCTGGCTTCGATGATTGGAAAGACGATCTTCTCGATCTCGGCCGAGGAGTCCCGTTTCACTCTGAACGGCGCGCTACTCCAATTGAAGGGCTCGACGTTGATCATGGTGGCCACGGATGGCCACAGGCTGGCCCTGGTGGAGTCGGAGAACCCACTGGCAGAGGGCGAGGCGGATGCAAAGGTGCTGCTGCCGCGCAAGGCGATGAACGAACTGCTGAAGCTTGCCGCCGAGACTCCGGATAAAGAATCGGGCGTCGAGTTTGCCGCCGACGAGAACCATCTATTTTTCCGCTTAGGCAGCCGGTTGCTGATCAGCCGCAAGCTGACCGGCAACTTCCCCGATTTCGAACGTGTTCTGCCGAAAGCGCATGCGCACGTTGTCGAGATTTCCAAGGATGAGCTGCGGGCCGCAATAGAGCGTGTCGCGCAGTTCTCCGATGAGCGTTCGAGGGCGATCAAGGTTCGATTCGCGGAGAACGAGGCTGTGGTGCACAGCTCGATCAGCGACAGTGGCGAGTCGGAGGAGAATCTCCCCGTGCAGTATGACGGTCCGACCATCGAGATCGGATTCAACGCACAGTACTTGCTCGATTTTCTGCGAGCCGTGGCGGAGCCCGCGGTCGCGTTCCATTTCAAGGATGCCCAGAGCGCCGGCGAAATGCGCCCGGCGGGCGAAGGCGTCAATTACAACTACCGCTACGTAGTCATGCCGATGCGCATCTGACGTGAGCGCGTACAGCGAAGGTAAAACGATTTGAGCAATCCTGGCACTTACGATTCCACAAGCATCAAGGTCTTGGAGGGGCTGGAGGCAGTGCGTCTCCGTCCCGCGATGTACATTGGGTCCACCGGTGAGACGGGTCTGCACCATCTGATTTACGAAGTTGTAGACAACTCCGTAGACGAGGCCTTAGCCGGTTACTGCAGCGAGATTCAAATTTTCATTCATATTGACGACTCGGTCACGGTGATCGACAACGGTCGCGGCATTCCGGTCGATATTAAGGAAGATTTCGGCATCTCAGCGGCAGAGATCGTGATGACGAAGCTGCATGCCGGTGGCAAGTTCGACTCGAACAGCTACAAGGTGTCCGGCGGGCTCCACGGCGTAGGCGTTAGCTGTGTGAACGCGCTGTCTGAGGCTCTCCACCTGGAGATCTGGAAAGATCAATACACGTGGGAGATGGACTTCGAACGTGGTGTGCCCAAAGGCCCATTGGTGAAGGCGGGCAAGGCCGGCAAGAAGACTGGAACCAAGATCACCTTCAAGCCGGACGGCACGATCATGGACGAGTTGAAGTTCAACTTCGACACCGTAGCAACGCGGTTGAGGGAAATGGCCTTCCTGAACAAGGGCCTGAAGATCGTGCTCACCGATGAGCGCACGGATCCGTACAAGCGGAGCGAATTCCATTTTGAAGGCGGCATAGTCGAGTTCATCAAGCATCTGAACCGCGGTAAGAGCGTCCTGCACGAAAAGCCGATCGGGATTGAAGGCGAGCGTGACCTGCCTGGCGGCGGCAAGCTGACCATCGATATCGCGATGCAGTGGAACGATTCGTACTCTGAGAATATTTTCAGTTTTGCGAACAACATCAACACGAAAGACGGCGGTACCCATTTGACGGGCTTCCGCACGGCCATGACGCGCACGTTGAACGCGCAGGCCAAGTCATCGGGGTTGGTGAAAGAACTGAAAGACGCCAATTTGAGTGGCGACGACGTGACCGAGGGTTTGACGGCCGTTGTCAGCGTGAAGCTGCCGCAGCCGCAGTTTGAAGGCCAGACCAAGGGCAAGCTGAACTCGGACGTTGCCGGATACGTTACGCAGATCGTCAACGAGAAGCTGAGCGAGTATTTCGACAAGAACCCGGCGGTGATGAAGAAGATCGTCGGCAAGGCCGTCGACGCCTCACGCGCCCGGGAAGCCGCGCGGAAAGCCCGCGAGTTGACGCGGCGCAAGGGCGCGTTGGACTCCGGCGGTCTGCCCGGAAAGCTGGCCGATTGTCAGGAGACGGACCCCGCGCGTTGCGAACTGTTCCTGGTTGAGGGCGAGTCGGCAGGCGGGACCGCGAAGACGGGCCGCGACCGGCGATATCAGGCTATTTTGCCGCTCCGGGGCAAAATCCTGAACGTCGAGAAAGCGCGCTACGACAAGATGCTGGGCCATGAGGAAATCCGGATCCTCATCACGGCCATCGGTACGGGAATCGGCAAGGACGACTTCGACCCGAACAAGCTGCGGTATCACAAGATCATCCTGATGACGGATGCCGACGTGGACGGCTCGCACATCCGGACTCTGCTGCTGACCTTCTTTTACCGGCACATGACCGAGTTGGTGGCACGCGGAAACATCTACATCGCGCAGCCGCCGTTGTACCGGATCAAGAAGGGCAAGAGCGAGAAATACATCAAGGACGACAAAGAGTACGTCCGCGAGATTCTCCGCCGCGCCACGGAAAACGTGGTGGTGGAATACGGCGAGGGCGACGCCAAGGGAAAACTGGAAGGCGGAGAGTTGCGCCAGTTCCTGATGGCCCTCGACGAATTCCAGCAGTTGTTCAGCCGGCTGGAACGCAAGCTTAGCGACGTTCGCATCGTGGAACTGATCGCCGATCCCAATCGGTCTATCGATACGAAGGCGGATTTCGGCGACGAGGTAAAGATCAACGCCACGAAGGAAGCGCTGGAAGCGCTCAACCTGAACGTACACACCGAGTTCGACGAAGAGCACTCGACGTGGAACATCATTTACCACGACGAGGCGCATGGCAATCGCGTCATCGGATGGGAGCTGGCGACCCAGCCCGAGTTCCGCCGGCTGCGCGTTCTGGCCAAGCAGACGCAGAAGTTCAACCACCCGCCTTTCGTGGTGGTGAAAGAGCCGCGGCGGGAACGGATTGCAGGCTGGCGGGAACTGATCGGGTACCTGAAGAACGAGGGTACCCGCGACTGCACGATTCAGCGTTACAAGGGGCTCGGCGAAATGAACCCGGACCAGCTTTGGGAGACGACCATGAACGCCGAGTCGCGAAGTCTGCTGGAAGTGCGGCTGGAAGATGCCGTGGAAGCCGACCTGATTTTCTCAACTCTGATGGGCGAGGATGTGGAGTCCCGCCGTAAGTTCATCGAGACCTACGCGTTGGACGTCCGGAACCTGGACCTATAGATCGTCTGAACATCATCTACCGTGGCCGAAGCCTCTCAGGTTCCCCGAGAGGCTTCATACACATCAAGTACGGACTCCATTCGCTCATCCGTCCAAGCTCTTGCACGGAACTCCGTACCCATCTGGTGCGGAATTAGTCGGCGCAGATTACGCCCGTGCGCCCCTCCAGCAGCGCCTGCCTTTGAGACACGAAAGCCAAAAGGGAACCTCCGGTTCCCTCACGATTTGCAAGTCGCTGATTCGAAAAGAGAACAATAAGCAAAAGGGAACCTCAGGTTCCCTTTTGTTTCACAAAGCACCCATTGCAGGACCGGGGGCCGGCCTCCAGCATGGCGTCAAACATAGACTCTCTTGACCCTCTGCCCGATGCCGCACAGAACGCTGTAGCTGATGGTGCCGGCGGCTCGCGCGATGGTTTGCGCGTCGAGCGTGACATTGCCTTCCCGGCCCAACAAGGTGACCGCGTCGCCCTGCGCGAGTTCGGGACAGTCAGTGATGTCGATGGAGGTGAGATCCATGGAGACCGCGCCAAGAATGGGGACCAGCTTTCCGCCCGCGATCACCTTGCCCTTGTTTGACAGACGGTGCATCATGCCGTCCGCATAGCCAACGGCGAGCACGGCCATGCGCGTGGGACGCTCGGCCGTGAACATGGCGCCGTAGCCCACCTTCGCGCCGGCAGGCAGATCCTTTACTTCGAGGATGCGTGCCTTCCAGTTCAATGCGGGTTGAACCTGAAGGAGCGGGGCCGGCGCATCGCCCCGGGCCGGGCTGACATAACCATAGATGGCATGGCCGGGGCGGACCATGTTACCCCACGCAGAGCGCAGACCGTAAGCGACAGGGATTGAGCTGCACAAGTGCAGGTACCGCGGCGTCAGGCCCGCGGCGTGGAAGGCAGCGCGGACCGCCTCAAAGCGAGCTACCTGGTTTGTAGTCTGTGGAGATTCGTAATTCGCGGCGGAGGCGAAGTGGGTCATCAGACCTTGGAAGCGCGCGGCGCGGCAAGCCAGGACGGCCTGGGCTAGAGCTTCCGGTTCTTCCCTGGCTCCCAAGCGGCCCATGCCGGTGTCGATGGAGAGATGGTAGTCGAGCGGACGGCGCAAGGCTGCGGCCATGCGGTCAAAATCGGCCAACTGCGCGAGGGATTGGATGGCGGGCGTGAGCTCGTAGTCGATCAGAGCCGGACGCTCGAAGGGCAGAAAGTCGCCCATGACGAAGATGTGCGCGGCGATACCGGCCTGGCGGAGAGTGACTCCCTCCTCCACATTGCTGACGGCGAGCCAGCGGGCGCCTTCCTGGGTGAGGGTGCGCGCGACCTCGACAGCGCCGTGCCGGTAGGCGTCGGCCTTGACGACGGGCATGACTTCGATGCCCGGGCCGACCGCGTTGCGGACGGCGTGAAAGTTGCCGGCGAGCTGGCGGCGAGAGACTTCCACCCAGCACCGGCAGGTAATCTGAACCATGCTTCTATTGTCCGGCAGCGAGTGGCCCCACAGGAACCCGGGACGCGGAACCCGCATCGTCGACAGTTACGCTATTTGAGCGGCGTGCTCGCCGCGCAGCAGGCTTTCGAAGAGGCGTTCGTAGGCGCTGGTGACAGCGCCCCAGCTATAGCGTTCGCGGACGCGTTGGACTGCCGCATCGCGCAGCGTCTGGCGCTCTTCTTCGCTCATGGCGAGCACGGACTGCATGAGTTCTGCAAGCTCGCTCTCATTGCGGAAAGACAGGCCCGCGCCGCCCGCTACTTCATGGTTCTCTTCCGTCCACAGATACAGCACCAAAGCGCCACGCCCCATGGCTTCAATTAGCGCGGGGTGCGTGCCGCCTACTTCGGTGGCGTGGACGTACGCGAAGCAGTTGGCCTGGAGTTCGTGATAGCCATCGCCGTATACCGTTCCCGGAATGACGATGCGCGGGTCGTTCGTTTCCTTGACGGTGTGAATGTAGTCCGCGGCGTACGGCGCATCGCCGATGAGAGCGAGGCGGAAGTCGGTGTCCACTTTCTCGAACGCCCGGCGGACCATGAGCGGATTGTTCTCGGGTTCAAAACGACTGACGTACAGGAAGTACCGGCGCCGTTCCAGATTCAAAGCCGGCAGGGTTCCAACGCTCGCGACCGGTCCAATGGGTGCTCCATAAGGAATGAACCAGGATGATCGGCCATAGCGCTCTTTGTAGTAGTCGCGAATGCGCTCGGCGTCGGTGACAATCTCGTCGGGGCAAAATGTCGCCAACGCCTCGGACATCAGATACCAGCAACGGGCGAACACGTTCCACTTCTTGCGGTGCCGTTCGAGTCCATCGACGTTGAGGGCCACGGCCGCACCGGTCATGCGCGCTAACGGGGTGAAGATGGCATTGGCGGCGTTGCAATAGAGCGCGACGTCATAGTGCTGGAAGAGCAGATCGAGCGTGGAGTAGAGGGTATGCTGGAGCGTCTCCAGGTACTTGTGGCGAATCGCAGGCAGATAGCGCAGATCGACGCCGCGCCAATGGTGGTGCGGCGGGCGTTCGCGGCAGTAGACGGTGACTTGATGACCGCGCTCGGCCAGGCGGGTGGAAAGCTCTTCCGCGAAAGTCTCGAAGCCGCCATAGCGGGCGGGGATGCCCCGAGTCCCGAGAATGGCAATGCGCATGACTGGCCGATCAGCCCTCGACTACCTGAGTTTCGGCGCCGGGAGCGGCAACGGCGCGCGCACTCTTGTGAGCCGGGCGGCTGACCGGGTGGTAACGGAACCACGTGGCGATGTACTCGTCGCTGACGCGCTTGCGCTCCATGATCCAGCGGCGCTTCAGCCACACTCCACGCCAGGCGCGCGCAACTTCCCAAAAGGCTCTGAGCGAGTAGTGTTCGTAGAGCAGGCAGCAGCCAAGCACGACGAAATCCCTGGCGGTGATGGCGAGCCAGCACCTGCGGTACAGGTGGCCGGTCATGTTCTTGATCCGCATCAGGAACCGGTTCTTGACCGAGTGCATGTTGATCGCGCGGGGCAGAGCCCGCCGGTTACCGGGCAGGACGGCGCGGACGTGATAGCCACGAGCGTAGGGCGTGTACAGGCAGCGCCAGCCGAGCAGTTGGGCACGCCATGCCACGTCGGCGTCTTCGCGATATACAAAGAAATCCGGGTCGAAGAACTCTCCTCCAATGGAGATGTCGTCGATCATGTCGCGGCGGTAGAGGGCGGCGGCGGCGGTGGCGCCGAAAACGTACTCGCGCTTCAGGTAGTGACCGTTGTCGATTTCGCGGCTGCCCCGGTCGAGGTGGCGCATGTTCGGCGTGAAGTAGATGCCGGTGCTATCCACGCGGGGCCGGGCGTCGATGTCGAAATCGGGGCTCATGACGAGCAACTTGCCGCAGACGGTTCCGACGCTCGGGTCGTTGCGGCTCGCCTCGACCAGGGCCTGGATGAAGTAAGGCATCAACAGGACGTCGGGGTTGAGGGTGAGAACCCAATTGCCGCGCGAGTGGAGAATGGCTTGGTTTTGAGCGGCCGCAAAGCCGAGGTTGCGGTGGTTGAGGATCACCGAGCAGCGGTCCTCGAACTGCTCCAGAATGTCGAGCGTTCCGTCCGTCGAGTTATTGTCAACGACGATTACCTCGACGTCCGGTCCCTTCTGGCCGAGGACGGAGTCGAGGCAGCGCTTAATGTAGCGCCCACTGTTGAAGGTCACTATCGTGACCGATACGAAATCGCGTGAAGCCATCCGATCAGGCAATCATCCCCGTTCCGAGTTCCCCTCCCGGGTGCCCTTCAATTCCTCGCGGCGCGCGGAGCGGACTGCCACCCCAAGTGCAGTCGCCGCCGCTTGAAGGATAATACCAGCCGCGCGCAGCGGGCCGGGAGAGCCCTGCCGCAACGCTTCCCACACTCCCCGGACCGCCCCGCCTACTGCAACTGAGAGCGCGGTGACGATTTGACCCGGCGGAGCGAAGTGGAGGCCGGAGTAACGTAATTGATTCTCGTTCCAGTATACCTGTCGCTTACCCCAGTCTACCGAGCGGACCGAGTGTCCTCCCTCATGCACGGCAATGGCCAATGGCTCATAGCGGATCCGGAAACCCGATTGCCGAATGCGAAGGCAGAAATCGACGTCCTCAAACCAGACGGGACGGAAGTCTTCATTGAAGCCGCCGACAACCTGCCAGGCGTCGCGGCGAATGAGGAGAAAAGCACCGGCGGGCTGCTCGACGTCTTGGCCGCGAGTCAGATCGAGATCGAGACAGCGCCAGCGCCGATTGACAGGAATTACCGGGCCAAAGGCGGTTGAAGGCAAGATTTTCCAGTGCCAGCGCGGCCACGGTAGGGAAGCGCCGCACGGTGAAGCCCCGCTGCGGTTGTCCGTCGTGATCGCACAGAGCACCTGCCGCAATCGCCGTGAACGGATCGTCGAAGCATCGCACCAAGGGCTCTACGACGGTTTGCAATACTGCATCCGGGTTGAGTACGAGCACCAGTTCCGCGGAGGGGAGAGCGCGAATGCCCTGGTTGACCCCAGCGGCGAAGCCTGGATTGCCGGAATTGGGGAGGACGGTCACACCGGGAACGCTGGATGCCACACAAACGGAGTCGTCCGTCGAAGCATTATCTACGACGACGATCCCCTCGCTGGGTGAGGCGTAGCGTACGCAGGCTTCCAGGCAGGAGCGCAGGCAGGCGGCGGATTGGTGCGAAACGATGACTACTCCTAGTCGCATTTGTGATTCCTAGTTGCCTGCGAGACGGAAGTACCAACGCCAGTATGCATCGCGAGGAGGACGGCCTTGCCAGACGGCAATGTCCCGCTCACCAACCGCGAGGCGTGCGGCCAGCCATCCCGGGTCCAATGGCGTAGAGTCTCTCCGTACGCTCTTCCACAGCCGCGCCGCATCGAGTTTGCCGGCGAGCCAGGCTCCGAAAACGCCCTTTCGGAGGGCCAGCAAGCCCCACAAGAGCTGTCCGGCCAACACGGCGCGGCCAAAGCGGCGAAACCATCCATCGGGATAGTGACGTGCCACCAGCAGCACCTGGTTGCGAGATTGAAGACGCGTAGCGCGCGGGCTCCAGGCTCCGAACGTAGCGCTGCCGCGGTGGGACGCGAGGGCCGAAGGGACAAACACTCCGGTGTACCCCGCTTTGCGGAGGCGCAGAGCGAAGTCCACGTCTTCGAGATAGGAGCCGAAGGTCTCATCCAGAGACCCGGTCTGTAGAAACACGTCGCGGCGGATGAGCAGGGCCGTGAAGGAAGGCAGCCAGAAGTCGCCGGGCAAACGAAGCTCCTCGATGCGAAAGCCGGAACCGGCGCGCCACGGACAAGCGCCCCTCGACAGCAGATCGTATGCGCCGTCGAGAATTCCGGTTTGGTCGTGTCGCGTGATGGGTCCGCAGGCATAAGAGGCGTCGCTTAAGTCTGCCGCATCGAGCAGCAGCGCCAACCAGTCCTTGGCCAGAACGACATCGCTGTTGATGACGGCCACCCATTCGGTTGACGACTCCTGAACGCCGAAGTTTACAGCGTGGGCGAAACCGCGATTTTCAGGCAAGGCCAGAACGCGCGCGCCGAGCTTGATGGCAAGCTGCGGACTGCGGTCCGTTGAAGCGTCGTCCACGACAAGGACGGCACTGGCAGGCAGGCTCTGGGCCAGGGCCGAAGCGATGCACTCCTCAAGGAGTCCCTCTCCATTGAAATTCGGAATCAGTATGGTGACTGGCGCGGACATACGCGATGACGGAAGGCATCCGGCATGGTATCACGCGATGATTGCCGAGCGACGGCAGCGCAGGAGGTGCGCCAAAGAAGAGTACGGACGAAGCCCGCGTGGGGCCGCTATGATGGGCTTGTGAAACAGTTATTCGCATGCGTGACGCTGATGGCCGTTTTTTCCGCGGCGGGGATCGCGCAATCGGGGAACGCGGAAGCACTGGTGCAAGTGAAGAGCATCTATGTATTGCCGATGTCTCGCGGGATGGATCAGTACCTGGCCAGCAGTTTGACGCGCGGAGCGGTGGTTCAAGTGGTGACCGACGCCTCGAGAGCGGATGCCCTTCTGACGGACCATCTGGGGGCGAGTTTCGAGGCTAGTGTCAAAGATCTGTATCCGGATGTGAAGCCCGCGAAGACCGAGGATGAAAAGGCATCGGCGTCGGACGCCAAGCCGGACGATTCGCAGATGAAGTCCAGCGGGGCGGACCGTCCTCTGGTCTCTGGGCGAAACAGGGGCATGGTGTTTCTGGTGAAGCGCGGAACGAGTGAAGTCCTGTGGTCTTCCTATTACGATCCGTCCATCCGCACGCCAAAGGAGCTGGACCGAATGGCGGGAAAACTCTCAGCCGGCCTGAAAAAGGCTATGGCGCCCGTTTCCGCGCCAGCGTCAGGCGGTAAGTAGCCAACAGACGTTGCGTCATCGCGACAAGGCCGCGAGACTCTTCAATGAAGGCATGAGCGCGGAGCGCCATCTCCGCGGCCTCCGCCGGCCGCTCGAATATATCGACGATGGCCTGAGCGAAGTGGGCGTGATCGTCCGCCAGGCGGCAGTAGCGCCCATCCTCCGAGCCCAGGCCTTCCGCGCCGAGGGTGGTTGAGACCGATGGGATGCCCGCCGCGAAAGACTCCTGCAGCTTCATCCGCACGCCGGACCCGCTCAGAATCGGGCAGACGAACACGGCCGATTCAGCCAGCGGCGCGGCCAGGTCCTCCACGAACCCTTCGAGAGTGACCGCGCCGTTAAAGTCGGGCAGAGTGCCGGGCGGAGGCGGATTGGAGCCGATGACGCGAAGCCGGGCGTCAGGACAGCGATCCATCACGCGCGGCATGACGCCTTCCAGGAACCAATCGAGCGCTTCGGCGTTGGGCTTGTGACGAAAACTGCCGAGGAAGAGCATGCTGTGCGGCTGCCGTCCGTTCAGACGCAGATCGAAGCGCGAGAGGTCCATTCCGGCGCGAACGTCGCAATCGATGCGGTCGCGCAGGCGGGGCAGATACGAGAGAAGATAGTCACGGTTATCGGGCGTGCAGACTTGCACGCGGTCCACGCGCCGCAGCAGGCGCAGCTCGAAGTGCAGAGCGCGCAGGTATTCGAAATGCGCCTTGACGCGAGCGTTACCGTGCAAGGCGGGAACGCGGCTTTGCACGGACTGGAAATAGATATCGTGCTCGAAGAGAATCCAGGCCAGGTTGCGGCAACCCGTGGCGAGATACTGCCCCATGTTCGTGTACTCAAGCTGCACGACGTCGATGGAACGGCGCAGAATCTCGCGTTCCACTACCCATTGAACGTCTTCGTCTCGAAACTCGCGGACGGCATGGGGCTGTAAGGATCCGATCCGTGGAGGCACCGCAGTCCGGCGGAGGAGTGACGTCACCGAAGTGGCCACCTCAAGGAGCTTGTCCTGCTGCGCTAGCTGGGCAGGCGTCTCGCAGAGCACTATCAGGTGGACCTCTGCGTAGCGGGAGAGATGAGTGACAGTTCCGTGGATGGAGATGGCGCCCCCATGGACGGGTGGCCAGAGTGCATAGGGACAGAGGAAGAGCACGCGCGGACGCTGGGCCTGAGCTTCGAAGCGCGAGAAGCGGTCGTGATAGTAGATGGGCCTGGAGCGGCGGAAGGCCTCGCGGTCGTCCAAGACGCCGAGGGAGCGAGCGCGCCAGCGGGAACGCAAGGCGCCGGGCAGTTGCAGAAAGGCGCGTCCGAGCGCGGGGAAGTTCATGCGCTCAAGCGAGTCTCCCGCGAACCAGGACCAGGCTCCGCCGATCATCATCCACGCGAAGTGGGTGAGGATGCGCGCCGGAGAGTGGGCGTTCTTCCAGGCATAAAGAATCGCGTTCTTGCCGATGACACCGTCGATGTAGGCGCGCGAAAACTTCTTGCCAATGGTTCCGCGATGCTCGTGCCAGACGTGGCTGTGCGGTTGATACAGAATTCGCCAGCCCCGCCTCCACGCCATGAGGCCGACGTCGCTGTCCTCCATGTAGAACGGGCGCAGAAGCTCATCGAATCCACCGAGTTCGAGAAATTTGCGGCGGTCGAAGGCGCAAGATCCTCCGCCGCCATAGAAGCACGGCCAAAGGGATTGGACCTTCTCATCCGCGCGATGACGGGCGCGGAGCATACCGCGATGCCACCAGCACTCAGTCAGGCCAGTCTCTTCGCGCGGTTTTTGCGGATCGCTGAAAAAGATCTGGCAGGAGACGGCGAAGACGTCGGGCGACGTGAAGCCATCGAGCAGAGGCTGAAGGAAGTCCGGCGCGACGCGCATGTCGCTGTTGAGCAGCACTACGATGTCGTTGGCCGCGGCAGCGAAGCCGCGATTCGAGCCTCCGCCGAAGCCGTAGTTGCGGTCGAGAGCAAGCACGCGCACGTGCGGAAATTGGGTGCGGAGGAACTCGGTGCTGCCGTCCGTGGAGGCGTTGTCCACAACCAGAATCTCGTTGCGCGGGTTCGCCGCAAGGGCCTCGACAATCGAGGGCAGATACTTGGCCAGAAGGTCGCGGCCGTTCCAATTGGGGATCACGACCGTGGCTGCCGACTTGTCGGGCTGAACGTTTACAGGCGGTCTCTTATGACCGCACAATCGCCACAAGAGGTCGCCTGCAAGGAGAACAGCGGCGGAGATAGCGGCGAGTACGGGCGAGAGAAGGACGAAGGGTAGTTGAACGAAGAATCGAAGAAGCGCCGCCATGTCTTACAGGTCCTGGAGATCGGGACCAATGTTTATCTTACGGCCCAGCTTTACCCAGCGCGATTCACGGACCATCGCAAACACCTGGTGGAGACGCTCGACTTCCGCCAGAGCCTGATCGCGCGCCGCGTCGGCCGCTTCAATGCGCCGGTTTAATTCGTCGAGGTGACCGGCGTAGGTGCGCTCTTGTTCCGCCAGGCGTTTCTCATAGCGGTCGCACGTGTCGAGCAGCTCTCTCCGGGCCGCCTCGAATTCGTTATGCGAGGACTGGGCCCATGCCTGCGCGGCCTCCAATTCCGTGGTCTGTGAGCGATGCGCGTCCATGAGCGCCGAGTGGTCGCGCTGCAGATCCTGGATCCATGAATCCTTCAGATTGAGCTCATGCTCGAGTTTGCGAATGTGGCTCTCGCGTTCGCGCAACAGATTCGAAGTCGCAGGCACATGCAGAAATGCGGGTGCCCCAGTTTGTGGCGAAGCCGCACAAACTGCGAGGTAGAAGTGAGCCGAAGCGGGGTCGGGCTGCGACGCTTCCAGATGGAGCTCGGCTGCCTGCGCTACCTGTGCGTCGTGCGGCTGCGCCGGTTGGAAGCTGAGCGCGCCGACGTGGTTCTGGACGTACAGCGTGACCGAAGCGAACGTGGAACCGAGAGCGGCCGTGAATTCCTCGTATTCGAATTCGTGCACGTGAAACGGGTTCGGGCCGATTTGCGCACGCGACTCGGCGTAGTAGGACTTATTCGGCGTTGAGACGATGAATTGTCCGCCAGGAGTCAGGAGGCGCCGCGCTTCGTTGAGCAGCGACGGCCAGTCGTGGATATGCTCGATCACCTCGAAGCATGTGATGAGGTCGAACGAGGCGTCCGGGAAGGGGATGGACGTGGCCGATGCGGCGATGAATTTCAGGTTGGGAGCGTTGTAAGACGATTGAGCCAGGGCTACCGCCTCAGGGGAAATGTCGACTCCCGTAACGGCGGTTGCGGTGTGAGCGAGTTCGGCGGATCCATAACCGGCGCCGCACCCGATATCCAGCACGCGCCTCCGCCGGGCGTGCCGCGCGGCAAAGAGGTAGCGCGCCAGATGCTCGTTCCACAGGTCGACGTCGACCTGGCCGGGAACTACGCGTTCACCTGTGAATTCAAGCATGACGGGTCTCCTGATAGCTGGGAGGGGCGGACCAACGGACGTGCGCCGGCACGTGAAGGCAGCCGTAGACCTCGCCTCCGCTCCGCTCCATCTGCAGCGTGAGCGCATTATCCACCCAATCGCAGGTTGCAACTTCCGAACCGCTCTCCCGTTCCTCAATAACCGACGGTGAGAACGAGAAAAAGCCGGGGTAGAATTCGGGCAAAGTGAACTCAAAGTCCACCGTGCAGCGTTCGCCCGCCGCAAGTGTCCGGATGGAGGAGCGCTTGTGGCTGGTGGTCGCGCCACAAAAGGCGATGCCCAGATGGTTGCGAATGAGGAGTCCAGCTTGGGGGAGTGCGAGCGGAGCCAGCGCCTCGAAGCTGGTGCGGGCGGTATAGTTCGCGCCGGGAGAGAGGTGCATCGCCTTGCGTCCGAATTGATCCAGCAAGGCAAAACCCCGGATGCGGGCGCGACCGTCACCAGTGCGGCCGTCTCCGGCGGGCAGATTGTCGATCCAGTGAGTCCCCGTCGTTTGGGCCATTGTCCGCTCCTCGGGTTGCGCGGCTTGGGAGGCAACAGGTTGGAGGGACGCGAGATAGGCGTCGGCCACCTTTTCGGCAGGCCCCAGACCCCGCTGCAGGCCGTGGTCGAGCCACAGCGCGCGATCTCCAAGCGCTTTCACCTCGCCGATGGCGTGGGAGACAAATAGAATACTGACTCCGCGCGTGCGCAATTCCTGGACCTTCCTGAGACAGCGATGACGGAAGGCTTGATCGCCCACGGAAAGGGCCTCGTCCACAATGAGGATTTCGGGGTCAACGTGGATTGCCAGGGCGAATGCAAGGCGAACAAGCATGCCACTGGAGTAAGTGCGCACCGGCCGGTGGATGAAGCTTCCTATGCCCGCGAACTCAGTAACGCGGGGGTAGAGACGCTTCGTCTCCTTAGCGCTGAAGCCAAGGATGGATGCCGAGAGATTGACGTTCTCGGAACCCGTGAAATCGGGATGAAAACCGGATCCGAGTTCGAGCAGAGCGGACACGCGCCCATTCACCGAGACCGAACCGGACGTGGGTTGCGAAATCCCAGCAACCAACTGAAGCAGAGTGCTCTTACCCGCTCCGTTGCGGCCGATGATGCAGAAGGTCTCCCCCTTGCGCACCTCGAAATCGATGTCCTGGAGGGCAGTGAATCTGGCGGCGTGGACCAAGTTTGGAGCGAGAAGGGAAACGAGCCTGCGGCTGGGAGAACCCAGGAGCGGGTAGGTCTTGGAGACTTTGCTGAATTCAACCACGCTCATGCTGGAGATACAAACCGGGCACAGCGTTCTCGATGAGCGCTACTCCGACTCTACGAAAGGGGGGAAAGTGGTGTCAACGGAAGGGTATAAGACGAATGGGCGGCCACCCTCCCCATGTCCCGTGCCTCCCGCGCTAGATGTCTAGCGAGCGGGCTGGTCGGTGTTGAACCTCTTTCATGCGGTGCTTAATCCGCGCGTCTGGGTCCCGTAAGACCGGATGGACGCTGGAGGCGCACGACCAGACGAAACATGTGATTGGAAGCCGCCCAATTGAGGTGGTCAGTTGTGATGAGTCAGCCTCCTGATTTCCCGGCAAGAGCTCCGGGGTAATTCGGCCTCCGACCCGTTGGCCGGTGCGGCAGAGACGCCCATAGGAGCCATCTCTGGCAACACTATGGATCGGTTTCAAGACGATGTCAAGAGCTTCTGGGAGGGGTCCGGAGAGCGGTCGGCTGGCCCCTAAAATGCTCAGATTTGACAGGCGGAATGGGAGCCCGTAGTCTGGGATTAGCGCCGGTGTAGCTCAGGGGTTAGAGCGACGGTCTCATAATCCGTAGGTCGGAGGTTCAATTCCTCCCGCCGGCACCACCCCACCCCGATCCTTTCCTATTTGTCCCCGACAATCGCCTCATAGATGCGTTGCAGGTCGTCCTGCGAATAGTATTCGAGCTCGATTCGTCCCCGTTCGGCGGACTTCTCCACGATGTGGACACGGGTACCGAGGACTCGCTCCATTTCCAGGATGGCAGCCTTCACGTTGGGGTCAGGATCGACCGGTGTGACGGGTTTGGCTTCGCGCGGCTCTGTGGCCTTCTGAACGAGACGCTCGACCTGGCGGACGGAGAACCCTTCCGCGGCAGTGCGTTCAGCGAGTTGCAGTTGGAGTTCCGGCGTAGGGAGCGCGAGAATCGCCCGCGCATGGCCCATGGAAAGCCTATGCTCCGCCAGGAGCACCTGAATATCACCCGGAAGTCTAAGCAAACGCAACATGTTAGTGACCGTGGTGCGGTCCTTGCCCGTGCGCTGGGCGATCTGTTCGTGGCTGAGTTGGTGCTCCCGCGCCAGCCTGTCGAATGCCTGTGCGACCTCGACAGGATTCAGATCCTCGCGCTGGATGTTCTCGATGAGGGTGACTTCCATCAGCCTGTCGTCGGCGTAATCCTGGACGATGACTGGAACTTCAGCGAGGTCTGCGAGTCTGGCGGCCCGCCAGCGCCTTTCCCCGGCGACGAGTTGATAGCGCGGGCCGGCAGCACGGACGATCAGTGGCTGGATAATGCCGTGTTCGCGGATAGACTGGGCCAGTTCCTGGAGGCGCTCGGCCTGGAAGACGGTGCGAGGCTGCAGCGGATTCGGATCGATGTCGCCAATCGGGATCCTGAGGGGTCCTGACGATGCCGGTGCGGCAGCAGGGGCGGTCGGCACGGGAGCCGGGCGATTGGTTGGAAGGAGGGAGGAGAGACCTCTACCCAGCACTTTGCGACTGTCGGCGTTGGCCATTGGCGACGATCTCCTTGGCGAGTTGGATATAGCTTTCGGCTCCCTTGGACCGCGGATCGTAGGAGAGGATCGTCTTGCCAAAGCTGGGTGCTTCGGCGAGGCGGATGCTCCTGGGAATCACCGTCGTGAAGACCTCGCCCTGGAAGAAGTCTCTAAGGTCCGAGGAGACTTGGCGGGCCAGATTGGTCCGATCGTCGAACATCGTCAGCAGAATGCCTTCGATGGCAAGCGATGGCTGAAGGTTCTCTCGCAAGCGCTCGATAGTGTCGACCAGTTGGGAAATGCCTTCGAGTGCGAAAAACTCGCACTGGATGGGGATCAGGACGGAATCGGCGGCAACCAATGAATTGACTGTGAGCAGATCGAGGGCCGGCGGGCAGTCGATGAGAATGAAATCGAACTGTTCGCGGATGCCGGTAACCGCATTGCGCAGATGGAACTCGCGATGATCCGAGGCAACAAGTTCAAGGTTGGCGGCGACCAGGTTCTTATCCGCGGGCGCCACGCTGATGCCGTCGGGTTGCACTGTGACGAGAATGTCGCGCAGCGTCGCATTTCCGGTGAGAACCTCATAAAGAGTCAGCAAATCCTGCCCTTTTGAGATGCCGAGGCCGGTCGTGCTATTGCCCTGCGGGTCCATATCGATCAGCAGGACGCGAAATTCGTTTGCGGCGAGGGATGCCGCCAAGTTGATAGCGGTCGTGGTTTTGCCGACGCCGCCTTTTTGGTTTGCTATTGCGATTACTCGGGCCATGAAGGGTTGCCCTGGAAAACGTCTATGCTATCACGGCGGATGGGGATGGACGTTTCACGTGGAACAATCGGGCCGGAGAGCCGTGCCCGAGGGTTGCTCAGAGGGCGACCTATGTTCCACGTGGAACACCACAGGTCAAGACGGCGGATTGATCGTCCCAAGGCAAAGGCGTGACTTTTGCGCCGGAGGTTGCCGCGAGATCGTCTGCATCCTCACGCGAAAGAAGGATGCCGTACCAATCCGCAACCCGTTGGGCGGCAGCGATGATCTCTGCAGGACGAACCGCGCGTCCAACCACAGCATCGACTCGCTCCTTCCAGGCGTCCGACCTGACGCAACGCACGCGAACATTGCGGCATAAGTCGGAGGCTTCGCGTAGGAAGGCCGCCTTTCTTTGGTCGGACTCAATGAGGAAGACTTCGGCTTGTGGGCGCGTGATCGCGACCGGAAACCCGGGAAATCCTGCTCCCGATCCTATATCTGCGATACGCCTGGCAGAGGAGGGAATCAGACTCGCCAGGAAGACAGACTCGGTATAATGACGAACCGCAGCTTTCTCCAACTCGATCACCGAAGTCAGGTTGATGCGCGGGTTCCAGCGGCACATCAGCTCATAATGCGCCCACAATCCTTCACGCTGCACAGGAGTCAAGTCTATGAATCCGCGACACTTCTCATCCAGAATCGCGGAAAATCTCTGAGCTTCCGTCACCTCTCCTCCCGCTGCATCAGGTTCAGATAGATATCCAGGACCGCAATGCCTGCGGGGGTCACACCGGGGATCCTGGCGGCTTGCCCGAGAGTTTCCGGACGCACTCGGAGGAACTTGTCCCGCACCTCCCGGCTCAGGCCGGGGATTGCCGCGTAGTCCAGCCCTGCCGGGACTAACCGGGATTCCGAATCCCGCAGCCGCTGGACCTGCTTGTCCTGCTGGTCCATGTACCCGGCGTATTTCACCTCGGTCTCGATGGTGGTCACGACGTGTGGGAGCACTGTCTCGCCGAGTTGCTTTTCCAGCCAATCGGACAGGGATAAGAGCTTCGCCTCCGACCGTCTCAGCCAAACGCTCAAGTAAGGGCGGTCCCCTTCGGCGAAGGCGGGGATGCCCAATTCAGCGGATATCCGGGTCTTGGCCAGGAGTTCCAGGATGCGCGTTTTCTGGGTCAGCTTGCGTTGGAGCAGTTCCCAGCGGCGTTCGGAAACCAGCCCGGCTTTTCGGCCCAGAGGCGTCAGCCGCTCGTCGGCATTGTCGATTCTCAGGTGCAGCCGGAATTCCGCACGCGATGTGAACATGCGGTACGGCTCGTCGGCGCCCTTTGTGATCAGGTCGTCCACCAGGATGCCGGCGTAACCTTCGGTACGCTGCAAGACGATCTGGTCCGTACCGCCGACCCGGGCTGCCGCGTTTAGACCGGCGAGCAGACCCTGGCACGCCGCTTCTTCATAACCAGAGGTTCCATTGATCTGGCCGGCCAGAAAGAGACCTTCGATCGACTTCACTTCCAGGCTATGCGTAAGCTCGCGAGGATCGATTGCATCGTACTCAATCGCATATCCCGGCCGGATCATCTCTGCATTCTCCAGACCGTGAACTGAGGCCACCATCGCTTCCTGGACGTCGATAGGCATGCTGGTACTCATCCCATTGACGTAGACCTCGTAGGTGTCCAGCCCTTCCGGCTCCAGGAAGATCTGGTGCCGCGTCTTATCCGGGAACTTCACGATCTTGTCTTCGATCGACGGGCAGTAGCGCGGCCCAACGCCCTCGATCTGGCCGCTGTAAAGGGGAGATCGCGCGATGCTCTCGCGCAGGATGCGGTGCGTCTCCTCGGTCGTATAGGCGATGTGGCACTGGATCTGTTCCCGCTCGATCTTGCCGGTGAGGAAGGAGAAAGGGGTCGGAACCGAGTCGCCGGACTGAGGTTCGAATGCGCTCCAGTCGATGGTCCGGCCATCCAGGCGCGGAGGTGTCCCAGTCTTCAGCCGCTTCCATGGTAAGCCCAACGTTCTCAAGTGGTTACCGAGAAGATTTGCTGGCGCTTCCCCGCTCCGGCCGCAAGTCGATCTGGATTCTCCGATGTGAGACAGCCCGTTCAGGAAGGTGCCGGTCGTCACCACAACCGCTCGCGTAGCCAGAGTCCTCCCATCCCGCAAAACGACTCCCGACACTCGCCGCCGGCCTGCACCGGCGTCCTCGTACGACATCTCGGCGACTTCGGCCTGTAGCAGGCGCAGGTTCGGCTCCGCTTCGAGGACTTCTTTCATCCGGATGCGATATTGCTTCTTGTCCATTTGCGCGCGCGGACTCCAGACGGCCGGGCCGCGGCTCGTGTTCAGAAGCCGGAATTGGATGCCGATTGCGTCCGCCACCTCGCCCATCGCTCCGCCCAGAGCGTCGATCTCGCGGACCAGGTGGCCCTTGGCGATACCTCCGATGGCGGGGTTGCACGACATCTGCGCAATCAGGTCGATATTCATGGTGACCATGGCGGTCTTCAACCCGATCCGTGCGCAGGCGCGCGCCGCCTCGCAACCGGCATGGCCTGCGCCGATCACCACCACGTCGTAGCTAAGTTGTCGCATTGGCAGCGGCATCGTATGGCAGATATCCTAAAGAATCGTTCGCAAAGGAGACAGTCTTCAGTGAAAGTCCTCGTACTTGGTGGTGGCGGACGCGAGCACGCAATTGCCTGGAGTCTACGCCGTAGTCCTTCCGTCCGCGAGGTGGTCGTCGCGCCCGGCAATCCAGGTTGCGCCGAAGTGGCCACCTGCATCCGGCCAGCCTCTCACAAGCCGCAGGACCTTCTGGCGCTCGCGGCTCAAATCCATCCCGATCTCACCATTGTCGGACCGGAAGCGCCGCTTGTGGATGGGGTGGTCGATCTTTTCCGCGCGAACGGACAACTGATCTTCGGTCCGGTGCAGGCCGCAGCGCAGCTTGAGGGCAGCAAGATCTTCTCCAAGAACTTCATGGCGCGCCATGGCATTCCCACCGCGCGTTATGCCGTTGCCCATAGCGAACAAGAGGCGAATATCAGCGCTGGACGAATTCACCTATCCTGTTGTTATTAAAGCGGATGGACTCGCTGCCGGGAAAGGCGTGGTGATCTGCGAAAACCGCGCTAGAGCCCTCTCGGTCTTGCATGATATGGCCTCCGGGCACTTGGTCGGCGCGGCTGGCCGTAACATCGTGATTGAGGAATTCCTCACGGGCGAGGAGGTCAGCTTCATCGGCTTGTGCGACGGAGATACTGTCTTGCCGCTGGAGCCCTCGCAGGACCATAAAACCATTTTTGAGGATGATCGCGGACCGAACACCGGAGGTATGGGTGCCTACTCGGATTCGCGTCTGTTGACGCAGGCCGAGCGTGGCGCTGTCGTGCGCGCCGTGATGCAGCCGGTATTGGACGGCATGAAGGCCGAAGGCTCGCCGTTCGTGGGCTTCCTCTACGCTGGCTTGATGCTGACCAAGGACGGCGTAAAGGTGCTCGAATTCAACGTGCGGCTGGGAGACCCGGAGACCCAGGCGCTGCTGCACCGCATGGATTGCGACTTCGGCCTGCTGGTCCACGCTGCGGCGAGCGGTAAGCTGCACCCGAGTTTGCTCAAGTTCCGTGAGGACCCGTCGATCTGCGTTGTCCTCGCGGCTCACGGCTATCCGGGCACTGTCCGAACCGGCGATCCGATCTCGGGCCTTGCGGAAGCGGCGGAGACCGGGGCGACGGTGTTCCATGCCGGCACGCGGGACGGCGCGCACGGCGTCGAAACGTCTGGCGGGCGCGTCCTGGGCGTCACGCATTCGGGAGCGACCTTGCAGCAAGCGATCACCAATGCCTACGCCGCCTGCGACAAGATCCACTTCGACGGGATGCAGATCCGCCGGGACATCGGACGCAAGGGGCTGAAGCGCTGGCAATAGCTCGGCCACTGCCCGGCAATTCCCGGTTACAATCAAGAGGACTGCTCGCGTGAGCGGGTGTGGGGACGTAGCTCAGTTGGATAGAGCAACCGCCTCCTAAGCGGTAGGTCGGCAGTTCGACTCTGCCCGTCCCTACCACATCCTTCGCGCGGAGCATTCCCCGTATACTGATCTCCTGCCATGTCCGAAAAGCCCTTCGTCCATCTGCATTGCCACAGCGATTACTCGCTCCTGGACGGAGCCTGTGAAATCGGAAAAATGATGCGTGAGGTCGAGACGCAGGGCATGCCTGCCATTGCGCTCACCGACCATGGCAACCTGTTCGGAGCCATGGAATTCTATACCAAGGCCAACGAAAAAGGCATTCACCCGATCCTTGGCTGCGAGGTCTACATCTCGCAGCAGGAACGACACATCAAGAACGAGACCAACCGCTACAACCACCTCGTTCTGCTCTGCGAGAACCAGGAGGGCTACCGGAACCTCATCGACCTGGTCTCCACAGGCTATCTGGAAGGCTTTTACTACAAGCCGCGCTTCGATAAGGACTATCTCGCGCAGCACAGCAAGGGCCTGATTGCAATGTCGGCCTGCCTCAAGGGCGAAGTCACCGAGATGATGCTGCGCGACCGTTATGAAGACGCGAAGCGCACGGCCTATGAGTTCCAGGATATCTTCGGGAAAGACAATTTCTTCCTGGAAATCCAGGACCACAATCTGCCCGAGGATCGCGTCGCGATGCCCGGCGTTTACAGGCTCTCCTCGGAAACTGGCATCCCTCTCGTGGCCACCAACGACGCCCACTACATCGGCAAGGACGATGCGCGGGCGCAAGACATTCTCACCTGCATCCAGACGGGCAAGACCGTCAACGACGAGAAGCGGATGCGGATGTCCACGCAGGAGCTGTTCCTCAAGACCCGGCCGCAGATGATGCAGCTCTTCGGAGAGGTCGAGGACGCGCTGGATCGCACCTGGGACATCGCTCAGCGGTGCAAGGTCAAGATCGAGAAGATCAAGGACCCATTCCCGAAGTTCGACGTGCCCGCGGAGCACACGCTTGACACCTATTTCGCATGGGTCGCGCGGCAGGGCTTCGAAAAGCGTCGCGTACGATTAGAGCAACAGGCTGCGAAGGGTCTCCTCAAGCACCGCATCGAAGAATACATCGAGCGCCTGGAGAGCGAGATCGCGCTCATTGAGAAGCTTAAGTTCGCGGGCTACTTTCTCATCGTCTGGGACTTCATTCGATACGCGAAATCGACCGGCGTTCCGGTCGGGCCGGGACGCGGCTCTGCGGCCGGATCGCTGGTGGCCTACTGCATGGGAATCACCGATGTTGATCCTCTGCAGTTCAACCTCCTGTTTGAACGCTTCCTGAATCCGGAGCGTGTTTCGTTCCCCGATATCGACGTGGATTTCTGCACGAACCGCCGTGGCGAAGTGATTCAATACGTCACTCAGAAATACGGCCGCGAGCAGGTCTCGCAGATCATCACATTTGGAACGCTGGGCGCCAAGCAGGCTCTCAAAGACGTCTCCCGCGCACTGGAGTTGAGCTTCTCCGAAGCCGACCGCCTGACCAAGCTGGTCCCCAACCAGCTCAACATCACGCTACAGGAAGCCCTCGATCAGGAGCCGGCCTTCAAGGAAGCGGCGGACAAAGATCCCCGCGTCAAGGACGTCATCGATACGTCGTTGCGCCTGGAGGGAATGGCGCGCAATTGCGGCATGCACGCCGCGGGCGTTGTCATCTCGCCCCGGCCGCTTAAAGAACTCGTCCCGCTTTACAAGACGAACAAGGAGGAAATCGTCACCCAGTACGACATGAAGTATCTGGAGAAGCTCGGCCTTCTCAAGATGGACTTCCTGGGACTGACGACGCTGACCATCGTCAACGAGGCGCTGGCGCTCATCAAGAAGACGCGCGGCGAGGAAGTGGTCCTCGAGGACCTGCCGACCGACGACAAAGACACATACCAGCGCATCTTCTCGCAGGGCCTCACCAGCGGCGTGTTCCAGTTCGAATCCTCGGGCATGAAGGACGTGCTGCGGCGCTATCAGCCCGAGCGGATCGAAGACCTGGTCGCGCTCAACGCGCTATACCGGCCTGGCCCGATCAAGGGTGGGATGGTCGATGACTTCATCGACCGCAAGCACGGGCGCAAGAAGGTCACCTACGACGTGGCCGAGACTCAGCCTCTGCTAGAGGAGACTTACGGCATCATCCTCTACCAGGAGCAGGTGATGCAGATCGCGCAGGTCGTCGGAGGCTACCGCCTGGGCGAAGCCGACCTGCTGCGCCGCGCGATGGGCAAGAAGAAGGTCGAGGAGATGGCCAAGCAACGCACGCACTTCATGGAAGGCGCGCGGGAACGGGGCATCAACGAAAAGAAGGCCGAGAAGCTTTTCGACCTGATGGCGCAATTCGCCGAGTACGGTTTCAATAAGTCGCATTCGGCCGCATACGGCTATCTCGCTTATTTGACGGGCTACCTGAAGACTCACTACGCGGTTGAATTCATGGCCGCCCTGCTCACCTCGGAAACCGGCACCACCGACAAGGTGGTGAAGTACATCAACGAGTGCCGCGACCTGGGCATCTCGATCCTGCAGCCCGACGTGAACGCCTCGGACCTCAATTTCACGCCCGATAATGGCGCCATCCGCTTCGGCCTGGGCGCGGTGAAGAACGTTGGTGCGAACGCGGTACAGACCATCGTGGAAGCCCGCCAGTCGGGCGGCCCGTACAAATCGCTCGACGATTTTTGTGAGCGCGTCGATCTGAATGCGGTGAACCGGCGGGTCATCGAAAGCCTCATCAAGGCCGGGGCCATGGACAAATTCCCCGGTACCCGAGCGCAGAAGATGGCGATTATCGACGAAGCCATGGAGACCGGCCAGCGCGCTCGCAAAGACCGTGAGAGCGGCCAAGGCGGGCTGTTCGGTGAACTGCTGGGGATGGACGACAGCTCGGCCCCGCCGCGGACCTTCCCGAATGTGCCGAACTGGGATTCGCGCGAGAGTCTGCGCGGCGAGAAGGAAACCATCGGCTACTACGTCACCGGGCATCCGCTGGACGAATACCGCTGGAAGATCAAGGAACTCTCGACGCACGACAGCGAGAGCGTAGGCGGCGTGCCCCGGGGCCAGGAAGTGACCCTCTGCGGCTTGCTGACCGGCATTACGAAGAAGCGCAACAAGGAACAGAAGCCTTGGGCCATCGCGCAACTCGAGGATTGGGCCGGTTCTACCGAGCTGCTCATCTTCGCGACGCGCTACGAATCGCTGCAAAAGGAAATCGAGGAGGATCGCCCTGTCCTCGTCTTCGGCAAGGCGATGCCCGAGGAAGACGGGTCCACGAAGATCAACGTCCAGGAAATCGTGCCGCTCGAACAGGCGCGGGTTAATCTTCCCAGCTTGATCTCCATCCGGGTTCGCATCGACCAGGACAAGGACCGCGCCAGCCGGCTCAAGGCGCTCTTCGAGCGCAAGCAGGGTCAGACAGGCGTTCGCCTGAAGCTTGAAAAGCTCAAGGATTTCACTCTCCAACTCGACGTTCCCGCCCGTGTGCTGCCCGACAAGGAGTTCAAGGCCGAGGTCGAAATGATCTGCGGACCCGAGTCGATTGAAGTGCTAGCCTCTTAGGGAGGATCCACAGCCGCTGGACCACCGGGGACCACCGGAGAAGACGAATATGCCAGACGAGTCTAACACGCAGCGCATCGCGGAGCTCGAACGCGAGATTGCCGAACTTCAGCCGGATAGCGTTGAAACGCGCGCCCGCCTCGTCGAAATGCACTCGGAGCTTGGTTCGCTGCGCGGAGAGCCGGTCGAGAACCCCGCCTGGTTGCGCGTGAAGCTGGCGCGCCACGTAATGCGCCCGCATGCGCTGGATTACATCCTACGCCTGGCTCCCGATTTCACGGAGATCCACGGCGACCGCTGTTTCGGTGACGATGCCGCCATCGTGTCGGGCTTCGGACACCTGCAGGGCCGGCCTGTGATGTTCGTTGGCCAGCAGAAGGGCCACGACACCAAGCAAAAGCTGCTCCGCAATTTCGGCATGCCGAAGCCGGAAGGCTATCGCAAGGCGATGCGCGCCATGGAAATGGCGGCTAAATTCAGCCGTCCCATCGTCACTCTGCTGGATACTCCGGGCGCCTATCCCGGAATCGACGCCGAGGAGCGCGGGCAAGCCGAAGCAATTGCCTGGAACTTGCGAGAAATGGCGCGTCTGGGGACTCCGATCATTGTTGTTGTCATCGGCGAGGGAGGCAGCGGAGGCGCGCTGGCCCTGGGCATCGGCAATCGAGTCTACATGCTCGAGAACTCGGTCTACAGCGTCATTTCCCCGGAAAGCTGCGCGGCCATCATCTACCGCGACGCCTCAAAAGGCGAACTTGCCGCCGCGGCGTTGCGACTTACCGCAACGGACCTCAAGCGCTTTGACCTGATTGATGGCATTGTGCCCGAACCGGCGGGCGGTGCGCAGGAAGATCCCGTGCAGGCTGCCGAGTATCTGCTTCAGACATTGCTGCCAGCCTTGGATGAGCTAAGTGGAATGAGTCGAGAAGAACTGATTGACGATCGCTATGCGCGCTTCCGACGCATGGGCAATTTCTTCATCGAGTAATCCCTGCGTCGCAACGTCAGCCTCTTGCTCCGCTCACCGGCGCCCGAGCTGCCGAATCTTTCCCGGACGCGATCGGCGGCCGCGAGGCCCTATTCCGAAGCCTCGTCCTCGACGGAGATCTTCAGCGCGCGAAGGAACTTCTGATCCTGGTTCGTAAACTTTAGCCGGATCCCGGTATCGCTGCGCTTTTTCGCACGGGGCCGCTCGTCGGTTATTTCGATTTCCGTTTCGCTCTGCTCGCCGCTATCGTCCGCCGCGGCGTTCTCATCGCGCTTGTTGAAGCCAATCGTGGCCTCGAGAATCAGGAACACATCGAAGCCCGCTTCGCGAATGTCGCTGATCGCCGACGCAATTCGATCCGAATCGGCCAGCGAGTCGTTGATCGCGCTGCCCAGTTCCTGCATCAACAGCTTGAGACGTTCGTCCAAGAAATCTCCCTTCCCGCCACTTTCAGAATACCATTCGACGGAATAGTCGCGATTCGGTCGAATGGCCAGCTATTGCGTCTGGAGGCTGTACACCGCACACCCATACCATCGGCTGTACTCGCGAATGCATTAGGGGGTTCGCCCTGCTGATACGATGAATTGTGAGGAAATTGGCTGGCTGCCCGCCGTTCGAACTCAAGCGACAATGCGCCTGATAAAAGCTTTCATCGCGTCGTTTCTGCCCGGGGTGATCAAGCCGCTTCATGCTCTGTGGAATGAGCTGATGGCCTTTATTTTCCTGACTTTAGCCGCCGCAGTAGGGTTCGGTCCCCTGCGCCGCGGATATAAGGAACTCGACGGCGATCCGGTGAACCTCATCAAGTTCCTCTCCGCGGTTTTTCTCACCATGCTGATGCTGGGTCTGGCGCTCTACTCCTACCAACGGGCGCGGAAGATATCACGCTCGTGAAAAAACCGGCCCAAGCCGCCGGTTTCTCGTGTCTTTCAGAGTGTCTCGAAACCCGCAAAGCCGGAAGGCCTTCCGGCTTAGGAGCTTCTGCGGTCAGCCGCCGCAGTCGAGAACAGGGTAAGTAAGCCCTACCGCACCGCCGCACCCGGACCGGGCGTGGCGGTTAGCTTTTCAGCTTGCGCAATCACGCCTTTGACTGTGGCGGCGTCCGCGGATTCGGGCTGGTTTTGCAGATAAGCCCTCAAGTACGGCAACGCGTCGGCGTAGGCCCCACGATGTAGCAGCAGCGTTCCCATGAGGTGATTCAGCCGTGGCACCGTGCCATGGGAATCAACCTTGAGTCCAGCCCGCACGATCTTCTCCGCCTCGTCTTCCCGATTCAGATTCAAGTTGGCGATCCCGCTGAAGAAATATGCAAGCGGGTAGCTGGAAGGGTCGAGTTGAATCACGGCCGCGGCGCTCTTGGCCACTTCGTCCCATCGCTGCTCGCGGCCGGAAAGGACCATCAGCCGCATGTACGGCGTGACGAATCGCGGATCGGCCCGGACCGATTCCTCATAGGCCTTCTTAGCCTCCGCGGGCCGCTTTTCCATTTCCAGCGTCCGTCCCAGGGCCTCCCACGAGACGGCGTACTCGGGGTAGGCGGCAACCGCCTTTCGAAAGAGGCCTTCGGCCTCCGGCCACTTAGCCTTCTTTGCGGTTTCGACTCCCTTCTCATAATCCTTTCGCGCATTTTTGGGCGCGTTCATCGTGGTCATGCTGAAGGTGAACCCGCTCGCGTTTGCCAGACGGTGCAGGACGATGGTCCCCAGGTTAGGGTTGTCGATTTGGCGCCTCTCGTTCAATTGAACCGGATCGGAGCTGAATCCGGGCAGCCTGGCGCTCAAACTGCACCCGATCATCGAACCGGCGGAGCCGATACGGCCGGAGCCCGTGTTGTTCACGTTTCCACCCACCACGCCCGAAAAGTCCGATGACCCCATCGCATAGGACTCCGGCTGGCCGTAGTTTATGGAAAAAGCGCCCGTCGAATCCGTGACTCCATAGGGTTTTGCTTTGCCGCCGCAAGCGATTTCAAGAGCTACAGGTTCTGGCGGAGGGCCGCCGTCGTCCATCATCACAACTCCAGTGATGTAAAGCGGGCGCCTGCCCTCGTTCGCTAGCCCTCCGCCCGCGTGGGTTACTGAGTCCGGCAAGGCGCTTCCACTGAAGCCGACTGGCGGGCTGCTGCTCCCCGGCCCCGTGCTTTGCGCCTGCAAAGACAATGCCAACGCGCTTCCCAGAATTATGGCCTGCAATCGCCTTGACTGGGTCGCCATGCCATCACCTCCGAGCCCAGAGTGTGATTGATTATGACATAAAACGGCAAGATTGCCTCCAGGCTTATTCGCACTCCAGCCGTAACCCCTTGGTAAAGAAGGACGCTTCCGGAAATAGACGAGGGATACGCGAAACCTGGGAAGCGGAGCTGGGCGGAACCCATCCTCGCTTCCAAGGGCTTCTCCGGAGGGGCGCTCGGCGATGTTCCGGGTACTCGGGGCGCGCGGACCGTGCCGGCTGCACGCCCCGCTTTTTGTCCGTGCCCATCCCCGAAACAGGCTTGTTTGCCCGCTATCGCTCTGGAGTACCCGGAGAGGGGGCCGCAGTCATCTTCTCGGCGTAGGCGATCTCGCCTTTCACCGCGCCGGAGTCTGGCGGTTCGGGCTGATTTTCCAGATAAGCTCTCAGGTACGGTAACGCTTCCGAGTACGCTCTACGCTGCATCAACAGGGTTCCCATCAGGCGATTCAGCCGCGGTACTCTGCCATGGGAATCCACCTTCAGGCCGGCCCGAACGCTCTTCTCCGCCTCGTCATCGCGCTTCAGGTTCAAACTGGCTACACCGCTGAAGTAATACGCGATCGGGTAACTGGACGGGTCGAGTTGGATGACGGTCGAGGCACTCTTCGCCACGTCTTCCCACCGCTGCTCTCGACCGGAGAGGACCATCAGCCGCAGGTGCGGCGTGACGAATCGGGGATCCGCTTTGATCGATTCCTGGTAGGCCTGCTGCGCTTCCGCGGGCCGCTTTTGAAGCTCCAGCGTCTGGCCCAGCGCCTCCCAGCAGATAGCGTACTTGGGGTACGCCGTAACGGCTTTACGAAACAGACTCTCGGCCTCCGGCCATTTGGATTTTCGAGCTGATTCCACGCCCTTCTCGTAGTCCTTTTGCGCCTTCTTTGGGGCGTTCATCGTGGTCATGCTGAAGGTGTAGCCGCTCACGTTCGCCAGCCTGTGCAGGACTATGGTACCCACGCTGGGATTATCCAGTTGGCGCGTATCGTTGAGCTGAACCACATCCGAGCGGAATCCAGGCAAACGTCCACTCAGTTCGCAGCCGGTCAGCACGTTCCCGGAGAGCGGACGATTTGAGCCGCCGTTGCTTCCGTCGACGATAGGCCGCCCCGAATAGGACGAGTCCGTCATAGAGTACGTGTCGGGTTGGCTGAAGTCGATGCTGAATGCGCCCGCGGAGTCCGTGACGCCGTATGGTTTCGGCCTTCCCCCGCAGGAGATCTCGATAGTCACGCTTCCCGGCGGAGGCGAGCCGTCGTCCATCATCACTAGACCGGTAAAGTAGATCAGGCGCTTGGTATCGCTGGGCTGCGCTGGAGGGGCCGGGTTCGGCAGTGTTGGCGTCGAATTCCGGCCGGCCGGTGGAGGATTGACTGGTGTTTTGCCGCCTCCCGGCCCTCCGGTTTGCGCTGGCAGCGGCAGGGCAAGCGTGGTTCCCAGAATCACTGTGCACAACAGGGTTGAGCGGGTAGTCATGCTGTCACCTCGGCACCCAGGCTTGGGTTGATTATGGCATGAGCGCACAAGCGAGGGCCCCGCATGTTTATGTACATTAAGGGTAACCCTTTGGCAAAAAAGGACGTTTTTTAATGTAGACGAGGGAAAACACGGAACCTCGGAGAGCGGAAACGGGCGGAACACGCCCTCGCTCTTAGTGGTTCCCCGGAGCGGCCTCACCGCCGTTACGGACATTCGGGGCTCGCGGACCGTGCCGGCCGCGAGCCCCGCTTTTTGTCTTCGGCGCCGGGCGCTTTTGACGACGCGGCGGCCGATGCGATACCCTTGTATCTGTATCTCTTTGGCTCAAGGTGTGTAAAGACTAGCAATGGCGAACCATATTGCATCGTTGAAGCGTGTTCGCATCACAGAGCGGCGCACGAAGGTCAACCGAATGCGCAGAAGCCGGATGCGTCTAGCAATCCGTGTTATGCGCAAGGCTCTAGAAAAGAAAGACGTTCAGGCGGCGACCGCTCTGATTCCGGCTACCTTTTCCATCGTTGATCGCGCGGCGAAGTGGGGCATCATCCAAGACAACACTGCCGCCCGGTATAAGGCGCGCATCCACAAGCGTCTGAAGTCCCTGTCCGGTACTCCTGCCGCTGCGTAAGGACTTTCGATCGGCGCCTTACGCTTGCGTGAGGCGCAGTACGAAGTCTTCCATCACAATCCGGTCATCCGGGCGGCTGCCCTTCAGGTCGCGGTCCGCCCGGAAGACTGAGCTAATCGCTTCCTCCAACTTTTCCTGCGGAAACTTCAGGCTGGCGTTGTAGACTTGTTCCGCGCGCGAACGCCACATCGCTACCCCCTGCTTCTGAAAGTAGTTCTGGACGTCCTGCGCGGAGCGCAGACGCTGCTCGCGTGCGGCCAGGGCCATCCTCAGCAGGCTGCCTAAGAACGTCAATGCCAGCGGAAGGTACTCTCCCTCGCGGATCAGCGAGTCCAGCAACCGCAGGGACTCCAACCGGTCGCGGCGGGCGAGCGCGTTCACCAAGGCGAAAATCGTGGTTTCGGAAAGGTTCGGGACCAGAGCCGCGATATCGTGCTGAGTGATCGCACCGTCGCGGCTGGCGGCGAAAAGAGCCAGCTTGTCCAGTTCATTCGCCAAACGGGCCAGGTCAGCCGCCGTGGCTTCCACCAGGCGATCCAGATCCTGCGGGCCGATCTTCAACTCCAATTCGCCGGCTCGCTTCTGTGCGAATACTCGCGCGTCCAGAGCCGTCGCGGGGGCGAACTCCACAATCTCCGGCACGGCGGCATAGAACTTAGCCACCCGCTCGCTCTTTGCCTTGTCCTCACCGTCCAGGCCATACCGCGAGCTGTCGAAGACGATCACGACGCCGGGGGTCGGGTCCTTGCAGTAATCGGCGAGAACGGCGGCGTCGCCGGACTTCGATCCGCCTGTCGAGGCCTCATCGTCCTCTGCCGCGGCGCTCTTGCCGCGAGGCAATGCCGCTTCCGCCGAGCCTGCCCAAATCACCCGGCTGCCCGCGAACAACGACATGGACCGCGCATCGTCCAGGACTTCATGCAGCGAAATGGAGTCCATCTCGTGCCGCGTCAACCCGCCTTCGCGTTCTTCGGGTTGCAGCAGCTTGCCGATCAGCGCCTCGCGGCACAGACGGCGCCGGTGCACTTCCGGACCCAGGAAGAGGTAGACAGGCTTCGGATCCTGGCGTTCTAGCGAGCGGATGAATTGGTCGGGCGTCATGGCGTGGCTTTAGCGGTCGCTACCAGGCTTCCAGGATACTGCTGACGGTCTGCCGCGCGACCGCCCGGCTCAAACGTCCCAATGCCGCATCGCTCTCATCCAGGTAAGTCTGCTGATCTCCCGTAATCTCGTACCGCTCTTTGACATCGAAATTGACGCGCTTGAACAGTTCCTTGCCCGTGGTCCGTTCCTTGAGCCTGATAGTCAGCCACACGATCACCTGCACGCCCGATGAACGCGAAGTCGCCGGATCGTAGACCGTCGGCGACGTGTAGTACCGGTTGATACTGCCTTCCAGAATGGCATCCGCATCGCTCGGATCCGATACGATCTTATAGCGCGTCCGGGCTGTGAACTCGCGTCCGATCTCCTGCGGCAGCATTCCCGTGAGCTTGTACTTGGTGGTGACGTTGTGGAACGCGGGGATGGCGATGGTGTGCAGGGTCGTTGGCAGCGTTTCCCCCTTGCCGCCCATCTTGTACCCGCAGCCGACGCTGCCCAGAACCACAGCCATCAGGATGGGCGCGAGGGTCGCGACCGCTTCCTTTCGCGGCGGCGCGATGAGTCAGACTCGCTTCGGAACGGCACGGTCACTTCTTCACTCCCCGGCTGAGCAAAGCGGCAGTGAGGAGCGCATTGTCCGCGCGAGCCCGCAGGTTGTCGAACGCCACCCAGAGCCAGCAGGCTTTCGAGTTTGTCCTGTCCGCGGCTACGTCGCTGACCGTGACGCCGCTTTGGCTGGCCACCCCGGTATTGGACCCTGGCTCCACGTCGTCGCCGCGCACCTCGAACCCAGCCTCGCCCAGGGCCGTGGAGATCGCTTTCACATCGGAGGGCGCATGCTCAAAGCGCAGCCAGACGCTCATGGCGTAGCTGTGGAAGACGGAGGCATGCACCAGTTTGATGCTGGGCGGCGTCAGGCCTAACGGCCCCGTGAGAGACGCCAATTCGTCCTCGATGCGGGATTGGATGGACGCCAGAGAGACCGGCGCGTCTTCCCCATACCGAGGCAGCAGGTTAAACGCCGTCTGGGCGTCGAAAACATCCTTTGGCAGAGCTTGGAAGCTGAACAGATTGACAACCTGTTTGTGTAGTTCGTCGATCCCTGGCTTGTCCCGCTCGCTGGCAGGTTCGAATACCGTGGCCACGGCCTCCACTGCCGGAGTCACCTTCAAAGCCTTCAGCAAGCGGGCAAGCGCCACGGCCACCGGATGCGCGGGAACGTAAACGATGTTCTCGCCGAGCTTCGGCATATGGTCCAGCACCGGCGCGCAGAGACGTGCCTCGGGCAGATCCTCCAGCGCGCCTGTGGCGTCCACCAGTGCCGGACGGTTCTTGGATTTGGCGGCGAGCACCATCTCGCGGGCCAGGCGATGCGTCGCAGCCGCGCCGGCTAAAATCACCACGGTCGACTCTTCCACTGCCGTCGCATCCAGCGGCGCGATCACGAAAAGCTCGCCGTCGCTCTCGGTCAGAATCCGCTCGCTCGCTTCGGCGGAAGCCAGCGCCAGATCGATGGGCAACTTGCGCTCTTCCACCATCTCGCGGATCTCTTTGCCGATGAGGGTTTCACCGCCAATCAGAAGCCACTTTGCGCGAGTCATATCCTCAGTCTGTCCGCCTCTCGTCACTTCGTACCGGCTTCCGCGCCGGTCTGCTCGGTTGCCCGCCGCGGATAGAAATACCGCCGGATGGACCCCACGGTACGCACTAGGATGCCGCTCGAAACGTAGCCGCCGCACAACGCCAGCAGCAGCTCCTTGGAATAGAACCAGCCGGCGTAGATGATCATGCCCAGCGCCACCACCGTGAGTGGGCTGCGCGGACGCATCAGGTTCAGATCCTTGAAGCTGCGGTAGCGCCATGTGCAGACCATCAAATACGACAGCAGCGCCAATAGCCCCAGCCATGCGCAGACTACCGGCCAGTAAACCAAAGGCCGCGAATCGAAGAAGTACACCATCGCGGCAACCAACCCCGCCGCCGCTGGAATCGGCAATCCCACGAAGTACTTCCGGTCGGGCCGGCCGGGATTGCGCGGCTTGGGATTGGTTGTGACATTGAACCGGGCCAGTCGTGCCGCGCCGCATAACACAAAGCAGAAAATCAGGAAGTAGCCTGCCTGCATGATGTAGCCGCGCATCGGTTCCGTGGTCGCCGCGTCGAGGAAGTAGAATCCCCACGCGAACGCCAGGACTGCGGGAGCGATACCGAAGCTGATCACGTCGGCTAATGAGTCCAACTCCCTCCCGAAATCGCTGGTCGTATTCGTCATGCGCGCGATTCTTCCGTCCAGCCCGTCGAAGAAAATCGATACGCCGATCGCCTTCGCGGCGAGTTCGAAATGCGAATTGAAGCCAAGATTGCCGCTGGAGGCGTAGAGCGCCCCTTCAATCGACTGCAGGATTGCCAGAAAACCGAGAAACAGGTTCCCTGCCGTAAAAAAAGTCGGCAAGGCGTAGGCCGCTCTGCGCGGCATGCGATTCGGGGAATTCGGATCGATCAGACGTTCTCGGATGTTGAGCCGGGGATTCATACGTTTTCCTGACTGGCCTTGATCGTATCGGCAGACCGTCGCGCAAGGACCGTGGAGCCAGCCGAAACCCGCTGGCCTTCCTTCACTTCAATGGACCACTCCGGGCCGAAGTTGACGTCCAGGCGCGAGCCGAACTTGATTAGCCCGATGCGCTGGCCCGCGGTCACAAACTCGCCGGGCGCTACGTAGCAGACGATACGGCGGGCGATGAGCCCCGCGATCTGCGAGAAGCTCACGCTCACGCCGTCTTTCGACTCCACCGTGATCGTGTTGCGCTCGTTCTCGTACGAAGCCGCTTCATTGCTCGCCACCAGGAACTTGCCCTGGTTGTAGGTGACATCCACAACCTTGCCGCCAATCGGCGTCCGGTTCACATGCACGTCGAAGATGTTCAGGAAGATGCAGACCTGCGTCGATTCGGGCTTGCGGCGCACCAGCACCACCTTGCCGTCAGCCGGCGCCACGGCCACTGGACCGCGCGGAATCTCGCGTTCGGGGTCGCGGAAGAACCATAAGCAGAACAGGCCCACCACCAGCAAAGGAGCTGCCGCCCAGGGCGCGAAGAACAGTCCCAAGGCCGCTCCGGCGGCCCAGCATAGTCAGCGCGTAGTAAATCCCTGTGGCTACCATTGCTCCGTCCCGGACACACGTTTTCCGAACTCTCTATTGTCCCAAATGGCGCACGAGCAAGGCGAGCAAAGCGACGCGATCGGCTATCCGGTCCTCCAGAATAGACTCGTGCGCCGGCATGGGCCCCTTCGCCCACTGCGCCGAGGCCGTCCAGAGTCGGAACCCCGAGCGCAGCCGTGAAGTTGCCGTCCGAGCCGCCTCCCGTGGCGCTCTCCTCGAGCGTCCGGCCCAAATGTGTCCTCGAAAGATCCTTGGCTTGACGGAACAGTGCGGCAATGCCGGGAGTACGTTCCATGGGTGGACGGTTCAAGCCGCCGGCCACTTGGACGGAGCAGCGCTTGTCGAATGCTCTCAACGCACGGAATTTCCGGTCGAGCGGCGCCGCGTCGCGCAATCGAGCCACACGGATGTCCACCTCCGCGCGCGCCGCCTCTGCTACAACGTTGCTGCGCGTCCCGCCGCTAATCACGCCGGGATTCACCGTCAGCCCCTTCTTCAAGTCTGTGAACCCAGCAACTCTCGCGACCTGCTTGGACAGTTCGACGATGGCGTTGGCCCCCGCGCCGAAATCGATCCCGGCGTGCGAAGCCTTGCCGCGCACCGTGATCGTGTACTCACCGACGCCCTTGCGCGACGTCTTCAGCTTGCCTTCCAGCCCCGTGCCCGGTTCGGCCACCAGCACCGCGCAGGCTTCTTTGGCCAGTGCTCTCGGTCTGCGCTCGCGAACCCGTACTGCCAACCTCTTCGTCGCTTACCACCCACAGCGACACCTTGCGGGCGACGGGCAGATCGAGTTCGCGCAGCGCCTTCATGGCATATAGGAATAACGCGAGCCCGGCTTTCATATCCAGCACGCCCGGTCCCCACAGGCGTCCCTGCTCCCGGCGGAACGGCATCGAGCGCAACGTGCCCAGGCTCCACACCGTGTCCGCATGGCCTACGCCCAGAATGCGTCCAGGGAGCTTCCGCCTCGGTCCCGGAAGCTCGAAATCGAGCAGCAGGTTCCGTCCGAAAGCGCCAGCGCTCTTCGTGAATCTTGGCCGCGCCAACCCCGCGGTCGCGAGCCACCAGCAGCTCTTGAAAGCGGTTCACCGCAGCCACGTCGTCGCTCGGCGATTCGCACTCCACCATCTCGCGCAGCAGCGCAATCAGAGTCCTCGCGGTGGCTTTCAGCCCATGCCCCAATCGGATCCATGACTCGTAGCTCCCTCGTGATCCCTGTTAGAATAACCCTTTCGCTATGGCAGTCCTCGAAAACATCGAAATTCGCGACATCCTCCCGCACCGCTATCCCTTCCTCCTCGTGGACCGGATCGTGGAACTCGAGGCTGATCGCATTGTTGGCATCAAGAACGTAACCGCCAACGAGCCCTTCTTCACGGGTCACTTCCCCGAATTCCCCGTGATGCCGGGTGTGCTGATCATCGAAGCCATGGCGCAGGTGGCCGGCGTTCTGGTCCTGCTGAACGTCCCCGACCGCGCGTCGAAGCTCGTACTTTTTGCCTCCATTGAAGAGGCCAAGTTCCGTAAGCCCGTCCTGCCCGGCGACACCCTGCGGATCGAGATGAAGATCCTGAAGAAAAAGGCGACCGCCGTGAAGGCCCAGGGCGTCGTGACCGTCGACGGCGCAATGGTTGCCGAAGCGACCGTCATGTGCATGGTCTCCGACAAGCCTGCCAGGAAGCCGGAGCCGACCACGGCCAAGTAGGAAGTACAGCCGATGGCTATTCATCCGACCGCCATCGTCGATCCGCTGGCACGCATCCATCCAGACGCCGAGATCGGGCCGTACTGCATCGTCGGTCCAGAGGTCGAAATCGGTGCGCGCACGCGCCTGATGGCGAACCTCTGCCTGGAAGGTCCCACCCTCATCGGAGAGGACAACATTTTCTACCCCTACGCTACCGTCGGCCTCGCGTCGCAGGACCTGAAGTATCACGGCGAACGCGCCGAGACGCGCATCGGCCATCGCAATAAGATCCGCGAGTTCGTGACCATTCACCGCGGTACCGAGGGAGGAGGCGCGCTCACCTCCATCGGCGACGACAACCTGATCATGGCCTATGCGCACATTGCGCACGACGCCAACATCGGCAGCCACTGCATCCTGGGCAACGCGGTGACGCTCGCGGGCCACGTCACCATCGGCGATTGGGCGATTGTAGAGGCCTTTTCGGGAGTGCACCAATTCTGCCGCATTGGCCGGCACTCGTTCGTCGGCGGCTACAGCGTTCTCACGCAGGACGTCCTGCCGTTCTCGCAAACCGTCACGCCTCGGGAGACCAAGGTTTTCGGCGCGAACAAAGTGGGCCTCAAGCGGCGCGGCTTCTCGAACGAGGCTATCGAGGGCTTGCACAAGTCCTTCCGGCTGCTCACCAGCGCCACCCGCAACACCTCTCAGGCTATCGAAGACATCCAGGCTGAGGTGCCGCCTTGTCCCGAGGTGGACGAGTTGATCGAGTTCATACGCGCCGCCCAACGCGGCTTTATCAAGTGAGACGCGCGATTCGGCAAGCGAGCATGCAGTGAGATACGGTCTGATCGCCGGAAGTGGACGGTTCCCAGTCCTTGCACTCGAGACCGCGAAGCAACTCGGCCACGAAGTGGTGGTCCTGGCCCTGAAGGACAACGCGCCGCCCGAAGTCGAGCAACTCGGCGCGGCCTGTCACTGGCTGAGCATCGCCGAACTCAGCCGCCTCATCGACATCCTTCACGAGGAGCGCATCACCGAGGTCATCATGGCCGGTCAGGTGAAGCACACCTCGCTGTTTTCCTCGCTGAAGCCCGACTGGCGGCTCTTCAAACTGTTGGCGTCCCTGCCCGAACGCAACACCGACGCGCTGATCGGCGGTGTGCGTGACGAGCTTGAAAAAGAGGGCATCCATCTGGCGGATTCGACCCTTCTGCTGAAGCCGCTGCTCGCGGGCGAAGGCTCTCTCGCCAGGCGCAAGCCTGGACTCCGACGAAGAGAAAGACATCCAGTATGGACGCCGCGTCGCGAATGCGCTGGCCGGGCACGATGTCGGCCAGAGCGTAGCCGTCAGCGAGCGCGCCTGCGTCGCCGTCGAAGCAATGGAAGGCACCGACGCCATGCTGCGCCGCGCCGCATCCCTGGTGAACGGCCGCCCGTTGCGCCTGGTGAAGGTCTCGCGGCGGCGCAAGCATCTGTTGTTCGATGTGCCCGTGGCCGGACCTTCCACCATCCAGACCATGATCGAATGCGGCGCGACAGTGCTCGCCGTGGACGCGGGCCGTACGCTGTTGCTCGACAAGGACGAAATGCTCGACCTTGCCAACAAGGCGAGAATCGCCATTGTCGGAGCGAAGGCGCAAGAGGACTAGCGCTCGCTTTTTCTTCAATCCTCGTCGACGTTGCTATGCTTGCATTGAGTCGCTGTCATGCCCAATAACGCCATCAGCGCGATCACGGTCCGTGGTTTCAAAAGTATCGCCGCGATTGAGGATCTCAACCTGAGGCCAATCAACATCGTGATTGGCGCCAACGGCTCGGGCAAGTCCAATTTCGTCGGAGTCTTCTCCTTCCTCAGAGACGCGCTGGAGACGTCCGATTGGTTCGACCAATATGTCAGTGTGGCTGGTGGAGCAAACCGGCTCTTGCACCTCGGCACGAAACGAACACCGGCAATCGAGATTCTGCTGTCGGGACCAGAGGGACAGCCTGCATACGGCGTCCGGCTCGTTCCTGCTTCCGATGATCGGCTGCTTTTCGCGAAACCTGGTGACCGAGTCGAGAACCTTGCTGGGTTTCCCAACCGGGTGATTCCATCGGGCATTTGGGTGGGCCGCCTGTTGATGCAGAGGTGGCGTTTCTTTCACTTGAACGACACCGGCACCTCCTCGCCTTTGCGCCGAACTGGCAGGCTCGACGACAACCGCTTCTTGCGCCCAGACGCCTCAAATCTTGCGGCCTTCCTGTACCTTCTGAAACAGAAGCACCCGGACTCCTATGCCCTTATTCGCAGGACGGTCCAGCAAGTCGCCCCGTTCTTTGACGACTTTCAACTGGAGCCGCTGGCGCTGAACTCCGAGGACATCAAGCTTGAGTGGCGTCACAAAGGCAGCGACCAATACTTCAACGCGGCCGATCTGTCGGACGGCACGCTACGCTTCATTGCGCTGGCCACTCTCTTGTTGCAGCCTGTCGAGCTGCGTCCGTCGCTCATTCTGGTCGATGAGCCGGAACTCGGTCTGCACCCAGCGGCGATTGAGATTCTCGCCGCACTCATCCGCCGGGCTTCGGTGGATACGCAGGCCATCGTCGCCACGCAGTCGCCGCGTTTGGTGGACTACTTCAAGCCCGAGGACGTGTTGGTCGCCGATCGGGTGAACGGCGGAACCCAGCTCACGCGTCTCAAAACGGAGGAACTCCGCGAGTGGCTCGACGACTATAGCCTCGGCCAACTTTGGGAGAAGAACGAGTTTGGCGGCCGGCCCTCGTTGGAGATGTGATGCCGGGCTTGATGTTTCACGTGGAGGGCCAGACCGAGGCGCGCTTCGTCGATTAGTTACTTCGCAATCATCTGCTCCATAGCAACTATTCCTATGTCACTTCGAGATTCGTGGGGGATGGAGCCGGCGGGATCTGTGGTTGGCCGGCTGCCCGAAAGTCGATTGTCAATCATCTCCGCAGAGACCCGCGTCGCGTCGTAACGACGATGGTCGACTTCTATGGCTTGCCGTCGAAGGGTGAGGGTTGGCCGGGTCGCGCGGAGGCGTCACACCAGCGTTTTGAGGAGAAAGCGCAACATGTCGAGCGCGCAATGTTCAACGACGTTGCTCGCGAAATGGGGCCGGGATTCAACTCACTTCGCTTCGTTCCGTTCGTATTGATGCACGAGTTCGAAGCCTTGCTCTTCAGCGACTGCGCCAAGCTAGGCGAGGTGCTCGGGGCCGCCGACAAGAACAGGGAGTTCCAACGGATTCGCGACCAGTTTCGAAGCCCCGAGGAGATTAACGACTCTGTGGACACGGCCCCGTCCAAGCGAATCAGCGCGCTCGTGCCAAGGTACGACAAAGTGCTCGACGGGGTCGACGCCGCACAGCGGATCGGCCTCGAACGCATCCGCGTCGAGTGCACGCACTTCGACTCGTGGCTGACGCGTCTCGAATTACTCGCTCGGTAGCTTCGCTTTGCCTTTCCTCATACCCGGCGCGATGCTGGGATGAGTATGTCAACCGCTTCGCACCAAGTCGCCGTCGTCGGCGCGGGCGCCTTCGGGCGCAATCATTTGCGCGTGACGCGCGAGAGCACTCGCGCCACGCTCGCCGGCGTCTACGATGTCGACGCCGCAAGAGGCGAAGCGGCGGCTCAAGAGTTCGGATGCCCGGCATTTCGGAGCCTCGCGGAAGTTACGGAGAACGCCTCGGCTGCTATCGTGGCTGTGCCCACTACAGTCCATGCCGCGGTCGGATGCCCCTTGCTTGCAGCAGGCCTCGACGTCCTCGTGGAGAAGCCGATGGCCCCCAGTGCCGCGGATGCGGACGCTCTCGTGGGTACGGCCGATCGGCATGGCCGCATCCTGCAATGCGGCCATCTGGAGCGTTTCAACCCCGCCGTCCAGGCGGCCCTGCGCGTCGTAACTTTGCCCCTGTTTTTTGAGGTCCACCGCCTCAGTCTGTTCACGCCGCGCAGTCTCGATGTCAGCGTAGTGTCCGACCTGATGATCCACGACCTCGACATCCTCCTCGCCATGACGAAGGATCTGCCCAACGAGGTTCGCGCGGCGGGCATCTCCATTCTTAGCAAGAAGGTGGACATCGCCAGCGTGCGACTCGCCTTTCCCAACGGCTGCGTCGCCAACCTCACCGCCAGCCGGGTCTCCACCGAGAAGGTCCGCAAGCTGCGTTTTTTCCAACCTGGGCAGTACGTTTCCATCGATTACGCACGCCAGGACTGCAACGTCATAGGAGTCGATGCTGAGCGTCAGGTCAGTTTTCAGCAGTTGCCCGTCGAGAAGGGCGAGCCCCTCAAGCGCCAGTTCGATCACTTTCTGGACTGCTGTGAGACGCGCTCCAGGCCGCTCGTGGACGGCGTCGCGGCCTCGCGTGCGCTCGCTTTGGCGCGGGACATCCTTGCTAAGATTGAGGAGCATGCCGAGCTTGTCGCCCGGCACCTGCCCGCCTGAAGCGTCTCTTTCCTCGGGAATCCGCCTCCGGGCGCGCAACAAGGCCCCCATCGACGACGTCTTAACCTTCCGGAGCGAATGCTTTCAGATTTTCAGCGATATTGGCACGGCGACCAGGCAGAGCCTCAGCTCCTCCTCGACTGGCGCGAGCCGGATCAGCCGCGCCGCCATTGGATCGCCGCTGTCGGCGCCGTCGTCTGGCATATCGCCGTCCTCGCGCTTGTCACCAACGCTCCCGGCGGTCTCGGCCGGTCGAGTGACGTTCGGCAATTCGAGATTTCGCTGAAGAACGCGACTCCTCTCATCGCCCCCCGGCTCAACCCCGACGAGTTCAAGCTGACGCAGAAGGCACCGCAGGTGAACAAGCCAGCCCAGGAAGTGGATCTCTCCAGTTTGCTTCCCAAGCCCCAACTCAATGTACCTTTGCAGCGTCCCGCTCCCGGCGGGGCGACACCGGGCATTCCTTTGCCGCCCAGGCCCTCGGCTCAACCGATCGAGGCTCCCAAGATCGATATTCCGCAGCAAGGGAACCTGGCGGCCATGAACAACCCGCTGCTGCCCGCCCAGCAACTCGCGCCGCCTCCACCTTCACAGAGCAAGAATCCCTTCGAACCGATCGGCGGCCCGCAAGGTACGCCGAAGGGAAGAACCATTGGCGCGCCGCGCATCGAGGCTCCGAACTCGAACATTGAGGAAGCCACCCGGGCAGTCATTCGGAGCGGTGCAAATGGCCGCGGCATGACCATCGGCGACGCGGGAGAAGGCTCTGGCGGCTCCAGCGATCCCTTGCGGCAGCGTGGGTCTCCGGGCCCGCAACACAGCGCCCTGGAGCTGCTCAGCGATCCGCAAGGCGTTGATTTCAAATCGTATCTGGTGCAGGTTCTGGCGGCCGTGCGCCGCAGTTGGTTTTCCGTTTTGCCCGAGAGCGCCCGCTTCGGCCGCAGTGGACGCGTGATCCTTCAGTTCGCCGTGAACCGGGACGGGCAGGTTCCCAAGCTCGTCATCTACGTGCCCTCGGGTGCCGAAGCCCTCGACCGCGCCGCAGTCGCCGGCATCAGCGGAGCGGTCCCCTTCCCGCCGCTGCCCACCGGTTTTAAGGGCCAGGAAGTGCGATTGCAGCTTGTCTTCTCCTACAACATGCCCAAGTAGGCATACCATTCAAGTACATGCCTTCGTCCGATCCCACCGCCCGCCCGCGTTTCTATAAAGCGTTAGTGGCATACGCGGTCCTGGCAACTCTCGCTTGGACCACCCTTGATGGTAACTTCCGCTGGTTCATCCTCATCGTTCTCGCCGCGCTGGCTCTGAAGAGCTGGGTCCATCTTCGGCGCCTTGAGAGCGAGTAGCGCCTTCTCGTCTCGAAAGATGACACTTGTTCCGCTTGGGAACCATAACGGAACAAATCCGCCTTACTTCCCCATGCCATCCAGAATGGGTGAATGTTCAACTCATTGATTAACAGTCACTTATAGCCAAGACGCCCATTGGAGCGGTCCGTGCTCCCCTCTGCCTGTCCCGCCAGTTCACTTTGGCGCACCGGACAGGGAGAGAAATCGATGGCAATGTTCTCGGCGGTAATGGCGCGGTATCAAACGGCAGGAATCGACTCTGCGTCTTCCAAATTGCCCCTGGCTGAGGAGGAAGCGGTGACGGAAAACCTCCCTCTGGTTCGATTTATCGCAGCGCGCATCGCCGCAACTATTCCAGCCTCGGTGGAACTGGAGGACCTGATTCAGACCGGTATCCTGGGCCTGATCGACGCAGTACGCCGTTACGATCCGTCCAAGGGCATACCCTTTCCTGCCTATGCCCGCTTCCGCATCCGTGGAGCGATCCTGGACGCTCTGCGGTCCCTCGACTGGGCCACTCGCAGTCAGCGCACTGAGCGTAAAGCTTTAGCCGGCGCCATTTCGGCGGACGGATCGGTGGAAGCCCAGACGTCTCATTACAGGTTTTTCAGCCTCGGCCCGGTGGTCTCTCTTTCGAGCCGAAGGGAAGCGGCTGAGGACGTGCCGGCTCCGGATGTCCCTTGCGCCGAGAATCTCCACCCCGACAGGTTATTCGAGGCGAATGAGGCGAGGGAACTCGTGACCAAGGCCCTGAATGTTCTGCCGGACCGCTACCGCAAAGTGGTGGTCATGTACTATTCCGGCGACTGGAGCATGCGCGACATCGGGAGAAGCCTGGGAGTGAACGAAAGCCGCGTTTCGCAGATTCACAAAGCCGCTCTCGGAAAGATGAAGCGCGCCCTCGCCAGCGAGAGTGTCACCCCCGAGGAAGTCGCATGCTGAACGGGCGTGACAAAAGCCAAGACGAAAAGCGCTTTTCGTTTCTAGCCCGTAACCGATTCCACGTACAAGAACGAAAAGCGCCTTTTGATTCGGCACTACCGGCAAAGGCTGTTACCGCCTGCGAGGATACACGGAACCGCGTGGCCTATCAGCGGCGTGCCGGGGCAAAGTTTAAGCCCAGCAAGCGTTGCGCGCCCGCGCCACGCACTCCGGGTTCCTAATGAATCTCAACCCGGTACGGCATCACGCGCAGCATGCCGCCCTGCAAGAAGGGCATAAGCCCAGACTGCGCTCCCGCGCGCCGGAGCAGCCATTCTTCCGGCGTCAGTGCGGCATAGGTGGACGTATCGCCCACGCCCATGATCCTTTGCCAGAAGCTCTTCCGGCTCGGGAATACCACCAGACGCGCTTCCCGGTCCAGAGGCAGCCGGGCCTTGCGTTGGAGCACTTCAATGGCCCGGTCGATCCCGCCCAACTCGTCCACCAGATGGATCTTCAAGGCGTCGTTGCCTACCCAGACCCTGCCCTGCGCCAAAGGCTCGATCTTGTCCACTGTGGTCTTGCGCCCATCCGCGACGCGCTTCAGGAAGCCGTTGTAGATCGACTCGATCGACTCCCTGAGCTTCTTGCGCGCCTCCGGCGAAAGCGGCTGAGTCTCCGAGTCAATATCGGCAAACTTGCCCCGCTTCAGGGTGTCCGTGGAGATTCCGAGCTTGTCGTACAGGCCCTTCAGGTTGGCCTTCCCATAAATGACGCCGATCGAGCCGGTGATCGTACCCGGATACGCCACCACCGGATCCCCCGTCATGGCGATATAGTAGCCGCCCGATGCCGCCACATCCGACATCGAAATCACTACCGGCTTCTTCCGCGCCAGGTCCTTGAGCGATTGCAGGATTTCGTCCGAGGCGATGGCGTCCCCGCCCGGCGATTCCACCCGCACGATGACGCCCTTGATGCTCGGGTCGTCGCCGATCTCTTTCACCAGTTTCGTAACCGGCGCCGGCGTGAGCCCAACGTCATCGCCGAACGGGTTCGACACCGCGCCTCGCAGGATGTCTCCTTCGGCCACCAGGTAGGCCAGGCGCTGGCTCTTCTCCGAATTGTGCAGATCGCCGAGGAGAACCTGAGGATTGATGAAAACAGGCTCCTGCAAGCCCGCTTTCTTGGCCAGGGCCTTTTCCACCAGCGGCAGGTAGCTCAGCTCGTCGATCAGACCATCCTTGATCGCGGCGGGACCGAGCCAGGGCGCGTCATCCACCAGCGTCCGGAATTGCTCCGGTTTCATTCGTCGAGCCGAACTAACGGTGGTCGTGACGTTGTTCCAGATCCCGTCGAGCAGCGCGTTCAAGGCTTCCTTCGTCTCGGGGCTCATGTCCTTGCGGGTGAACATGTCGCCTGCATCCTTGTACTTGCCCATATGCTCGACGTCGAACTGGACTCCGAGCTTGTCCAATGAGCCCTTGTAGTACATCGCCTCGATGCGCAGGCCCTTCACGTTCAGGTAGTCCTCTGGAGCCAGGTAAATGCGGTCGGCTGCGGAGGCCAGGTAGTATTCGCGCAATCCCGGCGTCTCCAGCCAGGCATAAACGGGCTTGCCTGACTTCTTGAACGCCTCGATTCCCGTACGAAGTTCCTGCAACTTCGCCCAGCCCGCGGAGACGTGACGAGGCCGCAGCATGAGGGCCTTCACGCGCGAGTCTTTACCCGCGGCGCGCAGCGCGCTCCACCACTCCACCACCGCCAGCGGCGTCTGGCGCGCTAGCGCCGGAATCGGCGGCGTTTCCGCCAGACCCTCCGGCACCGCGCCCTCCAGGTTCATCACCAGAATGCCCGAATCGGGCACCTGCGGTTTCTGAGCCGACCATCGAACCAGCGCGAACGCCAGCACGACACATGCCACCCCGGCGATGATGATGCCCGCGAGGATACCCAAGAGAAACTTCTTCATACGTGGTCGATCTCCCGTCGACAGAGGCTAATGCGCTACGTTATCGGAAACCTCTCGCGTTCTCCGCCTCGGCAAGGCCGCTCGGGACTGCGAAAGCTGAGCCAATTCTCAATTACTCCAGACCCATGACGGACGCTATGCGCCCTGCAAAATCGCTTCGAAGCGGCGGTTCACGTCCTTAAGATACGTGGCGTCGCCTCCTTCCAACTCCACGGTGGCATCGCCCTTGTAGCCGATCTCCGTCAGCGCCTGGTGAATCGCCTTCCAGTCGACGTCGCCGTCGCGCAGATTCACCCAATCGGCCACCGATTTGCCAAGCTGTTTGTCGCGACGGAACGTGAAGTCCTTCAGATGCAGCTTAACGATGCGCGATCCGAGCGTGCGAATCCAGTCCTGCGGATAGCCATACAACAAGACGTTGCCGACGTCGAAATAGGCCCGAATCCAAGGGCTCTTGAACTCATCGATATACTGCGCCATCTCGAGGGGGCTCAGCAGGAACTTGTTCCATACCTCCTCGATGCCAATAATCACCTTGTTCTTTTCGGCCAGCGGAATGAGCTTTCGAATTTCTTTCTGAGATCGTTCCCAGGCCTGCTTGTAGCTCACTTCGGCGTTGACCACCGCGGGCACCAGCAGAACGGTCTGCGCACCCCACAGCTTGGCGTTGCCGATGCTCGTTTCCATGCCCTTCAGGCTGCGCGCCACAACCTCCGGCTTGGGGCTGGACAGGGGAAACTCCCAGTGCGCCATGTTCATCACCGAATGAATTGGGATGCTGGTGTCGTCCGAAGCCTTCTTGATGGCCTCTGCCGCCGCGGGATCTTCGATGGTGCCGACTTCCACCGCTTCGTAGCCGCATTCCTTGGCCAATCGGAAGCGTTCGGCGGGGCTCAGGCCTTGGCCCAGCATGCTGTACTCGACGCATTTGCGGATTGGCAGACGGCCCGTGGCGGCTCCAGCCACCCCCGCTCCCATTGCTGTCGCCACGCCAGCCGCCGCCGAATTCATCAGGAAAGTTCTCCGGTCCATCCATCGCTCCTTAACGGAAGACTCGTGCGAGAGAGTCACGACGATTCTACAACGGAGAGGCCATACACCGGCTAACTGCCTCTTAGGTGGATATAATCGAGATGATACTAATCGCGTTGATCTTTCAGCGGCTTGGCGGTTTAGGTCAGGCGGCGGTTCGGGCGGCGCTACCCTAGCTTCGTCCGCGCCTCGCCTGGGTTATCTCACTTTTCCGGAAAAACCTCAGAACAAATCCGGATGTGTCGTCGTCCTTGAGAGAGAGAGCAAGAGCAGGAGTCATTCATCCGTGAAACGGAACTGGAAGTGGATTCTCGGCATTGGCGGCGCCATTGTTGTCGCCGGCGCGGTCTTCGCGAGCGTGAAGATGAGCCAGCGGGGCATTGTCACCGTGCAAACGGGCAAGGTGGTCAAGCAGGACCTAACCAGTCTGGTTACAGCCTCGGGTGAGATCAAGCCCCGCGACTACTACAATGTTGGCGCCAACGTCATGGGTCGCATCATTGACATTGGCGTGAAAGAGGGTGATCGCGTCCGGAAGGGGCAGGTCCTCGCGCGGCTGGAGAATATTCAGGCCGATGCCGACGTCCAGGCCCAACAGGCGTCTCTCAATTCGGCTCTGGCCGATGCCTCCGCCGCGGAGTCGGGACTCAAAGCCATGGATGACAACATCGCCAGCGCGCAGGCGACGGTCGATCGCGCCAAGGCTGACCTGGAGAAAGCCCGCGTCGATTTCCAACGCGGCGAACAGCTCTGGAAGGCGAAGTTGATCGCAAAGCAGGATTACGACGTCCGTAAGAGCACCCTCGACAGCCAGACCGCTACTCTGCGCGGCGCTGAAGCCTCCTTGAAACAGATGATGGCGCAGCGTGAACAGACCGCGGCCCAGTTGAATGGTTCTCAAAAGCGCGTGAATCAGTCTCAGGCCACCCTGCGCCGCTTCAGCGACGTTCTCGCCAAGCATATGGCCACCAGTCCGATCGACGGCATCGTGACTAACCTGCCGGTTCGCATGGGTGAGACCGTCGTGCCCGGCGTGCAGAATTCCTCAGCGTCGCTCATCATGACCATCGCCGACATGAGCCTGATCACCGCCGAAGTCAAAGTTGATGAGACCGACATCGTGAATGTGAAGCTCGGCCAGGCGGCCGATGTCACCATCGACGCCATTCCGAACAAGACCTTCAAGGGCCACGTCACCGAAATCGGCAACACTGCCATCCTGCGGTCTACCGGTCTGGCGGCGAGTCAGAGCGCCGTGTCCAGCCAGGAAGCGAAAGACTTCAAGGTTGTCATCGCTTTGGATAACCCGCCCGAGGACATCCGCCCGGGCTTGTCCTGCACTTCCAAGATCATCACGGCCACGCGGCAGAAGGCGCTCAGCATTCCGATCCAGGCGCTCACCGTACGCCAGCGCGGCGACCTCGAACCCGAGAAGCCCGGCGGCAAGACGGTCCAGGCCAAGTCCACGTCCGACGCGGCGGCCGAGAAGGCCAAGAAGGAAGAGCTGCAGGGCGTCTTCATCGTGAAGAACGGCGCGGCGCAATTCCGCGAGGTGAAGACCGGGATCACCGGCACCACTGATATCGAAGTCCTCAACGGGTTGAATGATGGCGAAGAGATCATCACCGGCAGCTACAAAGTGATCCGCACTCTGCGCAACGCGGCCAAGGTGAAGGTTGACAATACGGCGCCAGCCAAGACGGAAGGCTGAGATCCTCGATCCTGAAGCGGGACACAAGCGAGCCGGGAACTAGCGAGCCGGAGACAAAGGAAGAAGCTATGGGCACAGCGACCATCGACACCGATACCCGCGCGGAAGATCTGAAACGCGAGAATATCGTCATTCGCACGTACGACCTTTGGAAGACCTACATCATGGGCGACCAGGAGATCAATGCGGTCTCCGGCGTGGATCTCACCATCCATCGCGGCGAATACGTAGCCATCATGGGTCCATCCGGTTCCGGCAAGTCCACGTTGATGAATCTGATCGGCTGTCTCGACTCGCCGAGCAAGGGCGATTACTACATCAATGGCCACCTCGTCAGCGCCATGGACGACGACGAGTTGGCTCGCATCCGGAATAAAGAGATCGGGTTCGTCTTCCAGACTTTCAACTTGCTCCCAAGGGCTTCGTCGCTCCACAACGTCGAACTGCCGCTCATCTATGCCGGAGTGCCGTCCGCCGAACGGCTGGAGCGCGCCAAGCATGCGCTCAAGATCGTCGATCTTGAAAAGCGCATGATGCACAAGCCCAACGAACTCTCCGGCGGTCAGCGCCAGCGCGTCGCGGTTGCCCGCGCTCTGGTGAACAACCCGTCGATCCTGCTGGCCGACGAACCGACCGGCAACCTCGACTCGGCCACCAGCGCCGACATCATGGCCCTGTTCGAACGCCTCTACCAGCAGGGCAATACCATCGTTCTCGTCACGCACGAGCGCGATATCGCCGAATACGCGCACCGCATCGTTACCATCCGCGACGGAAAGATCCACTCGGACGAGACGCGCGAACAGCACTACGCGCCGAAGCTCTAACTCGTTGGGATCGCCGATCTCCAGATCGGCCGCGTGTGTTTCTTAAAACTTGTCGAGCCAAGCCGGCAGCCGATCTGATAGAAAGGTCGAATGCCGGCTTTTTCTTATCGCGGGCGGCGCGCCGTCGCCCTGGAAAACGAGTATCTGCGAGTCGTGGTCACCGCCGAGGGAGGCCACATCGCGGCCATCGTTGACAAATCGACGGGGGTGAACCCGCTCTGGTCGCCTCCTTGGCCAACCATTGAGCCCTCCGCCTGGAAGTCGGAGATGCTCGAATATGGCAGCGACGCCGAGAGCCAGCTTCTTGCCGGGATCCTCGGCCATAATCTCTGCCTCGACACTTTCGGCGGCCCCAGTCCGGAGGAAGAGGCGGCGGGACTGCGAGTCCACGGCGAAACCGGCGTGATCACGCACGACCTGTGCGAAGAGCGCGGCGTGTTGTTTCAGACCGCAGTGCTCCCGCACGCCCAACTCCGTTTCGACCGTCGGCTGAGTCTGTTTCCCGGCAGCCGCCGAATCCAGATTGAAGAGACGGTGGAGAACCTCGCCATCCACGACAGGCCCATCGCCTGGACCGAGCACGTCACCCTGGGTCCGCCCTTCCTGGAACGCGGCCGCACTATCACAGAGGCGACAGCCACCCAGTCGAAGGTCACGGAGTCCGATTTCACCGGCGGCTACTGCCGCCACAAGATCGGCTCAGAGTTCGACTGGCCCTTCGTGCCGCTCGAAGGCGGCGGTGTAGAGGACCTGCGCGTCTTCACGTCCCTCGAAACGACCGGCTCTTTCACCGCTCAACTCATGGACCCCTCGCTCGAAACGGTGGGCTTCCAGGCCTGGAGCCCCACCCACAAGCTGCTGCTCCGCTACGAGTGGAAGCGTAGCGACTTCCCCTGGCTCGGCATGTGGGAGGAGAACCACTGCCGCACCGCCCAGCCATGGGGCGGCAAGACCCTCACCCGCGGCCTCGAATTCGGTGTGTCGCCCTTCGCGGAATCCAGGCGCAGCATGATCGAGCGCGGGACCATGTTCGGCACTCCGTGCTATCGCTGGATTCCGGCACGTGCGAAAGCAACGGTCGCCTATACGGTTGCGCTGGAGCTTTGCGAGACGTTTCCGCTGAATCCATAGGCGCTTTGGTGGGGCGGCACTCCAGAGCCGCGCGGGGCCGCAATCAGACTCTGCGATAGCGCCGGGGAGACTCTGGACCGACTGCGCCAGAGCGTGCGACTGAGTATGTCGCCTTTGCGGATGTTGCCCCGCCGTACTCAGCAGCAGGCAAAGGGCTTAGCGTGTTCAACCGGTGTTCTGGCTTGCCTCTTGCGAGTTCTCACCTAGCGGCTAGGTGCAAATTTTACGTCGCGCAACGCCATTTGTTAGGATTTTAGAGCGCCAGTACGCGTTTTACCACAAGAATCGCAGAATAACCATGGCTGTTGTTCAACCTATTGGATTGGCAGGGCTTATCGAGCAGTTCGGGCTGAAGATCCCGCCACCGGCGGTGCGCTCTGAGGCTGGGCCGACCAGCCGCCGTACTGAGGAAAGCGCCGAGTCCGTGCTTGAAGTTTATCCTACACAGTACCTCGCTCGCAGCACTCGCGAGCATCTCCGTTTTGCGCTCAGGTACGAGCCGCTCGACCTGCGCGTTTGGCAGGTGGTGATTTCAGCTCTTGACGCCAAGGTCGTGCTCCAATGGATGAAAGATCAGCCCAGAAGCAGCTATGCCAGACGTGCGTGGTGTCTCTTCGAATGTCTGTCCGAGCAGCGCTTGCCGCTGAAGGATCTCACCGCCGGCGAGTATGCTTCCTTGGGGGATTCAACACTCCAGATCACGTGGACGAACCGCGAGCGGGACGCACCTCGGTTACAACGCTATCGTCTTCGGGACAACCTGCTTGGCGCCTTGAGTGCGTACCAATATTGCCCGCTGATTCGCGTGACTCGCAAGTTGAAGCAGTTTCAGCAGCAGGATTTCGCTGAACGGGTTCAAGCGATGACCGCCAATCTGGATCCTGTGCTCCTCCAGCGTGCAGCCGGTTACCTCTATCTGAATGAGACTAAGTCCTCCTACGCTTTGGAAGGAGAACGGCCAACCGCGGATCGGGAAGAACGCTTTGTCGAAGTTCTGGCACGGGCGGGAGAGGCCTCCGTTGTAGACAAAGGCGGCCTGGTGGAGTTGCAGCGCCGGATTGTCCAGGATCCGCGATTCGCCGCTAACGACTGGCGCACAATCCAGAACTACGTCGGGCGGACCCGGATGGATTATTCCGAAGAGGTGGCGTATCCCTGCCCAAAGCCCGAAGATCTTGAAACTCTGATGTCGAGTTGGACGGAGATGTTCAAAAAGATCCAGCACGCGGACCGGACTGACGCCGTCACCCTGGCGGCCTGCGCGTCGTTTGGGTTCGTCTACATCCATCCTTTCGAAGATGGCAATGGGCGAATCCACCGCTTCATCATCCACCATGCTCTGGCCCGTCTGGGGTACACAACCGAGGGTGTCATTTTCCCCGTGTCGGCCGCGATTCTGCGCCGCCGCCGCGAGTACGAGCAGGTTCTGGATACGATCTCCCGCTACGTCCGCTCCCGCGTGCAATTCACGTTGGACGATCAAAATCGGATGACGGTGGTTGGAGACACGGTCGACCTGTACCGATACCCTGACCTTACTCCGCACGCGGAGTTTCTCTACGAGTGCATCGCCGAAACTGTCGAGAAGGACTGGCCCGAAGAGCTGCGCTTCTTGCAGTCGTTCGACGCCGCGTTCCGGGCCGTGCAGTCCGTCGTCGATATGCCGGATGCCAAGATTCGCTTGCTCGTTCGCCTGCTGATGCAGAATCAAGGGTCCCTATCGCGAAACAAGCGAGACGCCTTCTCGTTCCTGACCGCCGGGGAGATCGCCGAAATCGAAACTCGCATCCAGGCGATTCTCGCCGCCGAACCCGCGAGCGAAGCTCAGAATAGCTGAGTCCGCGCTCATCCCCTCAATTCAGAGTTTCCAGTCCCGATTTGAGACCGGCGGAACATTCCCTTCGTCTACTCCGTATGCCCGAGAGAGAGGATCTCCCGATGAGCGCCGCTGTCGAGCCACAAACCTTAGTGCCTGAACCCAGGCCCCACTTGACCGTCTATCCTGGTGGAAAGCGGCGGATCGCAACGCGAGGCATGAACGTCATAGAGCTGTTCTGGGATCTCGCCGGTCAGACCCTGGCCAACCTTCGACGCAACAAACTGCGCAGCTTCCTTACCTTGTTCGGCATCGCCTGGGGCATCGCCTCGCTCGTCATGATGTCGGCCCTGTCGGATGGCTTCCGCGACGGCCAGCGGAAGAACATGGCGCAGATCGGTGACAACCTGGTATTCCTCTGGGGTGGTGTCACCGAGATGCAAGCCGGCGGAAAGCGCGCCGGGCACAGGGTGTTTCTGACCCGGCAAGACGTGCTGACCATCCGGGAGCAGTGCCCTGCGGTGGCTGTAGTTGCCGCGGAAACAAAGACGGGGCAGGTGCCTATCCGCAGCGCAACCAACTCCGGGCGCTTCCTCACCTTGGGAGTGACTCCCGAGTATTTGAAGCTCCGCAACCTGCCGATCGAGCATGGCAGAACGATCAGTGCCGCGGACGTCGCCGATGAACGCCGGGTGATCGTCTTGGGTGCTGCTGTCCGAAAGCAACTTTTCGAGAAGAAGCCGGTACCCCTGGGCGAACTCGTCTATTTGAACAATTATCCCTACGAAGTGGTTGGTCTCATGTCCGAGAAGGACCAGAACTCAAGCTACGACGGCTGGGACAACGACAAAGCGCTCGTACCCGAACCGGTTCTATTGCGCGACATGCCCGAGAGACGCGAGTTCTACTCCCAAGGTCAGGTCAACGGCATCATCTATCGCCCTGTCTCCACCAGAAACTGGTCCGAAGCCCAGGGCCAGGTGCGTGCGGCAATGGGGCGCGCCAAGGAGTTCGACCCGAAGGATGAAGGCGCAATGTACGTGTGGGACATGATCAAAGACGCGGAGATGTTCGACACCATTTTCGACGCAGGGGAGATCTTCCTGGCCGTAGTGTCTCTGGTCACGCTCTCGCTCGGTGGAATCGGCGTAATGAACACCATGATGATGGCGGTCAGCGAGCGTACGAACGAAATCGGATTGAAGAAAGCTCTCGGCGCCACGAATGATCGCATCCTGATGGAGTTCTTTTTGGAAGGGCTGTTCCTCGCCGTGTTGAGTGGCGCGGGGGGGCTGATCCTGGTCCTGACTCTAGCTAAAGGGGTGAACTCGCTCCCGCTGCCCCAGATGTTCTCCGGTCTGCCGATCCATTGGAATGTTCTGGCTTCGGCCACGCTGGCGCTTGGCCTGGTGGCGATCGGCGCTTCGCTGCCCCCGGCCCGCAAGGCCGCCGCCATGACGCCGGTTGAGGCCTTGCGCTTCGAGAAGTAGCATCGCACAAGGGAACAGCCATGACCTGGAAATTCATCTTTTCCGAAGCGTTCGCCGCGTTGAGATTTCATCGCACCAGGACCATGTTCACCACCACCAGCCTGGCTTGGGGTGTGGCTTGTTTCGTCATTCTCATCTCTTACGGCGACGGCTTCAAGAACGCGCTCGTCAAAGCCTTCACCGCCGTCGGCCAGGACCTCGTCATCTGTTTCAACGGACAGACATCCTCCCAGCAGGGCGGCTTGCGCGCCGGGCGCAAAGTGAGACTCGAACTCGCCGACGCGAGCATTGTCAAGGAAGCAGTGCCGGGCGTCGGCGCTCTTTCACCCGAGATCATGAAAGAGGACGCCAAAGCGAACAACGGCCATCGGGATAAGGACGTCGCAATCCGTGCCGTTTGGCCCGAGTACGGCACGGTGCGCAACATCAAGCTCCAATCCGGCCGCTGGATCAATGAGGACGATCGCCTCCATCAGGCCAGGGTTGTAGTTCTGGGTGCGGAGGTTTATAAGGATCTTTTCGGGGAAGCACCGGCGGAAGACCAGGAAATCACTCTGAGCGGCATCCGGTTCGCGGTGATTGGCGTGGTGGCGACGAAACTGCAGATCTCGAATTACACCACTCCCGATAACAGATGCGTCTTCATCCCGTACGACACGTTCACAATCTTCGGCGACATCCACTACCCCTGGTTCCTGGTCTGGCAACCGCGCAATGCCGGCGTACGCGATCAGGCGATTACACAGGTGCGGGCGAAGCTAGCCGAGCTGCATAGGTTCGCGCCGACCGACGAGAAGGCGATCGAGATCATCGCCTTCAGCAAATTCATGGCGATCATCGACGGGATGGCCCTGGCGGTGGAGGTCCTGCTGGGCTTCGTCGGCTCGCTGACTCTCGCCATCGGCGGAGTCGGCCTCGCGAACATCATGCTCGCTTCCGTCATCGACCGCACCAAGGAAATAGGCATGGTCAAGGCGCTGGGCGCGCGAAAAGGCACCATCCTGAAGCAGTTCCTGGTTGAGGCCACCATGGTTGTCTCGGCGGGTGGCGCTCTGGGCATTACCGCGGGTTGGGGCGTGACGAAGCTGATCGGGACCATGCCCTTCCTTGGCCCGGCATTTAAGGACACGACCCACACCGGCGATATCTCGTTGAGCGTGTCCCCCACATCGATCTTCGTATCCATCACGGTTCTGATGATCGTGGGTCTGATTGCCGGCCTTGTCCCCGCCATCAAAGCCGCGCGCATGGATCCCATCCAGGCGCTCCACTACGAGTAGCGTCTGGACGTGTCTTCTCCCGAGCGGCCGCACCCCCGCGCCGCGTTTCCGCGAAGCGCCGGAGCGCTCTATTCCGCGTGTCCGGTCAACTGCGGCTGTTTAGTCTTGCCGAAAGCGACATTCGCTTCCGTATCGAGCGTCACCTCGCTGCCGCTGAACTTCAGCGTCAGCAAGAACTGAAACGGCGTCGAAACGGCGCACAGCTTGATGGTGCAGGTGTCGCCGTCGAGCCATGCGAAAGTGCCGCCGTACGGTTCGTCGGCGAACAGCGCCATCTTGCCGGTAGTGACCGGCGCGCGGGACCTCTCCCACTTCTGATAGCCGCTGGCGAATTTGATCTCTTTGCCGTCCTGCTGCAGCACCAGTGTCAACGTCTTGCCGTCATCGGTCGAAAGCAACGTGAGGCTCTGGAGATTCCGCTCGTTTGCGGCAAACACATACTTGCGATTCAGAAAGCCTCTCACCTGCGCGGAAGTCGCCGCGCCGCGGGCGGGGCTGACACCGAGGTGCGCAAGACGGTCTTGAAGCTGCTTCGCCGCTTCCGGATTGGTCGCGAGAGGCTGCGCCTGAAACGCGGGCAGCAATTTATCCCAAACGGCGTTGAGCACCGCCTGCATATCTTTCACGCCACTGTTGATGGCAACCACGGCGTCCTGATCCGGCAGCACCAGGCAATACTGGCCAAACGCGCCGTCGCCGCGGTAGGCATTGTGCCGGCAGCGCCAGAATTGAAAACCGTAGCCTTGATTCCAGTCGCTGTCGGGGTTGCTGCCGTTAGAAGTCTGACGCGAAGTGGCTAGTGCGATCCAAGCGGACGGAAGCAGTTGTTTGCCATTCCAATTTCCGTGCTGCAAATAGAGCTGGCCGAACTTGGCGATGTCCTCCGTGCGCGCGCGCAGTCCATAGCCGCCGAGCGAAATGCCCTGAAAGTTCGTATCCCACGTCGGATTGCCGATCCCCAGCGGCTCGAACAGACGCGGGCGCAGATAATCGAGCACCGTCTGCCCCGTGACTTTCTGAACGATGGCCGAAAGCATGAACGTGGCGGCGGTATTGTACTTGAAGTGCGTGCCAGGTAGGTGCGGCACCGGCTGGGCGAGGAACGATTTGGCGCTGACTTCATCCGGCGCGGTGGGCGGCTCGTCCTGGTGCCCGGTGGACATCATCAGCAGATCGCGGACGCGCATCGCCTTCAGGTTGTCGCTTGGATTCGCGGGTGCGTCGCCTGGAAAGAACTTCAGCACTGGGTCGTCGAGACTCAACTTGCCTTCCGCGATCGCGAGGCCAACCGCAGTCGAGGTGAAGCTCTTGCTCAACGAGTAAAGCACGTGCGGATGGGTGGCGTCGTAAGGATTCCACCAGCCCTCGGCGATCACTTGGCCGTGACGCACGACGACCACTCCGTGCAGTCCTTCAATCCCATCGAGGGCCTTCACGAAGTCCTCCAAAGCAACGGAAGAAACGCCCTGCACTTCCGGCGAACTGCGCGGTAGCGGTTGCGCGGTGCAGGCGATGGCCGTCAGAACGGCGGCGAATAAGATGCGGCGTAGGATCTTCATAGGTGTCAGAGGTAATTCTACAGAGTCCTGCAAGTCCTGATGGGGCAAGAGAGTAGGGCAGCCGTCCCGGCCGCGCGAATCCGCGGATCCGTCCACCCAGATGTCGCGCACGACTCCTCCCGGTGATAGAATCAGCCCGCCATGGCAGATAACAACCGCAGACGATTTCTCAAGGGCGCGGCTGCTGCCGCCGCTCTCCCCGTAGCCGCCGCGGCAGCGGCCAAGAAAGCCAGCGGACCCCAGAAAAAGGTTCACTACCAGGGGCCCAAACCGGAGAAGACACCCTTGTTCTCCGGGGCCGTCTCCTACGGTAACCTGCTCTTCATTGCGGGCAAGGGCGCGCACTTTGAGGGCGACATCAAAGCTCACACTAAACGCGTTCTCGACGAGATCGAAAAGGAGCTCGTCAACGCCGGCTCGTCCATGGACAAGGTCCTGAAGGTGAACGTGTACTTGAACGACATCAAGGACTGGCCCGCCATGAACGAGGTCTATCAAGGGCGCTTCGGAGCGGAGCCACCGGTGCGTACCACCATCGCCCCAGCGGGCGGCATCCCCGGCAACTCGCTGGTCGAGATGGACTGCATCGCCTACATCTGAGCGGCCGATTCAGCCGATCACCACGCCAAGCAGCCGCGCCAGATCCATCGCCTGCGGCGGAGTGATCAGTGCGCCTCGCAGATCCACTGCGCGCACGACCAGCCCGTCGATGTCGGCGCCCCGCAGGTTCGCATTGTTCAGATTCGCGCCGCTCAGATCCGCGCGGCGCAATGTGGACTCCGCAAAGACCGTGCCTTCCAGGTTCGTGCCGCGAAAGTCCGCCTCGTCCAGACGCGTGGCCTTGAACTCGCACGCCCGCGCCACGCCGCCGTTGAACTGCGCGTAGCGTGCATCGCAATTCTCCACCAGCACGTCCTGCCAGCGGCACTCGATCGCCTTCATGCCCAGCAGCCGGCAGTCGATGAACTCCACCCGTCGTGCCTCGAAACCGCGCAGCACGGCATTCGACAGGTCGCACCTCACCAGCCGCACCTCGCGCAGTTGCGCTGAGTGAACCGTCGCCTGGGCGAAGTTCACGCTTTCCAGGATCACTCCGGTGAGCATCAACGACGGGACCTCGGCCCCCGCCGCATCGGCGGCTTCCACCCTCGCATCTTCCAACGGCAACGCAGCCAGGAAGTTCGCCGCATCAATCATGGTGAGATAGCCCAGATCACTCGGGAGGTCGGCCGGAATCCTCTCCTTGGCGGCCGTCTTGATGCCTGTCTTGCGGGGTGGTTGGGCCATGCTTCGCGCCATGGATCAAAGGATACATCGAGGAGGCCAGGGAGGTATCTGCTTCCGTGGCGCACGATTTATCGTGCAGCGTCGACACTCTTGTCGACGTCCACGGCCCATGCCGGCATGAATGCCGCCACTGCACGCTGAGGCGCGCGCCGCACAGCCGCCTATCAGACGACGGCCGCGCGTAACGGCTGCACGACCCTCAGAATGTCGCCCATATCGGCACGCGCAACGTCCAGCGCATATTCCGTCTGCAGGTTCATCCAGAACTCGGCCGTTGTCCCCAGGTAGCGCGCCAGACGCAAAGCCATGTCGGGCGTGATCGCGCGGCATTCGTTGACAATTTCAGCCACTCGCGTCACGGGCACGCTGAGGTCGTGCGCAATCCGGTTGATGTTGAGCCCGAACTCCACCATGAAGCGCTCCCGCAAAACCTCGCCTGGGTGAACTGCCTTCTTCGCTAATTGCTTAATCATGAATCAGGCCGCCTTACACTCCATGGTCGCCGATCCTGACTCACTCCGCTTGGTACCCTCTCTGGCCCGTTCCCGACTCGCCCCTACTCGTCCCGCAGCACCTCCAGGGGTTTCTGAGACAGAATCTTCAGGCTGGCGAGCCACCCCGCGGCCACGGCCAGCAGTGCGGTCATTCCAGTCGTCAGCAGCACGGGCACCCATTCGACGCGGAATTCGGCGTCGAGCAGCCTCGTCATCAGCACCCGTGTGAATGCCGTTGCCAGCGCGCTGCCAATCCCGCCCGCCACCAGGCCGATGATCAGGAACTCCACCGAGAAGATGCCCGCCAGCGTGAACCGCTTCGCGCCGAGCGTCTTCAACACAGCCGTTTCCCGGACGCGCCGAAAGCGCGTGCCCGCCACCGTCGAAGCCAAAATGATCGCCCCGGCGAGAATCGCGAACCCCGCGATGAAGCGCACCACCAGCGACACCTGGTCCACCACCTGCTGCACCAGGATCATTACGTCGGCCGTATTGATCACCGTGACGGTCGGGTAGGCCTCGTACACTTTCTTCTGGAACATCCCGATCTGCTTGCCGGTCAGGCGGACCAGTCCGAGATACTGCACTGGCAGGCCCTCCAGTGCAATCGGGTTGAACAGTACCTCCATCTGCGGGCCTGCGCGAACCGCGCGCTGCCGGAAGACCGCCGCCACCGGCGTTTCGAACTCGCGCCCGATGGCGCTCCACTTCAGCTTCATGCCAGGCTTCAGCTTCAGCGTTGCAGCCATCTCCTCCACCACCGCCACTTGCGGCCTGGCGTCGCCCGGTTTCCACCAACTCCCCTCACGGGCCAGCAGGTCCTCGGGAGGCCGCGCCGCGAAGGTCACCTGGCGCGTGGATTGGTACCGGTGCTCAAAGCCCTTCAGGTTGAGATCTTTCACCGGACGCCCGTCGATGGACTCCAGGCGCACGGCGACCATTGGCTCCACGACAGGCTTGGTCTTCAGGCCCTTCAAGCCGTCCATCAGTTTCTGCACACCGTCGCGCTCGCGCTCGGTGATGTTGATCAGGATGACGTTCGGCGCGCCGGGCGGAGCCGCGGTCGCCACTTCCTTCAGCAACGACTTCTGCAGCAAGTAGACGCTCAGTGTGAACGTAACCCCGATGCCAAGCGCCACCAACACCGAAGGGGCGTGGTTGCCGGGGCGGTACAGGTTCGCCATACCCTGCCGCAACTCGACGCTCCAGCGGATCGGCGCCTTTTCCACCAGCCAGCGCAGTCCGCGCAGCAGCACCCACGCGACGGCCGCCAGCAGCAGCAGACTCACCGCTATGCCGCCCACGAAGTACGAGCCCATCTTCAGCGACTCGGCCAGCCAGCCCGCGATCAGTCCCACACACCCCAGGATCACCAGCCCGGAGCCCAGCGCGGGCAACTCACGCTGGATTCGCACTCTCCACGATGGCCGCACCTCCGTCATCTCGCGCCGGAAGATCGCCGCCGGTTTGATCTCGCGAATCGACAGCAGCGGGGGAATCGTAAACAGCAGCGAGACCAGCAATCCCACGCCGACGCCCTGCACCGCGAACGCGGGGCTCCAGGCCAGCGCATGGTCGAACAGGAAGAACTTCGCCAACAGCAGCGGCATCGAGCGCTGCACCGCGAAGCCCACGCCCATGCCCGCCACGCCTCCCGTAAGTCCCAACAGCGCCGCCTGCAAAGAGTAGATGGCGACGATCTGCGAGCTGCGCGCGCCCAGGCATTTCATGATCGCGATGGAATCCAGCCTCTGCTGCATGTGCGCGTGAATCGCCGTCGCCACGCCCAATGCACCCACCACCAGCGCGATCAGGCTCACCAGGCTGAGGAATGTGGTCGAGCGCTCCAGCGAACGCCGGATGATCGGGTGCGACTCGCGATAGTCGGCCACCATCGCTTCCGGGAAGACGCGCTTCAACTCGCTCCGCATTGCATCCAGGTCGATGGGCCGCGGCGTACCCGACTGTTGTGTGCCAGCCTGCGGAAGCCGGAAGAGAATCCGCTGCGACGCCCGGCTGCCGAACGTCATCAATCCGGTGCGCTCCAGACCCTCGCGGCTGATCAACACGCGCGGACCCAGGTTCAGGCTGCCCGTCATCCGGTCCGGCTCGCTCGTCACCACTCCGGCGATGCGAAACTCCGCCGAGCCGAGTTTGACCGTCGCGCCCGTCTCCACGTTGAGCCGGATCAGCAGATCGTCGGAAACCGCCAGGCTCTGCGGATCCAGCGCCTGCTTCAACGGATGGTCCGGGTCGAGGGTAACTTTGCCGTAGAAGGGATATACGGCTGGATCCACGGCCTTCACAGAAACAAGCGACGGCACGCCGTCCGGCTTTCCGGTGCCCATCATGGAGACCGTCTCCGAGATGCGAGTCACTCGCGCGCCGCGCCGCACGTAGCCGTCAATGCACTTCTGCTGCTCGGGCGTCAACTCAGTAAACTGCCGGATGCTCACGTCGGCCGCCATCAACGTGCGCGCCTGCCGCCGCAGCTCTTCCTGAAAGGCATCGGCAAAGCCTCGCACTCCGGTCAGCGCGCCTACGCCCGTCGCGACGCCTAGAACGGCGAACAGGAACTTCGGCGCCGAGGCGCGCGCCTCTCTGCGCGCGATGCGCCAGGCGAGCTTCCAACTCGCGATGAATCTCATGACGCCTTCTTGTGGTCGCCGGCGATCAGGCCGTCGCGCATCGTCAGGATGCGCGAAGCGCATTCCGCCAGGTCATGGTCGTGCGTTACCAGTACGAGCGTCGCACCCTCCTGCCGGTTTAAACTGAGCAACAGCTCGAGAACCTGCTGCCCATTCTTCGAATCCAGATTGCCCGTCGGCTCGTCGGCCAGCAGCAGCGGCGGACGCCGCATAAAGGCTCGCGCCAGCGCAACCCTTTGTTGTTCTCCGCCCGAAAGCTGCACCGGATAGTGATCGCGCCGCTCGTTCAGACCTACCGTGTCCAAAAGGCTCCGCGCCCGCTCATACGCCCCGTTGCCCAGTTCCCCGGCCAACTCCGCCGGCAGCAACACGTTTTCCTCGGCCGTCAGCGTTGGGATGAGCTGGTAACTCTGGAAGACAAAGCCGATCTTGCGCCCCCGCACCTCGGACAGGCGATCTTCGCCCAGCCCGGAGATCTCTTCGCCGTCGAGCCTGATACTGCCCGCGCTCGGACTGTCGAGTCCCGCCAGCAGGCCGAGCAGCGTGCTCTTGCCGCTCCCGGAGGCGCCCATGATGGCCACGTATTCGCCGCGCTCCACTGTCAGGTCGATGCCGCGCAGGATGTCCACGCGGTGCGTTCCGGTGTCGATCCACTTGGTAATCCCCGTCAATTCGAGGATCGGACGGTCGAGCGCGCCATTTTCGTTCATGCCTTGGGAGTCCCTCGCCTCTTATGATGGCAGTGGATGCACTCGCGACGTTTCATCACTCACGCCTTATTTGTAACGATTTGTTGTAGCCCGCTCGCCGCTCCGCTCCTTGGCGCGGATACTCGCCCGGTAATCGTGGCGTTTGGCGACAGCCTTACCGCCGGTCACGGCCTTGCGCCGGGCGAGAGCTTCCCCGACGGTTTGCAGAAGCTGCTCGACCAGCGCGGCCTGCGCTATCGTGTCGTGAATCAGGGCATCAGCGGCGACACCACCAGCGGCGGCGCGGAGCGCGTCAAGCAGGCTCTGCAGGTGAAGCCGGCCATCGTGATTCTCGAACTCGGTGCCAACGACGGTCTGCGCGGCCTCCCGTTGACCGCCACGCGCGCGAACCTCGCCGCCATCATCGACGAATTCCACAAGGCCGGAGCGAAGGTCCTGCTCGCCGGCATCACGCTCCCGCGCAATTACGGGCCGGACTATATTCAAGCCTTCGAGAAGATCTTTCGCGATCTCGCGCGCGAGAAACACGTCGCGCTGATTCCCTTCCTGCTCGAAGGCGTGGCGACGAATCCCAATCTCATGCAGTCTGACGGTCTGCATCCCACCGCCGAAGGCGCGCGCCGCGTCGCCGCGACAGTCATGCGCTATCTGCAACCTCTGCTGAAGTGAGCCTGGTGGGGCGGACCTCCAGGTCCGCGCGGGGCTTCCAAGCCCCGCTCAGTCAGTTTCCAGGTCTGGAGACCCCGCGCGGCTCTGGAGGGGGGCCCCCGCTCCAACAAGAATGGCGCCCCGCGAGAGGCGCCATTCGTTCACGCAATTTCAGTTGCGGCTTCCGGCTCAGCCCTTCTTCACCGGCTTCGCCGCGGGTTTCACCGGACCCTTGCCCATCTTGTCGATCTCATTGAACGCCACCATACGTCCCTCGTCGAGAGCGATGTTCGACAGGATCACGGCCGTGGAATCGTTCAGCCCGACTTCCAGATCGGCCTTGGGCCGCTTCAGCGTGCGGCAGCCGTCGAAGAAGCTCTCGAGTTCGCTGTCCACCGGGTTCTTGTCTTCCAGCGGGACCATCACGCCCTTCATGTACAGCCACTGCCGGGCGAACTTCATCTCTTTTTCGAGGAAGCTCTCGTTGCCCTTCATCAGGTCTTTGTCGAGCAGGATGGGCAGCCCCTTGGAGCCTGCCGCCGAAACCATGGTGGCGCCCGCCTTGGCGACTTCCTTCTTGCCCTTTGCGGCCTCTACCGTCGCGGGCGGAGTCGGTTCGCGGAACCACATGCCGATCGGTTTGTTTTTGTCGTCACCAACGGTGATGTGGATGCTGCCTTTCGTTCCGCAGATGATCTCGCCCATCTCGGTTCGCTGCCCGCCGACGCCAGCCCAATGCGAGCTGTTCGGGATGCCCGTCCACACCAGCCGCCGGCCCTTCGGGTACTTGTAGATCAGTTGGACGTTGTCGAGAATGTCCCGGCCGTCCTTCATAAAGTCCTGCGTGCCCAGGCCCATCACCGATTCCGGCGTCATGCCCAGCATCCAGTCCGCGACGTCGATCTGATGCGAAGCCAGTTCCGCCACCACGCCGCCCGAGTACTTCCGGAAGAGGCGCCAGTTGCCCATCTCGCCGACGTCCTTCTTCATCTTCCAGCCGGGATTGCGGTTCCACTGCGCCTGGACGTAGGTCACCTCGCCCAGCGTGCCCTTTTCGATCATCTGCCGCGCCGCCTGGTACATCGCCGAGTAGCGGCGTTGCAGACCCGTCTGCAGCAGTTGCTTCGGCTTGGTAGCGACCAGCGCGCGCAGCGCGTGCACTTCTTCCGGCTTGAACACCAGGCTCTTCTCGCAGAACACATGTTTGCCCGCGTCCAGGGCGTCCTTGGTCACCGGGAAGTGCAGGAACAGCGGAACGGTGACGAAAACCGCCTCGACGTTCTTGTCGGCCAGCAACTCGCGGTAGTCCTTGTAGCGTTTCGGGTTGCCGCCGTACGTCTGCTGCGCCTTGTCCAGGGCTGCGTCGTTGATGTCGCAAATCGCGGCGCAGTGGCCGGTGTCGATCCCCTTCAGATGTTTCAGCAGGTAGCTTCCGCGGCTGCCCGTGCCCACCATGCCGAATTGAATGGCATTCGTGGCCGCGCGGGCCTTCACGATGGCCGGCGCTCCCTCCACGATGGATGCGGCGGCGCCAACCAGTGCAGCGGCGCCTACGGCGGTCTTCACGGCTTCGCGCCGGGTCATGTTGTTTATGGGGTTCTCAAGGTTCTCGGCCATGTCAATACAAACCTCTTGGTTGAACGGTTCACGCAGGGACTCGATTGTCGTCTATTCTATCTGATTCTTTCAGAGCTGCCCGGGCAAAGCATCGGCCGGACTGGGACGAAATGCGGGCTCGCTCGGAGCGGTCGCCTTCTCCAACGCGTCGGCGGTCCGAGCCCGGCGCGCCGACCAGTCCGCGCCGGCCAGCACGATCAGTCCCGCGAAGAAGCTCCAGGTCAGCACCGTGATGGAATCGACGAACCCGCCGTACTCATGCATGAACTTCATTCGGACCCAGGGCCAGATGGCCAGATTCAGCCATTTGAGCGCTTCCAGAACCACCGCGATCACCGTCGCGCGTGGCAGCACCTGCATCGCCGGGACCTTCGCATTCGGGAGCCGCCAATAAACCAGAAACAGGATCAGCATCGGTGATGGGCAGCGACGCCAGCTTGAAAACGCCATGCGAGAGCAGCCAGGGCATTTCGGATGCAGTCCCGAAGGCTTGCTCCCACGTCACACGGCCAGAGCCCGTAATCGACGCCGAGAACAGGGCCAGGATGCCGCACGTAAAGATCAGTCCCGGTGCTGACCAATTGATTCATCAGCAGGTTTCTGCTCTTCGCGACGCCCCAGGCCCGGTTCAACGCTACTTCCAGCGGCAGAAAGACGCCGTTCGCGATCAGCAGCAGCAACACCACCGATATCCATTCAAAGTGGCGTATTTCCAGCCGGCTCGTCTCGAGGTTTCTGACAATCGTCACGCCGGTGCCGCCAGGAAAGTAGTCGCTCACGGAGAGGTAGATGGCGCGAATGGCAGGCGTCGAATGGAGAATGTGCTCGGAGATCGACAACATCACCAGCAGGAAGGGATAAAACGCGAGCAGCACGTTGGCCGCGATGGAGAAACCGAAAACATGGGTTTCCGGCTCAAGCAGGTAGCTGCCTACAGCTTTCCAATCTCTGAATAACTCCAGGGCAGCGCCCCGGATACTGGACCATACGCGAACTAGGAAGGGTTTCACCGCTACCTACCAGTCTAGCGATTGAGAGGCCCTATCATCCCATTTGGGCTCTCACGCCAGCGAATTCGACTGAAATTGTTACCTTAGAAAAACGGGAAGCCATGCAACGCCGCACATTTCTCAAATCGGCCGTGACCGTTCCGCTCGCCGCCCGCGCCCGGCTCGATGCCGCGCCCGCGCAGACATTCTCCTTTGTCCACTTCACCGATTCGCACATCCAGCCCGAGCTGCGCGCCTCAGACGGCACAACCCAGGCTTTCCGTGCTATCGCAAAGATTCCGCATGACTTCGCTCTCGCCGGCGGCGATCTGGTGATGGATGTTTTCGACCAGGGGCCGGCCCGCGCCGCCGCCCTCTTCGACCTGTACCGTGGCGCCGCCAAGGACCTTCCCCGGCCGGTCCACTCCATCCTCGGCAACCACGATATTTACGGCATCTCCAACAAGGCCGGCGTCCCGGCGACCGATCCGCTATACGGCAAGAAGCTCTTTGAAGACCGCATGAGCCAGCCGCGCTATCAGTCCTTCGACCATAAGGGCTGGCACTTCATCCTGCTCGATTCCGTTCAGGTCGGACCCGACAAGGGCTGGTTTGGCCTGATCGACGACGAGCAACTCGACTGGCTCGCCTCCGATCTGCAGAAAACCGGCAAACAAACTCCCATCGTCGTCCTCACGCACATGCCGCTCGCCTCGGCCACCGGGCAGTTCTTCGGCGGCAAATCAGAAGGCCTGAAGACGCTGCTCATCACGAACCCAGGCGCGGTCCTCAATCTCTTCGAAGGCTACAAGCTGAAGGCCGTACTCCAGGGGCACACGCACGTCCGCGAGGTGGTCGACTACAACGGATGCCGCTACATCACGCCCGGAGCCGTCTGCGGCAACTGGTGGAAGGGCGCCTACAAAGGCTCGCCCGAAGGCTTTGCCGTCTTCACGGTGAAAGGCGATCGACTCTCCTGGGAGTTCCGAACCTACGGCTGGCAAGCTGCTTGAGCATCGCTTGAAACGAAATCGCACGACCTTCGATGTGCCTCGGATGCGCCCTGGGAACGCCGATCTCCAGATCGGCACCTATCGCAGCGTTGCAGCGCGAGCAGCATGGTTTGGGAATTACGTTTCGATGGAGCGATTGCATCGAGGCCCCTTCCGTCTGCCAGCACCGAACCCCGAACGAGGAAAGGGGTCCCCCGCCAAACGGCCACCAGGGGCGGGGTACCCCGCCGATCCGGGCATCGCGCAAAAGGGTCTCAGCAGCCGCGGAGGTATAGCCCTCAAGTGTCAGTCTCTTTTTCGCTTCCTCAAACGGCAGTTCGTTTGCTGCCTCCGCCCCGTCCGAATGCCTCGTATAGAATCAATGAATCGACCTGAACTGGCCGCCTTCAGGCAGGCGACTCAAACCAGATCGGTATTCCTCCGCGTTGGAGTGGTCCATGGAAGCGGCGACAACTCGCATGACCCTGGCTTCGCGACTGCGCGTTCTCGGGCTCGCCTACCTCTCAAGGTGCGGCGCTCCGGATGCCCGCGCCTGCGCGGAGTTCGCGCGGTTGTTCGAGGACATCGCCACCGCCCCGTGCCCGCCCTGCCAATCTTTGTTCATCGCCTCGCCCACTACCTCGCCGCGCAAACTCGCCGCCCTGCCCAACAAAGTCCTTACCTGGTACAGGCGGTTCGGATTCGGGTCCCTGGCGAATGATCGGCCCGCCGACCACGTCGGCCTACTCCTGACCTTTGCCGGGCATCTGCTCGATGCCGACCCCAGTCCGGCCATGCTCGTGGCGTTCTCCAAAGACCACCTGCTGTGGATCCATGACTTCTGCGAACGCCTCAACAGCGAGGCCCGCCATCCGTACTATCGCGAGCTCGCCGAATCCACGCGCATGGCTCTTCTCAGTTACGCCGACAACGTCTGAAGCTGGGAATAGCCGCGTAGTGGGGCAGTTGGCGGGGTGGGGCAGCCTGCGTGGTGGGGCAGGCCTTCAGCCTGCGCGGGGCATTCAGCCCCGCTCCGTGTTTTCAGCTCCCTCTTCGCCCTCTGACCTTGAGTCACGCAGATCAAGCGGTAAGATGTTGACGTGAACCGGAGCCCAAAACTTGCCTTGGCTCATCCTTCACGAGGTGTCCTATGCCGGCCTTCCGGCTCATTACTCTCGCGGCGCTACTTGCCTGTGCCGCCTGGTCCCAGAATCATCACGCCAAGATCGCTGTCGAAGGCGGCGCCGAACTCCCCGGCACGCCCCTGCTGGTACCTCTGCGTCCGAGTATGGAGGTGGGCCAGTGTGTCATCCTCAACGTCTTCGGGAATGGCACGATCGCCTATAGCGTGCCCTGGGTCCGCGACGAGACTCAGATTCCGGACGGTTGCCGGGTCACGATTCGACTGAAGGGCTACCGCACCGTCGATGCCACCCTGACCGAAAGCAGCACGTTCACCTTGAAGCGCGTCGGTGACCACGAAGGCTCGACGATTTCGCTCACTTCTGTCAATGCCACAAAGGACGCCCGCAAAGCCTATGACCGCGGCCTAGCTGCGGCTACACGCCAGAAATACGAGGACGCCGTCAGGGCGTTCCAGGCGGCGGTGGCCGCTTATCCCAAATACGCTCAGGCCTGGAGTGACCTGGGCTTGGCGCAGCTCGCCCTGCACCGCCCGGCGGAGGCCCGCGCTTCGTGGGAGGAGGCCGTCCAGTCCGACCCGCAGTATTTGAAGCCCTACGTGCAGCTCGCACGCCTGGCGGTCTCCGAAGGACGAAATCAGGACGCCCTGGATATCACCAATCGCGGCCTCGCATTGAATCCGGTCGAATTCCCTGCCATTTCCTACTTCAACGCTGTCGCCAATTTCAATCTGAAGCACTACGAAGCAGCCGAAAAGAGCGTCGCGCAGGCTATAGCCCATGACTCCAAACGCGAGATGCCGTTGGCGGAAAGCTTGTTCGGTTCCATCCTCGCCGTTAAAGGCGAGTTGGGCCCTGCCATCGACCACCTGCGCAAGTATCTGGAACTCTCGCCCAAAGCCTCCGACGCCGCCGCCATACGCGAGAAGATCGCGGAAATCGAGCGCCGCGGCATGCAGCTGAAATAGCTTAAGCCAAAACGGAGCCGCGGCCGTCAGGGAGGTGGTATCGACGCCAACTCCGCTCACTGGCACCGATCACTCCATGACCGGCCGACCGTTCACCCCCGATGAATAAAATGGGGACCTGTCCGCAGCACCCAACCACCGCCAGCACCGAGCCGCGAACGAAGAGAGCGGTCCCCCTTCGAGAACCCTCGGCACGGACCGCCGCGTCAGCGGCCTACGAACCGTCCTTTACTTGGTTTGCCGCCCAAGCCGGGCGCGTCTCGGTCATCGAATTTCGCGGAAGGGATGGACGAGGTGAGGACCGCCATGCGGGCGAAATTCCGAAGGGACCCCTCTCTTCGTTCGGGGCTGGCAATGACTTGCAGTGCAAGCGCCGCATAATCAACGGCCAGATTTTCAGAGCAGCCCTCAACGACCGCGAGCGGTCCGGCCTCGAGCGGCCACTCCGCCATACTCCCACCTCCGCCCCGAAACGGAGCCGCGACCGTCAGGGAGCGGTTGCAGCAGAGTCTTCCTGCTGAATTTGAGACGCTCGAGGGGTCAAAGACCGAGACGTACTGCCACTTGTTGAGCGTTGGGCGGCGTTCCAGACAGGAGAGGGCCAGGGTGGGCCCTCCCCACAGAACACAAACTACTTCTTGGCTTCGCAGCCTGCCAGCGAGTGGGCTTTCGCATAGCACTTGCCGACGTCATTCAGGTCTTTCTTGCCTTTGGCGACGTGGCAGGTGAGGCAGTCCTTGTTCTCTTTCTTTGCGTATGCCGGCTTCGAGAAGGAAGCGGTGGTCGTGACCAGCACACCGGTCATCAAGATGGCGAGGGGCAGGATTAGTCTAAGTGCGCGCATGGTGTTTCTCCAGTTCCAATCGTTCCAATGATTTCGTGGGCGTCCCACAATATGGTGACGATACCACGATTTATTGTGTTTCCAGTCCAGGCTTCGAGTCTTACCGAATTGGCACTAGGCGAAGACCCATAAGCGGGCTAGTCAGTCCGTATTTGTGGAGTTTCACATCGTTTTTACGTTTTTTTATGAGGCGGCCGTTTTTGCGCCGGTCGCTCGCGCCGCCCCGCGCGCTACTTGGCAGCCGGCACTGACTGCGTCGCCGATACCTTCGCGCCCGAGTACTTCAGCACCTTGTCCGCCTGCCCCGCGACGGCCGGTCCCGCCCCATGCCCGCCGCTCACGAAGATGATGTTAAACGTGCGGTCTTTCAGCATGCCCGGGAAGCTGCCCTCTCGTTTGCCGACGGTCAACGTCTTGGTCCGATCGTTCCAATGGATCGGGATAGTGGCGTAGACTCCCTTTTCGTAGCGGTACGAATCGTTCTCGTCTTCGTACAGGGTGAAGTCGCCGTCGGCGCCCGGATAGACCCGCAATTCGATCGGGTCCGCGGGCTCTTGAGTGCTCCACTCCACCTCCGGTCCCATCGGCAGGATCGAACCGGCGCGGACGAAGAGCGGCATACGATCCAGCGGCGCGGGCGCATCCATCGCCTTGCCCCCTCGGATCCGCGCTCCCGTCCAGAAGTCGTACCAGTCCGCATTCGGTAAGTAGACCCGGCGCGATGTCGCGCCGGCCTCCGTCACCGGATTCACCAGTATCGACGGCCCGTAAAGGAACTCGTCTCCGGTGTTTTGAGCTCGCACATCGTCCTGGAAATCCATGACGAGCGGCCGCATCGGCGTGTAGCCCTCATTTGTCACCTTCCACGCCATCGAGTAGATGTAGGGCATCAGCCGGTAGCGCAGGCGGTCGAAACTCGTCAGAATCGTCTGCGCCTCCGGGCCATAGGCCCACAGTTCGTTCTCGTTCGTTGTGCGAGTGCCGTGCACGCGGAAGATCGGGCAGAACGCGCCGTACTGGAACCAGCGGATGAACAGCTCGCGGAAGGCGGGGTCCTTCGGATTCGGATTGCCGCCGATGAAGCCGCCGATGTCGGTGGTCCAGTACGGGAATGCCCGACAACGCGAGGTTCAGTCCGCCCGGAATCTGTCGCTTGTAGCTCTCCCAATCCGACAGGATGTCGCCCGACCACGACGTCACACCGTACCTCTGCCCGCCGGCGAAAGACGAGCGCGAGAGGATGAAAACGCGCTTTTCGTTCGAAGCCGCGCGCTGCCCTTCGTAGACGCCGCCTGTCGTCATCAGCGGGTAGATGTTGGCATAGCGCGCGCCGTTGCCAATGGCCGTCTTGTTGTACATCAGCAGGTTCTTCTCGCGGCCTTCGGTCTCGGGTTCCGTCGTGTCCATCCACCACGCGTCGGCGCCGATCTGGAACAGCGACTGGTCGATCAGATTCCAGTAATACTTCCGCGCCTCGGGATTGAAAGCGTCGTAGAGCGCCATGCCGAGCGGGTGGAACGACTTCGCTTTTGTGCGGTCAATGAAGAACCCGCGCTTGTCCATGTCGTCATAGGTCGCCGAGCCGGGGTAGAAATACGGCCAGACGGACATCATCAGATGGACGTTCTCGGCATGCAGTTCCTTCACCATGCCCACAGGGTCGGGGTACTTGGCGTTAAACTTGAACTCGCCCGTGTTGGTCCACCAGAACCAGTCCTGCACGATGTTGTCCATGGGGATGTGCAGGTCGCGGTACTTCTTCGCCACGCCGAGCAGTTCCTGTTGGGTTTGGTACTTGTTCTTGCACTGCCAGAAACCATAGGCCCATTTGCCGAACATCGGCGCGCGGCCGGTCAGTTCCCGATAGCTCGCAATGATGCTGTCGAAATCGGGACCGTAGATGAAGTAGTAGTCGATCACGTCGGCCACCTGCGAGCTGATGTACAGGTAATGCACGAAGCGATTGTTGAAACGGCTGGCCGAAGTGTTGTTCCAGAAGATGCCGTATCCGTTGGTCGAAAGCAGCAGCGGGACGGCGACGTTCGTGTTTTCCTGCGAAATGTCCACCGACTCGCCGCGATAGTTCCACACACCGGCCTGATGCTGGCCGAGCCCGTATAGCGCTTCGGGCGAGCCGTACATCTTCACCACGTCCTCGGCCGACCAGGTCGGCTCGCCGTTCACCACGGCGGGCTCCATCGTCTTCGGCCCTTCCTGCAACAGCGGCCGGCCCTTCAGGTCGGTGTAGATCACCGTCGAGTCCTCGCGATTCACCACCACCTTCACGCGCGCCGTTGTCAGAGTGACGTCCTTATCCGTCGAGCTGAAAGTGAACTTGGTGGGTGGCCAGGTATCTTTGACCACCACGAACTCTTTGCGCTCGGGGAACGCGCCCGTCGGCGAGTAGAGCACGCGGACGATGGAGTCCGAGCAGATTTGCAGACGCGAAACGCCTGTTTGCATCTTCAACTCGACACCGTCCGGCCGTTCGCTCACGTTGGTGACGGGGTTCAGTGCATACCATTGCCCGAATGAAGGGATTGCCACGGCGAGCAGCAGCGCTGCTCTAAAGCCGTGGGAAACGAGTGCGGCGAAGTTCTTCCGATACATGGAGTAGACCCTCCGAAGGCCTTCACCCATCTTACTTTTAAGCGAGGCCACCTCGAAACGGAGCCCCAAACATGCCTGGGAGCGCCGATCTCCAGATCGGCTCCGCCCGGGTCACGCTTCAACCGCCGGCAATTGCGGGCAGCCTTCCAGGCGCTCAGATGCTCATTTGAGTTGTTGCTCACACGCGCTGTTCGGAGCTGATCTGGAGATCGGCGTTCCCAGGAGCGTTATTCGCGCAGCCACGCCTTCAAATGCGCCTTCTGCGCATCCGTCGCATCGGGCCGGAACTCCAGTTGCCACGATGTGGGCTTGTCCGCCGTGACGACAAAGCTCAATTCCTGCAGCATGTCGCGATGGGCGACCAGCAACTTCACCGTCTCGCCAGGCTTGTACGATTCCAACTGCGCCGGCCACTGTTCGGCTCTCAGCCTGTACCCGTTAATCGCCAAAATCTCGTCGCCCACGTTTGCGCCCGCTTGTTCTCCAGGCGTGTCGCGCACCACCGAACTCACAACCAGACGCCCGTTGTCGACTCGCGTCAGCAGGCCGGTCTTGATGCGCGGCGGCGTGCCAGGTCTCTGCGTGGGGGCCTTGAAGCGCAAGACCATACCAGTCGAGCAACTCGTTGTAGTCGAGTTCCTTGGTCGAATCGAGAACCACCTGGAACCACTCGCCGAAATCCGCGCCCGCGACTTCATTGACCGTCGCGCGGAACTGCTCCGAAGTGTAGCCGCGCTCGCCGCTGTAGCGCTGGTAGGCCAGCGTCATCACGTCGTCCAGCGACTTCGCGCCGTCGGTCTGCTTGCGGATCTTCGCATCCAGCAACAGACCCACAATCTCGCCCTTGGTGTAATAGCTGATCGCGGTGTTCTGCGTGTTCTCGTCCGAGTGATACAGCTTGATCCACGAGTCGAAGGAGTTCTGTTCCAGCGGTGTCACCAGCCGTCCCGGCGTGTTCTGCAGCGAAGTGATCGCGCCGCCGAAGGACTGCAGCACCTGGTCCCGGGTCGCTTGCTTCGTGCGGCCCAGAGCGAGTTCGCCGTAGTACGACGTGAAGCCCTCGGCCAGCCACAGACTAGGCGTGTAGTTCTCCTGCTCGTAATCGAACGGTCCCAGTTCCACCGGTCGCAGACGCTTCACATTCCACAGGTGGAAGTATTCGTGACTCACCAGCCCGAGCCACCCGAGCCGGTTCGGCCGCCGCATGCCGCGTGGCGCCGAGTCGTCGCTCGGAGGCGGGACCACCGTATTCCCATAGGCCCACTTACTGCCTCCCAGCCAGGTCGAGTTCTTATGTTCGAGGCCGCCGCCCGCCTCAATCAGCATGTTGAAGAAGACGTATTGGTCGTAGGGCAGCCCGCCCCACATGCGGCTGTATTCCGCCACGATTTTCGCGACGTCATTCGCCGACGCCTCGCCGTCCCACATCGGACCCTCGCCCTCGTTCACCAGGAAGTGCTTCTTGCCGTCCACGTCAAACTCATGGATTGGCGCGTTGCCCGAATAGATCGGCGAGTCCAGCAACTGGTCGAAGTCCGTGGCGACGTAGGAGTGATCGCCCAGGCGCTTCAGCCCGCTGATGCTCTCCTTCCACGCCGCGGGCAACTCCAGCTTCACCTCATAAGCCCGCTTGTCATCGCCCACGATGGTCACGAAGTTGGCCGCCCCGTTCATCATCGCGAACCCCGCATCGACGTAGTTGCCTTGTACGCTTGGCTCGTTCGCATAAACCTTGTAGCCCACCGTGAGCGTCTTTGCGCCGCCCGCTTCGACCAGCCAACGATTCTTGCGTGTCTTCTTCACGGCCAATGCCTGGCCGTTGTCGCCGGTCGCCGTGAACGCTTCGACGTTGCGGGAATACTCCCTCACCATGTAGGAACCGGGGGTCCATACAGCCATGTAAAGCTCGATCTGAGTTTTCGTGACAGGGATCTGCGCCGTCACTTCGAGGTAGTGCGTTTGCGGCTTGAGGAAGCGAAGCGTGTAGCGAATTGGCTCCGGCGCGTTCGCGGCAGTTCGCGAAAAACGAGCAAAAACAGGTCAAAAAGAGGGTAAAAGTGACACTTCGGGTAGGTTTCTGCATGGGGAACTTACAATAGTAATGGATTGCCGAACGATACAAAAATCCGCGTTCTCGGCGCGGGCCTCGCGGGCAGCGAAGCCGCCTGGCAGATTGCGCGCGCTGGCCTGGCCTGCACCCTGCACGAGATGCGCCCCGTGAAGCAGACCAAAGCCCACAAGACGGCGGATTTCGCCGAGCTGGTCTGCTCGAATTCGCTCAAGAGCGACAGCCCCAACACGGCTTCCTGGCTACTCAAAGACGAACTGCGGCGCATGGGTTCGCTCGCGCTGCAGGCGGCCGAAAAGGCGCGTGTGCCCGGCGGCCACGCGCTCACGGTTGATCGCGATGTCTTTTCCCGGACCATCACCGAAGCGCTGGAGGCCGAGCCGCTGATCGAAATCCGGCGCGAGGAGGTGCGCGAGATTCCCGAGGACGGCCTCGTGATCGTTGCCACCGGCCCGTTGACTTCGGGCCCTTTGGCCGACGCCATCGCGCGCCGCACGGGCAGCGAACGCTTATACTTCTACGACTCGATCAGCCCGATAGTGGATGCCTCCACCATCGACCGGGACAAGGTCTTTGCGGCATCGCGCTATGGCAAGTCGCTCGACGGCGGAGACGACTACCTGAATTGCCCGATCACGAGGGAAGAGTACGAAGCCTTCCTCGACGCCCTGCTCGCGGCCGAGAGCGCCGACGCGCACATCGAAGACGACATGGCCATCCATGAGGGCAAGGTTCCGTTCTTCGAGGCGTGCCTGCCGATTGAAGAGATCGCCCGGCGCGGCCGCGACACGCTGCGCTTCGGTCCGATGAAGCCGGTCGGCCTGGACGATCCGCGCACCGGCCGTTGGGCTTACGCGATCGTGCAGCTCAGGCAGGAGACGCAGCGCGCCGGCAGCTACAACCTGGTCGGCTTCCAGAACCACATGAAGTTCCCGGATCAGAAGCGAGTGTTCCGCTTGATTCCGGGTCTGGAAAACGCCGAGTTCCTGCGCTTCGGTCAGATGCATCGCAACACGTACATCAATGCGCCGGAACTGCTGACCCCACGCCTGCAATTGAAGGCCGACGAGCGGGTCTTCTTCGCGGGTCAGATCTCGGGCGTTGAAGGTTACGTGGAGTCGATCGCGACAGGCTTGCTCGCCGGACGGTTCGCGTCGGCGTATGCGCGTGGAGAGGCAACAGCCTGGTTGCCGCGCGAGACCGCGTGCGGCTCGCTGGTTCACTATCTGACCCACGCGGATCCGAAGCGCTATCAACCTGCGAACATCGCCTTCGACCTTCTTCCTCAGCTCGACCCGGAGTCGAAAGGAAGACTCCGGCACGATAAGAAAGCGCGCCACGCCGAAGTCTGCCGCCGCGCGGTGGCCGCGATGGATGAGTACCTGGGCGCCAATGCCGCAATTGCCTGACACGGAACTCGCGCGCCTGATGGGCGCTTATCTGGACACGCTGCGGCGCGCAAGCGCGAGCGTGCACACGGTGCGCAACTACGCCTCCGACCTCCTAGCATTTTCACGATTACCTGGCGCGCGCGGGAGAGCCGCCTGGACCGGCCGGGATCGATGCCCTGCTGATTCGCGAGTGGATGGCGTCGCTCTACACGGCGGACCTGTCGCGCGTGACCATCCGGCGTAAGCTCTCCGCGCTGCGCGGGTTCTTCGAATACTGCGTGCGCGAGGCGCTGATCGCGGTGAATCCGGCTTCGCTCGTGCTGACTCCGAAGATCCCCAAGAAGCTGCCCGACGTGCCCAGCGAGGAGCAGACCAACGCGCTGCTGGATGGCGCCGAATCGGGGCAACTCCCGCGGCCCTCGCCCGAACGCGATCAGGCGCTGCTCGAAATGCTCTACGGCTGCGGAGTCCGCATCAGCGAGCTGGTGGGGATGAATGTGAGCGACGTGGATTTCAGGGAAGGTTGGGTGCGGGTCCGCGGCAAGCGCAAGAAGGAGCGGCAGGTGCCGATCCCCGCCCAGGCGCTATCCATTTTGAAGTCGTGGATTGAGGTGCGCAGCGCGCAGCCGGGCGAGGATGCGATCTTCGTGAACCATCGCGGGAAGCGTCTCACGGATCGCGGCGCGAGCCTGATTGTGAAGATGTACTCGGTTGCGCTACTCGGCGACTCGGCGATGCACCCGCACAGCTTGCGCCACGCCTATGCCACGCACCTGCTGCGCGCCGGCGCGGACCTGCGCGCGATCCAGGAATTGCTGGGCCATGCGAGCCTGTCCACCACGCAGAAGTACACGCAGCTCTCGCTGCTCGATCTGATGAAGGTCTACGACGACGCGCATCCGCGAGCGAAGTAACCGTGTGGGGCGGCGCTCCAGCGCCGCGCGGGGCTTCCAAGGCCCGCCCGGAAGAGCGAGCCAAGGAGCGGACGCTGGAGCGCCGCCCCACTTTGACTTAGACCACGATGCGCTTGTCGCCTTGGCGCTGAGTGACGTGAAGCCGGTCCAGGAATTCAAGTAGTGGAATTGCGTACTTGCGTGAGACGCCGGTCCACCCTTTGAATTCGGGCACGGAGAAAGGCTGTCCTCGATGGCTCTCCAGCAGCGCCTTGAGATTCGCCAGCGCATCGGCATGGCAGATGAGATCGGGCGATATGCGGATGAGGCTACCCTGTTTGAGTAGGAGTTGCAGGATGGAGCGCGCACGCCGCTCGTCAATGCCAGAAGCCGCCAGAACATCGGTCTCGGCCGGAACCGCCAGACCGCCGTCGCGGAATAGCGACTCGATTTTGCGCAGCGCGTCGTCCTCTTCGCTCCGCAATCGCACGCCGAAACTCTTCAAGCGCAGGATTTCACCCTCGTCGACGATCTCCGGGGAGGCTGTTAAGACTGCTTCCAGAAGAGCTGGAACCAGGCCCGCCTGCCGCCTTGGCATTCCCGGCACGAGCGGATTGGCGCGATGAAAGGTGTCAATGCTCGCAGCGAGCGAGCGCGCAGATTCCGCGATGCGCGCGATGGGGACGAGCAGCGGCTCTTCGTCTTTCAGCACCGCCAGACCGGCGTTCCCGGCTTCTGACAAGAGAGTCTCGGGCAGCACGCCGGTTCTCGCTACCGCTTCGCGCAATGGAATACCTGGATCGGCCTCCAGCGCGTAGAGCGCCAGGCGACCGCGTAGGTCGAGGCCCTCCAGCGTCCGCAATCGTTCGGCCGCCGCGAGGCGCCGCATGCGGGAAGGCGGCGTGTTTTCGAGAATCGTCCCGCCGCCGATAGTCACCACCGGAGAGAACATGCGCACGATGAAGCGGTCGCCGGGGAGCAGGGGCAGAGGCTCTTTCAGCAGCAGCCGGATGCGGCCGGTTGAGCCGGGCTGAAAGGGTTGCAGAGTGTCCAGCAGCCGCACTTCCGCCTCAGTTTCGGCGGTGCCCGAATGGAAGTGGACCGGCGCGCGGTGCTTCAGCGGCAACGAGCCTGGCAGCAATTCGAAGCGGCACTCCACGGCCGGTGTCGTCCGGAACAGGCCCGGTGGAACCAGGGTCATGCCGCGATGCAGTTCGGTCGCTTCCACACCGGCCAAGTTGACCGCGGTCCGTTGCCCCGCCGTCGCAATGCCGGTCTTCTCGCCGTGGACCTGCAGGCTCCTCACGCGCAGACGCCGGCCGGAGGGCAGCACCTCCGCCTCATCCTCGACGCGAATCGTGCCCGAGGCGAGCGTACCGGTAACGATGGTTCCGAAGCCGCGCAGCGTGAACGAGCGGTCGATCGGCAAACGAAACGCCCCGCCGGTTTCGCGAGCGTGCGCTCTGTCCGCGCATTCGATCAGCGCACTGCGCAACTCGGGCAGGCCCTGGCCGGTTTTCGCACTCACGCCAACAATCGGAGCGCCGTCGAGAAAGGTACCCCGGACGAACTCGGCGACTTCGAGCGAGGCCAGTTCCAACAACTCGGGATCGACGAGATCGCACTTGTTCAGCGCAATCACGCCGGAGCGTAACCCAAGCAGCCGGCAGATTTCAAAATGCTCGCGCGTCTGGGGCTTGATGGACTCGTCGGCAGCGACCACTAACATCACGATGTCGATGCCCGCGGCGCCGGCCAGCATGTTGCGCACGAACCGCTCGTGGCCGGGCACGTCTACAAATCCCAGCCGGACGCCATCCTGCTCCAGGTGAGCAAAGCCGAGGTCGATGCTGATGCCGCGTTCCTTCTCTTCCTTCAGCCGGTCGGTGTCGATGCCGGTCAAGGCATGGACCAGCGCGGTCTTGCCATGGTCGATATGGCCCGCCGTGCCGACGATAATGTTCTTCATGCGGTCGTTGCTCCTCTTGATCGTCGCTTGCGCGGGCATTTCGGCACAATGGCCCAGAGTGAATCGCGAGCCTAAGCCCGCGCCAGCAGTTCCCGCCGCGGACAAATCCGAAAAGTGGGGCGACGAGCAGAACGCACAGCAGAGCCCGGTGTTCCGTTCATCCTCGGCCCTGGTTCGTATCGATACTCAAGTGCTCAAGGGGGGGCGCGCCGTGGAGGGCCTCACCCGGGCCGACTTCGAAGTGCTGGACGAAGGCAAGCCGGTGTCCATCCAAGCCTTTGGGCGGGACAGCGAGCCGCTGCAGGTGGCGTTGCTGTTCGATGTCTCCGGCAGCATGAACAAAGTCCTGGTGCAGATGGCCGCCGTGGCCAGCCGGGCGATGGCCGCGCTGAAGCCGGAGGATCAGGTAGGCGTCCTGGTATTCGGGAGAGACGTCGTGCCGCTTCTGGAATTCACGTCCGACTTGCGGGCCGCGGCCCGCATGGTGCAGGAAGCTCCGCTGGAGCGAGAGGTCGGCGCGGGCACGAATCTGAATGGTTCGATCCTGGAGACCCTTCAGTGGATGGCGGGACAGCCGGAGTTTCCCGGCCGGCGCTCGCTGATCGTCCTGACGGACAACCATGGGATGCATTACCAGACTCCGGACGAGAAGGTCCTGCGCGCTCTCGCCGGGATGGACGTCACGCTGAACGCCATTGTAGCCCCAGGTGCAAAGCCGCCGAAGGCCGAGCCTAAGGGCGCCGACGCGAATCCCGATTTCACGCCGCCCAACGTCTTCAAGCTGGCCGAGGAGACAGGGGGCGAGGTCTTCACCGCGGACAAGGCGGGCGAGCGGTTCGTGGAGATGATGGAACGGGTGCGTTTGCGCTACAACCTCGCCATACGGCCGCAGCTGGGTGCGGAGGGGTCGTTCCGGCGCCTGGAAGTGCGGCTTTCCGACGCTGCTCGCGAGCGGCTAGGGAAAGTGGAGATCAACGCGAGGACGGGCTATTACACGATGGCGGCGGCGCAATAAGGTTGGCGGCGGGACCGATTGACCGGCCGGTGTTGATGATATAGGGCCGCAACAGCTATGAAATGAAAACGCCCCCCGCGAGCCGAGGGCGGAAGACCCACTGCGATGGCCCAGTCCGTCCCTGGGGATATTAGTTCAGAAAACTCGGCAAGTCACCACTTGTCAACATGTCAACACCAGGAATTCCGGAACGGACCAGCAAGCGGGTCGTCGCGTATCGACGGGTTACCTTACTTTGGCCTACGAGATTCAAAAATGCGCAGTCCTTCGGCTGGACCTTCCGCGGCTCGTGACCGCATTGTTGGTGCGAGACCAGATTCTATTGAAAACAAAGTACTTCACTTCACGTGTGGCGCTCCCACTCGGCGCAGATGGCGGCGGTGATCTCCGCCGATGGCAAACCTGCCGCATCGCCGAGCGCTTGCGAAAACGTCAGACGACCTAACCTGGAGGCACTGAAGACGTGCTCGATGAACAGCCTCGAGGTATTCTATGGGAAGTACCAGACGCAAGATTACACCTGCAGGACCTGTTCAGCCGTCGAGTCCATTCCTAGCGAGAAGAAGACCGACGTGAATATTGCCGTTCGAAATGATGGTGGATGCTTTCAGCGATTCGTTTGATACCGCGATTCTGATTACAGCAGATAGCGACTTAGTGCCCCCAGTCACATCGGTTAAGACGGATTTTCCTAGAAAAGCGAAGATCCTCAGTGGTCTCATTCTCGTGGAGCAGCCGGCCAACCAGTAGCTGCACCTTCGTATCTCCGACAGGCTTTGCTCGCACTGTGCAGGTTAGACCGAATCTGCAGAGTGCTTTACGCAGTGGCCTTAAACGAGCCTCGTCGCCTTCCTCCGCCCACTGGTGGATGAGCGAAGCCGTATACGGCGGGAAAATACCTGGGAACTCCTCGCCCGTCCCGGATACTGGATACAACCGCTCAGGATTTCCTCGAAGGCCCGGAAGATGAAGTAAGCCCAGGGCGAGAGTTCTCAGCGGCCCCGAAAAGTTAAGTGGCGGCGAGAAGCGCACATTACCATCTTGTTCAAGTTCAGGTCCCCCGGCGCGGATGACCATCGTAAGGAAACATCGATCACGCTCAACCTCTGCACGCCAGTCTTTTAGGCTGTCTAGAAACCTCTTGGGTATGAGCTCCCGGCAGATGCGGCGCATCGCCTCGTCACTAGTCTTTTTGCTGAGATCGAAAGTGGTTGCATTTGCCTCCTGGCCGATTCTCCCAGGAGCTTCGAGGAGAGGCCCACGCTGCCTTTACAATCGGTCGTGGCAAGTTTGCGGCTTCTCAGTTGCCAGAGTCAGTCACAAAGCACGATGGCACCGTGCTGGTTTGCCCGGAGAAATGGAAAAACGACAAGTAGGAACCACCAGCGCGCCTGCTACCCGGGCGAAGCTTTGCAGCGTATGGCTAAGAAGTTCAATTCGTCAGTCGTCGTTGCCTTGTGACACTCTCAGAACGGACAGGAAGGCTTCCTGCGGGATGTCGACCTTGCCGACCCGCTTCATGCGGCGCTTGCCCTCTTTTTGCTTCTCCAGCAGCTTGCGCTTGCGCGAAATGTCGCCGCCGTAGCACTTGGCCAGTACGTTCTTGCGCAGCGCCGCTATGCTCTCTCTGGCGATGATCTTCGCGCCGATGGCCGCCTGTAGCGCCACTTCAAACTGCTGGCGCGGGATCAACTTGCGAAGACGCTCGACCAGCGCCTTGCCGCGTTCGTAGGCGAACTCCTTGTGGACGATGATCGAGAGCGCATCGACGGGTTCGCCGGCGACGAGAACGTCCAGCTTGACCATGGGGGAAACGCGGTACCCGGAGAGGTGATAGTCGAGGGAAGCGTAGCCGCGCGACGCCGACTTCAGGCGGTCATAGAAGTCGAGAACGATTTCGTTCAACGGCATCTCGTAGACCAGCATCACGCGCCCGCCGCCCAGGTATTCAAACTTCTTCTGGTTCCCGCGCTTCTCTTCGAGCAACTTCAGGATTTCGCCAATGGAGTCCTCGCGTGTGATCACAATCGCATCTATGATCGGCTCTTCGATGGACGCGATCTCACTGGGGTCCGGCCACTTGGACGGGTTATCGACTTCGATCACGTTGCCGTTGCTGAGAGTGACGCGGTGGCAGACACCGGGCGCGGTGGTGATCAGGTCGATCTGGAACTCGCGCTCCAGACGCTCCTGGACGATCTCCAGGTGCAGCATGCCGAGGAAGCCGCAGCGGAAGCCAAAGCCGAGGGCGACCGAGTTTTCCGGCTCGAAATTGAAGGCCGAGTCGTTGAGGCGGAGCTTTTCCAGAGCGTCGCGCAAAAGGCCGTGTTCGTGGCTCTCCACCGGGTAGAGCCCCGCGAAAACCATCGGCTTCAGTTCCTCAAAGCCCGGCAGCGGCTCAGAAGTCGTGTCGCCGGCGGCCATGATCGTGTCGCCGATCTTAGCGTCGCTGACCGTCTTGATGTTCGCGAAGAGGAAGCCGACTTCGCCGGCCGAGAGGGAGTCGCTGGGAATCGCCTTGGGCGATTGGTAGCCGAGGCCTTCCACCTCGTGGACCGAGTTGTTCCAGCAGAGCTTGACCTTCTGGCCGAGCTTGAGGGAGCCGTCCAGCACGCGGGCCAGGATGATGACGCCGCGATAGGGGTCGAACCAGGAGTCGAAGATCAGGGCGCGCAACGGCTTGTTCACGTCGCCCTTGGGATGCGGAACCTTGGCGACGACCGCTTCCAGGATTTCCTTAATGCCAATGCCATTCTTCGCGCTGGCGAGCACGGCCTCGGAGGCATCCAGTCCGATGATGGACTCGATCTGTTCTTTCACCCGGTCGGGCTCGGCCGAGGGCAGGTCGATCTTATTGATAACCGGGATCAGTTCCAGGTTGTGGTGAATGGCGAGGTACGTGTTCGCGAGGGTTTGGGCCTCGACGCCCTGGCTCGCATCGACCACCAGCAGTGCGCCTTCGCAGGCCTGCAGGCTGCGGGATACTTCATATGTAAAATCGACGTGACCGGGCGTGTCGATCAGGTTGAGCTGGTACATCTGCCCGTCGTCGGCCTTGTAATTGAGCCGGACGGCGTGGGCCTTGATGGTGATGCCTCGCTCCCGCTCAAGGTCCATGGTGTCGAGCACCTGTTCCATCATCTCGCGCTGGGAGAGGGCGCCGGTGTACTCAAGCAGGCGGTCGGCCAGCGTCGACTTGCCATGGTCGATGTGGGCGATGATCGAGAAGTTGCGGATGAACGCGAGATCCATGCTGTAAACTGTAGGGGTTCAAACAATTATCCCATATGTCTCTCAAGACCTTTGAAGGGAAACTCGATGCGAAGGGCTTGCGCTTCGCAATCGTAGTGAGCCGTTTCAACAGCTTTATTACCGAGCGGCTGATCAGTGGCGCGCTGGACGCGCTCCACCGTTCCGGCGCATCGGACGACAACGTCGAAGTGGTCCGCGTTCCCGGGCTCCTGGGAGATGCCGGTCGCCGTCTCGGCTCTCGTTGCAGCAGAAACGGCATGACGCCATCATCTGCCTCGGCGCGGTAATTCGCGGCGAAACCCCGCATTTTGATTACGTTGCGGGGGAAGCGGCGAAGGGACTGGCGCAGACCTCGCTGGCCACTGGGAGTCCCCGTCGCGTTCGGGGTGCTGACTACGAATACGCTGGACCAGGCCATCGACCGGGCCGGCGCCAAGGGCGGCAACAAGGGCTTCGAGGCCGCGATGACCGCAATTGAAATGGCGAACCTGCTGCGCGAACTGCGCGCCCAGGCGAGCCCGAAGGCTTAACTATCTGAATGCCCGCACGCCGCAGATCGCGCCAACGCGCGCTCCAGATCCTCTTTTTCTGGGACGTCCGCAAGCTCCCCATCGACGAGGCCGTCGCGCACCTTCTACAGCTCCCTGTACGGGGCCGAGCAGGAGGAGGACACGGGAAACGACTATCCCGCGCCGACCGATCCCGACTTGTTCATGGAGTCGCTGGCGCGGGGCACGGCGTCGAATTTCGAGGAGATCGACCAACTTATTCTGAAGCGCGCCGAGAACTGGCGGCTGGAGCGGATGCCGAACGTGGACCGCAACATTTTGCGGATGGCGATCTTCGAGATGAAGGATCTGAAGACGCCCCCGGCCGTGGTGATCGACGAGGCGCTGGAACTGGCCCGGCGATACTCGGAGGCGGATGCGGTGCCGTTCCTCAACGGCGTGCTGGATTCGATTCGGAAGATCGTTCTGCCCGAGACGGACGTGAAGCCGGCGGAGAGCTGAATCTTGTCGCCCAGAGGTATCAGTGGCAACCAATTCAGATGGCGTCTACTTTCGGAATGAAGACTATGCTTCATTCTGGCTAAGGCTGCTCATTGATGTGATCGATGTGTTGGTCGTCAGCGTCGTCTGCTTCATACTCACGCTTGCGCTCTGGACGATGTTTCCGGCCGACAGCACGACGCTCAACCTGACTCTGGCAGTCGTTGTACTGGTCTCCTTCTGCTATATGGTTCTTCTGAAACGCTCCGGGATCGGCACGATCGGTTACCGAGTAGGTCGAGTTCGAGTCGTCGGTCTGGATGGAAAGACAGCAAGCATCTCATCCCTGAGCATGCGGTTGATGTTTGCGGCGTTGGGGCCACTGAACTACATTGACCTACTTTGGATCTTCAGCGATACGCATCGGCAGTGCCTGCGGGATAAGATTGCCAACACTTATGTGATCAAGGCGAACGCTCGGCCAGCAGGGAGTGGCAGAATTACCTACCGGCAATGCGACATTTTGGGGTACAACTTCCTCTTTCAAGAGGTTGAAATTCCTGAGCCCAGGATCGAGACAGAAGCGCGCAGCGTGGCAGGACAGTTCTGAACGAATTGCCTCTGCCAACGTCACTCGCCGGTGTCGGATAGTGCTCCGAGCGGCCCGACAAGCGCTCGGGCTCTCCGAACAGAGTTCGCGTATCACCGATGAAGGACTTTAGCATTGCGATCCCAACATGCTCTTCGTTTGATAGCCGGCCCCCGCGCGGTTACAAGCCCTCGCCAATAAGCGGGACCTTCTCAGCCCGTGCCGCGTTCATCAGAGCACGGTCCAGGGTGGCTAACGGGATCGCCCTCCGCTGCGCCAGTTCCAAGTAAACAGCGTCATAGACGGAAAGCCGATGAGTTCGAGCCAGCCCCAGCACCAGGTTATCGTCGGGATCGCGATCCACTTCAATCGGCAATTCACTCATGTACTGGAGGAAGCGTGCGGTCTGAGCCGCTGAGAGACGGTTCCGCCGCTCTCCCATCAACAGAACATTCCGCAACTCGAACCAGAGGAGTGCCGGCGCCAGAGCCGTGTCCTGCCCAATCAGACTGAAAGCGGCTTCAGCGTTCTGATGGGATTCATCGGCGAAGCACCAACTCGCTGCAACGGAAGCATCCAGCACAAACATTAGTACTTGTGCCCTTCGTGCCGGGACGACAACAATTCGTCGAGAGTGAGATGGCCGGTGCTCTGGCGGAGCGCCGAGATCCCGTCCAGCGCGCGGCGGATACGATCCCTATCGGATGTTGGGGCTGGCACCAGGTGTGCCACTGCCCGCCCATGCCGGGTAATGACGATGGTCTCTCCTCGCTGAACTTCATCGAGAAACTCGGGGAGGCGGGCCTTGACTACAGAGGATTGAATCTCACGCATAGTTGGCTCGTTCTGACTGGTCGATTTGACTAGTTTTATTTTGATCAAAGTTTCGCTTGAAGTCAAGATCTAAGGCGGGAGGATTGTCCCGGTCGCCTCGCCTCGGGAACGCCCATTCAACGGATTCAGCGCGATGCACGGTGTTCGTGCCACTGCGCAATCACCGGTCAACTTCTGCCGCGGAGTCCTGGCGGGTTTTGCCGCAGTGCTCGCGGATCAGCGACTATTGCGCGCGATCACGTTTTCGACCACCAAGGTTTGCCCGGCGTCGCACTGGTCCAGTCCGGTTAATTCCGCGGTTGGGATGAGATGGACGAACTGAGAGTTTCGCGGGACGCGCTGGGAGGCGTTCGCCCGGATGACCGTGCCATTCCGGCATTGCAAGCGCACGTCCCAGAAAACATTCAGCGTTCCCGCGCTTCTTTGATTCGTGACAGTGCACTCCAGCCCTAATCTGGATCCGCGACAGACGACCTCCGCCTTCGAATCGAACCGGCTGCGCAGTGCGAAGAGGGCTATCAATAGAGCGGCGATGGGGGCGACAAGACGAAGCGCTTTCATGGCAGGCAGTCGACCTAAGTGTAGTGCGTCCAAAGTGCCGTCGAGTATCGAAATGGCGTGGGGCAGGAAGGCATCCTGCGCGGCGGTTGGCAACCGCCGCCGTTTTGCCGGGAAAACGCACCAAGCCGATTGGCAATCGGCCGCAGCTTACCAAGCGGCCCCACCATTGACCCCGAGAAACAATGGGCCTTTGGTGCGGGATCCTACGCGCTCTGGCAGGCGAAAGGGAACCTCAGGTTCCCTTTCCCTCTGTAAGTACTTGATTCTAAGTGATGAAAGTTCCGAAAAGGGAACTTCAGGTTCCCTTTTGCCTTGAGGTTGACGGCTGCGTGCGCCGTCGGCGAGCGCAAACTTGGTGGGGCGACAGAGCCCCGAACTTTCGTTGCGGCCGGCGTCACCCTGGACCGGTTGGCGACCCAGGGTGAAGGCGCCATTGCGTTTAGGAGTGGCGGTAGATCTCCCAGCGCAAGTACTTGGAGGTGGCTTCCTCGACGGCGTCGGCGCAATTCGACAGGCTGGCCGCGACGTGGTGTTCGAAGCCGTTTTCGCAGATGAAACTCAGCAGGCGCTGCATCTCGGGGATCTCCACCACGCCGGCGCCGCCGAAGGTGTTCAGGCTGTCGTCGGTGAAGCGGCCCTCGCCGATATAGCCGCGGACTTCGCCGATGATGTCGTCGGTGGAGACGCGGAAGTAGGTCATCGGGCTGGCCTTTACCTTGCCCACGATGGTGCCGAAGGTGTTCAGCTTGCCGACCGTCCCTGCGATGATCTCCTGGTAGTCCATCTTCGATTCGGCGAAGAAGTGCTTGGGCAGGTTGGAGCAATGGAAGCAGACAGCCTTGTCGGGGTCGCTGCCGTAGTTGTTGTTCCAGTCGAGCAGCGCGCTGGGCGTGCCGGAAGCGAGCGCCATGGCCTGCATGCCGACCACGCCGCAGACGTCCACTTCGCAAGCGCTGGGGAACAGATTGTTGCTCATCATGCTCATCACGGTGCAGGGCACCACGCCGAAGTACTCTTCCAGCGCGGTCCAGCACTGGATGGCGCTGACCGTGCACATGGTGTCCTTCATCCAGCCGTCGATCACCGCGCCGAGCTTGGCCATCTTGAGCAGTGAGGTGGCGGGGACGGATTGCGTGCTGACGTAGGCCTTGATGTCACCCAGTTTGGCCTGGGCAGAATCGTCGGTGTCCTTCATCCGCTCGATGCGGCCGAGGATCTCGGAAAGGTCGATGGTCTCGACGTCGATACCGGAGAGCGACAGCAGCTTCTCGCTGTAGCGGACCGTGTTGAACGCGGCTGGGCGGGCGCCGATGGAGCCGACGCGGAGCTTCCGCAAGCCGTTGACCACGCGGCAAACGGCGGCGAATCGGTCGAGGTCGGCCTTGAACTCGTCGGAATCGGGAGCCACCGTGTGTGTCTTGGTCAGCGTATAGGGAACGTCGATCTGGCGCAGGTTGTTGCAGGCCGACATCTTGCCGCAGAAGCTGTCGCGACGGTGCGCGATGGTCATTTTACCGGCTTCGTCGGGGGTCGCCTGGATCAGAACGGGCACGTTCAGTCCGGCTACCTTCAGCGTTTCGGCGATGGCTCGTTCGTCGCCGAAGTTCGGCAGCGTGACGATGACGCCGTCGATCTCGTCGCGGTGCTTGCGGAAGAGATTGCCGCAGATGTGCGCTTCCTGGCGCGATTCGATGGCGCCGACCTTGGTTTCCTCGGCTCCGGGGATGATCACTTTGTGACCCGCGGCTTCCAGGACGCGAATCATCTCCACGCGGCCGCTCAGGGCGAGCGCGTCCGGGAAGAAGCCGCGGTTGCCGACGATCAGGCCGAATGTCATTTTCTTGGTTTCAGGCATATGTGTAAGACTCCCAATTCTGATGATATCGTTTGCCCACGGGCTGAAGCTGCATGGGCCATAGGGTCCAACACAATGAACCAAAGCTGCTGCTGTCCGGAATGACGCCGGAGGCTAGACGCCGGGGCAGTTAGCCCACGTTCCAGCCCGATTTCGAGTTCTCAGCCCGGTCCGGAGTGAGCCGCTGGACAGGCCGATCCATGACAAACCCCAACTGCCCTACGGAGACGCGCTCCAGCCTACTATTTTCCCTTGCCCCACGGGGCAAACTTCCAGGTGTAGAAGGCGCCGGCAATCGTCATGAAGCCGCCCATCCAAAGGTCGGTACGCAGCTCGGACAGCGTGATTTGACGTCCCGTGACGGAGTGTCCGCCGCTGAAAGCTCCCAACCGAGGATGATGACGCCGTAAAGGAGCACGAGCACTCCAATGAAAAACCAGATCGAGATCATGTTTCTTCCGTGGATCATGGGAGGCTCCTTACCAAACCATCAAATTCAAAACGAAAGACGACGATGACAATAGCCGCCCAGAAGATCGGGCGTCTTCCACAGCGGCAGAGCCGTTCGCCGGGATTTCGTCAGCCGTAAACCAGGCCGACAATTCCGCCTCGGGTTTCGGCTTGGTCATATGGCTGACCACCACGGTGACACGCACGCAGATAGCCACGACCAGAGCGCGCGGTACATGTTCTCCGCCATCGCTTTGGCGTGCGGCGAAGGGCGAAATAGCGCAGCGCCGGGTCGATCTTCACCCAGGCCCACATGCCGATCGACGAGAGCCGTGCCGGCCAGCAGTCCCCAGAATCCGCCTGCCGGCGTGGCCCGCTTCCACAGCATGCCCAGCAGCACCGTGCCGAACAGCGGCGCGATGAAGAAGCTGAACAGCGCCTGCACGTAGTCCATGATGCTGGCGAACTGCATCACCAGGTACGCCGTGCCGATGCTGATGATCACGCCGAGAATCGTGCACCAGCGGCCCATGCTCACGTAATGCGATCGTCGGCATGCTCCTTGCGGATGAACGCCTGGTAGATGTCGTAGGTCCAGACAGTGGCGAAGGCGCTGACGTTGCCCGCCATGCCCGACATGAAGCCGGCGATGAGGGCGGTGATGCCGAGTCCCAGCAGGCCGGGGCCGCAGTAGCGCGCCAGCATCAGCGGCAGCACTTCGTTGTAGCTGTGACGCCGGCCGGCGGCGCGCTGTTCTCGGCGACCAGCAATTGAGGCAGCACGGCCAGGCCCAGCAGACCCGGCAGGATCACGATGAACGGCACCGTCATCTTGAAGGCCGCGCCGATGATCGGAGCCATCTTCGCCGACCGCAGGTCCTTGGCCGCAGACGCGCTGCACGACCAGGAAATCGGTGGTCCAGTAGCCGAAGGAGATCACCCAGCCCAGGCCGAACACGATGCCGGTCCAGTGGATGCCCATCGGGTTGTCGGTGAAAGTCCCAGCGTGCTCCACAGGTGCGTGTAGTCCTGCCGAGTGCGCGCACGAAGATTGGCATGGATCGCGCGACCATGCCGCTCCAGCCGCCCGCTTCGATCAGCCCCAGGATCGGAATCAGCAGGGCGCCCAGCCAGATCAGGACGAACTGCAGCACCTCGTTGAAGATGGCCGAAAACAAGCCCCCCAGGCGACGTAAGCGCCACCGTGAGCGAGAGACCCAGATGCTGAAGTTGATGTCCCAGCCCAGCACGACCTTCATCACCATGGCCATGGCGTACATGTTGATGCCGCACATCAGGACGGTCATGAAGGCGAAGTGATGGCCGGCAGAGCACGCGGCTGCCTTCGCCAAAGCGCAGCTGAAGGTAGCCGGGCACGGAGTGGGTCTTGCGAGATGTAATAGAACGGCATCATCACGATGCCGAGAAAGAGCATGGCCGGAATCGCGCCGATCCAGTACCAGTGGGTGGCCAGGATGCCGTATTGGTAGGCGGCGCCGCCCAGCCCATCAGTTCCAGCGAGCCCAGGTTGGCGGAGAGAAAGCTGAGGCCGGCGACCCACGCCGTCATTTCGCGGCCGGCCATGAAGAAATCTTCACCGGTCTTGGTGTAGCTCTTGAGATAGATGCCGATTCCCAGAACGATGACAAAGTACAAGATGATGACCAGCAGGTCAACGCCTTCGAGAGACATGATGGACCCGCCGGTGGCGAGCAGGAAGCCTGGAGCGAGTGGGACAGGGCATAAGTACCTCTGGAATTCTATCGAATGCTGCAAGCGCTTTCACGAAGGAATTTCGATTTCGGTGCGAGTGCCCACCCCGGGGCGCGAAGCGATCTCGAGCCGGTACGATCCTCCGAACAGCACTTGAAGCCTTTCGTTGACGTTCGAAACGCCGATGCCGGCCTGCTGCAGAATTGTCGCCAGGCGGGCCTCATCGATGCCCACTCCGTCATCCTCCACCGCAAGCAAAAGACGGCGTGTTTCGCCGTCATCGCGCGTGCTGCCGATCAGCCGGACGGTGCCGCCTTCGAGCTTGCCTGCCAGGCCGTGCTTGATGCTGTTCTCGATCAGCGGCTGGAGAATCATGGTGGGCACCATGCGGTCCAGGGCATCTTCGTCGATCTCTTTCGAGAAGCGCAGCTTGTCGCCGAAGCGCGTGATTTCGATGGAAAGATAGTCGTCGATGAAGGACAGTTCGTCCCGCAGGGGTGCGAAATTGTCAGTTTTGCGCAGCAGCCGTCGCAGGATGTTGGACAGCCGGTAGACCACCTGGCGCGCCTTGTCGGGATTCGTGCGAATCAACGAGGAGACCGTGTTCAGCGTATTGAACAGGAAATGGGGGTTGATCTGGCTGGAGAGCGCGGAAAGGCGCGCCTGAACCAGCAGCAGTTCCTTTGATTCCAGCAATCGCTCGTTGCGCGCGCTGTTCCAGATCTTCAGAGGGACCGAGACCGTGAAGACCGTCGTGACGAAAACGGCAGCGATGGTTCCGGGGGAGTCGTCGGGGTAGAGCGTAAAGATGTACTTGCGGTCGAACAGCCGCATCCCGATCAGGCGCATCAGTTCGGCGGCGAGCAAAGCGATGAGCATGACGACGTGATAGACGCTGCGCGCCCGGTTGTCCTTGTAGCGGATCAGCCTCCACAGGCTCAGGTCGAAGAAGGGGGAGAAGCGCCATACGTCCTCGCGCGGCCGGTGCGAGATCGCGCAGCAAGCCGCCCAGCACGCCCGCCGCGGCATACAGCGGCATGGCCAGGTACTCCCCGTTCACCGGCAGGGTCGCGGGGAAAGCGCACACGACGCCTCCGACCAGGCCCGAGACGTAACCGCCCACGATGCCGCAGAGCAGGCTGGCTTCCAGGCAGATGTCCGCCGAGACATACGTGTGAGTCTGCAGGCGGATGATCGAGCCTGCGGCGCAGGCCATGCGAGACGATCAGGCAGAGCTGCAGGCTCTCCACCAGTGTGCGTTCCTCGCGCAGCAACAGGCCGAGGAACCGGCTCGAACGGGAGAGAATGCTCGCGACGGAGGCAGCGACCGCCACCTTGATCAGCAGGATGATGAGCAGTTGTTGCATACGGCGCGCGGATCGCGGCGGTCGAAACACGACGGTACGTCTTCAGGGCCGCGAGTGTCAATCGATGCCAGCCGGAGGCGTCTCCGGGCCGGGAAAAGGGCCAGCCTTATACTAGAAGAAAGACCTCCCCACATCATGGCAGTAGATTCAGCTTTGGAAGTGCGGAAAGTCGCCGAAGCCGACTTTCCGACCGAGTACGGGCCTTTCCGCATCCACGGCTTCGAAAGCCGGTCGGGAGATCGTGTGGAAGAAGCCGTCGTCTGCAGATGGGTGACATCATACACGCAGGTCGCCTCCGTTGCTGCGCATCCATTCGCAATGCCTGACGGGTGACGTCTTTCACAGCCTGCGCTGCGATTGCCGCGCGCAGTTGGATATTCCTCTCCGTGTGGGGCGGCGGAAGGCCGCGGCATTATCATCTACGAGCAGCAGGAAGGGCGCGGCATCGGGCTGATGAACAAGCTGCGGGCCTATGCTTTGCAGGATCAGGGCGCCGACACAGTCGAAGCGAATGAGCAGCTGGGTTTTGAAAACGATCTGCGCAGCTACACGATGCCCGGGGCGATTCTGCGCAAACTGGGCATCTCCGCGGTGCGGCTGTTGTCGAACAATCCAGGATAAGAGTGGGCGCTGGAAGATTCCGGCGTGCGTGTGGCGGAGCGCGTGCCCTGTCAGGCCGAATCGCGAGGGTTGCAGAGCGAAGACTACCTGCGCACCAAGAAGGAGCGCATGGGGCATATTCTCGATCTGTAGTCCCTGGGAACGCCGATCTCCAGATCGGCACCACCACCGTGACAGCAGTGAGATTGCTGGTTGGGACGCAGTCACCCTACGCCTGAAGGACAAATGGGGAATGTATTTGGAGCCGATCTGGAGATCGGCGTTCCCAGGGGCGCTACACGGCCCAGGAAGAGTCGACCAGGTTTTCGGGGATCAGGTCTTGCGCTTCCATCAGGCGCATCAGCTCCAGCCGCATGCCGTCTACCAGCGCATCCCAGCTTGCTTCCAGCAGGTTGCTCGAAAGGCCGGCCGTGCGCCAGGTGGATTCGCCGTCTGTCCATTCGACGAGTACTCGCCCGACGGAGGCCGTGCCCCGGCGCGGCTGCAACACGCGCACGCGGTAGTCGGAGAGACGGACGCGGGCCAGCGCGGGGTAAACCGGCATCAGGCACTCCCGCAGAGCCAGATCCATGGCGTGGACCGGGCCATCGCCCGACGCGCTGCCGGCATATACGTCGTCGCGGACCCGCACGGTCACCGACGCGCTGCTCATCGCATGGCCCGAAGCCGTCTGGCGGGTGGTAACTTCCCAGCTCTGCACTTCAAAGCCGCGGAAGTCTGGCTGCTGGGCCTGGCGGCGGAGCAATTCCACCGTTCCGTCGGCCAGTTCCAGCTCATAAATCTCGCCGTTATGCCAGGACGACATGCCGGTTTCGTTCGAATCGCCGGGGCAGAATCGCCCGCGCATGGCCGACCGCTTCGGGATCGATATGCGGCACGCTCGCCATGGACTCAAGCACCGATCCGGCGCTGGCCGGCAGTGGATGCCCGAAAGCGAGCGAGCCCGCGTAGGGAGTGTTCTCCGGCAACGGCTGGTTGGCGGAGTCCGAGACGAAATGCGCCACCGAACCGAGCCGCTTCAACGCCTCGCGTCCGATGGCTTCCCGTCCGAGCTTCAATTCCAGATCCGCCAACACCGTGCAGAGGTTGGCCGCGCCGCAGCGCTCGCCATAGCCGTTCACCGCGCCGGCCACCCACGTGAAGCCGCATTCCACCGCCGTGAGCGTATTGGCCACGGCCAGGCCGCAATCGTTGCGGGCGCGCATGCCGAGCGGCGCGTCGATGCGTTCCTTCACGGCGCGGCAGACGGAGGCGATGCGCGAGGGCAGAACCCCGCCGCGCGTGTCGTCCAGAATCAACACCGACGCTCCCGCTTCGCGGGCCGCGGCCAGACCATCCAAGGCGTGGTGCGCATTGCAGCCGAAGGCGTCGAAGAAGTTCTCGGCAATCAGCAGGACCGTGCGGCTCTCGCCCACCATGCGGCGGATCTGCTCCAGCGCCGGCTCCTTGTGGGGCAGCATGAAATCGGCTCCGAAGCTGACCACTCCGGCCCCCTCGGGCACGTCCTCGATGCGCCGGGCAAAGACGCTCAGCCGCGACTCGCGCGGCTCATACGCGTCCAGCGCGAGGTAGGTCTCGGCGTCCACCTCGATGTAGTCCGGAAGCAGTTCTTCGAGCTTGCGCAGCATCCGCGGCCGGTCGCCAGGGGTAACGCGGGTGTTCAGCGACTGGGCCATCTCGGACAGCGTGGTATCAAGAACGTGGATTCTCACGGCGGTCACCTCTGCCCGGCCATCCCGCCGGGCGACTAGTTAAACCAACGGCCGCCTCCCCAGGCGGCAGGACTAAACCACGGCTGACAAGACTCGCCGGGCCGCCTGCTTGCCCGCGACCAGGGCCTTGCGGTCGAGTTCCAACCAACGCGCGGATTTCACATTGCGGACGAGCGCCGCGTCCACATGCTCGTCGTCTACAACCTGCGCCACTTCCAGCAGCGCCCCCAGCATGACGATGTTGCCAACCTTGGTGGCGCCCAGTTCGTCGGCCAATTCGGTGAAGGGGCTGTGCCACAACGCGCAGAGCGTCGCGCCGGTCGCAATCCGGGGGAATTTCTCTGCCGTTGAAGAACACCAGCCGCCGGGCTCGACGGAGCGGACGAATTTGCGCAGCGAGGGCTCGTTCATCGCCAGCAGCACGTTGGCCTCGAGACCAGCGGCGAATCGACGGCTGCGTCGCCAGCCGCACGTGGCAGTTCGAGGTGCCCGAGCGCATCTCCGGCCCATAGGAGGGCAGCCAGGAAACTTCGTAGCCCGGCTTCCAGACCGGCCTCGGCCAGCACTTCGCCGAGCATCAGCACGCCCTGGCCGCCGAAACCCGCCACCTTGATCCGCAAATCGAGCGGCTTGCCGGGCGGCGCGTCGGCATCTCAAAGGTTGCGCCTCGTCAGGCCGAGAAGCCCCGGCAACTCGTCCAACGCCGGCGCGGGCGGCGCCGGGCGCGGTGCGTCTTGGTGCGGTCGCGGAAGATCGCCAACCGGAAAGACCTTGGCCATCTCCTCGCGCACGCAGTCTGCGCTTCGAGCGGCTGCATCTTCCAGATGGTGGGGCACGGCGAGAGCACTTCCACCAACGAGAAGCCGAGGCCCCTTCACCTGGTTCTCCACGGCGCGCTTGATCGCCTGGCGGCCTGCATGATCTGCTTGTTGTTGCCCAGCGCGACGCGCTCGATGAAGACCGGGGCTTCGAGCGTATTCAGCAGCTCGCACACGTGCAGCGGGTAGCCTTCGTTGCAGCGCTGCGGCCGAAAGGGGAGGTGGTGCTCTTCTTGCCGAGCGGCGTGGTGGGCGCCATCTGGCCGCCGGTCATGCCGTAGATGGCGTTGTTGACGAAGATGACGGTGATGTGCTCGCCGCGGTTGGCGGCATGGATGATCTCCGCCGTGCCGATGGCCGCCAGGTCGCCATCGCCCTGGTAGGTGATCACGATGCTGTCCGGCCGGCTGCGCTTGACGGCCGTGGCCACCGCCGGCGCGCGCCCGTGCGCCGACCTGCACGTTGCCGACGTCGAAGTAGTAGTAGGCGAACACCGAGCAGCCCACCGGGCTGACCAGGATCGTGCGGTCCTGGATGCCCAGCTCGTCGATGGCCTGCGCCAGCAGCTTGGTGACGATGCCGTGGCCGCAGCCGGGGCAGTAGTGCGTCTGGTGCTGCAGCTCCGCCTTGCGCTCGTAAGCGGTCGTAGAAGCACTTCGGCCTTCTCGTGGAGTGACGGTGTAGCTCAGGCATGGACCATCACCTCCTCCGGCTCGCAGACCGCTTGCTGCGCGGCGATTCTTCGCACAAACGCCAGCACTTCCTCGGCCGACGGCACGTTGCCGCCGACGCGGCTGTAGAACTCCACCGGCCGCGCGCCGTTCGAGCGCCAGGCGCACATCGTCCACCATCTGGCCGTGCTCATTTCCACCACCGCGAACAGCCTTGGCGGACTGCGGCCAGCTCGCTGGAACGCCGCCACCGGGAACGGGTAAAGCGTGATGGGCCGCAGCAGGCCGACCGGCGAGTCCCTCGGCGCGCGCCTGCTCGACCACGGCCTTCAGCATGCGCCCCACGATGCCGTAGCCCACCAGGACGATCTCGGCGTCGTCGGTGCGCCACTCCTCGAGCGCGACCGCTTCGCGCTCGCAGCTGCCGGTACTTGGCTTCGAGCTTGCGCACGTGCGCTTCCAGCTCGTCCGGCTCGAGGTAGATGGAACTGATCAGGTTCTTGCGCGTCTCCGCGCGTTCCCGTCGACGGCCCACTGCGGTGGCGCGGCTCGCACGGGATTGGCCGCGAACTCGACCGGCTCCATCATCTGGCCGATGAAGCCGTCGGCCAGCACGCACCACCGGGTTGCGGTACGGTCGGCGAGGTCGAAGGCCAGCGCCGTCAGGTCGGCCATCTCCTGCACCGAATCGGGCGCCAGCACGAGGGTGCGGTAATTGCCGTGGCCGCCGCCTTTCACCACCTGGTGGTAGTCGCTCTGCTCCGGCGCGATGTTGCCCAGGCCCGGACCGGCGCGCATGATGTCGGCGATCACGCAGGGCAGTTCCGCGCCGGCCAGGTAGCTGATGCCTTCCTGCATCAGGCTGATGCCCGGGCCGCTGGAGGCGGTCATGGCGCGCACGCCCGCCGCGGCGCGCCGTAGAGCATGTTGATGGCGGCGACTTCGCTCTCGGCCTGCAGGAACACGCCGCCGGCCTGCGGCAGGTACAGCGCGGCCGCTTCGGCGATCTCGCTGGCCGGCGTGATGGGATAGCCGTAGAACGCGCGGCAGCCGGCCAGCACCGCGGCCTTCACGATGGCTTCGTTGCCTTTGATGAGTTGTTTTGGCATGGTCAGCACCTCCTCAAGCCGGCCGCCTGGACAGCGCGTTGTAAACCGTGATCGCGCCCGGCTCCGGACACACAAAGAAACAGATGCCGCAGCCGGTGCAGCCATGGCCCGCATACTCGGCCGGGTGGTAGCCGTAGCGGTTCAGCCGCTCGGAAAGCCGCAGCACTTTGGCGGGCAGGCCTCGACGCACAGGCCGCAGCCTTTGCACTCTTCCTAGTTCAGTTCCACCACTTCCCCGGTCGGGCTTTAGGTTCGTTTCCATATTCGCCGCTCCTTCCGCGCTCCCCATCTCGTTCCGTCTTCAGGCTACCAGCGCCGGCGCCGGTTCCAGATAATGCGACCGGCAGGCAAACTCGTACAGCTCCTCCTGAAACTTCGGGTCGGCGATGGCGATCAGCGCCTCGGCGCGCTGCCGCAGCGTCTTGCCATGCAGATACGCGATGCCGTATTCGGTGACTACGTAGTGCACGTCGGCGCGTGAAGTCACCACGCCGGCGCCCGGATCCAGCACCGGCACGATGCGCGAGACGCGTCCCGTTCTTCGCCGTGGAGGGCAGGGCGATGATGGGCTTGCCGCCCTTCGAGCGCGCCGCGCCGCGCATGAAATCCAGCTGTCCGCCGAAGCCGCTGTAGGGCCTGCGTGCCGATCGAATCGGCGCAGACCTGCCCGGTGAGATCCACCTGGAGAGCCGAATTGATGGCCACCATGCGATCATTTTGCGCGATCACGAACGGATCGTTGGTATAGCGAAATGGGGTGGAATTCGAAAAACGTGGTTCTCGTGAAGGAAGTCGAACAGCCGCTGAGTCCCGAGCACGAAGCCGAGCACCAGCTTGCCGCGGATGCAGGGTCTTGCGCGTCGCCATTGATGACGCCGTTCTCGATCAGCGGGATGATGCCGTCGGAGAACATCTCGCTGTGCAAGCCCAGGTCGCGATGGTTGCCCAGGCAGTGCAGCACCGCGTCCGGAATGCCGCCGATGCCCAGTTGCAGCGTCGCGCCGTCGGGCATCAGCGAGGCCACGTTGCGGCGATCCGAAGGTGCGATTCGTCGGTACATGGCTCGTGCGGCAGTTCCAGCAGCGGGCGCGATGTCTCCACCATGGCGTCGATCTGGCTGACGATGCAGAACGCAGTCGCCATAAGTGCGCGGCATGTGGGCGTTGACTTCGGCGATCACCACCGTGGCGGTGCGCGCGGCCGTCAGCGTGCAGTCCACGCAGGTGCCCATGCTCAGGAAGCCGTGCTCGTCCGGCGGCGCCACCTGCATCAGCACGACATCGAGCGGCATCTCGCCCGACTAGGAAAAGCCCTTCAATCTCGCTCAGGAAGATCGGCGTGTAGTCGGCGCGGCCCGCCTGGACCGCCTCGCGTACGTTGGCGCCGAGGAACAGTCCGCCATGCCGGAAGGTGCCCGCGAACTCGGGCCGCGTGTAGGGCGCGTCGCCGAGGGTCAGCATCGAGATCACTTCGACGTCCTTCAGAACGGGCGCACGCCGGATCATGGCGTCGATCAGGGGCTGTGGGGTCGAATTGCCTTGCTGTACCCAGACGCGCTGCGACGAGCGCAGCACGCTGAGGGCATCGTCGGCAGTGGTGAGCTTTCGCCGGTATTCGTCTTGCCAGGACATGGTTGAGTTGCCTCCGTGCCGTAGCCACCACTGCAAAGTGGTGTTATATAATTCCGGCTAATCAGAGCATAAACTCCGCGATGCTCAGTGTCAACGGTGTTTTGGAAGAATCGGCGAGGTGTCATCGCTCAAGGCGCGAGTCGGGCGGACGCCCAGGTCCGCGGGCACCCCCTGGTCGCTCAAAGAAGTTTGTCCCGGACTGCCCGACGAGGGTGTCGGCCCCCAATCCGGAAATGTCCTGGGGTCCACCCGACAACTCCACGCGGGGACTATTCCTGCTGCCCGAGTCCGTGCCCGCCCATCGGGGCGCGGAACACGGCGTTGAGGAACAGAACGTTTTCGCCGTCCATGAACCCGCGGAACGTGGGATCGGTGACGAAGCCGACCACCCATCCTCGCGCTTGGTTTTCCACCACCACGGCCGGCTTATAAGCCAGTTGCTTCCGGTTCTCGTCCCACAGGTAGCCGGACTCCACCAGTTCATTCGGACCCGCGAAAGTCACGGCGTTGACGCCATGGTCGATCTTGATGGGAGTAAAAATCAGGCTGCCATTGAGCATCAAATGCAGGACCGGCGAGACGCCGGCGGTCACCCAGGTTTCCGGATCGACATTGGCGCGCGCCACCACGCCGGCCACGGCGTCGGGCATCGGATGTTCAGGCTGAATGGCGTTGCGCAGATCCTCAGGTTTGGTGAAGATCTTCCCAGGGACCGGTCCGGCAGTGGCACTGGCGGCGGCCGCGGTGGACGGGCCGGGCTTCGCGCCTTCGGCCGGCTTAGCGGCGTCTTTCCCGGAGTCCTTCCCCGAGTCTTTTCCGGAGTCTTTGCCTGCGTCCGGGGCCAGCCCTTCCTGTTGGATACTCAACAGGCCGTTGGGCCCGGTGGCCAGCGCCGTCATCGCGGAACCGATGGCGATCAAGGTTCCGCCGTTGCGGACCCACGAGCCCAACTTCTCGCCCAGAGCCCCCGAGAGCAGAGAGCCGTAGCGGCCATCGGGCAGAATGATCACGTTGAATTGGCTCAGGTCGGCGTTCGAGAAAAGCTGCGAGCGCACTACGGTGACGGGGTAGTTGAACTGGCGCTCCAACACGAAGCGAGTGTTGCCGGCCGAGGCGGAAGAGGTGGGAGAGTCCCACAGCAGGGCGATGACCGGCTTCTTCAGATGGAGCGTATTGGAGCTGCCGAAGTTGATGCCGCTCTCGGTCCACCCGGTATCGGACGCGACCACCTCGGCGCCCGAGTTGCGGGCGAGTCGCTCTACCGCGCCGTGGACACTCTCCGCATTTTCCTTCACCAGAATGGCGAGGGTGCCCGAGGGGTAGGCGCGCCCGTTCTGTGCGAACGCTTTGTTGACACTCAGGACCTTCAAACCGTCGCGCAGCGCGCCAGTGAGGAAACGGCCGGCCGCCTGCGAGCCCCATGGAACCAGGTACGCCACGGTCGCGTGACCGCTGACCGAGCCTCTGGGTTCGTACGGGCCGGTCACCGGCGTGGCCTGCGCCTGCACCGGCTGATCGGCACCCACGCATTCAACGTTATAAAGCAGCGGCAGCGACCAGCCGGTGAGGTCGTAGATTTCGTCTGGCAAATTCTTCTTGCGGCGCCGCTCCTGTTCAGCGGCGAATTCCTTGGTCAGGGACACGTCCTTGTCGAGCAGCGACCGTACGTAGCGTTTTCGCGGTTGAGCTAGGGGCACGAGGTAGCTGCCTTCAGGGTATTGCTTGCCGTCGCTCTGGAAGGCGGCAGTCGCCTGATTCACCTCGATGCCCTGTTCCGCCATCAAGTGCGCCAGTTTGTCCACCGCGGAGACGTCGCCGTGCCGCGGCAGGATGTATTCCTTCACCGTCTCCCGCTTGCCCTCCTCGATGGCGGTGACGTGGTAGTTGTAGAAGTCTTCGAGCAGCTTCCGGCGGTTGTTCGAGACCGTCTCGCAGGTTGAGATCGACGCTATGAAATGCTTGCGCACGCTGTCGCGGTAGACGTAAATCGACCCGTCCGAGCGGCGCGCCGCCAGGCCCCGCACCGAGGCGTTTTCATACGTCATGCCGATGCCGCCGTAGAACCAGGGCCACCCAGAGCCGTAGCCGGGATAGAACTCGTCGAAGACCTCACGCGTGAAATAGGTGTAGCCAAACTGGTCAAACCATTTCGCATTATTCTTTCCGAACATGGCCGACGATTCGAGCTGGCCCTTTAGCACGTGCGGATTGAACGGCTCCGAACCGGGTGCAAAAAAGTAACTGGAGTCGGTCCCCATCTCGTGCAGGTCCACCAGCACTACCGGCCACCACTCGCGCAGGTAGTGGATGCGGCCGATGGTCTCGGGCTGAGTCATTGCGAACCAGTCGCGGTTCATGTCGAAGTAATAGTGGTTGGTACGGCCGCCCGGCCAAGGCTCGGCGCGCTCGGCGGCGACTGGCGACGGGTCGGGCTCGATGCCTTCGCTGACCTGAAAGTTCTGAACGAATCGATTGCGGCCGTCAGGGTTCTGAGTCGGGTCGATGATCAGAACCGTGTCGCGATAGAACTGCTCGACGATCTTGTCGTTCTTGGCGGCCAGCAAGTGGTAGGCGGTCAGCATCGCCGAATCGGGCGACGAGATCTCGTTGCCGTGCACCCCGTACGAGAGATTGAGCACCAGCGGCAGAGTCTCGATCAGCTTTCGGGCCTCCGCCGGCGTGGTCTTGCGCGGATCGTAGAGCTTCTGCATCGAAGCTTTGATCTCGTCGAGCCGCTGGATGTTCTCAGCCGAAGCGATCACGACATAGATCAGCGGCCGGCCCTCCCACGACTTCGCGTACTCGTGCAGCCGGACGCGTTCTGGAGCGGCCTTCGCCAGCGCGGCAAAGTAGCGTTGAATCTCCTCTGGCGGCGGGATCCGATCGCCCGGCGCGTGACCGAGCACCTGTTTGATGGTCGGGATCGCGGAATCGTATTGCGCGCCGGGCCAGAACTCGAATTGTTGACTGAAGAGCGGCAGGGCAAGCAGCGCGGCAAGAAAGAGAGGAAGGCGCATGACTGTCTTCAGGATATCGGGCTGAGGGCAGTTTCACATCTTCTGCAAGCCCTGGCCGCTCTGCGCACAGCCACCGCCAGCACATAGCCGCGGCCAGCACCGAGCCGCGAATAGAAAGAGCGGTCCTGTGGAAGTTGCCTCGGCGCTGCGTTGTTCTCAATGGCGCGCGATTCCGGACTGGAACCGCGGCGCGGGAGGAAAGTCCACGGGACCGCTCTTTGCATTCGCGGCTCTGTGCTGTTTGGGGAGGAAGCTCCAGGCGGCAGTTGCGGTCGTCCGCGGGCTGTCAGCGGCCGGAGACCGAACCGTCAGGATGGATCGGCCGCATGACGCTCAGGACCCCGGGGCGAAACAGGCGCAGCAGATCGGGCACATCGAAGTCGTCCAGAACGCCGGGCACGACCAGTGAGAACAGGTTGGCGTGCCGCTGCGCCATGGCGAACTCCAGCCACGAGCCTATGGAGCCCTCCACGGCAACGGATGAGCATCGAGGCGAAAGGGCGCCCGCGAGTTGCGCGGCCACCCCGGTTTTCCCCATGGCGTGAAGCTCGACGGGCAGGTTCTCGAACCCAGGGTGCTTCTTGATGGCGGCCACGGCCTGAATGATGTCCAACGCCTGCATGCCGGCCAGGGTCTGGCCTAGCAGGAGGACTTTCCAGGCGAGCTGGTATTCACCGGCAGGGCCCGATTTCGACAGGCCCGCCGAAAGTTGTCCCGTCCCCCGGACATCCAGGCACAGCGCGGCCCGGCCCGAGCGGGCGGCATTCAGCGCCGCTGGCAGCGCCGCGTTCTTGCCATTCTCGTGAACGATCAGCGACACCCCGCGCGGCGTGCCTGAGTTGGGCAAGACCAGCAGCGCCGGCAGTTCTACCCCCGGCTCGGTCTCGAGCACCAGCTTCTCGCCGTGCCAGTTCTGGCCCTGGACCACCGCCACGCTTCGCCAGGACGGCGTGCGCTGCGCTGGGTTCAGGCCGATTCTCTGCGCGATATCCGCCCGAAGTTCCTCGATCTGGTGAATTCGCAGCGCCCGCCGCCGGGAAGACTGCTCTTCGGCGCGCTTGCGGTTCAGCGACCGTACCGTCTCGCTGCCAAACGAGTCGCCAAGCTGGCCGGTCGGCGTAACTGCCAGTACGGAGGCCGGCTCCGGATTCACCGGCTTTTCGTTGCCACCCGTGGACGGCAGCCCGAAGTGGCGTTCCAGCCAGCGGTAAGCGGCCTCGCGTTGGGGCAGCGACCAGCCGTGAGTGCCGTCGAATTCGAAGAAGCCGGCGCCTTCGGGCCGCCCCATGAGGCGATAAATGCGGCGCTGCTCCTCGGCCACGGCACGCGTGCCGGCGATGGGGAAGAAGTCACGGGTGGCCGCGGTGATCAGCACAGGCCGGGGTGCGGCAGCAATCAGGAAGTCGCCAAAATCCCACCCGGCTGCAACGAATCCAGGGAAATTCTGCTCCGCGTCCTGGGGGCCGGGGCTCTTCCACAGCCTCTCCCAAGTGGTCATGTAGCAGGAAATCACGCCCACGCTCAGCCGCGGTTCCAGCGCCAGCAGGTAGGCGGCTTGCGTGCCCCCGCCCGAGTTGCCCGCCACGCCGATCCGCTTTGCATCGACGTCCTTGCGCGTTAGCAGATAGTCCACGGCGCGGATGCCGTCCCAGATCTCGTAAGCGGCGAATGAGGAGCCGGTGAGAAGGCACTGCGCCCCCTCCGCGGTATGTTCCGTCGTTCCCCCGCCCGGCGTGGAGGAATTGTCGAAGGAGTTCGGGGAGACCAGGCGTTCTCCTTGTGCGGGCGGATCGTAGGCCAGAACGATCACGCCACGCCGTGCCATGGAAACCCAGAAGTGCTGGTAAACGGGATCCGCCTTGCTCGTTTCGCTGTGGCCCACAGTGCCGAGAATCGCGGGGAAGGGTCCTGACCCGGAGGGGACATAGAGATCGGCCGTGACCCGGAATCCAGGCCGGCTCTCGAAGACCAGCTTCTCAATGCGGTAGCCGTCGCGGTTCAGCGTGCCCGTGATTCTGGGTCGGAGTGGAGTCTTGTCCGGCCAGCCGCCAATCGAGGCGGTCAGCCACTCGCGAAATGCATCGCCGCGCCGCCGGACGCTGCCCGGTGAATTGAGGGCGGCTACCGCCAGCCGCCGTTGCGCCCAGCGGGCCTGGGCCTGGTGGTAAAGACCGGCTTCGAAGTTACCGAGAAAATCTCCCCTTACGCTGAGCGGGTCCTGCGCTTGCGCCAGGACCGCTAACAAACCGAGCAGAAGGCGGAGTCCTCTCACAATCGGTTCAGCCCTGGGTCAATTCGTGATGTCGTGCGTGCAACTCCGGCCGCGGACGGGGACGTACGCCTCTTCAAATGCCTTGTGCGCGGGATGATCGGCATATTTGTCGAACGCTGCCTGATCTTCGAATTCAATCACAAATGCATCGGTGAATGGGTGGGCTTTGTATGAAACCTCGGAGGACTTGTCCTTGCCCTCGGCGATTTTCTCCATGTACGCGCCCTGCACCTTCGTGCTCTTGAGCCATACGTTCCGGATGCCCGGCATCTCGCTCGCCATCTTTTCGACAGCGGCCAGGACGGCCTTCTTCTGCTCGTCGGTCGTGCCGTCCTTGTAATAAAGTGTCACCACGTGAATCACCGACTTTGGCTTGTTGAAGCGGTTCACGGCATATCCCGCCGCGGCGCCGACGGCCAGCATGGCCAGCCCTACGACAGCGGCGGTCTTGAATCCCAGATTGAAACGCATGTCCATTGCCTCTCGATCCTATGTGAAGACTCTTTCGAACGGAACCGCGGCACGCAGTGGGCCTAAAGCTCCTGCTTCGACCTCGGAGTGGCACAGGCTGCGATACCACCGCCGCATACCGCATTCTCAGCGTGCGCCGAAGTTTGCGCCTCGGACGCAGTCGACGAACCGCGCGTGGGCAGCCCCGACCACTCCTCGCAAACGACTATCGAATTTGCGGCGTTGTTCCGCAGGTACTTGACGCTGACCTCGCCTATCACCCGGCCCGGCTCGCAAGGGAGATACTCCAGCAGGTTATCAATGTCCTGAGTGGCGGAATACTCCACGCCCCGCACCGAGTATACGTAATGCAATCGATGCGGATCCGCATCGCTAATCTCGCCCTCAATGGTCCGGCCCTCGCGATTCACCATCAGGCGGCGGCGTTTCTCCAACTCATCGGGGGTGGGCTTGCGCCGCAGGACGAGCCAGACAATCAACCCGATCAAGGCGGCCAGCGCAACGGCCACCGCGGCAGCGGCAGCCGGATGCGCCTTCAGTATCGAAACATAGACCATACTTCTATTTCAGCGCGTAGCACCCGTCTCCTGGAAGACTTTGTTGTAATCCTTGAGAAATTGTTCCAAGCCCCGGTCGGTCAGCGGGTGGTTGAACAACTGGTCCAGCACCTTGAAGGGCATCGTGCCGATGTGGGCTCCGGCCTGGGCCGCCTGCACGATGTGCAGCGGCGAGCGCAAAGAAGCGGCGAGCACCTCGGTCTTGAAGCCGTAGTTCTTGTAGATGCCGCAGATCGTGCGGATCAGCGCCATGCCTTCGTCGCCAAGGTCGTCCAGCCGTCCAACGAACGGGCTGACGAAGGTCGCGCCCGCCTTGGCCGCAAGCAATGCCTGCGAGGCGCTGAAGCAGAGCGTGACGTTGAAGCGAATGCCCTTCTTGCTGAGCGAGGCGCAGGTCTTGATGCCGTCGCGCGTCAGAGGCACCTTGACGATGATGTTCGGGTGGATGGCGTGCAGCTCATGCGCCTGACTCACCATCCCATCGAAGTCTGTCGCCACCACCTCGGCGCTGACGGGACCGTCGACGATCTCACAGATTTTGCTGACCTGCTCATCGAGCGGATTGCCTTCCTTGGCGATGAGCGAAGGGTTCGTGGTGACGCCGTCGACGATACCCCACGCGGCGCCTTTCTTCAATTCGTCCAGGTTCGCGGTATCCAGAAAGAATTTCATCGAGTGCCTCCCAGGGCAACGCAGGCCTAAGCCTGTTCAATACGGTTTTCGAGGATTCCCAATCCGGGGATCTCGACTTGGACGCTGTCGCCTGGGTTGACCGGACCCACGCCCGGCGGAGTGCCGGTCGCGATCAGGTCGCCTGGCTCGAGCGTCATGCATTGTGAGATGAACTCCAGGACGGTCCCGACGCTGAAAAGCATGTCCGTCACTGGCGCCTCCTGGCGGACCTCGCCGTTGACGCGGGTAATGACGCGCAGGGTGTCGAACTCGACTTCCTCTTTGGGCACCCACCAGGGGCCCACCGGGCAGAAGGTATCGAAGCCTTTACCGCGCGTCCACTGGCCATCCCTCTTTTGCACGTCGCGGGCTGTGAAGTCGTTCACTATGGTGTATCCAGCGACGTACTTGCCGAATTCCGCCGCATTGATCCGGCGCGCTCTGCGCCCGATTACAACGCCGAGTTCGCCTTCGTAATCCAACCGCTGAGAAAGCGGTGGATAGATTACCGCGGCGCCGTGCGAATTCAAGGACGATGGCGGCTTGAAGAAGATCAGCGGTTCTTTGGGAACCTCGTTGCCCAGTTCCTTGGCGTGCTCCGCGTAGTTGCGCCCGACGCAGACGATTTTGGAAGGCGACACCGCGGGCAGCAAGCGTATCTGCTTCAACGTGTAAGCATTGCCGTCGGCTCCACGAACCGACTCGCCGTCGGTGACGCCCTTGATCACGCGCGGATCGGCGTCGGAAACGGTGATGGGGACCAGCGGGTCCAAAGTAAAGCGAATGTAGCGGGTCATTCTTACCTGCCTTCTCCCGAATTCGTGTGGCGCGGCGGGGTTCCAGCGCCGCGTGGGGCTTCCAAGCCCCGCAACTATCTTGAGCGGGCTCTGGAGAGCCCGCGCGGTCCTGGAGGACCGCCCCACTACGGCGCGGTTACTTCCACCGTCACGCTGAGCTTGCTCTCGTTGCCCAGTTTATCCACCGCCGAAACTGCATACACGTAACGTTTTGCGTGCTCGATCTTACTATCGCTGTAAGTGACTTCACCCGTCACTTCGCCCAGCTTCGCCAGGGCGCCGCCAGCTTCGGCCCGGTACACCTGATAGCCGCGCAGATCGGGCTCGTGGTTTGGCTCCCAAGCCAACTCAATACTGCCGACGCCGGCGATGGCCGTCGGAGCCACAGGCGCGGCGGGCGGGAAGACATCTTTGTAGATGACCGAGACCGGTTTGGAGCGATCGCTTTCGGCCACACCGCTGCCCGCCGGTTGCAGAGTCTGCACCAGGTAAGCGAATTCCGCGCCCTCTTCCGTAACCGGATCCACCCAGCGCGGCTCGGGCGCCTCGGCTACAGCCAGAGGCTCTTTATCGCTCTTGCCTTGGCGGAAGACGCGCCACTTGGTCCCCGCTGGTGCACTCTCGCGCGGCCAACTCAACTCGACGCCGCCAGGCCCAGTAACGGCCGAGACCGCGGGGACGGGAGGCGCCGGAACGATATGCACGGTCAGCGGGACGCTCCAGGCGCCGGCGCGTCCCGTGGGCCCGACGGCGCGCACGGCCACCACGACGTCCCGGCCTTCCCAACCCGCGATGGGAGCTTTCAACTCCCAGCCCTCGATCTTCGGCGGCTCCACGGGAATCTGCCGGGCGCTCTTGGCCCACTGGTCCATCCAGGCGGGTGTCGGAGCAACTGGGGTCGCACCAGTCGGACCGGCGCGCAACTCAATGGCACGCAACCGGTGGAGCACCAGGCCGTCCGTGGTTCTGCCCGTGATGACGAATCCGACAACCATTTGGCTGCCATGCTGCGACGCCTTGACGATCGCAACGCGTTCGGGGATGTTCAACGCCGGAGGCAGCGGAGGCCCTATATAGCCGCAACCAGTCGCGGCCGCCAGACATAGCGCGGCAAGGTACTTTCGCATCAGAGAATGTAGCGGCTCAGGTCCTGGTCCTTCACGATGTCGGCCAGTTGCAGCCGCACGTATGCCGCGTTGATCGAAACCTTCTTCTTCTTCAATTCCGGACCTTCGAAGCTCAACTCTTCGAGGACCTTTTCGAGTATCGTGTGCAGCCTGCGAGCGCCGATATCCTCGGTGCTCGCATTGACCTCGCTGGCCATTTTGGCGACTTCCTGAACGGCATCCTCCGAGAACTTGAGCTGGATTCCCTCGGTATCGAGCAGAGCCACGTACTGTTTGATGAGTGCGTTCTTGGGCTCGGTGAGGATTCGAACGAAATCCGCTTCGGTGAGCGATTTGAGTTCCACCCGGATCGGAAAGCGCCCCTGCAACTCCGGGATCATATCCGAAGGCTTGGAAACGTGGAACGCGCCGGCCGCGATGAACAGGATGTGGTCGGTTCGCACGAAGCCGTAGCGCGTGTTGACCGTGGTGCCTTCGACGATGGGCAGAATGTCGCGCTGCACGCCTTCGCGGCTGACGTCCGGGCCGTGTCCGCCCTCGCGCCCCGCGATTTTGTCCACTTCGTCCAGGAAAAGGATGCCGCTCTTCTCAACGCGCTCAACGGCGATGCGCGTCACCTGGTCCATGTCGACCAGGCGCTGCTCTTCTTCCTGCACCAGGTACTCGTAGGCTTCGGCCACCCGCATCTTGCGTTTGTGCGTGCGCCCGCCGAACAGCGTGGGCAGGAACTCGCGCAGGTTCATATCCACGTCTTCGTTGCCGGTGTTGGTGAAGATCTCCATCGACGGACCGCGGTCCTTGACGTCGATTTCCACAAGCCTGTCGTCCATGCGGCCGGCACGGAGCTTCTCGCGCAGCTTCTCCCGCGTCCGCTCCACCGATTCGTTCGGCTCGGGCGAGGGCGGCATCAGGATGTCGAGCAATCGCTCCTCGGCGCTCGCTTCGGCCCGGCCGGCGATCTCTTCCAGCTTTTCCTCGCGCACCATATCGATCGCGATTTCAACCAAATCGCGGATCATCGATTCGACGTCGCGACCGACGTAGCCGACCTCGGTGAACTTGCTCGCCTCCACCTTCAAGAACGGCGAGTTCGAGAGTTTGGCGAGCCGCCGCGCGAGCTCGGTCTTGCCGACGCCGGTCGGGCCGATCATCAGGATGTTCTTGGGAACAACGTCTTCGGCCATCTCGGGATCGAGCTTCTGTCTGCGAATGCGGTTGCGCAAGGCCACGGCGATGGCGCGTTTGGCCTCGGCCTGACCGACGACGTACTTATCCAACTCCGCGACGATCTGGCGCGGGGTCAATTCATCGAGCATCGGCTCGTCGCGATTTGAGTCGCCGGGGAGGTAGATCACCATGGCTCAGCCCAATTCCTGGTAGACGATGTTGTGGTTGGTGTAGATACAAGCATCCGCGGCGATCTTCATCGACCGTTCCACGATTTCGCGCGCGCTCAGCTTGGTGCTTTCCAGCAGCGCGGTCGCCGCCGCCTTGGCGTATCCGCCGCCCGAGCCAATGGCCGCGCAGGCGTCATCCGGTTCAATCACATCGCCCTCTCCGCTCAGGATGTACGTGTTGTTCAGGTCGGCCACCAGCAGCAGCGCTTCCAGGTGACGCAGTACCTTGTCGGTCCGCCAGTCCTTGGCCATTTCCACCGCACTGCGCGCCAGGTTCCCATTGAACTGTTCCAGCTTGGATTCAAAGCGGGAGAACAAGCTGAAGGCGTCGGCCGTAGAGCCGGCAAATCCAGCCAGAATCTTATCCTTGTGAAGCAGCCGCAGCTTGTTGGCGCCGGCCTTCAGCACCTCGCTGCCTTGCGTGACCTGACCGTCGCCGGCGATTACGACCTTGCCGCCGCGGCGAACCACCAGGATCGTTGTGCCGTGTATTCGAGGTGTCATCGTGGCCTTCCGCGCCGGCTTTTCCATCAAATCACCGGCCGCTTATCCTGTCCTTGCGCTGCTTTCCAGTGTATCGGATCGATCACCCAAATCCGGCTTCAGGCAGCCTCACGTTGAAGCACCCGCTCGCGCCAAAGCTGCGCGAACAGAACGAACGCCAGCGGCTTGCGCTTGTTCGCGAGAGTGCGGACAACTTCAATGCCGAACCAGGCGAAGTAGGCGCATGTGACCAGCCAGTGGATGTTCCCAGCCAGCAGTCCGAGCAAGTCCGGCCCCGCGTGCACCGGCGAGAGCGCGAACTGCAAAAACCACAAGCCGAACAGCGCGGAGGCTTCCCACCAGGCAAGTTCCATGTTCATCAAAAATATCAGACCAATCAGCGATTGGCCGATGGTCATCAGCAGTTCCAGCTCCTGCTGCGAATCAAATCGAATTGGCGTCGCGTGCCCGGCGCTGACCGAGAATATGATCGCCAACATCGCCGGCAGCAGTGTCCATTGATTGATGTTCGAGCTGACCATATTCATCAGCGCCATCGGTGCGCGATCGATCGTCCGGGCCCAGTAGAACGCGGACACCTTCTCGGGAAACTCGCTCACGAAGGGCGCAACCCATTGCACGAAGACGAAGCTGGGCACACCCAGGATCGCGGAGACAGCCAGCAGGCTTCCCAGGAACGGCTCGGCGGAAAAGTAGATGAGGCCGCCGCCACCGGCAAAGAGGAGCAGGATCAGCAGACTGCGCAACTTGGGCGAGGATTTCACGACGTAGCGCGGAACCCGGTCCAAGTCCTCAATGCCCTCCGCGTCCATAGGCGGTATCTTGCTCAGCACGAACACGTAGCCGGCGTAGATGAAGGTTAGAACCAGTGCGTCCCAGACTGTCAGCGTGCCCTTCAACCAGATCCACAACATGTACAGCAGCGGGGCCGTCAACCCTACCACCTCCACGCAATGCGCCTTTTCGAGGCGTATCCGCTTCATGGCACGGCGGTTCTTCCGGCGATAGAAGAACGCGGCGGTGGCGTAGATCATGGGCCACCCAAGACCGGTGAGCAAGCGCAAAGCGCCGGTCAGATTCGCCATCAGCAGCGGGGTCTGCTGCTTCCATGCGAGCACTGCCTCCACGGCGAATTCGGGCATGGTCTGCAGCCAGGCGAGCATCGCCAGTGCGATCCCTTGGGAGACGAAGAACTGCGCCGACTCGGCGGCCCAGGCGATGAGAATCGCGGAAAAAAGGATGGCTGGCGCCGCCCACAGAGCGGTCGCCGGGCTAACTCTGGCGATCTCCAGGGAAGCCAGAAGAACGAACGCTCCGGAGAAACGCGACGCGTTGGGTGGAGGTGACTTTGGGGAGGTTATTTTGCGACTGGGGCAAAGCGTGCCTCGGATCGGCGTAAGGCATGCCCTGCAACATGGCTCAACGGATCCACATCTCAGGATAGCCGATAGCTATCGGTAGCCTATCTGAATCCCTACCGCGCTGAAGCCGCCCGGTTGGGCTCCCACAGCACTTCGGGCAGGCCCAGCACGTGATTCGCCCAGCGGCTATAGACGAACATCGCATCGCTCAGGCGGTTCAGATAGCGCACGCCGATCGCGTCCACGCCACCTTCCCGCGCCAGCGCAACCGCCAGCCGCTCGGCGCGACGGCACACCGTCCGGCAAACGTGAAGCTCGGCGTTCAGCCGCGAACCGCCCGGCAGTACGAAACTTCTGAGCGGGGGCAGCGCCGCAGTGCAGCGGTCGATTTCAACTTCGAGCGCGGAGATTTCGGCTTCGGTGATGCGCGGCTGCCGCGGCATGACTTTTTCCGGCATGGTGGCCAGGATCGACCCCAGATTAAACAGCTCGTGCTGGATGCGCAGCAGCGTATCGCACAACTCGCCCAACGCGGGCGTGGCGGTGGCCAGCTCCGTTGCAGTCTGGCCAGCGAGCCCGACGAACGAATTCAATTCGTCCACCGTGCCGTAGCATTCGATCCGCAGTGCGTCTTTCGGGATGCGCTCCCCACTCGCCAGCGCGGTCTCTCCGGCGTCCCCCGTGCGCGTGTAGATCCGGTTCAGGGCCAGGCGAGGTTCGTTGTAGGGCTTTTCGGGCATGCTTCTTTTCGATTGTAAAGCGCTTGGAGTTCAGGGTTTATACTTGAGATAGCCAAATTCAGGCAAAGCCCACATGCAAGAGAGACTGAACATCGCCGTGTTTGTCGATTACGACAACATCGAAATCGGCGTTAAATCGACATTGCGGCGCGAATTCGACGTGTCGCTGGTACTGGATGCCCTCAAGGAGCGCGGCGACTTGGTAGCCAAGTTCGCCTACGCCAACTGGAGCCGTCAGGAGGGTGCGACACGCCAGATGGCGGAAAACGCCGTCCAGATGGTCCAACGCATTCCTTCGCCTCGCGGCGATAAGAACGGCGCTGACATTAACCTGGCGTTGGACGCGCTGGAGATGGCATTCACGCACGATCACGTGAACGCGTTCGCCATCATCAGCGGCGACAGCGACTTCATCCCGCTGGTGAACAAGCTGAAGGAGTATGGCAAGACCGTGTTCGTCGTGGGCGGCAAGGCCTTCACTTCGACCATCCTCCAGCAGAACTGCCACGAGTTCATCAGCTTTGAGTCCCTGCTGAACCTGGAGGCATCGCACGCGCACGTCGTGCAGCCTCTGGCGCCGCTGGCGGGTGGTACTCCCCCCGAGGCAGCCGCCGGGGAGACGGAACAAACGGACCGTTCGCGCGACGGGCAGGACCGTGGCGGCGACCGCGACCGTGGAAGGCGTCGCGACCGCGACGAACGCCGCCGCGAGCGCGAAGAGCGCCGGCAGACGGAAGCGCAGCAGCGCGACCAGAACGTGCAGGCTCGTCCCGCGCCGTTGGACCTGGAATTGACCATGCCTCTGGTGGAGCGCGCTCTGCAAGTGCTGGAGCGCCGCAACGTGCAGCCGCAGCTCGGGCTGTTGAAGTCCACCATGTTGCAGCTCGACTCGGCTTTCACCGAGAGCGCCTACGGCGCCCGCAGCTTCTCCGAGTTCATCGACAAGCTGAAGCGCGCCGAACTGGTAAACGTGAAGGGCACGGGCGGCCGCTACTACATTGAGCGGCGCGGCACGGGCTTCCACGACAAGCCGATGCCGAGGCCCGAGGAAGCGCTGCCGCAACTGCGCGACGTGCTGGAGATCCACCGTCTGGAATTCGAAGAAGCGGGCCAGAGGGCTGCCGACCTCGAGGCCTGGATGAAGGAAGAACACCCCGGCTTCGACCACAAGAACTACGGTTTCCAGGGCTTTGCGGAGTTCCTCAACTTCGCTCAGGACAAGACCGTGGTCCGTGTCGAACCGCATCCCGAATCGGGTCTGAACGTGTTCCTGGGCGCGGAATTCTATCCGCCGGCTTTGCCCGAGAAGGCCAAGGCCGAGGAAGAGCTGCTCACCGAGCACGACTTCAAACAGCCGATCGTCAGGGGCCAGCCCACCGCATCGGGAGAGATCCCCGTGGTGGACGAACCGCCAAAGACCGCGCGCAAGCGCGCCGCTCCACGCAAGAAGGCAGGCGACGGCAACACGTCCTCCAAGCCTCGCCGCACCGCCGCGCCACGGCGCAAGAAGCCTGAATAGGCTCCGCCGGTAGCGATGATCGATCGCGAAGTGCCGTCAGTCCAGTAATTCAGTCAGAAGAGCCCCGCGCCACGGGGCTTTTCTTTTTCCGCAGCCAATCCCGGCATTCGCTGGTATTCCCCACAGTGGGTTTGAGCCCCGCACTCGTGCGACGTGGGCTTTAGGATCGGGTGCAGAGCATCCGCCGCCGTCCAGGTTGCATTACGCTGGATCCATGATTGAGAGAATCTTCCCCGACGGCACGCCAAAACCGCGCGGACCCTACTCGCCCGTGATCCGCGCAGGTGACTTCGTCTTCGTCTCCGGGCAGGGCCCGGTGGACCCCGTGACGGACAAGCTGAGTTACGGCGACATCCAGCACGAAACGCGCGTGACGCTCAACAACGTCAAGCGGCTGCTCGAGGCCGCGGGAGCCACGCTCGCCGATGTCGTGAAGGTTTCGGTGTTCCTCGTGGACGGCAAGGATTTCCCGGCCATGAATGAGGTCTACCGCGAATTCTTCGACGCGCAGCGGCCCACGCGCACCACCGTCGCCGTTGCCTTCTCCGATCCGACCATGAAGATCGAGATCGACTGCATCGCTTACAAGCCGGCCCAATAGGAATGTGGGGCGGCGCTCCAGCGCCGCGTACGCCCTCCAGGGCCCGCTCAGTTGGTTGCGGGGTCTGGAGACCCGCGCGGGCCGTGGAGCGCCGCGACAGACTCGCGCCGGCCATTTCTTCCGCGGGCTATTGCTCCATCCCGGCCGGCTGATTCTTCTTCCGCCGCTCCCAGAAATACAGCGCGAGGAAGCCCAAAGCGGGCAACAGCGCGGCGCTGATTGCAAAGATCACCGTCATCCAACTCTTATCGTCCGGGTCGTCGTACGTATCCTGTTCGGAAATGCCGAGGCTTTGGAGCAGTGTGTCGGCGCTCTGCCGAGCCGCGGCGTAGCGCGCCTCCTCGGTGACCAGTTCGATGGTCAACACGCCCCTGCGGGTGAGCAGCAGCCAGTACCCATTGGCATTGTGCCGTCCTCCGCTCTCCTCGGTGTCGAGGCTCCATACCAGGCGGGAGGTCTTTGGGTCGTAGCTCGGCTTCTCGCGCCAGCCGAGCAGGTCCAGCGTCTCGCGGCCGGCCTTCTTTCGCGCCTGGTTCGTTTCCGAGTTACCGCGTTTCAGCGCGGCGACGATGTCGGCGACGGAGGGCTTCGCAACCGTCACGCCCAGCTTTTCGAACGGGTCGAAGCTGAAGACGAGGAACCAGTCGACGTTGGCCGGAGCTACCAGCGCGATCTCGTCGCCGGCGGGCGGGTTGCCCGTAGCTTCGAGAAAGCGGCGTGTCCCCGCGCGGTCGGCCGAGACCATGCCCCTGGAGAGTGGCAGCGCACCGACGCCGGAGAGTGTCAGAGTCCGCGGGCCGAACTGCCAATGGATCGCGGGCGACGGCGGGGCTTCGGCATGGGCCGCGGTCCACAAGAGCAGCAACGGCAGAAGGCGCTTCACAGAAGCTTTAGATGACATGATCTAGCTCTGATTGTGACTCAGCGTCAGCGTGGTGGGGCATGCCTTCAGCTTGCGGAGGGGTAATCACGCTTCCGGCTGTGCGGAGGAAGCTGCGCGAGGACCTGGATACTGCCGACCGCTGATCACCACTTTGAGCAGCGTGGCTGAAGCAACGCGCGGGCTGAAGGCCTGCCCCACCACGCTATCCCAGCTTCTGCTTCAGGATCTCCGTCGCGGTGGGCGGATCCGCCTGCCCGCGCGTGGCTTTCATCACCTGGCCGACGAAGAACGCCAGCACGCTGGTTTTACCACCGCGGTACTGCTCCACCTGCTTGGGGTTCTTCTCGACGATCTCGTCGACGATTTTCTCCAAGGCGCCGGTGTCGGAGATGGCTTTCAAGCCCTCGCGCTCAACGATGGCCTTGGCCGAATCGCCGGTCTGATACATCTTCGGCAGGACTTCCTTGGCCAGCTTGCCGGTCAACTCTCCCGTCGCAATCAGACCGACCAGTTCGCCCAGGCTTTCAGCGCGATACCGGCGACTGATCGATCTCTCTTCCGTCGGCCTTCAGCAGGCTCATCAACTCCACGGAGGTCCACCCGGAGGCCAGCTTGGGATTGCCCGATCCCTCCGCCACCTTCTCGTAAAACTCCGCCATGGCACGAGTCTGCGTGAGCACCTGCGCGTCGTACTCGCTGAGGCCGTATTCTTCGACGAAGCGATTGCGTTTGGCCGTGGGCAGCTCGGGCATCGTCGCCCGAACACTGGTGAGCCACTCATCCGAAATCTTCAGTGGCAACAGGTCCGGCTCTGGGAAGTAGCGGTAGTCGTGGGCCTGCTCTTTGCTGCGCATGGCGAAGGTTTCGCCCAGTTCGACGTTGTACAGGCGCGATTCTTGCCGAACCCGCTCGCCCGACTCGATCAGCGCCACTTGCCGAGCGATTTCGTAATCGATCGCCTGCTTCACGAAGCGGAACGAATTCAGATTCTTTAGCTCCGCCTTCGTTCCAAGTTCCACCTGCCCGCGCGGCCGCACGCTGACATTGGCGTCGCAGCGCAGTTGGCCCTTTTCCATGTCGCAGGCCGATACGCCGACGTATTGGAGAATCTGCTTCATCTCCGTGAGGTATTGGAAAGCCTCTTCGGATCCGCGCATGTCCGGGTCGGAGACGATTTCAATCAGCGGCGCCCCTGTCCGGTTCAGGTCCACGTAAGTGTAGTCTTCGCTGTCGCGGTAGCCGTCGTGCGTGCTCTTGCCGGCATCGTCTTCCATGTGGACGCGCGTGATTCCGATCCGCTTAGGCATGCCGTCGGCGACGATATCGAGCCAGCCATGCTCGGAGAGCGGCCAGTCGTACTGGGAGATCTGGTAGCCCTTCGGCAGGTCGGGGTAGAAGTAGTTCTTGCGCGCGAAGATCGAAGTGTTCCGCACCTGGCAGTTCAGCGCCAGGCTGGCCTGAATCGCGAGTTCCACCGCGTGGCGGCTCAGCACTGGTAGCGCGCCGGGCATGCCCAGGCACACCGGGCACACGTTCGTGTTCGGGGCCGAGCCGAAGTTGATGGGGCAGCTACAGAAAATCTTAGTGTTCGTCCCGAGTTGGCAGTGAACTTCGAGGCCGATCACCGGTTCGTACTTGGCGATCATCTCCGGGGTGGCAACGGTCGGCGCGGAGGTGGACATGGATCTTCTTATTGTAGGACGGCCACCCGGCCGAGCCGCGAATTGAAGCGTGCCTCACCGGCGCATCCAGCATGTCCCGCATCCCGCCCGCCGCTTCTACTGGAGAATACGCGCCTCGCCGCCCTGCTGCGGTTGCAGACTGATCTCGCCAAACGTCGATTCGTACTGCTGAATGTTCTGCGCCAGCACGTTGGATAGCGCCTTGGCCTGCTGCGGGCTCAGGTAGATGCCCTGGAAATTTCTGACGGTCACCTCTTCGGGAGAGGCCTGTTGGACCGTTCCGAAGAGCAGGAAGAAGTCCCAAAGACTCGCGCGCACCTGCACGCTGTTGGCGTAGTGGTCGCGGTAATCGTCGCTGTTCTGGACTTGAACTATGGGCTGGGTGCCAAGCGGATGCATGGCCCTATCGTACACTGCGCGGCCGGACCGGAGCACGCATGTGACGCGCCAATTGGGCTTCGAATAACAAGACGGGAGGAGCGAACGGGTGGGATTCGAGTGGCGGGGACGACGAGGCTCGAACTCGCGACCTCCGACGTGACAGGCCGGCGCTCTAACCAACTGAGCTACGTCCCCGCACCACGACGAACAATATCAAGGTAACATGCGGCGACATTGGATTTCAAATGCGCGACTGCATCTTTCCGGCCGATCTGCTTGAAATGGATGGACTTCCGGAGCTTCCCCGAAACATCCGGAGAGCACAATGTTCGCCTGCTGGGGCGTGCCGGCACCTGCCTAAGATGTCCGGAGCGGACTGCGCGGTCTCCGGCGCTCAAGATGCCGGGCCCGGTGCGCCCGGGTCGCGCAGAATCTCGACGGTGCGCGTCGGGAATGGCATGCGTATGCCCTCGGCGCGGAAGCGCTTCAGCAGCCTTCGGCGCAACAGGTCGGTGACCGCGAACTGCGCTTCCAGTTCCGAAACGCCGACGTTCAATGAGAAGTTCAGCGCGGATTCGCCGAAGCCTGGATTCAGCCGGTTGCTCGGCGCCGGTTCGGCCAGCAAGCCGGGAATCTGCCCGACGGCGGCTTTCACCTCTTCGATCACCACGCGGTCCAGCAGATCCAGATCGGTTGCGTAATCCACGCCGTATGGAATCGTGACACTGAGCGGCTTGACCGGCTCGCTGAAGTTGGTGACCACCGCCTCGGAGAGCTTTGAATTGGGGATCAGCACCATGTTGCCGGCGAGGGTTTTCAGCGTGGTCACTCGCCAGTGGATGTCCGCGACGTAGCCCTCGACGCCTACGTCCAGGCGGATGTAGTCGCCCTTTTTGAGTTGGCCCGAAAGGCTCACGTAGAACCCCGAAAACACGTTGGCGAGCGTGTCCTTCAAAGCCAACGAAATCGCGATGCCGCCGACGCCCAGAGTTGCCAGCCACGGGGTGATCTCGAAATTGAAGGTCTGGCGCAGGATGATCAGCGCGGCGGGTACGCCCCAGAACACGCGAATCAGCGTCCTGGTGAGCGTGGTGATCTGGATGCCCGATGAGCTGTGCCGCATCGAGTGCTGCAGCATTACGATGCTCACTCGGGCGACCGCCAGCGCGACGGAGATGACCAGCAGGACGAAAATGATCTGCGACAGCCCGTGGGCGATCCGCGCCGGCACGTCACGCTCGTCCAGATCGGCGACCGCGATCACCAGAGCCACCAGGACCACCCAATAGCGTGCCGGCCAGCGCAGTGCGCCGATCAGCGTGTCGTCCAGATCGGTGGACGTTCTTCCGGCCAGACGGTCCAGCGCTTTGAAGAGCAGAGTCTTCAGCAGCGAGGCAAGTCCCAGGACGAAGGCAAAGACGAGCAGGAACCGTCCCGCGCCGTGCCACTCCGTCCAGAGCCGGACGACCCGTTCCAGCCCCTCGATATCCAGAAAAAGAAAAGCTGTCAGCATGTAGCGTCCCGCGGCGAGTCTCGGATCGGGCTGAGGCGGAAGCCGTCTCAGGCGACAGACATTCGCCGGACTCGCAAGCCCGCTGAATGCAGTGTCTGGTCCACGTCGTCCAGTCCCATCCGCGTGGCGTCGTACAGCACCAGCAGCGAGTCCATCGCCGGACTCAATTGCACTGACTGAATGCCGTAGACGCCGTGGACGCGGTTGATCGTTTCCATCACGGCCTCGTCTACCGGCCCATCCAACTCGTAACTCACCTGCACCTTGGTCATTGCAAACACAGAATAGCAAAGGGGATGCGCGGCGCATTCGAACATTCAGCCCGCGGAACCGAATTCTACTCAGGCGGTTCCCCGCCGCGCCGCATCCGCCACAGGGCCTGCCGCAGGATGCCAGTCCAGAGGTTGACGTCGCCCGTGCGGAGGGATAGACGCCGGACGAGCCGGCGCGTCTTCTCTACGGTCGATGGCCCGGCCGCGAAATCGCTGTACCCCGACTCTTCGAGCATCTTCAGCAGAACCACAGTGAAGCGTTCGACCTCTTCATCGGGGGCGAGACTGGCGGCGCCGGGCAACTTGCGCGCGGCCACCGGAGAGCGGGCCAGTTCGTAGAGACAGACGGCCACGGCCTGGCCCAGGTTCATCGAGTCGTGCTCAACCCGTGTCGGAATGTGCACGAGGTAATGGCAATAGCTCAGGTCGTCGTTGGAGAGGCCGAACTTCTCGCAACCGAACAGCAGGGCAGCCGGCGCGGCGGCCAGATGGCGCTTCAGCATTCGCCCTCCTCGCTCCAGCCGGAAGAGCGGAAGCTGGAATTGGCGGTGGCCGATGCCGGTTGCGCCTACCACCAGGGAGACGCCCTCCAGCGCCTCCGCAAGGGTTTCGTAGACACGTGCGTTTTCCAACAGCGGTCCCGCCCCGACACCGGAGACGGCCTCGCGGAACGCCACGTCGTATGGCTTCACCAGGCGCAAGTCGAGGAACCCGAAGTTGCTCATGGCGCGCGCGGCGGCGCCGATGTTGAGGGGATTGCGCGGCTCGATCAAGACCACGCGCAGGTTCGCCTGCGGCAACTCACTCATCGTTGCCCCGAAAGCAATCCGAACGGAGCCGCGACCGTCCGGTGTGGCGCACGCTTCAGCGTGCCGTGGTGGCATTCATGCCACCATGCCCGATGTCGAGATGAATCTCGACACTGTACGCTTAAGTGTGCGCCAAAATCGTCTCGCGAACGTTGCCTGACTCTCTCCCCCTCGCGGGGCCCGCCCGGATATGCTGGCTCCCTCACGGTTGCGGCTCCGTTTCGGAGCGGAGCCACGACGGTATGAAAGTGGCCGCTTGAAACGGGACCGCTCTCTGTCGTTCGCGGCTCTGTGCTCGCGGTAGGTTTGCGATCGTGCGCGTGCGTCGAAATCGCCATCAAGGTCTCTCTTCACGATCCTAGTGGAAAATCGCTCAACAAGATTTTGGAACTTTCGGGCAATGAGCGTTCAATTGAATACGAGTGGTATCGTTCAGGTCCGAGTCCAATCCGAGCGAAACCGGCCTGGAGCAGGAAGCAAAGCTTCTCAAGCGGCTTCAAGCTGGCGACGAGCGCGCGTTTGAGACCCTCTACGAGCGGCATATGCCGCCGGTGTACCGCTACGCGCTGCGCATGACCGGATCGCCCGCGGATGCGGACGACGTGGTGCAGGAATTGTTCCTGGCTCTGATCCGGGACGCCCGCGGCTACGATCCCGCGCGTGGCGAACTGCGGAGCTATCTCTACGGGATGGCGCGGCGGTTGATCCTGCGGCGTCTGCCGGCGGAACCGGCGACGGAGGAAGATGTGCCCGAGCCTGCGGTCGAGGACGATCCCTTCGAGCGGCTCGACCTGGAACAGCGTTTGGGACTGGTCAGGATGGCGATTGCTTCGCTTCCGGCTAGCTACCGCGAGGTGGTCGCGCTATGCGACCTGGAAGAACTGAGCTATGAGGACGCAGCCACCACCTTGGGCTGCGCGGTGGGAACCGTTCGTTCGCGTCTGCACCGGGCGCGGGCAATGTTGCTGGATCGCATGGAGAGATGGAAATGCAGGACGGCATGAAGGGGAATCCGGAAGAGAGCCTGCGGCGGGCTCTAGCTGAATTCGCCGACGAGACCGGGCTGGGCTTGGCCTCGGATCGCGTGCGACAGAGGCTGCGGCGCGAGGTGCGCGCCAGGGCCTACCGGCGCTGGGCCATCGCCGGTCTGGCCGCCGCGGCGGCACTTTCGGCCATCGTCTTTGGAATCACAACGCGCTCGGGACTATTCGTTGCATCGCCGCAATCTCCAGCGGTTGCCCAGAAGGCTAGCGCGCTGGTTGTTTCAACTTCTCCGATACCGGTATCGGCGCCTGCGGCTGCGCGTCCGCCTGAGGTGGAGGCGGCTGCCGAAGCCCCTACCGCCGTGGTCCCTCCTCAGATGACTTCGCGAAGAAGCAAAGGGAGGCGCCCGCCCGCCACAACCGGCGATTGGCGCAGGGGGGACGTGGTCCTGACGCCGTGGTATTTCAACACGGCATTGCCGCCCTCCGCGCGTTCCGTGATGGTGCGTTCCGAGGTGGACGCTCGAACCGCCATGCGCTTTGGAGTAACGCCCGCGGGCAGCACGGCGCCGGTGGAAATTCTTTTTGGAGAGGACGGGCTGCCGCGAGCGATGCGCTTCGTGCGGCGCCTGCCGGTTCAGCAGAACTGATGGTTTGGATTGATTGATCGAGAGTCGAAGGAGCAATTTCTATGAAACGCTGCATTATTGGCGTCCTGGCGCTGGCCGCCACGGCCGCCGCCCAGCAGGTCACGCAACAGGCGATAGAACATCAGACCAAGATCCAGGTAGAGACGTCGGGTGTGTTCCCCGGTCCGGCCCCGATGATCGCGCGGTTCGGTGGGCCGATGAACCCCGTAAAGGGCGCGCCCTATTCCGCGGAGGCGACGACGGAGAGCGTCCAGGTCCTGGGCGACGGCAACCGCATTATCAACAAGACCAGCAATAAATCGTATCGCGACTCCGAGGGGCGGACCCGCGTGGAGATCACGCCGAGCCCGGCCGGAGCGTGGATGCCCGACATGAAGCAATTCTCGGTGACGATGATCGACGACCCTGTCTCCGGCGACCACATCACCCTGAACAATAACAACAAGCAGGCCACCCGGTTTTCGGTGAAGAACGCGACGCATGCCGGTGCGTTTGCCGTGGCTGGCGAGGCTGCCAAGGGCGGCAAAATGCAGACATTCACCACGATGGTCACGACCTCTTCCAGCGACTCCGCGACAGCAGTTCCAGTTCCGATGCCAATGCCCATGCCCATGGCCGGCGCGCAGACCAACGCTTTCTACGTGAATCGCGAGGTCAGAGCGGGTACGTTCCTCTCGGCCGACATGAAGGCCGACGTGAAGACAGAATCGCTGGGCAAGCAGACGATTGAGGGAGTGGAGTGCACTGGCTCGAAGGAAACCACTACGATCCCGGCGGGCGTGGTCGGAAACGAGCAGCCCATCGTGACGGTCACCGAGCACTGGTACTCTGCCGATCTGCAGCAGGAGGTGCTGACGAAGACCACCGATCCGCGCTTCGGCGAAACCAGCTATCGCCTGACGAACATCGTGCGCGCCGAGCAGCCCAGGTCGCTGTTTGAGATTCCTTCGGACTACAAGGTGGACGAGCCCACAGTGAACTACAAAGTCATGAAGGACGACGTCAAGCAGTAGCCGGAAAATGCGTGTAGGGTGGACGCCCACGGACGTGGCCGGCCCTGGCTGGCCATTCTTCGAGAATCGTTCAGTAGCGCCGTTCAGCGACTGAAACGCAACGGCGCCGGACGGATTGGTAAGTGTTTTGGGCGACCAGGGGGTCGCCTGCGGACGTGGGCGACCGCGCTACATGGGCGTAGAATACTTAAATGCTCCGACGCAGTCTGCTCATCTTCGCCTTCGCGGCCCTTGTCGCCGCGCCCTCCCTTCTCGCCGCCGACAAAGAGGAGGCCGGCGTCCTCGCAGCCGAGAAAGGCTGGTCGACGGGCGTTACGGGCCCCGACTACGCCATGCTCGACAAGTTTCTGGCGGACGACCTCACCTACACGCATTCCACCGGCGCAACCGACACCAAGGCCAGCTATATCCAGAAAATGAAGGACGGCAAGATGCGTTACTTCAAGGCGGAATATCCGGCCGAGCCGCGCGTCCAGATTCTAGGCAAGGATTCCGCCCTCACCATCGGCAAGGTCAACGTCGTCACGCTCGGCGCCAATGGCGCTCAGTCGCCGGCGACGCTCGCATTCCTGCATGTCTTCGTGAAGCGTCACGGCCAGTGGCAACTGGTCGCCCATCAGTCGGCCAAAGTGCAATAGCGTTCGGGTGGTTATGTCGGGCGGCACTCCAGCGCCGCGCGGGCTCCAGAGCCCGCAGGAGAAACTTCTCAGATCACCAGCCGGCGGCTTCGCGGACCTGGGCCGCCATGCGCTTGCTGACCACCACCTCCAGGCCGCTGGACATGCGCAGCAACCAGCGGCGCGACGACAGCGGCACGATCGTCCGGATGTGATCGGTGTTGATGATCGTCGAGCGGTGAATCCGGCGGAACGGCGGTCCGGGCAGGCGCTCGGAGAGTGCCTTCAGATTCGTGTCGGAGTAGTAACGGCCATTCGCGGTATGCAGCAGCACGATGTCGCCCTGGGCCTGGAAGGCGACCACATCGGCCGGATCCACCATATGGAGTTCCGTCTCCGCGGCCCAGCCCGTTGGGCCCGTTCGTCCGACGATGCGCCGCGGCGGTTCACCCTTAGGCGTCGTCGGGACGGCCGATTCCGCCGCCGGGCGCAGGCCGGCCAGTTGGACTCGCGCCTTCGCTAGCGCCGACTCCAGACGTTCCTTACGAACCGGTTTCAAGAGGTAATCCAGTGCGCCCGTTTCGAACGCCTCCAGAGCATGCGTCTCAAAAGCGGTGACGTAGATCACCAACGGGAGAGGCCGTCCGCGCAGGCGGCGCGCCACTGCAAATCCGTCGAGTCCGGGCATTTGCAGATCGAGCAAGACGACATCGGGATCCAGCGCCGCAACCCGTTCAACCGCGTCAGGGCCATCCACCGCTTCGCCCGCGACCTCGACGCCTTCGCACTCCTCAAGCAATTCCCGCAGGATCTGGCGCGCCACGGGTTCGTCGTCGGCGATCAGGATTCTCATCGCGCCGCTCCCTCCCGATGCACTAAGGGCGGAGCCGCAAGAGGCACCTGGAAACGAACCGCCGTTTCGCCATTGCCGGCCTCCACGGTCACTTGTGAGTCCTCCCCGAAGTGCAGCCTGAGTCGCTTTCGAACGTTCTCCAGCCCAACGCCCAGTCCGCGCGGCGAGCGGCTATCCGGTGAGAACTCCCCGCCACTGTCCACAACCTCGACCTCGATGGCATCGCTGTTTACCACCCGTGCAGTCACCCTCAGGGTCCCGCCCTCGGGATTCGGCGAAATGGCGTGTTTCACCGCGTTTTCAACCAGGGGCTGAACGCTTAGCGCAGGCACATTTGCCCGCAACGCCGCAGGCTCCGTTTTCACCACGACTTTCAACTTCGCCCCCAGCCGCTGCCCTTCAATTTCCAGATAAGCGCGCACGATGCGCATCTCTTCTTCCAGCGGAATCAGCGTTTCGCCCGCGCGGAGGAAATAGCGCAGCATGTCGGAGAGGTTCAACACCGTCGCTCGCGCGCCGCGCGCTTCCCGCGGGATCAGCCCGTAGAGCGTGTTCAGCGCGTTGAACAGAAAGTGCGGATGGATCTGCGATTGCAGCGCCTTCAACTCCGCTTCCGACACGAGGCGTTTGAGTTCCATCTCGCGGTACTGCGCCAGGCCGGAGCGCAGCAGAGCCGCCATCGACGCCAGAGCTTCAAGATCTTCACTCAAATAGCGACGGCCGCCGGCGCGCCGTCCGAGGATCAACTGAAGATCGGGACCGACGCGTACATTCACGCCGCCCAGCGCATTGTTCTCCTCCTCGTTGGTTCCTCCGATTCGCGCCGCGGCTCCAAAATACGAACCGGCCATGGCCGCCGCTCTTTCTTGCCAGCCGTCCGCATAGCTCAACCCGCGCAATTGCGCCAGCACCGGTTCCAACGGTCTGCGCCGGAACAGCAGCCGCGTCAGGCCAAGCTGTAGCGCCTCGCGCGCCAGCGCATAAAGAATCAGCCCGCCGCAAACGCCCAGCAGCGTCAGCGCCGCGTCGCGCGGCTCCACGTCCTGCATTCGCAGCCACCCGGCGCGCCAGAGCCCCCAGGTAAAGCCCGCCGCCAGCAGGATGTTCGCCAGAAAGCGCAGGAACGCGTCGAGCAGCAGGAAGCGGTAATCCTGCATGAGCAGGAATAGCGCCACCGGGAGCCCCGCATGGTGAATCACCAACTCCGCGGGCCAGCCGCTATGCCCGCCGGCCGGCTGGAAATGGGCGAACGATAGCGCGAAGAGGAAGAGCGCCATGGATGCCACGGTGCGAGTGACTATCGGCCGGCTTCCTGCCCGAACGCCTCTCAGCAGAGCTACGCCCGCGATGCAGGTCAGCACCGCGAATCCGATGGATGTTACCACCAGGGTCAGACGGTGCAGATCACTCGCGTGAAATGCGCCCTCGCCGAGGCCACTCATTTCGAGCAAGGGCTCCACTGCGTGCAACATCATGGCCGCGATGCTGAGGGCGTATCCAATACGTGCCAGCCAGCGCAGCCGGTGCGCCAACAGCAGATCCAACAGGCAAGCCGGCAGCAGGCTGAGCGCCGCGGCGAGAACCACCATCAGAATGGGCCGCGTGGCGGGAACGCCCATAGCGACGATGGAACCCGCATTCCACAGGAATGCCAGTGAGGCCGACAAGAGCGACAGCCGTCCCACCGCGCAGCTTCTGGCCCGCGCGGTCGCGCCACAGCAGGACGAGGAAGATGCCGAAGATGAGCGTGCCTGCCGCGTGACCGAGCAGATTCAGCAACAGCGGCTCGTGCAACAGGGAGACCGTGTTCGGGGCCTGCATCAGATTCCTAGTCTATTGTGCGCTGAGGCGGAGAGGGGACTTTGTGGCGCTAGGCTCGCGCCGCGGCCCGCATCAGCCGGTCGCGGATGCCTGCCCAGGCGGCGTTGTCGGGAACGCGCTCGACGGCAATCCAATCGAGACCCTGACCGTCCAACTCGTGCAACGTCGCATACAGCGCCGCCGCATAGCCCTGCGGCGCGGCGGGCATAAGCAACGCGTCTTGCGCGTCAGGACGATGCGACAAAACTACGCCGCGTCCGCCGACCGGGCGCTCGTCCGCTGCGATGAGCAGCAGCTTCGTGCGCGGACTGTAATGCCGATGGTGCATGCCGGGGGAGGGATGCGCTCCGCTGACAGGACCGGGATCGGCCACCTCGCCGAGGACCTGTTCCAGCTCTTCCTTCGAGATCATGCCGGGCCTCAAAAGAACCGGCCGGCCGCCGGCCAGTGACAGGACTGTGGACTCGATGCCCACAGGCGTCGAGCCGCCATCCAGAATAAGGTCTACAGCATCGCCCAGGCTGTCCCGCACATGTGCGGCAGTGGTGGGAGAGAGTTGCGTGAAGCGATTCGCGCTCGGCGCGGCAACGGGCACGCCCGCCGTCTGAATCAACTCAAGCGCCACCGGATGCGCCGGAACGCGAAGCCCGACGGTGGCGAGTCCGGCCGTGACTTCGTCGGGGATAATCGGCTTTTTGGGGAGTACCAGGGTCAAAGGGCCGGGCCAAAACCGCTCGGCCAGATCGCTCGCGCACTGGGGCCATTCCGCGGCATACTCGCGGGCCATCTCTTCGGAATCCGCGTGGACGATCAGCGGGCTGGTGGGTGGGCGCTGCTTCACCTCGAAAATCCGGCGCACTGCTTTGGCGTTAGTTGCGTCGGCGCCTAACCCATAGACGGTCTCGGTAGGGAACGCGACCAGTCCCCCGCGCCGCAGCAGTTCCGCAGCGCGCGCCATCTCCGCTTTGTCGATCGATTTCAACAAACTCCCACGCACTTCCACGCTGGCGCCGGCCGCAAGCCCGGCCAGGGCGCGCTACTCTTCCAGATCGTCCGCGACCTCGCCTGCCGTCTTGCCGGTTTTCTTCCACACCAGGTAAGCGTGGATCATCTCGTCCAGGTCGCCGTCGAGCACGCGGTCCACGTCGCCCACCGAGAAGCGCGACCGCAGATCCTTGATCATGCGGTAGGGCGCGAGCACGTAGCTCCGGATCTGGCTGCCGAAGTTGATGGACGACTTTGTGTCTTCGAGCTTTTGCTCTACGGCACGACGCTTTTCCATCTCGTGCTCATACAGCCGCGCGCGCAACTGCTTCATTGCCGTGGCGCGATTCTTGTGCTGCGACCGCTCCGACTGGCACTGCACCACGATGTTGGTTGGGATATGCGTAAAGCGCACCGCCGACTCGGTCCGGTTCACGTGCTGGCCGCCCGCGCCCGAAGCTCGGAAAACGTCAATGCGAATGTCGTCGGGTTTGATGTCGATCTTCACATCGTCGTCGATCAATGGGATCACGAAGACTGAGGCGAACGACGTATGGCGGCGTGCGTTGGCGTCGAACGGCGAGATGCGCACCAGCCGGTGCACGCCGATCTCGGACTGCAGCAGGCCGAACGCGCCGGCGGCGTCGATTTCAATCGTCGCGCTCTTGATGCCCGCGCCCTCACCCTCCAGCCGGTCCGTCACTTCAGCCGGGAAGCCGTTGCGCTCGGCCCAGCGCAGGTACATGCGCAGCAGCATCTCGGCCCAATCCTGGCTTTCCGTGCCGCCCGCTCCAGGGTGGATGGTGATGATGGCGCCCAGCCGGTCGTTTTCGCCCGACAAGCAGCATGCCCGTTTCCAGGTGGTCCACCAGATGGCGCAGCTTGTCGACCTCTTTGGTGAGCTCAGGGACGACATCTTCGCCCTCGTGCCCAAGCTCAAACAGCGTGTCGACGTCGCTGACCATCGACAGGACCTGTTTCTCGTCCGCGATGGACGATTCGAGGCGCTTGCGCTCCTGCATCACCTTCTGCGTCGCTTCGGAGTTGTTCCAGAAGTCGGGCGCGGAGATCTGCTCTTCGATTTTCAGTAATTGCCTGCGTTTTTGAGGGACGTCAAAGATAGCTCCGCACAGCTTCCGACTGCTGGCGGAGCTCGACATACGTCCGCTCGAGTTCTTCGAGGGTCATAAACCACTAGTCTATCAGGCGCGGTGCGAGGGCTCGCTTTCGGGAGCGGCGGGAAGCCGAGAGCGCGGTTGTGGGCCGGTTTGGGTTGCCGGGCAGCTTGGTAAGCTGCGGCCGATCCGGCAAGACGGCCCAAGCGGCGCTTTGGTCACAAGACTGCGGCGGCAGCCAACCGCCGCGGTTGGGCGGACGATTGACAAGTGTAATGTTACACGTTACCGATCTTACTATGATTCTTGCCTTTCGTCATCGTGGGCTGAAGCGGTTCTTTGTGGACGATGACGCGAGCAAACTGATTCCGGAACACGTTGAACGCATTCGGCGGATTTTGACCGCCCTTGAGAGCGCGCGAAGCCCAGCGGAACCTGGCCTCCCCAACGTTCGGCTTACACGCTCTCAAGGGGGAGCGCAAGGGAGAATGGGCAGTCACGGTCCGTGCCAATTGGAGGATCGTGTTTCGTTTCATCGATGGCAATGTAACCGACGTTGACCTGGTCGACTATCACTGAAGGAGCACAAACCATGCGAATGAAGAACCCGGCCCACCCCGGTCTGCTGGTAAAAGATAATCTCGACGACTTAGGACTCTCCGTGGCGAGTGCGGCCGCGGGCCTGGGCGTCACGCGTCAGCAACTCCATCGCGTCATCAGCGGTCAGTCTGCAATCACTCCCGACATGGCTCTTCGTCTGGAAGCTGCTTTGGGTGGAGAGGCCGACTTCTGGTTGCGCATGCAGGCCGCCTATGACCTGGCTCAATCCCGCAAGCGCGAGGTAGCCGCCGGGATCGCACGCTTCACACAGAAGAAAGTTGCTTAGTTGTGAGGGAAGTCAAAGATAGCTCCACACAGCTTCCGACTGCTGGCGGAGCTCGACATACGCCCGCTCGAGTTCTTCGAGGGGCATAAGCTACCGGTCTATCCGGCGCGCTGTGAGATCTCGTCTTTCGAGAGTGGCGGGGGTGCGACATAGAAGTGGACGCCGCCGCGGTTCCCTGGCAAAGCGGCTGGAAGCCGAGCGTATGGGCACGCAAGGCGGAGGGCGCTGCTGTGGGGCAGTTCACCAAGCTCCACAATCGGCAGAGTTGAGCGCCAGGAATCATCGCGATTCCGCACGACGCAATAGCCTAAGCTGAGAAGGCGAAACCTAAAATATTTTAGGTTTCAAAACATAACCATTTATAATTCAATCACTTGAAAAGACAACACCTAAAAATCTTTAGGTTTTGTCTTTTGAGCCCGGATGAGAATCCATGCGTGAGTCGCCTCGCTTCCGGTCCCGTACGACCGCGAGTCGAACGGCCGGCATCCGAAAGAGCGACTTCCATGTCACACGCATGAGAACGGGTGGTTACGGTCCGTGCCAGTTGGCGGATCGCGCTTCGTTATCATCAACGGCGGCGTACCCGGCGTTGACCCGCGTGGACTATCACTGGAAGGAGCACAAACCATGCGCATGAAGAACCCGGCCCGCCCCGGTCTGCTGGCAAAAGATAACCTAGACGACTTAGGGCTTTGCGGACGGTTGCCAGAGCTCAATCTTATTCCCATCCAGGTCATAGATCCATGCAAAGCGACCGTAGGATTCATTCATTCGTTTGTCGTCAATCTTTACTCCCTCTTGTTTTAAGCGGTCGAGCAAAGCATCCAGATCGTCCACGATGTAGTTGATCATGAACGGTGCGTGGCTGGGATCGAGATAGTCAGTGGAGGCGGGGAAAATAGTCCAAACGGTAACGTGTTCCTTTTGCGGGTCGTCGTGTTCGCGCCACGGAAGCATCGCGCCTCCGCCTTTGTCAGCGAGTCCAAGATGCTTCGAATACCATTCGCGCATCTGATCGCGATTAGCGGATTTGAAGAAGACACCGCCGATTCCAAGGATGCGCCCGCGCTGCTCCAATTTGACAGCCGGTTTCGACTTCTCAGGTTGCGGAGATTGCACTTCCTGTCCTCCTTCTTTTGCGCAGGCCGAGATGAGCAACAGCGAGCCGAGCGCAATCGTGCTCCAGGGTATGCCTTGCATTTGTGGATTATAAACGTTTCGATTTGAATGGAGAGAACTTTTCGCGCAAGGTTCGCCGCGATTCACCCTTTCCAGATCGCGCATGAGATCTCGAACTGGCTTGGCATCGCCCCAGAGAACCAGGCTTGCGGGATCGCAGAGTATCCCAGATCGCGGTTCATCGGCACGAGGCGCAAATGAGTCCTGCAAAACGCCGCGGGCCTCAGCAAAATAGTGCCATCCTCGTCGCCCTACTAGCCGTTGTGCAAAGGACCGTTCGCGGGGTGAAAGGGTGCGTCCCCTTCCCCCCTTTCCCGGCCGCCGTCCTGGGCGTCACGCGTCAGCAACTCCATCGCGTCAACAGCGGTCAGTCTGCAATCACCGCCGACATGGCTCTTCGCCTGGAAGCTGCTTTGGGGGGGAGAGGCCGACCTTTGGTTGCACATGCAGGCCGCCTATGACCTGGCTCAATCCCGCAAGCGCCACGTAGCCGCCGGGACCGAGCGCTTCACGCAAATGAAAGTCGCGTAGTTGGGATGAAAAGCTGGGCAGGGCCTCTGCACGACGCCCTGCGGCACTTCCGAATAGTTCCAGAAGTCGGGCACAGAGATCTGCTCTTCGATTCTTAGTGATTGCCTGCTGGCTGGCCGGGACGACTCGAACGGCCGGGGGGCCGTCAAGTTCATCGCAACCTAAGTCTTGTGGGGACTTCTCGGCTCGCTCGCAGGCACACCACCCCGGGGAGCAAACGGAAAACGGAATGTTCCATCTGTTGCAATCAATATGGGGGCGACTGCAACTGCGGCTGAATTCAGCCATCTCTTGATCCAGGCATTATTCGCACGCATCCAGAAGCACTTTTCCGTTCGTGCGTCCTCAAAAAAGTCCCGGAGGTCGTGCTGCGAGCGTCCACCCATCGCTACCAAATGCTCGACGAGGCCGAGTGTTCTTAGGCCGGTGTCATCGGAGCGCCTTTGATGGACATGCTCTCCACGCTTCTTGACAAGATCTTCAAGGTGTCGCTTGAGTTCATTGATTAGCGTTTCGCACTGGCGGACCAGGACAGGTGCGAAAGCGTGTTTGCGATAGGCCCGGCAGAGTTGTTTGAAGAAAACTTCCGCTCGGTTCTGGAAAACATATAGCTCCTGAAAGTAGTTCTCGGCGTGATACCGCACCCACAAATACCGGGTGATTCTTCTCGGCAAACCTTTGGGTAGGTGATCCAGATAAGCAGGAATGTTGCGGAGCGCGTCCAGCGATTCGGTGATTTCGCGATGGGCGACCCAGATGGAATGAAGGAAAATGGCCTCGCGCCCCGGCACATTGATTGCGGGGCCTGGACCACCGAGATCTAGCTCCGCTCGACGCCTCGCGCGGTCATACGCAAAAAGGCCATCCGAAAGAGGCATGAGTTCTGTCCAAAGCGCTTTGTCGAAGGCTTTCCAAGTCTTGACCAATGGATCTCTCAGACCTCTCTGCTCCGACATGACCCAACGATAGCTGAATCTGCTCCAACCGGTGACGATGTGGTGTCCGGCTAACAGTGCGTGTGATTCGGCCTCCTAACTTCTGATCGGGTTGCGCCCGTCTGACATCGTCGACCCTCGAGCCGTCTTCGGCAAGCAAGAAGGTCCGCCTCTCGAAGAGTCAACTCGACCGTATCGTCGCCGTATCGGAGATGTGGTCGGAAGGACAAACCGCATCACCGCAAGACGCCCCATTACCATTTCGTGACGCCCTGCCGCGTCTCCGCCCGCGACGGTGATAGGATCGACGCTGAATGTCCGATCCGCGCGCCCTGCCCGCGCCGGGAATCTCAACGAAGGAATATGCCCGCATGCTGAACGCCCACTTGCCTGTCGCTCATATGGCCGCCGCGGCCGCACTTTTTGGAATGCTGATGCCCGCCTTTGCCCAGCAACTGAATTACCCCCAGACCCGCAAGACCGATCAGGTCGACGATTACCATGGCGTGAAGGTAGCCGACCCCTACCGCTGGCTGGAAGACGACAGGTCCGCCGAGACTGCCGCATGGGTGGAGGCCGAGAACAAGGTCACTTTCGGATACCTCGGCAAGATCCCGTTCCGCGCACAGGTGAAGAAGCGGGTCGAGCAACTCTACAACTATCCGAAATACAGCGCTCCGTCCCGGAAGGGCGAGAACTTCATCTTCTCCAAGAACGACGGGCTCCAAAACCAGAGCGTGATCTACATTCAGAAGGGCTTGGACGGAACGCCCGAAGTTCTGCTGGATCCGAACAAGATGTCAGCCGACGGCACGGTCCGGCTGGGTTCGCTGGAGCTGTCGAAGGACGGCAAGTATTGCGCCTACACGCTGTCGAGCGGCGGCTCGGATTGGGTGGAAGCGTACGTTCTGGAAGTGGCGACGAAGAAGCTGCTGCCGGATCATATTCAGTGGATCAAGTTCTCCGGCGCGGCGTGGTTTGGCGAGGGCTTTTTCTATAGCCGCTATCCCGAGCCGAAAGGCGGGCACGACCTCTCTGCGAAGAACGAGTACCAGTCGGTTTACTACCACCGTCTCGGCACGCCGCAGGCTTCAGACGAACTGATCTATGAGGACAAGTCGCACACGCTCCGTTTTCACAACGTCTGGACTACGGAAGACGAGCGCTTCGCTTTCCTCTCCATCGGCGATCCCAGCACCGGCAAGAAAGGCAACGCGCTGTTCTTCCGCGACTTGAGTAAGCAGCAGAAGACCTGGACGCCTATCGTGCCGGAAGTTGGTGACGACAGGTACGGCCCCATCGACAACATCGGCGGCAAGTTTCTGATACGGACCAATCACAAGGCTCCGAATGAGAAGGTGGTGCTGTACGATCCTGCCAAGCCCGCCGCGCCGTGGTCCGACGTGATCGCGGAGAAGCCCGAGGCGATGGAGCACGCGGCCACGGCCGGCGGCAAGCTGTTCGTCACTTATCTGAAAGACGTGACCACTCGGGCCGAAGTCTACTCGCTCAGCGGCAAGCTGGAGAACGAAATTCATCTGCCCGGTCTGGGCAATGCGGGCGGCTTCGGCGGGAACCACGACGACAAGTTCGTGTTCTATACGTTCACCTCGTTCGACTACCCGCCCACGATCTTCCGCTACGACATCGCATCTCAGAAGAGTTCGGTGTTCCGCGCGCCCGAGATTCCAGGCTTCAATCCCGCCAGCTATGAAGAGAAGCGGGTCTTCTATGCCAGCAAGGACGGCACGAAGATCCCGATGTTCCTGATCTACAAGAAGGGCCTGAAGCTGGACGGCGCCAACCCGACACTGCTTTACGCCTACGGTGGTTTCAACATCACCATGAGTCCCGCATTCAACCCGCTGCGCATCGCGCTGCTAGAGCAGGGCTTCGTTTACGCCAGCGCGAACTTGCGAGGCGGCGGCGAGTACGGCGAGAAATGGCACGAGGCCGGGACCAAATTGCACAAGCAAAACGTCTTCGACGATTTCATCGCTGCAGCCGAGTGGCTGATCGCGAACAAGTACACCTCGCCGGAGCACCTGGCGGTCAACGGCGGATCGAATGGCGGTCTGTTGATTGGAGCGGTGATCAATCAGCGGCCCGAGCTGTTCCGCGCCGCGGTTCCGCAGGTGGGCGTGATGGATATGCTCCGCTTCCATAAGTTCACTATCGGCGCGGGCTGGATCTCGGACTTTGGGTCGAGCGACGATGCGGCGCAGTTCAAGGCGATCTATGCCTACTCGCCGCTGCACAACATCCGCGCCGGCGGGAAGTACCCAGCGACTCTGATCACGACGGCCGACCATGACGACCGCGTGGTGCCGGCGCATTCGTTCAAGTACGCCGCCACGTTGCAAGAGAAAGCGAGCCACGCGACTCCGCTGCTGATACGCATCGACACAAAGTCCGGCCACGGCTCCAGCAACACGACCAAGGCGCTGGAAACGACAGCGGATATTTACTCGTTCCTGTTCGACAGCCTGGGGGTAACGCCAAAGTTATAAACGTTGTGGCGCACGCTTTAGCGTGCTGCGTCGACACTCCTGTCGACGTCCGCCATATGGCGGCATGAATGCCGCCACGGCACGCTAAAGCGTGCGCCACAAGCGTGCGCCACGAGGATGTCCGACCGAGAAGCCGAGCTAGCGCGGGGTGAAGGCGACTTCCCAATCGACCGGCGCGGGCTGCGCTTCGAAGCGCACCATCAGTGAGCTGCCGGTCAACTGCTGCGTCACCGCAACATCATGACCGGCGGCCTTGGCCTTAGCCTGAGCCACGCGGACGCCGTCAGGCAGATGGATCCAAAGGGTGTAGGGATCCTTCGCGACGGTCTCCGAAGTGCCCTGAAGCGTTCGCTTCTTCTCATCCCAGGTCACGTTGTTCAAAGAGAAAGAACCACTGATGTGGCGCGATATGCCGACTAGTTGCGGCCGGTCAAGCAGCGGGTGGACGAACAGCACGCGAGTATCGTGCGGCCCGATCTCAGCCGCGAGCGTGTTCTTGAAGACGCCCAATTCCTTCTGGCGCCAGAAGTCGAATACTACGTACTGGCGATTGGCGACCAGACCCAGTTTCTCTTTCAGATCGACGCTTCGCGCCTCGTTGGAGCTGCGCCAGTTTGTCAAGGCAACTATGTCGTAGACGCCCGGCGTCGCGTTCACTTTCACGTTCAGGATCTCGGGGTAGTTGTGCACGTAGAAGTCGGGCTGCACGTGTTTGAACTTGTCCCACTGGGCGTCTGTACCGCGGCTGAACAGATCCACGGGCAGGATCGGCATCGTGGGCATGGTGGCCTTCAGCAGCTTCACTCGTTCCTCGGGCAGTTCCGGCATTACGCTTGCTAACGGATAGGCGACGCCAGTCAGCGCGACGTAGGAGACCAGCGTGCGCGCCTCGGCGAGCGTTACGCCGAACCCGGTCAGCGGATCCTCGCGGGTACGCGCGGTTTCGATGACGTTGGGCGGGCGTCTCTTCGCGGTCTCCTCCACGGTCGCGGGCAGGCCCAGTTCCAGGCCTTCGCCAGGCATGACGTAGACGACGAGGTGGTTCAAGAACGCGTTGGCGTTGATGGAGCTGAAAAGCGGGTACATGCCCTGCCAGTTGTTGTAGAGGTCGTGCCCAGTGAAATAGGACTGGAAGTAGCCGATGCCGTTCAGCGGCGTGCCGGCGGGGCAGCCCTCGATAAAAACCTTCGGCCCGATCGTGTCACGGATCACCTTAAGGCGGTCGCGGTAGTTCACCAGCGAATCGACCTTGGTGTCGTAGAGCTTTGTCTTGTCTACCGGCGGGGCATAACGCGGCAGCGCGTGCTCTCCGTCGAACTTGTAATAGTCGTAGCCCCAGCCGTTCAGTGTGCTGAACAGACGCTTGAGATGCTCCATTACGGCGGGATTGGTGGAGTCGAGCGAAGGCGTCGAATAGTCCAGAACGAAATTGCCGCCTTTGTCCCGGAGATACCAGTCAGGATGCGTCTCCGTCGCATTCGCGTAAGCGTTCGGCACGAGCCAGATGCCGGGATGCAAGCCTTTGCCCTTAATATAAGAAGCCAGCCACTCGGGTCCATGTGGAAACGTGTTCTTGTTCCAGTTTTCAATCCATGAATGTTCGCCGTTCTTCACGCGGTCGTAGCCGTCGTCGAGCTGCACGTATTGGAATCCGTAAGGCTTGAGATTGGCGGCCAGCCAGTCCGCGTTGCGCACCATGTCTTCTTCACGAACGGCCGAGTAGTAGCTGGTCCAACTCGACCAGACCATCGGCGCGGTCTTGAAATGGCTGTCGTCGAAGGGGACGTAGTACGGCACGCCGAGCGCCTGCGTGAAATAGTCGGGCGTAAGGCGAATCGAGGCGTTTCCGCGAACGGGCAGCGTGAGATCGAGCAGATTGGCGTCGCTGCCATTCCTCGTCATCATGGCGTCGTCGGGGAAGTCGACGGCGATGTCAGACGGGCGGTCGAAGAGTGCGTGGAACGCCGGACTCCCGACCTGGCCGAGGGAGAAGTACATCACGTCGGCATTGGTCCTGGGCAGGAACGACGGATTCAGCGTTTCGCTGCCCCCATAAGTGCTCTTCACTTCATTGGTTCCCACCCAATCGACCGGCGCGCCTTGCGGGTCTATCAGGCGGGCAGGTACGCGACTGGGTGGCGCGGCGACCTTCGCCGTCAGAGCCGCGCCATCCGCCGTGGAGGAAAACTTCAAGACGTTCGGGCGCAATTCGATCACCCAGCCGGTTCGGGGCTGGGCCGTTCGCAGGCTCAGTTGATTCGGCCCGGTCTGCTCGGCGCTCCAGCCGATGAGCGGGTGGGATCCCTTGGCGTCGCGCAGTTTCAAGTTGATCTCCCTCATCAGGAGGCCTAGCTGATCGTGAGCGACCGTGAGCGTATCGTGCTCCGCGGTGACTGTCCATCCGTGCGCTGCAACTGTAATGGGGGAGCCCGATTGTGCCGTTGAATTCAAGGAAGCGAAGAGGAGACAGGCCGTCGACGCCAGCAGCGCTTTCGCGGTTCTGGATCGTCGCGGCGTGGCGCCGATCGAAGAGTTGCCATTATGCTTTGCCATTGGAGTGCTAACAATCTACAGGAACGGACGGCGAGGAGCCAGGGGAGGGACAAAGGCAAGGAGTGAACTACTTTCAGAATGCAAGAAGCGGACCCGAAGGGGCCCGCTTCTTGCCGCCATGTGCTGGGAGCGAGAGGACTGGATTACTGCAGATCGAACTCCGTCGTGCGGAGCGAGGTCTTGTGCCCAAAGCCGTCCCTCGCCTGAACCTCCGCGCGATACTGCCCTGGGGTCAATTTGTCCAAGGGCAGTCCGACGCCGATTGGGATGACGGGATTGCCGGGCTTGATCAGTTTCGCCAGGTTCATGAGGCCGCTGTCGTCCACCGCTTCTCCGGTCTTGCGGTCGACTATCCGGAGTTGCAGCCCAACAAGGGGAGAATTCGCCGCTTTCAGGGCCGGCGCGTAGACCTCCAGGTAGAGCAAAGCCCTGTCTGTCTTCTTAATCTGCGTGGAGCCGCTGGGAATGATCTGGAGGCCGCGGCTGACCAGCACCTTGCGGTCTTCGATCATCGCCGCGTCCAGGCTGGACTGCATTTCGCTCACGTTCATAGCCGACCGGCTCAGGGCCACTCCACTGATGCTGAATTCCGAGTCATCGTATGGCGCAATGACGAGCGGCGTTTCCACCTTGCCGAAGCTCTCTCCGGTGGAGCTGAAGGCGACCTTAAGCGCGTACTCGCCGGAGGCCACGTCGAACTGGCTCTCGTAATGGAGCGGATTCTCTTTGAACGTCTCCACGTCCTTCTTGTTTTCGAGGTGGAGCTTGACAGTATCGCTGAATCGGGCTGCCACCGTGCCATCGGGCTTGCGGACCAGGCCGAGTACGTGGATCGCCGCGTTGAATTTGCCCTTCTCCTTCTCGAACTTAATCTTCTCGGTGGGGATCTCCATCGCGACGTTGACACGAGCAACGTTCTTGGATGTGTAGAAGTAGGGGGCAAGCATGGCCGCGTGCAGCGTACCTTCAGCGGTGCCCGTCGCGATGGCCTCCAGGCCCTTCTCGACGGAACTGCCGGCCAGTAGATCCTGCGGCTTCGCGTTGCAATAGCCGGTACGCGACCGGACACTGGTCCCGCTGCGATCGACGATCTTCACCTGAATGGTGTGGCAGGTTCCTTCGGCCGCTTCGGGCGGGGTGTAGCCGAGCAGGTAGTATTCGTTTTGCTCGCGGCCGATCTTCTCGAATCCGGCGATCAGGTTGTTCGTGTTCGCAATAACAAAGCCGCCGGTGCCGGCCGCCAAGGCGTACATAAACTGCTGGTTCGTCAACGCGCTGTCAGGGAACTTGGGGAGAATTTGCCGGCTCTGGTTTAGCGGGTTGTTGTAGAGCGGATTATTGGGATTGAACGGTATCCCGCCCCCACCGCCGGTACCCGAATTGGTAGTAGTTCCTCTACTCGGGACGCCGATGCCAGGCGAGCCGGGAGAAGGATTCCCTCTACCAGGATTGCCGCCGCCTGGATTACCAGCACCCGCGCCACCCCCGGGAGAGGGACTGGATGGTGCAGGTGCGCCTGCGCCCGGGCCTGGCCCTCCGGACCGTCCACCCCCGCCGCCGGAAGGAGGCGGGCTAGCGCCGCCGGGAGGCGCCCACGCGAGCGCCGCACCAGGTTGGGCCGCGAAACCGGAGCCCATCGGCCTGACGAAGGAAGCAAGCTGGAAAAACGAGCGGTTTGCCGGCTGGTCAATAACGGTGCGAGCCGACGCCACCTGGACGTCCTCTGCCTCCGTGCCGGGCAGTCCGTTGAATAGACTGACGCCGCCTGGGGCGACGAGACCGCGCGCGTCAATCGGATAGACGGCAACGTTCGACTTGTTGCAGACGTTGATCAGCGAGGTCAGCTCGGACATGTTTTCGACGGACAGGACGAAGCCGCCCGTGAGCAGTATGAGGCTCTTCCTGCCAGGAACCGTCGCCAGATTCTTGGCCAGGGATTGAAGCCCAACGATGACATTCCGCGCCCCGAATTCGGCGGCGGCCCTGTTCAGGCTGCTGTTGCCCGCCATGGCGCCCCCCGCGCTTGTGTCGTCTCCGTTCGGAGAGGTGGAGGAGAACTTGACGCCGCTCACCACCTTTTTCAAGCGGTCGGCGTTGGCCGTGAAGTTCTGCGCGATCTGCAAAGCACCACCGAAGTTGACGATGGCCATCAGCCGGTTTGGACCGGCGTTGGAATCGATGAACTTTGAGGCCGCGTCACGGGCCAAAAACTGCATCGCCGGATCCATCGTCGAGTTATCGAAGAAGAGCACGATGTAGCGCTGTTGGCTCTTGCCCGCCGCGGCGCCTTCGGCCTCGGAGGAGAAGGTCTTGACGTCCATCTCCTTGCCGTCTTCAAAGACGCGGAAGTTCTTTTGCGAGAGGTCTTGAACGTATGCGCCCTTCTTGTCGGTGACTACAGTGTCGACAATCACCAGGCGTGTCTCGGCCTTGATCGTCGCGCCGGAATCGACCGGGGGCGCTTGCGCGCGCAACTGAAGCGACGGGACCATTGCGCCGAGAAGGCACAAGCATCCTGTGATGGATATGAATCGGCGAAGTTTATTCATGGAAATAGCGCCTCCACTCCCGATCCCCTTACGGGATCTCGACGGCGGTGTTGTCGGCCGCCATCATCTGGCCTTCACTGTCTCTTGCCACGAGCCGGATCACATAGCTCCCGGCCTTCACGTCAAAACTCGTCTTCACGGTGAGCCCGTTGTTCAGCCGCTTTGCCAGGGTCGCTTCCAGCAAATGGAAATCCACAACCTTCTCGGCGCCCGAGATGTAGTTGCCGCTCGGGTCGAACAAAGCCGTGACCACTTTCAGGGAGTTCGTGTAGCGACCATCCTCCAGCCTAAACTTCAACCGCCTGACATCCATGTGCGCCAAAACCGAGAGCTTGGCATCCGTCTCGCTGGGCTTGAAGTACTGCGTGTGCAGCTCCACCGGGAAGTCCTTCATCACTTCGCGCGAAAAGAGCGCGTCTTCGATATCCTGGCGGGCCAGCTCGGCGGCGCCGGTCTCGCGCCTGGGAGCATAATACCCCTTGCGCGCCTGCAGGGTGAGCCCTTTCGATTCCTTCAGGGAGACTTTGATGGTGTGGAACTTGCCGTCGGACTTCAAGATGCTCGGCGTGAAGCCCAGCACATAGATGAACTCGGGCGAGGCGGCCAGCCGCTTGAATCCACCGGCGAGGTCGTTGGTGTTGTGAACGAATGTCCCGCCCGTGGCATCCGCGAGCTCGGCCAGAACGTCTTCCTGGGCTGACGCCTCGTAATGGGCGTAGCGGTTCTTGATCATGACGACATCGACACCGCCGCCGGGTGTTACATCGGAGGCTGAGAAGCCGGGCTCCGTCCACAACCCGCGTGCATCGATAGAGCCGATGATCACATTCGCGCGGATGGCGCGATTGATGACGTCGGAGACGTCCTGGTGAAGGTCGGGTGTCAGAAAGCCGGGCGAGGCCAGGATGATGCTGCGTTGTCCCGGCATGGCCGAGATGCGCCGCACGACTTTACCCAGTACGTCCAGCGAGACGCGCGTCTCCTGCGAGCCAGTGCTGAGCGCGCGCAGGCCGGCCGTTTGCACCATGGAGTGTGCGACGGATGCAGGAACCATCTTCGGATCCAGGTTGGCGCATACGTACGTCTCGTTAATAGCGGTCATCCAGGCTTCGCGATCTTCCTTATTGACGAGGAGATCGGCCATGAAATAGCTGACCCTGGGACATTCATTAGGGCCGGCCGCGCCGCCAGCGATCGGGCGGGGCCGCAGCAGGAGAAGGGTCTCCTGGAGCTTAGCCTGATCGTTTGTGAACTCCTGCATAGTCTGGCCGGAGGTCGTGAAGATCGCCGCGCGGTCGGTGGCCGTCAAAGAAGTGGCGATCTGTTGCATGGCCGCAGCGCGGGCGCGCGCCAGGTCCTCCCACTGAGCATGGATGTCGTCGAAGAGGTAGGCCACAAAGCGCGTAGCAACCTGGAGTGTCGCCTGCTCGCCCTCCAATTTGGGCGCGTCCGGATCGACGGCGGCCTTTTCCAGCACCATCGGAGTGGCGGGGCTTTCCACCGAGAAACGGCTGATGAATTGAGGCTTGCCGTTGTCCAGCAGCCGGAAATCCTCCTTCTTGAGCGTGCCGATCGCATGGCCGTTGTCGTCGCGCACCACAACGGTGATGGGGACCAGATTCACTCTCGATACAAAGGTCGCTTGGGTGTCGCTGGTGGTCACTTCCTGATCGCTCTTAGCGCCGGCGGCCGGAGTGGAGGCGGGCTGCTCGGAACCCGGCGGCTTGGATGCAGGCTGCGCCGCACCGGGCTGCGAAGTGCTGGTTGGGAGGGGTGGCGGCGAAGCAGGCTGTTGCGCTTCCGCGCGCTTGCTCTGGGGCAGCATCAAAGCCGCGAGCAGCAACACGAGTTGCGAGTGGCGGTGAAGGCGACTTCTCCACCAGTTGTTGCGCATAGTTTGCATCAGTCTACCAGATCTTCGGATAGCTACAATTGGGCGCAAACCCAAGTCGCCGCTCACCTTTACGCCAAGGGGACTTACAAACGCGAGATCAACCGATGGGACGATTCTACTCCGTCCCGCCTGCGGTTGCGATGGGCCTGCGCCCTGGGAGCGCCGATCTCCAGAGCGGCACCGATAGCAGCGCGAGCTGCAGTGCTTCCCAGTTAAGGCTCAGCGGAGGCACTGAAGCCTTACAGCCCACCGGGAGGTCAACGCGTGGACGCAGTGGGAGGAAAAAGCCCGCCCGCGCGCAGGATAGACTGCCCGGCGGGGCTGAGCAGGAAACGCAGGAAGGCTTGCGCCTGGGACTCGTGCCCGGTTCCCGTCACAACGCCGCCGGATTGCCGGATTGGCGGATATCCTCCATCAGGCAGCAGTTTCGCGCCCGGTTTGTCCCAGAGCAGAGTCCAGGCCGTAATCACCGCGTCGGCGTTGCCAGTGGAGGCAAACTCGTAGGCTTGCCGGACATTCTCCGCGAGCACGATTTTGGGCTGAAGCCTGGTCCACAGACCCGCGCGCTCCAGCATGGCGCGCGCAGCCGCGCCGTAAGGGGCATGCTGCGGGTTGGCGATGGCGACCACACGGATCCCCGAATCCAACAATGCGTGAACGTCCGCTGGGGTCGATTTCGCCGACCACAAGCCTAACCGCCCGGTCGCGTAGGTGGCTGCGGAGCCTCGAATCAGCTTTCCTCGACCTGCCAGATTCTGAACGAGTTTTTCGTCCGCGGAGAGGAAGACGTCGTACGGCGCCCCATTTTCGATCTGCCGGGCAAGCATCCCGCTGGAACCGAAGGTGAATCGAATGCCTTCCCCTCCGGCAGCCTTAAAGCCTTGCGTGAGTTTGATTTCCAGCGGGGCCAAGTCGGCTGCGGCAGCAATGAGGAAGGGCTGGGCGGAGAGTGGCAAGCTGGACGCCAGGGCCGTTGCGGTCACGAGTTGAGTGAGAAAGCTTGCAGACATACTTGACAACAACCCACTCAGCTTACATATTGGTATCAGGCGCAGTAATGCGGCGGGCCTAGTAGGCGCCAGCCGCCGCCGAGAGAGTTACATCCCAGTTTCCGGTATTTCTTCCGACAAACCTAAGGATTTGAGGAGCTATGAGCAAGATCATCGGTATTGACCTCGGAACCACGAACTCGGTGGTCGCGGTGATGGAGGGCGGGCAGCCCGTCGTGATTCCCAACCAGGAAGGTGGCCGCACGACCCCTTCCGTAGTGGGCTTTGCCAAGTCCGGCGACCGATTGGTAGGCCAGGTGGCCAAACGCCAGGCGGTTACGAATCCGGAGAACACGATTTATTCAATCAAGCGCTTCATGGGCCGGAGACAGGACGAAGTCTCCGAAGAGATGAAGCTTGTCCCCTACCACGTCGTTCGCGGCGACAGCGGCGATGCCCGTGTGGAGAGCCAGGGCAAGAAATGGTCGGCGCCGGAGATTTCGGCGATGATCCTGACCAAGCTGAAGGAGGCCGCTGAAGCCTACCTCGGCGAGAAAGTTACCCAGGCCGTCATCACGGTCCCGGCGTACTTCAACGACGCCCAAAGGCAGGCGACCAAGGACGCCGGCCAGGTTGCGGGCCTCGAGGTGATGCGCATAATCAACGAGCCGACGGCGGCCGCGCTGGCCTACGGCCTGGACAAGAAGAAGGAAGAGCGCATCGCCGTGTACGATTTCGGCGGCGGCACTTTCGACATCTCGATCCTCGAAGTCGGCGATGGCGTGGTGGAAGTGAAATCCACCAACGGCGACACGCACCTTGGCGGCGACAACATCGACCAGCGCCTGGTGGACTGGCTGATCGGCGAATTCCAGAAGGACGAAGGCGTGGACCTGTCGCATGACAGGATGGCCTTACAGCGCCTGAAGGAGTCCGCGGAAAAGGCCAAGATCGAGCTCAGCTCGGCGAAGGAGACCGAGATCAACCTGCCGTTCATCTACGGCGATCCGCAGACCGGTCCGAAACACCTGGTGAAGACCCTCACGCGTTCGCGTTTCGAGCAGATGGTGGAAGACATCCTGCAGCGCTCGATCGCTCCCTGTAAGCAGGCACTCAGCGATGCCGGCGTGACGGCCTCGCAGATTGACGAAGTGGTGCTGGTGGGCGGCTCCACCCGCATCCCGCGCGTGCAGCAACTGGTGCTCGAACAGTTCGGCAAGGCTCCGAACCAGACCGTAAACCCGGACGAAGTCGTCGCTTTGGGCGCGGCCGTTCAGGGCGGCGTGCTGGGCGGCGAGGTGAAGGACGTCCTGCTGCTGGACGTGACTCCTCTGTCGCTGGGGATCGAGACGTTGGGCGGCGTGTTTACGAAGTTGATCGACCGCAACACGACGATCCCGGTTACCAAGAGCGAGGTCTTCTCGACGGCAAGCGACAACCAGACGTCGGTCGAGATCAAGGTCTACCAGGGCGAACGCTCCATGGCGGCGGACAACCGGCTGCTGGGCGTGTTCCAGCTTGTTGGAATTCCGAATGCCCCGCGTGGCGTTCCGCAGATTGAAGTTACCTTCGATATCGACCGTAACGGCATTCTGCACGTCGCGGCGAAGGATCGCGCGACGAAGAATGAACAGAAGATCACTATCACCTCTTCCTCGGGTCTGAGCAAGGACGAAGTGGACAAGCTCGCCCGTGACGCCGACGCGCACAAGGCCGAAGACGAGAAGCGCAGTCAGCAGATCGAAGCGCGCAACCAGCTCGACAGCATGGTCTACAACTCCGAGAAGATGCTCAAGGAGCATCGCGACAAGATCTCGGAGGAAGACGCCAAGGCCGTGGAGGACGCTCTCGCCGAGTCGAAGAAGGCCCTGGAATCGGGCAGTATCGAAGCGATGAAGACCGCGCAGGACAACCTGACCAAGTCCAGCCACAAGCTGGCTGAGGCGATGTACAAGGCTGCATCCGCGCAGACTCCTCCGGCCGATGGCGGTCCCACGCCAGGTGCGTCGGATGGCGCGGCCAAGGAAGCTAAGGACAACGTCGTCGATGCCGAGTTCGTGGACGTCGACGACGCGAAGAATAAGAAGCCGTAGACGGCTAGCGGGTCTGATGCGATTGGGGCGGCGCGCGCTGAGTGCGGCCGCCCCGCTTGCAACGTTTACGAGGTGAGAATCTATGGCGGCGGGCCGGGACTATTACGAGACGCTGGGCGTCAAGCGCGACGCCTCGGCGGATGAGATCCGCAAAGTCTACCGTAAGCTCGCGCGCAAATACCATCCCGACTTGAACCCGGGCGACAAGGCGTCGGAAGAGAAATTCAAGCTGGTTCAGGAAGCCTACGACGTCCTAAGCGAACCCAAGAAGAAGAAGATGTACGACCAGTACGGCTTCTACTCCGAATCGGGGTACCCGGGCGCCGAGCCACAGAATTCGGGAGCGGGGAGCTTCAATTTCGGTGGCTTCGATTTCTCCGACGCTTTCCCCGGTGCGGCTTCGGGTTCCGGAGGCGGCGCCAGGCGTTCGCAGGGGAACTCGCACGATTTCTCGGATCTGTTCAGCCAGTTCTTCGGCCGCCAGCGTGGCGCCAGTCAATCGCAGGCGCCGGCACAGCCCGGCAGCGATCTGGAGTACGCGCTGAAGGTCGATTTCTGGCAGGCGATCCGCGGAACGCAAGTGAAGCTGACCGTAAACCGGCTCGACCCGTGCGCGCAATGCCGCGGCACCGGCGTGTCGGGTGGCGGATCGGTCACATGCCCGGAGTGTCATGGTACGGGAAACGTGAACCAGATGGCCGGCGCCATGAAGTTCTCGTTAAGCTGCCAGCGATGCAACGGCACGGGGCGGCTCAAGAATGCCTGCCCGGCCTGCCGCGGGGAAGGGCGAGTGGGGCAGAACGAGAGTGTGGAAGTGCGCATCCCGGCGGGTGTCTCTTCGGGCGCGCGATTGCGAGTGCCGGGCAAAGGCAGTGCGGGCACGCTCGGCGCGCCGGCCGGCGACCTCTACATCACGGTGAACGTGGAGGACCATCCAGTCTTCGAACGCGAGGGCGACGACATTCACATCCGAGTGCCCGTGAAGGTGACCGAAGCCGGCTTGGGTGCGCGCATCGAAGTGCCCACTGTGGACGGCCGCGCGGAAGTCAAGATTCCGCAGGGCACGCACAATGGGCAAAAGCTGCGTTTGCGGGAAAAGGGCGTCTTCAATTCCCGCAAGAACACTCGCGGCGATCAGATTGTCGAGATTGTGATTCAGGCTCCCGACGTGCGTGATGAACGGACCAGGGAGTTGCTGAAGAAGCTGGCGGAAGTGGATCGCTCCGATCCGCGCGCCGAACTGTGGTCGAAAGTCTAGCATCGAAGGCGGGAAAACGTGCCCCGAACGCGCTCCAAAGCGGCCTACATGATCTCGGCGGTCGCCGAGAAGTACGAAATCCATCCTCAGACCCTGCGCCTGTACGAACGTGAAGGCCTCTTGAAGCCTTCCCGCAGCGACGGCAACACGCGGATGTACACCGACGAGGATCTGGAGCGGCTTGAGGTCATCCTGCAACTCACCCGCGAGTTGGGGGTCAACCTGGCGGGCGTCGAGATCATCTTGAACATGCGCGAGAAGATGAGCGCGATGCAACAACAGATGGAGCAGTTCGTTGCAGGGTTGAATCAGGAATTCGCGAAGAATCTGCGTGCGCCCGACGGCGAGGGCAAACACTCGCTGATCCGCGTGGCGCGCGCGGAGAGCGTCCCAACGGTCGAGGCGCCCGATACAGGGCCGAAAGCGCGCCGCGCCAAGACTCACTAGGCAGCCCGGAAATCCACTGCCTGCTCAACTACCGCTTCAGAATCTCGATGCGGCCGTTCGAATCGGTGATCTTCAACTCACAGCCGCCGTTGCCGATCTTGCCTTGAATGGACTCCGAGTTCGTCTGGCCGGCAACGGTCACCGGGAAGTCAGTCTTGATCCCACCGAAGCTGGTGGATGCCGACACGTTGTAATTTGCGTTGGCCGGCAATGCCAGCTTGATGGGGCCGAAGGTCGTCCGGAGGGTGATGGGCTGACACCCGCCCGATGCGCTCGACAGGACGGTGATGGAACCGTTCGAATTGGAGACATCGACCGGTCCGGTTACGTTTTCAATGCTGATGCCGCCGAAACTCGTGTGGACTCTTGCCGCTCCCCGTACGCCAGTCGCCTTCACCGCTCCATTGCCGCTGGTGACGTCCACTCCGCCTGAATCCTGAACCTCCGTAGCGGCGAACGAAGTCCGCACGGTGACCAAGCCACCGACGTGATGGGCGGTGATGGCGCCATTGCTCCCCGTAGCGTCCAGTGACTTGCCTATCTCCGAGGCCGTGATGGCGCCGAAGCTGTTTGTGAGCCACGCCGAGCCCGTCACATTGTGCGCATCGAGGGCGCCGTTGGAGCCCTTCACCGTCAGATCGCCTCGGACGCCCGTCGCCGTGATCGCTCCGAAGCCGTTGGTTATGGTCGATGTCCCGCCGGCATCTGTAAGAGTGACCGCGCCATTATTGTTGACTATAGTCGCGCCCTGGCCGGCCTTCGTCACGGAAACGCGTCCAAACCTGTCCCTCACATTGACCCTGCCCGTAACGTCGGAGATTGTCACGGCTCCATTGCTATTGCCGATGGTGACGTCGCCGTCATTGCCCGCCACCTCCACCGCGCCGAATGAGTTTTCCAGGTTCTGAATTCCCTTACCGTTGCGGACCGTCAGCGCGCCGTGCCCGTTCACGATGCGCGCCCCGCCCTTGCTGCCCGACACGCCGACCTCGCCGAATTCGTTACGGATTTCCAGATGCGAGGTCTCGGGATACGTGATGTCGAAATTCACCGAGTAGGAGGTGTTCTTGAAGTTGAACCACCCATCCCGCTCCGGGTAAATCGTACGAATCGACACGCCGGAGGCGTTCTGGTCCACCTGAATCCTCACCTTGTTCGCGAGGTCCGAAGCTTCCGTGGGGCTGCCCGCCGCAGTGCGGATGGTCGCATGGATCACGACGTCGCGCTGCGCCGCACCCCGCACTTTCACTTCGCCGAACTTCGACTCGATGTGCAGGCCCTGGCCCGCGGCAAGCGCCACCGTGCGGTCGAAGTTGCGCGTCACCTCCTGCTGCTTCGCGAAAGCGGGCAAGGCACAGGCCGAGGCGAATAGGACGGCCGTGGCGCAACTAATTCGATTCAGACGCATGATGGAGAACCTCCTGCAATGTCAGCTGTTTTTCGTGGTACAGCAAGGCCAGTTCGGAACTGAGGTGGGCGTTCAGGCGGTTGCGCTCCAGGTTGTCCTTCAGGTCCGCGATCGCCGCGTCCAACACGGTGAGCTTCTCACGGTAGTTCGCCATTAATGGGGAAGGAGACTGGTCGAGAACCGGCTCCGCCAGCCTGGCGAGATTGTCGATGGATTTCACGTAAGCCGCCTCGGACAACTGGGCCTGCTTGAGCGCCTGCTCGGTGAGGAACTGTCGGCTCGCGGCCGTAACCGGGCGAGGAGCGGCAGGCCGCAGGAACAGCCAGAGGCTGGACACTGTGAGCAGCAGGACTGCGGCTGCGGATGCGAAGATGCGCCAATCGGCACGTGCGGGAATCAGCACTCGAAATCGGGAACGGCGGGCCGGAAGCGCCGCGTCGATGCGGTTCCACAGTTCGGGACTATCCCATTCATGGTGCAGTTGCCCCGCAGCGATGTTCAGCTCGTCCCAAGCCTCCAATTGCGTGCGGCAAGCCTCGCACGATTCCGCATGGGCTCGCGCGGCGGCCATCGACACAGGGTCGTTTTCGCGCAATGCGGCATCGAGTTGAGTGCAATCGAAATTCATTACATTCTCCTCAACCTGGCACTCGCCGGGTCAGTTCCCGTGGACAGAAGACGTTGCAGCTCGCGGCGCGCCTCAAACAGCCATCCCTTCGAAGTGCCCAGCGGGATGTTCAGGATTGTGGCGATCTCGGCGTGCGTAAAGCCTTCTGCCTCCGCTAACAGGAAAACCGCGCGATGCTTCTCGGTTAGTTGTGCGAGCGCACGTCCGAGCGCGATCCGGAGCGGGACGTTTGGCTCATGCCCCGTGAGGTTCTCCGGGAGATCTTCGGTCTGCCGCTGGCGGCTCCGCTGCGTGTCCGTGCAAGTGTTCACCAGGATCCGGAAGACCCAGGTCGAGAACGCCGCCTGCCCGTTATAGGTGTGGATGCCGCGCTGAACCTTCAGGAACGTGTCCTGCACTGCGTCCTCGGCGTCCTGGTGGTTTCTCAGCATATTCCACGCAATCGACTTCATCCGGGCACTGTGAGCTTGATACAACCGTTCGTAGCCTAACCGGTCGCCGCGCCGGCACAGTTCCGCCATGTCGGCGTCTGGCGCCGCTTGAGTGACGGGGCTGGCTGCTGCTTCGGATCCCGCCTTCACGTCCGAGGGGTCCTTCTCCGCGGTGTCCACTGGCAGAGCCGGCGCAAACGGAAGCGCCAACTCTGGAACGCTTATCATTGTCCGCTCTCTCGCCTTCTGGTTTCTGCACTTCTGACGGAGAACCAGGCGAAAAGGTTGGAGATTCCTATGTTTGCGCGAACTTTACCGGCGCCGCGCTTGCATGGGCGCGTTCTCGCACAGCGGATAGATCAACTGGGGATCGTCAAGGAATGCCGTCGCCCCGCTTCCCATTGCTCAACCATCTGCTGGCCGATTGGAGCGAAATCGGGACGATCCAAGCCGTACTCCCGAAGGTCAGGGATGGTGGCGGAGAGAGCATCTGAGATGCGTTCGAAGATTTGCAGGAACGTCCGCCGCGATCCCAGCGAACGGCCCTCGCCTAAGCGCATGAGGTCGCCGGCCGAGGGCCACTGGTTGGTTCCGTTCAATGTGAGCGCCATCCGGTCCTGAGGCAAATAGACGCTGGTAGTTACGAGATCGTACACCGGCGCGGCGTGCGCATCGCCCTCCACCTTGTCATAGAGGATTCCGAAGTTCTTCAGGTGGGCGTCACCATTGCGGATCGCGCAATTCAACGCGATCAGGGTGAATAGCTGAAGGCTCTCTTCCACCACCGAAGGAGACTTCGCAACCTGCTGGAAGCGCTTCATTAGACTGGTTTCGTAACTGCCTCGGTACTTTTCGTCCGTTCGGCGGGCGTTGAGAACGCAGAAGTCCTCGAATCCGCGATAAGTGCCATCCGCGCGAAGGTCAAAGCGCTCCATCACCAGGGCGCTGCCATCAGCCGCGAGGCGGTGTGGCGGGACTTGGAGCCCGCAGCGCTGCGCCGCTTTCAAACAGAAAAACTCATTCGCGGCCAGTTGAGGAAACTCGGCGGCGTCCCAGAATTTGACGATGTGCGTCGCTCCACGAAAAGACGGGGGCAACCTGCCATTGGCCGACTGACCGGCCTGGAATTGACTCTCGTCCCGCACAAGGAACTTCGGTTGCACGCCGCTGATGCCGGAGTGCGTTGCAAACTTCTCAATCAAGTAGCGGTAAAGGTCGCCGCCCCGCCGGCTAGCGAGAATTTCGTCCACGGACTGGAACGGCACGCCTTCGTCCAGCGTGTCGTCCGCGCCGGTGAAGCGAATGCGTCCGAGTTGAGAGCGACCGGCAATCGCAAGCAGATCGAGGTCGTCGAAGCTCCCGCTCGCCTTCGCGAAAGCGAGACGCAACCGCTCCCGAAGAGCGCCCTCGGGCAGGTTCATCTCAAAGATGGGCGCGACACCGAACGGCGTATCCCAGGAGGACAGCCGGACCGGCATCGTCACTGAGACGGCGCGGCGTGGGTCTGCTTCGGGTTGATAGACGAACGTGCTCCCACGCAGTCCGCGACGGTCGAGCATGCCGGCAGCGATGCCGTCCGTCCAAACCCTAATCATCGCCGGACTCCTTCAAGAGATCATCCAGAGTTGGCCTCTCCGGCGTCATGGCCTGCAACCTCAGTTCTAGGCCGACGGCAGCGAGAATTCGGCTCAGCTTGGAGTAGCCGATTTCGTGGGCGCGCCCATTCTCAAGCAGATCGATGGTCGCGCGGCTGACCCCCGCCTTGCGGGCGAGTTCACTTTGGCTGGACTTTGCCACCTTGCGCGCAGCAGCGATGCGCTTGCCAAGGTCATCTAGGCCTGTCATGCCTAATATACTAGGCGTTTATCATGGACATAGCAACTATGACTTATATATTAGTCATTTCCCGATGCAGAAGGTGGAGAAGATCCGGTTCAGGATATCGTCAGCCGTGGTCGCCCCGGTTAGTGCATCCAGGGGCGCCAGCGCGTTGTAGAGCAGGACCAGAAGGAGGTCGTGAGGATGGCCAAGGCGCAACCCTTCCTCGGCAAGATGCAGACAATCGCGGCACTCGCGAAGCAGTTGTTCGTGGCGCAGGCTGGTAACGAACCCTGCCTGCGGAGCGAAATGTCCTTCGGGCGCGACCGCTTCCAGGATACGCTGCCGCAGTAGATCGATTCCGAGCCGCTCGCGAGCGGAGACCGCGATCATTCCCTCGATATCCGCCATTTGACGAAATAGATCGCACTTGTTCCCGGCAATCAGGTGCGGACCACCTGCCTTGACCCGGTCGACGAGCGCCTCATCGTCAGGCGTCAGCGGTTCGCTCAGATTTAACACGACAAGTGTAATATCAGCATCCGCCATGGCTTGGAAGCTGCGCTCGATGCCGAGCGATTCCACCACGTCGCGTCCCTCACGAATCCCCGCTGTGTCGACCAGGCGCACGGGGATGCCCGCTATCGCCGCAACTTCGGAAACTGTATCCCTCGTGGTTCCGGGAATGTCGGTCACAATCGCCCTGTCGCGCTCCAGCAACGCATTGAAAAGAGAGCTCTTGCCCACGTTTGGGCGGCCCACGATGGCCAGCGACAACCCGTCGTGCACCAGTTTGCCGTAGCGGAAGCTGTCAATCAATCGGGACACAATGTTGTCAACTGACGTAACACGCCGCTGCACCTCGGCCACTGGAGCGACGGAGACATCGTCTTCGGCGAAATCGACCCCTGCCTCCAACAGGGCGATCAGCTCCACAAGCTGGGCCTTGGCAGGTTGGATCAGCCGGGAGACGCCGCCCTCAAGCTGCCGGGCTGCCACTTTGGCCTGGTGCAGAGTCGTAGCCTGGATCAGGTCATTGACGGCTTCCGCCTGGGGCAGATCGATCCGCCCGTGGAGATAAGCGCGAAAAGTGAACTCGCCCGGATCGGCTAGCCGGGCGCCAGCGGCCAGGGCGCGCTCGACGCAATGGCGTAGGACCAAAGGCGAGCCGTGACAAGAGATTTCAACCACGTCCTCGGCAGTGTAAGAGCGCGGAGCGGCGAACCAGGTGACAAGCACCTGATCGACGGTTTGTCCTTGGTCGTCAATGAGATCCGCCAGGAGAGCAGTCCAGGATTGCCAGGCGCGGTCGTCGCGACGAAGCAGCATTTCCGCGATGGAGCGCGACTCCGGACCGGAAAGGCGTACAATGCCCAATCCTCCCGCACCGGGGGGTGTGGAGATAGCGACGATCGTGTCTCGCAGGTGCAAAACTATCGCAGCCGGCTAGCTAGCGGCGGCCGCGTCTGGGTGGAGGGCCGCCACTGGGCCGGCGTCCACCGCCGCCCTGTCCATGACCGAATCCAGGACCGCGTCCACCTCCGCCGGGCCCGCGGAACATGGGCTGAGGCGGAAGATCGGGCAGAGAAGGCATGCCGGCGGGATACACGACCACGTGCCGCCCCGGACCGACTCCGGCGCTTTCCGTGCGCAAGTCCGTCTCCCCGCGAAGCGCGAGGTGGACCACGCGCCGCTCGCGGCTGTTCATGGGGTTGAAGCGGTAGGGGGTGTCGCTCTCCCGCACGCGCTGGGCCACGGTGAGAGCGCTGAGCCGTAACTCTTCCTGGCGCAACAGGCGGAAGTCGTTGGCATCGAAGCACAACATGGCGTGCTCGTCGGAGTTCATGCGCAGGACCTCCTGCGTCAACTGCTCCAACGCGAGCAGCGCCTCGCCCTTATTGGCCATCAGATACGAAATGTCGGGGCCTTCGAATTTGACGACCAGGGTCGGTCCTTCGAAGTAGGCCTCGGTCTCTTCGCCGTCGTAAAGGTCAAAGTCGATATCGAGATCGGCTGCGTCGAGGACTCGGTCGAGGAAATCCTCAACCTGATCTCCGACAGTTGCAATGTTGTATTCTCGTCTGCTCATGGATTCTGCGGGCGCCCGGCTACTTCTTCTTCCTGGCGGGCGGTGCGGCGGGAACCGGCGAGACAGCGGCCTTGTTAAAGAAATACTGCTGGAAGATGCCGACCACGTTGCCAGTGAGCCAGTATAACACCAGCCCGCTCGACGCACTGTAGAACATCACGCTGAGCACGATGGGCATCAGCATCATCATCGTCTTCTGAGTCGGATCCTGGCCCGGCGTGGGAGTCATCTTCTGCATCAGCACCTGGGTGACCAGCATGCCGATCGGCAGGATACGAATAAAAGCCGCTTCAGGCTGGGAAAGATCGCCCACCCACAGCCAACTGGCGCCGCGCAGTTCGATGGCCGTTGAAAGAACCTTGTAGAAGGCGATGAAGAACGGCATCTGCAGGGCGATCGGAATGCAGCCGCCCATGGGATTGATGCCGTGCTTCGAGTACAGCGCCATCAACTCTTCGTTCTGCTTCTGCTTGCGCGGATCGCGCATGCCGACGTCTTTGTATTTGGCGTTTAAGGCGTCGATCTGAGGCTTGATGCGCGTCATCTTGTTCATCGACCGCATGCTGCTATAGCGTAGCGGCAGCATGATGAAGTTGATCATGACAGTCACGACGATGATGGCCCAGCCCCACGAGTCCTTCGAATTCGAGGTGAGGTTGTCGTTCACCCAATGCAGCCCGAGGAACAACGGCTTGGCGATGAACCAGAACCAGCCCCAATCGATAATCTGGTCCAGCTTCTGATCGGTCGCGCGGAGGATGTTGAGATCCTTCGGACCGATGAAGATCTTCATTTTCAAGGACGGCTGACCACCCAGGGCGGTCCCTACGTGTGGGGTCTCTTCGGTGGCGTCGGCCTTCGCCTTGAAGGAATCCTGCCAGACTTGAAAATCGAAACTCGTTCCCGATTCGGGCAGCACGACTGCCGTGAAGTAATTGTCTTCGAGGCCGGCAAAAAGAAAATTACCGGAATGCGTGATCGGCCCGTTCTTAGCGGCCTTGGCGTCTTCCGTGTTCAGTTTGTTGTTCGCACCGTCAAAGAAGATGGCGCGTTGCTGGCCCGCTTCGTTGTGAGTTGTCCGGTCGCCGAATCCGCCTCGCCAGGTCAGCAGGTGCGGGATGCCTTGGTTCGACTGGGCCAAATCTGAGCCGACGACAAGGTCATACTTCTTCTGGTCGAACCGAAAGGTCTTGCGGGCGAGAACCGTGCCGTCGTTGAACTCGAATTCGACGGTCAGCGGATCCGGCTGCTTAACGGTGAAGAGCGCCTTGTTCAAATCCACTTGCGGCCGGGAACGTGGGTAAGCGTAGCTAAACGGCCAGCCTGCCTTGGCGTTTCCCACAGCGCTCGTCAATTCCACCGGTTTGCCGTCGCTGTCTTTGTATTTCTTCAACTTCCAACTGCGCACGTTGGCGCCTTCATTGGAGAGCTCCACCCGATAGACGTCCGTCTCCACGATCTTCGTCTCGCGCTGCTCCGTCATGACGAGCACGGGCGCGGGGACCTGCGCGGCATTCTTCCCGCCCTTCTTCGCCTGCGGCGGCTGGGCAGCCGCGGCAGCCGGAATTGTTTGGGTAGCCTGGGGGGGCGGTGCCTCTGTCTGCGCCTGAACTGGAGCCTTCTTGGGGAGCGGAGGCTTGGCTGCGGGCATGAAGTACTGCGATGTCAGCAGCACCAGGCCCATCAAGCCGAATGCCAGAAGGAGACGCATCTCCATCGACAGTTCCTTCTTTAGGCCGAAGAAGGACTTATTCTCGGAGATCTGATTCGGATCGGGCATGGGAATAGTTGAATCCTATCGGACGGGGTCAAAACCACCGGCATGGAAGGGATGGCAGCGGCCGAGCCGTTTCAGGCCCATCCAGACGCCAAGCGCCGGCCCGTGCTTTCGCACGGCTTCGGCCATGTAATCGGAACAAGTCGGGTAGTATCGGCAGGCAGGCGGCAGCAGCGGCGAAATCCAGCGCTTGTAGGCGGCCAGAGCAGCGAGGATCATCGGTTGCATCGATCCAGTACCCGTTCCACTTCAGTGTCCAGAACCTCTTGCGCCACGTCGTAAGCCGGGCGACGAACGTTCCACACAATCCGCCATCCGGGGCCAAGCTTGAAAAGCTGGCGGCGAACCGTCTCTCTCAAACGGCGCCGCATGCGGTTCCGTTTGACTGCTTTGCCCAGAGTGCGAGGCGAGGTGAAACCCACCTTCGACGCTTCCTCCGACTGCGGCGCATCCGGCGCCTTCCAGCAAAAGGCTACGCACGTCCGGCAAACCACCTTAAAACCGAGGTCATAAACCTTGCGGAATTCCGCGGGCCGGAGCAAACGCCGCGCTTTGGGAAAGCACTGAGCCCGCGGAGGAATTTCGGGGTGCAATTAGTGAGTGGCGTAACGGAGGGGCCGCTCGTCGCTGACAGTTAACTTGTGGCGGCCTCTGGCGCGGCGGCGCGCCAACACGGCCCGGCCGTTCTTGGTCTTCATCCGCACGCGGAAGCCATGGGTCTTGGCGCGGTGGCGGTTGTTCGGCTGAAATGTTCTCTTCGGCATCGAGTGTCCTTTGGCTTGCCAAAACGCCCTTAAGGACAGAGTCCGGGCGCAATGCGAGTACAGCCCCAATTGGGGCAAATCCCAATATAGCCGGGCGTGGAACCCTGCGTCAAACCCTCGCCAGCTTTGCCCGGACCCGGAGGAATCGCAGAACCCGTGCGCGAGACCAAGCATCTACTGGTTCGTATGGCACTTACAGTAGGATCCCAAGCACCCGATTTTACACTTTCGACGGATGCCGAAGAGCGTCTCACTCTCTCTTCTTTGCAGGGGAAGAAAGTGGTTCTGTATTTCTACCCCAAGGCGGATACGCCGGGCTGCACTCGCGAGGCCTGTAGTTTTCGGGACGATTTCCCGCGCATCCAGGCGGCCAACACGGTGGTTCTGGGAGTCTCGCCGGACAAGCCGGCCGCGCTCGCTAAGTTTAAGACCAAGTTCGCCTTGCCCTTCACGCTCCTTTCCGACGCCGAGCACGCCGTGGCGGAGCAGTACGGCGTCTGGACGCTCAAGAGGAATTACGGCAAGGAGTACATGGGTATCGAAAGAACTACATTTGTCATTGGAACAGACGGCAGGATCGCCAAAGTCTTCCCCAAGGTGAAGGTGGGCGGTCACAGCGAGGCCGTCCTGACTGCTCTGGCTGAGATCAAAGAGTAGGCGATCCCCGGTTGACTGCTGGAATAGATGCGCAGCCTAAACGGCCCCGAGACGAATCTTCATCGCAGCCTCGGACACCTTGAAGGCAGATGCAAGTGTCTTTGGGTCATTACTTCCGATTCTCGGGACGCACCAGTCAATCATGTGGCGGGGCATCAGGATCTCGGCCGCAAGCCGGTTCGCCTCAGCCTCTTGCCGCGTGCTCAACCCGCTTCTATAGAGCGCATTTTCGGATAGCTCCATCCCGATGCTATCCCGATGGAGCAGAAAGTGCGCGATTTCATGGGCAACGGTGAAGCGCTGTCTTTGAAATGAGTCGGAAGCTCGAACAACGATGCTAAACCCAGACTCGCCGCCATGAGCCTTATCCCGTTTTAGGACGCCGGATACGTCCTCACTGAGCCTCTTGGAAACCCACAGCTTAAGTCCAAGAGCCACAGCCAGGGCCGAAACGTCAACCGGCGGGGTCTGTTGAAATCTGCGGATTATTCCGAATGGAATCTTACTTTTTATCATCGTCAACGACCTCCTCTCCTGGGTACTCATCTCCAACACTTCCATCTCCGACAGGTTGCTGAACCGGGCTCTCCTGCGTGGCATAGGAGAGCGACAAATCAGTCCACACGTCATCCGCTTCCTTTTTGATGCGGATGTCAATAATCTGCTTCAGCTTGTCGTGGATCGCCTCCCCGTCGAGATACGATTCTACAACCCTCTCGGCACTTTTCTTGGCGGCATCTGTCGCTTCCCGTCTTATTGCGCCATAACCCCAGAAGGCCACTCCCGCGATTACTACTGCAAGCATGGCCAGCGCTATCGTAACAACGCTAAGAGCCGCCATCAGCCATGGGTCTGGTCCAGGCACGACATCATACTATCGCGTCCGAAAATGAAGTGTAATCATTTACACCACAACAAAGAAAAAATCCGGCCTCCGGTCGGTCTGCATTTCAAACAGACCCACTCCCCCGGTTGTGCGAGCATGATTTGGGACGGACCCAAGCATGTACTCGCGCGTCGTAGCCTGCCTGCAATGCCCGCTCTGCCATGGCGGGTTGATCGAGGCTGACGCAGGCTCGGGGAGGGCTCTCCGCTGCGCTACGGGGCATAGCTTCGACATCGCAAAGCAGGGCTATGCCAACCTGGGCTATCCGCCCCCGGCGCACTCCGGCGACACGGCGGAGATGGTCACCGCCCGTGCCGAATTCCAAGCGGCAGGCCACTATCGCTTCATTGCCGACTCCGTTGCCGACGCGGCTAAGCTGCTGTTTCTAGAGACTCAACCGGCACTGATCGTTGAAGCGGGAGCCGGCACTGGCTACTACCTCGGCGTTGTTCTCGATGCCATGCCAGACTCTGCGGGATTGGCCCTGGACGTCTCCAAAGCCGCCCTGCGCCGGGCGGCTAAGGCTCACCCCCGAGCAGGGGCCGCTCTGTGCGACGTCTGGCGCGAGTTGCCTGTCTCGAATCGCGCGGCAGGCTTCGTGCTCAGTATCTTCTCTCCGCGCAACGGAGCCGAGTTTCGTCGGATGTTGGCTGCGGATGGGGCACTCATTGTCGTCGCTCCGAATGCCGCCCACTTGTCAGAACTCGTCGGCCCGCTCGGCTTGCTCACTGTAGCTGCCAATAAGGAAGATGCCGTTGCGACGAGCCTGGGAGACGGGTTTCTCAAGATAGACGAGCAACGCTGCGAGCATTTGCTACAACTGTCGCATAAAGAAGTACATGCCTTGGTGGCGATGGGTCCCAGCGCGTGGCACCTCGAATCGGACAAGCTTTCAACGGCCATTGCAGGCCTGCCCGAGATCGTTACGGTGACCGCCTCGGTGCAGGTCAGCAGTTACCGAGTCCGATAGAGGAGCCTCATCCGACCAGTAATTCTACAATTGTCGCGCCATTGCCCCCGTCTGAGGGTTCGGCAAAGTAGAACTTGTCGACATTGGGGTGCTTCTTCAGAATCTCTTGAACCGTGCGGCGCAGGACGCCCATGCCGTGACCGTGGACGATGCGCACCCGCGCGACCCCAGCGAGAAACGCGGAATCCAAATAGCGCTCAACCTCTTCCCCCGCGATATCGGATGTCTTGCCGATCAGATTGATCTCGCGCGTGAGCGTGTCCCAGCGCGGTCCCGCCTGGAAGGAGACTCCCTGCGGGAGTTTGGTCTTTGCCGCGGCATCGGGCAGGATCTCTGTTACCTCACTTGGAGGAATTTGCATCTTCAAGAAGCCAACTGCGACCTCAACGTTCCCGTTCTGCATGATTCGCAATACTTTAGCCGGATCGCTGACATCCCGCAATCGGACCCGGCAGCCTTCGCGGATCTCGTCCTTGGCGACTTGCGGGGCCGGTTTGCGATCCTCTTTGATGGCTTCGACGGATTCCTGGAACTCTCGCCGGGTGCGGGCCACCTGCCGCAGCGAGCGTTCGGCGGCCTTGCGCTGCTCGGGCGTCGAAAGCACCTGGTCGATTACGCGCGTGGCTTCATCTTCAAAGCGTTTCTGCGCATCGGCGGAGCGGCTCTCGATCTCGCGCATACGCTGTGCGGCCTTCTTGTCGATGTCGCGGAGAAGCTTCTGCTCTCGCTCCTTCAGTTCCAACTCCATTTGTCGGAGTCGGTCCGTCTCGGCGGTCGCTTCGTGCACTTTTTCTTCCAGGCGATTGAGAAACAAAGCTATGTCCCGCTCGGTTGTAGACATCGCCGAGCGGGCGCGGTCGATCAGATGACGCGGCAAACCGAGACGCGAGGCGATGTCGAGACCCGCCGACTTGCCAGGGGCTCCGGTGCGCAGATGGTAGGTCGGTTCTAGCGTCTCCTCGTTGAAACCCATTGAGGCGTTGACCACGCCTTCCGTGTTCGAGCCGTAGACCTTGATCGCGAGCAGATGGGTGGAGGAGAGCGTAAACGCTCCGTAATGGCGGAACTCCTCGAGAATCGCCACGCCGAGCGCGCCGCCCTCTTCGGGGTCGGTGGCGCGGCCCAATTCGTCCAACAACACCAGCACGCCCGGAGCGGCGTTCTCGACCATCTCCTTGATGCGGGCGACATGCGCGCCGAAGGTGGACAGGCTCTGCTCGATCGACTGGTTGTCGCCAATATCGGCCAGTACGTCGGGGAAGATCGGCAATTCCGCCTCGGCCGCCGGGACTGGCAAGCCGGATTGCGCCATCAGCGCCAGCAGTCCCACGGTCTTCATGGCCACCGTCTTGCCGCCGGTGTTCGGACCGCTAATGAGCAGCGTACGCCGCACTCCGTCGAGTTCGAGCGAAACGGGCACCACGCGCTTGCGCTGCCTGCGCAGCACGTCCTGGAGCAGCGGATGGCGAGCTTCCTTCAAGACCAGGCGGGGCCTGTCTTCAGTCGCGAACTTCGGAATCACGCACTCGAAATCCTCTGCAAATCGAGCCTTGGCGAAAATGAAGTCGAACTCGCCCAGCGCGCGAACGGCGGCGCGGATCTCGGTGGAATGCTCCCGCAGACGGCCGGTCAACTCGCGCAGGATGCGGAATACCTCGCGCAGTTCGTCTTCGTGGAGACGGACGAGATCGTTGTTCAGTTCGATCGTTTCGAGCGGCTCCAGAAACAGGGTCTGGCCGCTCCCGCTGGAGCCGTGGACGACGCCGGGCACGCGTTTGCGCGCGCCGGGGATCACCGGCACGACGAAGCGGTCGTTGCGAATGGTGACGAACTCCTCTTGCAGCAACCCGTCGTCGCGGTGCTCTTTGAGGAAGCGCTCCAACGATCCTGTGATGTTTCTCCGCTGCCGCTCCATCTCGCGCCGGACGCGGGCCAGCGCGACGCTGGCGTCGTCGGCGACGCTCCCGTCGGGCAATATCTTGCCCGAGATGTCACGCAGCGCGGGACGGAAATCGCCGAGCGACGCCGCGCGCCCGGCGAGCCGGGGATAGTTGGCGCCAAAGGCCGCCAGCGTACTCTTCACCTGCGAGGCACGTTCCAGCACGGCGGCCAGAGCGGCAATCTCCGTGCCTTCCAGGACGGCTCCCTCTATGCGCAGCTTGGCCGCGGCGGCGTCACAGTCGGGCAGGTCCGTGAAGCGCAAGCGCGCCGGCGCTTCCCCGCCGCGTGTGGCGGGACGCGAGGCGTCCGTAATGTAGGCGATGGCTTCCGCGGTCTCGGCCAGCAGCACTTCCAGCGCCTGCCGGTCTTGAAGCGGCTCCGTAGAGGCGAGTAGGCGCTTGCCCCCGTCGCTGCTGACATAGCGGCCAACCAGGTCCAGCAAACGACGGTATTCCAGTAATTCGAGACTCTCTGCGTTCAAGCTTCTTTCCTCTTCGCCATGAGTGCTAACGCGCTTTCGAGAACGCCTGGTGTTCCCGGCGCCATCTTCAACTGCCGGCTTTCCTCCAGCGTGAACCAACCGGCGGCGGCGACATCGCTGTCCGCCCGCACGGTGCCGCCTTCGAGTTCACACAGGTAGTCGACGATCACGTAGTGGAATTCCGTGCGCCCTTCGAGGTCGGGCATGATGCGCTGGAACACCGCGGCGACGGCGACCGGTTTCACCAGCAGGCCGGTCTCCTCCAGTGTCTCGCGCCGGACTGCCGCTTCCAACCGCTCGCCGGTTTCGACCAGCCCGCCGGGGACGGTCCACCAGCCCTTGAGCGGCTCTTTGCCGCGTTCGATCAGGAGTATTTTGCCGCCGTGGAAGACCACCGCTCCCACGCCCAGCAAGGGGCGATCCGGATAGCGGCGGCTGCCGCCGTTCTGGCCACTCACGCGAGACCCCCTTCCGGGCAATCGAGTGCCGCCCGGCTAATCCCATTGTAGGAAAGCCCGCAATCCGGCCCTGTTCAGCGCTGCTGGTCGAACTCGACTCGGTATACGGATGTGCGTGTCGCTACGAACAGAATCCGATGGCTGGTATCCCCAAACGCCAGGCTGGTCGGACGTTCGTGGATCTCCACCTGTCCCAGCGGCTTGCCCTCCGGCGAATACACCTGCACCATGTGCGCGGCGAGGTAGAGCCGCCCCTTATCATCGGTTCGTAGAGCGTTCGGTACGCCACCGATACCGCTGACCAGAATGCGCTCGTTCGACACGTTGCCTTGCCGGTCGAGATCGAAGGCTCGAATCGCGCGCTCGTCGCTCATCGCCACGTAGAGGGTCTTGCCGTCGGGCGACAGCGCCACTCCGTTAGGGCGCGACTTCCAGCGCGCCAGCACGACGGCCTCGTTTCTGCCATTCAGGCGAAAGAGGCCGTGAAAGGGCAGCTCCATCGAATCGGCGGCCGAACCGAAAGCGGGGTCGGTGAAGAAAATGGTCCCATCCTTGCGGACGACAAGATCGTTAGGCGAATTCAGTGCATGCCCATCGAAGGCGGTTGCCAGCACTTCCACCGAGTTGCCTGCCTTGATCCGGACAATGCGCCGCGCCCCTGCTTCGCACACCAGCAGGCGGCCATGATCGTCTACAGCCAGCCCGGAGGGGTTCTTCAGGTCGACTGGCAGCATCGCCGCAGGCTGACCGGGAGTGTACTCCTGGATCCTTCCACGCGGGCCGTCGCTGATGTATAAGTGGCCTTCGCGCGACCAGGCAATCCCACCGACGTAACGGAAGCCGTCGGCGATCCGCTCGATGCGATGCTCCAGCCAAGGGGCCTGTTGGGTCTGCGCTCCAGCCCACGCAGCGAGAAGAAAGCCAGCACAGGAAAAACGCACAACTGCGGAAATCATGCGCTCCCATTGTACGAGCGCCGCATGCCGGCGCGCCGCATCAGCCGCTGATGCACGGAGCAAGACGCACCGGACAGAGTGTGTTCTCCACAGCCAGTTGAGCGGCCAATGCGACGCTGTCCCGCAGCGGCGAGAGTTCGAGGTAGCCCCTTGGTAGTAACGTATGTGTTACTATTTGGAGCGCGCGGGAAATAGAGATTCTGGAGTACCTGGATTCATCCGGCAGGTCTCCGTTTGCGCGCTGGTTCGAGGATCTGAATGCAGTCGCTGCGGCGCGCGTGACCATTGCTTTGACGCGACTGGGCCAGGGCAATTTCTCCAATGTCGAGGCGGTCGGCACTGGCGTCAGTGAGCTCAAGCTGGATTTCGGTCCAGGGTATAGGGTCTACTTCGGCAAGGATGGTGAGAGGATCGTGATTCTTTTGGGCGGTAGCGCGAAGAAGCGGCAAAGCGCCGCGATCACAGCCGCTCAAGCTGCATGGGCCGAGTACAGGCGCCGCAAGGGCGGTAAGGAGCATGGCACATGGGACTGACGAAGGAGTTTCGCGAGACTGTCTACAATCGCGCACAACTTGACGGTGCGTTTCGCAAGGCACTGCTGACGGAAGCGCTGAACGCCTATCTAAACGGCGACGAACTCACAGGGAAATCGGTCTTGCGCGACGTCATCAATGCGACCGTCGGGTTCAAGCAATTGGCCACCGACCTTGGAAAACCTAGCAAGAGCCTCCATCGCATGCTGGGGCCCAACGGCAACCCGAACACGGTCAACTTTTTCGCAATTCTCCAGGTGCTCCAGAAGAGGGTTGGTGTGCGGTTGACGGTGAAGGCTGCGTAGGAAATCAGCAGCAGGAAGGCTTAGCGCGCGAACGAGCTGAGACCTTTCCACAGGAGCTGTTGCCCCAGGAGGACCATCACTCCGGCCAGCGTCGCCCTGACCGCGCGCGCCGGGATGCGTCCCGCAATCCAAGCGCCGATCAATGCACCTGGAACGCCGCCGGTAGAGAGTTTCATTAGAAGCGCCGTGTCCACCGTGCCGCCGGCGATGTGCATTCCGCCGCCCACCAGCGCGATGGACAGGCCGAAAACAAGATCGGTGCCCACTACGGCTGCCGGCTCGATATTGGTGCAGTGCAGCAACGTCAATCCGGTCAGCGCGCCCGCGCCTGCTGACGAGAAACCGACTTCCATTCCGATGGGGATCGCGACCCACTTCAGCCAGCCCCGACGCTCCTGGCGGTTCACCTGCGCGGGACGGACCACACGCCAAAGCGTGAAGATCGCCATGGCCGCGACGACGAAGCCGATGAGAGTGAGAACGACCGGTTGCAGCCGCTCGTTAGCGCCCGCGTGCTGGATGGCGTACGTTCCGATGAGGACTCCAGGGATTCCACCGATAAGCAGTTGCCGCAGCGCCTTGCCTTCGATCTGACCTCGGCTCCAGTAGATGGAAGTGGCCGCAAGTTTCGTCACCGCGACAAACAGCAACGAGGTGCCCACGGCGGTCACCGGGGGCACGCCGAGGGCAAGCATCAGCAGCGGCGCTGCAAGCGGTCCGCCTCCCATGCCGGCGATGCCGACGATGAACGCAATCGCAAAGCCGAGGAGCGGTTCCATATCAGGCCTCTTTCTGGCTCACGGTATGCAGACCGCATTCGAGCTTCTGGCCGCCCCACCGCCCGCTGCGGGCATGCGCGCCGTCGACAGGTTTGGCGGTGCATGGCTCGCAGCCGATGCTGGTGTAGCCTTGCGCGTACAAAGGCAATTCGGGAATGTCGTTGGCTACCAGGTAGCTCCGAACCTCGACCCAGTTCCAGTCGAACAGCGGGCTCAGCTTGCGCAGTTTCAGACCATTCGGGAAAGAGTGAACCTCTTCCGGCTGCAGGTTCGCGCGAGTCGGCGATTGCTCGCGTCGCAGCCCCGTGAACCATGCGTCGTAAGGCGCAAGGCCCGCCATCAGCGGTTCGACTTTGCGCATCTGGCAGCATGCGCTGGGGTTGGATTGATTCAGGATCCCGAACTTCGACTCTTGAGCCTTGACCGTCAATTCGGGGAGCAGGTTGATCAGGTTCAGGCCCAACTGCCTTGTGATCAGAGCGCGATACTCGTAGACCTCGGGAAAGTGGTAGCCCGTATCGAGGAACAGCACGGGCACGCCCGGCACGAACCGCCGCACCAGATCCACTAGAGCCACGTCCTCGGTCTGGAAGCTGCACGTGATGCAGGGCCGTTCCGCATTGCGCAAGGCCCTTTCAATCAAGTCGTATGCACTGGCGAGAGCATCGCGCATGGGATCAGATTCCTTCGCCTTGAACGTAGTCGCCGTCGATACCGAAGACGCCCGCCTGCCGTAGGGCTTCTAACAACTCGGCGACGGCGCCAGCGGGATCGATGACGAGCTTCACAGCGTCGACAACGGCATCCGCTCTCGGTGTTGTTGAGATCACAAGCAGCCCCGACTCAAGCAGGAAGTCCGTTGGGATGGCGGCGTCTTCCAGTACGATGGCGTGCGAGTGACGCAGCAGCAGCAGCCTTTCCAGCGCGGGCGCCAATTCGGGCCGCGCGGAGAGATCGATCAGGCACGGCCGGTGCCCGAACAGTGCAGTGCGTTCCGGCACGCTCAGCGAACGGGCGTGATGCTCGTCCTCCAGGCTGGACTCGATCAACCCCGCAGCCATTGTCAAGTTGCTTATTCGGTCTATTAGGATGAAACCGCCGGTCGCTCGGTTCTCGCGATACAGGTCGAACGATAACGGGTCTGCCGTTTCCAACTCGGCAAGTCCGATGTCGTTGAGACGCAACTCGGTGGCTGGAACCTGCGTCTGCGCCGCGGGATCCAGGCGTTCGCTAATGCGCGCCAGACGCACGGGGGTCACCCTCGTACCGTGTTGGAGCAGATACGCTATACCCTCGCGGGCCGGTTCTTCGTTCATCCACACCAGCGTCGTCTTCAGGCGGCGAGCTCTTTGCGGTGTGCTGGCTGCCGCGACGATCCAGTCCCCGCGCGAAGCGTCGATTTCCCGGTCCAGTTCCAGCGTGACGGACATCGGAGCCCAGGCCGAGTTAAGGTCTCCGTCGAAGCTGACGATGCGCTTGATGCGAGCGGGCGTTCCCGCCGGTTGAACGCGAACCGCGTCGCCGGGGCGAATGACGCCGCTGGCGATCTGCCCGGCGTAGCCGCGGAAGTCGAGATGCGGACGAATCACAAGCTGTACGGCCATGCGGAACGGTGCATCGGCCGTCGGCCCCGCATCGACGTTCTCCAGCCAGTCGAGCAGGCTCGGCCCCTTGTACCAGGGCGTACGTTTCGAGCTTTCTACGACGTTGTCGCCATCCAGGGCGCTGATCGGGAAGAAGTCGGCTTCGACGCCCTCCAGGGTCGCGAGCAACTCGCCCGCCTGCTTCTGAATTCGTAAGAAGACCTCCTGGCGGAAACCTTCCAGGTCCATCTTGTTGATCGCGAATGCGAAGCTGCGGACGCCTAGCAGCCAGGCTATCGTCGCGTGGCGCACCGTCTGAGGCAGGATGCCTTTGCGCGCATCCACCAGCAGGATGGCGACATCCGCGGTGGAGGCGCCGGTGGCCATGTTGCGCGTGTACTGCTCGTGGCCCGGCGTGTCGGCCACGATGAACTTGCGGCGCGGCGTTCCGAAATAGCGGTACGCGACGTCGATGGTGATGCCCTGCTCGCGTTCCGCTCGCAAGCCGTCGGTGAGCAGCGAAAGATCCGGCCCGTGCGAGGCGCGGTTTACCCGGCTGCGATTCACCTCTTCGAGATGATCCTCCCAGACCGACTTGCTGTCGTAGAGCAAGCGGCCGATCAGGGTCGACTTGCCGTCGTCCACACTGCCAGCCGTCGAAATGCGCAGCAGGGGCTTTTCCACGATCGCGTGCATCAGAAATAGCCCTCGCGCTTCTTCAGCTCCATGGATCCTTCCTGGTCGTGATCGATCACTCGGTTTTCGCGCTCAGAGCGGCGGAAAACGGCCAGTTCGTCCAGGATTTCTCCGGGGTTCCGCGCGTCAGAGCGGATCGCTCCGCTGCACGGCGTGCAGCCCAACGAGCGCATCCTGCAGGTCTCCTTCACCGGAGTCTCGCCCGGCAGGAGCTTGACGTTGGTTTCCAGCGGGATCAGCGTGTCGCCACGAATAACGACTTGCCGCGGCTCGGCGAAATACAGCGGTACCAGTGGGATCTTCTCTTCGTCGATGTACTGCCAGACGTCGGACTCGGTCCAGTTCGAGATCGGGAAAACGCGAATGCTCTCGCCCGCGTCCACCCGGCCGTTGTACAGATTCCAAAGCTCCGGGCGCTGATTGCGCGGATCCCATTGGCCCTCGCGGTCGCGGAAGCTGAAGACGCGCTCTTTGGCCCTGGAACGCTCCTCGTCGCGGCGCCCGCCACCGATGGCAGCGTCGTAGCCGCCCTCCTTGAGTCCTTCCACCAACGCGCGAGTGCGCAGCAGATGGCAGCACTTGGCTGTGCCCAGGTCGTACGGATTGGCCCCAGCCTCCACAGCCGCACGGTTGGTGTAGACGCGCAGCTCGACGCCGATTTCCTTGGTGAATCTGTCCCGGAATTCGATCATTTCGGGGTATTCGTAGGTCGTATCGATGTGCAGCAGCGGGAATGGGATCTTGCCTGGAAAGAAGGCTTTGCGGGCGAGGTGAACCAGAACGCTGCTATCCTTGCCGATGGAGTAAAGCAGCACCGGCTTGCGAAATTGCGCGGCGGTCTCGCGCAGGATGTGGATAGCCTCCGCCTCGATATACCGCAAGTGCGGCAGAGCTGGTTGTGCCATGAGTCTAGCCGCAGTGTACTCAAATACGCCTATCCCTATCAATGACAGGGTGATTGTTTCTGGGCGTCTGTCGGCTAGAAAACTGGACTAAACGGTTTTATTTCTTCGCTTTAAGCTTCTGCTCGATTTCCTGAAGTTTCTTTTCCCGATCCCCGCTGGCCCAGGTCTGTTCCAGTTCCGGGTCACCGACCCCGGCCATGCGGCCGAGCAGCAGGTAAGCGGGCAGGACGTATTCCAGGTTGCGCCAGTGGGCCATCTCTTCCAGCGGGCGAATGCCTCGCTCGGACAAGTGTTTGTAGGTGGGCGCGGGAATCCCCAACTCGGTGAGCATCAGCAGAGTTCGAACGCCTTCCAACCGGTCTTTCAGCACAGTGGAGTTCAGCATCTCGACAAACCAGGTGGTTTCCACGCGAATCCCGAGATCGGGGTCCCTCTGTGCCATCAGAGCGATCGGTTTCAGAGCGCGCAGGGCGTTGGCCCGAACATCCGGGTCCGGGTCCCGGAGTGCCAACTGCAGATCGTTGACCACCTGGGCTTTTTTCGGTGCGTATCCGAGCACGTAGGCGGCGATAGCACGCTGCTCTTCGTCCTCTGCTTCGCGCAACACCGCCTGGAGAACTTCCAGGTACAAATCGGCGAAGCCTATAAACCTCTTCTGGAGCACGTTGCAGGCGATGTTGTCCATCAGGGAATGGCCCTGCTTGATGTCTTCCCGAGTGTCGCCCTCGCGAACGGCCTGAGCCAGGGCAATCGTGAAGTCGTGGTAGGCCTGGACGATCTCGTCCGGCAACTGCAGGTCGCCCTGCGGCTGGTCGCGCAGCGGAAACGTCGCCGCGCCGCGCTCCTCGATCCCGACGTAGAGGACCGCCTTGCCTGCGTCGCAGCATACCGCCTCGACCGACGCCCGCGCCACGCCGTCCACAGCGATCAGTGCTTCTTCCAACTTTGACTTGGAGGGAGGCAGCGGTTCGCCCGGTTGCACGCCGAGTGCTTTCAGGATCTTCTCTTGCGAGACCTTGTGTGTGCCAAAGATCTCGATGTCTCCGACCAGCGGCGTCTGAGCCGCCATCACCATCAAAGCAACCGTAGCGAGCATAGTTTCACTGTCGCACGGCGGCCAAATGGCGCTTCGCCCGCGGAATCCCCTTCTGTGCCGACTTCAGAATAGACGCCGACGGCGGTAAAGGCGTTGCAGAGGCCGGGTGCGGTGCTCTGTCAGACTGGCACAAAAGCGAGCCTAGGCTTTTCGTTCCAGCAGATACACGCAGTCCTCAAGCTTGCTCTCGCCGCCCTGGTTGACGGCGAACTTGGGAGCCGACATGTAGCCGCGACGCATGCGGCCATTCCACAGGGAAGCGCCCGCGTAGACGCCATCGTTGCGTAAGGCGTAGAAGTTGATGTCAAACCGCGCCAGCATATTCTGATCGCCACCGTAGTTGCGGACAATGCGCTTCAAGGCATCGAGACAGGCGTCCTTGGGGCTCATGCCGTGGCGCATGTTTTCGACAATCGTGTGCCCCCCGCACATGCGGATGTTCTCTTCGCCGAGACCCGTCGAGCCCGCCGCGCCGACTTCCTGGTCCACAAAAAGCCCGGCGCCAATGATGGGCGAATCGCCAACCCGGCCGGGGATCTTCCAGGCCAGGCCGGAAGTCGTGGTGGTCCCGGACATCTCGCCCTTCTCGTTCAGGGCGAGACAGTTGATGGTCCCCGTGGGCGGAAACTTGGCGACGTCCAGGGCCCAGGCCAGCAGTTCGTCGTTGGCTTCAGGGAACTGGCGGCGCAGAGCTTTCGAAGTCTGCTTCCGAGGCTCCTCGGCCGGCGCGTCCAGCCAATTGGTCCAGTTGGTGTGGCCGGAGGAGTCGCGTTGGGACTGCTTCCACGCTACGTACGCGATCCGCGACTTCTCCGTGAGCAGATTGATCTCCGGGATGCCCCAGGCCCGCGCAAAACGCGTCGCGCCGTCCCCGACTAGCAGCACGTGGCCGGTCTGCTCCATCACCAGTTTAGCCAGCCGCGCGACGTTCTTGATGTTGTGAACGCCGCCTACAGCGCCGCACCGCCGCGATGGTCCGTGCATCACGCTGGCGTCGAGCTCGACCACGCCCTCTTCATTGGGCAGACCGCCATAGCCGACGCTGTTGTCTTCGGGATCGTCCTCGACGATGGTGACACCCGAGACAACCGCTTCGAGGGTATCGCCGCCAGCCTCCAGGATCTCGTGGGCGCGCTTGCAGGCGGCCACACCGTTGGCGCTGGAAATGACGATGTTCTTCGCGCTTGTTGAACCGGTCTGCCTCAGGGCCGCGGCCGTGACGGGCAGCGCCGCCGAAGCCAGAAGCATGTCGCGTCTGAGCATTTCAAGACCTCCTATACGGCGTCCGGTAGACTGGAAGAACCGATGCGGGTGAGACTGATCCTGTGCCTGACGCTTGTCCAACTATTTTTGTGCGCCGGCGAGCAGAAACACAAGTCGAAGCTGGCAACCCTGGAAATCAGTGGCTTCAAGGCGCAGCAGAACGGGCACACCGTTTCCTTCGAGGGACGCGTCCGGAACATTAGCGAGTCTCCTATCCGGCAGGTGAAGCTGTCCTTCCTGTTGATCGGGACGGACGAAAGGGTTGTGACCAGGCGCAGCGGCGCCTTGGACGCCGAGGAACTCGCGCCGGATGAGGAGACGGCCTTCGCTTTTGAGATGCCGTGGAATCCTGACGCGGTCTCGGTAAGGATCGAAGCCAGGGGACCGAAAGGCGACGAGATCAAATTGAGCGGAGAGGGGCCTCACAGAATTGAGTAACGCGCCCATGACGGCCGGCATCACGTCAGAAACCATCCATCCCGCGCAGGGACCGCTGGAAGGCAGTGTACGGCTGCCCGGCGACAAATCGATTTCGCACCGCTATGGAATGCTCGCGGCCATTGCCGAGGGCACCAGCGTCATTCACAACTACTCCTCTGGAGCCGACTGTCACTCGACGCTCGGGTGTTTGCGTTCACTAGGCGTCGAAATCACCGAGGACGGCCGGGATGTGACCGTCGTCGGGCGCGGGTTGCACGGTTTGGTCGAATACGACGGTCAGTTGGACGCGGGCAACTCCGGCTCTACTATTCGGATGCTGTCGGGTATTCTCGCAGGACAGCCATTCACAACGCGCATTGGCGGCGACGACTCGCTCTCGAAACGTCCGATGCAGCGCATTATGGGGCCGCTCTCGCAAATGGGCGCCAGGCTCTCCGCGCGCGACGGCAAATTCCCGCCGATAGAGATTCAGGGCTGCGAACTGCGCCCGCTCGACTACGACATGCCGGTGGCGAGCGCGCAGGTCAAGAGTTGCGTTCTGCTGGCCGGACTTTATGCAAGCGGCGCGACCACCGTGCACGAACCCGCGAAAACACGCGACCACACCGAGGTGGCTTTGCGCGAGTTCGGTGTGGATGTCGAGACGGGCCGCAGTTGGGCCAAGGTGCATGGCCCGGCGAAACTGGAAGCGCGCGAGTTGAGCGTGCCCGGCGACCTCTCCTCCGCTGCTTTCTTCCTGGTAGCGGCGGCGATTGTTCCCGGCTCCAACGTGGTTCTTCATGGCGTCGGGCTGAACCCCACCCGCGCCACGCTCATCGACTTTCTTGTCTCGGCGGGCGTCCATATCCAGATCCTGGACATGGGGATGAAGAACGGCGAGCCGGTGGGCGACCTGCTGGTCCGTGGCAGCGATCTGAAAGGCGGCGTCATTGAGAAGCAGTGGGCGGCCGCGCTGATCGACGAGATCCCCGTGCTCGCCATCCTGGGCGCGCTCAGCTCCGGCGGGCTCACAGTGCGAGATGCGGCTGAGTTGAGGGTGAAAGAGACCGACCGCATCGAGACGATGGCCTCGAATCTGCGCCGCATGGGCGTGGAGATTGAGACCACGCCGGACGGCTTCCACCTGCCTGGCAAGCAAACGTTCCAGGCGGCCGAAGTCGACTCCTACGGCGACCACCGCATTGCGATGGCCTTCGCCGTCGCGGGGTTGAGAGCCAGGGGGCCGGTCATCATTCAAAACGCCGGCGCCGCGTCTGTTTCGTTCCCCGAGTTCTGGCAGACCCTGCGCGGGCTCTCCTCATAGGGCCCCCCTGGGAACGCCGATCTCCAGATCGGCATGTGTTGTTGTGTGAGCGGGCGCGCCTTGAACGGAGCCGAGCTGAGCACTGCCAATGCGGAGCCGATCTGGAGATCGGCGTTCCCAGGGAGCTCCGTTTCGAGTTACTGTTCAGCCAGCGGTCTGCCTGCCAGTTTCCAGCCGATCCAGACAGCGGGGATCCACACCACCAGCCAGGCAATCGAGTACCAGTGGGGCACCTTGCCCCAACCCACGACCGTGAAGGCCAGGCCCATGATCTCGCCCAGCGCGAAGAACCCGATGACGTGCATGCGAACCTTCGACGGCGCCAGCTTCGCGCACACCCAGGCGCAAAGAACGGAGATCACCGTGAAGAGCGCCGTGCTCACACCCAGCAGCCAGTCGGGAATCGTCTGACCCTGGTTGTAGTCCTTCGGAAAGAGCGCGTGCAGCAATGGATCGGTCGCAAACACCAGCACGACGCTCAGCACGTAGCTGCCGAGGATGGAGAGAATCGATTTCGTGATGTTCATTCCATCTCCATGTACGGCATCGGCGGGACCAGGCCGAGCATTCGGGCGTAGACGCTGAGCGCCCCGCGGTGGTGCGCCGTATGATCCGTCAGCGCGCTGGTAATCGCAAAGCGCGGAAGGCCGCCCATGATTGGACCCGCCGGGAGCGCCGCTGCCCACTCTTCCGCGGAATGGGCGGCAGCCGCGGCCTTGGCGCGATCGGTTGCGGCGTTGAACCAGGCGCGCGCGGCTTCCAAAGACGTGCAGGCGCGCACGTCCTTATCCAATTGCTCGAAGTTCAAATCGAAGCCGGCCTCCGCAAAGGCGCCATTGAAGAACCAGTCGATGGATTGCGCGGCGTGAGCCACCATCGCGGCTGCGGTGAACACGCCCGGGGCTGGGGCGAAGGACGAATTCGCCTCCGTGAGCGCGCGGGTGGAGCGGTTGAAGTAGTCCCGGTTGGTCTCAACGGAGAGCGCGATATCTGCTGGTGTCATGTATTTCCTCCTTGGTCGAACCCAAGCAGGATACTTGAATCCGCGGCGAAATAAAAGCGAAATCTTCAAGGGTCTGGTTACGAGATAATACGATCCATGGAACGCCGCGAGTTTATCGCCGGATTGATGGCCTCAGCCGCCGCGCCGGCGTTGTTTGCCGGCCCACAACCGAAGCTCGGGGTGGACCTCTTCAGCCTCCGGTCGCAGGGTTGGGACGCCTTTCAATTCCTGGACTATTGCTCCAAGTTCGGGGCCAGGACGATCCACTTCTCTGAGATCCGCTTCCTTGGCAGCCTCGATGACGAGCATGTCCGCAAGGTGAGCGAACACGCCGCTCAACTCGGCATCGAAATCGAGATCGGGATGAGGTCCATTTGCCCGACCTCCTCCGCATTTGACGCGAAGGCGGGCACGGCCGAGGAGCAACTGCTCAAGGTGGTCCGCGCCGCGACTATCGCCAAGTCGAAAATCGTTCGGGCATTCCTCGGCACGTTCAACGACCGCTTGAAGGCCGCGCCCGGCAGCTCCAAAGAGCCGATCGAGTCGCATATCGATAACGCCATCAAGACTCTGCGCAATGCCCGCTCCCAGGTAATGGATGCCGGCCTGAAGGTCGCCATTGAGAACCATGCGGGCGACATGCAGGCGCGAGAACTCAAAATGCTGATCGAGGGCGCAGGAAAGGAGTTCGTCGGAGCCTGCTTCGATTCGGGGAACCCCTGCTGGGTTCTTGAGGATCCGAACCTCACGCTGGAAACGCTGGCGCCTTACGTTCTCACGTCGCACATCCGCGACAGCTATCTGTGGAACACCAGTGAGGGGACGGCCGTTCGTTGGGTCCGCATGGGCGAAGGCAACGTGGGGATTGGCGGCCTGCTCAAGCGCTTCATGGAGCTGTGCCCCGGCAAGGCCATGTCGCTGGAAGTGATCGTGACCGGAGCGCGAATGTACCCCTGGCGGAAGCCCGAGTTCTGGGACGGGTACCGGACGGTGAAGGCCTGGGAGTTCTCCCGCTTCCTCGACATCGCCTCCAAGGGACAGCCGCAGCCGCCGCAGCCCAATGTGCCCAAGGAACAGACGGCGCAGGTGGAGCGCGAGGATTTCGAAGCGTCCATGCGCTGGACCCGCGACTTCCTGAAAGTCTGACCCAACAGAAATTGATACCCGGCGCGCGGAGACCTCCACGCGCCACAAGAGATTACTATGCGCCTATTCGCTTTCATCACTGGAATCATGATCGTTACACACCTTTCTCCGGCTCCGGCCTACGCTCAGCGGCCGGAAATCGTGAGGCAAATTCGAGCCGCTATCGACGGCAACGATTTCGCACAGGGCGAGCGGATCCTGTCAGCTCACAAGGCGGCTGCCGGGGTTGACGGACCGTATCTCGAAGCGCTGAGTTGGATGGGGCGCGGCGAGCTCGCGGTCAAGGACTACGCCGCCGCCGAGAAGTATGTGCAGCAGGCCCGCGCCGGTGTTCTGGAGCAACGGAAGCGGCACAAACTGGATGACGATTCCTCGCTTGCGTTCGCGCTCGGAGCCTCCATTGAAGTGCAGTCGCAAGTGTGGAACGCCACCGGGCGCAAGACCGAGGCCGTCACCTTTCTCCAGGAAGAAGTGAAGGCCTGGCACGACACCAGTATCCGGGCTCGCATTCAAAAGAACCTGAATCTGATCACCCTGCAGGGACGGCGGGCTCCCGCGCTCGAAACGAAGGAATACCTGGGTGCCGCTCCACTGTCGCTGTTGGCCTTGCGTGGCAAACCGGTGCTGCTCTTCTTTTGGGCGCATTGGTGCGGCGACTGCAAAGCCGAAGCCGGCGTGCTGGCTCGGCTCGCGCAGGAGCATCCTGAACTCGTAATCGTCGGCCCAACTCAGCGCTACGGCTACGTCGAAAACGGCGAAGAAGCGCCGCGCGATGCCGAACTTCGTTACATCGAGAGCATTCGTGCGAAATACTACGCCGGCATTCCACGCATGAGCGTACCTGTGAGCGAGGAGAACCTCAAAGCTTGGGGCGCCAGCACGACGCCCACACTGGCTTTGATCGATCGCCTGGGGATCGTCCGCCTTTATCATCCGGGCAGGATGACCTACGAAGAACTGGCGCCGAAGGTGGTCGCGCTGCTCAGGCCTGTCGCTCCGAAAGCGCCAGCAGGCCGCTGACTCCGAGAAATGGGGCGACGCTGGAGAGCCGCCCAACTTCGGCTTGCCCTGCCCGATTGACAGCAGCCTGCATCCAGCCCATGATCGCATCAGTATGGGGCTTGGCTTCGCCACGAAGGCATGACACCACCAGAAAGTGGGTGTAATCTCGTGGATGGTAGTACCGGCTCCCAGGAAGAGGCGCACCTATGGCTGATTCGAAACATCCTCATGGCGAACACCCATCTACCGCGGTTCTGACACGGGGCTTCGATCCCCGCCTTTCGGTCTGGTCGGCGCGGCCGGCCGTGTTCCGCACATCCACCTTCGTATTCCCGACCCCCGAAGCGGCGGAGAGAGCCTTCGACATTACCTCCGGGCGTCAGCAACTGGAGCCCGGCGAGAGCGAGTATCTGGTCTACTCGCGCTTCAACCATCCGAACGCGGAGATTCTTCAGGACCAGATGGTGCCGCTCGAAGAGAACGCCGAGTGGGCGCTGGCCTTCAACTCCGGTCTCGCGGCAATCATGACCGCTTTGCTCACCGTGCTCAAGCCTGGCGACGCCATCGTCTACACCATGCCGCTGTATGGCGGAACGATGGGCATGATGCACAACCTGCTGGAGCCGTTCGGCATCCATACGGTTCCCGTGCCCACCGGACACAGTGAAGCCTTGGACGAGGCCATTCGCACCACGCCCATGCTCCGTGCGGTCCTGATCGAAACGCCGGCCAATCCCACAATGGTGATGGCCGACATCAAGCGCGCCGCATTGGTGTGCGCACAGCTCGATCCAAAGCCCGTTCTGATGGTAGACAACACTTTCCTCGGGCCAGTGTTCCAGCATCCGCTCACGCTGGGCGCCGACCTGGTGCTTTACTCGGCGACGAAGTACCTCGGCGGTTTCAGCGACTTGCTCGCAGGCATGGTGCTCGGCCGGGATCCGGATTTGCGCAACCAGATCTTCGGCAAGCGCGGCATGTTCGGCAACATTCTGCAGCCGGACGAATGCTGGATTCTGGACGGCCGGCTGCCCACCGTCAGCCTGCGCATGAACCGTCAGAGCAAGAACGCGCAGCGCATCGCGGAAAGCCTGGTGCGCAGGCCCGAAGTTCGCAAGGTGTATTACCCGACGCTGTTTGACGATCCGGAGCAGATCCGCATCCGGCTTTCGCAATGCGATTATCCCGGCGCGATGTTTTCGATGGAACTGAACGGCGGCAAGGCTGCGGCATTCGACTTCCTCAGAAGCCTGCGTCTGGCCAAGAACGCCGTTTCGCTGGGCGGCATGGAGACGCTGGTGTGCCATCCAAAGACGACGACGCACTCGGCGAGCGATGCCGAAGAGATGAAGCTGGCCTGCATCACGGACGGACTGGTGCGCGTCTCGGTGGGCATCGAGGACTGGCGGGATCTCCTGCACGACTTCGAACATGCATTGGACGCCATCCGCCCGATGCTCGAAGAGACCGGCGCGCTTACCGGAAAAACGTCTTCCACGTTGTGACGACGAGAGCGTGCGCGACCATAGCGGCGCGCACGCCTCCGCCCTGCCGGTAGGCCAATCCATAGAACACGCCCATCACGGCGGCGAGCAGAGCCATCTCCCAATTTGGGAACGCGCGGTAGCCGAGGTGCGCACAGCCAAACAGCACGGAGGCGATCGCGATGGCCAGCGCCGGGCGGCCGCTCCATTCCTCAATCCAACGCTGCAACAGTCCGCGGAAGAAGAACTCCTCGCTGAGCGCGACCACCCACAGGAGGGCGAAAAACGTTGGGAGAGCTGCGGCGTATTTGTACCCCGTGGCCGGCAACTCGAAGTGCGCGAAACCCAAACCATAAACCAATGCCAGTACGGGCGGCATGGAGGCCGCATACCAGAGCACGCCCGCGCGCCAATGCCGTAGCTCCGGCCAGAAGCCGAAGCCCGCGTCGATCCGCCGGACGTTGAGTACAGTCGCCAGCCCCACCTGAATCCACACTACGTGTCCGAGCACCTCGGTGGGCACCTTCGGCCAGGGCCTGGGATAGATGGCGCCGAACCAGTTGAACAGAATCGGCGCTGCCATCAGAGTTACGAAACCGAGGTCGGTGAAGCGGCTTTTCGGAAGAACGTGGAACCAGAACGCGGCCACCGCGACGAGCCCGAGCAGGGCCACCATGGCGTGGGGCCGGAAGACGCCGCACGGGATCGAATACACCAGCCAAGGCACCGGCGCCAGAAACATCAGGCGCGCCGGGGTCCAGAACTCGCGCCACTTGGGCGCAGCCAGGCTGAAGTAAAAGATGAGTTGAATCAAGCTGGCGGTGAGCAAGGCGATAGCGAGCGGCCAGGCGATCAATGCGTTGCCGTAGGTGATGCCGGTCACTTGGAGTTGCCTTTGCAGTGGGGCGGGCCTCCAGGCCCGCGCCGGACCTCCAGGTCCGGCTTCCTGTCTTTGTCTTGCGGGGTCTGGAGACCCCGCGCGGGCCTGGAGGCCCGCCCCACAAAAGTCGCCCGCCCTACTGGGCTATGCTGTCGGTGAGAGTTCACTTTGACCGCAAGTATGATATTCGGACTACGCAATTCCGTGCGCTTTCTGACGCTTGTCCTTTTCACGTTAGCGTCTTCGCCGCTGCCCGCGCAGGAACCTCCGGCGGACCTGGTCCGGCACGTCGCCGAGCGCGAAGCGAAGAACTCCGAGGAACGCTCGCATTACGCCTACCGGCAGGAGGTTGTGCTCGAAGACTTCCCCGGGCGCGGACAGAGCGGGCGCTATCGCGAGACGCGCGATGTCATCTTCTCGCCGCAGGGAGAACGCTCCGAGCGCGCGGTTGGCGAGCCGCAGTCGAACCTCGCCCGCCTCGTGTTGACGCCGGAAGACTTCGAAGATATCCGCAACATCCAGCCGCTGTTGCTGACGCCCGAGTTGCTGCCGCGCTATGAGGTCCGCTTCCGTGGCGAGGAGACAATGGACGGCAACGACTGTTGGGTCCTTCAAGTTCGGCCGAGACAACTCCTGCAAGGGATGCGTCTCTTCGAGGGCATGCTGTGGGCCGAGAAGAACGGCTTGAATATCGTGCGTAGCGAAGGCCAGGCCGTGCCCCCGGTCTACTCGCACGCCGGAGGGAAAGACAGCGAGAACCTCTTCCCGCATTTCGTGACCACGCGCGCGCCGTTCGACGGTTTCTGGTTTCCGACGCTTACTTTCGCCGACGATACGCTGCCCTTCCGCGCCGGACCGTTGCGTGTGAAGATGACCATTCGCTACAAGGACTACAAACGCTTCGGCGCGGAGTCGAAGATCACTTTCGAGGAGAAGTAGAGAGCGCCGCGAGCGCCTCGTCGGCGCTGTTCTCGCGAGCGAGGTCGAGGGCGGTCTTACCCGCCTTATTACGAATCGTGCGATCCGCGCCACGGTTCAGCAGCAGTTCCACCGTGAGGCCGCGATTCCAGCTTGCGGCGCGATGCAGGGGAGTCTCTCCGGCTTCGGTGTCCTTGGCGTCTATCGCCGCGCCCTTGTCGAGCAACAATTCGGCGACCGCGGTTTGCCCGGCCAGCGCGGCATCGTGCAGCGGGGTGCCCCCCGTGGCGTTCCGAGCGTCGAGCTTCGCACCGTGCGCCAGCAGCGCTTGAACCACGGCCACGTGGCCCTTCAGTGCGGCGTCGTGCAGCAGAGTCCCTCCGCCCTCGGTCGGCATGTTGGCGTCGGCCCCCTTATCGAGCAGCAGCGAAACCACATCGGCCTGGCCGTGCAGAACCGCGCCCTGGAGTTGCGCTGCCGCGGTCTGGCCTCCCGAGTCGAGCTTGGCTCCATGCGCCATCAACAGTTCAATCACGGGCGTGTGCTTGTAGCGCAAGGCCTCGTCGAGCGCGGTGGCGCCGGCCAGGTCCTTGGCCGCGACGTCAGCGCCTGCCTTGAGAAGCACGGCAGTCACCTCGGCGTGGCCCTTGATGGCGGCCTCATGCAGAGGCGTAGCGCCGCTGTCCTTGTTGTGGACGTTCACCGTCGCGCCGCGCGCCAGCAGGAGGCTGGCCATTTCGGCCTGACCGCGCCAGGCCGCCTCATCGAGAGGCGTCGAGCCGGAGTCGTCCGCGCCGTTCACGTTCGCGCCCTTGTCGAGCAGCATCTTCGCAATCTCCACGTGTCCCCGGTTGGCGGCGAGATGCAAGGCCGTGGACCCATTGCGGTAACGCGCGTTGAAATCCGCGCCGTGCGCGAGCAGAATCTCCACTACCGCGCGGCGGTCCATCAGAACGGCGTAGTGAAGCGGAGTGGAACCAGCCTCTTTGTGGCGCGCGTTCACGTCGGCATGGTGCTCGATGAGAAGCTCCACGATCTTCGCCTCGCCGCTCCAGGCTGCGTCGTGGAGAGGCGTTCCGCCAAGGGAATCGTATTCGTTGACGTCGGCGCCGTGGGCGAGCAAGGCCGCGACGGTCTCGATATCGCCGCCACGAGCCGCAACGTGCAGGTCGGAGAGATTCAGGCCGGATAGGAAGAAGCAGCAGAACAGCAGTGGCGTCATCGCGCAGCCTTTAGAACGGCTTCAGGTCCCCTATGAACCGTGAGGCGTTCGCTCCCACTCACCGCCAGCACCGAGCCGCGAACGCTAGAGAGCGGTCCTCTGGAAGCGGCCCGCGCGCTGCCATGTTCTCCATGGCGACACAATGCCGGAGGAGAACCACAGCACGGAGGTGGGATCGAAGGGACCGCTCTTTTCATTCGCGGCTCGGTGCTACACATGTTGGGGCCCGCTGCAGTCCAGCCTTGAGCCGCCCGTATCGGTCCACGCTGGTCGACAATCGGCACTAGCGCCAACCAACCTACACCGCTTGCGGAGCGCTCACGCCCGGCATCGCATCGACGCGGCTTTCCATCGGAACATACTCGCGCTCCTCGGGACCGAGATAAATCTGGCGCGGGCGCACTATCCGCTGCTCCGGATCCAGAATCTGCTCTTCCCACTGCGAAAGCCAGCCAGGCGTACGCGGGATGGCGAAGAGCACCGGGAACATGTCCACGGGGAAGCCCATCGCCTGGTAAATGATGCCCGAGTAGAAATCGACGTTTGGGTAGAGCTTGCGGCTGACAAAGTAGTCGTCCTCAAGCGCGATTCGCTCCATTTCCAGCGCCATATCGAGTAATGGACTGCGGCCCGTGACCTCGAGGACTTCAAAGGCGACTTTCTTGATGATGCGGGCGCGCGGGTCGTAGTTCTTGTAGACGCGATGGCCGAAGCCCATCAAGCGCGCGCCTTCGCCGGCTTTCACACGGCGAATGAAATCGGGGATGCGGTCCTTCGACCCAATCTCCATCAGCATCCGCAACACGGCCTCGTTCGCTCCGCCGTGCAGGGGGCCGTATAGTGCGGCCGCGGCGCCGGCCAGCGCGGTGAAGGGATCGCAGTGCGAGCTGCCGATGCCCCGCATCGTCGTGGTGGAACAGTTCTGTTCGTGGTCCACGTGCAGGATGAACAGGACGTCGAGGGCGTGCTCCAGCACCGGATTCGGCTTGTAACGAGGCCGCGTCGCCTTGAACATCATGCTGAGAAAGTTGCCGGGATAGCTCAGATCGCCATCGGGGTAGACGAAGGGCATGCCGATCGAATGACGATGGCAGAAGGCGGCAATGGTCGGCATCTTGGCCACCATGCGTTCGAACTGGACCATCCGGTTCTGGGCATCGAAAATGTTCTTGCCCTCTTTGTAGAAGGTTGAGAGCGCCGCGACGGTGGACAGGAACATGCCCATCGGGTGCGCGTCGTGACGAAAGCCGTCGATGAACTTCTTGGTCTGCTCATGAATCAGCGTGTGTGAAAGCACGATGTTCACGAACTCATCCAACTGGCTCTGCGTCGGTAGCTCGCCGAAGTAGAGCAGGTAGGCCACCTCAAGGAAAGTGCTCTTCTCGGCAAGCTGCTCGATCGGGTAGCCCCGGTACCGCAATATGCCTTGGTCTCCATCGATAAACGTGATGCGGCTCTTGCATGCCGCCGTGTTCATAAAGCCCGGATCGTACGACATCAGGCCAAAATCCTGACTGCCGGTCTTGATCTTTCGCAGATCTGTCGCATGAACGGTCCCGTTTTCAATCGGGATCTCGTAGGTCTTACCCGTGCGGTTATCGACTATCGTCAGTGTTTGGGAAGGCATAGAGGCACCACGCTAAAGCGATGAAGAGACGCAGGATCGTCTTGATTCTAGCTTATGTAGATGTGCGCTCTGACGCGTGAGTTGCAAGAGCCGGAACTCATAATGAAATACTCCGCTTCGCGCGAAAGCGATGCTTCGGGCCTGCTCGATATAATCCAAGCATGCTGAGAGTATTTGAGCGAGCCGCCATGCGGCCAGCGCGGATCGCGGCCGCCGTTACATTCTTGATCCTGGCCATCGCCGTCGCGAGCGCGCAGACACCCCGCCCGCTCAACCACAAAGACTACGATTCCTGGCGGCTCATCACGGGCCAGACGCTCTCGCGCGACGGCCAGTGGGTGGCCTACGCATTCATGAGCGAAGACGCCGACGGCGACGTGATTGTCAGGAATCTGGCCACAAGCAAGGAGTACCGGATCCCGGCGGGAAATCTGCCGCAGCCGCCCGTCGTTCCTCCCGCTGAAGTGAATCCCGAGGCTCCGCCGAAGCCGCCGTCGGTCAAGATGCGTTTCTCCAGTGATGCGCAATGGCTCGTATTCTCCGCGTTCCCCTTGAAGGCTGAGGTCGATCAGGCCCGCAAAGACAAGAAGAAGCCCGACCAGCTTCCGAAGAAGAGCCTGGCCATTGTGAATCTTGCGAACGGCCAGGTAGAACGCGTCATGAACGTGAAAGGCTTCGACCTGCCGGAGAAGGGTGCTGCCTGGCTGGCCTATCAGGCCGAGGCAAAACCAGAAGTGAAGGCGGAGCCCAAATCCGATCCCAAGCCGGCTACGGATATTGACGTCGATCAGGCTGAAGAGGCCAGCGGCAATGGAAATGGAACGCCCAAGAAGGATTACGGCACGGAGCTGACTCTGCGCCATCTCGGAGGCGCCGAGCCGGCGCGCACTTTCGCCGACGTGCTGGAGTTCGGTGTGACGCGCGACGCTGGCGTGCTCTGGTTTACGACCTCCTCGAAGAAGGAAGACGACAACGCCATCTACTTTCTGGCGCCCGGCTCCACGGCTGCCCCGACGGCTTTGTTGAAAGGGAAAGGCAAGTACGCCAAGGTCGCCTGGGACCGCGCTCAAAAGCAGATGGCCTTCCTAAGCGACCGGGACGATGCCGCGTCGAAGACCTCCAAGTTCAAGGTCTACTTCTGGGACCGCCGGGCCACCACGGCTGCGGAGTTGGTATCGGCAACGACGCCCGGCTTCCCGCAAGGCCTGGTGGTGGGCGAGAAAGGCGCGCTGGCGTTCTCGCGGGATGGCAAGAAACTCTACGTTCCGTCCGCCGCGCCTCCCAAGGCCCCGCGCGACCCGAAGTCCGAACCATCCTCCGAAGAGAAGGTCACGATGGATCTCTGGCGCTGGAATGACGACTACGTCCAGCCGATGCAGAAGATCCGAGCCAGACAGGAACTCGGCCGAACCTACCGCTGCTCGTTCGACCTGGACGCGAAGAAATTGGTCGCCTTGGCCGCGCCCGATCTGCCCACGGTTCATCTGAACGACTTTGGCACGGCCGCCATCGGCCTGGATGACCGGTCCTACCGCCAGAGAGTGGATTACGACGGCAGCTATGCGGATCTGTACCTGGTAGACGGGACTACCGGCGCGCGGACGTTGGTGCAAAAGGAAGTGCGCTCCGGCGGAGGGCCCACACAGGTGCAGTGGGCGCCTTCGGGGCGCTTTGCCGCCTTCTATCGCGACAAGAACTGGTTTGCGGTGGACGCGACCAATGGAACTCTGCGCAATCTGACCGAGAAGCTGCCCGTCGCATTCTTCGATGAGCAGAACGACATGCCGGAAGCGCCGCCGTCCTATGGCTTCGGCGGCTGGACGAGGGACGGCGCTGCGCTGCTCTATGATCGCTTCGACGTGTGGCGCGTGCCCGCGGACGGGACTGCAGCCATAGATCTCACATCGGGCGTTGGACGTAGTCAGAAAATCCAGTTTCGTGTGATCCGCACGGACCTCACTGGCGACGAGGAAGACCTAGACCTTGGGCTCGATCCGGCGAAGCCTCTGACGCTCCGCGCCGAGAGCGAAGAGACGCGTGCCACGGGTTTCTATCGCGCCTCGGCGGCGGCGGCGGCCACTCCGCAACGGCTGCTCTGGAATGATGTGGCCTGGCGCTATGTCACCCGGGCCAAGGACGCCGAGGTGTTCCTCGTAATCGCCAGCCGGTTTGACCAATACCCCGACCTGCAGGTGACACGTCCGGACTTTCAAGCCCCCAAGAAGATCTCTTCGGGCGGTGAGCAAATGAAGCCGTTCTCCTGGGGCACGTCCGAGTTGATTCGATTTCAGAATGCCGACGGCGTGCCGCTGCAGGCGACGCTGTTCAAGCCCGCCAACTTCGACGCGAAGAAGAAGTATCCGCTGATGGTCTACATCTACGAGCGGTTGACGCAAAACCTGCACAGCTTCGTGAATCCCGCTCCGAGCCACAACATCAACACGAGTTACTACGTGAGCAATGGCTACCTGGTGCTCCAACCCGACATCGTTTACACCGTCGGCCAGCCTGGGCAGAGCGCGTTGAAATGCGTGCTGCCCGCGGTTCAGGCCGTGGTGGACTTGGGCTTCGTCGACGAGAAGTCCATCGGCATTCAGGGACACAGTTGGGGCGGCTACCAGATCGCCTACATGGTGGGTCAGACCACGCGTTTCCGTGCCGCCGAATCCGGAGCGCCGGTCGGCAACATGACTTCCGCCTACAGCGGCATCCGCTGGGGGTCGGGCCTGCCGCGCCAGTTCCAATACGAACGCTCGCAGAGCCGCATCGGCAAGACGATCTTCGACGACCCGTATAAGTTCCTGGAGAACTCGCCCGTGTTCCACGCGCGCCGCGTCACCACGCCGATGCTGATTCTGCACAACGACAATGACGACGCCGTGCCGTGGTATCAGGGCATCGAGTTCTACCTGGCTTTGCGGCGCAATGGGAAAGAAGCCTACCTGCTCAACTACAACGGCGAGTATCACGGGCTGCGCCGGCGCGCCGACCAGAAAGACTACACCGTCCGCATGCAGCAGTTCTTCGACCACTTCCTGAAGGGCGCACCCGCGCCCGATTGGATGGCAAAAGGCGTGCCGTACATCGATCGCGAAGACGAGAAGCTGAAGTTCCAACAGCAACGCTGAAACGAAGTTACAACCCTGAAGCGGAGCCCCCTGGGCGTGCGCTCGCCCGATACGCGCCAGCATATGGCGCGTTCCACCAACTTGCCGCTGGCGCGGCAATTGAGCCGATCTGGAGATCGGCGTTCCCGGGGCGGCGCCATGACCGTGAGCAAGTGCTGGGTTGAAGTGCATCTCCCGCCCCGCTGAAAAGCAAAAAGGGAACCAGAGGTTCCCTTTTGCTGAAACTGACCATTTAGAATCAATGCCTTAGAGACCAGAAGGGAACCTCAGGTTCCCTTCTTCTCTGCCCGCACCTTCAATCTGGGGCTGGATTATGTCCGGGTTTCCACGCTACTTCAGGGCCTGCCGTCGCTACCGGATTGCTTCCGCCTGCTTCAGAGCACCGGTTGACAGGCCGTAGGCATCGAGGATCGTTCCACTGGCGCGCTGCAGAACAGCCTTGGCCTTGGCGAAGGAACCGCGCGCGGCCAACTCGGTCAGACGGGCTTGCGAGAGCACGCTTTGAAACTGGCCCACGGTGAACGTCGTGCTCAGCCCTTCTTCAAAGCGGGCCTTTTCTGCGTCCAGAGATTCCACCTGCAGACGAGACGCTTCGGCGGCTGCCTCATATGACGCCTGCGCCCGGCGCAGAGCGATGATCGCGTCCTGCACTTCCAATCGCGCCTGGTTGCGGAACTGCTCCACGCGGATGTCGGCCTGCCGGGAGGCGATTTCGTCGCGCGCGGCATCGGCTTGCGCGGTGCGGTTCCGCAAAGGCAGATTCAATTGGATGCCCGCGCCATAGACGGGATAGTCTCGCCGGAAGACCTGTCCCAACGCACTCCCATAGCCGCCAAGAAAGACCTGATCCAGATTCGCGGCGACGGGATTCCGGTCGCCGCCGATGCCGGTGTTCTGCGCGAATGCGACCAGGTCCAACTGGGGCTTCAGATTGTTGCGCGAGCCTTCCAGCGCGATGCGCGTGTTGTCAGCCTGCAACCCCGCTTGCAGTAAATCCGGCCGGCTGGCAAGCGACTGCTCGACGAGTTTACCGGCATCCAGCGAAGCGGCTTCCTTCGGCAGTTCCAGAGCGTCGGTCGGAACCACGCGAGCGTCGCGGACCGCGGCATCGTCGAGGCCCTTGCGGAACAGGACGCTCTTGAAGACGGCCTCCTGCTCTTCCAATAGTGCGCGTGCGTCGATCAGCGCCTGCTGTGCGGTCAGCAGCCCGGCGTTGGCGCGCGTTAATTCGATGGAAGGCAAGATCCCTTCGTCGACGCGAGAGCTGACTTCGCGCTTCAGCCATTCGGCCAGTTGGAGGTCTTCTTCTTTCACCCTCACGTTGTCGCGCAAGCTGGCCAGGTCGATGTAAAGGCGCGTCACGCCATAGACCGTGCTGACAAGCTGCTGCTGAAAGAGCAGGTCCGCGATCTTTTCCTGGTTCGCGGCGATGCGAATGTAGCGGCGGTTCATGCTTCTCCCGAAGCCTCGCAGCAGCGGCTGCGTGACGGTCAGGGACAGGCTCGACGTGACGTAGGGGCTGTAGTTGACGGCTGTCGAGTTGATCGTGTTGCGCGAGTTGTTGAACGCGAGCGCGGCGCTGGCGCCGGTCGAGAAGCCTTGCGCCAGCCCTGCATTGGCGTTCATCGTGTTGGCGATCAGATTGTCGGTGCCGTTCGAAGTCGGGTTGATCATCGGCGACGACTGATGAGCGTAGTTCAACAGGCCCGTGAGTGACGGGTCGAAGATGGGGAGAGGCGTACCAGTGCTGAGCGAGTTCTGTCCAAGCACGGACAGGTTTGATTGCGCGCTGATGAGCACGCCCAACTCCGAAGGGTTGGTGGGAATGCTGGCGCCGCCCGAAGATTGCGCGCCGAGGTTGGTGAGCAGCGGGCTCGCGGGTCCGCCGATACCCAAGGGAGCCTCCGTTACCGAATACTGCAGTCCGCGCGTGGTCCCGCCGCCTTGTGCCCGGAGCAGATCCTGGCGCGCTGCGAGCAGGTTATAGCGCTGCGTCTCGACATCCAGGTTGTTCTCGATCGCAATGGCGATGGCGTCGCGCAGCGAGAGGTAGAGCTGACCGGCCCTCAGCAAATCGGCATAGCGCGAAGTGCTATTCCAATTCGGCGCTGGCACCGAGGAGGGCCGCCACGGCCGCGAAAACTTCGCCCATCCACCGGAAACGTCCGCCCCTTGAGTGGGAACGGCCAGCAAAACGCAGAGCAGCACGAAGAGCATCTTGCGCGGCACAGAGCCAGTTGTGGCGCACGCTTCAGCGTGCAGTGCCGGCACTCCTGCCGGCATAGTCCGGACGTCGACAAGAGTGTCGACGCTGCACGCTGAAGCGTGCGCCACAAGACCGCGTTGAAATCTCAACTCCGAGGCCATAGCATTCAGGTGCACGGAAGAGGATCCGCTCAACGCCCTCGCCTCCCCGCGGCCGGAGTGGCCGTACGAGGCCGCAGGAAGGGCTGCGCATCGACTGCCACGCCCTCGCGGACCTGGTCGTTGGGGTTGACGACGACCTTCATGCCCTCCTGAATTCCGGCGAGTACTTCGATTTCCGAGCCGTTGTCGCGCCCCACGCGTACCGGGCGGAAATGCACGGTGCTGGAGTCGTCCACTACGGCCACCAGAGTCCCTTCGGCGCGTGCGATCAGCGCTTCGGAGGGGATCAGCATCGGAGGATCCTCGCGCATCGCGCGAATGGTCACGTTGGCATACATGCCGGGCATCAACTCGCCCTTCGGATTGGCCACCTGCACCTCGACCAGCAACGTTCGCGTGGCCGGGTCGAGCGCGCCGGACGAGCGCGCTACTTTGCCTTCGAAGACCTTCCCGGGCAATTCGTTAAACTCAATCTGTGCAGTCTGCCCCACACGGATTGCGCTGGCATTCACTTGGGGCGCATTGATGAACGTCCGCAAAGTGCCCGTCTGCGCGATGCGGAAAAGCATGGTGTTACCTGCCGCGATCAGCGTACCCTGGTCGACGTTGCGCAGCGTGATCACGCCGGCAAACGGAGCGCGAACCTTCAGATAGCTGTAGACCTCTTTGATCCTGGCCAGATTTGCCTCCAGCGCGGAGACGTTGTTCTGCGCCGCGGAGACTGCCTTTTGGAGCGCATTCACGGCGGCGTCGTCCGCCTGGTAGCGCGCCTGGTAAGTATCGTTTTCCTGGCGCGACACGATGCCGCGTTTCACCAGGTTGCCGTAGCGGAGCGCGGTGACTCGGGAAAGCTCGCGGTTTGCGATGCCTTGGCTCATGCTCGCCTTGGCCTGTTCGAGCGAGGCGCGGGACTGGTCGAGCGCGGAAGCCGCCTGATTGACCTGTTGCGCAAGTTCCGGGGCCTCAATCTCAGCCAACACCTGTCCTTGGGCGACGCGGTCGCCAATGTCGACGTAACGGCGTTTCACGTAACCGTCCGCACGGGAAAGCACGGGAGCTTCCGTGATGGCCTGCAGCGTGCCGGGGAGCACCAGCGCGGTTTCCTTGGGAGCGCGCGTGACCACCGCGGCGGGCACCACCGGCTTGGCGGCGATGGACTGTTCGGTCTCCGCGGCCAGAACGCGCTGTCTCCGCAGCTTGGGGAGGAAGCCTGCTGCGAAGCCCAGGACCAGGACGGCCGCCAGTGCAATAGCCAACCCTCGCAGCAGCGACGTTCGCGGCCTCGGCCGCGTGTACTCCGGCACGTCGATGTGAGGCATCGGATGGTTCTGCCTCAGGTTTTGAACTTCGCGTTCCAATTGCTCGATTTTTTGCCGCAGACTGGCGGTTTCGTCGCCAATTTGCGGGGGAGCCGATTCAGGCAATTGCGGTTTCATTCGGTTTCTTCTTTCAAGATCAATGCTTCGTGGTCGATGGCGGGCTTCTTGCGGAGCAGGCTGTAAACCACCGGAACCACAAACAGTGTGGAGACCGTGGCCACCAACAGTCCGCCGATTACGGCCCGGCCGAGAGGCGCGTTCTGCTCGCCGCCGTCGCCCATGCCCAATGCCATCGGCAACATGCCGAGAATCATGGCCGCAGCCGTCATCAGCACCGGCCGGATGCGAACCACTCCGGCGGACAGTGCGGCAGCGCGGGCGTCCATGCCCTCCAGCCGTTCGTCGTTAGCGAAAACAACCATCAGAATACTGTTCGCCGTGGCCACTCCGATGCACATGATGGCGCCCATCAGGGAAGGCACACTGAGCGTCGTCTGCGTGACGAACAACATCCAGAGAATGCCCGCCATGGCGCCCGGGAGCGGCATCAGGATGATGAACGGATCGACCCACGATTGGAAATTCAAAACCATCAGCAGGTAAACCAGAATCACTGCCAGGATCAGTCCGAGACCGAGGCGGGTAAAGGAACTCTGCATTGTCTGCAACTGGCCACGGATCTGCATGGCGGCGCCGGGTGCGAGCTTGGACTGCAGGCTGTCCACGATCGCGGTGACCTTGTCTCCCACCGTCCCCAGGTCGCTGCGGTCGACGTTAGCGAACACGTCGAAAGCCGGCTGGATGTTGTAGTGGCTGACGATCAGCGGAGAAACGCCCCGCGTCGTCGTGGCGACGTTACTCAGCAACTGCGTGGGGGAGGGGACAACGCCGGGGTTGCCGTACCCGGCCGAGGATTGCAGCGGACCGGCCTGCACGCTGGCCATGCTCGCCGTCGGATTGGCAAGCGAGGTGTTCGCGTTGCGGCTCAAGCCACCGGAGTTGACCGGCGTCCGCAGCAATACATCCAGGGACGGGATGGCGTACTGCGGCGTCTGCACGCCGATGGAGTAGTTGACGCCGTTGTTGTAGTTCAACCAGTAACTCGGCGCCACCTGCGTACTGCCGCTGAGCGAGATCAACATGCTGGACGTAACGTCCTGCTGCGACATGCCGAGTTGGGCGGCGCGGCTGCGGTCCACGTTCACGCGGATCTCGGGGTAATCGACGATCTGGTGGATGTGCACGTCGGCCGCGCCGGGAATGCGTTCGATCCTGCGCTGCAGCTCCTGCGCCATGGCGTAGTTCCGGTCGACGGTTCTCCCCACCACCTGCACGTCGATGGGCGCCGGCAGCCCGAAGTTCAAAATCTGGCTGGTCATGTCGGCGGCTTCAAAATAGAACGTCGCGCTGGGAAACCGCGCGTTCAGACGATGCCGTAGTTGTTGCAGATACTCCGTGGCGGAACCCTTGTGGTCTTCCTTCAACGCGATCTGAATGTCACCGTCGCCAGGGCCGGTGTTCTGGTTATCTCCCATGGCGAGGTTCATGCCGCTGAACGGCAACCCGATGTTGTCGAGAATCGTGTCCAGGTCGCTTGGCGGAATGGCGCCGCGGATCTCTGCTTCCACCTGTGCGAAAAGCGCCTCGGTCTGCTCGATGCGAGTACCCGAGGGAGCGCGAACGTGCAGCCTGATCTGACCGGCGTCGACGTTCGGAAAGAAGTCGCGGCCCACGAAACGAAGCAGGCCCATGGAAAGCAGCGAGAGCCCGAAGAAGCCGATTAACACCAGCCTTCGATGGTCAAGACTCCATTCCAGGAAACCAGAGTAAGAATCGCGGAAGCTTCGAAGCCCCGATTGAAGGCGAGGTGCACGCGGAAGAAGAGCCCATGCCCGTCAGCGCTCTCCGTGCTGGACTCGCCATGCTCTCCGCTCTGGTAACGGGCGATTTCCGGGCCGCAGCATGTAGTACACCAGCGTCGGAACCAGCGTTCTCGACAGGACGTAGGACGCGAGCATGGCGAAGACCACTGCCAGGGCCAGCGGGGTGAACAGGAATTGGGCCGCGCCGGTGAGCAGCAAGCACCGGGACGAACACAATGCAGATGGCCAGCGTCGAGACGAACGCCGGTACCGCGATCTGCTGAGCGCCGTCGAGCACCGAGCGAACCATCGCCTTGCGCATCGCCATGTTGCGGTGGATGTTCTCGATGGTCACCGTCGCGTCATCCACCAGGATGCCGACCGCCAGCGCCATCCCGCCGAGCGTCATCGTGTTGACCGTCTCGCCCATCAGGTTCAGCACAATCAGCGAGACAAGAATGGAGAGCGGAATGGAGATGCAGACGATCAGCGTGCTGCGCCAACTGCCTAAGAAGAGGAGAATCATCAGGCCCGTGAGGATTGCGGCGAGCAGCGCTTCCCGGACCACCGACTGGATGGCGGAGCGCACGAAGATCGACTGGTCGAAGAAGGTCCGGACCTGCAGTTCCTTGGGCAGCCCGGCGAGAATCAACGGCAACTGCTTCTTCACTTTGCTCACAATGTCGAGCGTGGAGGCCTGCCCGTTGCGCATTACCGTCAGCAACGCGCCGCGCGTCCCGTCCTTGCGAACGATATTGGCCTGGACCGCAAAGCCGTCCCGCACCTGCGCCACGTCGCGCATATAAACCACGGCCCCGTTCGCGGTCTTTACCGGCAGGTTGTTCAGTTCTTCCACGGTACGCGGACTGCTGTTGACCTTGATCTGATATTCCTGGTCGCCGAACTTTGCCGTGCCCGCGGGAAGGATCAGATTTTGCTGGCCCAGGGCATTGGAGACGTCGAGCGCCGATAGGCCGCGCGCCTGCATCGCGTCAGGGTTCAAATCGACTATCACCTGCTTGAACTTGCCGCCGAGAGGCAATGGGATCGTGGCGCCCTGAACGGTGGCAAGCTGCGTTCGAATGAAGTTCTGGCCGAGGTCGGCGATGGCCTGTTCGCTCAACACCGGACTGCTCAACCCGATCTGCAGAATGGGCACCGAAGAAGCGTCGAACTTGATCACGCTCGGCGGCGTCTGGCCGGGAGGCAGCACGCGCAGGACGGTCTGGTTGGCCGCCGACACTTGCGCCAGCGCCATGTCGATCTTGACGTTTGGCTGAAAGTAGATCCGGATGATGGCGGTCCCGTTGTACGACTGGGATTCGATGTGCTCGATATCGTTGACCGTGGTGGTCATTGAGCGCTCGGATACCGTGACGATGCGCTTCTCCATCTCCTCCGGCGAAATGCCAGTATAGCCCCAAACTACGCTGACGACAGGGATGTCGATGTGAGGGAAGATATCCACCGGCATGGTGACCATCGCCGCCCCTCCGAGCAGGACGATCAGACAGGCCATGACGATGAAGGTATAGGGGCGCCGGAGCGCCAGTCGGACAATCCACATGTATGCTGTACCTGCGAAGTAGGGCCCTGAACCGGGCCAAAACTACAACTCTTGGGCTAAACTGCCCTACTTTATATGGGATGACACTTGCCGGGCGCGGACGATATGGCCCTTTGGGGCTATCCGCTATCGCTATTGAACGCGATCCGCCTCGGCGGTTACTCAATTACTGATGCAAGAAGAGCAATAACAGTGACATACGCTGGGATTGCGTGCCTTGGCAGAGCCGATCAACCGGGCTGCGCCGCGTGATGGCCGCTCAAGGCAAGTGCACAATGCCGCGCTGGATCGCGGCCGTCGCCGCCTGGGTCCGGTCTTCCACGTCCAACTTGTCGAGAATGCTCTTCACGTGGTTCTTTACGGTGTGCTCGGCGATGTTCAAGACATAGGCGATTTGCTTGTTCGCCAGGCCTTTAACGATCAATTCCAGCACCTCCAACTCGCGAGCGCTCAAGATCGGGCCTGGAACCTGCAACTGCAGAGCGGCAGCCAGGCGTTCCGGGAGATAGCTCTGTCCGGCGGCGACGGCGCGGATCGCTTTCAGCAGATCGTCGTGCAGTACGTCCTTAGTCAGGTAGCTAGCCGCTCCGGCATGCAGCGCGCGCCTTACATCCTCGTCTCCTCCGTAGGTGCTCAGGCAGATCAGCCGCGCCTCCGGGAATGCGGAGCGGATGGCCGCCACCGCCTCGATACCCCCGAGTACCGGCATTCGAACGTCCAGCAGCCCAACGTCCGGTCTCGTCGCGCTATACAGATCGATCGCCTGCTGCCCGTTCGAGGCTTCGGCGACGACGGAGATATCGGTCTGGGCGTTGAGAATCGTCGTGATGCCGACGCGGGCGATCAGGTGATCCTCGGCGACCAGAACGCGAATAGGCGTCTCGGATTTCATGCTTCCGGCTTACCTCCAGGCGAAGGCCGTTCTCCCGCCGGCCGCAAAGAGCATGCTTGGACTGTGGAACCGGGGCGGAGACTTCCACGATGGTTCCGCCTCCTGGTTGGCTTTCCAGACGGAACGTTCCGCCAATGCGCTCCGCGCGCTCCTGCATTCCCAGAATCCCGAAGTGGCCGGCCGACGGGTCGAAGGTTCCTTGCGGGTCGAAGCCGTGCCCGTCGTCGCGGACGGTGAGCTTCACTTGGATGGTCTTGCCCTCCCGCACGTAGCTCAGCCGCACCCAGGCGTTCCGTCCCTGCGAGTGATGCGCCGCGTTGTGCAAGGCCTCCTGCGCCACGCGCAGCAGGTGCTGCTCTTCTTCGTCCGGGAGCTTTACGGCTTCCCCCTCGGTCTCCACCCGAACCTTCAAGCGCGATCCGGCAACCCACATCGGCGCCGCCGACTTGAGGGCCTCGCCCAGCGATTGTCCCTGCAGCACGGCGGCTCTCAAGTCCATCACCGAACGGCGCGCTTCGGTCAAACTGTGCCGGACCATCTTGCGCGCCAGTTCCAAATTCAGACGCGCGGTGGCCGCATCTTCCGACAGCCGCATCGACACAGCGTCAAGCAGAGTCGACAGTCCCACGAAATCCTGCGCCAGCGTATCGTGCAGCTCACGCGCCAGCCTCGCGCGTTCGGTCAGCACGAGTTGGAACCGCGCCCGTAGCGTCCGGAGCCGCAACTGCCAGGCGCCCCACAGCACACCGAGCAGAGCCAAGGTCAACAAAGCCGCGAACCAGGCGGTCTGATAGTAATGAGGCCGAACGGAAAACGCGTACTGCGCTTCTTGAATTCCTCCTCCCGCGTCGGCGCGCACGTGGAAGAGGTAGCGGCCGGGAGAGAGATTGCTGTAACCGGCCGTGCGCCGCGCGCCGCTATTCACCCAATCCCGATCCACGCCATCCAGGCGGAACATGTACCGCACCGCTTCCGGCGCACGCAGATGAATGCCGGTATAGCGGAAGATCACGCGCCCATCGCCCGGGCCAAACTCATTGCTCGCGAGTGTGCCGGAGGGCTTGCCGTCAAACTCGACCAGGGAGATCACAAGCGACGGCTTCAGCCGGTCGGGCACGGGCGCCGCCGGATTCAGCAAGTGCGAGCCCTTGCGCGGTGGGGAACCACAGCCAACCGTCGGAGGTCAACTCGCCGCTGCCGGAGGCGTAGGCGGGCGCGCATTGCGCGCTTCGCAAGCCCGTCCGAGACGCCTAGCAGTTCGGCCTGAATCTTTTCCGATTTGCCCGCGGTAAAGGCTTCCAGGCTGGCTCGCTTCACATGGCAGATGCCCTGCGTCGTGCCGAGCCAGAGGTCGCCGCTGGCATCCTCCACGATGATCGCAATGTTATCGCTCGGCAGTCCCTCCGCGGCTCCGCAGTGGTAGAACCGCCCATTGCGGCGCCACACCAGGCCGCCGCCGACCGTGCCAATCCAAAGCGTGCCATCACGCCCCGCGCGCAGGCTTCTGAATTGCTCCGCCGGCACGCCCTCGGCGGAAGTGTAATGCGATACGCGGCCTTCGCGGATCTCCCACAATTCGCCGCCGTAACTCGCCGCCCAGACCGTCCCGTCCGGCTGCCGAGGCCAGGGCCACCACGCCGTCGTTGCTGTTCGGCCCGCCTCCGGCCACATGAATTCCACGGCCGCGCTCGATCCGGAACAGACCACCGGGAGAGGCCGCCCACAACGGCCCGGAGCGGTCTTCCAGGACGTCGAGCACAAGCCTGCGGTGCAGCGCATCGTTCACCGGCAAGGCGCGCACCGTGCCGTCTTTGATGGACACCGCTCCTTCGCGCGTGCCCACCAGCAAGGAGCCGTCCGCGGCGTCGCGGATGGAGAAGATCTCGTTGCTCGGCAGCCCGTTCGCTGTCGTATAGCGCAGGTTCGGCGCGGGCCGGAAGCGGAACAGGCCCCTGTCGTGAAAGCCTATCCAGACCGCGCCGGAGCGATCCTGGTGGATCACCGTGGGCTTGTCTCCGGGCAGTCCTTCCAGGCGGGAATACAGCGTAAACCGCCCGTCATGGTAGGAGTTCAGTCCGGTGTTCGTTCCCACCCACAGGTTGCCTTCGCGGTCCTCGAAGAGCGAACGTACCCAGTCCTGCTCCTCGTTGGTTCCGCCGGTTACGCCAACGAACCGGCCATGCTCCAGACGGGCGAGTCCACCGTTCGTGCCGGCCCAAAGCGCGCCGTGCCGGTCGCGCCGCAGCGCGCGCACAAAGTTGTCGGGCAAGCCATCGAGCGTCGTATAGCGGCGGATTGCGTTGTCTTCCGGACTTACGGAAAGCAGGCCGTTGCTGAATCCGGCCCATACCATGCCATCCTTGTCGATCCACAACGCGGTCGCCATGCTGCCGCGAAGCTTCGCGGCCGGGACCACAACGCGTGCGTGGCCGTCCCGCACGCGGAAGATGCCGCGAAACCCGGCCACCCAAAGCGCGCCGTCCGCCGCGGCGGTGACCAGGCGCGCGCCGTGACGAGCCTCTTCGGGTTCGAAATCGGCTTCCCGCGCCTTGCCCCCGGCAACCTCGCAGACCGTATCCCCGGCCACTACCCAGAACTTTCCAGTCTGCCCCGGCTTCGGCGGCGCCGCCTCGGCAGTCAGCGCGCTGACCGTCGCATTGGGCAATCCGTCGGCTCGCGTCATGGTGTGGAAGACGCCGTCCTTGTACCGCACGAGCCCGGCTGTAGTGCCGATCCACAGTGTTCCGTCGCTGTCCGACGGTCAGGCTCCAAATCGTGTTGCTGGGCAGCGCGCCGCCGCGCCGGTTGAATGCGGCGAATTCGTACCCGTCGAAACGCGCCAGCCCCTCGTCCGTGCCGATCCAGAGGTATCCGTCTGGCGTTTGCGCGAGAGCGCGGACCGTGTCCTGCGGGAGGCCGTCCTCCTGGTTCCAGACTCGATGAATGGATTGCGTCACTCTCCGCGACGGGTCCAGCGCTCTGGCCGGCCATGCGGCCAGCGCCAGCGCGAACAGCAAAGCCGGCCGCCGGAAAGCGGAGTACATCACTTTGCAGTGTACTCGCGTGGGACGCCTCCGAGGCAGAGCGAACTACGCTTCCGCCTCCGTGGCCGATTCGACAGCAGCTCGCACCTGAAGTGCTTACCAAACGCGTGGATTGTCCTTGAAGTTGACGGCGAAGAACGGGTAAGTGTAGCCCGCGCCCTTGGCCGCGACGGTGAGGAAATGACCCGGCAGGACGCGGGCGATTCCAGCGCCGATGTTCACGTGCCGGTTGAGTTCGAACCACGTGTAGGCGTCGAACTCCTCGCCCACGTGCGTCCCCGCCTTGCCGGTGGTATCGCGGGCCATGGCTCCGCCGGAAGAGTTATAGAGGGCGTCCGTGGCGCTGGCCAGATAGAAATTCAGATACTGCCCGGTGACGCTCCAGCGGTGCACTGGCTCGATTGTCAGTCCGCCGCGGAGGGACTTGATGTTCTGCCAGCCGAACAGGTCGGACATGCCGAAGCGGTCGTGCGCATTGGGAGAGAGCGTGTCGAACGTACCCCGCTTGCCGTCCGCCGGGTTCTTGTCGCCGGAGGCGTAGTCATAGGTTCCGAATACGCGCGGCTGCCAGGGAAGCCGGTTCAGGCGATAGCCGGCGCCGAATTGTGCCGCCCATGCCCGCAATTGGTTGGAGCCCGCCGACCCGCTCTGCTGGGCGATCTCAAACATGTAGTCGAGGTATGTCGCCGCGGCGCCCTTAAACCGGAATCCGTAAGTCTTGTCGTCGAGTCTGCCGGTCTTGACCTTCGCGGTGGTCTCCACCGGCGTGCTCGGCGCCACTCGCCACAGGACGAATGGCTCCAGCCTGGAATTCGGCAGGATGTTGTCGATTCCGCCATATAAGCCATATATGTTGTTGCCTTCCTGGTGGTGGCTGAGACCCTCGGTGAGCGGGAGTACCACCGAAGCGGCGAAGATCCCAAGGTGATACCGTCCTTCGTGCAGATTGGTGACGACGGCATCGTAGGAACGGGCCTGGTTGCGCCATTCGGAATTGCCGATCAGCGAGTTGTTGTAGTTGATGATCTGACGGCCGGCGCGCACGCTGATCCGTTGATTCTCCGAGTCGCCGAACTCGGCATAGGCCAACTTCAGGTCCCACTCATTGGCGTTGGGAGGAATGATCGGCGGCTTTTGCAGGAACGGCCGCGAGTCTTGCACCTCGCCGACAACCTTGAACCAACTTGCAGGGCGGATCACCGCCAGGATCCGCAGGCGATTCAGCATGTAGGTGTCGTTATTGCCCGGCTTGAAACCACCGTTGCTGTATCCCTCAAAGCGCAATCGCTCTTCCACTCCGAACTGAAGCCAGGGGGGCAATTCGCCGTTCAACTGGCTGACTGGCCGAAAATCCGGGAAGAGATAGGGAGCGCCGGACGCCGTGGTCCTGGCCGCGGGGCCATTCAAGGAACTCAAGGGATTCGAAGCGGGGCCATTGATCCACGAGCCGTTCAGTCCGGTTGTGCCGTTCTGCGTGGTGGCATTATCCTGAGCCACGCCAGGCAGCCCGCACGCCACGAGCAGAACGAGCATAGCCGCCGCGCGCGGCAACATCCCGAACGTCCGGCTACTGTCACTCAACCCGTTCCACCAGCGCCCGCATACCCGCGCGCCCGGTCGTGGGCTGGGCCGCGCTCCGCTCTCGTTCGGATGCCTCGCGGCAATACGGTGGTCTGGTACCCAGTCGGACTGCATTTCCGCTGGCTATATGAACTCTTATCTCTAGTGACTCTGCGCACTTTGAGGTCGACATATGTTTCTGCTGTTGCTTGGCGTCGTAGGCCCGCCTGAAGGGTCCGAGGTCAATCAATGTGTCCCGAACTGGCGGCGATCCCGCAAACGAGTGGGAAATCAACGTCAGCGGGCAGGAGGATCTTAGCCGGGAAGCTGAACTTGGCGGCCAGCCGCGATAGGAATGGCAGTAAACGAGAGCGTAAGTTGGACCTCCAACGTGACTAGAAATTTGGGAATTCGGCGCAGGCTGGCGAACGTGGTTTAGCGAGGGCAGGTACAACCGGCCGCCGCATGAGAGATGGGGCTCATGTGCAGATCAATCATATAGGGATACTACAGTATAGATTGTCCATATGTCAATAGGAATTGTCCAGATAGTTTGAAGCGGCGGCGCTCCAGCGCCCCGTGGGGCTTCCAAGCCCCGCTCCGGAAAGTCTGGCGGGCTCCGGGCCCACGCGGCGCTGGAGAGCCGCCCCACACCACATATAATGCCCAAGTGACTTTGTTCAACCTGCTGGTGGCGAAACGAGCGCGGTGGTACATCCTGGCGCTGTTGTTCCTGATCACCACGAACAACTACCTGGACCGGATCGTGCTTGGGATTCTGGTTCCGAGCATGATGAAGGACCTCCACTTCAACGAGATGCAGTACGGCTACGTGGTTAGCGCGTTCCAGTTCTCCTACGCCATCGGTTTCCTCTTGATGGGGCGGTTCATCGACCTCTTTGGAGTGCGGTTGGGCTACGTCGTTTCCATCGGCTGGTGGAGCGCCTCGGCCGCTTTGCATGCAACGGTCCGAGGCGCGGCGGATCTTGGCTTCTGGCGCGGAATGCTCGGACTCGGCGAAAGCGGCAACTTCCCGGCGGCGATCAAGGCTGTGTCGGAGTGGTTCCCCAAGCGCGAGCGAGCGTTCGCTACGGGCATCTTCAATGCAGGCTCTAACGTGGCGACGATGATCGGCCCACCAATCTTCGTCTGGATCGCGGCGCAATATGGCTGGCGGACCTGCTTCGTTGTTACGCCGGTCATTGGATCGATCAGCCTGACATTGTGGTGGCTGATGTACCGCTCGCCGTCCAGGCATCGCTGGGTGGCCAGCGAAGAACTCGCACTGATCGAGAGCGACAAAGACGAACGCCAGGGCGAGCCGCCCATGAAGTGGTCCCGCGTGGTACGCATGCGACAGACCTGGGGCTGCATTCTGGCGAAGTTCTTCAGCGACCCGGTGTGGTGGTTCTACCTGACATGGCTCGCGCTCTATTTCAAGAATGCGCGGGGACTGAGCCTGAAGGAGATCGGCTGGGCGCTCCCGTTCATCTACCTGATGGCGGATTTCGGCAGCGTCTTCGGCGGCTGGCTCTCCGGTTGGCTGATCGGCCGCGGATGGGAGCCGGCCAGGGCGCGGAAGGCGTGCATGTTTGCCTTCGCGCTCTGCATGCCGCTGGCGGCCACGTCGGTATTGATGCCCAAGACCTGGATGGCCGTGGCTTTAATAAGTCTGGCGACGAGCGCGCATCAGGCCTGGTCCGCCAACGTCTACACGCTCACCTCAGACATTTTTCCGAAGAGTGCGGTCGCCTCGGTCACCGGACTCGGCGGTTTCATGGGCGGCATGGGCGGAGTCCTGTTCACGGCGCTGCTGCCCGGCTACCTGGTGACTCACTTCGGCTACGGCCCCGTGTTCGTCATCATGGGCAGCGGCCACCTGGTCGGATTTGCGTGCGCGCATTTCCTGCTGGGGAAAATGAACCGGGTGAGCCAGTAGCCTGTTGCAGCGTGTGCGCCGGCGGGATTTCATTCGAGTCGCCAGAGCCTTGCGGTTGCCAATTCGGGAAGCCGAACGCAATACCCGCAAAATCTGTTTCAAACAATTTCTGAGTTTTTGGTTTTAATCGGCGCGAAAAACGAATAGAATTTTAGATGTCGGAAGACAGCGCTTTCTCGTTTCAGACGTTCATCCTTCGTCGACCGGGAAGGGGCCCACTCCACCTTGTTATCAAGGCTTACCCGCCGGCCGTACCGCCAAAATACGGCCGGCGATTTTCTTTTCCGAAGGTGTTCCGTTCCGGCTTCAGCGTTTCCGCGTAAACCAACCAGAGCGATTTCTGAATTGGCGCTGACCGCGATAGAACGCTTCGTAGGGGCCTGGAGCGGCCGAACCTACTTCGTAGCCCAATATGCGCGGTGGCCCAGGTAGTCGAGGTCTGGCAGGTTGGCGAGAATGATGCGCCGCAGTTCCAGGATGTCCACCTCGCCGACCTTCTGGTACAGCACCTTGCCTTCGGGCGAGATCAGCATCGTGAACGGCACGCCCGATTCCCACTTCGCGTCGAATGCCGCCTGCATGGCGGAGGTGTCGTCGGAAGCGAACAGCAGGTTGCGCGTGGAAGCGTGCTCCTTCTGCAGAGCTTTCAAGCACGCCAGGCTTCTCGTCCGGCATGTTCGTCGAGACGGTCACAAAATCGAAGTCGCGTTTGCGGTACATCCGCCACGTCGTTTGCAGTCCCGGAAACTCGATGAGGCAGGGGCCGCACCAGGTGGCCCAGAAGTTGACCAGGAGCACCTTGCCGGTCGGGTTCGCCCGCAGCTTCTTCAGATCGGCCGCGGTTGCATCTTCCAACTGAACAGGCTCGGCTTCAATCTGGCGCAGCAGTTCCAGCCGGCTGGACGACTTCGACTTCCATTTCGTCGAGCAGCCAAAAACGCCGGTGTGCGGCACTTTGACGGGCTCGCCCGCGAGCAGGGCGTCGATGGCGGCGCGCGTCTCTTGTGTCTTGACCAGCGATTCGCGCTGGCTGTTGTCGATGCGCCCTTCGAATTGCAGCTTGCGCTGGGCGTCGAAAACGAAGACATGCGGCGTGGCCTTCGGCCCGTACGCGTTCGAGACGGACTGCGTCGCGCCATCGTAGAGGTACGGGAAGTTGAACTGGCGATACTCCGCGCGAACTTTCATCTCCTCCAGGCTGTCGCTGACGTCCGTATAGCCGAGTTCGTCGAGACGCACGGCATCGGGATCGTTCGGCTCGATAGCGACAATCGCGACGCTCTTGCCCGCATAGTCTGCCACGAGCTTCTTGAGGCGGGTCTCATACAACTGCGCCGTGGGGCAGTGGTTGCAGGTGAAGACGATGGCCAGCACCTTGCTGGATGCGTACTCGCCGAGCGTGTGCGTCTTGCCGTCGATCCCCGGCAATGAGAAGTCCGGCGCGGGCGAGCCAATGGCTAGAGTCGGGTGAGCATTGTCGTCGGCGCTATAGGACAAGGGTGGCGGCCAGCAGGGCGGTTAGAACAAGAGCGGTCAATCGCGGCATCGAAAGTCTCCCGCCTAGATCATGTCGCAAACGGGGGTGCCAGGACAAATCCACTCCGAAATTGTGGGGCGGCGCTCCAGCGACGCGTGGGCTCTCCAGAGCCCGCCAGGCATTCCAGAGCGGGGCTTAGAAGCCTCGCGCGGCGCTGGAGCGCCGCCCCACTCCGTTAAGGCTTCTCGGCGCGCTCTTTGATGCCGAGCATCATGCGGCGCTCCATGATGAAGTGGATCGGTTCGAGACCGTATTTGTTGGTCAAATACTGCCCCACGGTAGGCTGAAAAGTACTGCGCCAACGGATCAGCAGCCGCGTCGGCCGGCGTCCAGCGGGCTCCAGGACGAAGGCCCAGGTGACGCTGGGAAAGCCCGGAGCGTCAGGTCCGGCTTTCGCGCCGATCACCAGCGCATGGCCGGGCTGCACGACAGCCACGGGAATGGGCGGCGCTTTGGGATGGAGCCGAACCAGATCGCCCGGCTTGACGTCCTGCCATTCGGGATGGATGCGGTCGGCGTTGACGATCTGGCAGCCGGCCAGGTTCTCGAGCGAAGTGTAGCTGTAGAAGCCCCCGCGGCCTTGGCCGATCTGCGCGATCCAGGGCCAGACTTTTTCCGGCGGAGCGTCGATTGTGATGGCGCGCGTGCCGCTCGACATCGGATGCTCGACGACGTCGTCGCCGGGCAAGGACTTCGTCAACTCGTCCGGCGCCGCGCCCCAACGGAGGAACCAGGGGCGTAGCGCGAAGGCATAGACGATCCCCCCGATGAGCAAGAAGCCCAGAAGAGACAGCAAGGTCCGTTTCATTCAGACCCATTCTAAGGCAGCCCGGGCTTCGCTTTGTGAATTCTGCGTGTCAGTGCGTTCCACACCGCTGGAGCGCTAGCAGACCGCCGCAAGACTTTGAGCATCCGAGGGGAGGCCAGTGAGCTTGTGGCGCACGCTTCAGCGTGCCGTGGCGGCATTCATGCCGACATTCGCCCCATGTCGAGATAAATCTCGCCACAGCACGCTAAAGCGTACGCCACAACGCTAGCAGTGGGCTCACCGCAGGCGCTCACACGCCCTAAGTTAGTGGGCGGGCCCCGAGGGCCCACGCGGCGCTGGAGCGCCGCCCCACTCCGGAGCTTTCCCCGATTCAGCGCGGAAGGGCCGGTCTCAGAAATAGAGCTTCGCGCCGAGTTGCAGGATGCGCGGATTGTGCGCTCCGCTCGGGTGCAGGAAGCTCTGGTCGAGACAACTCGTGTCGCCCGCCGAGTTGTTCGAGCCGCCGTAGCAGTTCATGCCGTTGTTGACGCCGTTGAACTGCGTGTGATTGAAGATGTTGAACGCTTCGGCGCGGAACTCGAAGTAGCGCCGCTCGGTGAAGCGGAACTGCTTGAACAGGCCGGCGTCGAAGTTGGTGCGCGTCGGGTTGTGGAGGATGTTGCGCCCGGCGTTGCCGAAGGTGAGCCCGGTGGGCGCCGCGAAAGCGGCCGAGTTGTACAGCATCGGTCCGATGATGTTCGCGGCGTTGATGGTCGGCGGCGCGGCAGTCGCGTTGCCGATGACGTCCGCGAAAGCCTGGGCGCCAGTGCCGTTACCGACTCCAGCGCCTGTGAATATCCCGTTCGCGTTGCCCGCTGTGACACTGAACGGTGTGCCGGTCTGCCAGGTGGTGAGTCCGGAAAGCTGCCATCCGCCCAATAGCTTATTGACGAGCTTGGAGGTGTCGCGCAGCAGCGGAAGGTCATACACGTAGCCGATGTTCAGGATGTGGCGCTGATCGAAGTTGGAACTCGCGCGCGTGCGTCCCATGTTATAGGAATCGAGGAAGTTGCCGTCGTAGCGGTCGGAGGAGTCGTCTATCGAGTGGCTCCAGGTGTAGGCGAGGGTAAACATGGAGCGCCCAGCCGTGCGGCGCACGGAGACCTGCATGGCGTTGTAATCGGAGTTGGCGTACGGCTCGATCAGGGTGATACCGGAGTAGCCGATGAACTGGCGGTAGGGATCCGCCGGGCTGGAACCACAGGCCACGGCGAGATTCTGGGCGGTGGGGCCGGTGATCGTCTGGCCATTCACCACGCCGGAAACCGCCTGAGTCCAGGCGCCCGTCACAGTGCCACAGATGGCGTCTGTGAGGGGCTGTCCGGGCTGGAAGGGGTTGGACGAGGTGGGATGCAACTGGTTGATGTTGCGCTGCCAGACCAGATGGGTCCCCTTAGCGCCGACATAAGCGAGGGTGCCGACCGTGTCTTTCATGATGTCGTGCTGTAAATCGAGGTGCCACTGCTGGATCATAGGCCAGCGGATCTGGTCGGTGTAGGTGCTGATGCCGGTGGTGCCCGACAGCCCGCCGCCGCCGATGTTGGTGTAGCCGACGACGTTGTACTGGGTGGGGTTCAAAATCCCTGGAGGTTGGCCCTCGAGCCCGGAGATGGCTTCGTTGCCGTTCAGATGCTCATAGAACACGCCGTAGCCGCCGCGAATGGCCCATTTGCCGTCGCCAAAGAGATCCAGGGCGAAACCGATGCGCGGCGCCCAGTTCCAGAAGTGGCCTTTGTAGCAAGTATTCGGGGTGCCATTGGTGCCGCAGGCGACCTCGCCGTTGTATGGGTTGCCGACGCCAGGCACCAGCGCGCCCTGCTGCCCGGTGATGTTGCCTGTGATGTCGATCTGAGGCGCCTGCGAGGGATCGTACTTGGACGGGTAGAAGTTATAGAACTGTTTGTACTTCTCGTAATACGACCCGAAGCCGCTCATGCGGAGGCCGAGGTTCAGGGTCAGCCGGCGGGAGATGTGCCAGTCGTCCTGCACGTATGGTTCGAAGATCTTCGACCGGTAGTAGTACTTGGTCTGGGCATTGTTCTGGCTGAAGTTCGCAATGCGCCCGACCAAAAGATCCGCCCAAGCATTGCCGGTGCTCACCGGAGAGGAGTTGCTGAAGTTCAGGAACCCCTGGGTTTCCGCGCGCGTTCTGCTCGTTCTTCTGCTGGATGGCCATGTAGAAGCCGGCGTAGATGTTGTGCGATCCGTAGATCTTGGCGATCTGGTCGCGATACGTATAGGTCGGATTCGCATTGTTCCAGGGGTAGCCTGCTACATCGGCGGTGAATCCGCCGCCGTAGGGCGTGCCGTTGTTGATGCTGAAGCCGGGTAGCTTGCCGCCGAAACCGTTGTTGAACAGACCGGTCATGGTCATGCTGGAGGGCCGCTGCCAGGTGCCGGACGGCGTGAGGAAGATGTGGTCAGCGGTGTAGCTGAAGGTGAATTCGTTCAGCAGGGTCGGCGTGATGTTGTTGGTCAGGTGCGCGACCAGGCTGACGCCCGGGCCGACGAAATTCGTGCCGACTGTCGGGAAACTGTCGCCGCTCCAAAGCGACGTGGGCGTGATGGTGTTCCAGGAGTCGTGGATGTAGCGGAAGAAGAACCGCGTGGAATCACTGAAGTTCTGGTCGACGCGGACCAGCTCTTCGCGCCAGCTGGTCGGCGACGCCGGGGAGGCGTTAAAAAACGACGTGGCCCCACTGCCGGAGGTAGGCGCCGGAACCATCCCCATCATGGCCGTTGCGTTCGGATCGATCGGCACAGTATTGCCGGGATAGTAGGCTTTCGTGAGCGGGTTCACCGGGCAATCCGGGTATGCGGTCGTGTTGACCGTGCTGGGCAAGGACGGGCACAACTCGGAAAAGTTGCCTTGCCGCTGCAGGTTGGAAGGAACCTGAATATTAAAGGTGTTCGGCAGTCGTTCTTGGCGCCAATCCTGACTCCAGAAGAAAAAGGTCTTGTCCTTCTTGGTGTTGTACACGCCGGGAATCCAGACCGGGCCGCCGATGGTGTAACTGTAGTCGTTCTTCTTGTACGAAGGTACGTCGGACGCGAAGAAGTTGCGGGCGTTGAAGACGTTGTTGCGTACGAACTCGGCCAGGTTGCCGTGAAACTCCTTGGTCCCGGATTTGGTGACGGTTTCCACGGTGCCCGACCCGCTACGGCCGTACTGCGCGCCGTAGTTGGAGGTGAGCACGCGGACCTCGGCGATGGCGTCCACGTTTGGGTAGACGTTCAGCGTGCTATTGCTGCCGTTGTCCATGTTGTCGCCGCCGTCGATTTCCCAGTTGTTGTACTCGGTACGGCCGCCGTTGACGCTGAAACCGACGTTGCCGTAAACGCCGACCGTGCCCTCATCCTGTCCCGTCTGGTTGCTGACGCCGGGAGTCAGGGTGATGAGCTGGGTGAAATTGCGTCCATTCAGTACGATCTGGCTGATCTGCTTTTCAGTGACGACTCCGGAAACCTCGGACGACTCGGTTTCCACCGACGATGACGACACCCCCTCCACGGTGACCTCGGTCTTCATTTCTCCGACAATGAGGGTCGCGTCCACGCGCGAACGCTGTGCCACGCGCAGGACAATTCCTTTCACCTCATACCGTTTGAAACCCGCAACGGAAACTGACATTTCGTAGTTTCCCGGCGGGATGGCGGCCACCAGATACTCGCCATCGTCGTTGGTTGTCGTTCGAAGCGAGTTTTTTGTGCCAGTGTCGGTCAAAACGACGTTGGCCTTGGGCACTACGGCCCCGGTGTTATCTCGAACCGTGCCTGTAATCGAGCCCGTGCCCTGCGCGAACGACATGGGCGCGAAGAGGATAAGCAGCGGTAGAAGCGCTCGAAGAAAATAAGCTTTCATGTGACTTCCTCTGAAACAAATTCGGGCAGAGGCGCCCGAAGCCACTCATTGACTTGTTTACTCACTCGCACCCTGGGTGCACCGGTGCAGGGATTGGGAGTTGAAAACGGCTGAAGACACCCGCGGGCGCAAACTTGGGGCACGGGGAGGACTCTGCGTCGCGATCGCTTCGAGCAAAGAGGCAGGATCCGAAGAACGGTCCTAAACCGATTTTCGATGCCTTTGCCCGGATACCGTGAGCGCACGAATTTATGCGCAACTATCCAGATCTGTTCCAGCCCCTGAAACCCCGCTCATTGATTAATGTATGTAACAGACGAAGTCAAGCCTTCCTTTTGGTCATGTGCTCAGCGCGCCAGGACCAGGTTCGATCAAGAACGGCAGGGGCGCTCTCAACACTTGATTCGGCCCGAGTCGTTACCTCAACCAGGACTAGTATTTACGCGCGATCTTCGTGTGTTTCCAGCGGCCGTCTGACATGACATACTGGGACCGTGCCGCATGTCTTACGCTCTTTGACTGTCGTAGGGCTAACGGGTTTAATCTTTGTTACGATTGGCCTGCCGCAGCGCGTCGCAGCGGCGCAATCCGGGGCGTCTGCCGGCAATACCAAGCAGGCGGGAGGCAGCGGTTCTGCCACCCGGCAGGCGGAGGCCGCGGCAGGCGAGTTAAATGCCACAGCGGTGCGTGCGCTCTCATCGCGGCAATATGCGCAGGCGATTGAACTGTTGAATCGGGCCCGCCGTTTGCTCCCCTCGCGACCCTGGCATTGCGTTCAACCTGGGCCTGGCGTGCGTCCAGGCCGGCCGGTTCGCCGAGGCGATCGAGCCACTGCTGCGCGCGGCCGCCGATCCACAAAGGCCGATCCGCATAAGAAGCAAACCGTCCATTTCCTGCTGGGTACCGCGTACTTTGAGACCGGTCAGTTTGGCCCCGCCGCGGAGCAACTGGAGGCAGTCCGCTCCGATCCCGAATTCGCTGAGAATGCGCTGTACTTGCTTGAAGAGAGCTACCGCAAATCGGGACAAGCGGCACGCGCGGAACAGGCTTTTCTGGATCTGACGAAAGTCAAGCCAGACTCCGCCCTGGTCCACAAATTGCTCGGCACGGCGTACGATACGCAGGGCCGGTTTCCGGAGGCGCTGGCCGAGTTCGAAAAGGCGGCGCAGTCCGATCCAAGCCTCCCGGAAGTCGGGTTCGATGCCGGTCTGCTCTGCCTGAAGCTGCACGACGAGGTAGCGGCTCGCAAGTGGCTGGAAGCGGAACTAAAGCTGAATCCCTGCTACGCCGCGGCGCATTACTACCTGGGCGACATCGAGCGCAAAGCGAGCCGTTGGGCTCCCGCCGCCGAGTCTTACCGCAAGGCGATTGGCTGTGCTCCGGCTTACGCCGATGCCCACCTGGCTCTCGGAATGGTCCTGCAGGCCCAAGGCCTGAACTCTGAGGCCCTCCCGGTCCTTCGCCGCGCGGTGGAACTGGCGCCTTCCAAATCGGAGGCGCACTTCCAGCTTGCGAAGTCTCTCGCCAAGGCGGGACGAACCGCGGAGTCGCGCGCCGAGTGGAAGAAGGCCCAGGCGCTAGCGTCGTCCCCAGAGGTGAAGTAGCTTCACAGGCGCCGCCGTGCCAATCGGAACCGCTGGCGCTGCAACTGCGCTGTAACCGGTCCAGCGTAGACTGAGAACTTGCTTTTGCGCTTCACCGTCATTCTGTCGGCAAGCCTCCTCAACGGTATGTTCGGGATGGCTTTGCTCGCACAGACCCTGCCTGCTGAGAGCCCGTCTCTAGTCCCGGACACGGCACAATCTCCCACGCTTTCAAACGATCTGACCTGGGACAATCGCATCTGGCTCTCTGGCCAGGCGAACTTCATCACGCAGTACCATCCCACTTTTTTCGCAAAGTACAGTGGAACGAACAGTCTCTCGCCGGCCTCGCAGGACGCCACCTCGAGGGTGCTGACCTTGTTCACCGGCTTTCGATTGTTCCGCAACACCGAGGTGCTCTTCGACCTTGAGGAAGCTGGCGGACACGGCCTGAGCGAAGCTCTGGGGTTGGCAGGTTTCACGAATCTGGATGTCGTGCGAAACCCGACGCTGAGCAAGGCGCCTTACATCGCGCGGGCGATGCTGCACCAGACCATCCCGCTGAGTACGCATCTCGTTGCGGCCACGCCCGGTCCTCTCGCTCTTGCGCCCAGCGTCCCGGAGCGCCGCATCGAACTGCGCTTCGGCAAGTTGAGCACGGACGACTTCTTCGACGTGAATGGCGTCGGGAGTGACAGCCACTACCAGTTTATGAACTGGACGGCCGTCACCAATGGCGCCTATGACTACGCAGCGGACACGCGTGGCTATACTTATGGCCTTCTGGCGGAGTATTACGACAAGGGCTGGGCGTTCCGGTTCGGGGAGATGCTGATGCCCACGGTCGCCAACGGCATCAAGCTCGATTGGAGCTTGCCCCGGGCTCGTTCTGAAAACTACGAACTCGAACTGCATCCGGATTTACTCAGGGACCGGGCCACGACGCTGCGGCTGCTCTCGTTCGTCAATCGCGCCAACATGGGCAGCTATCGGGAAGCCATTCACGGCTATCTCTCCGGTTTGGATTCCGTACCCGACGTCACCGCATACCGCCGCCAGGGCCGGGTGAAATACGGTTTCGGCGTGAATGCCGAACAGGAGCTTGGCTGCTGGCTGGCGGGCTTACGGCCGCTTCGGTTGGAACGAGGGCCACAACGAGTCGCTTCGCTTATACAGAGGTGGACCAGTCCATCTCCTTCGGGACGGACTTGCGGGGCACCCGCTGGCATAGGAAGGAAGACAAACTTGGGGTGGCCTTCCTGCTCAACGCGATCTCGGGCGACCATCGCCAGTACCTCGCGCTCGGCGGGCTCGGTTTCCTGCTCGGCGACGGTGCGCTGAACTACGGCCGCGAGCGGATTATGGAGGCGTATTACAACCTGCACACCTGGCGCAGTCTTTCGATGGGTGCGGATCTGCAGCGGGTCTGGAACCCCGGCTACAACCGGGACCGCGGCCCCGTCTGGGTGGCGTCACTTCGTCTGCACGTCGAAGGCTCGCTCGCCTTCTGGCAGCACGCCACACCCTGACCCGTCGCGATCAGGTTCCTACGCTTGAGGAACTGCACTATAGTAAAGCATCGTAAGGAGTTGCTCGAACCGGCCGGAACGCCAGCCGTCCCTCTCGGGCAGGGCGAAACGAGAGTCGTTACGCCTCAGAAGCGATCTTCGTTTCGTGAGCCACTCAGAGCCACGAAAGATTCTTCGCTTTCGTTGAGAATATCCCCAAGATGAAGGGACTGTAGTGTTTGACCGCAAAATTTCGCGCGTGTGTACAATGAGAGTTTAGGGTCTCGGTTGTTCCTCTTCTTGTCCCCGCGGCCCGCATTCGGCAGAACGGTCGTCCATGGCACAAATCTTTAGCACCCTGCAGGATATCCTTGTTCGCGCCCTGCCCACTTTTTTCCTGGTTATAGCCCTCCATTGGTACCTGAAGAAGGTCCTCATCCAACCCATGGAGCGGGTCCTGGCCGAGCGCAAAAAGCGCACGGAAGGCGCCGTTGCCGCCTCGGAAGCCGCTCTGACGGATGTAGCCGCGAAAATGGCGGCGTATGAGAAGGCCCTGTACGAAGCGCGAGCCGGAGTTTACGCCGACCAGGAGCAGAATCGCCGCGACCTTGTAGCCGACCAGACTGCTGCGATTGAAGATTCCAAGAAAAGAATGGCCGCTCAAGTGGCCGCTGCCGTTGCCGGAATCGCCGCCGAAGCTCAGGCCGCCCGCGCTGCCCTGGCTGGCGAGAGCGAGCGTCTGGCCGAGCAGATTACTTACGCCGTGCTGACGGGGAAGAATTAAGATGCGCAAACTGGCTTTGTTCCTCGTTTTTGCTTGCGCCGCGTTCGCCGCCGAAGAAGGCGCCGCCAAGCACGAGGGCGGCGATCAACTCCTCCAAAAATGGGTCAATTTCGCGATTCTGGCCGCCGGTATCGGCTTCCTGGCCGTGAAGGCGGGCGGACCTGCGTTCCGCGCCAAAAAGCAGGAGATTCTGGACGGCCTCTCCGAAGGCACGCGTCGCGCCGAAGCGGCCGCCGAGAAAGCTGTGGAGATCGACCGCCGCATGGCCGGTCTGCAGGACGAAGTCGCCGCACTCCGCGCCAAGGCGAATCTCGAGATGACCGCCGAAGCGGAGCGCATTCGTCAGGAAACGGCTCAGCAGATCGCCAAGGTGGAACACGGGGCAGAGGCGGAAATCGCTTCCGCCGCCAAGGCTGCCCGTCAGAATGTGAAGGCCTACGTCGCCGGTCTGGCTCTCGATCTCGCCCGCCAGAAAGTGGCCGCGAAAATGGACGACGCAACGCAATCCGCGCTGGTCGACCGCTTTGCCCGGGGCCTGAACAACTAAGAGGAAAGAGCCAACAGGATGTCGCTAGCCGTCGCCAATCAATACGCCAAAGCGCTGCTCGAAGTGGTCGGCAAGCCCGGTTCGAAGCTCAATCCGGAGGCCGCTCTCGATCAGTTGGAAGCATTCGAGGCCCTGATCGCCGAGTCCCCAGAATTCCGCGTGGCTCTGCTCTCTCCCGCTCTCACCGCCGCGCAGAAAAGCAAGGCTATCGCGCGGCTGGGTGGGATGATCGGCCTGGACCCGGTTCTCAAGAATTTCCTCAACGTAGTCACCAGTCATCGCCGCATCCCGCTGCTCTCTTCCATCCGGCTCATGTTCCGCTCGCAGCTCGACGAGCAGCTTGGAATTGTGCGCGCGCAAGATCGCCGCCTCGCGGGAGTTGAGCGCAACGCAAAAGGCCGCCATTGAGTCGGGCCTCGCCGCCACGGCCGGCGGGAGCCTGCGCTGCTCGTACACAGTGGACGGCGATCTGTTGGGCGGTTTAACGGTAAAGATCGGTTCGAAGGTGCTGGACGGCTCGGTGCGCGGTCAACTCGACTCGCTGCGCCGCCGGTTGGTCGCCGAAGCTTAAGGCGCGGCTTGCGCCACAGTTTGCGTAGTCGAAAGGGTTAAGGAATAAGAGTCTATGGCCCAGATTCGTGCGGACGAAATAGCGCGGGTTCTGCGCGAGGAGATCGAAGGCTTCGAGCAGGCGGTGCAGGTCTCCGAGACCGGGTACGTCGCTTCGGTCGGCGATGGTATCGCTCACATTCAAGGGATCGACAAGGTAATGGCCGGTGAGTTGATCGAGTTCCCGCACGGGATCTCTGGCTTGGCCCTCAACCTGGAAGAGGACATGGTCGGCGCCGTGATCCTCGGTGAGGCCACCGAGATCAAGGAAGGCGACGAAGTTCGCCGCACCGGGCGCATCATGTCGGTGCCTGTCGGGCCCGCATTGATCGGCCGCGTCGTCGACGCCCTCGGCACGCCCATCGATGGCAAGGGGCCGATCGAGACCGAGCATTTCCTGCCGGTCGAGCGTATCGCTCCTGGCGTCATCGACCGACAGCCCGTGAAAGAGCCGCTCCAGACCGGCATCAAGGCAATCGACGCCATGATCCCGATCGGGCGAGGCCAGCGCGAGCTGATTATCGGCGACCGTCAGACCGGCAAGACCGCGATCGCCATCGACACCATCATCAACCAGAAGGGCAACGGCGTCATTTGCATCTACGTTGCCGTCGGCCAGAAGCGCTCCACGGTCGCACAGGTGGTCCGGACGCTGGAAGAGTATGGCGCGATGGAATACACCATCGTCGTCGCCGCCACGGCCTCCGATCCGGCCCCGATGCAGTACATCGCTCCATTCGCCGGCACGGCCATGGGCGAGTACTTCCGCGACAACAAGGGCCACGCTCTCTGCGTTTACGACGATCTGTCGAAGCAGGCCGCCGCGTACCGCGAGATCTCGCTGCTGCTCCGCCGCCCGCCAGGGCGTGAAGCGTATCCCGGCGACGTTTTCTATCTGCATAGCCGCCTGCTGGAGCGCGCCTCGAAGCTCAGCGATGAACTCGGCGGCGGTTCGCTGACGGCCATCCCGTTTATCGAGACGCAGGCGGGCGACGTCTCGGCCTACATTCCAACGAACGTCATTTCGATCACCGATGGCCAGATCTACCTCCAGTCGGACATGTTCAACTCGAACATCCGCCCTGCCGTTGACGTCGGCCTTTCGGTGAGCCGCGTCGGCGGCAACGCGCAGGTGAAGGCCATGCGTCAGGTGGCCGGTTCGCTCCGTCTGGACCTGGCCCAATACCGCGCGCTGGCGGCCTTCGCGCAGTTCGGCTCGGACCTCGACAAGGCTTCGCAAGCCCAGATCAATCGTGGCAAGCGACTGGTGGAAATCCTGAAGCAGGGCCAATATCAGCCGCTGCCGGTTGAGAAGCAAATTCTCATCCTCTACGCGGGCGCCAACGCTCATCTCGACGACATCGCGGTGGAGCAGTGCCGTCCGTACGAAGCGGAACTCTACCGTTTCGTCGACAACGCTCATCAGGACGTGTTCGCCGAGATCCGCGAGAAGAAGGTTTTGAGCGACGATCTAAAGGCGAAACTCGAGACGATGCTTAAGGAGTTCAAGAAGCAGTTCCTCGCGGCTCACCCCGCGGCGAAGTAAAGCGAGCCAATCGCCATGCCCAGTTTGATCGATCTCCGGCGGCGTGTTCGCTCCATCCGCAACACGCAGCAGATCACCAAGGCGATGAAGATGGTCTCCGCGGCGCGATTGCGCCGTGCGCAGGACCGTGTCATCAACTCCAGGCCGTACGCACGGATGTTTGCCTCGATCCTGGCCGACGTTGCCGCCGCGGCGGCGGGCGACGAGCGCGTGGCCGAGCATCCGCTGCTCGCGGTTCGGGAAGAGCGCAAGATTCAGCTCGTTCTGGTCACCGCGGACCGCGGCCTCGCCGGCGCCTACAACACCAACCTGATTCGAGCAGCCGAGCAATTCGTCGCCGAGCACGTGGGTCAGCAGGTCGAATTCGAGCTGTTCGGCCGTAAGGGCCGCGACTACTTCACCCGCCGCGAAGCCAGGATCAGCGGCGAGTTGACCGGTATCAGCCAGACGGCCTCTCTCGCCGAAGCTCAGGGGCTGGCCGACAAGCTGATGCACCGCTTCTCGGAGGCGGAAATCGATTCCGTCTACATCCTCTACAACGAGTTCAAGAGCGTACTTACGCAGCGCGTCACGTTGAAGAAGATTCTGCCGCTGTCGGTCTCCTCGGGCGCACAGCAAGGCGAGGCTCCGCGGGATTACATTTACGAGCAGCCGCCAGCGCAGTTTCTCGGCAATCTGCTGCCGCGCTACGTACTGCTGCAGGTTTTGGAAGCATTTCTTGAAAACACCGCCGCCGAACATGCCGCCCGCATGACGGCCATGGACGCGGCCACCAACAATGCTTCCGATGTGATGAACAAGCTGACTCTCTACATCAACCGGGTGCGCCAGGCGAGCATCACCAGGGAGATTATCGAAGTCGTCAGCGGCGCGGCCGCTCAATGATAGCCGCGCCAAACAGGATTTAAGGCACAGAGGTCGAAGGAACCAATTCCATGTCCACTGAACAGCATGCAGTCGATGCCACGGCCGGCGTGACCGGCAAAGTCATCCAGGTCGCCGGACCGGCCGTCGATATCCAGTTCGCCGAGCACCAGATCCCGTCCATCCTCACGGCGGTGCGGATCAATAGCGAAGGCTTCGATTCGCCGACGCCCATCGATGTGACGGTCGAAGTGATGCAGCACCTCGGCGAAGGCCGCGTGCGCGGCATCGCGCTGCAGCCCACCGATGGCATGGTGCGCGGCATGAAGGCCGTCTCCACGGGAGCGCCGATCACGGTGCCCGTCGGCAAAGAGACCCTCGGCCGCGTGCTCAACGTGTTGGGCCAGCCCGTCGACAATATGGGCCCGGTGAATACCGAACATCATTTTCCAATTCATCGCTCGGCCCCGGCGTTCGACGAGCAAGCCACCGGGCTGCAGATGTTCGAAACGGGCATCAAGGTCATCGATCTTCTCGAACCCTACCTTCGCGGCGGCAAGATCGGCTTGTTCGGCGGCGCGGGCGTTGGCAAGACGGTCGTCATCCAGGAACTCATCAACAACATCGCCATGAAGCACGGCGGCGTGTCGGTCTTCGCCGGTGTCGGCGAGCGCACCCGCGAAGGCAACGATCTGTGGCGCGAGTTCAAGGAAGCGGGCATCATCGATCCTTCCGATTGGCGCAAGTCCAAGTGCTCTCTGATCTACGGCCAGATGACGGAGCCTCCCGGGGCCCGTCTGCGCGTCGGACTTACGGGCTTGACCGTGGCCGAATACTTCCGCGACGAAGAGGGCCAGGACGTACTGCTTTTCATCGACAATATTTTCCGTTTCACCCAGGCCGGTTCCGAAGTTTCGGCGCTGCTCGGCCGCATGCCTTCGGCCGTCGGCTACCAGCCGAACCTGGCCAGCGAAATGGGCGAGTTACAGGAGCGCATTACTTCTACCAAGAAGGGCTCGATCACCTCGGTGCAGGCCATTTACGTGCCCGCCGACGACTACACCGACCCCGCTCCGGCTACGACCTTCGCGCACCTCGACGCGACGACCAACCTGTCCCGCGATCTGGTCTCCATCGGCATTTACCCCGCGGTCGATCCGCTCGCTTCCACTTCGCGCATTCTCGATCCGCTGATCGTCGGCCAGGAGCATTACGACACGGCCCAGCGCGTCAAAGGCATCCTGCAGCGCTATAAGGACCTGCAGGACATCATCGCCATCCTGGGTATCGATGAGCTCGGCGAAGAGGACCGGCTGACCGTTGCCCGCGCCCGCAAGATCCAGCGCTTCCTCTCCCAGCCCTTCCACGTGGCCGAGCAGTTCACCGGCTTCAAGGGCAAATACGTGAAGCTCGCCGACACCGTGCGCGGCTTCCAGGAGATTTGCGACGGCAAACACGACGCCATTCCCGAACAGGCCTTCTACATGCAGGGCACCATTGAAGACGTCCTCGAGCGCGCCGAGCAGATCAAGAAAGCGAGCTAGACATGGCCGGGACCATCCTGCTCGAGGTGGCGACGCCCGAGCGTCTGATGTTGAAAGAGACCGTGACCGAGGTGGAGGTGCCCGGCGCCAATGGCGAACTGGGCATCCTCCCCGAACATGCTCCGCTGCTCTCCGAACTGGGCGCGGGGGTGCTGCGCTACATCATACAGGGCCAACATCCTCGCTGCCTGTGCGTGAGTGGAGGGTGGGTGGAAGTTTCGCAGAACTCAGTGCGGGTCTTGGCGAACACTGCCGAGCGCGGCGACGAGATTGACCTCAAACGCGCCCAGGACGCGCTGCAGCGCGCGAACCAGCGGCTTTTGAACCCAACCGGCGACGTCGACATCGCGCGGGCTTTGAATTCGTTGAAGCGGGCTCAAGCGCGTCTCGAAGCTTCGAAGTTCGCTACCGGCAAGTAGCGGCAATCGAGAGGCGTCGCCTCGCCACGTTTGGCTGCAGATTTGTGAACGGCCGCGGGCGGATACCCATTCGCGAATGGAGTAGATGCCTCCCTTTTCTTCTCTGTAACAGAGAGCACATGGCGGGAAGCTTGTGCGAGAATAGAGATGATCGGGCCGTGGCGCAGCCTGGCTAGCGCGCTTGCTTGGGGTGCAAGAGGTCCCGAGTTCAAATCTCGGCGGCCCGACCAAATTCCCCAAAGACCAACGCAGTAAACATTGATCGAAGGCCATGTCTTGCAGTCCAAAATGGACGCCCGCCTCCGAGATGCTTGCGCTTATCCAAACACCTGCACAAGACCATATTGACAAGCTTGCCTGATGGCTTCGGGAGACAGTGCCCGCTCAGCGGAGATCTCTGCTGCCCGGCGAGTGCCGTCACCGAGCTTTCCAAATAGATCTTCTGACACCTTCGACACCTTCTTCGCATCATGAAGTTGCATCCAGGGGGCGACGCGAATCCGCCATATCTCGTGGAGTTCCCGGAACCGAGCGCCGAAGACTTGGAGCGTATCGTGCATGTACAGGATATCCTTCGCTCGGTCCGCCGGACCTCGCCCCTTGTGAATGAGAATCTTCTGAGCCAGGAAGCTGACGGGGTTTGCGATTCGAATTCCAGTCGTGACACCATCGGACTCGAACTCGATGGACCATGGGTGTTGCAGAAGGATCTCGATGTGACGCAATTGCTGCGAGAAAATACCGCCGATCTCTATAGTTGCTTTCCGTCTGTGGCTCCGATCGTATTCACCGCCGACCAGAGGAGTCAGGAACTCTGCGTAGAACCCAGCGGACTCGCCGCCCAGGCAATAGTGAGTTGCCGGTGGGCGATAGTCACCGACGAACTCCTCGGTAAAACCATGGGCCGTCAGCCGAGCACCAATATCCTGTTCCCCGACATGTAGCTTGGCGGGCACGGCGACATCCGTATCAAGTGTGGCCAAGGGTGCGAAATCTAATACCTGTGCGTACGGATGCAGGCGATAAAGCCGATGCGCCCAACCACCGACGATTACGACTTGATCGAGCCATGGTTCAAGCGCCCGTATCAGTCGCTGAAATGAGTCGAGATCTTGACCGCCGTTCAATTGTGTCTCCTGAACAGCGGCCTTAGGACCCGCCGCCGAATCTCATCCGCCTGCTCTCGGCCTCGAGCGGGATGCGCGGAGACATCGAGCCATACTTGCAGGATGTCTGATACTGGGATCCCTTCGTGCAATACCGAAGCCCGAAAAACAGACTCTGGGTCGGCCGGTATCCTTATGTAGACGTCGGGGGGGCGATTGGATTCGCCGACCAACAGCCCAAGGCGGCTCAAGACATCCAACGTGAGACGCTCAACGTAGATCTGCGGTGGGACGCCACGAACAAACCCAACGTCTAGTGCGTCCGCAGCCCCAAAGAGGCCCAGACAACATCGCGGTGGTGGGAGCTTGATAATACTTTCGCCACCCCTCTTTCGGCGGACATCCGGACTGGACATCCGCGGAAGAGCGTAGTCGAGCAAGGCCGAGCGCAGTTGCCGCGGTCCGCCCTTAATGACCCAGCGGGCGGGGATCTCCGCCGCCGCCTCGCGGTTGGCCGATATCCACAGATCCAGTAGCTCCTCGATTCGCACAATCCGAAGTTGATCTTCGCCCTCTTGAAGGAAACCTCGATTCGCAAGCTGATTTGCGAGCCGGGATGCGCTCATAACTGAAACTTGCGCGACATCGGCAAGCTGAGACGAGTTCCGAATCCGCATTCTAGGTACGGAAATCAGATGCTCTGGAAGTTGCTGCCCGAGAATTATCTTGAGCATCCACTGGTTCAGGTCAGAGAACAGGTCAGGCAGGCGTTTGTGGGGGACATTCTGGCTGGCCACAGGGCGGATTGGCTTCGCGTCGAGTTCTTCGAGGCCTGGGCCAGCAAACAAGCGGAAGCCTTCGGCGTCGATTATCCCAACCCCAGCCTCTGGGGCGTAGCGTTTGGCAAATTGCATTAAACGCTCGGCCACCGATGCCGGAATGCGCCCGGCCGCTACAACGGCTACGGGCACGATCTGCTCCGGGAGCCGGCGCGCAATCGCCTGTGCCTCAAGAATCGCTTGGGCCAGCAGGGGGACCAGTCGATCGCCGCGGCCTTCAGAGCATACCTTCAGCTCGATGACGTACTTCCTGCCGTTGGCTTCAGCCATAAGATCCGCTCGCATGTCGAAGACCCGCGGATCCCGCTGGATGCGCCACCCTGCTTTCCGGAATACGCCCGCCAGGACATTTTCGAATTCGGCGCCGGCTCGGACGGAACGATCAGCGTAACCCATATCGCCGCTCCTTAACACGGCCACGATAATTCACATGGCCATGTTGTTACCCATGGCCATGTTAACCAGCCAAAGGGCTGCATGTCAAAGCCTATCGTGGCGCCCACCGGGAGTCCAAAACCGTCGAACTGACGGCGTGGCGTCCAGATCGGCTCCCATAAGTCTTTTGTGTTCAGTTAGATTGTCTGTGGGCGATTGATGCTTCTAGCTTGGGGTGCAAGAGGTCCCGAGTTCAAATCTCGGCGGCCCGACCAGTTTAGAAGCAAAGATTTACAGCGCAACTGCCAGCACACCCCAGTGCGAGGCAAGTGCGCTGACCCTTCCAGCGCGGTCCGCATACTTCAAAGCCGAGCAATTCGAGGTGTCCCCGCAATTCCTCGTTCGTGAATGCTGAAATCCGATGATCTCTTGTAGGACGCGTGGTCCCGAGACGAGCAAGATCGCCGCTTGCAGACTACTCACCCAGGGTGCCGTTCACGACGGGCGGCTATGAATGTGCACTCCCGGAATCCGTCTGGCCTTCAGCCCGAGTGCCCCTTATACCGCGCGGAATTCAACCAAACACCGAAGTGCGTTCACAAGGTTGCTCGACGAATGCGCACTGGTGGTCTGTTTGTGCCCCCGTATCGCCGGCTACTCGCGCCGGATTGTCACTCATTCGAGCCGACGGCGCACTTGTTGTTGCGGTGATTCAGGAGGATCACGAAGGACTGGAGGAAGTCCAACGCCTGTCCAGTGTTACTCGTCACTCCAATACTCATCGTGTCGTAACCGAGGCGAGACGTCGAGCATATTTGAGTTGGGTCATAACTCACGGTCACCGTGCATGTGGCGCCCACCGCGATCTCGCCGGAGCAAGTAGTGCTGATGAGGGACGTCGTGCCATGAACCGCACTCGGCGCCACAGAGGAGATACTCAGCGGTTGTGCGCCGTCACTTTCGAGCTTTGCATCGATCGTGAGGACCCCCTGCCCGATCACCTCGAAGACATGTCCTGCGACCCAGGAATAATGCGGACCCGGCGTGTCGACGAAGCCCCCGGAAGGCAGCTTCGAATCCGTGCCCGTGAAGCTGCTGCCATCTGGGGTGGTCGCATAGATCGTTTCGGTACCCTGGTAGGCTATCGGCGCGGGCACTGCGGGTGCGCCCTGCGCGAAGCTGAGCAGATTACCGTACAGGTCCCACGTACACGTCTGGTTGTAGTTCGTAATGGTCGTGTGGTAGCCAGCTCCTCGCCCGGAGCCGCTGCTCTCGGTGTAGTAGCTGCAGTTGCCAATCACCGTGCTGCCTGAGAACTTGTACCCAGCAACCACCAAGCCTCGAAATCCGGGGTTGGGAGTGAACTGCAAGGGGTACTCGTTTGCTCCGGCCACTCGGGCGAAAACAGCGAGAAAGAAGATCGCGACACGCGTCCATCGATTCATGGCTGACTCCTCGGCATCGGCACATTGCAAAGACTCACAGTTCCGACCGATACCGGCGCAAGGGCTGCCAGACTCCCAACTCGGAAGCGGTAGGAATTCAAACGGCCAACATGGCCCTCTTCACGGTGCCGGTTGCAGATGGTTGACGTTCGCCCCTTCCGATAGGATCGGAATGGTTCGCCCCGTTGTCAGTTAACCCAGATTGACCCAGCTGCGCTTGCTTGTCTTTGAGCCAGCGCAACAACCGATGCGCCTCAATCATATTGATCGCCGCATCAAGCGCCCGTGGACTGGCGAAACAGAGCAAACGCGGTGCAAGAGGTCCCGAGTTCAAATCTCGGCGGTCCGACCAGTTAGTTCAACCCCTTCCGGGCGATTCTGCCCACCCCCCGCAAAGAGAGTTTCACTGGCGCGCAGTCCGTCCACACGAACTCGCGAGGTTCGGTCCGCGCACCCCGTGACGGGAAATTCACTGTTCTCGCGTCCGGCGATCGGGCTATAATCCGGGCTACCCCGAAGCGCGAGCCACAATGCCGGACTCACTCTACTCGCCCGAGTTTCAAGCCGTTTTCAACCAGGTGAAGGATGCGGGCGGCGCGCCCAAAACCTTCCCCTCGCCCGCGGACTGGCGCGACCAATGGATCTATTTCCTGATGGTCGATCGCTTCAATAATTCCTCGGCGCCACCCCGCCATCAACCCTTCGACGATCCCAATTTCTTTGGATTTCAAGGCGGCAACTTCGCTGGAATCGAGGACCAATTGGGCTACATCAAGGGTCTCGGCGCCGGCGCGATCTGGCTCAGCCCCGTGCTCAAGAACGTCCCCTTTGAGGAAGGCACCTACCACGGCTACGGCATTCACCACTTCCTGCGCGCCGATCCGCGCTTCGCGGCAGATCCCCAGCACGCTGACGACGAACTAAGGTCATTGGTAGATGCGGCCCACGCACAGGGGCTGTACGTGATTCTCGACATCGTGCTGAATCACACCGGGAACGTGTTTGCCTACCCATGCGATCTGGGTGAACAAAGCTGCCAGCAGTCGAACGGCGCCGAAGCGGATTTCCGATCGACCGCGCGAGCGATTCAATGGCGTGATGCCAGCGGTCAAGCCCGCCCCGACTGGTCCGACATCGCTACAATTCCACAACCGCCCACCGACGCGCTGGTGTGGCCCAGCGAGTTGCACGACAACTCGTTTTACCGCCGACAGGGTCTGCCGGGTTCCGGTGACGATACCGTTGGCGACTTCGCCTCACTCAAGCAGCTTCGAACCGACCTGGTTCCGCTGCAACAGTTCCTCATCAGGGCTTACCAGTATGTCATCGCTCGGTTCGACATTGACGGGTTCCGGATCGATACGCTGCGGTACCTCAAGGGCGGCTTCCCGCAGCTCTTTGGCAACTCGATCCGTGAGTATGCCCTGAGCATCGGCAAGAAGAACTTCTTCACGTTCGGCGAGGTATTCGTGGGCGACGCGGAACAGGAGATCGCCCGCTTCATCGGCCGCACGACGACCCAGGACACCGACATGGTGGGTGTGGACGCAGCGCTCGACTACCCGCTGTTCTTCAACTTGAAGCCCGTGGTCAAAGGCTTCTCGCCGCCCTCCGCGTTGGTCGGACATGTACGTCTTTCGGAAGAGCATCGAAGCCAATGTACTCAGTTCGCACGGCGACGCGACGCGCTACTTCGTGACGTTCCTCGACAATCACGACGTCAAGGAACGAATCCGCTTCGTCCAGCCTGGCAACGAGGACCAATTCGACGATCAGGTGACGCTCGGTCTGGGTTGCCTTTATAGCCTGCCGGGAGTTCCCTGCCTCTACTACGGAACCGAACAGGGCCTGCACGGCAGCGGAAGCGACCCGGCCGTCCGCGAGGCTTTGTGGGGTGATCCTGGGTTCCAGCAGGGTAGCTTCTACTACAAGCAGATCAGCCAGCTCGCCGTGGTCCGCGCCGCGGAACCGGCTCTGCGTTACGGCCGGTTTTACTTCCGGCCGATCTCAGGTGATGGACAGAATTTCGGGGTTTCCCCGTTCCCGCAGGGAATCCTGGCGTTCTCTAGAATTCTTGTGGATCAGGAAGTCGTAGTCGCCGCCAATTGCAGCCCGTCCGACGCGCGAAGTTTCGACGTGATTGTCGATATCACGCTCAGTCAGCCGGGGGATCAATACCAAGTTCGATATTCCAATAAGGCCGCGTTTCAAAGCCCGGGGCCGGTGGTTGAGAAACCGGCAGGCTCGGTGTCAGTTCAAGAGACCAATGGCAGCACAGGCACTGGGCCGCTGCGTTGCATTCGCGTCAGCCTCGCGCCGCTGGAGGTCCAAATCCTGAGCCGCTGAGAGGATCGATTGGAGGGCTGCTTACGCGCCCCAAGATCCCCGGATCTAAGGCTTGCCGGTCGATTGCGGGCACCCGGAAACGAAAAGCGGTTTTGGTTTCTCCTTAGCGTCTCACATAGAATCAAGAGGTTAGCGATGCAATAAGAAAAGGCCTTTTTGCTTCGAGAATTCTGCCACACTCCTCGAAGGTGGACACGGAGCAGCTACGGCATCCGCCAATGAACCTGGATCCCATACAACGCTTTTCCTCTCGAGTCGAGGATTACGTTCTCTATCGCCCGACGTATCCAAGCGGCGTCGTGAGCCTTCTCGTCCGCGAGTGCGGCTTGGTTGCCAACTCCCGAATCGCCGACGTCGGCTCGGGCACCGGTCTGCTCGCCCGGCTTTTCCTGGAATTCGGCTGCGAGGTTCTGGGGGTGGAGCCGAACCGCGAGATGCGTCTCGCCGGGCAGCGGCTGCTTGCGGATTGGCCTCGCTTTCGCAGCGTAGAAGGCCGCGCGGAAGCAACGACGCTTCTCGATCACAGCGTCGACTTCATCACAGCGGGTCAGGCCTTTCACTGGTTCGACCCAGAGCAGGCCCGCGCGGAATTTCATCGCATTCTGCGGGCGGCGGGTTGGGTCGTGCTGGTTTGGAACGAGCGCGTACGCGCTCCCGGCTTCATGGCCGGCTACGAGGACCTGGTCGCGCGCTACGGGCCGGAGCGTCCGCATCTGGCGGGGTTTGAGCTGGATCGCTTCTTCGGCGCATCAAACTGGCGCCTGGAGAAATTGCCAAACCAGCAGGAATTCGATCTGGCAGGATTGCGTGGCCGATTCCTGTCTTCGTCATACGCTCCGCTGCCCGGCGCGCCGGGCTATGAGCCTTCGATGGCGGAACTCGGCCGCCTCTTTGAGGAGCACCAGGCGGACGGCAGGGTCACGTTGCTCTACGACACCGAGGTCTACTTCGGCAGACTGCGGGAGTGAGCCGGATCCACGGGATCCGCTGTCACAAATTTCGGCAACTTAAGTCCGCGCTCCACGCAGCGCCCCCGGCTTGTGGCGCAAAAGCCGCGGCAGTACGATCAGCCCGCCTCCAAAGAAGATCAGCGACGCGAAGAGCGTCAGCGAACGGCCCTGTTGGAAGTCCTCGGTGAGAAGCTTGAAACCCGACAGAGCCATCAGCGGGTACGCCAGCCATGTAAGCTCCCGGCGGCGCCAATGCAATCCGGCCCAGGCCGCGCCCAACGCGAAGGCCGTGATCAGCGCGGTGCGGAGCGGCGCGGCGGGCGAGACGTAGCGGTAGATCGCGCTCGCGGCGAGACCCGTCGCAGCCAGGCACACCAGAGCCACCGACAACGTAGCTTCCACAAGGTCCATCCAGTGCGCTTCGGAGCGGTTGCCAAGGCGCACCAGAGCGATATAGCACAGACCCGAGCCGGCGAGCGTCAACAGATAACCGATGGACGGCAGGTGCCCTGCTTGTGCGCTGGTCCCCATGATCCGGCCTAGAGACTGAGGCACAAGTTCCGCGGTCACCATCGCTAGGATCAGGTAGATGGCGCTGTGGACCCGCAGTGTATCGCGATCCCGCCGGAAGGCGGCGCAGATCGCCGCGACCGCGAGCAATGACCACGCCCCCGCAAGCATCGGATCCGCCATGAGCACCCAACATCCAGCCAATGTGAGCAAGATGGCGAATGTCGAGTAAGCATAGAAGTTGTGGTCGCGCTCGCGAGCCCGCTCGAGGATCGCGAACGAAACGAGATAGCAGGCCGCACCGCCTGTCAGGCAGAACCAGCCGACACCCGCGGCGGCCGCGTGATCGATCCCGGCCAGCCGCAGCGCCCCGAGGATCGAGACCAGAAACGCCACCGAGGTTTGCCCGATCTCGAAGCGGATGATCTTCAACTTGCGGAAGATCGTCCGGTCCACGGTGCTGCTGAGGTAGATGGTCAGCAACGCGATTTGCGATGCAAGCACGAGCCCCAGGGACGGAGCCACTATTCCTTCCCCCGGCGTGGGCGCCACGGTCACCATCACGGTTACCAGCAGCACGGTCAGGTCCGCTGCTACGGCGACGATCCAACGCAGACGCATCCAGCGGTCTCGGCACGCGGAGAACTCGACCGCCGCGGCCACCACCAGCACCGTGACAACGCACGCCGTAGTGTCGTGCGTTTCGCGGAATAGCGCCGCCGTGGCGCCCAGGGTAGTCAGGGTCACTATGGATGCGATGGAAGACACATTGCGCTTCCACGCGATCGTCAGTCCAAGCAGAACGAACGCCAGCAGGACGGCCGACGCCGACTCAACCGGAAGCAGGTGGAACCGAACTGTCGTCTCCCACAGCATCGGAGCCAGGATCAGCGCCGAGGTGAGAGCGTATATCGCGCTATGCATCCGGTTGTCCGCGGCCCGGCGCGCGGCGAAGACGAGCCAACACCCCGCGTAGATCACCCCGGCGCCGACGCCGAGCAGGCCCACGATTCTGCCCTCGTCGGCTGTAGCGCGCAGAAGGTAAGCTCCGGCGATGCCGAGCAGTCCCCAGCCGATGGCAGGGATCAGGCTCTCGCTATGAAGCGGCCCGGCGGCTGCCGCTTCAGTGGTGAAAGCTTCAACCGGTATAGCGGCGGACGGCAATGCCGCCATGACGCTGGCGGCGGCAGGAGTTAAGCCAACGTTCGACTCCAGGGTGGTCAAACGGCGGCGCAGTTCGTCGACATTGCGGCTCAGTTCGTCGAGCCGGGCGTTCAGATCATCGCGCGTCTCCCCCATGCAACCCTCCAACGGATCGGACCTCGCCTGGCGCCCAAGGAGGCAGGAGCTTGGCCAGCCCCCACAGAATTGCGAACGGCAGAATCATCAGAATGATGGCGGGCAGCAGCCCTTCGCGCGTGATGAAGTCCAGTTTGTAGGTGGTGTAGCCGAGGAAGCTTTTCGAAAAGAGTTGTCCTCCAATTACGACATTCCAGCGCATGGCGAAAATCCCGACAAGCGTCAGGATCCCCGCGAACGCGTAGATCTGGCGGCGGCGGAAATCGGCCAGACGCACGAGTTGTGTCAGAGCGAGCAGAACCAGAGGAACCACGGTTCCGGCGACGATTTGCAGCAGCACGTGCGAGATCCAAAGCCGCGAGTGAACCATGAAATCGAGCGATTGGAACGACTCGCCCGCCTCGTACATGCGGTGGATCAGATCCAGCATTTCGAGCGAGAAGTCAATGACGAACGTATAGAAGAGATAACGCGCGATCGTATCCAGGCAGCGCATATCGAGCGTCTGCCGGCGGATCTTCATCAGTGCCATGTACATCAGCATCACCAGCGCGATGCCCGACACCATGGCGGAAAACAGGAACACGACGGGCATCAACGGCGTGGACCACCAGGGATTGGCCTTGACCGAACCGAAGATGAATCCGACGTACCCATGCAGCAGAAATGCCGACGGGATGCCGATGACGGTGATGATGTAACCCACACGATCGTCGAGACGCAGGGAGGCCGGACTCAAATTGGTGGATCCGAGAGAAAGCAGCCTGTAAAGCTGGCGGGTGAGGCCCTTGCTCGATTGCGCCATCCGCACGATATCCTTGCGATAGTCGAGCCAGATTTCCAACACCAGCACCACCATCAGGTACCACAGGTAGACGAAGCCGAACATGGCCATCGCCGACGAGCGGTGCGGCGTAGTGAACATTTCAAACGAGCGCTCCGGATGGCCGAGGTGCAACTGCAGCGGCAGCGGAGCCACCAGCATGAAAGCCAGCGCGGTGAGGAGCGCCAGGCGATAGGTCGGCTTCACGGCAGCCACGTTGAAGACGCGTTCGAGCGACGCCAGAATGAACGCTCCCGCGACCAGGCCGGTGATGAATGGGTAGAGGACGATCAGAATGCTCCACTGAAGTTCGACTTCATTGGGGTACATGAAGCCTTCGACGCCTTTGATTATGTGTGGGTCCATTGCTCGTCTCCTCTACCGCACCGACTGGTCCAAAGACTTGTAATAGACCTTCGCGCCCGTGGCCATGTGGGGCTTGAGCACCTGAACGCTGTTGGTGCGCAGGAACTCGTGAACCGGATCCTTGGGGTCCTTCAAATCGGCCAGCTTGCGCGCTCCGGTGGGACAGACTTCGCAGCACGCCGTGGTCAGGCCTTGGCTGATGCGGTGGTAGCACAGCGTGCACTTGTCCACCACCTGCTTTTCCGGAAGGATGTAGCGGCATCCATAAGGGCAGGCCTGGACGCAGTAGCGGCACCCCAAGCAGTAAGTCTGATCGACCAGCACAAGCCCGTCCGGCGTCTCGAAGGTGGCTCCGACGGGGCACACCTGTACGCACGGAGAATGCTCGCAGTGGTTGCACAGCTTGGGCACGAAGAAACTCTTCGCTCCGGGGCGGGACTTCTCGGTGAATCCTCCGAACGCGCCGTCGGGCGAATCTACCTCGGGATGGTCCGACTCCGGCCAGGCTCCCACTTCATACCGCTCCACCCAAGTGCGGAAATAGCCGCGCGGCACGCCGTTTTCTTCCGCGCAGCCGCGAACGCAATTGCCGCAGCCGATGCACTTTTCTATGTCGATCACCATCGCCCAATAGTGATCCGCCATCAGGTATTTCGATGCCGGCTCCGTCTCGGATCCGTTCAACCGGTCCAGGTACGCGGCTGCTGCCGGGGTGACGATGAGGAGCTTTGTAACCCGAGAGAGTAATTCGCGCCGTGTCGTATTCATGGCTTCTCTCCTACCCGATCTTCGGGCTGTGCGGCTGGTGGCAAGTCTTGCATGGCTCCGTGCCCGCGTGGTCGCGCACCACGACTTGCGGGAAGCCCTTGGGCTTGGCCGAAAGCGCGGCATGGCAGCGCGGGCAAAGCGACGTGGTGTCGGGCAGCACCGGCTTGCTCTTCGAGGGGTCGTCGGCATGTGCGGCCTGCGCCCAGTGGCACGCCTCGCAACTCACTCCGGCGTGCTTCCCGCTCTTCAATTCCTTGAGCTTGTCTTCGTGGCACATCTCACAGGTTGCCCGGCCCGCGAAATGGATCGGGCGCGCGCGCACATCGTCCAGAGCGCCTGCCCGGAAATGGCCGTACTTCCCGAATCCGGTTGGCACAAGAACCTGCCGGGCGATCAGGAAGACCACGAACCCTGCCCCGAACAGAACCGCCAGGCGGATCAAATGGCCAGCATCTTTCACGCGGGTCTCCTTTGGCCTGGAAATGTACGCAATTGAGACTCCAATCGGATATAGGGGCCTGAAGTGCTGAAGAATTCCGCACTTTTGCCAGCGCCCTGCGGCTTTACACCCACCTGTTGAGGTTCTTGGCAGCGGCTGCCCCACTGAATGTCGGTATTGCCCACAGGTCTTGGGTTCCTGGAAGGGCGTCAGCGGTGAATGCGGAGGCTCATCTGACGCAGGAACCGTTCTGGCGTCATGCCGGGGTCCTGCTGGCATGCCAGGGCGTACCGCCCAGCCAGGTGTGCGATGGCCCAGCTTCCGGCCGGCGTTTCATGAGTCGTGTACGCATCCGGCGCCGTGGGGCAGGATGGCTTCCTGCGCGGCGGTTGCCTACCGCCGCCGTCTCGCGCCGCCGTCTCGCGCCAAAGTCCCAGTTGGCTGATTGCCGTTCGGCCGCAGCTTGCCAAGCTGCCCCACAACAGCGCCCTCGGCCTTGCGCACTCACACACTCGGCTTCCGGCCACTTTGCCAGGCGATCGCGACGGCGTCCATTTGTGTCTCGCACAACCAAGGCATTTCCTTGCCCTCTCCCGCGTCCGATTTGATAGCATCTTGGGGACATGCTGTTCACTGCTGCGATCCTCGGGATTTTCGTATACGGCATGATCGCTGCCATGCTGGGCACGATCCTGCCAGACCTCTCCAAGAAGTACTCGCTTTCCCCAAAGCAAAACGGAAACATCGCCTTGATCCAGGCCATCGGCCTGATGATCGGCTCATTCTTCAGCGGTCCGCTGATGGACCTGTACGGCAAGCAATTGGGCATGCTGCTCGGCCTCGGGTTGGTCGCGCTGGCCCTGCTCTCTCTGCGCAGCGTCCCCGGCTACGCGCTGGTTGCCACGGCGATGCTGGTGCTCGGATTGGGTGGTGGCGTGTTGGTGAGCGGAGCGAACGGATTGAACTCCGAGATCGCTGCCGGCATGCAGACTAACACCAGTTCGGTCGCCAACCTGTTGAACCTGTTCTTCGGCCTGGGCGGGCTGGTGACGCCGCTGGTGGCCGCGAACCTGTTTAAGAGCGACTCTAAGAAGCTGACGCTCTTCGCCGCCGTGCTCGCCCTCGTCGCGCTCGCCGCCAGCGTCATAGCTCCTTACCCGGCTGCTTCCGGCAAGGTGGCCTTCAATTTTGCGATGGCGACCAAGCTGATCACCGACCCGCACCTGATCCTGCCGGCGCTCTTCCTCTTCCTATATGTCGCCTGCGAAGTCGGCGTGTGGAACTGGCTGGCGCGTCACCTGATCGCCCAGGGCGTTCCGGAAAAGCGGGCCATGACCATCCTCTCGCTGGGCTTCGCGCTCGGCCTGATCGTCGGCCGCGTCGGCATCTCGCGGGTTTTGCAGACCGTCGATCCGAAGACCGTGCTGCTCGGCGCGGCCATTGCGATGGCAGTGACCACCTACCTGATGCTGCAGAGCAAGAACCCAACCGTCGCCTGGATCGCGATCTTCCTCGGTGGCCTAGCCATGGCGCCTGTCTTCCCGACGACGCTCGGCTACGTCAGCGACGCCTTCAAGACCGCGGGCACGGAAGCCACGGCTCTCGGCATCGCCATCACGGCAGGCTGGGCGGGCATCGTTGCTTCCAGCCCCATCATCGGCGGGATCGCCGGCGACGACCCGAAGGGACTCAAGAAAGCGCTGCTGCTGCTGCCCGTGGCCTCCGTCATCATGGCGGTGGTTGCGTTCGTCATGCCCGCGACTGTGAAGTAAGTTGTAGTAGGGCGGATCACCTGATCCGCTGCCGACGCCCACGTCGGCCCACTACCTTCGTTCAGTAGACGGGTGAACGCCGCAAGCGTTCACCCGTTCTTCGTCTCAATGAGGAATGTGACAGGGCCCTTCGTTCGTCAACGTGACCGACATCATGGCGCGGAACACGCCCGTCCGCGTCTCCACTCCTTGCGCGCGAGCCTGCGCCACGAAATGCTCGTAGAGCCCGTTCGCCTGCTCGGGCGGCGCGGCCATGTCGAAGCTGGGACGCCGGCCCTTGCGGGTGTCGCCATACAGCGTGAATTGCGAGACCACCAGCAGCGCGCCGCCGGTGTCCCGTAGGCTGAGATTCATCTTCCCCGCGGCGTCTTCAAATATGCGCAGCCCCAGCACCTTTTCGAGCAGCGCCTCCGCATCGGCCTCGGTGTCTTCTCTTCGGACTCCCAGCAACACCAGCAGCCCCTCGCCGATCGAGCCGGTGACGCTCCCTTCCACTTCAACGCGGGCCGACGAGACCCGCTGAATCAACGCGCGCAAAACTTCTCCTTGCCTTGAGATGGGGCGGCTCTCCAGAGCCGCGCGGGGCCTCCGGCCCCGCAACTAACTTGAGCGGGCTCTGGAGAGCCCGCGCGGGCCTGGACGGCCCGCCCCACACGCTCGATTACGGCCGCGCCATGTACTTCTTGTACAGCCGCGTGTGCTTCGTTTCCAGATCCACTTCACTGCCGCGGATGAACAGCATCTTGACGCTGGTCTTCACTTCCAGCAGGTCCCCGTCGGTCACCACCAGATCCGCGACCTTGCCCTGCTCGATCGAACCGTAGTCCTTATCGATGCCCCAGATCTCGGCAGCGCTCAGCGTCACCGAACGCAGCGCCGCATCATACGGCAATCCAAACGGCACGCCTTGCGACGCCTGATACGGCAGGTTGCGCGCGAACTGCTCATCGAATGTCCCGAAGCAGAACTTCACGCCCGCGTCGTTTAGCTTCGCCGGCAGAGTATACGGCTCATCGTACGGATCGTCTTCCTCGTCCGCTCCCACCTGCGTGCGTCCCAGAATCACGGGGATCTTCTTCTTCGCAATCGTCGCCAGCGCCGCGCCCGGCTTGCGCACGCCGGCCAGAACGAGTTTCACGTTCTGCTTATCCGCGAATTCAATGGCTTCCTTGATCTCGCGCTCATGTTCGGCGAAGACAATCAGCGGGACCGTGCCGTCCAGCACCTGAATCATTGCTTCAAACTTCAAGTCCGCTTTAACGGGCAGGCCGCCCTTCTTCGCGGTCCAATACGCGCGGGCATCGTCAAAGAAGCCGTTCAGCTCCTGCACCTGCTTGTCGCGCTGCAGCTTCGAGTCGGAATACTTGCCGCGCGTCCGGGCGAACGTCGTGGGATCGAAGCTGACCGCATTGATGGCGGGATAGCTCAGGTGCATGCCGCCGGCGCGCCGCACCTCCATCTCTTCCCAGGTCCACCCGGCCAGATGCGCCAGCGAAATCTGCCCGCCGATGATCTGCGCATTGGGACCCCGTGAACCGCGTCCTTCCGGTGACGCGGGCAGCAGCGCCGTCATCGTGATTCCGTTAGCCCGCACGACGGGGATATGTTCGCTCTCGGGGTTCACAGCGATGATGGGGCGCAACTGCGGATCGAACGTTCCCAGTTCGCCCGTGTCGTTGGTTTCGCGGATCGAACCGATCTCCGCCAGACCCACCATCGAACCCGAGTTGATCATGCCCGGCCACACATGCAGGCCCTTGCCGTCGATCACCTTCACCTTCACCTTTGGTGCGGCCACCTTCGTGCCGACCTCGGCGATCCTGCCATCCACAACCAGCACGCTCGCGTTGTCGATCTTCGAGCCCGACACCGGGTGCACCGTGACGTTCTTCAGCAGAAACGATCCGCCGCCCCCGGCCGGAGCCGCCGCGGCCGCCAGCACTACGATGAACGACAGACTGGCAATCAGAGCCTTATTCATATTGGCCTCCTGCCTGTGGCTTGGCGCCCTTCGAGCCGAGCTTATCGGCCGGCTTGTCTCCTGGCTTCTCAGTGGCCTTCTCCGTCGCCTTTTCTTTGTCCAACAAGCCCTTCTTCTCCGCTTCCTTTCGCGAACGGGCCGCGACGTCGGAGTCACGGTCGAAATACTGAATGCCGTCGATGAAGACGCGCTCCACCTTGCTATACATCGAGAGCGGGTCCTTATCGTAGACCACCAGATCGGCCTGCTTGCCCGCCTCGATGGACCCGACATAGCGGTCGATGCCGAGCTGCTTGGCCGGGTTGATCGTGATCAGCGCCAGCGCTTCGTCTTCGGTGAGACCGCCGTACTTCATCGTCTTGCCCGCTTCCGTATTCAGGCGCGTCGAAAGGTCGCCCCCGCTGGCATCGTCGGAGTTCAAGCGACGTGAGAACGCCTTTCTTCGTCAGCACCGCGGCGTTGTATGGGATCGCGTCATAGGCCTCGATCTTGTAGCCCCACCAGTCGCTGAACGTGGATGCTCCGGCGCCATGCGCCTTGATCTCATTGGCTACCTTGTAGCCTTCCAGAACGTGCTGCAGCGTTGCGATCTTGAACCCGAATTCGTCGGCCACGCGCAGCAGCATCAGAATCTCGTCGGCGCGGTAGCAATGCGCGTGCACCAGCCGTTTGCCTTCCAGCACCTCCACCAGCGGTTCCAGCTTCAAATCCCTGCGCGGCGGCAAGACGCTTTCGCCCTTGGCCTTGCGCGCCTCGTAGTTCTTCCAGTCCGCTTGATACTGCTTCGCCTGCGTAAAGGCTTCGCGAATCACATCCTCAACGCCCATGCGCGTGCCGGGATAGCGCGGCGCCACGTTGCTGCCGCCAAACGGGCTCTGCCCGCCCTGTCCCTGGCGCTTGGGATTCTCGCCCAGCGCGAACTTGATGCTCGGCTTGGCCTCTTTCATCACCAGCCCGTCGGCGTCCTTGCCCCAGCGCATTTTCAGCACGACGTTCAATCCGCCGATGGCGTTGGCGGAGCCGTGCATCGTGTTCACTATCGTCGTGCCTCCCGCCAGGTCGCGGTAGATCGCAATCGACTCGGGGTTCACCACCTCTTTCATGTCCACCATCGACGACACGGAAACGCTGCCTTCATTGATGGAGTCCAGCGCGATGTGCGTGTGGCAGTCGATGATTCCCGGGATCACGTGCTTGCCGCTGACGTCAATTACTTTTGCGCCAGCCGGCGTGAGCACCTTCTCGCCGACTTCGGCAATCAAGCCATCCTTGATGACCACCGAGCCCGTGAGCGTTCCGTTCGTTACGGTGTGAATGGTCGCGTTCTGCAAGACGATGGCCTGCTGCGCGCAGGCAATTCCGCATGTCACGGCAATCGTCAATAAGGTCCGTGCCGCTTTCATTGCTGCACCTCCTCGGCGGGAGCGCCGCCAGCCGGCTTCGGCGGGGGCGGCGCTTCGGGCGCGGGCAGATATCTCCTGCCATCGATGAAGACCATGGAGACCTTCGCTTTTTCGTCGAACAAGTCGCCTTTGATGACGGTCAGATTCGCGATCTTGCCCTTTTCGATCGAGCCGATCCGCGCGGACATACCGTAGATCTCAGCCGCCGAAAGAGTCAGCGCGCGAATCGCATCCGCCGGCTTGAGTCCGACGTCGATCGACTTCTTCAACGCCTTGACGATGTCCTTCGGCGCATCGAGCCCCTCGGAGGAAATCGCAAACGGTACGCCTGCAGCCGCCAACGTAGCCGGCGTCGTGGGCGCCTTGTCGCGGAGTTGCAGAGTCTTCATGCTCGGGATCTCCTCGGGATCGGAGTCCTTCTCCTTCGCCGGCCACTTCACGTTGAGGATCACCGGTACGCCCGCCTTCTTCAAGTCGGCCGCGGCCTCGTACGCCGCGTGCCCGCCGTAGATGGCGAACGGCGTCTTGAACTCCGCGCCGAAGCGCAGCATGCGTTCGATCTGAACCTTGCTTGTTGCCGGCATCAGCAGCCGATGCGTTTCCAGAACGCCTTCCAGCGCCCGGTCGTAGGCCGGCCGTGGCGTTCCAGTCGGATTCTTGGCGTACGCCTCTTTGGCCGCTTTGTAGTAGGCCGCGTCGATCCAGACTTGCCGCATGTAAGCCATCACGCCCATCAGCGAGCCCGGATAGCTGGCGAAGCCGCCGGTCGTCAAAGTCGTGTAAAGACCGGCCGACGGATCGAGCACCATGTCACCGCCTGTCTCGCCGCCCAGATTGATCACCGCGCCGTGCCCGGCCAGAATGCCTTGCTTGGGAAACGTGACGGCTGTCGTGAAGCCCGCACTGCGCGCGGTTTCAAGCCTCTTATCCGATGGCTTCACCAGGTCCGCCGCCCGCACCCACGTGAAGGTATTCGGCCGGTCCTCGGGTCCTCGCGCGCGCGGCTGCGGCGGTTGCGCGGGTTGTCCGGCCGGGGTGCCACCACCGCGTGCGCCACTGGGCGCCGGAGCCGCGCCAGCGGCATCGGGAATACCCCACGTGCTCAGCGCGTCGATCAGGCCCGGATAGACGTTGAGGCCCGTCCCGTCGATGACAGTGACGCCCGCGGGAATCGCAACGTTCTCGCCGACCGCCTCGATCAGGCCGTCCTTGATCAGCACGGTTCCTTTTTCGAGCACAGGCCCGCTTACCGTGAAAACGCGTGCGCCCTGGATGGCCACGTACGGCGGAGGCGCCGCCAGCACGAGGCCCGCCGCGGCGATAAATAGCAGCGTAAAAGGGAAGAGCCGTTTATTCATTGGGAAACTCCCTAGTTTAAACTGGTGTTTCAGCCATGCCAACTCGCAAACCCATCAGCTACAAAGACGCCGGAGTCAATATCGACGAGGCAAACCGCGCGGTTGGCTTCATCAAGGTAGCCGCACGAAGGACTTTCACACGTGGCGTGATGAGCGATATCGGCAGCTTCGGCGCGGGCTTCCGACTCTCGGGCTACAAGCGTCCGGTGCTCATCTCTTCTGCTGATGGCGTCGGGACGAAGCTGAAAGTTGCCTTCCTGGCGAACAAACACGACACTGTCGGGCAATGTCTGGTGAATCACTGTGTCAATGACATTGCCGTGCAGGGCGCCAAGCCGCTCTACTTCCTCGACTACTTCGCGGTCGGTAAACTCGATGCCGATATCGCCGGCGCGGTAGTGGGCGGCCTGGGAAAAGCCTGCGAGGAGAATGGCTGCGCGCTGATCGGCGGCGAAACCGCCGAGATGCCCGGCCTGTATAGCGACGGCGAGTACGATCTGGCCGGCTTTATCACCGGCTGCGTCGAGCAGTCGAAGCTTCTCACAGGCGCGAAGATCGCCCCCGGAGACATCCTGCTCGGCCTGCCTTCCACGGGCCTGCACACCAATGGATACTCGCTTGCGCGCAAGTTGCTGTTCGACGTCGCGGGCTACACCGCGAAGACCTTCTTGCCGGAGCTCGACTGCACCGTGGGCGAGCAATTGCTCAGAGTTCATCGCAGCTACCTCAAGCCGATTCAGCGCTTGATGAAGGATAACCTGCTGCTGGGCGCCGCGCACATCACCGGCGGCGGCATCACGGACAACACGCCGCGCATTCTGCCCACCGGCATCGCAGTGGAGGTCAAGCTCGGCTCCTGGCCCATCCTGCCGGTCTTTGAACTGATGCGGCGTCTGGGCAATGTGCCCGACGACGACTATCGCCGCACCTTCAACTTGGGGCTAGGCATGATCCTCGTCGTGCCCGACAAGAAGGCCGTCAAGGCCAAGAAGGCGCTGGACCGGATGAAAGAGCCCTGGCACGAAATCGGCCGCACGATTCGCCAGCCGCGCGGCAGGAAGGAGCGAGTGATCTACAAATGAAACGCATCGCCATCCTCGTCTCCGGCCGCGGTTCGAATTTCGAGGCCATCGCGCAAAACATTCGCGCGGGCCGTCTGGACGCCGAGATCGCCTGCGTCGTCTCGAATCAACCCGAGGCGAAGGCTCTCGAAACGGCCTCCGCCATGGGGTTGAAAGCAATTTCGCTTCCGTCGAAAGGCTTGGATACGGACGTCTACGCAGAGCAGGTCTGCGAAGCGCTAGCTCCGTTGAAGGTCGATCTGGTTTGCCTGGCGGGTTTTATGAGGCGCGTCGGGAAACCCTTGCTAGACCGTTACCCGATGCGGATATTGAACATCCACCCATCGCTGCTCCCTTCGTTCCCAGGGCTGCACGTGCAACAGCAGGCGCTCGACTATGGTGTGAAGTTCTCCGGTTGCACGGTGCACTTTGTCGATTCCGGCGTGGACACGGGTCCGATTGTCAAACAGGCTGCGGTGCCCGTCCTCGACATGGATGACGCCGACACCCTCGCTACACGCATTCTCATTGAAGAGCATCGCATCTACAGCGAGGCCATTGCGCTTGTGCTCAGTGGAGCCTTCCACATCGTCGGCCGCCGCGTCGTTCCTGGGAACGCCAATCTCCAGATTGGCACGCCGAAGCCCCTCGAAACGGAGCTACAACCCTGAAACGGAGCCGCGACCGCGAGGGAGCGGTTGCAGCTAAGTTTCCTGTTACTTTTCGTCCTGCGGTGCTGGCACATCCGCCGCGCCCACCGGCACATGAACTACCTGCAGGTCCGGAGCCTGCAACACCTCCGCAGGCTTCTCTCCGGCGTGTCCCTTGTCCAGCAGGAAGAGCGAGCCGGCCGCAATCGGATCCATTCGAGTAGGCCGGAAATCGAGTTGCACCGCCGCCTTTTGCGCACTCGATCCAAGCTCGAAGGCCAGCACCTGCCGGCTGCCCGCATCGGCCACGTAAAGTTGCTTCCCATCCTGCGAGAGAGCGATGCCCGCCGGGTCAGAAATGCCGTTGCCGGCCGCAACCACCGTGCGCAGCGAGAATCCCGTCGTCCAGTTGCTCAGCGCGTACACCTCGGCGCGTCCACGATCCGCGATGTAAAGAGTGCCGTCCGAGAGGAACATCGCACCCGGACGGCTTAGCGTCAACAGCGTCTGGGCAGTGCCTCCCACGGGAATTACCACCAGGCTCGCGCCCTCATGTTCACGAAACGTGGCAAACAAGAAGCGAGCCTCCGGGTCGAGCGCCATGGTCGCCGGCGGATTGGGAAACTGGCTCATGTCGAAGCGGCCTGCGGGAGCCGTATCCGACTGAACGTTCTTCCAGAAGAAGATGGTTGCTTGCGCGGCGTCGTAGATTGCCAGTGCGTTTGAGTCCTGGCTCCATACCGCCCGGTCCACCGCGACGGGCTCTTCCGTCAGATCGCGCCACACCGGCATTTGCGTCTGGACGCGGCGAACCACTGAAACGCGGTCGTCCCGGACAACCAAGGCCGTCCGGCCATCCGGCGCTGCCAGAGCGAACTGGACATCGCTCACGCTCGCGTCGCCAGCGCGCGCCGAACCAGTTCCGCCAATCAGTGGGCGGATGCTCGCGGTGGCGTCATCGACAAGCACGCCGCTGACCGGTGCGCTCGAAGGCGAGCCTTCATTGGCGGACAGGAATAGGGGTAGCGCGAGTGCGCAAAAGGCAATCCGTTGCAGCAAACGTGTGGACCTCCGGCGCCCGCACGGATCCTGATATCCCAGAAACTCTCGAAGGATCTATCGGTAGCGGGGCCAGTCGTCAGGCCTGCTCCACGTGCGGGTTCTTTCCATGTTGGATGCGGTAAGGCCGCCCGCGATTCACAATCGATTGCCGCGCCGCTTCAATCACCAGTTCGTTGAAACGGCTGTTGGCTGGCGTGGCCATGGGACCGTTCTCGTCCCACTGGCGCAACAGTTGCTGCCGCTCGTCCAACGGACGTTCGTTCTGGCCGAGCTCCAGCGCGCGCTCAACGATCCAGGCGACAGACCGATAGCCGTAGCCCGAAGGCGTCAGTCCTCCTCCGCCCAGATCCAGGTATTGGAAATAGTCCGTCGACGGTTCGGCATATGTGGTGGATCCCGCGCCTGCCGGCGCGTCCGCATAGCAATAGGACAGGCCCCTGTATTGGTCGGAGTGCTGCAGCCAGGCGCCCCGGTCGCCGCCCGAGCAGTACATTGTCAGACCCTGCGTGTTCGAACCCGGCGCACCGTCCGGGAACCCGAGCGCGTTCTGCACATTCAGGCAGGCCCCGTTCTCCCAGATCACCCGAGCGTCGGTCCACAACCAGCCTTCCTTGCCGTTCGGGAATTGGTCGCGCAAACCGTACACACTGACTTCTACCGGCAGGAGGCCGGTGATGAAATGTACCAGATCTACATAGTGGCAGCCGACGTAAGTGAACGCATCGGTAGACTCGCACGAGAACCAGTTCTGGAAGTTCGAGTGGCGGTAGTACCACTTCTCCAGCAGACACGCGGTGCCCAGCTTGAACTCGCCGAAGGCTCCCGCCCGGTATCGTTGGCGCGCCAGCAGGCTGCGGTCGTCAAAGCGCTTGTGATACTCCACGCCCACTACCAGGCCGCGGCTCAGTGCTTCCTGTTCGATCGTATTCGACTGCTCGGCGGTCAGCACCAGCGGTTTCACGCACAACACGTTCTGGTCGTGCCGCAGCGCCGTCATTACGGCTTCGAAATGGAGTGGATCGGGCAATGCCACAGCCACCAGTTGGCGCGGCGGCAGCTCGGCGATGACCTCAGCGTAGGACTCCAGCCTGGGCTGGAATTGTCGCTCCGGAAACGCCAAACGAAGCTGCGGATTGGCCGCGAGACTTTCCAGCGCCGAGGCCCTCCGCTCGCAGACCTCGATCACGCGAATGCGTCCCATGCGCTGCAATTGGAACAGCGAGGGCAGAATCTGATCGCTCGCGATCATGCCCCCGCCGATGAGAACGACTTGCATACTGATTTTCCTGTCCTGCCGAATGCTGGGATCGTCCTGGGAACGCCGATCTCCAGATCGGCTCCGGCTGTCGTGTTTCTTACCGCGCCGCTAGAGCTTCGGCAAAGCTCTCTTCCAGCACTTCGCATCCCTCGCGCATTGCGTCTTCGGTGATGCACAGCGGCGGGCAGATCTTGATGGTGCAACCCTTCGGGCCGACCGGCGAGAACATCAGCAGTCCCTTGGCCACCGAGCGCCAAATGATGTCCTTCGCCAGCGCCCCGTCCGGCTCCTTCGTACCCGGCGTTACGCAAGCCAGACCAGCGACTAGCCCTTTGCCCGCCAGGAATCCCACCTGCGGAAAACGCTGCTGAATCGCCGCTAGCTGAGAATGCAGAACATTACCGACAACTCTCGCATTATTGGCCAGGTCCTCGCGCAAAAGTATGTCGATGTTCGCGAGCGCCGCCGCCACGCAAACCGGGCTTCCGCTGTGCGTGGAAGACGCCGAGCCCGGCAGCGGCAAGTCCATCAAATCCGGGCGTCCCGCCACCCCCGCGATCGGCAGCGAACTCGAAATGCCCTTGCCCCACGTCGTCAGGTCGGGTACGACGCCGTCGAAGTGCTCATAGCCCCAAAGAGTGCCGGTCCGTCCGAATCCCGCCTGCACTTCATCGAACACCAGTAACGCTCCGTGGCGGTCGCACCAGGCTCTCAATGCCTTGATGTACTCGACAGGCGCAAAGGCTGCGGTACCACCCTGGTAGGTTTCCATGATCACGCCGCAGACGTCGCCGGCAGCGACGCCCTTGTCCTCGAGTTCCCTCTCGAAGCCCTGAAAACTCGTATCTTCGGACCAGAAACCGTCCGGGAAGGACACCTGAGCGAAACCAGGATCGAGATTGATAATCCAATCCTTTAGCGCCGGCGTCCCGCCGGCTTGTTGCGAGCCCATCGTGCGCCCGTGAAAGGCGTTCTTGAAGCTGACGATGACGTTCTTTGGAGGTCCCCCGATCTTGACACCGTGCTCTCGGCAAACCTTGATGGCGAATTCGACGGTTTCCGAGCCTGTGGTCAGCAGGAAGATCTTCTTGAGCGGTTCAGGGGTGAGGCTCGCCAGCTTCTCGCACAGCTCTGCCCGCAACTCACTGGGAAAGCAGTAGTTAGCGAGCAGATGGCGCTGCGCCTGTGCGCTAATGGCGTCGGCAATCTCGGTCCGCCCGTGTCCGGCATTGGTGATGAGCACCCCGGAGGACCAGTCCAGCCAGCAATTGCCCCACGGGTCCCACACCTGGAAACCCTCAGCGCGATCCCAGACTACCGGCGGCTGGCCGCCCATCGCGCGGATCTCGTACTTCTCCAATTTCTCGAGAATCGGGAGCGATTCGGGAACGGGGAACTCCGTGACCATGCGGCGAAAACGGGTCTCAATGCGGGGCGTAACCCGGGTGTGTGCTTCCTCAGACATCTGCATGGTTTTATCATCCCGCAAACAGAGGTTTCTCATTTGTCTTCACACCGCGATCGGTTGAACGGAGAGTGAATTACAGCCGCTGGCAGCGCGGGCAGAAGTGTGTCCCGCGTTGCCCAACGACGATGCGACGGATGGGTGTTTCGCATCGCAGGCATGGTTCGCCCTCGCGCCCATAGACGCGATGCGCTGTTTGGAACCACCCGCGTCGGCCTTCTGCATCGACGTAATCGGAAATCGATGATCCTCCGGCCGCAACAGCTTCGGCCAACACCTCCGAAACCGCGCTGTGCAATCGCAACAGGCGCGTCCGGCTCAGCCGCGCCGCATAGGCGAGCGGGTGGATCCCGGCTCGGTGCAGCGCTTCGTCCACGTAGATATTGCCCAGACCGCACAAGATTTTCTGGTTGAGCAGCAACGGCTTCAGCGCGGCCCGCCGGTTTTCCAGCAGTGCGGCAAACGCCGTTGCGCTCAGGGCCAGAGCATCGGGTCCAAGACGGGTCACATCGCCGGGGAATTCTCGACTCCACAGCATCCGCCCAAACTGGCGCACGTCCTCGAAAACGAGCGCGTGACCGTCATCGAATGTGAGCTCGGCCCGGGTCCAGGGCGTATGCTCGGCGTCCATCAGCAGTTTGCCCGTCATTCGCAGGTGAACCGTCATCCAGCCTGCATCCAGATGAAAAATGAGGTACTTGCCCGTGCGCTCCAGCTTGAGAATGCGTCGTCCCGTGAGTCCTTCCGACACCGCGTCCGGCGAGCCTCCCGCCGCCAACGGGGAGAAGTAGCGCACGGCCTCAATCCGGCGTCCGGTCACGTGCGGCGCGAGAGTCCGGCGCACGGTTTCAACTTCTGGCAGTTCTGGCAAGCCGTCGGACCTTCCTTGAAATCACCGCGAGGGGACCGCTGTCGCAGCGCCAGTCCTTAAGGTACATCCACCAGGACATCGCAGCCTTGAATCATGACTTTGTAGCGCGGCAGCTTGATGTCCGGATTGTAGTCCAGTTCTCCCCTATCGACGCTGAATTCCCAGGCGTGCCAGGGGCAGACGATACATCCATCGACGAGATTGCCCTGGCCCAGCGGGCCATTCCGGTGAGGGCAAAGGCCGTTGAAAGCGCGGATGGTCCCTTCGTGGTTGCAGACCGCCAAGGTAGTTCCGGCCGCCTCACGCTGCAGCAATCGGCCCTCAGGCAGTTCTTCGAGAGCCGCAATCCGAACAAGTGCCATCGTACCGACTATCGTGACACGTCCCATTTAATGCCTGGTGGGGCCGGCGCCGGGACTTCCGCCTCGCGCGGATAGAATTGGATGAGATGGACACCCCGAATCCGTGCCGTCGCGCCGCTTTCTTGGACCGCGATGGCGTGCTCAACCGGAAGATGCCCGAAGGCGAGTACGTCACGACGCCGGAGGAATTCGAGCTTCTCCCTGGAGCCATCCGGGGACTCAAAATGCTCTCCGAGGCAGGATTCCGGCTGATTGTCGTCACCAACCAGAGAGGGGTGGCGCGCGGCAAACTGACGCTCGTTGGACTTTCGGCCATCCATCGGGAAATGAAGCGTTTACTCGCAGAAAGTGGGGTGACGCTGGATGCCATCTACTACTGCCCGCACGCCTTTGGGGAGTGCGATTGCCGGAAACCGGAGCCGGGCCTGCTCCTTCGGGCATTCTCCGACTTCCCCGATCTCGTGCCTGCGGAATGCGTGCTTTTCGGCGATTCCGGCTCCGACATCGAAGCCGCCCGGCGCGCCGGAGTGCCGGCCGTCAGAATGCCCGTGAACGGATCTCTGGAAGACTTCGTTCGTCCCTGGTTTTCCGCTCGCGCGGTCTGGAACGGCGTTGAGTAGATCGTACTCTCGCCCCAGCTAAATCTTCTCGAAACAAACACTTCGGACCGATTTGACAGCCCTGCCCGCCTCGGCGTGGTGTCTGAATAGCGGGCTCCTCCCAAAATAAAGTCGCTGCGCACTCTCATGGAATCGCCAGAAATGCCGATTACAGGGTTGCGAGGGCAAGTCTTCGCGAACCCGATGCCGATTCGAATAATCTCACTGCTGCTCTGCTTAGTCACAGGCTTGTTGGCCGCGTCAACGGTTCCGACGAACCAACCGGCAGCGCATCCCCATCCTGTCTGGTTTGAAGAAAACGCAGGCAAGACGCCTGCCGATGTCGCATTTGTGGGCCGGGGGTTCGGCGTTCCGCTAGTCATCTTTAAGGACGGGGCTCTGGGCTTGGGCTCGGAGACTGATTTGGTCCGCCTGCAGCCCGAGCGCAATTCAGCCCAAGCTACGGCCCACGGCGAGGCTCCAACGGGTGCAGTCACCAGATCATACGGCCCCGGCGGCACGTCTGTGTCCAGGCATTATGCCAGGGTTCGTGCCTCAAACCTGTGGCCGGGCGCGGACTTGTTCTACAGGATTGATCGGGGACGGCTTGAACTAGGGCTCGACCTGATTTCGGGTCAGACCGCCAGCGTTCCATCTCTGCGTTGGCGAGGCGCGGAAGTCAGCCTGGACAGCGAAGGGGCCATGCATGTTTCGTCGCGCAATTTGCGTTTCTCGCTGCGAGCTCCGTCGGCGTCTCAGCCAGACGGCTCGGCAGGGACTCGCGCCGTTGAAGTTAAGTACCAGTTGGACCGGCACGGCCGCCTGAGCTTCCGAGTGCCGGAAGCGAATCCCGCGCTAGCGCTCAATATCGACCCCGTTTTCGACTTTTCAACCTACGTGGGGGGCGCTCAAAGCGACGCTCTGAATGCCATGGCTCTGGGACCGGACGGGAGCATCTACCTGGCCGGTCAAACGGCATCCACCAGCCTGTTTGGGATCGACACGGGAATTCGCGCCGGCTCGGGGAAGGTTCTTATTGCACGGCTGCTGCCTGGCGGCGTAGGCCTCGTCTATGCGTTTGTGATCGGAGGCTCCGGCAGTGAGCAGGGCGCGGGCATCGCCGTAGACGCTGCTGGCTCGGCTTATGTGACGGGCCAGACCAATTCATCGAACTTCCCGACCACGGCAGGCGCTTTTCAAGCCGTGGCGGAGCAGGACTGGAACGCGTTTGCCGTCAAGTTGGACGCCTCCGGCAGCCTGGTCTATTCCACACTCCTTGGCGGATCCAGCCTCGATTGGGGAGCGGCGATTGCCGTCGACGATTCGGGGCGCGCGGTAGTCACCGGCCTGACCAACTCCGCCGATTACCCTGTCACCGCCCAGGCTTACCAGAAGCTGTACGCCGGATCCCAGGACTGCTTCGTTACCAAGCTTGCGGCAGACGGGAAGAGCGCCGTGTTTTCCACCTACTTGGGAGGGAGCAAACTGGATAGCTGCCGTGCCGTCGCGTTGAGTCCGGCCGGTACGATAACGTTGGCCGGGTCGACGCGCTCCGCCGATTTCCCGGTGCTGGGCGCTTTCCAAACCAGGTCGGGCGGATTCCTTGACGGCTTCGTCGTCCAGATGAATGGCACTGGATCGGCGCTATTAAGCTCGTCCTATCTCGGAGGCATCGGGGAAGATCAGATTTCGTCTGTCGCCGTTGACGGCGCCGGTTCGGTCTACGTAGCCGGCACCACTAGCACTCAGGCCGGATTCCCGGGAACTTCCGCCGGCATCGTTACGAGGAGCGGAAGCGGGAAAAAGGGGTTTGCGTGCAAGCTGGCGCAGTCGCTCGTGTCGCTGAATTGGTGCTCAATCGTTGGCGGGTCGGGCGACGACTACGTGAACGCGATGGCGCTCACGCCGAGCGGTGAGGTTGTTGTCGCCGGGCAGACCACATCTGTCAACCTGCCTGTAGTCGACGCCATTCAATCCGCGTTCCAAGGAGCAAGCGACGGTTGGTTCGCCGTGCTTTCCCCTTCGGGCAACCAGTGGGAAACGGTGAGTTATACGGGCGGCTCCGCCTCGAATGCGGTGAATGCCCTCCAGGCGTTTCAGGATCGCGTCCTTTTGGCCGGTACTACTACCGCCCAGAATCTCCCAGCGACCAGCGGCGCTATCCAGGCCACTGCCGGCGCGAATGGCGACGGGTTTTTGCAGGAAGTCGCGATGGGCGGCGGAATGATCCTGAACGGGTTCTATCCGGGCAGTGGGAATGGGATGACCCACAACCTCAGCCTCGTAATTACAGACCCAACCGGCGGGCAGGCGATTGAGACGGTTCAGGTGAACGTAAGCAATCCAACTTCAAACGCGAATGCCTGCCTCGTTACCTTCACTGTTGCTTCCAAGACGCTGTCGCTCACCAACGATGCGGGTTCCGGCTCTGCCGGGAGCGCTGCGGTCGGTTCCAGCGCCACGCTCCAAAACTCTCAGTGTTCGGTCACCGTGGAGACCTCGACGCTATCCGTCGTCGGCAACTCGGTCAGCCTGCACCTCAGCCTGAACTACAAGCCTTCGTTTTCCTCTCTTGGGGCGGGACCGATGAAGTACGTGAGCGTGTCTGCCGAGGACAACCGGGGAAAGACACTTTCGGTTCCTCAAGCGGCCATGTGGACGTTTACTTCGCCGCCGTCCCCGACGCTGATCTCGCTGACGCCCGCGTCCGGCCGAGGCTCGTCCCAGACTTTTGTGTTGATCGCGTACGATCCACTTGGAGCGAACGATCTTGCCTCGGTGGAATTCCTCGTTGGATCTTCTACTAGTTTTGCCAGTTCATGCGCGGTCACCTACAACGCCAGGCAGAATCTGTTCGCGCTTGCGAGCGATTCCGGCAATGCGTCCGCTGGCGCCCTATCGCCAGGGCAAGCGACCACCATTTCCAACTCGCAGTGTACTCTTGGCGGATTGGGGTCCTCGGTGCAATTCTCCGGCCAGGTCCTCACCATGGCGGTGAACCTCCAATTCAGCCCAGCCTTCGCCAGGCTGGGCGGTGCTGCGACAAAGCTGACCTACGCACTGCCTCTCACGGTGTCTGGCCTGGGGCCCTCGGGAGGCATGAAAGCCATGGGAATCTGGACCATTGCACAACCGCCGCCAAGCGGCCCTCCCGCGGTGGGCGCCGTAACACCTTCCTCCGGACAGGGCATGTCGCAGTCCTTTGCCCTATCTGTCTCGGACCCGCTGGGAGCGAGCGATCTGGTCACCGTTCAACTCCTAATTGGATCCTCTACCGCCCTCGCCGACGCATGCTCCGTCACCTACAACGCACGGCAGAAGGTGCTTGCTCTCACAAATGACGCTGGCACTGGCGAAGCCGGCAGGCTTGCGCCCGGAGAATTGAAGAGTTTCGCCAACTCACAGTGCGCGCTCAGCGGCAGCGGATCCTCCATCACGCTATCCGGCAGCTCCCTGACCATGGTCGTCAGCCTGCGCTTCGACCCAGCGTTCGCCCGCATGGGTGGAAGCGCGACGAAGAACATCTACGCGCGCCCGGTCAGCGCGGCAGGCAGGGGCCCATCGGCAGGATTCACGCTCGTAGGAGCCTGGATCGTGCCGCGAACTCCAGCCAAGGATCCGCCCATCGTTGCAGCGCTCGCCCCTCCTAGCGGCGAAGGAAGGATGCTAAACTTCGTGCTGACGGTTTGGAATCCGGTGGGAGCAAGCGACTCGGCCGCCGCCCGATTGACTATTGGTTCTTCCATGGCACTGGCTAGCGGCTGTTCAGCTCCTTACATCCCCCAGCAAAACTGGTTCGGATCGGCCAACGACGCGGGGACCGGCGATACGGCTTACCTCTCTCCTGGCCAGGCTGTGACTATCCCCAACTCTCAATGCATGTTGAGCGGGTGAGGTTCCTCCGCCCAAGCATCCGGTACATTGCTCACCATGACCTCCCATCTCGCATTCAAGTTTGGTTTCTCCAAAGTCGGCGATGGCGCGGCCAAGACGATCTAGGCCTTTCCCGTGAACACCGGCGGCCAGTACCCTACGGGTCTGGTGGTGCTGAACGCCTGTAAGCTTCCATGATTCGCCGCTCGCGTGAATTGAAGCGGGCAGACCCCAGGGCTTGCGACAATTCGAGAGTATGGTTATTCGTTCAAGAGCGCCGCTTCGGCTCGGATTTGCGGGGGGCGGGACCGACGTTTCTCCGTATTGCGACGTACATGGTGGTGCGATTCTCAATGCCACGATCGACCTGTATGCGACAGCGGTGCTACGAACCCGGGACGACGGCAAAGTGCGGTTCCACGCCTCCGATCGCGATGCCGATTTCGAGGCGCGGACGAAGTCGGAGTTCCCACTGGATGGGCCCCTCGTTTTGCACAAGGCGGTTTATAACCACATCGTCCGGGAGTTCAACGGCGGCAAGCCTCTGTCCATCGAACTCACGACGTATTCCGACGCACCCGCGGGCTCCGGGTTGGGGGCCAGTTCCACACTCTGCGTGACCATGGTTCAGGCCTTCACGGAGTTGCTTCAACTCCCGCTGGGCCTGCACGACGTCGCGCAGGCTGCATTTCAGATCGAACGTGTCGAGCTGGGAATGAACGGCGGTAGACAGGATCAGTTTGCCGCCGCTTTCGGCGGCTTTAACTTCATGGAGTTCTTCGCGGACAACCGGGTAGTGGTCAACCCGCTCCGTCTGAAGCCGTGGATCATCGCCGAGTTAGAGGCATCCGTCGTTCTTTTCTATACCGGCGTGTCGCGAGACTCGGCCGCGATCATCGAACGGCAGATCGCGAACTTGCGCACGCAGTCACCGGATGCGATTGAAGGTTTTCATTCCATCAAGAAGCAGGCGTTCGAGATGAAAGAGACGTTGATCCGGGGCGACATCCGCGCCTTTGCATCGAGTCTGGGGCAGAGCTGGCAGGCAAAGAAACGGACGGCGGAAGGCATTTCGACATCCGTCATCGAACAGGCTTTGAAAGCCGGCATGGACAATGGCGCGTACGCGGGAAAGGTCAGCGGCGCGGGCGGTGGAGGGTTCGTCATGCTGATCACCGATCCTGAGCGTAGAGTCCCAGTGATTCGCGCGTTGGAACAATTGCCGGGGCAGGTGATTCCGTGCCATTTCGCGGACGAGGGCGTGCAGACGTGGACAGTCAACGAGTAAGGCAGGCTGTCATTCTCGCCGGGGGATTCGGCACGCGTCTGCAATCCGTGCTGCGCGACGTACCGAAGCCGCTAGCACCAGTTCGAGGCTTGCCTTTTATTCACTACATTTTGCGTTGGCTGGAGGAGAACGGCGTTCAGCGCGTCATCGCCAGCACGGGCTACCTAGCTGACAAGATGGAAGCGGGCTTCCGAAGCTACCCTGGCGATCTGGAGATGACGTTTCTGCGAGAGGACTCGCCACTTGGAACCGGAGGGGCTCTCTACCGGTCTTTGCGCGAGGCCGGGACTGGCGGCGTGTTCGCCTTAAACGGGGACACCTACTTTCCCGCCGATCTGAACAAGTTTCAGCGGGAGGCCGAGCGCCTCGCCTCTCCTCTCGCCATCGCCCTCCGTCGCGTCCCGGATGTGTCGCGGTATGGCGCAGTCGATCTGGACCGAGGGCGGATCGTGGCGGTGAACGAGAAAGGGAGGGGCGGGCCGGGACTGGTCAACGCAGGGCTGTATTTTCTTCCGGCAGATCTGTGGCGGAGCATGCCGATGCCCGATGTCTTTTCGTGGGAGACGGACGTACTGCAGCCCAAGGCTGGCATTTTGGGGGCGGCGGGAGTTGAACTGGAGGCCCCGTTCCTCGATATAGGTACTCCCGAAAGCTATGCCGAGGCGGAGACTGTTCTGCCCGTGCTGACTGGTGAATAAGGGGGACGCTGGCAAGCATAATCCGCGCGCTGTGAGATATCTCCACACCATCGGATTTGCTCTTCGAAGCGTTGAATCCGGATCGCCTGAAGGTCTCAGATCTCTCCTATGCCCGGCGGACCGTGCACCCGCAACCATGAAGTGGGTTCTGAGTCTCCCCGCACCGAACCGCGAACGACAGAGAGCGGCTATCGGCTCTGGGCTTGAATCGTCATGATGACGCGACCGATCCGCCGGTCATTAAGAAATTCGTGCTCGTCTGGGCCGCTCTCTTCGTTCGCGGTTCGGTGCTGGGGGCAGGCGCACGATTATCATCCGTCGGGGGTGAATGGTATGCCGGCCATGGAGAGATCGGTGCTGGGGGACGGATACGTTGTTCTCATCATCAGGGGTGCACGGTATGCCGGTCATGGACAGATCGGTGCTGGCAATCACTCGCAGTGCAATCGCCGCATAATCGACGGCCAGATCTTCAGGGCAACCGCCCGCTGGAAGCCCGGACCCGCAATTTTGGTGACATACGCTAATCAGACTCGAGCTCTTGGCCGATAGTCTGCGTATGAGGGTTCCGGAGAAGCGTCGCGACAATCGCCTGCTTTGCGCGGGCTTGATTGAGCTGCGCTGGACCGGCACCGATGGCGTGTCGCTTGCCGCGATCGCCAATTTGGACGACGTGTCGCCTGGTGGCGTGAGCCTGCTGCTGGATCGTCGATTACCGTCCGGCACGCTCGTAGAGTTCACCTACAATGGCCAGAAAGTATCCGGAGCGGTGCGATACTGCAATCCGGCGGAGCATGGCTGGATCGCGGGGGTGCAATTCGGACCCGATTCGAAGTGGGATCCGGCGGTCAGCCCACCCGAGCATCTGCTGGATCCCAAATCGATTCCGGAGAATGCCCGGCTTGGGGAGGGGGCCCGATTGGCGCGGAAGGTCCGGAGCCCGATTTCTCTCCTGGTACTAGGCGATGCAGTGTGGAGCAAAAAGAGGTGAGCTTTCGATAGAACCGGCCCGCAACCACGGTGACACCGCGAATGCCATTAGGTTGGGCAGGCCTGCCAATGAACCGCAAATGGTAGTCGAGAAAAGCCAAGCCCTTGGACGCGGACGCCAATTCTCCGTAAGATCGTTCACAGGAGAACCCCACGATGACGACTGAGAAGTGTCTGACCGTAATGGCGGCTTTGCTTTTGGCTGGGACCCTTTCGGCCGCGGAAACAGGACGCAAGTCCGCCACCGCTGAGCTGAAGGATGCCAAAGGACAAACCGTTGGCGAAGCAAAATTCAAAGAGGGCAAGAACGCTGTCCTATTGACTGTGAAGGTGACGAACATACCCGCCGGGGAGCACGCCATCCACGTACACACGGCGGGAAAATGCGAAGCTCCGGACTTCAAGACGGCCGGAGGCCATTTCAATCCGGAAAACAAGAAGCATGGCACGATGAATCCCGAGGGCCATCATGCCGGCGACATGGCGAACTTCACTATCCCGGCGGGCGGCAAAGGGAGTTACAAGACCACGCTGCCAGGCGTGACGCTCGCGGGAAGCGGCGCGAACTCGCTCTTCCACGAGGGCGGGACGGCTCTGGTTATTCATGAGAAGGCCGACGACATGAAGACCGATCCGGCTGGAAACGCGGGCGCGCGCATCGCCTGCGGCCCAGTCCAATAGAGTTCATCTCTTGAGATGGTCCGGCTTCGTGAGGATGCGCGGCGCCGGACCATCCGAAGTCCCCGCGCTGCCCGTCTTCGAATCACACAACTGAATCGTCCACGATTCCTTCTCCGCAATAGTAGGAAGGCTTGCAATGCCGGTTGCTAGACTGCGAACTGCGCGGCCTTATTGCGAAGCTCTTGGGTAGCCGACCGTCTGCGCGAGCACGATGTGCTGTTCGGGTTTGAGCTTCAGTGCTCTTGCCAGCGGGCCTTTGTCGATCGCTCCGCGGATGACGGTAGCTAATCCCTCGGACGCACAGTAGAGATAGACGTTTTGGCCGATGAAGCCCGTCTCGGCGCCAGCGGTGCCTGCCTTGCCCACCTCCGGGGAATCGCCCATCTTCGCGTAGTCACTGACAAAAACCAGATTCAACGGAGCCTCGCCCACATAGGCTTGCGTCCCGGTCGCCGAGCGGAGGTCTGCCCCGGTCACCGGCAGTAACTGGTTCTTCGACGCGTCGTAAAGGTAAGCGCCGCTGGCCTGCACTACGTAGACATCCACGGTCTGGCGGTTCATGGCTGACGGAGCGGTGCGCCTGCCGTCGGGCCGAGTGATGCCGAAGGCGGCCCAGAGGAGATTGGAGAGAGTCTGCGGGCTCAGGGGGCGTGAACTGAATTCGCGCACGCTCCTGCGCTCGCTGAGGGCTTCCATCAGCGGCTTGCCGCCGCGCGTCTCGGGCTTTGGCAACGACATCGGAGCAGGAGTTTGGGCCAGAAGCGGGAGAGCCAGAAGGATGGACAGAAAAAGAGCTTTTAAGGTCATGTAATCTGTATTATTCTACGGCCGTAGACCTTCGCTGGCGGCCCGACCCTCACGGAGTGCTCCTAACTCTCGCTGCTGCGCAAGACCCAAATAGTGACCGAGAGCGTGATGCACAGCAGAGCGCCGACAGCTGCGAAGAGTCATGGGCGTCGTGAGCATGTACGTTGTCGGGATCAGGAAATACGCCAGCAACCCGGCGGCGCTAATCACGCCAAGCCACCCAACGAAGTCGAGGATCTCGGGCAATGCACTAATCCGTGCAGGGATACGAGCGGAAAGAGTCGCAGTCGTTTGGCGCTGGACGGCCGTCGCGAGAGTGGCCGGTGCGCGCACATCTCGCGAAACGGGAGCCGAGCGCCGCGTCGATCTCGGAAAGAGCCTCGAACCAGGACTGGCATGCCGGGCAGAACTGCAGGTGAGAGTCGACGCGCTCCCGCTCTGCCGGAGTCAGTTCGGCATAGGCGGCGAGCATGTCATCGAATTCCGTGCAGGGCATAGCTAGCCTCCTTTCACTGTACTTTGGGCCAGCGCCGATGCAAGCTCTTTCCGCGCTCGATGCAGGAGCGTCTTCACGGTTCCCATAGGGATGTCGAGCAGCACGGCGACTTCCTCGTACGACTTCTCCTGCATGTAAAAGAGGCGAATAGCCTGAGCCTGGCGCGGCGGCAGTTGAGCCACCACGGCGGCTACGTCAAAGCCGGCGCGCGCAGGGGCAGCGCTTTCCTGCCGCCGGTCCTCGGCTGCAATACGGATGGCCGGTTCCTCCATGGAAAGCGTTCGGCTGCCTGAAGAGGCCTGATGCGCGGTCAGGGCCGTGTTGCGCGTGATCGAGTAGATCCAGGTACTGAGTGCGGACTGAGCGTGAAAACCGGCGAGGCCTTTCCAAATGCGGAGGAATGTCTCCTGCGAGGAGTCCTCGGCGAGCGCTGGGTCGCCCAGGATAGACAGCGAAAGGCGGTAGACCTTGTCCTGGTAGAGCGGGACGATCAGGTCGAACGCAGCACGCTGGTTGCCCTTGTTGAGGCACGCCTGGATTTCTACATCCATTCTGCCGGTGAACGGTGACCTCTCTGTTTAGACCATAAGCCAGGTGTGCGATGTTTCAAGCCCGGATTGAAACATTCGGGGCGGTCCGGCTGGTCTCAACTGACAGATAGGAGAGTTCAACCCAATGACCCCTTCCGAAGCCGCTTTGTTCCTGTTTTCCATGGCAGCCCTTTCGGTCGCCTTCCTGACGGCGATGATCCTCGTGAGATACAAGAAGTCGGAACTGCGGCACCAGGAGCGTTTAGCCGTGATCGGAAAAGGCGGTTCGCTGCCTGCGCTCGACGAAGAGCGCCCCAAATCGCCTTGGACCCCAAGGCTGTACCTGCTGCGCGGGATGCTCTGGACGTCCGTGGGTGTCGCGATCATGCTGGTGCTGGCAAGCATCTCTCTGACCGTCGCTCATCCTCCGTCGCAGTCCTGGAGGCTTGCGGAGGCGCAGGCGCTGCGGACTCAAGGTGCGACCGAGGAGCAGGTCAAGCAGTTTCTAGCGGAAGAAGGCAAACGAAACGACGGTTTGCCTCTGAGCGTGGCTTCCGTGGCGCTGATCCCCATCAGCGTGGGGCTGGCGTACCTGTTGTTCTACAGGAAAGAGACGCAGAGTCCACTGAGCGAGCCGCAATCGTCGAGTGGAGCGCGACGCATAGTGGTGGGGCGGCTCTCCAGAGCCGCGTGGGGCTTGGTCCAGGCCCCACTCCGGAAGGGTTTGTTTTGCGGGCTCTGGAGAGCCCGCGCGGTCCTGGAGGACCGCCCCACTAAGCAAGCAGGGCTTCCAGAATGCGGAGCGCGATCTCCTTGCCGCGCGAGCCGGTCTCACCCTCGGGGCCCACGCAACTCGGGCAGCCGCTTTCGCAGGGGCACGACGAGATGAGATCGCGCGAAGAGGAAAGCAGTTGTGCGCTCATCTGGTAAAGCGGCTGGCTCTGCCCGATGCCGCCTGGGAAGTTGTCATAGAGGTGCAGGTCGGGCTCGAAGCCCGGAGTCTGGGTGCCGCTCTTGTCGGTCAGCGAGACGCCCAGGTCGCGCGGGTCGCACATCAGCAGCAGCGCCGCGGCGGTCCGCATGGCGTTGCCTAACGCGGCGAGGCCGTTGAGCCGGGCGGAGGGCGAGAGGTCGTCGAACCGTTCCAGGAAGAGCAAGGGGAAGTGCAGCCAGAACGACGTGGTGTGCATCTCCTGCTCGGGCAGCGAGAGCGAACCTGCGCCGACGTTCTCCATCGTGTAGAACTTCACCTTCTTGAAGCCGACAATCTGGCGATTCACGCGGACCTCGCCGTGCGCGGCGACGGCGCGAGGCGCTCCAGCGTCGATGGAGGGCACGGACTGCGCCTCGAACTCCTCCAGGATTTTCACCTGGGTGTAGTCGATGGCATCGGTGAAGTAATCGCACTCGACCTGCCGGACGTAGGCCTTGCGGCCCTCGTAGTCCATGCGCTCCACCTGGAATTGCTTTGCCTCGTGTAGGTAGATGGCTTTGGGGTGCAGTTCGACGAGCGCCGCCGGGAAGGCGACGACGGCGATGATCTTCTCCTCGGTGGTGATGTCGATGACCACGAAGTTGTCGCTAGTCACCGAGCGCAGGCTGATGGCGTCGGCCGGATAGCTGTCCGAAGTCCAGTGCCAGGCGCCGCCGCTGGGGTGGACCAAGCCGAGTTCCTGGAGGAATTCGCAGAGCGGCTTGGCGGGCTGCTTGCCGAACTTCTCATCGTCGCGGATGGGCAGCTCGAACGCGGCGCACTTCAAATGGCTGAGCAGAATCTCGAGGTTGTCGGGGTTGATGTACGCGTGCTCGGGGGAGCTTTCGAAGAAGTAGTCGGGGTGTTCGACGATGTACTGGTCGAGCGGTGCGCTGGATGCAACGAATAGGGCGAGCGAGGTGCCAAGACGGCGCCCCGCGCGGCCGGCCCTCTGCCACGACGACGCAATCGTGCCCGGATAGCCGGCCATGACGACAACATCGAGCGACCCCACGTCCACCCCGAGTTCCAGCGCGTTGGTCGCCACCACGCATCGAATCTCGCCTACGCGCAAGCCGCGTTCGATCTCGCGGCGCTCCTTGGGCAGGTAGCCGCCGCGATAGCCGCGCACCGAACCGGGCCGCGCCGGAGGCTTTTCACAGGCGTCTTTCAGATAAGTGACCAGGATCTCCGTGGAGAGGCGGCTATTGGCGAAGACCAGCACCTGCTGTCCACGAATCACCAGCTCCGATGCGATGCGGCGCGTCTCGCCGAGGTAGCCGCGCCGGATGCCGAGCTGGCGATTAACCACCGGCGGATTGTAGAAGACGAAATACTTCTCGCCCGAGGGCGCGCCGTTGCGGTCCACCAGGTGGAAGTCCATGCCGGTGAGGGACTCTGCGAGCTCGCGCGGGTTGGCGATGGTCGCGGAGCAGCACACGAACTGCGGTTTCGAGCCATGGAACTCGCACAGACGTTTCAGGCGCCGCAGTACGTTGGCGAAGTGGCTGCCGTAGACGCCGCGATAGGTGTGGAGCTCATCGATGACGATGTAGCGGAGATTCTCGAACAGCTTGGCCCACTTGGTGTGGTGCGGCAGGATGCCCGAGTGGAGCATGTCGGGATTCGTGAGCACCACGCCAGCGCGTTCGCGAATGGCTTTGCGGGCATCCTGCGGCGTGTCGCCGTCGTAAGTGAAGGCCCGGATGTCGGAGCCCATCGCCTCGACGGTGGAATGGAATTCGTGGAGCTGATCTTCGGCCAGCGCTTTGGTCGGAAAGATATAGAGTGCGCGGGCATCGGGATCTTCCATCAGGCGGCAAAGCACGGGCAGGTTGTAACACAGCGTCTTGCCCGAAGCCGTCGGCGTGACCACCACTACGTTCTCGCCCTGGTTCAGCGCCTCGAAGCTCTCCGCCTGGTGGACGAAAAGCCGGCTGATGCCGCGCTGGATCAGCACTTCGCGCAACTGCTCCGGCACGTCCTGGGGGATTTCGACCGAGTCGGCCTCGCGCGCCGGGATCTGCCGGATGGCGCTAATCGGGGAGCCGGGTTCCTGCATCCAGGCCGTCAGGCGCGCGATCGATTTTTCCAGATCCGCCCGCCGCGTGAGCTTCAGCGCGTCGTCCGAATCGGGATCGGGGAATCCGAGAGACAGATTCACTCATTCGCCCTTTCTTTGCCAACAAACCAGGGTAACGGGAGAGCCTGCCGGATGCAAGCACGGATGGGGAGGGCTCGAGCTGAAGTCCGGAACGCAGACGAGCGGCTAACTGCCCCAAATTGCGGCGATGATTGATTCTTGAATGACGTAAACCCGGGCGGTGCGATCGATGGCCGTGCGCATCGATGGGAGGCCGATCACTTACGAATTCGTGGCGTTCGATGCTCACCGCTACTGCGTCGTGCGCCGGGTCCCGGCGGATCACATGCCCCAGGCAGCGGAGCCGCACCTGGGCTTCGTCGGGATTTGTGGGCAGAGTGACGAAGTATTCGACTTCCTGCCCGATCTCGATGGGGCAGGTCGGATAGCTCATCAAGACGCCGCTGGCGCTGACGGTGTGGGTCTTCAGGCTCTGAGAGACACTCCGTGCGCCTGCCTTGGTCAATTGCACCGGCAGGGAGATGTTGAAGCGATGAGTATTGTTCGAATCGCTGTGCATCATGGGAGCAGTCTCACTGGATAAGGGACACCAGGGCGGCTAAACATACAGGGAGGTGCGATAAATATTCGGACCGGCGCCAAATGCGGTGTCTTCGAAGCACCTTTGTTACCCGGATTCCACTGCGCAGGACCAGTCCGGGTCTCAACAATCGCGGGCAGTGGGTAGTGTCTCGAAGGTCGCGTGGCGAGGAGTGCGGCCGGTTGAGTCGGTTCGGACTACCACACGGCAGGCCTTCGCACCTGCGTCCCGTTCGGCAGGTCCACAATTGGTGGGAACTGGCTAGACGCCAAGGACTTTGTGCTGAGGTGACGTACGAAGCTTGCGATGCCCGACAGTTTTGCGGGGCAACTGTCGTCAGGACAGATCAACCCGGCAACCTTTCCCATTTCGAATCTAACGATCCGAAGCGGTTCCACGAGGTCGGTGTCTTTCGAGAGTACTACTGCCACATCATAGGCATTTCGCGCGCCGTCCCAAACGAGATGCGAAGCCAGATTGACGTCCGATCCCTTTTCCTCGGTTGTCAACACGTTAACAAAACGCGGCAATCCAGAGATGGGGTTCACGAGGGGGCGTGTGATCTCCTTCTCCAGGAAGTTCCCGAGGTGGATCGAAACCGTCGGCAGAGATCTCAGCGCTCTGAGGTATGCATCCTGCCTGTTCGGTTGATCCGGATCACGTCGGCCGCCAACCCTCGCTGTATAGTACTTGATGGCCAGAATCTCATTTGCCGGTTGCAGCACCGACTGGCACAACTTGTGAAGGTCCAGCCATTTGTATTGCGAGTGGATTAACGCACGGTTGTACAGGTTGAATCCGTCGATATACACGAAGGTTTTCACCTAACCTCCAAAAGCGAAGGCCGCAGGTAAACCCTGCGGCCTTCGAGCCGACGGTTAATCCGCCAGGCGGGTAAAAAGCGTTACAAGTTAAGTGTAGTCGATTTTCGCTCCTGGCTCAACAGGTGCAAGCTTCGAAGTTGAGCGCCTAAAGTTCTGACAGGCTGTACGGTTCGGTCGGACTTCCGGGTTGAATCCGAACCGGATCTGAAGCAAGCGATAGCTGTCTCAGGGCAAAGACACCGAATGACACTACTGTGGAGCGGGGAGACGGCGAAAGCCCGATGATACAATTCAGGAAGACCCCCGCGGCCACGGTTTCAGAAGGAAATCCGGAATCACTTCCTCTTTTCCGCTCGTCGGAGAATTGAGCGGGGCGCTTGCGTGCCCAAGTGATTATCCGGGTTGCCAGGCGTTGGGTGGTTAGCTATGCCAGCCCTCGCTCTGACGCGTTTGCCGGCAAGCAGACCGGGAGCGGGGGATGAAGTAGCTCGATTCCGGCCAGGCTGAACATGCTGAAACGCATCTCCGTGCACGGCGCGCGGATGCACAACCTGAAGAACATCAGCGTGGAGATCCCACGAGACACGCTGACGGTGATCACCGGGCTGAGCGGCTCCGGCAAGAGCACGCTTGCGTTCGACACGATCTACGCCGAAGGACAGCGCCGGTATGTTGAAACGCTGTCTCCTTACGCCCGGCAGTTCCTGGATCAGATGGAACGCCCCGAAGTGGACTCCATCGATGGGCTGAGCCCGGCCATTTCCATCGAGCAGAAGACGACGAACCGCAGTCCGCGTTCGACCGTCGGCACCATCACCGAGATCTACGACTACCTGCGTCTGCTGTGGTCGTCCATTGGCGTACCGCACTGTCCGAACTGTCATGTCCCGATCAGCAAGCAATCGACGCAGCAGATTCTCGAACAGATTCTGGGGCTGCGGCAGGACGAACGGATCATGATCCTCGCGCCGGTGGCGCGCGGACGCAAGGGCGAGTACAAGCAGGAGCTGGAGAAGTTTGCCCGCGCCGGATTCGTCCGCGCCAGAGTGGACGGCGAACTGCGCGGCCTGGACGAAGAGATCGTTTTGGACAAGCGCAAGAACCACACCATAGAGGTGGTGGTGGACCGCTTGGTTGTGAAACCCGGCGTGGAGAAGCGCCTGGAGGCGTCGATCGAGACGGCGACCAAGATGGCTTCCGGGCTGGTGATCGTCTCGGTGGTCGGCGGGGACGACCGGCTGTATTCCCAGAAAATGGCGTGTCCTGAATGCGGCGAGAGTGTCCCCGAGATCGAGCCGAGGTCGTTCTCCTTCAACAGTCCATACGGGGCGTGCGACAAGTGCAACGGATTAGGCAGCACCTGGTCGTTCGACGCGGACAAGGTGATTGTCGACGAGTCGCGTCCGCTGCTCGACGGCGGAATGGGCATCGGCGGTAGCTCGAAGTACATGCACGAAGCGGTGACAGAAGCCGCGAAGAAGTACAAGATCAACCTGTCGAAGCCGTTTGAGGAATTGAGCGCGAAGCACAGGGCGATTCTGCTCGACGGCCAGGGCGATTTCCAAGGCATCCTCAAACTGCTCGACCGGACGTTCCAGGAGTTCAACTCGGACGGCTACCGCGAGTACGCCATGCAGTCGATGTCGGCCGTGGAGTGTCCTGCCTGCAGCGGGCAAAGACTGCGCGCATCCAGCCTGGCGGTCCTGATGAAGGGGCTCTCCATCGCCGAGTTCACGGCCATGCCGGTGTCTCGTGCTCTGGTAGAAGCGAAGACCTGGGAACTCACCGAGCGCGAGGCACAGGTTGTTGCGCGTGTGGTGGAGGAGGTTCGGAACCGGCTGCAATTCCTGGAGCAGGTTGGTCTGGAATACCTGAGCCTGAGCCGCTCGGCGGCGACGCTTTCGGGTGGAGAGGCACAGCGCATCCGACTGGCGACGCAGATCGGATCGAAGCTGCGCGGCGTGCTGTACGTGCTCGACGAGCCATCGATCGGGCTGCATCCCAGGGACAACGAACGGCTGCTGGATACGCTGGCGAGGCTGCGTGATCTGGGCAACACGGTGCTCGTCGTGGAGCACGATCAGGAGACCATCGAGCGCGCGGATTACGTCGTCGATCTCGGCCCGGGCGCGGGGCGCCTGGGAGGCGAACTGGTGGCTGCGGGAACGCCCGACGAGATCAGGCGGGCGCCGCTTTCGCTCACCGGCCAATACCTGAGCGGAGCGCGTGAGGTCGTCATGCCGGACTACCGGCGGCCAGGCAGCGGCAACAGCCTGGTGGTGCGTGGCGCGACCGAGCACAATCTGAAAGCCATCGACGTCGAGTTTCCACTCGGAGAGTTGATCGTCGTGACGGGCGTGAGCGGCAGCGGCAAGTCCACGCTGGTGCACGACATCCTGTACCGGGCGCTTTCGCAGTACTTTTACAAATCGAAGGCCAAGCCCGGAGCGCATGCGTCGATCGAGGGGCTCGAATTCCTCGACAAGGTCATCGAAATCGACCAGGCGCCGATCGGGCGCACGCCGAGGTCGAATCCGGCCACATACACAGGTGCCTTTGCGCCGATTCGCGAGTTGTACGCGATGCTGCCGGAGGCGCGGGAACGGGGCTACAAGCCAGGCCGGTTCAGCTTCAACGTCAAAGGCGGGCGCTGCGAGGCGTGCCAGGGCGACGGCATGAAGCGGATCGAGATGAACTTCCTGCCCGACGTCTACGTGCCGTGCGATGTGTGCCGCGGCCGGCGCTACAACAGCGAGACGCTGCAGGTGCGCTTCGATGGGGTCTCCATCGCGGATCTGCTGGAGACGACGGTCGAGGACGCGCTGCAGTTGCTGGACAAGTTCCCGCACATCAAGCAGAAACTCCAAACTATCGTTGACGTAGGCCTAGGTTACCTGCATCTGGGGCAGTCGTCGACGACGCTCTCCGGCGGGGAAGCGCAGCGCATCAAGCTGGCCAAGGAACTGAGCAAGCGACAGACGGGTCGAACGTTTTATATTCTGGACGAGCCGACCACGGGCCTTCACTTTGAGGACGTGCGCCGGTTGCTGGATGTGCTGAATCAACTGGTCGAGTTGGGTAACACGGTGGTGGTGATCGAACATCAGATGGACGTCATCAAGTGCGCCGACTGGTTGATCGATCTCGGTCCCGAGGGCGGTGAAGGCGGCGGCGAGATTGTCGCGCAGGGAACGCCGGAGCAGGTGGTGAAGAATCGCAGGAGCCACACCGCGCACGCATTAGAGAAGCTGCTGCGCAGGGCCAGGAATGGAGGCCGGGTATGAGCCGATATCTTGCAGAGCCGCTCGATTTCTCGTCGCTTTCGACGATCCCCATCGCCGAGCGCGGCGGCAAAGTGCGGATGGAGCACATGGGCGCGGCGCCGGTGAAGGGGGTGTCGCTCTCGGGTTGGCTGGACCGGTTGCCGAAAGTGCTCGCCGCCGAGTCTTTACGCGGCGTCGTCGCGGCTCTTGCGCTTGCACGCGCCAATGGGCGGGGCATCATCTGGGGCATCGGCGGGCACGTGGTGAAGTGCGGACTCGCTCCGGTCCTCATCGACCTGATGGACCGCGGCTTCGTGACCGCTCTCGCCATGAACGGCGCCGCGTCGATTCACGACTTCGAGATCGGGCTGTCCGGTCAGACCAGCGAAGACGTCGAAGCGGTGCTGCCGGACGGGCGCTTCGGCTCGGCGGAAGAGACCGGGCGCGAGATGAACGAGGCCATCCAGGTCGCTTTGGTTCAAGGTATCGGCATGGGCGAAGCGCTGGGCGACCGGATGGAGGTCATCGCTAAACCCGATTTCGCCCCGGCGTGTTTACTGTTGCAGGCCTGGCGGAGAAAGATCCCGGTGACGGTCCATGTAGCCGTGGGCACGGACACTCCGCATACCCATCCGCAGGCGAGTGGCGCGGCGATCGGCGCGGCGACGCACCACGACTTCCGGTTGTTCGGCTCGCTAGTCAGGGAACTGAACGACGGCGGCGTTTATTTGAACGTGGGCTCGGCGGTGGTGTTGCCCGAGGTGTTCCTGAAGACGGTGAGCGCCGTGCGCAATCTCGGCTATCCGCTGGCCGGCTTCACGACGGCCAATTTCGATTTCGTGCAGCACTATCGCCCGCGCGTCAACGTGGTGGAACGGCCGCACGCGCAAAGCGGCGGTCAGGGCTACTCGATCACGGGCCACCACGAGATTCTGATTCCTTTGCTTGCGGCGATTCTGGCGGATCTGGATGGATAATCTGGAGCTCGTGAACCAAGACCGCGAGATTCCGACGCCACAGAATCGCGAGCCGTTCTGGGGCTGGACGGACGTCGCTTTATTCGCAGTGGCATTGCCCGTGTTTCTCATCGCCGTGGCGGTGGTGTTGCGCCTGGTGTTGAGTTCGCTGCGCTGGCCGGTGAACAACGCGTTGTCGATCCTCGGCATGCAGAGCGTGCTGTACGCGACGGCTTACGGGCTGTTGTGGCTGATCCTGATGGTGCGTCACTCGGAGAGCGTTTGGGCACGCGCTCAGGTGGGCAGTGCGGCCATCGACGGGAGCGAAGCTGTTCGCCGCGGGACTTGCGCTGGCCTTCGCCGCCGCGCTGATCGGCGTGGCCGTGCGCGCGCCACAAATCGACAATCCGATTGTGCGGCTGATGCGCGACCCGGTATCGATTCTGGCCGTGGTTGTGTTCGCCTCCACGATTGGTCCGGCGGCGGAAGAGGCCCTATTCCGGGGATTCCTGCAGCCGGTGGCCACTCGGTCGCTCGGCGCGGCCGGCGGCATTGCCTCGACAAGCCTGCTATTCGCCAGCCTCCACGGCGTCGAATACCAATGGCGTTGGCAGTACCTGCTGCTCGTATTTGGGGCTTCGCTGGTGTTCGGCTGGGCACGCTACCGGTTGAATTCGACGGGTGCGTCCACGCTGATGCACGCCGGCTACAATCTCATGTTTTTCGTTGGCTATCTGCTCGCAGGAAGGACATCTTTGTCGCATGGTTGAGACCATCCAATGGACCGCTGACGGCGTGGTCATGATCGACCAGACGCGTCTGCCGCGCGTCACCGAATTCGTTACGTGCAAGACGCATCTGGAGGTCGCGGACGCCATCAAGACGATGGTCATTCGAGGTGCGCCGGCGATCGGCGTCGCGGCCGCCATGGGCGTCGCGCTCGGCGTGCTGCACGCCGGGGAGTCAACGCTCGACAGCGAGTTCGAAACGATCTGCGCGACGCTTGCCGCTACCAGGCCGACGGCCGTGAACCTGTTCTGGGCGATCGATCGGATGAAGCGCCTTTACGCCACGTTGAAGGGCCAGCCGATTGAGAAGATCCGCGCGGCCCTGGTTGCGGAGGCACAGCTCGTCTATCGCGACGATATCGCCATCAATCGCGCCATCGGCGCGAATGGCGAACCGCTGGTACCCGCGGGCAAGACGGTTTTGACGCACTGCAATGCGGGTGCGTTGGCAACGGCTGGCTATGGCACGGCGCTGGGCGTGATTCGCGCGGCTGTCGAGGCGGGGAAAAAGATCGACGTGTTTGCCGACGAGACCCGTCCGTTTCTGCAAGGCGCGCGTCTTACGGTGTGGGAGTTGCAGCAGGACGAAATTCCGGTCAAGCTGATCACCGACAACATGGCGGGACACTTTCTCAAGAGCGGGCGCATTGGCTGCGTGGTGGTGGGCGCGGATCGCATCGCTTCGAACGGTGACGTGGCCAACAAGATCGGCACTTACGGGGTAGCGGTTCTGGCGAAAGAGAATGGCGTGCCGTTCTACGTGGCGGCGCCGATTTCGACGCTCGATCTGACGCTCGGGAGTGGTGACGAAATCCCGATTGAACAGCGTCCGGCGAGTGAAGTGACGGAGGTGTTCGGAACGCAGGTGGCCCCGGAAAACACCGCCGTAGAAAACCCGGCGTTCGATGTCACGCCGTCCAGATACGTCACGGCAATCATCACGGAAAAGGGAGTGGCTCGCGCGCCATATGGCGAATCGTTGCGGGCGCTCGCGGGGTCTGAAGGAAACCTGAAATGAAAAAAGCAATTATCGCTATTCTTTGTCTGACTGCCTCGGCGAGCTGTCTTTCCGCCGGCACGCTATCGGGGCGGCGTATTCCCAGTTTTTCGTTGCCCGATTCCAGCGCGAACTATCACGACATCCTCGACTATCGAGGCAAGGTAGTGCTGGTGGAAGTGATGCAGACGACTTGTTCGCACTGCCAGGACCTCGCGGCGCAGCTCGAGAAGGTGCAGGACAAATATGGCAACAAAGTGCCGATCCTCGCGATTGTGGTTCCGCCGGACAACTCTGAGACGGTGAAGCAGTTCTCCGTTCGATTCCACGTTCGCTATCCGATCGTGTTCGATTGCGGTCAGGTGACAGCGTCACTCATGAAGGCGACGCCCGCGAATCCCAATGTGAAGTTCCCGCACCTGTTCCTGGTGGACAGGAGCGGAACGATCCTCGAAGACTTCGATTGGGAAAAGAACCAGGCGATCCTCACCGGGCCCGGGCTGTTCCAGAGCATCGACAAATTGCTGGCCGGCGCACCGGCGGCCGCTGCGAAGGCTCCGGCAAAGGCAGTAGAGAAGTAAGAGCGCTGCCCGGACTTCGAGGCAATAGGAAAGGGGCGGACCCGGATACGGGCCGCCCCTTCTTCCTGTCAGGACCGCGAGGGATGTCTCGCGGTGCGCGCATTCGCGGATTAGAACTCGATACGGGCTCCTACCTGCCCGGTCCGATGGCCGCCAAATTCCGCGCCGCGCTCCGAGGTAATCTGGCCGAAAGCGCCGCTCCCGATGTTCAGATTCGGATCGGCGTAGTTGACATGGTTCAGCACGTTGGTGAAGCTGCCCTCGATCTTGATCTTGAGCCGCTCGGCGATGCTGAAGGTCTTGCCCAAGCCGGTGGATAGATTCACCGTGCCGGGTCCTTCCACGATGCCAACGCCCGAATTGCCGAAGCGGCCGATGGGCGCCAGATCGCTGGCCGGGTTGATGCCGATGCCGCAGTTGTATTGATTGGCGCTGCCCGCTACCTGCCCGGGACAGACGAATGCGCTGCGGTTCACCCAGTCGTTGACGGTTGGATTGGAGAGCGTGCCGGAGCCGATACGGTCAGGCCGTTGGGCGCGATAGAAGCCCGAGCCTGTGCCGGAAGGATCGCCGTTGTTGAAATACGGCGTCATGTAGGGGCCGGTCTGCAGCAACAGAATGTTGCTCAAACGCCACCCGCCGAACAGCGCGTCGACCAGCGCGTTGGCATGGCTCATATAGGCTTTGCCCTTGCCGAAGGGCAGCTCGTAAACTGCCGTGCCGATGAAGCGGTGACGGCGGGTGCCGTAGTCGTTCCCGTAGTTCTCGCTGCGGTTGAGGGAGTCCATGATGCGGCCATTGCCGGTCTCGCCGCCGAATGTAGTCGGATTCGGTCCGCCGATGTCGTTCAGGTTCTTGGCCCAGGTATATGCGGTGGTGAAGGTGAGACCGTCTTTGTAGCGGTGGTTCGCTTCCACCTGCAGCGCGTTGTAGGACGACACGCCACCGGTGTCACGGCTTTCGATGCGGCCCCAGTAAGGGAACGGCCGGCTGGTCAGCGGCTGCAACGCATAGAACGTGGTCGAGTAGGTGGACTGGTTCAGATTCGGTGAGAAACCGAGATGGATGGAGTGCTCTCCGATGTAGGTGAGTCGAAGGCCCGTGTTGAACCCGATATTGCGGTCGATGGAGAGGTTCCACTGATACATGTTGGGATTTCTGAAATCGGTGGCATTGGCTGTGCCGAAGTACGCATTGCCGTAACTGGACGCCGAGACGCCGCTGCCGCCGGTATGCGTGTCGGGCCAGGTGAACAACGGCTGCCCGTTTGTGCCGATGTTGTTGAAGGTGCGCACGTCGGTGCCGGACGTTCCGGTCAGCGAGTAGAAAGCCGCGCCGAGCACCGGAGCCCAGAACGTGCCGAAGCCGCCGCGGATCACGGTGTTGGCATTCGTGAAGGGGCGATAGGCAAACCCAACGCGAGGAGCAAAGTTGTAGATGTAATCCTTCTTCAGGCCTTCCGGCAGGCCCGCGGCGCTAGCTGTCTTGAAGGGAGTGCACGGCACGCCGGGGATGCCAGGGCCAACCGAAGGCAGGTTCGGTGTGCCGGCGCAGGCGTTGACGGAGAGTTCCAAACCGGGCGCCAGCAGACTGGCGGCTTGCGGACTGGACGGATAGATCACGGCGCCTGTTTCCGGGATGGTGCGGTCGAAGTTGCCGATGTTGCCTGCCTGGTCTGTGAAGGGTGGCTGCCAATCCCAGCGGATGCCGTATTCCAGCGTCAGCTTCTGGTTCACGCGGAAGCTGTCCTGAATGTAGGCATGATACTGGCGTGCGCGGCCGTCGTTATCCATCTGCACGTTGCCGTAAGAGGTGTCCGAGGGCATTCCGTATAGGAAATCCGCGAACTGGTTCTTGCTGAAAGCGCCGGTGAAATTGAAGTTTCCGAAGTTGTCCGCGCCGATGAAACCCAGAGCGGTTTTCGTCCGCAGCCAGCGAATATCCACGCCGAATTTGATGGAGTGGCGTCCGACGGTCCAGGTGGTGTTGTTGTTGGCCTGGAAGGTGCGGTAGGTGTCGTTGCCTTGGACGCGGCCGACGGTCATGCCGGTCAAGTCGTTGAATGTGACGTCAGGCAGCCCGTTGAAAGGTGTGTTGGGCAGTCCGTTGAATCCGAGAGATTTTTCGAACGCCTTGCCATCGAAGCCGAAGTTGCTGTTCGGACTTTCGTCGGTGTATCCGAAGCGGAACTCGTTCAACACGTGAGCCGAGATGGAGTAGTTGTGCGACGCAACGAGCGACCGGTCTCGGCGCGCGTTGCTGGTGGTCGGCTGCAGCAGATCGTTTGGGCTCAACTGCGTCTGGTTCTTCATGCTGAAGCGCGCGAATACCGACTGTTTGGAATTCAGGTAATGATCGCCTCGCACGTCGAACTGTTTCGAGGCGATGTCGGCGGCCTTGTTCACCACGTAGTTGTTGTTGTGCGAAACCGTGAGGTCGCCATTGTTGGGGGACGGCCAGAACGCCGACATCAACTTGTTCGCAATCGGGCTGAAGCTCGCCGCCGGAATCACGCGCCCCAAGAGCGCTTTGGCCGTGGTGGGATCCAGCAGGGTGCCGGGCTCGTTCGTAAAGTCGCCCTTCTTCATGGCATCGGTGGGGACCCAGTCCTGGATGGTGCTCGTTCGCGGATACATCAACTGCTCGTAGTCGGAGTAGAAGAACGTCTTGTCCTTACCCTTGTAGACGCCCGGGATCATGACCGGGCCGCCGGCCGCGAAACTGAAATTGTTCACCTGCTTTTCGGGCTTCGAGAGCGAGCCCCATTGCTTCGCGTCCAGCTCGGCATTCTGGCCGTACCAGGCCCCGCTGCCGTGGAACGCATTGCCGCCGCTTTTGGTGATGGTCGTGATGTCGCCCGCGGCGCCGTACTCGGCGTTATTGCCTACGCCCTGGACCTTCATTTCGGCGATGTTTTCCGTCGACGGGAAGATCTCCTGCAGCGGGCTGTTTCCGCGCACGCTTTGCGCGGAGATGCCATCGATGGTCGATTCCGATTGGTTTGGCAGACCGCCCTGGATGCTCAGGTTGCCGCTGTCGTCGGCCTGGACGCCGGGCAGAGTCTGGACCGTGAAATACGGGACTGGTGCTGCCGGATGCGCGCAGATTCGTCGGCAGGCTGAGGATCCTTTCCGTGCCGTAACTGGAGGCTACGGTGTTCGTTTCCGAAGCGACCACGCCGGCGGACGCCTCAACCGTGACGGACTGCTCGACCGCGCCCACCTGCAGGCCAATGTCAACGCGGACCGTCTGGCGGGCGAGGAGAACGATGCTGTTGACATCGGCGGCCTGGAAGCCGGGATGGCTGACCGTGACCGAGTAACTGCTCGGCTTCAGATTGAGCGCTTCATACGCGCCTTCGCGGTCGGAGAGCACTTGCTTGCTTGTGTTCTCCGCGAGATTCTTAACCGTGATTACCGCGCCGGCAACTGCCGAGCCCGAGGGATCCTTGACGTTTCCCACGATTAAACCGAACGTGGATTGTGCCGGGCAGAGTAGAGGCAGGAAAAGGCCCGCCACCAGCGCTAAAAGGCGTCTGGATTGCATGCTGATTGGTACCCCTTTCGAAGAGTGGACTTTAGGGTATCAATCGGTTTTTTCAATTCAATGTCGGGAGAGTGAACAAGAGTTACTGCGAGCCGCTCTCCTGGGAAAGCCCTCGCAGGATGTCCAGATCGACGTTCCCACCTGAGAGAACGACGCCGATTTTTCGCAGGCCGGCTGGCAGTTTTGCATGCATCAGCGCGGCTACGCCGGCGGAGCCGCTGGGCTCGACGAGAATCTTCATTCGCGTGAGGAGAAACCGCATGGCCGCGCGGAGTTCGTCGTCGGTCACCAGCAGAACGTCCTCAACCAGACTTTGGACAATGGGGAATGTGTGAACCCCGGGCTTGGTGGTGCGCAAGCCGTCGGCAATGGTATCGGGCGAAGCGATCTCCACGCGGTAACCGGCCTTGCGGCTGAGCCAGTAGTCGTTGCCGGCTTCGGGCTCGACGCCGAAGATACGGATGCTGGGCTGCATCGCCTTGGCAATAGTCGCGCAACCGGAGATCAAGCCGCCTCCGCCCAACGGGACGACGAGCGCGTCCAGCGCGCCCACTTCCTCCAGGAACTCGAGCGCGCAGGTGCCCTGGCCGGCGATGATCCAAGGGTGGTCATAGGGCGGAACCAGCGTTGCCCCGGTCTCCTCGCCGATTTTGCTCCCGATCGCTTCGCGGCTCTCCTTGTGGCGGTCGTAGAGAACGATCTCAGCGCCATAGGCTCGCGTTGCGGCGAGTTTGGAAGCAGGCGCATCGGTAGGCATGACGATCGTCGCCTTCATGCCCAGGCTGCGCGCGGCAATCGCCACGGCCTGAGCGTGGTTGCCCGATGAGAACGCGACCACGCCGCGCGGGCGATCGGCTTCGGGCATTGAGTAAAGGAAGTTGACCGCGCCCCGAATCTTGAATGCGCCGCCGCGTTGGAAGTTCTCGGCCTTGAGATGCGCCTCGACGCCGGTGAGGGAGTTCAACGTGTGCGAGGTCAGCACCGGTGTGCGGGCCGCTACAGGCCGGATGCGAATCGCGGCCTGCCGGATTTCATCGGGCTCTATGCAGGACATCTCCTACTAATATCCCAGCCTCTTGTCGGCCACGTTGAGTAGTGGCAGGCCGGAGTCGAAGCGCCTGTAGTTTTCGAGGAACAGATCTACCGCTTCCTGCAGCCATGTCTCCGTGTGGTCGGACGTGTGCGGCGAGAGCAAGACGTTTTCCATGCTCCAAAATGGATGACCGGCGGGAAGAGGCTCCTGGTCGAAGACGTCGAGCACTGCGCCGCGAATGCGGCCTGCTTGCAGGGCGCGCACGAGCTGTGCCTCCACGACGACAGGGCCGCGGCCCAGATTGATCAGGACCGCGCTGGGCTTCATCGCCGCGAAATGCAGCCTCGCCGATGAGCCCGCGCGTTTCGGGCGTGAGTGGTGCGGCGGCCAGCACGTAATCCGACGCGGCCAGGAGCGCGTTCAATCGTTCTGGCGGGTAGGCCTGATCGATCAGCGGATCGTCCGCGCACTTTTCGGGATGGCGTCGCAGCGCGAGAATTCTCATGCCGAAGGCGCGGGCACGTTCCGCCGCGGCCCGGCCGATGGCGCCATAGCCGACAATGCCGAGCGTCCGGCCATGCAGCTCTTCGATGTCGAATGCCTCCCATACTCCGCGGGTCTGCTGCGACTTCATTCTGGAGAGGTTCTTTGCGAAATAGAGCATGCCCGTCAGGGCGAATTCCCCCAGACTGCGAGCAAATACGCCTCGGCCGTTGGTCAGCACGATGGGGCTTTCGACGAGTTCCGGAAACACGACGGACTCTAAGCCGGCCCACATGGAGTGGATCCACTGGAGCTGCCTCAGCCCGGGCCACAGCGAGCGCAACAGTTTGCCGTGATCGCCCGCGAGCAGGACCACTGGGGCCTTGGACACTACCTCGGAAAAGGCCTCTTCCGTCATGCCGGTGACAATGTGCGCGCCAGCGGGCAGACGCTCCAGCCGCGCGAGGTGACGGGCCGCGGGATTTCCGAGGACAAGGATGGTGTGAGCAGACATTGGGAGTCTCATTAGGATAGCGCGGGAATCGAGGGCTTCTGCTCGTGCAGGCCGACCCTGGCGTGCAGCATGGAAGTGGTCGCCGGTGCGATTGACTGGCAAAGTGGCCGGAGGCCGGGCGTATGGGCACCAGGACCGAGGGCGCTGTTGGGTGGGGCAGCTTGGCAAGCTGCGGCCGATTGGCAATCGGCCAACCGGCACGTTGGTGCGAGACGGCGGCGGCGCTGGTCAGCGGTTCCCCTTTTATGTCGCACACCGCCGTTTCAAGCGCTAGGAGATGAACCGGCATCAATCCTGCGAGAGAACGATTCGGGTTGATCGTGCCTCGACGCAGTCTCTATTGAGGTCCTAAACACCTCTTCCCGCGGGTGGTACATCCTCATCTCGCTCGCAGGACGATACAAAGCGCGTTGAGGCGCTCCGGTCCTATGCATCACCCTGTCAGAATGAGAGAAGCCAATGCCCGCACCCCAGTCCACGGCCCTGATAGATCGGCAGCTCCTCGAACGGCTCGAACGCCTGACCATCCACTGGCAGAAGTCGTTCCGCGGGCTGGTAGGCGGTCACAATACTTCTCACTTTGCCGGCGCCGGCGTCGAGTTTTACGATCACCGCAGATTCCATCAGGGCGACGACCTGCGTGCCGTGAACTGGCGTGCCTATCTGAGGCTGGAAAAACTCTTCCTCAAGATGTTTCAGGCCGAGCCGCGAGCGCCGATCCGGCTGTTGCTGGACGCCTCCGCGTCGATGGCGGCCGGGGCGGGGGAGGGTGAGGTCTCGAAGTTCGACTTTGCGCGCCAAATGGCCGCGGCGCTCACGTATGTGGGGCTCGTGCGGCACGATTCGATCCTGATCCAGCCTTTCCACGAGTCGCTCGACGAGACGTGCCTGGCCTCCGGTGGGCGGCACCGCTTCGGTCCGGTGACGGATTTCCTGCTCCAGCTTCAACCGCGCGGCCGGTCGGCCTTCATGGAGACCTCGCGCCAGTTTCTGGCGAAGTACACCGGCGCGGGGCTGCTGATTGTCATCTCCGACTTTTTCGACGATGCGGACGTTCTGCGCCCGCTTCAATACCTGTCTGACTTTGGCCACGAACTGATTCTGATCCAACTCTGGTCGCCGACGGAGCGGGAACCGGGCGCCGCGGGCGACGTCCATCTGGAAGACGCAGAGAGCGGCGCACCGCTGGAGTTGTCGCTCGATGCCGATGCGCGGCGCGCTTACACGGAGGCATTCGACCGGTACGCGGGCTCGCTGGAAAGCCTGGCCATGCGAACGGGTGGGCGGTACTGCGGCCTTTCGACGAGCCTGACGCTCGACGACGCGATGCTGCGCGCGCTGGAGCCGGCGGGGCCGGAGCATTTCCGGGGCGGCAGCGCCGCGACAGGGGGACGTTGAGAAGTTGTTTTTCGCAAATCTGTCGCTCTTCGAATTCCTCTCGCTGCTATCGGTGGCGTCGGCGGCGACAGTGGCGCTGTACCTGCTCAGCCGATCGCGCCGCCGGATGACGGTGGCCACGCTGCGGTTCTGGCAGAATGCGACGCAGGCCGCGCAGCAGCGTCACCGCCGGCGGGTGGACCAGCCGTGGTCCCTGATCCTGCAACTGTTGGCGATTCTGTGCCTGCTGCTGGCCATCGCACAGCCGCGCTGGGGCACGCGACTGCTGGGCGGGCGCGACCATGTTCTCCTGCTCGACACGTCGGCCTGGATGGGGGCTCCCACCCGGGATGGAGATCTGTCCACGCAGGCGCGGCGCTCGGCCCTGCGCTGGCTGCGGACGCTGCCTTCCCAGGATCGCGTCATGCTGATTCGCGCCGGAGCCGAGGCATTGCCGGCGACGCGTTTCGAATCCGACCGGGGCGCGGTCGAAGCAGCCATACGCGCGTCGTCTCCCAGCATGGGTGCGCTGGATTTGGAGCAGTGTCTGGCGCTCGCGCGGCAGTCGCAAACGCTCGAAGCGCGGGATCCCGGGGAGATCGTATACATCGGCGCGGCCCGGCTCGCCGCGGACCCGGCCGCACTCCAGATTCCGCCCAATTTCCGCTACGTGCCGGTCTCCGCGCCTCCGTCGAACGCGGGTTTTACCGGAGCGTCGCTGCAACGCGTGCAGGGCGAGGCGACTCATTGGCAGGCGACGTTCGCCGTACGCAATTACGCGGCGCAACCCAGGGTGGCTCAAGTGGCGATCGGCTACGGCGGAGCGCAGGCCGGAGCCCGTCGCGTGACGCTCGCGCCGCTCGCCGAGACCACGCTCACCTTCGACATCCGCGCCACGGCCGCGGGCTGGATCGAGGCACGGCTGACACCGTCCGATGCCATGCCGGCCGACGACAGCATCACGCTGGAGGTCCCATCGCCCGAGCCTTTGCGGATCGCGGTCTACTCGGATGCGCCCGAGTTGCTGCGGCCGGTTTTTTCCTCGGATCCGAGACTCGCTCCGCAGTACTTGCCGGTGAGTGCATACCGCAGCGACCCGGACGCGGGCCTGATCGTCATTGACGGTTTCGCCCCGCCTCAGCCTCCCCAGCGGCCGAGCCTGTGGATCGCTCCGCCCGCGTCAGCGTCGCCCATTCCGGCGCGCCTGGTCGAGCGGGGAGCTTGTTCTGTCGCACTGGCACAACGACTCGCCGCTCGGAGCGGGCCTGCGTTCGAACGACCTGAAGCTGAAAGGCGCGCTGGTTCTCGACTTGCCGCCAGGCGCGACGCCGGTGGCCAGCACGCCGCAGGGGCCGGTGGTTGCGGCACTGTTGCAACGGGGTGCGCTACCCCCTCTGGCGGTGCTCGGTTTTCACCCGATGCGGACGGCTCTTCGCTCTGAAATCGCCGCGCCGCTGCTGTTCGCGAATCTGCTGGAAGCGCTCGCGCCCGAGGCGTTGGTCGAGCGCGGCACTCTCGCGGCAGCACCCGGCGTAATTCAACTGGAACTGCCGGCTGGCGTCGATCCGGCGCTGCTGAAAGTGGCCGATGAAAACGCGCGGCCGGTGCCCTATACGCTCGACGGTCACACGCTGCGCCTGTTCACGCCTCGCATCGGCACTGTCCGCGTCCGCGCCGGGGCATACGAGCAGATCTACTCGCTCGTGCTGCCCGGCTATGGAGCATTTCAATGGGATGTGCCCGCCGGCGTTACCCGTGGCCTGCCTCGCACGACCTTGCCCGAGGCTCTGCCGCGCGAACTGTGGAAATGGCTGGCCGGCCTGGGATTGGCGCTCATTCTCTTGGAATGGTGGCTCTTCGGCCGGGGCCGGTCGTGGTTCGTGCGCTCGCAGATTCCCTCGCTCGTGTTCAAAGGCATCACCATCGTCGCTTGTCTCGCGGCCTTTTTCGAGCCGCGCCTGCCGGTGAGCGAAACGAAGCTGGCCGTCGGTCTGTTGATCGACACTTCGCAGAGCATCCCGGACTCGTCGCTCGCTCGTGCGAATGAGTTCGCCAACTCCGCGCGGCGCGCCAGCGGCCGCAACGATTTGCGCGAGCTGCCCTTTGCCCGCACGGTCCGCGCCGAGGATGTTGCCGAGCGCGCCTCCGGCCGATTCCATTTGACGCAGGCGGAAGCCGGGCGGGCGACCGGCATCGAAGCCGCAATTCGCCAGGCCGCCGCATCGCTTCCATCGGGGCGTGTGCCGCGACTGGTGCTGGTCTCCGACGGGGTGGAGACGGAGGGCTCGGCCGCGCGTGCCGCACAACTGGCGGCATCCCTGGACATCCCCGTGGACACGGTCCTGCTCCCCGGCCGTCCGGAGCCGCGCTTCCGCATCGACGCAGCAGGCTTCCCGGCGACCGCTTTCACGGGCGAACGCTTCCCCATCGATCTGACGGTGAACTCGCCCGAGCCGTCGCCCGCGATCCTCGACCTGACGGCCGAGGGCCGGCCCATCGGGTCCAACACGGTCAAACTGCTCGCAGGGGAGAACCACATTCGCGCCTACGCCTCGTTGAACGAGGCGGGAGCCTTCGAGTTGACCGGTTCACTGCGCGCCGGCGCACTGGGTGAGGCACGTTTCGCGCAGGCCATCTCGTTCCGCTCGCCGCGCCTGCTGTTCCTCTCTCAGGATGCGCCGGGCATGGAAGAGCATCTGCTCGCAACGCTCCGCGCCGCACGCTTCGACGTGGACGCGCGCACGCCCTGGAATGCCGCACGGCTGGAGGACTACCAGGTCGTCGTCTTCAACAACTGGGATCTGGAATCGCTGCCCGAGTCTCGCAAAAAAGACCTGGAGAAATTCGTGCAGCGCGGCGGTGGACTGTTGGTCATCGGCGGCGAGAGGAACTCCTACCTGGAGAAGAAGAATCCACAAATGGACGCGCTGGACCGCACCCTGCCGGCCACCGTCGCGCCGCCGCGCAGCCCCGAGGGCGCGGTCGTGATCCTGATCATCGACAAGTCTTCGTCGATGGAGGGCCGCAAGATCGAACTGGCCCGTCTGGCGGCAATCGGCGTTGTCGAGAATCTGCGGCCGATCGATCAGGTTGGAGTGCTGATTTTTGACAACTCCCACCAATGGGCCGTTCCATTGAGACGCGCCGAGGATCGCACGCTCATCAAGCGCCTGATCGCCGGCATCGTGCCCGACGGAGGCACCCAGATCGCTCCGGCGCTGGCCGAGGCGTACCGCCGCATCCAATCCGCACAGGGCGCCTACAAGCACATCGTGCTCCTGACCGACGGCATCTCCGAAGAGGGCGATTCGATGAGCCTCTCGAAGGACGCGAACCAGAAGCGTGTGACCATCTCCACGGTCGGCCTGGGCCAGGACGTGAATCGAGCGTACCTCGAGAAGATCGCGCAGGTGGCGGGAGGCAAATCGTATTTCCTCACCGAGCCGGCGGGCCTGGAGCAGATTCTGGTGAAGGACGTGATGGAGCACACCGGCTCCACGACGGTTGAGAAGCCCATCTACCCGCGAGTCGTGCGGCAGGTCGAGACGCTGGAAGGCCTCGGGTTGGAACGCGCGCCGACCCTCAAGGGCTACGTGCGATTTCAGGCCAAGCGCGCCGCGGACATGATCCTCGAGGTGGAAGACAAAGATCCGCTCTACGTCCGCTGGCAGTACGGCCTGGGACGCTCCGCCGTGTTCACATCCGATGCCAAATCTCGTTGGGCCGAGGCATGGGTTGCCTGGAAAGGCTTCGATCGCTTTTGGGAGAATGTGCTGCGCGACCTGCTGCCGCATGCGCAGCAGGGCGAATCGCGGCTCACATGGGATCCGGCGGCGTCGCGCTTGATTGTGGATTACCGTCTGGCCGACGCATCGGAAGCGCCGAGCCAGCCGCCGCACTTGTTTGCGCTGGGTCCAGGCGGATTCCAGACGGTGCTGGCGGTGGAGAAGGTTGGCGAAGGCCATTATCGGGCGGCGTTTCCGATTGGCGCCCGGCGAGGCTTGTTCCGCGTGCGTCCCGCCGAGGAGTCGCGGCTGTTTCCCGAGACCGGGCTGTATCTGCCGGAGCCGGAACTGACGGCGACTGGCAACAACGAGAAGCTGATGCGTGATATCTCTGCCTGGACGGGTGGCGTATTTAACCCGAGCCCCGCTCAGATCTTCCGCGCCCCTGCGCGGGCTCTGGCTTCGTGGCTCACCCTGTGGCCCGGATTGCTGGCCGTGACGCTGCTGTTCAATCTGATTGAAGTCTTCTGGAGGCGCTTCCGGCGGCCCGGGGCTTCGATTTCTCTGCCGTTCCTGGCCTCGCGAGCCGCTTGAGTAAGTGGGGCGGACGCCCTCGTCCGCGCGGGTCCCCCTGGACCCGCAGGCCCAAAGGCGGACTCTGGAGAGTCCACGCGGCGCTGGAGCGCCGCCCCACAAACACGGAACTCACACCAGCTTGGTCTTGCGGATCGGCAGTTCGCGGATGCGCTTGCCGGTGGCCGCGAAGATGGCGTTGCAAATGGCCGGCGACATGGGCGGTACGCCGGGTTCGCCGACTCCCGCCGGCGGAGCGTCGCTGGGAACGATGTAGACATGCGTTTCGCGCGGGGCCTCCGGCATGCGGGCCACCGGGTAGTTGTGGAAGTTGGATTGGGTGATGCGGCCGTTGCGGAAGCTGATCTCGCCCATGAGGGCGGCTGAGGCGCCGAAGACCGCCGCCCCCTCGAATTGCGAGCGGACGCGATCGGCGTTGACGATGCGGCCGGCGTCCAACGCTGTGTCGACGCGATGAATATGGATGCCACCCTGCGAGTCCACTTCCAGGTCCACCACCGAGGCGACATAGGTGAGGAAGCTGCGATGCGCGCAGATGCCCAGCGCCCGGCCGTTTCCTGGTTTATGCCTGCCCCAGTCGGCTTTTTCTGCCGCCATTTCGATCACCCGCCGCAGGCGGCCCGTGTCGTAGGCGTAAGCGTCCTTTCCGTCCGAGCCCATGGCTACGCCCTGCGACTTGAAGTCGATCTTGCGGTCCGGGCCGAGGGACTCGAGCAGGTATTCCAGCGGATCCCGTCCTGCAAGATGGGCCAACTCATCCAGGAATGAGTGCACGGCGAAGGCGTGGTAAATGCTCGCGACCGAGCGCAGCCAGCCGATGCGCACCGGCGGGCTGGCCGGGCCACTTTCGACGCGATGGTTCGGGAGGTCGAAGGGCACGTCCGTCCAGCCCAGGCTCAACTCGAAGGTCGGATAGACGTCCTTCGGGTTGAAGAGCGTCGTGATGGGAGGGAACACACTGCGCTGCAGCCAGGCGAGCGGCTTGCCCTTTTCGTCCAGTCCCGCCTTGAGATACATGGCGGCGGTCGAGTGGTAGTAGTCGAAGTGGATGTCGTCTTCGCGGCTCCAGGCTACCTTGACGGGCTTGCCGCACTTCTTCGAAAGAATGGCCGCTTCGGCGACGTAGTCCGGCTTGGATTTGCGGCCGAACGCTCCGCCGAGCAGGGTCACGTGACAGGTGACGTCTTCCTTCTTGATGCCCAGTGCGCTGGCGACGGTCTCTTGCACGGCTTGCGGATTCTGAGTCGCGGCCCACGTGATCACCTTGCCGTCGCGGAACTCGGCCACCGCCGCCGGTGGCTCCATGGAGGCATGGGCGAGCAACGGTGTAGTGTATTCCGCTTCGTGCGTTTTCGCGGCGCGGCCGATGGCTTCGTCGAAATCGCCGATGTTGCGTACCACTTTGCCCGGCTTGTGGGCGGTTTCCATCAGGCCGGCGCGGAACGCGACCGAGTCGGCCTCGCCATTCGGGCCAGGATCCCACTCCACCTTCAGCTTCTTGCGGCCCTGCATCACGGCCCAGGTATTGTCGCCAATCACGGCGACGCCGCCCAGCGGTTTGAACAGCCAGGGCGGATCGGAATGGTCGATGGTGACAACCTGCCGGACGCCTTTCACCTTCAGTGCTTCGGCCGCGTCGTAGCTCTTGAGTTTCCCGTCGATCACCGGCGAGCGCTCTATGGAGGCGTAGAGCATCCCGTCCATATGCGCGTCGAATCCGAAGACCGCGCGTCCATGGACCATGTCGTCGAGGTCGGTGATGGGGAAGTCCTTGCCGACGTATTTGTAGTCCGCCGGCGCCTTGAAGACCAGGCTCTTCGGATCGGGTGCGGGTTGAGCGGCGGCAAGCGTGGCCAATGCGCCGAAGCCCAGAGTGCGGCCGGAGGCCTGATGAACGATCTGGTGGTTCCTCGCCTTGCATTCCTCAGGAGGTACGCCCCATTTGGCGGCTGCGGCATGCTCGAGCATCGTGCGGGCGCTCGCGCCCACCTCGCGCATAGTCTTGAGGAACAGCCGGATGGAGCAGGAGCCGTCGGTGTCCTGCGAGCCGAGGCGCGCGTCGCCGATCGCCTGCTCGATGCGGACCCGGCTCATGTCGGCGTCCATCTCTTCGGCCACGACGGCGGGCAGCGAGCTGCGGACACCGGTGCCCATCTCGGAGCGGTGGGCGAGGATAGTCAGCGTCCCATCCGGACTCAAGCTGAGCCAGAGATTGGGGCGCCAGTCCTCGGATGCGTTGGCTGCCCTCGCAGACGTGACAGCGGCGAAGGCGCCCTCCGGGACGACTCGCGCGGCGAGGACGAAAGCTCCCGCGGAGAACATCTGGCCCAGCAGGCCGCGGCGGCTGAGATTGCGGATTTCGCTCATCGTCCCGGCTCCTTTGCGACCAGCACCGGCATCAGGCTTGAAGAGGCCACGGCGGGCTCGGCTTTGATCTCGCGAGCAGGCTTGGATCCCGTCTTGGCGGCAGCCGCTGTCTTGATTGCGGCGCGGATGCGCTGGTACGTTCCGCAGCGGCAGATGTTGCCCTCCATGGCCGCATCGATATCGGCGTCGGTCGGGTGCGGCTTTTCGTGCAGCAGCGAGGCGGCCTGCATGATCTGGCCGGACTGGCAGTAGCCGCATTGCGGTACGTTGTGCTGCTTCCAGGCCGCCTGCAGGACGTGGTCGCCATTGGTGGCCAGACCCTCGATGGTGGTGACGCGCTTGCCCGCCGCCGCCTTCATCGTTGTCTGGCAGCTTCGGACGGCCACTCCGTCCAGATGTACGGTACAGGCGCCGCACAGCCCCAGGCCGCAGCCGTATTTGGTTCCAGTGAGTTGCAGTTCGTCCCGGAGAAACCAGAGCAGAGGCATCTCGGGGTCTCCCTCGAAACTGCGAGAAACGCGATTTACCGTGAGTTTAATCATGACGGTTTATAGAGGATAATCCAATTCGACGATAGAATACAGGGGCGCTGCAGGAGTCTTCGATGCTCTCAAGTCGTACTTGGGATGAGAAAACGGCAGGTTGGGTATGCAAGAATCGGCAAGCGGATACCGGCGAACCAGCTATAGGAGTGAACAGGTTAGCCGGGCAGCACGAGCGGTCTTCGGCGCATCGGGCGGGCGTGCGGGCCACGAAACGCAGACGTCTGAGGAGGGCTCAGACCTGACATGTGCGTATGGAATCAGTCCTTCGCCGTGTTGATTCCTTGCCTCGGAGCTTACTATAGTGGTTCTTGGGTCTTTTTGCATTTCTGCATTTACGATCTTAAGGTCCGCAACGAGCAGACCCAGCTCGTTGAAGAACAACACTAGCCCCAATCCCCAGGGAGGATTAATTCGATGCTCCGAACAGAGGCCGTGTCCGCTAAGCGGCAAACGGCGACTGGCAAAGATGGCAGACGCGCGAGCAACATCGTGCGCGGCCTTCTGACGTTTTTTGTACTGGCGATGCTCTTGGCAGCGGTTTCTCTGCCATCGATGGCCCAGAATCAGCCCAGCACGGCGGCTCAGCCGGCTGCGACGACGGCCGCTCAACCTGACGCAACCACGGCCCAGGCCCCGGCGGCGACACCGGCCCCGGTTGCTCAGAAAGCCGCCGAAGAAGCCGGTGGCGGTGAAGCGAATCTGAAGCTGCCGGATCTCGACAGTACAACGTTTGTCGGTGGTGTCGGCGGCCGCGCATTGTTCCAGATCGGCCTGGTCGTATCCCTGCTCGGACTTGTTTTCGGCCTGGTCATCTACTTCCGGCTGAAGAATATGCCGGTGCACAAGTCGATGCTGGAAGTCTCGGAGCTTATCTACGCGACATGCAAGGCGTACCTGTTGACGCAGGCTAAGTTCCTGGCGATCCTCGAGATCTTCATCATCGCGATTATCGTTTTTTACTTTGGCGTCATACAGGCGCTGGCCGTCTACAAGGTCGTCATCATCGTTCTCTTCAGCGTGGTTGGCATCCTGGGCAGCTTCTCGGTGGCCGCATTCGGAATGCGCGTGAACACGTTCGCGAACTCGCGGACCGCGTTTGCATCGCTCAAGGGCAAGCCGTATCCGTGCTCCGCCATCCCGACGCAGTCCGGAATGAGCATCGGCATGATGCTGATCTCGACCGAACTCCTCATCATGTTGGGCATCTTCCTCTTCATCCCCGGCGATCTGGCCGGTCCTTGCTTCATCGGCTTTGCGATCGGTGAATCGCTCGGCGCTGCCGCGTTGCGTATTGCCGGCGGCATCTTCACCAAGATCGCCGACATCGGCGCCGACCTGATGAAGATCGTTTTCAAGATCAAGGAAGACGACGCTCGCAACCCCGGCGTCATCGCCGACTGCGTGGGCGACAACGCTGGCGACTCGGTTGGCCCGACGGCCGACGGATTCGAGACCTATGGTGTGACCGGCGTCGCGCTGATCACCTTCATCTTGCTGGCGGTCCACAGCCCGCTGGTCCAGGTCCAATTGCTGGTGTGGATCTTCGTGATCCGCGTTGTGATGGTCATCACCTCGGCTCTGAGCTACTTCATCAATAGCGCCATTACCGCCGCGAAGTACAAGACAGCAGAAAAGATGGATTTCGAAGTTCCGCTCACCACTCTGATCTGGATCGCCTCCCTGCTCTCCATCGGTGCGACCTACGTGGTCAGCGCGTTCATGATTCCGAGCCTCAACGGCGACACGACGCTGTGGTGGAAACTCGCTTCCATCATCACCTGCGGCACGCTCGCCGGCGCCGTGATTCCCGAATTGGTCAAAGTCTTCACATCGACCAACTCCGGCCACGTGAAAGAAGTCGTTTCGGCATCCCGTGAGGGCGGCGCATCGCTCAACATCCTCTCCGGTTTTGTCGCAGGCAATTTCAGCGCTTATTGGCTGGGTCTGGCGATTCTCGGCCTGATGGGCATCGCCTACGGCGTAGCCACTCAGTTCCCCGCCGACATCATGGTCGCGCCTTCCGTGTTCGCTTTCGGTCTGGTGGCCTTCGGCTTCCTGGGTATGGGCCCGGTGACCATCGCGGTGGACAGCTACGGCCCGGTTACCGACAACGCTCAGTCGGTGTACGAACTCTCGACAATCGAAGAAATCCCCGGCATCTCAGCCGAGATCAAGAAAGACTTCGGTTTTACGCCGAACTTCGAAAAGGGTAAAGAGTACCTCGAAGAGAACGATGGCGCGGGCAATACCTTCAAGGCAACCGCCAAGCCGGTGCTGATCGGTACGGCCGTGGTTGGCGCGACTACGATGATCTTCTCGATCATCGTGGCTCTCACCAACGGACTGACCACGAACATGGACAAGATGTCCATCCTCCATGCTCCGTTCCTGCTTGGCCTCATCGCCGGCGGCGCGGTCATCTACTGGTTCACCGGCGCGGCCACCCAGGCAGTTTCCACGGGCGCCTACCGCGCGGTGGAGTTCATCAAGAACAACATCAAACTCGACTCGAGCGAAAAGGCCAGCGTCAAAGACTCCACCGCGGTGGTTGAAATCTGCACGAAGTATGCGCAGAAGGGCATGTTCAACATCTTCCTGGTGGTGTTCTTTACGGCGCTCTCGTTCGCCTTCATCGAACCCTTCTACTTCATCGGATACCTGATTTCCATCGCTCTGTTCGGCTTGTTCCAGGCCATCTTCATGGCCGATGCCGGCGGCGCCTGGGATAACGCGAAGAAGATCGTCGAGACCACGCTCAAGGCCAAGGGCACTCCGCTGCACGACGCTTGCGTGGTCGGCGACACGGTCGGCGATCCGTTCAAAGACACCTCCTCGGTGGCGTTGAACCCGATCATCAAGTTCACCACTCTGTTCGGCCTGCTGGCTGTCGAACTCGGCGTGTCGATGCGCAACCATGGCAACGGCCCGCTGACTTTGATCCTGGCCGTGGTGTTCTTCCTGATTTCCACGTATTTCGTCCACCGCAGCTTCTACGGCATGCGGATCGAGAGCAAGTAGGCTCAGTTCAACTTGGGCAAGAAGGGCGGACCGCAAGGTCCGCCCTTCTTGCGTCTTGATCCAAAGTCGGCCAAGTCTTTGAATCGGCGCTGGTAAGCATATAGAATGTCATCGTCAGTCAGTGGCGGGTCAACTCCGTTGCCGTGACGGGGAGAAAGAGGCTTTCTGGTACCGCTTCGTGGACAGGTAGTACTCCTGTTCGCTTTCGCTTTCGTCGCGTGCCGCCGCACGGGTCCAGTGCAGCCTGGACCGCTTACCACCGCTGACTCGGTCCGTCGCCTAAGCTCCGAAGCGGCATCCGCCCGTCCGCCGGTGCATCTTACCGGCGTCATCACGGTCATCGACGACTTCACCCGTGTCATGTTCGTCCAGGATGCAACGGGCGCCGTCTGGACCACGATGCCATTTGGCGCGCAAAACCTTCCGGGGAACTCCAGCATCGAACTCAGCGGTACGGCGACGGCCATCGGGCAGGATCGCGCGATCATCTATCCATCCATCACCCGCGCGGGGCTGGGCGTTCAGCCGGTCCTCAGGCCGATTTCCAGATCGGACCTGATGACATCGCCCAAGAACTACGCGCTGGGCCGGCTGAGTGTGCGGATCAGAGAATTTCTCGCCGCCGCAGGGCGGGAGGTCCGCTTCATTGGTGAAATGAGCGACGGGCCGGTCGAGGTCAGTCTTCTCCACGCGCCGGCGGCGGCGGCCGAGGACTTGGTCGGACGACAGGTTGACCTTCTCGGGGTTCCGGCGCCGCCGACCCAGGTCAGCACGTCTGGGATGCCACTCTTTCTCGCCAATGAACTGGCTATGACGTCTGGGGCTAAGACGAGCACGAACCGCCTGAAACTCCTCACCACGATTAGCGAGGTCAAGTCGCTTTCCAGCCTGGAGGCAAGGCGCGCGTACCCGGTAGCGCTGCGCGGGGTTGTCACTACCAGCTCACCCGCCGCGTACATGTTGACGATGCAGGACGAGACTGGGGCCATCTACGCTGAGCGCCGATCCACGCGGCGCGTATCCGCCTTACGGGTTCCGAATTCGAATCGAGGGAACGACTTCGCCCGGGGACTCCGCCCCGTCGATTTCCGTCCCGAAGATTACCGTCGAGGGCCGTGCTCCCATGCCCTCTCCGGTCGATATGGCGCGCTTCGAAACCAACGACTCCAAACTCGACAACCTTTGGGTCCACCTCGACGGAGTGGTCCGGCGGATATCTCCCGATCCAGCAGGCGGCTATCAGATCGTCGTCGCCACGCCGCGGTTCAGAACGATCGTCATCGCGCAATCCGGCTCAGCGGCGGAGGCGGCGTTGTTTGTAACCGGGACCCCGGTATCAGTGGACGGCACATATTCTCCCCGGGCCGACCGGTTCCGTCACTGGCAGGACTTCCAGGTGTTCACCCCCTCGCTCAGCGGCATCGGACGGGCTTCTCCCGGCGCTGCCGTTGCGCCTCAAGTCGCCCGTCTGCCCCTGCGGAGTCTGTTCAGCTATGGTACGGTGTCCAGCCCGACCGTTCCGGTAAAAGTCCGCGGGGTGGTGACGCTTAGTTCGTCCGATGGCAGCGTCTACATCAGCGATGGAGAGGGAGGAATTCAGGTCGTCCCCGCTCCAGGCTTGGCAAAAGTCCAGCCCGGGACTCTGATTGAAGTAACGGGATTCCTTCCCAATGACCCTTCCTTACGCCGGATCGAGGATGCCTCCTGGACCGTGATCGGGCCGAGCGCCAAGCCCGAAGCTCCCACGATTCAGGCCGAGAGCGCTCTTGATGGAAGCTATGAGTCGCGCTGGGTTCGGCTGGAGGGTCGGCTGACACACAGTCAGCAGGCGGTTGAATACAGCATCCTGGTGCTGCAGTCTGCCAGCACCCTGGTGAACGTCTACACTACGGCGGCGCCCGATGCGGACTGGCGGTCGCTGCGCACCGGCAGCAATTTGATGGTCAGAGGCGTGGTCCTTCCGCCCCTTGACAGGACGGGTCTCACCGGGTCGCGCACGGTGTCGATTCTGGCCGGCTCCAGCCTGGATATTCAGGTGATCCAGATGGCATCGTGGTGGACTCCGGAGCACCTCACGGCAACTCTCCTCGCGACTTCGGCGCTGCTGTTTGCACTGTTCGTGGTGGCTTCCATCCTGGTGCGGCGAGTGCGGCATCAATCGCAAGTCATCGAGAAAAGACTGGAGGCGGAGGCCGCGCTCAAATCGGAGGCTCAGGCCGCGAGCCGCGCCAAGAGCCAGTTCCTGGCGGCGATGAGCCACGAAATTCGCACGCCCATGAACGGAATTCTCGGGCTGACCGACCTCGCATTGCGGACCGCCGGCCAGCCCGAACAGGTCGTCTATCTGAAAGACGCGCTCCAGAGCGCCCAGTCGCTGATGGGCATTCTGAACGACGTCCTGGACCTGGCAAAGATCGAATCCGGCAAAATGACCCTCGGAGAGGAGAGCTTTTCTTTCTCTTCGATGCTCCGGCCGGTCGTAGCCGCGGCCACTCTGCAATGCGAGGCCAAAGGAGTGCGCTTTGTCTGCAACGTGGCTCTCAGCGTCCCGGACATGGTGCTCGGCGACGTCATGCGTTTGCGGCAGATCGTCACAAATCTCGTCTCCAATGCGTGCAAATTCACCCACGAAGGACAGATCGTGCTGGAGGCATCCATCAAGGAAGCGGGGGAGGGCGAAGGAGCAAGCACGGAATCCTTCACGCTGTCGTTGCACGTCCGCGACACCGGGATAGGCATTGCGCCGGATCAGATCAGCAGGATTTTCGATGCCTTCGAGCAGGCCGACCGCTCCGACAGCAGGCGCTATGGGGGGACCGGACTGGGGCTCGCGATCTGCCTCAACCTTGCCCGCCTGATGGGCGGGGAGATGCACGCCAGCAGCAAACTCAATGAGGGTAGCGATTTTTGGATAGAGATCCCGATGCGCCGGGCTCCGGAATCTGACGCCACGGCGAATGGACAGGCTTCGTTACCCGATCTGACCGTTCCTGTGCCGTCCTCCTCTCAGCAGCTCAAGATTCTAGCCGCGGAGGACAACCGGATCAATCGCACGCTCCTGGGCCGGATCCTGGAGCGGGCGGGGCACCAGGTAGTCTTCGCTGGAGACGGGGCCGAGACTCTGAGCCTCTGGGAACAAGGCGGCTTCGATCTCCTCCTGATGGACTTGCAGATGCCTGTAATGGACGGATTGGAAGCGGCGCGAGAGATCCGCAAGAGAGAGGCGGGAATCGGAGTTCGCACGCCAATCGTTGCGGTTACGGCGCGGGCGATGAACGAGGACCGGGATCTGACCATCGCCGCGGGAATGGATGGATATGTCTCAAAGCCCTACTCCTCGGAGGAGATCCTGACCGCCATTCAAACCGCTCTCCATAAGAGCAACGGCGAATCCGCGAGCTGATCCGGAGCGGCGGCAATTCGGGCCTTGGCGAATGCGGGGCAAAACCGAACGATTCTTCACCATTTTTTGCGGAATTCTCTCCGCTGCGCCGAATTCTCTTGAATGGCCGTCGGGATTCTGGTAACTAGAATGCCACGGAGGTGATATGGAACTTGGCGACCCCGTCCGCGCCTTGCTCGATCACAAGGGTTGGGGCGCTCTGTCCATTGGACCGGAGCAAACCGTATATGAAGCCATCCAGAAGATGGCGGAACACGGAGTGGGCGCACTCGTCGTAGTCGACGGAGAGATCCTGGCTGGGATGTTCTCCGAACGCGACTATGCGCGCAAAGTGATGCTCGAAGGGCGCACTTCGCACCACACCCTGATCCGCGACATCATGACGCGCAACGTGATCACGGTCGAGCCGGATGCGACGGTGGACCATTGCATGCACCTGATGACGGAGCATCGCATCCGCCACCTCCCCGTGATGATTGGAACGCGTATCGCAGCGGTCGTCTCAGTTGGTGACCTGGTGAAATGGATCATCAGCCGCCAGAGCGAAACCATCGAGCACTTGCAGCACTACATCTCCGGCGGCTACCCCCGGTAGGCGTTGGCGCTTCCAATCCGCGCTCCACTCTCCTTCCGGGGTGATGTTCCACTGCCGGTACCGATATAATTCCAGCATGCAGTCCTCCACCCAGCCCAGGCGGGCTTTCATTGCCACCGCCGCTCGCGGGGCCGCCGTCCTCACGGCTTCCTCCTATATGCGCATTCTCGGCGCGAACGATCGCGTCAACCTTGGCTTAGTTGGCGCGGGCGAGCGCGGCCGGCACGTCATGGGGTTGTTCCTCCAGACCGGGCAGGTGGATCTGCGCGCTGTTTGCGACATCTACCCGGAGATGATCGACAAGGCGAAGAGCAAGAGCCCTGACGCGGTCAGCTTCGCCGATCATCGCAAGCTTCTGGAATTCAAAGAGCTGGATGCAGTGCTGATCGGGGTCCCCGATCACTGGCACGCGGCCATCGCGATCGACGCTCTGAATGCCGGCAAGGACGTGTACGTCGAGAAGCCGCTCACCCGGCGCATAGAGGAAGGCCCGCCGATTATCAAGGCCGCGCGCGTCAACGACCGCATCTGCCAGGTCGGCCTGCAGCAGCGCTCGGGCGCTCACTACATCGAGGCCAAGCAGAAGTACATCGATACCGGGGCGCTGGGCAAGATCACGCTGGTGCGCACCTGGTGGCACGGCAACAGCTACCATCTGCGGAAGGCGCCAGCTTCGTTGCAGACGAAGCCATCCAACCTCGATTGGGCCCGCTTCCTCGGCCCGGTGAAGTGGCGTGAGTGGGATCCGCAGCAGTACTGGAACTGGCGCGCCTATCTGGATTTCGGCGGCGGTCAGGTGACCGACCTGTTTACCCATTGGATCGACGTCGTGCACATGTTCCTAGGACAGGATATTCCTACCTCGGGTGTGGCGGCGGGCGGCGTCTACTACTACAAGGACGGCCGCACGGCTCCGGACACGATCAACGTGCTGCTGGAGTACGGCGGCAGCCACACGGCCACCTTCGAGGCGACGCTGGCGCCCGGAATTCAGGGCGCGGGGGTCGAGTTCTGCGGAACGAAGGGCAAGCTCTACATCGACCGCGGCCGGTACGACTTCCAGAGCACCGAACGAGGCGCCAAGCCGGTGACGGTGATGGGTCCGAACTACGACTTCACGCTGGATCACGTGAAGAACTTCCTCGATTGCTGCAAATCGAGGAAGCGGCCGAACTGCGACGTGCTGGCCGGTGCGCGCTCGGCGCAGGCATCGCATCTGGGCAACATCAGCTATGTGGAGAAGCGGCGCATCGACTTCGATCCGGTGCGGGAAGAGATCCTACCGTTCTAAGGTAGTGCGCGTCCCGGCCAAATACGGCAACTGGCGGGGCTGAAGGACTGCCCCACCACGCAGCCAGGCGAAGCGCTCAGTCGGGGGCTCACTCCGCGGGAGAAGTCCCGCCGTCCGCGTCTTGCTCGCTCAGGTACTCGCGGAGATACTCCATGGTCGGGTTGGCGAGGTGCGCCTGCGCCAGCAGCAGTTCACCGGGCTGTACGGTTTGGAGGGCGTGCTTGAAGGCGTTCAACCCGCCCGTGATTTCCTCGATCTTCTTCACACGGCTCGCGGTGGCGAGGCCCTGGCGCAGCAGCGCCACGATTTCGCCCGGCTTGCGCTCGTACATGTCGGTCGGGTCCTCGTAGAGAATCACACGGTCGAAGGCATTGCCCAGTAGCCCGCCCATCGTCACGATGTCGCTGTCGCGCCGGTCGCCCGAAGAGGAATACAACGCCGCGCGGCGCTCCTGAGGGAACATGGCCAAGGCTTCGATCATGGCTCGCAGAGCGTGCGTGTTGTGACCGTAGTCCACGATGACCGTCGCACCCCGCAGCTCCAGGATGTTGAAGCGGCTGGGGACCTTCGCCATGTCGCTTGCGAAGCAGCGGGCTCGCTCGACTATCCGTTCCTTCGGCACGCCCATCGCCCACGCCGCACCAATCGCCGCGAGCGCGTTTTCCACCTCAAAGGGGACTCGCCCGCCGAAGGTCACCGGAACATCGTTCAGCCCGATCAGCACTTCCTCCCGCTCGCCTTCGGCCAGAACGATCGCGTTGTCCCGAACGAAGATGGCCGACTTGCCCGCCGCACGGTGCTCTACAATCACTGGATTCCCGCCGTCCCGGGCGAACAAGAGCACGCGGCCATGGCTGAATTGCGCCATGGAGGCCACCAGCGGGTCGGCCGAGTTCAGGACGGCCGTTCCGTCGTTGGCTACGACATCGACGACGGTTCGCTTCACTTTGGCCAGTTCTTCGACGGTGCCGGTGTCGTACGTGCCGAGGTGATCGCCTTCGCCGATGTTGGTCACCACGGCGACCTTGCACTCGTTAAACGCCAGGCCAGCTCGCAGGATTCCGCCGCGCGCGGTTTCGAGCACGGCTATGTCCACGTTAGGATTCATCAGGACATAACCCGCGCTGATGGGTCCGCTGCAATCGCCGCTCACGATCCGCCGCTCGTTCACCCAGATGCCGTCGGTTGTGGTCATGCCTACGGTCTGGCCCGCGCCCTGCAAGATGTGGGCCAGAAAACGCGTGACCGTGGTTTTGCCGTTGGTTCCGGTGATGGCCGCGATGGGGATGCGGCCATTCTCGCCGGGTGGGAAGAGCATTTCGACGATAGCGGCGCCCACGTCCCGCCGCTCGCCGGTGGAGGGAGCGAGGTGCATGCGCAGCCCCGGCGCGGCGTTCACTTCGACAATAATGCCGTGTTGCGCTTCCAGAGGCTGGGTGATGTCGGAGGCGATCACGTCGATGCCCGCGACGTCCAGCCCAACCACTTTCGCGGCATCGATGGCGCGCGCGGCCACTTCGGGATTAACCAGCTCGGTGACGTCGATGGCGGTGCCGCCGGTGCTCAGGTTGGCATTGCGACGAATCAGCACCATCTGTCCGGCGGGAGGAACGGAGGCAGCGGTGAAGCCCTGATCCTTCAGGATGTTGACCGCGATCTCGTCGATATGGATCTTGCTCAGGCTGCTGGCGTGGTGCTCGGCGCGTCGCGGGTCGCGATTTTCGATTTCAACCAGCTCGCGAATGGTCTTGCGGCCATCGCCCATCACCTGGGCGGGCTCGCGCCGCGACGCCGCCACGACCTTGCCATTCACAACCAACAGGCGATAGTCGTTGCCCGGCGCGAACTTCTCGACGATGACGGAGGAACTCTCTTCGAGCGCAGCCGCGTAGCCGGCCAGCACCTGCTCTTTCGTTGTCACGTTCGTCGTAACGCCGCGGCCCTGGTTGCCATCCTGCGGCTTCACCACCACGGGTACGCCGATGTATACGGCGGTCTCCCAGGCGTCTTCGGCGCTGGTCACCGGATAGCCTTGCGCCGTGGGCACGCCCGCTGCCTGCAGCAACTGGCGTGTCAGTTCCTTGTCCTGCGCAATCGATTCGGCGATGGCGCGGGTCTCGTCGGTCTCCGACGCGCGGATGCGGCGCTGTTTGGAACCGTAGCCCAGTTGGACCAGACTGTATTCGTTCAGCCGCCGGAACGGGATATTGCGTTTCCGGGCAGCCTGAACAATCGAGTCCGTGCTTGGCCCCAACAGACTCTTCTCACCGACCTCACGCAAGACGTTCCACCGTCGCGGCGACATCGAAAGGCTGGTCCTGGAGAGCCGCCAAAACGAGCTCGCGGCCGGCGTCCAGACAGGCCCGCGCCAGAGTCTCGTCCTTGTATTTGAAAACGACCTTGTAAACGCCCTCTTGCGCGGTCTCGCGAGCCCGGCCGTAACCGGCGGGCACTCCGGACAACGCCTGCAATTCCAGCGTGACGTGTTCCAGGATGTGGGCCGGGTAAGTGCCACGGCGCAGCCGTTCGAAAAATCCGCCGCGCTCGCCGATGCTGCAACGGTGCTCAATCATCCCCGGCAACCAGCTCATGATGCGATCGTTGAAGCCGGGGACGCTGTCGGAGGCGGTGTCCTTCCAAGGACCCAGGTCGACCCACGCTTCGATCACCGGGAAATTTGCCCAGATATTGGGGCCGCGCAATGCGTGAACTTTGAGGAATTCCATCTGATTCGGTGGTGCTGTCTCGCTTCACTTTCAGGGTAACCGAACGGCGCGGATACGAACGATCAACCGGGCCGCGCGATGGCCGACGCTTCAGCCTGCGCCGGGCGTGGTGGGGCAGAATTCATTCTGCGCGGGGCATCGGCCCCGCCCGTTTGTCCCAAAGGGAACCTGAGGTTCCCTTTGGGCAAATGTTGGCCTTTGGAATCAATATCTTGCAACCGAGAACGGAACCTGAGGTTCCCTTTTGTGTTTCGCACGCCTGCTCCGCGCTGGCTCCGGCGCTACCAGGCTCCGCCGGGATTCGACAGCGCCTGAAGCGCCAATCGTTATTAAATGGGAGTAACAGGTCCAGTCGTAGAAATGCCCAGCCACGGCAATCCGGACGCCTCGCCGCTCCCGAACGCAACGGAGAACTCCGGCATCGTGTTCAACACGATGCGCTTCTCCATTCACGACGGGCCGGGCATTCGCACCACCGTGTTCCTGAAAGGCTGCCCGCTGCGCTGCGAATGGTGCCATAACCCGGAAAGCCAGGATTTCCGGCCCGGCCTGATGCTATTTCCCGAGCGCTGCCGCTCGTGCGGAGACTGCGTTGCGGCCTGTCCGCGGCGCGGAATCGGCGATCCCGCCGAAGGATTGAAAATCCCCGAAGAATGCGACGCCTGCGGAAGTTGCGCGGAGGCGTGTGTCGCCGGAGCGCGCGAACTCGCCGGCCGCCGGACGACAGTCGCCGAATTGATGAACGAACTGAAGCGCGACGTTGTCTTCTTCGACGAATCCCGGGGCGGCGTCACCGTCTCCGGCGGAGAGCCGATGGCGCAACCAGTATTTACGCGTGGCCTTCTAGCCGCCTGCCGCGAACTCGGTATCCATACCGCTCTGGACACTTGCGGTTACGCCGCGCCAGAGGTGTTCGCGAGGGTCAGCGCGCTGGCGAGCCTGGTGCTGTTCGACTTGAAAGCGATGGACTCCGAGACGCATGTCCGTTTCACCGGCGTGCCCAACGAGTCGATTCACGAAAACCTGCGAGCGCTTGCGCGTACGGGTAAACCGGTGATCGTCCGCTTCCCGCTGATTCCGGGCGTGAACGATAGCACGGAAGAACTCTCGGCCCTTTCGAGCTTCGTGCGTTCGTGCGGGCTATCGCGTCTGGATGTGCTCCCGTATCACGGTATCGGCGCGGGCAAGCGCGCGCGCATGGGCGGAAACAGGCTGGCCGGCGTCTTCTCCGAGCATCCGTCCGAAAGAATCGGCGAGGTTGCCGGATTGCTCCAGCAGGCAGGTTTGAACGTTCGCATTGGGGGATAGGCATGAACGAGCGCGTGGCGAGATTGCGCCAGTTGAGTCTGGACACGAAACCGTGGCTCTCCATCGAGCGAGCGGCGCTGCTCACCGAGTTCTACCGCCAGGCAGAGGCGGACTCGACGCCAGTACTGCGCGCCAAGGCGTTCCGCTACCTGATGGAGCACAAGACCGTCTTCATCGGCGACGGCGAGCTGATCGTCGGCGAGCGCGGCTCCGCGCCGAAAGGCACGCCGACCTTCCCGGAGCTGTGCTGCCATAGCGTGCGGGACTTCGAGATTCTCAACACACGCGAGAAGATCTCGTACGACGTGAGCGACGAGGCCCTGCGCATCCAGCGCGACGAAGTGATTCCGCAATGGGCGGGCCGCAGCATGCGCGACCGCATGTTCCGCGAGATGACGCCCGAGTGGAAGGACGCCTACGAGGCGGGCATCTTCACCGAGTTCATGGAGCAGCGCTCGCCCGGCCATACCGTGCTGGGCGACGTCATCTACCGCAAAGGCCTGCTCGACCTGAAAGCCGACGTGCAGCACGCGCTGTCAGCGCTCGATTTCTTTGGAGACCCCACGGCGTACGGCCGGCAGCAGGAACTGCTGGCCATGTCGATCAGCCTGGACGCAGCCATTCGCTTTGCCGAGCGTCATGCGGAGAAGGCCGAAGAGCTGGCAGCGGTAGAGACCGATTCGCAGCGCAAGGCCGAGCTGCTTCGCATTGCCGAAGTGTGCCGCCGCGTTCCTGCCCACAAGCCGCGCAATTTCTGGGAGGCGGTACAAGCCTACTGGTTCACACATCTTTCCGTGGTCACGGAGCAGAACACGTGGGATTCGTTCTGCCCGGGCCGCTTCGACCAGCACCTCTATCCCTTCTACAAGGCGCAGGTTGAAGACGGCACACTGACTCGCGAGCAGGCGCAGGAGCTGCTGGAGTGCCTGTGGGTGAAGTTCAACAGCCAGCCCGCGCCGCCTAAGGTCGGCGTAACGGCGGCCGAGAGCGGCACCTACACCGATTTCGCCAACATCAACAATGGCGGCCTCACGGCGCAAGGCGCGGACGCGGTAAACGAGGTGACGTACCTGATCCTGGACGTGATCGACGAGATGCGCTTGCTGCAGCCTTCGTCGAATCTGCAACTCAGCAAGAAGAACCCGGACCGCTTCCTGAGGCGTGGTCTGGAGATCGTCCGCAAGGGCTGGGGTCAGCCGTCGATCTTCAACGCCGACATGGTGGTGGAGGAGCTTCTACGCCAGGGCAAGTCGATTGAAGATGCGCGCTGCGGCGGGACTTCGGGCTGCGTGGAGACGGGCGCATTCGGCAAAGAAGCCTACATTCTTACGGGCTATTTCAACCTGCCCAAGGTGCTCGAGATCGCGCTGAATAATGGTCTCGATCCACGCACCGGCAAGCGGATCGGCGCTGAGACCGGAGATCCGCGCACGTTCACCACGTACGATCAGGTCTTCGACGCGTACCGCAGACAACTGCACCACTTCATCGACATCAAGGTACGCGGCAACAACGTGATCGAGCGGTTGTACGCCGAGCACATGCCCGCGCCCTTCCTTTCAACTCTGGTTGACGATTGCATCGCGAAGGGCCGCGATTACAACGCGGGCGGGCCGCGCTACAACACCACCTACATCATGGGCGTCGCTCCCGGAACCTGCACCGACAGCCTCTCGGCCATCCAGCATCACGTGTTCGAGCAGCACGGCCTTACGATGGGAGAACTGCTGGACGCGTTGGCCGCCAACTTCGTCGGCCACGAAAAGACGCGCCTGCTGCTATGGAACCGCACGCCCAAATACGGCAACGACGACGAGCGCGCGGACACGATTCTGAAGCAGGTCTTCGACGCGTTCTACGACGAGGTCAACGGCCGGCCTAACACCAAGGGCGGCTGTTATCGCGTGAACTGGCTCTCGACGACTTGCCATGTCTACTTCGGGTCGGTCACGGGCGCGACGCCGGACGGACGACGGGCCCGGGAGTCGCATTCGGACGGCATCTCGCCGGTCCAGGGCGCGGACCGCCACGGGCCCACGGCGGTGATTCAATCGGCGGCAAAGATGGACCACGCGCGCACGGGCGGCACGCTGCTGAATCAGAAGTTCACGCCGAAGCTCGTGGAGGGCGACGAGGGGTTGGACAACCTCCTGCACCTCGTCCGCTCGTACTTCAAGCTGGACGGCCATCACATCCAGTTCAATGTGGTGACGGCCGAAACGCTGCGTGAAGCCCAGGCGCATCCGGAGCAGCATCGCGACTTGATTGTTCGCGTGGCGGGCTACAGCGATTACTTCTGCGACCTCACGCCGGCATTGCAGGAAGAGATCATCGCGCGGACGGAACAGACGACGTTTTGAAAAAGATGCGTGGTGGGGCGTGGTGGGGCGGACTTTAGTCCGCGGACCGTCTTCAGACGGTCCCCTCGGGGCGGCCAAGCTGGCGGGGCTGAAGCCCCACGCAGACTAAAGTCTGCCTCACTCCGCTACTTGTCTAGCCGCTCAAGCACGATCGCGGCTGCGGCGTAGTCGCCGCGCAGCAACGGCGTGACGCCGTGGTTCATCAGCCAAGCGCCACTGACGGTGTCGAGATCTTCCGACAGACGCCCCTCGACCACCTGCACTCGATACAGCGCGACTCTCGTCTAGGCCGCGCAAATGGATCGCCGAAGCCTGCCGCCCAAACTGCTGTGCGTGCAGGAACGCGAAGAGCACGGCCTGTTTTCCGTCGCGCGCGACGTATTGGTTCGCCGCAAGTTGGCCCTCTCCCGGAGCCAGAAGACGGTACAGATCGCCCTCCTGCACCGTGCCGCGAATGCGTTTGTACGTCGCGATCATCTTCGAGGCAAGCTTGACTTCATCCGCATTCCACTTCGTCAGATTGGAACCGATGCCGAGCGAGCCCATCATCGCCACCAGGAAACGGTATTGCAGCGATTCGGAGCGGCCATCCATGCTGGGCACGTCGGTCACCCAGGCCATCATCGTTTTGGGCGTATAGGCGTGGCTGTAGCCATACTGAATGCTCAGCCGGTCGAAGGCGTCAGTGTTGTCCGACGGCCACACCTCTTCGGTGCGTTTGAGGACGCCGAGATCGACGCGTCCGCCACCGCTCGCGCAGGACTCGATTTCCAGATTCGGATGCTTGGCCCGAAGGCGGTCGATCACCTCGTAGTAGTTGTTGACGTGGCGAATCCAGATCGTCTTTTGCTCGCTCGCGGGCGCCTCCGGCCAGCCTGGTTCGGAGAAGTTGCGGTTCAGGTCCCATTTCAGAAAGGCGATGTCGTTTTCGCTAACCAACTTGTCCAGTGCGGCGAAAACATACTCCTTCACGTCGTCGCGCGAGAGGTTGAGCACGAGCTGATTGCGGGCCTCTGACCTCGGACGGCCGGGAAAGTTCAAGGCCCAGTCGGGGTGAGCGCGATACAGCGCACTATCCGGATTCACCATCTCCGGCTCTACCCACAAGCCGAAATCCATGCCGAGACGCTTCACGTTGTCGATCAGCGGCTTTAACCCATTCGGAAACTTCTTCGGATTAGGCGTCCAGTCGCCGAGACCCGCGCGGCTGGAATCGCGCGCACCGAACCACCCGTCGTCCATGACGAAACGCTCGACCCCAATCTGCGCGGCCTTTTCGGCGAGCGCTGTCTGGCCGGGTTCGTCCACGGCGAAGCCCGTCGCTTCCCACGAGTTGTAGAGCACGGGTCGCGGATGGCCTGCCGAAGAGCGCGGCAGAATCCGCGCGAGTTGGAAGCGGTGGAATTGCCGCGAAGCTTCTCCAAACCCGTGGCTCGTGAACCCAGCGTAAAACGGCGGCGTAGTCAGCGACTCGCCCGGTTTCAAAGGGTAGGAGAAATCGAAGTCGTTATAGCCGCCGGTGATGCGCAGGTCCCGGTGCGGCGTCTGTTCAACGGTGATCTTCCAACTGCCGCTCCAGCCGAGCGCGCCAAACCAGACTGGGCCATTCTCCTCGCTCGCCTGCTCCGGCCCGTCGATAGCGAACCAGGGATTGAACTGGTTGCTGGTGCTGCCGCGGCGGCTCTCGATCACCTTGGAGCCGCGATGGATGGGCTCGTGAGTGTAAAGCGTTTCCTCGCCCCAACGCCCCGACAGGTAGCTCAGGTGATAGCCATCGGCGGCCGGCAGCAGCCACGCGCCGGACTGCGCGCTCTCGATGGTTACCACAGCGCTTGAAATGTTGCGAATCACCGAGTGCTTGCCGATGACTCCCTCGGGGTATACGCGATAATGCAGGTCGACGGCGAGCCCGCCACCAATGTCTTTCATCGTCACGACGAGTTCATCGCCGTGGATCTCATGGCTCGCGTACTTCAAGACAACGTCGCGCACTCCACCGCCGAGCGTAGCTTTCAAACACGGTTCAAAGAAGCGCAGGCCGCCCCAGCCGGGGTACTCCTCGGGCGTGGTGTTCGTGCTCGGATCCACGCCGTCCCATTGCGGATAGGATTTCGCGGCGGTCCAGTCCTGGTCGCGCCAAACGCGCTTGCCCCAATAGATCGACTGCAATTCGTCGCGCTGATTGACGCCGAAAACGTAACTGGTCTCACCACCGCTCAGGATCCAGACCTTCGCTGAATCAATGTAGCGGATGGGTACTTCACCGCGGGCCAGGACCGGAAGAGCCGTCAGCAGAAGCAGGCTCAGAGCGGCTCGCGACGCCAGGCGTCTGCCACGGCGGACAAGAGAATTCGAGAACATGGATGTCTCCAACCACACTAGTACAACAGTCGCAGGATTCGGTTTTGCCTCGGAGCAATGGGTGTGCGACATAGAAGTGGACGCCGGCGCGATTCACTGGCAAAGTGGCTCGAAGCCGAGCGTATGAGTACGCAAGGCAGATGGCGAGGTTGTGGGGCAGCTTGGCAAGCTGCGGCCGATTGGCAATCGGCCAACCGGCGCGTTGGCGCGAGACGGCGGCGGTAGCCAACCGCCGCGCAGGATGCCATCCTGCCCCACGGCGCTGGCCAGCGGTTCCACTTCCATGTCGCACACCCCGGAGCAATCACTTGCAAGCCACAGGCCCATCGGAGCTTGCCGCCCGGTTGTGGCGCACGCTTCAGCGTGCTGTGGCGGCATTCATGCCGCCATTCCGGATGTCGAGATGAATCTCGCCACAGCACGCTGAAGCGTGCGCCACAGGGGGAGCTACTTCCCGGCGACTTTCCACTCCTGAATTCCCGCGGACCATTCGGGCTGGAGGGTGACCTCAAGTCTCAGGCCAGTGGTTGAGACGGGCTTGAACGAGATCTTGTTGTAGCGGTCCCTGTCGCTCGTGTATGCCTCGCTGGTTTCCACGGGTTTCCACTCCGAGCCGTCGCGGTACAGCACGCGCCAGCACTTGGGCACGCGGCATTCGCCCTCGCCCGTGTCGTCGAACCAGTAGACCGAAGTCTCGCCGACCGTGGCCGTCTTGCCGAAGTCGTACTCGACCCATTCCGCCGTCCCCTTGGCGGGATACCAGTCGAAGAAGCCATCGTGGTCGTTCGATGCGCTGGGCTCTTCGCCGTCGTTGATGGCTCGAGGACTTTTCTTGCCGGAGGTGGTGACCTTGCTTGTCATCGACAACGTCGGATGCGGCAGCGGCTTGCCGGCGGATTCCTTGTCTGGTATCCACACCATCATCTGGCCGCGCCCGCGGTTGGCCCAGGCGTAGTACGGGATGGCAGTGAATTCCTGCTCGCTCTTCTGTACGGCGCCCTGCGCATCGTAAGCGAGACCGAGCGCTTTGCCCTGGATCACTTCCACTCCGTTCAGCAAATCGGCGCGGAACGCAGTCTTGAGCGGCATGCTATCGGACAGCATCAGGTTGCGCACGTGTCCATTTGGGTTGTCGGGCCACTCGGCGCAATACACCAGGGGGCCGCGCTGCAACGCGACGCGGTCCCGGTCTGCGGCGACGGCAGGGTTCGCAGCCACCCTCCGAATCGGCATCGGCAGCGCCAACTCCACGGTGTCGCCGCGCTTCCATTCCCGGGTCAGCACCGCATAGCCTTTGTCCAGTGCAAGAGGGACCTGTTTCCCATTCACCTTCAGGACAACGGGAGTTCGCACCTGATCGACGAAGCGATACAGGTCGCTCGGCGTCACTTCGTTGCGCGCCCAGCCGGGGATGCGGATGTTGAGAGTGAACTTCGCGTTCCGGTCTGGAGCGACGGTCAGCTTCACAGCGCCATCCCAGGGATAGCGCGTATCTTGTTGCAGCTTGACCTTAACGCCGCCGTCCAACTGCACTTCAGCGGTATTGGCCACGAACAGATTGACGTACAGCACGTCGCCGCGATGCGCATAGACGTAGCCCGGCACCGAGGCCAGGAAGCGCGTCATGTTGCTCGGGCAGCAAGCGCAGCCGAACCACGGACTGCGCTCGTGCTGGCCGTTGGACTCGAGCGGATTGGGATAGAAGAACGACTTCCCGTCCAGCGAAAGGCCCGACATCAGGCCGTTGTAGAGCGTACGCTCCAGCACGTCGATGTACTTCGCATCGCCGTGCAGCAGGAACATGCGCTGGTTCCAGTAGTCGTTGGCAATCGATGCGCACGTCTCGTTGTAAGCGCTCATGTTCGGCAGGTCATAGTTATCGCCGAAGGCCTCTCCGTTGGAAGTCGAGCCAATACCGCCGGTGATGTAGAGCTTCTTCGAGACGACGTTCTCCCAAATGGTGTCGATTGCCTTCACGTAGGAGGCATCGCCGGTCAGCGCGGCAACGTCCGCCATGCCGGAATACATGTACGTCGCGCGCACGGCGTGGCCAACGGCCTCGGTCTGTTCCACAACCTTCTTGTTGGCCTGGTTGTATGGCTTGCCGTTCGGGCCGCGCTCGTCCAGCAGGAACTTGGCAAGGCTCAGGTAACGCTCCTCGCCAGTCGTGCGATAGAGCTTCGCGAGTCCCATCTCGGCAATCTGGTGGCCGGGGTAGATGCTCGCCTTGCCCGGGCCGAAGGTGCGGCTCAGCAGGTCGGCGGACTTGAGGGCGATGTCGAGCAGCGGACGCTTGCCCGTGGCCTGATAGTAGGCCGTTGCCGCCTCATAGAGGTGGCCGAGATTGTAGAGTTCGTGGCTCAGCACCTCCTCCAATTCCCAGCGATTCGCGCCGGCCCAGGGGTGCGGATGCAGCGGATCGATGGTGCGTGTCGTGTAAAGGTATCCGTCCTTTTCCTGTGCCGCTCCGATCTTCTGGATCAGGCTGTCCACATACGCTTCGAGCGACGGATCGGGAGCCACGCTGAGCGTATACGCGGCGCCCTCGATGACTTTGTAGATGTCGGTATCGTCGAATGGATAGCCCGGCGGCTGCTTGTTCTTCAGCTCTTCGCCGCGCAGCGCCGCCGCGGCACGCAGGAAATTGTCTACGCGCCCGGTTTGTTCGCACATCTGAAAAGCGAAGGGGATCGTGACCTTGCGGTTGATCTCGATTCTCGGCGACCAGAAGGTGTCGTTGAAGTGGACCGACGTGAAGGGCTCGGGCTTGACAGGATAGTCGCGGGTGGCTTTCGCGGCGCCGGCTTGAGAATTCGGAGTCTGCGCGAAGCTGAAAGAAATTGTGGTCAGAAGTATCGCTGCGAGCCTGAATCTGCAGGAAGATTCGCCCATTTAGCACCCCCTCGAATCGGAGCCGCTCCATGAGTGGACCCGCGACCATGAGGGAACGGGGATACCCTGGGTAGCTGCCGCCCCCATTTCTGGCACGGACGGCAGATCGCCACTACCCCCGATCCCGCACGGTCGCGGCTCCGATTCTATCAACGACGTTCCGCGACAGGGTACGCTCCCTTCACCTCACGCCTCAAAAACGATAGAGTCTACGATTGGCGCGGCGCATACTCGCGCCGCGTACGACGAGCCAATTTGGGAGGACTGCGATGAGCGAGAGACGCAATGAAGGAAGTTTGAGCCGCAGGGGATTTGCCGCTCTGGCCGCGGCGGGGACAGTTTCGGGACTGGCCCTGGCTCAAGACATTCCGCAGAATACGGGCGTTGCGAACGCGCCTGCCGCTCCTCTCCGCGAAGGCACCAAGGCCGAGATTCCGCCCTTCGGCGCGTCTCTTACATTCAGTCGCCAGGACGTGCCGTCGAAGGTGAAGCCGTTCGCGCTGGGCCAGGTTCGTTTAACGGCGGGCGCGCTGTACGACGCGCAGGAATGGAATCGCGAATATCTGCACCGCCTTTCGGCCGACCGGCTGTTGCACAACTTTCGCGTGACCGCCGGTCTGCCCTCCTCGGCACAGCCATTGGGCGGGTGGGAGAAGCCAGACTGCGAGCTGCGCGGCCATTTCGTGGGCCATTACCTGTCGGCCTGCGGCTTGATGTACGCCTCCACCGGCGATCCGGAGTTGAAGACCAAGGGCGATGCGATGGTTGCCGAATTGGCGAAGTGCCAGTCCAAACTGAGCGGCGGCTATCTCAGCGCATTTCCGACGGAGTGGTTCGACCGCGTGAAGGCGTTAAAGAAAGTCTGGGCGCCTTACTACACGCTCCATAAGATCATGGCGGGCCTGCTCGACATGAATCTCTACTGCGGCAACAAGCAGGCTCTCCAAGTGCTGGAAGGCATGGCGCGCTGGGTGGACGACTGGAGCGCGCCGATCCCTGAAGAGCACATGCAGAAGATTCTCGGCGCTGAGTATGGCGGCATGAACGAGGTGCTGTACAACCTGACGGCCGTGACCGGCGACGAACGCTGGGTGAAGGTGGGCGACCGCTTTACCAAAAAGCGCTTTTTCAACCCGCTCGCTCTGCGGCGCGACGAGTTGCGCGGCCTTCACGCGAACACGCATATCCCGCAAGTGATCGGCGCGGCCCGCCGCTACGAACTGTCGGGCGACGTGCGTTTCCACGACGTGGCGGACTACTTCTGGTACGAAGTGACCGGTGCGCGCGCCTATGCGACAGGCGGAACCAGCAACGGCGAGGGCTGGCTGACGCAGCCGCGCCATCTTGCCGAGGAATTGAAGCAGGACGTTGCGACGGCCGAGTGCTGCTGCGTCTACAACATGCTGAAGCTGACCCGGCACCTGTACGAATGGTCGGGCGACCCGCGCTACTTCGACTATTTTGAGCGCGTGCTGTTCAACCATCGCTTGGGGACCATCCACCCGAAAACCGGCGCCACGATGTACTACCTCTCGCATACGCCGCGCGCGTGGAAGACCTTCGGCACGGAGAACGACTCGTTCTGGTGCTGCACGGGAACGGGCGTGGAGGAGTATTCGAAACTCACCGACAGCATCTATTTCCACGATGACGAGGGGTTGTACGTGAACCTTTTCGTCGCCTCCGAGTTGAATTGGCGGGAGAAGAACCTGTCGCTCCGCCAGAAGACGAACTTCCCCGAGGAAGCGGGCACGACGCTTCTGATCGGCGTCGCGAAGCCCACGCAGTTGGCCCTGCGGCTCAGGGTGCCGGCCTGGCTCGCCTCGGGCGCGACAGTGAAGCTGAATGGGAAGCCGCTGGACAGCTTCTCGAGCCCAGGCAGTTACCTGACCATCTCCCGCGTCTGGCAGAACGGCGACCGCGTTGAACTCGCTTTGCCGATGGCGCTGCGGGCCGAACCCCTGCCTGACGACCGTACGCTACAGGCCTTCTGCTACGGGCCGATCGTGCTGGCCGGCGACATGGGCAATGAGGGGCTGACACCCGAAAAGATCGTGGGCCCTGAAGGGCCGGAGATGGACAAGACGCCCTTCGCCGTGCCGGAAGTGAAGGCGGCAGGCGCGAACCTTGCGGCATTGATCAAACCGGATGGCGCCAAGCCGCTGACGTTCCGGATCGCCGGACAGCCGAAGGATTTCCAGCTTGCGCCCCTGAACACGATCTTCGACCGGCGCTACTCCATCTACTGGAGAGTCGGATAGGGTACCTGCTCCACGTCGGCACCGCGAACGAAGAGAGCGGCCCAAAGAACCGGGATGTTCCGTTTCGGGCGGAATTGCAACCGCGACGATGTGGTCGCTTGAGAAGGGACCGCTCTTTGCATTCGCGGCTCGGTGCTCAAACCATGAAGACCTCGCACTCACTACCCGGCACAGAACCGCGAACGAAGAGAGCGGCCCCGCTTCAAACCAGCACTTGCTCACGGTCGTAGCTCCGCCCGGGGAACGCCGATCTCCAGATCGGCTTAATTGCCGCGTCAGCGGCAAGCTGGTGGAACACGCCGAGTTCTTGATTCTGGCGCGTCTTGCTTTGGCCGCTCTATTCGTTCGCGGTTCGGTGCTGGGGGCAGGCGCACGATTTTCATCGTTTTTGGGTCTGCGGTCCGCCGGTCATGGAGAGATCGGTGCTGAGCGGGCATAACTCTGAAACGGAGCCGCGACCGTTAGGAAGCGGTTGTAGCACGGCTCGGCTCGTCAATCAGCCAGGAACAGCGGCCGGAGGTGGCGGTCGAACAGATTCCCGGTTACGTTGCGGGCGATAGTAGACTCGCAGGCGTCGAGCAGGTCCGTGTATCGCTCGCCCAGTTTGGCCGCCACCTTGTAGCCGACGTGGAGCAACTGGCGCAAGTCGGCGTTGAAGAGCGGATTGGACTGGTCGTGCCGGAGCGCGCCGGCATACTGCTCCGGCGACCAACTGCGCACCTGTCCCGGCGTGGGCAGCAGTGCTGGGTCGATTTCGATCACGGTCGCGTAGGGTTTGCAGAGTTCTTCGCGATGGTAGAAGGCGGACGCGTAAACCTCCTGGGCGAGAGCGAGTCCGTCGCCGCCCGCCTCGGCCAGGCCAATCAGTTCCTCCAGCCAGGTGGTCCCGGCGGTTTTCAGATGGATACCGGCGTCGAACTTGCGTAACGCGCGCCGCATCGGCGCATAGATGGAAAACTTGTCGCTGCCCGAATGGACGCTGAGCTTCAGGTTGCCCGGCAGGTCATAGCTCTGGCGCGCGAAGGCGATCACGGCGATGTCGGCTTCAAACTCACGTTCGAATTGCTCCACGTCGCCACGGTAGTCGACGCCTTTGTTGAAGCGGCCGGTGAACTTCGGTGCGATGGTCTGCGCAGGGATCCCCGCGTCGGCGATCGCGGCCAGTATCAGCAGCAACTCGAAGGGCGTCTGCGGCCGATCCGTCTCGTCCATGGAGACTTCGGTGACAAAGCCCGCTCTCCCCTTCGCCGTAGCGAGCCTGCGGTAGATGGCTCCGGCCTGCTGAACGGCGTGCAAGTACTTCGGCGCGATCTCGGCGGCCTCCACGCGGGAAACGTGAAAGGGTTGCGCGATGCCATCGATCTCGATGGAGCCTGTTAGTTCGGGATGAGCCTTCAGGAAGTCGTCGATCACGCCAGGCTCGGGCTCCTGGCCGATCGCGTCGGCGACGTCCAGCGTAAAGAAGTCGCTCGACTCCACAAAGCGATCGACCGTTTCGAGAGTGATGTGATCGGCATCGACGTAGTATGCGCTCTGCCATTCGAGGGCACTCACGGCCTCGTCGGCCTCGCTGCGAACGCTGGCAGGCAGAGACCCGACAATCGAGTGCTCGCGGTTCGACTTGTTCCAGACCGGCACGACGGTGACGCCGAGCTGCGCGGCCTGAAGACAAGCGCGCAGTTGCGCCCGGCCCTGGTGGCCGAAGCGGTCGCCCACTCCCAGCGAGTACTTTTCAAGCACCAGCGAAGGCTGCTTTGAAGTCATGAGTAAACTCCCGGGCCGGAATGCCGGCGCGTCGTCGGTCAGGCGGCAAATGCGGGCGGGGCCGCATGCCTCGTGTAGGGGAAATGCCAGCTTCACGACATTGCATCGTTGCTCTTATGTGTACCAGCTTCAGGGTAAGCCGGTAATGCCACGGGCGCATCGGACTTCGAAGGGCAGCATCACAGCCGCCGCCGCGCCGCGGCCCTGCGGCGCTCGGCCTGCCTCACTTGCCGCTCGTTCATGCCGAAATAGTGTCCGATCTCATGCCAGACTGTCTCAGCCACCATGTGTTTCAGATCGTTCAGGTTACGCGATGCGCGCTCGTGCGGGCCCTGGTAGATGGTGATCCGGTCTGGCATGGATACCGGCGTAAAGGAGCTGCGCTGCGTCAACGGATGGCCTTGGTACAGTCCCAACAAACCGGGCTGGGGCGGCTCATCCTCCACAACCATGAGGATGTTGCGCAGGCGGCGGCGGAATCCTGCCGGCAGTTCGGCCAGAGCTTCTTCCACGAGCTGTTCGAAATCGCGGCCGCGCATTCGGATGCCCTATTCTAAGAGGATATGCGGTTGGTGTTGCCCTTTGCTTTGTTCCTGGCCTCCTGCGCGGCGGCGGAGCCGATTGTGGTTCGCTGCGGCCGGTTGCTCGATCCGGCGTCGGGTGAAGTCGCCACGAATGTCGACGTCAAGGTCGAGGACAAGTCGATTGTTTCCGTTGGCCCGGCTACCAGCGCGAAGCCGTCGGTAGACCTTTCCCACGGCTTCTGCATGCCGGGAATGATCGACGTTCACGATCATCTGACAGGCGATCCCAAATACTCGGGCTATTCCTCGCTGGGCATTTCCGTCCCGCGCGAAGCGCTGACCGGCGCGAAGAACGCGCGCACCACCCTGCTTGCCGGCTTCACCACCGTTCGGAATGTTGGCGCGGAGGGGTATTCGGATGTCGCCCTGCGCGATGCCATCAATGACGGCGACTTGATCGGGCCGCGCCTGCTCGTTTCCGGTCCGCCGCTGGGCATCACGGGCGGGCACTGCGACGAGAACCTGCTGGCGCCCGAGTTTCACTACTCCGCGGAAGGCGTGGCCAACGGGCCCTGGGCGGCGCGCGCGAAGGTCCGCGAAGTGATCAAGTACGGCGCCGATCTTATCAAAGTCTGCGCTTCCGGCGGAGTCCTTTCGAAGGGCGACGGCGTGGGCGCGCCCCAATACACGCTGGAAGAGCTGAAAGCGATAGTCGAAGAAGCGCACAAGCTGGGCCGCAAGGTGGCGGCGCATGCCCACGGGACGCAGTCGATCAAGGATTCGATTCTGGCCGGTATCGACAGCGTCGAACATTCCAGCCTGATCGACGAAGAGGGCATCCGTCTGGCGAAAGAGCATGGGACGTTCCTCGTTTTCGACATCTACAACGACACCTATATCCTCAGCCAGGGTGAGAAGAACGGACTGCTCCCGGAGATGATCGAGAAGGAGAAACAGATCGGCAAACTGCAGCGCAAGAACTTCCAGAAGGCCTGGGAAGGCGGCGTGCGCATGGCATTCGGCACCGACGGCGGCGTTTATCCGCATGGGGACAACTGGCAGCAATTCCCATTGATGGTCGAGTTCGGCATGAAGCCGTTGGACGCCATTCGGACGGCGACCACCGAAGCCGCGGAGCTGCTTGGATTCAAAGGGAAGATGGGCCGGGTAGCGTCCGACTATCTGGCTGACCTGATTGCCTTGGACGGCGATCCTTTGAAAGACACGAACGCGCTGGGCCGTGTCCGTTTCGTAATGAAAGACGGCCAGGTGTTCCGGAACGATTGGACCGCGTCCGGCTCGCGCTAGACTAGTCATTTTCCCGTGGCAAAACACGTAATTGTCGCCATTGATGGACCCGCCGGCGCGGGCAAGAGCACGCTCGCGCGGCGAGTGGCGGCGCGGCTGGGCTATCTGTACATCGATACGGGAGCGATGTATCGTGCCGTCGCATTGTCGGCGATGCGCCTAGGTATCTCGATCGACGATCCGCTGAAGCTGGTGCAAGTAGCGTTGGCGCTGCAGATCGATCTGACGCCGGATGGGCGCGTGCTTCTGAATGGCGAAGACGTCAGCGAGGCCATCCGCGAGCCCGAGATTTCTCAGGCGGCGTCGAAGGCGTCGGCAATTGCGGGCGTACGCCGGGCGATGGTGGAGTTGCAGCGCCAGATGGGCGAAACGCACTCCGTGGTCATGGAGGGGCGCGACATCGGAACGGTCGTCTTCCCGCAGGCCCAGGTGAAAGTGTTTCTCGACGCCGATCCGGCGGAGCGGGCCGGACGGCGCGTCGCCGAACTGCGGCAGAAGGGCGCCGCGGCAGACCCGGCTGAAGTGGAACGGGAAATGAGAGAGCGCGACCAGCGCGACAGAACCCGTGCCGAAGCACCGCTGGTGCAGGCCCCGGACGCAGTGTATTACGACTCCACGGGGCATACGCCCGACGAGGTGGAGGAGGCGATCCTGCAAATTGTGCGGGAGCGGACCAGTAACGGAAAGGAAGCCGACCGTTGAGCAACCTGCTCGTGATGAAGTTTGGCGGAACCAGTATGGGAACCGCCGAGAGAATTCGCACCGCCGCGTCGCTGTGCGCCGAGCAGTACCGGGTGCGGCCTGTGGCCGCGGTGGTTTCGGCGATGTCTAAGGTGACCGACCTGCTTCTCGACACGCTTCGGCATGCCGAAGCGGGCGACGGCGCGGGCGTTGAGCAACGGCTCGAATCGCTCCGGCAGCGCCATGTGAGTACCGCCGGGGAGTTGCTCAGCGGCGAGGTTCTGTCCCGGACTCTCTTGAGGCTGGAAGAAATCCTCGGGGAATTCGACAGGATCGCGCGAGGCATGTTGATGCTGGGCGAGCGCCCTCCCCGCTCGGTGGACGAGGCGGTTGCGGTAGGCGAACGGCTCTCGTCCGAGCTGATTGCTGCGTGGCTGCAGTCGCAAGGGACCGACGCCTACGCCGTGAACGCGCGCGACGTGATCGTCACGGACTCGGTCTTCGGCAATGCGTCGCCGCTGATTGACCAGACCCGCGAGCGGGCCAGCGCCGTGTTGAAGCCCGCGCTGGCGGCAGGCAGGATGCCGATCATGACCGGTTTCAACGGAGCGACGCTGGACGGGCGCGCCACGACGCTCGGACGGGGCGGGTCGGATTTTTCGGCCTCGATCCTCGCGGCAGTCCTGGATGCTGCGGAGTTGTGGATCTGGACGGATGTGGACGGCATCATGAGCGCCGATCCGAGACTTGTGCCGAACGCCAAGGTGCTCACGGAGATCACATACCGGGAGGCGGCGGAACTGGCCTACAACGGCGCGAAGGTGCTGCATCCGCGCACACTGGCGCCGCTGATGGAGAAATGCATCCCGGTATGGAGCAAGAACAGCTTTGCTCCCGAGGTCCCGGGAACGCGGATCGTGCCCGAAACCGCCGACGACCGCAAGGGGCCTTGCGCCGTGACGTCCATGAACAGCGTCGCGCTGGTTTCGCTCGAACCCGCCAACGCGGCCCTGAACGGGGCGAAGGTGATGGCCCGCTCGATTGAGGCCGCGGCGGTTTCTGGCGCCGAGTTGCTGGTCCTGACCAGTTCTAGCTACCGGCAGAACTTCTGTTTTCTCATCCGGCAGTCTGAGCTGCCCGCGGTAGTGGAGCAGCTTGAACAGGCATTCGCGCTGGAATTGGCGCACGGCTACTTGAATCCGATCGACGTCGATCTGGATGTGGGCCTGCTGGCGATTGTGGGCGAGGGCATGAGGGGCATGGCCGGAATGGCCGGCCGGATCTTCACGGCGATCTCCCAGGCATCGGTGAATATCATCGCGATTGCGCAGGGATCCAGCGAGATTACCATCGCGATCGTAGTGCGGCGCGCGGGCCTCGAAAAGGCGGTCCGCGCGGTCCACGCCGAATGCGGCCTCGGACGCTGAGCCCGGAGCTTCGTATAATAGAAAGTTTGATGGTCTGCTAATCGAATCGGGCCTCAGGAGTTGTTCCTTCCATGTTTGACCTGTTCCGCAGTAGAGAAAAGAGCGTCCGCTGGCTGCTAGGCGCGCTCCTGGGCCTGGTGGCCCTTTCCATGGTGATTACCCTGGTGCCCAATTACAGTGGCATGGGCGGCAGAGTCGACCAGACAATCGTCGCCGAGATCGGTGACGAGGTAATTACTACAGCCGAAGTGCGGGAGGCGCTGAACCGAGCCACGCGCTCAGGCAGCATCCCGCGTGGTCTGGAACAGGTTTATGCGCCGATGGTTGTCCAGCAGATGATTGCCGAACGCGCCGTCTCTTTCGAAGCGAGCCGGTTGGGCATGGAGGTGAGCGAGGAAGAACTCGCTGCCGCAATTCAGACCTACCTTCCGCAACTCTTCCAGGGCGGCAAGTTTGCGGGCAAAGACATGTACGCAGCCTATCTGGAGCAGATGGGCACGACGATCCCCGAGTTCGAGCGCGACCTGAAGAGGCAGATCCTGCAACAACGGATTGAAAGCCTCTCTCTGGAGGGCACGATCGTGACGCCCGCCCAGGTAGAAGAGAACTACCGCAAGCGGAACGAGAAGATCAGTGTCGCCTACATGCACTTCGCTTCCGATAAATTTGCGAGCCAGGTGAAGGCGGCCCCCGAAGAAATCGAAGCCAGTTTTAAGCAGAACCGCGCCTCGTACACGGTTCCGGAAAAGCGGGACTACCTGATCTATCAGCTCGACCAGCAGAAAATGGCCGCCTCGATCGGCGTGAGCGAACAGGACTTGCGCCGCGCCTATGCCGAACAGCGCGAGCGGTTCCGCATCCCCGAACGGGTTAAGGTGCGTCACATCCTGCTGAAGACTGCCGATAAGCCTCAGCCCGAAGTGCAGGCTGCCCGCAAGAAGATCGAAGATCTGCTGAAGCAGGTGAAGGGTGGAGCCGATTTTGCCGCGCTGGCACAGAAGAATTCCGACGACACCGCCTCGGCCGTGAAGGGTGGCGACATCGACTGGATCACTCGTGGGCAAACCGTCCCGGAGTTTGAAAAGGCCGCCTTTACGCTGAAGCCGGGCGAACTCAGCGGCGTCATCACAACGGTCTACGGCTTCCACATTCTCCAGGTCGAGCAGAAAGAGCTGCCTCATGTGAGGACCTTCGAAGAGGTGAAGGGCGATCTTCAGACCGAACTTCAGCAGGCGCGAGCATCGGAGAAAGTTCAGTCGCTCGCGGAACAGATTCGCGCGGCATTGGGCCGGTCCGCGGTCGAAGCCGAAAAGCTGGCGCAGGCGAATGGCATCAGTGGCGTGAGAGTGCAGAAAGTTGGACTGCAGGACGAAGTGCCTGGCATCGGCCGCAACCCGCAGTTCTCAGAGGCGGTCGCCGGCTTGAAGAAGGGTGGTGTCACGGCTCCGATTGCCCTTTCCGCGACACAGCTTGCCGTGGTGCAGGAGTTGGAAGTCTATCCCGCCCGGCCCGCCGAACTGGCGGAAGTCCAGGAGCAGGTGAAATCCGCCGTCGTCGCCGACAAACTGAGGAAGCTGATCGCCGACAAATCGAAAGAAGCTGCTCAGATGCTGAGCGCGGGTGAGGATCTGGCCGCGGTAGCCAAGAAGCTTGGCGCCGAGGTGAAGACGACCTCCACCGAGTTCAGCCGCGACGGCGCGGCCGAGGGAATTGGAGCCGCCGCCCAGATCGAGGGCGCGTTCAATAAGAAGGTGGGTGAAACGGCCGGTCCGTTTAGCCTCTCAAGCGGCATTTACTTCGTGAAGGTGCTGTCGCGGACCGAACCCGACATGACCCAACTCGCCGCACAGCGCGAGCAGATCGTCAACAACCTGAAAGCCGGCGCCAGCCGCGAACGCCGGGACCTGTTCACCGACGGTCTGGTGAGCACGCTGGTCAAGCAGAAGAAGATTAAAATTCACGACGACAACATCAAGCGGCTGATATCCGCCTACCGCAGCTAGTCTCCCGATCGGATTCATCGCTTTCCGGTCTTGCAACGGAGGAGTAGAGTGCGCGTGTGCCGCGCAGCCCTTCTCTCCCGACCATTCGGGCTTCCGAAGGCAGCGCGAGCCTTCCCGCTCGAGCTCATCGGATCTCGCGCAACCGGGGGATCCGATTCATGCTGACGTCCTTGCTCGACTTCATCAAGACGCTGACCGATCCGGAACGGCTGATTCATCTGCTTAGCACCGTCTTCACGGGCTGGTGGGGCTATGCCATGCTCTGCGGCATCGTCTTTTCGGAAACCGGTCTGCTGGTTGGCTTCTTCCTCCCTGGCGATTCCCTCTTGTTCACCGTTGGCGTGGTATGCGGCGCCGGGCAATTGAACATATTTGCGATTATTGCGGCGCTGATCCTCGCCTCCCTATGCGGTAATGCGACGGGCTACTTATTGGGCCGGCACGTGGGCGTGAAGCTCTTTGAGCGGCCCGATTCGAAGATCTTCCGGCGCGAACACCTGGAAAAGACACAGGCGTTTTACGACAAGCACGGCGGCAAGATTCTCATCTACGCCCAGTTCATGCCCATAGTGCGGACCTATGCGGCGTTCGTCGCGGGCGTTGCCCGGATGGGGTACGGCCGCTTCTTCTCGTTTAACGTAATCGGGAGCGTGGGCTGGATCTTCTCAATGACGATGCTGGGTTACACCCTCGGCAGCGTCCCGGTGGTGCGGGCAAACTTCGAGAAGGCGGTCATCCTGATCATCCTGGTGTCGTTAATCCCGGTCTTCCTGGAAGTCCTGAAGGCGCGCCGCAAGGCGCAGTAGGCGCACTCAGTGAGGTGGCGCAGCTGGGCCACCAGGCATTCCGCCAAACGTGGAGTTGGAGGGGTTGCTCCCGGGGCTTTGCGGCGTTCCGGCGCCGAGTTGTGCACCAGCGGCTTGGGCTTGGGCCATCGCTTTTTCAGTGGGGTCGTAGATGAACTCCCACTCCGAGTAGTTGGAATGATCCTTGTAGCGCCGGATTCCTTCCATTTCCACCGTCGTCGCGACGCCAACCAGCCCCGGACCCAAGGTGGATACGCCGGGTTGACCGCCCCCGAGTAAGGGCGCGTTGCGATTTGCGCCAAGCATCGATTGAATCGCCTGCATCGCCTGAGGCTGCTGCATAGTGCCGGAAAGGTTGGGAGCTGCCCCGGAGTTGGAAGCTGCCCCGGAGGCATCCTGCGACTGTTGAGCATTAGGCAGCACGGAGCCAAATGTCGGCGTGCCTGCCAGCCCGCCCGAATTGGCGGCATTTTGCGCGTTCGCGTTGGCGCCGGGCTGTGCGCCTCCGGGATTCTGCTGACTATTCGCGGGAGCGCCAGGCGGAGGCGCGGGCGTCTGGCCCGTGGCGCCCGAGTTGTCCGGCTGCTGATTGGGGTCCGGGCTGCCCCCTGCCGCGCCGGTGAGGCTCGGGTCGCCGGAACCGGGACCTGCACCGGCACCCGCACCCGGAGTGCCGGGGCTGATACGGTCGCTGGCGCGCTTCTGAAGCGCGGCTGAGACCTGACCGTCCTGAGAGACGACAGTGGCGGATTCGCCAACGCCTTGGATTTTTGAAGCCAGCACGCTCGGGCCGCTGTCCTGCTGACTCAACGGATTCGCCTTATGCACCTTTGAATCGACGTACTGTCCGGCGGCATTGATGTGGATCAGGCGCCACTCGTCTTTCCCGGTCATCGGGTCCAGGTAACGCCTTCTGAGGAAACGTATGTTCTGCCCATGCTCCAAGTCGTCGAGGGTCTGCGGATTTCTGCCCGTCTTGCGGGCGTAGATCTCAATGGCTCGCGAGTATTGTTCTCCGCGATCGATGAGCAACGCCTCTTTATCGCGCTGGCGTTCGAAAGCGACACGCGGGATTTCGAGGTAGATCAGGATTGCAACCGAAGCGGCCAGGGCAAACACCAGGAGCAGGGCGAATCCTCGACGTCGCGCCGGGGGCCGTAGCGCCAGGGCGCGACTGTGTCTTCGCTCAAGTTGCCGTGGTACCACCTGCTTACGTTCCTCCCTGGACCGGCTCTTCGATGGGGAGAGTCTGCTGATGGTTGAAGGCCATATCCTCCACTACGACATTGGTTGCCGTGATGCGCTGAATCTTATAGCGCTTCTGCAAAACGTCGCCCTCGGTGGAGATCGCCACTTCATCTCCGAGCATGCAGAAGACGCGCTTTACGCCGCCGCGCACGGGCAGGGACCGGCCATAGAACTTCAGCGGAATCGGCGGGGGCGGCGGCTTCACTACAGGCGCCGGCGGTGGTGGAGGAGGCGGGGGAAGTGCGGGGCCGATCATCGGCCGCACCTTCTTGACGACAATCTTGGGCTCCGGCAGCTTCACTGTCGGCGCCGCGGCAGCGCTGGAGAAATCGAAAAGACTCCGGTCGGCCCGGTCCATGCGGACGCCGGCCAGCTTATCCAACATGTCGGTACGTAGCGTCGGGTCGAATTTCTCGGGGTCCGTAGTCTGTCCCGGCCTGCGCTTAATGGACGGCTTGAAGTCCCGGGAGCCCGCTTTCCCCGCCGCGGCGGGACTGCCTTTCGTGGGGACGGGGTCGGCTTCAACAGGCTGCTGGGCATCCTGGATCATCTTCTTCGGCGACGGCGCGGGAGCCGAAACCGGGCTGCGCTTGCCGGCGGGCGCCTCGCCGCCCGATGGTCCCCAGAAGTAGATCCCGGCGGCGATCGCCAGGAGGCCCCCCAGGATTGCCACTTTCTTCCGATCGGCGCCAAGTTTCAATGGGGCGCTCATCGCCGGGCCTCCGGAGTTCCGGCCTGCGCTCCGTTTCCGGCCACGGCTTGCGCGCCGGCGCCGGTCGCGGCTTGCGCGCCGTTTCCGGCCGCGGCTTGCGCCACGATGTCGTCCTGCGGCCCTTCAAAGCGGAAGAACGCATCGAGCTTCAGGGTGATCGCCAGCGCCGGCGAACCTTGAATCGGCTGCGCCTGTAGAGACTCGATGATGACCAGCCGTTTGGCTCGATCGATCTGGTTCACGAATGTGACCAGATCCGAATAGGTGCCCTCGAAATTGGCAGTGATCGTCAGCATGCCGAGCGTGTCGCTGCCCTCAACGGGTTCGTAACTGAACGTACGGTCCTTGGCGCGGATGCCGGTGGCCTTGGCGGCCGCCGCCAATTCCAGTTCAAGGAGTGAATAGGCGTGTTGGCGGGGCAGGAAATACTGGTTCAGGAACTCGTCGCCGACGCGCCTCGCGTCCGCTGTCTTGTCGCTCGTGCGATGCAGGCGCTGAATCGATTGCTGCCGGGCGAGTATCTGCTGCCGGGTGATTACGATCTGGGCCTGCAGGTCCTCGAGCGAGCCGCCAGGCGGGTGGAATACGAACCAGGCCGCGGCAACGTTCGCGACGAGAAGTGTGCCGAGCACGAGCCGCACCACCGTGGGGCGGTCCAGCGAACCGGGATGCAGGAACCGGCGCCAGTCGACATTGGCGGGGATCTTAAAGTTTCTGCGCATAGCTGACACTCACGCGGTAGCGGTAGAGGGGATCGTTTTGCGAAGGCGGCTGAGAGCTGAGCAGCGCGGTGGCGCCAAATACGCGCGAGTTCTCCAGCCGCTGGATCAGCTCGATCACCGGTTCCGGCGAAGCCGAGCCGACTACCAGGTCGAGTTGCACTTCACTGTCGGCGGTGAGATACGGCCGCACCACGACCAGGCGGACGTTCGGAGGAAAGACCGATTCCAGGTCGGAGAACAGGCGGGTCCAACTGATGCCCTTGCGCTGCAGGAGCTGGTTCAGGAAGACGCTGCGATCGAAGACCGCGGTGCTGGCTGGCCGCCGGAGATCCGACGTCAGGCGGTTGTAATCGACATTCAACGCCCGGAGTTGCGCATCGATCTGAGTCAGGATGCCGCGGTTGGCTCGCGCCGCGTGCCGCTCACGCTTGATGGTCACGATCTGCGCGGTCAAGGCGATCGTCAGGACAACACCAGTGAGGATCGACGCGATCAGAACCGTCCGATCCTTCTTGAACGGTTCCGAGGAGAGGTTGACGGGAATCCAGGGGCCTCGCATCGGTTAGTTCCCCCCCGTCGTGGCCAATAGGCCCAATAGTCCGGCGTTGCTCGCCAAGGGCGTGCCGAGCGGCGAATTCACGCGCTCCACGGGAAGATCCAGCGCGGCCCCGAGGGCATCCGCGTCCTGGTCGCGGCCGCCAAAGCCGCACAGCCGCAGGCGCGCCGGCCGCCCGCCCAGTTCGTCCTCGGCGTAAGCCAGCGTGGGAGCCAGCACCTCCACCATCTCGTCCACGGTCGCATGATCGAGCTCGACGCAGCGGAACATCCGCAGCGCTCCTTGGTCCACCAGGCAAACCGTCAGCGCTCGTCCCGCAAGCTTCACCTGAAGCCAGTGTGGAGCGGTTTCGGGATTGGCGTCGTCCAGTGAGAGCGCGGCCAGGCCGGACATCGTAATCACTCCGCATTGGAATCCGGCGGTTCTAAAGGGGACCGTGTATTGAGACGCAATCTCCCGGCTGATCGCCACCGTGACAACGTCGAGTCCCTTGGCGCCGCTCTTGCGCGGCTGCGGGTAGCAGGCGACCACGGCGTCTTCAATATCGAAGGGAACGATCCGCTTCATGCGGAAGCGCACCAGGGAGAGTTGCTCCTCCGGTAGAGGAGGAAAGGAATCGAAATCGAGCACTGAAACCCGCGCGCAATAGTCGGGCAAGACCAGCACGGCCAGACGGACCTCCGGATGGGCGGGCGGCGGCAGACACGTGCGCAGCGCCTGCACCAGCGCCGCGGAGTCCGAAAAATTGGGCTTAACCGGGTTCACCCGCAGCACTTCGTCCGGGAATTCAAAGACCTTCGTCTCCGATGGATTCTCGGTTTCGGCCCACGCCAGCCCCCCGGAGGAGATCTCGAATGCGAACTCCGGCGGAGGGTCTTTCAGGATCCGTTTGATTCGTTCCAGCAGCGTCATATCAGTTCTCGATGAAGGTCACCTTGTTGATCTCCCGCAAGGTCGTAGTGCCCTCCAGCACTTTCTCCACCGCCGAATCGCGGAGGAACGTCATTCCCTCTTCGCGCGCCGCGCGCTTGATTTCGATGGGCGGGCGGCGGTCGAGGATCATCTGGCGAATGCGCTCGCTCAGGTCGAGCAGTTCGTGGATGGACGTGCGGCCCCGGAACCCCGTACCGCTGCACTCAAAGCAGCCCTGTCCTTCATAGACGGGGATATCGCGCCATTTTTCGATATCGAGCCCGCTCTCGCGATAGAAGTCGTCTTCGTAGTGCACCCGCTTCTTGCAGTGCGTGCAGATGACTCGCACCAGCCGCTGGGCCAGAATGCAGTTGAGCGCGGAGACGAAGTTGTAGGCCTCGACACCCATATTCAGAAAGCGTCCGATCACGTCCAGCACATTGTTGGCGTGGACCGTCGTGAAAACCAGGTGGCCCGTGAGCGCGGCGTTGATCGCGATCTGGGCGGTTTCCTGATCGCGGATTTCGCCCACCATTACCTTGTCCGGATCGTGGCGCAAGATGGAGCGCAGACCGCGGGCGAAAGTCAGGCCCTTCTTCTCGTTCACGGGGATCTGCGTGATGCCTTTGAGCTGATACTCGACGGGATCCTCAATGGTGATGATTTTGTCTTCGTCGTTCTTGATCTCGCTCACCGCGGCGTAGAGGGTCGTCGTTTTGCCCGAGCCGGTGGGCCCGGTCACAAGCACCATGCCGTAAGGCTCTTTGATGTAGCGGCGGAAGCGGACCAGGTCCCTCTCGGTGAAGCCAACGACGTCCAGCGAAAGGCTCGAGAACTTCTCGCTCATCGACTCTTTATCGAGCACGCGCAACACGGCGTCCTCGCCGTGGATGGTCGGCATGATGGACACGCGGAAGTCGATCAGACGGCCCTTGTAGCGCACGCGGAAACGGCCGTCCTGAGGCACTCGCCGCTCGGCGATGTCGAGTTCCGACATGACCTTGACGCGGCTGATGATCATCGAATGCCACTCTTTCGCGATCGGGGGCATGGCATATTGCAGCACGCCGTCGATACGGTACTTGATGGCGACTTCGGTGTCCCGGGTTTCGATATGAATATCGGAGGCGCGGCGTTCCAACGCGTTGAAGATCGTCGTGTCCACCAGCTTGATGACCGGCGCGATGTCGGCGTCGCCGGCGGCGAGCTTGTCGATGGAGAGAGTCTCGTCGGCGTTTTCCTCGTCGCCCACCACATCGAGCGCGAAGCCTTCGGTGACCTCTTCGAGGACGCGCTGCGATTGCTCGGTCTTCTTCAGCAGGTCGGAGATCTGCGAGAGGCTGGCTACGCGAACCTTGAGCTTCTTGACGAGCAGGATGGCCAGCTCGTCGATGATGTTCAGGTGGCGCGGATCGGCGACGGCGATTTCGAGCGTTCCGTTGTATGAGGCGAGCGGCACGAAGTTGTAGCGGAACATCAGATCGACGGGCACGGTCTTGAACAGCTCGTGGTCGATCTTGGACACCTTCAGATCGACGAATTCGCAGTGGTAACGCTCGGCCAGACGGCGCGCCTCGGCGGCTTCCTGGACGGGGTCGACATTCTTGGCCGATTCGTTGAGCATATGCGCCTCGCTAATTGAAGCTCTCCGCCAGTGAGAAGATCGGCAAATACAAGGACACGAGTACGAAGGCGACGAAAATACCCATGAAAATCATGATGGCCGGTTCCACCAGAGACAGCGTGGCCTGCATGCGCGTGGCCACGTCTTCCTCGTAAAACTCGGCGACGCTGTTCAGCATCTGCGGCAGTGCGCCGGTCGACTCGCCGACCTCAATCATGTCGATGGCGAGCGGTGGGAAGATGCCCGTCGAGCTGAACGATGCGGAAAGCAACTGGCCCTCGCGAACCATCTTCTCCACCTTTGCGAGCGCGCCGCGGATCAGCGGGCTGTCGGAGGCGGTTGAAGCCGTGCTCAGGCCCTGCACCAGCGGGATGCCGCCAGCCAGCAGCGTGGACATCAGGCGCGCGAGTTGGGCCACCTGGTACTTGATCCAGATCTCGTTCAGAACGGGCGTTCGCATCTTGAGGCGGTCAGTCCAGATCCTGCCGCGTTCCGTCCTGAGGAATAGCCTTCCTCCGATAATCACGCCCAGAGTGACGATCGCGGCGCCGCCGATGTATTGGGACGCGGCCGCGCCGACGGCCATCAGGACGCGCGTGGGCAAAGGAAGTTGCGTCGAACCGGTCTGGTACAAAGTCGAAAAGCGCGGCACGACGAAGGTAATCAGGAAGATGACCAGCCCAACCACCAGAGTGAACAACACGGCCGGGTAGATCATCGAGACGATCAGCTTCTTGCGGATGGCTAGCGCCAGTTTCTGGTAAGTGACGTAGCGTTCCAGCACGTCGCCCAGCGCGCCGCTCTTCTCGCCCGCCATCACCGATGTGACGTAGATGGTCGGGAACACTCCCTGTCGCTCGAAGGCTTCCGACAACATCGCGCCCTTGCGAACGTCATCCCGGATTCCAGTGACATAGGGCTTGAGCTTCTTGTCGGTCAGGCGGTCGGCGAGCAGGTCCAGCGCCTTCAGGATAGGCAATCCGGCGCGGAACAGCGTCACGAACTGCTGGTTGAAGATGAGGAACTTTTCGACGTCGAGTTTGCCGCGGCTCCGCGAAGTGGAAAGCCCCATGCCCGCCGCCGGGCGAATAGAATACACCAGGAAGCCTTGCTGAGTGAGCCGCTCGCGCAAGTCTCCTTCGCTCGGCGCTTCCAGCACCTGCTGCCGTACCTCACCGCGGGCATCCGCGTATTTCAACCGGAAGGATGCCATCAGCGCTGGTCTCCTTCCCCTGTGGTTTCTCCGACGGACTCCACGTTCACCACCGGAATACCCGGAGGCGCGACGAAGCGGAATGCCGACTCGGCCACCGGTCCGTTCAGCTTCTCATTCGAAAAGGAGAAGTCCATTACGGACTGGTCCTGGCCCGTGACTACGACCCGGCGAATCTGGTTGTCGGGCGAGACGGTGAAATCTACCCGGCGGTAAGGCAGCCTGCCGGTTTTGGGGAGCGCGGCAATCACGACATCGGAGCCATTCGGCTGGAGCGTCAGGTCGCCGAACTCGCGGTGGAAGTCCAGCTTGCCTAACAGGAAGGCGAGTGGTGCGCGCAAGTCGTCGGAAGCCTTGAGCGGGCTGCGTTCCACTTTCTTCTCCGTGGGGCTATAGAACCAGATCGACTTGCCGTCCGAGACGAAGGTCTTGCCCACGGGCGAGGCGTAGTCCCAGCGCATCCGGGCGGGCTTGCGCAGGACCAGTTCGCCCGATTCCGCGCGCGGCAGACGGCCCGGGGCGTGGTACTTCTGGTCGAAATGGGCCGAGAGGCTCCTGGCGCCGTTGTAGCGGCGTTCGACGCCCCGGCACGCCTCGTCCAGACTCCTGGCATCGCCGGCGACGGCGCCCAGCGAACAGACCAGGAGCGCGGTGATAGATAGCCACAACCTCACACTAGGAATGACGCATCCTCCCGGATAGGCGTGCACCACGAAATGGATTCGGTTGGATTGGAGAACCTGAAAATCCGGCGCGGACTCACTGGCCCGTGCCTTCCTCGCCTTCCCCCGTCCAACGGTCGCCCCACGACGCCTTTCTCGCTCGTTTCCAGCTTGGATGCTTCTTGCCTGCAATAAGAGTCGTCAAACCTGTTGACGTGCAAAGCCTCAGCTCAGCCCGGCCGGCGGAGTGGAGCGGATGCCGCAATACGCGCGCGCCGGATGTAGCCAGCGCCTGCCGCGTCGCGAGCACGTAGCTGAACTTCTCGTCCTCATAGCCCAGGTCGCCGCCCTTGGCGATGCGGTGAGCGCGCGTCCTGTCGACGCGGACCGCAAAGTGGCACCAGTCGGGCTTCTGAAGCGGGCACTCCGCCGAATGCGGACACGGGGCGGCGATGTGCGCGCCCCAATCGATGAGCAGCCGCCGGGCTTCCAGGACGCGGGCAAAGCCAGTCGGCGTACCGGGCTCGATCAGGGCCAGCGCGCCTGCCGTCGCGTCCCAGGCATGGCGCAGTAAGCCCGCCGCCTCGCCGGACGGCAGTTCATTCAGCACGTAAGAGAGGACCGCGAGGTCGTAGGTTTGCGGCGTTCCACCCAGGCGTCGCAGGTCGGCGTGGCGCCACTGTGCCGCAGGCAGCCCCAGCGTTCCAGCGAACTCCGCCCAGTTTGTGTTCTGCTCGACCAGGATGGCATCGGGGACGGTGCCGAAAACAGCTTGAGCCGCCCACAGCGACGTGCCTGGCCCGGCTCCGAAGTCGATCAAGCTCTCAGGAGTGAACGATAGTTCGGAAAAGACGGCCGAGAGCGCCCCGAAAGTCGCAGGCATGCGAGTGAGCGCATACGCTGCCAGGTCAGTCCGGCGAGAGAGGTGGACAGCCACTCCCTGGCGGTAGGCTGCGGAGAGCTTGCGCGCGGCGGCGGCGAGCTCGGCTGGCGGCAGAGCGGCGGCTTCCCGCTCCAGAGCTTCGCGCAAAGTCTTTGGAATGAGTGCACTACGCATGCGGGGAGGGGCGATTCGACAGAAACTGACCCATTCTGGTATTCTACTAGTGTCGAGGCTCCCCCTACATCCCTATGGCAAGCAAACCGCCTTTTGCCGCTGGGGCCCAGGTCGAACATCCCAAGTTCGGTCCCGGCTCGGTGACCATTTGCACCGACCAGCACATCACGATCAAGTTCGATGAATCGGGCGAGCGCAAGTTCGTCCTTGAAATCGCACTCCCCTCCATCCGGAAGATTGACCGCCAACCTCCGGAGACGAAAAAGCGCTCGGTTAAAAAGACGAAGGCCGTGGCAGTCGCCGCAGCCGCCGAGTAGAGTGAGTTTTCCTCAGAAAAGCGGCCCACCCCTGCCATGCACGCCGGGTTTGCGGCTTTGTGTTCGCCCATCATCTGGTAAAATTGAGGTCTCCTGCGATGAGATTCGGCGTCGTTGTCTTCCCCGGAAGTAACTGCGACCATGACGCGTGGTATGCGACTTCGCGCAACCTGGGTCACGAGGCGGAATACCTCTGGCACCACGACACGGACCTGAAGGGTTCGGATTGCGTCATCCTGCCTGGCGGTTTTTCCTACGGCGATTACCTGCGCTGCGGCGCCATTGCCAAGTTTTCCCCCATCATGGCCGCAGTGAAGCGCTTTGCCGCGGACGGCGGACTGGTGTTCGGAATCTGTAATGGATTCCAGATCCTGACCGAGTGCGGGCTGCTGCCTGGCGTGCTGGTGCGAAACCGGGGCCTCCGGTTTATCTGCAAGGACGTGCGCTTGACCGCCGCCACCCGCAATTCCCCCTTCACCAACGAGATTCCCGCCGGCGCGCAATTGCGCATGCCCATCGCCCACGGCGAAGGTTGCTACACCGCCGACGAGCAGACTCTCGACAGGCTTGAAGCGGAAGACCGGATTGCCTTCCGGTACGTCGAGAACCCAAACGGTTCCATGCGCGACATCGCCGGCGTGCTCAGCGAGGGACGAAACGTCCTGGGCATGATGCCGCACCCGGAGCGCGCTACCGAGCCGCTCGTCGGATCCACGGATGGCCTGGCGGTCTTCCGTTCCCTCGTTTCCGCCTGTTCGACAGCGAAGTAAGAAAATGAACGAAGTCACACCGGAAGTCGTCCAAGCTCACCAGTTGACGCCGGACGAATACCAGCGGATTGTCGCTATTCTCGGCCGCGAGCCCAACCTTACGGAACTCGGCATATTCAGCGTGATGTGGAGCGAGCATTGCAGCTATAAGAGCTCGCGCCTGCACCTGAAGAAGCTCCCCACGAAGGGGCCGCGCGTGGTCTGCGGACCGGGCGAAAACGCGGGAATTCTGGATATCGGCGACGGCTGGTGCATCGCCTTCAAGATCGAGTCGCACAACCATCCCAGCTTCATCGAGCCTTTCCAGGGCGCCGCGACCGGCGTCGGCGGCATCCTGCGCGACATCTTCACGATGGGCGCGCGGCCCATCGCCGTCATGGACGCTTTGCGCTTCGGCCCGCTCGACGATCCCCAGAATGGCGCGCGCAACCAGCGCATCGTCTCGGGCGTGGTGGAAGGCATCGCTCACTACGGCAACTGCTTCGGCGTACCGACGGTGGGCGGCGAGTGCGTTTTCGAGCCCAGCTACAATGGCAATCCGCTGGTGAACGTCTTCGCGCTCGGCATCTTCAAGCGCGACCAGATCTTCTACGGCCAGGCGACCGGTACCGGCAACCCGGTGATCTACGTCGGCGCCAAGACCGGGCGCGACGGCATTCACGGCGCGTCGATGGCGTCGGCCGAGTTCACGGAAGAGTCCAAGCAGAAACGTCCCAACGTGCAGGTCGGCGACCCCTTCATGGAGAAGCTGCTGATGGAAGCCTGCATCGAAGCCATGGCCACCGGTGCGGTTTCCGGCATTCAGGACATGGGCGCGGCCGGTTTGACTTGCTCCACGTGTGAGATGGGCAGCCGCGGCGGAACGGGCATCGAGATCGATCTGGCGCTCGTGCCCCAGCGCGAGACCGGCATGACGCCTTACGAGATCATGCTCTCGGAGTCGCAGGAGCGCATGCTGCTGGTGGCCTTCGCGGGCCGCGAGAAAGAAGTGCTCGACGTCTTCAAGAAGTGGGGCCTCGACGCAGTGATCGTCGGGCACGTGAACGACGACGGCAAGATGCGCGTGCGCGATCACGGCACGATCGTTGCCGAGATTCCGAGCCGTGAGTTGGCCGACGAAGCTCCGCTCTACAACCGGCCTTACACGACGCCTTTGCGCGAAGTGCCCATGGAGGCGCCTGAGTTCGCATCGAAGAGCCTGAACGACGATCTGTTTACGCTGGCCGCTTCCGGCGACCTGTGCGACAAGAGCTGGATCTGGCAGCAATACGACTACACTGTTCGGACCAATACCGTGGCCGGGCCGGGACTCGATGCGGCCATCGTTCGGATTAAAGAGACCGACACCTCGATCGCGATGTCGCTCGACGGCAACGGCCGGCAATGCTACCTCGACCCTCGCCTGGGCGCGAAGCTGCTGGTAGCCGAGTGCTGCCGCAATCTCGCTTGCGTCGGCGCGACGCCCATCGGCACCACGAATAATCTGAACTTCGGCAATCCGGAGCGCCCCGAAATCATGGCTCAGCTCGTGGAAGCCATCGAGGGTATCGCCGAGGCCTGCGCCTTCTTCGACGCCCCCATTACTGGCGGTAACGTCAGCCTGTACAACGAGACGCTGGGCGATCCCATCTTCCCTTCGCCGGTGCTCGGCATCGTCGGCACAATGAAGACGGAGTTGCCGCCCGGCATCGCTTACCGCGCCGCGGACCGGGACATCGTCCTGATCGGCGGAGTTGGAGAAGCCGACGAAGTGCGCATGGGCGGCACGCAGTACGCCAAACAGGTTTTGCAGCATATGTGGGGTCTTCCGCCGCGGATCGACCTGCCGTTTGAGAAGCGGGTCCAGGACGCCGTTCGCGAGATCGTGAACGAAGGGCTCGCGGAGACGGCGCATGACGTCAGCCAGGGCGGCCTGGCGTGGGCATTGGCGGAAGGTACGTTCCAAAACGGCATCGGCGCGGCTATTCAGCTTGACAGCGACCTGCGGCCCGAGCTTTTGCTCTATCATGAAGGTCCGTCGCGCGTCATCGTGACGACCGCGAACCTGGCGCGTGTGAAGGAAGTCTGCGACCGGCACTCGGTGCCGTCGCCCGTGATTGGCAAGACGGGTTCGACTCGTCTGACGATTGAAAATCGTGGCAAATCGCTCATCCAAGTCAGCGTGAGCGAACTCCGGCACATCTGGTCGACAGCCCTGGAAGGCGCACTGCACGCGGAAACCCATGCCTGACGAAGAAATTCCGTTCGACAAACTGCACGAGGAGTGCGGCGTTTTTGCCGTCTACGGCCATCCCGAAGCGGCGAATCTCGCGCATCTCGGCCTGCACGCGCTGCAACACCGCGGGCAGGAAAGCGCCGGCATCGCCTCGTCGGATGGCAAGCTCATCTACACGCACAAGTCGATGGGACACGTCGCCGACATCTTCACTGCGTCCGTGCTCAACGGCCTGCCCGGCTACATGGCCATCGGGCACACCCGCTATTCGACGGCGGGCGACAGTTCCGTGCTGAACGCGCAACCGTTCTCGGTTTCGTGCAACAAGGGACGCATCGCGGTCGCGCACAACGGCAACATCACGAACGCGCTCGAGCTGAGAAGCGAACTCGAGGATCACGGCGCCATTTTCCAGGCGTCGAGCGACTCCGAGGTGATCCTGCATCTGGTAGCCCACAGCAACCAGAGGACGCTGGCCGAGGCGCTGCGCGAAGCGCTGATGTTGCTGGAAGGCGCCTTCTCGCTGGTGGTCCTCGCCGGCGATAGCGTCATTGTGGCTCGCGATCCGCACGGATTCCGGCCGCTGGCCATCGGGCGTATGAACACCACGAAAGGCCCGGTGTACGTCTTTGCCTCCGAGACCTGCGCCTTCGACTTGATCGACGCACACTATATTGGCGACGTCGAACCGGGCGAGATGGTGATCGCCGGTCCCAACGGGCTCACGCGCGAGTTTTACACCCTGCCCGACCGCCCGGCACAGTGCGTCTTCGAGCACGTTTACTTCTCCCGTCCCGACTCGATTGTTTTCGGCGTAGCCGTGCAGCAGTCGCGCGAGCTGATGGGCCGCTTTCTTTCGGAAGAGATGCCCGTCCAGGCGGACGTGGTCGTTCCCATCCCCGACTCCGGCGTCGCCGCCGCGCTCGGATACTCCCACGCTTCGGGCATCCCCTTCGCCCACGGTCTGATTCGCAACCACTACGTTGGACGCACCTTCATCGAGCCTTCGCAGGCGATTCGCGACTTCGGCGTTCGCCTGAAGTTGAATCCGGTGCGCGAGATTCTGGCCGGCAAGAGCGTCATTCTGGTCGACGACTCGCTGGTGCGCGGGACCACTTCGCAGAAGATCGTCCGCATGGTGCGCAACGCCGGCGCGCGGGAAGTGCACCTGCGCATTTCGTGCCCTCCGACCATTTCGCCGTGCTTCTATGGCGTTGACACGCCGACCAAGCGCGAGTTGATCGCGGCCAATCAGACCGTCGAAGAGATCCGCCAGTTTATCGACTGCGACACGCTCGCCTATCTCTCGCTGGAAAAGCTGAGCATGGCCGTAGGCGATACCGGCGCCGAACACCAATTCTGCTACGCCTGCTACACGGGCAAGTACCCGACCGAGCTCGTCAACATCGACGAGTTGATGGCGTCGCGCCCCAACCGCTGCTAATGCCAATGCCTGAAGTCGCTCCAACCGCGCGGGCGGTGCCGCACTCGCGCATCCGTGAACTCGCCGAAGTCGCCATGCGCATGGACGCGGAGGCGCGCAAGCCCTCCGAGCGCGTGCTGCGGCTCTTCTTCGGCGAATCCAATCTGCCCACGCCCGCGTTCCTCAAGGAAGCCGCCCATCGCGCCATGCTGGACGGCTACACGATGTACACGGAGAACGCGGGGATTCCGTCATTGCGCCGCGCTCTCGCCGTTCATTATGAACGGCTGCATGGCGTTTCTCTCGATCCGTTAAGCGAGATCGTAGTCACGAATTCCGGGGTCCAGGCGTTGAATGTCGGTATCCGCTGCGCGCTCGATCCGGGGGACGAGGCGATCGTGCTCACGCCGGCCTGGCCGAACCAATCGTCCAACGTGCGCATGTGCAACGCCACGCCGAGAGAAATCCCGCTAGTGCTGCGGGGTGGCTGCTACGCCGTCGATTTCGAGGCGCTCGAAGCAGCGGTGACCAGCCGCACGCGCCTGCTGATTTACACCTCTCCGTCGAACCCGTCGGGCTGGGTCGCTACTCTCGATGAGCAGCGACGGCTGCTCGACTTTGCGCGCCGCCACGGCCTCTGGTTGCTGGCCGACGAAGTTTATGAGCGGCTTTGGTACGGAGAGTCGCAGCCCCTCGGCGCGCCGGCGCCATCGATTCTCAAACTGGCCACGCGCCAAGACGCGGTGATGGTCGTGCAATCTTTTTCGAAGAGCTATTGCATGACAGGCTGGCGCGTCGGTTGGCTGATCGCGCGAGCCGACCTGGCGGAACGGGCGACGCAGCTCAACGAGTTCATCATCTCCTGCGCGCCGGGCTTCGTTCAGAAGGCGGCCGAGATTGCTCTTGCCGATGGCGAGGCGTCGTTGCGCGAGATGCTCGCGCTGTACAAGCGCAATCGCGATTTTTGTGTGGACGCATTCCGGCAGATGCCTGGCGTGACGCTTCCCTCGCCCGATGGAGCGTTCTACGTCTTCCCTCGCATTGACGGCCTCGCCGACAGCTTCGGCTTCTGCGAGCGGCTGTTGCGGGAGACGCGCGTAGGACTCGCTCCCGGTGTGGCGTTCGGCGCGGGCGGTGAGGGCTCTATCCGGCTGTGTTACGCGCTGGAGACGGAAATCCTTGCGGCGGCGCTCTCAAGGATAGGCGAGTTTGTCGAGCGGACGCTATCCCCGACAGCGTCCTGACGAATCGCTCTCCGTTGAAAGTGACGCGCCTGTTGTGGCCCACGCTTTAGCGTGCTGTGGCGAGATTTATCTCGACATCTGGCATGTCGGCATGAATGCCGCCACGGCACGCTAAAGCGCGCGCCACAATGGGGGACACCACAAGCAGGGATTCGTTTTCAGCAAATGCGGTGATAAAGTTCCAGGATATGGGGACCAGAATCTCTCGTCGCAATCTCCTGATGGCTGCGGCCGGATCGGTGGCCGCCGTGGGGCAGCGACCACCGCGCAGTAAGGGCGCACCCACCAACCCGTCGATCGAACCCTATGCCGGGCGTTCCACAGTAGCGTTGGTATCGGGAGACAAGCGCTACGACAATGTCCTCGCAGCCCTCACCATGGTTGAGGACCAGATCCTTCCCGTGCTCGTTGGCAAGCGCTCCGTACTCATCAAACCGAACATCGTCGATCCTGCCTATCCGCTCGCCATCACGCACCCCGACGCCCTGCGGGCCGTTCTCGATTTCGTCGTTGCGCGATTCCGGGGACCCATCGTGATCGGCGAGGGTTCGGCGATGGACACCTGGACCGGTTACGACGCTCTTGGCTATCCCCAGTTGATCCAGGACTACGCTTCACGCGACATCCGGCTGGTCGACTTCCACGAGGAGGGGCTGTACAAGGTCCTGTACGTCACCGATCGCGACACTCACGTCACGCCGGTCCGTCTGGCGGCCCGGCTGTTCGATCCATCCGCCTTCGTCATCTCACTGGCGATGTTGAAGACCCACAACGTCGTCATCGCCACCATGACTGTGAAGAACATGGTGATGGGCGCGCCGCTGCATCAGGCGCGGAACGAAACCCAGCAGTGGAGCGACAAGCGCAAGTTCCACGAGGGCGTGCGCGTCAGCAATTACGATATGTTCCTGAACGCGCAGAAGCAGCGGCCGTTCTGGAATCTGGGCGTCATCGATGGCTTCGAAGGGATGGAGGGGAACGGCCCGACAACGGGGACGGCCATTCCTTCGCATGTGGCGCTGGCCTCCACCGATCTGATCGCTCTCGACCGCGTCGGCCTGGATGTAATGGGGATCGATTCGGCCACGGTGGGGTATCTGAACTACTGCTGGCAAGCGGGCCTGGGCCAGTACGACATGAACCTGGTCGACGTGCGGCCGGGCGCTATCGGAGCGTTCCCTCGCCCTTACCAGTTGCACTCCGACCACGCGCAGGAATTGCTGTGGCTGGGGCCCGCGCTCGAATGCGGCAGCAACCCAATCCTGGGCTGATGGCGCGGTGACATTCCGTCATTGACTGCTCGTGACTGAAATGCCCGGACCGCTGAATTTCAGCGGTCGCGTCTCGCAAGTTATTAACTCTAAACGAGTCGCTTCCCAAGGGACCGCTAATTTTCAGCGGTCGTCGATCTCTTGCAATACAGCTCAGAACTATTGCGGGAACGTCTCTTGCAGCCTTGGCGCCAGCACTTGCTCGGCATTGTCCAGCGTGGCTCCCGCTTTCTGCATCTCGTAGCTGCGGAACAGATCGCTCCACCGGAGATTGGGCAGCGGTTGATTGTTGTAGATGGACGGCAGGTTTACGGGGACCAGCGGCGTGAGCATTGTCGTTGTCTCCTCGCTTCAATCTCGCGGAAATGCGGAGCGGTCCAGACCGGGAATCAGCTTAAGCGCATTCTTGTAGTAAAGCTTCCTCAAAACGTCGTCGGGCAGGTCCAGGCCGTACATTTGCCAGAACGCGTGACGCCGGCGGTAGTAGGGGAAGTAGTCGTCGGCGGTCTCGAGCACGCGGAAGTAGGTGTAGTATTCCTGCGGATTCCAGGAGTCCTTCCCGAACATCACCCGGTCCTGGTATTTGATGAACCACTGACGCGCGAAGCGAGGCTGCCGGCCGAGTTCCGCCAGCACGGCGCCGATCTCGGTGTAGACGTTCGGGCACTCGTCGAGCAGCTTGCCCAGCGCCGCCAGATCGCCGCCCAGCCAGCCCAGGTGCGCGTCGATGAACAAGGTCTTGGGATGACGTCGAAACAGCGCGTGCTGCTCGGCGATCAGCGTCTCCCAGGGCGCGGTGGTCTCGGCGGAGCGGCGCCGTCCGGGGATCTCCTTCAACTCCAGCCAGCGCTCGTTGTACTTGTCCCAGGGCTCCCAGAATTGCTTTGGATCGGCGGTGTGAATCAGCACCGGCACTTTCAGCCGGGCGCACGTTTCGAACACTTCGTCGAAGCGCGCGTCATCCACGTGGACCCGCTGGCCTTTCGCGTCGCGCACATCCATGCCGAAATTCTTGAAGATCTTCAAACCGGCCGCGCCGTTCTTCACGTCTTCTTCGAATTGAACGGCGAGCTTATGGCCATAGTCCGGCTCGTCGATTCCGCTGAAACTGAGGTTCGCGAACACGGCGAACCGGCCTGGCGCGGCGGCGTTGGCGGATGCCACCCCTTGTTTGAGACGGTCGCCCGAACCGCCGCTGAGATTCACCATGATTTGCAGGTTGATCGAATCCATGTCGCCCACCAGCTTCTGATAGCGCTCGGGAGAGGCAGGGAAGCCCTGGTGGTTGTGGACGTCGATGAACGGATATTTGGCGCGCGTTTTAGGGTGTTCCGGAACGACGAGCGAAGACTTCGGCGAGTACTCTTCGACCGTGACGGACTGCGCGCTGGCGCAAGCTATGGCGAGCAAAACGAGAGCGGCGGCTTTCATGGGATTTTTCGAGTATAGCCGGGCTCGGGCTGGCCGTGCGCAGCTTAGCGCGGCTTGCGCGCGGTCGGCGTGAGATGTTCCCCCGACAAATGAAACGCGGCACCTGGGTGAGTGCCGCGGAGGATAACGCTCGAAAGATGTCGATCGCGAGACTTGACTCAGAACCGCGAGGCACGGCCCAGGAAACTGACCATAGCCTGGGCGTGGCGCCGGGACCTTATCGCACACCGATAGCGCGCAAGTCGAGATTGGCTGCCCGCGGAAATCCGAACGGCCTCGAGCCTAACGGATTTCGATCTTCAGCAGGGCGTCCGAATGTTCGTGGCGCCAGCCCCAGTAGGCTTGTTGATCGCTGCTTCTCAGCTTAGAGAACTCTTTGTACTTGCGATGGTTCTCGTTTCCCCACATACGATAAGCCTGATCCTCATGATTGTTCCACTCATGATCGTCATTGCGCTTCTTGTCGTGGTACTTGCGACTTGATTCGTGATCGTCGGCCAGCAACGCTGTCGGCGCGATCGCTATCGGGACGACAAGGGCGGCGCACAGCAAAGCCGCATTCCAGAAACGAGTCATAATTGATCTCCTGCCCTGCGATAGAGCAATCGGCGAGCCAAGCCTTCGCTGACGGCTGCGTCCGGCGCAAACGATAGAAAACAAGGACGGTCGCGTGCGCTGAATGGGCCTTCCCGCGCTTGCGATCGGAGTTGCGCCTGCTGGAGGTGCACGATCTGCACACGAATGTGCGAAACCTGCTGTCGCGCGCCCCGTTACTGCCGCTGAGGATGGGTTGCCGGGGCCTTCCGCCCTGGATCAGCCCTTCTTCTTCGCTTCGTTCTGCGCGACCCTTGCCTTCACCAGCTTCTTAATCAGCGCGGCCGACGGAGGCTTATCGATGGGGAAGCGGATGGTGCCTTTGGCCGTCTCAAAGCCCTTCAGCTCGTTCTTGAAATCTACGATGAGTTGGGCATTCATAGGAAACAGACTGCAGTGGTTCTTGAACGCGGCGTACCCGAACAGCGCCCCTTTGTACTTGAACGCAGGCATCCCGTAGCTGATAGCCTCCGTGGCCTCGACCGGCACAACGGACCTGATCGTCGCTCTAATCTTGTCCAGCGTGGTGCGGGCCGGTTCCGGAACGCCTGCCAGGTATTCGTCCACATTTTTCGGTGCGGCGCAGCCCATTGCGGCCGAACCGCTGTCACCCGTACTTGCCTTTCTCATGCGAGAAAGAATACCACGGAGGAGTTCACTTTCGATCCGTCAAAAGGCCTTGCGGATTACTTCTTCAACAGCCCCATCGAACGCATCCACTCTTCCACCCGCTTGGGCCAGGCGTTTAGCGGAGCCACCGGGGAACGCAGCCCATAGCCGTGCCCGCCGGCGGGATAGAGATGCATCTCGGCGGGCACTTTGGCGTTCTTCAAAGCCCGGTAGTACACCAGGCTGCCTTCCGCCGGAATCGGATCGTCCTCGGCCTGGATCAGAATTGTGGGCGGAGTCTTGTCCGACACGGGCAGTGCCGGCGAGACCATAGTCATCTCTTTGTCGCCCGGTAAGGTACGCGGGGTAGATCAGAATCGTGAAGTCCGGCCGTGCGCTGGACTGGTCGGCCGCGTCGATGGGCTCGTACATCGGCTTGTTGAAGTTGTTGCTGACCAGGGCGGCGAGGTGCCCTCCAGCGGAGAAGCCCATCACGCCGATGCGCGCCGGGTTGATGTGCCATTCACTCGCGTGCGCACGAGCCAGCCGCATCGCGCGCTGCGCGTCCTGCAAAGGCGCTCCGCCGCGCGGCGAATCGGGCTGCGCCGGCACGCGGTACTTCACCAGGATGCCGGTCACGCCAATCGAGTTGAACCACTCGCATATCTCCGTACCCTCCAGATCCATGGCGAGGATGCTGTAGCCGCCGCCCGGAAATACGACGACGGCAGCGCCGGTGTCCTTGCTCGCGGCGGGCTTGTAGACGGTGAGCGTCGGATTCGTTACGTTCCCGAGCCGGATCACGCGCTTGCCTGCGGGGTCCTGGTCGGGCTTGGTGGTATCGACTTCGGCGCCGATATTACCCTTCTCGCCGGGTGCGCCCTTGGGCCACAGGGTCATGGGCTTGCGCTCCTGCGCCAGCAGCGCGCAAGGAAGCAAGGCCAGGGAGGCCATCGAGAAGATGCAGAGAAATGCGTGGAGTTTCATGATGCAGAGTAAGGGCTTGGTGCATTCGCCTGTCCCAGAGCGGACGGGCAGCGGTTTCAGCCTATCATTCCTGAAAGGGCACGGGGCTGTACTGCTAACGCAAGGCCGCCCGAGCCAGTCAGAGACTGGCGTTCCCAGGGCGCTCAGCGCAGCGCCGACGTGATCTCCTTCGCGCGATCGTACAGCATCGACGTCTCGTTGCTGCAGCCCAGAAACAGCATGCCGTGGTCGCGCCAGAACTTTGCCATCTTGAGATCCCGATTCTGAATCCCCGGCGCCACGCCATGGCGGCGGCAGCAGTCGGCGACCTTCTCGATGGTCGAGATCAGCAGCGGATTGTCGAACTGGCCCGGTATGCCCATGCTGATGGACAATCCACAGGCCCTACCATCACGGCGTCAATGTTCGGCACCGAGAGCAACTCGTCGCAAGCCTCAACCGCGCGCTGGGTCTCGATCTGCAGCACCACCATGCTGTGCGCGTTGCAGTGATCAATGATCTGCGGGATCGAAACCGGCTCGAAGTCGAAATTGAATGCGCCGATTCCGCAGCCCCGCACTCCTACCGGCGGGAACTTGGTCCAGCTTACGGCCTTTTCCAGCACGGCGGGGTCTTCCACGCGCGGGAAGACAATGCCCTCCGCACCACAGTCGAGCGCGCGGGCGACCAGGGTGTACTGCAATTCGCCGACCCGGAGGATGGGGCTGATGCCCGTGCGGACCGCGATCCGGGCCAGGTCCTGAATCGTCTCGATGGTGAAGTTGCCGTGCTCGGTGTCAATGAAGGCCCAATCGAATCCGGCGGCGGCGAGCGTGCGCAGCGCGTCCTCCGACCGGAGTTGCCAGAAGCCGGTGCCCAATTGAACGCGGCCCTCACGCAGGGCTTGTTTGACGAGGTTTGGTTTCATAAGGTCAGAATCAAATGGTCCGGACAGCCCCGGTAAGTGTTCCCGTACAAAGTTTCGATCAAGTCGAATCCGTACTCGGCAAGAAACGGCAGGAACGAATATAGGCGCTCCTGCAAGTGACGCTCGGGGTAGAGCAAGCCGGACAGCCGAGCGGCGCCTTCGGAGGCACGCTGCTCTTTTCGTAGCGCTTCCCTCGCCGCCTTGCCACGGTTCTTTTCGAGCTGGTATTGCATCTTCGCGGCGCTCTTCCGCATAGCCGCCGCGAGGGTCGGATCGAAGGTTTCGAGAGCCGTGCGCAATTGTTCGGTGGATTCGAGCACGGCCGTGCTCGCCGCGTCGAACAGACTCTTCAAATCCGCCGGCATCAGCTTAGCGGCGATGAGTTCGCGGAGGCGATCCTCGGGCTGAAAACAGTCGAGCAGCGTGAGGTCGAAGCGGTCAAGCATCCTTCGGGCCCGCTCGTCCAGCAGCGTGAAGCAGGCGCGAGGCAGAGTGACCGGCATCCGGCCCAGCAAAGCGCTGTACAGAACTTCGGATTGCGCGAAATACGCTATTTCAGCCGGTCCGCCGATGTAGGCCGCGGTCGGGAGCAGGTAATCCTGCATCACGGGCCGCAGCAGGGCGTTGGGAGAGAGCGCGGCAGGATCGGCGGCGAGCTCGGCAAGCTCGTAGCGCCGGGTCTCGTGGAAATATGCGCCATCGTGGCGGCGCAGCGCGATTCGACGGCCATTTTCAAGCCGCAGGAAGAGTGAGCTTTGCGGCTCGAACAGTACCTGTGAATGGTAGCCCGCGTCTCTTAGTGCGGCGTCGCGTCCGAGGACCGCTTCGCCAAGCTCGTCGGCCTTCTGGAAGGCCTCCAGCAGAAACGGCGCCGCAATTTCACGAATCCGCGGGTCCATCGGATCGAGGAACAGCAGGCCCCGATCGCCCAGCAGGCCGGAGAGCAACAAGACGAAAAGCCTCGCCCATCGTGCGGCCCGGGCTGGTAGGCCGCGACGACGCGCTCTACTACTTCGTCGGCGAACGGCAGACCGTCCAGCGTCGCTTTCAGCTCATCAAGTGGCACCGAGTCGAGAACCATGGAACCGACCGGTTGACCCGCGAGTCCGCGCACGCGTGCGGATACCCGCTTCGGCCGCCGGTCGGAACCAAACAGCCAGCAGTGGTCGGTCTCGGCCAGATCGTGGTCTTCGGTCGCGAGCCAGAAAATCGGGACTGCGGGAATCCCATTCTCGGTCAACTGCTGAGCCAACCTCACGGCAGTGAGGGCTTTGTAGAGCGTGTAACACGGTCCGCCGAAGAGTCCGACCTGCTGTCCCGAGACAATGGCGACCGTGCCGGGCTGTGCCAATAAATCGAGCGAGGGCGAGTCACCGTTGATATGGCGCAGTGCGGAGACCACAGCCTGGCGGCGCTCCGGCGGGATGTCCGCCTGCGCGGCCGCTTCCCGGATCGATTGCGGATCGTTCGGGTTATGCCGGTAAAAGTCCTTCAGGCGCTCGAAGTAATACAGGTAATCGGAAAAAAGCGCGCTGGTGCCCGGCAGCCGCGGATGTGGAATGCACTGGGTTTTCATTGCAGCCAGGGAGTTGTCCTTACAATCACTACAAAGCGTATCAGAGGCAGTCATGGGGTCTGCGGTCCTCCTGGAGAGACATTCCTTTAGACTGAAGATGTGATGCTGGGAGACCAGGAATTTCAACGCTTGTCCGACGAATCGATTTCGGCGCTCTACGAAAGGCTCGCCGATGCGTCCAACGATTACGAATTCGACGTGGAGATGAACGGCGGGGCACTGACCGTGGAATTCGAAGAGCCTCGCGAGCGGTTCGTCGTCAGCCCGAATTCGCCGGTGCGGCAGATCTGGGTCTCCGCGCACGTGCAGAGCTTCAAACTGGATTGGAATGCGGAGCGCTCCGCCTTCGTGCTGGGGGGCACGGGCGAGAGCCTGGAAGAACTGATCGCGGGCGCCATCGCGAAACGGCTGCCCAGCTTCCACCTCTGATCGCGAGGGATACCCATGCCTGGCGTCTACATCTCCTGGCCGTTCTGCGCACAGAAATGCACCTACTGCAACTTTGCGTCGGGCGTGTTCCCGCGCGAGTTGGAAGCAGAATACCTGGAAGCCCTCTGTGCAGAGATGGGCTCAGCGAAATGGCCGTGGACTCCAGAGACAGTCTATCTCGGAGGAGGGACGCCGTCGTCGATGGAGCCGCGCGTTTTGGGGCGCATTCTGAACGCCGTTCCCGGACGCCCTTGGGTGGAAGCGACGCTCGAAGCCGCGCCGGGTTCTCTGCAACGCGAGCGCGTCGAGGCGTGGCATGCGCTGGGCATCAACCGCGTCAGTCTGGGCGTGCAGTCGTTCGTCGAAAAGGAACTGCGCCACACTGGCCGCAAGCACACCGCGGAGGGTGTGGAACGCGACGTCGAGTTGCTCCGCTCGTGCGGCATCGATGAGATCAACATCGACCTGATTGCAGGGCTGCCCGCGCAGACGCGAGCGAGTTGGAACGAGTCTTTGCGCTGGGTCGAAAGTCTCAAGCCGCCGCACGTGTCGGTCTATATGTTCGAGATCGATTTAGACAGCCGGCTGGGCAAGGAGATGATGCTCGGCGGCGTGCGCTATGGCGCGAATCTGGTTCCCGACGAAGGCACGACTGTTGCGCTGTATGAAGAAGCCGTACAGCGGCTGGATGCACTGGACATTCGCCACTACGAAATCTCGAACTTCGCACGGCCCGGCCACGAGTCGAGGCACAACCTGAAGTATTGGAAGTTGGAACCCTACCTGGGCTTTGGCGCCGATGCGCACAGCCTGGACGGCGGCCTGCGCTGGCAGAACGGCGAGAGCGCGACCGACTACGTCGCGCGCTGGAAAGGCGGCCAGCCCGCGCGGGTGGAGGAGACGCCCGCCGTCCCGCAAGAGGAGCGCTTCTTCGTGGGATTGCGCCTGATGGAGGGGATTGAGCCCAGCCCCGAGGAGCGGGTTCAGTACGGCGGACAGATCGAGGAGTTGGCCGAGGCGGGATTGCTCGAAGATACGGGCGACCGGATCAAATTGACGCCGCGCGGCGTCCTGCTATCTAACGAAGTGTTTCAGGAGTTCATAGGATCGGAATGGCCAGCCAAATGATTGACCTGCGAAGCGATACGGTGACTCGTCCGACAGCCGCCATGCGCGATGCGATGTTCCGCGCCGAAGTCGGCGACGATGTGTATGGGGAAGATCCCACGGCGAACAAGTTGGAGGCGCGGGCGGCGGAGATGTGCGGCAAAGAGGCCGCCCTGTTCGTTCCCAGCGGGCACGATGGGCAACACCATCGGCGTCAAATTGCTGACCGAGCCTGGCCAGGAGGTGATCTGCGATGCGCGCGGTCATCTGCTCAACTACGAGCTGTCGATGACGGCCTGGTTCTCGGGCTGCCTGATCCGCACGGTGGAAGGTGACGACGGCATTCTGAGCTGGGAGAAGATCGAACCGCACTACCGGCCGCTCGGTCCGCATTCCGCGCCGACGGGCTGCATCGAACTGGAGAACACTCACAACATGGGCGGCGGCACGGTCTACCCGCAAGCCGTCTTCGACGAGATCTGCGACCAGGCGCACGAGCGCGGGCTGCGCGTTCATCTTGACGGCGCGCGCCTGTTCAACGCCGCCGCGGCCACGGGTCTACCGGTGAGCGAACTGTGCCGGCAAAGCCGATACGGTGATGTTCTGCCTGTCGAAGGGACTGGGCGCTCCCGTCGGGCTCGATGCTCGCGGGGCCGAAGGCGCTGATCGACAAGGGCAGGCTCTACCGCAAACGACTCGGCGGCGGAATGAGGCAGGTGGGCGTGTTGGCCGCGGCCGGTCTCATCGCTTTGGAAGCCATGCCCAAGCGGCTCGTTGAGGATCACGCGAACGCAAAGCTGCTGGCTCAGGGACTGGCGGCGACGCCCTGCGTGCAGGCCTGGCCCGAGAAGACCCAGACCAATATCGTCGTGTTCGACGTCTCGGCCACTGGCATGACCGGTCAACGGATCAGCGCAGGGTTGAAAGACCGCGGCGTGTTGATCAATCCGATCAATGCGAAGCAGATGAGGGCCGTGACGCACTTCGACGTGACGCGAGACCAGTGCATGACGGCGCTCGAAGCCCTGCGCGAGGTTGTTGCGGCGGGGTAGGCCCCCTGGGAACGCCAATCTCCAGATTGGCCACTCACGGTCGTGGCTCAGCCCTGAAACGGGGCGGCGACCGTGAGGGAGCGGTTGCAGCAGTGTCAAAAGCGTTCCTACTGGTGCCCGCGCCTCCGCGATACAACGGAGGAATGCCTCAGCCGCTGTGTTCCGCTCTTCTCGAAAAGATCCACGAACAGATCGAGCGTTCGACGCATCTATTGGACCTGCTCCCCGCAGTCCCGCTCGAATGGACACCGCCGATCCCGGGCGAGCGGCCAGTGGGCTGGCTCGTGGGCCACATGCTCGAATGCCTGGCTGGATTCTGTGCGGTCCTCTACAGTGTTCGCTCGGAGGAGCTCGCCCACTTCGCGCGCTTGAAGGCCCTGCCGGTCAACCATCTCTGCGGCGTCGAGGAAGCGCGCGGCCGCATTGCGGATTATGTCGCCTGCATCGACGAGGGGATGGCAGTGCTGCAGGACTCCGACCTGGCTCTCCGCGTCCCCACCGTCTTCGTGCCCGGCGGCGAGTTACTGCTGACGCTGTTGCTCGGGAATCTGGAGCACCTGATCAATCACAAGTACCATTTTCTGATTTATCTAAAACTCGCGGGCGTAGCGGCGGGCACGCGCGACATATACCAATTTCGCGGACAGCGCTAGCCGGGCGGGACGGGCAGTTCCGTTCGACGCTGAGGGGGACATTTCTAACGAGGCCGAATGGCTGGGCCACGCACGGTTCTTCTTGTATCGTTGACTCTCATCTATTTACAAGGCCCGATCACACCGCGGCACTCGCCCAGACCAATCCTCCGAAATCCGGACTGCTCGCACCACCCGCGCAGGATCACTTCATCGAGGTCCTCCAGGAACCGCCGCGTCTCGCCCGTCGGCAGTTCGAGCGGTTGCGTGCCGCGTGAGGTGATTTCCAGAAGACAGCCGCGGCTATTGTTGTCCGGCCCCGACACCGTTCCGCTGCCGATCAAGTCTCCCGCGCGGATCGGGCAGCCATTCGAGGTGTGGTGCGCGATCATCTGCGCAAACGTCCAGTAAAGAGTGGAGAAGTCGCTTCGGCTCACTAGCATGGGCTGTTGCATCTTAGCCGAACGGAGCCATACCTCCAATGTGATGCGGTACGCCCCGCCGGCCGTGCGCAGGTGCGGCAGCGGTTCAGGATCCCCGTCCGGCCGCGGCGGCAAGGCGCACCGGAACGGCTCCAGCGCCTCGCGGGTCACCACCCAAGGTGAAATGGAAGTGGCAAAGTTCTTCGCCAGGAACGGCCCGAGCGGCTGATACTCCCAGGTTTGGATATCCCGCGCCGACCAATCGTTGAGCAGGCAGACGCCAAAGAGATGCTCTTCCGCCTCCGCAATCGGGATGGGCTCACCCATCACGTTGCCGGGCCCGAGAAGCGCGCCGACCTCTAGCTCGTAGTCGAGCAGCCTGCTCGGCGCATAGACCGGCGGCCCAGCGGCATTTTCTACGATCTGTCCCCACGGGCCGTCGAATCGCAGTCCCGCTCACTACGATCGAGGAACTGCGGCCGTGATACGCGATCGGCATCCACTTGTAGTTCGGCAACAGCGGGTTGTCCGGCCGAAACATCCGGCCCACGTTTGTCGCGTGGTGTATGGATGCGTAGAAATCGGTGTAATCTCCGATCCGGCAGGGCAACAGCAACTCGACATTCGACATCGGGCATAGAAACGTCTCGGAACCTGGCGTGTGCTTCGCCAGGAAGCCGCTGATCCGTTGTCGCAATTGTACGCGGCTTGCGCTCGGCATCTCCATGACGTCTGACATGGAGCCTATGCCGAAGGCTTCGGTAACATCCAAGACCTGGTCCCCAATGGCGACTCCCAGGTGAACCCGTTCGTCGCCGGTCCGCCGGAAACTGGCATACGGCAGATTCTGGATCGGGAACTCAGCCTCAGGCAGATTGGCCGATTCCACCCAACTCTTTAGGTCAGGTGCATGCGTATGGTCGATCATTCCATCAGACCCAATGCTTGCAGATCGCTCACCGGCTCCGTGAACGAGCACGAACCGAAAGCTGTGCGCGAAGTCGCAGGCGAGTGCGCTGAACTTCGGCCGTGGAAGCGCGCCACTCCCGCCAGCGCAGCTCATCATCGTGAAACTCGAACGCCTGGGGATCGGTCTCGTTCAGCAGCCGGGTCACTGTCGAGTGGTCCATGCCCAGCCAGGCGAATGTCGCACCGGCAAACACGTTGACGAAGCCATGCGCAGCCGAGCGAATCGGATGGTGCAGCCCCGCGGTCGCTTTGAACGGCAGCCTGCGCGCGGCAGCCGAGCATAGGAAGTCTGCGAGAACTTCAGCGGGCGGCGTCGCCGCGGCGGTCACGCCGCCCGTGCGCACCTTGGCGTATCCGGTCTCCACGCGATCCAACGGCGCCTCACAGTACGTCGGCAGTGAGAGCCGCCTTCCGGCTTTCGTCTCAAGCGTCTCCACCTGAGGCGGCAGCGGCCCCGGTTCTTCATCGACCAACAGCGTTACGCGCCACCTCTCGCCCAACGCCACCTCGATCGAGCATTTCCAGCGGCAGCACCAACCGGTTCAGCATCCACGCATGCGGTGAGTCCAAATATCGCTCATAATTCGCGATCGCTTCCGACAGCGGCAGCGCAGCCGGCGGATACAAACCGGCGTAATCCACCACGTTGGCCAGCAGCGCCCGCAGAGATTGCTTCATCGCGATCCCAACGCCCCCGGATTCGCCACCGTGGAAAGATCGCCCAACCCCTCGCCCAGGTACTTCTGGCGCAACAGGCGCCGCACAATCTTGCCGCTCTGCGTCTTCGGCAGTTCGCTTGCGACCAACACTTCGCGCGGCCGGAACGCGGGCCCAAGTTCCCTCACAACGGTGGCGCAAACCGACGCTCCGTCCAGATTCGCACCCGCGAGCGGCACCACATACCCCACGATCGCCTCGCCCTTCAACTCGTCCGGAACTCCGATCACCGCGGCTTCCGCCACGCCGGCATGCCGCATCATTGCCTCCTCCACCTCTGCCGGTCCCACCTTCCTGCCCGCTACGTTCATCGACTCGTCCGCGCGGCCGTGCACGAACCAGTAGCCATCTTCATCCACGCTGGCCCAGTCGCCGTGGTACCACATGCCCGGGAAACGCGACCAATACGTATCGAGGTAGCGCGCTTCGTCATGCCAAATGCCACGCGTCATGGAAGGCGCCGGTTTGGTGCATACCAGGTAGCCCGTGCGCCCGCGCACCGGAGCGCCATCCTCGTCTACTACCTCCGTCGCCATTCCGGGAGCCGCCGAACCCACTGTGCACGGCTTGAGTTCCTGGATCGGCAGCGGCAAAACGAAGCAGCCTACAATCTCCGTGCCGCCCGAAATGTTGATGATCGGGCAGTGTTTCCGGCCCACCTGCTCGAAATAGCAGCGCCACGACTTTTCGTCCCACGGCTCGCCGGTCGAGCCCAGGATGCGCAGCGAAGGCATCGGCGGCAATCGATCGTTCGTCTTGATCAGCATCCTGATCGCTGTCGGCGAAACGCCGAATGTCGTGATGCGGTGACGCGCGATCATTTCCCACAGACGCGCCGGCGTAGGATGATCGGGCGCACCGTCGTATAGGAAGATCGTGCCGCCGAACAGGTGATTGCCCAGGACGCTCCACGGACCCATCATCCAGCCCATATCGGAAAGCCAGAAGAAACGATCCTCGCTCCGATGGTCGAAGGCCAGCCAGATCTCTTTGCCCATTTGCGCCAGGCAGCCTGCGTGGGTGTGGACGACGCCTTTCGGTTTCCCGGTGGTGCCTGAGGTGTAGAGCATCAGCGCGCGATGCTCGCTCTCGAGTGCGGCAGTTGCGAATGACGCCGGCTGCCCGGCGAGGAACTCGCGCCAAGCGCTGCCGCCAACTGTGATTTTCCTGACAGCGCCGGGCATCTTCTCCGCGAGCGGCAGCCGTTTCCCCCGCCGCGTCAACCACTCGGCTGTAAAGAGCAAGCGCGCGCCGCTATCGGCGATGCGCGTGGCGATGGCCCCAGCGCCGAACCCGGCGAAGATCGGCACAGCCGTCATGCCAGCCTTCCAGCACCCGTAGAGAATCGACAGTATCTCGGGGACCATCGGCATGCACACGGCTACACGGTCGCCCGGCTCCAGGCCGAGCGCGACCAGTCCATTCGCCACCCGGTTGGCTTCGTCGCGCAACGCGGTAAACGTGATGCTTCCGGTCTCGCCGCTTTCGTTCTCCCAGATGCAGGCCACGCGGCCCGATTCCGCCCAGCGGTCCAGGCAGTTGTGCGCGATGTTGAGACGGCCGCCTACGAACCACTGCGTCCACTCCGGCCCGCGGCTCGCGTCCAGCACACGAGAGTAGGGCTCGAACCACTGCACGTTCATCTCGCACATCATTTCGTCCCAGAATCGCTCCGGTTCGTCTCGTGAAAAACGCAGGAATGTCTCGCGGTCGTCGAATCCCAGACGCTGCATGAAGCGCCAGACATTGGTCTTCTCAATCCATTCCCGCGAAGGTCTCCAGGCGACGTCCAATTACTTCTTCTCCACCCAACTCGTCCAATACTCTTTCCACTCCACCGCTTCGCCAGCCGGAAGCACGTGGATCGGATTCAACCCATCCAGCATCACCGCCGATTCGTCCGTGTGAGTCTTCGTCTTCTGGTTGAGCAGCGCTTTGGGGTGCGGTCCGTGATGGATGCCGCGCGGATGCAGGGTGGCCATGCCGGCTTTGATGTTGTCGCGGCTGAAAAAGTCGCCGTCGTGGTAGAAGATGAACTCGTCGTAGTCGGTATTGCGATGGAAGAACGGCACTCGCATCGCGTCCTCGTCCTGCTCCAGCGGCCGCGGCAGGAAACTGCAGACGACCGCGCCCTCGGTGACGAACGTGCTGTGCGCGCTCGGCGGCAAGTGCCCTCGATGGCTCATGATGGGCCGGATATCGCGCATGTTGATCTTCCAGGCCGTGAGATCGCCTTTCCACCCCACCACGTCAAGAGGGTTGAAAGGGTAGACCACCTTCGAAATCTCGCCCTCCGCTTTGATGCGGATCTCCCATTCGCGGTTATCGTCCGGGTGTGGGTCGGGCTCCGGCGTAGTAATCACCGCTGGATCGTACAACGCGTGCTGTCCGATCAGCCCCTTCTCCGGTGGGACAAACTCCGTGCGCGACTGGATGATCAGGAAGAAGTTGTCACTGCTCTCGGGCACCACGCGATAGGTTACCGCCCGCGGCATCACCACGTAGTCGCCCTTTTCGAAGCACAGCGGACCGAAATCCGTTTCGATGACGCCGACGCCGCGGTGCACGAAGATCAGTTCGTCGCCGTCCGCGTTGCGGTAGTAGAACGGCATCGGCTCGGAGCGTCGCGATACATATAGCTCCACGTCCCGATTGCTCAGCACTGCCAGCGGCGTTCCTTCGCGGTTCCGCAGATCCGAAGGCTCCACCTTGTTCAGGTCGAAGCAATGCGGCCGCAGCGCGCCTTCGAACCGGATCCAGCCCGTCGGCGGATGCACGTGGTAGAGATGCGCGCTCCTGCCATAGAATCCCTTGCGCCCATGCTCCTCTTCGTATGTGCCTTCCGGAAGGCCCACATGCGCCTGGCGAGCGACCTTGCCCTTGATGAGTGGATACATGGTCCCCTTTCACAGATTCCCGCGAAGCGCCTGTTCACGTTCGATCGCCTCGAACAGCGCCTTGAAATTCCCCTTGCCGAAACTACGGCTCCCCTTGCGTTGGATTACTTCGAAAAACACCGTGGGCCGGTCCTCCACCGGACGAGTGAAGATCTGCAGCATGTAGCCTTCGTCATCCCGGTCCACGAGAATGCCCAACTCTTTGAGTGCTTCCAGCGGCTCGTCGATCCTTCCTATCCGCGCCGCCAACTCGTCGTAATACGCCGTGGGGACGCGGAGGAATTCCACTCCCTGCCGCCGCAACTTCCATACCGTTTCGATGATGTCGTTCGTTGCCAACGCGATGTGTTGCACTCCGGGTCCCCGATAGAACTCGAGGTATTCTTCGATCTGCGATTTCCGCTTCCCGTGCGCCGGCTCGTTGATCGGGAACTTCACCCGCTCATTGCCGTTCGACATCACTTTCGACATCAATGCCGAGTACTCCGTGCTGATGTCCTTGTCGTCGAAGTGCTTGAACAACCGGAATCCCATCACGTCGCGGTAGAAGTCTACCCAGCGGTTCATTTCGCCCCAGCCGACGTTGCCCACGATGTGGTCGATATGCTGCAAGCCGGCCGGCCGCGCCACCGGGTCGTCGCTTTCCACCGGCCGGAAACCGGGCAAGAATGCGCCTTCGTAGTTGGCACGTTCGACAAAGGTGTGAATGGTGTCGCCGTAGGTCGCGATCGCCGCAAGACGCACGGTCCCGCGCTCATCGCGCAGAGTCTCCGGCTCGCGCACGCTTCGAGCGCCGCGCGCGGTGGTCTCGCGCCACGCAGCCTCGGCGTCGTCCACCGACAGCGCAATGTCGCGCACGCCATCCCCGTGCAGCCGGATCAAGTCGGAAATCGGATGATCCGGACCAAGCGGAGTGCTCAGCACCAGGCGGATCTTGTTCTGCTCCAGCACGTAGGACGCCCGGTCGCGTGTGCCAGTCTCCGGGCCGCAGTAGGCAATCAGCCGGAACCCGAACGCAGAACGGTAATAATGCGCCGACTGCCGCGCATTGCCAACGAAGAATTCGACGTAGTCCGTGCCGTTGAGGGGCAGAAAATCCCGCTCAACCGGCGTGGATCGATCCAGTACTTGCGGCACAACTCCTCCTGAGCGCTTCGATGCAAAGGCGGTTGTCGTCGTCGGTGCCTGTTGATATGCGCAGGCAGTTGGGTAAGCCGAAGGCCTTCAGCGGCCGGATCACCACCCCCTGCGCCAACAATTCCTCGAAAATGCGGCGCGCTTCCTGCTCGGAGGGAAGCACAGTCATGACGAAGTTCGCATGCGAAGGCGCCACGGGAAGTCCCATTTCCTCAAGGCCCAAAGTAAGGTATTTCAGGCCGCGCGCATTCAGCTCAAGCGAGCGCCGCAGAAATTCATGATCCGACAGAGCGCCGATCCCAGCGGCCTGCGCCGGCGAAGAAGGCTCGAAGGGCAGCTTCACCTTGAGCAGATTGCGAATCAACTCCTCATGCGCAAACCCGTAACCGATCCGCACGCCCGCCAACCCATACGCTTTGGAAAACGTGCGCAGGGTGATGACGTTGTCGTAACGGTAAAGCATGGAATCGGGGTATTGCGGGTTGTCCTTCGCGTACTCGAAGTAGGCTTCGTCGAGAATGATGAGCACCCGCTCTGGCACGTGCCTGTAGAACTCCTCGAACTCCCGTTTGCCGAAAATAGTGCCTGTGGGGTTGTTCGGGTTGGCCAGGTAAATGATCTTGGTATGAGAGTTGATCCTCTCGGCGAGTCCCATCAGATCGTAATGCCAGGCGCGGTAGGGAACGGTGCGGTATTTCACGCCGCGCGAACGCGCCAGCACCTGAAAACCGATGAACGCAGCCTCAGTAGTGAGCACTTCGTCGTCATCGCACAGGAACGTGCGAATGATGGTGGACACGATGCCTTCCGACCCGCTGCCCGCGATCACGTTCTCCACCTTGACGTCGAACTTGCGCGCCAGAACCTCGCGTAGATCGAGCCCTCCGTTGGAGTACAGGTTCAGGCCTTCCAGCGTGTGCAGAATTGCCTCGATCGCCTTCGGCGAGGCCCCAAGCGGATTCTCGTTCGAAGCCAGTTTGACGATACGGCTCAGTCCGAATTGCTTGCGAACGGAGTCAACGCTTCGACCGGCCTCATAGGGCGACAGCGCTTCAATGTAGGGCGGTACAAGCGTCATGCTCGCCTTATCTTCCCTCGCTGGTACGGATTTTACCATAGCACCTCTTAAAGGTGGTGGTATTTCTGGAAGACCTCTGGTAAGAAGGAGTCAGGGATGCACTGGAAGCTGGGATTATGCCAGAACCTGGTTCGAACGGGCGGGAACTGAAACGGGGGCTGACTACCGGCAGCGCCCCGTTCATCGAGGAGGCGCGCTCGCGCGGAGAACTCTACATCGAGCAGGACTACGACCTGTACTCCGAGGCCAACCATGAGTCGTGGCGCCGCCTGTGTGAACGGATTCGCTCGCGCTGGGAGCGTTACGCTAACGATCACTTCCTGCGCGGGATCGAGACTCTTCAACTGTCGCCGGCCCGCATTCCGCGGCTGAGCGAGATCAATCGCATTCTCCGCCCCATGACTGGTTTCCAGGCGAAAGCGGTGAGCGGCTACGTGCCGGCCTTTCTCTTTTTCGACTGCCTCCGCCGCCGCGAGTTTCCCACGACAATCACCATTCGCTCCGCCGGCCAACTGGACTATCTGCCCGAGCCCGATATCTTTCACGACGTCGCCGGCCACGTGCCGATGCACACGGAGAAGGCGTTCGCCGAGACGTTGGTGCGCTTCGGCGATTGCGCGCATACGGCGGTCGAGATCACTGCGGGAATCCGCGACGAGAAGGAACGGACCCGGCGATTAACCAGCATCATCCGGGCCATGTCCCGGTTCTTCTGGTTCACTATTGAATTCGGGCTGATGCGAGGCCCGCGCGGCGTCTGTGCGTACGGCAGCGGACTTCTCAGTTCTTACGGCGAGTTGCAGCACGCCATCGAATCGGAGGAGGTAGGCCGCTATCCGATCCAGATCGAATGGGTAGATCAATCAGGTCTTTGAAATCGACCATTATCAGCCGCTCCTGTTCGTTGTCGATTCCTTCGCGCACCTCTTCGATCTGGTGGGCCAACTCGAGCGCTGGATGCGTGAAGGGAAGCTGAACAACGTGGCGCCTGGATCGCCCCAGATCGACGAAAGGGACTTGCGCAGCTTTCTCGAAGCGGCAAGCTCGCCGACGAATCCCGCAACATCAGAAGTAGGTCTGCTCCGGTAAGGGTGGCCAGCGTCGCGCTGAATCATGGTGGGCTCTTCCGCACTTCCGACGCAGGTCGACGCGGCTGGTCCGAATCGTCTCGAGAATGGTGCAAGTTGAGATGTTGCCGGAATCCTCCTATAAACCTCCCTCATCTCTTCATTAGCGGAATTGTAGGCCGGAGGTCGCTCGGGCAATGGATCAAGCCGGTGTCGCGCCCCATGTCAGTTCTCTGCTGAAGAACCTTCGAGTGCTGCAGGAACGACTCCTTGCCGGGGGCGGTCCTCAAAAGATCGAGAAGCAGCACCAGGCCGGCAAGCTCACGGCGCGCGAGCGCATCAAGATTCTCATCGACAGCGACTCCCCATTCTTCGAAATCGGCCTACTCGTTGCGTCGGACAAATATGAAGGCAACGCTCCGGCCGCCGGCGTGGTCACGGGCGTTGGGCGAATAGAGGGCCGCGTGGCCGTGGTGGTGGCTAACGACGCCACCGTGAAGGCAGGCGCCTGGTGGCCGGAGACCATTGCCAAAATCCTGCGCGCGCAGGAAGTCGCCATGCGAAATCGCGTGCCGATCGTTTACCTGGTCGACTCCGCTGGAGTGAACCTGCCATTGCAGGACGGGGTCTTCCCGGGGCAGTATGGCGCAGCTCGCATCTTCTACTACAACTCGCTCATGCGACGGAAATTGCGGGTCCCCCAGATCGCGGCGGTCATGGGGCCTTGCATTGCCGGCGGCGCGTATCTGCCAGCGCTGAGCGACGCGATTGTGATGGTGGATGGCACCAGTTTCATGGGACTAGGCGGTCCAAACCTGGTTCGCGGAGCGACGGGAGAAGTCGTCGACGCCGAGCGGCTCGGCGGAGCGCGGCTGCACACCCAGTCGAGCGGTGTGGCCCACTACCGTGCGGCGAACGACGAGGAGTGTCTGCAGCTCATCCGGCGACAATTTCTGGCCTTCCCACCACCTCCATCGCGACCCTGTGGGCAAGCCTCGGCGCGGCAGGAATCGGAATTGCTGACTCTGCTGCCTGAGGATCACCGGATGCCTCAGAACGTCGCAGCAGTTCTGGAGGCCGTGTTCGACTCGGGATCGTTGCTCGAGTTTCAGCGCGAATACGCTCCCGAAATGCTCTGCGTCGACGCGATGCTCGAGGGGCGTCCAATCGCTGTGCTGGCCAACCGTCGCGGTTTTCTGAAAAGTTCGGCAGGTCCACGCGTGGGCGGCGTCCTTTACGTGGAATCCGCGCGCAAGGCGGCCTACTTCGTCGAGAAGGCGGAGCGGCAGGGGCTGCCGTTGGTCTACCTGCAGGACGTGACTGGATTCATGGTCGGCACGGCGGCCGAATCGGAGGGGATTATCCGCGCCGGCGCCGAGATGGTGGAGTCGATGGCCTGTGCCACCGTCCCAAAGATCGTTCTCACCCTCACCCACGCTAGCGGCGCGGGCTATTACGCCATGGCCGGGCAGGGATTCGACCCGCACTTCACTATCGCTTGGCCGACCGCTCGCATCGGAGTAATGGAAGGGGAATCGGCGGTTCAGGCGATTCACGGGCCCGAAATCGAAAAGTATCGCGCCTCCGGCGAGCCGTTGCCGGAGGAACTGCGGGAGGCCATTGAGCGAACACGGGCCGATTACGAGCGATGGCTCGACGCAACGCACGCAGCCGCCTGTGGCCATGTAGACGCGATCATCGATCCGCGCGACACCCGGAAAACCTTGGCGTTTCTCTTGGAAGTGGCGTCGGCGAATCCGCACCGGCGGCAGCTCGCCCTGGAGTTGTGCGAATGATCCGGATTGCCAATGGTCAGGGATTCTGGGGGGACTGGCTCGAGGCGCCTGGCCGCCTGGTCGATGGAGGGCCCATTGACTACCTCACGTTGGACTATCTGGCCGAAGTGACAATGGCGGTGCTCCAGAAGCAGCGGCAAAGGGACCCCTCACTGGGCTACGCGCGGGACTTCCCGCCGCTGATTGCGAAGCTGGCTCCGAAGTTGATCGAGAGCGGGATTCGAGTGTTGGCGAACGCGGGCGGCCTGAACCCCATTGCCTGCGGGCGCGAGATTCGACGGCTTGCTCCCATGCTGAGGGTGGCAGTTGTGTTAGGGGACGACGTGCTCGACCGCATCGACGAGTTTTCCGCACGGGGCCTGGCGATGGCCAACATCGATACCGGAGCACCGCTGGCGTCCATCCGGCGGCAAATCGTAAGTGCGAACGCCTACCTTGGAGCGTTCCCGTTGGCCGACGCGCTCAAAACGGGCGCCGACGTGGTGGTGACGGGACGTTGCGCCGATGCCGCGCTGGCGCTTGCGCCCTGCATTCACGAATTCGGCTGGACTCGCGATGATACGAACCATCTGGCTGGGGGAATGGTTGCCGGACACATCATCGAGTGCGGCGCGCAAGCAACTGGCGGCAACACCCAAGTGGACTGGCGGACCGTGGAAAGCCTTGAAGAAATCGGCTATCCCATCGTCGAAATGAGCCCGGATGGGACGTTCGAAGTGACCAAACACCCCTCGACCGGAGGGCGGGTGAATTCACACACCGTGAAAGAACAACTGCTGTACGAAATTGGCGATCCGCGGCGTTATGTGACGCCCGATTGCGTTGTGGACTTCACCACCGTGCACGTCGAGGATTCAGGCCGCGACCGGGTCCGCGTGGAGCGCGTGAAGGGCGGACCGCCAACGGATTCGCTCAAGCTCTCCGTGAATTACACGGCTGGCTGGAAGGCGATTGGTACCCTTGTCTACACATGGCCTGACGCGGTGCAGAAAGCGCAGACGGCGGATCGGATCGTTCGCCGCCGTCTCGAATCCCTCGGCCTGGTATTCGACGAGCTTTATACCGAGTTGTTCGGTTGGAACGCGTGCCACGGTGCGGCGGCGATCCCGGTGGACGTCGTCCCGGAAGTCCAACTTCGAATCGGCGCGCGCGGAACCGACAAAGCCGCGGTGGATCGCTTCACGCGCGAGCTTGTTCCGCTGATTCTGAGCGGCCCTCCCGGCGCGACAGGTTACGGCGACGGCCGCCCGCAGGTGCGGGAGGTCGTGGCGTATTGGCCGGCACTGATTCTTCGCGAGATGGTGACGCCATCGGTGGAGGTGCTGGAGTGAAGACCGCACTGGCGCGACTTGCACATACGCGCTCCGGCGACAAGGGCGATACGGTCAACATTGGCGTAATCGCGTGGCGCGACGAATATTATCCGATCCTGGTGCGCGAATTGAGTGCCGACCGCGTGCTCGACTTCTTCTCGGATCGCGTTCAGGGACCAGCCCGGCGCTACGAGTTGCCGAACCTCGGAGCGCTGAATTTCGTGTTGGAACGCGCGCTCGGCGGCGGTGGCACGGTCTCGCTGCGAACTGACGCGCAAGGCAAGACCTTCGCCGCGGCCCTGCTGCGCTTGGAGATCGAAGTCGATGAGCACGAACTTACTGATTGAGCGGCAAGGCCGGTTGCGGCGTCTGACGTTGAACCGGCCGGAGAAGCGCAACGCGATGAATGTGGCGCTCTGCGAGGAGATTGTGCGCGCAGTTCGCGACGCCGATGACGATGTTTCGGCCGGAGCGATTCTGCTTGATGCCGACGGACCGGACTTTTGTGCGGGCATGGATCTCGGAGAGGTCCTTCAAGCGGATCGGGAAGTGCTGTTGGCGCTGCACACGGAGCTGTTCTCGCTGGGCACGACGTTGTCTAAACCGCTTGTGGCCGCGGTTCACGGCTCGGTCCTGGCCGGAGGGTTGGGTCTGGCATTGAATGCGCATTTGATCCTCGCCGCGTCCGATGCGCGATTCGGGCTGACGGAAACGAAGATCGGGCTGTGGCCATACGTGATCTTCCCCCGCGTCGTGGATGCGGTTGGAAAGCGCAGGGCAGTAGCTCTCTCTTTGACGGCCCGCATTTTCGGCGCAGCGGAGGCAAAGGAAATGGGCATCGTCGACGAGGTTGTACCGCCAGCGGAACTCGCCAGCGAGGCGCGAAGGCTCGCGGATGGTCTCGCTGCGAGCAGTGCTGCCGCGATCTCGGATGGCCTGCTGTATGTGCGGCGTTTGCAGGGACTCACTGACGAGGGTGAACGCCGCCTCGCCGTTGAACACCGCCGGACTTCGTTCGCTTCGGCGGATTTCCGCGAAGGGGTCGCGGCATTCCGGGAAAAGAGGACGCCTGTCTGGCCGTCACATGGATCCCGGTCATGAAGCCGGGACAGGGGGTTGCCCGACGCTTCATTTTGCGTGGAGGGGCATTTTATTCGTTGACGAGTTCAACGACCGGGAGGGGCCGATGTTAGCCATAGCAAAGCAGGGTGCTGGCCCTGAATCGTACCCCTATTTCACGGAAGAGCACGATCTGTTCCGTGCCACGATTAAGAGATTCTGCCTGGAGGAAGTGGCCCGCCACGCGCAAGAGTGGGAAGACGCCGGATCCTACCCCAAAGAGCTCTTCCGCCGGGCTGGACATCTCGGGCTGTTTGGCATCCGGGCGGAAGCGGAGTGGGGTGGCGCTGGCATGGATTGGTGGGCCACCGCCGCTGCGTACGATGCGCTTCGCTACACCGATTTCCCCAGCTTGAACATTGGGCTTATGGTCCAGGCCGATCTTACAATCCCCTTGCTCGATCGGCACGGGACTGACGGACAGAAGCGGGAATTCATGCAGCCCGCTATCGCCGGCGAGCGCATTGCGGCTCTGGCAATCAGCGAGCCGGAGTGTGGCTCCGATGTAGCTGCGTTGCGTTGCCGCGCGCGCGATTCCAAGGGCGACTACGTGATCACTGGCCAGAAGCTGTGGATTACCAATGGCGCCATCGCCGACTTTCTTGTTTTGGCTGTACGCACCAGCGAGAAAGCCCATCGGGGCATCTCGCTCGTCCTCGTGCCGACCGACGTAAAGGGCTTCTCGGTGGGCCGCCGTGTCAAGAAAGTCGGCCACGTCGCTTCCGACACAGCCCATTTGTTCTTGGATGAGTGCCGCGTTCCGCGCCGTTATCTGCTCGGACAGCGCAACCATGGATTCTACTGCATCATGGAACACTTTCAGGGAGAGCGCCTGGCTACGTCGTTGCTCGTGCTGTCGTTCATGGACCGCTCGCTGGAACTGGCCGTTCAATACGGTCAGACTCGCCGCGCCTTCGGCCGTACGTTGGTTCAATACCAGGTCTGGCGCCATCGCATCGCCGAGTTGCGAACCAGTGTCGAAGCGGCCCGCTGGCTGGTCTATCGCGCACTGGACCTGGTCAATCGCGGGCGTGGCCATAATGCTGACCGCGAGGTAACCATGGCAAAGCTCTTCAGCACTGAACTGGCCCAGCGGGTCACATATGAATGCATGCAGATCTTCGGCGGGTTCGGCTACACCACTGAGTACCCGATCGGGCGTATCTGGCGCGACATGCGCTTGTACACAATTGGCGCGGGCACTTCGGAAATTATGAAAGAGATACTGGCGAAGCAGGAACGTCTCTAGACGGATGTGTTGCAGCTTTGAAAAGGTGGCAAGTGCCTCACTCGGTGGGTCGACCGGACTCCAGTTCAGGCAGCCAGATCGAACATCTCGTGGTTGAATGGGGTCTGCTTCGAAACATCCGCGCCGCTCACCCACCGCGCCAGCCCTCTTCGGATCCTGTGCATCGCCTCGTAGCCCTCAAGCGTTCGGCGCGCTGCGTGGAGTTCGAGAAAGCGTTGTTTGGCTTTCACTCGTAGTTTGATCGCTCGATGGTTTTGTACCAGCACGTTATTGAAGTACTGTACAGGACGGTGCCCGCAGCGGCGATGAAGTGTCCCCTCCTCGTTGACGACTGCAATGGCAGGGTCGGAGATGATTGCTTGGCCGGTGTTGATAACGTGGGGCCGGGCTGCGTTGGTTCGGCCAACTCCGTCGGCGCGCCGGTTGGCTTCCTTATGTATCCTCAGACGGAAACAGCCGACGAATCCGACGAATCTGGGGACAATCAAATCCTGATGAGTTCATACGACTCCCTCGGTCGCCTGACCTCGGCCACGTCGGCGAGCTCGACTGCGGTTCTCGCCTGGGGCCAGTCGTTTGTTTACGACCCAATCTGGGGACAGTACACTCAAATCCTGATGAGTTCATACGACTCCCTCGGTCGCCTGACCTCGGCCACGTCGGCGAGCTCGACCGCCGTTCTCGCCTGGGGCCAGTCGTTTGTTTACGACCCGTTCGGCAACCTTTTGCAGCAGAATGTAACCAGCGGCTCAGCGCCGGCCATGAACCTGACTGTCGATCCGAACACGAACCGCGTCACGAGCTCGGGCTTCAGCTACGACGCCGCGGGCAACCTGACCGCGTCGCCGGGCGCTTCCGGGCCCAACGCGTTTTCCTATGACAGCGAGAACCGGCTTTCGGTGGCCAATGGGCTCAATTTCCGTTATGGATCCAGTGGCGAACGGCTGTATGACGGCGCGAACTGGCATTTCTATGGACCGGATGGGACGCACCTGGGAAAGCTGACGCAGAACTCAACCGGCGATCCGAACTGGTACGACTTCGCCGACGAAATGCATTTTGCGGGACGGCTGGTGTGGCAGAACAGCTTGCCGGTGATGACGGATCGGCTCGGTTCCGTGGTCCAGATGTCGCTTCGGGACCGGGTAAACAACTACGCCTACTATCCGCAAGGCCAGTGGATTGCGAACATGCCCACGCCCGACCAGAGTCTTCCGGGGTGCTGGCCGAGTTGCGGCGGAGCCCTGAACAGTGTGATGGACGTAGCCTTCGGGACCTATCACCGCGACGGCTATTGGAGCAATATCACCGGATCGTTTGTCACACGGGGTCTGGACTATGCGCAGAACCGCTACTATGATCCGGCGAGGGGGAGGTTTACGACGCCGGATCCGAGCGAGAGCGCTAGAGTAGGCCCCCCCTTACTTGGAATCGCTATCCGTATGTTACCGGTGATCCCCTCAACTTGAATCACTCTTGTCCAAGATGACTTTCTCGCCCGGCGTCTTGGCCAAGGCGGAACACCCACTCAGCGCTGCTGGCTGGCCCTGAATACCTCCGAAACGCACGAATATCGCTGTCCCGGGCGACTTGGAGGCCGATGGAGTGCGGAAACCACCGTCCGCCGTTTTAGACAGGTTTGTGATGGTGACGGAGACCACACTTCGGTCGGAAGGGACGGCGCATTAAAAACAAACGACTTAACCGTTCAAAACGCCGACTTTCAGCTTGTTTTGGACAACAGTGAACTTGAATGATCCAACTGGCGTCGAAGGCAACTCAGTAGTATCCGACAGTGACAACGAGGAGAACGAGGACCAGCTTATGATGGGGCCCAACTACTTTGGCCCAAGGGGTTTTCCTCAGATAATTCCGCACAAACCGAGTCCGGCCCCGGTTGTGATCTCAGCCAAACTTAAAAGTCGAGTACGTCGGCTTGGAAACTGCACCCGGATTCTGGGCGGCGTCTCCGCAAATGACTTTTGGCAGACTGTGAAGACAATCGAGTTCTTCAACGGTTCGAAGGGTGGTCCCGATGCGAATAAGACCGAGACTTTCGTTTCTAGGAACGGCGATCAGACCACACTTCGCGAAGCAGTCAGGTACTCAGTGGCGGACACGCTGACGGACAAGAGCGGCACTTCGTTGCCATATGTGGTCTCACTCTTGTCCCAAACAGGTTCAGAATCGGTGTTTTGGACGGATTAAGTCGTTTGTTTTGAATACAGCACGCGTTTGGCAGAGAATGAGGTCTCCTGGGCTTCACGAGCCTGTCCAAGACAGGAAATATTTCAGGCGTCTTGACGAATGTGGCTACTCTAAAGACTCGAATCTACAGTCAGTTTTTGGCAGAAACACCGAGCTGGATACAGCGCTGTCGGCAAGCGCGATTACGCCTGTTGCGCCGTGATACACGAGACGCGCTTCGTTCGGCATTACGGAGCGAAGCCCGACCTCGCGGCAGAATCGCGTGTGCGTGCGCGAGGGAGCATGCGCGTCCAAGTTTATGATACGCTTTTCTCTTAAATGTCCCCAATCCCCTTAGTACTGCTGCTCGCCGCAAGTTCTGTGCTCCTCGTTTCCTGCGGGGGATCGAAAACCGAACCGGCCTCGCCCCCAGCGGCTTCTCCTGGCGCGACTCAAAACATGACTCGCACCGCCGTCGAACCGCGTTTCTACGTGGATCAGGTCGGTGCAGCCTCGAGCCCTGTACCAGGCACAGAGATCTCTATCCCGGCAGCCGGACCGCTCCTCGTAAGCGGCTGGGCCGCAGATCTCGGTGGCGAACTTGTATCGGGAGTGGAGATCGCGGTCGATCGGAAGCCATACGTCGCCACTTACGGCCTGGACCGGCAGGACGTGGCGGCGGCTTTAAAGAATCCCTCCTGCAACAAGTCCGGATTCCAGTTCAGCATTCCGGCCAGCCAGCTTTCGAAGGGCTCTCACGCAATTGCCGTTCGGATCGTCAATAAGGAACGGAGCGCCTATTTCGAGGCGCCAGCCTTCCAAGTTCGGGTTGAGTAAGTGGTCCAGCAGGGTCCCGCTCGAACTGACGAGGCCAGGTCATCCGATCGAATTGTGCCAAGCGCCGCGGTTCGCTCACCGACCTCTGATCACCGGCACACGGGAGATCGACAGCGGGTGGCTGTGCGCGGGCCGTCACTCAACCTCTTGCCCTTCGGTCCCGTAATGCCGTTGGTCTCGCTTTCTTACCATTCGGTAGCTCTCGGAATGATCAGAGAATCCAGCATGAAGGAACGTCGCACCTGTTATGGGGCCAACACCTAAATCGACGGATGTTCTCATTCCGGTATACAACGAGGCCGAGGGGCTCCTCCGCTTTCATCAATCCTTACTATCCGCGGTATCGGCACTGACCTTTAATTTTCGCTTCGTCTACATAGACGACGGCTCCTCTGATGGAACGATGCGCGTGCTGGAGGAGCTAAGACGTCTTGATGCCCGGGTCGATGTAATTCGCCTAAGCCGTAACTTCGGTCATCAGGCTGCACTCAGCGCCGGTCTGGATCATGCAGATGCCGATATCGTTATCATGATGGACGGAGACGGCCAGCACCCTCCAGAACTAATTGGTGAAATGCTTCGGGCCTATGAGAACGGCTACGATGTCGTGCAAACGCAACGAAGCGAGCCTGCAGACTCGCAACACACCCTCAAAGTGGTTACGGCACGGTTCTTCTATCGCCTGATCAGCAGGGTTGGGTGCGTTCGCGTCATCGAAGGCGCCGCGGATTTTCGACTGATCTCGCGCCAGGTTCTCGAGGCTGTTCGGAAGATGCCGGAGTACCACAAATTTTTGCGGGGGATGATCTCCTGGGTCGGCTTCCGTACGATCATATTGCCATATCGGGCGCACCCTCGCATCGCAGGAAAATCCAAGTACTCGATTCGCAAAATGCTACGGTTGGCTTCCGACGGGCTGTTCTCCTTTTCACTCGTACCGCTCCACTTGGGCATACTTGTAGGGTCCATATTTCTTGTGCTTGCCGCGATTGAAATCTGCTTCGTAAGCAGTTACTGGCTTTTAGGTAAAGCGGATAGATTGGTGCCTGGCTGGAGTTCAATTATCATTCTCCTGACCATTTGTGGAGGAACAATTCTGTTGTTATTGGGATTCATTGGAATTTATGTAGGAATGATTTTTGAGGAGGTCAAGCGGCGACCAGTTTATCTGGTTTGTACAGATAGACGGGCCTCCGCGGAATCCGCCCAAGCCGTCGCCACGAGAGACTCGTAACGGTGCGCTTCGGAAAAGGCATGACCCCTCCAATCGAACGACTGCTCGTAACATATCCGCGTACTCGGCCCCCGCTAACGACGGCTCATGAAACGCTGTACATTACTGAGTACAAAATAAATCGCGAGGGGCGCACGCTGGCAACGGCGGCTGCCGTCTGGCTTGAGCAATGGATGCATCGTACAGTTGCGCGACGAGGCGGCGCAGGATCGATTTTGGAAATTGGAGCCGGCACGCTGAACCACATTCCGTTCGAGCGAGATACCACTATTTATGATTTTGTGGAGCCGTTCGAGGATTTGTGGTCGACGAGCCAATTCCTCAACAAGGCTCGACTGCACTTTCTCGACATCGCTGAACTGGCCAGCGACGTTCGGTACGAGCGAATTATTTCAATCGCCGTCCTGGAACATTTGGTGAATCTACCTTCCGTCGTGGCCAATTGCGCTCTACACCTGACCGACGGAGGTGTATTTCAGGCCGGGATCCCATCGGAGGGTGGCCTTGCTTGGTCCGTCGCCTGGAGATGTTTCACGGGCGTAATGTACAAAATGCGAACGGGTCTGGACTATGGGACGATCATGCGACATGAGCACGTGAACACGGCAGATGAAATCGCCAGAATCCTCCGGCATTTTTTCGCCAGCGTGCGTATCCTGCGATTTCCTGCACCATTTCTACAATTCAGTCTCTATACATATTTGGAGGCAGCAGCGCCCCGGATAGAAGCATGTCGAGAATACCTGGCCTCAATTGCGACAAGGCCAGCGTCCGATACCTGTGAGGAGAAAGGTGCCGATTTCAATGGTTCCGCAGGGTAGCCAGACTGCCGGTGTGAGCGATCAGCCGCGCAGCCTGTCAAGGCCTGCGCTAGTGCTCTCGCTGGCTTTGGCGGCTCTGTTTGCCGCCTTGACGGTCGGCGCTTTTCTGCTTTTCAACCATACGGATCTCCATGCGCCTCTACATGCCAATGGCGGCGACGAACTCTACGTCCTATCCGTCGTGAAGACGATCGTGCATGGCCATTCCTGGCCATGGTGGCACCCGAGCCTGGGTGCCCCCTCCGGCGCTGATTGGCGGGATTTCCCGGCATACCAATGGATCGAGTACGGCGTGATTTGGGCTCTCAGCGCCTGCAGCAGAGACATTTTCTGGATCCTGAATATGTGCTGGCTGATTTCGATCCTCTTCAGCGCAACTTCCATGGCCTACTGTCTGTGGCGCTTGGGCTGCAGCGCCGGTACAACTACTGTCCTGAGCCTATTCTACGCGTTTCAGCCTTATACTTACGCACGAAACACTGCGCACCTTAATCTCGTGCACTACGCGGTGCCATTGTTGTGCCTTGCTGCCCTCGAGCTTGCCTTGGGAAGACTGCCCAATGACCGTACAGGAAGTGCCACACGGAAACCCGGGCGGCTGGCAACCCTCGCGGCGATTCCTCCCTATGCCTGGATCGCTTGTGCGATCCAGGGCGTGTCCTATATATATTATTCCTTTTTCGCATGTGTGCTATTTCTCGTCGCAGGCGCTTTGGGCTCTGTGCGTATGAGGACGTACCGCCCCATTGTCGTTTCGGGCATATTAGTGACCACGATCGGCATAATGACCTTAGTAGGTCTGTCTCCATCGATACTCTATCGTCTTAGCAATGGGCCTAACTCGGCAGCATCCTACAAGCTCCCCGCGGAGGCAGAAATATACGGGCTTAAGATTCGCCATTTGGTTACTCCCGTCCCAGAAAATCCAATAGGCCTGCTGCGGAACATTGCGTCGCGGTTGGACTCGTCTTTTCCAAATGATAACGAGAATGCAACTGCTCGGTTGGGTACAGTTGGCAGCATAGGGTTTGCTATGTGTCTCTTAAGCATCATGCTTGTGGCGGTGAGATCCTCGCCAGCAGCAGTAGACTCCGAAATTGTGACAGACGGCCTCCTAATTCTCACTTGCCTGGCTTTGGCCACCGTTGGCGGGCTCGGGGCGATGTTTAATACCTTTGTTTCACCTCAGATTCGTTGTTATAACCGTATTGTAGTGTTTATCGAAGCATTCAGCCTCTTCGGCGTCGCCGCGTTTATCAAAGCGAGAGAGAGGGGATGGTCACAGCGGCTCGGAAAATATGGCATGACCGTCTGCCTGGTTGGGCTTGGCCTATTCGGAGTCTTGGACGAACAGAGGGCCACGGCAATTCTCCAGAATGGATATGTAGCTGCTACGCTGAAGTCAACTCGGCTCTTTGTGGGCGAGATTGAGCAACGTCTTGGAGGGCAGGGCGCCATATTTCAGATACCGTACTCAGCTTTTCCGGTGGATGGCTTCGAAGGGAAGATGCAGCTTTACGAGCACGCTCGTCCATATTTGTTTTCGGATCGTCTCAGGTGGAGTTGGGGAGCCTTTATGGGCCGCAGCCAGGCAAAGTGGTCGCAATCGGTTTCGCAGTTACCGCTTGACTTGATGGTCGGTGAAATTTGCCGCATGGGGTTTTCAGGACTATGGGTGGACCGGAATGGCTACAGTGTTAAACAACTAGAGACAATTGACAAATTCGCGGCGCTGGCGCCTGATCGGACGAGTCGGAGCAGAGACGGATCATTGATGTTTCTCGATCTGAGAGGCTACCAGGGACGCGGGGTTGAATTCCAACGCTGGCCGGAGCGCGAAGACGCCCTGAAGGACAAGGCAGCCGGCAGTTGTGACTGCAACATCGATGCTGTTCGGGGCTTCGCGGAACTTGAGGGCAACAGCGGCTATCTGCATGCAGAGGATGTCGCGAGCATATCCGGATGGGTTGCGGACGTGCGCGCGGGCGATCCGGGCGGGTCCGTAAGTGTGATCTTATCTTCTACCCAGCGCGGCTCATTTGCTATCGGCGCTGAGAGGATTAACAGGCCTGACGTTGTCGCTGCATTTTCGATGGCCTCGCTGCAAAGCGCGGGTTTCGTGGGTGCTGGACGATTAAGTGGGGTTCCACCGGGCCAATACACAATTCATGTGCGGATCAACGGAAGTAAGACACTGGAGTGTGATTCAGGCCGTACTGTAACTATTCGATGAAGACACATGACCGCGCCTAGCTGGATACTGGGAATCCATATTAGGAGCGCGAGTACTCACCGCGTTGAAGCCTTCGATCGCCATTCACGAGTGTAATGCGGTCGCAGGGCCGCCTTCTCTGCTCACCGGCAGTTCCGGACCTGCTTGCGGGCATCCGGGAGCAGCAAGAGCGCCACGGTATGCGAAGTGGAAGTAGAGCCCCGTCAGGCAAACCATTGCCAGCACGAACTGATAGACGGTAAACGCATTTGCGCCCAACGTGCCTCGCCCCGGCAGGAGCAGCTCGAAGAGTGCGTAGAATGCGGCCTGCCCGACCCCCAGCCCGCCAGGAGTGACGGGCAACGCGGTGGTGAGTAGACCGAGAGGCGCGATGAATGCGATATACGGGAGCGGAACGTCGCCGCCCCCCACCGCCCGCGCGGCGAGATAAATCCCCAAGCACGCCAGTATTTGGCACGAAACGCTCAGTGCAAAGGCCGCCGGAAGCGTCCAAGGCTGCTTCTGAAAAGGCACCAGGATCCGTACGCATCGGGCGGCGAACTGCGCCAGCGGCAAGCGAGGAGCCAGGCGCTCCAGCCCTCGCGCAGTTCCGTGGCTGCAGACAACCGCGACGGCAAGGAACAGGATCCCGACAGCCGCGACCGCGATCGCAAACGTGCCAAGGGGGTAGCTCTGCCACACGCGCCTGACATTCACGGCGGCCGCCAGCGATGCGACTGTCAGCAGACCGAGGAGCCCTACGAGCCGGTCGACCAGAATGCTCCCAATCGCCTCCGTTTTCAGTGGCCCGGCGCGGCGGCTGACGTAGTACCCTTTCATCACATCCCCGCCCACCGAGCCGGGAATCACCAAGTTGAACAACAGCCCGATCATGGTCAGGGAAAAAGCCTCGCGAAAACACATCTGAATGCCTTGGGCTCTGAGGAGAAGGTTCCACCGCCAGGCGGTAATTCCGACCACCATCGAATAGATCACCGCTATCCCCGCCAGATCGTGCCATCGCTCTAGCGCCCCGGCCAACTGCGAAAGATCCAGTCTGCCGCTGCGGACCATCCAGACGATCAACCCGACCGCGAACGCCACCTTCAGGGTGGGCGCGAGCGGGCGAAAGAAGCGCATGAGTGCGATGATAGCGCATCAAAGCCGCGTCTCTCGAAGCCCACAAGTGGACGTCGTACATGCTGAAGCGGCTTAGGCCAGATGCCCTTGTGGCTTTTGTCAAGTTCGAGAGCCCCATCCGGGCATCGACTCGACGCTTGCCAATGACCTGCAGTGAGACGGTTGCCGGTGGCAGCAGACTCGACTGCCGCGATCGCTTCCGTATAGAAAGCGTTCCGGCTCGCCGGGGAAGACAACCCTAAGGTTTTGAGGCTGAGGCCGGATGCCCTGCGTAAGCTTCAATTACATCGCGGATCCGGCCGCTCATCATGAGTTCGCCCCGATCCAGCCAGATGGCGCGGTCGCACAGTTCCCTTACCATGCCGGATGCATGTGAGACGCACAATAGCGTCTTGCCGTCGTGCCGTAATTGGTGGATGCGCTCGAAACACTTGGCCTGGAACGCCTGGTCACCCACCGCCAGCACCTCGTCGATCAGGAGGATATCCGGATCCATGTTGATGGCGACCGAAAAGGCCAGGCGCATGACCATCCCGCTAGAATAGGTGCGTAGCGGCTCACCGATGAAGTCGCCGATGCCTGCGAATTCCACAATCTGGTCAAACAGTTCCGCCGTCCGCCGCCGGCTCAGTCCCATGAGCGAGGCGTTGACGCGGACATTCTCATTGCCTGTCAGGTCCGGATGGAATCCCGCGCCGAGTTCCAGGAGCGCCGCGACCCGGCCGTTCACGGTTATGTCACCCGTGTCAGGCTCGGACAGTCCCGCCACCAGCCCCAGCAGCGTGCTCTTTCCGGCCCCGTTCGGCCCTACCACCGCTAAGCCCTCGCCTTGCTGCAACTCGAACGAGACGTTCTTGAGGGCGTGAAACCGCTCCTTACGCTGTCCGCGGAGCCAACTCTCCAGGCGATTCCGCAGCAACATGCGCCCCGCGTGTAGGCGGAAGGACTTCGAAACGCGTTGAAACTTGATCGACGTCATAGCCGCCTACAGGTAATCGTAAAACGCCGGCTTCAGCCGCCTGAACACCAGAAAACCAATCCCCAGCATGGCAAAAGAGGACGCTGCCAGTTTGATCAGCAGGGTAGGCGCCGGGGCCACTCCCTCCATCAGGACGTTCCGTAGAGCCAAGACCAGCGCCGCCACCGGATTGAACTCATATACCTCTTTGTACTTCGGCGGAATGACGGCAAACGAATAAAAAATCGGGACCAGCCAGAACAGGACCGTGTTGACCGAGTCCACGACATATCGAATGTCCCGGATGAAGACGTTTAACGACGCTGTAACGAGCGAAATCCCGCACACGAACACGATCTCCAGGACCCAAAGGAGAGGCAGCCAAAGCCATGACCGGTTCGGCCTGCCACCGAAAACGAACACGAACAGTAACAGCAGCCCGATCTGAATCAGGAGGTGCAGGCAGTTCGACAGCACAGCGGCGAGCGGGATAACCTCGCGCGGTACCGGTACTCGCTTGATCAATCCCGCATTGTCCACCAGCGAGGTCGTCCCCGACTGCCAGGCGATCGTAAAGAAGTTGAACGGCACCAGCCCGCAGAGCACGAACACAGCGAAGTGGGGAATCGTTCCGTTGGCAAAAACCTTGGTGAAGACAAATGTGATTACCCCCATCATCACCAGCGGATTCACCAGCGACCAGAAGACCCCCAACGACATGTTTCGGTACCGGATTTTAAAGTCCTTCTCGATCAGGTTCGGGACCAAAAAGCTATACTCGCCGTTCCACATAAGCGCAAAGTCCTAACAAAACGAAATCGTACAACCAGCGTAGCATGAGGCTCCGACAGCCCTTGCGCGGGGGGGGCGCGACATGGAAATGGCCGCATTGGGCTGCGGCTCCAACTCCGGCGATAAGCGGGTTGCGGCGATCTACACTCGGATCGGATCGGCCAAGCTGAACGGCTTCGATACGGAGGCCTACCCGCGGCACGTGCTGAAGTAAATCGCCGCCCCTCGCATCGACCGGATTGGTGAGTTGCTGCCCTGGAATGTCTGCGTGGCAAGCCCTGCTGACGCCCCAACTGCCGCCTGACACACTCACAACTGCGCTATGTCTCATGAACCAGCCAATTCAATCGACTTTGGGATCGGCTCGCGATGCCTGACGGGACTGGACCAATCCAGGTTCCCGGTATCCACCACGTCGGTGGGCTAGAGTTCCGTTGGGATTTCGGCCCGCGGATGGATTACGGCCCGAATTGACACGTCCGCGTGCGTGTTATAACAGTAATAGTCTATTATGTCAAAAAAGACTGCACTCATTACAGGAATTACCGGACAGGATGGGTCCTACTTGTTAGACCTCCTCCTGGCGAAAGGTTACGACGTCCACGGCATCGTGCGCCGGGTAGCGCTGGAGGATCCGGAGCATCGTCTTTCGCGCATCGTGGCTCACCGCGATCGGGTGCACCTGCACCCGGCTTCGCTCGAAAGCTATGCGAGCCTCTACCAGGTGGTGACGAAGGTGCAGCCCGACGAGTGCTACCACCTGGCCGCGCAGAGTTTTGTCAGCTACTCCTTTGACGACGAATTTTCCACTCTGAATACGAACCTGGGCGGAACGCACTTCATGCTTTCGGCGGTGAAGAATAGCGTTCCGGATTGCCGGTTCTATTTCGCTGGTTCAAGCGAGATGTTCGGCAAGGCGGAGCAAATTCCACAGACGGAATGCACGCCCTTCCACCCGCGTTCGACCTATGGGATTAGTAAGGTCGCCGGGTTCGATTTAACGCGCAATTACAGGGAAGCCTATGGCTTGCATGCATCCAGCGGTATCCTGTTCAACCACGAATCGCCCAGGCGCGGTTTCGAATTTGTCACGCGCAAGATTACTTCCGGCGTGGCGCGGATCGTGGCAGGAAGGCAAAAAGAACTCCGCTTGGGCAACCTGGACGCGAAACGCGACTGGGGCCACGCCCGCGATTATGTGGAAGCCATGTGGCTGATGCTTCAACAGCCCGAACCGGACGACTACGTTATCGCTACGGGCAAGACGCATTCGGTCCGCGAGTTCGCGGAGGCGGCCTTCGCCTGCGTGGGATTGTCATATCGCGATTATGTGACAAATGACCCGGAATTGTTCCGGCCGGCCGAAGTCAACCTGCTCCAGGGGGATGCTTCGAAAGCCCAAGCACGGATCGGATGGAAACCGAGTTTGAACTTCCAGGAACTGGTGAGGGAGATGGTTGAGGCCGACTGCCGCGCACTCGGTATTGGCGACGCCGTGCGCCCGGAGTTGCATGCAACCGCAATCTAAGGCGGCCCGGGCGCGACCCCTCCTCGGCAGGTAGGGGGAAGGGCGATGCGGATCTTCCTGGACGCGACCAGCCTGCTGCTGCGCAGTGCTGGCGTAAAGAACTACATGTACTACTGGATTCGGGCGATGCAGTCTTCCGCCGCTCAGGACTCGATCCGGTTGTTCCCATTCCTCGGAGGGCTCGCGGAGCTCGATCACGAGACTTCCATGGCCGGAAGAAGCCTTACCACCTTAGGCACCCTGGCGGTACAGTTCTCCAACATCAGGTGGAACCCGGTGCTGGAGCTTATCGGATGCGCCGCCGACGTATTTCACGCTTCGCAGCATTTACGCAATCCTCCCCACCTGGCCACGCGGCTGACTGCAACCATCTACGACATGACCTGCTCGATCATGCCGGAGGTGCACGTTCCCGCAAACGTTGTGGCCACCCGCCAGTATGGAGAAAGGGTATTGCGGCGCGCGCACGCCTGCATCGCGATCTCCCAACAGAGTAAGAAGGATGCCGTCGAGATACTCAAACTCCCCGCGGACAGCATCGAAGTAATCTACCCCGGCGTAGCGGACGAATTCTTCCTCGCGCGGCAGCCGGAGGCGCGCGCCGTCGCCAAGAAACACCGGCTCGATAAGCCTTACTTCCTCTACGTGGGCATGATCGAGCCGAGAAAGAACGTCGACCGCCTGCTGGATGCTTACCGTTCCATCGGCGAGGCGGTCCGAAAAGAGCACGAACTGGTCATCGCGGGGCCGCTCGGGTGGTGCTCGGAGGCGACGCGACAGCGGCTTCAGGCCCCGGAACCGGGAGTCCGATACCTGGGTTACGTAGCCGAGGACGATCTCCCGGGCCTGACCGCGGGTGCTGCCGCGTTCGTCTTTCCATCTCTGTACGAGGGCTTTGGACTGCCGCTTGTCCAGGCGATGGCTTGCGGCGTGCCGGCCATCACGTCACGCGGCTCGTCGCTCGGCGAAGTCGCGGGCGAAGACGCTATCCTCGTGGATCCCGCAGACACGGACGCGATCGCGGCGGCCATGCAGAGGATCGCTCTTTCGCCTTCGCTGAGCGAGGACCTGGGGCGGCGTGGCCGTTTGCGTGCCTCGTCGTACCGGTGGGAAAGCAACGCCCGGCAGTCTCTCGCCTTCTTCCACAAAGTCGCCTCCTGCTGAGCGCCTTCTGGCGAGAGTTTATTGCGAAGATCCCGCGAACCGATGCATGTGGTTTTCAAGCAATGGACTACGGGGCAGAGTGTGTATTGCCCGCGCAGAGTGTTTCGGTGATCGCCCAGTCCGGGTAGTCTTGCGACGCTCTGTCGGCGCTTTCGATGGGGCGGGCAGGCGTCGGACCATCGCCGAGTGGCGATCCGGCAGACGCCCGATACTTATCTCACTTCTCGTCAATCTCCACGAGAGGCCTGTCCAGCGCCGTCTTCTTTCCGCGCCAGACGAACTCGCCGGTCAGCCCTTTTGGCAGGCGCACTGTGCCCTTAAGCCCCGTTGCCCCGTTGCGCTGGAGCGAAACATCAATCGGACCTAGGGGATGCGGCATCGACGCTTCCACCCGCCCCAGACTGCCCAGCGCCGGAGCAATTCGCACTGTCTTGAATCCTGGTTCGGCCGGCTGAATTCCCGCCACCGTCGTAAGCAATTCGTAGACGGGCGTTGCACTCCACGGATGGCATTCCGAGCGTGGGTCTCTGTCCGTTTCCCCAAACGTGGTCATCCCGTTGGCGAGCATGTTTTCCCACGGACCGAGATTGTCCACATACCTGTCTCCGAATCCAGTCTTGTTCAGCGCACGGCCCAGATAGTAACGGAAATAGAGCTGCACTTGCGTCATCGAACGGTCGGCTAGCAAGCGTTCGAGAAGGCCCGTCTGTTCAGCGGCGGGAACGGTGTCGGTGAGAATCGCGAGGATATTCGCCTGCTGGCTGAAAAACTTCTTTGAAGGCGTATCGGCCACAAGCTGGCGGGACTCATCCCAGCACAAGCGATGCACGGCGTCCCTTACCGACGCCGCTTCCCGGCGATACCGCTGCGCTTCATTGTCGTTGCCGAACCTGGCGAACAGGTCTGCGGCGTCTTCGAGCGCCATCACGTAAAACAGGCTGTGCGGCGCCATGCCGGGGCGCCCTTCCTGCCTCACGATAGCGTCCCGTTGGGAGCCGTAATCCGAATCGACGAAGTCCAGTTGAAACAGCGGCGGAATCAACCCTTCGGGCGTCTTCTGTCGCTCGAACCATCCCAGCACTTGCCCGATTCCCGGCAGGAATTGCCGCACGAACGCATCGTTGTTTCGATAGCGCCAGTAGTCGTGCACCATCGTCACCCACACCAGCGAGTAGAGCGGCGTGTATTGCTCCAACTCCGCCGGGTAGCGCGATTGCGTCAGACCGAATGGCGCGCGCGAGGCGTCGAACTGCTCAAGCGCCTGACGGTAGAGTGTATCGTCGCCGGTGACCGCCAGCCAGGCCAACGATTGCAACTTCGTGTCGCCCACATACTGAATCCGTTCCCAGGACAAGTCGCTGACGAACACATCCTGCGCGCTGAGTTGGAGCGTTCGCCAACCGACGTCCCAAATGTCCTTCAGCACCGGGCGGTCGGATGAGAATGTGGCCCTCCGTTCGGCGGGATAACGCGCACAGGTCGCTGCGGACGTCTTCGATCGCCAAAGGCGCGTCGCCGGTTTCGATCTGCAGCTCCAGATAGCGCCACGAACGCACCCACAACGGGCGAAACACGCGCTTCCGTCCACCGTCGGGGACCCACTCATCCCAAACCCCAATCACCTTTTTTCCCTCAATCTGCTTCCGGTCCCCTTTCTTCCCGCCAGCGTCGTAAAGCGACTCGGAATAGGTGGCCCGAACCAGGCCCCCGCGGCCGCCGCTGGTGACAAGTACCGGATAACCCGTGGTCATCGTACCCTGATCCAGCAGGACGGTCGCGTGCGAGTGCGCCCCGAGGGTGAGCGTCCCCGAACCGCCAAGCCACCCCTCTGATGGCTTTCCGCCCTCGCTCCGCGCCACTCGCGCAAAGCGTTGAGGCGTTTCCGTCAAGAGAGGCACGGGACTTGGCGTCAACTGCCATTTCTGATGGCTCTCGACGCCGCTGGGAGCGCCGGGATCGATCGTCTCCGCCGCCGGCCAGGCGGAATCGTCGAATTCGGCTTGCTCCCAACCCCAGGGATATAGAGCGCCATCGACGCGTTCCATCGATCCGGCAACGTAGTACTGATACCCCAGTCGCTGGTCGTTATCCCGCCAGTCCAACGGCGAGTAAGCGGGATCCCGGAACGACTTCCAACTCTTCCCGGTGTTCACCGGCTTCTCCAGATCGGAGTCGCCTTGGAGCACGAAGCCGGTACGGTGCGAGATCTGAGCCATCGGCCGGTGTTCGCCGCCGTTCCAGACCACCGCGGCGAGCACGTTGCGGCCCGCTCTCAGGTGCGGTCCGAGATCGATCGTGTTGAAGTGCCAGTTTCGCAGATCGCTTTGCGGCGGTCCCGCCGCGACAAACCGGCCATTGACGAAAAGCCGGTAGCGATTGTCGGCGGACACGTGAACCAGAAATCGGCCCGGCGCCTGCTGCAATTCGAAACTCTTTCGGAAGTGGTAGACGCCGTACTCGAAGGGCTGTGTTTGCGGAGCGGCGATCCACTGGGCCGGCCACTGCACGGCCAGCAGGCGCGGATTCACGGTGCTTTGTGCGCAGGCCAGCGACGTGAACAGGACCGGCAGGAGCAGTGCACGCATTCTTACAATCCTCGCTTTCGCGCCGTCTCATAGAGCGCCACGTATTTGCGGGCGGCGTGTTCGAGCACCTCTCCCGTCAACTCCGGACGAGAATGCGGTGGACGATCTCGGCATTCTCCCTTACCTCGTCCTTGACGCGCGGGAACATGCCCACGAACACTCCGTCACTCGGCTTGATGCTTTCGAAAGCAGTGCGGAAGGCCTGCTCCACCTCGTGATCGGGGATTCGCCCCGCGGCCAGGATCTTAAAGGCGAAACACGGCTTCTTCGTCTGGCGCATCACCCGATACATACGCGGCGGATCGCTTTGCAGATAGATGTCCTTCGGCATTTCCAGCATCTCGCCGCCGAGCACCTTCTTCCATTCCTCGTTCGTGCGCGTGCGGTTGTAGACACAGCCGGCGTAGAAGTCGACGTCCCAGCCTTCTTCTTCAACTTGTGCGATCACTTCCGGCTTATGGGTTCCGACGCCAACCAGCACACCCATGTCCCGGACTTTCTTGCACCACTCCTTCACAGCTGTTCATCTCACCGTTCTGGAATGCTTTGTCGACAACCTCGCCTTGCCGTTGCAAAGCAAGTGGTTTGAGATCCCTGACCAGCGTAGCGGCATCGTCGCGGGCGGTCACCTGGATGATCAGGTGCATCTTGCCACCCTCGGCTCGAAATCGCGCCCAATCGCTTGGCGCCCGCTCCGATGGGACATAGTTGAATGCATCGATGCCGAAGCGATTGCACTGGTGCATCACCTCGCAGACTCGATCCTGGGAGTACCACTCTCTCATGGCAGTAGAGAAATTGTTGTTGTAATGCGAGTAGCCGTAGAACGGGTTGACGCCGAGAACGAGCCGTCCGATCTCAGCGTTGAAAAACCGCATCTTCGGAACTTGCAATTCAGAGGCTGGCCTGAGCGGGTGCGCCGCTTGAGGATTTCCTGCTACCGCGGCCTGTGCGGAGGCCGCTGAGGCTGCAACGGAAAGACCCGCGGCCAGCGCCGCGCTTCCTTGGAGAAAATCTCTTCTTGTGTTTGACATCGGCTGACTCGTCCCTTCCCTCGTAGCGATAATCTAATTCCGCATCCTATTATTCCTTATTTACGGAGCACAGGCGTCTCCGGCTAGCCAGTCGCTAATTTCGGAATTCAGGCTAATGCCCGGGCATATCCTTGGGCGGAGCGGACGCGTGGTAATCGCGCGCGATTCGTGCCGCATAGTCGTCCAGCAACTCGCGGATGCGCGCGGGGCTGTCCGAGCGAACGATGAAGCCAACGTGGTGCGGCTTTGCGATACGCCAGACGATTTCGGGGTCGTTGAAGGCCGAGGTGTCGGGTTGCTCCTGGCGCGCGAGGGAAACCAAGAGCCCGCCGTAGTCCTCCCGAGGTGGAAGCGGAGTCTGGTGGGTGCCCATCGCCGGACCATTCGCGGGTGGCCTGATCGGCGCAGGGCTCTCGGATCTGGTGCTGAAGCCGTTGCGGCCGCGGAAGTAACTGATGAAGACCTGTCATTACTCTGGCTGTCTCACTCGGCGGGTTAATGCATGTACCGTCCCTGGATTGGCGTGCCACGAGCAAATTCTCAGCCCTGCCGCTCTTCCTTGGAATATATACGATCACGTACAATTTGGTCCCTTTGTGGATCAGTCTGCGCAGATTCAGGCAAGCGCCGATGACATTGGGGTTAAAGGAATCTTAACTATATCAAGACGATTGCATTCGCGCGTTTATTGCTACTTCTTAATCTCCCACAACAGCAAATATGTCTTGCAGTTAAAACTGATTGGCGGTTAAACTGTGCCTTAGTTATATTCTATCGTTAATAAATCTGGCTCGATTGAGAGGTAAGCCCTTTGCGCCATAAGAATTGTCTCGCCCTGATTGTGCTCGGTCTGAGTTCAGTCATCCCCACACAAGCTCAAGGACTTCCGTCGCGCGACGCTGCGCTGGAGCGCATGATCGTGGTTGTTCCCATGATCGGCCGGGGGACTCCGGAAAGCCCGAGGCGGCCGCTCGGAATGGAACTCCTCTCCAACCTCGCCGACACGCCCATCGGGTATCGCTACGAGCTGAGCGACGACGGCCACTTCGCCATAGCTCCAATTGACGGCTCGCAGCTTCACGCATTTCGATCCGTTACTCAAGGGGGTTGGGGCGCAGGCCACACACACGTTCGATCCTCGCCATCATGAGCGGGGAACCGTCCTGCAGGCGCTCAGGTTGCTGCGCAGGGACTTCGATCTCGACGCCTTTCTTTCGGGCTACCGCTGGCAGGGGGTGAAGCCGTGAGTCTCTCCCCGCGTCATTGCGCCCTCGTCATTCTTGCACTGTCGTTCACTTCCCCAATGCTTCAGGGAAGCTATTCGTGGCGGTATTATTACAACCAAACCGCTCCCACTTATTCTGTCCTGCCAGGTTACACCTTTAACGGCGCCGGGCTATACTTCGGCTGGTCCGCGGGGTTCGGCAGCACCGACGCGAACGGCGGTTCGATGATCCTTAACTGGGCGCAACCGAATGCGAACATTCGCTCGACACTGGGCCTCACGCTAAAAGGCGGTACTTTGGTTCATTACCATCGAGCCAGCAGCGATGCGCTGAACGGTCCCACCACGTCGCACGGCAGTTACGTAGCGGTAGAGTTGCAGAACATTCAATTCAACGGAATCACCTGCACCGCCTCAATCGTTGGCGTTGAGCGAGTGGGCAACGTCATCACTCAGCTCTTCAGCCAGCCGGTGGGATGTCATCAGGGCGCCATTTTTGAAACCTTTGTCACTCCCAATAACACGGTGGGCGTTCGTATGGATGACATCCTCGTCTTCTCGGCACTCATCACCGGAACGCCGCCGGCATCCGGGAGTCCGGGAGTGGGGGCCCGCAACTGCTCCCTCGACCCGTCCAGCCAGGTAACGGGCTTTTCCCTCATTCAGTTTGGCGCTGTCGACGGCACGCCGCCGACCACCATTCCATCTTCGACGCTCCGCTGGGCGCCCTTCAGCAACCGCCTCGAGATGGAATGGGGCGGCGCTCCGGATGATGCCAATGGAATCGGCGTGGAAGAGTACCTGATCAGCCGCGACGGGACCGCCATCGGTTCGACCGCCAGCACCTCCTGGGTGGATCGCACGATCCAGCCGAATACGAGCTACACCTACACAATCTATGCCCGCGACGGCAACATGAACGTCGGGCCGGGCTCCTCCTTCACCTTGACCACGCCCGCGGCAGGGACGGTAAACCCGAGTCGAGTCGGCGTTCGTCCGACCGGAGCCTACTGGGGAGCAGGTGGCGAGCAGATCGATCTCGCCAGCGGCAACCTGAACGTGACCATCCCCCTGATCAAGCCGGTCGGGCGCGGAGGCATGAGCGCGCCCGTACAGCTCGCCTACAACTCGCAGCTCTGGCGCAACGATTCGTCGGGAACCTGGCAGTTCGGCGCCGACGTGGGATTCGGCTTCGGCTGGAAGCTACTGATCGCGTCTATTACGCCGGTCTACCGCGACTACTGGACCATCGACCATTACATCTACACGGACGCCTCGGGCGCCGAGTACCGGCTCGACACCTTCGACGCGGCCTCCGGCCTGTGGCGGTCCAGCGAGGGGATCTACCTCCGCTACGAACCGACCCGGTACTTGGTGATCTATCCCGACGGCAACGCCCTGGAAATGGATGTGGTGTCGCAGGGCGCGGAGTGGGATGCGGGCACCCGCTACCCCTCGCGGGCGATCGACACCAGCGGAAACTACATCCTGTTCACCTACCAGCAGGGACTGATCGCACCGCAGGGCAATTCCAGTTCGCGCCTCGTGACGGTGAGTGACCCCCGATCGACAGGGGGACCAACTTACACGTTTACCTATGAAAACAACACGAATCCCCTTCTTCCCCACCTTGCCTCGGTGACGAACTCGATCGGCACATCCGAGGCGTACACGATCAATTGCACAGCCGTGGCCAACGGCCTGACAGACCCCTTTGGACAGGGCAAGAACACCGGCGCCACGGCCCTTTTGTCCAGCGTGACGAACACGGCCTTGACGTTCCTCGACCCGAACTCGCACGCGTTTTCCACGGCCTTCGCCTATGACTCGGCGAACTCGGGTGAGCTGACGCAGATGTCAATGCCCAACGGCGGTGTGCTGCAATGGGGCTACTCGTCCTTTACGAACTCCGCCGCTATGACCTTCAGGGAAGTGACCTCGCGCTCGCTGCAGACGCTCCAGGACGGCCCGTTTTCCACGGTCACGTTGGCTCCTGGCGCGGGCGACTTGTCGCTGCTGCTCCACTCCCAGCGAACGGTGACCGACAGCCCTAGTGGCGCGTCGCGAGTCTACCAATTCCAGAGCGACTCGACACAGTTCAATGCGGGTCTGCTTACGGCGGAGCTGGACTACGACGCCACGCAGACCAATGAATACCGGGCGATCAACTACACCTGGGCTCAAGATGCCTGGTACGACCCGTACGTCACGGAAACCGATGTCACTCACGACCCTGGGAGTGCCGGGCAGAAGACCGCGAAAACCCTACAGACGATGGCTTCCGCGACGACAGGCCCCTACGGCCAGGTCATGAGCAGCACGAGGTTGGCGTACACCCTGGATCCCAATCTAACGCGGACAACTGCGTACGCCTACACACAGATTGCGGGCGGCTTGACGCCGATGTGGCGGCTGCAGTCGGCCAGCATGGCGTGGGGAAATGGCGCCCCCCAAACGGTCTTTACGAATTCCTACGACACGACGCCGCTGGCCAGCGCGACCGGCGTGCAAATGCTCGATGCGAGTCTCTTCAACATCACACCGAAGGGGCAGAGCGGCGCGCCGCGCGGGCTGCTGACGCAACGCGTCGCAACCATCGGCGACCTGCGTACGCAGACCATGAACTACGACATCACGGGCAACGTGGTTAGGTCGACGCTGAGTGACGGCTCCACCATGAGTTACACATCCGATACCATTTCCGGCCGCTATATGGCGCCGGCTGCGGTCACTCCGAATAACAATTCCAGCCTGAAGTCGAGTTACTCGTGGGCCTCGTTTCTCGGGCTGGCGAATCAGACCGGCCCGAATGGCGATATGCTTTCAGTGGGCTATGACGCTGCGGCCCGGCCCACAACCACGACTTCGCCCGATGGCGCCGTGACCAACTACAATTACACCAACGCCTACGGGAGTGGGAGTTCGGCGACGCCCGCGCAGGTTTTGACGACCATTAATGGCCGTTGGACCAGAAGCACGCTTGACGGTCTCGGGCGTACGATCAAACAGGAGACCGGTAGCGGCGCGGTGGCCGACGCGAATGTCGTTTCCCGCGTCGATACGATCTACGGCCCATGCGCCTGCTCCCCGATGGGGAAGGTGATGAAAGTCTCGCGGGCTTACAATCCGAACACTGAGTCGGCCGTCTACACTACTTACTCTTACGACCCCCTTGGTCGGACGGTTAGCGTAACGCTGCCCGACGGCGTGAGTAAGACGACGTATGTTTACTCCGGAAACGCTGTCACGGTCATCGACCCCGGAGGCCGCTGGAAGACTTACGCCTCCAACGCCTTTGGCAATATGACGCTTGTCAACGAACCGAACCCGGCGGGTGGCGCCGACTACGTGACTAGTTATACTTACAACCAGTTCGACAAGCTCACTGCGGTGACCATGCCGCGCACGATGCCGGGCGGAAACGTCGTCACCCAGACGCGCAGCTTCACCTACGACACCGCGCAGCGTCTCGTCTCGGTGACGCACCCCGAGAGCGGAACGACGGCCCACACCTACGACACGGCCGGGCGGGTCCTGACCAAGAAGGATGCCAAGAACAACATCGTCAGTTACACCTACGATCCGTATGGGCGGGTCACACAGATTTCGCGCACACCTGGAGCAGGGACAGTCGAGCCGGAGCCAACGACGACTTTTACCTATGACTCCCCAACGACCTACGTTACCCCGCTCGCAGGTTCGCCGGATTGTAGCGACACTCGCTTCGCCGGCATGACAGCAAATACGCAGGGGCGTTTGGCGAAGATCCAGCACAACTACGCCTTCCCTTATAATCCCGATATTACGCACGAGGTATTCTCGTACTCCCCATCGGGGCGAGTTCTCAAGAAGACCTTCAGTGTCCAAAACTTCCCGACCATTTACGGCGTCGCGTTCGTCGGGAACTTTGCCTATGACAACGAGGGCCGCCTGACCTCTTACACCCCGAGCGGCCTTTGCGATCCAAACGGCGGCCACTTAGTTTCCGTCGGAAGCCGGCAGTGGACCTACGACGCGCTGGGACGCCCACTTGGCCTGGTCAGTTACGACGCTTCTGACAACGCGACCCCGTTGGCCCAAAATGCCGTCTACAACGCCTCGGGGCAGTTGACCTCCTACCAGCCTTATACGGGTTCCTCCACTTACCCAACCCTGGCCTTCACTTACAATTCCTTAGGCCAATTGACTGGCCAGTCAGGAATGGCATCCTTCCCCGGCGCCCCGAACATCCAATACGTCTATTCCCCCACCGCGAACGACGGGCGATTGGCAAGCCGTACGGAGACCAGTTCTAGCGGTCGGTCCAATGTGACGGTGGGGTATACCTACGACGCGCTCGGCCGCCTGGCGACCGCGAACTCCACGGGCACCGACCTCTGGGGCCAATCGTTCGTTTATGACCCCTTTGGTAATCTCTTGCAGCAGAATGTAACCAGTGGCAGTGCTCCCGCATTGAACGTGACCGTCGATCCGAGTTCGAACCGGTTCAACATGAGCGGATTCGCATACGACGCCGCGGGCAACCTGACCCAGACGTCCGGAAGCTCATACTATAACTACTACTACGATTCCCAGAACCGGCTGTCGCAGGTTGCCACGTCCGGCACTAGTCTACAGTATTACTACGGTTCGGCCGGGGAGCGGCTTTACGACGGGAGAAACTGGCATTTTTATGGCCCTGACGGGAGGCACCTGGGGGCACTGACAATGTACAGCCCCCAGCCTGCATTCATCTCTTTCACGTCGGTTAGCGACGAACTGTATTTTGCCGGACGCATGGTTTCGCGATACGGGCAGCCGGCCGTGACCGACAGGCTCGGATCCGACAGGTACACTGCGGACTTGTTTAACCGGGCAAGCTACTTCCCTTACGGCCAGGGGATGATCGCCTATAACTCCCCTTCTTCCGGCACATTTGCCACGTACAACGTCGACATTCTTAGTGGGGGTTCTATGGGTCCGACCTTAACTGGTTTAGACTACGCCCGGCACCGCTACTATGATCCGGCGAGGGGCAGGTTTACTACGCCGGATCCGTATGACGGGAGCATGGACCCGAGTAATCCGCTGAGCTTTAACCGGTATTCATACACGCACGGCGATCCGATCAACAAGAACGATCCGTCGGGCTTGAACGCTGCTTGGCCGAGCGATCCCAATTGCGGACCGAACTGGATATCCGATGGATCCCTTTCTGGCCCCTGCAACGGAGAAGGCGGTGGTGGTGGGTGGGGAGACTGGGGCGACTTCGGAGGTTGGCTCGGTGGGCCTGTGTTCGGTGGAGGGCCACCATCATACACTGGCGGAGGAAGTGGAAGCGGGGGCGGGGGCACAACTCCGCAAGCGCCGACGTGCACGCTAGAAGTGGAAACGTTCCCTTCCAACACTGTTCGAGTTGGCCCAGACATTCACGGTTCCCTCGATTTCACTTGGAGCTTTGGTAGTTACAGCACAAACTATGTCGCCGAAGGCGGCTTTGACTCCTTCCAACTAGTAGCTGCGGTCGCTCCGTTCAATGGGCCGGTCGGGAACACTCCGGGTGGCGGCACCAATCACGGGTCTGTAACGGGCTCGCAGGTGTGCTCTGCACTGGGGATCCTTGAAAGTGACGCCTCCCGGATCAACAGCGCGAATATCTCGTACGGACTTCTTGGCCCGAACAGCAACTCGGTTCTGCGGTACTTTCTGTGGTCTTTAAGCTCGTTGCTCGGTTCTTCCTGGTACAGCATTCCTGGGACCTTGGTCGGCTACAATGCGCTGCTGCCCGGCCTTGAAACAGTAACTCTAGGGCCGCGGAGGTTGCCGCAGCCACGGCCGATTGGGCCTCCACGGACGCCCGGACTACCGCAGCGGACGGGCGGCTCACGCGGCTTCTAACTTCGATGTGTTGAACTGTCACGAGATGTCCTGGCTGGCGGGTTAGGCAAATTCAGTCTAGGAGCTTCTGAATAGAATGACGCTTGAAATAACACGTCGCCGCGCTTGCGGGTTGCTGTTCGGGGATCTCATTGGGACTGTCGCCTGCGCACAGCCGAGCAGGGAGGTGTCGAAATCGCTAGCGAACGCGGCTCATCAGCACGATCTTGCAATTCTAGATCTTGGGGCGATCAGGACAAGCAGCGGCAGTGAACTGCGTGCGGTCACTGTTGGCGGCGCTAGAGCGGGGAAGGTCGTGCTTCCGGAGAGCGAGCGCCCGTGCCAGATAGCCGTCTCGCCCGACGGAAGGTGGATGGCCTGGGACAACTGGAGTGCTCTTCCCTGGTCGGAGGGGACGAAAGAGCCACCCCAGGTTTTCATCATGAAGGCCCCCGAATCGGTTCGCAGCCTCAGCCTCAAAGATGGATTCGGAACTTCTCTCGCCATCTCGTCCAATGCCGAGCACATCGCATTGGTCAGTGGGAACATCGATTCTTCTTTACCCCCTCGGCGCCTGATTGTCTTGAGTGGGGCGACTGTCGAAATCGAACATGACGTGACTGACTTGATCAGTCAATCGGATTTGGCGCAAGCAGGGCGGCTCGGAATCTCAGGTGAGGGCAACCGTCTCGCCGTAGGATTCGCGGAACGGTTCGTCGTGATAGACATCCCTTCCCACAAGGCTCTGTTAGAAGATCGCGGCAGACTTCCCGCTCTCTCGCCTGATGGTGAGTTTCTTGCTTTCGTAAACCACGACAAACAGCTCACTGTTGTCAGCTTGTCGACTGGAATCAGGAGGACTCTTCTTGGCGCATTTGGACGAACCCTCGGTGTCGGGGCATGGAGTCCGAACGGAAGATACCTGTTGGCCGGAGCCGTCAAAACGCTGAGCTTCTCCGTGCAACTCGTCGCTGTAGAATATGCAACAAATCGCTTTGCCGAAATACGGCCACTTGGCGAATTCGTAGGAAAAGATCACGTCTGGGTTAAGCGTGATCTACTTCACGGGTGATCGCACCAAGCCACCAGCGATTATTGGAGAAAGGAGAAAGAGCGAGTGGAGTGCACCCCAAAACTGAGACGCGGAAATTAGGGACACTTTTCATTGAACGGAAAGGAGTCCTAAATGCGCGGCCCAAATCGAAGGTATTCGACGGAGTTCCGGGTGCAGGTGGCGCAACGGATCGAGCAAGGCGACAGCGTTTCCAAGCTTCATTACGAGCTGGACATCAAACGCAGCGTGCTATACCGCTGGCGGGATCGCTACCGTGCAGAGGGGGCTACGGGGTTCGAGCGGCGTGCGGGCCGGCCGCCGGGCGTGCCCAATCCGGCGCCCAAGCCGTGCACCAGCGTGGAAGAAGCGCTGCGCCAGCAGATTGCCGCGCTAGAGCGCAAAGTAGGCCAACAAGCGTTGCAACTGGATTTTTTCAAAGGAGCCTTCAAGCGAGTAAAGGAGTCGAACCAGGCGCACGGCAGCGCGCCGGGCATGAACTTGACTGTCGATCCGAACACGAACCGCATCACGAGCTCGGGTTTCACCTACGACGCCGCGGGCAATCTGACGCAGGCGCCGGTTGGAGCGAATGTTTACTCGTATTCCTACGACAGCGAAAACCGTCTGGCGCGGGCGTCCAGCGGGGACAGCATTCGCGCCAACTACTATTACGGCTCCAGCGGCGAGCTGCTCTACGATGGAAAGTCATGGTATTTCTACGGTCCGGACGGGCAGCGCCTGGCGACTCTTACCAGCAGTCTGAGTGGGGGAGGTTCCTATTTCTTTACCTGGGCAAACTGCGAGTTGCGCTTTGCGGGGCGGATGGTTTGGGACGGCTCCATGGGAAAAGGGACAGCCTGACCCGTCACGCTGTCCAAGCAATTGAAGCTAAAGGAGTTATCTGAAACACTACGCGGTAGCCCAGAACCAGCGCTCCTTCGCCAGCTTGGGTTTGCTGCGACGGCTGGAACCTGTAACTTATGGTTTTTCAGTAGCTTACAAGGATGCAACGGCTGGCCGGTGGCCTTATTCTGGAGAGATCAGTGAAGTTGTTTTGATGCGCAACTGCCGGTGGGACACACCGACCCTCGCCGAAAACAATTCACTCTGTCCCTGTTTCCGGCCGGACCCCTTCGACCATCCGAAGTCGCAGCCGGACGCGCGATACGGACCGCGCTTCGGGGATGATTTGCCCGATTCCCTCGGCCGGCTGACCTCCGCCACGTCGGCGAGTTCGACCGCCGTTCTCGCCTGGGGCCAGTCGTTTGTTTACGACCCATTCGGCAACCTTTTGCAGCAAAATGTAACCAGTGGCTCCGCGCCGGCCATGAACCTGACTGTCGATCCGAACACGAACCGCATCACGACCTCGGGCTTCAGCTACGACGCCGCGGGCAACCTGACGGCGTCGCCGGGCGCTTCCGGGCCGAACGCGTTCTCCTACGACAGCGAGAACCGGCTTTCGGTGGCCAATGGGCTCAATTACCGTTATGGATCCAGCGGCGAACGGTTGTTTGACGGCGCGAACTGGCATTTCTATGCACCCGATGGGACGCACCTGGGAAAGCTGACGCAGAACACAACCGGCGCATCGAATTGGTACGACTTCTCCGTCGAATTGCATTTTGCGGGACGGCTGGTGTGGCAGAACAGCTTTCCGGTGATGACGGACCGGCTCGGTTCAGTAGTCCAGATGTCGCTTCGGGACCGGGTAAACAACTACGCCTACTATCCGCAGGGCCAGTGGATTGCGAACAGCCCGTGCCCGACCAAAGTATTCCCGGGTGCTGGCCGAGTTGCGGCGGAGGCCGGAACAGTGTGATGGACGTAGCATTCGGTACCTACCACCGAGACGGCTATTGGAGCATGATTACCGGATCGTTTGTCACACGGGGTCTGGACTATGCGCAGAACCGATTCTATGATCCGGCCAGGGGGAGGTTTACGACGGCGGATTCCACGATGGACGGAGCTATCAATGATCCAGTGAGTTGGAACAAATACGCCTAACGTGGCGGTGACCTCATCAACAAGTACGATCCCCAGGGTACGTGCTACCTGTGGATTGGCAATCCCGGGAGCCTTGAGGATCCGCCCGACATGTGCTTTCCGGTTGGCGGGAATGGGCCTTACAAACCGCCGCGGATGTCGCCGCTGGATCCTCCCAAGGTTCCCTGCATCCAGCCAGCCCATCCGGGTCTATCGGACGATCAGATAGAGAAGATGATCGACCAAGCCCACGTCATGCTGGACGCCGCCAAGATGGGCCAGGAAGGAGGCATGCCAGGCTTTCTTGGGAACATGATCGGTATCCTTCTTTCTGGGTGGTCCATGGGACTTCAAAGACGCGTCGGGGGAAGTCCAGGGGCTCTTCGACGCAAAAGCAATTGAGGATTTTCGGGAACTTCGCTTTTGGAGCCGTCATGGAGGGACTCGGGTTCAACCTTTACCAGACCAAGAGCATAGCGGGTACCGCCGAGGTTGCGATCTGCATCGCCAAGGGGGGAGCGGACGGATCTTGCGGAGCAGGAATACCGTTCGTGAAACCTCCAGACGGCGACCAACCGGCTGACCAAATGGATATTGAGAAAGGGTTTAAGTACGAGACCGCCGTTCAAGGAGATAACTGTGCCGGAAAGAAGCCGTAGCATCGGCTGCGGACTGAGCTTCGCGAGAACTTGCCAAGGTCGACTTCTGGCCGGAGCACTGTTCTCCGTTTTCGCGCTCTTGCCAGCTGGATGCCGTCGTCACACCTCAGACAAGACGATGATTTCCTTTTTTCATGAGCACGAAGGTGCGTTTGAGCGTCTCGTCAACTTCGCTCAGCATGACGCTGAGCTTCACGCGGTGACCAGAGCAAATGTGTGCGTGAAGCGAGGCGAACAAGACTGGACAACGGGAGGGCCACAACTTATAGCGAGGAAGAGATGGTCTGACTATCAGGCACTATTCCGCGAACTTGAACTGCCAGACGGATTTGCCAAAGACGACTCCAAGATCTCCTTTGAACTCTTGACCGAGTATCCTTATGGAACGGGGATTCGGCTAAGGGTTTCGTCTACTCTGTTGATGCTCTTCCCACATGTGCGGGAGACCTCGGCGCTTGCGAACCGCAGAGCAGGGATCGCTTCGGATACATCATCTATAGACAGATTAAGCCGCATTGGTATCTCTGGAGCTGCACCAGAATTAGGCTCACCGCCTGCTGTATGCGATGAACCGCTCCAAAGGAGGAAAGGAAAGGAGAAAGGACGTCCTGAGAAAGGGAGAAAGGGACGTCCTGGTGTGTGTCACTTTGCTGAAGCTATTGATACGAAATAGGTTATTAGAATCATGGAAAAGGGACAGCCTGACCCGTCACGCTG
>CAWGKI010000005.1:0-15789 GCA_963823095.1 Terriglobia bacterium
GCTTCCTCCCCAAACAGCACAGAGCCGCGAATGCAAAGAGCGGTCCCGTGGACTTTCCTCCCGCGCCGCGGTTCCAGCCCGGAATCGCGCGCCATTGAGAACAACGCAGCGCCGAGGCAACTTCCACAGGACCGCTCTTTCTATTCGCGGCTCGGTGCTGGCCGCGGCTATGTGCTGGCGGTGGCTGTGCGCAGAGCGGCCAGGGCTTGCAGAAGATGTGAAACTGCCCTCAGCCCGATATCCTGAAGACAGTCATGCGCCTTCCTCTCTTTCTTGCCGCGCTGCTTGCCCTGCCGCTCTTCAGTCAACAATTCGAGTTCTGGCCCGGCGCGCAATACGATTCCGCGATCCCGACCATCAAACAGGTGCTCGGTCACGCGCCGGGCGATCGGATCCCGCCGCCAGAGGAGATTCAACGCTACTTTGCCGCGCTGGCGAAGGCCGCTCCAGAACGCGTCCGGCTGCACGAGTACGCGAAGTCGTGGGAGGGCCGGCCGCTGATCTATGTCGTGATCGCTTCGGCTGAGAACATCCAGCGGCTCGACGAGATCAAAGCTTCGATGCAGAAGCTCTACGATCCGCGCAAGACCACGCCGGCGGAGGCCCGAAAGCTGATCGAGACTCTGCCGCTGGTGCTCAATCTCTCGTACGGGGTGCACGGCAACGAGATCTCGTCGCCCGATTCGGCGATGCTGACCGCCTACCACTTGCTGGCCGCCAAGAACGACAAGATCGTCGAGCAGTTCTATCGCGACACGGTTCTGATCATCGACCCGACTCAGAACCCTGACGGCCGCAATCGATTCGTTCAGAACTTTCAGGTCAGCGAAGGCATCGAGCCCGACCCGTCGCCAGTCGCCGCCGAGCGCGCCGAGCCTTGGCCGGGCGGCCGTACCAACCACTATTACTTCGACATGAACCGCGACTGGTTCGCAATGACTCAGCCCGAGACCATCGGCCGCATCCACTACCTGCGCGAGTGGTGGCCGGTAGTGCTGGTGGACCTGCACGAGATGGGGACCGACTCCAGTTACTTTTTTGCACCCGGTTCGGAGCCGTTCAATCCGCACGTGCTAAAGGGCCAGCTCGAATCGTCGGCCATGTTCGGAAAGAATAATGCGAAATGGTTTGACCAGTTTGGCTACACCTATTTCACGCGTGAGGTCTTCGACGAGTTCTATCCCGGCTACGGCTCTGGGTGGCCCTGGTTCTACGGCGGCATCGGCATGACGTATGAAAACGCCTCGGTGCGGGGCCTGGCGGCGCGCCGCTCGGACGGGTCGATTTACGTCTACCGCGACAGCGTGCGCAAGCATTTCATAGCGTCGATCTCAACCTGCGAGACGGTCTCGAACAACCGCCGGAAGCTGCTCGAAGACTTCTACAACTACCACGTCACCGCCATCGAGGAGGGCAAGCGGGAGACGGTGAAGGAATACATCCTGCCGCGGCACGGCGACGTCTCCGCGGTGGACAAACTGGCGCACTTGATGGCGGAACAGGGCATCGAGGTGAATCAGGCGACTGCCGCCTTCCAGAGCGACGGCAAGCAATACCCTGAAGGCAGCTACCTCGTGCCCCTAGCTCAACCGCGAAAACGCTACGTACGGTCGCTGCTCGACAAGGACGTGTCCCTGACCAAGGAATTCGCCGCTGAACAGGAGCGGCGCCGCAAGAAGAATTTGCCAGACGAAATCTACGACCTCACCGGCTGGTCGCTGCCGCTGCTTTATAACGTTGAATGCGTGGGTGCCGATCAGCCGGTGCAGGCGCAGGCCACGCCGGTGACCGGCCCGTACGAACCCAGAGGCTCGGTCAGCGGTCACGCGACCGTGGCGTACCTGGTTCCATGGGGCTCGCAGGCGGCCGGCCGTTTCCTCACTGGCGCGCTGCGCGACGGTTTGAAGGTCCTGAGTGTCAACAAAGCGTTCGCACAGAACGGGCGCGCCTACCCCTCGGGCACCCTCGCCATTCTGGTGAAGGAAAATGCGGAGAGTGTCCACGGCGCGGTAGAGCGACTCGCCCGCAACTCGGGCGCCGAGGTGGTCGCGTCCGATACCGGGTGGACCGAGAGCGGCATCAACTTCGGCAGCTCCAATACGCTCCATCTGAAGAAGCCGGTCATCGCCCTGCTGTGGGACTCTCCCACCTCTTCCGCCTCGGCCGGCAACACTCGCTTCGTGTTGGAGCGCCAGTTCAACTACCCCGTCACCGTGGTGCGCTCGCAGCTTTTCTCGAACGCCGACCTGAGCCAATTCAACGTGATCATTCTGCCCGATGGCCGCTACGGCTCTCTGCTCTCGGGGGCTCTGGGCGAGAAGTTGGGCTCGTGGGTCCGCAACGGCGGAACCTTGATCGCCATCGGTTCCGCGATGACGGCGCTGGCCACCGGGCCCAACGGCCTGTTGAGTATCCAACAGGAAGGGCTGGCCCCGGACGCAGGCAAAGACTCTGGAAAAGACTCGGGGAAGGACTCCGGGAAAGACGCCGCTAAGCCGGCCGAAGGCGCGAAGCCCGGCCCGTCCACCGCGGCCGCCGCCAGTGCCACTGCCGGACCGGTCCCTGGGAAGATCTTCACCAAACCTGAGGATCTGCGCAACGCCATTCAGCCTGAACATCCGATGCCCGACGCCGTGGCCGGCGTGGTGGCGCGCGCCAATGTCGATCCGGAAACCTGGGTGACCGCCGGCGTCTCGCCGGTCCTGCATTTGATGCTCAATGGCAGCCTGATTTTTACTCCCATCAAGATCGACCATGGCGTCAACGCCGTGACTTTCGCGGGTCCGAATGAACTGGTGGAGTCCGGCTACCTGTGGGACGAGAACCGGAAGCAACTGGCTTATAAGCCGGCCGTGGTGGTGGAAAACCAAGCGCGAGGATGGGTGGTCGGCTTCGTCACCGATCCCACGTTCCGCGGGTTCATGGACGGCGAAAACGTTCTGTTCCTCAACGCCGTGTTCCGCGCCCCGATGGGCGGGCACGGACTCGGGCAGCAGGAATAGTCCCCGCGTGGAGTTGTCGGGTGGACCTCCAGGACATTTCCGGATTGGGGGGGGCGACACCCTCGTCGGGCGAGTCCGGGACAAACCTCTTTGAGCGACCAGGGGTGCCCGCGGACCTGGGCGTCCGCCCGCTCAGCGCCTCGGGCGCTGACACTCTCGCCGATTCTGACAAAACACCGTTGACACTGAACATCGCAGAGTTTATGCTCTGATTAGCCGGAATTATATAACACCACGTTGTAGTGGTGGCTACGGCACGGAGGCAACTCAACCATGTCCTGGCAAGACGAATACCGGCGAAAGCTCACGACCGCCGACGATGCCCTCAGCGTGCTGCGCTCGTCGCAGCGCGTCTGGGTACAGCAAGGCAATTCCACTCCACAGCCCCTGATCGACGCCATGATCCTGCGTGCGCCCGTTCTCAAGGACGTCGAGGTCATCTCGATGCTGACCCTCGGCGACGCTCCCTACACGCGGCCCGAGTTCGCGGGCACCTTCCGGCATGGTGGACTATTCCTCGGAGGCAACGTACGCGAAGCGGTCCAGGCGGGCCGCGCCGACTACACGCCGATCTTCCTGAGCGAGATTGAAGGGCTCTTCCTGTCGGGCGAGATGCCGCTGGATGTCGTATTGATGCAGGTGGCTCCGCCGGACGAGCACGGCTACCTCAGCATGGGCACCTGCGTGGACTGCACAATGACGGCTGCGCGTACTGCCAGGGTGGTGATCGCGGAAGTGAACGCGTGCATGCCGCGTACTTACGGCGACTGCGTTCTGCATCTCAGTGAGATCGACGCACTGGTGGAGACGTCGCGCCCGCTCCTGGAACTGCCGCACGAAGTATACAACGATGAGACTCACCTTCGGATCGCCGAGCACGTGGCGGAGCTGGTGCCCGACGGCGCGACGCTGCAACTGGGCATTGGCGGCATCCCGGACGCGGTGCTGACCTGCCTGGGCAATCATCGCGACCTGGGCCTGCATAGCGAACTTCTCTCCGACGGCATCATCCCGCTGATTGAGAGCGGGGTCATTAACGGCGCGCGCAAGACCCTGCACCCAGGCAAGGCGGTGACCGGCTTCATCCTGGGGACTCAGGTTCTCATCGATTTCTTGCGCGATAACTACTTTTTCGAGTTTCACCCGATTTCCTATACCAACGATCCGTTCGTGATCGCGCAAAATGATCGTATGGTGGCGATTAACTCCGCCCTTCAGGTGGATCTTACCGGGCAGGTCTGCGCCGACTCGATCGGCACGCGGCCCTACAGCGGCGTGGGCGGACAGCCGGATTTCATTCGCGGCGCGGCGCGCTCGAAGGGCGGCAAGCCCATCATCGCCCTGCCGGCCACGGCCAAGCACGGGACCATCTCCCGCATTGCGCCAGTGCTCGATCCCGGCGCGGGGGTGGTGACTTCACGTGCGGACGTGCATTATGTCGTCACCGAATTTGGCGCGGCGTATCTGCATGGCAAGAGCATCCGGCAGCGGGCCGAGGCGTTGATCGCCATCGCCCACCCAAAGTTCCGGAACGAGCTGTACGACTTCGCCTGCCGGTCGCATTATCTGGATTCGGCGCCGGCGCTGGTAGCCTGAAGAAGGCACGGGACGATGAGCGCGGAAGGAGCGGCGGAAATGGAAACGAACCTGAAGCCCGACCGGGGAAGGGTGGAAGTGAACCAGGAGGAGTGCAAGGGCTGCGGCCTGTGCGTCGATTCCTGCGCCATCAAGGTGTTGCGGCTTTCCGAGGGGTTGAACCATTACGGTTATCACCCGGCAGAGTATACGGGCCACGGCTGCAACGGCTGCGGCCTCTGTTTCTATGCCTGCCCCGAACCAGGCGCGATCACGGTCTACAAACGCGCTGTCCAAGCGGCCGCTTGAGGAGGTCCTGACGATGGCAAAACAACTCATCAAGGGTAATGAAGCGATTGTGAAGGCCGCGATTCTCGCCGGCTGCCGCGCTTACTACGGCTACCCCATCACTCCGGCCAGCGAAATCGCCGAGTCGGCCGCGAAGTACATGCCGCTCGCGGGCGGCACCTTCCTGCAGGCCGAAAGTGAAACCGCGTCGATCTACATGCTTTACGGCGCAGCCGCCGCGGGAATACGCGCCATGAGCGCCAGTTCCGGGCCGGGCATCAGCCTGATGCAGGAAGGCCTGAGCTACCTGGCCGGCGCCGAGTTGCCCTGCGTCATTGCCGACATAATGCGTGCCGGTCCTGGGCTGGGCAACATCGCTCCGGAGCAGGGCGACTATAACCAGGTGGTGAAAGGCGGCGGCCACGGCTGCTACCGCACCATCGTGCTTGCCCCCGACTCGGCGCAGGAAATGGCCGATCTGACGGCTCTGGCCTTCGAATTGGCCGACGAGTATCGCAACCCGGTGTTCGTACTCGCCGACGGCGCCATCGGCCAGATGATGGAACCCGTTGAGTTCACGGCCAATCCCGTGGAGCCGCGCCATGTAAGCTGGGCTGCCGAGGGAACGCTGGAGACCCGCCAGAGTCTGATCAGTTCCATCTACCTCGAGCCCGACAATCAGGAAGCCCATATTCGAAAGCTGGAAGCCAAGTACCGCCGCTGCGAACGCGAATCGGTCCGCTTTGAGGAGTACCAGACGGCCGGAGCCGAGATCGTCCTGATGGGCTACGGCATCACCGCCCGGCTGCTGAAAGCCGCCGTGGAGCAATTGCGCGCCGAAGGGCTCCCAGTGGGACTGCTGCGGCCCATTACGCTCTACCCGTTCCCGGTGGAAGCGGTCCAGCGCGCGGCGCAATCCGCAAAGCTGTTCGGGGTGGTCGAGATGAGCACCGGACAGATGGTGGATGACGTGCGTCTGGCGCTGAACGGCGCGCGTCCGGTGGAGTTCTACGGCCGGGCCGGTGGCAACGTGCCCTCGGCTGAGGAAATAACCCGCTTTGTACGAAGAATCGCCGCGCAGCACGCGGTCTTCGAGCCCCAGGAGGCGATCGCCCATGCCTGAGTTCAGCGTTCTCCACAAGAAGGCCGATTGCTTCTACGCGAATTACGACCGCAAGGCCGAGGCGCAGCACCAGACCCACTACTGCCCCGGCTGCGGCCATGGCATTATCACGAAGCTGCTGGCACAGGCCATTGACGAGTTGGGCATTCAGGACCGGACGATTCTGGTGAGCCCAGTCGGCTGCTCGGTCTTTGGCTACTACTACTTCGACGTCGGCAACGTGCAATCCGCGCACGGCCGCGCGCCGGCAGTGGCAACTGCCGTAAAGCGCAGCCGGCCTGAGTCCATCGTGATCGGTTACCAGGGCGACGGCGACCTGGCGGCGATTGGCACTGCGGAGATTCTGCATGCGGCCAATCGGGGCGAGCCGATCACCGTCATCTTCGTCAACAACGCCATCTATGGCATGACCGGAGGCCAGCTAGCTCCCACTACGCCGGTCGGCGTGAAGACCACGACGACCCCTTACGGGCGCAGTATCTTCAACGAAGGCTATCCGCTGCACGTGTGCGAAACATTGGCCTCGCTCGATGCCCCGGTCTACCTGGAGCGGGTCGCTCTGGGTGGCGTGAAGGGCATCCTGCAGGCGGGCAAGGCGATCAAGCGCGCTCTCGAAAACCAGGTGCGGGGTGTAGGGTTTTCGTTGATTGAGGTGCTTTCGCCTTGCCCAACGATTTGGAAAACGACGCCGCAGGACGCGCAGAAGCGCGTTCGCGAGGAGTTGTCCAAGGTCTACCCGGTTGGCGTCTTCCGGGATCTGACCAAAGAACGCGAGCCGCGCCCGGCTCCGGTACCGGCGCCCGCGTTGCATGAGTTGCCCAAGCTGCTGGACATCGACGCCGCGCATACCTTCGAGATGCCGGATGCGCGGCCTGGCAAACCGGTGGATTGGCGTGTCAAGGTCGCTGGTTTCGGCGGGCAGGGCGTGCTGATGCTCGGCGAAGTGATGGCCGAAGCGGGACTGGCTGCCGGGCTGAACGTCTCCTGGCTGCCCTCCTATGGACCGGAGATGCGCAGCGGCACATCGAACTGCCACGTACGCCTGGCGACGCACGCCGTCGACTCGCCGATGATTTCCAGGCCGAATGTCCTGATAGCCTTAAATGAGCCTTCCCTGCGCAAGTTCGTCCATACCGTTGAACCTGGCGGATGGGCGTTCTACAACGCGGAAACGCTGCCCGAGGACTGCAGGCGCGACGACGTGAACTTCCTCGCCGTTTCGTTCACGCAGATCGCCGACGATCTGGGCGACACGCGCGTGGGCAACATCGTCACGCTCGGCGCGTTGATGGAAGTAGCGCAGGTTGTAGACGACGAGCATGTGGACGCGGCGCTCGTCCGCAACGTGAAATCCGCGCGTTGGTTGGAACTCGACCGCAAGGCCCTGGTCGCAGGCAGGCAGGCGGCCCGGCGAGTCTTGTCAGCCGTGGTTTAGTCCAGTCGCCTGGGGAGGCGGCCGTTGGTTTAACTAGTCGCCCGGCGGGATGGCCGGGCAGAGGTGACCGCCGTGAGAATCCACGTTCTTGATACCACGCTGTCCGAGATGGCCCAGTCGCTGAACACCCGCGTTACCCCTGGTGACCGGCCGCGGATGCTGCGCAAGCTCGAAGAATTGCTGCCGGACTACATCGAGGTGGACGCCGAGACCTACCTCGCGCTGGACGCATATGAGCCGCGCGAGTCGCGGCTTGAGCGTCTTTGCCCGGCGCATTGAGGACGTGCCCGCTGGGGCCGGAGTAGTCAGCTTCGGGGCGGATTTCATGCTGCCCCACAAGGAGCCGATGGTGGAGCAGATCCGCCGCATGGTGGGCGAGAGCCGCACGGTCCTGCTGATTGCCGAGAACTTCTTCGACGCATTCGGCTGCAATGCTCACCACGCCTTGGAAGGTCTGGCCGCGGCCCGAGAAGCGGGAGCGTCGGTGTTGATTCTGGACGATACGCGCGGCGGCGTTCTGCCCTCGCGCATCGCCTCCGTCTGCCGCGCCGTGAAGGAACGCATCGACGCGCCGCTCGGCATGCGCGCCCGCAACGATTGCGGCCTGGCCGTGGCCAATACGCTCACGGCGGTGGAATGCGGCTTCACGTGGGTGGCCGGCGCGGTGAACGGCTATGGAGAGCGCTGCGGCGCTGCCAACCTCTGCACGGTGTTGGCGGACCTGGAATTGAAGCTCGGACGCGAAACCATCGGACGCGAGGCTTTGAAGCGGCTCGGTTCGGTGGCGCATTTCGTCTCGGACTCGGCCAACCAGCCGTTGCCGGAGAACACTCCCTACTCGGGCTCGCTCGCTTTCGGGCATCCACTGCCCGCCAGCGCCGGATCGGTGCTTGAGTCCATGGCGAGCGTGCCACATATCGATCCCGAAGCGGTCGGCCATGCGCGGGCGATTCGCCCCGGCGATTCGAACGAAACCGGCATGTCGTCCTGGCATAACGGCGAGATTTATGAGCTGGAACTGGCCGACGGAACGGTGGAATTGCTCCGCCGCCAGGCCCAGCAGCCAGACTTCCGCGGCTTTGAAGTCCAGAGCTGGGAAGTTACCACCCGCCAGACGGCTTCGGGCCATGCCATGAGCAGCGCTTCCGTGACGGTGCGGGTCCGCGACGACGTATATGCCGGCAGCGCGTCGGGCGATGGCCCCGTCCACGCCATGGACCTGGCACTGCGGGAGTGCCTGATGCCGGTTTACCCCGCACTGGCCCGCGTGCGTCTTTCCGATTACCGCGTGCGCGTGCTGCAGCCGCGCCGGGGCACGGCCTCGGTCGGGCGAGTACTCGTCGAGTGGACTGACGGCGAATCCACCTGGCGCACGGCCGGTCTTTCGAGCAACCTGCTGGAAGCGAGCTGGGACGCGCTGGTAGACGGCATGCGGCTTGAGCTGATGCGCCTGATGGAAGCGCAAGACCTGATCCCCGAAAACCTGGTCGACTCTTCCTGGGCAGTGTAGCGCCCCTTGTGGGGCGGCTCTCGAGAGCCGCGCGGGGTCTCCAGACCCCGCCAACTAACTTCAAGTTTAGTGCGGGCCCTGGAGGGCCCACGCGGCCGTGGACGGCCGCCCCACTCACCAGCGACTACAGATCGAGAATGTGCCCCATGCGCTCCTTCTTGGTGCGCAGGTAGTCTTCGCTCTGCATCCCTCGCGATTCGGCCTGGCAAGGCACGCGCTCGGCCACTTTCACACCGTAGGCCTCCAGCGCCGCGATCTTGTCGGGATTGTTGGTGAGCAGCCGCACCGAGGGGATCCTCAGAAAGCGCAAGATCGCCGCGGGCAGTTCGTACTCGCGCAGGTCCGCATCGAAACCCAATTGCTCGTTGGCCTCTACGGTATCGGCGCCGCCGTCCTGGAGTTGGTAGGCGCGCAGCTTGTTCAGCAATCCAATGCCGCGCCCTTCCTTCTTCTCGTACAGCACCAGTCCCCGCCCTTCGGCCGCGATCATCTCTAAAGAAAGCTCCAATTGGGCGCGGCAGTCGCAGCGCAGACTGTGAAAGACGTCGCCGGTCAGGCACTGGGAATGGATGCGGACGAGGAGGGGACCGGCTGCATGCAACTCTCCCATCGCCACCGCGACCGCCTCTTCGACGCCGCCGTCCTTACGTCCTTCGAAACCGTGAATGCGGAAGTGGCCGTACTCGGTCGGAAAATCGGCTTCGGCGACTTTCCGCACTTCCAAAGCTGAATCTACTGCCATGATGTGGGGAGGTCTTTCTTCCATTATAAGGCTGGCCTTTTTCGCGGCCCGGCGACGCGCCCCGGATGGCGCCGATTGACACTCGCGGCCCGAAGGACGTACCGTCATGGTTCGACCGCCGCGATGCGCGCGCCGTATGCAACAACTGCTCATCATCCTGCTGATCAAGGTGGCGGTCGCTGCCTCGGTCGCGAGCATTCTGTCCCGGTCGAGCCGATTCCTCGGCCTGTTGCTGCGCGAGGAGCGCACTTTGGTGGAGAGTCTCCAGCTCTGCCTGATCGTCTCTATGGCCTGCGCCGTGGGCTCGATCATCCGCCTGCAGACACACACTTACGTCTCGGCGGACATCTGTCTGGAGGCCAGCCTGCTGTGCGGTATCGTGGGCGGCTACGTCTCGGGTCTGGTCGCGGGCGTCGTATGCGCTTTACCAGCCACCCTCCCGGTGAACGGAGAGTACCTGGCGATGCCGCTGTATGCCGCGACGGGCGTCCTTGGCGGCTTACTGCGCGATCTTGCACCGGCGAGCGAGGATGTGTGGCGGTTCTCTCCCTTCTTCGACCTGAGCCTGTGGCGGCTGATTCGCGATAAGGATAACCGGCCGCGCAGCGTTTATCACGTCGTCATGCTGCTTGCTTTGCTCGCCGCGGAGCTGATGCGCCTGATCGGGATGCGCGTGTTCGACCGCAAGTACATCTTTACTCTGTACCCCGACGACTCCCCTGGAACCATAGCTGCCGTCTTCATCACGACGGTCTTCACGGTCTCGGTCCCGCTGAAGATCTGGAACAGCGCCCGCAACGAGCGATTGCTCGAATCGAAGGAACTGCTGCTGGTCCAGGCGCGCCTTTCCGCGCTCTCCAGCCAGATCAATCCGCATTTCCTGTTTAACACGCTGAACACGGTTTCATCGCTGATTCGCACCAATCCCGACAAGGCGCGCCAGGTGGTCTACCGGCTGTCCAACATCCTGCGGCGACTGCTGCGCAAGACCGACAATTTCGCGCCTCTGCGGGACGAGCTTTCCTTCATCGACGACTATCTTTCCATCGAAATCACGCGCTTTGGCGACAAGCTGCGCTTCTCGAAAGAGATCGACGAAGACGCTCTGGACCGGATGGTGCCGACCATGATTCTTCAGCCGCTGATCGAGAACAGCATCAAGCACGGCCTGGCCGGCAAGCTCGAGGGCGGCACCGTCCGGCTGATCGGCAGCACGCGCGATGACGGCGAAACACGCCGTCTTTTGCTCGCCGTGGAGGACGACGGAGTTGGCATCGATGAGGCCCGGCTGGCGACCATCCTGCAGCAAGCCGGCATTGGCGTTTCGAACGTCAACGAAAGGCTTCAAGTGCTCTTCGGAGGATCGTACCGGCTCGAAATCGCATCGCGCCCCGGGGTGGGCACTCGCACCGAAATCGAAATTCCTTCGTGAAAGCGCTTGCAGGATTCGATAGAATTCCAGAGGTACTTATGCCCTGTCCCATCGCTCCAGGCTTCCTGCTCGCCACTGGCGGGTCCATCATGTCTCTCGAAGGCGTTGACCTGCTGGTCATCGTCCTTTATTTCGTCGCCGTAATCGGAATCGGACTCTATCTCAAGAGCCATACCAAGACCGGCGAGGACTTCTTTATGGCGGGCCGCGAGATGACGGCGTGGATCGCCGGTCTCAGCTTCCTTGCCGCTAACCTCGGCTCGCTCGAACTGATGGGCTGGGCCGGCGCCGCCTATCAATACGGCATCCTCGCCACCCATTGGTATTGGGTCGGCGCGATTCCGGCGATGCTGTTCCTCGGTCTTGTAATGATGCCGTTTTATTACATTTGCAAGACTCACTCGGTGCCCGGTTACCTGCAGTTGCGCTACGGCGAAGGCAGCCGCATGCTCTCCGCCATCAGCTTCGGCTTCATGACCGTGCTCATGTCGGGCATCAACATGTTCGCGATGGCGAAGGTGATGCAGGTGGTTCTGGGCTGGGATCTGAACTTCAGCATCTGGATCTCGTCGTTGACGGTCGGCGCCTATGTCGTCCTCGGCGGCCTGCTCTCGGCCATCTTCAACGAGGTGCTGCAGTTCGTACTCATCTGGCTCGGCGCGATGCTGGTGCCGATCGTCGGACTGATCGAGACCGGCGGATGGAGCGGCATGGTGGCTCGCATCCACTCGAATCCCGTCGTGCAACAGCACATTCAGGGACAGGACTTCACGCACTTGTGGTCCACCATGGGCACCTTCACTGGCAACCCGATGGGTATCCACTGGACCGGCATCGTGCTCGGACTCGGCTGGGTGATTTCGTTCGGCTACTGGACCACGGATTTCCTGGTCGTGCAACGCGTCATGTCGGCCAAGGATCTGCGCTCCGCCAAAATGGCCCCCATCATTGGCGCGGCCTTCAAGATGTTCGTGCCTTTCATCGTCATCCTGCCCGGACTGCTCGGCCTGGCCGTGTTGCCTCACTTGCTGGTTCCCGAAAATCAGCGCGCCGCCGGCCTCTTCACATACAACGACGTTCTGCCACTGATGCTCGCGCGCTACTTGGGCCCCGGACTCCTGGGGCTCGGCGTGACGGCCCTGATCGCAGGCTTCATGAGCGGCATGGCCGGCAACGTGACGGCCTTCTCCACTGTCTGGACTTATGACATCTACAAGGCCTTCCGCAAGAAAGAGATGTCCGACGACCACCTGGTGAAGGTAGGCCGCTGGGCGACCATCGTCGGCATTCTTATCTCCATCGGCGCGGCCTATCTCGCCATGCAGTTCCAGAGCATCATGGATTACGTCCAGGCGCTCTTCAGCTTCTTCATAGCTCCGCTGTTCGGTACGGTCATCTTCGGCATGCTCTGGAAACGGGCCACTCCGGCCGCTGGTTTCTGGGGACTGCTCTCCGGAACGGCATCCTCGGTAGCGATGTGGGCCTGGGTGAAAATCGATCCGTCCGCGCTTCGCTATATAGCCCTCTCACCGAACGCGAAGGACATGGCCGAGAATATGTACCGCGCGCTCTGGTCCTGGTGCATTTGCGCCGTCGTGACCATCGTGGTCAGCTACATGACCAAGCCGAAGCCCGAGTCGGAACTCGTCGGCCTGGTTTACGGTATTGGAGAAATACCGCACGAGGCGGCTCTGCCACTCTGGAAGAAACCCATCTTCTGGGCGGCTATTGTCATCGTGGTCTTCTTCGTTTTGAATTTGATGGTTTGGTAAGGTGCCTCCCATGATCCACGGAAGAAACATGATCTCGATCTGGTTTTTCATTGGAGTGCTCGTGCTCCTCTACGGCGTCATCATCCTCGGTTGGGGGGCTTTCAGCGGCGGACACTCCGCCACGGGACGTCAAATCACCCTGTCCGAGTTGCGGACTGACCTTTGGATGGGCGGCTTCATGACGATCGCCGGCGCCTTTTACACCTGGAAGTTCGCCCCGCGGGGCAAGGAAAAAGACTAACCAGCGATTTGGCCACGCCGCTGTTCTGACCGAAACGATGGAACGCGGAGGCTGGCTTCCTCAAGGTAGCCTCCGCCTCTCGCAGCGATTTCAAGGAGAACCTCATGCGCGCAGCCGCGTTGACTGCACTCCTGGCCCTGGCGCCTGTTCTTTTCGCGGCCGATCTGCCGCAAACCGTCCTCTACGGCGCCGCCTACTATCACGAGTACATGCCGTACGACCGCCTGGAGAAGGATGTGGCCATGATGAAGGCCGCGGGCTTCACCTGCGTCCGAATCGGCGAATCGACCTGGACCAGTTGGGAACCGCGCGATGGCGACTTCCAATTCGCCTGGATGGACCGCATCGTCGATGCCTTCGGCAAGGCCGGCATCAAGGTCATCATGGGCACGCCGACTTATTCCATCCCGCCATGGATGTTCAAGAAACACCCGGAGATCATCGTCCTGCGCTACGGCCAGTCCGGCCCGCAATTCGATCCCTGGTCCGGCACGTACCCCGGTCCTCTGCGGCCCGGAGCGTATGGCCCGCGCCAGAACATGGATCTCACGAACCCGGATTACCGCCGTTACTGCGAACGCATCATCCGCAAGATCGCCGAGCACTATGCGCACAATCCAACCGTGATCGGCTGGCAGGTGGACAACGAAACCGCGCCAAACGGCATCCCGCTTCCCAACGTGCAAAGCGCCTTCGTCGAGGTTCTCAAAGAACGCTACGGCTCGCCGCACAAGCTGAACGAGCTGTGGGGCCTCACCTATTGGGGCCAGTTGGTGGATAACTGGGACGAGTTCCCAGCGCGCGACGGCATCCTCAACCCCGGCTATAAGCTGGAGTGGGATCGTTTCCAGCGCACCATCGTCACCGACTTCCTCGGCTGGCAGGCCAAGCTCCTGCGCGAGTACACTCCATCGAGCCAGTTTGTCACGCACGATTTCGCGGGCGTCAACACGAACGTGGATCAATGGGCGATCGGTCGCAAACTCGACATCGCCGCGACAAACATCTACTTCACCGCGCAGGACAAGCTCGACGGCCATGGAGATCGCTCTCGGAGGTGACTTCTTCCGCTCCGTCAAGAACGCGCCCTACCTCGTCACGGAGACCAATGCCCAGACCATCGGCTGGGACTCGCGCGCGCAGTATCCGCCCTACGACGGGCAGTTCCGCCTGATCGCCTTCGCCCACGCGGCCAGCGGCGCGTCGCTGGTGGAGTATTGGCACTGGCACTCTCTGCACTACGGCCAGGAAACTTATTGGCGCGGTGTGTTGGGGCAGGAGCTCGAAGAGAATCGGGCCTATCGCGAGGTCTCGACCGTCGGCGCGGACTTGAAACGCATCGGGCCCGACATCGCCAACCTGAGGAAAGACATCAAGGTCGCGATTCTGTTCTCGACGGATGCGAACGACGCGATCAACTCCATGCCGTTCAGCGACCGCGTGAAGTACATGGACCTGCTACGGCAGATGTACGGAGCCGCGTACGCCGCGAAAGTTGAAGTGGATTTCGTTACGCCGGGAACAGAGGACCTTTCGCGGTACAGAGTCCTGTTGGTCCCGCCGCTCTATTCCGCTTCCGATGACGTGTTGAAGCGGATATCGATGTTTGTGGAGAACGGCGGGCACGCCATTGTGGCATTCAAGAGCGGATTCACTAACGAATACTCGACGGTGCGCTGGCAACGCTCGCCCGGCCCGCTGCGCAAAGCGGCCGGTTTCTCCTATCAGGAGTTTTCCAACCTGGCTCACCCGGTCGCGTTGAAGCCCGACCGCTACGGGCTTGGCGACAAGAGCCAGGCCTCAACCTGGGCCGAGTTCCTGCTCCCCGAAGGCGCGGAGACGCTGGCCACTTACGATCATCCGTTCTTCGGCAAATTTCCGGCGTTGACGCGCAACAAGTTTGGCAAAGGCACTCTGACCTATGAGGGGACGGTGCTCACGCCGGAGATGCAGCAGGCCGTTGTCCGCGAAGTCCTGCAGCTCGCCGGTCTAAATAGTCCGGATCTACAGTTGCCCTCGGCCGTGCAGGTGCGGCACGGCGTAAACCACAACAGTCACCAGGTGCATTTCTACCTGAACTATTCGGCGGCGGTGCAGGGGATCGAGTATCCCTACGCAGCCGGCCGCGAGCGTCTCAAGGAAAAGTCCGTCGCCCACGGCGCGAAACTGGAGTTGGAGCCCTGGGGCGTCGCCATCGTGGAGGAGTCCGCGGGAACGGAGCCGCGACCGTGAGGGAGCGGTTGCACCCTGGGAACGCCGATCTCCAGATCGGCTCCGGCTGCCCGCCAGCGGCAATGCGCGTACACGGAGTTCAACTGTGGCGCGGGTGAGAGAGAACTTTGAAGTATCGATACAACCACTCCCTGACGGTCGCGGCTCCGTTTCAGGGTTTCCTCAGAGCAGCCGCAAATGATAGGGGCAGTCCCCGGCGTGCTGTCGCGCCGCGGCAGCTTTGGGCCATCGAATTGGACCGGATTGGCCAAGCCGGGCTAAGCCCGACGGCAAACGATATCAACCAGAATTGGGAGTCTTACACATATGCCTGAAACCAAGAAAATGACATTCGGCCTGATCGTCGGCAACCGCGGCTTCTTCCCGGACGCGCTCGCCCTGAGCGGCCGCGTGGAAATGATTCGCGTCCTGGAAGCCGCGGGTCACAAAGTGATCAT
>CAWGKI010000006.1:0-618966 GCA_963823095.1 Terriglobia bacterium
TTCATTGATAGGCACCACATGGGTCTATCAATGACTACACCTACACTGCACCGAATCGACAGCCAAGGCAACGATGATCAGTCCGACGCCGGGCAGCACGTTACCGGCCAGCCCAGTCACCTTCACCTGGAGACCGGCACCGGCGTCTCCCAGTATTCGTCTCTATGTCGGAACGACACTCGGCGCAAACAACCTTTTCCTTGGCTCGACCACAGCGACTACCATATACTGCCAGCTTGGCAGCCGCCCCCTCGGCTCCACCATCTATGTACGGCTCTATTCATTGATAGGCACCACATGGGTCTTCAATGACTACACCTACACGGCGCCGGCGGCAGCCAAGCGCAGCGATGCTCACTCCAACGCCGGGCACCCCGTTGCCGGCCAACCCAGTCACCTTCAACTGGACCGCTGGCACGGGGGTCTCCCAGTATGCTCTCTATGTCGGAACAACACTCGGTGCAAATAACCTCTTCCTTGGCTCACACCACAGCCACTACCATAATGCCAGCACTGGCAGCCGCCACTTCGGGCTCCACCGTCTATGTACGACTATATTCATTGATAGGCAGCACATGGGTCTTCAATGACTACACCTACTTGGCGCATTAACGAAAGTTAGTGCGCTAGAATCCCATCGCGTGGGGTGCCTGAACAACTTCAGGCACCCCGCGAGATGGCCGGCCAATGGTCGGGACATGAATTAATGCAAAGACCATGGCGCTGGGGCGGGCCCAACGTTCACCCCAGCGGACAGGAAATGGCCAAACCAAATCAACGAAAGTAAGATATGCTGCTCGCGGGAGTCACCTCGCGAGCAGCTTTTGTTAAGCTTCGCGCGGGGACTGTCCAGCATCGGACTGTCCCCCAACCCAGCCGACGTCAGCACAGAGCCACCGGCCAGCACAGAGCCGCGAACGAAGAGAGCGGGCACACTTCGGGCACCTCGCCCTGGACCGCCGCGACAGCGGCCCCACCCAACCTCGCGCGGGGACTGTCCAGTGTGTCCCTCCAGTGGACACACCGGAACGTGAACGAACATTATGAAATGAGAGGAATTGCCATGATGCGGTCGGTATTAATAATTGCAGTCGCGTTAGTCTCAACGGCCGCTACAGCCCAAGAGACTCCAGTACCGAAGACCAAGAAAGACAAGATCAGCTACTCCATGGGCGTCGATTTGGGAAACCAGCTTCGCAAGTCTTCGGTCGAGGTGGACCCGGCCATCTTCGAACAAGGCCTGAAGGATGCCCTCTCCGGCGGCAAGACGCTGATGACCGAGGAGGAGATCCACAAAGTCCTGCTCGACTTTGGGGCCGAGATGAAGCGCAAGGAGTTCAACCGGAGGAGGGGCGACGTCGACAGCGACGTCGAGACGAAGCTCCTGGCCGCCGACAACGCGCTGAAGGGCAATGCCTTCCTGGCAGCCAACAAGAAGAAAGACGGCGTCGTAGCCCTGCCCAGCGGCCTGCAATACAAGATCCTCAAAGCGGCCGAAGGCAAGAAACCAACGGACGACGACACGGTAGTCTTCCAGTACAAGGGCACGTTCATCGACGGAAGGGAATTCGACAGCACCTACCGCACCGGCAAGCCCGTCACCCGCGCGATCAAAGCCGTTCTTCCCGGCTGGAAGGAAGCCCTGAAACTCATGCCCGTCGGCTCCAAGTACCAGCTCTTCATCCCTCCAAGTCTCGCCTACGGAGAAGCGGGCTCGGGTACCGGAATCGGCCCGAACACGACGCTGATCTTCGAAGTCGAGCTGCTCGAAATCAAGTGAGCGCACATGGCCGTTGGAGCCTGATAGGATGACTCACCGGGTTCTCGTGTGAGAGAGATCAATATGACGCCCCTAAAGATTGCGGCCGGCCTTTGTCTCGCTGCGGGGATCTTCCTTGCCGGTTACATGGCCAACCGGCAACCATCTTCCGTCGCTTCTCGTCGACAGCCAGCCAGGTCCTCTACTACTCCTGCCCGATGCACCCGCAGTACAGGTCCGACCGTCCTGGGGATTGCCCCTCCTGCGGCATGCGCCTGGTCCCCACCCGCGGCGGCCAGGACAGTGGCCCATCCGAGCGCACCTGGAACCATCCAGATCAGCGACGCCGAACAGCGTCTGATCGGCGTCAGAACCGCCGAGGTCCGCCGTGAATCGCTCTCGCACCAACTCCGGGTGCCCGGCCGCGTTACCTTCGACGACGCCCGGCTCTACCGCCTGGTGGCTGCCGCCGACGGCTGGGTCCGCGAGCTTGGCCAGAACACAGCCGGCAGCTTCGTCAAGAAAGACCAGGTGCTCGCGTCTTACTACGTCCGCGACCTGCTCTCCGCCCAACAGAACTACCTGTACGCCTACCAGGTGAGCGCCCAGACCCAACAGGCCCAGGCGAACACGGTCCCGCAGCGCGCGACGACGGGCCTCAATCTCCGCTTGGCGCTCGATGGCCTCCGCAGCATCGGCATGACCGACGCTGCAGATCAAAGAACTGGAGCGGACCAAAGAGGCCGGGTCCACGATGAGCGTCTATGCTCCCTCTGACGGCTTCGTCATCGCGCGGAACATCACACTCGATCAACGCTTCGACAAAGGCGCCGAGCTGTACCGCATCGCCGATCTGAGCCATGTCTGGGTGCTCGCCGACATCTTCGAAAAAGACCGCGAGTTCCTCAAGCCGAACGCCATGGCGATCGTCCGCTACCGGGGCAGGGAACTCCACGCGCGCCTGAGCGACTCGCTCCCACAATTCGACCCGCAAACGCGCACCCTGAAAACCCGCTTCGAGCTTGACAACCCGGGGTATAATCTTCGGCCGGACATGTTCGTCGACCTCGAGGTCCACGTCGAGATGCCGGCCGCGATCACCGTTCCGGCCGATGCCGTCATCGACTCGGGCCTCCGGAAAACCGTCTACGTCGCTCGCGGCAACGGCCTCTTCGAGCCCCGCCCAGTCCAGACCGGCTGGCGGCTCGCCGATCGAGTGCAAGTAACCGAAGGCCTGCAGCCCGGCGAGAGCATCGTCGTCTCCAGCAACTTCCTGATCGATTCCGAAAGCCGCCTGAAACGGACCTCCACCGCACCCGCTCCGATGCCGATGGCGGACATGGCGCCGCCGAAGGACCCCGTCTGTGGCATGACCGTCGATCCGAAAGCACCGAGCACGCTCAAGAAACAATACAACGGCAAAACGTACTACTTCTGTTCCGACAACTGCAAGAAGAGCTTCGAAACGAACCCAGGTAAGTACGTTCCCGAGAAGATGTCCGCCCAGGAAAAAGCCGGGAAGCGAGGGCCGGCATGATCTCCCGCATTATCGACTTCTCCGCGCGCAACCGGCTGCTCGTCCTCACCTTGGTATTCGCGGCGTCGGTCTGGGGCTGGTGGTCGCTGAACCACGTCGCTCTGGACGCGATCCCCGATCTGAGCGACACCCAGGTAATCGTTTACTCGAAGTGGGACCGCAGCCCGGACCTTGTCGAGGATCAGGTTACCTACCCGATCGTCTCGGCGCTGCTCGGTGCCCCCAAAGTCAAGGCCGTTCGCGGCTTCTCGGATTTCGGCTATTCCTTCGTATACGTCATCTTCGAGGACGGGACGGATCTGTACTGGGCGCGGACTCGCACGCTGGAATACTTATCGCGAGTCCTCCAGTCCATGCCGCAAGGCGCGAAGACCGAGATCGGGCCGGACGCCACGGGCCTGGGCTGGGTCTACCAATATGCCTTGGTGGACCACTCGGGCAAGCAGAGCCTGGCGGATCTGCGATCACTCCAGGACTGGTATTTGCGGTATCACCTCAACGCGGTTCCGGGCGTCGCCGAAGTTGCCGCCATCGGGGGGTTCGGCAAGCAATACCAGGTCAACGTCGACCCCAATCGCCTGCAAGCCTACAATATTCCGATCGGCAAAGTGATCGATGCCATCCGTGGCAGCAACAGCGAAACCGGCGGCCGCATGCTTGAGTTCGGCGGCGCCGAGTACATGGTGCGTGGGCGCGGCTACGCGAAATCAATTTCAGACCTCGAAAACGTGGTCGTGTTCTCCAGCGAGAACGGCTCAACCATCCGAGTAAAGGACATTGGGCAGGTGACGTTCGGGCCCGACATCCGGCGCGGTGTGTCGGATCTCGACGGCAATGGCGAGATGGTCTCCGGGATCATCGTAATGCGCCAGGGCGAAAACGCGTTGGACGTGATCGGCCGCGTGAAGGAGAAGATCCGGCAGATCGAGCCGGGCCTCCCCGAAGGCGTCAAGATCATGCCCGTCTACGACCGCTCGCAGCTCATCCAGAATTCCGTCGGAACTCTGAAGTCCACGGTGATCGAAGTGATCCTGACGGTGTGCCTGGTCGTGCTGCTGTTCCTGTGGCACATCCCCAGCGCCATCATCCCGATGATCACTATCCCGATCGCTGTGCTGATTGCCTTCATCCCGTTTCAGCAGATGGGCATCACGGCGAACATCATGTCGTTGGGAGGCATCGCCATTGCGATTGGCGCGATGGTGGACGCGTCCATTGTGGTCGTGGAGCAGGCGCACAAGAAGCTTGAGGCGTGGGAGGCCGGCGGCCGCCGCGGCGACTACAAGGAAGTTATCATCCAGGCGATCAAGGAGGTCGGTGGTCCGAGCTTCTTCGCCCTGCTTGTGATTGCGGTTTCGTTTATCCCCGTTCTGGCCCTGGAATCGCAGGAAGGGCGCCTGTTCAAGCCGCTCGCTTACACCAAGAGCTTCGCGATGATCGTGGCCGCGATATTGGCCATCACGCTCGACCCGGCGTTGCGGCTCACGTTCACCCGCTTGCGCGACTTCAACTTTCGTCCGCGCTGGCTGTCTCAAGTGAGCCACGCAGTGTTGGTAGGGAGGATCCACTCCGAGGATGGCCACCCGCTCAGCCGGGTGCTGATCCGGTTGTATGATCCCGTCTGCCGCTGGTCCTTGCGCCACAAATGGGTGGTGATGGCGACAGCCGCAGCGATGTTCGTGGCCACCGTGCCGGTCTACTTCGCACTTGGCTCCGAGTTCATGCCTCCCCTTTACGAAGAGGCGCTGTTCTACATGCCCTCGACCATGCCGGGGATCTCCATCGCGGAGGCACAACGCCTGCTTCAAACCACGGACGGCGTTATTCGCCAGTTCCCGGAAGTGGATCACGTTGCAGGCAAAGCAGGCCGCGCCGACACGTCCACAGACCCTGCCCCCCTGTCGATGCTTGAGACGGTTATTACGCTGAAGCCGCGCTCGGAATGGCGCAAAGTCCCAACCTGGTATTCCAAGTGGTCGCCCGACTGGCTGAAGCCTCTGCTCAGGCGCTTCACGCCGGATACGATTTCTCCGGACCAACTTGTCGAACAGTTGAACGCGGCGGTGAAGATACCGGGCGTCTCGAATGCCTGGACCATGCCGATCAAGGCGCGCATAGACATGCTGAGCACGGGCATCCGGACTCCGGCCGGCCTGAAGATTCAAGGCGACGATCTGGAAAAGATCCAGGCCATCGGCTCGCAGGTCGAGGGGGTGCTGAACTCGGTGAAGGGCACGCGCAGCGTCTTTGCCGAGCGTACAGCGGAAGGCTACTTCCTCGATTTCAACTGGAACCGCGAGGCCCTCGCCCGCTATGGGCTGACCGTGGATGAAGCCCAGGCGGCCGTGCAGAACGCCATCGGCGGCGAGAACATCACCACGACGGTAGAGGGCCGTGCACGCTACCCGGTGAACGTTCGTTACATGCGCGATTTCCGGTCGGACATGCAGTCCCTGGGGAGTGTCCTGGTGCCGGCGGGGGAAGGCCGCCAAGTCCCCCTGTCGGACTTGGCTGAAATCCGGCCGACTACGGGCCCCGGCATGATCCGCGACGAAGGCGGCCTGTTGACAGGCTACGTATATGTGGACGTCGCAAACCGCGATCCCGGTGGCTATGTGCGCGAAGCCCAGGAGATCGTCCGTCAGAAGATCAAGTTGCCGCCAGGCTACTCCATTACGTGGAGCGGGCAATACGAGGCGATGGAACGCGTCAATCAGCGCATGCAGACGGTGCTACCCCTGACGGCGTTCCTGATTCTGCTGCTGCTTTACATGAACACGCGCTCCGCGGTGAAGACAATGATTGTGTCGCTCGCGGTGCCGCTGTCCGCCATTGGCGCCGTGTGGCTGCTTTACATGCTCGGTTACAGCATGAGCGTTGGCGTCTGGGTTGGGATGATCGCGCTCCTGGGCGTGGATGCAGGCAATGGCGTATTCATGCTGCTTTACCTCGACCTTTCCTACGAGCAGGCATGGAAGGCTGGAAGATTGGGGACGCTGGCCGAACTGCGCGAGGCAATCGTTCACGGCGCCGTGAAACGCATCCGCCCGAAACTCATGACCGTGGCCACCGAGTTCATTGGATTAGTGCCCATCTTGTGGGCGACCGGCACGGGTTCGGACGTCATGAAGCGCATCGCGGCGCCGATCGTCGGTGGCATTTTCACATCCTTCTTACTCGAATTGCTGGTTTATCCCGGGATCTACGAGGTGTGGAAGTGGAATTTCCATCGAGAGAAGACAACCCTCGCGGAAGAGACGGCTGGCGCGATCGAGTCGGCCTGCGTCTGATTCGGGAGCAGGGCGTGAGGCAAGATGTGCGGGACGGGTGTCGGCACTTGGGCGTCGGCTCCAGCATGTCAATCGGCATTTCGTAGTACTTCGACCGCTCCTTCAAAGATGAAAAGGTCTTGGCTGGGCATCGTCGTTGGAACCGCGTGCGTGTTCCAGACTTGTCCCGCTGCCGCCCAGACAGTCGGTCCGAACCTGAACCTGACCAAGGCAGCAGGGAATCAGAACGAGACCGCCGTCGCGGTTAATCCCAACGACAGCAATCCTGCATTTGTCGTCTCGCGAAACCAATAGTGACCGTCAGCACCAAGAACCAGACTGTGGCGACGGCCACGATGTGCCTTGGCGCCGCGACCGAGGCTCCTGGATAACGCATACCGCCAAGGAGCTTGACCGTCGGCCTAAAGAAGACCGGCCCGGCACCCCTCTCAATATTTCGGCGGCAGAATGCTCTTCCGGCCACCAGGGAACACGAAATCGGAAGCAGCGTGCCACTCCTTTTGGGAATCGCCGTCGGGTGCTTCCTTCTGCGCCGGCGGCGGAATTGGCCGTTGTTCGATGCGGATGCTCTCGCAGGCGAAGCACGCCAGCCCTCCGAGCACCCAGTAAATCACTCCCAGGTACAGAAGGATTCGCTCTTGCCGTCTGGTGAGATCCCTGCCGAGGATGTTAGCAATGGCGGTGGCGCCGAAAGCCACACTTGCGTAGAACCACCAAACGACCCAACGACGAACTCGAATGTGAACGTCCATGTGGGCACCTCGCAAAAGTGTAGATGAATCGAGCCGCCGGAAGGTTGCGGTCCGCGAGCCGGAGCCGACCGCTGTCCTGCGTCGTCCGATAGGTCTGGACGAGGCGACCTGTGCCTAACCACGGAGCTTCAGCCGAGGGGTGCACTCCACACCAGCGTCCCCGGATTGTCCCCGGGCCGGATTGGGTTCGAATGTTCGAACTTAGCCGAGCCTCGAATTCGACCCGGAACTGATGGTCTCCCGGCAGTTCGAAACGCCGAACCAACCGCTGCCGATCCGGAGATCGGCGATGCCGATCAGCGGCGTTGGGGTTCGCGGCCCGAATTGGCTTCGAACGTTCGAATCGTCCAAGATAGTACCCAGACCGCGAAGAACTGTTCATATATGGGGCAGCTTGGCAAGCTGCGTGCCGGTTGGCAACCGGCACGCGCGGCGATTGCCAATCGCCGCGCAGGATACCATGCTGCCCCACAGAATTCGCACTTTTCCACACGGTCGCAGCACTAGACGCTCGCCAGTCTGGAGATTGGCGCTACGGCGCGGCGCTGTTCGTCATCGAGTTCCAAACGCACCGCCTTTCAGCGTTCCGCTTTCAGAGAGCCGGACCGATGCAGGGCGACTCAAGTCTGCGCGGGTCCCTCCGCACCGGCCTCCAGATTCGATGGGGAGCCATGCAGGAGCACACTGGGGAGTCCCCGGGTGCAATTCCGATGCAACGCGCCGCACAGGCCGACGTGGGCGTCGGCCGCAGACCTGGGGGTCCGCCCCATAAGCGCTAACCTAAGCCGATCTAACCACAATAGATTGTCGAGCAAACCGGCTGAGCCACAAGCTCTTGCGATGGAAAAAGCGCAAAATGGAACAATTTCGGTCAGAAACGTTCTTAGTTTAGCGCCTATGGGGGTCCGCCCTACTCGGACGCGGCGGGAGCCGGGGTGCGGCGGGGTTGCGGCTCCGCTATGTAGGATTCAAAGGCGGCAATGGCTCGCGCCTCTGCCGCTGCCGCTGCCATTTTGCTCAGGCGCGTGGCCACGGAAAGCCGCGGGCTGACGCTGTTGAGCGGTTCGGCCAGCGGAGCCGCTTCGTCGGCGCCTGGAAGCGCCAAGGCCCGGGTGAACTCTGGAGAGGCTTTGAACAGACGGACTGACTGAAGGGCCTTCAGCTCTTTCAGCGCCTTGTGGTAACTACGCTCGGCGCGCTGGGCGTAGATCTGGATGGAGCGCAGGCGGGCTTCGGTCTCTGGGACGAGCGCGGGATCCAGATCGGGGCGCTCGGATTCAAGCTGGATCCGGACTTCCGCACGGCGGCAGCGGCGCAGCTTCCACGAAGCGTGAGCGAGATGCGTGAAGAGGTCGAGTTCCAGCCCGCCGGCGGGTTGGACGGACTTATGAAGGTCTGCGATGAATTCGTCGAACTCGGCTTCCTGGCCGGGAAGAACGATGAACTCACTGGAGGAGAGACCGTGCGAGAGTCGGTTTTGCGACGAGTGGGCTTTGCCCTGCTCGGTGCGAGGCCCGGTGGAGTGCTGAGCGTTGGCCTGATTGGCCACCATCTGGGCGGCAGTCGCCATGACATTGGTTCCTCACTTGGGGAATTAGGAGACGGCGGCCACCGCAAAGAGCGGCAGCCGCATGGGGGGTACGTCTCCGGCATCATAGTAGCGGCGCGGCGCAAGGGTCTGGCAGTTCCGGCGGTCTGTCACGAATGCGGTAAACGCATGCAAAGGCAAGAAGATCGCCATTCTCAACAAAATCGGCTGAGGCGGTGAACGGGCGCGGCGAAGAAGCGCGAAACGGGCGGTGGGTGGAGCTTCTGCCGGTGGAGCAGTCCGTCGAGGAGGCGCGGAGAAGGGGCAGGTTGGGGGAGCGTCCGGGGATGCATGCGGATTCAGTCCGCCCCGCAAGACAGCCAAGCGAAGATGGAAGATGGGAGTTGAGTGGATAGTTCGATGGGGGTTTGTGTCCCCGGATTGTCCACGGATTGAGAAATCCGCCCGATCCGCACAGCCTGGTCGAGGTGAATCACAAAATTCACGTCGGTGTGATTTACTCCTCACCTCTGCTTAATCTCGCCGCATGGCTGTGGTACGATTTTGCAGCGAGGGTTTGCTTGGGAGGTCTCGAACAGAATTCGTGCGAGGTGGCACATCCGCCGTCGGCGGAGTTCGCCGCGGCGCTTGCCGGACGGGTTTGCGCCAGTCCGGAGTTCCAAAGATCTCCACGCTCCCAGGAACTGCTGCGGTATCTCTGCCGAAGCGCCAGTGACGGCCCGGCCGGCCACATTACCGAGCACGAGATTGGCGTCACGATCTTCGGCTGGGACCGTGATCGTCATCCCGAGACCGACACAATCGTCCGGGTTCAAGTCTCCCAACTGCGCAAGCGGTTGGAACACTACTTCCTGACCGTGGGGCGCGACGAAAAGGCCGTGATCCTCATCCCCAGAGGCACCTACACGCCGCTGATCCAATGGCGTGAACCGACGCTTGAGGGGACGCATACGATCGAGGAGCCGTCCGGCCCCGAGGGGACCGCCAAGGGATTGCCGACTGTGCCGGCCAGCCCAGCTTCGGTCAGGCGCCTGCACCTCAAGACGGCGGCCGCAAGTGCCGCCATCACCGCGGCTCTCTTGATCGGCGTCTTTTATCTGCTGCCCAGAGAGCATACCGCGGCGCGAGATGAGCCGCGAACGCCCGCGCTGGACCGGTTCTGGTCCGGATTCCGCAATGGAGTGCCGGCCGTCGTGGTTCTGCCGGACGCGAATGAGCGTTTGCTGACCGAGTTTTTCGGCTATACCATCCCTCTGGCGCAATACACCAGCGACGGCTACCCCCGAAATCTCATCGAGAAGCTGCCCACCGAGCGCGAGCGCTATCTGGCACGCCGCACCAGCGAAACGCAGATGACGGGTATGCAGGACGCTAACGCGCTGGCGCTGCTCACCACGTTGCTGACGCACTACCGCGTGCCCGTGACCTCGATTCTGGCGCGCGATTTCCGGCTCCCGCACCCGGGCAATCTGATCCTGCTCGGGCACCTCAAAGGCAACCCCTGGCTGGAGCTGTTTGAGAGTAAGTTGAACTTCGTGTATAAGTTCGACTGGCCCACCCGCAATGGCAGCGTTATCAACCGGGAGCCTTTGAGGGGCGAAGAGAGCGCCTACAGCGTCACCTACGACCAGCAAGGTTACTGCGTGGTGGCTTCGATGCCCAATGTCATCGGCGAAGGCGAGGCGATTCTCATTTACGGCACCGACGTGGCGTCGCTCGAGGCGGGCGCGCGATTCGCCTGCGATGAAGAGGCGATGGGGCGGCTGAACGCCCGCTTAGGTGCCCCAATCGGCAAAGCGCCGCGCCACGTGCAGGTACTTCTCAAGACCAAGTTGTTCCATAACTTGGCGCCCGAGTATACAATCATCGCCCACCGGGTCGCAGCGCGCTAAGAGATCCCGGACCGGCCCAGGGGCCAGGCGTCGCCTCGCCGCCTGGGCGAAAGTGCGCCGGTAGCGCCTCCGCGGCGTTTCAAACGGGTGTGACTGGACCGTTGTTCGCGGCAGCGGGACCGGGGCCGGCCCGCGATTCGCGCGAATAACTCTATTCAAGTCGCGAACGGCCTGCCACACTCAGCTGTTAGTCCTTGCAGGGTTTTGAGGCGTCCCACTACCTATAGAGAAGAGTCTCGGACCGTCTTCAAGGATTCCCGGCGCGACTCGTCGAGTCGCCGCTGGGCAGGGCGGGTTCTCGAGCGTCCCGCTCTTTGTATCTGGGATCCCTAATCCGGACACGGCGTAGGGACCAAATGACTGGGGAGTGGGCGCCTGGACAGGGGAGCGCAGGGGTGAAGGTTCGCCGCCTGGGGTTAAGAGGCGGCAGTTGACCGATTTGAGGTTAGTACGAGGTTAGTACAATGATGAGCTTGCGCCAGATTGCGGCACTCTGTGCCCTGTGTTGTATTCTTGCGTTGGGTTTGCCCGCGCAGACCGTCAATGCGACATTGCTCGGCACCGTGAGCGACAGCAGCGGAGCGGTGATACCAAACGTGAAGGTTGCGCTGCTGGAAACCAGCACCGGCGTATCGAGAACGGCGACCACGAACGAAAGCGGCAACTATCTATTCCCCAACCTGCCGCCGGGCGTCTATGACGTCACCGTGGAGCAGGCTGGATTCAAGAAGATCAACCGGTTGGGCGTGAGCATCGAGGTGAATACCTCGCCACGCGTCGACCTTGTCCTGCAGCCCGGCAACCTGTCCGAGACGATTGAGGTCAGCGGCGCGGCGGCTATACTGCAGACCGAATCGGCCGGTACAGGGGCCCAATTGGCGGCCGAACAGACCGCGAATCTGCCAATGGGCACCAATCGCAATTTCCAGTCGCTGCTGAACCTCGTTCCGGGCGCAGCGCCGGCGGCATTCCAGCATTCGCAGTTCTTCAACGCGGCCAGCTCGCTGCAAACCGAAGTCAACGGCCAGATGCGACAGGGCAATAACTACATGATCGAGGGCACGGACGACAACGAGCGCACGGGCCTGCTCCAGATTCTCATCCCGCCGGCCGAGGCGATTCAAGCAGTGGACATCTCCACCAGCAACCACGACCCCGAACTCGGGCGCGCCTCTGGCGCAATCATGAACGTTATCCTGAAGTCCGGCACGAACGATCTGCATGGCGCCGGGTACTGGTTCCTGCAGAACAGCAATTTCAACGCGCGCTCGTTCTTCAACCCGAGCGTAGGCCATCTCGCCTACAACTACTTTGGCGGGAACATCGGCGGCCCGATCATCAAGAACAAGGTATTCTACTTCGCCGACTACCTGCGGGTGATGGACCACGAGGCGAATACAAACCTGGTGACAGTGCCGTCCGCCGACTTCCACACGGGCAATTTGTCGGCAGCGAGCACGCAGACCTACGATCCGAATAGCGGTAATGCCGATGGCACCGGCCGGACGCCTTTCACGGGCAATATCATTCCTGCCGCGAGCATCAACCCGATTTCGAGCAAACTGGCGGCGCTGATTCCGTCGCCGAACATGCCGTTCAACGCGGCCAAGCCAAGCAACAACTATTTCGGACTGCTGCCGTTTCAGAAGACGACCGACTCGGTCGATTCCAAGATCGACTGGAACATCAACGACCAGTCGCGGCTGAGCGGGCGATTCAGCTTCGCGCGTCCGGTGGTCTACCAAGCGCCGCTATTCGGCAGCGCCGGCGGACCAGGGCCGGGTGGCGGGTTCATGGGGACCGGCATACAAAAGACGTACAGCGGTGGGCTGAACTACGATCGCGTGATCAACCCGACGCTGGTGACCGAAGCGCGGCTGGCGATTTCGCACTATAACAATGTCGCCCAGCCCACCGATTACGGCAAGAACGACGCGACCGCGATCGGTATCCCCGGCGTCAACATCGACAAGTTCACCTCCGGCATGGTGGGCATCAACATCAACAACTTCTCGACGCCCACGCTGGGTTACGTCAACAGCATGCCGTGGGTGCGCGCCGAGGCGAACATCGACCTGGTGAACACCTGGACCAAGACGCTGGGCAACCATACGATCAAGTGGGGAGCCGACTTGAAGCGCATCCGCGACGACTTATTACAGGGGCAGACCTACAGCCCGCGCGGGCTCTACACATTCGGCGAGAATCAGACCTCGATTCCGGGGGCGAAGGTTGGCTTCGGCAACGACATGGCGAGTTTCCTGCTGGACGTGCCGTACACGGCCGGGCGCGACCTGGCGACTTACTTCCCGGCCTACCGGCAGTGGGAGTTCTTCGGCTTTGCCGGCGACAAGTGGGTGGCCTCGAAGAAGCTCACCTTCGACCTTGGCCTGCGCTGGGAGTTCTACCCGCCGGCGGTGCCGAGGCAGAAGGGCGCGTTCTCCAATTACGACCCGACGACGAACTCTCTGGTGATCGCGGGTGTGGGTTCTAATCCGATGAACCTGGGGATGAAGACACGCTACAACTACTGGGCTCCGCGCTCGGGCGTCGCGTACCGCTTGAACGAACAGACAGTGCTGCGGGCGGGCTTCGGCATCAGTTACACGCCGTTCCCGGACAACACATACGCTTACAACTACCCTGTTCGCGCGAACAACGCCTATTCGACTATCGGCAACGGCTACGGCCCGGCGGTGGACTCCAACAACGTGCCGCTGACCTTTGCGGCCGGGTTTCCCGCCCCGGTGAACGTGACGATTCCGGCCAACGGAATTCTGCCCGCCACGTCCCCATTGCTACTAGGCCAAAGCTACAACGTGATTAACCTGGGTTTCAAGAATCCTTATGTGGAGACATGGAACCTCTCGGTGCAGCGGCAGTTGCCGTGGAAGTTCGCCCTCGAAGCGGCCTATATTGGCAGCCACGGCGTGGACACGGTGGCGACTTACAACCTTAATGCGGCAGCCACAATCGGCAGTGGCACCGCCGGCGAGCCACTCTACCAACTGTACAAGCGCACCGCAGGGACGACACTGTACTTCAACGGTTACTCCTCCAGCTATAACGCACTGCAAGCCAAATTCGACCGGCGCGCGCATGGCCTGCTGGTGACCACGGCCTTCACGTGGGGCAAGGGCATGAGCTACCAGACTGGCGACGACGGCGGACTGACGTTCTATATCGATCCGCGGCGCAACTACGCCCGGACCGATTTCGACCGCAAGTTCAGCTTCGTTCAGAGCTACGTTTACGAGTTACCGTTCGGCAGGGGCCAGAAGCTCATGAGAGACGGTCTGGCAGCGACATTGTTGGGCAACTGGCAGGTTTCGGGCGTTCTTTCGGCATACAGCGGTATTCCGATGACGATCACCGCTTCAGGCGGCAGCCTAAACACGCCGGGCAGCTCGCAGACCGCCGACCAGGTGGCCCCCGTGCAGATCCTCGGCGGCATCAACGTGGGCAACCCGTGGTTCAGCACAGCGAGTTATGCCCAACCCACTGGAGTCCGGTTTGGCACATCGGGCCGGAACAGCCTTTCCGGACCGGGCTTCTTCGGCCTGAATTTCTCGCTGTTCAAGAACTTTGAGATCAGTGAGCGATTCAAGTCCGAGCTGCGATTGGAGACGTTTAACGCGACCAATACGCCGCAGTTCGCCAACCCGCAAGTCTCGCTCACAAGCGCGACCTTCGGCGTGATCAACAGCACCATCGGCAGCGGCACGGGCGTGAATGGTACCGGCGGCGGCCGTGCCGTCCAACTGGGATTGAAACTCCGCTTCTGACAGCCCGATTCATTTTGCTGGGCAAGGCGAGCGAACTGTTCGCCTTGTCCGGCAGCTTTCGCCGCGTTTTGGCGCCGTGCCTTCGCGCTGCACACGGAGCGAGTTGGGCCGAGCGCCCGAATTCCGCCCCTGCACGAGGTGCACCGTTTCTAGGTTAAAGGGTTTGATGCGCTCCGCGATCGCAGGCTTGCGCAGCGTGGCACGCAGTTCGTCGAGCTGCCCGGCACAGGTCAGGAGCGTGAAATTGCCCTCCTGCCAAGCGCGATAGATCGCGGCCGGGTGTCCCTGTTGGAGCAAAAGGGCGGAGACCAGAATGTTGGTGTTGAGCACTACGCGCATCAGGCTTTGTGGGCCTTCTCTTTGGCGCGGCTTTCGTCGCGAACCTCGCGCACGGCGTCGTCAATGATGCTCTGCAGTTCGTCCGGATCGGACTCGGCGTTACGCGCCTTGATGTCCTGGACGGTCCGATGAATCACACGCCAACGAACAGCCTCTTCGATGAATTTCGAGAGGTCGCCCTTTTTTGCGCCCTGGGAGCCTAGATAGGTGCGCAGGGTTAGGTTGGTCTCCTTCGAAACCTTGATGTTCCAGCGGACGGCTTCTTCCTTCATGTGGCACCAACACACCTAAGTGGATAGACGCTTATACACCGATTGTGCCTGAAAATGACCAACCGGGGCGCCGGCGGGTGCGCGACACAAGAGTGGCGACGTTTGCGATTTGCGAGGAATTTGCGGAAAACCTAAGCGTAGCCAGTACGCACAGATTGCCTTGTGAGCATGGTCTTGTGGCTTTGTGTCAGGGCACGGCTTTCAGCCGTGCCGCAGAGTCGCAGAAGCCCAGGGCTTTAGCCCCTGTCACATGGCCGAGACACAGCGGCTAAAGCCTCAAATTCAACTCGATTTCGGCACGGCTCAAGCCGTGCCCTGATACGAGTCCTGTCGCCCTCCTCCACTTTTTGTCGCACACCCGGCGCCGGCACGGCGTCTTTGGTATGTCTACGAGTTTCTGACCGGCCGCACCCGCAGCTCGCCGGCAAGCGCGCTCACGTTCTCGCCCGCGCGCATCCGTTCCACCGCCCGCGCCTTGAACGCCGGGCTGTGCACCCTCGGCCTCTTCGCCTGCCCCACGTGTCAGTCCTCCATTCGCTGAGCGTCCGGGGATTCACGCGGAATCAGTCCGCCTGGCAAGACCGCCAACCGACGCTGGAAGATGGGATTTGAGTGGAACGTTCGATCGGGATCTTCGTGGCCCCCGGATTGCCCGGATTTGGAACTCGCGGACGATTCCGAAGAGGGGGAGACGGCTTGAAAAGCGTTCGCAATAATGCGAACATCAAAGCCTGAGCGGCATGCCTCGTACAAAAGTGGCTCTGTACCAGGAGGATGAGACAGCCTTGGTATTGGAATGGCTGGAGAGCTTGCCTCGAAAGGCTCAGGCCAAGTGCCTCGCCTATCTGCAGCAGCTCGAAGAGTTCGGATACGAATTGAAGCGGCCGATCGCGGATTCCCTGCGCGATGGCATCCACGAGTTGCGGCCATCCTACCAGGGCGTTCACTATCGCCTCTTGTATTTCTTCCCAAATCCCCAAAAGGGCACGGCGGCGGAAGAGGCGCGAGTCGTGGTGGTCTCCCACGGTTTGGTGAAAGAGCGAGCGGTGCCGGACGTCGAGATCGAGCGCGCGATTGAACGGAAGCGCCGGTTCGAGGCCAACCCGGAAGAGCACACATTCAACCCGGCGCGAAAGAGGTAGCCAGAATGTCGATAAAGCGAAATTTCCAATCGGAAGTTCTTCAATACACCTATGACCGGTTCATCGCGAACGATCCCGAACAGGTCGCGGCGTACGAACTGGATCTGATCGGTATCGAGGTGGCGAAGCGCATTTACGATTTGCGAACGAAGGCCGGATTGACGCAGCGGGAACTCGCAAAGAAGGTGGGAACCACTGCCTCCGTGATCTGCCGTCTTGAAGATGTGGATTACGAAGGGCACTCGCTCTCGATGATGAAGCGGATTGCGGCGGCCCTGGACAAGCGGGTGGAGATTCGTTTCGTTCCCATCCGCAAGCCCGCGCGGGCAAGCACCTCGGGCGTAAAGAGGAAGGCGGGATAGCCAGGCGCGCCGCGATGGGGCTCACGCAATGAATCGGACTGAAGGCGGCCCGGCGCAAGGGTTTGGCGCTGCCGGCGGACTGCGGCGGACGCGATAAGAGCATGCAAAAGCATGATGATCGCCGACTTCAACAAAATCGGTTAAAGCGGTGACCGGGTTTAGCGAAGACGCATGAATCGGGCGGGTGGAGCTTCGATCCGTGGAGCGGTCGGGCGAAGACGCTCGGAGCTGGGGTGGGTGTGGAGGGCGTCCGGGGATTCGCCGGATTCGGTCCGCCTCGGAAGACGGCCAACCGAAGTTGGGAGTTGGGGTTTGAGTGGAACGTTCGATTGGGATTTGCGTGTCCCCGAATTGTCCCCGAATTGCCGCGGTCCAGAAATTGGCCGCCGCCGGCTAATCGACCACGAGAGGCGGCATCAGCTCACGGACTGCGGCCCGAACCATCGATGCCAGCGCGAGAGCCCGTTTGGCATCATTCAATTGCGGTTCGCGCCAATCGTCGGCATAACGAACATTGACGGCATACGGATTCAGTTCTGCCAGATCCTCGACCCGCACTGGAAAACGCAGTTCCAAGGGAATGAGTACCGCGAGCGGTTGCAGATCGTGGGTTCGGGGCGCCTGAATGCCCAGGTAAGTGAGCAGGCATTTCAGATACTTTCCGGCGGCTTGCTGACAATGAAAACAAACCGTATCGAACGGGCAACCTTCCTCGATTGCCATGATCCGGCTCGCCGCTTCGAGGTCATGCTCCGCTTTGCGAACCCATTGCCGGAGTACTTCAATGACCTCAGGCGGCACGTTCATAGAGGACCTTGCCTTCACGCGAAGCCGGCCAGTACACGGTATTCACCACGTTCCGGTACCGTTCGAAACGGGAACTGGTCGAAACAACGATATCCATGGGGCGGGGAAAGTCCACGAGCGACGCATAGAGTTCCGCCGCACGCTTGTTTGGATCGGCGACATCCGAAAACAACACCAACAGGTCGATGTCGCTATCAGGACCGGCGTCGCCCCGCGCGCTAGAGCCGAAAAGGATGATCTTGTCCGGGGAGAACCGCTCCGTGATTCGCCGGACCAGATTGTCCAGAACTTCCGGGCTTTCAGCAACTTCGTTCATGGCATTCATCATAACGCGCACCGCACTCACCAGCTTGGGCGCGACTCCTCCCGCACCCACGCTTCAATGGGGCCGCGATCACGTGATCGCGGAAAGGTACAAGCCTCGATCATGGCCCGGTTTCAATCCACGCCCCCCGCGCGGGGGGCGACTGCCCAGTGTCGTTAGGCGGGCTGAGCGCTGAGCGGACAACTCGCTTGTGCAACCGCCGGCTCCCCTGGCCCCGGCTGGTGCATCCCTAGCCTGACGTGCGCGTTGACGCCACACATCCGCGGGAGGAGCCGTATGCGTCAGCAGCGCGCGCATGGATCTGTGCGGGTGGGCGGTCATCGATGGCCGTTCATACCGCGACCCGGATTTGGCCGTTTCTCAACAAAATCCGTTAAAGCTGTGAACGGGCGTGGAGAAGAAGCCGGCGACGGTCGGCAGGCCGAGCTTCGATCCGTGGAACAGTCCGTCAAAGACACTCGGAGCGGGGGTAGGTTTGGAGAGCGTCCGGGGGTTCATGCTGATTCAGTCCGCCTCGCAAGACGGCCAACCGAAGCTGGAAGATGGGATTTGAGTGGAACGTTCGATGGGGTTTGCGTGTGCAGCCCCCCACCTTCTGGCACACACCAATCCGCCGAGTGCGAGAGAATAGGCTTTCCCAGGGCGCGGAGCCTCACGGGCGGAGGACCACCGCCGTTCGGATTCTCCGCTCACCCGGCACGCTCGCGTCCCGGGAACAACCTAATAATGGCACTCAAGAAATCGGAACTTTACGGCTCGCTCTGGTCCAGTTGCGACGAGCTGCGTGGCGGCATGGACGCGAGCCAGTACAAGGACTACGTCCTGGTCCTGCTCTTCATCAAGTACGTCAGCGACAAGTACGCAGGCGTCCCCTACGCGCCCATCACCATTCCGAAGGGCGCCAGCTTTCGCGACATGGTCGCCCTCAAAGGCGCATCCGATGTCGGCGACCAGATCAACAAGAAGATCATCGCTCCCCTCGCCAGCGCCAACGGGCTGTCCGACATGCCCGACTTCAATGACGCCACCAAACTCGGCAGCGGCAAGGAAATGGTGGATCGCCTCACCAATCTCATTGCCATCTTCGAGAACCCAGGCCTCGACTTTTCCAAAAACCGCGCCGAAGGCGACGACATCCTCGGCGACGCGTACGAATACCTGATGCGTCACTTCGCCACCGAGAGCGGCAAGAGCAAGGGCCAGTTCTACACTCCCGCCGAGGTCTCCCGCGTTATCGCACAGATCATTGGGCTCCGTGATGGGACAACCAGCACCAGCACGACCGCCTATGACCCCACATGCGGCTCCGGGTCGCTACTTCTAAAGGTGGCTGATCAAGCCCCTGTCCGGATCACTCTTTACGGGCAAGAGAAAGACGCTGCCACTGCCGGCCTGGCGCGAATGAACATGATCCTGCACGACAATCCTACGGCGCTGATCAGGCAGGGCAATACCCTCGCCAATCCTTTGTTCAAGGAGGGCGACACGCTCAAGACTTTCGATTACGTCGTCGCCAATCCGCCTTTCAGTGACAAGCGCTGGAGCACCGGTGTCGAACCGCTCAACGACCCGTACGAGCGCTTCAGGCCGTTCGGTACGCCGCCGGCCAAGCAAGGTGACTACGCCTATCTGCTCCACATCGTTCGCTCCCTCAAGAGTGCCGGTAGAGGTGCTTGCGTCCTTCCGCACGGCGTCCTGTTTCGCGGCAATGCGGAAGCCGATATTCGACGCAGCCTCATCCGGCGTGGCTACATCAAGGGCGTCATCGGTCTGCCTGCCAACCTCTTCTTTGGCACGGGCATCCCGGCCTGTATTATCCTCATCGACAAGCAAGACGCGCATGCCCGCAAGGGCATCTTCATGATTGATGCGAGCGGCGGCTTCAAAAAGGAAGGTCCCAAGAACCGCCTGCGCGACATGGACATCCACAAGATCGTCGATGTTTTCAAGCGTTGCCTCGAAGTCCCCAATTATTCCCGCATGGTCGGCTTCGAGGAGATCGAGAAGAATGACTTCAATCTCAATATCCCCCGCTACATCGACAGCCAGCAGGCGGTGGACGTCCAGGACATTGAGGGACACCTGCGCGGCGGCATTCCGGCTTCCGATATCGACGCGTTGCAGGGCTATTGGAACATCTGCCCGCAACTGAGGCAATCGCTGTTCAAGCCCAACCGCCCCGGCTACGTGGATCTCGGCGTGGAGCAGTCCGCGATCAAGACCACTATTTACCAGCACCCCGAATTCGTCGCATTTATCAAGGGGATGAATTCCCTGTTTGCCAAATGGCGCAAGCGCGCCTCCGCCCTGCTCAAGGCGTTGAAGCCTGGGTTTCATCCGAAGGGGCTTATCGTCGCGCTCTCAGAAGACCTCCTCGCCCATTACGCCGGCAAGCCGCTCATTGATCAATACGACGTCTATCAACACCTGCTGGACTACTGGGCCGAGACCATGCAGGACGACTGCTACCTGATCGCCGACGATGGCTGGAAGGCGGAGACGACGCGCGTGATGGTGAAGAACACCAAGGGCAAAGAGGTGGACAAGGGCTGGACCTGCGACCTCGTGCCGAAGTCCCTCGTGGTGGCGCGTTACTTCGCCGCCGAGCAGGCGGCCGCCACGAAGTTGGATGCCGAGCTGGAGAGCATCGCCGCACAGGTGACCGAGCTGGAGGAGGAGAACGGCGGCGAAGACGCGGTGTTCCCCGAGGGCGAGAAGATCAGCAGGTCGAGCGTCACGGATCGCCTGCGAGAGATACAACACGACCAGGACGCCAAGGCAGAGGCTAAGGTGCTCCGGGCCTGGCTGGAATTGAACGACCGCGAGGCCGAACTGAAGCGTTCCCTCAAGGAGGCCGAGGCCGACCTCGATGCGAAGGCCTACGCCAAGTATCAGGTGCTGATGGAGATCGAGATTCAATCGCTTGTGGTGGACGACAAGTGGCTCGCTGCGATTGAAGCCGCCATTCACGGCGAGATGGACCGCGTCAGTCAAACTCTCACCCAGGGCATCAAGAATCTGGGAGAGCGCTACGATGCTCCCATGCCGCAGATAGTCCGCAAGGTCGCCTATCTGGAGCAGACGGTGAGGCGTCATCTGGAGAAGATGGGGTTCGAATGGCACTAAAGCCTGGCTACAAGCAAACCGAGGTCGGAGAAGTCCCCGAGGATTGGGAGGTTACGGATCTCGCCTCAGTTTGCAGCGAACCAATGCAGAATGGAGTGTTCTATAAGCCTTCCAGCAAGGGTGTCGGGGTAAAGCTAATCAATGTAGGCGATTTATACAAGAGGTGCCCCATCGACATAGACTCGCTTGAGCTGTTTGACGCGAGTGAGCAAGACAAAAGGCGTTTTCATGTCGAGGAAGGGGACCTCTTCTTCACTCGCTCTTCAGTTGTTCCAGTGGGTATTGCCCACTGTAATATGTACTGTTCGCCTCAGCTAGAGCCTATTGTTTTTGACAGTCATATAATTCGAGTTAGGCCGCATTTAGAGAAGATTGTACCGTCGTATTTATTGAGGTCCTGTCTTGGTTCGCGTGTGCGTAAGTATCTGGTGTCGCATGCTAAAACAGCGACAATGACTACGATTGACCAAGGTGTCTTGAGTAAGTGTCCCGTGTTGTTACCTACCAAGGCAGAACAAGAGGTCATCGCCGAGGCCTTGAGCGATGCCGATGCCCTCATCGAGTCCCTTGAGCGACTCATCGCCAAGAAACGCCAGGTCAAACAAGGCGCCATGCAAGAGTTACTCCCCGGCAAGCGGCGACTGCCCGGCTTCAGCGGACGCTGGCGAACCGTCCAACTCGGTGAGGTGATTGATGGCTGTTCCTCAGGCGCAACGCCCTATCGCGGCCGCCCGGACTACTACAAGGGGCCGGTGAAGTGGATCACAAGCGGAGAATTAAACTACAACGTGATCGTTGACACGCTCGAACATATCTCGGAGCGAGCGGTCGAGGAAACGAACCTCAAGATTCATCCCACTGGTACGTTCTTGATGGCAATTACTGGACTTGAGGCTGCCGGCACCAGAGGTGCCTGCGGAATCATTGGAAGTCCGGCTACAACCAATCAGTCCTGCATGGCTATTTATCCAACTACGGGATTGGAGACCGCATACCTTTTTCACTACTATGTATTGCGCGGTGACGAACTTGCCCTACAGTACTGTCAAGGCACCAAGCAGCAGAGCTACACAGCCAAGCTCGTGAAGCTACTACCAATCGATCTGCCGCCAACTGCCGCTGAGCAAAGCGCGATCGCTACTGTCCTCTCCGACATGGATGCCGAGATCGCCGCGCTGGAAGCTACAATTTCCAAGACCCGACAGATCAAGAAAGGCATGATGCAAGAACTCCTCACTGGTAGCATTCGTCTATTATGAAGTGGATACCTCTCGTCAAGCTGGACTTTCCAGGCTCTCCCCACCAGTTTCGGCGGCTCACTTACACAGCAAAAGCGCTCGTCTGGGCTGCGGCGACAGCGGGCCAGAAGGTGCACGAGTGGAGGACGGGAGCTGCTCGCGCAGACAAGGCAGCACTAATCAACATCCTCAAGAGCGCAGTCGACCTGTCGGGGCCAACGTTGGTGGCAACGCCAGAGTTTTTGCGCGCTGGCCGGACCAACAAAGGGCACAAGTCCTACTACGTCGGCAATACGCTCTGCGCTCATGCGGCGTACTCGGAGTTGAAAGTCCCGTGGCTACTCGACGTGGAGAATCTGCCCCCGAGATACAGACTCACGAGGCCCTCTCCTACTGATCAGAGACCGGACTACTTGGCCCGTGACGCTCGAAAGCACTGGTATGTCTTCGAAAGCAAGGGCAGAAGCTCGATTCCAAGCAAGGGGAAACTGAAGGATTGGAAGGCCCAGGCCCGATCGATCAGCCGGGTTAACGACTGTGAAGTAACTCAGAACATCGCTTCTGCAGCATTTGTCAACAGGTCCCAGCAGTGGGAGTTGCTCTGGGTAGACCCACCAGCAGACTCGGGCGATGTTAGCTTGGAGCTTGAGGATTCGGCCTTTTTCGATGCCTATTACTCGCCAGTCATCAAGATTATCGCGGGGGAAGGTCCCCAAGTGGCTACGGCAGACGGCATGATGCGCTACATTTCGGAGTTGGGTGCCTATGTTGGATTACACCGCGAGGTACGTGAGGCGTTCGAGCATCGCAACACATCGGCGATAGTCGAGTTCGCATCAAGGCGTATGGAAGCAGGACCTGTTTGGCCCGGCAGTGAAACAGACACGGGCGTTTTCGCTGATGGCGTCATGATCCGCTTGGGTCCCGAATACGACGACGTCCAATCCGAAGCAGCCCCAGGATTGCCGTCCGGCATCTGGACAAAGCGATGAATCAGTCACGAACGATTGGCCAACTGGAGAGGGCCACACAAAGGCGCGTCGTTCAACTGTTTCGCGACGAGCTCGACTACCGGTACCTCGGCGACTGGACTGATCGCGATGGCAACCGAAACATCGAGGAAGACCTGCTCACTGCATACCTCAAGAGAAACGGCTACAGCCAGGGACAGGTCAACGTGGCGCTCCACAAACTCCACACCGAGGCTGACAACCCGACGCGTGGCCTCTGCGAGAATAACAAGGCCGTCTACAGCCTGCTGCGTTACGGCGTTCCAGTGAAAACCGAGGCGGGCCAGCCCACCGAAACCGTCCATCTCATCAACTGGGCGGAACCGGCAAAAAACGATTTCGCCATCGCAGAAGAAGTCACCCTGCAAGGCAACCACGAACGCCGGCCGGACCTCGTGCTCTATGTGAACGGAATCGCAGTGGGCGTGATGGAACTCAAAACAGCCGCGTTTCCATAGGCGATGGCATCCGCCAGAACCTCTCCAATCAAGATCCGGAATTCAACGCCTGGTTCTTCAGCACCGTGCAGTTCGTTTTCGCTGGTAGCGATTCCGAAGGGCTGCGCTACGGAACGATCGGCACCCCGGAGAAGTACTTCCTCAATTGGAAGGAAGACGAGCAGGACGATACCCGCTTCAAGCTCGATAAATACCTCCTGAAGATGTGCGCCAAAGAGCGCCTGATCGAGCTGATGCACGATTTCGTCCTCTTCGATGGCGGCATCAAGAAACTGCCGCGCGTTCACCAGTACTTCGGCATCAAGGCCGCACAGCGCCACGTCCGCGAACGCAAGGGCGGCATCATCTGGCACACCCAGGGCAGCGGCAAGAGCATCGTGATGGTGCTGCTGGCCAAATGGATCCTGGAGAACCGGCCCCACGCCCGCGTGGTCATCGTCACGGATCGCGACGAACTCGATAAGCAGATCGAGGGCGTATTCTCCGCATCCGGCGAAGCCAATCCAGCGCACCACCAGCGGGCGCGACCTGATCAACATCCTCGGGCAGGCCAAGCCGCGCTTAGTCTGTTCGCTGGTCCACAAGTTCGGCCGGAAAGACGTGAAGGACTTTGAGCAGTTCATCCGGGAACTCGAAGCCCAGCCCTGCCAGGCGGTGGGCGAACTGTTCGTCTTCGTCGACGAGTGCCACCGCACGCAGAGCGGGAAGCTGCACCGCATGATGAAAGCGATTCTGCCGAACGCCGTCTTTATCGGCTTCACCGGCACGCCGCTACTCAAGCAGGACAAGCAGACCAGCCTGGAAATTTTCGGCAGCTACATCCACACCTACAAGTTCAGCGAGGCGGTGGAAGACGGGGTCGTGCTCGACCTGGTGTACGAAGCGCGCGACATCGATCAGCGACTGGGGTCGCAGGAGAAGATCGATGCCTGGTTCGAAGCCAAGACCAAGGGGCTGAACGACTGGCAGAAAGCGGCCTTACGCGAAAAATGGGGCACCATGCAAAACGTGCTCAGTTCCAAGGGCCGCATGGAGCGGGTGGTGAACGACATCGTGTTCGACTTCTGCGCCAAGCCGCGCCTGAGCAGCGAGCGCGGTAACGCCCTGCTGGTGGCGTCGAGCATTTACGAAGCCTGCAAGTACTTCACACTGTTTCAGAAGACGCCGTTCAAAGGCCGCTGCGCCGTGGTCACTTCCTACAATCCGCAGACCCGCGACATCACCACGGAGGAAACGGGAGCCAACAGCGAAACAGACAAACAGTTCATCTACAACACGTACACTGAACTGCTCAAAGACGTCGACGCCGCGCCGGGCAAGAGCAGGACCGAAACCTACGAAGACCGGGCCAAGGAGCTGTTCAAGAAGGAGCCCGCCAACATGAAGCTCCTCATCGTGGTGGACAAGCTGTTGACCGGCTTCGACGCGCCGCCTTGCACCTACCTCTACATCGACAAATCCATGCAGGACCACGGCCTGTTTCAGGCCATCTGCCGCACGAACCGGCTCGACGGCGAAGACAAGGATTTCGGCTACATCGTGGACTACAAGGACCTTTTCAAGAAGGTCGAAAACGCCATTGCGGTCTACACCTCCGAGTTAGACCGGAGAAGCGGCGGCGCCGATCCGGAGGTCTTGCTGAAGGACCGCCTGAAGACGGGCCGCGAACGGCTGGACAACGCGCTGGAAGCCATCGCCATGTTGTGCGAGCCGGTGGAGCCGCCCAAGACCGACCTGGATTACATCCACTACTTCTGCGGGAACACCGAGATTCCCGATGACCTGAAGGAGCATGGGCCCCAGCGCGTGGCGCTCTATAAAGCCACGGCGGGCCTAATGCGTGCATTCGCCAACATCTCCGGTGAACTGGAAGCAGCCGGTTACAGCCCTGTGGAGATCGGCCGCATCAAGAGGGAGGTCGAGCGACTATCTCAGGCTACGCGAGATCGTACGCAATGCCAGCGACGAAAACCTGGACCTCAAGGCGTATGAGGCCGACATGCGGCACCTCCTCGACACGTATATCGAGGCCTCCGAGCCCAGGAAGATCTCGCCCTTCGACAACCTGTCCCTGTTGGAGCTGATCGTGAAGACCGGCATTGCGGAGGCCATCAACCGCCTGCCCGATGGAATCAAGAGCGATCGGGGGCGCGATTGCCGAGACGATTGAGAATAACGTTCGCCGGAAAATCATCAAAGAGCACCTGAACGACCCGGCCTACTATGACACCATGTCGGCGCTACTCGACGAGATCATCGCCGCGCGCAAGGCCAAAGCCATCGAGTACGAGGAATACCTCCGAAGCAGATCGCGGACCTGGCGAAGAGAGTGGCGGCGGGCCATTCCGGAGATGCGCCGGAGGCGATCGACACGCCCGCGCGCCGCGCGCTCTACAGCAATCTCGACCATGACCAGGACTTGGCATTGAAGGTGGATGCAGCGGTCCGGCAGCATCGCCCCGACGGTTGGCGCGGAGTTCAGACCCGAGAGATGGTCATCAAGAGCGCTCTGTACGATGTGTTGCAGGATGTCGATGAAGTAGAGCGCATCTTCCTGATCGTCAAGCAGCAACTGGAATACTGATGTCTGCGGAAATCGATCTGGGCGGCATTTCGGTGGAGGTAATCAAGAAGGACATCAAGAACGTCCATCTGAGCGTTTATCCTCCCACCGGCAAGGTACGAATTTCCGCGCCGCTGCGCATGAGCCTGGACACGATCCGCGTCTTTGCGATCACCAAGCTCGGTTGGATCCGGCGGCAGCAGGGAAAGGTGAGAGAGCAGGAACGCGAAGCGCCCCGCGAATTCCTAGACCGGGAAAGCCACTACGTTTGGGGCAGACGCTACCTGTTGAAGGTTGTTGAGAAGGACGCGGCGCCAGGGGTGGAGTTGAAGCACAGCCAGATTGTGCTGCAGGTTCGACCGGGCTCCGGAACTGAGAGGAAGCAGGCCATCTTGGACGACTGGTATCGTGCCCAGCTTAAGGCGGCCGTGCCGCCCCTGATCTCTAAATGGGAGCGGCTGATGGGTGTGAAGGTCGAGCGGTTTTTTATGCAAAGGATGAAGACGAGATGGGGCAGTTGCAGCGTCACCTCCGCCGGCATCCGGCTCAACACTGATCTGGCGCGCAAGCCGCGGGAGTGTCTCGAATACGTTGTCGTGCATGAAATGGTCCATCTGCTGGAACCCACGCACAACAGCCGATTCGCTGCGCTGATGGAGCAGTACATGCCGATGTGGCGATCCAAGCGTGAAGCGCTGAATCGGCTTCCCGTGAGGCACGAGAGTTGGGGGTACTGACTACTAATGGTTTGGAATGAAACCGAAGATGCTTCGGCCGGGAGGAGATACCCCAGCGATGTCAGTCCTGTTCAATGCGTGACCCGCGCAGAATCAGTCATTAACAACCTCGAGAGTCTGTGCAGGATTGAACTTCACTCCGCAAGCTGGGCAGCTAATCTCAGTGAAGGTCCATCGGGACAGCCAGCGTGTGTACTGCAGGTACAGAGCCCGACGCCCTTGTTCCGACAATGACGCCAATCGTGTCGCAACCTGAAGCGACGATTTCTCGACAGTCATAGGCTCAAGAAAGCTCACGAAACTTTCAGGCACGACGTCGCGATACTTCGGAAGGTGCAGTCGCGAAAACACCTTGCTTTTCCTCACGTTTGTTTGATCGGTTGCTGAAAGCTTGGAGAGATCTATGACCGGAACGACAACCAAACGCAGGATGTTGGGCTTGTCGATATCACAGCTCTGATTCAGGAGCATCCCCCGAGAGTGCGTGGTGGATACCGCGGCGGTGAACGGGGAACTGCCCCCGTCTGCACCTTCAAGTCGCACGAACGGCAAGAAATCGAAAATGTCACCTTGCCGCAACTGGTTCCGCGACGGCTCATAAAACTCTTCAGCCACGTGCCGGGGCCTAACTCAGAAAGAACGCTTCAGTATCGACCGACTCGTCGACGTCGGGGTTGAACAGCTTCGGGTACAGTTCCGACAGCCTCTTAACCGACATGCCGACCGTCGTGTCCGCCGGTCCTCCTTTCCAACGATCACAAGCATTGCGCAGTCGCAGGTCCTGTCGAGCAACCCTCACAACTTGCACTAGGGCATCCGAATTAGAGTTAAACTCCACGATTCCACCCGATGGCGCCACCGATTGAACAACCGTCAATACTCCGAAGATCACCTTGACAGCAGTGGAGGCGATACTTGATCTTCTTATCGGCAGTGGGTGGGATTTCTCCACGACGACTACTTCCTCGTCACCAATGTCCCATTTGCGTTTCGTATTCATCAGTTAGGGCTCCTCCGGAAATCGCGGGCTAAGATGATCGGCCAACGGCTGGCACTTGTCCAGGAACTCAAGCAGCAGCGGGGTGCTGAGGACGACTCTCACTACGCCCTCAAGGGGAATCTCCACCTTGCGTTGAACCCTGGCGAGGTGGATGTCCCCCGGAGAGATGTAATAAAAATCGATTACACTCTCACCTACGAGCAGAGCCATGAAGACGGTGTTCGCTCGAAAGCACTGCACCTTGTCGGGGTCTGGGAGGCCGCTTAGCGGCTCTAATGCATTGCCCATGGTGCTAGATCGCGCGGTCGCGTGAATTCCTCTGGTCTGGAACCAGATTTGCCGCATGAAGTTATCGTCCGAAAACGCAACCTCTATCTTCGACCTCAGCTCGACAATGTTTGGCTTCAAACGCCCAAAAATCAGGGTCACCCCGGTTCTACTCGCCACAACATCGCAGTAGTCGGCATCGTAGTGTCGGCTCGGGTCTTCAGCAAGCGAGTAGTCGACTCCTACTTCGAGATTAGCCGAGGTAGCGTCGACGGGTGTGATTCGGAGCTTGACCGGCCCCTTACCGGATACCTCTAGCACGCCAGACTTAGTCGGTTTGGCCGATTGTGCGGACATAAACTAACCAGCTTAACATTACATCACCAAATCAGAGACAACAAGCGCGCTTTGGCCATCGCCGCTTTTTTCGGGACGAGCCGCCTCTGGCAATGCGTCAATGGATCTCTGCACTTGACGGACGCTCCCCCATCTTGACACGCCCGTCGCACTTCGGGTCGGGAAACGGGGAAGCCTGCAGACGGTCGCGGTAGGGACGATCATCGCTGACCGCCCCCCGCACAGATCCGTACAGGCGGGATTACCGCATACGGCTCCTACCTTGGATGGGTGGCGTCAAAGCGGACGTCAGGATAGGGACGCATCCGCCGGAGCCGGAGGAGCCAGCGGTTGCACAAGCGAGTTACTCGCTCCGCGCTCAGCAGGCCTTTCCACACTGGCAAGCCCCCGAGCGAGGTTGGAGAGGTTGGGGGACAGTCCGGTGTGTCCACTCGGCGGGACACACTGGACAGTCCCCGAGCGAAGTGGCGGAACGTACTGGACAGTGCCCGAGCGAGGTTGGAAGGGATGGGGGACAGTCCGGTGTGTCCACTCGGCGGGACACACTGGACAGTCCCCGTGAGACAGTGCGCTGCTTACGCATGCGGCTCCTACCTTGGATGTGTGGCGTCAACGCGCACGTCAGGATAGGGATGCACCAGCCGGTGCCGGGCTTTCCAGGCGGCCCAAGGTGATGGGATACTCGCGCGCGATGCGACTACCTTCGACCAGGCCCCAGCCTGCCGCCTTGAGTGCGGAAGCAATGTGCCCGGCTCTGGTTTCGGCTTGGTTCATGGCTCCTTCAAGTGCGTATTCCGGAGCGATGCCGATCAGCGATTCCGGCCTGATGGCGATCAGCATTCCGGCGGGAAGTCGACGGCATTCCCAGTTTCCCGGAATGGTGATCGGCATGCCCGGAGACAATTTCCGATTCTGACGCCGTCTTCCTGAGGCGCGCTGGGCAGGCCGGCGGCTCCGGGTCTTTACTGACAGGTGGAGGTCCAGGTTGCCGCAAGACAGGTTGCCCATGTGGCGACCCAAGCGTGAGGCGCTGAATCGGCTTCCCGTGAGGCATGAGATCTGGGGATATTGATATGGTTGGCAGGGGACGGGCGCGTGACGTGAAGCCGAGTCGGGGCCATCCCATGGTCTTGGTCAACGGCGTGGTTCCGTCCGGTTTCTGCTCCACGCTGGCGGTTAAACGGCCTTCACGGTTCCGGCAATGTCCCAGTACATCCACAGACTTTGCACGCGGAACACGCGGTGTGGATTGAAAGGCAATCTGGTTGGTGAGGGGAATGAAATACACGATCTACTGTGACGAGAGCCGACATAGCGGGGCAGCAGGCGACCGCTACATGGCGATCGGGGGCCTTTGGGTTCCGAAGGACCTCAAACCCCGCCTGACCAGGGAATTCCGAGACCTGAAGCGTGCCGCGGGGCTGAACAGCGAAGTGAAGTGGAGCAAAGTGAGCTCCGCCCGGCTGGAAGCGTCCACCGAACCGGCTGTATGTTGTTGCGCCGGAACTCTATGTGGTTTGGCTGGAGCCGAGGACGGCGGGAGGTTGGAAGTTCTCATCGGCATATCCTGCAACGCGAGATTGCGTGGAAGGGTACAAACGAGGGGGCAGAACGGTAGGGCGCTGGTAAGAAAGAAAAAGGCCCCGTGATTAAACTGGCTCACTGGACCCGAAGCCGTCTTCCGCCGCCATGAGGCGTGGAAGCCTGCTGGATTGCTCCAGCATCAATTCAAGGATATCTTGACTCCGCGTCACATTCAAGGGGTTTCCGCGATGGGCCGAAGCTTAACGAAGGGAACGGGGGAAGTGCATGGAAGAGGCCGCGGTAGGAACGGCCATCACCGACCGCCCCCGCACAGATCCGTACGACCGCTACTAACGCATACGGCTCCTACCTCGGATGTGTGGCCTCAAAGCGCACGTCGCGATAGGGATGCACCCGCCGGGGCCGGGGAGCCAGCGGGTTGCACAATCGAGTAGCCCATTCCACGCTCAGCCGGCGCCTCCACACTGGACAGTCCCCGCGTGCGCGGAGCGCTATCAGGCTGAGGCCCTCATCTGGAGGCATGTGCCATTGGACGCCTTGCTAGGAGTATGTTGTTGTACAGAGGAGCTCGGACGCTTGGTTAAGGCCCAACTTGACGAGCGGGGATTGGCACTAAAACGTGTCGTGCAGCCAACTTGGTATTTCTAATGATTAAGTTCCTTCAAGGAAATCTGTTGGACGCGCCCACTGAGGCGGTTGTCAACACCGTGAACACGGTTGGCGTCATGGGCAAAGGCATCGCCTTGATGTTCAAGGAAGCGTTTCCCGACAACTTCCGCGCGTACGAGGAGGCATGCAAGCGCAAGGAGATTCGGGTCGGGCACATGTTCGTAACCGAGAACCTGGTGCTGGATGGCCCGCGCTGGATCATCAATTTCCCCAGCAAGAAGCATTGGCGGCAACCGTCGAAGCTGGAGTGGATCGTCGAAGGGTTGGAGGACTTGCGCAAGGTAGTCGAAGAGAAGGGCATTCGGTCCATTGCGCTACCGCCACTGGGGTGCGGCAACGGCGGGCTGGATTGGAAGGACGTTCGGCCTGAGATTGAGCGAGCACTGGGACAACTGAGCGACGTAGAGGTTCTGGTGTTCGAACCGACCGCGAAATACCAGAATGTGGCCAAGCGAACGGGCGTGATGACGTTGACGCCGGCGCGAGCGCTGGTGGCCGAGATGGTCCGTCGCTATTGGGTCCTCGGCATTGAGTGCACCTACCTGGAAGTGCAGAAGTTGGGCTGGTTTCTTGAGCGAACAATCCACGAGGCAGGGATTGACGATCCATTGGATCTGAGGTTTGTGGCCGACAAGTACGGACCGTATTCCGAACGCCTCCGCCATCTGCTGAACGGATTGGACGGCAGTTATCTTCACTGCGACAAGCGTCTGAGCGACGCGGGCCCATCAGACACGATCTGGTTCGACGAAGAGCGCCGAACGTATCTCGACCTGTTCCTCAAGCAGCCCGAGGCCCGGAGCTTGCCCGCGATCTTGGACCGTACCGCCCAGCGGATCGATGGCTTCGAGTCCCCATTGGGAATGGAGCTTCTGGCGACGGTGGACTGGCTGATCGAACGCGAACACTGCAGCCGAAGCCTGGCAGGTATTCGAGATGGATTGAGCCGATGGCCCGCGGGGGCAGACGCAGCCGAACGGAAGCAGAAGCTCTTCAATGATCGGTTGATCGGACTGGCGCTTGAGCGACTGGCTTCGTGAGGGAAGACCAGCCCGATAAGACAGCTGGCCATTGACGGCCGCGGTAGGGACGGGCATCGCTGACCTCGCCGGCACAGCTCCGTCCGGGGACAGTCTGGAGTGCACCCCTCGGCGGGACACACTGGACAGTGCCCGAGCGAGGTTGGTTGGGGGACAGTCCGGTGTGTCCACTCGGCGGGACACACTGGACAGTCCCCGAACGAAGTGGCGGGACACACTGGGCAGTCGGCGCGCGAGGTTGGTTGGGGGACAGTCCGGTGTGTCCACTCGGCGGGACACACTGGACAGTCCCCGAGCGAAACGGCGGACTCTCTTGAAACTGACGTTACGCCGTCCGCGGGCGGCTGGGCGCGGTGCTTGCGCGGGCAGCGCCGGATTATGATGTAGCGACGAGGCGTCGTTGGTGCTGCGGCAAGATTGGTTTTCGGCCATCACGGCGCCGGGCATTTGACTCATGGGTATGCAACTGGCGAACCAGAGGCGGCATTCCCGCAAGGGGCGACGCGTGCAATTCAGTAGGATCGGCGCATGGATCTCAGCACTCGCACCCTCCACGGAAGCTAACACCTCGGGGACGCGGTTGGCGCCGACGCCGCGGAAAAGCCGGTCCGGGCGGCAATCGCAGCACGACGATTCCGCCGGCAGAGTGGCCCGCGGCAGGCAGAGCCGCCGCGACTCCGCAAGCGGCACAGATTGAGGCTGAGCTTTCGAATATGCGCTTACTCTACCTTGTCCTCTCCGCTGTCCTCTTCGCCGTCCGGGCCCTGGCTGGACAGGAGCCCGCTCACATTCACGTCGATGCCGCGAGGCCGATTGGACCCGTGGCGCCGATCTGGTCCTTCTTCGGCTATGACGAACCGAATTACACCTACATGAAGGACGGCCGCAAGCTGCTGACGGAGATTTCAGGCCTCAGCCCAGTTCCGGTCTACGTACGAACACACAGCCTGCTGGTCACGGGCGACGGTCAAGCCGCACTCAAATGGGGCTCAACCAATGCCTACAGCGAGGACGCGAGCGGCAAGCCGGTGTATGACTGGACGATCGTCGACCGGATCTTCGACGCCTACGTCGAGCGCGGTATGAAGCCGCTGGCGCAAATCGGCTTCATGCCGGAAGCGCTCTCGTCGCATCCCGAGCCCTACCGGCACCACTGGAAGCCGGGTGACGATTACAACGACATCTACACGGGCTGGGCTTACCCGCCGAAGGACTACGCCAAGTGGGCCGAGCTGGTGTATCGATGGGTGCGCCACTGCGTGGACCGATACGGAAGAGCGGAAGTGGAGTCGTGGCTGTGGGAGGTCTGGAACGAGCCGAACATCGGTTATTGGAAGGGCACTCCCGAGGAGTTTCACAAGCTCTATGACTACTCCGCCGACGCGGTGAAACGCGCGCTTCCGTCGGCCCGCATCGGCGGACCCGATTCCACCGGGCCGGCCAATGCCAAGGCCGCGGCGTTCCTGCGCGACTTCCTCCATCACGTGCTGCATGGGACCAACTATGCGACGGGCGCAACTGGAGCGCCGCTCGATTTCATCAGCTTTCATGCCAAGGGCGCGCCGAAGTTCGTGGACGGCCAGGTTGCGATGGGTATCGAGAATCAACTGAGGGACCTGGCGCGGGGCTTCGAGGCGATCGCTTCCATACCGGAGCTGAAGGACCGGCCGGTGATCATCGGCGAGTCGGATCCGGAGGGGTGCGCCGCCTGTTCTTCGCGCGTGTACCCTCAGAATGCTTACCGCAATGGGCTGATGTATTCGAGCTACACGGCGGCGGTGATGCCGCGCCACCTGGACCTGGCCGCACGATACGGCGTCAAGTTGATGGGCGCCGTCACCTGGGCCTTCGAGTTCGAGGATCAGCCGTATTTCGATGGATTCCGCGACCTGGCGACGAACGGTATCGACAAGCCGGTGCTCAACGTTTTTCGCATGCTCGGGATGATCACCGGAAACCGCGTAGCCGTGGAGAACTCCTCCGCCGCTTCACTCGACAGCATGTTGGACTCCGGCGTGAAGGGGCGCCCGGACGTGCATGCAATCGCGAGTGCGGATGCGCATTCGGTCGCCGTGCTCGTGTCGAACTATCACGATTCCGCGCAGGCCGGGCCGGCAGTTGAGATCGAACTCACCGTGGCCGGTCTGCCGGTTCGAACCCGGATGCTGCTCGAACACTTTCGCGTGGACGATGAGCACAGCAACTCCTACGAGACCTGGAAGAGGATGGGCTCGCCGCAGCAGCCAACGCCTGCCCAGTATTCACAACTCGAAGCGTCCGGCCAACTGGAGGCGCTGGAGTCGCCGCGCTGGGTCGGCGGTCAGGCGGGCCAAGTGCAACTGCGATTCCAGTTGCCGCTGCACGGCGTCTCGCTGATCCGGCTCACATGGTAACGGAGTGCAGACTATGCTTCACCCGCAAATGACTCCCCGATCACCGCGAACCAAATCCGGGTTGCGGTAGGGACGATCATCGCTGAACGCCCCTTGCACAGATCCGTACGGGCGGGATTACCGCATACGGCTCCTCTCTCTCGGGTTGGGGGGACAGCCCGGTGTGTCCACTCGGCGGGACACGCTGGAGAGTCCCCGAGCGGGAGGTTGGTTGGGGACAGTCCGGTGCGTTGGGGGGACAGCCCGGTGTGTCCACTCGGAGGGACACACTGGGCAGTCCCCGGGCGAAGCGGCGGGACACACTGGAGAGTCCCCGAGCGGAGTCGGATGGCCAGTTCTGCCGAGTTACCCTACGTACGCAAGCCCTGCGAGGTGGATGATCGGGAACACACGCAGTGCTCGCGGTCGATCGCGGTAGGCGATTGCGGCCGCGTATTCCGAGGCCAAGGGGAGGTCCTGCAGCGTCCACGCCGCGGCGGCGATTGCATCGTGATCGAGGTGAACGAGAGCGGCTGGTGCGCCGGGTTGAACGCTCACTCGAAAGCTATCCAGGGGTGCGGAAAGCCCAGCTCCGATTGATTTGATATAGGCCTCCTTGCGCGTCCAGCAGCGAAAGAATGCGCGAGTCCGCCCGGGCTCCGGGAGCGACTCGATTTCGGCAGCTTCCTCCCTGCAAAAGAATCGATCAGCGATGTGTCGCATATCCGCTAGTGGACGGATGTGTTCCACGTCTACGCCGATTTCGCAGTCCACGGTGAACGCGATCACGGCCAGGTCGCCGGAATGGGCCATGTTGAACTGAAGAGGGCCGGCGGAGGCGAGCGCAGGTTTGCCCTTCGGACCGTAGATGAACCGAATGTCAGCCGGATGAAGACTCAGATAGCGGCCGAGCAGATACCGGAGGGCGCCGTGAGCAATGACGAAGGAGTCGCGCAGGGTGGTGGAACAAAATCGTGCCGCCCGGTCCGTTTCGTCCTGGTTGAGAACCTGTTCAAACATCGCGGGCACGCCATCGGAAACTCCGAGAGGAAGAGTCCAGACGTGGATGTCGCTGGCCGGCAGGTCCAGTGAGAAGTCCGCTCCCATAGGGCTATCTTAACTTCCGTGCCGATCCACCCGGCAGGGCAAGGCGGCCGGATTTCGGCTTCCCTGACGCCCGTATCAGGGCCATTTTGCAACGCCGATGCGCCTGCCCGGAGAAAACGACTTGAACCGTAGCTTGCGGCGCACGCGCCCTGAAATCAAACCCGGCCGCGCCGGCCGCGATCATGCGGTAACCGCAGAGGGGACAACCGCGCCTGGATTCCAATGATATGCTGACCGACACGAGTTCGCGCATCGAGGTGGAGGGAATGACGTCAGATCCGATTCTTGTGTCCGATGAGCCGGCTGCGCGCGATCAGTTACACACGATTGCCGGGCTTGTAGGGGAGGCCGCGAGCCGCAGCCCAGGCGCGACCGCACTACTCTCCCCAGGCCGCCGTCCGGGCACTTATGCCGACCTGCTCAAGACGATGGAACAGACCGCGGAGGTCCTCCGCTCAATGGGCATCGGCGCCGGCGACCGGGTGGCTGTGGTCCTCGACAATGGCCCCGAAGCGGCCTCAGTCTTCCTCTCCATTGCCGCGGTAGCCGCTTGCGCCCCGCTCAATCCGGCCTATCGCGAGGCGGAATTCGATTTCTTTATCACCGACCTGCAGCCCAAGGCGATCGTAATCGGCGAGGGTAGCCGATCCCCCGCGCTGGCCGTGGCCCGCTCGCGCGGGGTTCCGATTGTCACGCTCCAAGTCTGCGCCGATCAATCGTGCGGCACTTTTACTCTTCATCCAGAGACGCCGGCTGGACCTCCGACGGTGGAGGGATTCGCAGGCCCGGCCGATGCCGCCCTCCTGTTGCACACGTCCGGAACGACGTCACGCCCGAAGCTGGTCGTGCTGACGCACGAGAACCTGTGTCATTCAGCGCGCAACATTCAGCGTTCGCTAGAACTGACGGAGCGGGACCGCTGCCTGAACATCATGCCGCTGTTCCACATTCACGGGCTCGCGGGCGCGGTCTTGTCGTCGCTTTGTGCCGGTGGCAGCGTCGTATGCACACCGGGGTTCCTGGCGCCGAGCTTCTTCGATTGGCTGCAAGAGTTCCGCCCGACCTGGTACACGGCAGTGCCCACCATGCACCAGGCGATTCTCGCCCGCAGCGCGGACGAATTCGGTAGTGCCGACGAGTGCCCACTCCGGTTTATTCGCTCCTGCTCCTCGGCTTTGCCGCCGCAACTCATGTCCGGGCTCGAAGCGGCACTGGGCGCGCCCGTCGTCGAGGCATACGGAATGACCGAGGCCGCACACCAGATGTGCTGCAATCCGCTGCCGCCGCGCGCGCGCAAGCCCGGCTCGGTGGGGGTTGCCACCGGACCGCAAGTGGCGATCATGAACGATGCCGGCGACCTCCTGCCGCCGGGCGAGCGGGGCGAGGTCGTTATCCAGGGTGCGAATGTCACCTCGGGTTACGCGAACAACGCAGAGGCCAATTCGAAGGCCTTCACCAATGGTTGGTTCCGCACCGGCGATCTGGGTTACATCGACGGTGACGGCTACCTTTTCCTGAGCGGACGCACCAAGGAGATCATCAACCGCGGCGGCGAGAAGATCTCGCCACGCGAAATCGACGAAGCGCTGCTAGATCATCCCGGCGTCGCGCAGGCGCTAGCGTTCGCGGCTCCCGATCCGCGACTCGGCGAAGACGTCGCCGCGGCGGTTGTGCTCCGTCCCGGCCACAAGGTGAACGAGCGCGAGCTGCGCGAATTCGCCGCCCAGCGGCTGAGCGATTTCAAGGTCCCGCGCCGCATCGTGATTCTCGACGAGATTCCCAAGGGGCCGACGGGCAAGCCGCAGCGCATCGGTCTGGCCGCTAAGCTGGGCATCGTCTTCGAGCAGCGCGAGGAATTCGTGGCGGCGCGCACGGCGCTCGAGACCGATCTGTGCCGGATCTGGAGCGCTGTTCTCGGCAAGACTGAAATCGGAGTCCGCGATACATTCTGGAACCTCGGCGGCGAATCGCTGCTGGCGGCGCGGATGCTCTCACAGGTACAGCGCGCGACCGGAGCCGAGGTCCCGATCTTCGCATTCTTCGCAACGCCATCCATCGAAGGTCTGGCCGGGTTGGTTGAATCCTACATCGGCCGGGCTAAAGCGACCTTGGTGCGGCACACGCCAAGTGAAGAGGCGCCTCTCTCGTTCGCCCAAGAACGCATGTGGTTTCTTGCGCAGCTCGAAGCCGATGCGAGCCCATACGCCCGCGTCGCGGTCTATCGATTTCGCGGTCCGCTCGACCCCGCGAAGACGCGGCACGCCTTAGAACGCGTGATCGAGCGCCACGAGATTCTGCGCACTACGTACCACGACCGCGAGGGTTCGCTACGGCAGGCGATCCACGCACCGGGTCCACTGGCGATCGAGTTTAAGACAGTCTCCGAGGTCAACGCAGTGAAGGAGATCGCCGCGGCGGAGGTACAGCGGTCATTCGATCTCTCCCGCGGCCCGATCGTCCGCGTTACTCTGGCCCAGCTCGCGCCGGACGACCATTGTCTGGTGCTCGCCTTGCATCACATCGCCTTCGACGGCTGGTCAGCGGGCGTGTTCCTCAACGACTTCGCCGGATTCTATCAAGACGCGCCGCCGCCTGATCTGGCGATCCAGTACTCCGATTACGCTCGCTGGCAACGAGGCCAGCCTTACGCCGAGAGCCTCGCCTGGTGGCAGGATCGCCTGGCGGGCGGTTCCGGCCTGTTGAAGCTGCCCACCGATCATCCACGGCCCGCGCGCCAGTCCTACCGTGGCGGCCGCGAGGCGCTGACGCTTCCGGCGGAGCTTGCCGGCGCGATCGAACGCCTGAGCCGCAATGAGAACGTGACGCCCTTCACGATCCTGCTCGCGGCGTTTCAAACTCTGCTCCACCGCTACACCGCAAGCGACGACATCGCCGTGGGCTGCCCCATCGCCAACCGCACACCGGTGGAGACCGAAGCTCTCATCGGCCTGTTCGTGAACACGCTGGCGATGCGGACGGACTTTTCCGGCGACCCTGTCTTTCGCGACCTGCTCGAGCGGGTGCGCGAGACTGCCGTCTCGGCCTACGCTCACGCCGATGCGCCGTTCGAGAAGATCGTCGAGGCGCTTGCGCCGCAACGCAGTCTGGGCTATTCGCCGCTGTTCCAGGTCTTCTTCCAGCTCCGCAATCTGCCGGCCGAAACTCGCGGCTTCGGGGAAGTCGCTGTCGAACCGGTCGAATTCGACCCCGGCGTGGCGCCATTCGACCTGGTTCTCGATGTCCAACCGGAGGGCGGGGCACTGCGCTGCGTGCTGGACTACAACGCCGACATCTTCGAGCGCTCGACCGCCCGGCGCATGCTGCGGCACTATCGGACGCTGCTGGAAGCGATTGCCAGCGATCCCGGAGCGCGGGTCTCGCGACTTCCAATCATGGCAGAGGCCGAACTCTCCGAGGTCCTGGCGGGTGCTTCCGGGCCGCGGCCGCCGGGTGAGCCCTCGACTGCGCTCGTCCGGCGCTTTGAAGCGCAGGCCGCGCGTATGCCCAGTCGCCCGGCTCTCATCCACGGCGAGGAGTCGATCTCCTACGAGCAGTTGAACGGGCGGGCAAACCGCCTGGCGCGCGAACTGCAATCGCGCGGCGTGGGCCCGGAGACGATCGCCGGGATTCAAATCGAACGCGGTCCGAGTTACATCGTCGCGATGCTCGCCGTGCTGAAAGCCGGCGGGGCCTTTCTTCCTCTCGATCCCAACTATCCGCAAGCTCGCCTGGCGTTCATGGCCGCCGATGCGCGCCCAGTCGCGATCGTCACCGGCGATGAACAAGGCGCGGGTCGAAGCGAAGAGAATGTCTACGTCGAGGCCGATCCAGGCGGCCTGGCCTACACCATTTACACGTCGGGATCGACGGGTGAGCCGAAGGGTGTGCTGGGCTTGCACCAGGGGCTGACGGCGCGCCTGGAGTGGATGTGGCGCAGGTATCCATTTGAGCACGGCGAAGTCTGCTGCCAGAAGACCGCGACAGGTTTCGTGGACTCGATCTGTGAAATCCTCGGCCCGCTGCTGCAGGGTGTGCCCCTCGTTATCTTCGGCGACGAAGTAGTTAAGGGCTCGCCGCTTGGCTTCGTCCGCGCGTTAGATCGGGAGCGGGTCACGCGCATTGTGGCCGTGCCTGCACAACTCGCGAACCTGCTCGATGCCATTGAATCGCTGGGAGCGACTCTCCCGGCGCTCAAGTACTGCTTCAGCAGCGGGGAAGCGTTGCCCAGTGAGCTCGCCCGGCGCTTCACACGGCTGTTGCCGCACGTGCGGCTGGTCAATCTCTACGGGTCATCCGAGGTGAGCGCCGACGCGACCTGCTATGAGATCGTGTCCGATGCGATTCCGGATCCCGTGCCGATCGGACGCCCTATCTCCGGCGCCTCTGCCTACGTTCTCTCGCCCGATCTGCAGCCGGTTCCGGCGGGAGTCGCGGGCGAACTCTGCATCGGCGGCGCGATTGTCGCGCGTGGCTATCTGAATCGTCCGGAGTTGACCTCCGAGCGATTTATCGCCGATCCCTTCGGGCCGCCCGGAGCCACGCTGTTCCGGACGGGGGACCTCGCCCGCGTGAACACCTCAGGCGAAATCGAGTTTCTGGGCCGGATAGATGACCAGGTGAAGATCCGCGGCTGCCGCGTCGAGCCCGGTGAGATCGAGGCCGTTCTGCTACGCCACCAGGACGTTTCAGCCTGTGCCGTCGCGGCTCGCGCCGACGAGCGTGGCGATTGCCGACTGGTCGCCTGGATCGTGCCGCGCGATGGAACGGCGCCGGACCTGCGCCCGGAGTTGGCCGCCTGGCTGCCCGAGTATATGGTCCCGTCGGAATTCGTGACGGTCTCCGCGCTGCCGCTGCAGCCCAATGGCAAGGTGGACAGGCGCGCGCTCGCTCTACCCGAGATCGTGCCCGCGGCTGGCGTGCTTCCACGGGATCGATTCGAACAGGCACTGCAAACGCTCTGGGAAGAGTTGCTGCACCGGCCCGTCGGCATCCACGAGGGCTTCTTCGACATCGGCGGCCACTCCCTTTTGGCCGCCCGCATGGTGGCGCGGATCGAGGCGCAGTTCGGCGCCACTATCCCCCTGGCGGCACTCTTCGAGCGACCGAGCATCGCGAAACTGGCCCCGATCCTGGCGCAGTCCGAATCGTTGCGCTACCCGCGCAACATCCTGCCGATCCAACCCGCAGGCTCGCGGCCGCCGCTGTTCTGTGTCGGTGGAGGGCCGGTCATGCTCCCCCTCGCGCAGTGTCTGGGCCCGGACCAGCCGCTACTGGGGCTCACCATCGATTTCGCCGAAGTGCAAGAGATCGCCGGCCAGCCGTCCGTGCCTCCGATCGCGGCGCGACTGGTCGAATCACTGCTCGACTACCAGCCACAAGGCCCCTACCGCCTGGCCGGATATTCGATGCACGGCCTGTATGCCTACGAGGTGGCCCGCCAACTCCACAACGCAGGCCATCAGGTGGCGCTTGTGGCCTTGTTTGACACCCATCTCTGGTCCGCGGCCCGGGCTCGCCACTCGGTCCTTTCCCGCGCTGGCGCGCACTTGGGTGCGCTCGCACGGCGTGCCGCCGAACTCAATTTGCGTGATTTCACACAGCACGTCGAAGCGTTGTTCGGCATACTCAAGGCCGTGTCCGCCGCACAGTCTCCGACCCGGTCTCCGGCCCAGCAGGATTTGCTTACCGCCCTGGCTGAGGCGCTCCGCTCGGCGGCCCAGCAATTCGTGCCAGAACCATCTCCAGTCCCGATCACCTTCTTTGAAGCCGCCAGCCAGCCCATGGGCACCGAGGCGGGTGCGCGATTCGGCTGGTCACCTCTGGCCACGCAGGGACTCGACATTCGACTGGTTCCTGGAGAGCACGCGACGATGTTGGACGACCCGCACGTCGCCCGGCTCGCTGATGAATTGACTCGCGCGCTTGAGACCGCTGCCCGCTAGCCGGTGCGCCCCAGCCGGGACCGGCTGCCGTGCGGGGCAGCAACCGGACAGTCCCCGCGCGAGGTTGGAGAGGTTGGGGGACAGTCCGGTGTGTCCACTCGGCGGGACACACTGGACAGTCCCCGAGCGGAGCGGCGGGACACACTGGGCAGTGCCCCGCGAGGCGGCGGGGCACACAGGACTTTGAGATCTCTTTATTAATATTTGCGAGCGGTGTGCGTCATGGAGGTTGAGGAGATACTCTGGCCGTCTCAGTACGCCGGGCTACGGGCACGGTGCCTGAGTTGCGCATCATCCTCCTCGGGGAAGGAAAGGGAGGCGAGTAATGCCCGAACAACAAGAGAGCGGCATGGACAGTATCCCGCACGGTCGTGGTGAAGGCGTTCGGGACTGGCAGCGTTGGGCGCCGTACGCGGCAGTTGCGTGGTCACTCATGTACGCCGCGCTGGGGGTCTACTGGCTGGTGAGTGGGCGCGGGTTCCCCTATACCCCCGAAAACGCGTCCGACCTTACAGGGCCGGTGCTCGGACGGTTCGGGCCGGGCGTGGCCTGGATCGCGGTGACGATGGCAGGTATTCCCGCGGCGGCGGTGGGAGCGGCGATGCTGCGCGGGGTGGGGAGCAGGGCGCTCCGTCCTTTCCTCATAACGGCCGGAGCGCTGCTCGCCGGGGCGCTCATGCTGCTGATGACCGCCCTCAACCTGCTGGTCAAATTCGGCTATATCCCGTATGCCATCCTCGGCCTCTTCACTGGCGCGAAGTTCGTCCCGGCGTTCCTGAGGTCTTTGACTGAATGGGCGACGATCCACCAATTGCTGTGTCTTACCGGCGGGTTTCTCTGGCTTGGCGCCACCGTCTGCTATGGCCGCCGGAGCGGGGGCGCGTGCCCGTACTGTGGCAGACGAGACGGCCCAGATGGGTGGCAGAGACCGAACCAAGCCGCGCGCTGGGGCCGGATCGCCGTGTATGTGGCGATGGCGGCGCCAGTCTTCTACGCCCTGACCCGTTACGCCTGGGCACTGGGATTCCCGCTGGGGATGAGCGAGGAGTACCTGCGTCGCGGTCAAGCGAGTGGGATGTGGACCTCGGGACTCTTCCTGGCGACCTTCGGTCTGGCGGGAGCGGCACTCATGCCCGGATTGGTGCAGCGCTGGGGTGAGGTATTCCCGCGCTGGATGATCGGCTTGGCTGGACGCCGGGTACCCATCGCGCTGGCCGTAGTCCCGGCCTCGCTCGTATCGGTGTTGCTGATCGTGGGTGGCATCGCGATTTGGTCCGGCCTAGGCCAGATGGCCGCTGCGTTGGCGGCTGGTGGGGCTGCGGGTATGGGACTCATCGGAGGAATCGTCTTCCAGGTTGGCCCCACCTTGCTGTTCCCAGTGTGGGGTGTAGCACTTGCGGTTGCTACCTTGGGCTACTATTACCGGCGGCGCGGCCCGTGCAGTGCGTGCGGCCGTGGCGCATCCGGCGAGGCCGGGAAGCCATCATCGGGTTATCAGAGGAGATAACCCGACGCAAACACTCGACGGCCGCAGAGTGTCGACACTGCACTGAAGCGTGCGCGACAACGCCGGCAGTGGGCTCACTGCATGGCAGGGTTATTCCTTCACACGCCCCAAGGGCTTGTCAGGAAGTAACCGCAACATTTGGGTCCGGTTGTGGGGCGGGTTCCAACCCGCGCGGGACTTCAATCCCGATTGTCCGCATTTGGGGAAACTTCAGAAGCGGGACTGAAGTCCCAAGCGGACTAAAGTCCGCCTCGCATAGGTCCGCCGAAATGGTTATTTTCCGATAGACCCTAAGGAGGCGGAAGCGCGTCTGTCCGGCTCAGTTGGCGGCGCCGAGCAGTTTCGCCAGCACGGATGGATCGAGTGTTGCCGCCGGATTGAAATCGGTCGATGCGGCGTAGTCCAGGAGACTGCGCAGGAGTTGCCGGGCTTCCGGTTTTTCGTTGAGGCGGGGAAGATCGATGCCGCAGATCAGCAACTTCCCGCTTCCAAACCGGGTCTCAAGGACGAGCCCGAGTTTGTGGTCGCGGAACGGATTGTCGATCACTTGCACGATGGGCCGGTAGCCGGCGGGAGTCTCGTCGAGGATCAGTGCGCGGCTGTTCTTCACCAGGTTCCACCATTGCCAGTCCGTGCCGGTACCGGCCGGAAACTGACGCAGCGCCGGGTGCGAGGGGTTCAAGAGCAGCCCCATCGTGCCGGGTGAAGCTGGCTTGCCCTGGCCGTCGGTAACGCGCTTGAACATTGGGTAGCACCAGAAATCGGTCATGAACAGGACGTCGCTCGCATGGGCGGAATCACTCAGTTCAGGAAACAGGACAACGGTCCCGCCGGATTCGAGCTTGCGCCGCGTCTCCGCGTCGAAGGCGCGGGATACGGTCACGCCGGGCGGCGCCGTAACGTCCAGCGATGGCGGGAACACCCAGACCGGGTAGCGATTGCGGAACTCCGTTCCAGGCACGGTGAGCGTCAATTCGTAGCGAGCGGGCGCCGCAAGACCGTTGAGAGGAATGGTGACTGCGCCGAGCTGCGCCAGGCTTCCCTGAGCCACGCGAATCCCCGGCAGTTTCCCGGAGTGTACGGCGTTCCCGGCAGAGTCGGTAAGAGTCCACGCGACTGACGCATCCGGCAAGCCGGCGGGACCAAAGTGGGAGAGGAGCGCCATTGCACTAAACGACTCGGTAGTCGTCCAGACGTACTTGTCGAAGCGCAGCAGGGGCACGGTCCGATTGCAGAATTCGCGCCAGCGTTCCGGCGCGATCAGTCCTTTGGAATCCATGAAGGCATCCAGGATTCCTACCAGGGCAGTACCCTGACCGGGGTAATCCTGGATATCGAGCAACTGGAATCCGGCGAAGCCCGGCGTGCGCAGCGCCGCCTCGATCTCCTCGCGATAACACAGCACCGCGAGCTCGCCGCTCGCGCGCAGGAAGTCCTTCCACTGGTCCAGCATGCCGGCCTTTTCAAGCCGATCGCGCAGCACCAGGAAATTCCGGGGCTCGAGCACACCCTTATACTTGGGGACCTCATTGAAGTTCGGGAAGACTTGATACTGCCCGACCTCGTGTCCGATCAACGGGATCGTGACTCCTTCCATAGCCGGAGCATAGTCGTGCTGCGTGCTGGGAGGGCCGAGTTCGACGTGGCCGAGCGGCAGGTCGGCGTGCGAATAAGACGCTCGCGTGCGGCCAGCCTCGCCGAGACGCGTGCGCATGGTGACCCAGAAATCATCGCCCTCCTGCTGCTTCGGCTGATTAAAGAACGCGTTGGTTCCGATCGCGTAGGCGTGACGGCCGTCGTAGGTCCGCAGTTCGTTCACGATGGCGGCCATAGCCGGCCGTTCGCCATCGAGTTCATTGCCGAGGGTGAACATGCAAAACGAAGGAGAGTTCCCGAAGCTGTCCATGATGGCGCGACCTTCTTCGGTCAGAAAAGGCACGCGATCGGGTATGTTGCGATCGGGAATCGAGCCCCACATGGGCAGCTCGGGCGCGAGGTAGAAGCCTTCCCGGTCGGCAGCCTGAAACGCCGCTTGGGGCGGACACCAGCTATGGAAGCGGACGTGGTTCAATCCATAGCTCTTCAAAACGCGGAAGTATTTCACCCAGCTTTCCAAGTCCATGGGAGGAAAGCCGGTCAAGGGAAACACACCCGAGTCGTGACGCCCGCGCAGCAGAATTCGCTTGCCGTTGACAGACAGCAGCGTGCCCGCTTTCGCGAAATCGCGCATTCCGAATTCTGCGGTCGCACGGTCCGTGACTTGCCGCGCACCTGTTGCGTGGAGCGTAGCGGTGAGGCGGTAGAGCGCGGGTTCGAATTCGTCCCACGTCAACATGCCGGAACCCATCGGCAGGTTTATGTCTACCGTCCGTTCGCCGGGGGACACTGTGACTGTTTGATCCGCGGACGCTTCGCTGTGAAGCTTCGCATTGAAGCTCTCCGCACGTAGCGAAATCGAACCCGCGAAGTTCTTGCTCGTGGCGTTGCGCAGCCGGATCCTCACCTTCGCGACGTGTTGTTTGACATCGGGGGTCACCCGCACGTCCGCTATCCATACGGGGCCGGTGGCCATCAGTTCGATCCGCCCCAGGATCCCGTTCCAATTGGTCTGGGTGTCCTCGGAAACCAGGTGGCCTCCGGCGGGCAGTGGTTGAGCGTTGTCTACGAGTACTGTCAGGCGATGCCGGCCGGGACTCGCCTTGCCGCTCAAGTCATAGACGTGCGCCACGCTGAGGCGGGAGTTTTGAGCGCCGATCTCGGTCGCGTCGAGCCAGACGCGCGTGACTCTCGTGCGTTCCAGAAAGAGGGATACTCGCTTGGCCTCCCAGTCTTGCGGGAATTCAATTTCCCGCTGGTACCAAGCCTTGCCGCTGTAAGTCCACTTGCGGCTAAGGCGGTCGGGTTCGGGAGCGTCGTTCTTCCTGCCCTTGTGGTTGGTGTCGGTGGTGCCGGGTAATTGAACCGTGTCCGCAAGGGACCGGTTGAACCAGCCGTTCGCGAAACCAGCATTCTGCGGGTCCAACTCGAATCTCCATTCGCCGGCGAGTGAATGGATGGCACGAGCCTGCGCAGCGGGAGGCTGGCTGTAAGCCACGATGGGGAGAATTGCGGCCAGGAGGGAAAAAGCCAGAAGATGCCAGAGATGTTTCATGTCTAACCTCCGAATTCTATCCGACGCGGCCTCACGGGTGGCCGGCGTTCCGGTGAGACTCCGGGGCATTCCACGCTACCTCTGAGTCATCGACTGGTCGGTAACGATGAAAACCGGCACTGAACATTAGCCGCGGCAGCCGATCGGAAGCCGTCCGCAAGAGGCGCGAGAGAGCATGCCAAGATATAGAGATGCTCAAGCTCGCTTGCCTCATTCTGCTGGGATTCTCCGTGATCGGCGCGGCAACGCTTCTGCCTCCCGAGCAAGATCGGAAACTGGCGCGGGAGATCTACAAGGAGATGATCGAGAGCAAATCGGGGTTCACCACCGGGGAAACCACCAGCATCGCGAAAGCGATGGCGGAGCGGCTCAAGTCAGCCGGCTTCCCCGATTCCGACATCTGGGTGGGCGGTGCCAAAGACACCAAGTTCAACCTGGTGGTGCGCTATCACGGCAGCGGCGCGCGCAAGCCGATTCTGCTGCTCGCTCACATCGACGTCGTCGAGGCGAAGCGCGAGGACTGGAGCATGGATCCATTCCAGTTCATCGAAAAAGACGGCTACTTCTATGGGCGGGGCACTGCGGACGACAAGGCGCAAGCCGCGGTCTGGATCGCGAACCTGATCCGCTACAAGCGGGAAGGGTATCAGCCGGATCGCGACTTGATCGTCGCGCTCACGGCGGATGAAGAGGGCGGCGGCCCCTACAATGGCGTCGACTGGCTGTTGAAGAACAAGAGCGAGCTGATCGAAGCCGAATACGCCTTGAACGAAGGCGGCCGCGGCGAGAGTCTCGATGGCAAGCGGATCGCCAACGACATCGGGCTGGCGGAGAAGACCTACGCCGACTTTCGTTTTGAAGTGCGCAACAAGGGCGGCCACAGCTCGCGGCCCGTGCCGGACAATGCCATCTATCACCTCGCCGGCGCGCTCTACCGGCTGTCGGGCTTCTCGTTTCCAATGCAGTTGAATGAGGTCACGCGCGCGTATTTCGGCCAACTGGCGAAGATCGAAAAGGGCCCGCTCGCCGCCGATCTGGCGCAAGTGGCCGAGGGCTCGCAGGAAGCGATGAAGCGGATTGCGGCGCAGTCGCCGGGCATGAATTCGATGCTTCGGACGACCTGCGTTGCCACGCAACTGGAGGGCGGACACGCGCCGAACGCCTTGCCGCAACTGGCCGCCGCCAACGTCAACTGCCGCATCTTTCCGGATGACACGCTCGAGTACGTTCTTGCGGCTCTCAAGAAAGTAGTAGCGGACGATCAGGTCGCAGTGACCATCAAGGTGGACGAAGGCAAAGCGCCACCCTCTCCCATGCGGCCCGACATCATGAAGGCCTTCAGCCAAGTGACCGATTCCATGTGGCCGGGCGTGATCCCACTGCCCAGCATGGCCACCGGGGCATCGGATGGAAGATACCTGCGCGCGGCGGGCATCCCAACTTACGGCATACAGGGATTCTTCCTCGACCGCAATGACGTTCGCGCCCACGGCCGCGATGAGCGGATGGGGGTGGAATCGTTCTACGAGGGGCAGACGTTTCTGTACGAGCTAGTGAAAAAGCTGACTGCGCCGGGGCAGTAGTCCGGACAAACCGAAGCGGCTTGTCAACCTCCGGCAAGGACGGACACTACACCGGAGAGGCAGCCGCCGCCTCGGTCAGGGTCCAATCGGGTCACTTGCTCACGCTCGTCGAATCGTTCAGCGCCCTGTCCAGCAAGGGGTGCGTTTCTCCAGGAAGGACGAGATGCCTTCCTGCGCGTCGTGCGTGAGCGAGTTCATACTCATCACCTCTTTGGCGTAGGCGTAGGCTTTCGCCTGATCCAGATCGATCTGCGTATAGTAGGCTTGCTTACCCAGAGCAACCACGAGATCGCTGGCCTCGGCGATGCGGTTCGCCAAGTTGCGCGTCTCGGCGCGCAACTCGCCCGCCGCAACCACTCGATTCACAAGGCCCCAGTCGGCCGCTCTGTGTGCGTCGATCGGTTCGCCCGTGAACAGCATCTCGAGCGCACGCTTGCGGCCGACTGCGCGGCTGAGAGCCACCATCGGGGTGGTGCAGAACAGGCCGATCCGGACGCCGGGCGTGGCAAACATGGCTTCTTCGGCGGCGATGGCCAGATCGCAGGTCGCGACCAACTGGCAGCCGGCGGCCGTGGCGGTGCCTTGCACCTCGGCGATCACGGGCTGCGGAATCGATTGCAATTTAGCCATCAGCTCCGTGCAAACGTCGAACAGGCGCCGGTATTCGTTGACATCGCGGCCGACCATCTCCGAAAGGTCGTGGCCCGAGGAAAAGACATTGCCAGCCGCCGCCAGGATGACTGCCCTTAGATCTCGCCGGCGAGCTATCGCGTCGAGACAGTCGATCAGCTCCTGCATCAGCCCGAGAGACAGGGCATTGCGGCGTTGCGGCCGGTTCAACGTGATCAGAGCGATGTTGCCCTCTGTTGCGAAGCAGATGTTCTCGTAGGCCATGCACCATCATAGACATCTGAACCGGTTTGGCCTTGCGCTGGTCCATGGACCAGGCTCGACATCGCCTGGAACACTGACGCGGACGACAACCTGGGAGCGCAACCCGGCAGGGTGGCCCGCGCCAACGAAACCGGAGCAATCCGCGCGAGGCATTTCGCGAGACCTTTCGCGGAGGCACACCTCAATACGGGCGCGGTACTGTATTCCGCGAGAAGCGGCTCAGCGCAGGTGTCTGCCGAGGAAATCCGCAGCCGCCTGGTAGGCCTGCAGCCAGCGCCTGGTGGTCAGGAACCCGTGCACCTCATCGGGGAAGATCAGTTCCTCGAACTGCACGCCCTGTTTGCGCAGCGCTTCGGCCAGCATCACCGATTCATGGAAAGGCACATTGCGGTCGTCGTCGCCGTGGATCAACAGCACGGGCGAGCGCCAGGCGCCGACGGAAGCCATCGGCGAGGACTCGTACGCGATGCGGGCTGCATTCACGTCCTTCCGGGGGTCGTAGTCGCTCTCGAAATTGCGGATGACGTTGTTCCAATCGTGGACGCCATGAAAGTCGACGCCCGCGGCGAATAGATCCGAGGCGCGCGACAGGCCCAGTGCGGTGAGATAACCACCGTAGGAGCCGCCCCACAATCCGATGCGTTTGGGGTCGACATCCGGCCGGCTGCGCAGGTACAGACCGGCGCCCAGCACATCGTTGAATTCACTCGCGCCGGAGGGGCCGTAGTTGCGCGCTTCGCGGAAGTTCAGGCCGTAGCCGATCCCGCTGCGGTAATTCACCGACAACACCACGTACCCCAGGCTCGCCAGGTACTGATTCATGGCGTAGGCGTTGTGATAGTAGTCCATGTAATGCCAGCCCAGCAGCATCTGACGGCGGCTGCCACCGTGGAAAAAGAGAACGGCGGGATGCTTGTCGCCAGCCGCCCCGCCGCCCGGCAGGAAAAGCTGGCCGTGGATGCGGAGGCCGTCCGCCGCCGTGAAAACGACCTGCTCGGGGACCACCAACTGGGAGGTTGGGAAGGCAGCCGGGATGGAATCCGGCGCAAGGTCTTTCACGTTTCCATCGCCGATCTTGACGGCAGCGCGAGCGGGGTTGCGGGCATCGGAATGCAGTATCGCGACCGCCTTGCCATCGCTGGTTTCCACAGGCGACCACTCGATTCCATCACCAGGCGTGAGGGGCGCCAGCCCTTCTCCGCGCACGGACACGCGCCACAGATGCCGGCGGTCGATGTCGTCCTGGTTGGATGAGAACACGACTGTATTGCCGTCCCCGGACAGCGAGACATGCTCGATCTCGAAATCTCCGCCGCCATTCAGCGCGGATGGGCGCGCCGCCATGCGTGGAGACCGAGTATAGATGCATCCAGCCCGTGCGTTCCCAGGGAAAGACGATGCGGTCGCCCGCACCCCAAAGCAGTTGGTTTTCGGCAACCATGCCGTGGAAGGCGCTGCCGGGTCCTTCGGAGGCCAGAAAGAGCTGGCGGCCAGTCCCGGTCTCCGTATCCGCCACGCGGATCGACCAGGGCTGGGCGGTGAGACGGGGGCCGAAGACGTGGGTGACGGAGGCGGCCAGGCGCAGGAATACAAGCTGCTTTCCGTCCGGGGACCAGACAGGGTTGGAGTCGCTGTCTACGCTTGGATCGAGGTACAGCAGGGATTTCGTGCTGAAGTTGTAGACCCCGATGAAAGAGTGATCGCCGCGATCGCTGACAAAAGCCAGGCGGGAGCCGTCCGGCGACCAGCGCAAGGAATCGGCTTGGCCCTTGGCGTGGATCAGTTGCGACGGCTTGGCTTTTTCCTCCAGGCCGACGGTCCAGACCTCACCTTTACGAATGAAGGCGAGCCGGTCGCCCTGCGGTGAGACAGCGGGCTGGTTTCCTTCGGCAATCTGGCGGGCCGCGCCGCTCGAGACCGCAACGATCCAAATGTTCTGCTCCACCCCTTGCGGCAGGCTGGCCGGATTCGGGTTGTCGCGGAACATGTCGAAATCGCCGCCGAGCACAAACACGATGGAGCGGCCGTCGGGAGTCCAGGCGGTCTGGGCGATCTCCCGGCCGTCATCGTCGCGATAGTTGGTCAGTTGGCGACCCTTGTAGCCGGGCGCTTCGGCTACCCAGAGATTTCTCGCCCCGTTTTGATTGAGCACCCAGGCAACCGCTCCGCCTATGGGTGCGGCGGTCAGGTCCGTTGGAAATGGCGCGCTGAGGAGTTGCTCGATCGTCAGGCGCTGAGCCGGAGCGGAACAGGCGAAGGCGCAGGCCAAGGATAAAATCAGCGGGATGCGATGTGTCATAGCTGTTTGAGCTGCGGTCGGGAGGCCCCTTCGAATTTTCGATTGCCAGCCAGTATAAGCCGAATTGCGGCAGGTCGATCCCTTCCGATGGGATCCTGTCAAGCCTCGTTTAAAATGTCCCCTGCCTTAACTCGTTAGAAATGTCCCTTTGGGCTGGTTCTCTTTTCATTGCCTTGGGGTCTCTCGCCGTGTAGCCCTGCGAGGCCGTAGGCCGAGCGTTTAGGGCGGAGCGGCGGGGGCAACCTCCCTGTGGGCCGCCGAGTGCTCAGGCGCCATCAGCCTTGGGCATCTCGATCACGTTCGGCGTGGGCCTCCCAGTGAAGGCCGCATTCAGGATCGCCGTCGTGGTTCGGCGCGGTGTTCCGCTTCCATCAGGTTGGCGAGGATATCGTTGATGCGCGTCAGGTGGCCTTGGCCTTTGGATTTCAGCCAATTGAGAACCTGTGGGTCGAGACGTACGCTCACCGCGACCTTGCGCCTGACGTCACGAAGCCGTACCATGCCTGCCAACTGAGCTTCGGTCAGGCGGGGGATGTCCGCGAGGTTGATGGTCGAGTCGTCCCCGGCCGCCTGGAGTTTGGAGACCCGGCGGAGAACGCCGCGCTCCTTTTCACTCCATTTTCTGCTCTTGATATCTTCGGATTTCATGCTTTTCAGCCGCTCGGGCCGAGATGATTCTGATAATCTCTTCGCCATTCCGGTCCTCCCTATAACTGTGAACAACCAACAGCACGGCGGCGGCCCCAGGCTCAATCTGGACAGCGCCGATCGCGTGCCAGCGCGCTTCTCCCGCATCGTCTATGCGGTCCGGTCCCACCAGGCAGCGCTCGTCCTCGAAGGCCAGCGCCGCCAATTCGAATGAGACTCCGTCGTGTTTACGTTGATTCCGCCGATTCTTCGCTTCGTCCCATTCGTAGCGCACGGTGTATATACAGGATGTAACACAGAATGCGTCAGCGCGCAACGGGCGGCGCTTGAGTCGCGCCCTGCTTCGGCCCGATAGGTCGGGCTGCTCCTCAGGCGCCTTCCGCTTTGGGCATCAGGATGTTGATTGCCTTTGACTCTTCATAGTTTGCTGTTTCACTTTTTGGGCTCACTCCACTCCAGGTTCAGACCGCCCTTCCGCCCCCCCCTCTCCACCAGCAAGCCGTCGTTGTGGCCGATCTCAGTAGCCCTAATCAAAACGTGCTTTGCGAATCCGCGGCGTGGCACCGTCTTCGCTGTTGGCGATTTCAGCCGCCAGAGGCCCCTTACTTTGCCGGAAATTCCTCTTTCGCCAGGTCAAGGCCCACACCGCCGCAAAAAAATGCGCTTGACCGCATTATGCGTTTTACCGCATAGTTGAGGTGTGAAATGGGCTATCGAGTTCCACCCGGCATTCAAGGCCGAGTTTGATGGGCTTTCTGTTGCAATCCAGGATACCTTGCTCTCAATGCTGGTGCCGCTGCGCGAACGCGGCCCAGCTGTGGGACGACCAGACGTAGATACCCTGAATGGTTCGCGCTACGCCAACATGAAGGAGCTTCGCTTCCGGATTGATGGTGGTGTATGGCGAGTGGCCTTCGCTTTTGATCCGCGGCGCAGCGGTATTCTCCTGGTTGCGGGCGACTAAGCGGGAGTCAGCGGACCAAAGTTTTATAAACGGCTCATCGCCAAAGCGGATCAGCGATTCAAAGAACATCTCAAGAACCTCAACTTCAAGGAGCAATGACTATGTACAAGACCATTCCGTTCGAAGAGGTGATGGCGGTCCTGCCTCGAAAGCGGCGCGCAGCGATTGAAGCGAAAGGGCAGGAGCTATTGGAAACGATCGATCGGCGCGTGACCCTGACGGAAATTCGCAAGAGCCGCAGAGTCAGCCAGGCAAAGCTCGCGGAGGCTCTGGGGGTTAAGCAGATGCAGGTATCGCGTCTGGAAAAGAGGAAAGATCCCCGCCTCTCCACACTGCGGCGGTCGATAGAAGCACTGGGGGGCCAACTGACGATGATCGCCACTTTCCCCAATCAAGAACCGATGGTGCTGGTGGCGGACAGCGGGGCAAAAGGCCGCAGTTCACGGAAGGCGCGTGAAGAGACGGCGTGAAACGTGGGGGCCTTGGCTGGCGATTCACATTGCCTCACGTCTGAAACCAAAGACAGAAAGGGAAGTCTCCGACGCACGCCCAATACGACAAAGGAGGGTGGAAGCGATGGCTCTGACAATGACGGTCCAGACACCGAGCCGAGTGACACCGCACGCGCCTTCGGGCGCCACGAATCGAGCCGAACGAGTCAGCCTGCGTATTCGGTGAGCGTGCTGCCGGTTGCTTTTCTGTCCCCGGATTCGGACGCAGGTTAATATTAAGGAGGAGGCGACGCCGATGAACATTCACATCACTAAGCCCGAAGTTGAGGCGCTCATCAATCAGCGTCTTCAGAGCGGCATGTTCAAGGACGCGGAGGATGTCGTCCTTATGGCCCTCCAGTCTCTCGCGCTCAAGCCGCCCACAATGCCGCCGCCCGGCGCGGGCCAATCCGGCCGAAGCCTGCGGGAGGTCTTCGAAGCCGTCAGGGGCTTGGCGGATGATGCGGAGTTCAGCCGCAACCCGTCGACCGGACGCCCGGTGGATCTGGCGTGAGCGGTTTCCTGCTCGATACGAACATCCCTTCGGAACTGATTCGCATGCGTCCCGACCCGCGTGTTAGCAATTGGGTGTATGCACAAGACGAACAATCGCTCTACTTGAGCGCTGTATCCATTGGAGAATTTCGGCGCGGATTTGTCATTCTTCCCCCAAGTAAGCGGCGGACCGATTTGGAGCGGTGGTTCGAACACGACCTTCTACAGCGGTTTGGTGGACGGATCCTGCCCGTCACGCACTCCATCGCCGATCGCTGGGGCGTGTTGGACGGTCAATGCCAATTGAAGGGTACTCCTCTCAACACGGCAGACGGCATGATTGCTGCAACCGCACTGGACCACGACCTGACGCTGGTCACGCGGAATGTGAAGGATTTCACCGGTCTCGGCGTCGCGATCTTCAACCCCTGGGACGCAGAATAAGACGTCAGTCAAAGCCGCGCGCTGCGGGCGAGCGGCTGGACGCGAGGATCCCCGCGTCCTTGGAGATCGGGATTTGAGCGGGGGACTGAGCTTCGCTCAGGACACCGGCCTTGCTTCAAAACTCACTCGGCACTCGCGGAAATCGCGGCGTATCGATCGATCCAGCGAAGTTGTTCCGCCGTTTCAGGAACAGCCACACCTCGCGCTGCGCTGAGTTCTATGACTGCGGCGCCCGGCGAAAGACCCTTCAATACGAGCAGGCAAGCTGCTACAAGTCCCGTACGCCCGATGCCTTGCCTGCAATGGACAACGATATTCTTGCCCGACGACAGAGCGCCATCGAGTTTTTGGAGCTCCGCCGCGAACTTGGACCGCGAGTTGGGCACTTCACGATCCGGAATAGGAAAGGAAATAAACTCCATTCCTGCCGCGCGGGCCTCATGCCCTTCGGACTGTAAGTCCAGATCGCGCTCCTCTTCCGGCGTCAGCAGCGAGAGCACCGCGTCGATTCCGGCCCTGCGCCAACTCGCCATTTCATCTTCAAGCCAGTCACCGCCCCGTGGTCGCGCGGCCAGCGCGAGCTTCCCTGGCCAGGGACCTTCCACCCAGTGCAATTCCGTCCACATCGTCAGAAATCCCTCTTCAAAATCACCTCGCGCGGCAGTGAATCGACATCCACGCCGCGCTGACGGAGAACATAGATTCGATGATGACCGTCATCGTTACGACGCCGCTGGTAAGAGTCGGGAACTGGTTCATCCTGGTTCGCCTAGCGTGTTAGCAAAGTGCCGTGTTAGCAAATTGCTTGCACTGGCGTTCGCAGTTTGCTAACATACCGGCAGTGAATGTGATCAGCAAGCGCTGCCTGTTCGAGAAGGCAGAGCAGTATCCCGACGCCAAGGCCGCCCTGCAAACGTGGTTTGCCGTTGCTTCGACGGCGGAGTGGTCAAGTTTGACGGACATCCGCAAGACCTACCCGGCGACGGACATGGTCGGCGATCTGGCGATCTTTAACATTCGAGGCAACCATTACCGATTGATTGTCCGTATGGCCTTTCGGACGAAGCGCGTCTACGTGAAGGAGTTTCTGACACACGCCGAATACGACAAAGGAGGGTGGAAGCGATGGCTCTGACAATGACGGTCCAGACGGCCTATGCCGAGTTGCTGACGCGGACGCTCCCCCGCGTGATCAAGTCCGGGAAGGAGAACGAGGCATGCATCGCTGAGCTGGAGCGGCTTGACATGCTGGGCCGCCCGCTGACGGCCGCCGAGAAGCTCTACGCCGAGTTGATGACCGTATTGGTCCAGCGCTTCGAGCAGGAGCACTACCCGATGGAGCACGCGAGCCCGCTCGATGCCTTGAAATCGCTAATGGAGGAGCGCAACCTGCGCCAGGCCGATCTGTTGCCTGTGTTTGGGTCGCGCAGCGTGGCCTCCGATGTCATCAACGGCAAGCGCGGCCTGAGCAAGGCACACGCGCGAGGTTTGGCCGGCTTCTTCCACGTTTCGCCGAGTCTGTTCATCTGAGGGCCGTGCTAAGTTCCAGCTTCGGCTTCACGCCGTGCCCTTCACGGCGCGAATCGCGCTGACGAGCGGGTTGCCTTCCTGGATCGCCTGATACTGCTTTACGCGTGGCGCGATGTGTCCCACTGGCAGTTGCGCTTCAAAACAACTTCACTCATTTCTCCAGAACAAGCGGCGGAGCGTGTAACGTATCGTCATAAGTTATTGAGAAATAATAAGTTACTGGCGCTCGTGAAGGCCGGAATTGCAGCCCAGTCGAAAAGCGTGGTTTGTGGCAGGCAAGGTCATGTTTTGCTTAACTCATTTTGTTTCAATTAGTTGAGCAACGGGACAGATCAGGACGTCCCTTCTGCTAACCGAGCCGGACGCCCAGACCAATGAGCGTGATTGTTCCCAGGAAATACAGTGCCCAAGCGAAACACAAAATTGCGGGAGAGCCCCAACCGGCTGTAAAGTGTAGATAGACAGCGTGCCTCATCTTTGGGGTTCAGTCCAATAGGCCGTCCCTTTTCCGTCCCTTTTCCGTCCCTTTTCGAGTCGGTGAAAGTCGCCGAGATTCGGACCCCGGCGGGGGATGCGTGTCCCCCTCAACCCAGTGCGAAGCACCGTGCTTTGCTGCTGGCTCTCTGAGGATGCCGCATTGAGCCACAGACGCAACCAAGCCGCCCCCAGAGAGACGGCCTGCGCGTGCTTTAGCGGGATTGCAAACGACCTCGGCCGGCAGCGTCAACCAGATCCCCGACTGTGATTGTCTGCTTCGGCATGGCTAATTTCTTCTGTGAGGGCAGGAAGCGGAAGAGCGATAGCAGCGTCGGCTCGGAGCGGAAGTACAGGGACGAGTCGAAGCCTGAGACATCCATCGAACAAACTTTGGAAATCTCCAGCAATGCATCAACAGCATCGTCCCCATCTAGCTTCAGGTCCTCTACGAGACGAGTTTCTAGCGTCACCTGCTCTTTCACTACGCCACTCCTGCGAGCCAAGACGGACACAACCTGCTCTTCTGGGTTCATTGGCATGGCGCTCCTCACTCTGTCTTCTGGTAGCACTGGTAGGTGTCATAGCTGATCATCCCCGCATCGACGGCCAACAACGCCCAGGCCACATATGGGTTCGCACGGCCAGCAATCCGAAAGAGATTGGTGCTCGCCAAGCCATCGATTGTAATTCCCGGAACATTGATCTCGACATAGTGGCCGAGGACGCTGAGCAGATTGGTGGTTGGCGTACCGATCATTCGAAACGGCGGTACGAGCGATTTCGAGATCGGAATTGCTAGTGCACCTGACGCTAAAGCCGCAGCCGTCAGTCCGTAATGATTCAGCGTGCTATCTGCGAGGCAGGAACCAACTTTCTTCAAATCAATCGGCTTGTCCCCCGCAACGGCCGATGTTCCATTCCCACCGCCGCCCCCGCCCATCGATGGGTTGTAAGGGCTGTCAGGAGCCCTTCCTGGATTCGAGGCGTTATAAATCTGATCTGTCGCAGGATTGGTCCCTCCTGACTTGCTATCCGCCGTAGCCGTGGTAGTGACCACAAAAGGTGTGGTCTCGTAGCAGAAATCCTTGCCACCGCCAATTAGTGAAAGAGGAATACAGTAGGTTTCCAAGCCGCTCGGATCGTAATGGTTGACCGGATCTCCCATCACATACGCGTACCGGTTCCAACTCTGCGGCAAACTCGGGTCCACTACGGCCAGCCCTGCCGGATCGGGACTGATCCAGCGGCCCTCGATCGCACTATGCTCGCGGTACAGGAAATCGTACAAATCCGTGGCGCCTAGATCCTGGTTCTGGCCCGTGAAGCTTCGATCCGTGGTGCCGCTTTCATTGTACGATTCGCCGAACGGCGCATAGTCGCCATCATAGTAAACCGTGCGCGAAGTCGTGGAGGCGATCCGCGACGAGCCGAGCCAGTCGGGATGGCGGTAATAACTCAAGCTCGTCCCTGCATAAACCGCCGTCGCTCCGCCCGGCAGCGCCACAAACATCTTCGTCACCGTCTGGCCATTCATTAGCGCGAGCTTCGCTCCGTTAGGAGCATAAAGCACTTCCGTGTAAGTTCCGGATTTGATCTGCTCGACACGCCGGTCCCCAGCATCGTAAGTCTCGCTGTTGCTGGTGCCGTCGAGAGACGCCAGGCGGCCCTCGGCATCCCACGTGTAGGTGTGGATGCCGTCGCCTGTCAGATTGCCGTTCGCGTCGTAGGAAAAACCGGCGCTAGTGATGCGGTTGGTGGTAGTAGAATAGGACACCGAGAATGGCTGGCCAGTATGCCCGTGAGAGTTGCGACTTGCCGATGTTGCCAAAGGCGTCATACGTGAAGCCTTGCCCCCATTTGCCGCTTCCGCAGTCGGCGTTGCTCAACCGCGCCAGGTCATCGCGCTGGTAGGTGCAGGTCTGGTTGTTGGCCGCTTGGTTGGTGTCTGTAATGCCCAGGGTGTACAGGCTGCCGTTCGGGTTCCAGGTCAGCGCGCCGGTCATGCGATAGCTGCCACGTTGGCCTTGTACTGGGTCATCCGCCCAGTATTGGCGTCGAAGCTGAACGCATTGCTGTCGGAGGATCCCAAGTTCACCGCCGTCGGCTCGCTGTAAGTATTGTACGCGGTCGACGACACCGGGCTCTGACCGGCCGATGCGGTCACCCCGTTCCAGCGCCCTTCCCCGTCGGCGGCGTAGGGGGCTAGCTGCCGAGGCCGTGCCAGGCATCAGTCCGCAGAAGTTACTGCGGCGCGTTCTTGTTGTCCTAATCTGGGATTTCCGGCGATCCAAATCCTGCTAATTTGGAAAACGTTAAACGGGCATGCTTGGGACAAGATGTTCACACACAGCTGCAAAGCGAAGAGCCTTGTCGTAAGAAGAGAATAAACCTGATGGATTTATGAATCGCGACCATTCGTGTCTAATCTTCTCAAGCTCATGCTCAGCATATCTACAGTTACTTAGGCCACTGACTAGATATGAGTCAGCCACGTCCCATCCCAGCTCTTGACTTTCCAAGCTAGTCCTGTGTCATCTTCTGGATGAACGAACCCCGCGATAACGTTCTCCCAATACCCTGAACGTAACTCGTTAGGGGCAACGGCCATCGCCACCACTACGGGTGAATTATCTGCATCCAAAGTAGACCATGGAACAATTTTTAGAATCTGGTGGACACTTCCCCATAGCCGCAACGGATATGATTCGTTCGGGTTCACTGTGATCGCAGGCCACACATCGCGATCAACGGATAATGGTCGTCGGATTTCCGGCCGTACCAAGAAATGACTTCTTCGGTTTGGAGACCATTCCGCAGAATCGTCTAATGGTATCCTAATATCAAAGCCGAGCAGTATCATTGTATCCACAACTTAAGCGCTGTCTGCTGCAAACCGAACCACTTTGCTCCAATGTCAGGGCATTGGAACAGCTCCCAGGGGTGGCGGCGGTGCTGTCACTTTGAGAAACTGCCAGAAGCATTGGCCATTCAGCGGATTCTGGTTCATTCTGTACAGGTGAACGTGGGTGCCTTCGAACGGATAATGACCGTGAGTGGTATCTTGACGGTAGCCGATGGTGCCCACTGGTGGCGAGCACGGTGGCCACTTCTTTTGATCCGTTTGATTGGCAATTCCTGAAATTGCCTCCCCAAGCACCATGAGGACCGGCGGGAGATAATCAATCGCGGCGCAAAGCCAAGCGTAGGGACCACAAGCGGCAGGGTTGGGAATCGGTTGGGCCTGCATAAAGCCAGACCCGGGGCCATTCACTGGTCCAACTGGCGGTCCCCCTAAAGCGTCATACCACCAGCCTGCGGAGCCGATACCGGTAGTGTCCTGGGTGTGATACTTGCTCGCGAACTCGCTGGCATATAAGCTTGCGTTTTGGCCGACGTACTGAGAATAAGCCTGCGTCATATCAGACGAGCCTGTACCGCCATACGAATAACAGCCCTCGCCCATCCACGTCCCGCTCGGTCCGCAGGCCCCGTCCAGCCCGAGTGGGTCGGTTTGGCTTGTCGGATCTCCAGAAACATACGCATATCGATTCCAGCTCTGCGGCAGGCTCGGGTCCACCGCGGCCATCCCCGCCGGATCGGGACTGATCCAACGGCCCTCGATCGCACTATGCTCGCGGTACAGGAAATCGTACAAATCCGTGGCGCCCAGATCCTGGTTCTGGCCCGTGAAGCTCCGGTCCGTGGTACCCGTTTCGTTGTAGGATTCGCCAAACGGCGCATAGGCGCCGTCATAGTAAACCGTGCGCGAGGTCGTGGAGGCTATCCGCGACGAGCCGAGCCAGTCTGGATGGCGGTAGTAGCTCAAGCTCGTCCCCGCGTACACAGCCGTCGCTCCGCCCGGCAGGGGCACAAACATCTTCGTCACGGCCTGGCCATTCATCAGTGCGAGCTTGGCGCCGTTGGGAGCATAAAGGATTTCCGTGTATGTTCCAGCTTTAAGCTGTTCGACACGCCGACCCTGAGCATCGTAAGTCTCGCTGTTGCTGGTACCGTCGAGAGAGGCCAGGCGGCCCTCGGCATCCCAGGTGTAGTTGTGGATACCGTCGCCCGTCAGATTACCGTTGGCGTCGTAGGCAAAACCGGTACTGGTGATCCGGTTGGTGGTGGTGGAATAGGACACCGAGAATGGCTGGCCGGTATGCCCGGAGAGTTGCGATTTGCCGATATTGCCAAACGGATCATACGTGAAGCCTTGCCCCCATTTGCCGCTTCCGCAGTCGGCGTTGCTCAACCGCGCCAGGTCATCGCGCTGGTAGGTGCAGGTCTGGTTGTTGGCCGCTTGGTTGGTGTCTGTAATGCCCAGGGTGTACAGGCTGCCGTTCGGGTTCCAGGTCAGCGCGCCGGTCATGGAATAGCTGCCCACGTTGGCCTTGTACTGGGTCATCCGCCCAGTATTGGCGTCGAAGCTGAACGCATCGCTGTCGGAGGATCCCAAGTTCACCGCCGTCGGCTCGCTGTAAGTATTGTACGCGGTCGACGACACCGGGCTCTGACCGGCCGATGCGGTCACCCCGTTCCAGCGCCCTTCCCCGTCGGCGGCGTAGGTCCAGTTCGGCACCCCGCTCAGATTGGCGTTCAGCGTGTTCTGCAGCCCGTTGGCCCAGTAGCTGGCGCCCACATGATAGTAGCCGCCCGAGTGTGGCGTGGACTGATAGACATCGCTCACTTCGCCTCGGGACGAGTAGCTGAATCCGAGGTCGGTGGTCTTGGAGGGGCCGGTATAGGCTTCCGCCAGGCGGCCTTTCGCATTGCTCATGCCGACAAGGTTCACGGTGGCCGAATCGTACACAAAGTGCTTTGCCGGCGTGACGCCCGAATAGGGACCGCTGGGATAGGTCACCGCGGTGACCCGGTGCAGCGCGTCGTAGGCATAACAGGTGACGTTGCCCACCAGGTCGGTCCGCTTCACCAGATCGCCATGCGAAGTGCCGCAGGTCGCGTCGGTGTCGAACGTGTAGCCGTAGGCCGAGCCGTTGGTTTCCGGATTCGCCTCCGAGATCAGCCGGCTCAACTCATCGTACTGATACGTGCGCGTTTGGCTGCTGCCCGATTGCGCATTCTGCAACACTCCCGTCAGATTACCCAGGAGATCATAGGTGTACTGGGTCCAGAAACCCGTCTGGCTTGCGGTCTGTGCACATGCCCCACTTCCGCTGGCGCCGCTCAGCTCGCATACCGAGGTCAGCCGCCCCAGCCCATCGTATTGAAGCTGCCGCTTCTTCGTGTTCGCGTCCCCGGTTCCCAACGGCCCCGTCTCAATCAAGACATCGTTTTGGGTATAGCTGTACTTCGTCCACCCACTTCCGGCGTCCGTCACCTGCGTGGGGCGGCTGAGAGCGTCATAGACCGTGGTCGTTCCGTTGCCGCTGGAGGTCTGACCGGCGGTGCCCGAGTAGGGAATCGTGACCTTCGCGGGCCGGCCTAACGAATCGCGGTCGGTTTCCACCGAGTCGTAGTTGCTTGAACTCTGGCCCTGCTTTCGCTGCGTCACGTGAGGCCGCCCTTGATTGTCGAGCGTGATCCGCGAGTCGGCGGTCGACGTGCTGCCATTGAAGTTCAGCGTGCTCTCGGTCGCCCAGGCGGAAGGGCTGGTCGAGTAAGCAACCGTGGCCTGCGCTGTGGTCGGGTCGGTTGAAGCGGTAGTTCGCCAGAAGTTGGGATCGTTGTACGTCGTCGTCCAGATCTTGCTGTTCTCGTCCGTCAAGGAGGTTTGCACGGCGCCGCTGCAATTCCAAACGAAGGAGCGCGTCAGCGTCAGCGGCTCGTTCACGCCGGTGGGAAACGCGTTGCCGCAACTGGCCGTGGCATTGGCATACGTGAATGTCGTTTGCGCGCCGTTGGTGTCGGTCGCCGTTTGCACATTGCCCGTATCGAAATACGTGAAGGTCTTGCTGATCGTGCTTGAGCCGCTGGTGAGCTGGCTGATCGTCGTGGCGTTCCCGCGCGAGCCGGTGACGCCTATGTGTTGCGGCGTGCCGGTTGTGGTTACGACTGCGGTCTGGTCGTAGGAGTAACTGGTCTGCGCCACAGCTGCGCTGCCACCCGTATCCACCGTCACGCTCGACGGCCGGTTCATAATGCCATTCCCGAGTGAAGCGTAGGCGGTGACTGTCTTCCTCAAAGGCGTTGCGGGCGGTGCCCCTGGACCCCAATCGTACTCGTCGGTTTCCTTCAAAAGCCCGTAGGTCGTGTCGAAGGTCTTTACCGACTTCGCTTGCAGGTTCGAAGCACCGGGCAGGGTCGTGATCACGCTCACCGTGCCGATCGGCAAGCTCACCGCCGTAGCCGGACACGGCGAGGAAGAATTGTTGTAGCAGGTATCCACGGTCTTAAGAAGCGTCGCGCTGCCCTGGTTCACCTTCCGCTGCGTCTCATAGATGGTCTGAAAACTCATTGCGGTTACGTTGCTCTGCGGATCGGTGATATTCGTTGTCCATTGCGTGCCGCTCTCGGCATGCGCGTATGACCACGCGCCGTCGGGAGTCGTCCGCGTCAGCGTGGCCGCCGTGCCGTCGCCGCAGGTGATCCCGTTGCTCCCACCCGTGTAACCGTAGGTGGTCGTTCCGCCAGTGGGCAAAGTGATGGAGGCGATGCGCCCGGTGACGTGCGTGGGGTTCCCTGGAGTTGCTTCGTAGCCGATGACGTAGGATGTCCCGTCCGGCAGGACGATGCTGGAAACGAGATTCTGGGTTTGCGCGCCGTATTCGGTGATGCCACTGCACCCAAACGCCGTCTGCACTGTGTACGCCGTGTATCTCATCTGAAAGGCACTCGAGCCGCTTTGCGGATTCGGATATGTAAGGACTGTCGGGCTGGATGGAGTCCCGGTTCCAGTAACGGTCAGTGCCCCGCTCGAGGCGCTCAGGGTGTCCATGAAGGTGGTTGTACCGGTGTTGTACGTGGCCGCGATCTGGTTGCCGTTCGTGTCGGTGCTGGTTCCGCTGCCCTGGGGAACAAACGGGGCATTGATCAAGACCCCCGCGCTCGAAGTCAGAGATTCGCTGAGATTTCCACCACTAATGGCCACGGCAAGAGTGAGCCCCGATCCGTCGCTTATTGTGACCTTCTGCGAGGACGGCGGGTAGCCAGTGCAGGGTGATGCGCCGTTCGAAATAGCCTCCCCCAGGAAGGTGTGCGTCATACCTACCGTGTCATGGTATTGCCAGCCCGCCCAGATCGTGTACTGGTAGAGGGTAGGGTAAACAAAACACGCGGCTTGCGAAGCGGTATACGAGATGTAGCCAGTTACCGCTTGCGTGTTTGCGGTCCAGCCCCAGGTCGCGCTCGTTGGCGCCCAAACGGAGGCACTGGGATTCCAGACAGCGCTGTCGTAAGCCAGACTGTAGCTGAATGCTGTGCCTCTGCCCGCTTTCTGTATGATCGGAATCTCAAAGTGCACGTTCAAATTGGCGTTGTTCACCGTATCGAACGCACTCGCGCTGAAACTTCCGAACGGCGGATACCCGGTGGCGGGCTGAGCTTGCATGGTGTGGGCCATCGCCCACACTCCAACGAATAGAAGTGCTCGAAGATGTCGCATGACTTGTCCTTACTGGATAGGCGGCTGCTGGATGGCAAAATCGGATTGCGGAACGCCTACATTGATCGCGGCGCTGCTCAAAGTCAGATCGAGCAGCAGACTGCGCTGCAGGTATTTCTGAATGTGAAAGGGTATTTGCACGCCATTCACAGAGCGGTAGCCCTGGAATGCGATGGTCACCGGGAAATCGGTCAGCTCGTCATTGTCCGGATGTGCCATGAAATCCAGATACAGAGGGAGAAGCGTGTTGGCATCGAGGTACAGGTCTGCAGTGCTTGCCTGGCGGAGATAGTTGCCGGTCAGTGCATCAAATTGCCCACTTGGAAGCCGATAGGCGTCGATGTGGATCACATTCTGCCCATCTCGGACTTCGTTCGTCGCAGACACCAGGGTGACTTTATTCGCAGGCCGGAGCCATTCTTGCACCAGCAGGGCGGGCATAAACCAAGGCGCCGGGTACAACGAGTTGTGAAGAGCGGCAATTTGCTCCTGGCCGCCCGCGCCCGTTGTGGCTTCGGTACTGCCCTGCCGCACCTGCTTTTGCGTGCCACTGGTCAAGCTCAACAGCGACGAGAAGCTGTCAGCGCCGCTTGCCTCCAGCACAGCGGTGCCCGTTTCAGCATCAGAACCGGCAGTATACTGCACCGCGGCAAGGAGCTTTGCATCCGTGATGGACACCGTTCCTCCAAGAACCCGCAGCGATGACTGCAGAACCTGCAGCGGATTCGGCTGCGCTGTTTGTGATTGAGCAAGCAGAAGATCGCAGGCGGGTGCAAACCACAAGAGCAGCACCGCGCTAAACAGGCGTGTCAGGGACATGATTGTAATATTCTCCTTAGGCGGGAGAGTTCGCTAATGCTCTCGGTAGACTCAACAAGCGATGGTAGAAGTCACTGCTGTCCAAAATAGGACAGACCTGTGCTGGTCGGCATTGAAACGAATCGACTTGTGAGGGCGTTTTTGGGTTTTCTGGGTGGAGGTCTCCGGTTTCAAACGCAGCAGCCTGTCCAAATCAATCCCAGGCCAGCGTCAGTTGTTCCGGCTCCGGAATCAATGGCGGCGTTTCGAACGGGTCGTTGAGCCATGTCGTCAAATCCCGATAGGTAAACAGGTTCAGCCGCAGCATGCGAGGCCAGATTGGACAACGACCAGTTGGCTTTGGAGAGGTGGTGCAGCCATTTCAGCAGCAGCATCGCGATCAGGGCTGTCCAAATCTGGATGCGCAAGGCGTTCTCGCTGGTGCCGACGAAGCTCTTCACCTTCAGGTTCTGCTTGAGCGCCTTGAAGAACAGTTCGATCTCCCAGCGGTCTTTGTAGATCGCGGCGATGGTTGTCGCGCCAAACTCCAGCAGGTTGGTGAGCAGAACGATGGCGCGCTCTTGGTCGGGATCCCAGACCACCACGCGCCGCAGCAGGCACGGGCAGTCGGTTTGCGCCTTGGCGCCGGTGAATCGAATGATTTGGTCGGAGAGGATATTGCTGTTCTGCGGGGACGTGCGCTCCTCGACCACCTCGAAGACGGCATCGTCCTTGATGCGCGTGACGAAGAAGATTCCCGCCGCGGTCCAGCGGCCGAACAGCGCGTAGTCGTTGTAGCCGCGATCCATGGCGACGATGGAGCCGGGGTTGAGCGTAAAAGAATCGGCCAGCTTGACGTCGCTGCGCTTGGCCTCGGTGAGCACCACGTAGGGCGGCAGATAGTCGTCGTGGTCGAGCAGCACGTGGGCCTTGACGCCGCCCTTGGCGCGGCGGAACTTGGCCCAGGGAAACAGGCTCAGACAAAGCGTGATGGTGGTCGAGTCCAGGCACAGCAGCTTGTTCTTGAAGCGGAATTTGTGTTTGCGCAGACCCAACATTTGTTGCTCGCGAAAGCGCGCCAGCGCGGTCCAGAAGAGATCTTCGAACAGCGCCGCCGGACGGTGCTCGTTGGCGTAGGACAGCGTCGAGCGGCGCGGCGCCTTGAGCGATGCCGAGGTGGACCAGTTTGCCCAGGCAGCAGGCCAGACCGTTGCAGATCTCGCGCAGCGAGTCGGCGCGGCCGAGTTGGCAGAACAGCATCGAGACGAATTGCGTCCAGCAGGTGAAGCCCTTGGCGGCGCGCTCGGCGTCGTGTTTCTTGACCAGCGCCCCGAACTCGTTGCGGGGAAAATGCTGGAGCAGTTGATTGAAGAGACTCGCGGCTTGTACGATTGTCTTGCCCTCCTGTGGGTCTGGCGTTCGGCGAGGCTCCGCGCAACGAAACATCGCCAACGCTCAATTATAGGAGGGCACTCCCCTTCAGCTACGCTGCCAGTGCGGGCGCGAGGCGCTCAAAGCTGTTTTGGACAAGAGTGATTTTGAACAGAGTATAAAGTCGGCATCTTCTCTGTCGTTGGAGCGCGTGAACCTGACTCGCTTGCCGGGAATCTCCTCGGAAAGCGGCTGTATCTCGTCGGGGTACGCTTTTTCCATCTTCTCGTGAAGCTCACGGGCGTCGATGTCAGCCTCATGAAGGAACTGCGTCGCCTCGTCGGGGCCTCTGGAGATGAATTCGGCCCAAGCTCGTAGCTCGATTTGGCTTCTCAAGACCAATGCCATCAGATCGGCCTCGTCTTCAATCCAGCGAACGGCGCGTGCGAGTTGGATGTCGAGGTACCTCAGAATGTGGACACGTGCTATCTGTTGGTCTGAGCGGTTGTCTTCCGCAACGGTCTTGGCTATGACTTCACGGCATTGCTTGATTGCATAACGGAAATGGTCGGAGCTGAAGTTCTTTGCAAGATCAACTACGGCCTGGACTTGGTACGGATACTCTTCCAAGGATTCCATGCGCACGAGAATACCATACGCAGAGTTTCTGTGGATAAGTTTTGCCCGCTTGCGAAATCGCCAATATCTACGGCTCTTTACTGTATTGTCGCTTCCTGTCACAATAGAAGAAAAGTCACTTCTAATCAACCAACATCAACAACAATGCAGAATCCGGGGACGGTACAATGTGTCACTATTTTGCTTGTCTCAGCCGAGGGGTTCAGTGTATAAGTCCCCTGCAGCGCGCGGGCAAGCATTGACGCGTGAATCAGCGGACAGCGCATTCCATGTGCCATGCCGGATTCGCCCCGGAGCGTCTCTGCTAAGTAATTGATTCTAAGCTGGCGGAGAGGGAGGGATTCGAACCCTCGATACAGTTTCCCGTATACACGCTTTCCAAGCGTGCGCCTTCAACCACTCGGCCACCTCTCCATTTGGTGCGGAAAGCGCCTCAGGACGACGTCCCAAGGGCCCTTGCGAGCGGGTTCACTTGCCAGTGTAACATGCGCCTCCGGCCCACCCGATTCCTGCGGCGCGAATGTTCTCCACACGAAGGCCGAAAATCGCCGTTGAGCCTCTGGATTCCGCTGCCGGAGCCCCTCTCGTGGTCGGCTGTCGAATCCATATGGTTTAATAGGGTAACTGTATGTCCGATCAGGTCTTCCGTGCACGGCGCGACTGGGCTGCGCTGAAACGCAGAATGCGGGAGATTGGGATGCTTGCCTGGGGGGCGGTCCACACGGGCCACCCGATCATGGCGCACATCATTCCAATCCGCCGCTGCAACCTCTCGTGCGCCTACTGCAACGAGTACGACGATATTTCCAAGCCGGTCGACACCGAGACGATGCTGGAACGCGTCGACGACCTCGGCCGGCTGGGCACCGCGATCATCACCATCAGCGGCGGCGAGCCGCTGCTGCACCCCGATCTCGACCAGATCATCCGCCGCATTCGCAGTCACGGCGCGGTGGCGGGCCTGATCACCAACGGCTATCTGCTTACCGCCGATCGCATCGAGCGCCTGAATCGCGCCGGCCTCGATCATATGCAGATCTCCATCGACAACGTCCAGCCGGACGAGGTGTCGAAGAAGAGCCTGAAGGTGCTCGACCGGAAGCTCCAACTGCTCTCGCACCACGCCGTGTTCCACGTGAACATCAACTCCGTGGTCGGCGGCGGCGTGAAGTATCCCGACGACGCGCTCGTCATCGCCAAGCGGGCCATCGAACTGGGCTTCTCGTCCACCATCGGCATCATCCACGACAGCACGGGCCAGTTGAAGCCGCTCTCGGCGCACGAGCGCGAGGTCTACATGGCGGTGAAGGGTCTGGAGAAGCGCAATTTCTCGCAACTCAGCTTCTTCCAGGAGTCGATTGTGAACGGCCGTCCGAACCAGTGGCGTTGCCGCGCCGGCGCCCGCTACGTTTACGTGTGCGAAGACGGGCTGGTGCACTACTGCTCGCAGCAGCGCGGCTATCCGGGCAAGCCTCTGGAGGGCTACGGCGCTGCGGACATGCGCCGCGAGTACAACACGGAGAAGGCCTGCGCGCCGCACTGCACGGTCTCCTGCGTGCACTACGTGTCCTACTTCGATTCCTGGCGTCGCCCTCAAACCCAGCCCGACACGCGGCCTTTCAACACCCAATCGAGCGACCAGTTGGTCCACATCGACCAGGCCGTTCGATAAGCGTGGCCATTCGCGAGAGCTTCCCCGAACTTCGGATCGAACCTGCGCCAGAACGCGGTCTGCTGATCTACGACGGTGAGTGCGGCTTCTGTTCGCGGTCGGTCCGCCTGCTCGAACGAATCGCGCGCAAGCCGTTTGAAAAGCGCGCGTCGCGCGAGGTCCTGGCTTGGGTGCCGGACGAAGTCGCACAAACCGTCTCAAGGCAGATGCTGTGGCTGGAGCCCGACGGGACCATCTGGGGCGGCAGTCTGGCCCTGGTGCGGGCGCTACGCGCCACTGGCTGGCCCGCGCTGGCGTTCCTGCTCGGCAACCCTATCGTGCGGCCGCTTACGCGCGCTCTCTACCGGTTGGTGGCGCGGTCGCGGCACAGGCTGGGGCCAAGGGCGTGCGAACTACCTCCGCGCACGCGCTAATAGCCTGCCAGCCGAGTGGCAAACGGTAAGGGTTACCGCTTTCACGTATTAGAATCAATCACTTGTAAAGAAAAAGCGGTAAGCTCTTACCGTTTCGATCTTCCCGGCGCCACTCCACGGCAGTTCTGCCCCGCGTCTTGGCGCGGCAATCAGCCCCGCAACTCTTCCACCACCTCGCGCGCCACCCGGCGCGCTTCCGCTACCTGATCTCTTCCAAAGCTGATCGCTCCGACGCGCGGATGGCCGCCTCCGCCGTAGCGTTCGCAGATCGTTGCCAGATTGTGCTTGGGCGGTTCCTCCGACCATGGATTCGAGCCGACCGATATCTTGGTCCGGAAGCTCGCCAGACTCACCGAAACGGTGTAGGTTGCCTTCGGGAACAGGGAGTAGGGCACGAACTTGTTGTAGCCCTCCATGTCCAGGTCCGCGACGTCGAAGAAGATTACGCCTTCCTTGCACTCGCCCAGACGGCGAATCACGTCGATCGACTTCAAATGCCGTTCGTAGAGCGGCTGGAACTCGGCCTGGATTGCAGGGTCCTCCATAATCGCCGACAGACTCTGCCGCTGCATCATCCGGATGATCTTCTGGACGGTCTGCGAGCCTTTGGAAGCTTCAATCACGAGCGTCAGCTTCATGGCGGGGGCGCGCATCGCCACCGCTTCTTCGGCGCTGGCGTAGAGCGCGCCGTCGATGATGTCGGCCCAGTGCACCAGGTCGGAGAGGTCCGCGGCTTCGTAGCCGTAGACGTCTCGCGCCACCCGCGCGATGAAGGCCGTGCAGGCGCGGGAATTCGGATCGAAGTAGAACCGCTTCGAATCCTTGTGCCGCTGGTAGTGCTCGGCATCCTCGGGGCTCAGGAAGGCGCTTTGGTGGTGATCGAACCACCACGTCACCTTGGGGCTGTTAGAGTACTTGAAATCTACGATTGCGTTTTCGTCTCCGTCGAACAATCCCTCCTCAAAAAGCTGGTCTGGTTTGTGCGCCATGCCCGTGTACAGCAACTCGGCGCCCGCTTCGAATTTGTCCGTAAAAAAACGGCTGAAAAAGGCCGCCGAAGCCGCCCCATCGAAGCAGTGATCGTGATATAAAATTCGAACCTTCATCTGGTTAGCCGGTCTGCGCCTCCGAAACGCAGAGAGAAACTTTACAGGATGACTGATTGGGCGGTCTGAAAGCAAGCGCAACTTCCCCATGTGCGCCGGGGACCTGGGCCGCCTGCCGGGCGCAAGGCGATCCCTGGCTCGCATTTCTCCTCAAAATTCCCTCCAAGATTGACACAACTTTTACAGCTCCCTGACGACCCGAGCGGCCCCCCGGCTCTAGCCTGATGCTTAGTGGATGTCAGAGGGGGTGCGACATAGATGTGGACGCCGTCGCGATTGCCTAGCAACGTGTCCAGACGCCGAGTGTCCGGAAGCCGAGCGCATGGGCACGAAAGGCAGAAGGCGCGGTTGCGGGGCAGCTTGGCAATCGGCCAACTGGCATTTTGGCGTGAGACGGCGGCGGTAGGCAACCGCCGAGCAGGATGCCATCCTGCCCCACGGCGCCGGCAGCGGTCCCACTTGTATGTCGTACACCCGATGTCAGACAGTGAGCCTTCGCGTTCGAGGCGATATGAAATACCAAGCTTTACTCAAGCAAACTTCTACAGCTTTCCTTGTCCTGCTGTGCGGTGTTTTCGCGGCAGGCGAGGCGGAGGAATCGATTCTCTCGGAACTCTCCAGCACCAATCTGGTAGCGACAACCACCGTGCCCGCCAACGGAGACGTGAATCCCTATGGCGTGGCCTTCGTGCCGCGCAAGTTTCCCGGCGGCGGGCCGCTGAGTCCCGGCGACGTTCTGGTTTCCAATTTCAACAACAGCTCCAATTCGCAGGGCACTGGCGCCACCATCGTGAGCATCACGCCCGGCGGCACGCAGAATCTCTTCTTTCAGGGCCCGGCGGGACTCGGCCTCTCTACCGCACTCGGTGTTTTGAAACGCGGATTCGTACTCGTCGGCAATGTCCCGACGACGGACGGTACGTGCGGCACGATCCAGCAGGGATCTCTGCTGGTTCTCAATCCGCAGGGCAAACTGGTCACCACCCTGGCCGACAAGTCGCTGCTCAATGGCCCTTGGGATCTGACGGTGAACGATCACGGCGCCCAGGTCCAGGTCTTTGTTTCAAACGTGCTCAGCGGGACCGTATCGCGTCTGGATATTGACACTTCCGGCGGTTCATTCCACGTGGAGAGCATGACCCAGATCGCGTCGGGCTACATGCAGCGCTGCGATCCAACCGCGCTGGTGGTGGGTCCGACCGGACTGGCTTTCGACGCGCGGACCGAAACACTTTATGTCGCCTCGACCGGAGACAACGCGATCTACGCCGTTCACAACGCCGGACGGACAGCCCAGGATCAGGGCAAGGGCGACCTGGTTTACTCCGACATAGCGGAACTGCGCGGGCCGCTCGGTCTGGTGCTAGCCCCCAATGGGAATCTGATCGCATCCAACGGCGACGCGGTCAACGGAGATTCGAATCATCCTAGCGAGCTGATCGAATTCACGCGATCCGGCCACTTCGTTGCCGCGCTTTCCGTGGATTCCGCCATGCAGGGAGGCGCCTTCGGCATTGCCGCCCGGGGCTCTGACGACGATTTCCGGTTCGCCGCAGTCGACGATGTGAACAACACCTTAAAGGTGTGGACAGTGAAGTGAGGGATTTCGGCTGTCATTTCGGAGGGGTGCCAGGACAGCCGTCTTAGCACCTGGCGGCGCTCGGTCGCACGCGCGGGGGAGCAGCAGTTCCGTGTGCGCCGCCAGGGGGGACGCGATTTCAGACCTATGTATCGGGCAACTCCCGACCCCATTCTCCGGCTATACCGCGCGCGCTCCAGTCCGGTTCTCCAAACTTCTTCGCGTCTCACGATTTCCGATCGGACAGGAGTGCGCCGGAACCCAAAGATTCCGGTTAACCACTTGATGTTTTGGCGCATCATAGTAGATGAACGAGTCCGGAAACGCAGAGCTGGCGGCGGACCCGCCGGCGAGAGCGTGGAGGTACAAATGTGGCGGACAAGATTCTCGCCTGAGGGGCCGTTCATTCGAAGCGCCGTTTTGTTTGCGTGTGTCGCCGGCTTGACGGTGAACACAGGTACTCTTCTGGCACAGGAGTCAGACGAGCCTCCCAGTCAGGGCGCGCCGCAACGGTTTTCCCCGCAACAGTTGGATAACCTGGTTGCGCCCATCGCGCTCTACCCGGACCCATTGCTGGGACAGGTGCTGGTAGCCAGTACTTACCCACTGGAACTGGTGGAAGCGCAGCAGTGGCTGCAGGAGAACAAGGAACCTCGCAGGTCAGCAGTTGACCGAGGCCGCGCGGGAGCAGAACTGGGATGCCAGCGTGCAAGCCATGGTGGCTCTGCCGGACGTGCTGGAGAAACTCACTCAGAACATCCGATGGACTACCGACCTGGGCAACGCCTTCCTCGCGCAGCAGCCCGATGTGATGAGCGCGGTGCAGCGCATGCGCTCGCGGGCCGAGGCAAACGGCAAGCTGCAGTCCAACGCGGAGCAGTCGGTCACTACGGATCGGCGGGATGGCCAATCCGCAATCCAGATCATGCCGGCCGACCCGCAGGTGGTCTATGTCCCGACCTACGACCCAGGCTATGTCTGGGGGCCTCCGGCCTGGGGCGACTATCCGCCGCTGTTCTATCCTTCCGGTTATTGGTTCACCTCCGGAATCGATATGGGGTTGTGTTTCGGAGGCTGGGGCGGCTGGGGTTGGGGTGGTTGGGGCTGGGGTTGGGGACCGAACTGGTTCGGCGGAGGCATTTTCGTCAACGGTTCCTTCTTCAACCATTACGGATATCACGGCGGTTTCCGCGGTCGCGGATTCGGCGTCGGCGGCCGCGGCTTGGTTGGCGGCGGCCGTGGCTTCGGCAACGGACCAGGGGGCAGAATGCCCTGGGCGCACGATCCCGGTCACCGGCTTGGCGTAGGCTATCCTAACGCGCAACTCAGCAGCCGGTTCGGCGCGGCTTCGCAGGCTTCGCGGATGGCGGCCAGCCGGGCGGGAAGCTTGCCGGCAATGGGGCAGGGAAGCTCTCCGAATCGGAATTCGATGGGAGGCACCTCGCCACAAGGCGGAGCAAGGGGCTTCCAATCTGCGCAGGGTGGCGCACGGAACTCCCAGTCGCCGGGCTATTCCTCGGGCTGGCAGCGCTTCAGCTCGCCGCAACAGGGCGGTCAGACCACGGCTCCGCGAACTGCGGGTCCGCAGTCAGGCTTTTCAACCCGGGGGCAGGGCTATCAGTCTCCGCAACGGAGCTACAGCTACTCAGCTCCACAGCGCAGCTATAGCTACCAGACTCCCCAACGGAGCTACAGCTATTCAGCACCGCAGCGGAGCTATAGCTACTCGGCCCCGCAACGCAGCTACAGCTCTCAGGCGGCGCCTCGTTCCTATTCCGGTGGTGGCGGTGTTTCCCGCGGCTACAGTGGCGGTGGAGGCGGGGGCGGATTCCACAGCTCCGGAGGCGGCGGCGGCTCCCGAGGTGGCGGTGGCGGAGGTGGCGGTGGCCGAGGCGGCGGCGGCAGAAGGTAGGTTTCGAGCCAAGGTTATGAACCAATGGTTGTGAGCCAGAGACACGCGATACGGAAGTGCTAAAGTATTGGCGACCACGTTGTTGAGCGACGGCTTAAGGCTTGATGTTTCCCGGATGGCCAATGACCGCATGAGACCGGAGTACGACCTCGCGATCCTGAGAGGCGGCGTTCGAGGTAAATACCATCGTCAGGCTGCCGCGGGCACCAACTTGGTTTTGATTGACTCAGACTTGGCCAGCTTGTTTCCGGATAGCGATTCTGTCAATCGTGCACTACGCCTTCTCGCGGATACCGCGCGGGCCGCCGCGCGACCCAAGCGGGCTCGTAAGAGAGCGTGAGCGCAGTTCGCGAGTCTCTAGAATTCCCGCTCCCGCGCCCGCAGCAGCCGCAGCCCGTTTAGCGTGACCGCAAACGTTGCGCCCATATCCGCCGCGACGGCCATCCACAGCGTCGCTACGCCGGCCCCCGCCGCGATCAGGAACAGACCCTTCATCGCGAGGGCAAAGCCAATATTCTCTTTCACTATCCTCATCGTCTTCCGCGCATGACGGCGCAGAAACGGCAGACAGTGCAGGTCGCCCGACATCAGCACTACGTCCGAGATTTCGCGCGCCACGTCCGCGCCGGACATGCCCAGGCTTACGCCCAGCGACGCGCTGCTGAGCGCTTCGGCGTCGTTCACGCCATCGCCCGTCATGGCTACGTGCCTGTACTCGGTCCGTAGTTCGCGCACGCGCGCCGCTTTGTCCGCGGGCAACTGGTCGGTACGCAGCTCGTCGGCGCCGACCAGGTGGGCCACCGCCTTGCTGTTCTCACGCGTGTCGCCGGTCAGGATCACGATCTTCTCGACGCCCATCTTCCGAAGCGATCGCATGACCCGCTCAGCTTCGGTCCGGATCGGGTCCGTCACGCTTACTAACGCCCAAACGTCCGTACCTTGCCCGCACGCGAATACGGCTTCGCCCGCCTCGCTCAGCCGGCTGATTTCCACTCCCAATCCGTCCATACGGCCGCTCTCGCGCAGCCACTGCGCGCTGCCCGCCCAGAAGCCCTCTTCATTCTGGATGCCGCGCCCTACGACGGACTGGAAGCCGGCCGCCGGCAGCGCGTGCACGCCTTGTCTTCTCGCATAGTCGATCACTGCCTCTGGCGATGGGGTGCTCGCTGGAAAGTTCCAGGCTCACCAGCCGTTCCAATACTTGCTTCGAGCGTCCGGCCCCCCAGCGGCGTCACCCGGCGTACCTCGGGCCTGCCCATAGTCAGCACGCCTGTCTTGTCGAAGACGAAGGCTTTCACTCGCGCCGCCTCTTCGAGAAAAGCTCCGCCCTTCACCAGGACGCCCTTGCGCGCCAGCGCCGTGAGCGCCGCGACGATACTCACCGGCGTCGAGATCACTAATGCGCATGGGCAGGAGATCAGCAGGATCACCATGCCCTCGTAGAACCATTTCGACCAGGCCCCATACCCGAACAACGGCGGCAGCGCCATCACGCTGAACGCCAGCAGAAACACCAAAGGCGTGTAGTGCCGCGTAAAGCGCTCCACGAATTGTTCGGCCGGAGCGCGCCGAGCTTGCGACTGCTCCACCATCCGCACCATCCGCGCCAGCGTCGTATCGGAGTGTTGCCGCGTGGTCTGGATGTCCAGCACGCCGGATTCGTTGATGGTTCCGGCGAACACCGCATCGCCGGACATCTTCGGCGTTGGCGTCGATTCGCCCGTAATCAGCGCCTGGTTGACGAAGGAAGATCCGCGCACCACGTCGCCGTCGCAAGGCACGCGCTCGCCCGGCCGCACCCGCACGCGGGCGCCGATCTTCACGTCCGCGGCCAGCACGCGATGCTCATGCTCGCCATGGTCTTCCTTGCCGTGCTCCGTGCCGCCGTGGAGAACCGTCGCCTCGTGCGGAGCCATGTTCAGCAACTGCTTGATGGCGTCGCGCGCGCGGCCCATGCTCCAGTGCTCCAGCCGTCCGGCCAGAGCGAAGAGGAAGCTCAGCGTTCCGGCCTCGGTCCACTCGCCCAGGACGCAGGCGCCTGTCAACGACAGCACCATCAGCAAGTTCATGTCCGGTCGAAGTTGCCGTAGCGCACCGAGAGCCTTGGGCAACGCCGGCGTCGCCCCCGCGACGATGGCCAGCAGGAAGAATACCAGCGCGCCGCCGGGCGCATGGTGGCGGCTGTGGTCGTGCACCAGCAGGCTGGTCAGGATGTCCCCGCTGTGCGCCGCTTCCCAGGCCATGCCAATCGCCAGGGACAGCCCGCTGGCCAGCGTGAGTACGGATTCCTTCGACCAACCGCGCCTTTCCGGCGCTGAGTCGTCGCTCCACGCCTCGCAGCGCATGCCAGTCGAGTGGACGGCATGCTCGATCTTCGCCGCGTCCAGGAGGCTGGCGTCGTATTCCACCGTCATCCGCGCCTGTACGACGTTGAAAGACAGATTGCCTAGCCCGTCCAGCTTGGACAGTGCTCCGCGCAGCAGTGCTACTTCTTCCGCGCAATCCATGCCCTTTACGCGGTATTCAATCGTGTTGTGGATGACAACCTCCCGAGGCGCCCTCTACCAGTCTAAGATGCCGCAAAGCGGGCAGACCTCCTGGTTGCGATTCGGGGCTTCATTTTCGACCCCACGCTTCTGGTACAATCGAAACTCAACAGAATAAAAAGCAAGCAATCGAAGCAATCCGATTGACGATTAGCGGTGATATGCTGATCGTCAACCCCGAAACGGAGCCGCGACCGTAAGGGAGCGGTAGCATCGACGTCTTCTCGAATCGAATGTCCCTTCCTGCCCTCAATCCGCTCCGCAAAATCGTGAGGAGTTCTTCCGCCATGCCCAAGCTCCCGCTGACCTTCCTGCTGGCCGCGTCCGCTCTGATTGCCCAGAGCCCCGGCGCTCAGCCGTCCGCGACCTCCAAGCCAGCGGCCACCATCCAGGAAGAGAAACAATCCTTCAAGTCCTATCCCTACTCCGGACCGGACCCCGCCCCCATCATGACCCGCTCCAGCATGTGGGCCAACGGAGCCAGCCTCTACCCCTATTACTTCTTCGACGAACTCAGCTTCGAGGGCGCCAACCGGGACTACAACATCGTCCGACTGGAGAACGCCTACATCAAGCTGCTGATTTCACCGGCCGACGGAGGCAAGCTCCTCGCGGCCATCGAGAAGAGCACGGGGAAGGATTTCCTCTATTTCAATAAGGTCCGCAAGTACCGCCAGATCGCCCATCGCGGCCCATGGACCTCGGGCGGCATCGAGTGGAATTTTGGGCTCGTCGGACATACGCCCGCCACCGCCTCGCCCGTCGACTACACGACGCGCAAGAACCCGGACGGCAGCGTCACCTGCATCGTTGGGACCATGGACCTGCCGTCGCGGACAGAGTGGCGCGTCTCCGTCACGCTGCCGCCGGACAAGGCGTACTTCCTGACCGACGCGCTCTGGTACAACCCTCAGCCGCTCGACCAGTCCTATTACGTGTGGATGAACGCCGCGGCCCACCTCGGCCAGGATCTCGAATTCATCCTGCCTGGCACGAAGTACATCGCCCACGACTACTCCGAGGCCGTCCAGCCGTGGCCGCTGCTGCCGGATGGCCGCAGCCTGGCTCTGTACAAGGACCATCGCGAAATGGATGAAGGCGGCAGCTACTTCGTCCACGGCAAGCTGCAGGAATCGAACGGCGGCTATTGGCACGACTCGAAGTTCGGCTATGGCCATTGGGCTCTGCACGAGGAGGTGCCGGGGCAGAAGTTCTTCCGCTGGCCGCTCTCGCGCGACGGCGCCATCTGGGACAATCTGCTCACCGACACCGACGGCCCCTACTTCGAGCCCCAGTCTGGCAGGTTGCTGGACCAGAACGACCATGAATTCTTCGCGCCTTACACGACGGACCGCTGGCGCGAGGTCTGGTTCCCTTACAAGAGCATCGGCCCGATGGTGGCAGCCACGCCCGCCGGCGCGCTCAATGCCAGAACCGATGGGCATGAAGTCCAACTCGGCTTCAGTGCGCTGGGCAAGATTGACGAGGTCCTGACCGTCTTCAATGGAGACAAAGAGATCTTCCGGCAACGCCTGCAGCTCAACCCCATGGGCATTTACGAGAAGAAGCTTCCCATTGCGGTGCAGCCGGGCTCACTGCGCGTCCGGCTCGGAAAGCTGCTGACCTACTCCGACGATCCCCAGGACGGGCTCCTGAAGCGTCCGTTGAACTTCCGCAACTACGACTCCTCCACTCTGGAAGGGCTCTATCAATCGGCCGAGCGCGCCGAGCGGGAACGCAACTATAAGAAGGCTCTCGATCAATACCTCGAATGCATCCAGCGCGACCCCACGCACGTTCGCGCGCTGACGCGCACCGCCGCGGTGTACTACCGCCGCGCCGAATATGAGAAGGCTCTGGAATATGCCCGCCGCGCGCTCGACTTCGTGATGTACGACGCCGACGCCAACTACTTCTACGGTTTGATTTCTCGCCGCATGGGCAATTTCGTGGATGCCAAGGAAACGCTGGGCTGGGCCGCGCGTTCGATGAAATATCGCTCGTCGGCCTATGGCCAGCTCGCCGAGATCTACCTGATGGAGAGCAACTTCGAGCGCTCCGAACAGTACGCCCGCCGGTCGCTCGAATACGACGCGAACAACATCAAGACGCGCCAGGTGTTGAGCACTCTATACAGGCGCACGGGCAAGCCCGCGCAGGCTCGCGAGATTCTGGCGCAGATCCTGAACATCGATCCGCTCAGCCATTTTGCCCGCTTTGAGACTTATCTGTTGAAGCCGGACGCCGCCACGCTGGTGAGCTTCCGCTCGATGATTCGCAACGAAATGCCGCACGAGAGCTACCTCGAAATCGCGGCGTATTACATGAATCTGGGGCTCGATGACGACGCCCTACGCCTGCTGGAAGTCGCTCCGGACCAGGCCGAGATCCGCTACTGGCAGGCCTGGCTGCTTCGGAACAAGTCTCCTGAAAAGAGTCAGGCCGCACTTCGCAAAGCGGCTTTGCTTTCGCCTTATCTGGTCTTCCCATTCCGGCAGGAAGCTATCCCGGTCTTCGAGTGGGCCGACCATGCTTTGCCTGAGAATTGGAAGGCGAAATACTATCTGGGTCTCATCGAATGGGGATTGCACCGCGAAGAGGACGCCCTCAAAGTGCTGGCATCCGCCGGCGACAAGTCCGACTATGCCGCTTTCTACACCAGCCGCGCGTTCCTGGGACAGTCCGCCGATCCCGCCCAGTCGCAGAAAGACTATGAAAAGGCGCTTGCCGTAGATCCCAAGGACTGGCGCAACTCGAAGCGTCTCACTGCCTACTACGCCTCGCGCGGCATGCACGATAAAGCTCTGGCCGTGGCCGAGAGCGCCGCGAAACAATTCCCGAAAGAAGACGTCATCAAGGTGACGCTGGCGCGCGCTTACCTGAATGCGGGACGCTATCAGGACTGCCATGCCACTCTGGAACACGCCGCCATCCTGCCAGCCGAGGGTCAGAGCGACGTCTATCGTCTGTATTCCGACTGCCAGATGGCCATGGCTCTGGAGGCTATGAGGCAGGGCCAGTACGACCGCGCCGAGCAGCAGATCGTGGCCTCCAAGGAGTATCCGGAACGTCTGGGCACGGGCAAGCCGGCCGATCCCGATTACCGCGTTCAGGACATCCTGCTGCTGCTCTGCTACCAGAAGACCAACCAGGCGGGCAAAGCCGGAGAGCGCAAGGCCGTCATCAACGACTTCGCTACCAGGAACTCCAAGGAGGGCTGGGAGAAGCTCAGCGCCAAAGTAGACGCCTGGTATGCTTCAGATTTCGGGAACGCCGACCCCGTGAGCGCACTCCGGAAACTTTCCACCGCAGTCCGAGGCCGCAGCCGCAGATCCGAGTAGAGCAAAGTGGAGCGGCGCTCCAGTGCCGCGCGGGGTCTCCAGAACCCCGCATGCGGAGGCTGAGGCGTCGCCGCACCTAAAAGCAGCAGAGTGCAGCCCAGCAGCGAGGACGACGTGATTGCGCGTTTACGCACAAGAAGCGCCGCCCGTCGCGCTGAGCATTCATGACCGGATACGATTTTTCCCGGAAGCCTCGGCTGATCTTGACGAAATCTGAGAATTCCTCGCGACCGATAATCTCGATGCGCCGGCAAATTGGGCGTGGTTGACAGCGTATATACACTGACAACATAATGGGTGGGGTGGGCGCCGGCATCGAATTCGATTGGGACGCCGAAAACACTCGGCATTTGAAGCGGCATCGCGTGACACCCAACGAGTTTGAGGAACTCATAGCCGGCGAGCCGTTCTATCTGGAGTATCAGGTCCGAGACGATGAGGAGCGATACAAAGTTCTCGGCGTCACCCGGACCGGCAAGGTGCTCATTGGAATCTGGACGCCGAGAGAGGGCAAAGTCCGCGCCGTCACGGCGTACGCCGCCAGTCGGGCCTATCGCGATTTTTACTGGGAGAGCCGCTGATGAAGCAGAATCGTTTGATACCCGCCTTTAAATCGGAAGCTGAAGAGGCCGAGTGGTGGTTCAAGAACCGTGCGCGATTGGATCGGGATTTTGCAGGGGTGGCCAAGCAGGGCACTCTGAAGCGTCTTGATCAATCGACGCTGAAAGCCCGTCTGGCCGCCTCAAAGTCGCGCGTCGTCTCAATCCGCCTTCCGGAGGACGATATTGAGTTGGCGCGCCAACAGGCAACTCAGAAGGGCCTGCCTTACCAGACGTACATCAAGTCCGTCTTGCACCAGGCGCTACGCCAGGCAAAATAGCCTGAGCCCCGCGCGCCCGATCCATCGCCGTCGTTTTCGCGCGGCCCACAACTTCTCTTCCACGCGTTTCGGCGACTGCTGCGAGTTCGGATCAAAGCGCCACGCCGAGCCGGCATATTCTCGTGCTCATCGGGGTACTGGTAGTGGGCTAGGCCCTTCGCCAGGTAAGGCTCTCTAAGCCACTCCAATGCCAGTCGCCAGATTTCCGCCTTAGGCCACTTCATAGAGCACTCTGCCGTACTTGTGCGCCGGATACGCGATCCCACCGATGAGGTCCTTGGTGGACTCGAATCGTTCCGTTGCGATGAGAATGACGTCGACCGGGAGTTGGATATTGCCGATTGCGTCGCGGATTTGAACGGATGCCTCGTGGCGGTTCGCTGGCGGCGGTCCAACGACCAAGAGGTCGATGTCGCTGTCCTTCGTCATCTGGCCCGTCGCGGCGGAGCCGAACAAAATGATCTTGTCAGGCCGCGCCACGGTCAAAACACGACGAACAATCTCGCTCAGCAGTGTGTCGTCAACGCCCATCCGTCCATATCATAGCGGGAAACCGGTTCAACTTCGAATGGTGTCGATCGGCGTGTGCAGTTTCCGGCACCATAGGCGCGGCCGAACGACTCCAGGAGGTGACATTAAGATACCGCGTACTGTCCTAGGATCATAAAGTGGCGACCGCACGACAAGGTTCAACGGCATTCGCGGTGCGGCTATCATGTAAGGACCCGCGCCGCAGCGCGCTTTTTATCGCTTCCAACATGGAGCCCGCCTATGGACCCGAAGCCCGCTGATAACGCTCCAATTACGGCTCCAGTCATGCGCTTCATCGGAGTTTCGGACTCTGCCCGGAGTGTTCGCTTCTACCGCGACGTCCTCGGTTTCGAGATCCGCGACGACTCGGGAACCGTCGAAGCCGTGTGCGGCCCAGCCCGAATCCGGTTCGGCGCGCACGACTACGCACCCAACGACTGGGAGACGCCTCGGCCGCCTGGGTCCGCCATCCTCTTTTTCCAAAACGGCGACGTTGCAGCATTCCACGCCGCGATCCGACTGCGCGGTGGCGCACCGTCGGAGTTGGAGAAGGTGAATTGGATCAAGATGCAGATGTTCGAGATCCGCGATCCGGACGGGCATATCCTCTGGTTCGGCCAATCCTATGACGTGCCGTGCTCGCCGGCGCAGGCGCCCATGATGCGAAAGGCCCTGCCCGAAGTTCCGTTCGACGACGTGGCCGCTGCCGTCGCATATTACCGGGATGTGCTTGGCTTCCACATCAACTACCAGCAGGACGACCTCGGAGTCATGGACCGCGACGAGATCACCGTCTTGCTGATCGCGCGGACGACGCGTCACACGGGGATTGGCTCACTGTATGTTTACGTCGAAGACGCGGATGCGCTATACGCGGAATTGCGGGCAAAAGGAGCCAACCTGCAGGGCGAGCCGGTGAGTCAGCCGTGGGGCCTGCGGCAATTTCGTGTAATTGACATCGAAGGCAATTCGATAACGTTCGGTCAGCCCTTTGAGTGAGGCGGCCGTGAGTCCTGAACACTGTGGCTATCGGCGGGTAACGCTTGGAAGAGACCCGTTGCCGGCGGATCTCCTTTTCCACAGCCGAAGGTCAGCCGCGCCTCGCCGGGAACCCGGCGTCGCACCTGGGACTTGCGTATGCTTTCCCTGAATTCACGTGTCCTTGGATTCCAGGTTCACTTCAACAGGCGCAGAGTTGCGGATTAAGTACTGCAATAACAAAAGCACTGTAAGATGTGGTCAGGGTTCGCGTCTCATGCGCCACAGTCGTTTCAAGTATTTCTCGAGTTCAGAACACGCCAAGCAGTTTCTGGCGGGGCAGATGTTCTGCCAAACAGCCGCATTTTTCCGAGACTGGCAAGACAAGGAGGCTCAACAAGTCATTGGCGACGAGTACGAGGGCACGCGCATCTACCGTCCCGCCAACGGCCTCCAAATTCTCAACCATTCTCGTGGAATGAACGGGAATCTCCAAATGGGCATGGAGTGCCTCACGAGGGCGCACGAAATTTACGTGTTTTGTGTGAGCCTTTCGTTCACGGACCAGCTCAAGAAGGAGTTCAAAGCCGCCGCTTGCGCTGAAATTGGGGATCCCAAAGAATTCATTGCTCGTTGGCACAAGGCACTGCCTAGCGAAGCAAAACCAGACGGCAATCACGTCTCGCGGAGAGTTGGCTACTACCGGCCCGAAGACCTCCCCGACAATGTCTGGGCGCTACCCGACCTGATCACAACGACGAAGCTGAAGCGTTTTGAATATCAGAACGAGTACCGCTTCGCCTATACAAAGACGGACGCGTTTGGCTTTCAAAACTGCACTTACGTGCTGACTGAGCGAAAGGCCCGGCCATTGCCGAAGCCTGAAGAGCATTTCCACGAAACGCTTCTTTTGGGCGACCTAAACGACATCTGCATGCTGCACGAATTAAAGGCTTGAGCTGTAATTCTTCGATTGGCGGTTGAGACGCACCTGGCTCGCGCTTCGCAGCCAACTGACTCGTGAATGCAGCGACTTGTCGGACGGCGGGACATCTGCCCTTCCTCCGAACCTCGCCCCATTGGATCACTTTGTCGTGAGTGGCTTCCACTCGCGCGCCAATCGCTGTGACTCTTCGATCTGCGCGGGCGTCATTTTTCGGGCAACATCCTCCCTCGATTTGGTCAATCGTTCTTGGTCCTTTCCGTTAGAGACGGAGGCTGCCAAGTTGTACCACAAGTGGGCAAGCACATAGTCCTGCGGCACACCCTGCCCGATTTCGTAGAGAGTCGCGAGGACTTCTTGCCCAAACGGGTGGCCCTGGTTGGCTGCCATTCTCGCCCACTTAGCAGATTCCAAAGAGTCCCGAGGAACGCCATTACCAACTATATACATCGCTGCAAGCGCCGCCTGTGCTGCCGCATTCCCTTGGCCTGCCGATCTTGACAGCCATTTCGCAGCCTCGGCGAAGTCTTGCGGCACGCCTTTCCCATTGTTGAAAAGCTGCCCCAATACAAACTGCCCACCGGGATGTCCTTGATCCGCCGCCTTGCGGTACCACCTTGCCGCCACCGCGTAGTTCTGTGCTACTTCCATCCCACGCTCGAAGAACGAACCGATCAAGAATTGTGAGTTCGCATTCCCTTGCTCTGCGCTTTGCCACAATTTGGAAAGAGACTCGGGTATCTGTTGCGGCTCTTGCTGGGCTCCGGCGTGGATGCAGAGAAAACCGAAAACGACAATTGCGCGTGCGATCTCGTGCACTGGTATCTTCCCCCACTTGGAACATTATCAGTTTGGATATGGGATAAGGGACAGTCCCACGATTCACCTTGCGTTCGAAGCTGCGGAATGCCGGCGTTCCTCACGCCGCCGTTCGCGGCAGCACTTCCCGCTCGATCCGCGCTTGGATCTGCGCACTCGCCACTTCCAGGTCGTACGCCAGTTGGAGGTTCAGCCAGTACTGAGCAGACGTCCCAAAATACCTCGCTAGGCGCAACGCCGTGTCCACCGTGATGGCCCGGTTCCCGTTGACGATCGCACTAATCCGGTTCATGGGCACCCGGATCGCGCGCGCAAGCTCGTTCAGACTGGCGCCGATCTCATCCAATTCGTCACGCAACAGGCTGCCCGGATGAATCGGCGGCAGCTTCTTTCGCAGCTTCATTTTTTGTGGCGCGACGAGCATTCCGTTACTGGCAGTTCACGATTTCGACGCCGTGCACGTTGCCGAGGCGGCCAAGCGCACAATTCTCGAGCGTGGGTTCAGATCAATTCGATGAATTCATCAACCGAGAGACCAGCATCCCGGATGATGGCACGCAACAGCGGCTCCTTGATCGTCCGCCCCCTATGAACTGGCACCACCGTCCGCGCCTTCGTACCTGGATGGATCAGCATGAGATGGCTACCCTTCTGGCGGTCCTCAAGGAATCCTGCACGCATAAGCGCCTGGATCACCTTCCGAGCGGTCAAAGACGGCAACTTCGCCATGGATCACGCCGGAATGGAGAGTGGCACAGTGACGCGTCCCTGGAACGACGGGCCTTCCACGGGTATCGCCTCGCCATGGGCCGTGAGGCTTTCGAGGTATAGCGTTATCGCTTCCCTGACTGCCGCTTCGGTCTCTTCCAGGGTCTCGCCTTGTGTGTGACAACCCGGCAGTGCTGGAACGAATGCGACGTAGCCGCCTTCGGCGCACTGCTCGTAGAAGACTGAATAGGAAAAAGCCATGGGCCTCTTACGCGGCATCACCTTGATTGTAGAGCGTCGTGGTTAAGTCGGACAAGCGACAGGTTGATGTGTCACGGTGAGATCGAAGCTGCGGAATGCGGACTCGGCCCTGCTTGCTCGCACACTAAGGTGCCCCTCACCGCTCCCAATTAGTCGGACGTTGACTGCGCTTGTTATTTCGCATTGATTCCGGGCCGTTCATCCGCTACACTCGCCTGACCAACTGGGGCTTGGGGTGATCGACATGCTGAAAGGACATAGAAAATGCCGAAGTATCTGATCCAGGCGAGCTACTCGCCGGAAGGAATCAATGGGCTGGCGAAGGACAAAGCCTCTGGGAGGAAGGCGGTCGTGCAAGCGAGCCTGAAGGCCCTTCACGGGAAACTGGAGAGTTTCTACTTTGCATTCGGCGCGGACGATGCCGTGGTCATCGTGGATTTGCCGGACAACGCTTCCGCCGCTTCGCTCGCGCTGGCGGCGTCGTCCACGGGGCTGGTTCACTTGCGGACCACGCCACTCCTGACCGTCGATGAAGTCGACCAGGCATTGGCAATGCCCTCCAAGTACCGCGCGCCGGGCGCCTGACACACACGGATTGATTGACGGCTCCCGCAAATCCGGCAGGCTTCTGCCCAGTGGGTCGAGGCCGGCCGGTCTCGTGTTCAAATGAGGTGCACGCAATGACTGTCCCGTTGAGAGGAAGCAGTGCTCCGTAAGCAGGACTTTCTTTATGCGCCGTCTTGATCGGGCAGCAGCCCGCCCCAACATGGTCTGGGCCTCACAGTCCCATCCGCCGTAGCGCTTCGCGCTTGCCCAGACTGCTCTAAGCGGACGCGCGCCCCTGACTCGTTTCCTTACGCTTCCTCCTCCTGGTCGTCGATCACGTGCCTCTCCGGTAGCATGCGTTGGTGCAGAATGCGGGACACCAGGATCCCTCCAGCTTCCACCCGGTAGAAAACGACGTGCTGGCCGCAGCCCATCCGGCGCAGCCCTAGGCGGACATCGTCACGCGCTCGGCCCAAACCGGGCTTGTTGGCGAGCATCCGGCAACAGGACTCCAGGTCGTCGAGGTAACGAATGGTCTGGCTGGTGCCCCAGGTCTGGAGCGTGTAGCGGCCGATGCCCTGCAAGTCGGCTTCGGCCCTTCGGGAGAAACGGAACACAGCCACGCTCTAACGCGTCACCCTGAGATTCCTTGGCTTGGCTGTTTTGAGCGGCTTGTTGGGCTGCCGAAGCCGGGTGGGAACGTCGAGGGTCTTCCGGACGCGCGCGAAGACCTCGCCACCAGCGACTCCGCTGGCGTCGCCTTCATCGATTGCAGCACGCAACGCGGCGAGCTTTGCCTCGTACTCGCGTTCGTCCCTTTCCAGGCTCCGTAGTGCGGCGCGCACCACCTCACTGGCGTTTTCGTAACGCCCGCTCTGAACCTTCTTCAGCACGAAGCGATCCAGTTCGCCGGTCAAGTTGACGTTGCGGGTCGGCATGGCAGCTCTCCTTCCAGACTCGCTCTCGCTTCAGTGCCATCGTACCTCACTTAGCAAAGCTTGCCAATGGCGGGTTGGGGGGCAAGTCCAGGCTGCCTCACCGTACTTAATCTATGGCGCCTTTTGAAGCCGCGCGGAGAACTCCGCGCCTTGGTGGAATGTCTGTTCGAGGGATCCTTTGCCCAGATTCACCGAAGCTTGTTCCAACTCGGCCTGGAACTCGCGCAACGCCTCCGCGATGTAGTCGCCGTTGGTTGCCAGGATGTCTTTCCAGATGTCCCAGGAGCTAAGAGCCAGGCGAGTCATGCCCGTCAGCCCCGGTCCCGCGGCGCCCAGCAACGCTTCCCGATCCTCGCGCGCCCCCAGCGCCTGCGCGAGCGTTGTGGAGAGCATTTGGGGCAGGTGCGACGAACGTGCTACCCACTGGTCATGGTCTTCCGGACTGCAGACGATAGTGTGCGCGCCGATCCGCTTCAACCAGGTGAGGAACTCCTGCGACCGGAGGCTGGCTAGCTTCTGATCGCCGTACGGCGTCACCAGCCAGGTTCGGCCGCGGAAGAGTCCGGCTTCCGCCATTTCCACGCCCCGGCTCTCCTTGCCCGCCATCGGATGGCCGCCCAGGAAGCCGTCGCCCAGCCGTCCGGCGCCTTGCTCGCAGATGCGGCGTTTCGTGCTGCCGGCATCGGTCACCAGCGCGCCCGGCTTCAGTCTGCCACCCAGCTTATCGAGCGTATCGAGAATGATGGAAATCGGCTGCGAGAGGAACAGCAGGTCGGCTTCAGCCGCGGCTTCCTCCAAGGTCGCGCCCGCGTCGACGGCTCCTGCCCGGACTGCTTTGGTAATTGTCTCCGGCCGGCTCACTCCGACGATGCGGCCGGAGAAGCCCGCGGCGCGCAGCGCCAGACCGAAGGACCCGCCGATCAACCCGACCCCTGCAATTGCTACCGTGTTCATCTTTCAACTCACCTATCCAAACTCTCAGAACGAAGCCACGCGCTGTGGCGCACGCTTTAGCGTGCAGCGGCGAGATTCATCTCGACGTCCGGAAAGATGTCGGCATGAATGCCGCCACTGCACGCTAAAGCGTGCGCCACAACTCTCAGCCACAACTCTCAGCCACTAGCCTCGCGCTTACAGTTCCCGTCCGACCGCTGGCGCAATCATCTTCAACTGCGTCATCAACTCTTCAAGCTGGGCCGGATTCAGCGACTGCGAGCCTTCCCCCAACACGCTCTCGGGGTCCGGATGCACGTCCACCAGCAGACCGTCCGCGCCCGCCGCCACGGCCGCCCGCGCCAGCGCCGCCACTTTGTCGCGCCGGCCCGCGCCGCGCGAAGCATCGCCGAGAATCGGCAGGTGCGACAGCTTCTTCACCGACGGAATCGCAGCGATGTCAAACGTATTGGGAGTAGATGTTTCGAACGTCCGGATTCCCCGCTCGCACACAATTACGTCGTAGTTGCCGCCGGACAGAATATAGTCGGCCGACACTAACAACTCTTCCACCGTCGCGCCCACGCCGCGCTTGAGCAGCACCGGCCGCTTCCGCTTCCCCAGCGCGCCCAGCAGGCCGTAGTTCTGCATGTTTCGCGAACCGACCAGCAGCAAGTCCACATACTGCTCCATCAACGGCGCCTGCGAGGCGTCGACGATTTCGCTCACCGTTAGCAGTCCGTTCCTGTCGGCGGACTTGCGCAGCGCTTTCAACGAGTCTTCGTTCAAGCCCTCGAACACGTAAGGCGACAGGCGCTGCTTGTACGCACCAGCCCGCAGGAATTTCGCTCCCGCGCGCGCCACGGCTTCGGCGGTCCGTTCGAGCTGCGCATCATTCTCGACGCTGCTCGGTCCGGCCATGACGACGATGCGGCTGCCGCCGATCTCCACGCCGCCGATCCGCACGACAGTGCCGTCCGGGCGAAACGCCCGGCCCGCCAACTTGTACGGCGCAATCACCCGGTGGCATTCCTTCACGCCGGGCAGCACCTCGAACTCTGCCGGTTCAAAGTCTTCGTTGGGGCCCACCGCGCCCAGGACGGTATGGACGGCGCCGGTCGAGCGGTGGATCGTAAATCCGAGATCGACCAGTTTCTCGATGACGTTCTCCACCTGTTCCTCGGAGGCGCCCTGCTCCATGATGATGATCACCGGATTTCTCCTTTTGCCTGGGCTTCGGCCTGTGCCCGCTTCATGCGCTCGCGCTGCAGGGTACGCATCTCGTCGACGATACGCTCGTAGAGCCGCCGGATCGCATCGTCCGGCAGTGGACCCCGATTGTTCGACATGACGTTTTTGAAAACGAGTTCCTCGCGCTTTGGCTCGTAGATCGGCAGCGACGCGGCGCGTTTGATGTCGCCGATCTGGCCCGCGACGTTGGCGCGCTCGTTGAACAGCTTCAGCAGCTTCAGGTCAACCTCGTCAATGGCAGCGCGAAGGGCGTCGAGGGCGTCTTGCGCTTCTTCAGGCGTCACGGCTTTCTCCCGGTCAACTCGGCTAGAAATGCCTCCAGCCGCTCTTCAATGTTGCCATTGCCCGGCTCGTCCACGATTCGCATGATCGCGCTCCCCACCACGGCTCCGTCGGCGTACTGGCCCAGGGCTTCGACGTGCTCGCGCTTCGATACTCCGAAGCCGACGGCCAGCGGTTTATCGGTCAGGGCGCGCAGACGGGTACACAGCGGTTCGACGCTCGCCGCCAGCGACGTGCGCTCGCCGGTCACTCCGGCTCTCGATACCACATAGACGAACCCGCTGGAATAATCCGCCACCAGCTTCAGACGCCGCTCCGTGCTGGTCGGCGCGGCCAGAAAGATTGTATCCAGACCTTGCGAGCGCAGTTGCCGAACGGGCTCATGCGCCTCTTCGACGCTCACGTCGGTAAGCAGAACTCCGTCGATCCCACTCTCTCGCGCCTCTTTGGCCAACTTTTCCAGGCCATAGCGCAGCAGCGGGTTGATGTAGCTGAACAGGATCATGGGGATCTCGCTGCGCTGGCGAATTTCCCGCGCGATTTCGAGCACCTTGGCTACCGTCGTGCCCGCCTTCAACGCCCGCTCCGAAGCGGTTTGAATCACCGGCCCGTCGGCGATCGGATCGGAGAAGGGAACACCCAGTTCCAGCACGTCCGCACCGCCCCGCTCAAGCGCGAGGACAAGCTCGGGCGTACGCGCCGGCGTGGGGTCGCCCGCCGTCAGATACGCGACCAGAGCAGGCCGCCCCTGGCTCTTTCGCTCCGCAAACCGCCGCGCGATCCGTTGACTGCTCTCCATCGTTCTCCCTAAACCCTGCTCTGTAGGGCGGACCCCCAGGTCGGCCAACCAACCGCTTCTTAAGCCTCCGGGCTGTCCAGCTCCGGCAGATTCTCGCGGTAGATATCCGTATCCTTGTCTCCGCGCCCCGACAGATTCACCAGGAAGACCTTGCCCTTCGCCGCTGGAGCCCGCTTGATCGCCTCCGCGAACGCGTGCGCCGACTCCAAAGCCGGGATGATCCCCTCGGTGCGCGCCAAACGTGTCGCGGCATCCAGCGCTTCGGAGTCTCGCGCCGACACGTACTCCGCACGCCCCTGATCGTGCAGGTACGCATGCTCCGGACCGATCAGCGCATAGTCCAACCCCGCCGAAATGGAATGGGTCAGAGACACTTGCCCGTCGTCGTCCTGCAGCAGGTAGCTGTAAGCCCCCTGCAGGACACCTGGCCTACCGCCGGACATCCGCGCCGCATGTTCGCCCAGCCTCCGGCTTCTACCGCCGGCCTCGACGCCGACCAGGCTTACCTCTTCGTCTTCCAGAAACGCGGTGAAGATTCCGATCGCATTCGATCCGCCGCCGACACAGGCGAAGATCGTGTCCGGCAACCGGCCGAGTCTGTCCAGGATCTGCTTCCGCGCCTCGTCGCCCGTGCAGCGATGGAAGTCGCGCACCATCATCGGATATGGGTGCGCACCGAGCGCCGAGCCCAGCAGGTAGTGCGTCGAATCGACGTTCGTCACCCAGTCGCGCATAGCCTCGCTGACGGCGTCTTTCAGCGTCCTGCTGCCGCTATGCACCGCAACCACTTTCGCGCCCAGCAGCCGCATGCGGAACACGTTCAGCTTCTGCCGGCGCATGTCCTCGTCGCCCATGTAGACCGTGCAGTTGAGTCCGAACAGCGCGCACACGGTAGCAGTGGCCACGCCATGCTGGCCCGCGCCCGTCTCGGCGATAATCCGCCGCTTGCCCATCCGCCGCGCCAGCAGGATCTGCCCCAGACAGTTGTTGATCTTGTGCGCCCCGGTATGCAGCAGGTCTTCGCGCTTGATGAAGATGCGCGCTCCGCCCAGTTGGTCGCTGAGCCGTTTGGCTTCGTACAGCGGCGTCGGCCGGCCCGCATAGTTCAACAACAGATCGGAAAGCTCCGCCTGAAATGCCGGATCCTGCCGTGCGGCGTAGTACGCGCGCTCCAGCTCTTCCAGAGGAGCCATCAACGTTTCGGGCACGTACCTGCCGCCGTATGGACCGAAGTGTCCGCCTGCGTCGGGCGTCTTGGGACTACTGTTCATGCACCTGCCTCTCGCACTGCTTTTATCAATGCTCGCACCTTTGCGGAGTCTTTCCGCCCTGGTGTGCTTTCCAGCCGCGAGCAGGCATCGACGCCCCACGGCCTCACCTGGCGGATCGCTTCGGCGACGTTGTCGGGTCCCAGGCCGCCGGCCAGCACGATCTTTCCCGGCAGGTCCCGCACGAGGCTCCAATCGAAGCTCCGTCCCGTGCCGCCGCGCTGCGCGCCAGCCGGAGTGTCGATCAGCAATGCCTCGGCTGCACCTGTGCTCATCTTCTCTCTGAGATCGGGTCCCGCCGAAAGGGCCTGCCAGAATCGGACAGCCAAGCCCAACGCGTCACCATGCACCTGAGCCAGATCCAACCCAGCCTCGCGCACGATTGTCGCGATCTCATCCGCGGTGGAATCCACAAAAACCCCTACCTTCAGCGTGCCTTGCGGAACTCTTTCGACGATGCTCGCCACTTCTTCAATCGTCGTGAAGCGGGGGCTCAACGGATAGAAGTTGAACCCGAGCGCGTCGGCCCCCCCTCCACCGCTTCCAGCGCGTCTTCGAGGCAAGTGATCCCGCAGATCTTCACCAGGACCCGGCTCATCGTCCTGTCAGCGCCTTCAACGCCGCGCCCGGGTCACCCGATTTCATCAAGTGTTCACCCACCAGGAACGCCCGGAACCCGCACGCCATCAGCCGCTCGACGTCCGCTCGCGAGTGGATGCCGCTCTCGGTGACTTTCAGAATCGACGCCGGCATTAGCACCGCCAGCCGCTCGGATGTCTCCAGCGACAGTTCGAACGTTCGCAAGTTGCGATTGTTGACACCGACGATCCGCGCCCCCGCCGCGAGAGCCACGTCAAGTTCGGCCTCGTCGTGCACTTCGACCAGCGCGTCCATACCGTAGTCCCAGGCCAGTTGTTGATATTGCGAGATCTGCTCGCGGCTCAGGATCGCCGTGATCAGCAGGATTGCATCCGCACCCGCCGCCGCAGCTTCCACGATGTCGATCTCGTGGATGGTAAAATCCTTGCGCAGCACGGGCAGCGCCGCCGTGGCGCGAGCGACCTTCAAATCGCTGAGCGAGCCTTGAAAAAATTGCTTGTCCGTCAGCACACTGAGCGCCGACGCGCCGCCAGCGAAATACTGTCGGGCCTGATGCGCAGGGTTGAAGTCGGGGGCGAGCAACCCCTTGCTGGGACTGGCCTTCTTGATCTCGGAGATGATCGCAGGGGTTACGGATTCCAGCGCCTTACGGAAGCTGCGCCTCTGGCCGCGTTGCGCCTCCGCGTTGCGCTCCAGGCCTTTGCGGAATGTGAGCTTCCCGGCGACCTCGACGCGTTTCACGTCGACAATTCGAGCCAGGATGTCGGGCACGGCCGTTGTCATGGGGATGATCTTCCACCATAACAAACCCGGCCGATCCGGCTTCAACCTTATGCGCAAGTCTTATGCGCAACCGGCCCTATGTCCAACCTGAGAGAAGCCTGCAGGTTCTGGTCCGCGGTTGCGATTCCAGGCTGGGGGAATCTTCGCTGTGGACTGCGGAATCGAAGACGCGCTTCGGGAATGGGGGCCGATTACAAGCTTCCGCCTATGGCCGCACCGGTCAATGTTGCCAATCCAATGTTACCTATTGGGGAGCGTGGTGGAAATGCCATTCAGAGTGGCAGCTAAGCGTCCGGTCAGGGAACGACCGGTGCGGTCCAAACGACAGTGCCGATGCGGTCCAAGTTGCCTTGAACGGTCCCGTGCTCGCCGCCGCGCTGTCTTTTTCCGGTCCACCCCGCGCTTGCCGCCTGCCCGATACTTGACATTCAGACCTACATATCCGATAAGTGGACCGGAAAAACCAGATTATTCGCTCGCCGATGACGAGACAAGCGCTCCGATGCGCAGATATGCGCAATGATGCGCATCGTTCAAAAGAGACGGCCGCCACGGCGTCCTCAGGTCAAACCCCGCAGCCTGCCACGCTATACGCCCTTCAGGCCCAAGAAACACTCGACCTGATAGAATCCAATACGATTAGTGGGAGACACCGGTGGCGAGCGGACAGAAGCTGGATGGTTGGGGCGAAATTGCCGGTTATCTGCGTGTGGCCGTTCGTACGGCGCAGATGTACGAGCGCGATCACGCCCTCCCAGTGCAGCGGATGCCGGGGCCGCGCGGCCGCGTGTTCGCCTACTCCGAAGACATTGAAACGTGGTTAGCGGCGGGTGGCAGCCGGGCAAAAGAGCCGGCGGTGGAATCCGGCGGCGAGCGGGACGCAAGCGTAGCCAACCGGGTGGATGCCGCTAATCGGCCGGTTCCTGCGCCCGCCGCGTGGCGGAAGGTCTACCTCGCCGCGCTTGCGGTAGCCTTGTTGGGCGCGACGGCATGGGCGGTTTACTACCTCACCCGGACGGTCCCGGTCCCCGGCGGAATCGATATTTTGGGCAACGCACTCATCGTAAAGGACGTTCAAGGCCGGGAACTGTGGCGGCACGAGTTTCCCCATCGGCTGCACCCAGCGTACAATCTGCCAGGCTATGCCGAGCGAATGTGGTTTGCCAGCGATGTGGATGGCGATGCTGAAACAGAACTGGTCTTCGCACATGTTTCCGATGCGCTGCCGGAGAACGAAGGCGCTCGCATAAACGAAGTTCTTTGTTTCTCCCTCAATGGCCGGCGCATCAAGTGGCGGTTCCAGCCGGGCCGGCGCAAAGTGATTGACAACAACGGCGCCGAGTATTTTCCTCCGTACACGCCATCCATCGTAAAGCTCGTGCCTGGCCGCTCGCCGCGTGACGCCCGAATCGTCATATCCAGTCAACACCACCAGGAGTTCCCCAACCAGGTTGCTGTCCTGGATGGGAGTGGCAGGCTCGTTGGAGAGTACTGGCATCCAGGGCATTTGACGATAGTGACGTTCGCGAAGCTGAACGGCGATAGCAGGCAGAAACTGCTTCTGGCCGGAGTCAACAATGCGCAGCACTCTGCGACCTTGGTGGTGTTCGACGTCGACCGTGTCCACGGAACCTCGACCGAGCTTGCGAATCCACGATTGGGACTGCAGGGCCTGGCGCCAGGCACTGAAGAAGCAGTCATCCTGTTTCCGCGGACATGCTTAGTGCTCGAGGGGCCCAGGGAAGAGCCATATAACCGGGTTGTTGGCCTAAAGGTGACGGATGATCGCCTGGAGCTTGTTGTGACCCCGAGCATCCATCCGGACGATCCGCGAGGGCTGCTGTACAACCTCGATTACGGTCTCCGGGTGCGATCCGTCGTCGCGCTTCCCGCCTTCCAACAGTCGCACCGCGAATTGGAGAGGGCGGGAGTCCTGAAACACTCGTTGTACCCTGATGAAATCAAACAGATTGCGGAAGAGGTTATTGTCAGGCGCCGTCCGGCCGCGGCGCCGGCAAGCGGAGATGGTCGATAGGGGCATTGCTGGGCAAGTCGAGTGCACCCTTTCGGATCGAGGGCTTTCGGCAGCCCCCGCCCGAATGCAAGCCGATCAATCTGCCCCTGCTTGAGTCCAATGCATCGGTCGGGTAACTTCCGGGCTTCCGTCCGGGCGACCTTTCCTGCGGCAACCTTGCTGCGAAGGGCATGGGAAACAGAACGATCTTCCGGTAGGACTAGAACCTTCGATCCTTCGGTCAGCAGATCAACCGGTCGCAGGCGCGGCGCGCTGCAAACAAAAGCCTTAGACGTGCTATCACGGGTCGTTTCGGGAAACTGGACGAACACCTGGGTACTCTCCGGTGGCGGAAAGCCAAACGGCAACCATCACTTTCCGCACTTTCCGCGCCGCGAATCTTGCGGAAACAGTATGAGCGGTCTTAGCATGGATCCTCGCCCTGACGTTGCGGCTCCCATCTCCGCTCGAATCTCGGCCTCTCCGTGAGCGGATGCTTTGTAGTCCGCCCGATGTATGCGCGCTGCGCACCGATCTGGGGCGTGCGTCAGTTCGACGGCAAGGCGATCGGGTGCCCGCGCGCCTCGGGGAGCGCCTGGCCGGCCGTGCTTTGAAACTGGAATGGAAAGGCACTTCCTCGCCTACCCACCTCAGCGCGATGGGTGGTCCTTCAGAGGAAGGATGGCACTACGGCCTTCCAGTCAAAGGCTCCCATCGCAAACGGATGGCGCGGTATCGGCTGAATTCATCGGACTTGCGCGAGATAACCGGAACGAAACGGCTGGATTCGCATCACATGGAGACGGCCGATGGATCGACTGGGTACGGGGCGTGATGCCCTCTGATAGGGTTCGGCTCGCGGCTACTCATCTGGCGGAGGGTTGAATGGGCTTTTCGGACAAGTCGAACTGGCTGCTTCGCTTTACCGAGTCCGCCGCTCGCGAGGTGACAGTGCCCGACTTCGTGGTGAAGGCGGCTCAATCGATTCTCGCGGCCAAACCGCGGCAGACGGAAGGCTCGACTTACTTCGCGCTGAGGCGGCTGCGGGCCGTACTCCGGTTCGACAGCATGTTCGACCTGCAGCCCGCGGGGGCGAGGTCTCTGCCGCTCGGTTGCGGCAGTCGCGTGCTGCTGTTCCGGGCAGGTGAGTACTCCGTGGATCTACGCTTGGAAGCCGAGCCGGAACATTTGAATTGGACGCTCGTGGGCCAATTGTCGAACGACGACAATCCCGCGGATGAAATGTCCGATCTTCCGGTCCTCGTGATGGCGGGAAAGAAAGTGGTTGGCAAGACGTTCAGCAACGGGTTCGGCGAATTCATTTTGCCCGGCCTGCCGCGCCAGAGATTACATCTCTGCGTGCCGCTGGCCGCTGCGGGGCAGCAGATCGACCTGGCGCTCAACCGATTCCAAGACACTTCGGATCTGGAAAAAAACTAGGGGTGTATTATGCGGCGGCGGTATTCGCACAAAGATGGAATTAGAAGCTGGATATCCCGGCTGATCGGTTTCGCCGGACTTCTGGCGCTTCTGAGCTGGCCAGCACTGGCTTGTGGCGGCACTTACATCCTGGAGGTTCAGGGCAGCAGTCTGCAACCGGTGTTGACCGCTTATGGTCTCAACTTGCAGCGCCAGCTCTTTTCCAGCCCCCTCCTGACGGTTGGAGTCGTTTCTATTCCAGAGGACGCCCCGTGGGGCCTGGCGAGTACCGTGGCGCAGGATCCAAGCGTCCTGAGATTCCAGCAGGACCACCACCTGAACGCCAAGGCGCCGCAATACCCGTCTTCGAATCAGTCTGTCAGCAATCTGCAGGCGTGGCTGCTCTCTATGCAAAACGCCCAGCAGAAGACGAATTCCTATTTGACTCAATCCGCGCTGGGTATCGTCGGCAGTCCCAGCGGCAACATGGGCGCCGGCGTAACGGTTGCGGTGATCGATACGGCGGTCGACACCACTCACCCGCTTTTGGCGGGCCAGTTGGTCCAGGGCGCCGACTGCGTCGGCAGCGTCGCCACCATCTCGGGTCAGCCCAACTCCTGCTCGGGCACCGTCAGTTCGATCTGGGGGGATCCCGTCCTGCAGGCGGCGCTAGGTCAGAGCGCATTAGCCACTCTGAACCAGAGCACCGTCATCATTCTGGATCAGAGCACGGTGATCATTCTCGACCAGAGCACAGTCATAATTCTCGACGGCAATAGCGCCGCCGCATTGCAGGGCCAGCAGCTCCCCGCCGACTTCGGACACGGAACGATGGTCGCCAGCCTGATCGCCGCCGCCGCGCCCAATGCCCAGATCATGCCGGTCCGCGCGTTCAATGCCGACGGTTCGGCGCAATTGAGCGATGTGGTCGCCGCGATCTATTACGCGGTGAACAACGGCGCGAAGGTTATCAACATGAGCTTCGACCTCGACACGGCCGACAGCACGCTTGAGGACGCGATCGAATTCGCCACCGCGCAGGGGGTGATCTGCGTCGCCTCCACGGCGAATGTCAGTTCCAATGCTCTCGTCTATCCGGCCGCCTTCAGCGCAGCCGACCAGTCCGTCATCGGCGTTGGATCGGTGGACTCGCAGTACGGCCTGTACCGCAGCGCCTTCAGCGGTTACGGCCAGCCGAGCGTCGATGTCTACGCCCCGGGCGAGAATCTGATTGCCGCATTCCCCGGTAACCATTTTGCGGTCGTATCCGGCACGTCGTTCGCGGCTGCAGTGGCCTCCGGTGTCGCCGCGGTGGTCGAGTCGACCAGGACTAGCTCGCTGGCGAACTACGTGAACGCGATTACCTATACTGGCGCCCCGGTCATGTACCCCTTTGACGGAACCAACGTGGTGAACGCCAAGGCCGCGCTGCTGAGCATCCCGCAGTAGCAGGCCGGCCCAGCGTCAAACTGGCGCATAGCTCCAACTTGGCGGGGGACTGTCCAGTGCGTCCCGCCGAGTGGACACACCGGGCTGTCCCCCCCTTCGCAAATCGCCAATTGCTCGAAGTAGCAGTTCGACGCCGGGGCCAGCGTGGAACAGTCGTGTGGAACGCAAAAGGGAACCTGAGGTTCCGTTCTGGCTTGTAAGTTACTGATTTTAAAATTACTAGTTTTGAAAAAGGGAACCTGAGGTTCCCTTTTGGTCTGATTTCAACTGCCGTTTTCAGGATTAGTGCTCAGGACGCGCCGCCAGGCCGGGTATTCGCTCTACTGCACGAACCGGCTCGTCTTCTCTTGCATAGCGGCGGACTCTGCGACACGCACGAGGCTAAGGAAAGCGCGGCGCGGTTCCGAGCAGTGGCTGCGCGTGCAGCAACCGCTCATCTCACGAGATATAAGGACGGCCTAATTGCCCTTGATGGGAATCGTCACCGACCCAACTGTGCTTGAGCCCTGATCCAGCACAAGGACCCGGATCTTCTGCACACCCGCGGGCAGCGGATGGTCCAGCGCCGCAGGGACTCCATCCTTGACCGCCGCGTCACGCTGTTCGCGCGTCAGGTGGACGTTGACGTTCGCCATGCTCGGCGTTCCGATCAATCCAGCAGCGCCATAGTCGGCGACTACTACCGTAAGCTGGTCGTCAAAGTTCCCGCCCTGCTCGCGGAGCAACAGGTCCGCCGGAGTTACGCGAATCTGCAAGTGCGCCGCCGGTCCGCCCGGCACGGGGGCAACGCTGGCGCGCAGGCCGAGGTCGGGAGTGTCGAACGGGCTCTGGAAGGCCGCAACGAGAGCCGCCTGCTGGCGCGCGGGAAGAGGCCGCGTATCCGGCAGGGCGTAGTAGTTCTGCTTGGTCTGAAGCTTTACGCCCTTGCGCTCGCACGTCACTTTCACCTTGTGGAACTTGTTATCCCATTTGTCCTGCGGCGGTTCGTAATACAGGGTGTAGCTATTGGCGGAATCGCGCGCGACTTGCGCCAAGACCTTGCCGATCTCTTCGCCAAAATAGGGCCGCGCGCCGGTGAGGCCCGACATCAGATCGGCATCGCGATTGAAATCCGGATTCGGGCGGCTGGTGTAGGAGACAAGATCGACCTGAACCTTGGCCTTGTCGAGAGTGACGCTCAAATGCGGCACATACAACGCGCACTCGACCCACTCGCCGTTGCAAGGCGTGTCCGGCTTCCAGATATTGGGCACGCCATTGGTGATCCAGAGAATGTCCCGGCGGCCGGGCAGCGTGGTGAGCTGATTGGCCACCGTCTCCAGCGCAACGTAGGTCTTCTTGACCATTTCCTCGTCGCTCATACCTGCGGGCCGGACGGTGCGGGCGCCTTTCATAGTCTTATCCAGAACCTTGTTGAACTGCTGGTGCCACGTCTTGTCATCCCCGGTGTTGCCCCCCACCGGGTGCATCGGAGTAAGGACGCCGTCAACGGTCAGAAGATAGAAATAAACCGACTCGCCGGACTCCAACTGCGGCACCCATTTCGACAAATTCTCCCAGACGGCCTTGATGTCGATCATGTTCTTCACATTCATCAGGTCGAAGAGGATCGCGGATGAATGCGGCAACGCTCCGGTTGGACGATTCGAGACTTCATTCGCACCGGGCGCGGGAGTGGCCGAAGCGTTGTTGTGAAGGAAGACGACGCGCTGTGCCGCGCCCTGGTCCGTGACTTTAAAATCGTCGGCCGTCAGGTCGCCGACCGGCTTTCCATCGCTATCGAGCGCGACGACGTTCAATTGGACCATCGGTCCCGCTCCCGCCGCCGGCGTCTGTGCCTGAGTGAAGGAGGCGCAGGCGGAGGACAGCGCAAGAGCACAAATCAGGTTTCCAGCTAATTTCATAACACCTCCCCGGGGTTCGCTCCGCGGCTCTGCGCCGGTGAGGCTCCGGTATCTTCGATCGGCGACCAGTGGTCTGGGTCAATACAACGAGGCTCGCGGAAGCAGCCGCATCGGGCTCCAGGCGCATCGTCGCCCTAATTATCCTATTCCAATCCAGCAGCGCAGGTCCGGTAACCGCCCGAGGGAAACGGGCGCTAATTCAAACCGGCGGCGAACGAGGCTGCCAGTTTGGCGGGATCAGCGCCTTCCACGGCTCCTACGAAACCGCCGACGCGCGCGCCCTTTCGGAAAAGGCAGAACTTGCCCAGCAGACGATCGTCGCCGATGTAGGCTTCTTCTCCCGCCTGCGCCGAACCCGCCGGGACAAAGCGCGCCTTTAACTTCTCGAACAGCTCCTTGGCGGCTCCGGGCGAAGCTTCGGTGACGAAGAACAAGCGGCCGTTGCCGTAAGCGCCCAGGTATCCACGCTTCAACACCCTGAGCCCCAAAACGCTTTGCGGGATCAAGCGCGGGCTGCCAGGCTCGAGTCCCGCTTTCGGAAACAGGCTCAGCTCCTTCGGTGCGCTCACCGAACCTGGCACGCGCGGCTCCATGGCCTTGGCGGCGGCTTCGAGGGCGGCGGCGTGCTCGCCCTGAGGTTCCATACTCACTTCGACGAAGTACTTTCCCTTGGCGAAGATCGCCTTGGCGGCGGTGACCTGGCCCGCAGCGCCGATGCTCGCGCGCGGCAGCCGCGCATCCACGTTCGACGTAAACATGCCGTAGGCCATCTCTTCGTCCTGGAACTCGCTCACGTCCAGCACCAGCGACACGGCGCCGTGCTTGCAGGTGACTCCCTGCATGCGAACGAAATTATAGAGGAAGTAGCCCTCCGAGTTGCCGTCCATGTAGTTGTACAGCGTTTCGGTATTGAACTCGCGAGCCTCTCCGTCCTGCTTGAATCCGGGCGCAATCGCACAATCGGGCGCCTGCGCGGCGGCGATCCCGGCAAAAAGCAGTAATCCAGCCAGCAATCTCATGGAAACTCTCAACTCCTTGTTCCAACGCCACTATCTTAACGAGTTGAGGGCCGCGACGAACAGTGAAGGCAGATCGAGACACACGATTCACCGATGGGCGCGGCTCCCCTGGGAACGCCGATCTCCAGATCGGCAGATCTCGTTGCGAAGAGGTTGCCAGTGGTAAACAAGCCACATACCCACGGACATGCGTGCTCTCTGAGTGGAATGACGCTACCACCGCTCCGTCGAAAGTCAGATCTGAACTTCGCCGCTTGCATGGCAGGAGGTGCCGATCTGGAGATCGGCGTTCCCAGGGCGCATCGAAAGGCAGGCGCTTTCGCGGGCCGCCGGCCGCTGCGCATTCACCGATAGTCGCAGCTTCGTCTCAGCTACGCGAACAGTTCCTGGGCGCGCGACACGCGGTCGAACACCCGGACGTTGTTCGGACACTTCACCGTGCACTCCTGGCAATCTCCACAGCGCACCGACTGGTGCTCGCGCTGCATCTCCAGCCAGTTAGCGCGAGCCAGCGCGAATTCCCCGTAGCCTTCGGCATAGCTCACGTAACGGATGATGTCCGACACCGGAAGTCCCTTGGAACATTGACCTTCGCAGCCGCCACACATGGAACAATACAAAGGACGGATCTTCTCAAGGTGGGCCGCCAGGATCTTCGTGTCGTTCTCTTTCCAACCCGTCGCCACAGCCTTGAAGTTTTCGTCCAGTTGATCGAGGTCGGTAGTGCCGGGAATAGAGGTGTGGACGCACGGCCTGCGCACGGCCCACTTCAGCGCCGTGGGCAGCGCTGTGTCTTTCTTCAGACGGTCGTAGAGAGACGAGCCCGGCTTGTTCGAGCGGAATCCACCCGCCATCACCTTCATGGCCACCACGCCGAGACCCGCGTTCGAGGCCTGTTCGATCAGCGCGTCCATCTCCGGAGCCATGGTGAAGTTGTAGGACGGCAGGATGACGTCGGTGCGCTTCTTCTCGATGAGCCAGGGGATCATGAACGAATGGCCGCCGTGGAAACTGACGCCTTTGAAACGCACCTTGCCCTGTTTCACGGCCTCGTCTTGAACGTCAAACAGCTCGTCGGGGATGTCGGCAGCCTTCTCGCGGGAGTGCAGGTGCCAGACGTCGACGTAATCGGTGCCGAGTTCCTTGAGCGACGTCTCGAGCGTCGTCATGGCGTCCTTCGCATTCTTCGCGGGGGTCTTGGTAGCCAGAACGATCTTCTTGCGCACATCCTTCAGGGCGGCGCCGACCATGCGCTCGTTGTTCCCATTTTGATAGACTCGCGCCGTATCGAAGTAGTTGATGCCCGCATCGACGGCGGCGGTGATCACGGCCGGGTCCGAGGTGGTCATGCACCCGAAGCCCAGTACCGTGACCTTTAACCCCGTCTTTCCGAGCGTGCGCATGGGCATTTCGAGCTTCGCCGCGGTGGGGGCGGCAGAGGCAGCTTTCAGCGCGACTCCAGAGGCCAGAGCGGATGTGAGAGCGGATGTAAAAAATGATCGCCGGGAAGCGTTCGACATTGAGATTCTCCTTTACAGAGTTTGGTCCCTCTAAATACTATATTATCTAGGAAGGTTTATGGAACACCATTTTTCTCGCCGCGACCTTTTCCAGACCTCAGTCGGCCTTTACCTGGCCACTCGCGCCAAACTCGGCGCCGAGCCGGCGCCTCAGGTGGCCCCGTCCGCAGCGCCGGCGGGCAAGTCCGCCGTGGGCCTGGTGCGCGGCGAGAACCGCATCGCTAACATCAAGGCATCCTTGGAGTTAATCGACGCGGACATCCGCCGTAAGCTGGTCGGCAGGAAGACGGTGATCATCAAGCCGAACCTGGTTTCGACGAACCGCCAGCTCGCCGCCACGCATGCCGATGCGTTGCGCGGCATCATCGATTACCTGGGCCCCCGTTGGAAGGGCCCCATCGTGATCGCGGAGAGCTCGGCGGGCAACACCTTCGACGGCTACAAGACCTTCAAGTACGACGAGGTGGTGAAGGACTTCAAAGGCCGCGACATCAAGATGGTGGACCTCAACGACGAGGGGCTTTACGAGACCGTCCCGCTGCTCGACGGCGATCTTCACATCCAGAACTGCCGTTTGGCCAAGCGCCTGTGCGATCCGACCGCGTTTGTCATTTCCGCCGGTGTGCTGAAGACGCACAACGTGCTGATCGCCACGCTGAACGTGAAAAACCTGTGCCTGGGCGCTCCACTGCATAGCAGCCGAAGGGATAGACCCTTTAATGACAAGCGTCTCTACCACGGCGGGGTGCGCCAGACGCACTACGACGTCATGGTGACGGCGCAGAAGCTCGCTCCGGCCTGGGGCCTGGGCGTTCTCGACGGATTCGAGGGCATGGAAGGCAACGGCCCCTCGCAGGGCACTCCGGTGAACCAGAAAGTCGCCATCGCCTCCACCGACTACATCGCCGCCGATCGCATCGGCACCGAGTGCATGGGCATCAACCCCGACTGGATGGGCTACCTGCAGTATTGCGAAAAGGCCGGCGTCGGCAATTTCAACCGCGCCATGATCGACGTTCGTGGCGATGTCGTAGACAAGGTGAAGGTGAAGTACCGCCTGCACAACGACATAGACCAGGAACTGCAGTGGATGGGACCGCTGACGGACCTGCCGCCCAAGCTGGGATAGCTCTCCGCTCCGAAGCTCCCGCATTGCGCTTTTCGAAGAACGCGGCTCCCGCGCCGGGAGCCGCGTTGCCGTCTTCCACGTCCGCTGTCAGCACGTGCTCAACCTCCCGGCTTCACTTTTCAAAATCCCACCTTACGCCGGGCTGTGCTTTGAGTCCGGCGATTCCCACCAGACCTCAACCAACACGCAGGTGACCGGTCCCAGCCGGGCAGAACTGCCGCAATAGCGGCATTTGGCCCCCAGAATCCTCCGGCCCCCTTCAAGTTCGGGCAATGTTGGTGCAGACTACCTGGAAACGGTCGCGCACGAGGCTGATCGTCTTCCCGATGGTGCGGAACTGGCGGCATGAATTGACGGGTCCGGGCGATTCCGACCACTTGCACTTCAGGAAGCGGAGAAACGACTATGACAACCCGACAGAAAAAAGTGCCAGGATTCCTCGGCGCCTTCATTGCCTTCGTTCTGGCAACGGCGTGCGCTCCCCTGCCGGCGCAAAAGGTCAACGGCCCAATCGATCCGGGGGTGCGCGGCGGCGCGCCCGGCGCCGGCGATCCACTGCGAGGCTTGGTTGCCGATGAAGCAGCGTTCTTTCAGGACGGGCTCGCGAGGTTTGCGGCAGTCGAATCCGTCAAGGGAGGAGACAACAATGGATTGGGACCTCGGTTCAACTCGAACCAATGCCTTTCCTGCCACTCGCAGCCTGCTCCCGGCGGATCGAGTCCGGCAAGGAACCCACTGATCGCTGTTGCTACTCTCAATGGAGCGAAAAACGTGGCGCCTTGGTTCATCGCACCGAACGGCCCCGTTCGCGAAGCACGCTACAAGAACAATCCAAACGGGACCAATGACGGCGGCGTGCATGCCCTCTTCGTCATCTCCGGCCGCACGGACGCGCCCGGCTGCGACATCGTTCAGCCCAATTTCCAGCCTGCCGGGAATTCGGTCACCGGCAGAGGGGGCAATCCCAACATCATTTTCCGCATCCCTACGCCTGTCTTTGGGGCGGGGCTCATTGAAGCCATCCCCGATTCGGCGATTCTCGCGAACATGAGCGCGAACGCGTCCGAGAAGGGCAGGATGGGTATCTCCGGTCACCCCAATGCGCACCTCGGCGGCGCTGCGAACCATAGCGCAAATGACGGGACGATTACCCGCTTCGGGTGGAAGGCGCAGAACAAGTCCCTGCTTATGTTTGCGGCCGAGGCATATAACGTCGAGATGGGGATCACAAATCAAATGTTTCCTCAAGAGAGAGACGAGACTCCGAGCTGTCTCCTTAATGCCACTCCTGAGGACACGCTCAACTTCACTACTTCGGCCGCTCCAAGTTCCCAGGTGAATCCGGCCGTCATCTCCGACATTGAGGGTTTTGCGAACTTCATGCGGATGCTGGCTCCGCCCACGCCGGCGCCCGATACTCCGTCCAGTGCGAACGGGCGGACCAGTTTCGCGAAAATTGGGTGCGCCCATTGCCACACGCCGTCTCTGCCAACGGGCAAGATGATAGCCAGCGGGTCCTCGACGACCCCGTCTGTCGCGCTCTCCAATCAGACTGCGAACCTGTACTCCGACCTGCTCGTTCACCACATGGGCCAGGGTCTGGCGGACGGCATCACGCAAGGCGGCGCGGGCCCGGATGAGTTCCGAACGGCGCCGCTCTGGGGCGTCGGGCAACGCATCTTCTTCCTCCACGATGGGCGGACAAGCAATCTGGTGGAGGCGATCCAGGCCCACCGTAGTCATCAAAGCGAGGCAAACCACGTTATCGAGCAGTTCAATCGGCTGAGCACGGCGGAAAAGCAAGACATCATCAACTTCCTGCGGTCGCTCTAGCATTTACTCGCCATCGTTGGCGGTTGCGGTACTACGGTCGAAACAGCGTGAAGAGAATGCCAAGAACAGCAGCTCCCAGAATCAACCAGGCGGAGTTGACTCTGTAGCGCAGCAGCAGGACTGCGCTCGCCAACGCGAGGGCGGCGGTGGTCCAATCGACCAGCGCGGCACGGCCCAGCTCCAGGGTGACGGCAGCCATTAACGCCAGAGCGGCGACGTTGACGCCATCCAGGAACGAACTCATCAGGGGCGACTTGCGCAAACGCGGCAGCAATGGGCCGCTCACGGCGACAAAGACGAACGACGGCAGGAAGATGCCGACTGTGGCGACAACGGCTCCGAGTGGCCCGCCGAGAAGATAGCCGATGAACGTAGCCGTGGTGAAGAGTGGCCCAGGCGTGACTTGGCCCACCGCCGTCGCATCCAAAAGCTGCGCGCCGGTGAGCCAATGCCATTGGCCGACGAGGCCGTCGCGCAGAAACGCGAGCAGTACGTAGCCGCTGCCGTAGAGCACCGAACCAACCTTCAGGAAGAAGAGGAACAGGCGCGGCATCGAGAAAGGCACGCCCTGAGCGCCAGCATGCGCCGGTCCATCGGGCAGGTGAGTTATCAAGATCGGCAGGGCCACCATTGCGCCCGCAATCAGCAGCATGTAGACCAGCGACCGCACCGGAGCACGGGCCTGGCCGGGCTGTAGCGGAGAGGCCCAACGAACGCTCGCGACCAGTACTCCGGAGCCGAAGAGAACGAGCAGCGTATCGACGCGGAGCAATGCGAGGACGAGGGCGCAACCGCCCAGGACAGCCAGAAATGGGCTCTTCACCGCAGGCTTTAGCAGACCCCAGATGGCCTGGGCGATAACCGCGATGATCACCGGCTTGACGCCATGCAAGAGTCCTGAGACAGCCGGCAGAGAGCCGTATTTCGCGTAGGCCCAGGCGAAGCCGCAAACGATCAGCGCCGCGGGCAGAATGAAGCAGAGCCCGCCGATCAGCAGCCCGCGCCAGCCATAGCGGCGATAACCGACATAGATTGCCATCTCGGTGGACGTCGGCCCGGGGATCAGGTTCGCGGCTCCGAGCATGTCGAGGAATTCCGCCTGCGTCATCCACCGCCTGCGCCGTACGACTTCGTCTTTGAGCAGGGCTATGTGCGCCGCCGGTCCGCCAAAAGCGGTAAAGCCCAGCCGGAGGAAAAGGCGGGTGAGTTCGCCGGCGGCGCCAGGAGGCGCGGTAGCCGATGGGATTGGATCCGACGTCAAGGCTTCAACATGATAGCGCCTCCCGGCAACGCATGGTGACAGCGTTGCCGGGAGAGCTGTGATAAGTTGGTCGGCGCGATAGACCGCTTCTCCGGATCGTCCGGCAATACACATTGGAGACCCCCGCGCATGACAACTTTACGAACGCTTCGGCTCGCTGCAACTGCCCTGATCGCCACTTGCGCGGCATCGCCAGCTCTTGCTCAAAGCGCGACACCAATAGGCGTTCTTGAAGGCAGCACGGACGTGGGCACAGTGTTGCATGCGGGAGCGGTGAAATATGACGCCTCCCAGCAGGCCTACACCGTGAGCGGTAGCGGAGAGAATATGTGGTTCGCCTCCGACGCATTTCAGTTCGTCTGGAAGCGCGTCTCGGGCGATGCGACGCTGACGGCAGACATCGCCTTCCCCGTGAAGGGCGGCAACGCCCATCGCAAGGCCATTCTGATGGTCCGGCAGAGTCTCGACGCCGACTCCGCGTATGCCGACGCGGCGCTGCACGGCGACGGCTTGACTTCGCTGCAAGCTCGCACGGAGAAAGGCGCGGTCACGCACGAAGTGCAGGCCAATGGAACGGCGCCCACCCGCCTGCGGATCGTGAAACGCGGCGAGCAGGTTTACATCTTCCTGGCTGGCGCTGGCGAGCCGCTCCGCTTTGCCGGAGGATCGATGCGCCTGGCCCTGCAGGAGCCGTACTACATCGGCATCGGCGTCTGCTCCCACGACAAGGATGCAGTGGAGACGGCCGTGTTCTCGAACGTGGAACTGACGTCGGGCCCGCCATCCGGATCGACGCAGCCGCGCTTGTTCAGCACGCTCGAAACTGTGACTGTCGCCTCCACGGATGCGCGATCGATCTATGTGACGCCCGGACGCATCGAGGCCCCCGCCTGGACCCCGGACGGCGCTTCGCTTTTGTTCAGTAGAGACGGTCGAATTGAGCGCGTAGCCGCCACGGGCGGTCAACCACAGGTGCTCGACAACGGTTCCGCCAGGCATGCCGACAGCTATCACGCCATCTCGCCGGACGGACAATGGCTCGCCCTGTGTGACGACTCGCAGCAGCCGGGCAAGACGGCCATCTACGTGGCGCCAGTCACCGGCGGCACGCCCCGGCGCGTCACCGCGCAGACTCCTTCGTGGGGACCCGCCTGGTCGCCGGACGGGAAGACGCTCGCATACACGGCGGAACGCGGCGGACAGGTCGGCATCTATTCGATCCCGGTCGCAGGCGGGGAGGAGACACGCCTGACGGCGGAGGGCAGAAACGGAGCGCCCGCGTTTTCGCCGAGTGGCGAGTTCATCTACTTCAGCTCCGACCGTTCAGGCTCACGCCAGATCTGGCGCATGAGCCCCGACGGCAGCGTCCAGGAACAGGTCACCGGCGACGGTTACAACAACATCAACCCGCACGTCTCGCCCGACGGACAACGGATTGTCTTCCTGAGCTACGGCAAGAACATCGACGTCCCGCGGGATCGGCAGGTGTTGCTCCGAACTATGACCCTTGGCGAAAAGAAGATCGGCTTCCTCGCTTCATTCACCGGAGGGCTCGGCTCGATTGAAGCGCCGTCGTGGTCGCCCGACGGCAAGCGTCTCGCGTTCGTCAGCTACCAGATGATTCCCTGACCCTATCGCGGCCTGGAAAGGCGGCGCCAGAGCGTTTCCGGGTGAGGATCGAAGACAGTGGCCGAGTCGCCCGGCAACACGCGCCAGTGGCCAAGCAACAGCTCATTCCGCAGTTGTCCCGGCGACCAGCCGGCGTAGCCTGCGTAAACCCGGAAAACATCGCCGCGCATTCCGGTCCTGGCTGCCTTCTCGATCGCCGCGCTTTGAGTGATTAAGAAGACGCTGTCAAACAGGCGTTGCGCGCCTTCCCGCTGTGCAGACGAGCGGATCAGTGCCTTCGCCCCAAGCGCCACCAATCCGCCGAAGTACAACGGGTCTTTGCCCGATGCCGCGGATCGGATCTCGGGAAACAGGTGCGACAGCGGAAATTCGGTTGGACGGTTGAGGATCAAGCCCATCACGCCCCGCGGGTCTGAGTAGATCAACAGGACCACCGAGGCCGCCCAGTCGCGATCGGGCATCCTCGACGTGGCCACCAGCATGTCCCCAACCGCGGGCAAGTCCGGCGTAACGGTGGGCTGGCCCGTTACGAGCGCCGTCTGCAGGCAGCACCAGGCAACGAAAATCGAGCTTGAGACTGCGCGGGACATCCCCGTTATTCTCTCGCCTTAGCTGGGGAGTTGAAAGTCACTGCACGCCGCACGGGGTACGGAGGTCGCCCAAGAGTCCTACTCCAGGGTGCTTCAGAACTACGGAAACCTTCTCTCAGACTGGCCGACGTGGGCGACCGCAGGCCTTGGGGTCCGCCGTACCAAGAATCCTAAGAACGACGGTCGGCCCGCCTCCGCCGACGCGACCGCGACATCCACCCGCACAAGCAGCAGCAATCCGCCAATAAAGAACACGACCAGTGACAGGATCGCGAACTGGTAGCTGCCCGTGAACTGTAGCGTGAGCCCGAAAATCAGTGGCGCCAGCCAACTCGTGCCCTTGTCACTGACCTCATAGAGGCTGTAGTACTCGGCCTCCTGGCCCTTCGGAATCATGATCGAGTAGAGGGACCGGCTCAACGCCTGGCTCCCGCCCATAATCAACGCCACGATGGCCGCGGCGATGAAGTAGTGCGCGGTCGTCTTGACGAAGAACATACCCACCATCAGCAGGATCCAGAGCACCAGCGCGAAGCATATGGCCGGCTTGGCTCCCACGCGCGCCGCAACCCAGTTGAAGACGAAGGAACCGGCAAAGGCGACGAACTGAACCATGAGAATGGCCAGGGTCAACAAGCCCATCGGGATCTTGAGGTAGTCCGATCCAAACTGCCCGGCCAGCGTGATGACCGCTTGGATAGCGTCGTTGTAAACCAGGAACGCAGCCAGGAAAAGCAGAGTCTGCGGATAACGTCTCATCCCGCGCAGGGTGTGCCAGAGTTGCGTGACTACGCGCCGGACTCCGCCCGATTCCTGTTCAACGGCAGGTGGACGGTTGCGCAACCCGGCCAGCGGGATGAGCGAAAAGAGCGCCCACCACGCGCCCGCCGAACTCAGGCTGACGCGAACCGCGAAGCCTTCAGAGATGCCGAACCGTGACGCGCCGGAATACAGGACCAGGTTCAATGCCAGCAGAATGCCGCCGCCCAAGTAGCCGATGCCCCAACCTTTGGAGGAAACGTCATCTCGCTCTTCTGCCGGCGCAATGTCGTTGAGAAACGAATTGTATACGACGATGGACGCCCCGAAGGCGAGATTCGCGAATAGAAAAAGCGCTCCTCCGAGGAGATAGCGAGAACCCTCCAGCCAATACATGGCGATGGTGGCGAAGGCTCCCAGATAGGCGAGGACACCCATCAATCGTTTCTTGTTCGGCGTGCGGTCCGCCAGAGCCCCGGCGATGGGCAGGCAGACCACCTGCATGACAACGGACAGCGAAATCAGGTAACTCCAATAGGAACGGGGATCGACCGGAATGCCCAGCGGGTGGACCAGACCATCGGCGCCCGCGGCGTTTCTGGCAAGCGCCGTCAGCCAGGGCCCGAGGAAGAGGGTGACAACGGTGCTGGCGAAGGCCGAGTTGGCGAAATCGTAGAAATACCAACTCCGCCGCTCGGCACCAGTGGCCGAATGTATGTTCATGTCCCGCAACGATCCATGCTGATGCAATGGCGGCGGGTTTGACAAGAGCATTCCGAATTCGCTACAAAAAAGGAGTCCGCCTTGCTCCTCAGTAGCTCAATGGTAGAGCATTCGGCTGTTAACCGAAGGGTTGTAGGTTCGAGTCCTACCTGAGGAGCCATCTCGAAGCCTTTCACTTCCAAATACTTACAGCCAGAAGCACGTCTGAAGCAGCGCCCGGAACGCGCGGTTTCGCGCTTTCCTCGACGCAGACTTTCCCAATGTTTCCGCATGTTTCCTCATGCTTCCCATTTGGAGTCACGCCATTTCCACACCAGTCTGCAGTGCTGCCCCGCGCATCGCGCGATGCTTGTGGTTCTGAAAAGCCAGAGATAGGCCTGCCGTGGACCTGCGCTGAATGAAGCTCCACTTCACAGTCGCTCGACGATTCCCACCAACAATCGTCAGGCACGGCCCGATATTGGACGAAAGGCCGGTCCGGTGCGCGGACGGATGGGCGTGCCCGAGAAGTGGGCCGGTGCGCAGGATCTCCGACGGCCAGTTCACGATGATCTCGTTGCCGTTCTCATCGTGACCCGTCGCCCGATTGATTCGGTGTCATGATCCTTCCTATCGCCGGATCAAAGTAGAGTAGATGAAGCGCACTTGCGGCCAGATGACTTCCGTCTGCCGGCAACTCAAGCGGCGCACCCGATAACACCGGCGCCAAACTAACCGTCAGTCGTTCGATGGGGCTCAGCGCTTGCCCTTGCCCTTGCCATCGATCGGATCTGCTTCGGCCAGAGTCGCCCGGTCAGGAGATGGGGTCTTCGGCCTGGCGGGCAGAGGCTCGAGTTGTGCTATCGGCGCGAGTCGTGCGCCCGGCTTGCGCTTAGCCTTGACGCCGCCCAGATCGGGCTTGGTCACCTCAGCCATGTGCTGCGGCAACTTGATCTTCGGCAGTCGCGCACGTTTCAAATCGGCGCGGCGCGCGACGATGCGATAACCCACGCGCACCTTGCGCTGCTTGCCGCCCACGCCGTTATCGACCCGGGCGATTTCGAACTCCCCGGCGCCCCGCTTGCGGACGTAGAGCGCTTCCGGGCCGTAACTGGTCAGGAAGACCTGATACTTGTCGGTCTTGACCAGGGCTGCAAAGTCCTGATCGAGCTTGACCACGACCGATGCCTCGGTCAGCGTGACTTCGCCGAAATCCTCGAAATAACTTTCGGGACTCTCCAGACAAAACAGCGCCCGCTGCGTTCCGTCGGGATGCGTGACGGCCGCCGATTTGGAGCCATTGGTGACGAAGAAGTTGCCGCTCACCACGACGTTCCCCAAGAAGTATCCGGCCCAACCCTGGGGTGCGCGCCCGCCTATGGCGATGCCCGTATTCGTGTCGCCCTGGACTCCTGCTCCAGCGTCAGAGAAGCCCGATACACCGATGGAGGAACCGCCGGAGCCCGTTGACCAACCCTGGACCGCGTTGTTCTGTGAAGTGCCTCTGACACCTACGCCTTGGCTGGACTCGCCGAGAACCCCGTACAGGCTACCGGATTGACCATGGACGCCGGCGAGACCCTGCTGGCTGTCGCCCTCCACGCCTACGCCGCCGACCGAACGGCCGAACACGCCAATGCTGCCCACCGAATCGCCGAGGACGCCGACGCCGTTCTGCGCGGTCGCGTGCAAACCATCCGATTGTTCCGAGCGCGCGTCCACACCTACGCCCGTGACCGACTTTCCCGTAACGCCAGCCCGTCCGGAGCTTTCGCCGATGATGCCCCAGCCGGAGGTCGCGACTCCATGCACTCCGACTCCCGCGTCGCACTCGCCGACAACACCAGTGCCGGACACAAACTCGCCTGGTTGGTCCACGATCAGACCGGTGGTGGATTGGCCGACGACTCCAAAGGTGCCGGTAATTCCCATGACGCCGGCTTCGCCTGAGAACAGGTTAGGTTGCGCGGGCGTGGCGCCGAATACACAGGCGCCTCCTGAGAAGACCTGGACCATGCCAGTCACGCCAGTCGGTATTACGCCGGCGTTCGAGGGGGCAGACAAGTTGTCTCCCCGAATCGCCGCATTCGCGGTGGGCGCGCCGAGGCGTTGCACCCAGAACGCATTAGATTGTGTGCCGAAGGCGCTGCCGGTTTGAACGAGCATTGTTGCGGAATCCGCCCGGTTATTGGGCGGTTGGGTAACTCCGACGAGCAAGGGGTCTCCGTTGGCCATATGCCCTCTCCTTCCCTGAATCTTAGGTCAAGTTTGGGGAATATGGCCTACAAAACGGAAATTCAGACAAACAAGATGCTGGCGCCGCTTCCGTTTCCGATCCGGCGCCATGCCTGCGATAGCCCAGCGATTCGTCCAGGCAGAAGAGGTGCGATCAGTCGGCTCCCGCCGCACGGCTCCGAGGTGCTTCATCGGCGGCGAGCTTGAGGTCGAGACCGAAATCGCTCTTCACACGTTTTCGAAAACTCTCGGCGTCCAGCGAGTTGAACTCGGTCCACTGCTCATCTGTCATGGCGGATCTCCAACTCAGGAACGGTTCGGCATCGGGTCCGGCAGGATGCCGCAACTTCCAGGTGCCGCTTTCGATCACGTTTTTGATCACCGCGGCGACGACGGACGGCGGGGTGGGCCGCTCGAGCGCCGCCTGAAACAAAGCGGACATGTTGCTCCCCTGACGATATGGCGAAAGGGGCTTGGCGTCGTCGAGTGCGTGTGCCATGGGCGTATCGATGATGCCGGGCTCCACCAAAGCGACACGCACGCCAAACGGTTTCATCTCCTGCGCCAACGTCTCGCTCAATGCCTCCAGTGCGAACTTCGAAGCCGCATACGCGCCCAGCGGTGAAGAGGCGATCTTTCCCGCAACGGAAGTCACGTTGATAATGCAGCCGGAGCCCCGCTCGCGCATGCGCGGCAGGACCTCGCGAATGCAGCGTATCGCTCCGAAGTAGTTCGTCTCCATGGTGGCCCGGAATGCCTCCATGGGTAGTTCCTCCACCGGGCCATGCCGCTCGACGCCAGCGTTATTGACCAGAACGTCGATCTGCTCCCCATGCCGGTAGACTGCGGCGAAGCAGTCCGAGACGGACTGGTCGGAATCGACATCCATCTGGAGAATCGAAATCGACAGGTCTTCGGCTGATGCTTGTTGAGCCAGCCCCGGGGCGCGCGCGGGATTGCGCATCGTGGCATAGACCTTGTGGCCTGCCCTGCCAAGTTCTAACGCGGAGGCCAGTCCGATTCCGGAACTGGTGCCTGTGATGAGTACGCTTGCCATCGCTTTCCCTCCTTGGACGCTGCTTCTCGCATGACGACGGAGGCGCGCTTCTGACGGCATCCCAGTGCGAGGCGCCTAAAGTGCCAGATGCTCCGGCTTGCCGTGAGTATCAGGAATCTTGACTTCTTGGGTAATTTCGAAGGGCTCTCCCAGACGCAAAAAGGGCGGCCCGCAGGCCGCCCTTCGCACTTTTAACGATCGCTTTTCCCTAGAAGGGATACAGCGAAATGGCCGGAGTGGACACCGCTTCCGTTTCCGTGCCGGCGCCGACCGCGACTTCGCCTTCCACCACGATGAGACGGCAGAAAATGCCCGTATCGCCGAGGTAGACTTCGTAGTCGGCGGGGCGCTGCAGGCTGCCCTGAATCAGGGCTTCCGACAGCGGATCCTCGATGTACTTCTGCAAGGCGCGGCGCAACGGCCGCGCGCCATAGCTGCGATCGACCAGCGTCTTGTCCAAGATGTACTTCGCGGCATCCGGCATCAGCCTGATCTTGATCTGCTTGGCGACCAGGTTCACGTTGATCTGTCCCACCATCAGGTCGATGATCTGCAGCAGGTCCTCGTCGGAGAGCGACGTGAACAGAATCACCTCGTCCAGGCGGTTCAGGAACTCGGGGTTGAAGGCGCGCTTCACCTCCGCGTGAACCATCTCCTCCACCTTGGCCTGCACGCCGGCATTAGCCTGCGCTTCAAACCCGAGATGGCCCTTCTTGTCGAGGAAGCGGGCTCCGAGGTTGGAGGTCATCACGATGATCGTGTTCTTGAAATCCACCTGGTTGCCGATGCCGTCGGTCAACTGGCCGTCTTCAAACACCTGCAACAGGATGTTGTAGACGTCCGGATGGGCCTTCTCGATTTCGTCCAGCAGAATGATCGAGTAGGGGTTGCGCTTCACCCGCTCGGTGAGCTGCCCGCCCTCTTCGTAACCCACGTAGCCGGGAGGCGAGCCGATCAGCTTCGCCACCGAGTGCTTCTCCATGAACTCCGACATGTCGAAGCGGATCAGCGACTTTTCGCTGCCGAACAGGAACTCGGCCAGCGCACGCGCCACTTCGGTCTTTCCGACGCCGGTCGGGCCAAGGAACAGGAACGAACCGGCCGGGCGCTTGGGCGATTTCAGGCCCGCTCGCGAGCGGCGGATGGCCCGGGCGAGCGCTCCGATGGCCCGCTCCTGGCTGATCACGCGCTTGTGCAGCTCCTCTTCGATGCGGAGCAGCTTGCTCGCTTCTTCCTCGCGGATCGCCGTCATCGGGACGCCGGTCCAGCGGGCGACGACGTCTTCGATGTCGTCCTTGGTGACGACGCCGGCGTTGGACTCGTCGACGTTATACTTCTCGCGCATCTGGCGCAGGTTCTCGCGTTCCTTGCGCTCTTCGTCGCTATAGAAACGGGCCTTTTCGAACTCGTGGTTCGCGATGGCCGATTCCATGCGGTGAACGATGAACTTGATGCGCTTCTGAATCTCGCTGATCTCGGGCGGCAGCGTCGTCTGGCGCAGCTTCACCCGGGCTCCCGCCTCGTCGATCAGATCGATCGCCTTGTCCGGCAGGTAACGGTCCGGAATGAACCGGCTGGAGGAGAACACGGCCGTTTCGATGGCATCGTCCGTATAGACCACCGCGTGGAACTTTTCGTAGCGTTCCTTAATGCCAAACAGGATGCGGCAGGCGTCCGCCTCGACGGGCGGCGGCACCTTGACGGCCTGGAAGCGGCGTTCCAGCGAGCGATCCTTTTCGATCGACTTGCGGAACTCGGCCGGTGTCGTGGCGCCGATGCACTGGACTTCTCCACGCGACAGCGCGGGCTTCAATATGTTGGCGGCGTCGAGCGAACCCTCGGCCGAACCCGCGCCCACCAGGGTGTGCAACTCGTCGATGAAGATGATGGCGTTCTGATTCTCCATCAACTCCTTCATGATCGTTTTCAGCCGCTCTTCGAACTGGCCGCGATATTTCGTGCCGGCCACGATCAGGCTGAGGTCGAGCGCCAGAATGCGCTTCTCGGCAAGGAAGGCGGGCACGTCGCCGTCGGCGATCTTTTGCGCGAGTCCTTCGACGATGGCCGTCTTGCCGACGCCTGGCTCGCCGATCAGAACGGGGTTGTTCTTCGTGCGGCGGCAGAGGATCTGAATCACACGCTCCAACTCGAAGTCCCGGCCGATCAACGGATCGAGCTGGCCGTCGATCGCCGACTGAGTCAGGTCGCGGCTGAACTCGCTCAGCAGTGAGCTTTCCTTTGGACGGCTGGCGGGTGCTTTTTCCGTAGTAGTGCGGGCTATTTCCTCGCGCACCTGCGTCAGCCGCAGCCCCCGCTCGTGCAGAATCTCGGCCGCGAAGCACTTCTCCTCCCGGAGTAGTCCGAGCAGCAGGTGCTCGGTGCCGATGTGCTTGTGGCTGAGGCGTTCCGCCTCTTCGGCGGCGAAGGCCAGCACCTTCTTGCACTCATGGCTGAGCGGCAGATCGACGGAGGTGGAGACCTTTTCGCGAACGGTCGTTTGAGCTTCGATCTGCTTGCGGATGGACTCGATGTTAGCCTGGGAGCGCAGGAAACGATTGGCCAGCGCCTTATCCTCGCGCAGAAGCCCGAGCAGTAAGTGTTCAGTTTCGATATACGGGCTACCGAACTGGCTAGCCTCGTAGCGCGCGAAGAAGATCACTCTTCGTGCCTTTTCTGTGTATCTTTCGAACATGTGTGCTCGCCTCGTGGTGGCCGGGTAGCCTGGAGACACTCATGGCCTGCTCCAAACCCCTCCCGCCAGTAACCCCTCAATCAACTTACAGGCAACGGAGCCCGTCATCCTATTGGACGCTCGATACCAGCCTTCCTGATTCTAATTCTAAGACCCTACTCGCCCTGGATGCGAATCCAAGATTGTGCGTGACATATATGGTTGCGATGGAACGCTGCGCATGCAGTGCTTCAAGCACGTCCATCACCATAGCTCCGGTCTTTGCGTCCAGGCTGCCCGTCGGCTCGTCGGCCAACAGCAGACGAGGCTCGCCGACCAACGCTCGGGCCAGGGCGACGCGTTGCTGCTCACCTCCGGAGAGCTCGCCGGCGCGGTGCAGGGCCCGTGCTTCGAGGCCGACTTCCTTCAGGCGTTCGGCGGCGCGGTGCTCGCACTCGCGCTTGCTCACCCCTCGGATTCTCAAAGGCATAGCAACGTTTTCGAGAGCCGAGAATTCGGGCAGCAGGGTATTTGCCTGCCAGACAAAGCCGACCTCGCGGTTGCGGACGCCGGCGCGCGCGTCCAGGTCGAGCGAGGTCACCTCTTGGCCGCCATAAAAGATCCGGCCGCCACTTGGTTCGTCCAGCAGCCCAAGCAAATGCAGCAGCGTGGATTTCCCCGTGCCGCTCTCGCCCGTAAGAGCCAGACGCTCGCCGGCATTGACCACGAGGTTTACATTCTCGAAAACCTGAACCTCGCCGGCCGCGCCGTGGTAGACCTTCGACAGGCCTTCGGCACGTAGCGCTGCGTTTGCGCCGGGCTCCGCGGCGCGCATATGATCCAGAGCGGGGTTCTTCATGCGCTTAGTTATCGTCACGCTCGCACTTCTCTCTTCCAGTATCGCCCTCACCGCCATGGCCTCCACGGAGCCGTCTCCTCAACCCAAAGTGCGCGACGTCGTCCGGGACGTCTTTGCTCCAGCTCCATTTGAGACACAAAAAATTTTCGGGTTCCTGGGCGAGCGGATGCGGATCAACCTGGAGAAGCGGCTCCTGGCCATCGAAGAAGAGCACGTCCTGGCCGGTTTCCGGCAGCGCCCGGGCGTCCAGGACTGGATCGGCGAGCACGCCGGGAAATATCTGGATGCCTCCGCCAACACGTGGCTCTTTACCCATGACCCGCGCCTGCGCGAACAGATGGACCGGATCGCCCTGGCGCTCATCGCCTGCCAGAAGGACGACGGTTACCTCGGAACTTACACCGACGACAAGCGCTGGACCAGTTGGGACGTCTGGGTCCACAAGTACGATCTGCTGGGGTTGCTCGCCTGGTACCGCGTGACAGGAGACGAGCGCGCGCTGACCGCTTCCCGGAAGATCGGCGACCTTCTGATCGCCACGTTCGAGAATGGCTCGCACGACATCATCAAGTCGTCCGAACACGTGGGCATGGCCGCCACCAGCGTGCTGGAGCCGATCTGCCAGCTTTACCGCTACACCGGCGACTCGCGCTACCTGGAATTCGCACGCTTCATTGTCGAGAAGGCTTGGGAGCAGCCTAACGGGCCGAAGATTATCTCGTCCCTGCTGACCACCGGCTCGGTGTTCAAGACAGCCAACGCGAAGGCCTACGAGATGATGTCCGATCTGGTCGGTCTGCTGGAACTCTACCGGCTGACGGGCGAAGAGCGGTACTTGAAGGCCGCTCAGGCCGCGCAAAACGACATCGTTCTGCACCGACGTTACTTGACCGGCACGACGTCGTCCAAGGAGCATTTCCTCGACGATTTCGACCTGCCGGGAGAGCAGAAGGACGCCGTGGGCGAGGGCTGTGCCACAGTGACCTGGCTGCAACTCAACTGGCAGCTCTTACGGCTGACCGGCGAGGCGAAGTACGGCCAGGAACTCGAACGGACGGTGTTCAACCAACTGCTTGCCGCCCAGGATCCGAAGACCGGCAACATCTGCTATTTCACCCCGCTGAACGGCAAGAAAGAGCCGAGGACGGACATCAATTGCTGCCGTTCGTCGGAACCGCGCGGCATCTCGATGATCCCCGCCCTGGTGTGGGGCTCGCTACGCACGCAGGGAGCGCCGGATTCGATTGCAATTGAGATTCTGACGCCAGGCGAGGCCATGATCGACGACGTTCTGATCGCCGTTGGGACCGGCTTTCCGTTCTCCGGGAAAGTGGGGGTGACGCTGACTCCCGACAAGCCGCGCGTCTTCACGCTGGCCGTGCGGGTCCCCGAATGGGTGGGCATTTTCCGCGCAAGGCTTAACCAAACAAGCGAAATATACACGGGCAAGCCGGGCGAGTACCTCCGCATCACGCGGGAATGGCAGCGCGGCGACAGACTGATGATTAGACTGGACCTGCCCACGCATTTCGTCGCTGGCGGGAAGAGCTATCCCAACTCCTTCGCCGTCCAGCGCGGCCCGTTGGTACTTGCTTTGGATCAGGGCGCGAACTTCGATCTGGGCGACATAGGCAAGCTGGCTCTGAAGCCCGCGCCATTGCAACCCACAGTTCAGCAGAAGCAGCCTAATGTCCTTTCCGGTTGGGAAATGAAGATGGCATCGAGAGGGACGGGCCCCACGGAGCGGCTGATTGAGGAACGGCCGGGTCTGTACGCTTTGTCGGGAGTGTTGCTGGACGGAGAACAGAGCAAGGACGTCACGCTGCATCTTGTGCCATTCGCCGACGCGAAGGAGTATCGGGTCTGGATCCCTAGGGCCGAGGCGGCGAAGTGAGCGAAAGCATCCGCCGCTCCTGCTCTTGCATTGACCGTTTGATAAGTGTTAGGCTACAGGCTACAGTCCGCCGATGAGAATACGAGACTTCGCCCACAAGGGCCTGAAGCGGCTCTATCTGGAAGACAGCGCGAAAGGTGTACCACCGGATACAGGGGAGAAACTGCGGAAGATGCTTGCCTATCTCGACAATATGGAGAATCCGGAGGAATTGCGAGCGTTCACTGCGTGGAAGGTGCATACGCTTACTGGCGACCGCAAAGGAACATGGAGCCTGAGTGTCACGGGGAACCGTCGCCTTACGTTCCGTATCGATACCGTTGAGCGCGAAATCCGCGATCTGAATCTGGAAGATTACCACTAACCCGGAGGAGCGAACGCCAATGCCCATCAAGAATCCACCTCATCCCGGTGATTTCATCAGGACGGAGATCATCGAACCCGCTGGTCTGTCGGTGACCGCAGCCGCTGCCGCGCTCCAGGTTTCACGACCCGCCTTGTCGAGTTTGCTCAACGGTAAGGCCGACCTGTCCGGCGCAATGGCTCTTCGCATTGAGAAAGCTTTCGGCGTGAAGATGGACACGCTTATGCGAATGCAAGCGGCCTACGACATTGCTCAAACCCGTAAGCGTGAGAGGGAAATCAGCGTGCGGCGGTTTCGCGCATCGGCCGAAGTCCGCGCATAGGCTCGTCAGGTGCTTCAAAAAAGGCTAGGTCTTGATTCAGCGCGTCAGCCCAAACTGCCGCACGGGCAGCGGTGGCGCTGGATAGCGGCCCATCTTTGAATTCCAGTAAGCCCAGGAACGCGCATCAATGATTCCCGGCGGAGCCTTGTCCAGGGCTTCGAGAAAATCCGCATCGTCGACGTAATGCCGGATTGCCTTCATGTCCTCATATGTCGCGCGCGCCATCGCATACGCCATGAAACCGCACTGGATCGGCCAGAGCCTCTTCAGGGGGTTCAAACCACACGACGCGGCGAACGACCGGCTCCGTTTCGGCATTGAGCGGAATCGATTTCATCTGCTCGACCCTTCGCCCAAATCGTCTTGCAGAGACGACCGAGTAACGTCCGGAAGCCGGTCCAGGTCTACCTCACGGGCCGAACGGGCCAGGCGATCCTGCACGGCTTGCGGGAGAAGAGAGAGATTGCCATCGCCGAAGAACGACAGTGCTTTCAGCGTGATCTGCGGATTGAATTTCGGCCCATAGATAACCAATGCACTGGCCAGCGCGGTCGCCAGATCGATGCGGCCGTCCTGCAAGAGAGCGTCGATATCGAAATAGTCCTTAGCCTCGGCGCGCTGCTGAACTACCGCGGCTTTCGTTCCGGCGAGGTCGAGCAGTGAAGCGACCTGCAATCCATTTTCCGGGGCGATGTGCGGGAGCCGCACACGGGCTATACCGGGGAGGCCGAAGAACGACACCTGCACAGGTCCGTCGCGGTCGATGATGACGGACAGGGTATTGGGCTCCTGTTGCGTAATCGTCGCGTCAGTCAAGAATGGGATGCTTGCAGCGAGTTTTGCCGGTTCGAAATGCCTGCTTCCGAAGAAATCGAAGTCGAGAGACTGCCGGTGCCCGAAATGCAGGGCCAAGGCCGTGCCACCATAGAGCACAAACCCTTGAGGCACTGCTCGAAGCTCGTCCCATAGCCGGCGCTGCGGCCCAGGAAGGATGCTGAGCTTAGGCTGGAAGTCGTCGGTCATTCTCAGTGGCCTTTCCGCAAGTCCATGCATACCATAAATCTCGTCCTAAACCGACTTCCAAGCTTACGGAGAGTTTCCACTCAGTCGTCTTGTTTGCGTAAGTTCGGATCGGCTCATACCCATAGCGGTCTCCTGCGGAAACCGGTCTCGCCGGCCCCCCCCTCCCAACGCACGCGGCGCCGCGTGGCATTCTGAAGTTGCGCCAGACTATCAGAGAAAGCGGTCCCATGCCAGGAATCCTAAGATCCATCCATTCGTTCGCAGCCCTGTGCGTGTTTGCAGGCGCGGCCTTATCCGCGGCTCCGGCGCAACACACATTCGCGGTTGAGGGCGAGCGCTTCTTGCTCGACGGCAAGCCGTTCGTGATTCGCTCCGGCGAGATGCACTACCAGCGCGTGCCGCACCAGTACTGGCACGACCGCATGAAGAAGATGCGTGCGCTCGGTCTGAATACGCTCACCACGTATGTCTTCTGGAACGTGCACGAGCCGAAGCCGGGCGTCTGGGACTTCAGCGGCGATCTCGACCTGGGGGCTTATCTCAAGGCCGCGCAGGAAGAGGGACTGTTCGTACTGCTGCGTCCCGGGCCTTACGTTTGCGCGGAATGGGATCTGGGCGGGCTCCCCTCGTGGTTGCTGGCCGACGAGCGGATGAAGATCCGCTCCAGGGATCCAAAATTCCTGGCCGCCGCCGAGCGCTATATCAAGAAGGTCGGCGAAATCGCCGCGCCGATGCAGGTCGCCAAGGGTGGGCCGATCCTGATGGTCCAGGTCGAAAACGAGTACGGCTCTTATGGCGACGATCACGAGTACACCGGGGCCATTGAAAAAATGCTGCGCAGCGCTGGCTTCGAAGGGATGCTTTACACGGCCGACGGATCCGAGGCGAAAATGCTGGCCGGCGGTCCGCTGCCAGGCGTTCTCGGCGGTCATCAATTTTGGCGCCAGCGACGATCCGGAAAGTCAGTTTGCCAACTTCGCCAAGTTCCGGACCGGCGTCCCGAAAATGGTGGGTGAGTTTTGGACAGGCTGGTTCGACCACTGGGGCGAAAACCATCACAAGACGGACGCCGCCAAAGAAGCGAAGAATCTGGAATGGCTACTCTCGCGCGACATCGGCGTGAACCTCTATATGGTGCACGGCGGAACGTCATGGGGCCCGATGGCGGGCGCGAATCTCTACGACCGCTACGAGCCGGACATCTCAAGTTACGACTACGACGCACCGATCGACGAGGCAGGCCGGTTGACGCCCAAGTTCTACGCTCTTCGTGAAGTCTTCAAGAAACACCTGAGCCCTGGAGAAACAGCTTCCAGAGCCGCCCGAGGCTCTGCCGATGGTGGAAATCCCGAAGCTCGAGTTCAAGTCGAACTCGGCCGTAACTCGGCTGATCCGCATGCTGGTCCGCGGCGAATCACCCAATGCCATGGAGTCGCTCGGTCAGAGCTACGGGCTGGTGCTGTACCGGCATGCGATCAACAAGGCCGTGAGCGGCACGCTCGAATTGAACGAAGCCCGCGATTACGCTCTCGTCTCGCAAAAGGGCAAACTGCTGGGGATTCTGGACAGGCGCAAGAAGGAAACCAAGCTCGAGGTCTCCCTCGAAGCGGGCGCGCCGCTGGAAATCCTGGTCGATGCGATGGGACGCGTGAACTTCGGTCCACACCTTGTGGACGACAGGAAGGGCATCGTGGGCTCGGTGAAATTGAATGGCCAGGAGCTTAAGGGCTGGGAGACGTTTCCGCTCCCGCTCGACAATCTATCGAGGCTGAAATTCAAGTCCAAGCCTGCCACGGGTCCGGCCTTTTATCGCGCGAGCTTCGACCTGAAACCGACTGGCGACACGTTCCTCGATCTGCGCGGCTGGGGCAAGGGCTACGTGTGGGTGAACGGGCACAACCTGGGCCGGTACTGGGGCGTGGGACCGCAGCAGACGCTCTTCTGCCCTGGAGTCTGGTTGAAGAAGGCGGGCAACGAGATCATCGTGCTCGATCTCGATGCCACCGCGGCGCGGACTTTGCAGGGCCGCACGAATCCGGTGTGGCAGACGCCCGGCAACTGAACGGTCAGCCAGTCGCTCGAATCTGATAGGCTGCTCCTGACCTCGCTCCGAAGTGCTCCTGATTGGCTCCGGGCCGAGGGCAAGCTTGGCAGGGGGAACTGACTGGCATGACACGCAGGGATTTGGTGAAGGCGCTGGCCACTTCGGCGGCGCTCCCGTTGGCCGCGCAGCAGGCGGCGGGGCAGGGAATCGGCCACATCGACATCATCCACCACAGTCACACCGATTTCGGGTTCACCGACATGCCGTCGGTGTGCCGCGATCTCCAGGTGAGATTCCTGGATGCCGCACTGCAGACCTGCCTCAACGACAAACGTTTCCACTGGACCGTTGAGGGTACCGTCGCGCTGGACGACTGGTGGCGGATCTCGACCGTCCAGCGCCGCGAAGAACTCCTGCGCATGATCGGCCTGGGACAGATGGATGTGATGGCCATGGCCTTCAACCAAGCGCCATTTATGAACGCGATGCAGTGGCGCCGCTCGCTCGACTGGCTGCCTGCGGAGTTGCTAAAGGCCGTGCACCCGCGCGCCGCCATGCAGAACGACGTCAACGGATGTCCTCGCGCGGGAGCCATGTTGCTGCTCGACCGCGGCATCAATCATCTGCTGATGGGCATCAACCCCGACAGCGGCGGCCCGCCGTTCCAGCGCCCCTCTGCGTTCTGGTGGAAGATGCCGGACGGACGCCGCATGTTCGTCTGGCTGGGGGATCACTACGGCACGGCCTACAATTACTTCGAACCCAACGGGTGGCAGCGCGGCCAGGCAAAAGCCGCCGATGCGACGCTCGGCCCGCCGCGCGCTGGGGACCACCTGAGAACGGACGAAGCTTCGCTGCGGGCGTGCCATGTTCATCTCACCACCCGTCTGAAGAAGCTCGAAGCGGACGGCTACGCACACGGCCGCCTGATCCTCTCCTATACGAATCAGTGGCGCTGGGACAACGATGTGCCGTTCCCGCCGCTGGCGTCATTCATCGCGGCTTGGAACGCTCTCGGGCTCAAGCCGGTGCTGCGCTTTACGACTGCGACGCAGGCGGTGAACGACATGGAGCGCGCCGCCGGCAACTCCATCCCGACATTCGAAGGGGAATGGACGGATTGGTGGGCGAACGGCGATGCTTCCGGGCCGCGCGAAGTCGCAGCCAGCCGCTTCGCCAAGCGCAACATCGTTGCCGCGCTGGCGCCGGTCTGGGGCGAGTCTACGATGGCCGTGAAGAGGAAGACAGCGGAGATGTTGAAGGACCTGTGCTTGTTCGACGAGCACACCTGGGGCGCCAACATCTCCATATCGGAGCCGGATGCGCTCTTCACCATCGCCCAATACACCGAGAAGAGCCTGACCGCGTACCGGCCCATGGGCCACAGCGAGTGGCTGCTGGGGCAACGCACGCGAGTGCGGCTTGCCTCGGAGCCGGCGGGCCTGTACGTGGTGAATACCGCGCGCGAGCCCTATTCGGGATGGGCGACGCTTCAGGCGGCGGCGGTTCGTGACGGCACGAAGATTCCTCAAGTTGGAGGCATGGCCCGCTTCTGGGTGGAAAACCTGGCGCCCAATTCGATTCGGCGGATGAAGAAGGAAGAACTCGAAGCGCAAGGCGCGGTCTCGCCGGAGAAACCCGAAGTGACAACCGCGGAGGGCGGTTGGCCTGTGTCGGCGAAATGGCCCGGCATGACGAGTTCCCTTTTCAGCGAAGGGCTGGGCGATTTCCTTGCGGTTACGGTGATTCCACCGGCCGGCAGGGGACAGATGGGTGCGATCCACGCAGCTAAGGATCCCGCGGAACGCGAACGATTGCGGTCGAAGATTCTGCGGCAAGTCCCGGGGACATACGAAACCACCACTGTCGAGGAAACGCCGCACACGCTCGTCTATACGCAGCCGATCCGCCACCCGCGCCTGGACAAAGCAACCCGTCGTCTTGAGCTTTGGAAGCGCGAGCCGCGCGCCCGCCTCACCGTGCGTTTCGACCGCATCTCCTCCGTCGCTCCGGAGGTGCTCTATATCAATTTCGCCTTCCCGGTCGGGAAAACGCTGCCCCAGTTCTCGAATGGCGGGATGCCGTTCACTCCTTACGAGGACCAGTTGAAAGGCTCCTGCCGCGATTACTACGCCGTCGATTCCTGGGCCCGCTACAAAACGGCGGAAGGCGAATGGCTGTGGGTTACGCGGGACGCTCCGCTGGTCGCCGTCGGCGGTCCGCATACGGTGGAGCGCATCATGGCTGCACCCAACGACGTGAACCGCGTCATGGCGATGGTCTTCGACAATTTCTGGCACACGAACTTCGTAGCCAATAGTAGCGGGACCATGGAGTTTCAATTCGATCTCGCCTGGCGTAAGCAGATCGCCGATGCCGAGGTCCTCGCCGAAGCGCTGGTGTCCACCCCGGTCGTGGCGATCATTCCGGCCAACCCGGCGTCGCCCGAACTGATGAAGAGTCTGTTTACGCCTTAGCCGACTGCCTTTCGGCGCCCTTCAGCGGGTTTTTAGCTTCGCCGAGACCCGTGGCCGGCCCGCCCGTGATCAACCGCGCCCGCCGGTTGAAGGTGACGTACTGGAAGGCCCACTGAATGAAGACCAGCAGCCGGTTCTGGAAGCCGACCAGATACATCAGGTGGATGAAGAGCCACGTCACCCAGGCGGGCCAGCCGCTCAAGGTCAACGGGCCAACTACGGCTACCGCGGCCGCGCGGCCGATTGTAGCCATGCTCCCTTTGTCTCGATAGCGGAATGGATCGAGGGCGGCTCCCCTCGAGGCGAGCCACGATCAGACGAGCGGCATAGCGCCCGTGTTGCATGGCGACGGGCGCGACAGCAGGTTGAGCGGGCGTGCCTGAGGTGGTCGCACCGGCCAGATCGCCGAGAACGAAAATCTCGGGATGGCCGGGCAGGGTCAGGTCGGGTTCTACCTTCACGCGGCCCGCGCGGTCCAATTCCGCGCCTGTCAGTTCGGCGAGCTTTGCTCCCAGCGCGGATGCTTGGACGCCGGCCGCCCAGAGAACAGTGTGAGTGGGAATGCGCCGATGCTCGCCCACGACTTCCAGTTCCACTCCTTCGCCGTCAATGGCGACGACTCGCGCGCCGGTCAGGGGCAGCACTCCCAGACCGTGGAGCGATTCCTCCGCTTTGGCGGAGAGGTCGGGCGGATAGGTGCCGAGAATGCGCGGGGCGGCTTCCACCAGAAAGATCTGGGCCTCCTCCGGACGAATGTTGCGAAATTCGCCTTGCAATGTGTCATTGGCGATCTCGCCGAGCGCTCCGGCGAGTTCCACTCCGGTCGGTCCGCCTCCGACGATCACAAACGTGAGCCACGCTCGCCGGCGCTCCGGGTCCGCTTCCATTTCGCCGGCCTCGAAAGCCGACAGAATGCGACGCCGGATTTCCTGCGCGTCCTCCAATGTCTTGAGGCCCGGCGCGAAGGCCTCCCATTGGGGATTGCCGAAATAGTGGTGACGCGAGCCAGTCGCGACGATCAGCGTATCGTATGGGATCTCGCGTTCCCCGGTGATTACGACGTGGCGCTCCACGTCGAAACCGGTTACCTCGCCCAGGAGCGTGTGAACGTTCTTGGCCTGACGCAAGGTCACGCGCAGGGGGGAAGCGATGTCCACGGCCGAGAGGCCGCCGGTCGCCACCTGATAGAGCAGCGGTTGGAACAGGTGGAAATTGCGGCGGTCGACGAGCGTGACTTCTACGGGCTTGTCCTTCAATGCCCGCGCCGCGTACAGACCCGCGAATCCCCCGCCCACAATGACGACGCGATGAGTCAATTCATGCTCCTGCCGGCCGCCGGTCGAAATCGGGCCGATACGCATTATGATGCGCGGGGAGCGATTGCGCTTCATGGTGTGGCGGGGCCTTCCGGAAGAGACGGCAGAGCTGAAGTCTGCGCAGACTGAAGTCCGCCCCACCCAAAGGTCTGCTCCACCACGCGCTGGTTTCTACTAATTCAGACGATGAAACAACAAGAAGGCGTAGTTGCAGACCTTGCCTTCTCTGCTCCTCCAAGCCAGGAAGGTCCGCAACTACGCGTGAATTACATAGTCTAATTCTGGGGAAGATAACTCTATGAAAAGACTATTAATTCAATTTGAAAACTACTTCTATCGGCGCGATTACCTCCACCGGCTCGCCGTTCAACAGAGTCGGCCGGTAGCGCCACTGCCGCACCGCATCCGTGGCCGCCTGGACCAACAAGGGGTGCCCCGATATGAAAGTCAGGTTCTGGATGGTGCCATCCCTGGCGATGATCGCCGTGAACCGCACCGTTCCCGAAATGCGCGCCTGCCGGGCCAGCGGCGGATACAGCGGGATGACCTTGTTGATGATCCGCGCGTCCTGGACAACCCCTCCTACCGTGAGCCGGGTGATCTGGGCCGCCTTCTCCACCGGTTTGGCCGGCGGAGGAGGAACAGGTGCCAATTGCGCCAGTTGCGGCGCCATACTTAGCAAGCCGCCGGGGATGCCGCCCTCAACGCCGCCGGGAACTCCACCACCCGCGTAGGCCGTCGCGGGGGGCAACTCATCGCTCACCAGCACTGCCACCTTCTCCGGAATCCGCGGGGGCTGGGACAGGTGCAGGCCGTCGAACTGCCGTCGCGCTACGGGGTGCGTCTGCCGCATCTGCTCGGATGCCGGAGCCGGCGGAGGCGGCGGAGGAGGTGGAACGGGTGCCACCATCATCATCTGTAGCGTTGTCTTCGGTAACAGGTCCGTATTCAACAGAGGGAGGACGCATAGTGTGGCGACCAGTCCAACCTGCATCCCGGAAGAAACAAGAAGAGTCCAGCTTCTGTTCGTCCTGCTCGCTTCCGCAACCAGCACATGTTCGAACATTGTCGCACCTCTCTTTCTTCAACTGCTCAATACTGCCCGCTTCTTGCCTGCACCCACTTGGACACTGTTCCTAAAAACTAGTTCCCAAGATTCTTCAATGTTTTCGCTCTCGCCGCGCGGAAACCGAACGTGCGCATAGGGCCCGGCTTGCGAGCGGGCGCGCCGGTTCCGCATCAGGCGGCGGCTGAGCGATCTCTGCAATGATGCTTAGGATGGGAAGTCGAATGCACGGCGCAGCATTCTCCAGGCGCCCCGCTGGTTCCGTAAGCACCCAAGCGAGGTGACCCATTGGGCATGTTGAACGCTTTCATCCAAGCGACGAGGCCGGTCCGCAGCACCGGCTTCGTCTCCGTGTTCCGCCACTTGGGGGCGGCTGGGCTCTTTTTCGTGGCCATCTTCGGCAGCGCTCCGGTGCCCACGTTCGCCGGTCCCGACATCCTGATCGCGATTCTGGCGGGAAGTCAGGGCAGCGCGTGGTACTACTACGCGTCCGTAGCGACAGCGGGTTCGGTGATTGGCGCTTACCTCACGTTCCGAATCGCACACAAGGCTGGATCGGCGTACCTGAAGAGCAAGTTCGGGGAAGGCAAAGTGGCCGTTACCTTGAAATTCTTCAAGAGATGGGGCACCGGGACTCTCGCCGCATCAACCGCAATTCCCGGCCCGTTCCCGACGGGCGTAGTCTACGCGGTGGCGGGGGCTTCCAACTACCGGCTGAGCGAGTTTCTCGCAATTGTCACCATCTGCCGGGCTGCCCGGTATTCGGGAATCGCCTTCTGTGCGGTTCACTACGGGCGTCATTTCGTCCGCGTGCTGCGCCATCCCATGCAATACTGGGGCTGGTTTTCGCTGTTCACCGTGTTGACTCTGGGCCTGATCGCCGCGGGGATTCTCTTCAACAGGCGATTGGCGGCGACAGCGGCGGCGGAAGCAAGCGCGATCGAGGCAAGCGGCGCTTAACCGGGCAATGCTGCCAGTGAGTCTATTCGGAGCGGTGGACGCTGAAGGTTCGAATCTGCCCGGGCGGCAACTCGCCACAAGCGGCACACGCAGAAGTGCAAGCAAGCCGTTCGTCGCTGAGAATCGCCCGCAAACCTCTGACTCAAATGCACTTACAGCGCTGTGCCGGGTGTCGGGACAATTCTCGCCACAGCACGCTAACGCGTACGCCACAGAACGAATGCCGCCGCGAACTTGGAGGGAGTGGAAGTCCTTGGACCTCCATTTCCTCGGAGCTGACGACGGCAATGACTTGTGAGCTAAGACTTTACCGTGTGGAATTCCCAGCCCTTGCGGAACGTCGGTTTCAGCAGCTTGTTTGCTTCTTTGTTATTCGTGATGCGCATCTTGTCGGGGTCGTATTCCAGCTTGCCTTCGTGGCGAAGCGCGATTACCCCGAGCAACATCCATTCGACGAACGGCGATGACACCTCGAAGTTCGAGCAGGCCGGGTCACCGCCCTTGCAGGCGCGGATGAAGTCGCGCATGTGGCCGGGCGAGCGGGTGAGCAGCGGCGCCGGCATGCGGTAGTCTTTCATCTTCTCGACCGGTAGCAGGCGGGTCATGTCGCCGTAGGTACCGGTGGTCAACATGCCCTTGTCGCCGACGAACAGGCTGCCATCGGGCGTCGGGAAGCGCAGCGGCGCCGTGGCCGTCTTCAGGGCCTGGAAATCGTCCCAATTGAAAACGCGGCCGGGGGACCGGAAGTCGTTGCCCGTTGGGCGTCCCGGGCCCGGGCCACCAGGCCGGGGTCCAGCGGCAGCCCCGGCGGGACGGGGCGGATATGGAGGATCGCCGATCCATTCGCCTTCGGGAACGCCGGCGATTTCGGGGCTCTTCTTCAGCCCGTCGTACCAGAAGATCTTCAGCGCCGGCATGTTGCCGTAAGGCGCAAAGTCGAAGCGGATGACCGACGCCTTCGGGAACATGAAGGGGCTGACGCCTTCCTTCTTGACGCACTCCACGCCGACAACCTTCCGCTTCGATAGATGTAGCGCCATATTCGGCGCGCCCAGGATGTGGCAGGCCATGTCGCCCAGAGCGCCGCAGCCGAAGTCGTAGAAGCCGCGCCAGTTGAAGGGCTGATAGAAGAAGCCCCCGTTCGGGTCGGGCTTGGTCGCGCCACCGGCCGTGAAAGGACGCTTGTCGGCGACGCCGAGCCAGAGGTCCCAATCGAGAGTGGAAGGGATCGGATCTTCCTTCGGGATCTCCGTGAGTCCCTGCGGCCACATCGGGCGGTCGCTCCAGGCGTGAACCTCGGTGACGTTTCCGATATCGCCGTTCCAGATGATCTCGGCGCATTGGCGGGTGCCTTCATTGGAGTAGCCCTGGTTGCCCATCTGCGTCGCCACTCGGTACTTCGCAGCCGCCGCGCGAAGCTGCCGTGCTTCCCAGATGGTGCGGACCAGCGGCTTCTGCACGTAGACGCTCTTGCCTCGCTCCATGCACCACATCGCCGCCGTGGCGTGCATGTGATCGGGTGTGGCGACGATCACGGCGTCGATGTTCTTGCCCTCTTTGTCGAGCATCTTGCGGAAGTCTCTGTACTTCGGCGCGTCCGGAAAGCGCTTGAAGGTCGAGGCCGCGCGGTTGTCATCAACGTCGCACAGAGCCACGATGTTCTCAGTCGGCGCCGCCGCCGAGATGTTGCTCGCTCCCTGGCCGCCCGAGCCGATCGCCGCGAAATTCAACTTCTCGTTGGGGGATTTGTACCCCATGAACTTCAGGGAAGGAACGCTGCCAAATCCCGCCGTGGGGATCGCTCCGGTGAGCAGAGCGCCGTAAAAGAATTGTCGCCTTGTTGTAGCCATTTGAATCAGATCTCCAGAAAACCAACTACCAGAATATGCGCTTCCGGACCCTACGCCAGGCAACTCTTGACGTAGGCGAGGCACTTCTTGGCCTCCGCCACGATGTCGGAGCCTTCGGGAATCGGGTACTCCAACTCCAGATTAGCCGGGATCGGGTACTTCTCCTTCTTCAGCAGTTGCAGAACTTCCTTCATCGGCGTGTCGCCCGTCCCCCAAACCGCCACGTTCGGGCCGTGGTTCTTCTTCCTGTCCTTGATGTGCAGGTTGGTGATCTTCTTGTGGTGTTCCTTGATGAACGCCACGGCATCGTATCCGGCCGCGGTGAAATGGCCGATATCCAGATTGACGCCGTTGTACTTTCCGTACGCCATCAACGTGGCATAGCTTTCGAGCGTCGCGGTCTGGTTAGGATCGTTGGTCGCGTCGTGGCCGTGATAGCCCACCAGCAACTTGTGCTTGTCGGCGATGGGAGCTATGCGCTTGGCCATAGTAAGCGTGGTGCTGGTTGTGATGCCCTTCACGCCCAGTCCGCGCGCCATCTGGAAGCCATACTCAATGTCCTCATCCTTCATGCTGTCCTGCATGTTGTAGCAGAGCAGGGCAAGCTGGATGCCCGCCGCGTCGAACTTCTTCGCGACCGTCTTCCACGTGTTCGCGTTGACCGTGGTCCGCCACTGCACCAGCTTCTCCTGGGCGGCCTTGCGTTCGGCGACTTGTTCGGGAGTCAATTGCGGGCGTCCACCGCTACCCCTTCCGCCCACCGCCCGGGACGTGCCCCCTGGACGCGGAGCGCCGCCGGGCCGGCTGAACATCGGCATCGCGGGAGCCCCGGCCAGGGCCTCGCAGTGGTTCGACATCAGTTCGGCTTCGCCCAGCCCGATTTCGATGTACGCCTTTATGATTGCTTCCGGATCGGGGCTGGCGATGCGATTAAAACTGTAGGTGATGGCGCCGATCTGGACGCCACCGAACTTTGAGTTGATCCGCTTCGCGCCGAACGCGCTGGCCATGGGCACGGCCGCGATGGCCATCCGGCCCATGTCCCTTCGTGTGAATTGCATATTGGGGTCCTTCCAGGGCAGTTACAACATTGGCAGTCCGTGGAGGACTGTCCGAAGCTCCGGCGTACCAGGGCGCCGTGGGCCATAAGTGATAGGGGCGCGCTCGTGGCTTTGTAGGTTACGGGGGGTGGTAACCGTGCCAGCCATCCAGGTTGGTAAGTGTCCTTGGGTCAAATACTCCCGTTCTCTCGCGAGGACTCTCTGTCGCGGCGAAAGGGCACTCCAGCACTGGATGGGACGCGAGAGTTTTCAATCGACATCTCCAAAATCGGGGTTGGGACCTCCGGCGCCCCAAGGCAAGTCGCGGGCTCGTACCGCTCAAAAGGGCTATTGACATCCTTGCGATTCAAACCAATACTGCCCGTATTGTATCGATTTTGCGCCTGACTCCGGAAGGGCGGGGTTGGACGAGTCATGGGCTGTTCGTCTGGGTTCTGCTGGGAACGGGATCGGCATGTGCTCGCGCGGTACTTGACCGCTGTCGCGCCTGGAGCGATAGCCTTCTCCCCGACAGAGCGCGTCCCTCATCTGCCCGTGGCAGAAATACCCAAATCGCTCACCGTGAGCGGTTTTGATTTCCAAGTGGCTGAATCGTCATGGACTATTTTTGAAAACCGCTCATTTGAGCGGTTTGCGGTTTCCGCTGCACGCCGTTAGACCCGATTTGTCGACAGCCGTTCGACGAATTCGGAAATACTGGAGGCCGCCTGAAAATGGCACAGGCAGTTATGGCCTATGCAAAATGCCGCGGGCGTCAGCGCAGTGCTGAGTCCCAATCTGCCATTCTTTCGGCTACCCTCCATCTCCTCGAACGGAAGCCGCTGCGCGACATCACCATCGAGGCCATCGCGGAGCAGGCTGGCGTCGGCAAGGCGACCATCTACAAATGGTGGCCGAGCAAGGCTTACGTCGCTTTGGACGCTTTTCTGGTAGGCATCGAGGCTGCCGTCACGGTACCTGACACCGGATCGGCGAGATTGGATTTCACCCTCCAACTCAAGTCTCTGATTCGGTTCTACGCCACCTCAACGGGGAGGATTTACAGCCAGTTCATCGCCGAGGGACAGAGCGATCCCGAGTTTCTGTCTCTTTTCCGCGAACGCTTCCTGACCCCGCGCAGGGAGGGCATTAAGGCCATCTGGCAGCGTGGTGTCGAGCGGGGCGAGATCCGCCGCGGCCTCGACAGCGAGCTCGTCTTGGATCTCGTTTACGGGCCGACCATCTTCCGGCTCATGGTGGGCCATGGCCCATTGAACGACGCCGAAGCGGAGCGAATGATCGCGGCGCTTTTCGCGGGCATAGAGAGTCGGCCTGCGCCGCTGGATGAACGCGGATAGCGCCGGTAAGTGAATCGGCCGGTTCCCGCCGATCCAAGCGAGCCGGCCCAACGGTAAGCAACCTGGAATCTCTGAAAGGACACGCAGGATCATGCCTGAGGAGACGTCGAAGGCGGTATCGAGGCGAAGGTTCATCATGGGTGTGATTGCCGGCGGCGCGGCGGTCTCTACCGCGGGTTATCTGTTCCGGGCCTCCACTCACCACGGCAACACGCCGATTGCCGGTGCGGGCGAGCGGCTCATCACGCTGAATGTGAACGGCCAGCAGCGCAGGGTAGACGTTCCGAGGCAGGAGACGTTGGCCTGGACGCTGCGCTACAAGCTGGGACTCACTGGCACCAAGCTGGGTTGCGACCGCGCCGAATGCGGCGCATGCACGGTCCTGATCGATGACGTTCCGCACTACTCCTGCTCGGTGCTCACGCACACCGTGCGCAGCCGGAAGGTATTGACCATCGAAGGTCTGGCCGGGCCCGATGGGACGCTGCATCCGGTGCAGCAGGGCGTCGTGGACGAACAGGGATTCCAATGCGCGTTCTGCATGTCGGGCTTCATCATGGCGGGCGTTGGGTTCCTTAAGACGAACCCCAACCCCACGCGGGAGCAACTCGCGCACGGCCTCTCGGGTAACCTGTGCCGCTGCCAGGATTATGACAAGATCCTCACCGCGTTGATGAGCGGCGCGGAGAAATTGCGGGGTACAAGCCATGCGTGAATACGGTGCTCATACCAAGTTGATCGGCAAGGACTACCCGACGGCCGATCTGTACGCGAAAGTGACTGGAAAAGCGAAGTACGCCGAGGACTACCGCGCCGAAGGCATGCTGTTCACGAAGTTGCTGCTCAGCCCGGTGCCGCATGGGCGGGTCAAGCACATCGATGCGAGCGAAGCCATGGCGATGCCCGGCGTGCGGGCCATCCTCACGGCGGACGACCTGCCCGCTCCAGCCGACAGTCTCACCGACAACGGGACCGTGATCAAAGCCAACAAACGCAGCGAGCGGGGTCTCACCATGGAGCCGCTCTATCAGGGCGAGCCGATTCTCGCGGTGGCCGCAGTGGACGAACTGACTGCCGCCGAAGCAATCGAGAAAATTCAAGTCGATATCGAGCCGTTGCCTTTCGTCGTGGATCCGCTCGACACGCTGCGGCCCGGCGGACCGAATCCCAGGACCGACGGCAACATCTGGGGCGCGGCGAAGGGCGGGCAACCCCCGGAACTTGAGGAGCTGAAGTGGAGCGAAGCGGATTTCGCGGAAGTGGCGCAGGGCCGTCTTCCCATGGGCAAAGGGCCGGATCACTGGGCCTATGGCGACATCGACGCAGGATTTAAGCAGGCCGCGATCGTACTCGATGAGACGTTCGTTACGCCGGACACCAGCCATGAGACGCTTGAGACGCGCAGCGCCATGGCCTACTGGCAGAACGGAAAGGTGTACGTGCACACGGGCACGCAGAGCACCATCCAGACGGTGCCGGCTGTTGCTCGCTGGCTGAATCTCGACCGCAGCCAGGTGGTCGTCATCAGCGAGTATACTGGCGGCGGATTCGGCAGCAAGATCACTGGCGGCATCTCGCTGATCATTCCTGCTCTTCTGTCGAAGAAGGCCAACGCTCCCGTGATGATGCGCATCACCCGCGAGGAGGAGACCTTCATCGGGCGCGCGCGGCCGAGCCTGCTGGGCCGGATGAAAGTCGGCTTCTCGAAAGAAGGCCGCATCACCGCACTGGATATGTTTGTCGTTTGCAGCAATGGTCCCTACGACAAGATGGGCGACACCGCTTCGTCGGGCCGCACAGTCTCTCTTCTCTACCAGCCGCCCGCCATGCGCTGGTGCGGGGCCGCGGTCTTGACGAACACTCCGCCTCGCAGCGCGCAAAGCGCTCCGGGAGGCATGCAGGGCATCACGATCATGGAGCCGATTCTGGCCAAAGCTGCACGCCGGTTAGGCATTGACCAGGTCGCTATTCGCCGCATCAACTGCCCCGAGGGCAAGGCTCCCTTCGGTCCGCCCACGCAAGGGAAAATGCAGCATGCAACCAGCGCATTCCTTCAGGAGGCCCTCGATCGCGGTTCGGAGATGTTCCGGTGGAAGGAACGCATCGCGCGCAACCCCAAGAAGATTGGGACGAAAGTTCGCGGCGTCGGCGTGGCGCTCAGCACCTATGTCGGCGGCACCATCGGCTTCGACGGCCTCCTAGTGATCAAGCCGGATGGCCGCGTCACGTTCCAGTCCGGAATCGGCAATCTGGGAACGGAGAACGTGATCGACGTCCACAGGGTTGGCGCGGAGATTCTGGGCGTGTCCTGGGAGAACTGCGACATCGTCTGGGGCAACACTGCGAAGAACCTTCCATGGAGCTGTGTATCGGGCGGCAGCCAGACCACTCATGCGATGACGCGCGCAGCGCACGCAGTAGCGATGGAAGCCAGGAAGAAGCTCCAGGAAATCGCGGCCAAGAGTCTCGGCGGCAAGCCGGAAGATTACGACGTGGCGAACGAACGCGTCTTCCGCAAAGGCGGCGGAGCGGGCCTATCCTTCGCGCAAGCCGCTCAACGCGCGATTCAACTAGGCGGCAGCTACGACGGTCACGAGGCGCCCGAAGACGTCAACAAGATGACGAAGGCATCTGTGTTGGCGCTGGCAGGCCAGGGCCTGGTGGCGGCCGCGAAGGATAAGTATCCTCGCGACGGCGCGACGAATTCCTACGTCGCCAGCTTCGCCGAGGTCGAGGTCGATGTGGAGACCGGTCAATATCACATCGTGGATTTCCTGGTGATTGCTGACGTCGGCACGGTGATCCACCCGCGCGCGCTCGGGGGGCAGGTTCTCGGCCGGACCATTCTTGGCATCGGCCATGCGATCGGCCAGAAATGGGTCTTCGACCCTCACTACGGCGTGATGCTCTCCAAGCGCTTCTACCACACCAAGCCACCCACGATTTTGGATGTCCCGGTGAACATGCAATGGGAGGCTCTGGACCTTCCGGATCCCGAAACGCCTGTTGGCGCGCGCGGCGTCGGCGAGCCGCCGGTCGGTGGCGGATGCGCCGCCATGTCTGAACGCATCTGTCGGATGCGCTCGGGGATGACGTCTTCCGGCGCGCGCCCGTTAACGCGGACACGATTCTGACATCGCTCGAGATGGGGCGGCCCATGCAACATCCCCTGATGGCGCATATCTAGGCCGGCCGGTACCAGGGAGGAAAAATGGCGGTAATACACGATGTAATGCCGGCTTTTGACCTGTTTCAGCCGAGCACAGTCGGCGATGCGCAGAAGCTGCTCCAGCAATACGGATCGGACGCCTGGGTGATGGCGGGCGGCCTCGACAGCTTCGATTGGCTGAAGGACCGCATCAAGAAACCGAAAGTTCTGGTGGATCTGAGCGGGATTGAAGCCCTCAAGGGAATCCGCGCCACCAGTGACGGCATTGAGATCGGTGCAATGACCACGCTGACGCAGGTGGTGACGAACCCCATCGTGCGCGAAAAATACGGACTGCTGGCGCAAGGCGCCGAGTTGGCGGCTTCACCGCAGATCCGCAATCAGGGCACTCTGGGCGGCAACGTATCGCAGGACGCGCGCTGCTGGTATTACCGCGCGGGCTGGCCCTGTTACCGGGCCGGCGGCAATATCTGCTACGCCGACACGCCAACAGGGCGCAACCGCGAACACGCGATTCTCCACGCGGAGCGATGCATCGCGGTGAACCCGTCGGACTCGGCCCCGGCCTTGATCGCGCTGGACGCCAAATTCGTCATCAGCACGTCTGAAGGCGAACGCGTCATCGACGCCGAGGAGTATTTCATTGGGCCAGACATCGACATTACGCGGTTGACCATTCTGCGACCGGGCGATCTGCTGACAGCCATTCGCATTCCGTCCACCTGGGCCGGCGCGCAGTTCTACTTCGAGAAAGTCAGAGACCGCAACGTCTGGGACTTTGCGCTGCTGAACGTAGCTTCGGCGATGGTGGTGACCGGCGGAACGATCGAGCGCATCCGTCTGGCCGTGAACGGCGCCGCCGCTCGTCCTTTGCGTCTGAAGGCGGTGGAAGCCGCGGTCCGCGGAAAAGCTCCCAGTGCGGCAACGGGCGAAATGGCGGGAAAACTGGCGGTGCAAGGCGCTGTGCCGTTGCAGTTCAACGCCTACAAGATCCCATTGATGCGGAACCTGGTAAAGCGCGCCATCGGCGGAGTGGAGGAGGCAAAATGGGCGTAATAGAGTGGGCAACGAGTCCGTGGGGGCGGAATGTCCCCATTCACGTCGCTTGGTTCCTGATCTGGGTTGCGGCGATTGCTGGACTCTTCTTCCTGATCGTCCACGCAATCTACGTCCGGTACTTCGCCGAGCCCGAGGAATTCTTGGGCGACGTTCCGGCCCAGCTTGCGGCCCGCTTGCCCGACCGTGTCCCCCGGCATTCGTTGGCGGCGCGGCTGTTCCACTGGATCATGTCCGCCGCCATGTTGACGCTGCTGTTCACTGCGTTTCTACCGAGGGTTGGTGTCCGGTTTGACTGGGTGGCCTACCATTGGATCGCGGGAACGGTGTTGACCATCTCGGTTGTCTTCCATGTCATCCACGCGTCGTTCTGCCTGGATTTCTGGTCCATCTGGCCCGACAAAGACGACCTGGAAGATTCTATGCGCAGGTTCCATCGATTCATGGGCAAGCCAGCGCCCCCGCCGCGAAGATTCGCGAAGTACCCGCTCGAAAATAAGCTGTACCACGCGGTAATCACCCTCAGCGGGCTGGCAGTCATCCTCACGGGCGTGTTCATGATGTTTCGCGTGCGGACCGTCTTCTTCCCGCGCAACCCTTACTTGTTCGGCGACATGACCTGGGGCTTGATGTACGTGCTGCACGGACTCGCCGGGGTAGGCCTGATCGCGTTGATCATGGTGCACATCTACTTCGCGGTTCGACCGGAAAAGTTGGACATCACGAAGTCGATGATTTTCGGATCGATGCAGCGCGAATTCTATCTGGAACACTATGACCCGGAGCGATGGCCTGTAGAGGCTTCAGCTACAACATCCGGGACCGGCGGAAAGTCCGAGGGAGTATAACGCATGAGCGGTGATGTTCAGGAACGCGGCGAGACCATCGAAGAATGCTACGAATTCATGCTGGCCTACGCCGCGCAAGGATTGCCGGGTGACGAGGGAGGCCGCGAAGCAAGCCAGATCCGCGAATTCCTCAGTCGTGCCGTCCAGGCCCTCGATGGATTGGCAGCCAGCTTTCGAGCAGTAGTGAAGCAGGAACGACTTGGAACCCGCGGAGAAATACCACGCGTTCCTCGCGGTGCTGGAGCGCGATGCGAACGACTCACGCGCCGCTCTCGAACTGGTCCTGGCCCAGCCGGTTATCGGGTCTCAGCTCATCGACAATCTGAATGCTTCTATCCATCTGCGCGCTCTGCTGACGGACATGTTTCTTGTCGGCGAAATCCTGAGGGCTCAGCATTTGGTGGTGAAGCAGACAGGCTAGATCGATGGACCGTGTCAGGCCCCTCAGCCGGCGAATGAGTCGGTCTTCTCCATCCGTCCAATCGCCAGGAGGATGCCTTGCAAGAGCGCCTGCGGGCGCGGCGGGCAACCTGGGATGTAGACGTCGACTGGAACTACCTGGTCCACGCCGCCCACGGTGGCATAGTTGCGGCCGAAGATCCCGCCGCTGATTCCGCATGTTCCAACGGCCACTACCAGGCGAGGCTCTGGCGTTGCCATGTAGGTTTTCTGTAGAGCCAGTTCCATGTTTCTTGTCACAGGCCCGGTCACCAGGAGCATGTCCGCGTGGCGCGGAGAAGCCACGAAATGGATTCCGAATCGCTCAAGGTCGTAGACCGGATTGTTAAGCGCTCCGATTTCCAATTCGCAACCATTGCAGCTTCCCGCGTCTACCTCGCGAATGGCCAGCGAACGGCCCAAGATCCGCGAGATCTTCTCTTTCAGCTTGCGTCCCGCCCGCTCAGCAGCCGGTTCCGCGGGGAGAGGTCCATGCTTCAGCGAGGTGAGACTCTCCTGGGACCGCTCGGCATTCAGACTGTATTCGGCGGAGACAATCAGCTCCTGGCGATCCTCGGCCGCCATTTCGAATTCCTGCGTAATCCGGATGGCTCGCTCGGGCGTTGCTTCGGCGCACAACCCACAGAAGACGCACAAGCCATAATCAACGATGACCGTTCGGCGCGCGGCCTCGTCGACGACCGAGATTGCCCCAGTCGGGCAGACTGCGGCAGCCGGCACGGCATCGCGCCAGTTGTCGAAATCGAAGTGCGGCTTTCCCCGGAACGACTCCGGGACATTCGCCGGACCGGCCGGGTAGGCAGTGGTGACAATGCCGGTCTTGAAGGTCTGTTGGAGAATCTTGAACATCTCAGCGGTCCGTTCCCGAGTAGGAGAGATTGAAGCTCTTGTTGATCACCGGAAAGTCGGGGACGATGTTGCCTTGCACCGCCTCGACCAGCGCGGGCCAGTTGTTGAGCGATGGATCCTTGATCTTGCAGCGCTCCAGGCGCTCGTCCTCGCCAATGCGAATCCAATGCAGAATCTCGCCGCGCCAACCCTCTACCGCACCGAGCGCGCAACTCCCGGCGGGGATGCGGCGGACGGGAATGAACGGCTCTCCGCGGTCTTCTTCACATGCCGCGCCACGCAGCAGGTTCAAGGAAGCGCGCACCTGGTCGATCCGCACTTGAACGCGGTGCCAGACATCGCCAACCTCGTAGACCGGAGTTTGCATGTCGTATTGCGAGTAGCAGGCGTACGGGTGATCGCGGCGCACATCCAGATCGACGCCCGAAGCGCGGCCAGCCACACCGACTATGCCCAGATCCCGCGCCTTGGCAGGCTGGAGAATGCCCGTGTTTTGCAGCCGGTCGCGCGTCGAATTCGACGTTAGAATCAAGTCGATGAGCCGCTGGAATTCTCGCTTCGAACTCTTCAACGGTCTGCTTCAAAACGGAGACTTGGGCGGGACTCCATTTGCGGCGCACACCGCCGATGCACACCATTCCGCGCAGCAGGCGGTTTCCGGTCAGGCGTTCATTGAGCTGGAACAGTACCTCGCGCAGTCTGCTCGCGTGAGCGTTGGCAATGCCAAAACCTACGTCGGTGGCGATGGCGCCGATATCGGACACGTGGTTGTAGACTCGCTCGAGTTCCAACAGGATGGTTCGCATACGCGCGGCCAGCGGCGGGATCTCCACCGAAGCCGCTCGCTCGACCGCTTGGCAGAAGGCCGTACCGTGAGAAAAGCCGGAATCGCCCGAGATGCTTTCAGCCAGGAACACCGCGTGGCGAACCGGCCGGCCCTCGAACAGCTTCTCCGTGCCCTTGTGCGTGTAAAACATGCGCAGTTGCAGATACAGGATCGGCTCGCCCGCCACCGCGAAACTGAAGTGGCCGGGTTCGATGATACCGGCGTGGACAGGTCCGACCGGTATTTGAAAGACGCCCTCGCCCAGATGCGGGACGGTAGACGTGACGTTCCCCTTCGAAGGGAGGAAGAACCGTCTCGATGGGAAAGTCCTTCCTGAGAGGATGCACGTCGGGCCAGTTGTCGTGCAGCGCGACGCGGCGAGGGTTGGGGTGGCCTTCCAATTGGATGCCGAACCAATCCTGGATTTCGCGCTCTTGCCAATTGAGCGCCGGCATCTCCGCGGAGAGCGACGGGAATGTTGGATTGTCAGGATCGACGCGGGCGCTGATGACCAGGTATGCGGCGTTGCCCGGGAATTCGATGACGTAGTGATTCAGGAAGCAATTCTCTTCCGAGCGCCGGTCTTCGGCAAACACCATGGCCACTCGCGCATTCTGCTCTTCGCGCAGAATGCCGATCGCCGGCCGGATATCCGCATCGCCAAGCCGTAGATACACCTCTCGCTCACTGCGAGAGAGGACCATGTCGACCTGATCGCCCAATCGAGCTACGAGATCGTCCAGGAACGGAAACACTGAATTACTCAATGGGCCTCCCTGACAATCCTTGCCGCGTTCTGCACCAGGGCGAAGAGAGGCGCGGGCAGCCAGAAGCCGAGGACGACGACTACGGTGCCGAGTCCAATCAGCGAGTACTTCTTCCATGCACTCACATGCGCGCGCGGCGTTCCGGGATCGGGACCCAGAACCAAGCTTGCGATGTGTATCAGGAACCCCGCGAAGATCATCACGAGGAAGACAACAAACAACACCGCCGGCAGAACGTGTTGGCCATCGAATGCAGCGCGCAGAATCGTGAATTCGCTTTGGAACAAACTAAACGGCGGCGATCCGGTGACGGCCAGCGTAACCAGGAGGAATACGGCTCCGGTGATCGGCATAGCGTGAATCAGGCCGCCCTTGGCCTGGCGGAACTGATCCGTCTTCAATTCTTGCTGGACGTTTCCGGCGCAGAAGAACAGCAGCGGTTTCGTGACGGAGTGGAACGTCATATGAAGCAGCATTCCAAGCGCTCCGAGCGGGCCGCCGAAGGCCAATCCCAGAACCATGATTCCGCCATGGTCGATGCTTGAATAGGCCAGGAGTCTGCGGAAGCTTTTCTGCACAAGGATGAACGGCACTGCGACGGCCATGGAGAGGAGGCCGAAGATGATGAGCAGGTTCGAGGCGAACTCCGGTCCCAGGCAACGGGAGGTCAGGATGAAGAAGCGCAGAAGCCCGTACAACGCGCAATTAAGCAGCGCCGCCGCGAGCATGGCGGCCACTGGAACCGGCGCCTCGCTGTAGACGTCCGGCTTCCAGGTATGCATGGGCGCGATGCCGGCCTTCGTGCCATAGCCCATCAGGATGAAGATGAAAGCGAGCCGCATCGTGGTCTTATCGAACTGCGCGGCCTTGGTGACGAGGACCGACCAGTTCAGTCCCACCAGCGTCTCGGTGCCCATCACCAGGCTGGCCGAATAGTACGTAAGCACCGTGCCGAACAGCCCCATGGACAACCCTACGCCGCCGATCATCGCGTACTTCCAGGCCGCCTCCAGGGAGTTGGGCCGCCCGTAGAAGGTGACCAGGAAGACCGAAGCCAGGGTGGTACCTTCGATGGCCACCCACATGATGCCGAGGTTGTTGGAGAGCGGCACCAGCAGCATCAAAGAGACGAACAGCGGGGTCAGGGAATAGTATTTGCGCAGCCGGTCGACCGCCGTCAACCCATCGGCGTCCTCTTCAAAAACTCCATTTGTTTCGTCGTCCCGAAAGTAGCCCACGGCGTAGACGGCACAGGCGACATAGACGAATGAGACCAGTAACACGACCAGCGCGCTGAGCGCATCGGCGTAGAGCAGGCCGCTCCACGCACTCACAGATCCGGACTGAAGCGTGAACCCAGCCAGAACCACCGCGAAGGTGAGCGTCAAGACCGCCGCGGCCAGATTGATCCACTCCATCTCGACACGGCGCCGCGCCAGGAACGCCGCAACCGCGGCCAACAGTGGAATCGCAAGGAGGGCTGCAAGCACCATGACTAGCCTCGGAGCCTCCGCAATTTGCTGACGTCCATTGAGTCGAATGTTTCGCTGATCCGGTAGACCAGGATTCCCATCACCATGGTTGCGATCAGCACGTCGAAGAACACTCCGACCTCGACGATCAGCGGCATCCCATACGTCAGAGAGATGGCGGCGAGGAAGAGGCCGTTCTCAAGGGACAGCAGCGCGAGAACTTGAGTGAGCGCCTTGCGGCGATTGATCATCATGAAAAAGCCAATCAAGAAGAGCGAGATCGCGACGGCCAGGGTGTTGTGGCCCAGGGTCGCCGGCGTGGTGCCCGCTTCAGGGTGATAAAACGATTCCGCAACAACATAGCCCACCATGGTCAGACCGCCCGAGATGAGGACGGAGAGAGGCACGTTGATGAGCGGTTCGATCTCCTGCCGGATCTCGATCTTCGCCACCAGGCGCTCCATCAGAATCGGCAGAAAGACAACTTTCACCGCGAACGTCAACGCCGCCGCGATGTAGATGTGAGGCGCGTGGTTGTAATAGGCGATGGTGCCTGCGATGCCGGCGAGCAGGAACGACTGGGCCGCGAACACACGAATGTTGTTCACCAGCCAGCGCTGCGTCACCATCGCGATTTGCAGCACCAGGACGAACGCCGCCATCAGCGTGATCATCCGCTCGCCGAACTGTGGGTCCTGATAGAAGTACATGTCGATCTTCAAAATAGGAACGTCGATATCAATGCCAGCGCACCGAGGACGAATGCAACGGCCAGCAGTTCCGGCACTCGGAAGAGGCGCATTTTCGCGTTAGCAGTCTCCACAAGCACGATAAGAGCGGATAGGATCACAAGCTTGAAAAGATACGTTCCGCAGCCTATGGCGAGACTGGCCGCGCTCCAATCCGTGCTGAGGCCAAAGGGGTAGAAGGTATTGATCAACAGCGTCATCAGGATCAGCTGCTTGATAGACGCGCCCCACTCAATCAACGCCAGGTAGGGACCGGAGTACTCGAGAATCATCGCCTCGTGGATCATCGTCAATTCCAGGTGCGTGGCCGGATTGTCCACGGGGATACGGCCCGTTTCGGCAATCAGCACGATGAACAGCGCCGCGAAAGCGAGCATCTGAGAAGGAGCCAGGAATCTCCAGCTCTGACCGATCGCGCTACGCGCTACCTCGCTCAAGTTGGTTGAGTTCGCGCTCAAGGCCACGGTGAAGATCGCGAGCATCATGGCCGGCTCGGCCAACGACGAAATGGTCATCTCGCGGCTGCTGCCCAGCCCTCCGAACGAACTCCCCGTATCGAGGCCGCCGAGCGCCAGGAAGAACCTACCAAGTCCCAACAAATAAACCACAGCCAGGACTCCGCCGAAGAGACTGAGCGGGGCCTGAGCCGTAATCATCGGGATCAGGAGACCGACCAATGCCGCTGTAGCGAAGACCATGATGGGAGCCGCATCGAACAGCCAGGAGGCGGTATCGGGCATGACCATCCGCTTGCGAAACAGCTTGAACAAGTTCCGGTAAGACTGCAGGATGCCTGGCCCGCGCCGCATCTGCAGGCGCGCCTTCAGCGTCTTGATGATTCCGCTGACCAGGGGAGAAATGCACAGGACCAGAAGCAGTTGGATGGCCGCAGAGGCTAGCGTTGCGATCATGGGCGTGCTCCAAAGAGCAGCAGGATCACCAGGGTCACAAAGATGTAAGCCAGGTACATGTGGATACTGCCCGCCTGAATGCCGCGCAAGTTGGTGGACACCCAATAGACCAATCGCTGAACTGGCTCGTAGAGCCTCTTTTCAAAGGTCGGCTCAATCTCGCTTTCGAAGTGGATGGAAGTCGGGAAGTAGGGGGAAACGTCGAATACTTTTTGAATCTCGCGGCGCGGCTTGTACAGCGCCGCGAAGATCATGCGAAGAGGCTTCGAAAAAGCTGTCGCGGTGTATTCGTTCGTTGCGTCGAGGCCTGGAAGGCCGCAGTCCCATGTTGGTCCGGCGCGCCTGAGGCGGGTCTTCCACACGAATAACGAGACAGGTACGAACGCGATCAGCAGAAGCAGAACTGCGATTGCCGCGGTCGAAACGCTTCCGCTTCGCGCGGCCCCGGCGGAAATCACGAACCCATTCGCTAAAGTCAGTTCCGGTCCGGCGCTGGCGCCAGCCAGTTGACGGGTCATGCCGTCGAACAAGGGCAGAAACCAGGACGCTCCGATTCCCAATACGAAGCAGAGTGCGGCCAGAATGCTCATGCCGGCAATCATCGATCGTGGTGCTTCATGAGCTTCTTCGGAGTGTGAGCTGCGGGGCAAGGCGAGGAAGGTGATGCCGAAGGCCTTAACGAAGCAGGCGGCGGCCAGCGCGCCGGTCAACGCGAGCAAGGAACCCGCGATGGGGAACATCAGGCTGACCAGGCTGCGCGTGGTTCCGAATCCAGCGAGAAGGCTCTGATAGGTCAACCATTCACTGACAAACCCGTTTAGCGGCGGCAATCCTGAAATGGCGATCGCACCGATCAGAAAGCAGAACGCAGTCCAGGGCATTCGCCGGATCAGCCCGCCGAGATCCTCCATGTTTCGCGTGTGCGCGGAGTGCTGTACGGCGCCCGCACCCAGGAACAAAAGACTCTTGAAGATGGCGTGATTCAGGGTGTGGAACAGACAGGCGATGATCGATACCGCGGCGAGTTGCGGATGGCCCGAGGTCCTGAACATCATTGCCGCTCCGAGACCGAGCAGGATAATGCCGATGTTCTCGATGCTGTGATACGCCAGCAGTCGCTTCAGGTCGTGCTCCTGGAGCGCGTACAACACGCCGAGGATTGCCGACACGACGGCGACAGCGATCACCGCCATTCCCATCCACGGAGGGACCACTCCGAGAAACTCCAGAAACACGCGCACCATGCCGTAGATGCCGGCCTTGATGAGGATTCCCGAAAGCAATGCGGAGACGTTGGAGGGTGCTACGGGATGCGCCGCCGGAAGCCAGATGTGAACCGGAATCACGCCGGCTTTGATGCCAAAGCCAAGGAAAAAGAGGAAGAACGCCCAGCCCTGTTGTTGCGTTGAAAGATGCGCGGCCGCGGCGCGAAGTCCCGAGTAGTCCAGGCTGTGAGCGCCTTGAGCCAGCAGCGCGAACCCGAGCAGCAGGCAACCCGTATCCACGTGCGACATGATCAAGTACAAGAGACCGGCGTTGCGGCTCTCCTGGGACTCATGGTCGTAGGTCACCAGGGCATAGCTCGTCAGCGCCATCACTTCCCACGCGATCAAAAACAGGAACACGTTGGATGCGGTAAAGACGATCGCGAGACTCAGAATCATTGCGTTGAAGAAGAACGAGAACAGGCCCAGGTTGCAGTTCTTCTCCATCGACTTCATGTAGCCAATCGAGTAGATCGAGACCGCCGCGGTTACAAGCGCCAGCGCGAGGTTGAACAACGCCGAAACCGAATCCAGTGTGAAGCTGTAAGCGAATAAAGGGACCCCGCAGGGGATGGACCATTGCACCGCGCTCCCGGTCAGCGCGAAAGCGCTTGCCAGTCCGGTCAGGATCGCTCCAGCCAGCGCGAATCCACAGCCCAACCGTCGCGCCAGGCTGGCGCGGCCCTGCAACAGAAGACCGGAAAGGGCGCCTAGGGCATAGGCGGCGAGACCACCGGCGAAAACTTCGCCTGCCGCAAATGAATTCATTGTTCGAACGGCGCCGAGTTCGCTATTGGCGAAGCAGCGCAATATCCCCCAAGCGATTTGAAGCAACTGCGCTTCCAAGTCGATGCCAAGGCAGCACACCCAACGGATACACTGGCTTAACGCGAGACGCCAGAGGCAGGTGTGAGTGAGTTCATCGCGCCCGCTCTGGGACGGGTGCAAATCTTGCATCATTTTAAGAGTATCACCCCGCGGGTTCCACTGAAAATACTCCGAAACGCAGCCGCGACCGTGAGAAGCTGTAAATCTATTGGCCAAATCACTTTTGCATCTAATGTTTTCAACTACTTACCCCTGGTAAAACCGAGGAATCGCCAATTGTTTTACGGCTTCTGAGGGAGCGGTTTCACAATGTGCTGGCCGCTTTCTCTCCCGCTCGATTTTGTGATCTGATCAGCCGCCGATTCCCCGTCCATCACTGTTCACCTGCGCGAACTGCAGCGATTGCAGTCCGATGCGAACAGATCGGATCGTCGCGTCGATGCCCGGCGCCGGATATCCGGCTTGAGTGCGGAAGCGATGTCCGCCAACCCCGCACCTGAGATGCACTCAGAAACAATCGGCCTCCGCTCCACGGCGCGTGTACCAGACGCCATCGCGGCTGGAATTGTTGCAGTGGCCCGGAAAGCGATGCGGCGCGGATGTTCGATCTCATCTTCGTGCAGCGTCGAGAAGCGTATTCAGCGTCGTTTCGGCGCATCTTCGCCAGGTGAACCTGGAAGCCCGCAATGGGCCGGATTGCGACAGGCGCGCGCGCAAATCCGGATCCGTTGCCGTTCGCTCCAGTGCGCCTAGCATGGAGTCTTCGTTCGCCGGATCGAAGAGGACGGCCGCATCCCCCGTGATGGTGCGCAGTGGTTCGATGTCGGAGCAGGCCGTCGGCACGCCGGCGGCGAGGCCTTCCAGGACGGGCAATCCAAAGCCCTCGAAGGTGGTGGGGTAGATCACGGCCGCAGCCCGTTCGAAGCAGGCGTAGAGCTCCCGCCTCGACAGCCAGCCAAGGCATTGTACGCCCGAGTCCAACTCCGCATCTTCGATCTGGCCGCGGATGGCCTCGTCAGCGAAGCCGCGGACCCCGGTCAGCAGGAGGCTCCATTCGGGGTGCGCGGCGCGAAATCGCCGGAAGACCCGTAACAGCCGGGCATGATTCTTGTGTGCGTGCGTGGTCGACGGGCAAAGTATCACCGGTTCGGCGCATTGCCCCTCGCGTCGCTTCCGGATCTCGGAGAACTCCTCGTCCACTCCATGCCAGGCCACCACAACGCGCCTTTCCGCGATTGAGTAGTTGCGCAGCAAATCGGCTCTCGTCGCATCGCTGACGGCAATCAGCCGGCGGCTGGTCCGGATCGACTGCCAGACGAAGTATTTCCAGAACGGCAGTTCGAACCAGCGGAAGTACTCGGGATGGCGCAAGTGTTGCAGGTCGTGGATTGTCGTGACAGTAGGGCAAGGCGCAAGGGCTGGGGCGGTGAATCCGGGGCAGAACAACACGTCGAGACCCGTACAATGCAGCGGCAGCAGAACCTGCTCGTAGAGCAGACGCGCGGGACGATTGGCCGCGCGTACGCCCGTCTGCCTCACTTGCCAGTTCGGATGCACCGGGATCAGGTCTCTCTGCGTTTCGCGGTTCGTGAACACAGTGAACTGGTGTGAAGAATCCAGTGCGCAGAGAGCCCGGATCAGGCTCCGCAGATAGATCTCCGTGCCGCCGACGCCGCCAGGAATGAGGTATAGCGCATTGACGCCGATCCGCAGCGAGGTCATTTTGACACGGGCTGTCTTTTCTCACGCACATAGCGCATAGCCGCCTCTGCCTTCGAGAGGCCGGCGAGTGAGAACTCATCATTGGGCCGGAGTTCCAGCGCATGCCGGTATTCGGCCGCCGCCTCTTCAAATCGCCTCATACTCAAATAGGCGCTGCCGCGGAAACTATAAACTTGCCAGTATTGGGGGTCGAGTCGTTGCGCCTGATCGAGCGCGTCCAACGCTTCTCCCCAGCGGCCGTGTCTCTCGAATAACCCTGCGAGCAGCGTCCATGTTCGCGCTTGGGGGAGGATATCGATCGACCTGCGGTACTCGGATGCCGCATGGTCGATCCGATTGTCGCACTCGGAGGCCGCGGCATAATCCCAGTAAAATTCCGGCTTCTGCTGGCCCAGCTTTTCAACGCGCTCAAACGCATTCACAGCTTCAGAGCACCGCTGAAGCTTGAGGTACGCCAGGCCCAGGTGCGTCCAACTTCGGGAGTTCTGGGGATTGCCTCGGGTGGAATCCTCCCACATCGCGACCTCCGATCCATAGGCCCTATTGCGGCTCCACGTCCCAACCGCTAACGCGGCGATCGCCAGGAATATGATCGAGTTCTTCCATCTGGAACCGGGCCATCGGCGCACAAATTCCATCAGGATCAGGAGGAGTCCGATGCTCGGAAGGTAAGCCCGCCGTTCGGCTGCCGCGTCCGCGATCGGTATGACGGAGGAAGTCGGAGACAGCAGGATGAGGAACACTGGAACGCCTAGCGACCCGAGAGGATACTTGCGCCGGAACTTCCAGGCGAGCGCAAGAAGAGTTATCAGCCCTGCCAGGCCCAGGATCGTAAATGGGTCAAACAAGCCGGCTGACTTCGGGAAGCCGTAATCAAAGTTCTGGCCCACCGGAAAAGCGAAGAGCCGGATGTAAATCCAGATTACCTTGAACTGAGTGCACAGATATTCATACCAGGCGGTGCCGGCTAGCGAGTAGCCCGCGGTACCGCCTGAGCGGGAACTGACGAACGCGGCCACCGCGATGCCGCCAAGCACGCCTCCGGCCGCCAGCGGAATATGGAGTCTCCAGTTGCGTGTCAAGCCCGCAGATCCACGGCCTTCCGTCATCCAAAAATCGACCAACGGAATGACAGCGGCCATCGCAACTACTGGTTCTTTGGCGACAGTCCCGACCGTCAGAAGGGCAAGAATCGACGCCGATCGGGCCCAGCCGATTGGGCGCGTCCCGGCAGCTACCAGCAATGCCAGCGCAGCGTATGCAAATGGTGTACTCAGATTCTCCGACCGGCTGGCCATATAGGAAACGGCTTCCGTCTGCAGCGGGTGAAACAGAAACACCAGACTGCCCAGCAGCGCCAGCCGCGAAGCCTCTCGTTCCTGGCTCCCGGTCATTTCCAGTAGCCGTCGAAGCAAATAGAGAACAAGACCGCCGGTAATAAAGTGAAACACCAGATTGGTCACGTGGTATAGGAACGTCTCACGTCCCGCGACAAGGTAATTCAGGTGGAGGCTCAGATTGGTGAGAGGCCGGACTCCGTGCAAGTAGTTGGTCCACTTGGGCGGGGCCATCTCCCTGAAAACCGGCAGGCCGATATCGTCGAATAAAATTGGACCGTTTAGAGCAGGCCAGTACACTGCCATGAGAACGCAAAACACTACGGGCAATAACCACCATGGCAGCGATGACGAGGCCGGGGCTGCGTCAGTCTTAGGATCGGTCTTTTTTAATGTTGTCCGGGATGTCATGGGTTTGGCGTAACTCAAATTCGAGGATTGCTACTCTCTGTGTCAGCGTAATGTTCATGTCCTTCAGGTGCGATATGACTATCGAGACTCGATGGAATACTCCCAGGAAGACAAGCATGATCAGGAAGATCAACACTACCAACGGCTCGTTCAGGCCCAGCAGGGCGGAAATTTGAACCAGAAAGCCCTCCGACCGTGAGAGCGCAAAGATCAAAGTTGCGGCGGCGAGCCAACTCACCGAGTACTCGATTCGAATGCGGGAGCGGCGGAGCCCGCGCATAACGATCAGGAACAGGCAGATGCTGACGAGCGAGAGAACGTCGAGAAGCCGTTCCATGTTTGCCTATTTGCCTCCTTTATGAGCAGCCGGCCGGCCGAGCCAGCGCCAGACATCCAGCCTCAGGATGTTCACCAGGACGCCCAACAAAACGTGGACCATGAAGTAAACGTACTTGGCGCCGTGAATGCTGCTGCGGCCCCCGATCCTCGGCCGCATCTGAACGGGCACTTCCTCAAATCTGAACGCGCGCCGTTGCAGCACAACCAAGGTCTCAATCTCCGGATATTCGAGCGGGAAGCTATGGCTGAAGACTTCCAGCGCCCTGCGGTTCACAGCCACAAAACCCGACGTCGGATCGGCCACGCGACGTCCCAGGATGGGGCGCAGCAGGAGCTTGAAGAAAGCGCTACCCATCGCTCGGAGGAGGCTGCTCGATTCCGAATCGGCGCCGTTCGGCCTGACGCCGATCACCATTTCGAATCCGGTCGCCTCCAGCCGGTCCAGAAGCCGTGGAATATCCGCTGGGTTGTGCTGTCCGTCGCCGTCAATGCGGATGACGGACTCCATCCCCATTTCGTGGGCCAGCCTGTAGCCGGTCTGAATGCATCCGCCGAGACCGAGATGGCAAGGCAGCGAAACAACTTCGGCTCCCGCTTCCACCGCGATGAGTCGCGTGCCGTCGGTTGAGCAATCGTCGCAGACAATCACACGCAACGAGGGGTAAAGACCCCGCACTTCCGTGACTACGCTACCTATCGCCTTTGCCTCGTTGTAAGCGGGAATCAAGAGCACGACTCTGGCGCGGCCTGTGTCTACGATCAATGCGATGCCACCTCTTTAATCCCGACGCGATGCGCCGCTAATACGGCCCGGAACTGCCGCGCCGTCAGCCGCCTGGGAGTCCGAAAACGCAGGCGCAGGATTTCGGGCAGCCTGGCTATCAAGTGAAAATGCGCCTTAATCACCAGCCACGGCAAAATCCAAAATGGCAGGCCGGAGGCCCGGAATTCCGCCGCGCGGCCGTGCCCGGAAATGGCCGTCAGAACGTGGAGCAGGTACCGCGCGACGGAGTAGAAATGGGCAGCAAGCAGATCCGGGAGCGGGAAGAGTTTCCAGACGGTACGCAGGCGATTCCTTTCCACATACCAGGCCTTGGTTGCGGAGGCGCGCCCGCTGCTCGCCGAATATTGGTGCTCGACTTCGGCGTCCGGCACGTACAGGCACTTCCAACCCAACCAGCGCGCCCTCAGTCCGAGATCGGTGTCCTCGTGGAAGAGAAACAACGCTTCGTCGAACAGGCCCGTCTCGGCCAGCATGGCGCTTTTATAGACGGCGGCGCAGCCGCTGGGCAACAGCGCTTCGCAAGGCGCATCGTACGACGCGGCAGGCCGGGCGTGACCCCGCTGTATGCTCGATCCATCCCGCGCCAGGAGCATGCCCGTTGAATCGATGACGTTCGTCCCAGCCAGCAGAATTCGCGGGGCGGCCATGCCTGCCTCGCCATCGGCGGATAGGGCGCCAATCAGGGCTTCGAGACAATTGGGGCGCATTGCCGCATCGTCGTTTAAGGCCACGAAGTACTCCGCGGGGTGCTTCCTGAACGCCTGATTCACAGCCGCGCCGTAGCCGACATTCGTTCCGTTTTCGATCACGTCGACGAAGTCGAATCCTCTCGTGCACTCCCGAGCCAAACACATTCCACTATTGTCTACAACCACCGCCCGGAAGTTACGGAACGTCTGCGCCGCGAGAGCGGCCAGGCAAGCGCGCAGGTGATCTCGCGGCGAGAGGGTCGGGATGGCCAAAGTCAGGGTCGCGGACACAAGCAATCATTCTATCGCCTGGGTTCAGCCGGTCAGCCGTTCGAAAAGCGCCCACGTCTGGCGGGCGCTTTCCTGCCAGGAATACTTTTGCGACTGTTTCAGCCCGCGCAAGGACATGCCGCGCCGCTCCTCGGGGGAGGTCAGAATGCGCGCCATCGCGGACCGGATCTCCGCCACGCTCAGCGGATCCACGCAGCAGGCGGCGTCGCCAACCACTTCGGGAAGCGATCCAGCCGTTGAGGTGAGAACCGGCACTCCGGCAGCCATCGCCTCCACCGCCGGGAACCCGAACCCTTCATAGAGCGAAGGGAAGGCGAGCATCGTGGCTCCCGCCATGATCGACGGCATGCGGTCCTCCGGAACGTATCCCAGCCACACAACTCCTGGAATTCCGCCCCGTAGCCGCTGGAGCGTCCTCTCGTCGCGCCAGCCCTGCATTCCCACCACAATCAGGTCGTACTCGGCCCGGATATCGGCGCTCATCCCTGAATACGCGTCGAGAATCCTGCCCAGGTTCTTCCTCGGCTCGATGGTGCCGACGAACAGCATATAAGGCCGCGTCAGGGGATATTTCTCCCTGATCGCCGCGCCATTGGACGGATCCCCTTGACAGTATTCTTCTCTGACGCCAGGGTATATTACCGATACTCTCGACTCTTTAATCCCAAGTCTTGTAACTAGATCATGTTTGGTGTTATTCGATACCGCAATGATTTGATTCGCGCGACTTACGGTTCTGGACAAGAATGCCCTGTCGGCTTGTACAGTCTGTGTCCGATGCAACTCGGGGGCGACCAGCCCGGTGATGTCGTGCACGGTCGTAGTGAGACATGCTCCGGCCGGGATGCCTCGAACCAGGTTGGATGCATGGAAAAGCTGCGCTCCACCGACGGACGCACGAAACACTGGATTCCACGAGCCTGCCAATCGAGTCGCAAGGGCTACACGGGCGAGCGTTGCGCCCCATCCCAAAGCGGATTCATCATGCTTCAGCGTTGGAGGGAGTTCAATGAAAGGGAATAGGACGAGTTCGTTCTTTCCCGCGGTCGCCGCCATGTGCTTGACCAGATAGTACAAGTACATCTTGACTCCGGCGCTCCTGACAAGAAGCGGCGTGCAATCTACACACACTTTCATTGGAGGCGCCGCTCTTTCAGACGACGCAGCGATCTATTGCCGCGCCACGGTTCGGCATGGAATGGATCAATGGGCGGCAGATGCGCGAGTCGATGGGCCATTGAATTTGCTGCCATGTCTTGGAAGGGATCTCCGAGCGATATGAAATTGGGGCCTAATCTCTTTCTGCGATTTCGACGGGACGATCCATTTCGTGAGAGACAAGTCCCAAACCGGCGATCTATTGTGAGCTACTACCCCCGGCCCGGGCCGGATCGGACAAGGCTACCCTATTGTAGCCAATGGGCGATCCGGATCGGCTTCCGCCGGCGGGTTCCGCACCGGCGATATGTCTGGTCGTGCTTCCAGCGGAATTCGGCTCACGCTTTCCCGCCTCAGAATGCGATCCGAGATGAAACGGGCCGGAAGAACTATAGTGAGCAGAGGATGATGCGAAGCTTCGAAACACGCAAGATCTGCCTGCTGTCGTTCTGCCTGGCGGCATTCGGATTCATGCCCGCAAGCGCGCAGAGGACTGCGTACAACGCGGTGAATCCGTTTATCGGCACGGGAGAGGACGGACATACGTTCCCCGGAGCTACGGTACCGTTCGGGATGGTCCAACTCAGCCCCGACACGCAGATTCGTCCGTTCAAGCAGAGTTACAAATGGGCCGCGGGTTACCGCTACGAAGACAATTCGCTGCTGGGATTCTCACACACTCACTTTTCCGGGACAGGCCATTCGGACCTGGGCGATGTGCTGATACAACCTATCGGCGGGGAGGTTCGGCTTGAACCTGGCGAGCCTGGCGCCGGCTATGCCTCCCGCTTCCGTCACGAAACCGAAAATGCTCAACCGGGCTATTACGCGGTAACGCTGGACGATTACAGCGTGCGCGCGGAATTGACTGCGACCGAACGGGTGGGCGTGCATCGCTACACTTTCGCCGCGGATCGAGAGGCGAGCCTGCTTGTAGATCTGCGTTCCTCCATTTACAACTACCCTGGCAAGGTTCTCTGGTCGAGGATCAGATTGCGCACCGGCGGCACGATCACCGGAATGCGTGAGACGCGCGGTTGGGCGCCAGGCCGGCAGATCTACTTCGCCATGCGCTTCTCGCAGCCTCTCACCGGTCATGAGCTCCACGATCGCGAGCCCGTGCCTCAGGACTATAAAGGCTTTCGACCGCCAGGCGCCGGGCCTGGCGACCTGCCGTCGATCGAAGGCCGCGGCTTGATTGCTGTCCTCCACTTCGGCCGGATCGGCAAGCCTTTGGTAGTAAAAGTTGCTCTGTCGCCCGTAAGCGAGGACAACGCCATCGCCAATCTCGACGCCGAGGTTCCCGGTTTCGATTTCGACGCAGTTCGCGCGAGCGCTCGACTGAGTTGGGAGCGACAACTGGCCCGGGTGAGCATCCGAGCTGCCGAGCCGATGCGAGAGAACCTGTATACCGCCCTGTACCACGCGTTGATGGCGCCCACTATTGCTATGGACGTCGACGGCAGCTATCGCGGTCCCGACAACCAGGTGCACAAGGCCGTTGGATTCCGTTTCGTGTCGACCTTCTCACTGTGGGATACCTTTCGCGCCGAACAGCCGTTGATGACTCTGCTTCAGCCTGAGAGCCGTACCGTGGATGTCGTGCGCTCGCTTCTCGAATCGCGTCGTTACAGTCCGTTCGGGATCCTGCCGATCTGGCAGGTTCAGGGCATCGAGACCTGGTGCATGATCGGCTATCACGCCGTGCCCGAGATAGCCGACGCGTATATGAAAGGCATCCGCGGGTACGATGCAGGCGAGGCGCTGAATGCGATGGTCGCGAGTGCCAGCTACGCGCCGTTCGGCCATCTTGGGGATTACATGCGCCTGGGCTACGTCCCGGTAGATCGGGATTCCGAGGGCGTGTCGAAGACCGTCGAGTATGCTTTCGACGATTGGACGATCGCTCGCGTAGCGCAAGCGATGGGTCGCACGCAAATCGCCGCGGAGTTCCACAAGCGCGCGGCGAACTGGCGCAATGTCTTCGATACCAAAGCCGGGTTCGCGCGCCCGCGGCTCAGCGATGGCAGCTACCGTGAGCCGTTCGATCCCGAGAAGGCCGGCGCCGATAGCGGCTTCACCGAGGGCAACGCCTGGCAATATTCGTGGTTTCAGCCGCAGGATGAAGGCGGCCTTGTGCTGGCGCTTGGGGGCGATGCGCAGTTGGTTGCCAAGCTGGACGCGATGTTCGACGCGAAGGTCGATCCGAAAAGATACGCCGACGTGGAGGACATCTCGGGAATGATTGGCCAATACATCCACGGCAATGAACCTAGCCACCATTTGGCTTACCTCTACAACTACGCCGGCGCCCCGTGGCGCACGCAGGAACGGCTGAAACAAATCGTCGATACCCAATACAAACCATCGCCGGAGGGCCTGGTGGGCAACGACGATCTGGGCCAGATGTCGGCGTGGCTCCTGTTCACCGCGATGGGCTTCTATCCCGTCGCACCGGCGTCGAATGAATATGTGATCGGGCGTCCCTTCGTCAATGAGATGTCGTTGAGCTTGCCGAACGGGAAGCGCTTCAGCGTTGTGGCGCAGCACCTGAGCGATTTGAACCGCTATGTAGGAAGCGTGCTACTCAACGGCAAGCCGCTGAAGCGCAGTTTTCTGCGGCACGCAGAGATTCTGGAAGGCGGCGAGCTGCGCTTTGAGATGAGTTCGCAGCCGAACAAGAACTGGGCTGCTCTTCCAGATGCTCGTCCATTCTCAATGACGCCCTACCGGTAGACCGGCAAGCGCGATTGTGGCTGACGGTTGTTGTCTTGGTTGCCGCTGTGGGAATGCACGGGTTGGTCTACCAAAGATGGAGACGACTATCGGCTGACGCGCAAGGCAACGTTCAGTGGGCGAGCCCCACCCCATGGCCGAAAGCACGAAATCGGAATTGACCTTGTGGGCGGAGCATCCGGCGCCGCGAGTCGCGGCAAGGGACGAGAAAGCCGACGCATTTCCTATTGCCGGACACGAGTCCTGCCGATATGACTGCTTAGCCTGCTCTCATGAGTACCCGCACTGCACATCCCGCCGAACTCCCCATCAAACGTCCCAACGTACCCTGGGCACTTAGCCTCGTGCCACCCTTTCCTGCCATAGCTCACCGCGTCATGGCTCTCGCCAGCCAGGAGCACGTCGGCTCGCGCGAAGTGGGATCGCTCGTCGGGTTGGATCCGTCTTTTTCGGCTGAGGTGCTCAGCTTCGCCAACTCGGCGCTATTCGGTGCGCGCTGCAGGGTCACCAGTCTCCCTCAGGCAGTCGCGATGCTTGGGATGAACCGCATCAGGACCATGGCGACCTTCGTCGCGGTCAATAATATAGTGCGTTCGTCGGCGCACGCGGCGGCCCTGCGCCGAATCTGGGTTCACAGCGTGGTGACCGCAATCATCGCTGAGGAGTCCGCGCGCATCCTGCGCCTGGGCAGCGATTTCGCATACACGGCCGGCCTGCTGCACAACCTGGGCGTCCTGGGGCTGATGTCCGTGTACTTCGACGAGTACTCCCGGATGCTGGACGTATACAGGGATTACGGTTTCGATCTGCTTCAGACCGAGCGCGATCTGTTCGAGATTGACCATTGCGAGGCAGGCGCATATCTCGCGCAGGATTGGAACTTCCCTGACAGTCTCGCCGCCGCCATCGCTGCTCACCACGACGAGCCCGTCGCCGGCGAGCGCACGATCGAGAACATCATCAAGGTGAGTTGGCGCCTTACCGATACGCTCGGCTATGGCGCCATCTCGTCTGCTCGGGAGTGGCCCTTCGAAGACCTGATCGACTGCCTTCCCAACGCCGAGCGCTCCTGGTTGAGTGAGTCGGCCGATTCCGCCAAGGAGCAGATCAACGCGCGGCTTGCCGCCTCACCTCTGTGACACAGTAGTTTGAGTGAAACGTAGACGGCCGTAACCTCGAAACCGGGAAAGCGCCGAATCGACGCCAGAGCGGCGTCTCAGTAGTTCATCACGCGCCGGACGTACTCCCGGCTGAGCCGGAAGCTCTCACCCAACGTACGGGTGGGTTGAAAACTCGACTCGTGCGCGAGTTCAATCATCAGATCGCCGCGGAAATCGACGGCATGCAGGGCCTTGGAGATCGAGGAGAAGTCGATCACGCCTTCCGTCAGATCCTCCGGCCATTTCCCGTCCGCCTTTTCATTCCGCAGGTGCGCGAAGACAATGCTGCGGCCGCGGCGTTTTATGAAGTCCACCGGATCGACTCCAGCGCGATAAAGCCAGCCGAGATCGGGGCCGAGCTTGATCTCCGGGATACGGGCGAGAGTGCCGTTCAGATCATGCTCGCCGTCGCGCACCTCGTACACATGGTTGTGGAGATTGGGAACGACGTCGTGATCGGCACAGAGACCCATAATGCGGCGCAGCGCATCGGCCTGATGGTCGAACTCGGCCTCGGACTTCTTGCGGCGTGCGTCGCCGACCGAAATGCCAAGCGTGCGCCCGCCCACTGCCTGCAAACGCTCGACCACGGTCTGCACTTCGGCGAGCGCCCTGGCGTGCCTGGCGCCGTCCCAGAGATCGGCCGACCAGGACGAACCGATGATCGGTACACGATGGCGCTTCGAGAGTTCCTTCACGCGCTCCACCGCGCCGTCGTGGAGCAGCACGTTATGCATGAGTTCCAAGCCGTCCAACCCGGCCTTGCCGATCTCCGCAAACACCTGATCGAGAACCGGCGTCGGATCGTACCCACGCTGCTTCGCGGCGTAAACCCAAAGGTGGGCGCCGACGTTCACCCTCGCTTTGGCCATCGCGGCGACCGCCATGCCGGATAGGATGAAGGCCCGTCGACCGAGCAGTAACGGCGATTTCCGCATTCGTTTCTCCTCTACTGGGAGGGTTCGGGAAGAATCCTCAATCCAGTCCTGAAGCTGGTGGCTGAACTGGATCCAGCATAGCGGAAAGCTCGGTGATTCACGCTTGGTTGGCTGCTGATCGCGGTAGTAGTGAACGAGGAGCCCCACGGATAAAGTCATCGGCGGGACGACTCCGCGCCGCGTGCTGTGACCTCAGTTGGGTGTGCTACCGATCAAGCATCCCAGCGCTATTTCGAATTCCCGTGTTGACCGAGCCATTTCTCGGCCGCTGCCCGCGCTCGCGCAACTTCCATGGGCTGCATCTGGGAAGCGAGATGATCTCGATTTCGTATCGCCTGGGGCTGCCCCTGTTGCGCTGCGATATAGCACCAGCGGTAGGCTTCCTCCATGTTGCGCGTTACGCCGACACCGTCCGCGTAGTCCCAGCAAGTGTTGTATTGCGCCGTCGCGTCCCCATGCTCGGCCCCGCGCAGCAGCCACAAGAACGATTTCTCTTCGTCGTGCAACGTTCCGGGCGCGTGATAGATTTGGGCCAGGTTGAGATCCGCTTCGTACTGGCCTTGTTCCGCCGCCTTCAGCAGCCAGAATTCCGCTTCTCTGAAGCGGAATTCAGTCTTGTAATAAGTTCCCAGATTGTACTCAGCGCCTGGCCAACCCTTCTTCGCAGCTCGCCCGTAGAAATCCTCCGCTTTGTCATCGTCGTGAACCACGCCTTGACCCTTCCTGTACATCAGGCCTAGAAGCGTCTCTGCCCACAGATGGCCCTGTTCGGCGAGTGCCCGCACCCGCGGCAGGATCCCGCTGTAATTCCCGGCGGTGTAATCGGCATTCAACTGATTGAACTCACGCTGCTCCCCGTCGGCGGTGGTCTTGAGCGCCGTGTCTTCGTAGCGCGCGAGTAATTCTCCGTTGGCATCGCAGGTCACGCGTATTCTGCGGCTCGTCTTGGGTTGGTCGAGGAACCATCCGCGGTGGTCCGTATACTCGCTCATGGTGGCATCGTAAGTCTTTCCGTAGTACTTCCCGGCGATCAATGCAAAGAGAGAATTAGACGACTCGAGGCACGCGTTCAAGCTGCCCGCCTTCCCCTCCGCCACGATCATGTAGATCCGGTATGTCATGGGAGAGACCAATACGCTGAACTCCGAAAGAACCGGCAGCCCGGAAAGCTGGGCATACCAGAAGGACAGAAAACGGCTGTCCGACAGGGTCCGCGTTGCATTGCCAGGGTCGAAGGTAGCTCCCAGTGTCTGGCCGAATGCGCCCTTGATCGGCTCTTCGGCGCGAACGGCGCACACCGAAACCAGCATGATCACCAGGGATTGGAGGAGCCGGATGTTCCAGTTCCGGCGGATTGGGTTCGTCCTCATAGCGTTTCCCCCAGGCGGCTGTGGGCCGCCGGCTCGAATAGTGGATGTTGGTCCCGCAGCGTCACTTGCTTGCGAGAGGGGTGAAGGATCTCCCCGGTCCCATCAAAACGAATGCAGCCCAGTTGCGAATCAATTCATGCCGGCCAATGAAGTGGAGCGAGGTCTTCCGCATCGCTTCCGCCGGACCGTCGCTCCAGAGATGCCGGTAGAACTCCACCATGAACTCGTTCCCGAATTGGTCGTCGAGCTGCCACAGCGTACCCATCACGTTTTGCGAACCCGCCTGCAGGAACGCGGGCATCAGACCATACGGCTCATTGCCCGGGCCGGTGCGATAGAGCCCGGCATCGCAAACGCTGAGGACGGTCAGACGGTTCTTCTGAAGCGGCAGCATCTCGATTTCAGAGGCGCGCACGGTGACTTTGCTCTCCTTGCTTCCGTTCAGCACCAACGCGTGGCTTTCCTGCGCATTCTCCCGCGGGGCATCGCCGTGCGTAGCGAGGTGCAGGACATTCGCGGAGGCGATGGCTTGGAGGAAGCGGTCTTTTGTCCCGCCGCTGGTGGCCGACGCGGTCAAGCCCGCGGACCGTGCGGCATCCGATGCGGCGTTCACTTCCACGGTGGCGTACCTGAGCGTCGGATTGGCAAATCCTGCGAAGCTCCGCGCCTCGCCCTGGCGCGTTGTCAGCAGGCGCCAGATGGTGGCGCTGGGCGCGACGGTGATCGCGGTTTTGCTCACCAGATAGTCGCCGTTCTCGTCCCGTAACGCCGCGAATGGAACGTAGTGCAACGCCCCGTGCGGAACGATGATCAGGTGATCGAAGTCCGCCAGCCGCGCGCCCTTGGCCAGAAGCGGTTCAATCAGCAGAAAATGAAACCCGCGCAGAACCTCCTTGGCGAAGTCGTCGTCGGATTGCTGGATGGCCATTCGCAGGTTGATCACGCCACACCCGAGCGGACTTTGATCGAGAGCCGCTCCGCCCGCGAACATCCGGCTCTTGGACTCGCATCCGGTGAACGTTACTTTGTCCAGAGGAGCCTTCGCCACTACGAACGCGTTGCGGCTGATCATGAGTATCCACAGCCCCGGTACCGGGTCGGCGACGTCGAACGGAATAACGTACTCCAGCATGGCTTCCCGTGGCCCTAGCGCCTCCTGAATGTCGCCAAGCGTTGCCGGCCTCGCGGCTTCCGTGAATCCCGCTCCTGCGTTTCGATAGATCGACTCCAACTCATCGATCGCCCCGAGCCGGTCACTGGTGTGAGTGTCGAAAGTTTCAAACGCGGATAATTGCGTCACCAACGATGACTCCGAACGGAGTGCCTCGTTGTGCTCGAACATCACGTCCGGAAGGGGATCGAACCCAATAGCGCGCCGTTCCGCATCCAATGCTTGTTTCGAGGAAACCGCCGCGGGGCGCGGAAAGGTCAGCTCGTCCAGCAGAGTTCGGGCCTTCAGCGCTTCCACAGCCGCAAAGACGGCGGCTGGCGGTTCACTCGGCTCGTTCAATTGATCCTTGAGCATGGTCCCGAACAGCCTGTCCGAGCGGTAAGTGGCCCAGATACGCCCCGCCCTGGAGGCGTATGACGTGCGGAGCGCGGCAGCGGCGCGGCGCGCTTCATTCCTCAATTCGCGGGTTCGCGAAGCGGACGCCCCCATGCGGCGCTCGTTGTCGTATCGAGTGCTCAGTATGCTCGCCCAAGCATCCGGGTCCCCCATGTCGCGGGCCAGATCGGCGGCGAAGGACAGGCGTTGGCCCGCCACTGCCGAACTGCCGTAGGCGTAGGAGAGATTGGCCAGTGTTTCGGCGATCTGGACGGTTCTCGCCGCGTCGCCAAAGCTGGGGTGGAAGTGAAAATCGACGGGAATGTTCTTATCGACACTGGCCGCCAGTTGCCTCAAGGCCGCGTCTCTTTGGTCTTGCGCCCGAAGCAGCCGGAAGGGGAAAATGCTTGCTTCGTCCATGAGCCAAACCAGGCGCCTGAGGAGAGGCTCTAGTGCCTCCGGTTCCGGAGGGGATTGCACATCCTTGAACGCGTTCCCGGAGTCGGAGATCGCCCGCAGAATCAGCGGCAAAGCTTTGATCTGGTTCTCCGCGGCCTTGGAGTCGCCAATTGAAGCTTCTGCCGCGATCGCCTCCGCCGCGAAGACTATGTCCTTGCGGTTGAGTGAAACGGCCTGTTGGCGCAACTGCAGGCTTCGAATCTCCGAAGTCTGCTCCAGATTCTGGCCCCGACTCCGCCCGCCTCAGATCCGCCCGAAGCGCCGCGATCTCTCGCGCAATTCCGTCAGAAGGCTGACGCGCCGCGGACCCGGCCGCCGGCGGCTGCTTCGCGCCGGTTGGCGGGGCCCCCATCGCCGCGAGCGGCAGCAGTCCCGCCAAAATGCCGATCCAACCCCGATTCACCTGGCCCGCCCTTTCTCGAATAGCGACGCCAGCAACTTGCCCGTATAGGCGCCGAAGATGGTTTCCGTCCCGGTCAGCGCGAGCTTGAACTGCTCGAAGGTAAGTCCGCCGTAATTGGTGGCCTTCAACATCACCAGCGTTGCCACCGCGGCGACGAAGAGCAGGGGCAAGAGCAGCGTCGCAGCCACATAGATGCCGGACAACATAGGCGATTGTTCGTTTCGCGCCGGCTTTTTCTTCGCGTTGATAATGTAGGTGACCGCCAGTCCGGTCAATGCGGCCAGCATTGGCGTAATGATCGCCAGCGCAGTGCTGAACTCCGTTTGCGTCAGACCGCCCAGTACGAACAAAGCCAGCACCAGACCCAGGATCGTCACGTGGGAGAGGATCAGGAAGATGCTCATCAGGTTTCTAAGGGTTCTCTCAGTCATGGTGTACCCGTTGCCAGCGCTCGCTTGAGCTTGTCGAACAGAGTCTTCGAGAAGTCCCGCAGTTGATTGGGGTAGTCGTGATCCATGTACTCCGGATAGTCGCTGGGAGCGGCTGCGCCGCGCAGACCGGCCGCATAGGCCCCGTCGATATTGGCGCTCAGTTGGATCCCCTCGGGCACTTTCCAGACATCGATCTCAAGCTGAATCTTTTCCCAGTACTTTCCATCCGGAAGTGCCTGTCCTCTGAGCCCCGATACCTTGAGGCCCACGTGATTCCCGCTGCAGTCGGGATAAATCCTGGGCTCGGGGAGTCCATCTCTGCGATTCGCATTTCGAAAGTAGTCTTCTAAAAAGGCGCGGACCTTTCCCGGCCAATCCGGCTCCACGGCGGGCTTTTGCACCGTCGCCGCCAGGCTCCTGGTCTTCGATAGAACCTGGGGCACTTTGACAATGTCGCTTTCCCGGTCGAACCGCGTCGATCCCGGTTGGAAGACCAAGGCCCCGCTGGAAGGATCGACGAACGCAGCGAAGTCTCTTGAGCCCACTTGGAAATGGACCGCCGCTTCTTCGCGTTTCAAGTCAAAGATCTGAATGAACTTGTAGAACAGCTTGTCGGGGAAGCTCAGCCCCTGATCCGCCTGGTAACGCGCCAGGAACTGCTCGAATCTTTGGTATTCGCGATCTTCCCCACGTTCGCCGGGCGGAACGAGAAAACGGACGTCCAGTGTCCACGCATCTCCCTGCCCAGCGGGGTGTCCGGCCTGCCGCAATTGCCGCGGAAACTGCCACTCCGCCGTAAGGTGGGAAGCCTTCGCCCACTCCGAAAGAGCTTCTATCGCGCGCGCCTGTTCAGGTGTTTGTTCCTGGCCGCCGGCGGGAGAAACCACTATCCCTGCAATGAGCGCCAGCGTTGCAACCCCTCGCGACGAGGAGCGGAGCGTATTGGAGAGACAGTGCCCCACGGCGTTCTCCATGGCCATTGTCCGGCCAGCCCGGTTTGCTTGTAATGAACGGGCAGCAAAGGTCCCAGCGCTTTGCTCCCGATCGAATGCTCGTGCGGTCAAACTCGCTCAACGCGGAGCGATTCTCGTTCCCTCGGCCCCTGCCGGCTGGCATTGAACGGCAACCAGCGACTGTGTTTACAAGGATTCTAATGTAATGCAGCTTTGAAAAAGTAGCAAGAGACTTACTCTCTCGGGATGACTGGTAGTGTGTTATGACTGCCCGACCAGCGCCATCAATCAAGCGGTTTCGCCGGCGAACGCCGGAACGGCCCACCCGCCGCTCCCAACCCGCGGCTTCCAATTCCCAAGCCATTGGAGCACGAGTTCCGTCGCGCGGCTCTTCGTCGCGCAGCCTTGCGCCCCTGGCCTAACATGGGCTTATGCGCCGTTACCTGATTTTGATCCCCTTGTCGTACTTACCCGGTTGCCTTTTCGCCCAGAATCTCAAGCCGGTTGCCGACCGGCTTGCCGCGCAGAACGCACTTTTCGAAGAGCAGTACGAGTCCGATCTGCGCAACTTTCCCGAGCGTGCCACGGCCTTCGGCGACTATCGATACAACGACAGGCTCGCCGACCACTCGCTCGAAGCGATCCCGAGGCGCAACGGCGCCGACAAGGCCCTCCTGTCCCGGCTTGAGGCGATCCCGACTGACGGCTTCTCCGACCGGGACCAGCTTTCCCACGACCTCCTCGTGCGATCGCTCCAGCAGCGCCTGGCCGACTTCGACCTCAAAGAGTATGAGATGCCAATCAACATGCAGGGCGGCATCCACACCGGCCTCGCGGATCTGCCGCTTTCGGTCCCCTTCGCCACGGTCAAGCAGTACGAGGACTACATCGCCCGTCTTCACCAGATTCCGCGCGCGTTGAGCCAGACTACCGAAGTCCTTCGAGCGGGCGTGAGGGACGGGTTGAAACCGGTGCGATTTCTCCTGGAAAAGATACCCGCCCAGTGCCAGGGCATAATCGACGCCAACCCGTTCCTCCGACCGACAAAGAGATATCCCGCCAGCGTTTCGATCGAAGACCAGAAACGCCTGACCCAGCAGATCACCGACGCCATCAACTCCGAGGTCATTCCGGCATACAAGGCATTCGCCGAGTTCATCCGCACGGAGTACGCTCCGCAAGGCCGCATCGCTCTCGCGATCACCTCCTTGCCGGATGGCGCGAAGCGCTACCAGAACGCGATCTACAACCGGACTACGACTCGCATGACAGCGGACGAAATCCACCAGCTTGGTCTGCGCGAAATCGACCGGATTCAGGCCGAGATGACTGTTATCGCCCGAAAGCAAGGCTTCGCCGACCTTGCCTCCTTCCGCGCTTCCATCAAGAACAATCCCAAGTACATCCCGAACTCCTCGGAGCAGATCCTCGACGACTTCCGCCGCTACATCGTCCAGATGGAAACCAAACTTCCGGAGCTCTTCACGTTGCTTCCTAAGTCGCCGGTTACGGTGGAAGCCATACCGGACTTCCAGGCGGCAGCGGCGACCCATTACGTCAGCGGCACTCCGGACGGTACGCGGCCCGGGCGCGTTGTCGTCGCTACCTCCAGGTTCGCCGAGCGCTCACTCGTCGAGGATGAGGCGATCGCCTACCACGAAGGCGTTCCCGGACATCACATGCAGATATCGGTCCAACAGCAGCTTACCGGCTTGCCCAAGTTTCGGCTGCACGGTTTAGGCTTCACGGCGTATATCGAAGGCTGGGCGCTCTACGCGGAGCAACTCGGCAAGGAGGTGGGCTTCTACCAGGACCCCGTCTCGGACTATGGACGTCTCTCCTCGGAGCTCTTCCGCGCGGTACGTCTGGTGGTGGACACGGGAATCCACGCGAAGGGCTGGTCACGCGATCAAGTGGTCGACTTCTTCCGCAAGTCCGGCGCGGTGGACGAGCCCACAATCCAGTCCGAGACCGACCGCTACATTTCGTGGCCCGCGCAAGCTCTAAGCTACAAGATTGGTCAGCTCAAGTTCCGCGAACTGCGCGACCGCGCCCAGCGGGAATTGGGCTCCAAGTTCGATCTCCGCGGCTTCCACGACAGGATGCTCGACGGCGGAGCCCTCCCCCTCGACCTTCTCGAAGCCCGCACGGACAAATGGATCGCGGAACGGAAAGCAAGGTAGCGGTTCTCCGAGTGTGTGCGACATAGAAGTGGCCGCCGGCGCAATTGCCTGGCAAAGTGGCCGGAGGCCGGGGGTACGGGCACGTAAAGCAGAGGGCCCTGGCGTGGGGCAGCTTGCCAAGCTGCGGCCGATTGGCAATCGGCCAACCGGTACGTTGGCGCGAGACGGCGGCGGTAGGCAACCGCCGCGCAGGATGCCATCCTGCCCCACGGCTCGGGCCAGCGGTTCCACCTCCATGTCGCACACCCGTTCCCCGACTCTGCCGGGCCAAAATCCCATGGGATGTGGCTTGCCCTCGGAATGCTCGCGGCTTTCGCCGGAGCTGGTCAGGGCTGGCGGAATTGGATGGCGAAACTCGTGGGGCCGCCGGGGACGCTGTCCAGAGAGTAGTCGAAGCCATGACCCAGCAGGATCTCTTGAACCAGCGTGAGCCCGATGCCGTGGCCTTTCTCCTTGGTGGTGAAGAAGGGCGTGAAGAGATGATCGCGCACCTCGGGTGTGAGCCCGCAGCCGGTGTCCTCAATCGCCAGGCGGCCGGACCAGAGGCGCAAGGTGATGGTGCCGCCGTCCTTCCCGATGGCGTCCATCGCGTTGCGCAGAACGTTCACGAAGACCTGCTCCATCTGCTTGCGATCCATGGCCGCGGGTTGCGGCTCTTCCTCGATCGCCCATTCGATTCCGATGCCGCGGGACTGGGCCTCCGCCTTCATGAGAAGCACGACGCCTTCGAGGATTTCGCGCACGTCGCACGTCAGCAGTTCCGGCTTCGGCAGGCGGACGACATCGGCATAGCTCTTCACAAAGGCATTCAGATGGTGCGCCCGCGAGATCGCGACTTTGATCGCGCCTACGAAGTCCTCCTGGTCTTCCAGGCGTAGCTGGCCGGAATAGTTGAGGCACGAGCCGAGCAGCGAGTTGCTTGCGCCGATCGAATTGTTAATCTCGTGCGACATCATGCGGATGATGCGCTCGTAGGCGGCACGCTCGGAGCGCCGCAGGTCCTCAGTGAGTTCCTCCAACAACAAGAACTGCCGCCGGAAGCCCCGATCCACGAACTCGGCCTTGTGCAATTTCACGCGGCGGTTGCCACGCAATGAGATGGTGGTTGAGGCGCCGCAGGCGAGCGATTCGAGTTCCGTGGCGCAAGGCAGCGACGCAATGGAGCGAGTATGCGCCAGCGTCTGGATGGCGTCACGCGCAAATTCATCCCGGCGAACAACGGGCGCTGTCAGGCTCGATCGGGCGTCGGAGGTCCGATCCCGTTGCCGTCGAGCGCCGATGCCGTGGACAGGCCGAGAATGCGTTCTGCCGCTGGATTGAGTGTCGCGGATCGTCGGTCGAAGTCGAAGACGATGATGCCGGTGGGTGAAGCGATCATCAAGTCGGCCAGGAAGCTTTGTTGTTCCACCAGGCGCAAACGCTCGTCCCGCAGGCGGTCGATCATCTGGTTGTAGACTCCGACCAGGTTGTCCATCTCCGGCTGGCCGCCGGCCAGCAGGCGGGAGTTGAAGTCGCCTTCGGACAGAGACTGCGTGCCTGCGCCGATCAGATCCAAAGGATCGAAAATTGCGCGCACGAGCCGGATCCCGACGATGAGAGAAACCAGGAACGCGGGCTCTGCGATCAGCAAATACCAGCGGTGATCCCAAAGCAGCGCGACGGCGAGTGCGGCGAACAGCAGGTGCAGCGCGAGCAGGTAGAGCAGGACTTTGTGGCGCAGGGTCACGACGCGATGCCGTACTTTTCCAGCCGCCGGTAGAGGGCCGGCCGGCTCAGGCCGAGCGCTTCCGCGACCCGGCTGATGTTGCCTTCATATTGGCCCATGCACTTCAGAATCATCGCCCGCTCCATCGCCTCCATCGTCATCGAGCCCGCTGGGGGCAAGCGCGTCCGCCTCTCCGCTATCCGTCCCCGCCTCGGGACGTTCCATCTCCAGGCGCCAGCGTGAAGTCCTGGAGCGTGAGAAGCTCACCTCCGCCGATGAGCACGGTGCGTTCGATGAGTTGTTTCAACTGGCGCACGTTGCCAGGCCACTCCAGCCGCTCCAGCCAGCGGAACACGGAATCGTCGATGCGCAATCGATCTTTGCGATAGCTCTGGGCGAGACCGGACAGGAAGCAGCGCGCGAGCTCGGGGATGTCCGAGCGCCGGTCGCGCAGCGCCGGCAAATGGATCGCGATCAGATTCAACCTGTAGAGCAGGTCTTCCCGGAACTCGCCGCGTGCGACCATCTCCGGCAGGTTGCGATTGGTCGCGGAGACGACGCGCACGTTGACGGAGCGCGGCGTGCTGGATCCCAGCGGTTCAAAGGTCCTGTCCTGCAGCACGCGCAGCAGCTTCACCTGGCTCGCCGGGTCGAGTTCGCCAATCTCATCGAGAAAGATCGTCCCGCCCTCGGCCGCTTCGAAGCGGCCCTTGCGATCCTGGCGCGCATCGGTAAATGCGCCGCGTACGTGGCCGAACATCTCGCTCTCGAAGAGCGAGGAGGAGATGCCGCCGAGATTGACCTTCAGCAGCGGGCCGTTGCGCCGGCGGCTGTTGCGGTGGATGGCCTCGGCGATCGATTCCTTGCCGGTTCCGCTCTCTCCGGTGATGAGGACGCTCGCTTCGCTTGGCGCGACGCGGGCGGTGAGTTCCAGGACGCGCAAGAGCCGCGGGTGCCTTCCAACGATTCCGCTGAAATCGCAGAGGGTGTCGAGTTCCTGTCGCGACCGCGGCTCGGTGCGGGCCGGGCTGTCGACGCGGGCGAGTCCAATGGCGGTCTCGACGGACTGCAGCAGATGTTCATTTACCCACGGCTTCGTGACGAAATCCGCCGCGCCCTCCTTCATGCCCTCCACCGCCAGGGCAATGGAGCCCCATGCCGTCAGCAGGACGACCGGCAATTCAGGACGACGGGCCTTGATCTGCTTGAGCAGTTCAAGGCCCTCCTCTCCCGTCGTGCGGCGCGAGAAGTTGAGGTCCTGCACGACGGCGCGGAAGTTCTCGGAAGCCAGCAGACGCAGAGCATCGTCCGGCATCGCGGCGCACCGCGTGCTATATCCCGCCTGCTTGAAGAGCAGTGCGAGCGACGCCGTCACCGAAGCGTCGTCGTCGACAATGAGTAGGCCCGATCCCGGCGAAGTCATGGCAGCAACTACTCGGAACGTAACACAATCGCGGGCTGAACTCGGCCGGCGAGCCAGCTCGGATAGAGTCCGGCAGCCAGAGCCAGCGCATAGATCAGCGCCATGGCGATCGCCGCCGACACGGCGACTACTTCGCCGCGCACCCATCCCATGATTTGCAGGATCGGGAACTGGACCACGATGAGCAGGCCGAGCGCCAGCCCGGCTGAGGTGACCACCAGCAATTCGCCCAGGATCTGCCGATACACCGCTCCTGCGCTGGCGCCCATGCGCGCGCCGTACGCCGATCTCTCGCGACGCCGCGTGATGCTCTGCCACAACACGCCTACCATTCCCAGACCGACCATCAGGATGAGGAAAAACGCCACGAGCGCTCCGGCGCCTAGCACGAGGAGCCGCGACTTCAGTGCGGAATGACGGGCTTTCTCCGCCCGCTCGATCTGGAAGGTCCAGTCGCGCTGGAGCGCCTGCAGCCGCCTGAGGATCGTTTCTTCCGCCGACGCCGGCGTGCCCGGCTTGACGCGAACGACGATGCTTCGCAAGCGCGCCATCCGATGCCGGGGACCAGCGCGCAAATGCGTAATTGTCGTTATCGGAGAGTTCGCCGCCCTGCTTGAAATGGCCGATTACGCCGCAAATCTTGTAGATGGTCTTGTTCTCCTTTCTCTCCCTCTTCGACCAGCTTGCCCAGAGGATCGTCGCCCGCAAACAAGCTTGCGGCGAACTTCCGGTTGACGACCATCGGTACGTACTGCGCCGCATCGTCCTCGGCACTGAACCACCGGCCGCGCTCGACCTGGATGCCCAGCGCCTTCGCCGTATCGGCGGTAGCGTAGTCGCGGTATGCCATGACACTGCGGTTCTTATAGTTCACGCTGGTGTCCCACTGGGAGTTGCTGTAGACCTGGGACCATGTGCCGCCCACAGAATCGATCTCCGGCATGGATTTCAATTCCCGCAGCATTGCCTCGCTGGCCAGGCCGTTACGCAACGTTCGCGCCTTCCTGTCTTCGGGCTGGACTTGCTTATCGTTGGTGTTTATATCCACCGTCAGGACGTTTTGGTAATCGAAGCCCAGCGGCTGCCTGTAGTTGTCCGCGAAATAGACCCCAAAAACGACCACCAGGAACAGCACGAGAAAAGAGAAGAAGACCTCCACGGAAAGCAGAGCATTGCTGCGCCTGCGATTCCAAACCATCTTGAGCAAGTGCCGGATCATCGACCACCTCCACGCAACGCGTCAACGGGATTCAACCTCGACATACGCCAGGCAGGATATACGCCCGACAGGACTCCGAACATCAGCGCGACCGCGACCGCGAATCCGAAGATGCGGTAGTTCATGGCGAACTCCGCGTAAGGAATCAAAGCCGAGATCGTCAGCAGCCGCAAGACAAGCGCGGAGCCAAGCAGCCCGATTGCGCTTCCCACTAATGTGAGAACCACGTTTTCGACCACGAACTGCCCGACGAGGACTCGGGAAGACGCGCCGAAGGCCTTGCGCACTCCGATTTCCGACGACCGCTCGAGAATCCGGCTCAGGTTGATGTTGACGAGATTCACCGTCGGCAAGAGCATGAACAGGAACATCGCCGTGAACAATGCGCCGATCAGTTTCCCAGGCTGGCTCTCCTGGCTGGTGCGTGCGAAAAGAACGTGAGCGACGGCCTCGAAGGGCGAGTCCAGCCCGGCGGTCAACGTGTCCCACTCGGGTGGCAACTCCACTTGGCGCAGCATCCCCGCGAACCGGCTGCGCAGAGCCGGGATGTCCGAGCGGGACTTCACTAAGACCGTACCGAAGAAACTGCCCACGATCTCACCCTTATACGCGTCTGTCTTGGCGGTCGAGATCGGGGCCCAGATGTCGGAGAATGTCGTCGCCCGCAGGAATGGCACGTCCTTCACGACGCCCACGATGCGGAAGGTCTGGCCGTCGACCGTTACGCTTCGTCCCAAGGCCGAAGCGCCCGAGCCGAACAATGCGTCACGCGTGGAGCGATTGATTACCGCCACGAAATTGCGGTTGTCGTCGTCGCGCTGATTGAACGGTCCGCCTTCGAGGAAGGTGAAATCGAAAATGTGCCAGAACGTCTCGTCCGTGCGCTTCAGATAGAAAGACTGCGCTCGGCCGTTCTGATAGCAGTACCCTGTTCCGATGACGCTGTGGACGCTCATCGCCTCCACGGGCTGCAACTGACGCAATTGCTTATCGAGCAGCTTGTAGCCGCCCATTCCGTGATAGCCGCCCTTGTTCACCTTGGTCATACTGGCAAAATAGACCCCGATCATCCGGTCCAGCTTCGATTCGGGTTCCTGCGGCCCGAATGTGTGGTCGAGCATGGAGGCGGCCACCATGATGACGACCATGGTGAAGGCTATGCCGAAGAGGCTGACGAAGGTGAAGAAACGCCTGCGCAGCATCACTTTCCAGGCGATTTTCAAGTAGTTCGCGAACATCTCAGTTCACCCGTCGCCCGTCGAACAGCCGGATAATGCGGTTCGTCCGGTGCCCCTGTTTGTCGTCATGGGTCACCATGACGATGGTTGTTTTCTCTTCCGTGTTCAGGCGCTCCAGGATCTCCATGACCTCGTCACCCATGTGGCTGTCCAGATTGCCCGTAGGCTCGTCGGCGAGCAGTATCGCGGGCCGCCCGACGATCGCCCTGGCGATGGCGACGCGCTGTTGCTGGCCGCCGGAGAGCTGGTTCGGGAAATGATGCAACCGCGAGGAAAGACCGACGCGCTCGAGCGCTTCGCGCGCCAGCTTGCGCCGCTCGGAGCCGGAGACTTTGCGGTACAGCAACGGCAAGTTCAACGTTGTCGATCACGTTCAGGTCGTCGATCAGGTGGAAGGTCTGGAAGATGAACCCGATCTTCTCGTTCCTCATCTTCGCCAGATGCCTGTCGCTGTACTCGCGGATCGGCGAGCCGTTCAATTGCACCGTCCCGCGGGTTGGCACGTCCAGAAGACCCATGACGTTGAGCAGCGTGCTCTTGCCGCACCCCGAAGGTCCCATAATGCTGACGAACTCGCCCTCGGCGATTTCCAGGTTGATGTTGCTCAGCGCCACCGTCTCGATCTTGTCGGTCCGATAGAGCTTTTCGACGTCAGTCAGGCGGATCATAAGTTCACTCCAAATGCCCTAAATCTGTGCCAAAACCGGTAAGGGTACCGGTTTTTGTCTGTAAGTGATTGATTCCAGGTTCAAAAACCGGTACCCTTACCGGTTTTGCTAGTTCTACCAAGGGTCTCCAACGTGGCGGCGGGACCGCCCGATCCCTTTACTTCAATTCCACAGTCTTGAGATGCGCGTAGTCCTTCATGTCCGAGGTGATGACCTCGTCGCCTGGGTTCAGTCCGCGGATGGCTTCGCAGCGTTCAAAGCCAAACAGTCCGAGTTGCACCGGGGTTCGGACGGCCTTGTTTCCTCGAACCACGAATACGTCGTGGACGCCCTCCCCGTTTGCGAATGCGCCGCGCGGCACGCGGATCGCGCGCGCTTTGCTCGCGACCACGATATAGACATCGACTCTCAGATTGGACCGCAACAGCGCATTGTCCGGATTATCGAGGTCGATGAACAGAGTTGCGACGCCGTCCTTGATGGCCGGCATGATGCTCGCCACCCGGCCGTCGAGCGTCACCGTATCGTTTACTTTGATCTTGGCCGGCAGGCCCGCACTGACGCGCGTCGAGTGAACGTCCGGCAGAGTCGCCTGGACCCGGAACGACCGCAGGTCGGCAACTCGCGCAATGACGTCGTTCTTGCGAACGACGGAGCCTTCGTCCTGCACCACCCATGTCAACACGCCGTCGCGGTCGGATTGCGTCGTGGCCAGTTCCAGTTGGCGCGAGCTCTCGTCCTTTTCCTTCTTGAGCGTCGCGAACTCGAGTTGCAGTCCTTCAATCTGAGCTTTGGTCTCGCGCTCGGAGGCGACAATCGATTGACCCAACTGGGTCAGTTCGATCTGCGCTTTTTCAAGATCCACCCCGGCTTGGCGCAACTGCTCGTCTGAATTCAGCCCGGCGTCGTGCATTCTCTTCTGCTTCTCGTAGGCCAGCGTCAGCGAGCGGACGTCCACGTCCTTGATAGCCTTCTGCTTGCGCAGATCGACGAGCTTGGATTCGAGCGCCAGCCGCTTCTGCTCCTGCTCGTTGCCCTTCTGAAGAAGCTTCTGGCTGGCTCGTTCGACGGCCAGTTGCGATTCGCTCACGTCGAGCGAAATGATCGGCTCGCCCTTGCGGACGGGCGACCCGGCGCGCTTGAGGATCTTCAAGACGCGCGCGTCGAGCGGGCTGGACAGAACGCCTTCGAATTCCGGCACCACGGTGCCCGATGCGCTCATGGTCGCCTCAATCGGCCCATCGTCCACGCGTGCGATCTGGACGGTGGACCTTTCGAGCGTCGGCTGAATCAAGCCCGACGCCCAGAGGTAGATGGCGCTTCCCGCCACGACGATCACAAGGACGGTTCCCCCGCGTTTGGCTAGCGAGGTCAGTCGGGAGCGGCGATCGATGACACGGTCCATGACTCCCTTCAAGGCATTCGGCTGGCCAAACCTCTCGGTGAATGATTTCAACGATTTGCGGCGAATCACAGACCATGCGGGTGTACGGCCGCGAGTGCTGGGTGTCCGAAACCGGACGGTGCGGGGGGCCGCGACTGGGATCGGCGCGGTCCCGGCGCCCGTCGATTGCGCCGACGCGTCGCGAGCGAAGGCTCGCGCTGAGCAGGCCCGCCGCAATCATTGACACCGGCCAAGCATGCGGCCAGACGTGTACGGCCTGACACGCCGTGTCATCGCGGACACGTCTGAAATTGACGCAAAACATAGTGTTTTCAATGCGTTACAGATTGGAACACAGCCTGCAATCGTGTGTGCATGCAACGCACAGAACACACCGTGGCCAAGCTCACGCAGTGGATGGCATTCCTGATGATCGCCCTCGCCGAAGCGAAAGCCGAAGAGACCTCAACCGCGCCGAAGCGCATCGTGGTCAGCCTGGCAGACCGCAAGCTGGCGCTGTTTGAAGACGGCCACCTGGTGAAGAGCTACGATGTCGCGGTCGGCAAACCATCCACGCCGAGCCCGAGAGGCGAGTTCGTCGTAGCGCGCCGCGTAGCCAACCCGACCTGGTACGGACCGAACAAAGTCGTCGGCCCAGGGAAAGCGAATCCGGTGGGCACCCGCTGGATCGGGCTGAGCGCCAAAGGCTACGGCATCCACGGCACGAACGTTCCGTCGTCCATCGGCAAGGCTGCGTCGCACGGGTGCATCAGGATGCGCAATGCCGACGTGGAAGAGCTGTTCACGCAAGTCGATGTCGGAGTGACGGTCGAGTTGTCCCCGGCGCACGCCGAGTGGCTGACGCCGCGGGCCGAAACGCTGACCGCCTCCGCGGACCCAGCCGTGGACCAAGAGCAGTAACAGCGGAGCAACGAGTTCGCTCGCGCTTCTCGCGAGGCGCTTGCGGATTGAAGCACGAAGTAAGGAAAGGTCACCACCATGCTTGTTTTGAAGTACCTCTTGATTACCCTTGGAGCGGCGCTGCTTTCGGGCGCGGCCGGCATCCTGATCTACGACATCTTCATCTCGCTGCGCAAGCGTAATGCCCCGGCTGAAAGCAAAGCCGAAAACGAAGCCGAAGGCGGAGGCGAACCGCAAGCGGAACCCGAACCGGCGAGGCCGCTGCGCTGGAAGCAGGCGGCGCGGCTGAGCGCGATCGCGTTGATCCCTTTGCTCGTTGGACTCGGCATCACGGTGGTTCCCAGCGGATACGCCGGCGTGCGCGTGAGTCAAATCTCCGGCGCACGGCCGGGAACGCTCTATCCGGGCGTACACGCTCTGCTGCCGCTGGTGGACGACGTCGCGCTGTACAACACGCGCGATGAGGTCTACTCCACGGGCGCCATACCCGCCACGCAAAATGACGAAACGAAGAAAGCCTCGGAACCACTGCACGCACAAACAAGCGACGGGTTGAGCGTCGGCTTCGCCGTGACGATCCGCTACCGGTTGGACCCGGCCAGGCTGTACTTCGTGCACACTACGATGCCCGCGGATATCGCCTCGGAGGTGGTTGCCCCCGTGGTGGGCAGCGCATTCCGCGAGAAGAGCACCTTGTACAGCATGCGCGAACTGGTCGCGAACAAGCGCGAAGAGCTGCGGCTGGCCGCGGCCGAGTCCATTGCGAAGCATCTGGGAGCGGATGGCATTGTCGTGAAAGAAGTCCTGCTGCGCGACGTACAACCGCCGGTGGAGTATTCGCGCGGCCTGGAAGCGTTGCTGCTGAAGGAGCAGGAGAACGGGCGTCTCACCGTCGAGCTGCAGGCCAAGGAGAAGGAAGTCCGCATCGCGGAGATGGAGGCGGAGTCGCAGAAGGTGATCACGATCAAGAACGCCGAAGGACAGGCGCAGTCCAAGGTGCTCGACAGCCGCGCCGAGTTGGAGCGGCTGAATCGCATGGCGGAGGCCGAGGAGAATCGCATCCGCCGCGTCGCGGGAGCCAACTCCGAGAAAATGAAGCTCGAAGCTGCGGTGCTGAAAGAGAACCCTCTGCTGATCCAGAAGATCATCGCCGAGCGGCTTTCCGACAAGGTGCAGATCATGATGGTGCCGGCCGACGTGAAGAACTTCTTTGCGACCGACGTGCTGCGCGGCGCGTTGGGGCCGCTAGGCCGATAGAATGACTTCAGTTGCGCGACGCGGCGGCGAGTGACGCAATCCTTCATCCGCCGCGCTGCGTGACCGGACGGGAACGGGCAGACAGATGATAAGGCGAATGTCGTTTCCCAGAATCGCGCTTCTTGCGTTGGCGCTCGCGTCGGCAACCCCGGCGCAGGCCCTGGACGAAGCGCTCAAGGAGTTGCTCGCGAAGGTGAGCCGGTCGGTCGATCCGGGGCCGGGCGTGCGCGTAAGCGCGAGGAATAGCTCCTCGCTCAGCAACGGCGATCTGTTCAGAGTTCAACGCAGCTTCGAGCGCGCTCTGCAACGGAAGCCTGGCAAGGGGCGCGCCGCCGCCCTCATCCATCACGGAAGTGAAGCTGACGCTCGCGGAGGATGTCCGCGAGAACGTTCTGATTGCCGAAATCTTGCAGGGGACTCAGCGTCGCGTCGAGCTAGTCCGCTTCCAACCGGAGGGCGCCGAGCGCAAGAGCCTGCCGCGCGTTGGAGCGCCGTCTGCTGTGGGAACAGCCGGAGCCGATGCTCGATGTGCTGCTGCTGGACAATTCGATGCTGATCCTGGAGCCGGAAAGGCTCGCGGTCTATGAGCGCCGGGACGGCCAATGGATGAGCGCCAACGCGGTAGCGATCGACGCTCCGCCGGTGCGCGATCCGCGCGGCAGGCTGATGCTCGATGGCGGCGCCCTGACAGTTTATCTTCCAGGTGCGACTTGCCATGGCCAACTAGCGCCGGCGCTCGAACTGAACTGCACGAACCAGACCGAGGACTTCCCGTTGGCCGGAGAGTCTCTTCAGTTCGTGGCCGGGCGCAACACGCTGGAGTCTGGCGATTGGACCGGGTTCTACGCGCTGGCGCGCCTCCAGACGGGCAGTCGCGAGCGACTGCTGGTGGCCGAGGGCGACGGCCGCACAAGACTCTACGAGGCGAACCGCCAGCCTCTGGGCTGGGTGGAAGGATTGAACGGCGATTGGCTGGGTGTGTGCGGGAACAGAGTGCTGCTGGCCCGGCCCACCGAAAAGGGGGCTTCGGTTTCGCTTGCCGCCTACGGTATCGCGGATCGCAAGGCGTCTCCGGTCACCGAAGCTCTTGAGTTTCCATCGCCAGTGACGGCCTTATGGCCTTCCACCAGCGGTGCGATCGTCATCGCGAAGAATGCGGCAACGGGGAATTATGCGGCTTACGGCATTCATCTCGATTGTCCCCGTTAGTCTGGCGTTGATCGCCGGCGCGGAGGCGCGGCCGCGCTACGGCGGGACGCTACGGGTCGAGATGCGCGCGATCATACGCAATCTCGATCCAGCCGATGCGGCGATCGATGCGCAGGAGCGCGCCGCGAAGGAAAACGTCTTGTCTCAGGTGGTTGAGACCTTGGTACGGCTCGACGATAAGGGCCGGCCTCAGCCGTCGCTCGCAGAGAGTTGGACTCACGACACCGAGCACCGGCGCTGGGTCTTCCATGCGCGTAAACATGTCACTTTCCACAATGGCGCGGCCTGGTCGCCCGCTGGCGGCGAACTGTACTACTCCGACGAGCGGCCGATCGAACAGATTCTGCGCGACCTTGCGAAACTCAACAACGCGATCGTGTTGCGCTCGAACGACGGCGCGATCTACGGCACTGGTCCGTTCAAGGTGGCGAAGTTCGATGCAGGCAAATCGATCGAACTGGCGGCGCACGAGCAGCATTGGGCCGGACGTCCGTACCTGGAGGAGGTGGAGATTCGAATGGGACGCCCGTTTCGCGATCAGGCGCAGGACGCGCAGTTGGGCCAGGCGGACGTAGTGGAGTTGCCTGTGACCGAGGTGCGTCGCGCGCGGCAACGCGGCGATGCCGTCACTCTCTCGTCGCCGCTCGAAACGCTCGCGCTGCTGTTCGACCGTGCGCGGGAAGCGCCACCGGCGGTGCGCGAAGCGCTGAGCCTGGCACTCGATCGCGCGTCCATCCAAAATGTCCTGTTGCAGAAGATGGGCGAGGCCAGCGCGGCGCTGCTGCCGCAATGGCTAAGCGGACACGCGGTGGCCTTCCCGGCCGAGCGCAATGTCGCGCGGGCACGCCAGTTGAACCCCGGTGCGAGCATCTTGAACTTCTACTATGACCGGCAGGATACGGTGCTGCGGGGCGTGGCCGAGCGCATTGCTTTGAATTCCGCGGAATGCGGCATCGCATTGCGCGGCGACTTGACGGCGCCAGGCGTGCGGCTGGCCTGGCTGCGCATCGCCTCGCCGGATCCCGACCTCGCGTTGGAGCAGATCGCAGCCACGTTGGGCATGCCAGTGGACCGCAAGCCCGAGTTGTTCGAGCGCGAGAGCGCATTGCTAGACCGCTGGTACGTAGTGCCCATCGCGCAGCTCGGCGTTGCCCACACGTTGAACCCTCGTGTGCAGGGCTGGCTGGGCGCCGCCTGGGTAGCGACAGACCGTTGGGACCTCGCCAACGTGTGGCTGGGCGAGGTGGCGCCATGACGTTTCGCACACGGTTATTGCTGGTGACCTCGCTGACCGTCGCGGGCGCGGTCGCGCTGGCCTCGGGCGCGATCTCGGTTTGGACGCGCATGACGTTCGAACGGCTGGACCATGAGCGTCAACAGTCGGTCTTGAATCAGTTCCAACGCGACCTCGCGACGCACGGCGCAGCATTAGCCGAGCGCGTCGATAGCGCCGCGGCGTCTCCCATTGCCTTGCGTGCCGCGGTCGAGGCCGCGCGCGACGTGCCCGACGAATCGCTGCTGGTGAATAGCGCCGCGGAACTCGGCCGACGCCGAAGGGCTCGACTTCGCCGACCTTGTGCAGGCCGATCTGACAATCGTCTCGTCGGCCCACTGGCCCGCGCGCTTCGGCTACCACGACGATTGGCTCGACGCGCCACAGGCGCTGAGTGCCGCGCAGCCGTTCCTGACGCGCATTCCGTCGCCGGAGGGCAGTACACTCGCTTTGGCGGTGGTGCGCTTGATCCGCGCCGGAGGGAAGCCGTTGTACGTGGCCGGCGCGCGCAAACTCGACCGCGAGTATCTGGCCTCGCTGGGTACGGCGCCCGGTACGCGCGTGCTGTTGTGGAACGCCGCGGGGGACGTACTCGACGCCGGTGGTCCCATCGCAAATGCGAGCCGTCTCCAGACACTCGTGGATCAAGCCGCGCGGACCAAGGCGCCGGCGGTTGGCGTGGTGCAGTGGAGCGCCGCTCGCGACAGCACCGAAGCGCTGCGTGTACTGCCTTTATGGCGCGCCGGGACGCTGATTGGCGCCTTCATCGTCGGCACTCCGCTGCGCGCGCAGATTCGGTTGCAGCGTTCCATTCTATGGACGGGTTTGCTGGTCGGCTTGGGCGGAATTGCCTTCGGCGTGTCTGATCGGGTTGTGGACGACCGAGCGCATCACGCGTCCGGTGAAGCGGCTCGCCGAAGGTGCGCGAGCCGTCGCCGGAGGCGACCTGGCGGCGCGAGTTCCCGTAACATCGGACGATGAGATCGGCGAACTTGGCCGAGTCGTTCAACCGCATGACGGAACAGTTGCTCGAACAACGCGAACGCGCGGTGCAGGCCGAGCGCGTGGCGGCCTGGCGCGAACTGGCGCGGCGTCTGGCGCACGAGTTGAAGAACCCACTGTTCCCGCTGCAGATCACCGTGGAGAACATCCGCAAAGCCCGCGGTCTGAGCGCGGCGGAGTTCGACGAAGTGTTCGAGGAATCGACCACGACGCTGCTGGCCGAGCTCGCGAATCTGCGCACCATCGTCGGCCGCTTCAGCGATTTCGCGAAGATGCCCACGCCGCAGCTCGAGCCAGTGGATTTAAACGACGTCGTGCAGGGCGCGCTGCGGCTGTTCGAAACTCAATTTCAGGCCGGCGGCGGGCCGCCCATCACGCTCGAGAAACAACTGTCGCGCCGAACCGCTGCCGGTTCTGGCCGACCGCGAACAACTGGGGCGTGCGTTCAAGAACCTGATCCTGAATGCGATGGATGCGATGAGCGCGGGTGGCACTCTGCACGTCGCCACCGCGCCGCTCGCCGATGGCGCGGAAGTGCGCGTTTCCGACACCGGCCAGGGCCTGACTCCGGAGGAATGCGACCGGCTGTTTACGCCCTACTACACCACCAAGCATCACGGCACGGGCCTGGGGTTGGCAATTGTCCAGAGCGTGGTCAGCGACCATCATGGACGCATCGGCGTCACAAGCACTCCAGGCCAAGGCGCCTGCTTCACCATCGTCCTGCCCCAGCCGGAGGAGCCAACCTGATGAGCACCGTTCTGATTGTCGACGACGACACAAACACGCTCGCGTCGCTGGCGCGCGCCTTCAAGCTGGCCGGACACCTGGCCACCACGGCCTCGAGCGCGGCGGCGGCGCTCGAGGCCTTGCAGGAGGAGCGCTTCGACCTGGTTCTGTCCGACGTCGTAATGCCGGACATGGACGGCATCGCGTTGCTTGGTGAGATCCGGGCGTTGGGGCTGGCGACGCCCGTTGTGATGGTGTCGGGCCAGGCAACCGTCGAGATGGCCGTGCGATCGACCAAGCTCGGCGCGCTCGATTTTCTGGAAAAGCCGCTGTCGACCGAGAAGCTGTTGCTGACGCTCGACAACGCGGTGAAGATCGCGCGATTGGAGGCCGAAAACCGCGAGTTGCGCCGCCGCGCGGGCAAGCACGAGATCGTGTGGAAGAGCGATGCGATGCGCCGCACGATGCAACAGGTGGAGCGCGTTGCCGCCGGAGCGTCGCGCGTTTGCATCCTGGGCGAGACGGGCACGGGTAAGGAACTGATCGCGCGTGCGCTGCACGATGGCAGCCCGCGGCGCGCCAATCCGTTCGTCACTCTGAACTGTGCGGCGGTGCCGCAGGAATTGATCGAGTCCGAACTGTTCGGCCACGAGAAGGGCTCGTTCACAGGCGCGGCAGGGCGGCACCTCGGCAAGTTCGAACAGGCCCAGGGCGGGACGTTGTTTCTGGATGAGATCGGCGACATGCCGGCCGTCATGCAGGCCAAGCTCCTGCGCGTTCTCGAAGAGGGCGAGTTCGAGCGCGTCGGCGGCACGAAGGCCGTCAAGGTTGACGTGCGAGTGATCGTGGCGACGCATCGCGATCTCGAAGCGCAAGTCGCGCAGGGCGCCTTTCGACAGGATCTGTTCCACCGCGTTTACGTCATCCCGATCCTGTTGCCGCCGCTGCGCGAGCGGAGCGGAGATATCGCGGAGTTGGCCCAACACTTCGTCGAGCGCGTTTGCGAACAGAACGGCTGGAAGCTGCGGCGGTTACTGCCCGGTGCGATTGCGCTGCTCGAGCATCACCGCTGGCCAGGCAACGTTCGGGAGCTGAGGAATTGCGTGGAGCGGATGCTGATGCTGGCGGACGGCGACCTCAACGCGGAAAGCGTTCGCGCATGTTTGCCGCATACGCCGGCGGCGGCGCCAGCGACGGGGACCCTGGCCGTGCGCGTCGAAGCATTCGAACGCGAGTCCGTTATACGCGAACTGAAGCTGCACAACAACAGCATGGCCGAAACGGCTCGCGCGCTGGGCCTGGAGCGCAGCCACCTTTACAAGAAATGCGCGCAACTCGGCGTCGATCTTGAGAGCGCGCGAAAGAACGCGCACTAGGCCTACCCGGGCGCGAGCGCGCAGGATAGGAAGAAACCCGAGGACGGCGATCGCCGGTTGGACGTTGCCAGTCGTTCTCGCCGGGAGTCCGCGAGGCAAAGACGGGCCGACGATCTTCGCCGGCGAATGGACGACACACTGGTTGACCGAGGCGGACGGCGTTGCGCCGATGTGGGGTCCCGGTGGTTCTTGCGATCCGGCGAGAAACGCCCTATGCACCTTCGCGTGCGCAGACGCGACGAGACGCTCGTCGAGGGCGGCGAGCGTCTCATCAGAATCAAGCACCGGATTTCGAGGCTCTATCGTATGCGCGGGCCCTCCGTACAACCGGAAAGCCCGGGTTGTGAGGTCCTAGTACGTCAGCTTCAGCGCGAACTGAATTTGGCGTGCAACCGCCGTACTGCGGATTGTTCCGAAGGCTGTGCTGGCCGCATCGCTGTTCGGGGCATTGAAGTTCGTGTGGTTCAGTGCGTTGAAGAACTCCGACCGGAACTGCAGCCGCATCCCTTCGGGACGCAGCGCGAAGTTCTTGAAGAGCCCAAGGTCCACCTGGTTCAATGGCAAAGCCCGTGCAATGTTCCTGCCGGCGTTGCCAAATGGATGGCTCGGATCGGTTTGAAGCTGCACGTTCTGCTTGTTGAAGTAGTTGTCCGTCGTCCAGTTCGAAGCCTGCACCGGGCCAGTCACGTTCGGACGGAACGCCTCCCCACCTTTCCAGGCCGCCAGATTGCCAACCGTCTGGAACGCGGAAGGAACCGATCCGCTCCACGACCGCAGGTTGATTGGAGGCGCGGACAGAGCGTTGTTGATCGCCGTGAATTCCCATCCGCCGAGGATATGTTCGAAAATGGCCGGCATGGACGTGCCATACTTTCGGCCGCGTCCGAGCGGAAGTTGATACACCACGCTCAGTACATCGACGAACTTCCGGTCGTACGTCGAGGAAGCTTTTTCGGCGGCCAGATTGTGAATGTCCTGCACACTCGACTGATTTCCGTTCTGATCGTCGAGCGCCTGCGTGCTGTTGTCCATCGCATGGGAATAGGTGAAGGAGTTGAGGAACATCAGCCCATGCGAGAACCGCCGCTCCGCTTTCACCTGCAGCCCGTTGTAGGTTGAATATCCACCGGTGTTGAACCAACTGATTGCGCCGAAGCCTTGAATCGGTCTGCGGTTCAGAAGCGGCGTATTCGATGTCGGCGTGGCTTGTGGAACCGCCTGGTTGTAATCGCCCATCACCGGCAAGTAATCCGAATGGTTGCCAACGTACCCGATGTCGATGAGCACGTTGCCGGGCAGTTCACGCTGGATTGAGAAAAACCAGCTCTGCACGCGGGGGTCCGCCATGTCCTTCGGCATATAGAGAACGTTCGAAGTGCGCGGATTGAACTTCGAAGGATCGGTCATGCCGATCGGATAACCGGCGCTCGCGTTCAGAAAAGCCGGAGAAAGCGGATCCGTCTGGCTCACCTGGGCGATCACCACCTGCGGACCGTTGATCCCGAGCAAATCGCCGCTGCCCATGCGGTTCTGGTGGACATAACTCATGCCATATCCGCCGCGCAGCACCGTCTTCGGCAGCACGCTGTAGGCGAACCCCAGCCGCGGAGCGAAGTCCTTGTAGTACGGGTTGATCCGCGTGCGATCGTAGATGCTGCCGTTCTTGGCGAGCAGCATCGCGTTCGACATCGGATCGTAATTCGACAGCGCATTGTCGCGCTCCCAGCGTGGCGTTGCGAACTCGTAACGTAAGCCTGCGTTCAATGTCAGTTTGGATGACACGTGGAAATCGTCCTGCACATAGCCGAAGTGCTCGTGCTGGCGGTAGTTGCCAATCCGGTTTGTCGACAGCGCAAAGCCGCTTCGCAACCCGAACAGGAAGTCGGCCAGCGAGTAACTGCTGGCGTCGCTGGCGATCGTGCAGCCCGTCGCCTGGCCCAGTTGAGCGCAGGTTGGCTTAGTGAAGCTGCCCAGATATTGGTCGGTGCCGTACATCGGGTTCACATCGAGCACCTGCGTGCGGATGACGACATTCTCATAGCCGAAGCGCAGCGAGTGCCGTCCAAAGATCTTCGAATAGTTGAGCTTCGAGTCGAAGCTCAGCGGATTTTGGAACTGCGGGATGGTCGCCTGGCGGCCAAGACCTGTGAGTCCCTGCAGAGAGATCGGCAGCAGCCCGCCCGCCAACACCCCATCGCTGGGAAGTCCAGGAATTCCGTAGGCTTGGAGCATATCCGGCTGGCCCAGGAACGGCGGCTGTTTCCCCGCATTCATCCGCGATACGCCGAAACGCGCTTCGAGCACCGACGTCGAGCTTGTCGTCCACGTATACGCCGCGGTCCCCTGTTGACTGAGCACCCACAGCACAGTCCCGTTCCCGCCGGAAGGTCCCGGGAAGCTCGAATCCTGGTTCTGATTCCGCTTGCTCTGGCCGACGCGAATGAAGCCCGACATCGTCGGCTTGATCTGGGCATCGAGCTTGGCGTCGAGCTTATCGGCATATGCGCGATCACCCGACAATTGCTGGTAATTGTTGGTCCGCCCGGACGTGAGCGGTGTTGGCAGCGCGCCCAACACCTGGCGTGCGAAGGGCGTGATGTCGTTCACTGGAATCGGAGTGTTCGCCGGATAGATCGCGCCAGTCTGCGGGTTGCGCACGGTTACCGGGAAGATTCCCATGCGGTCGTTCAGCGATGGCAGACTGGAAAACGCCCGGTTGCGCTGCACGTTCCGGAAGCCCTCGTAGTCGCCGAAGAAGAAGATCTTGTTTCGCACGATCGGTGTGCCGAAATTGCCTCCGAACTGGTTCTGCGCCAGTGTCGGCTTCATGTAATTTGCCGGGCGCGCGCCGAAGATGAATCCGGCCGCGTTGAACTGGGTGTTGCGCAAAAATTCGTAGCCCGTCGCGTGAAACTGATTCGTGCCCGAGCGCATGGCGACGTTGATCGTCGCGCCGCCGCTGCGTCCAAACTCCGCGCTGTAGTTGTTCGTCACCACCTGGTACTCCACCACGGAGTCGGGTGGCGGCTGGCTGACCTGGTTTGAGAAGCCCTGGTTGCTCGTGCCGTAAGCGTTGTTGTCGACGCCATCGAGCAAATAATTGTTATACGTGCTGCGAAGGCCATTCACGATGAAAGAGCCCTCGCGCGACCCGGACGATGGCGACTTGATCACGCCCGTGTTCAGCAACGCGAGATCGGAATAGGCTCGTCCATTCAATGGCAGTTCCGCGATCGCCGTGCCGTTGATCACCTGACCGCGTTCGCTGGAATCCGATTGCACCAGCGACGCCGCGCCGGTCACTTCCACGGATTCGCTGGTCGCGCTAACCGCGAGTGACAGGTCCACGCGCTGGCGTGCTCCGACGTTCACCCGCACATCTTTCGCCAGAACCTTCGTAAAGCCGGTGGCCTCGGCCGCCACTGTGTATACACCGGGCTTCACGTTAGAGAAGCTGTAGGTTCCATCATCCGTCGTCAGGGTACTCACGCCGATCCCGGTATCCTGATTGCTCAGCGCAACGACCGACCGTGCGACTACGGCGCCACTGGCGTCTCGAATCGTGCCGAGAACGTCGGCGGTATCGAACTGTGCCCATAACGCGCTGGAGCTAGCCAGCGCCAGAATAAGTAATCCACTTGGGAGTTTTCGAAGGAAACTGTTTGGCATTGTGACCGAGAATAGCGTGGCTGCGCTTACAACCCGTTTCGCCTTGGTGAATGTTGTATTTCTTTCAACTGTAATCCTGCTTTCACGTCGCCCATGTAGGATGACGGATGATATGAACAGATCCCTTCGGAGTCTTTACCTGCCTCTTGCACTCTTGACCATCGCCGGCGGCCTCTCCGCCGCCGACGCGCCGCGCGGCATCGAGGTTCAAGGGCATCGTGGCGCTCGCGCCTCACGGCCGGAAAACACGATCCCCGCGTTCGAATACGCCATCGCCGCCGGAGCGGACGCGCTCGAGCTCGACATGTCCGTAACCAAGGACAACGTAATCGTGGTCTCCCACGATCCAATCGTGCGGTCGCCTATCTGCAGCGGCCCGCGGGAGCGCGCGATCATCCACGACCTCACTCTCGCGGAATTGAAGCAGTGGGATTGTGGCGCTATTCGGAATCCGGGATTCCCCGATCAACAGACTGTCCCGGGAACGCGCATGCCGACGCTCGATGAAGTCTTCGCACTCGCGCCAAAAGGCAAGTTCCGTTTTAACATCGAAACGAAAATCATGGCCCGCCGCCTCGGCGACGCGGAGATCAACGCCACGCTGAAGCGCGCCGGAATCGATCCGGAAAGTCCTCAGGGCAAGGACGCGCGCGCCACCTTGTCCAGTCTTGGACCGGACGTGACTCCTCCCCCCGAGGAATTCGCCCGCCTGGTGCTCGATAGGATTCGCGCGCACCACCTGGAGAATCGCGTGATCCTGCAGTCGTTCGATTTCCGCACACTTCACGCCATGAAGATGCTCGCGCCGGAAATCCAGCTCGCGGCCCTCTATGGCGGGCCGCCGCGCGATTTTGTCGAGATCGCTCGCGAAGCGGACGCGCAGATCGTAGTCGCCCACTTACCAGCTAGTCACGCCGGAGCAGGTGAAAGCCGCTCACGCGGCCGGACTTCAGGTGATCCCTTGGACCGCGAACAAACCCGAAGAGTGGGACCGCCTGATCGCAGCCGGCGTCGACGCGATCATTACCGACGACCCCGCCGGCCTCATCCGCCACCTGAAACGCTGAAGCGCACGATGCGCGCCGCGTGAAGCAAGGGCCAATGGGACACGGTCTACGTTGCCCCCTTGGCCCTTTCCGCGATGTTCCGCTGGCGGTGTTTGACCGCCAGTTCGACCTCGCCGCCGTCCCCGCCGCAGCCTCCACGACCCCGGTCAGCGCCTCCAGCCGTCCCTGCTTTGCCAGATCCGCTCGCGTCCCGCCCAGGCGGGTGAGTCTACCGCCTTCTATCCTTCAATTGGTGGTTGCGTCCGCTTCACGCGAGTTGCATCCGCGCGCACCCCGATTATGGCTATCTGACGATTCCATTCATTCTGTTGTATTCAGACCTTAATCTCTTGGTTATGCGCGGGATCAATCCTTGCTAGTGAGGTTGGTCCCGCATGTCCTGCTGGGTACTGAATCCTTTCGATCTCTTCTGACTTTCTGTCTGCCGGTTCCTTCGCGGACCGAGGTTTGTTTGCCAGGCGGTGAAACCACTGGGCCGTTCGAAATTGTGGCGCCGAACGGCATGGCATGGCGGTTTGGGGTTCAGGGAGGCCGCTGCGATCCGGTCCGGCGCCAAAGCACCGGCACTCGATCATAACTCGAAACCGCTGTAGTTCCCCGCGGCTGGTGTGAGGCCGCAACGCCGGACAAGCGACGCGGACAGGTGAAGTCGCGCTCGTCCGGCGCGCTTGTAAAGGGCAGTTGATTTCTTCCGGGGTCTTTATGAAAACAACGATTCAACGATTCTCATTTTTCTTGGCGGCTCTGCTGCTGGCCTCTTTGTCTTATGGCCAGGACCGAGCCACCATACGTGGCACCGTAACCGATGCGTCCGGTGGGGTAGTAGCAGGGACGCACGTAGTATTGACATCGCCCGCAATCGGTCTGCACCGCGAGACGCTGAGCGGATCGGTCGGCATCTACGAGTTCTCGTCACTGCCTGTCGGCGCTTATCAAGTGGAGATCACCAAGGTAGGATTCCGCCCCGTGACGGTAAGCGACATCGTCCTGCAGTATGCCGAGAATCGAACCGTCGACGCGCAACTGGCGGTCGGCTCGGCATCGGAAAAAGTCGAAGTGGTTGCTTCGCTGGAAGGGCTGAACCGGGCCAACGCGGAAGTCAGTTCGGTGGTCGACTCGAACCAGATGCGGGAGTTGCCGATCAATGGCCGGAACTGGGCCGAACTCTCCTTGCTGGCCAACGGCGCCGTCAACTATGGCGACGGGTCTCAGCGCAGCATCCGTTTTAATGGTCACTCTCTCGATGATGGCAACGTGACGCTGGACGGCATCGACGCCACGGGCGTGCAGGAGCAGACCATGAAATCCGACACCCGCCTCGCAGTTGCCATCGACGCGATCTCGGAATTTCGAGTTACGACTGGCGTCTATACCGCGGAGAGCGGCTCAGCCGCCGGCGCGCAGATCAACGTCGTCTCCAAGACTGGAACCAACGACATGCACGGCAGTGCGTTTTATGCCGTGCGCAACGATGCGTTGGACGCCCGTTCGCCCTTTGACGGCGCCACTCTCCCGCCATTCACGCTGAATCAATTCGGCGCCAGCCTGGGCGGCGCCGTGGTGAAAAACAAAGCCTTCTACTTCGCGAACTTCGAAGGGCTGGACCAGCACTTGGGCCACAGCTTCATCAACTTCGTTCCAAACGCGGCTTTCCGCGCCAGCGTTCTGGCAAAGTCGCCCGCGATGGCGCCGCTGGTGAATCCCTATCCGGCGGGACAAATACCGGTCGACAGCATCTCCGATCAGGTGACCCTGGTTAAGAACGACCAGATTCGCGAGGATTCCGGGTTGATCCGCTTCGATTACCGCTTCACGGATAAGGACTCGATGTACGTTCGCTACAACATCGATAACGCCTACGCTGACACTCCGCAGGACGCTCTGGGCACACGCAACGTGGTGCCCGTCATCCCACAGAACCTCGCCGTGCAATACCAGAAGCTGATATCGCCAACCCTGATCAACGAGGTCAAGTTCGGCTGGAATCACGTGAACTACCACAACTGGACCTACGGCACGGCGCCCGTTTCCACCAGCCCGGCAAGCTTCGACGGATTGAGCAGCAATTCGCTGGACACCGAGGTCGGCACTACGCTTTCGTTCATCGACAACATCACGAAGATCGTCGGCCGCCACACCTTCAAGGCCGGCGTCGATGTGCGGCGCGTCATGCTCGACAATTCGGGCAACACCATCACGACGCAATCGATCGCCTACGCCACCGACCAGGATTTCATCGACAACGTCGCCAATTCCGCCAGCTACCTCCAGGGCGAGGGCATCGCGCAAAGCCGCCACACCATGTATATGGGCTATCTCCAGGACGAGTTCAAAGTGACTCCGAACCTCACTCTCAACCTGGGCCTGCGCTACGAGTTTTACTCCGTCGTGCATGAAATCCACAACCACTCGGCGGTTGTCGATATCGCCGGTTGCGGCGGTTACTGCCCGCCCGGAACTCCCTACTACTCCCCCAACACCCATGACTTCGGTCCACGCGTCGGACTCGCCTGGGCGCCTGCGTTCCTCCATGGCAAGACGACCATTCGCACGGGCTTTGGCATCTACTACGGCCAAAACCAGAATGACGATTTCAGCGATGCGGCCGAAAGCTTCGTCCCGCGCTACGCGTGGACCAGTTCCGACACGCCGAACCTCAGCTTTCCGCTCAACCAGTTCGTAAATCCCCAGAATGCGCTCTTTTCGCCCAAGGCCATCGCCCGCGACCGCAAGGACGGCTCCTACAACAACTGGGACTTCATGATTCAGCACGAACTGCCCAAGGGCTTCGTCGCGCAAGTCGGCTATATCGGATCGAAAGGGACGCATCTGTTCGACAAGTACACGGTGAATCTGATCGATCCAACAACCGGCAAGCGCCCCCTGTCGCAGTTCAGCTCCTTCGGATTGAAGGCCAACACCGGCAACGACAACTTCAACGCGTTGCAGGCGCAGATCCAGCGCCGCTTCAAGAACGGCTTCCTGCTGCAGAGCAACTACATGTGGTCGCACGGCATCGCGGACGCTTCTATCGGCGCCGGCGAAGGCGTGAGCTTCCAGAACATGTCCTGCCGCGCCTGCGACCGCAGCAGCACCAGCATCGACGTGCGCCACTACTTCACGGCTAACGCCGTGTATGAACTGCCGTTCGGCAAAGGTAAGCCCTTCGCTCGCAGCGGCGCTGCCGCCGCCATCCTCGGCGGTTGGGAATTGGCGGGAATCGCCAGCGCTCGCACCGGCCTGCCGATCAACATCACCACCTCGCGCAAGGCGAACGTGATGCTTGACGGCAACACCTCCGGCCAACGGCCCAACTACGTCCTGGGGCAGGACATCTATGCCGCCAACCAGACCATCGACAACTGGTTCAACAAGGCGGCCTTCTCAACGCCCGCGAAGTTCACCTGGGGCAACCTGGGCCGCTACATTGGCAACGGCCCCGGCGCTCTGGAGTTCGACACCACCCTGCAGCGCAAGTTTCGCATCACCGAGAAAATCGCATTCAACCTGCGCGCAACCGCCTATAACCTGGCCAATCACCCGATTTACTCGAATCCCTCGGGCAACTCTTCTTCGTCCAGCTTTGGGCAAATCACGAGCATCGTCAACGACGGCGCGACCGGATCCGGCGCTCCGCGCCGCATCGAGTTCATGCTGCGAACCGACTTCTAGCGGCGCAATGGCCATCCAGGCTTCGCGCAGCACGATTTGCGCGAAGCCTGGATGGCCTCCAACCGGAGGGCAACGAGTCAGCAAGAAAGCGAAGCCCCGTTGCCCCACTCTTGTCTTATGGATCTTAAACAGCCAAAGTTGAAGCAACAGAAAGCACGAACATGATCAAACCGTTTCGCCGTTTTGCTACGGCGCTTGCCGTCCTCGGCCTCCTTCTCATCCTTGGTGTTCATCTTCTTTGCGCTCCGAGCGCACCCGCTCCGGTTGGTTCCATTCCATCCCGGATTATTCTCACCTGGTCTGGCGATCCCGCTACAACCCAGTCCGTAACCTGGCAGACCACAACCGCTCTATCCACTCCCCAGGCGCAGGTGGCCAAATCTTCGCCCCACCCGAATTTCGCCGACAAGGCGACGACGGTTCCGGGCACGGTCACTTCGACGGCGGAACCCGGCCGCTACGTCGCTAAGCTCACCGGGCTCGATCCCGCGACGCAGTATCTCTACCGCGTCGGCGACGGAAAAGCTTGGAGCGAGTGGAACGCTTTCCGCACCGCTTCGGCCAAGCCCGAAGCCGTTCTGCTTCATCTATGTCGGGGACGCGCAGAACAACATCAAATCGATGTGGTCCCGAACCATTCGTGCAGCCTACGCGAAGGCGCCGGATGCGCGCTTCATCGCGCACGCCGGCGACCTGGTGGCCGAAGGATATGACGAGCGCCTCTGGGGCGAGTGGAGCGACGCGCTCGGTTTCATCAGCGCCACCGTTCCCAGTCTGCCCGTCCCGGGCAACCACGATCTTCACCGCGCGCCAGGCTCGCCCGATGCCAAGTCAACGCTCAGCGTGTCGCCGATTTGGAACATGCAGTTCGCCCTGCCGGACAATGGCCCGGACGCTCCGGAGCTGAAAGGGCAAAGCTACTTCATGGACTATCAGGGCGTGCGGTTCATCGCTCTCGACGTGAACGTATTTGCGAACGAAGCATTCGACTCACAGGCAAAACAGCGCGTCTGGGATGCCCAAGTGAACTGGTTGAATAAGATCCTGGCCAGCAACCCGAACCACTGGACCATTGTGGTTCAACACCAGCCGCTATTCGCCATGGCCAAGGGACGCGACTACCAGGAGATGCGGGCGGTACTCGCCCCGCTGTACGAAAAGTACGGCGTCGACGTTGTCCTGCAGGGGCACGATCACCACTACAGCCGTACGCATAAGATCGCGCAAGGACGCATCGTGGATCCCTCGGCGCCGGGCGTCATCTACGCCATCTCGGTCAGCGGTCCGAAGATGTATGAAGTCCAGGAGCCGAACCGCAAGCTGATGGCGAACGTCGTCGAACAAACGCAGTGCTTTCAGGTCGTCGAGGTCACCCCGTCGGCATTGAAATACGTTGCATACTCCGCCGACGGCGCCATCGCCGATAAATTCGAATTACGGAAGAGCGGCAAGTCGTCCACCTACGTCAATCAGGCGCCCGCCAGGTAGCCGCGGCCCGGCATGAAGATAATTGGCAACCCATATAGGAGAAATCGAAAAATGAAGAACCTCGGAACGACTTTGCTGGGACTGTTCACCGTGGCGTTGATCGCGCAGGGCGCAACAGATTACAAGATTCAGGCCCGCTATCCGATCGCAGGAACCGGCGGCTGGGACTACATCACGCTCGATGATTCAGCCCGGCGGCTGTATGTCTCGCACGCCACGCAGGTGGAGGTGTTGAACGCCGACAACGGGCAGATGATCGGCACCATCGCGGACACGCCTGGAGTGCATGGAATCGCCATCGCCTCGGCCTTCAAGCACGGCTTCACGAGCAATGGGAAAGAGAACAAAGTATCGGTTTTCGACCCCTCCGACTTGCACTTGATTAAGAAGATCGACGTCGGCAAGGGACCGGATGGCATCTACTTCGACGCGGCATCGAAGCGTGTCTTCACCAACAATCATGGTTCTGACGACATCACTGCGATCGATGCCGAGACTATGGAAGTCGTAGGCACGGTAAAGATCGAGGGCGCCGCCGAGCAGATGGTGACCGGCCGCGGTGGTCTGCTCTACGTCAATCTTGAAGACAAGGCCGAAGTGGTGTCCTTCGACCCCAAGACTCTTGAAGTCAAACAGCGGCTTCCGATTGGCGTTGCCAAGACCCCGACCGGGCTGGCCTTCGATGCCAAGACCAACCGCTTGTTCATCGGCTGCCGCGAAGAACCGGAGATGGTGGTGATGGATGCCGCTACGGGAAGAGTCATCGCTCATTTCCCGATCGGTAAGGGCGTAGATGCGGCGGCATTCGATCCGGAATCGCGCCTGATCTTCCTATCGAGCGGAGAGGGATCGCTCGGCGTCTTCCGTGAGAAATCGGCGGATGAATATGAAGACGCGGGCGCCGTCAAGACCCAGCAGAGCGCCAAGACCTTGGCCCTCGATCCGAAAACCAAGAGGGTTTTCCTTCCCGCCGCGGAGTTTGACGTGGTCCCGCCGGCCGAGCCTGGCGGGCGCGCCAAGCGCACGATGAAGCCGGGTTCCTTCGTCGTTCTGGTTGTCGGGAAGTAAGCCGCGCCGGGTTTTACCCTCCTGCTAAGTCATCGATGATGGCCGGCGATCTCACGGTCGCCGGCCATCGTCAGTTCAACAGCCGAAGCGGCAATCAGAATTCGAACATGTCGAACAGGTCGCCTATGGCCGGACTGTTGAGCGGCGCGTACGGATTACCCTCGGACGTCACCGGATTCGGATAGTTGTCGCGGCTGCGATGCGTCACCGGAGAGAGCCTCCAGTTTCTTTCGATGAATTTCAGGATCGATACGTGGTCCGTGTAGCTGTGGCTCACGTGGCCAGGCCGCGCGTGAGGCGAAACGGCAATCATGGGAATTCGAGTCCCGTCGCCAAAGAAATCCAGCGGTTGCACATAGCCGGAATCGTAATAGCCGCCGCCCTCGTCGAACGTGATCAGGATCGCGGTGCTGCTCCAGATCTCCGCGTTGCCCTGTACCGCGTCGACCACTTTCTTCACGAATCCCTCGAACAGGTCGAGCTTCGACGAGGCGGGGTGGCCATCCACCAGGCCACTCGGTTTGAGGAAAGAAACCGCTGGCAGCGTGTTCGCGGAGATATCGGAAAACAAACTCGTCTCATCCTGGATGTGCGCCGTCCGCAGCGCCGGGTTGGTCATGATATCCGTCGCATACTGGAAGCCGTTGCAGATGTTGCAGTACGCGTTGGGCAGGCCGGCCACGTAATTGTCCCAGCCCTCGCCGTAGTACTTGAAGGAAATGCTCTTCTCAAGCAGCGCATCGCCGATGTGACGCACCGAGGTCGGCGGAATCGTGAACGTGTTAGGGCCGAGAGGAGCCGCGGTCCCATCGCCGAGGTAGCCCGGATTGTAGTTGTTCAGAATGTAGTAGTGGCCCGTCTCGCAGTTCGGTTTGATGGGCGGGGTCAACGAGGCGAGGTAGTGCACGACGGAAGTTACGCCGGGCTGGGCCGCATCGGCGCACTCACTGTAGGTTCCGCCCGAGTAGCCATCCTGGGCGTAGTAGTTGTTGGTGCCCGGCTGCGGGTTCGGGTTCTCAATCTGATTCGCCGGCGGGGTCAGGGCATTTCCATTGCCGTCGCTGTACCAGATGTCATCGCCGTAGAACAGCATGATGTGGTTGGCGCCGGTTCCACCCTGTACCGACTGATGGAAGTTGTCGCTCATCGAATATTGATCCGCCAGCGACTTCAGGTAAGGAGCGTCCCCTTTCGCGACGTTGTAGAATCCCATGGCGGTTGAGCCTTCGCCGGTCGTGAGGTCGTTGAACCCGGCTGGCTGAACGTGCCCGTTGCTGCCGGCTCCAATCGTCACTTCCACCCAGGGGAAAAGGTCGCTCTTGCAGCCGCTCGGGTTGCGATGGGTTGCGTAACTTGCGTCGCAGTCCAGTTGCTGCCACATCTGGTAGAAGCGGTGTACGGGGCTCGAACCATAATCGTCGTACGTCAGGGATGGGGTAAGCGGATAGACTCCCTCGCCCAAGCTGTAGGGGGTGGCGAAGCGCGTATCGACCGACTTGCCCGGGAGTCCGCTTCCGCCGGTGGTGAGTTCCACGGCGTAGCCCGGCGCAAGATTCGGCTCGGCCGCTTCCGCCGCGGCCACGGTCGTGAAGGGCGCACTAGCGGGAGTTCCATCGGTCATGGCCGGAGGGACATTCGTGTACAGGCTCTTCGACTTGGGGCTGATGGAAAACGTCACGTTGTCGACCGCGCTGTACTGCGCGGACTCTGAGTAACGGGGTCCTTTGCTGCCGTCCGCGTTGACGATGTGCTTGGAAAGCAGGTTGGAAACCGTTTGCCCTTTTTTCGGCGTATAGGTGGCGAAGACGTGGTCGAACGTCCGGTTCTCACCGATGATTACGATCACGTGCTTAATCGGCGATGTGGTGGGAGAAGCTTCGGGTGGTTCCTGGTAGGCGAACACGGGAACCCCGGTCATCAAATCGAGGACCATAACCAGGACCAGGCCGAGCTTCAATTGCCTCAGCGACGATGGAAGCCGTAGAAGCGACGTGGGGACGCTGCGCAGTAGGGACATTGTTTCTCCGTGGTCGAAATCTCGAACCGTTGCCAGCGTACGCGGTGAGATTGTCAGAACAATTAAGCGCAGTTAACAGAAAAGTGAATCTGGATTACGCAGTATGGTGGTGATGCGCCGTACCGGGAGTGCGCTGGCGTGATGGCCGGGCAGGAGTGCGAGAGGTGGTGCACTCCTGCCAATGCTGCCTGAAGCCGAAATCCGGGGACCTGGATTCGGTGAATCCTCGCACGCGGGTAGAACGCTTGCGCAAGGACTGGCATTCTCCGTGCCACACTTCCGGCGAACTCGGACGATATGCTGTTAAGAAGCTCGGCGAAGAGTGCCCTTCCGTCTGAGAGACGTGGGGCTGGAGGAGCCCGCGATGACAAACATGATGATTGCGATGTGGATCTTTGGGACGGTGCTAGCCCAGGTAGTCATCGCCGTGTCGATAGACAAGTACCGCCGCAAGCGGAGCAGGCTGCGGGCCGTGGAAGCCGGAGTTGCCTTCGGTTTGCCGGAGCGCGCTCCGTTCGAATCCGCCCCGCCCGATGTCGCCAAGAAGACCTATGCCAATCTGTCGGCTTTGTTGATCGCTCTGTCACCCGAAACCGGGCTTGCGCAGTGTGACCTCCGCTCGGAGCTGGAGTCAGTGTTGGCCGCGCTTTCTCCCGGACCTGATGGGAATGCGCCCACAAAAGCCAGTACAGAGTCGGCCCGCACCATTCCGAAGGGTTGATCCGGGAGCCGGCGTAGCTTGTTGAGCGCGCGGAATTCATGTGGATCCGGTCCGCCTCGCAAGCTGGCGAACCCAAATTGAAAGATGTGATTCGAGAGAAACTTTCTACCAGGTCTTGCATATAATGTCCCCGAAATATCATTTCGCACGACTAATCTCATAAGGCCACCAGAGCCTGCCGAGCGATCCGCCGCAACCTTGGCGTCGACACGGACGTCGACAAGAACGCCCGGAATCCAAGGCCTCGTCGACGGTGATACCATCCGGTTGAGTCGACAATCCTATGAAGTCATCACAGTTGGTCCTCCTCCCGGTCATCGCGATCTGCACCTGCGCGATTCAGTCGTCTTTCGCCGCCGATCGAGTCAGGATCGCCAATGGCGTCCTCGAGTCCAAGGCCGCGCCCAAGGCTGGCGTGCGCAGCTTCAAGGGCATCCCGTTCGGCCAGCCACCGGTCGGGGACCTGCGCTGGCGCGAGCCTCAGCCAGTGAAGAACTGGAAGGGCGTTCGCAACGCCGATCAGTTTGGTCCGCGCTGCATGCAGCGGACTTCCCCTGGCGCCGACTACTGGTTCCGCAGCAACGGCATGAGCGAAGACTGCCTCTACCTCAACGTCTGGACTCCCGTTAAATCGGCCAAGGAGAAACTCCCCGTTCTTGTCTACATCTTCGGCGGCGGCTTCCAAAACGGCGACGGCTCGGAGCCGCGCTATGACGGCGAGAACATGGCGAGCAAAGGCATGGTCGCAGTCTCGATCAATTACCGGACCAACGTTTTCGGCTTCTTCGCTCATCCGGAACTCACCCAGGAATCGCCCCACCATGCGGCGGGCAACTATGGATTGCTCGACCAGGTGGCCGCACTGCAGTGGGTGCGAACGAACATCGCGGCATTCGGCGGCGACCCGCAACGCGTCACCATCGCCGGCGAATCGGCCGGGTCCATCTCGGTCAGCGCGCTCATGGCTTCGCCGCTTTCCAGGGACCTGATGGCCGCCGCGATCGGCGAAAGCGGCGCGATGATCTCGAGCCTGCCCCCACAGCCTCTGGCCGACGCCGAGCAGAACGGCGTCCAAGTTCGGCGCCGCTATTGGAGCCATCACCTTGGCTGCCCTCCGCGCGATGAGCGGTGAGCAGATCCAGGAAGCCCTCAGCAAGACGCAGGGATTCCGCTTCCGCACGACGCTCGACGGCTACTTCCTGCCCAAGCCGTTGGCGGCCATCTTTGAGGCCGGCGAGCAGGCCAGGATTCCGCTGCTGGCCGGTTCGAACACGCAGGAGCAACCGGCGCGGTTGGTACTTGGCGAAGGCGATCCGACGCCGGAAACGCTCGCCAACGCCATCAAAAAGTTCTATGGCGATCGGGCCGACGCGGTGGTGAAGGCATACGCCGCCAGCACGGCCGATGAGGTTTATGAGGCCGCCACGCACCTGGCCAGCGCCCGGTTCATTTCGCACGGCACGTGGAAGTGGACGGAACTCCAGATGAAGACCGGCGGCAAGCCCGTGTACCGTTATCTTTATGCGCGTCCGCGTCCGCCGTACCTGGGGATGCCGGGTCAGGCGCCGCCTGCGTCTCCCGCTTCCGCCAGCGCTCCGGCGGGACCCCAAGGCGCGGTCCACTCGGCCGAAATTCAGTACGCGATGGGGAACCTCGATCTGGACAAGCGCTATACCTGGGAGCCCGCCGACTATGAAGTCTCCAAATTGATGCAGGCCTATTTCGTGAACTTCATCAAGACGGCAAACCCGAACGGTGCGGGTCTCCCGAATTGGCCGGCGTACAGTGCCGGCGGCGACTACCAGCTCATGCGAATCGACGTGGAATCCCATGCCGAACCCGAGCCCCACCGCGACCGCTATCTGGCGATCGACGCGGCAATCTCAAAGCCATAGTCCGCGCGAATCGCTCGGATGGACGCTGTGCTCGGGGAGGACGGCTCCATTTTCGCGGAGATCCGGCGTGGTGCCGATTGGGGGAACGTTCCGGCGCGGATTCGCTGAACGCGGCCCGGTACACGGTGTGCGATATTTAAGCCAACGCTTTTTCGTATAGCGCGAGCAAGCGGCTCCATGCCTTCTCGGCCTGAGGCTCGTTGTAGACCCGAGAATCCGGCGGGCACCAGCCATGCGCGGCGCCAGTATATACCTCGATCTCCGCAGGCAGGTTCGCCTTAGCAAACGTATCTTTCAACACGGTCTTGTCATTTGGCGAGCGCTGGTCGTCATTTTCCGCGATCGCGATGAGGAACTGCGCCTTCGACTTCGCGGCCTGAAGGTGTGGACTGTTCGGCGCGTCGGTCACGAGTCCGCCGCCATGGAATGACGCCACTGCTCCGACACGATCGGGCACGGCGGCAGCCGTACGAAACGCAATCGGACCACCCATGCAATAGCCCTGTGTGCCAACCTTCCGGTTCTTCGCAACCGGCGCTTGCCCGTCCAGCCACACCGATGAAGGCTTTCGCGTCCATCATCTGCGTCGTCTCGTTTAGAGCTCGCGCGAGCGGCATCAAGTCCTGGATTGGAGTTGCGCCTCCAGCTTCCGCTGTCGGCGCCTTTTTGACGCGGTAGAAGGGATTCACGACAAGCACCGAATACCCCGATTCGGCGAGCCGTTTGCCCATCTGGCGGAACGCCGGCCGCAGTCCGAAGATATCGGGCCACACGAGAATCCCCGGCGCCGTGCCGCTCACCGGATGCACGAAGTAACAGTCCGCGCTGCCGTCCGGCGTGGTGATGTTTACGTCGGCTTCGGCCACCGCGGCGGCGTTGGCGACTTGCGGCAACGCCATCGCGATTCCCGCGCCCAACATCACGCCGAATTGTTTGCGTGTTACCAGACCGCGAGCCTCGTACTCTCGCCGGTCCTTCTCGAAATGATCCTGATCACACATAGTCCCTCCCAGTCGCTTCCCAGTTGCGCACTAGAACCACGCGCGTATCTTGCCATTGTACCCAGGCATTCGGGATCAGTGAGATTTGAGAGTTGAACCGCGCAGCGCCTCGCGTCGGTGACGCACCCCGAGAGCGGAACAACGACCCATACTTACGACACGGCCGGCCGCGCAGAGCCGCGAATGCAAAGAGCGGCCGTGTGGGAGCGGTTGCCCACAAAACTCCCTGAACAGACCTCAGCATTGGCCGGGCGACAACGCCGCGCCCGCCTTCTCAGAAACTCAACACCACGTGCCAGATGTAGGTGTACGCCAGCCCTTCGATGTCGTCCCAGACCTTCCTGGCCAGCCCATCATCGCCCTGGATTGGCGGTAGCTCGCGGACCTTTTCGGCCCAGGGACAGCACACGCCGGGGCGGGGAACCGCCTGCGTGATCCAGTCCGGCAAACCGGCTGTAACCGTTGGCCCGGGCGGCGTGGCAGGCTGTCGGGGAGGATGGCGAGCGGTACACGCCGAACTCGCGCGTAGCGTCCGTCATCGCCTTCAAGTTCTCGAGCGTTGCGTCGTTCTGCATGATGGCGCTCGCGTCCATGATGTAGCCGCCGTCCGCGCCGATGGTCTCAATCAACCTGCGGCAGATCGCACGGACCTCTTCGGGCGTTGAGAAGGCTAAACTCACGTTCGGTACGCCGCCGCTCAAGCAGAACTTCTTGCCGAGAATCTCATGCGCCCGCTCGGGGCTGGTGCGGTCGAGATGGTAGACGATGCTGTGCTCTGGCAGCGCGGCGAAATCCTCCAGATGCGCGTCCCACTTGCCCTCGGCATAGAACAACGTCTGGTTCCCTTGCGCCCAAAGCGCCTCGACAATCGGCTTCAACGTGGGCCAGTAGATGCTCTTGAAATGCTGCTTTGAAATGAACGGCGTGCATCCGCGATGCATCCAGATCGGGATGGGCGCCTGGCGCTGCGGATCCGCGCCGGTCAGGGCGAGGTAGGCCAGGTGCGGCATCAGGGCTTCGCAGGCCTGCTGCACCTTGTCCGGGATCTCCATCAGGTCGAAAGCCAGGCCGACATAGCCGCGGAACTTGTCGCCCAGAATGTCGAGCGGCGCTTTCAACATGCCGCAGATCGCGTTGACCGTGCCGCACTCGGTACGCATCCGCTCCACCTGTGGACCGAAGGCGGTGAAGTACTCCATCATCGCCATGCTGCTCTTCACGAAGGCCAGGTTGTTGCGGAAGGTCACGGCCTGCCCGCGCTCGCAGAAATCGGATGAGACGCGCGGCAGCCATGTTTCGTACAAGAAGCGCACCGGATCGGCGATCAGATCGTCGTACTCCTCGCGCTTCATGAACGAGGTCTGGTCGGCCGGCTCGCGGTACTGGAAGCAGACGTCCGCCGGGACATCGATGCCCGGCACGCCGTAGTATTTCAGGCCCGCCGCCTGCGTCAGACCGGTCCAGACGTAGACCATGTTGGCGACCGTGGCGTCCCAGTCGTAGTCGTGGCAGCAGCGGATCACCGCCTCGAAGGCCTTGCGGTAATCGTGCGTGACGTCCTGGCAGGTGAAGCCGGCGTGGCGCGCTGTGATCTCCGCGGCGAAGGGGCGCAGCGGCACGCGGTCGGGCACGCCCTTGTGCATGGCTGTGACATAACGCGCCAGGCGCGCGGAGTAGAGTTCTTCGTTGGAAGTCTGCAACATCGGTTGGGTCCAGGTGGCCGGCGTCGCTCTCCGAAGGAACGACTGGGCCTCAACGATTCTACAACCGATCTACGGACCTTCTGGTCCTGGAACAATCCTCGCAAGATTCCTGTAAGCGTGAGTCGGCAGAGTTTACCGACGCCATGCTTAGGAGTCTTGTAACCTGTCAGAAAGAAAGGACCGCGTTTGCACGGGCCGCGGATCGCCCACTTGTGGCCAGCGCGACGCATTTGAGACTTTATGCTCCGATCCCTCGCCATTCTCTCGTTCCTGACCCTTGCCGCTCTTGCGCAGCCGGCCGCCAACAAGCAGCCGTCGGCCTCAGAACTTTCCACAAGAGTCGATAAGCTCTTCGAGAAGTTCGACTCCACGATGACGCCAGGCTGCGCGCTCTCGGTCATGCAAGGAGGCAAGATCGTCTACAAGCGCGGTTATGGCATGGCGGACCTGGACCACGACGTCCCCATCCGGACGGACACCGTCTTTCACGTCGCGTCCGTTTCGAAACAGTTCACTGACGCCGCGATCGTGCTGCTCGCGCAGGAGGGAAAGCTATCCCTCGACGACGACGTGCGGAAGTACATCCCCGAGTTGCCCGATTTCGGAGCGCGGATTACGATTCGCCACCTGATCCATCACACCAGCGGGCTGCGGGATCAATGGGCGCTGCTGGGTCTTGCCGGGTGGCGCTATTCGCTCGACCTGATTACCGACCAGGATGTGCTCGACGTCATGTCCGCGCAGAAGGACCTGAACTTCCAACCCGGCGAGAAACATACGTACTGCAACACCGGCTACACGCTGCTGGCGCAGATCGTGAAGCGCGTGTCGGGAAAGTCGTTTCGCGAATTCACGACGGAGCGTATCTTCGCGCCGCTGGGGATGAAGAATACGCATTTTCGCGACGACCACGCCGAGGTGGTAAAACATATCGCCTACGGTTACGAGCGGGGCAAAGCCGGGGGCGAGTTCCGCCTGAGCGTCACCAACTTCGATACGGTGGGCGCCACCAGCTTGTTGACCACGGTGGAGGATCTCGCGCTGTGGGATGAGAACTTCTATACGCCGCGCGTGGGAGGCGCGGATCTCGTGCGGCAAATGTTGGTGAAGGGCAAGCTGAACAACGGCGAAGAGTTGGATTACGCCTTCGGTTTGGTGCAAAGCAAGTACAAGGGCTTGACGACGATCGATCACGGTGGTGCCGACGCCGGGTATCGTGCCGATCTGTTGCGCTTCCCGGACCAGCATTTCTCGGTGGCCTGCCTGTGCAACCTGGCGCAAACCAATCCCGGAGACCTGGCGCACAAAGTCGCGGACATCTACCTGGAGGGCGAACTGAAAGGCACTCCCGGCACAAAGGCTCCTGAAGCGGACAAGACGGTTTCGCTCTCCGCGGAACAGCTCGCGACGTTCGCGGGATTGTACTGGAACAAGGACGAAGAGAACGCGATCAATGTGGTCTTCAAGGACGGCAAGCTCTCTACCGTCTTCTCTCCAGACGACGTCTTTGAGATGAAGCCGACGGCGGAGAACCGATTCCATCTGGCCGGGCTCCCGATCACCATGGAGTTCAAGAGTGCCCAGGCCGGCGCCCCGTTGTCGATGTTCTTCAAGAACGACGCAGGGGGTAACGCACACACGCTCGAACTCAGGCAGCCATTCAAGCCCGGTCCAGAGCAGCTTGTCGCCTTTGCCGGAGCCTATCGCAGCGAAGAGATCGAGCCGGTCTACCGCGTGATGGTCGAGGAGGGATCGCTGGTGCTGAAGCGCCTGAAGTCGAAGCCGGAGAAACTTGTGCCCACTATCGCGGATTACTTCAGCACCTCCTCGGGCAGCGTGCATTTCGTGCGCAATGCGCAGGGCCAGGTAACGGGGTTTGTCCTGAACGCGGGGAGAATCACGGGCATGAAGTTCAGGAAGTCGTTGTGAAGCTCGGATTCCGATCTATCTCAAACCCACTCTGGACGGTTCGATGGGACCAACTCGGATGCGGGCGGTTCTTCGGAGAGCGTTGATTCGCGCAAGGCAAACGATCACGCGTTTTGACTTATCAAAACGCGGCCTTTTAGAATCAGTTACTTACAGTGACAAACTGGAAACCCGTTTTCGTTTGGCTCAAGGTGGGCCTTCATCCAACGCTCACTCGAAAATCAAGACGCCGTCGAAGAAGGGTTGTGGCGCACGCTTCAGCGTGCCGTGGCGAGATTCATCTCGACATCCGGCGAATGGTGGCATGAATGCAACCGCTAGAGCGCGCCGCAAGGGGCCGAGGCGCTATTGTGCGGCTGCTCGCATCTCCCGAAACGGCATCTGGCGCTGATACGAAGCAACGCGGCGTTTGATGTCTTCCGCCTGCGCGGAATTCGCCAATGTCAGCGCCCGGCGCGCCGTCAACACCGCGTCGGCGAAGCGTCCGCATTCGGCGTAGGCGGCGGCGAGTGTATCGAGAATCGCCGCTTCACTCGCTGCACTTTCCGCCATGTCAAAGCTCTTCTCTTTCGCGCGCGACTTTCTCTCGGCGTTGAGTTGCAGTGCCCGGACGGCCAGGGACAGAGCCTCGCGCCCATTCCGCAGCGACGCGTCGGCGCTGGTGGCCATAAGCCACGCGGCTTCGAGTAGAGCCTGCATGTCACTGGGTTGCCCCTGCAGCCCTTCGCGCCAGTGCGCCAGCGCTTCGGCCTTCTCTCCACGCGCCGACAAGGTGTGGGCAAGGCGCAGATGCGCTTCTGCATACTTCGGATCCGCTGCTAATGCCTCCCGCCACGAGGCAATCGCCGCTTCCTTTTCTCCGCGCAGTTCTTGCACAGTTCCCAGACCACACAAGGCCGGGGCATAATGACCGTTCAGCGCGAGCGCACGCACATACTCGTTGCGCGCCTTGTCGAGTTTGCCCTGCGCCGCGAGCACGCCCCCCAGGCCGGAGTGCGCGACGGCGTTTCCGGGTTCGATCTCGACAGCTTTGCGGAACTGCGCCAACGCGTCATCAAGGCGCCCCTCTTGCCGCAACAGTTCACCGAGTTGAACGTGCGGCTCGGGTTGCTCCGGCGCGGCTTCCACTGCGCTCCGCAGCCGGAGTTCACGAGCCTTCTCAATCTGCTCGGCCGCCTCCTCACGGCGGCCCGCGAGCAGCAGGACCATCCCGAAGTTGTCGCGCGCCAGCGGGTCTTCCGGGTTCGCTTCGATGGTTCGCCGCCACTCCGCGGCGGACTCGGCGAGCCGCCCCTTCTTCTGCAGGAAGAGCGCGTCGTTGAACAGCTTGTAGTAGTCGAGAGCCGGACCGCCGAGCTTTAGCAGGCCGCCGGGCGGGACGTTGACGAACTCTGGCAGGTTGACCGCGCGATTGGCGGCGGTGGCGTTCTCGACCAGAATCGCCGGGCTGTCGTTGCCGTCTTCGTCGATATGCGTCAGGTACATCTGCGTGTACGGCGAACGGCTCTTCGACGAGAAAACCAACCAGCGGCCATCGGGCGAGAAGCTATGCCAGGAGTTCATCAGCGGCGTGTTGCAGCGCATCCGGCGCGCCACGCCGCCCTCCGCCGGCACGATGTAGAGTTGGCTGTCCGGCCGCATCAATTGCCCGTTGCGGCATTCGCACGTAAACGATCCATTTGCCGTCCGGAGAGACCTTCGGGAACGTGTTGCTCATGCCGTTTGCCGATGCGCCTGCGAGCGGTTCCGCCTGGCCGCCCCGCCCGTCGTTGAAGGGGATCCGGTAGAGGTCATAGCGAACCTGACGCTCGTTCGGATCGTTGGCGGCCAGCGCCGAGCGGCGCGCCCTCCGGATTCGGCTCCTGAGCTGGGGCGCGCGCGAAGACGAGGTACTTTCCATCTGGGCTCCACACGGCCGTCATCTGCACGAATCGAGGGTCGTCCGCTCCGGGCAGAGGCTTCAGGACGCTGGTGGCGCGGCTATACCAGGCCAGAATGCCGCGCGTCGGGAAGAAGACTTGCAGGAAGCGGTAATCGCGGAAGTTCGTCACGTAATAATTGCTGCGCGGCGCGCGGGCTTGCGGTCCATCGAGCTCCGCCGGATTGATGGTAGTGGCGACGAACTGCCCATCCGGCGAGACCCGCGACATGAATCCGGCGCGGATGTTGCCCTGCAGCCGGCCGGTCCCGGTACGCCATTGGATGACGTCATCCCGGGCCACCGAAATCTCGGGCTTCACGGACGTCAGGAAGTACTGCCCCTTGTTGTTTTGCAGGCCGTCGAGATCCATGCCCATCGTCTTGCCGTCGGCCGAGAACGAGTGGCAATTCGCGCACACGGGCATGTTGGTGAGCAACAGATGGCTGTCCCGTTCTCCGACGAATCGCAGGCGCCAGTTCACCAGGGGCAGAGCCTGCGGGGCGAGCGGCTTGATCTGGCCCTTCTCCGTCTCCGTCGGCATCAGCGGGACGTCCCGATAGAAGATCGGCGCCCCGACCGGATCTTTGGAGGTGCTTATAGTGACGGTCCCGCGCGAGACGGCGTTGAGTGCGGCGTAGCCTGTGATCGTAATGGTCGCCGCGCTTTGCACGGAGTGCTGCTTGATGCCGGTCCACGTGGTGGCGTCAGGCGTCCAAGTGTGCGAGGCCGCCTGAGTTGGGGTCAATTTGGGAAGTTCGTTGGATTTCGAGATGCAGTCCGGGTCGATCTTGCCGATTCGCATTCGCTCGCCGCGGGAGGTTGTGCGAATCGGCGCGGAGCCGTCGTGAAATGAGACTTCGATCTTCCACAGAGTCGCGCTGGCGGAAGCGTCGCGCCATAGGAACGTGGGTGAGATGATTTCGGGCGGGAAGATCGATCCATCGGCCGGGTAGTCGATGGCCAGGCCTGACAGGGACCTGTGCTCCGCGGGAGTGGCCCTGGACGCGGCGGCCGTCAGGAAGGCGCACGTCAAAAAGGCGAGGCCAACCCAGGGTTGGAGTCTCGTTCTCGCTTCGAATCCCAGCGCCGCGAGTCGAATGGACATCTATCTCCATTTTCGCAGCCCCAGCCACGGTCCAGCACGAGGCGCGCGCTAGTCTGCTGCGTCTTGCAGAATGACAACTACTCCTGCTGCTCAACATTGCCAATTGTGGGGCAGCTTGGTAAGGTGCGGCCGATTGTCAATCGGCCAACCGGCACTTTGGCGCGAGGAAGCGGCGGTAAGCAACCGCCGCGCAGGATGCCATCCTGCCCCACACGATCTCGATGATCGACAGTACTTCGGACGCACCAACAGGCTGGGCGGGCCCTGGAGCGCCACCCAACTCTCGGGTTACGGTTTCTGCGTGGGAAGATCGTAGAACTCGTAGGTATAGGTCCACTTCAACTCGGCTCCCGGCGCGACGTCGATGTCGACGTATGCCTCCGGGCAGAAGGTGGTCTTGATGGACCAGAAGACGAGCTTCGAGATCGGCAGGCTGCCTGTGATGTGGACTCCCGCGCCCGCCTTCCCGTGTTCCAGACGGATGTCGTAGTCCGAGGCGCTTGGGCCGAAGCCCTGAAACTCGCCGTACACGCTCTGACCCTGCGCGAGTTCCTTGAGGTAGACGATCTGATTGCCGCGCACTTCAGCGGCGCCGCCCGAGTTGAACTGCTCGGCCCTGGGGGCGAAAGCGAATTGCACGCGATTGCCCGGCCCGCTCGGCTGGCCGTCGATAACGAAGAAGTTGTGGTTGTATTGCGCGGTGGAGATCGGCTTCGTGCCCGTGTTCTTCAGCGCATGCTCGATCACCATCACGTTCTGGTTCTTCTTCAGCCGGACGGTCTTCACGTAGTGGTAACCATAGCCGCCTAAGCCGCTCGCCGAGCCGGTCAGATCGTGAGTGAACTCAATCCAGTCTTTCCCAAAGCGCAGGCTCCGTCTGCCCGGGTCCACGATCTCGTAGGTCTTGAAGCGATCGTACTTGGTCTCGCCGGCCTGCTTGCGAACGATACCGACGCCGATGCGGATGAACGTACCCCCGATCTTGTCTTCGCCGTAACCCACCGACGTGTCGTTCTTCAGGAACTCTTCCACCGGACCCATGATGGAGTCGTGCAGCTTAGGGTCGTACTTGGGAAACCACTGCCCGAAGTACTCGTGATGCGCGGTCTTCAAACTCGAGATGGAGCCCGACCAATCGAAGCGCGTGCCGCGGTAGTAGCCCTTCTCGACATCCGGCAGCAGGAACTTGGCCGTGATCTTGCCGTTCGAAATCTCGGCCTGCGGGAACTGCGGCTGGTCTTGTGCTGAAGCTGTCATGGTGGCGAGTAGCAATGTGGCGGGGAGTAGCACGTTGAGCATGAGGATCACTGGAAGGCCCAACATATCACGATCCGCGCACGGACCGGTTTCCGCGTTACAACCAACATCGCCTGGAGTGAGAGACTGTTAAGGGTTCCTATGCGATTTTTCTTTTGTATACCCCTGCTGCTTCTCACCGGGCTCTACGTTCAAGCCGAGCCGGCCGCTGCGCCGAAGCGTCCCTCTCCCGCCACCATCCAGCAGTGGCAGTCGCGCAAGTTCGGCCTGTTCATTCATTTCGGCCTGTACTCGGAGTTGGGCGGCATCTGGAAGGGCGAGAAGATCGACGGCTATAACGAGCAGATCCGGTTGCACGCGCACATCCCGAAAGATGAGTATGCGGCCGTCGCGAAGCAGTTCAACCCCTCGAAGTGGGATCCCGAAGCGATTGTCAAACTCGCGCAGGACGCAGGGATGAAGTTCATCGTAATTACCTCGAAGCACCACGACGGCTTCAGCATGTTCCATACGCGCGAATCGAAGTTCAACATCGTGGACGCGACGCCGTATGGCAAGGATATCGTCAAGGGCCTCGCCGACGCCTGCGCGCGCCACGGCATGAAATTCGGCGTCTATTACTCCACCATCGACTGGCAGGACCCGCGCGCCAACGGCATCAGCAAACCGCCCGCCAACGAGAACGACAACGAGATTCCGAAAGCGCATGAGGACTACAACGTCGCCCAGCTCAAGGAGTTGACGACGCGCTACGGCCCGCTTTCGGAAGTCTGGTTCGACATGGGCCGTCCGACGCCGGAGCAGAGCAAACGGTTTGCCGCGACCGTGCACGCCGCGCAGCCCGAGTGCATGGTGAGCGGACGAGTCTTCAACAGCCAGGGCGACTTTACCGTCATGGGCGACAACGAACTGCCGACCTCCGTGATCGACGAGCCGTGGCAGACACCCGGTTCCATATACGACGAGACCTGGGGCTATCGCTCCTGGCAGGAACGCAAGGACCTGGCGGGCAAGACCACCGATCACCTGCTGAAGCTCGTCAAGGTGGTGAGCCGGGGCGGCAATTACATTCTCAACATCGGCCCGCGCGGCGACGGCAGTGTGGTGGAGTTTGAGGCGGATGTTTTGCGCGGGTTGGGGAAGTGGGTGAAGACGAATTCCGAGGCGATCTACGGTACTGGCGCGCAGCCCTTCCGCGAACTCGACTTCGGTTATGCGACCACGAAGCCGGGCAAGCTGTATCTGATGGTCACCAAGTGGCCTGAAGACGGCCAGTTGAAGCTGCCGGGTATGAAAAACAAGGTGACTCGGGCTTATGCTCTTGCCGACGCGGCGAAGACTCCTTTGAGCGTGGATAACTCCGGCGGGACGAAGATCGTTCGCGTGGAATCGAAGACCGCGGCCTCGCCCGTGACCGTGATTGTGGCGGAATACGCCGGGCCGCTGAGCGTCATTCCGCCATCGGTGCAGGCCGGACCCGATGGCGTCGTCGTGCTGGAGGCGAAGGACGCCACCAAAGAGTTCAACTACAACAACCGCGGCTACTATGAGGGACCGACGGTCTACAAAATGCGCTGGGATTTCACGCCGCCGAGGGCGGGGAAATACACCGTGGCCGTCGCCTACCGCAAGAATGCCGCAGCGGGTCCGCTCGAAATCGCCGTCGGCTCGCAGAGGCTGCCTATGGTTCTGAAAGAGGGGAAAGGCGACGAGCCTGCAACGTCAGCGGCAGGCTCGATCACACTCGGCGCGGCCGAGTCCTTGAGGCTTGCCATCACGCCGAAGCATCCGTTCCAAAAAGGCGAGAAGCTCGACGTCACCATTGAAAAGGTCGTCCTGACGCCCACGAAATAGCGCCGAAACGCGGCTTCAACCTGGAAACGGAGCCGCGACCGTCACGGAGCGGTTGCATGGGTTTCGGGGTGCGGGTAAGAATTTGGTGTTGACGCTCGTACGCGATATCAACCACTCCCTGACGGTCGTGGCTCCGTTTCCAGGTTCTCCTCACGCGAGCACCCAGCCTCAAAATATTGAGAGCGGGCATCTCGCGAGCGACCTCCTGGCCGGGATTTGTCGCTCAGCGGAGGCCGGTCTCGCGCTGACGCAAAGCGGAGCGAGAACCGGGAAGCTGAAGGGAGATCCAAGGGACCGCTCTTTTCATTCGCGGCTCTGTGCTGAGCAGATGCAACTCCGTTACTTCACGTCCACCTTGCGCCGCGACACCGTCGGCTCGCCGGCATGGTCCGCCACCGCCCGCAGAACGTAACTGCCGGGCTCGCTTGGCGCCTGCAGACGGATCGGGAACGTCTGCTGTCCATACGCAGGAATCTCAAAGGGTATCTCGGCTCGCACCGCAGGCGTTCCTTCTTTCTCGAACGCGAGCGAGAGCGTGCCGTGCTGCGGCGCCCCTTCGTCATTCACCATCATCAGCGCGTATTCCCGCTCCTCGCCGCTCTGTAACGATGGCTGCCAGAAGTTGATGTAGAGCCCCAGCGGCTTGAAAGCTTCGCGAACATAATCGGCGAAATGCGGTTCGAATTCCAACCGGCCGAGATCGCGGAAATTGTCAGATGTTTTCACGCCTGGGTAGCTGCACGTCAGGTAGACGAAGTACTGCACGCCAGCGGCCTGGCGATGCGCGCGCCAGAACTCGGTCAGCCCGCCCAGCAGGTAGGCGTACTCTTCAAAGCGTTGCGCCGGAGTCGCGTTTGCGCCCACCAGCTTTTCGTAGACCTTGTCCGTGAGAAGCGTTGGAGACCCGTCGCGATTCAGCCACAACCAAGCGTACTCGTTGATCATCACCGCATGCGTCGTCGGATGCGGAGCGTTCCAATCGGTCTTCGCGCCAACCATCTTCTCGAGGTCCGTCATCTCGAACGGCTTGTACTGCGGCTTCCACCAGCCGATGAAGAAATACGGGTGGTCCTCCACCGGATCGTCCGGGCCCATGGGCAGCGTGTAGCCGTTGTCCCACGGACGGTTCGAGAGGTCGAGCCCGCGCACGGCCGGCAACACCTTGTCGCGGAGGATTTCGGCATGCGTCTCATTCGACGCGTCCCAGATGGCCATGCTCGGATGGTTCCAGTGGTCGCGCATCCACTCGCCGAATTCCGTAACCAGTTCCTCCTGCTTCCACTCGTCCCAATGACCTTGCCAGATGGGGAATTCGTTCTGCAGCAGCAGGCCCGCTTCGTCGGCGATATCGAACCACATCCGCGGAGCCGGTCCGAGCGTGAAGCGAAAGCTGTTCCAGTTCATCTTCTTCGGCAGGTCCACCAGCAGGCGGCGCACCCACGCCTCGTCCCACGGGCGATTCTTGCATTCCGGATCTTCGAAGAAGCGGTGCAGAGCGATGTTCGAACCGCGCAGGAAATAGAGCTTGCCGTTCAGGTACGCGCGGCGCGTAGCCGTGTCGAAGCGGAACTCGCGCATGCCGAATCGTGTGGCCTGCGAGTCGCCGCCGGTGCTCGTGTCGAGCACATACAGAGTTCGGAGTCTCCGGCGTCCACAGCTTGGCATTGGGTATCGCGATGGTCGATTGGAATGTCTTGCGAGCACCGGCCGCGAGCTGCACTTCGGGTTGCGTGGAAGTTGCCGCGACGGCCGCATCCTTCCAAGCGTGCACGGACTGCTTCAGCGTAAAAGTGACAGGCTTGGAACCCGCGTTGTACACGACCGTCTGCACCACGATTTCCGGTGGACTGATTCGCGTGGCGACCTGCACCGTTTCAATCACGGGATTGTCGCTCAACTCGAGCGAGACGCTGTCGTAGATGCCCGGAGTCCACTTCAGCTTCTCTTTGTCGGTGCCCGTGGGGACCCAGGCCGGAACGGCGGCCGGGTGCGCGCCAATGCGCACGACGATCTCGTTATCGGCCTTCCACTTCAGCTCTCTGGTCACCTCGAAAACAGCCGCGCTGAAGCAACCGAGATGCTCTCCAACCAATTTTCCGTTGATCCAAACCGAAGCTCCGAATTGCGCTTTGTCGATGTGCAGGATCGCAGTTTGCGGCCGACTGTCCACCTCGCCTTTCAATTGGAATGTCCGGCGGTACCAAAAGTAGTTTCGCTCCTGATGCGGCGTGCCGACCGCGGTGGTGCGATCGGATTCAGGCCGGCGATTGTCGCGGATTTCGACGTCGATCAACTCGCGGCTATCGAATTTGTCCACGTTCTCGAACGGCGGCGTCGCGAGGTTCGTCAGGCCCGGTACCGGCGCTTTATGGGCAAACTCGGAAGGCGCCGGCGTCGCCGCGACACTCTCGCCAACGTCCCAAATGCCGTCGAGAGAAATCGTGGTGCGCGTCGTCGGCTCTTTCGCGCCATGCAGAGCGCCGGCCAGCCCCAGGACCAGTATCAGCGAGCGTGAGAACATGCTCGAATTATCGCAAGCCGTGCAGTTGCGCAATGTCGCGGCACGCCGCGTGTGAGGCACACTCAATCTCTGCCAAAATCGATAGCAGACAACACATGCTTCCTTCCGAAGCCGCCGACCTGATGGCGGAGTATGCAAATGACGCGGTGGAGACCGCGCGCGACAAGTTCCAGATGGATCTCGATTATTCGCTCGAGAGCGTCGATTCGCTCGACCTGATCCTGGAGTCGCAGTTCGCGTCCATGCCGACGGGTTGGCAATTGCTTTACCGGTTCAGGCCGTCGAAGCGCAAACTGCGCACTCTCTCGAAGATGTGGGGCGGATACCTGGGCGAGGTCATTCGCCGCCAGTGGGGCGGGCAGTGGGTGGAACCCGCGGAGGTCCGTTCAAAGGTGGCCTGACGCTATTGGTTCAGGGGACTATGCTTTCGCCGATCGCCCGCGCGCACAAGCATCTTGTCAACGGCAGCGAGGCCAGCGTGTCGGTCTACGTCGCGAGCCTGATCCCGATCTTCTCGAGGCCCTTCTCGTAAGCTCCAGCGCGTACGGGTGCATATAATGGGGACCGTGCCGGAGGTGATTCCATGTTCAGGCCTTGTCTTTTCTGCGCGTCCTTAGCGTTCGCTTTCAGCCTCACGACGGTGGCGCAGGACGCCCAACCCCAGATCCCGCATTTGCGAAAGCAAGGCAGCGCCGCGCAGTTGATCGTCGGCGGGAAACCGTTCCTGATCCTGGGCGGGGAGTTGCACAATTCCAGTTCATCCAGCCTCGAATACATGCGGCCTATCTGGAAGCGCATGACGGCCATGAACTTCAATACCGTGCTGGCCGGCGTGTCCTGGGAATTGGTGGAACCCCAGGAGGGGCACTACGATTTCCGCTTGGTGGATGGGCTGATCGCCAGCGCGCGAGCCAACAACTTGAAACTGGTGTTCCTTTGGTTCGGAAGCTGGAAGAACGGAATGTCGAGTTATGTGCCCGTGTGGGTGAAGAAGGATTACAAACGCTTCCCGCGCGTCGTTCTTCAAGACGGGCGTTCCCCCGAGGTTCTGTCTACGCTGGGCCGCGCCAGTTGGGAAGCCGACGCGAAAGCGTTCGGCGCGCTGATGCGCCACATCAAGGAATTTGATGGTAAAGAGAATACCGTCGTAATGGTGCAGGTGGAGAACGAGGTTGGAGTGCTGGGCGACTCGCGGGACCGTTCGGAACCGGCCAACGCGGCGTTTGCCCAGGACGTTCCGCAGGTGCTCCTGGATTGTCTGAAGAAGAACCAAGCGGCGCTGTATCCGGACCTGAAAGCGCGTTGGGAAGCCGCCGGCGCCAAGACCTCGGGTACGTGGGAGCAGGTGTTCGGCGCGAGCCCGGAGACCGACGAGATATTCATGGCGTGGAACTGCGCCTCGTACCTCGACAAGGTCGCCGCGGCGGGCAAGGCCGCCTATCCCATCCCGCTCTACGCGAATACCTGGCTGAGCGAACCCGATCACAAGCCCGGCCGCTGGCCAAGCGGCGGGCCCGAGCCGCACGTCATGGACATCTGGCGCGCGGCGGCTCCGCACCTGGATATGCTCTCGCCGGACATCTATCAACCGAACTTCGCGGAGTGGTGCCGCCGTTACACGCACGCAGGCAATCCGCTATTCATTCCTGAAATGAGACGCGACGCGGACGGCGCGCGCAATGTTTTCTATGCCATCGGACAGCACGATGCCATCGGGACTTCGCCCTTTGCCGTGGATTCGATGGAGAACGTGAAAGATGCGCCGCTCGGAAAGAGCTATGCCATTTTGAAGCAGCTTAGCCCAACGATCCTGAAGCACCAGGGCACGGGCGAGATGGCGGGCTTCCTGCTGGATAAGGAACATCCCGCGGCGAAAACGACGCTCGGTGGGTACGAGCTGGAGATTAGCCTCGACAGCATCTTCGGCTCCAATGCGGAGATTGGCTACGGGCTCATTATCGCCACCGGCCCCGACCAGTTCGAAGGAGCGGGCAGCGGATTCCGCGTGGCGTTCACGTCGAAAACTCCTGGGCCCAAACTCGTGGGCATTGGCACGGTGGACGAAGGCACCTATGCGAACGGCTCTTGGGTGCCCGGCAGGCGTCTGAATGGCGACGAGAATGACCAGGGCGGGCGATGGCGATTCTCGCCGAGAGAGTTGGGCATCGAACGTTGCACAGTCTATCGCTATGAGTAAGTGCGAATGGAGTTCTAATCGTGAATGACTCCCAAACCGCCCTGGTTACGGGCGCCGGCTCGGGCATCGGAGCCGCCATCGCGGAACGCTTCCTGATGGAGGGCTACAGCGTTGCGCTCTTCGACATCGACGGCAAAGCCGCCGAGGAGACTGCCGCGCGTATCGCGGGGCCTGCGCCGCGCATTGCGATCTCGGGCGACGTCTCGAATGAAGAGCACGTGCGGGCGGCCGTGCTTAGAACGGTGCGGGAACTCGGATCGCTGGATGTGCTGGTGAACAACGCGGGGATCGAGATCTACGGCACCGTGGTCGAACTGACGCCCGAACAATGGGATCGGCAGATGGCCGTGAATTTGAAGGGGGCCTACCTGTTCTCGAAGTACGCGATACCGGAGATGCGCCGCGGCGGGGCCATCGTCCACATCTCTTCGGCGCACGCGCACGTGTCGTGGCCGCGCTGCCCCGCTTACGACGCGACGAAGGCGGGTCTGATCGGGTTGACGCGCGCTATGGCGATCGACCACGGCAGGCAGGGCATCCGCGTGAATGCCATCTGTCCGGGCTACATTTCTACGCCTCTGCTGGAGAACGCGTTTGCCCTCGGCGAGTGCGACCGCGATGCCGTGCTGAAGTTCCATCCGCTGGGTCGCATCGGCACTCCGATTGACATCGCCGAGGCGACGCTGTTTCTTGTGTCCGAGGCGGCGTCGTTCATCTCCGGCACGGTGCTGAATGTGGACGGCTGCTTGACCGCGCAGGGGCTCTAACGGGGCAGCGCCCCTGGGAACGCCGATCTCCAGATCGGCAACTAATGTCGCGTTAGCGGCAAGTTTGTTGGACGTGACTCCAAGCCGGCAGGAGCATCGATACCACCACTCCCTGACGGTCGTCGCTCCGTTTCGGGCCGGAGGCGCGCGCGGGACGTTGTGGTCGCACGAACAGGGACCGCTCCGTCGAAAGTCATGCCCAAGCGTTGCTGCTCTCAGAGCAACATGTGCCGATCTGGAGATCGGCGTTCCCAGGGCGCATCCGACTCTTGTCATTACCACTGAGGGTCGTGGCTCCGTCCTGATCTAGAGGCTGCTGATAAACTGGGAGCAGATCTTCTCCTTACGCTGATGACTGGGCGGCGCATGACATATTACTTCGATCACAACGCGACGACGCCTCTGTCCGATCCGGTTCTGGCGTGTGTTTCGCCGTGCTGCGGAATTGCTACGGCAATCCTTCCAGCATTCACGCCGCCGGTCAGGCTGCGCGGCAGGAGGTCGAGCACGCTCGCGGTCAGGTAGCCGCATTGTTGAACGCAGATCCGCACGAGATCGTCTTCACCAGCGGCGGCACCGAGAGCGACAACCTGGCGATTCTCGGCGCGGTGCGTCAGGGCGGCGTGCGGGGCAAACACGTTATCACGACTGCGATTGAGCACCCGGCTGTGCTGGGCGCGTGCGCGCAGCTTGCCCGCGAAGGCGCCGGCGTGACGTATTTGGGCGTGAACGGCGATGGCGTCGTCGATCCCGAGGATGTGCGGCGCGCGTTACGCCCGGAGACGGTCTTCGTTTCCGTCATGCAGGCCAACAACGAGACCGGCACGATCCAGCCGATCGAGGAGATCGCGGCCATTGCGCACGATGCCGGAGCTTTGTTCCATTCCGACGGAGTGCAAGCGGCCGGGCGACTCGGCAGCGATGTGCGGCAACTCGGCGTCGATCTATACTCGCTGAGTGCCCACAAGTTCAACGCTCCCAAAGGCGCGGGCGCTTTGTTCGTTCGAAAGGGTGTGAAGCTGCAAGCGCTTCAATTCGGCGGCCGGCATGAGCGCGAGCGCCGCGCGGGAACGGAAAACGTTCCCGGCATCGCCGCCCTGGGTTGCGCCGCCGAGCAGGTGCTGGAGCATCGCAAGGTCGAGTCCTGGCGCATGGACTGTCTGCGGAACCGGTTGGAGGAGAGTATCTTCAAGCGCGTGCCCGGCGTCAAGTTGAATTCCGGCGACGCAGACCGCCTGACGAATACTTCCAGTCTGAGATTCGACGGCATTCAGGGCGAGGCTTTGGTCATCGCGCTGGACCTCGCCGGCTTTGCCGTTTCTTCCGGTGCGGCCTGTTCCTCGGGCGCGGTGGAACCGTCGCACGTCCTGCTGGCCATGGGACTGACGCCCGCGGAGGCGCGTTCGAGCATCCGGTTTTCTCTGGGGTTGGGCAACGACGCGACACAGGTAGAGGATCTTGTGGATGCGGTCGCCGCTTCAGTCAAGCGTCTGCGCAAGCTCTCGCCGGAATATCAACATGCGTGAAATCAAGCCCGACGCATTCATCGCCGTCGCCATGTCGGGCGGAGTCGACTCCTCGACTGTGGCCGCGCTGCTCCAGCGCGAAGGCTACAAGCTCGCCGGCATGACGATGCAGCTCTGGAACCAGCGGAGGCTGCCCGCGCTGGCGCCCGAGTCGCCCACGGGGCGCTGCTGCTCTCTGGACGACGTGTACGATGCTCGCGCGGTGGCCGGCAAGTTCAGCATCCCCTATTACGTCGTGAACTTCGAGCAGGTCTTCGAAGAGAGCGTGGTGAAGCCCTTCGTCGAGGAGTATCTCGCGGGCCGCACGCCGATCCCGTGTACGCTCTGCAATAACCACGTGAAGTTCGACCGCTTCCTGGAAATGGCTGAGGGAGTCGGCGCCGACTACATCGCCACGGGTCATTATGCACGCGTGGGTTTCAACTCCGAGAGCGGGCGCTGGGAGATGCGCCGGGGCGCGGATGCGGCGAAGGATCAGACCTACTTTCTGTGGGGTCTCAAGCAGGAGCAGTTGGCTCGCACGCTGTTTCCTCTGGGCGAGATGCGCAAGCCCGAGGTGCGCCAGTTGGCCGAAGAGTTGGGCGTGCCGACTGCGGCCAAGCACGACAGCCAGGAGATCTGCTTCGTGCCCAATGGCGACTATGCGGCGTTCATCGAGGCGTACTTCGCCGAACAGGGCAGGGAATTCGTGCCGCAACATGGCGAGGTCGTCGATGCCTCCGGTCACGCTCTGGCCGAGCACTCGGGCGTCCATCACTTCACCGTCGGCCAACGCAAAGGCTTGGGCTTTGCCGCTGGCGAACCGCTGTACGTGATTGAGACGAATGCCGCGACGCAGCGTGTGCTGGTGGGTCGCGAAGAGCAGCTTCAGCGCAGTTCGCTGCGCGCGGCGCGTGTGAATTGGGTCTCCATCCCGCCCGTCCAGGAAGATCGCCGGGCCCAAGTGAAGATCCGCAACCGTCATGCCGGCGCTGACGCCATCATCCGGCCGACCACCGATCCCTCTACCGTCGAAGTCGTCTTCGCGCAACCGCAGCGCGCCGTTACGCCGGGACAGGCCGCCGTCTTTTATGACGGCGATATCGTGCTGGGCGGGGGCTGGATCGAATAACCTCGTAGCATGGCACGCTCACCGGTCCGCAACCGCATCGAGTGGGCCGGCGTGTCTTTGCTGCTGGGCGTGCTGCGGGTGTTGCCGCGGGGCCCTGCGTTCAATCTGGCGAGAGGGCTTACGGCGCTGTTGCGTCTGGCCGTTCCGCGCTACACGCTGATCGCCGGGCGGAATCTGCAACTCGCTTTTCCCGAGTTCGACGAAACCCGCCGACAGAGATGCATCAGCGGCTGCTTCCACAACATGGCGGGCGTGCTCGTCGCGGTAGCCAAGTTTCCAGGCATCACGAATAGGAACGTGGGAGAGTGGATCCGCTACGCGGGGTTCGAGCACTTTGAAGCGGCGTTGCGCCGCGGTAAGGGCGTCATTTTTGCCACCGGCCATCTCGGCAACTGGGAACTCAGCGCTTACGCGCACGCGCTGCTCTCCGCCCCGATGAGCTTCGTCGTTCGCCCGCTGGATAATCCACTGCTCGACCGGCTCTCGATTTATTACCGCACGCTCTCGGGCAACCGGGTTATTTCGCGCCGTGAGTCGGCGCGGCCGCTGCTCCAGGTGCTGCGCGCGAACCAGGCGGTGGGGATCCTGGCGGACCAGAATACGACGGAGGACCGTGGCATTTTCGTGGATTTCTTCGGCGTGCCGGCGTGTGTGGACGCGGGCTTGGCGAAACTGGCGGCCCACACGGGCGCTTCGATCATCCCAGGGTTCGCGGTGTGGTCGGACGAAGAGAGCCGCTACGTGCTCAAGTTCTATCCGGCCATTGAGGCCAGCGGCGATCAGTTCAAGGACACCCAAGCGGTGCAAACAGCCCTGGAGCAGGCTATTCGCGAGTTCCCGGAGCAGTGGTTGTGGATTCACAGGCGCTGGAAGACGAGGCCGGCCGGCGAACCGCCGATTTACGCCTGAGCGGGTTGCGGACGGCCTTTGCGAAATATGGTGTAAGCGATGGCCGGAGCCAGGAAGCTCTGTCGTTGGATTGATGGGGATCCGAAGGCTTCGGAGGGATGCTGTGGTGCCCGCTGTAGGACTCGAACCTACGACCTCTCGCGTGTGAAGCGAACGCTCTAACCAACTGAGCTAAGCGGGCGCGAACATCATCAGGGTAGCATGTTCAAAATCGCGGCTTCAACCGAGCCGCATCCAGCATGACTCGATCTGTCTATACCGGGCCCGAGTCCCACATCTTCGAAAGTCATGCCCGACCATTGCCGGCGGCGGGGCAATAGGCGCCGATGTGGAGATCGGCGTTTCCAGGGCGCATCCGAAGATCATCGGAACTCATGCGCAGGGTTTTCGTGCCCGCGAACTGCACGTGCAGATTCCATACGGATGCGTACGTCTAGAGCCTGGCACCAGCAGTACTAACGTATCCAGAATCAGCGGCATGTGGTCAAAAACCACCCAAGGATAGTCTTGACCAGTTAGTCATCATGCATCACAATCTAGACGACATGATATAAAGATCTGTTTATCCTGTACAATGGTATGCGGAACTTGGTTTTAAGCGTGCTCCTCACCGTTCGGATCGTCTAGGAGAGCACATGAAGATTCGGTTTGTGTTTCTGGCCGAGTGCATTTGTTTGTTAGCACTGCTGGCATTTCCGCTTGGGGTGGCGCTTGCGGGCTCGATTGCTGCGGTCAGTTCAGCCGCGTTCGTGGCTGCCGTACCCCCGCTACTCCTTGTGGAGTGGGCCCATGCTTTCGGGCGGGCGAACTCCAGGCGGTTTGCGCTGGCATTCGGCGACCGGCAGCCTGCCGGCCGGGACAGATAACGGTGAAATCCGGTCGGTTAACACGTGAGATTTCACCAGGTCGCATTACGCCACGAGCCCGGAGGCCGGGGTCGTACAGGCGTTGTCGAGCGTGCCCGAGCCTTCCTCCTTCCTGTTGCTCGGGTCGGCGCTGGCGGGTTGCCTGGCTCTGTTCCGGAGGGGGAGGCAGAGCCGGGCCCGCCAGGGTTCACTCAAGAGGAGCACGGTCTAAAATGACATTCACGCGGCGAGGCTTCCTGCAAGTCGGGAGGTAGACGCCCGCGGCTCTCGCGCTTCCCGAACGCAGTCTTGGCCTTCGCACACCTCCGCCCTTTCAACTTGGCAGCCCGCGCGCAGCCATTTTGCGATGGAACTGGCGATCTATCCCGGCATCTACGAAGCCTGGAAGTGGCACACCGAAGTGAAGAAGTAGCCGGCGCAAGACGACCGCCCGCACAATCGAAGGCCCGGATTCTAAGAATCGATCGGGCCACCCGCTATGAAGGTCGGCCTACGGTTGCGCGAACATTCGGTTCACCGCTTTGGCAGGTGCTTTACTGCTTCACCAACTCCACCCGGCGGTTCTGGCTCCGGCCTTGGGGCGTGTCGTTGGTGTCGATCGGTTTGGTGGCGCCCAGGCCGGCAGTGCTCAGCCGGACGGCATCCACTTTGAATTGCGCGATCAGGACCGTCTTGACGGCCTCGGCGCGGCGCTTCGAGAGGTCGAGGTTGGAGGCGGCGTTTCCCACGGAGTCTGTGTGGCCCTCGATCAGCAGCTTCAAATTGGGGTTCGTTTCCAGGCCCTTGGCGATGGACTGGATCACGGGCGCGGACTCGGGCTTGATGCGGTCGCTGGCGGTATCGAAGAGAATCCCGTGAGTGACGAAACGGCCGGAAGCGATCACCTGGCTGAAGTCCGGCGTGGATTCGGCGAAACGTACTGATCTATAGCCGATGGATTGATTCGTTCCGGTGATCTCGTGGGCTAACTCGACGCTTGTGATTGGCGGCATTTCAACCTGGTTGAAGTCAAGTTGCTTTTCGCCGTTGACGAACACCCGAAAACGGCCGTTCTGGACCCAGACCGCGAACTTCACCGGATTGGCCCAGCTCAAAGCGATCCTCTTACGACCGAGGTCCTGGTATACCGGGGCCTTGAGCTGGACCTGGAGATCGCACTGGTTGGGACTGGCATAGGTGCTGTAAACCAGGATCTGCTTCGTGCCCGCGTACAGGAAAAGATGCAAGGATGCCCGGATCGTGACGTCGACCTTGAGTTCCGCCTCGTAGGTGAAATTCTTGGGGAGCGATGTGATGTTGGGGAGGATGGAGCCACGATCCGTGATGGTGAGTTGGCGGAGATCGCCTGCCGCTTTGAGCGCGGGCGCAGCGCCGCGGACCTTGAAATGGGGAGGCGCATCGTCGGCGCTCATGTCGGTGAAGTCATCGTAGAAGATGGTCTTTTCACCCGGAATGAACGTCGCCTTGAGAGTTGTCATTTCGGGCTGAGCCGCTGGGGCTTGAGCCAAGATGGGAAGCCCGGCCAGGAAAAGCAGGGCGGATGAGAATACAGTGATTCGATGGTGTGGACATAGGTCTCCTCCGGGAACGGCACTGGTTGCCGTTCAAGATTGATTCCATTTCTATCACTGTTTTGCATTTTCGGGTACTAAACTCTTCAAAAGATTCAGCCATTTTAATCCGTGGAGAGCGAAGCCTCCGCCCAGCGCCAGCGAGATTCCCGAGAGCGCCTGCGGACGGAGATCGGATATACTCTCATTCCAGAGTTTCAGGTCCGTTGGAGGAGAAAAGACACAATGAAGAAGCTATTCACGATCATGTTCAGCCTGGCGTTCCTGGCCGGAGCCGCCGGATTTGCACCGCCGGAAGATGTGACGAAGGGCCACAAGGGCGGCATGGCCGCCGAGGGCAAAAAGGGAAGCGACAAGTCTAAGGGCGGGGATGACAAGGGCGGCAAGAAGCGAAGCGATAAGGCTAAGGGTGGCGACAAGGACAAGGATCATCCGAAGTCGACGGCGAAAAAGAAGTAGCAGACCCGGCCAGCTCCAATGCGCTGGTTTCCGCCGCTGATTCTCATTTCAGTCGCCGTTCTCGCGCTGATCTGCGGACCGAGAGAATTACTGTTGCCGCGGCCGGGCGTTACCACTGCAGACCTCGACCGCGCACTGGCCGTCAGGCGAGGCTTGGCGTTCATCTATACAGTAGCCTCGGTCCCCAAGAACTTCGCGGACTATGGACACGATTTGCTGTGGTGCTTCTGCGAGATCGCCAGCACATCGGCCGACCCCGAGTTGAAGAGCATCGCCTGGCGCCAGGGGCACGAGCTTGCCCAGCGTTGGAGAGCCGAACACGTGCGCGCAGACGCGGGGACACGGACGCAGGCGAGCTGTATGAGTTGGTCTCGGGCGCGCAATCGGCAGATTGCCTGGGCGTGCCCGACAAATCGGAGAAGCAGGCGATTCGTGAGGCGGCTAGCCGGCTGGAAGCGGAAGTAGACTCTCGGGTTCGACCCAGCCGTTGAACCTCCGCCCGGAGACATTCCGAAGCAATGCCGCCGATGCGGCGCAGAGAACTCCCGAGGCAGCCGTACGTGCCGCCGGTGCCGCACCGCACTCGTCATGCAGGACCGCTACGCCGTATGGTGCGATGCGCTGATCGTGTCTTACACTGGCGATCGTTATGGCGCGCGTTTGGGTGGTAGCTTCGCGGACGTCGTGCAGTGGCGCCCGCGCATGCTTCCTTACCCCGAGCCACACGATACCGATGAAAACGAGTACAGGCACGCAGCGTATGCCATCACACACATCGTCTACGCCTTGAACGACTACGGCACGTTCCACCTCCGGCCGGACTGGTTCCCAAATGAATTAGCGTTCCTGAAGTCGCATCTCGCGCACAGCATCGCGACGAAAGACCTCGAGTTGCTCGGCGAGTACATGGATACGCTGAAGTCGTTCGGACTGGCCGCATCGGACCCGCTGATGGCTACGGGAACCCGTTATCTGTTGGCGCACCAGAATCCGGACGGGAGTTGGGGCGACGTGAGCGATCCGGACGTCTACAATCGCTACCACTCCACCTGGACGGCGATCGACGGACTGAGGGATTACGACTGGCAAGGCGAAGGAGTGAGCATCCCCGCGGCGCTGCGGAGTGCGCGTCGTGGTCCGATGGCGCGATCCGGTGAAGGCCAGTGAGCCCGCTGAATCAGAGCGACTCGAAGGTCTTTACGTCCCAAGCCTCGTCTCCGCGAGCTTCTACCTCGTGCCCATAAAGCTTGCGCACCGCGCCAAGTGGAACAGCAGCGCCCCGTGCGTCTACGCTTCCGGCGAGGATTATCTTGCGAGGCTTGGCCAGACGCGCGACGAAGGGCAGGTCGGTCTTCTTGAGGACACCGGGCAGGAAACTCGAGAAGGGTTCGGTGTAGTGGTCGCCCTCCAGCAGGCTGGACCAGGAGACGAGTCCCCGCGAGAGGTAGGTTGTGCCTATAAGGGGATCGAGTGCGGCGCCACAGAGTGCTGGCACCGCCATGGGGCCGTTCGCGGCCAGGATCAACTCGCGGCCGGCTCCGCGCCAGTCTTTGACGGCGTGGGTCATCGCCAGGATGTCTTCCACACGCTGGCCGAGCAGCGGATGGCCCAGGATCAACGAGGCCCAGGCGTAGGCTTCCTCCACGGCGTGAGGGGTCGAGTAGCCAGGATTCCCCCGGCCGACCTCGGGACTCAGGTCGCCGATACCACGGACGTCAAAGGCGCAAACCATGAATCCGAGCGCGGCGAGCTTCTGGTACAGATCGCCCTCGCGCCAATGGCGAGTGCGCCCGCCCGGCTCCAGCATGAGGAGCAGCGGGCGCTTGGGCGCATCCGGTCGCGGGGCGAAGAGATATCCGGGGAGAAACACTCCGTGTGCGGACTCTACCTCAAACGTTTCGATGTCGCAGCGCTCTCCGCGATCCTTCATCATCGCGACGGCGTGGGCCTCCGTCGTAGAGCCAATCCGCAGGAGCGTGCGGAGCGCGGCGGCGTCAATCGGGCCGGGCGCGGGCGCGGCGATGGGCGGCCGGGGGCTCGACACGCCGACTATGAGTTGTTCGTCAGGCTCGGGCGAGACCTCGGGTTCCTGGACGGCCCGGCTTGAATCGTGCAGCCAGCGCTCAAGAAACTCATAGGAGTACAGCCGCATCTGGTGAGTCAGCCCGTGGGGCAGGGCACTCGACTTCCACTCGATGCGATCCGCCGCTCCCAGCAAGGAGTACATGCGGCGCAGCTTCGCGAACTCCTCTTCGCCGCTTTCCAGATAGGACGGCGAGTAGGTACCAAACGAGTCGCGCTCGCTCACGATGACGAGCAGCGGCTTAGGGGCCATGGGATAGAGCAGGTCCCAGCGGTCGAAGCCCACAGTGCCCGAAGCGACAAGGTCCTGTTCCGCGTCATCGGTGGAGCCGGGCGGGTTGAAGCCGGCGCAGGCGAAGTTCTCGGTGTTACCGGAAGAGACCACCGCGCAGGAGAGCCGATCATCCACGGCGGCGAGCAGCATGGTGAGCGTCGCTCCGCCGGACTGGCCTATGGACGCGAGGCGCGTGGGATCGACCAGCGGGTGCGCGGCAAGCACGTCCAGGCCGCGTACCGCATCCCAGACCTGCAGGCGCGTGGCAGTATCGCCGACTAGCAGCATCTGCCGGCCCGGACGTGAATGTTCTTCGTCCGCATCGCCCACCTGGTAGTAGGTGCGCTCTCCCTGTCCCATCGGGTCGAAAGCGAGCACGACGTAGCCCAGCCGGGCCAGGCCCTGGCAACACTTTTGGTAAGGCCCCGCGGCCTTGCCGTTCAGGCTGTGGCCCATCTGAAAGAGGACTCCCGGGAACGGCGCGTGCCCGGTGGTGGGGATGTAGAGATTGGCGGGGATGCGAAGTCCGGGCCAGCTCTCATAGCTCAGTTTTTCCAGCCTGTAGCCGGAGCGCTCGAAACTGCCGGCCTGCTTTGTGTCGAGAGGCGTGCGTTCCGGCCGGCCCCCGATGAGATCCCACAACGTGCGCCTTGCCCACTGCTGACGAGCGCGCAGAGCATCGGGCGTCTTGATCTGCTCCAGCGCCGCGTTTCGCAGATCGTAGGCGTCACGGGCGAGCGAGGCGAGATAGCTGGGCAGGCAGCGGGAATAGACGCGAAAGCGAGGCGTTCCGAGAGCCGCGGTGCCTCCAAGCATTGTGAGAAGAGCGGTTCGGCGAGTAACCATGAGAAGTTCATCCTATCCCTATCGGTCATGGCTCCGCCCTGAAACGTAGCTGCGACTTGGAAACGGAGCCGCGACCGCAAGGTAGTGCCCATGGGCCTGTGGCCCGTGAAATCGCATGAAAGTCTGCGCATGACCTTCGACCAGCGTCGGACGCGCCCTAGGAACGCCGATCTCCAGATCGGCTCCTATCGCGTCGCGGACTGAGCCGATCTGGAGATCGGCGTTCCCAGGAGCTGCGATCACTGCACAGCGGTCCAACGTCACACTCCCACTCCTTCACGGTCGTGGCTCAGTTGCGGCGAACTATACCGACTTCCGCCAGTCCTTATCCGACTGCTTCTTGACCGCAATTCGGAAAGACCCGTTCGCTTCGAGCGGTTGTTCGCAAGCCCACCGGACGCCGCGCCGGATGCCGGCTTTGGTTTCGATTTCGGCGGAGAGAAAGACGTTCTGGCCCTCAAGCTCCCTAGGAACCGCGAAAGCCGCTTGCCGGATGCGGCCTCCGTAGGGCTGGCCCGCGTCCAGGCAGCCCGACGCGAGAGTGCGCCCATCGCCGGTCGATAATGTGACACGCAAGATTCCTGGGACGCCCGCCACGCCATCGTTTGCGAACGCGACAACCAGTTCGTTGGCTCCATAGCGCTTGCGCTGCCACACCCACGAGGGGCGGACACGATAGCCCATGCGCTGCCGCAGTTTCGCGAAGCCTCGCGGATAAACCTGGTTGTACTTTTCGAGGTTCGCCGTTTCGGTCCAGAGCGACCAATAGTTGGAGCCGATGTCGAGCACATGCAACATGTAAGCTTCCAGCATGTTGAGCCCCGCCGGATCCTTGGGCAGGTAGCCGGGCTTGGCGGTGTCGTATTGGCGGAAGTAGCCGTCCTCCAGAATAGTGGCGAGCCAGGGAGGGCGGTTTGCGAGAGACTCGATTTGTTCCGGTTCTTCGACCATGATGCTGTCGGAACGCAGCCAGGCGCCCGAACGTACACACGCATCGATCACTTCGCGGTTGCCGACGTTGCTGATATCCGGCTCGGTGTTGACGGCGAGTTGGGCTTGCCGGAAGGCGTCGATCTGCACCTTCGTCATGGCCATCATGGTTCGTTCGGCCGTGGCGTAGTCGGGGAAGGGGCTCGGCAGGCCGCCGGTGTGCGACTCACCCCAGAAGCCATACTGCATCAGGTCGATCCATTCCACCAGTGGGTTACGGTCGTACTCGGAGGCCAGAAGCTCGACCAGTTCGCGAAACGCTTTTCGAAATTCCGGATGATCGTAGCGCGGTTCGCGGAAGTGCCCTTGTCCCTCGCTCCGCAATGGGCCGATGTCAACAATGGGCACCTTGGCCTGGACGAAGTCGGGCATGGCCAGGTAGTTCGGCTGCCCGACGGTATTCGATGCCATCACGCGGAAGGCCACGCGCTTGTTGTGGCGGCGGGCGGCGTCGAACGTGAGTCGCCAGACCGGATGGAGATCGAGCCGGCCCGGTTGCTTCTGCACGTCGCGCCAGTCGCAACGGATGTAGAGCACGTCGACGAATGGCAGACTGGCCATCTTCTCGACGTGGGCTTCCAGGGTCTCGCGGCCTTGCCGTGCGGCCAGGGACGGTCCGGACTCCTCAAACGTATAGCCGACCAGGCCGAGTCCGAAGTTCGGGACCGGCAACTCGGAGGCGGTTGTGCCGGAGAGCGTGAACCAGCCGTCGTCCTGCTCGATGCCGAATGGTCCCTGGTTCAGCCTGTCAGCGGGCTTTGGCGCTGGACCGAAATCATAGCCGGCCCAGAGATGCGTCGGCACGTCGGCGCGAAGCTCGCCGGAAAGAACGCCGAGCGCTGCGGCGCTCTTCAAGAGGTCCCGTCTGCGCATGGCCGTTGCTTTGCCTCCTACACACGAACCTGCCCGAATCGACGGCCGAACTGGCCGAACCCAAGCCCGGACTGGCGGGCTCTGGAGAGCCCGCCCGGGCCTGGAGGCCCGCCCCACACTTCAGAGGCCGAGGAGTTTCTCCGCATTCTGGTAGTAAACCTTCTTCAACACCTGCTCGGAGAGCCCGACACCGTAAATCCGCCAGCGGCCCTGCGGCGGAACAGGAGCCGGAGCGTAATCGAAGTACTCGTCCTCGGTCTCCAGGAAGCGGAAGTATATCTCGTACAGCGCGTCGTTGTAGATCTGCTGCGGAAACTCGTCGCCGTGCGGAGTCGCGTCGGTGCCGAACAGTATGCGGTCCTGATACCTGTCGAAGAACTTCTTGGACGCGCGAGGCTGCCGGCCGAGTTCGCCGATGCGTGCCCCAAGCTCGACGTGCATGTTGGGAAATTTGTCCATGCATTCGGAGACATAGGCCAGATTCTCGGCATCGTTGCCTACGTGCAGGCTGATGAACTGCGTCTTCGGGTGCCTGGCGTAAACGCGGTTGCGCGCCTCCATCAGTTCCTGATTGCTCGGGAAATCTTTCCCGTAGAAGGACCAGTCGGGATGGTTGTGCAATTCCTCCCAGCGTTCGTTGTAGCGATCGATGGGGAAGAAGAACGCCTCGGGGTCGGAGGTGTGGATGGTGACCGGCATCTTCAACGCCGCCGCAGCCTCCCACATGGGGTCGAACCTCGGATCGTCCACTTTCACCAGCGGACCCTCGGTGACTTGTTCGCGCAGATACAATCCGAGCGTCTTTAAGACCTTCAGACCGCGCGCTCCGTCGTTGTGAGCACGCTGCAACTCATCGGCCTGAAACTTTGCGTAGCCGGGTTCCGCGGCCCGGCTGTACCACGGCTCGGTGAAGGTCAGGAACCTGCCGGGGTGGGTGCGGTCGAACCTTTCCACGGAGGCGCGTGTCCCGGAACCCATGCCGCCGGTGACGTTGACAAGCGTTCGGAGGTTCTTGCGGTCCATCACCGCGAGGAGCTCGCCGGGTTCAGCCAGCCAATGCCGTTCTTCGCTCAGCGATACGCCGTTCTTCGACTTCGCCGCAAAGGAGAGGTGGGTATGGATGTCGATGACGGGAAAGCGGGCCTTCGGTACCTTGGTCTCCGGCGCATGCAGCATGCTGCGCGGCTGGAAATCGCGCAGATCCAGCCCAGGTTTTTCCGGTGGAGCGCCGGCTTGCTTGCACGCACCAGTCGAAACGGCCAAGCTTCCGGCCAGGGCGCCGCCCGCCAAACCGAATACAGTTCTCCTGCTCACGTCATCCATGCAAAGTACTCCTGTCATTCCAAAGCGCCCCGCGGGCGCAAAAGTCTAGAGCGCCGTGCGCTTGCGCAGGAATTCCAAAGCCTGCGTCTCTGTCGGTTGATTGCCGGTTCCGCCGGAGGCCAGAGTCGAAAGCGCCCCGCAGGCCGCTCCGAAGCGCAGGCACTGCTCAATGGGCTGGCGATGGAGCCATGCGTGCAAAAATCCGGCGTTGAACGTGTCCCCGGCGCCAGTCGTATCAATGGGCTTCACGGGGAAGGGTGCCTGCCTGAGGATCCGGCCCTCGACAGCCGTCATGCATCCCCGCGAACCGAGTTTGGCCACGGTCAGGGTGCGCCCGTTCGCCAAGTTCAGCACGGCGCGTTCCTCATCGGCTTCGCCTGTCACGCCGCGCAGCTCCACTTCGTTGGGGAAGAAGACATCGGCATCTTTCAGCGTCTCGCGGAGGTCCGTGCCCCATGTTTCAGAGGGATCGAAGCCAGGGTCTATAGACGTAGTCAGACCCTGCGAGCGGGCTTGCCGCATGAGTTCCGCGAAGTGCGGGCGAAGGCCGGCCTGCAGAAAATAAGACGACATGTGCAGGTGGTCGTAGCCTTCGAAGACCTCCGGCGTGTCTCCGCCTCCGTCGAAAACGCCCATCGCGCCGAGGTAGGTGACCAGTGCGCGGTCCTTCGACGAGGAGACCGACACCGTGATCCCCGTCTTGGTTGCGGGATCGTGTTCGATGTAGTCCACGTCGATACCGGCCTTCCTCAGGATGTCCGTGCAGAAATCGCCGTAGGTGTCCGGCCCGACCTTGGTGACGAACCTCACTTGGTTGCCTAGTTTCGCCAGCCCCATCGCGCAGATCGCCGTGGCGCTGCCCATGGTGAGGACACAATCCTCGACGACCACCTCTTTGCCGAGCTCCGGAAAACTGCTGTAGTTCTGGAGGATCAGGTCGGGGTTGAGTTCGCCGATGACAACAACCTTCATGCGCGTTGCTCCCGTTCCTTGCGGCGATGCACGGTGAAGCCATTCACAACTCGCGAAATTACGCCGCTCGCGGATGGCGAGTCGGGTTTCAGACCCTCATCCATGCAACGGAACAGGCCAATCAGTTGGCCCACCATCACGTCGAGCACGGCCAGGTCGTCGTCGGCCAAGCCATCGACACCCCGCAACTCGACCCCGAGGTCGCCTTCCATTAGAAGTTCCGGGGGGATGCTTCTCCCAACGATCACCCTGCGCCATCCGATACCCTTGCGCTGAAGCTCATTGAGCAGGTCGGTTTCGTAAGCGCGGCGCAGCGGGTCAGAGGAGAGGAAGCAGACCACCAGGGTGGCTCCGTCAATGGCGCACATCGGGCCATGCCGCAGACCGAGACACGTTTCCGCGAACGAGGTCAAACGCCCGTCCAGCATCTCCAGAAGTTTCAGGGCGGCCTCGCGCGCCGCGCCATGCCTGCACCCGCTTCCGAGATAGACGGCTTTGCGGAACGGTCCCTTGGCAATCGCTCTCAATTCGCCGGCATAATCCGTCAGGATATTGCGGGCGGCGCCGGCCAGGGCTCTCACGCTCGCAACATACTTCTCGGGGGCATCCTTCTCGGGTGAATGCAGGCACGTGAGCGCGCGACCGGCGATCACCATATTGGTGAAACTGCTGGTCATTACGAGGCTGCGATCGTTCGTGCTGTCGTCGAGGACTACTTGCTGCAACCGCGGGTCTTCGGAGGCGAGGCCTGCCAATTGGCCCCTGGCGTTGCAGGTCAGAATGAGGTGCCGCACCTCCGGGGCGATGTCGAGCATCAACTCCACGACGCCGGCGCTCTCCGGACTGTTACCGGAACGGGCGAGCGAAATGAGGCACAGCGGACCGGGAGGAAGGGAGGCACGGGCATGCAGCAGGATGGAACCGCTGTCAACCGTTTGCGCGGGCAGGCCCAGAGCCTCTTGAAACAGCGGGTGAAGACAATCGGCGGCGTACTCGGAGCTTCCCGATCCGGTCAGTACTACCGATTTGCAGCCGGACCACGACTCGCGCAAATCCGCAAAACGCGCGGAGACTTCCAGAGCTGTTTGCTCCCAAGTGTCCGGCTGCTGGCAAATCTCGTGGAGGGTGTGGAAATAGCCGAGCTCGATTTGGTCAGTGGCGGACTTCCCGAGCAGTTCCGCGAATACCGGCTGATGGCTGGCTAGCTCGCCCAGCCACGACGCGGCCCCTTCCTGCTTTGAAGGCAACTTCGTGGTTTCCAAAGCGGCGCTCCTTTCGTTCCACTTCTCAGTCTATCACAATTATTATCTTATGCTTTCTAAGTGTATCGTTTTCTTTCTGTTTAAAGCTGGTCACCCACGTGCCAAATGCCGCCAGAAGGCCCTATTGAACCTCGATCTCGCTCAGATCGTACCAACCGTCCTCTGCGCGCCCCTCCATCGCCAGGCGAATTGCAGGAACGCCCGTCCGCGGGTCCAGAAGCGCCACCCGCACCCTGTAATGGCCTGGCGGCAGGTTCGCATCCAGGTATATGGATCCCTCATACACGGCATCGCCCGGCAGCCATTTGCGCACGTCGACAGGGACCACCGCCTTCGCCTCCAAGGGCTTAGCTTCGCCTGACTTCGAGCGGAATTGAATGGTCAGCGGATACTCGTGGTACGGCGGGGCGGTACCCGTGTTGTCCCACCACATCTTCACGGGCAGCATGGAGCCTGCCTTCGCGGCGCGCGGATGCTCGAACCGTCGCAATGCGAAGCGGTAGCCGAGCTTCTTCTGAAACTCCGCAAACTGGGCCTTCCACTCTTCGGGGATCGCCGTGGACTTGATGTTGATCGAAGAGGCGTGCCAGCGCAGGGCTTGGTCGATAATCGGCTTCAGGTCGAAACCCCACTGCTTCCACGCGAGTGGCGTTCCGCAACTCTCCAGGGAGACCGGCCCGGTGCGCCAGGCATCGTACAGCCCCGGGTCGCGCGCAAGCTGCTCCGGATACACGTCGAGCATCTCGGACCAACCGTTCTTTGATGGCCGGCCCATGTCACCCCAACAGTCGAGCCGCCAGCCACCGCCCCGGCGGGTGCCATAGACGAGCGCGCGAAACTCGTCGAAATTCATCAGCTTGGGCGTGCGCGGGAAGGCCTCGAAGTATACATCGATCAGTTCCTGCTGAACCGTCCAATCGGGCAGGTAGGGACCCCAGCCCTCTCCCCAGTAACCGACCGTCGAAATGTCCACGGAATCGAGATCGGGATGGCCGTCGTAGCGCCGGCCCGCCTCGCGGACCAGTTCCGCCCAAGTCTGGCGATACAGCGGATCCGAAGCGTCAGGCGACCAGATCTTGCCATCCTTATCGCCGGGTTTGTTCGCTCGCTTCGCGCCGGAATTTATGTACCACTCGGGCAGCGGGCTGGTGCCGTCGTATGGCATCAGCCGGATCATCAGCGTCTGGTGGTGCTTGCGGGCCTCGTCCAGCGCTGAATCGAGGATCCCCCAGCGATACTTGCCGCGCTCCGGCTCGATCTGAGACCAGAACCAGCGCAGATAGGCGACGCTGGAAGCGGGAAAATCCACTTTTCCCGGACCGTCGGCGATAGGACCTTCCGGCCCCACTTCGGACCAGCGCAGACCGGGATAGATCGGTTGTCCAGCGAATCGTTGAAAGGTCTGGATGCCGATCCCTGGGTTCACTAGCGCCTCGTCCGTCGTCTTGGGGCGGACGATCACCGTCTGTGCGGCTGCAATGGCCGCGACCCAGCAGATGAGGACTACGATCCGAGCGTATTTCGCCATCACGGAAACCTCTTTGAAACTGCCCTGGGACTACGCCCCTTCGCCCAATACCTGAATGAAGACGGTCCGCGCCAGCGGTCCGTCGTATTCGACGAAGTACGCCCGTTGCCGCGAACCTCGAACCACCGCGCCATTTTCGACAGGGAAGAAGCAGTTCACGCCGCCCAGAATGCTCTTCAGGTGATCGCCCGAATTGAATCCGAGCCTGCCGTCGTAGTCGAGATACCGGTTGTGCCAGTAGTGGTAGGTTCCTTCGGGCGGATCCTTGGGCGCTAGCCGTTCGAGGTGCGCCAGAACGTCGCGTTCCAGGCACTCGACGCCTTCGGTCACAAGCAGCCCCGATGAGGTGTGGGTCGTCATGGCCATAACAACGCCGTTCTTCAGACCGCTTTCCGCCACCACACGCTCGATCTGGTCAGTGATATCGATCATCTCCAGGTCCTTGCGCGACTGGACTTCGATTTTTTCCAATTTGATAATCATGCGATTCCTCCCAGCAGCCGGGCGGCATTGCCGCTGAAAATCAATTCCTGGAAATCCTTGGAGAAGCCGAGGGCGCGCACGGCGTTCGCCATGTTCTTGATTTCAACCCGGGGATAATTGGAGCCGAACAGAATCTGGCGCCTGAGGCTGCATTCGAATACGGACAGTGGCACGACGTGCGACATGCAATGACGCAGGAAATCGCGCGGATTGTCGAAGTAGAGGGCAGAGGTGTCGAGATGCACGTTGGGATACTTCAAAGCCAGCGCCACGGCTTCGGTGACCCAAGGCCAGGCCAGATGAGCCAGAACGATGTTGAGCTTCGGGAAATCCGCGGCCACAGGCTCGAACAGCAGCGGCTGTCCGAACTCCAGACGGCTGCCGGGCGCCCAACTCATGCCGGCGTGGAACAGCACCGGAATCCCGAGTTCCTGCGCTTTCTCATACACCGGATATGCGCCGCGATCGGACGGCCGGAACTGCTGCATGGCCGGATCGAGCTTCAGCCCGCGCAACCCGAGTTGACGTATCGCCGATTCGAGTTTCGCGGCGGCGCCAGGTTGGCGCGGATCGACGCTTGCAAAGCCGATGAGCCGGTCGCTCATGGCGCACAGTTCTGCGATCTGCTCGTTCGTATAAACGCTCTTGCCGAGCGCCGTGGTCGCGTCCACAGCCACGACAACCGCCTTGTCCAGGCCTGCGGCGTCGAGTTCCAGATGGAGTGTCTCGAGCGGCTGAAAGTTATTGCCGATGTAGAATGTCTTGCGGGCGGCCTCGGCCAATTCGGGATGGCGCGAAATCATCTCGCGCACCAGCAGTGGGTGCGTGTGAAAATCAATCGCTGGATCGGACATGCTTCAATGCCTCCGTGTGTTCTTCAGTTGCCCGGCTCCGCGTCTTTCCGGCGTGGGCGCCCGGCGGGCGGTTCGCGCCCTCACTCCGGCCCTCATCTCGAATCCCAGGTTCCAAGTGACTCCGGTCCGGGCAGATCGGCGCTTTTGATTGCGAGTAGCCGATGAAGTGCGAGCATAACAATCAAACACAAACAAGTCAAACATCAATTTGCGAAGGACGCCAGCAATTCGATAGCAAACGATGATGTTCGCAAGTACAATTGGAAGTCAAGCAGGATCGCAACGGCACCCAAACGTGGAGAATTCATGTCCAAGCTCACACAATTGGTCTTAACCTCCGGCCTTGTCGTAATCTTCGCGGCAGGAGCGCTGTCCGCCGCGCCTCCCTCGGGCTCCAATCACTGGAGCGTTATCGGGCCGGGAGGCGGAGGGGCGCAGTACCTGCCCACAATCAGCCCGCACGATCCGAACGTGGTCTTCGCCGCTTGCGATATGACCGGTTCGTATCTCACCCAGGATGGCGGCGCCTCATGGCGCATGTTCAATCTGCGCGGCAGAACCAGCCTGTTCGCGTTCGATCCATCCATCCCGGGAACCATGTACGCCTATGGCATAGGACTCTTTCGCAGTGAGGACGGCGGCAAGCGCTGGAATCTGATTTACCCCGATCCCAAAGACGTCCGCCAGGTGCCCGCTATCGGCGATCATGCCGAGGACTCGATCGAAACCGGCTCGGGCGACGCAGGGCGCATTTCCGCGTTCGCGGTCGATCCGGCCGATTCGAAAACTCTGTACGCGGCTGTGACCGCCAACCGGCAGACCATGCTCCATGTCTCAACCGATTGGGGCAAGACCTGGAAACCGGCCGGGGAGCTCCAGGACGGCGCGCGCGCCATTTACGTGGATCCTTTTTCTCCGCGCGGAAACCGGACCCTGTACGTAGCGGGCAGAACCAAGGTGGCCGTCCGCGAAGCGGGCGCTTGGAATGAGGGTGCGCCTGCCCCCGGAGGATCGTTCGTAAGCGTCTCCGGCGGTTTTCCCAAAGGCGGTGGCAAGTTGATGGTGTACGCCGCGACGCGCGGCGGCCTGGGCGTCTCCAGGGACGGAGGGGCTTCCTGGCACATGCTGCTGCCCGGCTTGGAGATTCGCGCCGTGGCGGCGTCACTCAATCATCCGCACGCCGCCTACGTCTCGTTCAGCGGCTTGAAGAGAGATGGGCAGACATTCTTCGGCGTGGCCACTACACGAGATTTCGGAGAAAGCTGGACCTATCCGTGGCAGGAGTCCAATCGTCCGGCGCCCAATGTCGATGAGGGCGGCTGGATCAATCCCACGTTGGGTCCAGGCTGGGGCGAGAATCCGCTCGAACTCGGCGTCTCGCCCACGAATCCCGATCTCTGCTACGGAACCGATATGGGCAGGACTCTCAAGACGGTGGACGGCGGCAAGAACTGGGTCGCCGTCTACACGCGCAAGAGCAGCCCATCCGGCTACACCACTACCGGCCTCAACGTGACCACGGCGTACGGCGTTCATTTCGACCCCTTTGACACCAGACGCATGTTCATCAGCTATACCGACATCGGGCTTTTTCGCAGCGATGATGGAGGGGCGGGTTGGCGGAACTCCGTCGCGAACGGAGTGCCTCATGCCTGGTCGAATACGACCTACTGGGTGGAGTTCGATCCCGACGTGAAAGGGCGCATGTGGGCCGTCATGAGCGGAACACACGACTTGCCGCGCCCCAAGATGTGGCGCAGGACGCAGCCAGAGCGGTTCCGAGGCGGCGTTTGCCGCAGCGATGACGGGGGCGAGACCTGGACGCCGCAAACCAACGGGATGCCCCAAACGGCGGCGACGCACATCCTGCTGGACAGGCGCAGTCCTAAAGACGCGCGGGTACTATACGTGACCGGCTTCGGCCGTGGCGTCTTCAAGTCCACCGACGGCGGCGCTTCCTGGGCAATGAAGAACAATGGCCTGCCCGTCCACGAACCGTTCGCCTGGCGGCTCTCGCAGAGCGGCGACGGGACTCTCTACCTGGTGCTCTCGCGGCGGAGCGATGACGGTTCGATCGGGACCGACTTAGATGGTGCGCTCTATCGCTCCAGCAATGGCGCGGAGAGCTGGGAGAAAGTGCCTCTACCCAGCGGCGTCAACGGCCCCAGCGGTTTGCAGGTCGATCCCGCCAATGCCAATCGGCTCTACCTGACTGCCTGGGGCGGCAACGGCAAGGATGGGACGCCCGGCGGGGGCATCTTCCTTTCCACCAACGCTGGATCAAGCTGGAAGCAGGTGCTCAATCGGGATAGCCATGTTTATGACGTGACCATCGATCCAAAGAATCCTGCGCACCTCTACGCCTGTGGTTTCGAGTCGTCGGTGTGGCGATCAACGGATCGTGGAGAGACCTGGACGCGCGTGCGCGGCTACAACTTCAAATGGGGCCACCGCGTGATTGTCGATCCAGTGCATCCTGGATTCATCTATGTGACGACCTTCGGCGGAAGTGTCTGGCACGGGCCCGCCGCGGGCGACGCGAGCGCCATCGAGGACATTGTCACGCCAGTGGTTTCATACAGCGGAGCGAAGCGCTGAACCGTGTGTGTCGCGGCTCTGCAGAGCCCGCTCGGCAGACTTTTTCGGGGAACCCGAATTGGCAGGAGATTTGGGTGGCGGTGGGAGTGAGATTCGAACTCACGGTTGCCTTCCGACAACGGCGGTTTTCAAGACCGCTGCCTTAAACCGCTCGGCCATCCCACCACACTCACATTGTATGCCAGCTTTGTTTCGCAAATCGGAGCCTGGAGCGGAAGCGGCTTTGCGCGCAGAACTGGCGCGGATTGACTGAGTTTTGAAGGACGTCTCCGGCGGGGCGAACCTGGCGCACTCCAGCGTTTCTCACTCATCTACCGCAGCCCTGAAAATCGCTCTCAGGAGTGGCGAATTTGCATCCCAGTCGAAACGGGCCTATCCCCACGATCGGACTGCGATCCCCTCATCTTCCATTCGTTTCCGCACGCTCCGCGCAATATCGGCTGCTCCCGGAGAGTCGCCGTGAATGCACAAAGTGCGCGCTTCGATGTCGACGACGGAACCGTCCCACGCCACGACCTCGTGCTGTGCCGCAATCCGTAGCGCTTGCTCGGCAGCCTCTTCTGGAGACCCGAGCAGCGCGTCCACAAAGCGCCGCGAACGCAGGCTGCCGTCGGGTTCGTAGCGTCGATCGGCAAAGGCTTCAGGCACTACCTGGAATCCTGCCTCGCTCCAGACAGCGAGCGCCGGCGATCCGGCGAGTCCGAGAATCGCCAGATCCCGGCTGACGCGGCTAACAGCGCGCCCAACAGCCCGCGCCAGTTCCATGTCGTTGGCCGCCTGATTGTAGAGGGCGCCGTGAGGTTTCACGTAGCGTACCGCAGCGCCTTCTTCGCCGGCCAGACGAACCAGGGTACGAATCTGCTCCTCGATGCTGGCCTCAAGTTCCGCCAGCGGCATGTTCAGCGGAAGCCTTCCGAAATTGTCCCTGTCCGGGTAGCCGGGATGGGCTCCGATGGCCACACCATGGGCAATCGCCTGCCGCAACGTCAGACGCATCAAAGCCTCGTCGCCGGCATGCGCTCCGCAGGCCACGTTCGCGGACGTAATGAACTCCATCAGAGATTTCTGCACTTCGGACGCGAGATCGTCCCGCTCGCCCATGTCGCAGTTGATGTCGATGGTCGTCATTCGAAGAGTGCCTCCGGCTTGATTAGTGCCTCTTGTTCCAACAGTAGCCGGCGCGCCTCCTCGAACGAGACGTGGACGAAGCGCACCGTCTGGCGAGGACGCAACTGCCCGATTCGCCAGTGGTCGGCTGAAATGACGCAGGCAATCTTAGGGTAGCCGCCTGTTGTCTGGTGGTCGACGAAGAGAATGACGGGCTCGCCCGAGGGCGTCACCTGGATCGCGCCGAGCGGGGCGCCTTCTGTCGTCATGCTGCCGCTCAGTGGCGCGTCCAGCGAAGGCCCCGACAGCCGAACACCCATTCTGCTCGAATCGCTCTGCACGGTCCAGGGCAGGGAATGGAGGCTGGTCAAGCTCTCCTGTGCGAAACCCGAGGTTTGCGCCGCGGCTGTCACTCTCAGGACATCGCTCAGCGGACGAAGTTCTTCCAATGGGAAGTGGCGGAGGATTCGTGGCTGCACAGTGGTCTCGTGAATGGACAGCAAGTCGCCTTTGATCAGCGCCCTGCCGCCGATTCCTCCAATCCCGCTCGGAATGTGCGTGGAGCAACTCCCCAGAACCGCCTCCAGTTGTATGCCGCACCTGAAGCAGAGGTAGCAGCGGGCCCCGTCCCTCGATCCTCCGATGACGAGCGTTTGTCCCGCGCGAACGTACGTCGGAGTCCATAGCCCTACGGGGACTCCATCCAATGAGCAGGCGAAATCGGCCCCCGCCAGAACGCAACAGGCCGCGCCGTGGAAGAGGAATCGTCCGCCAAGCAGAGTCATCTCCAGAGCGGCCGCGCCCTCCGGGTTGCCAGCCAGGATATTACCGATCCGCAGCGCGAGCGGATCCGCCGCTCCACAAGCAGAGACTCCGAGGTGACCGTAGCCCGGACGCCCCAGATCCTGAACGGTCGTCTGCAACCCGGGCGCTAGGACCTCGACCGTGGTCACCACTGGGACAGATCCTCGAACTTGCGCTCGTCAATGGCCACGAATCGTAACTCGTCGCCAGGCATTAACAGACTCATCGGCTCGCGCTTCGGTTCGAAGAGGCGAAGTGGAGTTCGCCCGATAATTCGCCAGCCGCCGGGCGTCGCGGCGGGATAGACGCCGGTGTGCTCACCTGCAATTCCGACGCTGCCTGCCGCAACGCGGGTTCTTGGACGCGCGAGTCGCGGCGTGGCCAGCGCCGGGGGCAGTCCGAGCAAGTAGGGGAAGCCGGGCGCAAACCCAAGAAAGGCGACATGATACGCGGCGGACGTGAACAGATCGACCGCCTGGTGCACGGCGATCCCGGCCCGAGCGGAAATCTCGGATAAATCCGCTGAGAATGGGGCCTCGAAGCAGACGGGGATCGTGACGGGCTGCTTTGCGGCTGGGGTCGAGGCACCGGACTTCTCTGCCTCCTCCAGCTTCTGAACCAAGGCCCAAGGCATCCACACCAATGGGCTGTAAACCACCAGGAGCGTGGTGAAGGCAGGGTGCAGGTTCCTGACGCCTGCAATCTTCGCGGCTGAGATCGCCTCGAAGAGACCGCCTACTCGCGCCAGGGCGTCCATCGGGCTTAAGCCGTGAAACCTCCCCAGAAGAGCGCTGTCGCTGACTTGGGTCCAAGTTGGTTGCGCGTCCGCCAAGAGCCGATTGTAACCAGCCGGATGACGCGCAGGAAGGCTCGGCGCACCGGCTCGTGAACTTTCTCGACGATTTTTCCGGGCTGGCTCTCATGTTTTTCGTAAAAGAGCCGATAGGACCGGGTGAGGCGGTAATTTACCGCGTACCGATTTCGCAGTTTGGAGGAATCGTCAATGGCCACCGCGGTGCTGCCCGAGAAAGCGTTTGCCGCCCAGCGTCAGGGCAAGTATCTCGTCTTTCAGCTGGCTCGCGAGGAGTTCGGCGTTCAAGTTCTCAACGTGAGGGAAATCATGGGTCTGCAAGAGATCACGGCAGTCCCGCAAACGCCCGTTTTTGTGAAGGGCGTCATCAATTTGAGAGGCAAGGTGATTCCGGTCGTCGATCTGCGTCTCAAATTCGGTCTGGAGAATGCGGAGTATACGCAACGCACCTGCGTCATCGTTGTCCAGGTGAATCAACCGAGCGGTCCCATGCTGATGGGAGCTGTCGTGGACGGGGTCTCTGAAGTGCTGAATATTCAAGAGGCCGAGGTCGAAGACATGCCCGACTTGGGAGCGGAGATGTCGCTGCCTTACATCCGGGGCATGGCCAAGGTGAAGGGAAAAGTGAAAATTCTGCTCGATATCGATCGTGTGCTCACCTCGCAAGAGGTCACCAGCCTGGCCCTGCTGCCGGAACTGCAGCCGGATCTGCAACTGGCCGAGTGACGGCCGTGGGCGCAGCGGGTATCGAGATGAGAAGTCACGGAGATTCTGGAGAAAAAGCATGAAGAAGATGTCGTTTGGAACCAAAGTTCTGGGTGGTCAGGCCACCGTCACGCTGTTCGTCGTATTGGCTTTGGGGTTCGCATTTTATGTGACCAACAGCCTCAACGGGCTTGTCGGCAACATAATTTCGCGGGAAATGAAGAAGAGCACTCTGACGGCGGAAATCCAGTCTAGTGTGGAAGCTGCCATCGCCGCCCAGCGCGGGATGATGTTCTCTGCATTAACCGGAAACGAAGCCGGAATCGGATCGGAACAGCGCGAAGCTGCGAATCGTCTCGGCCTGATTGAGCAGCGATTGCGCGAACTCACCCCGCTCCTTCAAACGGAGCGGGGGCGGCAGCTTGTGTCGGAAATGACCGACACCAGGCAGGAGTGGGCGAATGACTTCGTCCGCCAACGGCAGATGCTGGCGGAGAAGCGCTTCGATGAGGCGACCAAAATGCAAACGGAAGTGTTCAGCTCTGTTTCGGAGCGCATGACCAATTCATCCAGTCAACTCTTGAAACTGGAGGCGCAGATTATCGATGCCGCTCGCCAGGAGGCGGATGACGTCGCTTCCCGCGCCAAGGGAATGGCCATCGCTCTTCTGATCGCAGCGATCTGTGTCGCGCTGGTTGCTCTCTACACGGTGAATAGTGGCAACAGGTCGCTTCGCCAGTATGCCGCCGAGATAACGGACGGAGCCGGCCAGGTTGCATCCGCAGCTCAACAGGTCACTGCTGCAAGCCAGGCTCTGGCGCAAGGGTCCTCCGAACAGGCGGCCACCCTGGAGGAGACCTCGGCGTCCGCGGAGGAAATCAACTCCATGACGCAGAAGAACGCGGAGAATGCCCGCTCAGCAGCCGGAGAGACTGAGGCTGCCGATCAACTGCTCAAGGAGACTACCCAGAGGCTCGATCAGATGATCGGTTCGATGAATGAGATCAACGCATCCAGCGAGAAGATTTCCCGCATCATCCGCGTGATCGACGAAATAGCATTCCAAACGAACATTCTCGCTCTCAACGCCGCCGTCGAAGCCGCACGCGCGGGTGAGGCGGGCATGGGATTTGCGGTGGTTGCCGACGAAGTCCGCAACCTCGCGCAACGCTGCGCGCAGGCGGCCAAGGACACGTCGGCGCTCATTGAGGAATCCATCGTTCGGTCTCAAGACGGAAAGGTCCGTCTCGACGAGGTGGCCGGCTGCGTGAGGAAAGTCGTCGACAACGCCTCCCGCATCAAGATACTCGCCGGAGAGGTTCATGTGGGCAGTCAGGAGCAGGCGCGCGGAATTGAACAAATCGCAAAGGCCGTGGCGCAGATGCAGCGCGTGACGCAGTCCACTGCCGCCAGCGCGGAGGAGAGTGCTTCGGCGGGCGAGGAGATGAGTGCCCAGGCGTTTGGACTCAACGACGCCGCGCAGCGGTTGAACGTACTCATCGGTGGAGCCGAATCGACAGGATCGAGAGCGGCGGTCACCTCTGCCGCTTCACCGAGGAGGCCAAATCGCGCGGCTCAAGTTCATCGTCATCAGGCTCAGCCGGTCCAGACTGCGAAGCAGCTAATACCGCTCGACGAAGACTTCCGGAGTTTCTGAGCGTTCGGGAATGATCGGGCCGCGCTTCCCAAAGGCTCGGCGCGGCCAGTTTGTGGAGCGAACGGGATATGGCAAGAAAGACTGCTTCAAAGTCCAATGGGCGCGCGCCGGAAGTGACTCCCGAGAGTGAACTCTCCAACCTGGCCGGCTCGCTGCAGGCCGCAGAACCGCCGTGCGAAGATATGTCCCCGGAGAACCCGTTTTCTCCGGAGCGACAGGCGCCGCCGCAGCCATTGAATGAGGACCCCGAATTGATGCGCGAGTTCCTCGTTGAGGCGCGCGAGCATCTGAGCAACATTGAGTCGCGCCTCCTTGAGTTCGATCAGGGAAACTCGACGGGAGAAGCGCTTCATAGCGCATTCAGGAGCTTCCATACCCTCAAGGGGCTCGCGGGGTTCCTGGAATTTAACGTGTTGCAGCAAGTCGCTCACGAGGTTGAGACCGTCCTCGACCGCGCGAGGAGCGATGAGCTTCAGCTATCGCCGGCCATTGTCGATGTGATCCTGGAAGCGGCCGACTACATCGCCGTTTGGTTGAACCACATCTCTGCCGTGGCGGACGGCCGTCCCTCCGACGAGCCGCCTTGCCCCGAGCAGTTGATCGAGAAGGTGCGGAGTGCCTCTTCAACCGCACCGGGTGAGCAAGGGGAAGTCCCGTGCCTGCTCCGGCTTTCGCCGGATGAGATACCGTTAACGCCTGCGGAAGAACGGGCGCTGAAGCCGGGTCAACCGGGTAGAGCGCCTGCGCCGGATACGAGCAACAGGGATGAGTCATCTGTGGTCAAAGTCGCTACCGCTAAGTTGGAATACCTCGTGGATATGGTCGGTGAATTGGTCATCGCCGAGTCGCTCCTGCACCACAACCCGGACCTTACGGGTATCAAGACTCCCAGGGTTCAGCGCGATCTTGCGCATCTCGGCCGAATCACGGGAGAGGTTCAGAAGACCGCCATGGCGATGCGGATGGTGCCGGTCGGGCAGCTCTTCCGCAGAATGGTCCGCCTGGTCCGGGATCTGGGACGGAAATCCGGCAAGAAGGCGGAGCTTGAGCTGTTCGGCGAAGACGTGGAACTGGATCGGCGTTTAGTCGAGGAACTGAGCGATCCACTGGTCCACATGATCAGGAACTCCATGGATCACGGCTTGGAGATGCCGGACGAGCGCATTGCGGCAGGCAAGCCGGAAACTGGCAAGATCCGGCTTGCCGCCCGCCACCAGGCTGGCGAGATTCACATCGAAATTGCGGATGACGGACGTGGGCTCGACCGCGATCGCATCCTCGCCAAGGCGAAGGAACGGGGCATGGTCGCGGCGGGAGAGCAACTCAGCGATAGCGACATCTACAACTTGATTTTCAAACCTGGGTTTTCGACCGCGGAGAAGGTGACCGAGGTGAGCGGCCGGGGCGTGGGCATGGATGTGGTCTGGAAGCACCTGGACCATTTGCGGGGGAGGGTGGAGATTCGCAGCACTCCGGGACGGGGAGCGCGGTTTCTTCTGCGGCTTCCTTTGACGTTGGCCATCATCGATGGCCTCGTGGTCCTGTGCGGAGAAGAGCGATACATCGTGCCCATCTTCTCCGTTCGCGAGATGTTCCGTCCGGGGCCGGAGTCTGTCTTCACGGTTCAAGGCCGAGGTGAGATGGTTCTGGTGAGAGAGCACCTGTTGCCCTTGGTTCGGCTGAAAAAACGGCTTGGTCTTCGGTCCGGAGTTGACGACGCCTGCCAGGGACTGATCATCGTGGGAGAAAGCGAGGGACGGCAGTTCTGTCTGTTGGTGGACGCGCTGGCCGGCAAGCAGGAGGTCGTCATTAAGAGTCTTGGCCCGCAATTCGCGCACATTCAAGGTCTCGCCGGCGGAGCGATTCTTGGCGATGGCCGCGTTGGATTGATCCTGGATGTGTCTGCGCTGGTAGGAGCCGGGCAGAAATGCCAGCAGGCACTGAATTGACAGATCGCGCGGGCCTCTGGCAGGTGTCTGCCGGAAGAGTTTCATCGTGTTCAACAACTCGCCAGACGGACATTTGGGCTCGATATCAAGGCAGGAAAGGAGGCGCTTGTCAGCGCCCGGCTCAATCGCCGTATGCGCGCGGTTGGCGCACAGGGATATCGTCAATATCTGAACCTCGTTCAAAACGACACCACTGGGCAGGAACTGCTCAACCTGGTGGACGCCCTCACTACGAACTTCACGAGCTTTCGGCGAGAGCCCGCCCACTTTGAACTGCTGAGAACGAGAATCGTCGATGAAATCCCTCCGGCAGCGGAGATCAGAATCTGGAGTGCCGGATGTTCGAGTGGCGAAGAACCCTATAGCATTCTTTTCGAACTCCTTGAGAAGCTCGGGCCCAACTCTGCGTCGCGGATCAAGATCCTGGCCAGCGATATCTCAGGAGTGGCTCTGGAACAAGCGAGACGAGCCGTCTACCCTTTGGAGAAGCTGAACGAAATGCCCGCGGCCTGGCGGCGATACCTGGAAAAGGGAACCGGGGAGTGGACTGGCCATTTTCGGATCGCCGGTCCGTGGCGCAATCTGGTCGAGTTTCGCCGGATCAATCTGATGGAGCGTTTCGATTACGCGAGCAAGTTTCATGCGATCTTCTGTCGCAACGTGATGATCTACTTCGACCGCCCGACGCAGGAAGACCTGGTCGGGAGGCTAGCCGGATGCCTGGCGCCCGAAGGGTGGCTTCTGATCGGCCACTCGGAAGGACTTTCAGGCCTGAGCACGGGCTTGACATACATCCAGCCGGCTACGTATCGAAATCAAGGTAAGCATGCGCGGGGTTGAGATTCGCGGGGGCGAAGCGGTGACGGGTCTATTGGTAGTGGGGGTCGGTGATTGCAGGCATGCACTCCGCGAATCATGCACCCTGGTGACGTACGCTCTCGGCTCGTGTATAGCGGTAGGCATCTGGGACCCTGTATCGAAGGTCACAGGGCTGCTGCACTTCATGCTGCCAGAGTGCGGCCCGGAAATGGGAGCCAGCACATGCGAGCATCCATTCCGATATGCGGACACCGGAACGCCGCTGCTCTTCCGGCGAGCATACGATCTTGGAGCGGACAAGCGGCGATTGCGCGTGTACCTGGCGGGCGGCGCCTCCGTAGTGAACGATGGCGGGCTATTCAATATCGGAAAGCGGAACCACACGGCGATTCGGAAGCTTCTATGGAAGGCTGGGGTCCTTGTCCATGGCGAGGACGTGGGTGGTACTTACTCACGAACGGTTCGGCTCGATGCATCTTCCGGACGTTTTGTCATCTCGACGCCGGGCAAGGACGACATTGAGTTGCCGGTGCCTGGATCGAACCACGACGCGAAGCCGTAAGGGAGGGGAGGCACCAAATGCAGAAGGACATTATGATCGTCGACGATTCGCCGGCGATGCGCTCGTTTATCAGACGTACGATCTTGATCGGCGGTCTGGATGTCGGCCGCTGTCAGGAGGCTGGCAATGGCGAGGAAGCGCTGGCTCTATTGCGGAACCATATCGTAGACGTGATTCTGACCGACTTCAATATGCCCGTCATGGATGGCGAACAGTTCGTCGAGAACCTGCGGCGGAGCGAAGAACTGCGCCTTGTTCCCGTCGTTGTCATCTCAACCGATTCGACACAGAGCAGAATGTCGAGACTCCGATCGATGGGGGTTCACGGCTACCTCTGCAAGCCGTTCACGCCTGAGGAGTTGGCTCACATGCTCCGCGCCGCCGTTCCGGGCTGGGAAGGCCCGGCATGCGAGGGGTCGGCGCAATGAACGATACAGCTTCCGTGCGCGATTCAATTCGAGAAGCGTGCCTTGTTGCGGTCCCTGAAGTGCTGGAAACGATGTTCTTCGAATCACTCGTCCAGGGCCCGGAAATTGGAGCGCTTCCGGCATCGGGATCCTTGGATATTTCCCGTGTGGACTTTGAAGGTGTCGCTCGCGGGCACTTTATCGTTGTGGCGTTCGCCAACCTGACCGATTCTCTCGCGGAGGCTTTTCTAGGGATCGAAGAGCGAGGCGCTCCGTTTACAAACGCCGGGCTCGTGCTCGGCGAGCTCGCCAACATGATATGTGGGAATGCTCTGGGCCGCTATCGGCCCGATGGGATCTTTCGTCTTTCCACTCCTCTTACCAGGCTCGGACGCCCGGTAGCGGAGTTGAGCGAGCCATACATCGCTTGGGTGCGGTTCCCACTGCAAGGCGGCCCGCTGTTCGTTGGATTGATCCTGGAGGCTGCCGGATGATCGACGGCGCACGGATTCGAGTGCTCGTAGTCGATGATTCCGCTATCGTCCGCCGGGTCCTGTCGGATGTGTTGTCAGGCCAGCCTGACATCGAAGTGGTGGGCACGGCGCCCGACCCATATGTAGCTCGCGACAAGATCGTTGCGCTGAACCCGGACGTCATCACACTCGATATCGAGATGCCACGGATGGACGGACTTACGTTTCTCGACCGGCTGATGGTTTCCCGCCCGTTGCCTGTGATCGTGATCAGCAGCTTGACGAAGAGTTCGACTCGGTCCGCGCTCGAAGCCGTCAGCCGCGGGGCGGTCGACGTAATGCCGAAACCCGGCGGGCCCTACTCCGTAGGCGATCTGAAAGAGGAGCTACCGCGGCGAGTGCGCGCCGCCGCGAGGGCCCAGATTCGTCGAGTTGCGCCCTCACCAGCGCAGATCACGGCAACTACTCGCGGCGAAGGCGGGCTGGCAGGACTCCCGGCGGAAGCGCCTGCTCCATCTATGGGCGGTTGCTGGAAGCTTGATCACATTGTGGCAATAGGAGCCTCGACCGGGGGCACACAGGCGATTGAGCAGGTTTTGCGTCAGTTCCCCTCCGACTTTCCGCCTGTGCTTGCGACCCAGCACATCCCAGTGGGTTTTTCCGCGACGTTCGCCGAACGGCTAAACGGCTGCTGCGCGATGCAGGTGAGCGAAGCCAACGACGGGGATGTTCTGCGGCCCGGCCATGCCTACATTGCTCCGGGCAACCAGCACATGCAGGTGATTCGGGCGGCGGCAGGGGCCTATGCCATTCGCCTGCACGGCGGCCCAAAGATCCACTATCAGCGGCCATCGGTGGACGAGATGTTCTTCTCGGCCGCGAAGTTTGCCGGAGGCGCTGTGGTCGGAGTCCTACTGACGGGAATGGGTAAGGATGGGGCCGAGGGGCTACTTGCCTTGAGGAACGCGGGGGCCCATACGATCGCGCAAGACGAGGAGAGTTGCGTGGTATTCGGGATGCCCCGCGAGGCGATCGCCCTTGGCGCTGCCGAACAAGTGCTCCCCTTGCACCTGGTCGCGGCCGCCACAATGGCCGCTATAAGTGGGAGCGGACACGCAAGCCATGCGGCGTGATATCCAGGCACCGCGTTTTCGCTTATGCGGGCTGGCCCCCGGGTTGCCTGATTGGACTTTCACGCATTGAAACAAAAGGGAATTGTATGCCAATGCGGTTGGGTATCAACAGTTCACCCAAAGACGCGCCGCCGCACGCTCCAGTTCGCTGCGAAAGGCCGGGTGGGCAATCGTGATCAGCAGTTCCGCACGCTGCTTGAGATTCCGGCCGTGGAGATTTACGGCGCCAAATTCCGTAGCCACCCAGCGCACGTCCCCACGCGACGTTACAACGCCCGCTCCGGGTTTTAGGCAGGGCACGATGCGGGACACGGCGCCGCCCTTCGCGGTCGAGGGCAGCGCGATCACGGCCACCCCTTCCGGCGCGTGTGCAGCTCCTCGCACGAAATCCACCTGACCGCCGATTCCGCTGAAGGGCAGGGAACCAATGGAATCCGCGCAGACCTGCCCGCTGAGGTCGACTTCCAGAGCCGAATTGACCGCCACCATGCGGCGGTTGGCCGCAATGATCACCGGCGAGTTTACGTAATGGTTCGGCAGGAATTCGAAGATCGGATTGTCGTCGATGAAGTCGTAGAGCTCGCGCGAGCCCATGGCGAAAGCCGCGACGATCTTGTGCGGATGCAATGTCTTTCTGGCATTTGTGATAGCGCCGCATTCGATCAGGGGAATCAGTCCGTCTGAGAACATTTCCGTGTGAACGCCAAGGTCTCGCCGGTCTTTCAGTTGGGCCAGAACGGCATCGGGAATGCCCCCGACACCGATTTGGAGCGTCGCTTCGTCGGGGATCAACGCGGCCACATGGCGAGCGATCTCCATGTGCGTCGGCGTGATCTCGCCCTGATTGAACTCCGGCAGAGGGCGCTCAGCCTCGACGATGGCCTCCACGTCGTTAACGGTCAGAAAACTATCGCCCAATGTCCTGGGAACGCGGGGGTTCACCTGAGCTATGACGTGCCGGGCGGCGCGTGCCGCGCTCAGCGAAATGTCGACCGCCGCCCCCAAGCTCATATGGCCGCTGCGGTCCGGGGGCGAAACCTGGATCAGCGCTACGTCAATGGGCAGCGTTCCGTCCGTGAACAGGCCCTCGACCTCGTGCAGGAAGACGGGGATCGAGTCGGCGCGGCCGGCCTGAACGGCCTTCCGGGTGTTGGCGGCGACGAAGATCGCGTTGTGACGGCAGTGCGGCTCGAACTCGGGTTCGCAGTACGGTGCAAGGCCAAGATTGATGCAGTGCAGAATCTCCACGCCGTGCAAGGCCATAACGCGCTGACAGAGGGCCTCGATCAGCGCTTGGGGCGCTCCGGCAGCCATATGTATGAAAACGCGCTCCCGGCTTTGCAGCGCGCCCAGCGCGGCTTCCGCCGTGGTCTTTTTCTTTTCGTAAGCGATGCGCCAATCGGCCATGGGAGTTCCGGAACCCAAACTACCATGAGGCGGCGTGGGCAGGCGACCCGCGGGACCATGGGCGTCGTTTCTCGCTCGATTCTTACACACATGCCCCATGCGACAATGGCGGATGAGAGCTTTTTAAGGTGAGCAAACCGACCGCCAACAAACCTTCCGGGAGACGAATTTCCTCAAGCCGATTCACGCGCTTTTTGGCAGCCGCCGTCACGGTTCTAGTCTTGTTCGTTCTGGGCGGGACGATCTGGACTTGGGTCCATTATTCGAATCTCGTCGATGAGAAGCTGCGCCAGGGTCCATTCGCCCAAACGGCGATGATATTCTCCGCTCCGGAGCCGGTCAGCCGCGGTGACGCTCTTACGATGGACGAACTCGTCGACATGCTGCGGGTCAGGGGCTATTCGGACAATCGCTCCAACCGCCTGGGCTGGTACAAGGCGCGTGAGGATGGATTAGAGATATTTCCAGGGGTCGACGCGTCGCCCGAGAGCGAACCCGGCGTCGTCTTCATCCAGAACGGCGTCGTGACGCGCATTGTCTCGAACAGCGACAACACCGACCGCAATGTCTATGAGCTCGAACCCGAGCTCATCAGCAATCTCTTCGACCGGCAACGGCAGAAGCGCCGCGTGGTGCATTACGCCGATATCCCCAAGGTCCTGGTCGATGCCGTCACGTCCGTTGAGGATAAGCGGTTCTTCCAACACGTCGGATTCGATCCGTTGCGCATTATCAAGGCGGTCTTCGAGGACGTACGCGAGGGGCGCAAGGCACAAGGCGCCTCGACGCTCAGCATGCAGTGCGCGCGCATGCTGCTGCTTGGGCAGGAGAAGACCTGGAGCCGGAAGTTGGCGGAAGCCATCATCACGCTCCAGTTGGAGCAGAAGCTCACAAAGGAGCAGATCTTCGAGTACTACGCGAATCAAGTGGATCTGGGCCAGCGCCGCAGTTTTGCGGTTCGCGGCTTCGGCGAGGCGGCGCGGGTTCACTTCGGCAAGGATCTGCGCGAATTGAAGGTGGATGAGGCCGCTTTGCTCGCCGGGATGATCCAACTGCCCAACTACTTCAATCCGTACCGGCATGAGGACCGCGCGCTGCACCGCCGCAACCTCGTGTTGGGCTTGATGCGCGACAACGGATACCTCACGGACATGCAGTATGTCGAGGCCGTCAAGGCTCCGATTCAGCTCGCCGAAGGCGGCATCGAGTCCACGGACGCTCCGTACTTCGTCGACCTGGTCAACGAGGAACTGCAAGACCGCTTCTCCGATGTCGATTTCCAGACGACGCAGTACCGCATCTACACGACGCTCGACATGAAACTCCAGCGCGACGCGGTCGAGTCGGCCCGCATCGGCATGAAGGAAGTGGACGAACTGCTGGCCAAGCGGAAGAAGAAATTCCCCGAGGCGCAAGTGGCAATGGTGGTGATGGATCCGAAGACGGGCGAAGTGAAAGCCATGCTGGGTGGGCGGAACTACGGCGCCAGCCAGTTAAACCGGGCCCTGGCCAAACGCCAACCGGGATCTTCTTTCAAACCCTTCGTTTACGCGGCTGCGCTGCGGACCGGCCTGCTGGGCGGCCCTAACGTTTTGACGCCCGTTTCGATGGTCATGGACGAACCGACGACCTTCGAATACAACGGCGTATCCTACGAACCCGGCAATTTCCACGAAGAGTGGCTGGGCATGGTCACGATGCGCCAGGCGTTGGCGCATTCCATGAACATCCCGGCCGTCAAGTTCGCCGAATTGGCGGGTTTTGACGCAGTAGCGGAGCTTGCGCGCGACGCCGGGCTTGAGAACACGCGAGGCACGCCTTCCGAAGCGCTGGGATCCTATGAAGCAACCCCGTTGGAGATGGCCAGCGCCTACACCACTTTCTCGAACGGCGGCGTCTGGATGAAGCAAAACGGGATCCGCGAGGTCCGGGATCAGGATGGCAAGACCATCTGGCAGTACAAGCCCGTCTCGAGAGAGATCCTGGACCCGCGAGTCGCCTACATGGTGACCAACTTGATGGAAGAAGTTGTCCGCAGCGGTACCGGCGCCGGCACTCGGAGCAGAGGATTCGTGCTGCCCGCGGCGGGCAAGACCGGTACGTCGCGAGACGCCTGGTTCGCTGGATTCACAACGCGACTGCTGTGTGTGGTGTGGGTGGGATTCGACGATAACACCGAACTCCCGCTACAGGGTGCACAGGCTGCCCTACCCATCTGGACTGAATTTATGAAGCGTGCGCATAGGTACCGGGAATACAAGAACGTGTCCGAGTTCCCGGCGCCCGACGGCATTGTGACTGCCGACATCGACCCGCTGAGCGGCAAGCTCGCCACGCCCAACTGCCCGAAGTCCCATGGCGAAGTCTTCATCGCCGGCACGCAGCCTCTGGAATACTGTCCGTTGCATGGCGGTTCGGGCAAGACGACTATCGCCGGCTGGGATGCGCTGGACACCGATGCCTCCGGGCAGCGCGCTGACGGTGGCGCTCCCGCCGCTTCAGTGGCCGGCCGGCCGGCTCGCCGTGCGGATGCGTCTCGAGATGCGGGGAAAGCAGCTCCCGCTCAGCCTGTAAAACCAAAGGAAAAGCGAGGCTTCTGGGACAAAATCAGAGCTATATTTAAGTAGGATTACGGGCCGCCACGAACTCCAGGCTCAGAGCGGGGAGATTTTTCGCGAGCCCACTATGTCGGGAGGCGGGTATGGTATCTCTTCACCGGATGAATCGGGTCTGGGGGATCTCTTTCCTACTGATTGGCGGGGCGGTCTGGGCCGGCGCCTCGGCTCTGCAGGACCCCGCGCCCCCCGCCAAGCAACTCTCCATCGAAGAACGCGGCGACATCTTCGGGGCGCGCAAGATGTTCCGGGAGGCGATTGAGGCCTATCAACAGGTCAAGCCGCCGACTGCGATCGTCTACAACAAGATGGGGATTGCCTACCAGCAATTGAACGACCTGGACTCGGCCAAGAAGTACTACAATCTCGCGGTCAAACTTCAACCGAAATACGCGGAAGCGATCAACAACATTGGCACCGTGCAGTACGCCAAGAAGAGCTTCCGGAGTGCGACCAACTACTACAAGAAGGCTCTAGCCATTCAGCCTCGATCCGCCTCGGTCTATTCAAATCTGGGCACTGCGTGGTTCTCCAGGCACAACTATAAAGAAGCCACAAGATGTTACATGGAGGCGATCAACATCGACCCCCAGGTGTTTGAGCGGCATGGCAGCCATGGCGTCATGCTGGAGCAGCGCGACGTTGAAGAACGTTCCAAGTTCAACTACTACATGGCCCGCGTGTACGCCAGGAAGGGCATGAACGAGCTCGCCCTGCAGTACATCCGCAAGGCGCTGGAGAGCGGCTTCAAGGACAAGAAGAAGTTCCTCGAGGAAGAGGACTTCGCAGGTCTCCGAAAGCTGCCGGATTTTGATGACCTGATGAAGCTGGAGCCGCGTGTTCTCTAGGCGCGGGCTGGGGCTCCTCCTGGCCGGGGCACTGCTTTTGGCTCTGGGGGTGGCAGCCTGGTGGCGCCTGTGGCACCCAGCGCTTCCCGATCAAAAGCGCGCTCCTCGTGTCGCACTTCTCTCCATCGACAACCAGACGGGCCAAACTCGTTTGGACTGGGCCGGCGAAGCGATTCTGGAAGCCGCCCAGCTTCAGGCGGGCCAAGCCGACCAAGCGTCCGTTTTTCGGGTGCGCGATGCCGGTGAGGCGGCCGCCCGGAATGCGACCCACTTGGTTTACGGCAGGATCGAGCCCCAGTGGGCGGGGCCTTCATTACGCGAAGAAGCGCAACCGGATCCGCGTTCAACCCGGGTCGCCTACACGTTCTCGGTGGAAGAGGTAGCGCGGCACTCAGTGGTGCGGCGTGTGCGCGGTAACGGTTCGGTCTTGCAGGCGGCTTCCGCTCTTGCCTCTCTCCTGGCCCCCATAGCCGGAGTTCAGTCCATTCGTCCCGCAGGAGTCGGCAACGACCAGGCTCTCGAGTTCTTTGCGACGCGAAAATACGCCGATTGCACCACCTCGGATCCCCAGGCCTACTGGTGTTGGGAGCGCTGGGCGGCGTCCACGCTGGAGGCTGGCAAGAAGGACGAGGCGCTCTCCATCGTGGCCCGAGGGCGGGAGCAGGGCAGCCGGATGCCTGAGTTTGCCCGAGCCCGCCTGGATCTGATGGAGGCATCGATCCGCGGCGACTCGGTGCTGCGCATGGCCGCGCTCGAGCGATTGCTTCAGGCCGACCCGTCCAACCCGGCAACGCTCTCAGAACTAGCCGCCGCTTTGACGGCCAATCGCCGCTTCTCTCAGGCCGAGGCCCTCTATCGAAGCGCCCTCAAGCGCAACGCGAAACAACCCGAGTTGTGGAATATGCTGGCTTACGCGCAGGCTTGGCAAGGCCGCTTCGATGAGGCTCGCAAGAGCTTGGCGGAGTACGACAGGCTGGCGCCTGCCGACCCGAATCCGCCGGACTCGCGAGGCGAGATCGAGTGGATGGCGGGCGACCTGGCCGGAGCCGAGGCCTGGTTTCTGAACTCCTATCGCCGCGATCCCAAATTCAACGCCGGGGTCGCACTGGAAAAGGCGGCGTTGTCCCGCTATTTGACTGGCGACGAGCCGGGGGCGGAGAAACTCGTCAACCAGTATTTGGCCGATCGAACTCGCGCCGGCGACCCGCTCGCGGCTTTTCACCGCGCCCGATGGCAATTCCTGTTCGGCGATGCCGCGGGCGCCGAAGCACTCCTCGAAAATCTGGTGCAGCGCGGCGGACCGGATGCCGCCCTCGCGGCCTCGCGGCTAATGTTGGCGGCCCTGCGCAACAGTGACGTTCCGGCCGCGCGGAGATACGCTCAAACCGTCCAGAAGCTGACGCCAAAGTCAGGGAGTCCCTTTCTAGGCCGCATTGCTGCCGCTCTGGCCGACGGCGATGCCAAAGCGATACCCGACCAGGCGTTGCGCTCCGAACTGTTGGCGGTGCGTCTCACGTTGCGCGGTGACTTCGCGCAGGCGTTGCCCGTGTGGGATGAGTCGCTGCGCGCCCCGCATGGGGGCAGCGATACATTCGCCCGCGAGATGAAGGCCTGGTGTCTGTTGAGAACCGGCAAGAGCGCCGAAGCCGCCGGACTGGTGAGGGCGGGATGGCCGCTGCTCGAGACCGACGATCGTTTGTTGTTCGATTTCGTGGTCTACCCCAATCTACTGTTCGTGCGGGCGGAAGCCGCCGCCGTCCGTGGCGACGCCGCGGAGGCGCGGCGCCTGTACGATGTGTACCTGCGGTATGCCGGCGACTCGAAGGACCGCTACGGTCAGGTCGACAAAGCCAAGGCCGCCAGCAGGCTGTAGAGCCTTACATGAAGTTCATCATGCCGCGATTACAACCGCTCCGCTTGAAGACGCGGTCCAATGCATTGATTCCATTGGACCGGAAAATCGCGACTTCAACGGAGCGGTTGCAGCGAGCCGGTTTCCGATTCTGACGCGACTCTTGACGGAGGCCTCCATCGTCGCTGTTCGGCCCTATCCCAGGTCGTCAGAAACACAAGCCGCAAGATTGTTACATCAGGAAGAGACCCACAAAGCTTACGACAAGGGGGCGTGGAAGCGATGAGCACCATCACTGTGGATCTGGACCCGAAGCGTTACGGGCGTCTACTGGCGAAGGCGCATCCGACCGTCATCCAGTCCGAGGGAGAGAACAGCCGGCTGCTGTCGATCATCGAGAAACTAATGGCCAAGGGCGAACAGAACCTGACGCCCGAAGAAGATGCCCTGCTGGAGTTGCTGGTTCGCCTCGTGCACGATTTTGAACAGGAAGAGTACCCGATTCCCGCCCGCCCTCCGCATGAGGTGGTTGCGTTTCTCCTGGAACAACGCGGCCTAAAGCCGAGCGATCTGTGGCCAGTCCTTGAATCGAAGGGCAGGGTTTCAGAAATTCTGTCGGGCAAGCGAGGCATTAGCAAGGAGCAGGCGAAACGCCTGGCCGCGTTCTTCCATGTGGGCGTGCAGTTATTCATTTGAAGGGCAACGAACAGCGCCGCAGAACGGACTGTTCGGAAACAAGCCACTCTGGAGATTGGCGTTTCCAGGCGGGGCGTCAGATCGATTCCAGTTCGGCTTCCAGGAGTTGCTTCTGGTTCAGATCGGCGTAGTAGCCGCCAGTGGACAGCAGTTGCTCGTGCGAGCCAGACTCGACGATGCGCCCTTCGTCGAGCACGTAGATCCGCTCGGCCAGCCGGACCGTCGAAACGCGGTGGGAGATCAAGATTGTGGTCCGCCCGCGCATGAATTCGAGCAGGCTGGCCAGGATCTTCTCCTCGGTGATGGTGTCCACGGCGGAGAGCGCGTCGTCGAGGATCAGAACGCGCGGATCGCGCGCCACGGCCCGGGCAATGGCCGCGCGCTGTTTCTGACCTCCCGAGAGCGTAAGGCCGCGCTCGCCGACCTCAGTCTGTAGACCATTGGGAAACTGCTCGATGTCCGGTCCCAGGCCCGCCATCTCCGCCGAGCGCCGGATCCGGTCTTCGCTGAGGCCGGGCACGCCGAAAGCGATGTTCTCGGCGAGGGTTGCGCTGAAGAGGAAGGTCTCCTGCGGGACGTGGCCGATCACGCGCCGTACGTCGCTCGGATCGTAATCGCGCAGTTCCGCTCCAGCAAGCGTGACGCGTCCCTCGGTCGGGTCGAACAGGCGCGGAATCAGGTTCACCAAGGTGCTCTTGCCGCAGCCCGTGCGTCCGACGATGGCGATGACCGAGCCTTGAGGCACTTCCAGGTCGATGCCCTCCAAGGCGCGCCGCGAGCCGTCTTCGGAAGGAAAATCCATCGCCACATTCTCAAACGACAAGTCAAAGCTGGCGGGCGGCGGCAAGGGATCCGGCGGAGCCTGAATAGATGGCCGCTCGCGCATGATCTGCTGGATCCGTTCGAGCGAAGCGGTCCCGCGCTCCATCAGATTGACCACCCAGCCAAACGCGATCATCGGCCAGATCAACGTGCCCATGTAGGTGTTGAACATGACGAACGAGCCGAGGGAAAGAGAGCCAGCGATGAGCCGGCGACCGCCCTCGAACAGCACGACGAGGAACGTCAGTCCAATCAAAGCCTGCAACAAGGGCATAAAGGCGCTGGAGAGTTTCGCCAGCTTCATGTTTTGAACGATGTACTTACGGTTGAGCGCGGCGAAACGCTCGAGTTCCGCCTCGTCCTGCACGTAGGCGCGGAGCACGCGCGCGCCGTTCAGGTTCTCCTGCACGCGGCTGCTGATATCGGAAAACAGCGCCTGGATCTTTTCGAAGCGGAAATGGATACGACGGCCAAACAACACCACCACGAGGGAGACCAGCGGGGTAGGGGAGAGAGCCCAGAGAGTCAATCGCCAGTCGACCGCGCCCATAATCCCCACGGCCAGCACGAACGTGAGCGAGGTTTCGGCCCAGTACATCATGGCCGGGCCGAGCATCATGCGTACGGCATTCAGGTCGTTGGTGGCGCGCGCCATCAGGTCACCGGTACGCGAGCGGCCGTAGTAGTCGTGGCCGAGCGAGGCGAGCCTGGCGAACAGATCGTTGCGAATGTCGTATTCCACGTCGCGCGAGAGCCCTACCAGGATCACGCGCATGAAGTACATGAACACGCCTTTGAACAGCGCCGCGCCCAGGATCGCCGCGCACACCCACCACAGCGTCACGAGCGGCTCGCCCCGCGTCACCGTGTCCACGCCTTTGCGGAGAATCAGCGGAATGACGGCGCCTGCCAGGTCCTTGAGCACGAGAGCGATCAACCCCAGCACCAGGCTCAGGCGGTAGCGCCGCATGTAGGGCCAGACTGTCTTGAGCGCGGCGATCATGTGTGCATAGTCCGTTGGCCGTTACAGTCCCAAGTGGGGGAGGGCGGAAAGCTCACTCTACTCTTTTCGGAACAATCGGATGCACGAGCCGCCGGCAGGACGGCAGGATGCGCGGTGTCATTATCCCAGGATCACTTATCTTCGTTGTCCAGCCTGCCCGCCGTCTTCAGGATATGAAGCATCCGCTCCACGTCCGCCTCATCCTGGTCGCTCAAGAAGCGAGGCCTGGGAGGCACAACCCGTTCCGGCTTGGGCTGTTGAGGGTCGCCGAAAATCCGGCGGTGCGGAACACCGTTGATGAGGGCTTGCGTGGCGCGCTGCTGGATCAGACGCAGCAGCAAACCACATTGCTCGCGCAGTCCCGGGTAAATCAGCCGCAGCCGCGGGCCCTGCCTGAGGGTGAGATCTACTACCATCGGCGTGACCCAATTTGTCTGATCGACGCGCCGAACCTCATCCCATGCGATGGTCCTGCGTCCGACCACCAGGTGACTCTCGTTGACTTCAACCGACGGGCGCAGCGCAATCCACAGGGCGCCCAAAGCGCCCACCAGCAGCATCCCGGCCGGGAGCCATGCCGGCCACCAGCGCAACGCGCACCAGACGGAGAATCCGGTCATAACCAAACCTGCCAGCGCCGCGATGGTGTAGACCCTTGACGGCGAAAATCGAGTCATGGCGCTGAATCCTCCTACTCTCAGGCTATCCGCGCTGCTTATCGGAGGTCAATCACCATTCCGACCCATCATTAGGACAGCCGTCCGCAGATAGGAGAGCCCGCTCCAAGCCGTCGCCGCCACCGTAACCCACATTACAGTCGCGAAAATCGCCTGCGGAGGCTGAGCCGGCCAGCCGGCGCGCATGACGCACGCCCCGGCGAGGAGCAGCTGCGAGACTGTCGACATCTTGCCCCAGATGCTGGGAGGGAACCTGCGAACACGCCCGAGGCCCAAGGCCACAGCGGCAAAGCCCAAAATGAGCGCATCGCGACCCAGAATGAGAGCCGACACGCCCCATGGCAACAGACCCTGCCAGGCAAAGCAGATAAACAGCGTGGCAGCCAGAACCTTGTCCGCGATCGGATCGAGCTTCTCACCCAATGGGCTTTGCCAGTTGTATCGCCGTGCGAGGTAGCCGTCCAGTCCGTCGCTGATGCCGGCCAGAAAGAGGACGGGCAAGGCGATGCGAAAGTTGCCGTGCGCCAACTGATAACCCAGCCAGGGGGATACGGCGATGCGTAAACCACTGAGAATGTTGGGCGGCGTCAACCACGCAGGCATGTGCCTCAGCCTACCATGCCGATCCCCTGACCAGATCTCGGGCTGCTCGGGCGCACGATTCAGCGTGCAGTGGCAGCACTCCTGCTGCCATAGGTAGGGCGTCGGCAAGAGTTTCGACGCAGCACGATGAATCGAGCGCCGCCACGGAGGCAAACCGGGTTCAACTGGCTTCCGCGGTAACCGTCGCGGTCACGCGATTCGCCAGCTCGTCGAAGGTGATCACTTCGTACAGCGACGGATCGGACATGATGCGCGCCACCAAGGCCACATGCATGGCATGGCCGGCCCGCTCGGCGACAATATGGCCCAACAAAGGCTTGCCAATCAGCGCCAGATCTCCAATCAGGTCTAACGCCTTGTGGCGACACGGCTCGTCGTCAAAACGCAGTCCATCCGGGTTCAGAATGCTGTCCGCGGTGAAGCAAACGGCGTTGTCGAGAGAGGCGCCACGGATCAGTCCCATGTTGCGCATCTGATCCAATTCCCACTCAAAGCCAAACGTGCGGGCCGGTGCGATATCGCGCGCATAACTTGCCGGAGTCACCTGCATATCGAGAACCAGCTCGCGTACCAGGGGGTGGGAGAAGAAGACTTTACAGGTGAGTGCGAAGGAGTCGGACGGATAAATCGAGATCTTCTTGCCGTTGCCTTCGAGGTGCACCGGTTGGAGAACCCTCAGATAGCGGCGGCGGCGGCGGGTTTGCTTCACGCCTGCCTGTTGCAGCAATTCGATAAATGGCAGGCTGCTGCCATCGAGAATGGGAACTTCCAGGTTGTCGATCTCGACATAGGCGTTGTCGATGCCCATGCTGTAGAACGTGCTCAGCAGGTGCTCCGTGGTCGAGATCAGGACGCCTTGCCGCATCAGGCTGGTGGCGTAGCTGACTTTCTGGACGTATCGCCAGCTTGCCGGAATTTCGAAATTGTCCAGATCGGTCCTGCGGAAAACGATCCCCGTCGAGGCCGGCGCAGGGGTAATTTTCAAATTGACTGGAACGCCGCTATGCAGTCCAACGCCTCGCGTCTCGACCGCGCGCATCAACGTAGTTTCAAATCGCACTCAGAACTCCCAAATGATGACCAGCGTTCAACTTTCTCAACATCCTATCAGGCGCATCGATGATTGGAAAGTTACATGTTTCCTATATCTTACAATTTTTCATATGTGGTTATGTTGCCACTCTTCGCCGCCTCTTCGTGGTCACTAAAACCACCGCTATGCTCTAAATCGTTGTTTCAGTGAGATTTCTAGGATAATTGCCCGGTGCAAGATTTAACCGATTTGAATGAAGCGTGGCAGTCTGGCAAGGTAGCTCTTTGGATAGGGCGTGAGGATTAAGCGCCCAGGCCTGCGTTACTCCCGCCGAATGCGGAGCATTGAACCGTCGCCGGTTCAGCTATGAACCGCATCAGAGGCTATGCTGTTGGATGATGCCGCCTCGACCGCGCCTCTACCTGGTTGACGCCTTCAACCTGATCTTTCGCGCCTACCATGCCCGCCAGCGGATGGGAGCGCCTCCGATGCGTACCTCGCGCGGCTCCTCCACCGAGGCGATCTACATCTTCCACAACATGATCCGGAAGATCCAGCGCCAGTTCGCCCCGGACGCTCTGGCCGCGGCGTACGAAAGCGAGGGGCCGACGCTGCGCGACCAGGCGTACGAGGCCTACAAGGCCACGCGCACGGAGACGCCGCAGGAGTTGAAGGAACAGTTCCCCGCCATCGAGCGGATGCTGGCAGCCATGCGAGTGCCGGTATTGAAGCTGCCTGGCTATGAAGCGGACGACATTATCGGGACGGTGGCTCGCCGCGCTTCAGCCGCGGGCTTCGAGGTCACCATCGTGTCGAGCGATAAGGACATGCTCCAACTCGTGGGGGACGGCGTGTCCATGCTCGACATGATGAAGAACGACACGCTTTACGACCCGCAGAAGGTGAAGGCGTTCAAGGGGGTGCTGCCCGAACGCATCGCCGATCTGCTCGCGTTGTGCGGAGACACGTCGGACAACATCCCTGGCGCCCCTGGAATTGGGGACAAGGGCGCAGTCCAATTGCTGGAGGAGTATGGCTCGCTCGACAGCCTGCTGGACCGTGCCGCCGAGGTCCCGAGGAAGGCCTATCGGGAGAGCTTGCTGAACCATCGCGACCAGATTCTGCTGAGCAAGAGTCTCGCGACCATCGAATGCGGCGCGCCTCTCGAAGTTGACCTCGAATCGCTCAAGGTCCAACCGCCCGACCGCGAGACGCTTGAGGCCTTTTATCGCGAATACGAGTTTCTCAGTTTCCTGAAGGACCTCGAAGTCGCGTCACCGTCCGCCGCGGCGCCGGCGACGCTTAAGGCTGTCTCGATTGAGACCGCGGAGGACCTGATTCGGTTCTTCGCTGCCGTTCCCAAGTCCGAGCCTATCGCCCTCGCACTTGCGGCTCCCGTGGCGCAGGCGTCCGCACCTGCCGCTTCGGCGCCATCGCCGGTGCAAGGCGAGCTTGATCCAGACGCGGAGCCACAGCCGTCAGGCATGGATGGAATCGAAAATGCGGCGCGACGGCCGGAGCAAAGCGGCGTCCTTCCCTCCCTCGATATGGCGGCCGCGGTCGCCACGGGCCGCGCCACGGCTGCGGTTTCACCAGCACTCCTGCCGAACCTGATGGCAGCCGTCGCGCAGCGCCCGATTACAGTCCATGACTACAAGAGCTTGCTCACTTCCGGCGCTTTGGGTGAGCGAACCGCCGCCGTGGAAGACCTGCTGCTCCATGCGTTTCTGATCTACGCGGAGCCGTCGGCGTGCGAGTTCGCCTCGCTCTGCGCGCGTTTGCTCAGCGGCCCCGCTCCTGCCGACCTCGTCTCTCGCGCGACGGCGATTCACGATATCGCCGACAAGCTTCGTTCCGAACTCAACGACGACTACCGGCGGATCTATCAGACCATCGACCTGCCCCTCGCACCGGTTCTCGCGCGCATGGAGCGCGCCGGTATTCGGCTGGACCGCGAGATGCTCGCCAAGTCCTCCCAAGCGATGGAGACGGCCATCGATGGTCTCAGCGCGTCGATCTTCAAGGAGGCCCGCCACACTTTCAACATCAATTCGCCGCAGCAACTCGGCAAGGTGTTGTTTGAAGAACTAGGCCTGCCGGTGCAGGGCAAAACGGGTAAGACCAAGAGTTACTCCACCGCGGCCGATGTTCTCGAGACACTCGCACCTTTCCACCCCATCGCACAGACGATTCTCGACTATCGCCAGATTACGAAGCTGAAGGGAACGTACGTCGATGCGCTGCCGCTGTTGATGGACTCGAATGGAAGAGTCCACACGACGTTCAATCCCGCCGGAGCGGCCACGGGACGGCTCTCGTCGTCTAACCCGAACTTGCAGAACATCCCAATTCGCTCGGACCTCGGCCGCGACATTCGCGCGGCGTTCGTTCCCGAGCCCGGCTGGATCCTGCTCGCCGCCGATTACTCCCAGATCGAGTTGCGCCTGCTGGCCCACTTCTCCGGCGATCCCGTGTTGGTTGATGCATTCCGGCACAACGAGGACATCCATACCCGCACGGCGTCGGAGGTCTTCGGTGTGGCTCCGCTTATGGTGACCCCGGAGATGCGCCGCAACGCCAAGGCGGTCAATTTCGGCATCGTCTACGGGCAGACTTCATTCGGCCTGGCCGCGCAGCTCGGCATTCCGCGCGATGAGGCGGATCGCTATATCCAAGGCTATTTCGAGCGGTACGCCGGGGTGAAGAAGTGGATCGACCACACGGTCGCCGAGGTCCGCGAGCGCGGCTACACCTTGACCCTGCACGGCCGCCGCAGGACGATACCAGACATTCAGTCCACAAATGTGAACGCCCGCAACTTCGCCGAGCGCACGGCGGTGAACACTCCGCTGCAGGGGACCGCATCGGACCTGATCAAGCTGGCCATGATCCAGATCGACGCCGATCTGCGCGAGGCGGGCATGCGCACCCGGATGCTTCTTCAGGTGCACGACGAACTCGTGCTGGAATGCCCTCCCGAGGAGCTCGACGCAGCCTCAAAACTGGTCAAACGGCACATGGAAGGCGTCGCGCAGTTGAAGGTACCGCTGCTCGTAGAGACCGGCACGGGTTCCAACTGGAGAGACGCGAAGTGATTCTCCGCATGAGCACGATGACGCAATGTCGCCCCAGCCCGTCTTCGGAAGCTACATCGGCCCCGGCATAGGCGCTCTTAATTGTTGCAAAACGCTTTCGGGCAGTTTGTCGGACTTGGCCAGCATCTCGCTGACTTGCCACATCTGCTCCTCGGTCAGGGACTTTTCGAAGCCCGGCATGCCCGTCAGTCGGATGCCGTTCTTCACCTTCCAATAGGTTTCGCCGGCCGGGTCGTCCGATACACCTTTGCCTTGGAACAAGTGTGGAGGCGGCGGGAACATGCCCTTCGCAATCGCCGTCTGGGGCTGTCCGGGCAGTCCATGGCAGACAGCACAGTTTTCGCGATAGATCATTGCGCCTGCCAGAAAGACCGATTCCGTCGCCTGGACGGGCTCATTCTTGGGCAGTTCCTTATCCATCCTGGCGTGCAGCGCGCTCTGCGCGAGGTACTTCTCAAACGGAATCGGCGGAGCCGAAGTCGCAACCGGGGCGAGACCCAGTTTCAGATAGCAGAAGCCAATCAGCGGGATCACGAGCAGTCCGCCGATGAAGCCGATGAGCAATCCCTTCATGTCCGCACTCTCCTTGGTTTTGCGCGAGCCCGAAGTCTAGACAGGAATCCAGTGTAGCTCAGACAATGCCCTTGCTATCGAGGCTTCAGGAACGTCATCCGCACCGGCTCGCGTCATCACTTACGATAAACGCAGGCTCTGGGATTACAGCATCAGGTTGCTTCGGGCCGGAAGAGGATCAATCCGTGAATCGAAATGCCGCACTCCGGCCGTTACTGCGACTCGCAATGTTGGCCCTCTTCGGCGCAATGGCGGCTTCGGCGCAAGGGCAGATCTATCACGCCAAGATCGTTGTAGAGGGTGACACGCCGACTCCTTCGGCTCCGCGAGTGGTCGCCAAATTCTCCAATCGCCTGGTCCCCATGTGTGCGCTCAACGTATTCGCCAACGGAACTGTGGAGTATCAGATCAACTGGAATTCCCGCGAAATCGAGGTCCACGACGCGGACTCTTGCCCGGTGACCATCGCCTTAGCGGGCTACCAGACGATGGATGCGACACTGCGGAGCGGGGCAGTTATCGTTTTGAAGAGGATGGGAGATCATGAGAGTTCCATGGTCTCGATGACCTCGTTGAACGCGCCCAAGGAGGCGCGCAAGGCTTTCGAGAAGGCCGAAGCGGCGATGTCTCAGAGCAAGTGGGCGGTTGCTCAAAAGAACCTGGAAAGCGCCGTTACGATATACCCGGATTATGCTCAAGCGTGGTGCAACCTGGGGGAGGCGCTGCGTCTTCAGTCGAAGGGTAAGGAGGCTCGCGAAGCCTGGGAGCGTGCCCTGCAGGTCGATCCCAAGTACCTGAAGTCTTACCTGCAACTGGCTCGCCTGGATTTGCAGGAGGGCCGGATGGAGGACGCCCTCGCGATAACCAACAAAGCGATCGAACAGAATCCGATCGAGTACCCGGGCATCTATTTCTTCAACGCGGTCGCCAACTTTAATCTGAAGCGGTTCGATGTGGCGGAGAAGAGCGTCAGGCAGGCTATCGAACACGACTCCACCCACGAGATTCCGCGCGCGGAAAGCCTGCTCGCTTCGGTGATGGTGCTGCGAGGTAATCTGCGTGAGGCGATAGAGCACTTCAAGAAGTACCTGGAATACGCTGCTCAGGCTCCGGATGCCGCTGAGGTCAAGAAACAAATCGAGGCGCTCGAGAGCCGCGCCGCCGCGATGAAATAGTCCGGCATCCACGCGGCGCCATTCGAAACGCCGGCTTGTGATGGCCGCCGAGGCTCGCTATTCTGGCAAATAAAGAGCGAATGCCTGACCTTTCCAAACAGCTCGATCAACTGCGCCAGCGGATCTCGCGAATGGAGCAGCGTGAACAGGTGGAGACGGGACCATCCACCGGCTCACTGCTGTTCGGCCGCCGGGTGGAGCCGGGCGGGCGCAATCCGGCCGAGGGCAGGGAAGTCGAGACCGAGTTCGGCCGCCATTGGGAATTGGAGCGTTCCTGGCCGGCGCATTATCGCCACGGCCTGTCCGACGTCGGCGCTCTCAGCGAGATTCCTCCCGACATCCTGTGTGCCCTCGGAGGTGAAGAACGGATCGAGGCGCATCCCGGGCGCTGGGCATTCCTGGATACCGAAACCACAGGGCTCGCCGGAGGCTCGGGTACGGTTGCCTTCCTGGTGGGAGTCGGCGTCATCGCGCCGGATGGGTTCCGCCTAAAGCAGTACTTTCTGCGCGAACCCTCCGAAGAGGCGTCGATGCTCGTCGGCACTCGCGAGCGACCTCGCTCAGTTTGAGGTCCTGGTCACCTATAACGGCAAGAGCTTCGACGTACCTCTGCTGGAGACGCGCTTCGTCATGAACCGCTGCAAGGCGCCGTTCACACGCCTGAAGCACATCGATCTGCTCTACGGTGCGCGCCGCCTGTGGCGATTGAAGCTGGACAGTTGCCGGCTGCAGGAACTCGAGAAGCGCATTCTGGGCCACGAGCGCGTGGGCGACGTGGGCGGCGGGTTCATTCCGAACCTCTACTTCGACTACCTGAGAAACGGCGACGCGGGTCCGCTGGAGCCCGTCCTGTTCCACAACGCGATCGACATCCTCTCGCTGGCCTGTCTGACTGCGATTGTTCCACAGGCCATTCGAGAGCCCGAGCGCCTGAAACACGGCGAGGAACTTGCCGGTCTGGCCCGCTGGTTCGGCAACGAGGAGCGTCTGGATGAAGCCGCGTCCCTCATGCAACTAGCCCTCAAGAAACCGATGAGCGACTCCCTGGTGTGGGAGACCTTGTGGAGGCTCGCCGACATCGAGCGGAAGCTCGGGCGGCATGATGCGGCACTGTGCGAACTGGACCGAGCTTTCGACCATCGCCAACCCTTATCAGGCACAGGCCCTGGAACGCCTGGCCATGCATTATGAGCGCAGGGATAAGAACGCCGCGCTGGCTCTGGAATTCACACTGGCCGCTATGGCAATTGAGCGCACCCCAGCGTTGGAGAAACGCGAAGCCCGGTTGACTGCGCGCCTGTCCAGACCGGGATCCGGACGGCTGCTGTAGGCGTTGAGGGGTGCAACCCTCGCCGCGGCCGGGCCTTGCCGATTCCGGCGAGCGGTGGCTGAAAACCACCACCACGGTGCAATCGAACCAACCATAGTGCTCGCAGCGGTCTGTAAATACCTAAGACACAAAGGATTACAGTTTGGCATAGGGGGTGCTAAGAAAGCAGCGAGGCCCAGAGGCTAAAACTATGAAGCGGATGTATCGCTCACTTTTGCTGGCCGTCTTCATTGCGGAGGCTCTTGTTCCCGCTGCGTTTGCGCAGGCGGAAGCACAAGAGGAGGACGGCCCTGGCCGCGGCGTGGCCAGAATCAGTCTTTTCAATGGCGACGTCACTGTGCGGCGCGGCGACTCGGGCGATTGGATGGCTGCGGTCGTCAACGCGCCGCTATTGGCGGACGATCGGATTCTCTCCGGTCCCAATTCACGGACTGAGGTTCAGCTCGACTACTACGACCGCATTCGCCTGGGCGGCGACACGGAGATCCGTTTTTCTGAGCTGGAATGGCGGAAATATCAGGTACAAGTACCGCACGGGACCGTCATCTTTTCCGCCTTACCGGGTACGAACGATCAGATAGAGTTTGCGACGCCGGCGGGATCCCTGCGGCCTTTGGCGCCCGGTTCCTACCGCATGACCGTTCGCGACAACGGCGAAGTCGAATTCACGGTTCGGCGCGGGGAAGCCGAGATTTTCACCTCACAGGGAACGAGGAGGCTGACGCCAGGCCGCACGATGCGGCTGCATCTTTCTCCCGACAACATTCCGGAATTCCAGTTGTCTTATGAAACGCCACGGGACTGGCTCGACGAGTTCAGCGATCAACGCGATCACGAACTGCAGCGTGTGAAATCTTACCAATATGTAAGCCGCGACGTTCCTGGCGCAGAGGATCTAGATAACGCGGGAGAGTGGGTGGACCAGCCGCCGTATGGTATGAGCTGGCGGCCTTACGTGGCTCCCGGCTGGGCTCCTTACCGGGAGGGCCGCTGGGTGTGGGCCGACGACGATTATGGATGGACCTGGGTCAGCTACGATCCCTGGGGTTGGGCGCCGTACCACTACGGCCGCTGGTTCTGTAACGGCGGCTCCTGGTTCTGGTATCCCGGCGCATTCGGGGGACCGCACTTCTGGCGTCCTGGGCTGGTGGCATTTTTCGGGTTCGGCGGCTTTGGCGTTGGCGTGGGATTCGGCGGGTTCGGATGGGTGCCCCTGGCGCCGTTTGAAGCTTACCATCCCTGGTATGGTCATGGCGGATACGGTGGTTTCGGTCACAACGTCAACATCATCAACAACGTCAACATCAGGAACACGTACCGCAACGCTCGCACCGGCAACGGAGTGAGCGGGATGAATGCCAGGGACTTCGGACAGGGCAATGCGGCCCGCGGCAGGCCTGTCAGCGCTCGCGAACTGGGCAATGCCAGCGTGATGCGCGGCGCTCTGCCAATCAGTCCCAGCCGGGAAAGCCTGAGAACGAGCGACAGGCCGGTCAACAGTTCGTTGGTTGCGCGAGCCGCGGGATCCGCCAACGCGCGTTTCGTTTCCGCTCGCCCCGCGCCACCATCGAATCGTGCCGTCTTTGGATCGCAGAATCTGTCCACGCAGGCTGCGGCCCGAGGGGCGGGCAACGGCGCTGGATTCAGCCGCGCCGGCTCACCGCAAAGCGATGTTCGCTCTACGACGCAAGGTGGTTGGCCTCGCACTGGCAATGGAGCGGGCGCGGGAAGCGGGCGCGGTTCCACACCGGCATCCTCGGGTTCAACCCGGGGCGGGTGGGGCTCGTTCGGAGCGCCGGCGGCCGGGAGGAGCGCCCCAGCAGAGGCCGCTCCACTAACGCGAAGTTCGGCAGGCAATTCGAGCACCAGTCAGCGGGGGGGCTGGACCTCCTTCGGTTCCACGGTACGCAGCAACCCTGGCAGTGGACAGCCCAGCCGGGGTGGATGGAGTACGAGTGGCAGCACGAATAGCGCCAGCGGTTATAGCAGGGGCGCATCACCAGCGGCAGGCTCGACCGCGAGTCCAAGCGGATGGGGCACCGGCCGCAGCACCAACAGCGCAAGCGGACATAGCCAGAGCGCGTCGCCGTATCGCAGCTCGCCCTCGAGTTCCAGCGGATGGAGTCCGCGCGGTAGCTCGGCTCCCGCCTATTCAGCGCCATCGAGAAACTCGGCGCCCTCCAGAAGCTCCGCCCCAACTTATTCGGCGCCTTCGAGGAACTCCGCGCCACGTTACTCCGCGCCGAGCGGCGGCTCTAGCCGTCAGAGTGCTCCAGCGCCGTCCCGCTCTAGCGGCGGAGGCGGATCCCGGAGCAGTGCGGGGAGTCCGTCGCGCGGCGGCGGTGGCGGCGGTCATGCGCCTCGAAGGTAGGCCATAGCGCTTTCGTCGGTCCAGTGAGTTTTGAGTTCAAACCGTTTCTTCCCTCAGGCCCGTTCTCCTTCCGGGGAGGCGGGCCCTTTTTCCACTTGGCCCTGCACTTGTCCCGGCCGAAAAAACCGCGGAGCCGAAGCCCCGCGGTCTTCTGTTCATTCAGTCTCGAATCGCGACCTTCGCCGCGAAATCCGCTTAGCGCAGAGGAGGCAGCGGAGCGGGGTAGATCAGACCAAAGAAGCGATTCGCCATCGCCGAGGCCTTGGACACCCCCATGCCCGTGACCAGGTCGTAGCCCGGTCCCGCGGCGAGACCGTTGTTGCCTGTGACCACGTCGTAATAGAAGTACGGAGCGTTGCTCAGGAACGCCTTGTAGAGAGCGTCGTTCATGTTGCCGAACTTCGATTTGCCGAAGCTCAACCGTGCCGTCATGATGTTGGCGTAAAGCGCTGCCGTTACCGGGGTGGCCAAGCTGGTACCTCCCACGAGGTAGGTCCCTCCGTTGCCGGAATCGTAAACTGCTACGCCGGTAGCCGGGTCGGCAATGGCAGCCACATCCGGAGTCGCCCTGGATGCGCAAGTAGTCGCGATACCGCTTTGGAAAGTCGGGGCCGGTTCGTAATCGCTGCAGCCTCCGCCGCTGCCAGCCCAGCCTGTCTCCGAGACTCGTTGGTTGCTTGCGTTCACGTTCAGGGTGGTGCCGCCGACGCAGGTGACGAAGGGGGAGGCACAAGGATAGCTTGTCGGAGCGCCGTTATCCCCTGAGGAGAATAGCAGCGGCTTGTTTACGGCGTAAAGGGCATCAAGATCGGTTTCTCCATCGCCCTCCAGCGCGCCATAACTATTGGAGACGATGTCGGAGTGCGCGATGGCGTAGGTGACGGCCTCACCCAGATCGGCGAAAGAATTAGTGTCGCCCTCGACCAGCAGGATCTTGGCGTTCGGAGCGATGGCGTGGGCCCATTCGATGTCCAGCATCGTCTCCAATTCCCAATTCGCGTTCGCTGTGGCGCGGGGCGCTCCACCGACTTGGTTTACTTGAGTGAAGCAACCATTGGCGGTCGTGCAAGCCGGAAGTCCCATTGTCGTGCTGAAGACGTTCAGATCGGCTTCTGCATTCGCGTAGTGGTACGCATCGACGATCGCGATAGTGATGCCGGCGCCGCCATTGCCCCCCGCGATGGAAGAAACGCCGTATGCCGTCTTAAGTCCGTTCGGGCAGAAGATGTACCCCAAGCCGGAAATAAGCTTGTTGCAATAGCTGGGAAGCGCGTTTGGGGACGCTGCCGAGGGGTTCAACTGCGCGGCAACCCAGGCGTGCGACCGGAATTCACCGGCCGGCGTGGAACTGGCTGGCATTACGGCCAGGGGCTTGCCCGCCGCCATGGCCTTTTGCGCCAACTTTGCGATCGGGGTAGTAGCCGATTGAGATTGGCCGATGTTCACAGCCAATGCAAGCAGTGCAAGGGACTTCAGAAGGGTGGTTAGTCTCATGTGTTGTGTCCTTCTCTCCTGAATGGAGCTACCCGCGGCGGCGGCGCAGTAAGGCCAATCCGCCTAGGACCGGGCCAATCAAGAGCAGGGAAGACGGCTCGGGGATTGTAGTGGGGATTGTTGAGCCGGCAAACTTGACGGTGCCGAGAGAGAAATCGGGCTCATTACCACTCGGGCCGGTCGCGCTAAAGGTGGCGGCCCAGACTTCCTGCAGCGGGTCCCACCCGCCGATGAAGAGCCCGGTGCCAGGATTGTACTCGGACGTTCCACCGGTGGTGAAGCTCCCCAATTCCTGGAGATCACTGCCGTAGAGTGTGAGCGTCGCTGTGAATGCGCCATAGAAGTCGGCTTGAATCCATGCCCCCAGTCCGAATTGAGCCTGGTCGAGCAACAAGGCGATGTACGTAGGCGTATTGCCGAAACTCGCCCCGTTGTAAATCAGCCCCATGCCGGTGGGGAAGTTGCCGCCCCAGGACGAGCCCTGCTGCAGTGAGTAGAACCCTTCCTGGGTATCGCCTAAACCCACTACTCCCGTGTTGGCGGTACTTGTAGACGTCCAGCCTTGAGGCGAGGCGTATTGCGTGCCGTTACAATCCAAATTGGCGCACCAATCTACGGTGTCGGCCGTGAAAGCACCTGCATCGGTGAAACCCAGAACTCCGCCCGTCGCACAGACGGACGCACCGATGCACAAGAGAACGCACAAAAAAGCTCTCTTCATGCGAATAGACTCCTCCTTCTTCTTTCTTCCATCCACGTGCAGCCCGCGATCACTACGCGCGCCGCGGTCACTAAACTGGGGATCGTACTGAAGCTCCGCGCGAGAAACGCCTCACCATTCGCTGGGCAGAGCCCTGACGGATCCAGATCGGCTGCGCCGACCCAGACGCGCGTTCAATACATCGCGCGCTTTTTAAATAGTACGGCAGTTGCGAGCGGAGCAAGTGAAATATAGCATTAAGGAGTCTAAATCTTGATTGGTTAAAAGGGACGAGGCAATATAGTACTAAAAGTCAGAAGGACTAGTACTCCCGCTTGCATAGTTTGGACATTCGACCTTTACCGTACTAGACAGTAATGTCGCGAGCCGCGGAGCGGGCAACAAAAGAATGCGGCCGCCGATTCTCTGGTTCGCCTATACGATCCATTGCAAGGAGATCTCGCCTGCCTCGAAACTGCCATTGGTCGGCCTTGGCTCCGAAGCACGTAACTCATTGTTTCTGAATAAGTTGGATGCACTGCTCAAAGCTTTTGGATTCACTTCTTCGCCAATGACCTCACGCGCAGCCACCTGATCGCCACTATACGGGAGTCTACGGCGCAACGGCGTTTAGCCATGAGACGATGCTTTGCGATGCGTCGCCAATGGTATGCTTGCGCCGGTGTCGAACCCTCTTTGTGGAATTAACATGTATATAAACATACATATTCGGCACGAGCCTTGCTCAATGGAATGAGCAAAAATGGTTAGTATTCTCCTTGCAGCCATCAAGTTGCTCAGACATACAGATCTCAGTCTTTCTGGGATGGAAGATGCTAAGCGGGAGTCGACTAACAAGCGCGGCATTCCAAATTGGCCCATCAGTCGCCCAGAGCGGAGGAGACAGCATTTGATGCGCCCAAAAATCGCTCGCCCAGTGTGGCCTGCGCTAATTCTCATCGCGTTTCTCGCCACCGCCAGGCCGGCCGCTCCGGTAACGTGGTTGGAAATCCACCGGACCCTGAATCAGGGAACTGCTACCCGTTTGGCTGCGGCTACAGCGGCGAATATCAGCAGGTGTACAGCGGCACTCAATTCACGGGACCAATCACCATCACCAGTCTGCAGTTCTATAACACCCAGGAAGATTATGGTGCGACGGGCATGAACTCAGGCAACTGGGCCATCTGGCTGTCCACGACTTCGTCAATCACGGCCGCGGGTTAGTGGCAGGCTTCAACAACTCCATCAGTGCGATCCCGGAACCTGGCACGATGGCCTTTAACGGTCATTCTTTTGACCCAGCTCAATCCGCCAAAATCATGTTCGTCCGGGATGGAGCTGCGCTCGTGTTCACGCTCCGCCGTCCGCTACAGAAGGATCAAGTCATTCGCTTTCATGTCCGCTACGAAGGCAAGCTGACCACCTCGATCGAAAACGCCATCCGGCCGGATTGGATTGAGCTGGCGCTCTACTCGGCCTGGTTTCCTTTGGCCAACGCTGAGGACAAGTTCAGTTACGATCTCCGCGTCGCGTTGGATCCGGCCTACCGGGTAACCGGCGCGGGGGAGATTAGAACGGTGGCGCCTGGCGTATGGCGGATCCGTCAGCGCCGGGAGACGTTCGACATCAATCTGCTCGCTTCTACGCAACTTCACAACAACAGCATTGGCGGCGGGGTGATGCAGTTGGAGTCGGCGGGGCTGACTCCTGAGCAAGAGCAGCAGATAGTGCGGGCCAGCGGCAACACGATGGAGCGATTGACCCAGTGGTTCGGCCCTCCATCTTCGCCCGGGCTGACCGTCGTTTTCGCCCCGCGTACCGGAGGCGGAGGCTACAGCCGTCCTGGACTGGTCTGTTATGAGCGCCGCACCCTGGGAGGAGGCGAAGAGCGGTTGCTGCGGGACCTGGCGCACGAGATGGGGCATCTGTGGTGGATCGGCGCGCCGGTAACGAGTTGGGAGGATTGGCTGAACGAAGGTTTTGCCGAGTACACCTCGCTGATGATTGTGCGGGACCAACTAGGCGATGCCGCATTCGAAGCAGGCATCACCGGGTTGAAACGCGAAGCGCAAGGCATGCCGCCGATCCGTGGGATCTCCAGATCGTCCGGCAAAGCCTATACCGTGCTGTACAAGAAAGGAGCGCTAGTCCTGTACCGCCTGGAGCAAGAGATGGGCCGCGAAGCGTTCCAGCAATACCTGGAGAAACTGGCTAGCACCCGCAGTCGCTCGGTGGACGGTGCACTCGCCCTCTTGGAGCAGTGCGGCTCCTCCAGCGCCAAGGCCAGTCTTGAGAAGATGCTGCTGGAGTAGTGAAGTAGGTGCAGGTCTAACGTTGCTTCCGTCGTACAGTTGACATAATAACGATTATCAGAAGTCAGCTCTGCTCACTGTGGCCCAGCTCGCCCCAGGTCTCAGCGAGGGTGAACTTCGCTTGCTACTCGAACTCTGCCGCCGCGCGATCGCACCGGGCGTCGAGGACTTCACCTTCCGCGCCAGCATTCGCGACCTCGCAGAATCTGCGAGATGCAGCGCGCGCCACCTGCAGGAGAGCCTCCGGAAGCTCGGCGAGCCGCGGAGCGATCACCTACCGCGCCGGTACAGCCACGCAAGCGACCACGATCAGAGTCAACCTCTTCCAGGTTGTGCAAAACGCCTTCGAAGGTGTAGCCTCAGGGCCACACCCAGACCGCCGCACCCCGTGAAAGCGTGGCCCCCAGGGCCACACCCGGTCCTGAGAGGTGTAGCCCCCAGGGCCACACTACCCCACTGCCCGAAGTACTACCCGCCACTGAAAACACGGACCTTTTCGGCAATCCAGCCTCAGCCCCTCGCGCGCGCGCAGATTCGATTCGATTCGATGATCTGATTACGAATTTGATCGATCGAATCCACAACGCTGCACTGACGAACACGGATCCGGACGACCTGGCACGAGCACGCTACTACCTCACCGACTACCAGACCAGGTTTGGCCGAGCCCCCGGCCCGCCCCCGCTCGAAGACGACTTTCTTGTCCGGCTGCTGGCGACCATCAAGGCAGACGACCTTGTCCGGTTGCTCCAATCCCTCAGTTGGGAGAAGCGCTGCCCCGGCGATAGCTGGGGATGGTACGAGACCGTTGCCCTGCAGAGGCTGTATGGCATCAAACCTGCTGCGTGGCAAGCTGCCCGCAAGAGCATGCAGCGTCAGAAAGGCGCGAGCAACCACACCGGCGAAATCGATACGCTGGTACGCAACCTCACACAGCGAAAGGCGATGTGATCATGCCGAACCACCCCGACGAAAACGAAGGCGCCGTGCTCGAGCGAATCAGCGATCTATTCGACCGCATGGCCAAGGCCTCCCCCGAGACGACCGACCCGGAGGACCTGAAGAAAGCTCGCAAGTGGGTCCATGGCTACCACTGCAAATTCGCAGCCGACCCGAACCCGCACCCGCCGACCGATCGCCTCATAGCGGAGCTGCTAGCGATCGCCACCCCTGAGCAGATCCAGGCCTTCATCCTGGAGCTGATGAACGAAGCAAAGCCTGCCGGCAACACGTACACGTGGTACGTGATCGAAGCCATCGAACGCGTGCACGGCATCGAATTCCGCAGAGACCCGGACTTCACCCGCAAGAACCTGCAACTCCACCAGGGCGGCGCCGGGAAGCCCCACCCCCGTTGACACCGCCGCCATGCTGAGCGACCTTGCAATTCGACGTGCACTCTAAAGTCTCGGCACGGAACAGCCGATAGTCCACAGAGTGACTTCAGACGAAATTGCAGAGCAGCTCCACCAGCTCATAGACCAACTTGCCCGCCCCGAACGAACAGCAGCCATCGCGCCCGGCGACCTGGTGCAGATCGCAGGAAACGCCGACGACGCCTACAGCGGACTGCCCGGAATCGTTCAACGTGTGTACGGCTCCAGAGTCCACGTGAGCATTCTCCGCCCGCATCGTGGAGGCATGGCCTTTCCCTTCCCAGCCGCCGTTCTTTCCCGAATCGGAACACTCCGCATCTCGAAAGGCACCCTGGCCTGGTCCGAGGACCTGGACAAGTCCTGCGCCGACTGCCGTCAGAAGCTCAGAGAGGAAATCGCAGACGCACACGCATCGCGCCGCCCCGCGGCAAAGGAGACGAGCACACGCGACCGCCGCAAGCTCGCAGGCTGAGCGGAGAGAGTGCCGCGGATCGGCCGTCGTGCGTTCCCTCCTCAGTGGTTCGCGCCCGCCTCGCTCTGCACGCCGGCCGCCGCCCGAAAACGTGGAGGTGGTCCGAACCCTTTCCCGGAACGGTGGCCGCACCCTCGTTCGCCGTTCGCGACAGTGTGCGCGCGGATCGGCCGCCGTGCCGTGCTCGCTTCGCTCGCCGCACGTCGGCCGCCGCCCTCAAGCTCTGAGGTGGTTCGCACCGCTGTAGCTCACTCGGTACCGCGCCGCTGCAAAACTCTCTTACATAACGACCGTTATCATCAGCCGCCCCGGACCCGTCAGGAGGCTCGCTTCGCTCGCGCCTTTGACGGGCCGGACGGCTGATAACGGGGCTTTATGTAATCGAGGTTGATGGCGGCGCGATCTCTTCTGGTCGCCCCCCTGCCCCCCCCGGGGGGTTCCACACAGCGCCACGTGAAGGCCGCGCACTCGTTCCTTCGCTCCGCAGACTCCGCTCAGTCTCTCGCTTGCCCGGCCTGACGTGGCGCAAGTCGGAAGCGGAGCGTCCGGGATTTGGTCCCCCCCCTCAGCCCCACCCAAGGGCAAGTGGCGCGCCAAGGCCTCGAAGACTCGGCTTGGCACGCCCCTTGCCTTGCCCGGCGCGTCCCCCCCAGGGGGGCCGCTCCCTATCGCGCCCAGAGACGGTCAGAACAAGAACGCTCACCACGGATGCGTTCGCCTCCACGGGCCGCACCCGCTCCGCAGTGAAGGGCGCGGCTCCGCGGATGCGAACGCATGTGGTGAACGTCGGAGTTACGCCCCGGACGTTGTGCGTGGTGGCTCGCTTCGCTCGCGTCGTTGGTCCCCCCCCGCCACCAACTGCCCCCCGCCAGGGGGGGCGCCTTCATGGTGGCTTGGTGGCCTTCGGCGTCGTTGGTCCCCCCCTTGCGCCTCGCCCCCCCAGGGGGGCGGGCGCCCTGGCGCGCGGCGCCGCCGCTCTGCACGAATCATGCACGCATGTAAGATCGACGCATGAACGTCAACGAAACCACCCTCGCAGCCGTGCACGCATGCCGGCGACTCGAACCAGGCGAACGCGTCGAGATCACACGCGCCGGCGAAGTGTGGACCACACGCGCGCCCACCTCCAGCACGCGCCCGCTGCTCACGTTCCACGGACCCACCGGAGCCGTCGAGATCATGCGCCAGCTACACGAAGCGCTCCAGGAACGCACCGAAGCCGCGCCCACGCCCACCGCAGGCTGGACACCAGAGTGGAACCTTGCCACGATCCCGGACGCACAGCTCAACTCAGAAGTCGGCCGACGTCGCGCAGGCAAGCGCACGTACACCCACAAAGCCCAACCGCTCACAAACGAACTGTCTGTTTCGGAATGACAAACAAGAGCCAGGCGCGAACTGTCAGCGCCTGCAGGCCCGCCGCTCCATCACGCCTCCACGAGCCCAAGGACCAAGCGGCTCATCAATCGCCCTGCGCGGCCGTGCGCTTGGCCTTCGCTGCTCGGCCAGGCGCACGCCGGCGTTGATCCGGTGCAGCCACGACATCAGCCACGACAACAGCCAACGGAACGGGCGCGATGGTGTAGAGACTGCCGCTGATCTTCGAAACGATTCCAATGTGCACCCCCGCCAGGTCGAAGACGTCACCCAGATCTTCCGGGCCCCGAGCTGCTCGCGGCCGCAGCACCCACCGCTCAGGCAGCCCCTCGTCTACTTCCGTGCGCAGCACATCGCAGACTTCGCCAGGCCCAGGCTCCCTCTCGTTCTCGCTCCACACGATGCCAACGGCTCGAGCCGGAACACCCCGCCGCCGAGCTTCCACACGCGCAACCGCTTCGATCAGCTTCACTCGCCGCCCTCCGTTCGCTCCAGAGCTTCGATGCGGACCTGCAGGTCGTGCGTCTCGATCGCGCGGCGCTCGAGTTCCAACATCGCCGCGAAGCCGCGCGCCTCTTCGAGACTCATCTTGCCTTGACTGGCAGCCGTGATCACAGCGCCCAGGCCTGCCACGATGTCACCCGCACGCGCCAGCTCCGGAACGTCGGCTGTCACCTCACGCCCCGCACGCGGCAAGAGTTTGTCGATCACCAGCCGCAGCATGAGCCGGTCGCCCGATTTCGCCATCTCGACGGCTTTTGCGACGACGGACACCCCTTCGGCATCCAGAATGGCCCGCAGATCGGTCGTAATTCGATTGTGAGCGCCCGGAGGACGCCCGGAAGGGTTTCCGGACCTCCCGGACCGAAAGCGGCCGTTAGAACCGCGCCCAGCCTGTTTTTCGCCTGTTGAATCTGGACTCATACACCACCATTCGAGCCGCCACCCGGCGGCGCCTGCCGTCACGATCCACCACCAGGCGCCGCCCACTCCGAAACAATCATGCCTGAAAACGACTTCTAAGGCAGAATGTGGCCATGCCCCCAAGCAAACAAACACCGAAACTGGAATTGATTCCCAAGGTCGCGGAAGCGGCCAGCCTGCAGCTCGCACGCCAGATCGCCCAGGCCAGGCTCCGTGCCATCGTGCACGTTGCCGAAGGCCACAGCACCGCATCCAGCCTCGCCCGCGCCACTGGAGTGAGCCAGTCCCACATGACGAACGTCCTCACCGGTCGCCGCAACCTGACGCCCGACCTGGCCGACAAGCTGAACGCGACCATTGACCTGCAGCAGCGCAGGACAGCCCCGCGATTCGGCGGGAAGGCCGCATGAAAAGCGCTGAATTAGAAGGGGAACTGGAATCGTTGATATGATTCCGCCAGCACGCAAAGACGTGCACCTCACCGAAAAAGGGCCGTCACCCCCCAAGGCGACGGCCCCGTTGATTGCCAGGTAGCAACCGAACCAGACAACGGCAGCTATCCGCCTCCAGCCCGAACCCAGCAAGCTCAGCATGAACCAGACAGCGCGCGGCAACAAGCGCTCTTTCGTCAGAGCACGCCGCTGAGCGGGTTCCCACCCGACCAGGCCCCGGCCGGCCGGTAGTAGCGCTGCAGCATCGCGAGCGACTTGTGCCCGGTCCGTTCCATCACCGCCGGAAGTGACGCTCCGGACTGAATCGCCGCCGTCACGCACCCCGCCCGCAACGAATGCCCGCCCCCAGCATCAAGGGCTCTTTAGAGCACACCTGACAGCGGATTCCCACCCGACCAGGCCCCGGCCGGCCGGTAGTAGCGCTGCAGCATCGCGAGCGACTTGTGCCCGGTCCGTTCCATCACCGCCGGAAGTGACGCTCCGGACTGAATCGCCGCCGTCACACAACCCGCCCGCAACGAATGCCCGGCCAGCCTGCCGGCGTCGATCCCCGCCTCCGCCGCCACCTTGCGCACGATCTTCGCAACGCTCTGACCGTCGAGCCGAGTATCGAGACGGCGGATCCCCTGCCAGCCAGTGAACAGCGGCCCGGGCTTCGAGCCACGCGCCTTGATCCACCGTTGCAGCGCGCGAACTGGACACGTCGCCGCCGTCTTGCCGTTCCACACTGCCACCACGCGGCCCTCGCGCTTTTGATCGGTCTTTGAGCGGCCGATCCGCAACTCAACCCCCGACCGCGCGAAAGTCACGTCGACCAGGTCCAGCCCGACGAGCTCCGATCGGCGAAGGCCTGCGCTGAACCCGAGCAGCAAGAGAGCGCGATCGCGCAGACCCCGCGGCGTGTTGTCGCAAGCGTTCGACATGGTCCGGATCTCGGCCGACGTTACGGCCCGCTTCGGACTCGCCGCGCCGTGGCCGGACCGCGCCAGTTCGAGGAGCACTTTCCGCGCCCCTTCCGTTTCCGGTGGACGATGCCCCAGAGCCCGATGCACGGCGCGAATGCCAGTGATGCGGCGCCGCAGAGTCCACAACGTGTGACCACGTTGCGCGGCGTCGACCAGGTACAGCTCCAACGTCTCGGCCGTCGCGGGCAACCGCCGCCCGGCCCGCCGACAGAAGGCTTCGAAGTCGCTCCAGTCCCCTGCATACGCCCGCTCTGTCGCTTCGGCTCCATGCCGCTGCAACAAGGAATCTCGAACACGTTTCAGCTTTGCCATGTCCACCCCAGGCTCGAACAGCCACAGCTGAAGATCCTCTTGCTCCGGTTGCTTCGGAACCACCGCCAACGCTGATGCACCCACACCCGTTACCTTAGCAGTAGACGGACATGTTACGATGGCCGCGAATGCGTCCCCCAAGGCGCACCGATCCTAAGCAACGGGAAAAAGACAACTTGCAGCTACCCAGCCTAGTACCCCAACTCAGCCCCTCCCCCGCCCCACAAAGCAATAACGATTATCAGAAGTTAAAACTGCCAGACAACGTGGCCTCAATCAAGCCGGGAAGATCCTTCGGCCCCTCGACCTCGACCACGCGGCAACCTGCGTCTCGCCCGCTGCGGATACCCGACTCTGAGTCCTCAAACACGACAGCATCGCAAGGACTGACACCAAGTCGTTCCAGAGCTATAAGATAAGGCTCCGGGTGGGGCTTGTAGCGCTTCACTTCGTTGCCGTAAACTACGGCGCGCAAGACACCAAGCAACCCGGCCTGACGAAGAATCGGCTCCACCTCCGCCTGATTGCTGGAGGTGACGACGGCGATTGCCACACCTTCCAATCCTGCCAACTGAGCGACAAGCCTGGCGTCGATGATATCCGTCTGCGCGGTCAGCGACTGAAACAGCCGCCTTTTCAATGGGTAGAGATCCCTCACCTCATCCGATGTAATATGCTTTCCGCACAACTGACAGAAAATGTGACGCATCTGCTACGTCAGAGACGCCTATGCACACCCGCTGGTACGTCTCCCAGTCCAGATCTGGCGAATATGGCGCCAGGGCCTCTCGCCATGCCCTCCAATGGAATGTTTCCGTATCGGCCAAAACCCCATCAAAATCAAACAGAAGAGCCTTTACTGGAATCACTTAGCTGGAAAACCTCACGCTTTGGCTTATCTTTTTGAAGCTCTGCTCCAAGACCTGAAGTTGGGCTGACGGAGACACGAAGATAAAGACCAACATTTCAGTTCCGCGATCGATCGTGATGACGATGTCGCTTTCGCGCTGATTCTGGAACGGCGAATCCGATGTAAGGCGTGTCATCAACGCCGGCGAGCCCCCGGCGGTCAGTTCGACGGGGTCTGTCTCGGTCCGCACGTTCGGGCTCGATGAGGCGAGCTCCTTCAGGTAGGTCGCGGTGTCCTTGGCCAATTGGACGCGGCCATTCTGGGCGGGTACGCGGTAGAGCAAGATTCCATAACCGACAGCCCCACCGACTTTGCCTCTACTGTCCGTGATGGTGACGGACTGATCGCCGCCCTGTCCTACTTTCCACTCCTCGGGATAAGAAAAGGTGACTTCCCCGCTCTGATACGTCTTGAATCGGCCGCTCAACTCAATCGCCGGCATAGTGACGGCAGACTGAGTGGCAGGTGACGCCTGCCGCGAAGGCGACGGGGCCGATGCGTCTTGCGCGGCAGCCTCTGCGTTCGGAAGTTTCCTGTTGGGTGTAAGTTGGGCAACAATCTCTTGAGCCCTCTTCAGATCGCCCGCCTGCGCATCGTAAGGACCACGCGGCATGAAGGGCAACTGATCTTCAATCGCCTGAATCCTGTTCCCGGGAGTCGGATGATCGGACAGGAATCGCGCGACCAGAGAGTTCTGGCCCCCTTTCTGGGCTTCCAGCTTCTCAAAGAACCGAGCCAACTCAATAGGGTTGTAGCCAGCTTTCGCCATGGTATACGCACCGAGCAGGTCCGCATCGCTCTCCATGCCGCGCGAGAAACTGAGGAGCACGGAATTGGCGCCTAATCCAATTCCGAGTTGCCCGAGAGCCCCGCTCAGGCCGCCGCCCCGGCTCGCCGCGCCGCCCAGGAGGATGGCGCCTAATTGCAGGAATTGCGACTTGGTCGCCTGGTGCGTCCCGTGGCGCAGAACCACGTGGGACAGTTCATGGGCCAACACTCCGGCCAACTGCGCCTCGTTCTCGGCGGCCTTGATCAGGCCGGTGTGAATGTACATCGGCCCGCCAGGCAGCGCGAAGGCGTTGATGCTTTCGTCCTGAACCACCTTGAAGTAGTAGGGATAGTCGTCGAGTTGCCCCTGCCGCACCAGCCGCATGCCCACCCGGGTGACGTAGTCGGAGAGTTCCTTATTCGGCACCACATACATCTGCCGCTCGACCTGTTGAGCGTACTCACGGCCGAGCTCTATGTCCTGCTGCTTGCTGAACAGGTTCCAGCCTGGCTTAGGCAGCTTCTTTTGGGAGGCGGCCAGAGCCAGTACGGCGCACGTCAGCAGCAGCGCCAGCGACCTCTTCCGCATCTTCAATTCCTCCGCTGCTTATCGGCACATCCAGTGCTCGATCCTGCTGTCATAATGGCAGTATGACGCCCACAGAGAAAATATGGCACAACGGCAAGTTCATTGCGTGGGATGAAGCCCGGATCCATGTGCTCTCCCACGTGGTCAGCTACGGCAGCTCGGTGTTCGAAGGTGTCCGCTGCTACGAGACGCTCGCGGGGCCGGCCATTTTCCGGCTGAAGGAACATACGCGCCGCCTGTGCGATTCCGCCAAGGTCTACCGGATTGACATTCCATTCACGCAAGAAGAACTCGCGGATGCGCAGGTTGAACTGGTTCGAGTCAACCAGCTCCGCTCCTGCTACATACGTCCTATTATCCTACGCGGTTACGGCACCATGGGAGTCCTGCCTTTCGGCAACCCCACGGAAGTTTACCTGGCTTGCTGGGAATGGGGCAAGTACCTCGGCGATGAGGCGTTGGCCCAGGGAGTCGACGTCTGCGTTTCCTCCTGGACACGCATCGCGCCGAACACTCTGCCTGCGCTCGCCAAGGCCGGCGGCAATTACATGAACTCGCAATTGATCCGCATGCAGGCTCACCTCGACGGCTACGCCGAGGCTATCGCGCTCGACGACACCGGACGGGTCAGCGAAGGTTCCGGCGAAAACATCTTTGTGGTTCGTGACGGCAAGTTGCACACGCCGCCATTGGGCTCCAGCGTCCTGCCCGGCATCACTCGCGATTCCGTCGCGACGTTGGCCCGCGATCTGGACATTCCGGTGGTGGAGACGCCCGATCCCGCGCGAGATGCTGTACATCGCCGACGAGATCTTCTTTACCGGTACTGCCGCTGAGGTCACGCCCATCCGCAGCGTCGACAAGATTCAGGTGGGCTCCGGCCGCCGTGGGCCGATCACCGAGCAACTCCAGAAGGCCTTCTTCGACATCGTTTCGGGACGTTCGGAAGACCGTCATGGCTGGCTGACTCCCGTTCCCGCGGCCGAACCGGCCCGAGTCTAGGTTCACAGTGTAGGTGCGGACTGGCGTGCGATGGGACAGGCCTTCAGCAATGCGCGGGGCATTCGAGCCCTGCCCGCATGTCCGGGTGAATGCACTGGGCGGATTGCGCGCAACGTTGGAACCAAATGCAGACCGGGCCACCGCACCTCTCCCAAATTCTCAACCTCCCCCGAGATTTAGAAACAATGGAGCGGCACAGCGGCCCGGACCTTCATAATGTAGCGGTTCTGGATCCTGTTGCGGAAGGGCAGCGAGGCGTTTGCCGTGAGAATATCGACAGGTCGATCTCATTCCCTTTCAATCAGTTGCGGGCTCCTGTTGTGACTAAGCTGTGAATAAAACGGAGATGCCATGAAATGTTCTGGTGTTGATGCCACATCGGGCGCTTTCGTCGAGCTTTCAGGCGGCGCGATTCTGGATATTGTCAAAGAGCTGCCTTCCCCGCCCTCGCATGGCGCCTTCGTTGCGCCTGGCTTCATCGACATTCAGGTAAACGGCTACGCCGGTGTTGACTTTTGCGATCCCGATGCGCCGCTGGAAGGGATAGCCCACGCCATCGACGTGTTGCTGAGCACGGGCGTGACGCGATTCTTTCCGACCGTGATTACCAATGGCCCCGGCGAGATCCTGGGGGCCCTGCGCAACATCGTGAGAGCCAAACGCGAGTTGCCGCTGGGGCGCGCCATGGAGGCGATTCACGTCGAAGGTCCGCACATCTCGCCCATCGATGGCCCGCGCGGCGCCCATCCGAAGCGCTGGGTGCGTCCTCCATCAATCGACGAGTTCGAGCGATGGCAGGAAGCCGCGGAAGGCCATGTCCGCCTCGTGACCCTGTCGGCGGAGTGGCCCGAAGCACCCGCCTACATTGAGCATGTCGTCAGTTCCGGCGTGGTGGTCTCCATCGGCCACCAGGAGGCGACTCACGAGCAGATCGAGTCGGCCGTGCAGGCCGGTGCGACGCTTTCGACGCACTTGGGGAACGGCGCCAACAAGGTCCTGCCGCGCCATCCTAACTACCTCTGGCAGCAGCTTGCCGAGGACCGTTTATCGGCCTCTCTGATTGCCGACGGCGTTCACCTGGGCGATGACTTCTTGAAGGTCGCCGTGCGGGCCAAGGGCGTCGATCGCGCAGTTCTGATTACCGACGCCGCCATGCCGACCGGCTGCGCGCCCGGCGACTACAGGCTGGGCGAGGTGGAAGTGACCCTGCATGCCGCGACACCCGGCCGGCCCGCCAGAATCACTCTCCGCGACGGCGACCGCCTGGCTGCGAGCGCACTTTCGATGGACCACGGCGTCGAGCACCTGATGAGGGTTGGGCATCTCCGCCTGCGTGACGCCATTGCCATGGCGACCATCAATCCGGCGCGTGTGGGACGCATTCCGGGCCGGCAACAGGGCCTGCAACCCGGCGAGCGCTCCGATGTCGTCGAGTTCTCGTTTGACGCGGCCGCCAAGTCGATCGGCATCTTGCGCACCTGGTTGGATGGCGAACTCGTTTACGAAAGGCCAGCCCTGTGAACGCCCCTGGGAACGCCGGTCTCCAGACCGGCAATTTCCTAGACAGACTGCTCACTTGCCGTTTCAGCAGCCCGCCCTGCGACAATCGAAGTTCGTCCCATGGCCCATCTCTCCGACCTCAAGCTGACCTACCGCATCTACATGGCCGCCTACCGGTACCGCCACTTCGATTGGCAACCCGGCGCGGTTCTGGCGAAGCCACTCGCCGAGTCACGCATCGCCGTGGTCACCACCGCAGCCTTGCATCGCCCCGATCAGCCTGCATTCGACGAGTCAGTCAAAGGCGGCGATTGGAGCTACCGGGAACTCCCCTTGGACGTGGACCTGGCGTCCCTCCGCATCGCCCACAAGAGCGATGCCTTCGACCACACGGGCATCGAACGTGACAAGAATCTGGCGCTGCCTCTAGACCGCCTGCGCGAACTTGCGGCGGAAGGTAGGATTGGGTCAGCCGCGCCCCGCCACTTCAGCTTCATGGGTTCCATTCCCGCTCCGGGCCGCCTGGTGGACCAGACCGCCCCGGAGGTTGCGGCTATGCTGCGCGATGATCAGGTTGATGCGGTTCTGTTGACACCGGTTTGACCGCTTTGCCATCAGTCCGTGGGACTGATCCAAAGCGTGATCGAGAGATCGGGGATTCCTACGGTTTCGGTAACCGTCTGCAAGGAGTTGACTGAGAAGGTGCGCCCGCCGCGCGCTCTGTTTGTGGACCGTCCGTTCGGCTACCCGCTCGGAGGGCCGGACGATGCCGCACTCCAGACACGCATTATCTTCGCCGCGCTGGCGCTGGTCGGCGCGGCCTGTCGATGCTCCACTGGTGGTCGATTTCTAGTCCATGTGGGGCGGATGCCCAGCGCCCGCCCACCAGAACCGTCTCCGCTTATTTTTGCGGGCCTGGCGCCGCCCCGCCCGTGCCGCGGACTTGTTTCCCATTACGGAACTCGAGGTCCAGGGTGACCTTGCTCTTCGAGGCGTCTTTGTAGCGCCACATCTCCACGCCTGTAGTGGAATGAGACTCAATCTCGTCCGGCGGACCGTAGCGCACGTATGCCTTGCCGCGATCGGTACCTTCTCCGCCGAAGTGCTGCGCTGCGTAGGCCTGCCGCCGCTTCAGTTCAGCGGCGCTCACGCCCCCAGGTACTCCCCCAACAACGCCCTTGGTCGCGCCGCCGCTCACGCCTCCAGGTACCCCGCCGACAACACCTGTCGACTTGCCGCCTCTCACTCCTCCCGGCACCCCACCGACAACGCCTCGAACAACGCCGGTCGACGGTGGCGGCGGTGGAGCAGGCTCGGAATCGACAACTTCCGGCGGCTGTGGCGGCTCGGGTGGTAGCGGAGCCACCGCAGGCACTGGAGCGACTCGCGGCACCGGGGCGGCATGTGGTGCCGGAGCCGGTGGAGGTACCGGCGCCACTTGGGGTACTGGAGGGACTGCGGGTACGGGAGCGACCGCAGGCGCCGGAGCCAGGGGGGACACCATAGGCGCTGGAGCCACAGGAGCAACCGGTGGCACCGGCGGGTCGTCGGATAGACGGAAGTTGATCTCGATGTTGGCGATCACCGGCACGGGTTTCCCATCCTTCACGCCAGCTTCGAACTTCCATTTACGGACGGCTTCGATCGCCTTCTTGTCAAGACCTTGATCCAGGCTCTTCACGACTCTGAGATCCGTAGCTAGTCCTTCGGTCGATACGACGGTGGCGAGGAGAACTGTGCCTTCCAGATGTGAGTCGTGCGCCTCAGTCGTGTAACTGGGCTCAACCTTATAAACGAGTCGTGGCGCAGTGACGCCATTTCCAATGCGGTAGGCTTTCTGAGACCCTGCAGGACTGGCCGGCGGGCTGGGAGGTTCCGGTGGCGCGGGCGGAGCGTTCTGCGCCAGCAACGCCACAGAGACGCCGAATACCAGCACGAACGCCAGGGCTGGCGCTACGGCGATTCGGTTCGATTCAGGTCCGCCCAGCAAACGCCGGATGCGGAGCGACAGACGGCCGCCGGTTGCGGCGAGTGCGGGTTCCATGCGGAGTTCCTCCAGTCGTAATAATGCTTTGGAATATAGGACTTCGTCGCGGCACACGGCCACGGCAAAGTCGTCACAGCAGAGCTCTCGCTCTTCCCTCATCCGCGCGCTGACCCACCACACCAGGGGATGGTAGAAGAGCACGCATTCGGCCACGGTTTGCAGCAGGTTCACCAGGAAATCGCAGCGAACGACGTGAGCCAGTTCGTGCGCCAGCAGAGCCTCGATCTCGGCCTCGGTCAGTCTTCCCAGAGCGGCGGCGGGCAACACAACAATCGGTTTCAGCCAGCCGAACACCAGCGCCGAAGCGACCCGCGCGGAGACCCGGAATCGGACGCTGCTTGCGCCAAGCTGGACCGCCAGGCGCCGGGCGGATGCTTCCAATCCTCCAGTCAACGGCTCGAATTCGTTCGTCACCACGCGCCGCGCTCGCCACCAGGCCCAGGCGGCGCGCACCAGCAGGAATAGTGCCCCGGCGAGCCACAGCCCGAACAGCCTCGTCGCGTTGGCCTCGAACCAGCTCACGGGCACGCTTCCCGGCGACGGCAGTGCCGTATTCAAGACGATTCCACGCGTGCCGTGCGCCACGGCGGCGGGCGCGAGGTAGAAGAAAGTGGCCACGGGTGAGGCGCACATCAACGCCAGAGAAAAGGCGCAGGCGTTATAGCGGGCGCTGGAATCGCGTAGAAAGTGGAGCAGGATAAACAAGACGGCGGCGATGGCGACGCCCTGCCACAGGAAATGCGCCAGCGCTTGGGCGATCTGGAAACTCATGCCGAAGCTCCTTTTTCGCGCTTGTCGATCAACTGCCGTATCTCTTCGAGTTCTTCCGCTGAGGCTGGACGCTCCTCGAGCGCCTGCAGAACGAGCTGGGTCGCGCTGCCGCCGAAAATGCGGTCCACCAGATCCCGGACCATCTGGCGCTGCGCCAGATCGCGTTCGAGCGTAGGCGTGTAGATGTGAGCGCGGCCGTCGCCGTCCTCCCGGCGCACCAGGCCCTTGTCGGCCATGATCTGCATCAGCTTCAGGACGGTGGTGTAGCCGGTCGGGCGTTGTGCCGCCAAAACGTCGTGCACCTGGCGGACCGTACCCGCTCCAAGGTCCCACAACACGTTCAGGATTTCTGTCTCCGCCGGAGTCGGTTTAGGCAGTGAAGGGTTCACGCCTCGAATGTATTACGAATCAATTCGTAGTGTCAACGAAATTCTTCGTAGTTTACACGACGAGCGCTGCCGAGGCATTGTCCAGGAATAGTTCGCTCTGTGCGGCGCGAACGACCAACTGCGCGGGATACTGCTGCGGATTGTAGGGCGCAAGCACGGCGTATCCGATGGCTTCGGCCTTCTCCGCGCCTGTCGCCAGTACGATCAACCTTCTGGCATTGAGCAGAATCGCAGGCAGCATTGTGATCCGCGTCTGGCTCATTTTGGCAACGGGAAGAGCCGCCACCAGGCCGTCCATATCGTCGATAGCCGGTTCGCCGGGGAACAGACTGGCGGTGTGGCAGTCCGGCCCGATCCCGCACTGAATTGCGTCAAAATGCGGTTTTTCGTCCCTTTTCAGGCCAAAAAATGACGAAATTTCGAGCCTGTAAAGCTCCGCTGCCTGCTCCGGAACCTGTTCGCCCTGGATTCGGTGGATATTCGCATCGGCTACTCCAGCCGGCTTCAACAGGTGCGTTTCGCAAAGGGTGAAATTGCTTTGCGGATCTCCGGGCGGCACGGGGCGTTCGTCCACGAAGAAGATGTGGACCCGAGACCAGTTGAGATCCGTCGCCGCGAGATGATCCATCATCAAACCCGGCGTCGTCCCGCCGCTCACCGCGAGCGTTGCGGAACCGTGGTCCGCTAGCGAGTCTTTGAGAATCCCCGCGATGGCCGCGGCACAAGCGCGGGCGGCCTCTTCCGGGTCCGGAGCAATGGAAGTTCGAATACTCATGTGTCTCTCTTTGGAGAAGGCTATCGCTCAGCTACCGTGGATCCAATCTCAGAAGCTGCGGCCGCTTCCGACTCCTCGGCGACCGAGAAGTAGCTCGCATCAGGGTGATGGAAGACTAGCGCACTGACGGAGGCCTCGGGATCCATCATGAATCCTTCGGTCAGTTCGACGCCGATCTCCTCAGGCTGCAACAGCTTGAACAGCCCTTGCTGGTCTTCGAGACGCGGGCAGGCCGGATAGCCGAAGCTGTAGCGCTTGCCGCGATAGCGCGAAGTAAAGCGATCCTTCATCGTCATGGTGGGCGCATCGGGGAAGCCCCAGTCTTCGCGGATGCGGCGGTGCAGCCACTCGGCGCATCCCTCGGCGGTCTCGATCGCGAGCGCCTGCGAGCAATGCGCCAGGAAGAACTCACCTTGCGCTTTGGCCGTCTCGGAAAACTGGCGCACGCCCTCGCCCGAAGTGACGATGAACATCGCCACATGGTCGCGCTGCCCCTTGTCATCGGGATCGAGCACATAGTCGCTCAACGAGAGCCCATTCTCGCGAGCCTGCCGGCCGAAGTGGAACGTGTGCAGCGGCGTCTCCGCACCAGGCTCGAACAGATTCACGGAATTGCCGGCTCGCTCCGCCTCGAAGAAGCGCCACACGGCGCGGACCTTCATAAACTGCGCGACGCGCTGCTTCACATTCTCCACGTTGTGGAAGAGTTCGAGCGCGCGCTCATTGCGCTCGTGCAGATCCTTCTCGAAATTGCCCTTGTACCCCAGGTGCCGGCCGTAAAGCATGAACGGATTGATGTAGCTCCAGACCTCTTGCAGATTGGGCACCAGGCGGACGCGGCGCTCTTTGTATGGGACGGGCGGGATCGGCAGATCGGTCCGCACCTTCGTGCTGCGCTTTTCGCTGCAGGGCACGCGCGTTTCCGCGGTCGCCAGCGGAGCGGCGGCCGGTGCGGTGTAGATGTGGCTGGCGAGGGTCGCTTCCCTGCCCTCCGGTTCCATGATTTCGTTCAGCAAGCGCAGCCCCGTCATGGCGTCTTTGGCGTAGAACGTAGGCGCGCTGTAGGCGGGAGCGATGCGGTTCGTCGTGAACTTCTCGGATAGCGCGGCGCCGCCCACGAGAAGCGGCACCGCGATCCCAGCGTTCTTGAAATCCTCGCCCGCAGTCACCATCTGCTGCGCGCTTTTCACCAGCAGACCCGACAGGCCGATGGCGTCCGGCTTGTGATCGCGATAGGCCTGGATCAGCGTCTCCGACGGCACCTTGATGCCCAGATTGACCACCGTGTAACCGTTGTTTGCCAGGATGATCTCTACCAGGTTCTTGCCGATGTCGTGTACGTCGCCCTTCACCGTGGCGAGGACGATCTTGCCGCGCGCGGCGGTGTCGGCCTTCTCCATGAACTTCTCGAGGTGTGTCACCGCGGCCTTCATTGCCTCGGCCGATTGCAACACCTCGGCGACGATGAGTTCGTTGTTGTTGAACAGCCGGCCGACTTCGCTCATGCCCGCCATTAGAGGACCGTTGATGATGTCGAGCGGCGCGACGCCCTCGGCGCGCTTCTTGTCGAGATCCTCGACCAGCCCATCCTTCGAGCCTTCGATGATGTAGTTCGACAGCCGCGTGTCGAGCGGCAGGCTCTCCTTCGGAGCCTTGGCTTTTTTGACAGTAGTCCGGAAATGCTCTGCGACGGCGGCGATGTTGATCTGGTTGATGGCGGCGCGTTCTTCCTTTGATTGCTCGCGCCAATCTTGCGGGGCGTTCATCAGCAGATCGTGGTTGGGATGATCCGCTACAACCTCGGACGGCGGCGAATTGAAAAGCAGGCTCTCGGCCAACCGTCGTTCTTCCAGCGGAATTGACGCGAAGCGCTCCAGTTTCTCCGTATTAACGATGGCGAGATCCAGACCGGCCTTCGTTGCGTAGTAGAGAAAGACCGAGTTGACCACTTCTCGCGCCGCGGCGGGCAGGCCGAAGCTGACGTTCGAGACGCCCAGAATAGTCTTCACACCGGGCAGGGCTTCTTTGATCGTCCGGATCGCTTCGATGGTCTCCACCGGGCCGCCGATGTAGTTTTCGTCGCCGGTTGCGCAGGGGAAGACAAGCGTATCGATGAGGATATCGGTGATCGGGATGCCGTATTTGGTCGTGAGAATATCGACGGAGCGTTGGGCCACCGCCAGCTTGCGCTCGCGCGTGAAGGCCTGCGCCTGCACCGGATCCTCGTCGATGGTACCGACCACGAGAGCGGCGCCATACGCTTTGGCCAACGGGCAGATCTTCTCGAACTTCTCCTCGCCGTCTTCGAGATTCACCGAATTGATGATCGCCTTGCCTTGCGAATAGGTCAGGGATAACTCCACCGCCTTGGGGTCGGTGGTATCGATCATGATCGGCGCTTTGATCTTGCGGATCAGCAGACTCGTAGAACTGCGGAATGTCGTTGATCTCTTCGCGGTCGCTGGACTGCAGGCAGACGTCCACGATGTGCGCGCCGTTGCGAACCTGGCGGCGGGCGATTTCGGTCGCTTCCTCGAACTTCTCTTCCGCGATCATGCGCTTGAACAGGCGCGAGCCGATCACGTTAGTCCGTTCGCCGACCAGCAGCGGGCGGTTGGATTCCTCCGCCTCGACGAAATCGATACCCGAGAAATAGGTCTTGAGCGGTGCCTGCGGCGTGACGCGTGGCCTCTTGCCGTCTACCATCTGCGCGATAGCGCGAATGTGGTCCGGAGTAGTGCCGCAGCAGCCGCCGACGAAGTTCAGCCAGCCGTGGTCGGCGAACTTCTCGAGCTGCGCCGCCAGCGTCGTGGGCGTCTCCAGGTACTTGCCATCCTCGTTGGGCAGGCCCGCATTGGGGTAGCAGGAGATGCGCGTCGAGGCCATCTCGTGCAGCGACCGGATGTGGTCGGTCATGAACTCAGGCCCGGTGGCGCAATTCAAACCAATGGAGAGCAGATGGGCGTGTTCGACGGAGATGTAGAGCGCTTCGGCGGTCTGGCCAGCCAGCATGCTGCCCATCGGTTCGATGGTGCCCGAAACCATGACGGGAATCCGCTGGCCCAGTTCGCGGCCCACTCGCGCAACAGCCAGCAGCGCGGCTTTGACGTTGCGTGTGTCCTGGCAGGTCTCCACCAGCAGTACGTCCGCGCCGCCTTCGATCAGCGCCTTTGACTGCACGTAGAAGTTCTGCGTCAGACGCTCGAACGTCACGCCGCCAGTCACCGTGATGGCCTTGGTGGTCGGTCCAATGGATCCGGCGACGAAGCGCGGCCGTCCGGGTGTTGAAAACTCCGCCGCAGCCTGGCGCCCGAGTTCCGCCGCGCGACGGTTCAGCAGCTCCGCATCGTCGGCGAGTCCGTATTCGGCCAGAACCAGCGGAGTGCCGCCGAAGGAATTCGTCTCCACCATGTCGGAGCCGGCCGCAAAGTAGGCCCGGTGGACGTCCAGCACGACGTCGGGACGGGTGCGCACCAGATTCTCATTGCAGCCTTCCAGAGCGTTTCCGCCGAAGTCCGCGGCTGTGAGGGTGGCGCGCTGCAGCATGGTGCCCATCGCGCCATCGAGGACGACGATGCGCGAATCCAATGCCTCAATTAAGGCCTGCTGCCGCTCTTCCCAGTTCTTCATGTTGGAGTACTTTCATGGTAACGTACCGGCGCGGGAGAGCCTGCGCCGCGGGGCCGACTGGCACGTCTCTTGCCTGCTTCAGAGTCCGTGTGTGGCACAATAGGGCCGTTATGGCACAGGTGAAAAAACCGGGCAGCGCAGAGACGTTTGAGGTGGAATGCCCTTGCTGCGGCGCGACGCTGAAAGTGGACGCGCGGGTGCGAGCCGTGCTCGAGCACAAGGAGAAGCCTCGGCCGAAGACGCTCGAAGACATCACGGTCGGCGTCGAGCGTCTGAAAGGCGCTGAGCAGGCGCGTGAAGAGGCCTTTCAGAAATCGGTCGAAGCGCTGAAGTCGTCGAAGAGTGTGCTCGACCGCAAGTTCGAGGAACTGCTCAAGAAGGCCAAGGCTGACGATCCCACCGCGCCCCCGCCCAAGCCGATCGGTTTGGAATAAGCGTTGGGAACATCGGCGTGGTGGATCAGGTGCGTGGTGGGGCAGGCCTTCAGCCTGCGCGGGGCATTCAGCCCCGCTCGGGTGCAACGCCGACGGCCGAGAGCCAGATGGTTGCCGTTCCACGCCCTTGGCCGGATCGACCCCATGCTCGGGCCTCGTTTTACCTATCCAACTTGACGTGCGCAAGCCAAAGCAGCGCGAGGAAGATTGCGGTGGCTCCCGCGAGCTTCAGCGAGAGAATCAACGTCTCGCGGGGCGTCATCTTCTTCGGGCTGTAATCGATGTCGGGTGGCGTCGGCTGGCCTTGCTGTGTGGTTTGCGCAGCCGCGGATGCAGCCGTGCGAGCGTGTTCTGTTTTCGCTTCCATTTGAGTAAATCTCCTGCTTCGAAATCTGACGAGAATCGCCGCGCTCGGCGAGACGGAGTACGCCGACAGCGCGATCAATCGTGGAATCGAACCCGCAATAGCGAGTCAGGCTCGATCGCGGATTCAGGAGAAACAGGGTGGAGAGCGTCCGGCGCAAGTCCCGGAGAAGAAGGAACTCTGCTGCGCGCACAGCCCGCGAACGGGTTCGCTCTCAGCAGGCGGACGCGGCGCACAGCGCCGGCCGGCGGGAGTGTGCAAACGAGAGCGCGAGGAGAGAGCCCGGGATTGCTGTGAATGGCCGGAGCGCAGCAACTGGCCGGAGCCGGGGACCTGGGCGGTGAGAAGACCTACGATGCGCGGGCTCGCCGCTCCGGTCAAAGGCGAGGAGTCACTAAAGACCGCCGTTGCTCCAACACAGATCAGCAGCGCGAGCAGCACTGCGAAGGCGAAGGATTTGGGGCGTGAGAACATGCCTACGCTTCCAGGATAGCAGCGGCCCATCCAAGACTTAGGTTAGTTGGTGGGCACTGGAGGGCCCGCGCAGCGCTGGAGCGCCGCCCCACGCGAAGAGCGCAGCCCCACTGAATTAAGACTGAGATGCTTCGAGCGCTTGGCCGAGATCCCAGCGCAGGTCTTCGAGATCCTCCAGGCCGATAGAGAGCCGGATCATGTCTCCGGTCACGCCCGCGGCCTCCTGCTGTTCGGCGTTCAATTGCTGATGCGTCGTGGAGGACGGATGGATCACCAGGCTGCGCGCATCGCCGACGTTGGCCAGCAGCGAGAAGAGCTTGAGCGAGTCCACGAACTTGACGCCCGCGTCATAGCCGCCCTTGATGCCGAAGCTGAATATTGCCCCCGCGCCCTTGGGCAGATACTTCTGTGCAAGTGCATAGTAAGGGCTCGACTTCAGACCCGGGTGCTTTACCCAGCTCACCTGGTCATGCTGCTCCAGCCACTCGGCGATCGCCTGGGCGTTTGCGATGTGACGGTCCATGCGAAGGGCCAGCGTCTCGACACCCTGGATGAAGAGGAAGGAATTGAACGGGCTCAACGCAGGCCCGAGATCCCGCAAACCCTCGACGCGCGCTCTCAGAATGAAAGCCAGGTTGCCAAAGGTCTCGGCGAAATTCATGCCGTGATAGGCGGGTGAGGGTTGATTCAACAGCGGGTGGGCGGACGATTTCCAATCGAACTTTCCGCCATCGACAATGATGCCGCCTATCGAGCTGCCCTGCCCGCCCAGGAACTTGGTCAAGGAGTGGACGACGATGTTCGCGCCGTGTTCGATGGGCCGGCAGAGGTAGGGCGTCGCAAAGGTGCTGTCCACAATGAATGGAACATTCGCCTCGGCAGCAATCTTCGCGACAGCCGCGAGATCCAGCACGTTGCCGCGCGGGTTCGAAATGGTCTCGCCGTAAATCGCCTTCGTGTTGGGCTTGATGGCCTTGCGGAAGTTCTCCGGATCGTCGGGATCCACGAAAGTCGTGTCGATGCCGAAGCGCCGGAAGCTCACATCGAACTGAGTGTAAGTTCCGCCGTACAGAGTGGACGCCGCCACCAGATGATCGCCCGATTCCAGGAGACTCGTAACCGTAAGAAGTTGAGCCGCCTGGCCGGAACCGACGGCCAATGCCGCGACGCCACCTTCCAAGGAGGCGATACGCTTCTCCAGCACATCGGTCGTCGGGTTCATGATGCGCGTATAGATGTTGCCGAACTTCTGCAGCCCGAACAGGGCCGCGGCGTCGGCCGCATCGTCGAAAACGTACGACGAGGTCTGATAGATCGGCACCGCCCGCGCTTTGGTTGCTGGGTCCGAGTCAAAACCGGCGTGGAGGGCACGCGTGATAAAACCGAAATCGCGTTTGACGTCTTGCAGCTTGGACATATTCCCAAAATCCTACCAAGCTGATGGTGTTTCATCAACCTGCACAGCAAAAAACTGGTGAACAGGCCCCGGCTCAGGTTGGAAAACAGCGCGCCCGATGCGGACAACCCACATGAAAGCGTGCGGTTGCGATATGCTCTTTCCGACATGAATCGACGCCACTTTTTGACCGCGCTTCCAGCTCTGCCGCCCGCTCTCGCCGCCGCCACGGCGGCTCCGGGGACTGAGTCGGTGCCCGCGGAGTTGAAGCTCTGGTACCGGGAACCGGCCAAGCAATGGGTCGATTCTTTGCCCCTCGGCAATGGGCGTCTCGGCGCAATGGTGATGGGTATTGTGCGCGACGAGCGTATCTTCCTCAACGAGGACACACTCTGGTCGGGCTATCCCACCGATGGCAACGAGCCGAAGGGACCTGAGTACCTGAAAGAGATACGCAGGCTGGTGCTCCAGGAAAAGGACTATGCGGCGGCGGACGCGGCGTGCCGCAAGTTGCAGGGTCCGTATAACGAGAGCTATCAGCCGCTCGGCGAATTGAAACTCACCTTTGATGATCTGGAGAGCACATTCGACTACCGGCGAGAGCTCGATCTCGACACGGCCATCTGCACGACGTCTTATCGCTCGGGCTCCACGCGGATTACGCGTGAGGTTCTGGTCTCGCAGCCCGACCAGGTGATTGCGATTCGGATTGATGCCGAGGGCGCTCATAAACTCAGTCTGAACGTCGGATTCAGCAGCCTGTTCAAAAATTGGGCCGTCGAGCCGGATGGCAGCGCGCGATTGCGCCTGCGAGCGAAAGCGCCGTCCCATGCCGACCCGAACTACCTCAATTCGAAGAACCCCATCCTCTACAGCGATGAAGAGGGCAAGGGCATGCGCTGCGAGGCGCTGGTTGAGGCCAGAGCAGAGGGCGGAACGATTGTTCCTGACAGGACGGGCGCGGCCACATTGCGGATTGAAAAAGCCGCTTCTGTGCTGCTGCTTGTTGCCGCTGCAACTGGCTTCAGGGGATATGACAAGCTCCCGGACTTGAGCGCGGAAGAGATCCACTCCCGCTGCGCGAAGACGCTCGACGCCGTGTCCAAAAAGACGTGGGAGCAGATCAAGCAGGCGCACATCGACGATCACCGCAAGCTGTTCCGGCGTGCGGCGCTGCAACTCGGGGGCGATTCGCAAGCCTCCAAGTTGCCCACCGACGAACGGCTCAAGAGCTATGCCACGCGGCCCGATCCGTCGCTAGCCGCACTCTATTTTCAATACGGCCGCTACCTGTTGATCGCCAGTTCCCGGCCGCATACCCAGGCCGCCAATTTGCAGGGCATCTGGAGTGAGAACCTGCGTCCGCCATGGAGCGCGAATTACACCACCAACATCAACGTCGAGATGAATTACTGGCTGGCCGAGACCTGCAATCTCGCGGACTGCCACGCTCCATTATTCGACCTGATCGAGGAACTCAGCCACACTGGCGCGCGAACCGCACAGGTGCTCTATAACCTGCCCGGCTGGGTGGTACACCACAACACCGACCTGTGGCGCGCGTCGAATCCAGTGGGCGCGAAGTCCGGTCCCATGGGAGCGAAGTCCGGCGATCCGCAGTGGGCCAACTGGCCTATGGCGGGGCCGTGGCTGTGCGAACATCTGTGGGAACACTACGCGTTTTCCGGGGACACGGCGTTCCTGCGCGAGCGCGCCTGGCCCTTGATGCGAGGTGCGGCGGAGTTCTTGCTCGGATGGCTCATCGATGACGGAACCGGCGCGTTGACTACCTGCCCATCGGAATCGCCTGAAAACATTTTCAGAACGAAGAGCGGCAAGAACGCCGCGACCACGGCCGGCTGCACGATGGATCTGACCCTGATCCGCGAGCTGTTCACCAACTGCATTACGGCCTCGAAGACGCTAGGTCTCGAGGACGGCTTTGCCGGGAAACTGCGGGCTGCGCTGAAGCGGCTGGCGCCATTCCGCAAGGGCAGCCAGGGTCAATTGCTCGAATGGTCCGAGGAGTTTCCCGAGCCCGAGCCCGGCCATAGGCATATGTCGCATCTGTACGGTGCCTACCCATCACCTGTATTCACCTGGAAAAGAGCGCCGGATTGGATGGAGGCTGTGAGGAAGTCTCTCGAATTGCGGTTAAAGTCCGGCGGAGGTTATACGGGCTGGAGCGCGGCCTGGATCGTCAACCTGCGCGCCCGACTGCGCGACGGGGAGGGGGCCGGCGAGGCTGTCTCGAAGCTGCTCACGCAGAGCACCCACAAAAACCTGTTCGACACGCATCCCGCCGGGCCGGGAGCCTACATCTTCCAGATCGACGGGAACTTCGGCGGGCCCGCCGGCATCGCCGAGATGCTGCTGCAGAGCCACGACCGCGAAGTAGCCCTGTTGCCCGCCCTGCCTGCGTCGTGGAGCGAAGGTGCGTTCCACGGATTGCGTGCGCGCGGCGGCCTGACCGTCGGTTTGGAATGGAAGAACGGGAAGGCGACGAAGGCCGAGTTGCGTTCGTCCATTTCGGGAAACTTCATTCTCCGCGCCCCGAGAGACCAGAAAATCGTCGCCATGCGCCAGGGCAAGACGTCGTATCCACGCCATGACAACCCCGACGGGACGGTGACGGTGCAATTGCTGAAGGGCGCTACGGCGACCGTCGAATTCGCTTAGCAGCAAGCGCTAGAAACGCTAGAACCAGTAAGGCGTTTCCGTTTTTGCAAGTAGAATCAACAGGTTATACCTCAAAACGGTAAGGCCTTACCGTTTTGAGGTTCCAGCCGCACCCTGTTCGCGTTGCTCTGAGAACCTGGCTGTCGATTATGCGGCGCTCGCGCTCCGAGTCCTTGCCAGCACCAAGCCCCACCAGCACCGAGCCCCACCAGCCCGAACGAAGAGAGGGGTCCCCAGAGCTTTCTTCCGCTTCGCGGTCCACGTTCGGCGCCGCGCCTCCGTTGATTTCCACTTGAGCGCCGAGGCCGCTTCCACGGGACCCCTCTCTTCGTTCGAGGTCGGTGCTGGCGGTTCGGTGAGCGCGGCGACCGCATTGATGTCCGCACGGCACTTGAGTTGCTCGGAGACGGACACATGATCCTCATCATTGGGGGTGAACGGTCTGCCGGTCGTGGGGCGTTCTGTCCGTACTCGCGAGTCCGAATAACCGAACCTTCCGGGCGCGCCGCGCGTAATAACGGGTAAGCCTTATGGCAAATCTAACCTCCGCCGGCTTCTCCGCCAGCAAGCCCCTCGTGATAGCCCTGTTCGCCGCGAGCTGTCTTCTCTCCATCGTTTCCTGGTACACCACGCAACAGGGCATGGCGCTTTATCTTTCGGCATGGTTCGCCGTGCTGGCCTCGCTGGGAATCCAGATCGCGCTGGTCATGGTGGCCTGGCTGATCGGATTTTCGAAGGCAAAGCGCGGGCTGCTGATTGCGGTATACGCGATTACGGCGGTGGTCTCCATCTCCTTCTCTTACGTGAGCCTTTACACCTGGTTCTCGGCGCGCGAGCGGCCTGCACTTGTCCAACGCGGGTTGTATGACCGCCTCTCGACGGCTGCGACTCAGACCGACGAGACTCTGCAGGCTGCCATCAGCGAGGGCAAGCGCCACGTACTCGCTTTGCAGGAGATGACCGAGGCCGAGAAGGCGCACGGCTACATTTCCCGCGCGCAGGACTCGGACCCGTATCTGGCGAATATCCGGGAGGCCGTAGCGAAGGAGGCCCAAACCTACGGTGCGAATTACAGAGAAGGCTCCGGCAGCGGATTGCGCTATACCGCCTTCGACCGCTATCAGAAGCTCACGCGGGAGTCGCTGACGCAAATCGAGCAGGCCCGCAGCGCCATGGCAGCCTTTCGGGCCTCATCCAAGCCGTCCGACCCTTCGGAAAAGCAGCTCAAGGCCTACCGCGAGGCCGTCGATCAAGTCCCCTGGGCCGAAGTGGAAAAGACGATCCACAGCGGCAAGCCCGTACGCCCGGACGTGCCAGCGTACGCCGAGTTCGTGGACAAAACCGCCAGCCAGCAGGAAGACTTGATGGTGGCCTTCACGGAGCTCGTCACGAACCCAGGCCCAAGGCACATCTTCTCGCTGGCGCTGGCGGCCTTCATCGATATTGTCGTGTTCCTGCTTGCTTACTCGTCCGGCCCCTACTTCTTCGGAGCCCCTGAACAGCGCTGGTGCGAGGCCGGCGCCGCGCTGGACTCCGCGCAGTCTCCGCTTTTTGTGAGAGGTTTTCTCAACAAGCTCAGGCCCGGCAAACAAGGCATGCCCCGAGTAGACTCGGACGAACTGAGTCCGGGCGAGCAGCATCTCTGCATGATGCTGGTGGCCAAGGGCCAGGCCGCGGTGATTGAGGAAGCCGGCAAGAGCTATTACCTGCTGGACCCGCAGACGCACGAACAATTGCTCGACACAATGGCGAGTGGCAACTTCACTTTGAAAGCGACGCCCCACGGAAACCCGGCGTAGGCCACACAGCGATCAACGGCCCGCTCCGCTGGAACAAGGGTCTGTACTCATGACCGCTCATGAGGGCCATGACGGGTAGCACAGCTTCGGAAATCCATCAAGACACAAAAGTTAGCATTCGACGTAGTACTAAACGCGTTACGCTCCATGGCATTGCTATGGGGCTAATAGCGTACAATCGCATGGAAAGTCGAATTGCGGGCTATGATCGGATTCCGTCAAGCCGCGTTGCTCTGTTGTCTCCTTTCGCTCCTCCTCCCGATAGGCAGTTGCACGTGGTTCGGAAGCCGCAGTAATCTGCCCGTCCTGACCAACAGCGAGCAGATACGGCAGCTTCCAGCGGCTGAGGCCCGACGGGGCTACCCCGTGCGCTTACACGGGATCGTCACTTTCTACGACACGAAATATCACATACTGACCGTGCAGGACGACACCGGCGGGGTGTTCGTCGATTCGCGGGATCTGGAATTGGACAACGTCGCGCCAGGCGTGAGACTGGACGTTGAAGGATATAGCGGCTACGAAGAATACGATCCGGTGGTGGTGAAGCCACGCATCCGCGTCGGTCCGCCGACGCTCTTTCCTGGCGCGCGCAAAGTCTCGATCAGCCGCGTTTTGGAAGGCAGCGAGGACTTTCAATACGTGGAGATCGAGGCGCGCTTCAAGTCGGTTTCGTTCGTGGATAACGTCCATTTGCGCTTAGTCATTGCGGAACGGGACCAGACTCTGGAAGTGATCGTCTCTACGGAAGACCCTATGCCTGAATGGCCCGCCGGGACCGCAATCGTGGTTCGCGGCGTGGCCTCGGTGTTCCGCGATGCTCAAGGCAATCCGCGATCGGGGCGCCTGCACGTCTCCCGGTTTGACGATATCCAGGCGGCTGGACCGGCGCCGCTTCCATCCGAACCTGCTACGGGCCCCGGTCAGGGGCTGCCCCTGCTGACGAAGGTGAGCCAGGTCAAGCAGCTCACATCCGATGAAGCCGCAAAGCACTATCCGGTGCGAATTCAGGGCGCTCTGAATCTCTTTCTTGAGGAGTCGCGAACACTGTTCCTGCAGGACTCCACGGGCGGTATTTTTGTCGCCCTAAAGGAGGCTTTGCCCCCATTGTTGGCGCAAGGCGATCAAATAGAGGTCGAAGGCGTCAGCCATCCAGGCGATTACGCTCCCGCCATTCATCAGGCCACGATGCGCGTGTTGTATGCAGGGAATCAGTTTCCGCCGCTGCCGATTGCGGAGCCGTCCAAGCTGGCTGTGCGAGACGAGAACAAATGGGCTCGTGTCAGAGGCGTTGCCCGCAAGGTCCTCACGCTGGCCAACGCGCGAACCCTGATCGATTTGGAGGTGAGCGGACACCACTTTCCGGTAGATCTGATCGAAAATCCCAGCCCTGAAAATTACTCCCATTGGGTCGATGCGGAACTGGAAGTCGACGGCGTTCTCGGCGCGCTGTTCGATCAGAACAGGCAGATCCAAGGATTCCACCTCATGGCGCCGTCGCAGGACTTCGTTAAGGTGACGTGGCCGGCGCCCGCGGATCCCTATGCGATGGAGAGTTTGCCTCTGGACCGTTTGCTCCAGTTCGACTTCGAGGACGCCCCAAGACATCGGGTGAAAGTAACGGGCATCGTAAGCGCCGCCAGGCTCGGCGGTACCGTTCAAGTGACATCCAGCGGCGCAGGACTCCGGTTGGAGGTCAACGGTGCTACCGGGGCGCGGGTTGGCGATAGAGTAGAAGCCGTCGGTTTTTCTCCTCTGGGCGCAAAGCTGCCCATCTTGGAATCGGTGGATTTGCGTGTTCTTGGGCACGGCGCTTCGGTACGTGCGACGGACTCCAACGCGGAAGACTTGATGACCGGGGCCATGGATTCGCGGCTGGTTCGTCTCGAAGCCCATCTGGTAGGCCAGCACTCCAGCTACGGTGACGAAGTCCTGACGCTGCAGTCCGGAACCACGTCATTCACCGCGGTTTTGGAACAGCCGCAGCCGTTCGCGGAACTGGAAGCACTGCGCCCTGGGAGCATGCTGCGGTTGACCGGCGTCTGCGAAGTGAGTTGGGATGCCACGCAGGTGCCTCCCGAACCCGTCTCATTCCGGCTGCTGCTGCGTTCGCCCTCCGACATCGCGGTCGTACAGATGGCGTCCTGGTGGACGGTACGAAATACGCTTGGCGTGTTGGCGAGCATGGCCTTTCTGATGGCAGTCGTGCTGAGCTGGGTTTTCATCCTCCAGCGCCGCGTGAACCGGCAGACCACCATGATTGCGGCGAAGCTGGAGCACGAAAAGCAGTTGCAGGCGCAACTCTCCCAGGCGCAGAGGCTGGAAAGCGTGGGACGGCTGGCAGGCGGTGTAGCCCATGACTTCAATAATCTGCTGACTGTCATCAACGGTTACAGCGAGGTTGCTTTGGCGCGGCTGAGCGGCGCCGATCCGCTGCGGGCTCCTCTCGACCAGATCCGGCGAGCGGGAGAGCGGGCGGCTACCCTGACCCAACAGTTGCTGGGCTTCAGCCGGAAACAGATCATCCAGCCCAAGCCCATCGATCTGAACGCGATCGTCACGGAAGCGCGGGGCATGCTCCAGCCGTTGCTGGGAGAACTGATCCAGGTGCGCGCCGTGCTGCAGCCCAATTTGGGACGCGTGGTTGCGGACCCTGGCCAGATTGAACAGATCCTGATGAACCTGGCGGCCAACGCCCGCGATGCCATGCCGCGGGGAGGAACGCTGACCATTGAGACGCGTGACGTCAGTGTAGGCCAATACGAAAGGCGTGGGAAGAGCGATCTGCCTCCGGGCTCATATGTAGTTCTGTCAGTGACCGACACCGGCGCCGGGATGAGCGCGGAAGTCCAGCAGAACATCTTTGAGCCTTTCTTTACGACGAAAGAACGGGGCAAGGGAACGGGCCTGGGATTGGCCACTGTGTATGGCATCGTCAAGCAGAACGGCGGCTGGATTGAGGTGTACAGCGAACTCGGGATGGGGACGGCCTTTCACATCACCCTGCCCCGCATCAGTGGGCCGGACGAATGCGAGGCGGCCAAGCTCCCGCTGACCGCGACCGCGGGCACCGGATCGTTGCTGCTGGTCGAGGACGAAGAGGACGTGTGCAAGTTTGCAGTGGAAGTTCTGCAGGCCCACGGTTATTCCGTTGTGTCCGCGGCGGACGGCGAGGCGGCGCTGGCGCTGGCGCAGAGTCATCCCGATCCGATCGACATGCTGATAACCGACGTGGTGCTCCCCGGCATGAATGGACGTGAACTGGCGGAACGCCTGAAGGCCGAGCGCCCCGGACTGCACGTACTCTTTACCTCGGGCTACACTCAGGACGTGATCGCCGGGCAGGGCGTACTGGAGCACGGGATGGCCTACATCGCCAAACCCTATACGCCCGGCGAACTCTCCGCGAAGGTCCAGGAAATCCTGTCCAGGACGCAGGGAAACTCCGAGTGAGCCTGCCCCCCTGCGAACGCCGATCTCCAGATCGGCCCGTTTGCCACGTTCGCAGCAGCCCTACGTGAACGCCTTACGGGATGGCGAGGCCCGGACACTCGATGTCCTCGCATTCGGCGCCCCTCACAGACTGATAGAATCGTCGAGTCCCCAATCTCTGAGGCCTAAATCATGACTTATCGCACTCTCTTCCTCGCCCTGGCCGTTGGCACCGTTGCCTTCGCACAAACCCCGAAGGCGCGCATCAAGATCGACACGGACCGCACCGTCGGTGAGGTTCACCCTTATCTGTTCGGCAACTTCGCCGAGCACCTCGGCCGCTGCATCTATGGCGGCCTGTATGAGGAAGGAAGCCCTCTTTCCGACAGCGACGGCTACCGCAAAGACGTCATGGAAGCTGTTAAGGGTCTGGGAGTCAGCGTACTCCGTTGGCCGGGAGGCAATTTCGCCTCCGGCTACAACTGGAAGGACGGCATCGGACCCAAGGATCAGCGCCCGGTTCGCGTAGATCAGGCCTGGGGCGATCTAGAGCCAAACCGTTTCGGCACCGACGAGTTCCTGAAATACGCCGAGAAGATGGGGCTCACGCCGTATATCTGCATCAACGCCGGCCTGGGCTCGGTCGAAGATGCCCGGCAATGGGTGGAGTACACCAACGAGACGCGGCACACCTACTGGGCCGACCAGCGGCGCAAGAACGGCCGCGAAGCGCCCTATAACGTGAAGATCTGGGGGCTGGGCAACGAGATCGACGGTCCGTGGCAGCTCGGGCACAAGAACGCCGAGGATTATACGAAGTTCGCACTGGAGGCGGCCAAAGCCATGCGGCGCGCCGACGAGTCGATCAAGCTGATCGCCTCGGGCTCCAGCAACTTCGGCCCGAACGCCGACTGGATCGCGTGGAACCGCACGGTGCTCGAAAAGCTGCGCGACGAGATCGATTACATCTCACTGCATACCTACATCGGCAACCAGGCCAATGATTTTGAGGGCTTCCTCTCGGCGAGCGCGGACCTGGATCATCGGATCGAAGTGGTGGCTGGTTTGATCAAGGCCGCGCAATCCGGGCGGCCCAACCAGCATCCAATCTACATCGCCTACGACGAATGGAACGTCTGGTATCGCGCGCGTTCGAACGGCAGCGAATTCGCCACGGGCAAGACCCGTCTGGAAGAGATCTACAACTACGAAGACGCCCTGGCCATGGGCATGTTCTTCAACTCGTTCTTCCGCCACGCCGACGTCGTGAAGATGGCGAACCTTGCGCAGATCGTCAACGTGATCGCGCCGATCTTCACGAACAAAGAGGGCCTGTTCCTGCAGCCGATTTACTTCCCGATCGCCGAGTACGGCAAGCAGCGCGGCAACATGTCGCTCGACGCGCTGGTGACCTCGCCGAAACTCAAGGCTTCCCCCAGGCACGCCGCCCTGAACGTGCTCGACGTCTCGGTGACCTACAACAAGGATCGCAGCGAGATCTACGTGAACGTTATGAACCGCAGCAAGTCGGACGACGTGACGGCGCGTGTCGAGAACGTCGAAGGCAAGCTCGACGGCTCAGTCGCCGTGTGGGAGATGAACCAGTCGGATTTCAAGGTGACGCATACGTTCGGCGACGACAAAAAGGTCGTGCCCAAAACGCGGACCTTCGGCGCGAAGGTGGAAGGCAACGGATTCGACTACAACTTCCCGGCGCACTCGCTCACGATCCTGAAGTTGAAGACGCAGTTGTAGCGCGGTCGTGAGGTACTATTGCGGTCGCGGCTCCTGGGAGCGCCGATCTCCAGATCGGCGCCCTTCGTCCCCGTGAGCGGCAACTCAGAAGCACATTCGTGCGCCCGGAATCCAACCCCGTTGTTGCGGGTGGTAGCAGGCTGAGCCGCGCAGAGCCGATCTGGAGATCGGCGTTCCCAGGGGCGGGAATCGCCCCGATGTTAAGATGAAGATTCGCCGCGCGCCAGCGGCGCGAGAGGTTCTTCATGCCCGGTTCCGCCGCTCTGCGGAGCGTTCAGCTCCTTGACCTACGCCCCATCCACGAGCCCCTTCGAGATGAAATCCTGGCCGCAATCACCCGCGTGGTCGATTCGCAGCATTTCATCCTGGGTGAAGACGTCGCGCTGCTCGAAAGAGAGCTCGCCGCCTATTGCCGCGTGGAACACGCCATCACCTGCGGTTCGGGCTCCGACGCGCTGTTCCTGGCGCTGCTGGCAGCCGACGTCCGCCACGGCGACCGGGTGGTCACCACCCCCTTCACGTTCTTCGCCTCCGCCGGCGCAATCGTGCGCGCGGGCGCGATTCCGGTCTTCGTGGACATCGACCCAGTGACCTGCAACATGGACCCGGAGCAACTGGAGCGCGTGGCCTGTCGCGTGCCCCGCATCAAAGCGGTGATGCCAGTCCATCTCTACGGTGGCTCGGCCGACATGGATCCGATTGTCGACATCGCTCGCCGGCGTGGCTGGAATGTGATCGGCGACGCCGCACAGTCGATCGGCGCGGAGTACAAGGGCCGCAGCGTGGCGGCTCTCGGCGATATTGACTGTTTCAGTTTTTTCCCAACCAAGAATCTGGGAGCGATGGGCGAGGGCGGGCTGCTGACGACGGCCGATCCCGATATCGCGAAACGTCTCGCCGGACTGCGCGTGCATGGTTCGCAGGTGCGCTATTATCACGACGAAGCCGGTATCAATTCGCGCCTGGATACGCTGCAAGCGGCCATCCTGCGCGTGAAGCTGCGCCACCTGGATGAATGGACCACGGCGCGCCAGGCGAACGCAAAGCTGTATGCCGAACTCCTGACCAGAGGCTCGGCTCTGGTGACGTTGCCTATGATCGCGGAGTACCAGACGCGGCACGTGTTCAACCAGTTTGTCGTGCGCTCCCCTCGGCGCGACCAACTGCGGGCTTACCTCAAGGAACATGGCGTCGGCAGCGAGATCTATTATCCGCTGCCGCTGCATCGACAGGCCTGCTTCCGGGACCTCGGCTACCAGGAAGGCGACTTCCCGGCGAGCGAACAGGCCGCCCGCGAGGTGCTCGCTCTACCGGTCTATCCGGGCCTTGCAAGCGAAGACGTCGCCTACGTCGCCGGGCTGCTCAGGTTGTTCCCCGGTTAACCGCCGGGACTAGGAAGGGTTTCACCGCTAACGTACACGACCGCCTTGCGTGGGGCGGGTCCCCCGACCCGCGCGCGACCCCCTGGTCTCGCTGCTGGACCGGCCTGGGGGCCGGTCCGCGGACGAGGGCGTCCGCCCCACATTGGACCGTTAGCACTGTGAAACCGCGCTATTGCTTCGCGGCCTTCGGCAGATCCGCGTGGGAGATCAATTGGATCCCCTTGCGCTTCACCGTCTCCAGAACGAGCGGTGAAGTCCAGGCTTCCACCACGGCACTGCGGTCCGCGGCCACGTACTCATAACCCTTGTGCCCGATGGCCTGCATCTCGGGATCGTTTGTACCGCAATGGTCCACCATGATATAGGTCCCCGGCCTCAGCTTTTCCAGCCGGGCCGCCAATTTCGCCGCGCGAATCGCACCATTGTCGAAGTTGTTCCCCGCCCCGTTGCGCCAGACGCCGCCGAGGTAGTTCAAGCCAGGATGCGCCTCCATGAGCGGCAGACCGGTTTCCGCTGCAATCCGTTTCACCGCCTCCACCCACTCGGGCTTCAACCCGGGGAAACCCATATGCGCCGAAAGGTAAGAGACGCGCGGAATGTGCTTGCGGGCAACCTCGATCTGACGCCGCAGTTCGCGCTCCATTTCCTCGGTGTTCGGAGCCGCATCCTGGAGGCTTGTCTTCGGCGGGAAGTCCTTCCGCGCCCAGACCATCGGGAAGAAGTTGCCGTCGGAGTCCACCAGACTAGGCGCCTGGGTGAGCGGACGCCACTTGATGCGCTCCCATTCGCTGGTCAGGCAGAGGTGCACGCCCACATCGAGCCCCGGATTCTCGTTCAGTAATTGCACTGCTTCCAGGAACCACGCACCCGGAACCATCACGTTCGTGGAGCGCAAAACCCCCTCTTTGTAGGCCCGAATAGTCGCGGTGTCGATGGCGTGGGCCGCCCCCATATCGTCCCCTTGGATCAGGAGCCGGATCGTTCCTGGATGAGCCTGGACTTGGGCGGTAGCTACCCCTCCCGACAGCAGGGCCAGCGATGCGAGCAGAAATCGAATCCTCATGTTCAAGAAGCTATCAGGATCCGGCTCGCGCGTGCCGATATACTTCAGTTAGGACCGCACAAAAACGATGAGCCTTTACTCCGCGGCAGGATCGCCCACCACCGAGTTCACTCCTGGCGAAATCAGGCGGTCGCTGTTTGCTCTATTCGATGCCCTTGGACCACGCAAGCGTGTGCTTTGTATTCCGCCCGACTTCACGCGCTTTCATTCGCGAGCCGGCGAGCTGACACGCCTGGCATATGAGTATTACCGCGAGCGGCTGGCGGCCGTGCTGCCCGCTCTCGGCACTCACTCCGCGATGACGGAGTCGCAGATAGAGACGATGTTCGGGGACATGCCGCGAGCGCTGTTCCATGTCCACGACTGGCGCAACGGACTGATAACGCTGGGCGAAGTGCCTGCATCATTTATCCGTGAACAGTCCGAAGGCAAACTGGACTTCGCCTGGCCCGCGCAAGTGGACCGGCTGCTGGTGGAGGGCGGCTTCGACCTGATCCTGTCGCTGGGACAGGTGGTGCCGCACGAAGTCATCGGCATGGCGAACTACAACAAGAACGTGTTCGTCGGCACCGGCGGCAGCGAGGGCATCAACAAGAGCCACTATCTTGGCGCGGTCTACGGCATGGAGCGCATCATGGGACGCGCGGACACACCGGTCCGGCGCGTGTTGAACTACGCCTCCGAACAGTTCGCGCGCAACCTGCCCATCGTTTACGTCCAGACCGTGGTTTCCCTCAACGCGCGCGGAGAACTGGCCTTGCGCGGCCTTTACGCCGGCGACGACGCCGAGTGCTTCAACGTGGCGACAGAGCTGAGTCTCAAGGTGAATTTCGAGATGCTGGACCGTCCCATCCGGAAAGCGGTGGTGTGGCTCGACCCCCACGAATACAAGAGCACTTGGCTGGGCAACAAGAGCGTCTATCGCACCAGGATGGCGCTGGCCGACGGGGCCGAGTTGATCGTGCTAGCGCCTGGTGTGCGCGAGTTCGGGGAAGACCCGGCCATCGACGCGCTAATCCGCAAGTACGGCTATTCCGGCACTCCCAAGGTTCTGCAAATGGTCCAAGAGAATGAGGACCTGGCCGGAAACCTCAGCGCGGCCGCGCACCTGATTCACGGGTCATCGGAGGGTCGCTTCACTATCACGTATTGCCCCGGTTCGCTGACCAGACTCGAAGTTGAGGCTGCCGGTTTCGGCTACGCGCCGCTGGAAGCCATGTTGAAGAAGTACGATCCCGCCAAGCTGCGTGATGGTATGAACGACGTGAACGGCGAAGAGATATTCTTCGTGTCCAATCCGGCTCTAGGATTGTGGGCCCACCGCGACCGATTTTTTGCCGGAGACAGCACTATTTCGCGCGAGATAGCATTGCCTATCTATTGACGGCGCTTGATATGCTGGAGGCCTATCGGTTCCAGCCCGGAGGAAAGACGCTCTAATGCCAGAAGCTACGGTCACCACTGCTACCACTGTGAACTCTTCATTTCAATCTCTTTGTGACAAGATCCGGTCGAAGACGGCGCAAGTCGGCGTCGTTGGCTTGGGCTACGTGGGCCTGCCGCTGGCCGTCGAATTCGCACGTGCGGGATTCCATGTCACCGGCATCGATGTCACCGCGGGCAAGGTGGACAAGGTCAATCAGGGCGTCAGTTACATCCAGGACGTACCCACCGAGGAACTCGCCGAGTTGGTAGGCAAGGGGCTGCTAAAGGCAACGACGGACTTCTCCGCCGTGCGGGAGCTCGACACAATCAACATCGCCGTGCCCACCCCGCTGCGGAAGACGAAAGACCCGGACATGAGCTTCGTGGTCTCCGCCGCACAGGAGGTAGCCCGCTTCGCCCACCCCGGGCTGCTCATGATCCTGGAGTCGACGACATATCCCGGCACGACGGACGAACTGCTTCTGCCGATGTTTGAGAGCTCGGAGCTCAAGGTGGGCGAAGACTTCTTCCTGTGCTTCTCCCCCGAACGCGTAGACCCCGGCAATCCGAAATACCAGACCAAGAACATCCCCAAGGTAGTGGGCGGAATTACGCCGAAATGCACCGAGGCGGGCGCGCTGTTCTACTCGCAGGCTCTGGAGCACGTCGTACCGGTGAGTTCCACCAAGGTCGCCGAGATGGTGAAGCTGCTGGAAAACACCTTCCGCATGATCAACATCGGCCTGGTTAACGAAATGGCGATCATGTGCGACCGGATGAACATCAACGTTTGGGAAGTGATTGACGCCGCGGCAACTAAGCCCTTTGGATTCATGCCGTTCTACCCAGGACCCGGCCTGGGAGGCCATTGCATCCCGATCGATCCTTTCTACCTCTCCTGGAAGACCAAGCAGGCCGGCATGGAAGCGCGCTTTATCGAGCTCGCAGGCTACATCAACGGCAACATGCCCCACTTCGTCGTCGACAAAGTGCAAAACGCGCTCAACGATGTCCGCAAGGCTCTGAATGGCTCGCACGTGCACGTCCTGGGCGTAGCGTACAAGCGCGACATCGACGATGTCCGCGAGTCCCCAGCGCTGGACGTCATCCACCTGCTCGCCAAACGCGGCGCGCGGGTCACCTACTCCGATCCCTTCGTCCCGCGCATCCAGGTGGAGCAATACACCTATACGGCGGAGCAAAATGCCGAGGTGATCGCCCAGGCCGATTGTGTCGTGATCATCACGGACCACAGATCCATCGACTACGTGGAACTGGTTGAAAAGGCGCAACTCGTGGTGGACACCAGGAACGCGCTTAAGGGCATCCAGTCGCCGAAGATCGTCCGGCTGTAAATCCCGTGGGGCGGGTCCCCCGACCCGCGCGCGACCCCCTTGGTCGCGCTCTTGGACCGGCCAGGGGCCGGTTGCGGACGAGGGCGTCTGCCCTACATTCCTACTCGGCCGGAACCGACGGGAGCCCCGCCAGCGCCATGGCAACTTCGTCGGCGGCGTACTCCGTGTCCACCAGTTTGCCCGCATGGTAGTCGATGTAAGCCTGCATGTCGAAGTGGCCGTGCCCGGAGAGGTTGAACAGAATGCTCCGGCTGACGCCCTCTTCCTTGCAGCGCAGCGCTTCGTCGATGGCGGCGCGCACGGCGTGATTCGATTCCGGCGCCGGGACAATCCCCTCGGCCCGGGCAAACTGGACGCCCGCGTCGAAGCAGGCGGTCTGCTGATAGCCTCGCGCCTCGATGAGACCGAGTTCCTTCACGAAACTCACCAGCGGCCCCATACCGTGGTACCGCAGCCCTCCAGCGTGGAAGCCGGGCGCGGTAAAGGTGGATCCGAGGGTGTGCATCTTCAGCAGAGGCGTCAGATGCGCGGTGTCGCCGAAGTCGTAGGCGTACGAACCCTTCGTGAGACTTGGGCAGGCCGAGGGCTCCACGGCGATCACGCGTACCTTCTTGCCGCCCCGCAGTTGCTCGCCCAGGAAGGGGAACGCAATGCCCGCGAAGTTCGAGCCTCCGCCCGTGCAGGCAATGACCACGTCAGGGTAGTCGTTGGCCATCTCAAACTGGACCATTGCCTCCTGGCCGATCACGGTCTGGTGCAGCATCACGTGGTTCAGCACGGAACCCAGCGCATATTTGGTGTCCTCGCGCTGCGCCGCCAGTTCGACCGCCTCGGAAATCGCGATTCCCAGGCTGCCGCGATGGTTGGGATTCTGGGCGAGAATCGCCCGGCCCGATTCGGTTTCGGTCGGAAGGCGAGGCCACGCAGCGCGCCCCGTAGGCCTCCATCAGGGCACGCCGGTATGGCTTCTGGTCGTAGGAAACGCGCACCATATAGACGTCAACTTCGATGCCAAAAACCGCGCCGGCGAAGGCTAAGGAAGAGCCCCACTGCCCGGCTCCGGTCTCCGTCGTGATGCGACGAATCCCAGCTTCCCGGTTGTAGAAAGCTTGCGGGACGGCAGTATTTGGCTTGTGACTTCCCGCCGGACTAACCCCTTCATTTTTGAAATAGATCCGGGCTGGAGTATCAAGTATTTTCTCAAGTCTGCGCGCGCGGTGCAGAGGCGACGGACGCCATTGCCGGTAGACCTCGCGGACGGGCTCCGGAATCTCGATCATCCGCTCCGTCGAGACCTCCTGCTGGATCAAGGTCATGGGAAACAGCGGAGCGAGATCGTCCGGGCCGATCGGCTTCAACGTGCCAGGGTGCAGCACAGGCGGCGGCGCCTTGGGCAGATCGGCGGCCAGGTTGTACCAGAACTTAGGGATGCGATCTTCGGAGAGAACGTACTTGACAGTGTTATGCATGGGAAAACAGAGAGTCTATCACTGACGGGCCGGTCCTGGGGGCCGAGCGGCCGCGCGCTTCGCGGGGCGCTCGCGATCTTGTACGAAAGACGTGTCACGCCACGCCAAGCCCAGTATCTATCCAAGTGTTTGATCTGCCCGGCCGCCGTGGGCGCCTGCGTGGATGGCATCGGCTAGGACCTGGAATTGGTCTCCAAGTTTGCTCTAGCGCAGCTCCACGTTGCATGAGTTATGTTACAAATCGTTGACAACCATGCAACTAACCGGTTACATTCAAACCGGATAGCGCGTCTAACGATTGGGAACGGGAGCGCTCCCGATGGTCAGACTACGCAGAAAGGAAACGACTTATGGCCAGCAGAGCAGCAGCTGTGTGGCACTTCCATCACTCCTCCGCGAGTGACGTGAAGTGGTATGAGGTCGTATTCCGCGCCGGTCTCACCGTTTTGCGCCCGATCGGCCGATTCGTGAGAGCATTCCTGGAAGTCGAGCCGATCTTCCTGAAGCGCTTCTAGCCGGACCGGCTGCATCGCCTTTCCACAGCGTCAGGCCTGTCCAAAGTCGGACTACGGGCACCACAGTCAGGGTTCATTATCCTAGAAACGGCAGTTGAACTTCTCCACCAGCGGCCGAACGCGCCCTCGCGCAGAGCCCGGAGGGCGGAAGAAAGTAGCCCACGGCGCAAGCCGTGGGTGTTCCGCAGATGCGCGTCAGCCCCGGGACGGGGCGAAAGACATGTTATTGCACTTTCTTTCGCCCCATTCCGGGGCTCTGCCGTTTGTTCAGCACACCCACGGCTCACGCCGTGGGCTATTGTCTTCCGCTCCTGCGGAGCTATCGGACGACGGGCTTACTTGGATTTTCAACTTCTCCACACTTCACCCGCCGGGTGAGAGCCTGCTTCTTTCCAAGCGCCTGAAGGAACATAAGTTAGCGATAGGCAATGCTGACCAACTGCCGGATTTAGGATTATTCCTGGGTGAATAGCGGCGTAACCGCCTCTGGCGTCAAGCAGCGCAGCGGAGATCCTCGAAACCCGTTCGGATCCCTCGTTACGATGAAGTTGCAGCCCGCCGCTCTCGCCGCCGCCGCAGTCACAGCATCCTCGAAGTCAGAAAAAGGCAGTTGAACGGCCTCTTGAATGACCGCTCCATCGACTGCGGCTACGTTATAAACCCTGAAAACCGCCGAAACGATCTGTCGGGCTCTGGGAGTGGGCAAGCAGAAGCGATTGAGTCCTGCATGAGCGGGCAGTGATCGAACACGGAAGGCGGCTGGATTCCGGAATCAGTCCCCGGCTACCAGGCTCGGCGACACTCGACTCGGCGCGGATTGAACGGGTTTCTGCCGTTTGAGTCCGGCCATATCGGCCTGGCGATTCTTGTAGCGATCCGACGCAGCGAACCCCAAGGATTCCGCTTCGAGCAGTTCGAATCTTCTCTGTGCGGGTGTCATGAGCGGGCGCGGATTGAAAGCCAACAGAGCAACGGCCCCAACCAGTACAAACAGAGCCAGGAAGTAAAGCAACATCATCAATGGATCGATCTCCAGGACGGGTGCCCGGCCGCCGGTTTCTACCTGTCGAATCATACCTAGTGCCCGCCCGAAGGACAAAACAAGGCTCTCTTCACGTTGGGTGGCAGGGGTACTTTGCCTATTCGTCACTTCCACTTGTTTCGGGCTTTGCGCAGCCGCGACAGGCGGCGCCGGTTCCGGCCTGACTTGGGCAACTTCGGACCGGGTTTGTTGCTTCACTGGACCCGTCACTGAGGTGGCTTTGACAACATGCCTGGTCCGAGCACTGGCTGTTTCCCGTTTGGGGGCGACCTGCGGCTGGTCCTGCGCCTTCGAGACTGCAACTTCCGGCTGAGGGACCACGGCCACTATGCCCTCGACGGAAGAAACGACAAGCGCCCCATGCGCCACAGGCGCGGCAGCTTGCAGTTCGGGTTTCGCGGTCCGGGCAGCGGCCTCAGCACTCAGAATCGCCTTCGACGCTGAAGCCGAGGGCTGGGCGTCTGAATCGATAAACAGCGGGCAGTGCAGGGCTTTCGCGGATTGAGGTGAGAGTTGCTGCCCGCTTGCATCGTAGACGCTGCCCAGGTAGTTCGCCGCGTTGGCATCGCCTATCGCCTCGCGAAAAGCGACCGAAGAGGTCAAGGCCGCCAGTGCTCCGCGAGCGCTGCAACCCAGATTGATGGGCTCGGCGTAGACCGCCATGCTGGCAAATGCGATACCAAACAGAACGAAGTTGCGCATTCTCATCACTATTTCTCCTGCTGCCCTTCCGGGGCAATCCAGACGACCCTGCGGTCCATCCCTTATTCAGAGGAGGACGCCTCGGCTCGCAGATGCTCGACGACTTCGGACACCGGTCCGCCGAACTGCGCTTGTCAAGAATACCCGCGGAAACCGGACATCGCTTCCCGGTCTTTCTCTCCGCACCCGCGTGTCATCCCTACCGTGGGCATGGCAGCGCAGGTAGCCGAGAAGGGCGCGGAGACGGCTAGAGCGTCGTTCAAACCGTGGCCTTCACCGTGAATGGCTGGAGGAGTCTGAGCGGCAATTGTGCACATCAACATGCCCTTTGAGGATTATCCTACCTGAAATGATCTTATGTCTGTACCCCCAACCAAGCGTTCGTACTATGAATTGAGACTAAAGTACTAGTCCCACCAGCAGAGTCCCCTTGCCCCCCGCTAAAAGATAAAGAAAATGCAATGTCTCGCAAGAACGTAAAGAATGACAATCTCACGCTCAGCCGAATCATTCATGCGCTTGGAATCTGGGAGGCAATCCCCCAAATGCGTGATACCTCAGAAATGCCGCCCAAACTGGAAGTACTAGTCTTGGATCGAAAAGCACCGGCAGCTAATGTCTTTGGGGGACCAATTTGGGTCGTCGTGTCACTTTCGCTATGGCAGTATAAACATATCTTCATAGAAATGTTTTAGCGAACCGGCCAGCGGTGAGGGGGATTGGTTGAATTGAATCGGAAGCGCCGTTGCGGTGGCCGGGACAGATTCAGTACCGGAGACGCGCATACTGGGACGTCAGGTTTCGACGGACGTGTGCGGATCGGGTCGAAAGAATAGGACACTCGTAACGGTACCGGACGACTTGTCCAGCATCGAAGCACCAGGCGCGGTAAGTCGCCGAGGCCGCACGCCGGAACGCAGTTTGACTTCCAGTGGCCGTCCCACTTCGCGCCTGGGCGCGATTTCGGAAAGCGGCCCGGCCGTGGTCCGGACTCAGGAGACCGCGTCCAATACGGCCTGGCGAGACAGCACTTATTCTTTCGTCCGCGGTAAAGGAAAAGGACTATCATTGAAGCCGGGCGTTACCTGAAGGGTCTTGCTGCCGGAAGCGGCGAACGCTTCCTTCGGCGCGGCTTTTCAAAACTTGTGCGCCATCTGGGTATTAGGCGGTGGCCTGATCCGATTCTATCAATTCAGTGGCGTATTCTATGACGCCCGGGGGACAACAGGTCTCACAGAGAGAGGAAGGATCATCATTCTATGCCAGATAAAGCAAATTCTAATCCGGACGTGCTGCAATCGCACGCACACAGCACGCTCTCCGCGGAACAGATCGCGAAGGCCTTGGCCCGACACAACCGGGATCACAAGGGTGACCAGCAGCAGCAGCAGCAGGCCCAGGCCAAGGCGAAGAAGTCCGGCAAGAAGTGACAGGTCTGACGTTTAGTTTCTAAGACTTATCTTCCCTGCTGGCCACTCAGGGGCTTGCAGTCGGAGCGCCTCCTCGCGTCAGTCCTTGGCCAGGAAGCGCAGCGGCAGGTCTGCGGACTTGCGGATGCCGATGCGTGGCGTGACTACAATCCGAAGTGGCGGACGGCCTTTGCGGATGATGATGGGACCTCGCGTCAGGTCGCAGCCGTTCAGATCCCGTGTTATGCCAAGCGCCCGGGTGAGTTTGCCGGGTCCGTCTCCGATGCCTTCGACGGCACGAATCAGGACGCAGCCCGCGCGGCCCTCAGGCTCGGCTACGACGTTCAGGCAGTAGTGAATTCCGTAGTTCAGGTAAACGTAAGCGTGGCCGGGCGGGCCGAAGATGACGCGCGTGCGCGGCGTCACTCCGCGGAACGAGTGCGCCGCCTCGTCACCGTGGCCCAGGTAAGCCTCGACCTCCAGGATGCGCCCGCTAAGCCCTCTGTATTCAAGCAGGCAACCGAGCAGCCCCCGCGCCACGTCGATGGCCGGAGCAGAGTAGAATTCACGCTGCAGCAACTCAGAAGTCATCTCGCGTTACCATAAGCAACGTAACAAGAGATGGGACGTTCATGAGGCTGTTCGCCGGACTCGATCTGCCGTACGAGATGCGCCGCAACCTGGAACTGCTGCTTCACCTGCTGAAGCCGAAGGCCCGGATCCAGTGGAGTCCCATCTCCAACCTTCATCTCACCACCAAGTTTATCGGCGAATTCCCGGAACAGCGGTTGGACGAATTGAAATCCGCGCTCGAATCCGTCGCGCAGCCCGGCGCGTTGCGGATTGCGATCCGAGGCCTGAACTGGTTCCCGAATCCGAACCAACCGCGAGTCCTTGTAGCCGGCATTCAAGCACCGGATGAACTTACGGCTCTGGCGCGAAACACTGACGCCGCCTGTGCAAGCATCGGCATCGAGACGGAAAAGAGGGAGTTTCATCCGCATCTGACACTCGCGCGAATTCGCGCCGCGGAGCCTCTCACAGAGCTAAAGATGGCGATTTCGGAGCTTCCCAGCACCGATTTTGGCGCTTTTTCGGCACAGGCATTCCATCTATACCGCAGCCAGCTCAACCCCGGCGGCTCCATCTATACAAAGTTGGCTTCCTTCCCACTAACGGCATGATTTTACCCATTGCACTTCTACTTACGGCCTACCTGATCGGGGGCATTCCGTTCGGCTACGTCCTGGTCTGGCTGAAAACGGGCAAGGATGTTCGGGCCATGGGCAGCGGCAACATCGGCGCGACAAACGTTTTGCGCACCACGGGCCGGGTGATCGGGATCCTCACCCTGCTCCTCGACATAGCCAAGGGCTATCTGGCGGTCTGGCTGATGATGCGAGCGACGCAAGGCGACCTGCGTTGGGCCAGCGCGGCGGCACTGGCTGTTCTGCTGGGGCACGCGTTCCCTATCTACTTGAAATTCCAAGGCGGGAAGGCCGTTGCCAGCTTTGTGGGAGCTTTCCTTTGCCTGGTCCCGGCGGCGGTCGGCGTCTGCGCAGTGTTCTTTGTGGCGGTCGTCGCGTACTCGCGCTACATCTCCTTAGGATCGATCCTCAGCGCCGGCATCTTCCCGTTTGTCGTCGCGATCTTCACTTACCCCGAATGGCCGGTGATCGCCGCCGCTCTGCTGGCGAGCACGCTGGTCATCTGGCGCCACAGATCGAACATAGAACGGTTGAGAGCGGGAAAAGAGAACGTGTTTCGATTCGGAGGGAGCAGGGCGTGAAGCGACTGGCAGTAATCGGCGGCGGGAGTTGGGGCACGGCCCTGAGCGTGGTTCTGGCTCCGCGTTTCGAACGCGTCCGGCTTTGGGTCTACGAGCAGGACTTGGCCGAGCGCATGCAGGCATCGCGCGTGAACGACGTGTTCTTGCCCAGCGCGACGCTCGCTCCGAACATCGAGATCGTCAGTTCCCTGCCCGGCGCAGTCGAGGATGCGGAGATCGTGCTGGGCGTGATGCCGTCACACCACGCGCGCCGCGTCTACGACGACTTGCTGCCGCATCTCGATGAAAACATGCTCTTTGTCAGCGCGACGAAGGGCATCGAGAACGGTACGCTGCTGCGCATGTCGCAGGTACTCAATGACGTGGTCGGCAACCGCTTTCCGCCGCGCGTGGGCGTTCTGAGCGGGCCGACGTTCGCCAAAGAGGTCGCTCGCGGCGAGCCGGCGGCGATCGTCATCGCGTCCCACGACATCAGCCTCGCGCGCGCCGTGCAGGAGGCGTTCTCCGGGCCGTCGCTGCGGCTCTACACGAACTCCGATCCGGTCGGCGTGGAGGTGGGCGCTTCGGTGAAGAACGTCATCGCGATCGCGGCGGGCGTCTGCGCCGGGCTCGGCCTGGGCGCGAACACCATGGCGGCGCTGATCACGCGCGGTCTGGCCGAGATCAGCCGCATGGCCATCGCGGCGGGCGGACAGGCCCGCACGATGGCTGGCCTGGCAGGTTTGGGCGATCTTGTGCTGACCTGCAACGGCGAACTCAGCCGTAATCGAACCGTCGGCTATCAACTGGGTCAGGGGCACAAGCTGAACGAGATTCTGGCAGGCATGCGCATGGTAGCGGAAGGCGTGCATACGACCTATGCGGCCATGGAACTCTCCGGCCGGCTCTCGGTGGAAATGCCGATCACGCGCCAGGTTTACGCCATTCTGCGGGAAGGGCGAGATCCGCGGGAGGCTTTGCGGGAGTTGATGGATAGATCGCTCAAAGAGGAGTAGGGTTTCCTCCTCAATTCCGGACGTCGACAGGAGTGTCGACGCTGCGCGATAAATCGTGCGCCACGGTGGATATCGAGCCTTGAGGGCTTGGGGCTTCGGCAGGCTCCTGACTTTTTACGAGCGAACCGCTTTCGTGACCGCCCTATCTGAAGTATTTCGCCTTCATTTTCAATATGTTGCCGCCGAACGGCTGACAATCCAGTTGCTCCAGCCATAGAGTCCGGACGTCCGAGGGAGTCCGGCTTTCTATCATCCTGCCAGGTATCTTGCCCCCAATCCTCATTGAACCTACCCGCTCCTGACGGAGCCTTCCCTTCCCCAAGCCGGGCTCCAGCTTCGGACGACCCGAAATTGAAACAACTCGGATGCGTGACGCATGCGGTCCCTGCCTGCACTTGCTCCGAGTCCAGACAAGAATCCTCCGACGTCACAATAGCTAGAAGCTACTTGATATATTTTCTGTAAACAGATAATTCAAATAGCCTATCGGTCGGTTCCAGTTCGAGCCAGAATAGCTCTGGAACACTCGGCGCGGGGATCTCTATTGGGGGAATAATAGGCGAACAACGAGGTCTCAAAAGGAGCGTTCGGAGACACTCCTTCAAAACCACCGCAGCCCGGACGGGCTGGTCTCTGAATGTTCAACCGAGGGAGTTGAAGGGGAAGGGCTACTTGCGCATGCCGCGATTCGGACTCTTCAATTGCTGCTGGCGCTTCTTCGTCTTCTTGCGCTTCGGCTTGCTGATGATGAACGTACCTGAACCGATATAGGCGGCTTGGTACAGATTGGCTTGGATCTTTTCGGCCACGATGAGAGAAACCTCCGGGAAGTCGATCTGAACCCGTAGTTTAGCGCACAAGGCCAGCGCTCCGCAGTCGGATACTCTGAAGAGAGCATGCCAGACGAAGCCCCGCTGCGCCGCGCGTCGCCTTTCGGGGCTCTCCGCCACCCGAATTTCCGGCTGTACGTCGGGGGGATGGCGGTGAGCCTCGCCGGAACCGCGATGCAACAGCTCGCCCAGAGCTGGCTTGTCTACCGGCTCACCCACTCCGCGTGGATGCTCGGCGTCGCCTGGTTTTGTACGAACGTCCCCGTACTCTTGCTCGGCCCGTTTGCCGGCGTGCTGGCGGACCGCTTCCCGCGCCGCAGCATCGTTTTCGCGGCACAGACGGTCGCCATGCTCCAAGCCTTCGCACTGGCGGCGCTGACTCTTACGGGACACGTCACCGTCTCGCATGTCCTCGCCCTGGCCCTGCTGCTGGGAATCTGCAGCGCTTTCGACATCGCAGGCAGGCAGGCGATGTTCGTCCATCTGGTCGGAAAGGATGACCTACTGGGTGCGATCAGTCTCAACTCCGCTACCTTCAACTCCGCCCGCGTGATCGGTCCGGCGCTGGCAGGCTTCCTGGTGGGGAGTCTCGGCGAAGGACTCTGTTTCTTTCTCAATGGGCTCAGCTTCTTAGCCGTGCTGGCGAGCCTGGCGCTCATGCGCTTTCAGGAACCGCCCCACGTGCCAGGGGAGAGTCCCCTGGAACGATTGCGCGGTGGCTTCCGACTGGCCGCAAGCACGCCGCCCCTCCGCGTTGCCCTGCTCCTGGTCGCCGGCATGACGCTGGGCACTGCCGGAGTCAACGCTCTCGGCCCGATGTTCGCGGACGGGCTCTTCCACATGGGAGCGCAGGGGCTCGGCTTCCTCACGGGGGGGATGGGCCTCGGCGCAATCGCAGGAACGCTGACCCTAGCCGGCTCGCGTGGGCGGCAGTTGCCGGGCGCGATCACGCAGGCCCTGTTCGTGGCGAGCGCAACCCTGGTGGTCTTCGCCGCGTCGCCCAGTTACTGGCTCTCTCTGGCGTTGATGCCGCTGCTGGGGATGAGCGTCTTCCGGACCAACGCGGCGACGAACACAATGATCCAACTCAGAGTCCCCGAAAACTACCGCGGGCGCATCATGGGCCTGTACTCGTCGATGGTTGTTGGCATGTTGCCAGTGGCAAGTCTGATCTCTGGCGCGCTGGCCTCGCAGATCGGTCCGCGCTGGACGGTTGCTCTCGGCGGCGCGCTCGCGCTTTCCGCGGCGGTCTATGCCCGCAAGAAGCAAGAGACAATGAGAAACTGGCTGGATGCGGCGCCCGCCGGCGCCAGCGCGGGGATATTCTGAGAAAACACGTGAAAAAGCTGCTGTTTCGATTCGCTGGAGTCTTAGGCTCCCTGGTTCTTCTTACCTCGGCCTGGGCCTATGCGCAGGAATTGGAGGTTTATCCCCCTGAGGGCGCGCCCAAGCCAGCCAGTTCGAAAGAACGGCCGGCTATCCCCTCCGAAGAGACCGTCAATCGGCTCTTGGGTCAGATCTCCGAGATAACGGGGCTGAAGCTGAAACACCCCGTTCCCATGTCCGCTCTCACCAAGGAAGAGTGGCGGCGCTGGGTGGACGATCGGATCCGCGAAAGCGCGAAGCCCGAAGAGATCAAGGTGGAGGAGACGGCCATGAAGCTGTTCGGCTTCCTCCCGCCGGACTTCGACTTGCGCGGCGCCACCGTGGACCTGATGGCCGAGCAGGCCGCCGCCGTTTACGACCACAAGAAGAAGCGCATGATTTTCGTGGTGGGCGCCGCGCCGGAGGCGATGGAGGAGGCCGTCCTCGTGCATGAACTCTCACACGCTCTGGCGGATCAGCACTTCGACATGCGGCGGTTCCTGGAGAAAGGTCCGCGCTCGGACGAGAGCGAGTCGGCGCGCATGGCCGTAGTGGAAGGACAGGCCATGTGGATCATGATCGAGGCCATGCTGAACCGCGCCGGGCAATCGCTTACGAAAGACTCAGCGGTGCTGCAGGCCATGCTGCCGATGATGGGCAAAATGACGGCTTCACAGTACCCAGTCTTCGAAAAGTCGCCTCTGTACATGAAGGAGAGCCTGTTGTTCCCGTACTCGGCGGGCCTGTTGTTCCAGCAGACCGTGATTGACAAGCTGGGGCGCGACGGAATCGCCGCCGTGTTGCGCGATCCGCCGAAGAACACCCAACAGGTGCTGCATCCGGAGAAGTACCTCGCGCATGAGGCGGTGGCCAGCGTCGATTTGCCCGAGTTCGAGGGCCGGACGAAACTAAAGAAACTGACCGACGGCGATGTCGGCGAGTTCGATTTCCGCGTCCTCTTCGAGCAATACGCATCGAAGAAGGAAGCGGAAGAGGCCGCTCCCGCGTGGCGGGCCGGCCGCTTCGAACTGTTGGAGGAGAAGGACACGAAACACCCCGTATTGCATTGGGCAGTGCTTTGGGCGAGTCCTGAATCCGCGCACACTGCGTTCGTGCTGTACCTGAAGGCGATGGAGAAGAAATCGCAGAATTTGAATTGGACCGGGCAGAGCGGCGACAGCGCCGAAGGCTCCAACCAACACGGTTTGTTCCGCATCAAGACGGAGGGCGCGCGGCTGGAAGGGATAGAGGGTTTACCCTAGGAAGACAAGAGAGTTAATCTGTTAGGAAGCCGTTTCGGAGAATTGACCGTCTAAACGAATTGACTATGATTACCAGACGCCAATGGATGGGACTGACACTCGGCGCGAGCGCCGTGGGATTCAACCTGGAAGCGACCGCCCCGGTACCGCGCAAAGCGGGCGAGGTCACCATCATCATGAACAGCGGCGAGCAACTGCTGCTGAGCTCTATGCGCGGCAAAGTCGTCGCCTTGGAGTTCCTGCTGACGACCTGCCCGCACTGCCAGCGCTGCTCGGGGATTCTCCAACAGATGTACCAGGAGTTTGGGCCGAAGGGCTTCCAACCGCTCGGAGCGGCCATCAACGATGGCGCGCGGAATCTTGTGCCCGAGTTCATTTACAAACTCGGTCTGAAGTACCCGGTTGGGGTGACGCCGCGCGACATGGCCTACGAGTTCCTGGGCTACAACCAAAGTGACCCGAAGGCTGGGCCGATGCTGATGCCGCAACTCGTCTTCATTGACAGAAAAGGCAACGTGCAGGTCCAGTACGCGGGCGATGCGGACTTCTTCAAGAATGAAGAGGTCAACATGAGGAACCAGATTGAGACGATGATGAAGGGGACCCCCGTCGCGCATGCCGGCGCGGCCAGGAAGCCGTCCAAGTAGAGAGAAGTTCTGGCCACGGACGTTGAGTGGCCGGTGGTTGGCTATCCAATCTCAGCCGCGATACGCCGATTCGAAGATTCTCAGCCGCATCTGGGTTACAATAAATCTGGTACGCGCCCGTAGCTCAGTTGGATAGAGCGTTTGCCTCCGGAGCAAAAGGTCGCAAGTTCGAGCCTTGCCGGGCGTACCATTTAAATCAACAGCATACAGACATTTGTCGCAGAAATAGCCCGCCCAGTCACCCACCCACTTTGGATAGCTCAACGTCTGGTCCTGTCCCGCCAAAACCGCATCAGGCGGCCGCGACAGCAACTCGCACCCCGCGTTTGATCAATCCAACTCACGCCGGGAGTTCGCGCCGCAGGCGGCTCTGTCTCTTCCACTTTGTCCGCACGACGCCGGGGCTCAACCGGTAGTGCGCCGATTATCCCTGGACGCGGCGTGCTTTCCCGGCCCAATACTGCTCGCGCAGCACCATCTTGCGAAGTTTCCCGGTACCGGTCTTGGGTAGCGGCTCGGTAGAAAACTCGATGATGCGCGGGAGCTTGAATTTGCCCAGCCGCGTTTCCAGAAAAGCCAGCAGTTCACTCTCGTTCAGTGCGTGGTTCGGCTTCAGCACGACGATGGCCACGGGCACCTCACCCCAGTGTTCGTCTGGGGCTCCGACGACGGCGCACTCCAGCACGGCGTCATGCGCGTAGATCGCGCGCTCGATTTCCAGCGAACTGATGTTCTCGCCGCCCGAAATGATGATCTCCTTCTTGCGGTCGACGATCTGGAGGTAGCCTTCCTCGTCCCAGGTGGCCATGTCGCCCGTGTGGAACCAGTTGTCGTGCAGAACCGACTCGGTGGCGTCGGGCTCCTTGAAATAGCCCAGCATAATGCTGTCACCTTGGGCCAGCACTTCCCCGATCGCTTGCCCATCGCGCGGCACGGGCTTGTCGTGCAGGTCCGCGACCATCACCTTCACGCCCGGCAGGGACCAACCAGCCATGGCCTGACGGCGGTGGCGCTCCTCTTCAGTGGCATACTCGACCGTGCATTTGCGCGGTCCCCAGGTAAGCACCGGGGATGTTTCAGTAAGACCGTAGCCCGCAAAAACCTCGCAGTGGAACGTCTCTTCCAGCCGCCGGACCTGGTCCGTGGATGAGGCCGCACCGCCGAGCATGATGCGTCGCAGGCTCGTGAGGTCGAACTGCTCGCGATCCGGCGCGTTTAGAAGCATGTTGGCCATGGTTGGAACCAGGCACATATCCGTCGCGTGATGAGCCTGGGTCAGACTGAACACCAGAGTCGGATCGAAACGCCGGACCATGACTTGCGTAAGGCCGAACATGGTCGAGACCTGCGGCCGCCCCCATCCATTGGCATGGAACAGGGGGATGGTGTGGAGATCCACGGATTTGGCGGGATCCGACACGATACTCGAGACTAGAAACGCGTGCAGAAACAGGTTGCGATGTGAGAGCATCACTGCCTTCGGAGTGCCTGTGCTGCCGGAGGTGTAGAACAGCTCCGCCATGCCGTTCTCGTCGTAGGCGAAGACGTCGAGCGGCATGGGCTCCGCGGCGGCGATCATCTCCTCATAGGTAAAGTCGGCGCAGGCAAGTGGCCCGTCGAGCGAGACCCATCGCGCAACGGCTGGGCAGTTGGGCCGGATGGCTTCGACTAGCGGTGCGAAGTCCGCCTCGAAGCAGACCATCTTCGCGCCCGAGTGATGCAGGATAGTGACGATCTCGTGCGGCGACAAGCGCACATTTATGGGCATCACAACGGCGTGCGCCTGGACAACGCCGTAGTAGCCTTCGAGCAGCCGGTGGGTGTTGAAACTCAGAAAGGCTACCCGGTCGCCTGGAGCGATGCCTTCCCGCACAAGTCCTCCGGCCAGCCGGAAGCAGCGCTCGGCGAAAGCGCCGTAAGTGAGCGTCGTGCCGCCGCAGATGACGCCGATCTTCCTGGAGAAAAGATCCAGAGCTCGATCCAAGCAGCGAAGCGGGGTTAGTGGAACGTTCACGTTTGCTCTCCCTGGACTGGATGCAGAGCGCGATTCGAGTTTACAAACTCTGCTGTGCAGGACCTATTTTGCATCTTTTCCTTGCTGCAGTGAAAAGTAATCAGGAGCTGCCGGAAACGTTTGACGTGAAGCCGCGGGCGTGCCATGCTGCGCGCATGATCGGTGTCTTCCGAGAACAATGCCTCGCCGGCAGGAACGCCTACATCACCGGCGGCACCAGTGGAATCGGCTTTGGTATTGCGGAGTTATTCGCGCGGCACGGCGCCCACGTGGCAGTACAGGGCCGCAATCCGGAGAAAACGGAACAGGCAGCACAGGCCCTCGCCCGGCATGGCGGGCTGGTGCGAGGCTGCGCTGCCGATGTGCGCGACGCGGCGGCGACCGGAGCGGCGCTTCAAGCCGTGCATGAGGAGTGGGGCGCGATCGACATTCTAGTCTGCGGCGCCGCGGGCAATTTCCCTGCCCCCGTTATCGGCATGTCGCCGAACGGTTTCAAGTCCGTGGTCGATATCGATCTGCTTGGCACGTTCAACACCGCGCGGCTGGCATGGGAGCATCTGCGCAAACCCGGCGCGTCGGTGTTGGCCGTCTCGGCTACGCACGGCGCGCAACCATACGCGTATCAGGCGCACGTCTGCGCCGCCAAGGCGGGCGTGGATATGCTCTGCAAGGTGCTGGCGCTCGAATGGGGACCGGCGGGCGTGCGCGTGAATGCGATCGCCCCCGGCCCGGTTGACGGCACGGAAGGCATGCGCCGCCTGGCGCCGACTGAGGAGGCGCGAGCTGCCATCAGATCCGTCGTTCCGTTGCGGCGCTTCGCGAGCATCGACGAAATCGCGGCTGCGGCGCTCTTCCTCTGCTCCGACGCGGCCGGCTATGTTACGGGCACAGTCCTGAACGTCGATGGCGGGACAGCACTGGTTGGGTCGCGCTTCATCGGCGATGCGCCGGCGTAGCGCCCTGACGCCGTCGGTGTAAGGCGGCTCACCGAGCACGCGCGGACTCCAGCGCCCGCAACGCCGGCCACGGGCTCTTCAGGCGACTGCTGCCGTAAGTTCCGGCGACTCAGCCGGAGCGAACGGGCACGCCACGGCCGGCGTGTCCAACTCTTGCACACAATCGCAGAACGTGCGGATCGCCCGGTCGGCCCCATTTGCCAGCGCTTCGCGGATGGATTGGCACGCCCGTTCCGGGCCGGCGCAAGAAACTACTACCTCGCCCCATGCGCTTCCTTCAGAAGCAATGCGGCTTCGAGCGCGTAGGCGTCAGGCTCATCGATCTGGAAATCCGAGGCGTCCTCTTCGATCCACTCGACGCTGGCCAGGATCCGGTCGGGCGTCCCGCACCGCGACCTGCTTGACGGCCACAATAGTCTAGATCGCGGCCCTCTAGGAGGCGCGCCGCGACGGCTTGACGGAAGAGTTAGGCCGCACGCAACGTTCCCTCTTGCGTTTTATTTTACCCTCGGGTAAGATACCAGCTACCTGGACGCAAGTCACTCTGGTTGATTGATGCGAATTCATGCCGAAAGATGCAGTCGTTCCCGATCCGCACTGGATGGCCTTTTCTTCCCGTCGCCGCGACCCGGCAACGAAGCGTGAGGCAGTCCTGAAGACGGCCGCGGCGTTGTTTCTGGAGAAAAGCTACGGGCGAACCTCGCTGAACGACGTGGCGGAACGGCTCAAAATCACCAAGCCCGCGTTGTACCATTACTTTCGCAATAAAGAGGAAATATTGATCGAGTGCTACCGTCTCGGCACCGGCCTGATTGAGGAGACGCTGAACGAGATCGCGGCGCACTGCGGAACAGGGTTGGAAAAGGTCGAAGCGTTCATTTTCTCGTACGCCAATGTCATGACCGTGAATTTCGGCCGCTGCGTCATGCGGATCGACCAGGGCGATCTCTCCTCCGACGCGTTGACGGAGGTGAAAGCGTACAAGCGAAAGATCGATCGGCGCCTGCGGAGCTTCATTCGTGAGGGGCTTGAAGACGGGTCGATCGCCGAGTGCGATCCCAAACTCGCGGCCTTTTCGATTGCGGGCGCGCTGAACTGGATTTGCACCTGGTACGAGCCGGACGGACCTCTCTCGCCCGAAGAAATCGCCTCGCACTTCTCGCGAACGTTGACGCGAGGACTGGCGTCGCGCTTCCAGGGCAACGGTGTGAAAAAGGCCGATTGAGGAGCCAATCGCATGATCGCTCAAACCGAATTGACGCGCGGGGCGCCCGGAGCGCCGTCGCGAAAACCGGCGCCCTCGTTTCTCATCCGTAAAGCCGCCGTACTGGGAGCCGGCACGATGGGGTCGCGCATTGCGGCACACCTCGCGAACGCCGGCCTGCCGGTCGTGTTGCTCGACATCGCAGCGTCGCAAGGGCCTCGCAGCGGCATAGCGGTGCAGGCCCTGGAAGGCCTGAAAAAGGCGAAGCCAGCGGCGTTTTTCGAACTCGCGGCAGCCGCGCGGATCTCCCCGGGCAATTTCGACGACGATTTGAAGCTGCTTGCCGACTGCGATTGGGTGATCGAAGCCGTCAGTGAAAACCTCGGCATCAAGCAGGCGTTGCTCGCGAAGGTCGCGCCGCACCTGAAGGCCGATGCGATTCTGACCACCAACACGAGCGGTCTGCCGGTCGCCTCGATTGCGGCGATCATGCCGGAGAGCTTGCGGCGACGCTGCTTCGGCGCTCACTTCTTCAATCCGCCGCGCTACATGCGGCTGGTCGAGATCATCGCGACGCCGGAGACGGATCCGGCGGCCGTCGAGGCGATCTCGCATTTCGCCGACCTGCACCTCGGCAAGGACGTAGTCTTCGCGCGCGACACGCCAAATTTCATCGCCAATCGCATCGGCGTCTTCATCATGCTGGAGACCGTGCGGCTGATGCAGAGCGAGGACCTCACCATTGAGGAGGTGGATGCGCTTACGGGCACGGCCATCGGCTGGCCGCGCACTGGAACGTTCCGCCTCGCCGACCTGGTTGGTTTGGACGTGATGGCGCACGTCGCCGGCAACTTCCCCGCTGAACTCGCGGCAGGCCATGCGGATGCCCTGACGCTGCCGGCTTTCATGAAGTCCATGCTCGAGCGGGGTTGGCTTGGCGACAAAACCAAACAAGGCTTCTACCGCAAAGAGAGGGACGCGGAGGGCAAGGAGGTCCGCTTCGCGCTCGATTGGAAAACGCTGGAATATCACGTCGCCGAAAGGCCTAAGCTGCCCTCGCTCGAGATGGCGAAGAACGTCGAGCGTGTGGCGGAGCGTCTGCCGCAACTCCTGAGCGGCGACCCGGCAAAGGACAAGGCCGCGCGCTTTCATTGGAAGCTGTTGAGCGCGCTCTGGAACTACGCGGCGGATTGCCTGCCGGAGATTGCCGACGATGTCGCGAGCATCGATCGCGCCATGCGCGCGGGCTTCAACTGGGAGTTGGGGCCGTTCGAGCTTTGGGACGCCGCCGGATTCCCTGCGACCGTGGCGCGCATGCGGGCCGCGGGCGAGCAGGTGAGCGCCGTGGCCGGGCGGGCGCTGGCGGCCGGCGCCGCGGGCTGGTACCGAGACCAGGGACGCGAGTGCTTCGATCTCTCGACTTTGGCGTACAAAGCGATTGAGCACCCTCCGGGCATCGCCAGGATTGCGAACTTCCGTGCCGCAAACGGCGTTGTGCGCCAGAATCCGGGCGCCTCGCTGATCGACCTTGGCGACGGTGTGGCGTGCCTCGAAATGCACTCGCAGAAGAACGCTATTGGCGAGGACATCGTGCGCCTGGTGACGGAGACCCTGCGCCCGGACAGCGACGCCGTGCGCAACTTCTCCGCTTTCGTGGTGTCGAGCGACGCCGATCACTTCTCTGTCGGCGCGAACCTGATGCAACTGTTGCTGAGCGCACAGGAAGGGGAATGGGATGATGTCGATCTCGCCGTGCGAGCCTTCCAGCGGATGACGTGGAACATCAAGTTCTGCCCGCGTCCGGTCGTCGCCGCGCCGTATAGCTTCTGCCTGGGAGGCGGGACTGAGATCGCTCTGCATGCGGTGCGCCGGCAGGCCCATGCCGAACTCTACATGGGTCTGGTCGAGACCGGCGTCGGCGTGCTGCCCGCCGGCGGCGGCTGCAAGGAGCTGACCATGCAGGCCATCGAGCGGGCGGCTTCGGTGCGTGAAGGCGGCAAGCAGGAGTCGGTGGAACTGCTCGAAGCATTGCGCCGCAACTTCGAGACGATTGCGATGGCCAAGGTCTCAACGTCAGCGGCTGAGGCGCGCTACCTGGGGCTGCTGGCCCCCTTCGATGGCATCACGATGAACCGCGAGCGCCTGTTGTCGGACGCGAAAGAACTGGCCCGCGACCTCGCCTCCGCGGGGTACGCCGCGCCGGTTCCGCGAACGGATATTCCCGCGCCCGGCGAAAACGTGCTGGCCACGCTGAAGCTGGGTGTGCACTTGATGCGCGCCGGCGATTTCATCAGCGACCACGACGTAAAGGTGGCGAACAAGGTCGCGCACGTGCTGTGCGGCGGTAGCATCACTCCTGGCACTCTGGTCAGCGAGCAGTACTTGTTGGATCTGGAGCGGGAGGCATTCCTCTCGCTCTGCGGCGAAAAGAAAACACAGGAGCGGATTGCCTTCACGTTGAAGACGGGCAAGCCGCTCAGGAACTGATGGGGAAACCTGCCGTCCGTGGTGGGGCGGACCCCCAGGTCCGCGCGGGTCCCCTGGACCCGCTTCGGCGAAGCTGTGGGAAACCCGCGCCGGAAGGGATCGAAGAGGCCGGCCAGGGGGCCGGCCGCAGACCAGGGGGTCCGCCCTACCGCGGAGGATTGGAACGTTGCGAGCGGGTAGGAATTGGAGGCTTCGATGCGGGATGCTTTCGTGGTTAGCGCGGTTAGAACCGCGGTCGGCAAAGCCCCGAAGGGGACGCTGCGCGCCACGCGGCCGGACGACCTTTGCGCGGTCGCTATCCGGGGCGCGCTGGAGCGCGTTCCCAACCTGGACAAGAATGACGTGGAGGACGTCATCATTGGCTGCGCCATGCCCGAAGCCGAGCAAGGCATGAACGTAGCACGCATGGCCTCGCTGCGCGCGGGCCTGCCTGTCGAGTCAGCCGCGATGACGATTAACCGCTACTGCGCCTCGGGCCTGCAGTCGATCGCACTCGCGGCCGACCGCATCCGTTGCGGAGGCGCGGACGTGATCGTCGCGGGAGGCACCGAGTCGATGTCGTTCGTGCCGATGGGCGGCAACAAAATCTCAATCAATCCCTGGCTGATGGAGAACTACCCCAACTCGCTGCTCTCGATGGGTCTCACCGCCGAACGGGTCGCGCAACACTTCGGCATCAAGCGCGAAGCCGCCGACGAGTTCGCGTTTTCGAGCCATCAAAAAGCGCTCGCCGCTCAAGCGGCGGGTCGTTTCGACGCAGAGATCGTGCCGGTGCCCGTGACATTCACCGTCGCCAGATGCGAAGTCCAAACCCCAAACGACCGAGTTGTCATTCCGGGTGGACGAAGGCCCGCGCGCCGATACATCGCTGGATGCGCTGTCGAAGCTTCGAGCGGTGTTTCACGCCAAGGGCTGCGTCACGGCTGGCAACTCCTCGCAGACTTCGGACGGAGCGGCAGCGGCGGTTCTGATGTCGGACGAACGCGCCGCCGCGTTGGGTCTGCGGCCGCTGGCGCGCTTTGTCGCGTTCGCCTATGCCGGGTGCCTCCCCGAAGAGATGGGTATGGGGCCGGTGTACGCCATTCCCAAAGCGCTCAAGCTCGCCGGGCTGGCGCTCGAGCAGATCGAGCTTTTCGAGTTGAACGAAGCGTTCGCGGCGCAGGCCCTGGCAGTGATCAAGACCCTGGGCCTCGATCGCAACAAGGTGAACGTGAACGGCGGCGCGATTGCGCTGGGCCATCCGCTGGGATGCACGGGCGCCAAGCTGACGGCGAGTTTGCTCAGCGAACTGAAGCGCCGTAACGCGAAGTACGGCATCGTAACGATGTGTGTCGGCGGGGGCATGGGAGCGGCCGGCGTGTTCGAAAACCTGGCTTAGCCACGGTCGATGGAAATGGCAAAACCTAAAAGCTTTGGGTTTTTGTTTTGCAAGTGATTGAATCTTAAGGGGCAATTTTTGAAAACCTAAAAGTTTTGGGTTTTTTGTTTTTGAAGGTGCGAGCGCGATTCGCCTTGAGGCCGAGTGAATTTGAGAGTCGAAGCGTGCGAACGGCGCTTCAGCGTGAGGGCCGGAAATGAATTACGAACCGGCTGATATGGCGTACGCTTCAGCGTGCAGCGTCGACACTCCGGTCGACGCCCGGAAAATGCCGGCTGAAGCCGGCACTGCACGCTGAAGCGTGCGCCACAGCAGGCAGCGAGAGGAATGCAGGGAGAGAGGGCAAGCGTATGGCGACAGCAAAACCGCAGATGACGGCGCTCCGCGTCAAGGGAGGCAGCTTTCTGACCGAGGACCGTCATCCCGATGACGTATTCACGCCGGAGGACCTCTCCGACGAGCACCGGCAAATCGCGAAAACGGCGGTAGACTTCACGCTCAACGAGGTGATGCCGGCCGCGGACCAGATCGAAGCCAAGAACTTCGTAGTGACGCGCGCCCTGCTGCGCAAGGCGGGCGAACTCGGCTTGATGGCCGTGGACGTGCCCGAAGCGTACGGCGGCCTCGAAATGGACAAGGTGACCTCTGCACTGATCGCGGAGTCGATCAGCATGCTCGCGAGCTTCTCCGTCGCGTTCAGCGCGCACGCCGGCATCGGCACGCTGCCGCTAGTTTGGTACGGCACCGAAGCGCAGAAACAGAAGTACCTGCCGAAGCTGGCCAGCGGCGAATGGATCGCCGCCTACGCGCTCTCCGAATCGTCCTCCGGCTCGGACGCCATGAATTGCCGGACCCGCGCCGTGCTGTCAGCCGACGGCCGGCACTACATACTCAACGGCGAAAAAATGTGGATCACCAACAGCGGCTTCGCCGATCTGTTCACCGTCTTTGCGAAGCTCGACGACGAGAAGTTCTCCGCGTTCCTGATCGAGCGCGGCACGCCGGGGTTCAGCGTCGGCAAGGAAGAGCACAAGCTCGGCATCCGCGGCTCATCGACCTGTCCGTTGATCCTGGCCGACTGCCAGGTACCGGTCGGGAACCTGATCGGCGAGATCGGCAAAGGGCATCACATCGCGTTCAACATCCTCAACATCGGCCGCTTCAAGCTCGGAGCCGCCTGCGTTGGAGGAGCGCGCAACAGCTTGCTGAACGGCATCCAGTACGCAAAGGAGCGCAAAGCGTTCGGCAAGTCGATCTGCGAGTTCGGCCTGATCCAGGAGAAACTGGCCGAAAGCGCCGCGGGCATTTACGCCGGCGAATCGCTGGTCTACCGCACCATCGGGATGATCGACACCGCGCTCGCCGATGTGGACAAGCAGGCCGCGGACGCCTCGCGCGAAACGCAGAAGCGCATCGAGGAGTATGCGGTCGAGTGCTCGATCCTCAAGGTCTGGGGCTCCGAGATGCTGGACATGGTGGTCGATCACGTCATGCAGATCTACGCGGGTTACGGCTACGTTGAGGAGTATCCGGCAGAACGCGCTTACCGCGACTCGCGCATTAACCGCATCTTTGAAGGTACGAACGAAATCAACCGGCTGATCATCACCGGATGGTTGATGAAGCGCGCGATGAACGGCCAGTTGCCGCTGCTGCCCGCGATCAAGCAACTGATGGACGAAGTGATGTCCGGACCCGTCGCCGTTGAAGATCGCGAAGGCCCGCTCGCCGCCGAGCGCGCGCTGCTGGCTCAAGCCAAAAAGCTAGCACTCTTCGCGGCGGGCGCTGCATCGCAGAAATACATGACGGCCCTGCCGGACCAGCAGGAAGTGATGGGCGCGCTGGCCGATTGCATCATGGAAGTCTACGCGCTGGAGTCGTGCGTTCTGCGAGCCGAAAAGCTCACCTCCGCTAAAGGCGAAGCGGCGGCGCGGCAGGCCATAGCAATGACGAAGTATTACGCCGCCAGGGCGATGCAAATCGTCGAGCTTGCATCGCGCAAAGTCATTGCTGCGGTGGCCGAGGGCGACATGCTGCGAACGCAGATGGCGATCCTGCGTCGGCTCGCCAAACATGAGCCCGCGGATACGATCGCCATAGGCCGCCAGATCGCCGCACACGTGGTTGCGGCCGGGCGCTACAGCCTGTAGACCACTTGCGAAGATGGCGCAGGCGAACGGCATCTCAACAGGCACGAACACGACTATGCGGTTTCGCGCTGCTTGCACGCTACTGCCTCGGCGCGGCGGCTTGACTTCTCGCAAAGGTCGCATGCCTCGATCGCTTTGAACGCGCCCCGCGGCGCCAGACTGGCGCTCAGTTCCCGTTCGGCTTCGTTGAGAGACTTCCGATGGACCACCCCAACTGTCAGAATGCGACTGCGGCCCCCCGCGGGGATTTGGGCTGCCGTAATGAGCCAGGAAGTTCTTGTGCGGTTTCAACCGGAAGCGGTCAGCGGCCAGGGCGTGCGGTAATGTCGTCGACGGCCTGGTGAGGGCTTTGGCGATCGACATTGTAAGACTTACCGGCCTGAAACTCCGCTCGATCTCAGAGCAGGTAATTATTACCAATTGACGGCCTGCCAGGGCCCGCCGGAAATTCGGCGGTGCGGGCCGAACGTCATGCTGGAGGGAGGTGAACTGCAATAGAATCAACAGAATTCAAACTCCCCCTTGAGAATGGACGAATTCATCCACTATGGCCGTTCACTTGCTACCCGTGAGTTCCTCGCAGTTGCTAATGAACGCGGACGTGATCACGCGCGTCGCGTCCCCGGAGTGAGCGGCCCGCTGCCGCCAATTTGACTCTGCGGCTGGTGGACTTCGCCCGGCGCAGGGCGAGCGGACGATACGAAAGCAGCTACCCAAGGAGAAATCATGGCGCCAACCAAGCAACATTCTGACCGGGATGCACAGAGAGACAGATTCCCAACTGAGTGGTCTTTCGACTACTGTTCTGAAGAAGATCGTCTAAACCCAACGAATCGGAGCAAGATTTCTCTAGTGGGAGGCAGAACTCCAACAGAAGGTCCCCTCGGCGACGATGACTGGGCACTCGGTCCGCCGCCTAGCTGCTACTTCGGGTAGGACTTTTCAGGCAACGAATGCAATGGCGCTGGGCGAACTTGCGCGCGACGCGGAAGCTCGCCCGAAAAATCGATTCGCCGCGTCGAATTTCGTCCTCCGGTAACTCAGGCTCCCAACAGAGATCGGCGCGCACCACCCTCCGCACGTCGAATCAACATCCGCGCGCAAGTAATTAGGCCATTTTGTGATTGAAACTCGGCTCATAGTCCGGCTGCGCGTTGGCGTGTTCAGCCGAATGCTCCATCCAGGCGATCACCTCATATCTCACGCTAACTGAGACCGCTATCTCGCCCAATCCGGCAGCCTTCTGACCTCCGACCAATCGTCCCCAAAAGGCGGACCCTAGAGTACAGATTGAACAGGTGCCAACCCGCAATGGGTCTAGTACTTACCCGCCCAAAGTACGGATTGATCGCCCGTCTCCGAAAGCCTAAGATATTTATATTCTTTCATCTGCATTCCGACCTTGCGTTTAATGGCGGAAATCGAAATGGAGCGTGCGGTGTGGCAGTCCCCAAGTCCAAGCGGAACCCGAGCGTTTGTTGCCCCAACTGTGGCTCGCGGCAATACGCGCGCTCGAGGTCGTTCAAACTGAAGGATTTGGCATTCCTCCTTCTCGGATTCAGGCCGTACCGATGCGTTGATTGCGTCGAACGCTTCTATGCCAGCCCCCTTTTCTCTTCGTACCACCCGATCGCCTGACAACGCGCTTAACTGATCTATAATCTGGACGGCAGACCGTCCAAATAGTCGTTGGCTCGAGTGGTGCACTGGTCATGCCGATGCGCACCCCAACAGCGGGCGACACGCACTGGCTGGTACAGCTTAGCGTCCTCCGCGCCGCCTGGGATCGCCCCGGAACCATCAGGGGAGGGCCAGTCGCTACGACTTCTTCTTTGCTTCGGCGATCAATTGGCGTCCGTACCGTGCCGCGAGCCGCGCGTTGTCGTCAACGAAATCGATACCCACCAACTTGCCATTCACGCGCGGCAGAGGATGGCAGAGTTCAAAACCGAGATAGCCCTTGTAACCGATATCGACCAGCCCCTGCACCTGCGCCGGCATCATCTCGTCTTCCTTCGGAACGATCTTGCCGTCCACTTCGGTGTACTCGTTGCCGTAATGCGACAACACCTGTTGAGCGCCGAATTCCCGCGTCGCGCGGATCACGTCCTCGGGCGTCATCTCATGTTCGAGGCGCGCGTCGAAACATGCCTTCACGTTCGGCATCGCGACTTCATTGATCATGCGTTGCACGTCGCGATAGCCGCGAATGACGGGCCTGTGATTCTGTAAGGCCAGCGTGATGCCGTGATCGTTCGCAAAGCTCGCGGCTTCCTTAAGTCCCTCGCGGCACCAATCCCAAACGCGCTCCTCGGGGAACTCGCGATGCGTGTCGGCCCAGATGCGGCCGGCGATATCGTAGCGTGCGCCGCCCTCGGGAACTCGGGTCACGCCCGGCCAGGCGAGGAACACGCGCAGCAGCTTCACTTCGAGATCGGCGGTCATGCGGATCAACTCGCGCATGTAGACGAGCTGCGCCTCGCGGTACTCCGGGATGGGGCTGCTGAAGTCGTTGTTGCCCGCGACGGCGTAGATCTCGATGCCTTGCGTTTCGGCATGGCGCAGGATCGTGCGGCATTGGTACTTGGACGAATCGAGCGGATCGCCGTGCGGCCGCTTGCCGTCAATTTCCACGCCGTCGTAGCCGTACTTCTTGGCTCGATCGATGACTTCCTCAACCGTCAATGCGTCGCCGTTGTACCAGACGCCGAGATAGGTGATGCTGTACAGTCCAATTTTCACGCCTGCCTCCGATTTGGTTGTTGCGGTGGATTTCGTGGGACCGGCTTGCACGGCCGGAAGAGTAGCCGTGATCGCGGCGGCGCCCGCAAACGCGCGGCGAGTCATGGTTGCCTTTTCACTGGACATAGGAGGATTCCTTTTCGGACTAATCTTGTGTATCCCAATACCGGCTGAAGCCTTCGTATTCCGCCGCGAGGTTCTTCAGAATCGCGCGCCGCATTTCTAAAATATCGACCGAACCGATCTTGCGGTAGAGCAGTTTCCCGCCCGGTCCCACCAGCGCGGTGTAGGGCACCGCCGAGTCCCACTCGGGGTCGAATGCAGTTTGCAACTCGATGGTTTTATCGGAGTCGAACAGCAGGTTGCGCCCAGTGGAGTGGTGCTTCGTGAGCACGCGCATTACGCCCTCGCGCTCTTCGGGCAAGTTCGCGGCAACAGTTACAAAAGCGAGGTCCCGGTTGCTGTACATGCGGTACGTCGTTTCCATGTCGGCGAACTCGTGGATGCACGAACCGCACCACGTAGCCCAGAAGCTGACCAGCGTCAACCGCCCGCCGCCGTTGAGGCGGAGTTGTTTCAATCCTTCAGCGGACACGAGGTCGAGCTTCACCGGCTGGCTGTCGAGCTTGCGCTGCGCCTCCAGCCGGTCGGCCTCTTTCTCTTTCCACTTTGTCGAACACCCGAAGACGCCCGTGTGCACCGCTGCCACTTCGCGCCCCGCGAGCACAGCTTCAATCGCGTCGCGCGCATCCAGGGTCTTCACCCGCTCGATGCGGTAGTTGTCGTCCATGCGGCCTTCATACTTCAGACGCCGTCCGCGGTCGAAGATGAAGACGTGCGGCGTGGCCTGTGGACCATAGGCGCGCGCGGTCTGTTGTGTCTCGCCATCGTAAAGATACGGGTAGTCGAGATGCTTGTACGCCGCCCGGATCTTCATCTCTTCCAAGCTGTCGCCGATGTCCGAGCAATCGAGTTCGTCTACGCGCAGCGCCTCGGGCGCGTTGGGCTGAATGGCGACCACGGCCACACCGCGCTTGCCGTAATCCGCGGCGAGTTGCGAGATGCGCTGCTCGTACATCTGCGCGATCGGACAGTGGTTGCACGTAAACACAACCACTAGCACTGGACTCAACGCATAGTCGGCCAGCGAATGCATCTTGCCGTCGATGCCCGGCAACGTGAAGTCCGGCGCTTTAGAGCCCGGCTGCAGGATTGGATGGTCGCTGGCGGCCCGCGCTGTAAGGATCACGCTCAACAGGACGAGACACCGCGGCACTCTCATTGTTGTCTTCATCGCAATGCTCTTCCGTCAGGCCAACCGGCGGGCGAACTCGACCGCGCGCCTCATGTCGTCCTCCACCGGCCCTTCCTTTTCGTATTCAATGGCGACCAGGCCCCCGAAATGCATCTGGCGCAGCTCGCGCATTGCCGCGGAAATCTTAGCGATGCCCTGGCCGATGATCACGTTATCTTCAGCTTGCGCGGCCTTCACGTCCTTCAGGTGCACAAGTCTCAAGTACGGCCCCAACTTTCGCACCGCATCCACGGTGTCGTACCCGCAAGATGCGATGTGGCCCAGATCCAGAGTAACGCCGACAGTCTTCGAAAGCCCCTTGAGCGTCTTCAGCAAATCTTCCGGGCTTTCGTAGGCGAACTTTTGCGGGAAATAGTGGTTGTGCAGCCCGAAGGTCAGCTTCGCCGCCGTGCAGCGTTCATCCACTTGCTTAAGGATCTCGGGCGTGCCGTCGCCCGTAATATTGCTAGAACCGAGGAATCCGGCAAACCTGATTGCCTGATCGATTTCGGCATCGGTTTTGATGGTCGCGGCATAGTAGGACACGCAGCGGATACCAGCATTGTCGAGCAACGTTCGTGCCGAACGGAAGATCGCTTCCTCAGGATGAGAGAGCAGCATGAACTCGCCACGCGACATCTCGATTTCTTTGATCTCCAGCTTGACCAGTTCCTTGACCATCGCCTGCATCGAAAGGCTGTGATAGCTGTAGGTGCCGATGCCGATGTTCAACCGTTGAGCGGCTCCCATTGCCAATCCGAATCCGGACAGTCCGGTCCCCAGCACCTGCATAAACTGCCGGCGGTCGAGCGGCTTCACTGCGCGCCTCCAGCCTCAGTTGGCAGTGGCCTGGGCATGATGTCGGCATCAACAAGGCGCAATGCCCAGCGAATCGCCTCAAAGTACATTTTCTGCATGTCAGGCCGGTCCCAGTTCTCCGCCGGATGGCCGAGTGAGGAATAGAACACGCGGCCCTTTCCGTAACTCTTGGCCCACGACACTGCGAAGTCCCCATCCTTACGGTGGACATTCTTGTTGGTGAGGTCGAGCTTCGAGGGGTCCAGGCGCATCAGCACGCGCAGCTTCTCGCGCGAATAACGATTCACCTGATAAATCTCGTCGCGGATCGTGAATGCCCTAGGCCACTGCGCCATGCCAGGGAAAGCCGGGTCCTCGACGATGACTGGCGCATTGAATGTCCCCCAGGGATGCTCTTCGTAAAAGCCGCCAATCATGTCGATATACTCAGGCCACTCTGAGAAGGTGATCGTGGCGCTGTGGATACCGACGAAGCCCTTCCCGTCGTCGCGGACAAACGACAGAAAGTCGGCTTTTTGATCCGGCGTCATTTCGAGCGTCCCGCCGGTGTAGAACACCACGGCGTCGAAATCGTTCAGGTTCTTGGCGTTGTATTCCAGTTTCTTCTTGGTCAGCACCTCGGTGTCAGTGCGAATCGTGGTGTCCCACAACCCGCTCTCACGGCCCATGCGCTCTATCGTCGCCATGGCGTGGGAGACCGACTCGTGCCGGTAGCCCTTCTCCTCGCCCAACACCAGCAGGTGCTTCTTCAAGGCGCCCGCCGGCTGGCCCAACCCGGCCACGCCCAGCGCAACCAATAGCGCGGGGATCGTCGCACAATCCGCAATTCGCATCAGACTCCTCTCGTCTCCTCCGGCATCTGCCGCAGGTTCTGACAGGCTGCGTCGGTGAAGGCCGCACCAAAGCCGAGCAGTTCCTGATAGCTCCGTTTGGGATCGACGACGATGGCCTCCGTGGAGGCCGCGCGCTCGTCGCCCCAGACGAGAGCTGGAGCCTCGGCATAGCGCTGCGCCCCAGCCGTGACGCGGACCGCAATCGCGCCAGACGGCGCCTCCGCCCGCGCGCTCATGGCTGCGCCGAGTGCTGCCACTCCAGCCGGGCTCAACTTGATCAGATCGCGGCGATTCAATCGATTAGACATGCTTCGTTCCTTGGCGGGAGCGCTTGCTACCTGGGTCTGGCTGCCGCCCTGTCCCGCACGAGCCGGCATCATCCGGTTCAGCGGCGCTGTCTGTGACCCTCGCCGCTGAACGAGTACAGTCTACTAACTGGAGCGATGCTGTGGAATGCCGTTTCTCGACATGCCAATTCTCGACCGTCGAGAGCCGGGCGAGAACGCTCCCGGTAACCGGCGGCGCCACGCAAGCATCTTGTCTGGTACGCATGCGCTTGATACCTGGGCGAACAGATGAGAAGCCGGTTGTCGGCGTCTTGACGCGCCGGACCTTTTTGGGTTTTGGGGCTGTAGTGCCATTCACCGGACGGCTCAAGGCCCAGCAGAGCCCCACCTATTCATCCGACGTCAGCGTCGTCAACGTGCTGGCGACGGTCCGGGACAAGAAGGGCAAGATCGTCAGCGATCTCAAGCAAGACGACTTCCGCCTCGAAGACGAGGGCCACCCGCAGTCGATCCGCTACTTTGCTCGCGAGACCGGGCTCCCCTTGACGCTTGGACTGCTGGTCGACACCAGCATGAGCCAGCGGCGCGTGCTGCCCCAGGAGCGTTCGGCGAGCTATCGCTTTCTCGATCAGGTTCTGCGCCCTGACAAGGATCAGGCGTTCATCCTTCACTTCGACCATGAGGCGGAGTTGCTCGCCGATCTGACCTCATCCCGCCAGAAGCTTCAGAACGCCTTGGGGATGTTGGAACTGCCTCAACAGGATCAGCGGCAGGCGTCCCGAGGATCCGGTCGGCGGATATCCGCGCGGCGATGACCGGAGGGGCGGCAGTCCGGGCGGCCACCATGGCGGCGGCGCCGGCACCGTGCTTTATGACTCCGTACTGCTCGCCTCAGACGAGTTGATGCGGAAGCAGAAAGGGCGGAAGGCTCTGATCCTATTAACGGATGGCGTCGATCACGGTAGCAAGGTGTCGATCTACGACGCGATCGTCGCCGCGCACCGAGCCGACACTCTGGTCTACTGCATCCTGTTTGCGGACGAAGAAGGCTATGGCGGCATGGAAAGAGCCATGGGCGGCGGTATGGGGCGCCATGGCGGAATGGGCCGGGGCGGCGGCATACCTCCGCGGGCGCCCATGGAGCGGCCGGACGGGAAGAAGATCCTCCAGCAGATTTCGCGAGAGACCGGCGGCGGCTTTTTCGAAGTGTCAAAGAAGCATCCTATTGAGGCGATCTACGACGACATCCAGGAAGAGCTGCGCAACCAGTACAATCTGGGCTACACGCCCGATCCCCCTGCTGCTGCCGCGACTTTTCGCCGCATCTCGGTCAACGTTACGCAGAAGGATTTGATGGTGCAAGCCCGTGCCGGCTACTATCCCGGTGCGCGTTAGAGAAGTAAAGTCCGCCTGCCTTGTGCAACGTCGGACCGAATGACCAACCCTGCAATGAGCCAAGGCCCCTGGCTCTTTGCAGGGGATACGCAAGAACCGGTTACAAGCTGCGCAACTTCCCCATCAGGCCCAGCGCCACTAGACCCGCGCCCAGCCACGCGCGGTTTGCCAACTCTGACAAGCCCGGCGCCGGGGCGAAACCGACGGTCCACGCCACGCCGCCTACGCCGCGAAGCGGGCCCCAGGAGGTGCTCGTCAACAAGCTGGGGTCGTCGCCGTCGTTGTAGAACACAAACCCGGCGCGTTCTTCACCAACAGGACGGCCATTGCGCGCGCGGCCCCCTGTGCCTCTGCGGCGCGGCGGGGCGAACATAGCGGAATCGGAGATTGGCGGTAACGCCAGGTAACTGCCCCCCGCGGTCCTGACGCGGCGGCCAGTATTGAAGATCACTTCTTGAAAGGAGCCGGCCCCACTGATCACCGTGCTGCTCAGGTGGTATATATTGCGGCCAGCCGCCCTGCTCACGCTCTCTTGCAATGGCCCTGTCCACTCGAGGATTCCCGCGTGGGCACGACAACTGACGCCAGACGCGCGGTTCACCACAAACGGAAAAACGTCGATCCTTCTCCCACGAGCGGCAATGAAGTGCTCATAGTATGCTCTACCCGGATTGCCAAAAGAGCTGACGGAGTAGCTTCCGCGCCAAGTGCTGATTTTGCCGAACGACGTCGTACCAGCACACAGTGTAGCCGCTGATAACGCTAGGGTTACGATCCCCAGGAACGGCGGCCGGCAAATCGATTTCATCGTCGTCTTCACCCCAAACACAAAGTGGTATCCGCGGACTCTCAGGTCCGTTTGCTCCAACACTGCCTGGATATTTCAAACCTGGAGAATGAGGTTACAAAGGCAGCGCTGGATATGCCTGGCAGGCTGGTGAAATACACCCAGAGCCGCTTGACGGCGCGCGCCGCTCTGCATCGGACTCACGTAATTGCCCCAATTCGCCGGGGCGCGACCGTGAGGGATCGCTTCGCCGGACCCTGTCCGGGAACTTGTCGATAGAAACTAGCAGGACTGCATGCGAGCTCGACTACGTATACTTATAGGATCGAGTGCACTTGTGAGTAACACCCCCATCAATATGCATAGTTGGAGCCGCGCGCAGTTGTCAAGGGAGCTGTGTTCCGTTTTGAAACACTATTGATATTTTTCTGCTTCGCCACACCATCTGAGCTTGGGGCGCTCTTCGCCAGGATCGAAAGCAGACAGTAATCCCACTACTCCTGCAAGCCCAGCGTCCGCACGGCGGGCTCCGGCCGCTCGTCGTATGTCAGGACAAAATCGGTGGCCTGATGACGCCGGTAACACTCCACTCCCACCTTGACGAGAGCGGCAAACAGGACGAACCACACCATTCGCGCGGGCCGCGCCTGGATCCGATATTCCGCCCACGAAAACGCACTCACATACGCCAGATAACCTCCGGCAAATAACGGCCAGCTCGACCGGACATTTGCCTTCCCTGGCACATATGAGCAAGTGAACGGCACCTTCTCCATCCCTACCAACAGCACTTCCATCAGCAGCCAAGCCACAGTCGCGCCATAGGCAATGTGCAACCCTCCGGCCGCCCAACCCCACAACGCCACATGCACGGGAAGCAGCGCTGCGAACAAAGGTACGATCGCGAACAGTAGTACCGCCTTGCACACTCCCTTCATCAGCCCGGCCTCGTCTTGAGAGCCCGAAATTTGAAATGCCCAGTTCGCCCGCCACTCCGCCGGCACGGCAAACGCATAGCGCAGTCCGGCGAGCAGAAACAGCGCCAGCACCAGAGGCGCGGGCAGCAGCGGCCCCTGCGCACTCTGCCACCAGGTACGGTTCCCGCTGGCCATTACGCCCGCCACACTTTGGAACACTAGCGCGAAGCCGACACCTGTGTACGTCGCCACCAACACCCTGTGGCTCCGGCTGCGCATCACCGTGTCCCACACGAAGTGGAACGACGCGCGCTCCGCCGGCGTGCGTAGTACCACGCGGTTCAGAAACGACGAAGCCAACTGCCGCAGTCGCCCCGGAGTTCCCACCGGCCCTTCGCCCTGCTCGAAGGCTTGAGTCATGCTACGGCCGTAACTCACCGCGTAAGCCAAGGCGCCGACCGCGGCAGCCAGTCCCAACGCCCGCCAGGCCATCCCCGACAATTGCGCGAACGCGACGAGGGACCAGCCCAACTCATGTTCATACAGCCCCATGAACCACACCGGAGGCAGCCATCGCAGCACTCCAGTTACCTCGCGGCCGGTATCGATTTCCAGAGACACCCCCAGCGCCAGGAAGAACATTCCCAGCAGCACTGCAACCAGCGCCGATTGAGCGTAAGGCGCGAACTGCCGGAATCGCCGCCACCCCAACACGTTCAGAAGCACGCCTTGAACCGCGATCATCGCCAGGAACATGAAGCAGTTGCCCAATATCACCGCCAGGGCGTGGCAGCGCACGTACCAGAGAAATTCCCCCAGTGAACCATTTTGCAGAATCACGGCCGGAAAGAGCACCGTCGAAGCGCCGCTCAGAACCACTGTGAAGATCGCCCAGAACCGCAGCAGCGCCCACACCTTGGCGCCGAACATCGTCGCAGTTCCGATCGGCAGCGGCTTCAGCACGGCGTAGTCGCGCCGGTCCGGCAATAGCGCGTCCCACTGCAAAACTGTGACGATCCCCAACACGGTCATCGACAATCCCAGGTGCAGCACCTTGTCGGATACCGCCGCCAGGTCCCGGACCCACCACGGCTGGAAACCCAGCGGATACGAAGAGTACAGCAGGAATTCGAAGAACGGCACGAAAAGTCCCGGGGCCGCCAGCAGCCCCAGAATGCCCACCAACGTCGCCTGCGCGCCCCCGTCGGGGCAGATCAGGTCGTTGTCCAGAAATCGCCCGAAGAACAGCCGCGACAGCTCTCGAAACTGCTTCCAAGTTTCGCGCATGGCGCTACCCTCCAATCACGGCCGCCATCTCTTCCGCGATCTTCTCCGTGTCCTCTTGCACCACCAACTGCGCAAAGATGTCCTCGAGCGTTGGCGACTCCAACAACTGCCGCAGATGCTCCACCGAATCGTGCGCTACCACCCGCCCCTGGCGCAGGATCAACACGCGCGTACAGATTTTCTCCACCACCTCCAGCACGTGCGAGCTGTACAGGATCACCTTGCCCCGGCGCGACAGCGACCGTACCAGGTTCTTGAACACCATGGCTGTCGTCACATCCAGCCCAGAGAGCGGTTCGTCGAAGATCACAACCTCCGGGTCGTGCAGCAGCGCCGCCGTCACCAGCACCTTCTGCTTCATGCCCTTCGAATACGACGAAATCGGCGAGAACCTGTGTTCGTAGAGCGAAAACAGGTTCAACATTCCGTCGATTTTCTCCCCCAAAGGCTTCTCGGACAGGCAGCGCAGCCGCCCCGTGAGTTGCAGATACTCACGGCCGGTCAGATACGGGTAGAGAAACGGCTCCTCCGGCACGTAGCCCAACGTCCTTTGGAACGCTTTCAAATCGTCCCGGATATTGCGCCCGCGATACAGCACCCTGCCTGCACTCGGCTCCAACAGTCCGGCGATCATCTTCACGGTTGTGCTCTTGCCGGACCCGTTCGGTCCCAGGTATCCAAGCACCTCGCCCGGCTGGACGCGGAAGCTGACTTCCTCCACCACAGCCCGCCGCTGGTAGGCCTTCGTCAACCCTTCAACTTCCAGCATGGCCATCCACCTCCCTCGGAACCTGCACACACGCAAGTCCCTACTGCCTGTCGTAGATCTCCCGGATTTTGCGTCCGTCCTTCAAATCCGCCTCGCGGAACATCTGCTTCCCGTCGCTCGACAGATGGAACTTGAAGCGCGCCAATAGCCCCGAATCCTTCATGTAATCCATCACCAGACTCGGCCCTTCCCAGTGCGCAACTATCCGCGGCTGCTCGGACGCCGGCCCCGTCTTACCGTCGGTGGTGAACTCGTAAGCTTCGCTGAACGGTCGCGCCGGCCCCGATTGCCCTGACGCGGAGTACTTGAAGGCCGGCTCCTTGTGCTCGATCACGAACACCGTGCCCCGATGGTTTGCGCCGGCCGTCTGCGTCTCGTTGAGCTTCCATTTTCCGCTGAAATTCGGCATATCGCCTGCCAGCAGGGGCATCGCCATCAGCAGGCACACCAATCCCGTTCGTCTTGTCATGAGTCTTCCTTTCGTCGTTTTGTCAGTCGAGCCGCAGGGCCGCCATCGGATTCATCCGCGTCGCCCCCCGTCCCGGGAAATAGCTCGCAGCGCCGGCCACCGCAATAAACACCACTGCCACCAAACCAAACGTCCAAGGGTCATAGGACCGCACGCCATACAACATGCTCTCGAGCAGCCGGGTCAACGCCAACGCCGCCAATGTCCCCGCGGCTAGCCCGGCGCCGGTGACCGCCAGCCCCTGTCGCACCACCATCCCCAACACATCCCCAGCTTGCGCGCCCATCGCCATCCGGATTCCAATCTCACGCCGGCGGCGCATCACCGAATACGCAATCACGCCATACACACCGATCGCACTCAGCACCAGCGCCAGCCCGGCCAGCACCCCCAGCAGCAGCAGCGACACGCGCCTCTGCGCCAGGGCGTCACGGTAATACTCGCCGGCCGGACGGATGCGCGTCAGAGGAGTCTGCCCGCCCATCGCCTTCATCTCGTGCCGCAGCAACCGTGGCAAGTCGGGCGCCGCACCCGCTGTGCGCACCGCGAGCGTCATGAACGGCCACGCGCATTGCGCATGGGGTTTCCAGATCTGCGGCGGCGCTTCAGACAGGACGTCCGTCTGCCGCACATCCGCAACCACGCCCACGATTCGCGCCACGCCCATCACGAAGCTCTGCCCGTTCATACCGATCTCCACCACCTGCCCGACGGGCTCCACGCCGGCCAGGTAGCGCCGCACGAAGCTCTCGTTCACCAGCGCCACCTCGGCCTGTCCGGCCCCGTCGCGGTCGTCGAAGATCCGCCCGCGCCGCAATCCGATCCGCATCGCCAGGAAGTAGCCCGGCGTTGCCGCCACCACGCCCGCCGTCCGAGTCTCGCCCGGTCCCGCCGGATGGTTCCGGATCGCAATCGAGACTTCCGCCGTCGGACTCAGCGCCAGCGGCACGGTGCCCGCCGCGCCCGCGGCCTGCACTCCTGGCAGCCGCGCTACGCGCCCCAACAACTCCGGCAAGAACCCCGCGCGTGCGGGAACGGCCACTTCCGCCGTCAAGACATCTTGCGGATCGAAGCCCATATTCACCTGCAACACGTGCCAGAAGCTCCGCATCAGCAGCCCCGATCCCGCAAGCAGCACCACGGCCATGGCGATCTCTGAACCCACCAGCACCAGGCGCATCCGCCCTATGCCCCGCCCCTCGCCAGCGCGCGCTCCGTTCTTGAGCGCCTCGCTGCCGTCCGTGTGGGCACTGAACAGTGCCGGAGCCAAAGCAAACAGTACTCCCGCCACACACGCCACTCCCAGCGTGAACAGCAAAACGGTCCCATCCACACGGATCGTCTCGCTGCGCGGGATCATCGCCGCTGCCGCGGTCACCATCCAACGCACACCCAATTCCGCGAGTCCCGCACCGGCCAGTGCACCCAGCAGGCTCAGCGTCAGTCCCTCCGCGATCACCTGACCGAACAACAGTCCCCGCCGGCCACCCAACGCCGCCCGGATGGCGAACTCAGGCCTCCGCTGCATCGAACGGGCGAGCAGCATATTCGCCATATTCAGGCAGGCGCAGAGCAGCAGGACGCCCACGGCGCCAAACAGCAGCCACAATGGCCCCCGAACCTTGCCGACCACCACGTCTTCGAGGCGCGCCGTCTCTACGCCCATGCCGCGGTTTTCCGGATATTGCTTTGCCAGGCGCTGTCCGATCACAGCCATTTCCGTCGCGGCTTGCTGCGCCGTCACGCCGGGCTTCAAGCGCGCAATCACGTCCATTACGCCTGCTTCGCGCCTTTGGATCACGCTGAAATCCTGCGGAAACAAGAGTTCAGGTTCTTTTCCTCGATAATCCAGCGGCGGCTGCCGATAGGATTGCGGCAAGACGCCCACAATCGTCCGAACCGCCCCATTCGATTTCAATTGCCGCCCGATAATGTCCGGATCCCTGCCAAACCGCCCCTGCCAGGATGCATAGCTCAACAGCGCCACGGGATTTGCGGCGAGACCGAAATCCTCCCTCTGGAACAGACGGCCCTGCGCCGCTCTCCGCACTCCCAGGACTTGAAGAAAGCTCGGGTCCACCAGATAAATGGGAAGCGCGTCTGGCACCGGTTCATCTAACGTCATCGTCGCCGGCACCGAAGCGGCGGCCATTGCCGCGAAGGAGTGGCTCTGCTGCTGCCAGTCCTTGAAATTCGGGTACGAAACCGGGTTCTGCCGCTCATTCGCTTCCAGCCGGTTCTGCCAGATCGCGATCAGCCGTCCCGGTTCCTGGTAGGGCAGCGGGCTCAGCAGCACTCCCCGGATTACGCTGAACACCGCCGTCGTGGCTCCGATCCCCAGTCCCAGCGTCAACACCGCCAGCACTGTGAACCTGGCCTCGCGCCGCAACCCGCGCAGCGAGACCAGCACGTCTTTTCCGAACCTTTCCAGGCCGCTCCAGCCCCACGCCTCCCGGCACTGCTCCGCCATCCGGGTGACGTTGCCGAATTGCCGCCGCGCCGCCCAAGCCGCCTCCTTCTCGCTCAACCCGTCCGCACGCTTCGCCTCCGCCTTCATCTCCAGGTGGAAACGCATCTCCTCCGCCAGTTCCCGCTCCAGTTTCCTCCGCTGGAGCCGGAAGAGCAGACGCCGCCACATCTCGCGTATCCGTTTCATGGCCGGCCTCCATTCATGCCGGCTGGATCACTCGCGTGATCGCCCGCACCACTCGCTCAAATTCGGAGATCTCTTTGGTGAGCTGCGCCCGTCCCTCGGGAGTCAACTGGTAGTAGCGCGCCCGCCGGTTGTTCTCCGATTGGCCCCATTCCGCGGCCAGCCAGCCCTTCAGCATCATGCGCTGCAGCGCCGGATACAACGATCCCTCTTCTACTTGCAGGACGTCCTCGGATGTCTGTTGGATATGCGCCGCAATCCCATAGCCATGCATCGGCCCAAGCCGAGCCAGGCTCTTCAGGATGAGCATGTAAAGCGTCCCCGGCGGGATCTCCGATCGTTCTATGTCTGGATCTCTTCCCATAGTCTGCCTATGGGTAATATGCAACGAATCGCTCCACGCGTCAACGTGATTTCAGTAAACTTTTCGTTCCACCGCGACGCCCTGTTGCCAGATTCCGGCGATCGCACGCGTCGCCCGGATGTCCAAAGTGGGATCCCCGTCTACGAGCACAAAGTCCGCTCGCATGCCCTTCGCGATGCGTCCACGGTCCGTCAACCCGAACACCGCCGCGGGAGCGGAAGTCGCCGCCGTCAATGCCTCTAACGGACTCATGCCAGCCTGGACTAGCAGCTCCATCTCACCATGCATACTGGCTCCCGCCGCGGTCCCAGGATTCGGCACATCCGTCCCTGCGAGGATCCGCACTCCGGCTGTCTTCAATTGCCGCAGCGCGGCCAGATCTTCTGCGCAGGTTTCAGCCTTCTTAGGCCCGCCCGGCGTAAAGCGCAGGTTGCCCGCGGCATCTTCGCTCAAATACCGCGCAATCCTGGGATCCAATGCCAACGCCGCTCCGGGAACGCCGCAACCCATGAGTATTGCCGAGAGCGTCGGCACCAGCACCGCTTTCTTCCGGCCCAACATCCGCGCCAGATCCTCGTCCGGCCCCCCGACGAATATGTGATGCAGCACATCCGCTCCGGCCTCTACCGCCACGCGTGCATCGCTCTTCGTGGCGATATGCACCATGGCTAACTTGCCTCGCCGATGCGCCGCCTGCACCAGCGCCCGCACCGTAGCCTCGCTCAGAGTGGGTCGCCGAAAACCGAACGCGCTCCCGTCGTCTAGCACAATTTTGATGTAATCCGCCCCATCGGCGATCCGCGCATCGACGAACGCCTGAGCCTCCTCCGGGCTCTGCAAGGTGGGAATCGGCACGCCGTACTCTGTCCCGTGCCCGCCCGGCGCCGTCGCCAGTATGCCCGAAGTTCGCAGATCCGCTCCGGGCTTCCCTTTGTTGCCCGGCAGGCTGAACATGTCCAGGGCGGTCGTTACGCCAAAGGTCAGCGCCGCCTGCAATGCGTCCGGCCCCAGCGTATGAAAGTGAGCGTCGATTAACCCTGGGAGAAGCGTCTTGCCGCGCCCATCTACCACTACGGACCCCTTGGGCGCGCGCACCCTCGCACCCACTTCCGCAATCCGCCCATCCACCACCGCCACGTTCACTCGTTCCCAAACCCGCACCCCGTCGAACACGCGCACATCCTGCACCATCAGAGCAGATGCAAGAAAGAGATTCTCTCGGAGTCTGCCCCAACACCGAATTGCACGCATGCCTTTTCTCCTTCTCAACCGGAGACTGTCGATGACCGATGCAGGCATTCTATCCCCATCCAATCCGCGGTCCTCCGCTATCCTGAAAAGGCGTGAGCTACCTCGACAATCTAGAAAACAACCTGAAAGCCCTGGAGTCCCAGGAGCAGCGCGATCCCGAAAAGCGCAAGCTCGAACTCGAAGCCCGCGAGGCCGAACGCGCGAATGCCCTGCTGCTCGCCCCGCACGTGGAGACGCTCAAGAACGGTCCATTCACTCATCAACTTCTGTCAGCCGCGCGCACCATAGGCCATGGCCTGCGGATCTTTGTGGATATCGTCTGGATCGGCACGACACTGCGCCTCGAAGCTCGCGGTCACCGGCTCGAACTCCGCCCGGCGACAACAGGGATTCAGGTCGTCCGCCTCGCCAACGGTGCGGAAATCAGCGCCGGTCCGCTCGACCGGAGCGCGAGTCCCGAGGATCTGATTCGCGGCTGGCTGACCGAAGTTTCTCAAGCGGTCTGAGACGCCCGGCACACCAACCCGGCCGGACGGCCCCCGACGGGAGTCTGATGATGGAATTCGTAGACGTCGCCGCGATACGTCGTCCTCTCCGACCACAGCGGACGCCCGTCGGCGAGACATCCCGTGGCCGTCACCATGAATCCTGCCGAGCCGGAGCGGACCCCGAGCAGCGCCGCCTCGGGCGCGCGGATGTTGATGGACCGGATCAACTGATTCGCGCCGGCGATGGTCAGCCCGAGGCGCTCCGTCCAGAACGTGTAGATCGATCCGCCAAGGTCGCGCCGCATGAGCCCGCGGCACAGCTCGCACGGCGCCCAGCGGCGCTCGTGGATCGCGGGGACGCCGTCCGCCAGACGCACGCGTTCTATACGAAACACATGGGCATCGCTTTGAAGTTGCAGTTCCCGAAGGACCTCCGGCGGGATGTTCTTGGCGATCACTTTTTCGAAGTGCAATACGTTGGTTGAAGGCCGCTTTCCCGCTTGCTCCGCTTTGCGTGTGAAGCTGACGAGTGAGCGCAGATCGTAGTCGAGCAGCGCTCCGCGAACGAAGGTGCCTACGCCTTTTCGAAACTCCAGCAAGCCTTCCGAAACCAAGCCTGCCAGCACCTTATTCGCCGTGGGGCGGCTGACTCCAAATCGACCGGAGATCTGGCGCTCGGTGAGAAACCGGTCGCCCGCCGCGAACTCGCGAGAGCGCAGCAGCTCGCGCAACACTTCGTGCAATTGTTGGTACAGAGGCTCCCGGACGAGCCGCTCCGCAGCGCGTGCGGGACCCATCAGTAGCCCGCAGGGCTGGCGGCGGCAACCGGGGTCAGCGGCGCCAGGCCCAGCCGCTTGCGGCCCTCTTCGAGCATGGTGGACGTGCGCGTCGCGCCGGCCCGCGTGACCCCAATGGCGCGCACCGCCAGTAGCGCGTCCAGATCGCGGATGCCGCCCGCGGCCTTCACCTGAACGCTCGCGGGCGAGTGTGCCCGCATCAGCTTCAGGTCGTCCATAGTCGCGCCGCTCGGTGCGTAGCCGGTGGAGGTCTTCACCCAATCGACGCCGATCTCGCCGCAGATTTCGCACAGCCGGATCTTCGCTTCGTCGCTATGATAGGCGTTCTCGAAAATTATCTTGTTCTTTGCGCCGGCGGCGTGGGTCATTTCGGTAAGTAGCCGAAGCTCGTCCGCCACATAGCTCCAATCGCCGCTGCGCGCCTTGCTGATGTTGATCACCGTGTCCAACTCGGTTGCGCCGTCCCGCAGCGCGCGCTCGGCCTCGGCCAGTTTGATCGCCGTGGTGTGACCGCCGTGCGGAAACCCAATGGTAGTGCTCACATGCACCGTGCTCCCGGCCAACACTTCGGCGCAGCGCGCGGCGTAGTACGGCAGAATGCATACGCTGGCCGTATCGTAAGCCCGGGCGAGCGCGCAGCCCGCTTCAAGTTCATCCACCGTGAGCGACGGGTTCAACAGCGAATGGTCGATCATTTTGGCGATGTCCAGATATGTGTAGTCGAGAGCCATAATTCCAGTTCCTTCCATGCGCATCCTTTCGAGATATGCTGTGGCTTAGCCACTATATCACCCTGCAAAAGAGCCATGCCCGCGGCGTGGTGGGGCTGCGTGGTGGGGCAGGCCTTCAGCCTGCGCGGGGCTTCAGTCCCGCCCGCTCTTCTGGACAGCGTGTCGCAACGGAAGCGCTTCGTCCGCACGGGCCCCCGGACGTGACATGATTTGCTTCAGGAGGAGGCCATCGGCTCCGATGCTCGAAAACATCAATCTGGCCAAGACGCTCTCCCGCGAGGAATACAAACGCATCCTCCCCGGGCTGCAGCGGCGGCTGTACGACCTGGAGAAAGCTTGCTGGGATGAAGGCGCGTCGACCATCGTCGTATTCGAGGGCTGGGACGCCGCGGGCAAAGGCACCACCATCTCCACGCTCACGCAGCGGCTCGACGCGCGCGGCTTCAAGCTCTACCCCATCGCGCCTCCGCGTACCTACGAGCAGCAGCGCCCCTGGCTTTGGCGCTTCTGGCTGAAAGTGCCAAATCGCGGCGAGATGGTGATCTTCGACCGCAGTTGGTACTTGCGCGTTCTGAGCGAGCGCGTGGAGGGCACGGTTTCCGAGAAGATGTGGCGCGATGCGTTTCGGGACATCGTGGAATTCGAGCGCATGCTGGCCGACGCCGGGACGACGATCATCAAGTTCTTCCTGCACATCAGCAAGAAGGAGCAGAAGAAACGCTTCCGCTCGATCGAAGCCGACCCGCTCGAAGCCTGGCGCGTGTCGGACGAAGACTGGGCGCGCCACAAGAAATATGACGACTACAGGATCGCCGCCGAAGAGATGTTGGAGTTGACCGAATCGGAGTATGCCCCGTGGACGATTGTCGAGGCGACGTCCAAGTGGTACGCCCGCAGGAAAGTGATAGACACTCTCATCGGCGCGATGGAGAAGCGCCTGGGTGCGAAGGCTCCCGCACCGGCAAAAGCCACGGCCAAGGACGCCGATCTCCGCGCGGCGATGGATTCGCTCAACGGAGGAGGACTCTGATGCTCGACACCATCGATCTCTCGCTCTCGCTCGACCGCGCCTCGTACGTTCGGGAAATGACCCGGCGGCAGGTTCAACTTCGCGAGTTGGGCTACCAGGTGTACCAGCGCAAACGTCCCGTGATTCTGCTCTTTGAGGGCTGGGACGCCGCGGGCAAGGGCGGCGCGATCAAGCGCATTACGGAGAAGCTTGACCCGCGCGGCTACGTGGTTTACCCCATAAGCGCTCCGCAGGGCGAAGACAAGACGCGGCACTATCTCTACCGCTTCTGGCGGCGTCTACCCGAACGCGGACAGATCGCCATCTTCGACCGTTCCTGGTACGGCCGCGTGCTGGTGGAGCGCGTCGAAGGTTTCGCCAAAGAAGAGGAATGGAAGCGCGCCTACAAAGAGATCAATTCTTTCGAGCGGCAGTTGCGCGATTTCGGAGCTATAGTGGCGAAGTTCTGGATTCACATCTCACGCGAAGAGCAACTCCGGCGCTTCGAAGAACGGCAGCGCATCGGCTACAAAGAATGGAAGCTGACCGAAGAGGACTGGCGCAATCGCGACAAATGGGGTCTGTACGAAGAGGCCGTCGAAGAGATGCTGGTGCGCACCAGCACGCGCACCGCGCCCTGGTGTGTGGTGGAAGGCAACGACAAGTACTGGGCTCGCGCGAAGGTGCTGGGCCACCTGGTGGAAATACTTACCGAAGAACTTGGCTACCAGCCGCCTGATCCGCTCGGGGACCTGGAACGCAAAGCCGGCAAGGCGGAGAAGAAATCCGCGAAGAAAGTCGAGAAGTCGCCCGCCAAGCTACCAAAGGCGAAGCCCGTAAAGAAGACGCAGACTCAGCAAAAGCCAGCGAAGCCGAAGCTGGTCAAACCGAAGTCGAAACAAGGCAAGATGAAAAAGGGAAGAAGCCAATAGGGTGATTGGACCGCTTCCCTGCCCCGCGCGCGTTGTGGGGCGGACCCCCAGGTCTGCGCGGGTCCCCCTGGACCCGCATCCGTGCTGGGCTGAACACCCCTCGCAGGCTGGAGGCCCACCACACGGCAGGGTCATCGCCCGAGAGCCACTTACTATTGGAGACGGGAACATTCAGCCATGCCGGAACTACCCGACGTCACGGTCTATGTCGAAGCCCTCGAAAGCCGCATCGTCGGAAGCCGCCTGCTTCGCGTCGCCATCCATGGACCGTTCCTCCTGCGCTCGGTCACTCCGAGCCTTGAATCGACGCTGAATAAGACCGTCGTGCAAGTCCGCCGCGTTGGAAAGCGAATTGCCATCGGCCTCGAAGACGAGCTCTGGCTGGTGATCCACCTGATGATCGCCGGACGCCTGCACTGGCAGCCGGCCCCTGCCGGTACTGGCGTGAATGCGAAGCTTGGATCGAAGAACTTGCTGGCGGCCTTCGTCTTCGACAAGGGAGTCTTGTCGCTCACCGAAGCAGGTTCGCAACGCCGGGCGGCGCTGCATGTCGTCTCCGGCGACGATGGGCTCGCTACTCTGCATGCCGGAGGCATTGACGTGCTGAGCGCCAGCCGCGGGGCGTTCACCGCCGTTCTGACGTCGGCCAATCACACTCTGAAGCGCGCGCTCACCGACCCGCGCTTGTTCGACGGCATCGGCAACTCGTATTCCGACGAGATCCTGCACCGCGCCGGCCTGTCGCCTGTCGCTCTCACGTTGAAGCTCAAGCCGGAGGAAATCGCCAAGCTACAGGCCGCGACTTGCGAAGTACTGCTGGAATGGACCGCCACGCTGCGCGCCGAGGCGGGGTCGGGATTCCCTGAGAAAGTGACTGCGTTCCGCGAGGGGATGGCCGTGCATGGCCGCTTCGGCCTGGCGTGCCCGCGCTGCGGAGAAAAGGTCCAGCGCATTCGTTACGCGTCCAACGAGACGGACTACTGCCCGCACTGCCAAACCGGCGGCAAACTCCTCGCCGACCGTGCACTTTCACGCCTACTCCGGGAAGACTGGCCCCGCACGCCGGAAGAGCTAGAGAATCTCAAGCGGCGTTGACGCCAGGATCTGCGCCAGCCTCGTTCATAATCGCTTTCTCCACAGCCGGTTCTTCAGTCCCCTGCCCCGCCCCAATCGCGTTCAACAGAAACGCGTAGTCGAGAGCATTCTCGCGATAGCGTTCATAACGTCCCGAAGCTCCGAAGTGCCCCGCGCCCATGTTGGTTTTCAGAAGCAGCAGCCTCGAATTCGGTGTCAGGGCGCGCAGCTTAGCCACCCATTTTGCAGGCTCCCAATAGCTGACCCTGGGATCGTTCAGCCCCGCCGTAACCAGCAGGTGCGGGTAGGCGGTCTCGTGCACGTTGTCGTAGGGCGAATAGGAGCGGATACGGCGGTAATGCTCGACCTGCTCCGGATTGCCCCACTCCTCGTATTCGCCGATGGTGAGCGGCAGGGTCGCATCCGACATAGTGCTGAGCACGTCCACGAACGGGACCTTGGCGATGGCTGCGCCAAACAGATCGGGACGCAGATTCAACACGGCGCCCATCAGCAGTCCGCCCGCGCTGCCGCCCATGATGCCGAGCTTGTTTGGATTCGTGAAGCCCTTTTCTATCAGCGCTTCCGCGGCCGCGATGAAGTCGTTAAAGGTCGTGGTCTTGTTCGCCATGCGCCCGGCCTCGTGCCAGCTTTTGCCCAGATCGCCGCCGCCGCGGATGTGCGCGATTGCATAGACAAACCCGCGGTCCACCAGAGAGAGCCGCACGTGCGAGAAGCCGGCGTCCATGCTGATGCCGTACGACCCGTAGCCGTAGAGCAGCGCCGGATGCGATCCGTCGCGCACCAGGCCTTTGCGGTAGAGCAAAGAAATCGGGATGCGCGTCCCGTCGGGCGACGTCGCATGGATGCGCTCCGCCGAGTAGTTGTCGCGGTCGAAACCGCCTAGTACGGCCTCGCGCTTGATCACAGTCAACATCCGCTCGCCCATGTCGTAGTCGTAGGCCGTCTCGGGCGTGGTGAGCGAGGAATAGGTCAGGCGCAGGAACGGCGTGGCGTACTCGCCGCTGGGCTCAGCCTCGACGGTGTAGACCGGCTCGGGTAGTTGAACGTAATGTTCCGAACCCGTGAGAAAGTCGCGGATGCGAATGTGGGGCAGCGCGTCGAATCGCTCGCTGACCACCAGGAATTCGGAGAACGCATCGACGGCTTCAATTGTCGCGTCTGACCGGGCCGGGATCTCCTCGCGCCAATTCTCCTTTCGCTGAATTGCCGACGGGCGCCGAGACCAGGCGGAAGTTGGGAGCGCCGTCGCTGGTGCGGATGTACCAGCGCCCCTCTCGATGACGCGACGTCCATCTCCACGCCCTGGACGCGTTCGACGATCGGGCGAAACTCGCCGCCGGGTTCGCCGCCGGCAGAGCGCGCGTTTCAGACGTCGTGTGGCTATGGATGTCGAGCAGGAGGAAGGCGCGGTCGCGCGTGCGGTCCACGTCGACTTCAAAGCGTTCGTCGGTCTCGTGATAGACCTCGACGTCTTTCTCGCGAACTGCCCAGCGTATGCCGGAAGACCTTGTACGGCCGGCGCGCCTCGTCCAGGACGTTGTAGAACACGGTCCGGTTATCGGCCGCCCACTCCAGCGAGTAGTAGGTATTCGCGATGCGGTCGCCCAGCAACTCTCCCGTGCTCAGGTCTTTGAAGAAGACCGTGAAGTCTTCGTCGCCCTCGGTGTCGATCGAGTAGGCGAGCAGCTTGTGGTCGGGACTGGGCGCGTAGACGCCAAGCTGGAAATAGGCGAAGCCCGCAGCCGCCTGGTTCGCATCCAGAAGAATCTCTTCCGCCGAGCCGTCCGCGTCGCGTCTGCGGCAATAGATGCGGTACTGCTGGCCCGCGACGGTCCGGCTGTAATACAACCAGCCCCCGCTGCATACGCTCGCCGAGGTGTCGGTCTCCTGAATGCGGCCGACGATCTCGCGATAGATGCGTTCTTGCAGCTCCTCGGTATCGCGCATCTGTTCCGCGGTCCAGGCGTTCTCGGCGTTCAGGTACTCGCGGACATCCGGGTTGTCCTTCTCGCGTAGCCAGAAGTAGTTATCGACCCTCGTTTCGCCGTGCTGCGTGATTCGATGCGGGCGGACCGCCGCGACGGGGGGATGGTTTTGCTTTTCAGCCATTGTTTCTATTGTCGTAGCTCCGGTAAGCCTCGCGGTTAGCAGCAAGCTGAGGAGAGTGCCACCAAATTTCGTCCTATTTGATGAGGAACCTTGAATGTGCACAATTTCGTCTATACAATCGACAGACACTCGCGGCTGAGGGCCGCCAAGACGTCGGGTGAGGAAATCGGCCCTGTAGCCGCAAACCGGAAGGGGGAGGCGCTATGGATATCGTGGGTGGCCGCCTGTTCATCGAGATACCTGGGGATCGGACGCATGAACTTCCTCCGCTGCTGATCCGCCAATCGAATGAAGCCAAACCGATGGAGCGCGCCATGCAGATGGCGAGTTATGTGGTGGAGAGCGAGCAAATGCTCCCTCTGCCCATGATCGAAGTCGCGGAGGTTTCCGAATTGCTCGAGCAGCGCAAACTGGAACTGGCGCTGCAACTTGTGGAGCAATACCAGGGACTGGTTGACCGCTGGCGACTGGGCGACTCGATCCTGGAATGGATCCGCCAGTGCGAGACCACGTTCGAGACCCGCCTGGAACTGCGCCCCTACTTGCGGCCGGATGTCTGGCCGCACGCGAGCCGGGTGAGCTTTGTCACGCTCTTGCGCGACAAAGCGGTCGATACGCAAGGCATCGCGCCCGAAAACGCAGTGGGCATGCGGCTCGCCTTCCGCCAGCCCCCGCCGCTACGCTGCTTTTCCGACCAGTTCCTGATGTACTTGCAGAGCAAGATCGCCGCCACGGCGTTTCAGGCCTGGGCGGAAATGAGCCCTTCGCCCAATCCGGCATTCCCGCCCGAGCGCTTCCACTTCGAAGTCGTCAACATGACCGAATAGGCCGTGGTGGGGCGGCGCTCCAGCGCCGCGCGGGCCCCCCAGGGCCCGCCACTAACTTAGTGCTTGGAGACCTTCGGGCTTCTGACAAGTTTCGTTGGACTTGACCGTCATCACCGCGCCTGAGCGCGCCTCTTCGCATCGGATCTTGCGTTCTACCCGCCCGCTGTGATGGCATGTAGATCCATGTCATCGGTCCCCACCACGCTGAAACCCTCTCACGCGCGTTACTACGTCCTCGTCTTCGCCGTCACGCTCGCCATCCTTTCCTACATCGACCGGGTAGCCATTTCGAAAGCCGCTCCCTACATCTCGCACGACCTGGGACTGAGCAAGCAGCAGATGGGGGCGGTGTTCGGCGCATTTGCCTTGAGCTACGCCCTGGCGGAGATCCCTAGCGGATGGATGGGCGACCTCCTGGGCGCGCGCAGCGTCCTGATGCGCATCGTGCTGTGGTGGTCGTGCTTCACGGCGTCGGTGACGATGATGTGGAGCTTCACGTCGCTGTGGATCAATCAGTTCTTGTTCGGCGCGGGCGAGGCGGGCTGTTTCCCGAATCTGACCAAGGCCTTCAGCACATGGCTCCAGCCGCACGAGAAGGTGCGCGCGCAGGGCATCATGTGGATGGCCGCGCGCTGGGGCGGCGCTGTGACGCCGATGCTGTGCGGCGTTATCTTCTTCTATCTGCCGTGGCGCGCCGCGTTCTTTATCTTTTCGGCACTCGGATTCATTTGGGCGTTTCTGTTCTTCCGTTGGTTCCGTGACAATCCCAAGGACCATAAAGGCGTCAACGCCGCGGAATGGGAGTTAATCCAGGGCAACCAGCATATGGCCGGGAGCCACGGCGACGTGCCGTGGGGCAAGATGGTGCGGTCGCGATCAGTCTGGCTGCTGTGGATTCAGTATTTCCTGATGACTTACCCGTGGTACTTGTACATCACTTGGATGACCATCTACTTGCTCGAGTACCGCAAAGTGAGCCAAAACTTGGCGAGCGTTTACGCGTTCTTCCCGCTCGCTTTCGGCGGGGTGGGATGCGTGGTGTCGGGCTTCATGCTGCCGCACGTGGCGCGCATGCTCGGCAGCATAGACCGCGCCCGCCGGACTGTGGGCACGCTCGGCTTTCTGACGGCCGGCGCGCTCATCCTGCTCCATACCCAGATTGAATCGCCCCTGCCGGCCATGCTCGTGCTTGGCTTAGCCAGCTTCTTCAACGACATCGTGATGCCCTGCGCCTGGGGCACCTGCATGGACGTCGGCGGCAAGTACGCCGGGACGCTCTCGGGCTCGATGAATATGATGGGCAACTTCGCCGGCTTCGTCTCGCCGTTCCTCGGCGGAGTCATCCTGCAGCACACAGGCAACTGGAACCTGTACTTGTATACGTTCGTCGCGTCCTACGCCCTCGCGGCGCTCTGCTGGCCATTTCTCGACTCCAGGAAGACGCTGGAAGACGCATAGGGCTTGCACGTTTCAGCCTGGGCCGCGCGCAAAATGGCAGACTTCCAAATCCGGCGTCAGCCATGCGCGCGGCATCGCGGAGGCAATCGCGTGGTTGCCCAGACGGGTTAGCGCTCGACGCCGAGCCGCCCAGCCACCTTCGTGATCGTCTCAACCAGCCTGCCGACGTGCTCTTCGGTGTGCTCGGAAGTGCAGGAGATGCGCAGCAGATTCTGCGCCGCGGCAGGCTTCAACACGGGGTTGATGTAGATGCCTTCGGCCAGAAGTTCCTTACACAGGCGGCACAAATCCATCTCCTCGCGGATGACTACCGGTACGATCGCAGTCTCTCCATCCAGCACCGAAAATCCGCGGGCCCGCAATTCCCCACGCAGCGAGCGGGCCAACTGCAGCAGCCGCACGCGCCGCTCCGGCTCGTTGCGGATGATCTCCAGCGCCGCCCCGGCGGCAGCCACGGACGCCGGCGGCAGGCTTGCCGAAAACACGAACGCCCGCGCGGTGTGCTTCAGATAATCCACCACCTCGCGCGGGCCCGCGACAAACCCGCCGGTCGAAGCCAGCGCCTTGCTGAACGTGCCCATCACGATGTCCACGTCGTCCAGCACCCCCAGGTGTTCCGCCGCGCCCGCTCCGGTGCGGCCCAACACTCCCAGGCCGTGTGCTTCGTCCACATAGATGCGCGCCGCCGTGGATCGCGAACGGCTAACCAGCCCGCGCAAATCCGCGAGATCGCCTTCCATGCTGAACACGCCCTCGGAAACCACCAGGATCTTCTCGTCGGAAGCGCAGTTGTTCAGGCAGCGCGAAAAATGATCCACGTCGTTATGCCGGAAGCGCATCACGCGCGCGTCCGAACGCAGGGCCCCTTCCACCAGGCTGGCGTGGAGGCGGTGGTCGCAGATCATCACGTCGCCCTTTTCGGTTAAAGCCGAAAGTGCGGCGTAGTTGGTCTGAAAGCCGGTGCCGAAGATCAACGCCGCGTCTTTACGCACAAATGCGGCCAGCTCCGCTTCCAGTTTGACGTGCAGATCCAGTGTGCCGTTGAGCAGGCGCGAGCCGCTGCATCCGGTGCCATACCTGCGGACCGCCTCCGCGGCGGCTTCTTTAACTCGCGGATGCGTGATGAGGCCCAGGTAATCGTTGGAGCCGAACATCAGCACCTTCGACGAGCCCAGCCACACCTCCCCCGGCTGGCATCCATCCCGGTCCCCAAAGGTCTCGAAGTACATGTACAGCCCGGCGCTCTGGAACTCAGCCGGGCGTGTGAACGCGCGGCATTTTTCGAAAATATCGTTCACTCCAGCGCTCTTCTTATTCTCAATGGCCGTCGAACTCATATTCATTGCCACTCGTAAATTCGATAGGTTTTGTAGCGTCTTGCGCCCATCACTTCCAGGGAGCGCGTCATGAGAACGTTATCTTCCATGATCCAAGACATTTCGCAGTCGCCGCCGTATCCCAGCTTCCTTGCGGTCCGCACGAGCGTGGCATAGAATGCAGCCGCCACGCCGGAGGTTCTGTACTCATCCAGCACCCCAAGAGCAAGAACGCGCAAACTTGTAATCAAACGTTGATAATACAGAATTTTGAGCAGTCCCGTCGGGAAGAGGCTGCCGCCCGCCGGCTTCAGCGCGAAATTGATATCCGGCAAGGCCAGTGCGAACCCGATGGTCTTCCCGTCCGCTTCGCCCACCAGCACCAGTTCGGGCTTGAGAATCTGCTTCATCTCCTTGCCCGTCAGGATGAATTCTTCGCGAGTCATGGGCACGAAGCCCCAGTTGCGCCGCAGCACCGAGTTATACACGCCCCAGAGGCGTTCGACTTCTCCGTCGAAGTCCTTCAGATTGATGGGCCGGACCGTGACGCCGCTCCTGGCGAGCTTGCGGTCCGCGACACGTCCGATTTTCTCCAACTCGACTGCCGCCGCCGTGTTCACGTATGCGTTGAGATCCCTTCCCTTGCGCAGCCCGGCGGTTTCCATCAACGCCGGGTAATAGGGCGGGTTGTAGGTCATCATGACCATCGGACTCGAATCGAAGCCGTCGATCAGCATGCCGCATTCGTAGTTGGTGGAGGGGTTCACCGGCCCCCGAATCAGTACCGCGCCGCGGTCAAATACCCACTTTCGCGCGGCGCCGAGCAATGCCGCCGCCACCTCGGGATCGTTCACCGATTCGAAGAATCCGAAAAAGCCGGCCTTTTCGTCATGATACTTGTTGAAATTGCGGTCCAGCATCGCAGCGATGCGCCCCACCACGCGGCCATCGCGACGCGCCAGGAAGAACTCGGCCTCCGCGTTGGCATAGAAGGGATGCTTGGCACGGTCGAGCAGTTCCCTAACCGCGATCCGCAATGGAGGCACCCAATGGGGGTCGCCGCGGTACAGCGAGTATGGTAACTCGATGAACTCCTTCAATCCCTGCTTGCCATCCGCCGTTACCACCTCAAGTGCCACTCGAATCCTCTCTTTTCCACTGCTGCCGATGCATGATAGACCCTACCGCAATCGAACCCGCGGCGAGAAGCGCGCCTGCCACTCAGTCAAACATGTAGTGGCATCGAAGGTAAACTGCAATAAAACAATGTCTGGCGTTAACGTTGGTTAAACTCCGGGTTGGCAGCAGGATCGAAAGGGTCTAATCATTCCGTTTCCTGGGCGTCCGAACCCGTTTCAATACCTCAACCAACCGGCCTGCTTGTACCAGGCAAGCGTCTGGTCGAGCCCAAGTTCCAGCGGTGTTTCCGCTTCGAATCCGAGTTCTTGCGTAGCGCGTCGCGTGTCGCAGGTCCAATGGCTGCACAGCGCTTCCCTTACCTTCTCGCGCGACACGATGCCCGGCTTCCCGGTAAGCCGCGAGCACACTTCCGCGAATCCGCCCACGGCGTATGCAAGCGGGGCGGGAATCCGCAAGACTCGCGTTCGTTTGCCCATGATGCGCGCCGCCGTGGAACTCAGTTCGCTCCAGGAGACCGGCTGCGGGTGAGCGAGGAAGTACGCGCGGCCCCCTGCTCCAGGGGCGCGAGCGGCGGCCAGCAAGCCGTCGGCCAGGTCGTTTACGTAGATCGCCTGGAACCAGCGTTCGCCGCCGGAGATTTCCAGCACAAAGCCCCTGCCGATCGAGCGGAACATCTCCAGCACGTCCGTGTCGCGCGGGCCGTAGACCACGCCCGGCCGCACGATCACCGCGTCAGGAACCAGCGCCCGGACGATCCGCTCCCCTTCGAGTTTGGATTTTCCGTAGTGCGTGACGGGATGCGGCTCGGCGTCGTCGGAGACAGGCGTTCCGTCGGTGCTGGGACCGATGGCAGCAAGAGAGCTGACGTGTACCAGCCGTATGCCGCGTCCGGTGATCGTCCGCGCGAGATTCTCCGTGGCTCGCACGTTGCCTGAGTAGAACTCGCTTGTCGAAAGGGCCTTCGTCACACCCGCAAGATGAATCACGGTGTCCGCGTTTGCGACGGCATCGTTCAGCCCCTCGCCGGAAACGAGGTCACCGAACACATACTCAGCCTTGGCGGGTAGAGCGAGCTTACGTCGTTTCAGGCTGTCGCGGCGGATCAAACAGCGCACCCTCTCGCCGCGCGCGCAGACGGCCTCCACCAGATGGCTTCCGACGAAGCCGGTTCCGCCGGTGATTAGAATCATTACTGCACTCTATTACGGAAGCAAGTCCGTGGCGTAATCGCCGGTGGTTTTTCGTTCCCAGGGGCTATGCAAGTAGCGCGACTCAAAGCATTATGAGATGACGGCAGTGGGTGTACCCCGGGGAAATCCAATACTCGAAGAGTGAACCCCAGATCGGATTCACTGAACATCCGTCCACCACGCTCGTATTGGGAAGATGAATGCCTGACGAGATTCCTCTCAAATTGAGACAGATTAGGAAGCGCTTCGGCGCACTCACTGCTGTCGATGGGTTGAGTCTTGACGTCCGCCGCGGCGAGATCTTCGGCCTGCTCGGTCCAAACGGCGCCGGCAAGTCCACCACCATCCACTGCATGATCGGTCTGATCGAGCCCGAGGAAGGCGAGATTCTCATCAACGGAAGCGGCAATCCGTCCCAGCGTGACGTTCGCGCGAGCATGGGAATCGCGCCGCAGGCACTCTCGCTTTACGAAGTGCTCACGGCGGACGAGAACCTTGCCTTCTTCGGACGGCTCTACGGACTGACTGGACACCATCTCAAGCAGCGCATCGACTGGGCACTGGACTTCGTAGGCCTCAAGAATCGCCGGAGCGACGCCATCAAGACGTATTCCGGCGGTATGAAGCGCCGCATCAACCTTGCCGCGGCCCTGCTGCACGATCCCGATATCATTTTGCTCGACGAGCCGACCGTCGGCGTCGATCCGCAATCGCGCAACTCCATTTTCGAGAATATTCTCGCGCTCAAGGCCGAAGGCCGCACCGTCATTTACACCACTCACTACATGGAAGAGGCCGAGCGCCTCTGCGATCGCGTTGGCATCATGGACCACGGCAAGCTCCTCGCGCTCGGCACCGTACAAAACCTCGTCGCCGAGCGCGGCGGACTTCCCTTACTCGTGGTTGAAACCGGCGGGAAGGAAATCGAGATGCGCTCCGCCGATCCGCTTGCCGATTTGAATCGCCTCGCCGCCGCGGCCCCGGTCGAGCGCTTCCGCCTCGATCAGCCGACGCTGGAGCAAGTGTTTCTGAATCTCACGGGAAGGACGCTGAGAGACTGATGTCAGCCATACTCGCCATCGCCGCCAAAGATCTGCGCGTCCTGTTTCGCGTCAAGGCTGGATTGTTCTTCGCCTTCGCCTGGCCGCTCATCATCGCAATCCTATTTGGAGCCGTATTCTCCGGTTCGGGTAACGGCGGATCTCAAAGTTTGAAAGTGGCCCTTGCGGACGATGACCAAACTCCGGCCAGCCGCGACTTCGCCGCGTCGCTCGCGAAGGGCGGCCATTTCGATGTGCAGTCCGCGAACCGCGCTCAGGCTGTCGACCTCGTGCGCCATGGAAAGCTCGCCGCCGGGCTCATTTTGCCCAAAGGTTTCGGTGAGGCCAGCCTCCGCCTTTTCTATGGCGCGCCGCCGCAGATCGAGGTGTGGATGGATCCCAGCCGTAAGGCAGAGTCGGGAATGATTCAGGGCCTGCTGTTCCAAAGCGCGGCGCAGCTCATGCAGAAAAAGATGTCGGACCAAGGTGCGATGCGCGGCAGCATTCGCGATGGTCTCTCTAAACTCAAGAGCGCCGATATTATGGATCCGCGCGAGCGCGCTTCCTTGCTGCGCTTCCTCGGCGGGCTCGACAGCGCTCTAGCCGATCAGCCCGCGGCCGCTTCCGGCGGTACGGGCAACCAGCCTGCGTGGCAGCCGCTCGCCATCGATCAGCACGACGTCTCCCTTCGCAAAGAGGGCCCTAAGAGCGGCTATGACATCACTTTCCCCCAAGGACTCGTCTGGGGGATTCTCGGCTGCGCCATGACGTTCGGCATCGGCTTCGTGTCCGAACGGACGCACGGCACCCTGGTCCGGCTCCAGATGGCGCCGGTCAACCGCGTTCAACTGCTTGCCGGAAAGGCGCTGGCCTGCGCCACGGCCTGCATGCTGATTGAGTTCGTGCTGTGCCTCGTCGGCGTCTTCGGCTTCCACGTCGTGCCACAGCACTGGCTGTTCCTGGGGCTCGCCTGCTTCTCCTCGATGCTGGCGTTTGTCGGCGTCATGATGCTGATAGCCGGCCTCGGCAAGACCGAGCAAGCCGCGGCCGGTGTCGGCTGGGCCATCATGATGCCGCTGTCGCTGTTCGGCGGAGCCATGATCCCGCTCGCATTTATGCCCCGCTGGATGGCCCAGATCGGTGTGATGAGTCCGGTCCGCTGGAGCATTACCGCGTTCGAGGGCGCGATCTGGCGCGGCTTCTCGTTCCAGGAGATGCTGTTGCCCTGCGGAATCCTCGCGGCAATTGGCATCGTTTGCTTTGCCGTAGGCACGCGCACGCTACGCCTCTCGTGAAGTGTCCTAGAATCGTGGCAGCATGCTACTCTCATCCGGCCCCCCGAGGCGTTTGTTCATCGTCTTGGCTTCGTGCCTGGCCGCGTGCTCGTTCGCGGCGGCGCAACAATCCACAACGGTCCAACTCACGAATCCCGGACTCGAAGGGACGTATGTCACGTTGGGTAGCGGCGCGATCTCCGGCCAGATTGCGCCCGGTTGGCAGGACAACTCGGCCTGGGCCAGCGCGACCGTGCAGTACTCGCGCGAGACGACGAATCCGCACAGCGGCGCGAGCTGCCAGAAGATTGTCGTGGTCAGCGCGGGCACGGGCCAGATGCAGTTTCAACAGCAATTCCCGCTGCTGATGGGCAATATCTACACGGCATCGGTGTGGATGCGCGGCCTGCCGGGGAGCATCGCCATCCTGAACATCCAAAAGGCCGCGGCGCCCTATACCTCTTACGCTCAGACCTCGGTTTCTCTAACCGCCGACTGGCAACTCGTCCAGGTGCAGGGCTACATCACCACAACCGAGAGCGCGCAACTCATGGTTGCAGCCAGCAGTCCGGGGACGATCTGGATCGACGACTTCGCGGTCTCCTACGCGCCCGGCACTGCGGGGCCGCAGCCGAACCTCGGTCCGGTTTCACCTGCGTTCTTTGGGATGCACGTTTCCAACTACACGAAGGGGACGCTGCGAAACGCCGGCCTGGAGCCGCCCTATGCCGGGGTCGGCTCAAACAGCGGCATCGCCGGCGAGGCGGCTGTGAACTGGTTCGACAACTCCGCGTGGGCCAACCCAGCAGTGACTTATTCGATGGACACGACGAACCCGCACTCCGGCGCCGCCTGCCAGAAGATCGCCGTGCAGAGCATCGGCAGCGGAGCCATCCAATTCACCCAGCAAGTCACCGTTATTCCGGAGCAAACCTACACGTTGTCCGCCTGGGTCCGCGGCGACCCCGGAATGGTGATTCATCTCCTGATCCGCGAGGCAGGCGGCACGTACGCCTCATATACTCCCGGAGGCTACCCGAACTTCACTCTGACGGCCGACTGGCAGCGGATCACAGTCACGGGTTTGGTGCACAACACAGACGGCACACCGGCAGGAGACGTGCTGCTGATGTTCCACACCAGCTCCACCGGCACTTTTTTCGTGGACGACGTTGCCTTCACCGACGCCTCGGGCCATCCGGTCTCGGGCGGCGTGCCCTGGCCTTCGGCGCAGTTCGGCACGCTGCGCTTGTGGGACTCCGATACGTCCTGGACATGGCTGGAGCCGCAGAAGGGCGTCTGGAACTGGGAGCCGCTCGACCTCTGGGTGACCGACGCCGAGCGGCATGGCGTCCGCGACATCCTGCTGACGCTGGGGCAGTCGCCCACATGGGCTTCGTCGAACCCGGCCGCGGTGAACTATGTCGGCGCCGGCGCGCCCGCGCCGCCGACGAACATCCAGGATTGGCGGGACTACATCACGGCGGTGGCCACGCGCTACAGGGGCCGGATCCGCTACTACGAGATCTGGAACGAGCCGAACGACCCGACGTATTACACCGGCACGGTGGACGAGCTGGCAACACTCACGCGGGAGGCCTATCAGGTTCTGAAGGCCGTCGATTCGGGCAATACGGTTGTCGCGCCGGTGCCTTATGTTGCCGGCTATCTGGATCAGTTGCTCACAGCCGGGATCGCTCCGTATGTCGACATGCTTGCGTTCCACATTTATACCTACGCCACGCTGCCAGAGACGGCGGGCCCTTCGCTCGCCAACGTCCGCCTGGTGATGGCGAAGCATGGCGTGAGCGCGATGCCGTTGTGGGACACCGAAGGCGCCTCGGGCGACAATACGATCTCGGATACGGTCTCGGCCAATTATGTCGTGCGGCGTTACCTGGTGGATCTGGCCTACGGATCGATTCGGTTTGACTACTACGCCTGGGGCCGTTCTTCCAAGTTCTGCCCCGCGATGGAAGCGAGCGATCCGCGCGTTCTGACGCTGGCCGCGAAGGCCTACCGGTACCTCTATGGCTGGCTTCAACGGGCGAGCCTGACCCAAGTCACAGTCGATGCCGCGGGCAATTGGCAGCTCTGGTTCAGTTGGCCCGGCGGCCGTACGGGCGTCATCGTCTGGAACCCCACACAGACTACCCAACTCACGCTGCCGGCGAGTTTCCTGGCGCGCAGCGAGCACGATATCTGGGGCGGTGTGCAGGCGATCTCCAGTTCCACGGTGAATGTCACGGCATCGCCTGTGCTCTACACGTCAACCGCTGACACTACGCCGGCGGTTACCGCCGTGAGCAATCTCGCCGGCGCGGGCAACAAGATCGCTCCGGGCAGCCTGGCCACTCTGACCGGCACTGGGCTAGCCGGCGGCGAGCAGTACGCGGACTCCTACCCATGGCCGTTGGTTCTCGGTCTGGCGGAGGTGAATCTCGGCGGTTACGATTGTCCGATGGCTTACTCCTCGCCAGGCTCGATCGTGTTCCAGGTGCCATCGGCGCTCTCCGCGGGCACTGCGCAGCTCACCGTGAGTTCCCCCGACGGAGTGACTACGGCGTCGGATGTTGCAATCGCTGCCGCGGGTCCGGGCATCTTCGGGACCGGCGGTCATGCCATCGCCCTGAACCAGAACGGTCGAGTGAACACTCCGGAGACGCCGGCGGCCGTTGGTTCCACGCTTGTGGTCTACCTGACCGGCATTGGCCCGGTATCGCCTGCGGTGAACGACGGCGAGGCTGCGCCAGCTGCGCCGCTCGCAGCGGCTACTCTTGCGGCCAGTGCCCGGATTGGCGCAGCCGACGCTACCGTGAAGTCGCTCACGCTCACGCCGGGCAGCGCGGGATTGGCGCAGGCGGCGGTCATCGTGCCTCCGCTGGCGGCCGGCGATTACCCGCTGGTGATCACTGTCGGCGCAGTGGTCAGCCAGGCGGCGACGGTCTCGGTGATACCGTCCAAATAGGCGGCTGGCTCGACCGCCCTCGCTTCAAGCGGAATGAGCGCTTACGGCCCGGCGTGGAACGTCCCGGCAATCTGAAGGCTCGCAAGGGCGGACGAGTTCCCCACGTAAACCGTGTAGTCGCCAGGCGCGATCAGCCACTCTTTTAATGTGCTGTCCCAGTAAGAGAGCGGGTGCGAGGAGTCGTTCGAGTCGAGGACGATCTGTACTGCCGCCGATTTACCTGGATTCAAGTCCACCTTCGTCCAACCCACAAGACGCCTGGGCGGTTCTCCGGTACTGGCCGGCAGCCCGAGGTAGACTTGCACAACCTCCGCGCCAGCGACCGCACCCGTGTTTGACACGTTGGCGCTCACCACGACCGTCCAACCCGTGGAGGACTGAAGGGCGAGGGCGTCGAGGCCCGAGATGGAAAATGTCGTGTACGACAATCCGAAACCGAACGGGAACAAGGGCGTAGTTCCCTTCGCGTCGTACCATTTGTAGCCGACGTTGAAGCCCTCGGTGAAGGGCACGTCGAATTGCGCGGTGGCATTCGGATCGCCTGGAATCGTGGGCCGCGGCAGATCGCTTACACTTGCCGGAAACGTCATGGGCAGCTTGCCGGACGGGTTGACCTTTCCAAAAAGCAGGTTCGCGATTGCCTCGCCGCCGCGCTGGCCTGGGAACCATGCCTCCAGCACGGCGGCCACGGACGACAGCCACGGCATCACTTGCGGTCCGCCATTCTGGAGAACGACAACCGTGTGCGGGTTGGCGGCCACAATGGCGCTGACCAGTGCGTCCTGCCCGTTCGGAAAACTCAAGTCGGCCAAGTCCATCCCCTCGCTCTCCCAATTACTCAGGAAGACGACGGCGACACTTGACGATCTCGCGAGCGCCACCGCGGAGGCCACGTTCGTGCCGTCGTCGTACTGCACGTGCGCGTTCGGAGCTTGGGCCTGAATCGCATTCAGCGGGGACGAGGGGTCATAGATCTGCGCGCCCCAGCAAGGTGGACACAGCGGAGCGAGCCGCAATGCGGGGCCTCCCACCGGCATAACCTGAGCGGAACCCGCGCCGGAGAGGACTCCAACGTCGGCATGCGACCCGATCACGGCGATGGAACCGATTTTGTTCGGGTCGAGCGGCAGTTGCCCGCCGGAGTTCTTCAGGAGCACGGCTCCCTGCTCTTCGATCTCCTGCGCGATCGCGGCGTCACCCTGTGCGTCGATTGGTTGAATTGACGTCGGGTACTCGAACAACCCGACGGCATACATCGCATGCAGGATGCGCCGCACCATGTCGTTCAAACGCGACAACGGTAGATCGCCCTTTTGTACCGCGCTCGCAAGATCCTCGGCCCAACTGGTTCCATATGGGTGGTCGCCCGGCTGCTCCTGGTCGAGCCCCGCGATCGCGTTGCCCGCTGGATCGTGGGTCGCGTACCAATCGGACATCACATAGCCCGGGAAGGCCCAGTCGCCCTTCAAAACCTGGTTAAGCAGGTAGTCGCTGCCGCACGCCCACGAGCCGTTCACCAGGTTGTAGGAGCACATCACCGACTGAACATTCGAGTCCTTTACGCCGATTTCGAACGCCAGCAGATCGCTCTCCCGCGCCGATCGGTCGTCGATAACCACGTTCGCGAGAGTGCGGCCGGTCTCCTGGTCGTTCAACGCGTAATGTTTGATTCCGGCGATGACGTGCTGATCCTGGATTCCGCGCAGGTGAGCGGCGGTGATTCTGCCGGCCAGAACCGGGTCCTCCCCCTTGGTTTCGAATGTCCTTCCGTCGCGCGGTTCGCGGCCCATCAGATTGACGTTCCCGCCCAGGTTCACGTTCTGGCCGAAAGCGCGCATCTCTTTGCCGATCACGGTGCCGTACTTGTAGGCTTCGTCGAGGTCCCAACTCGCCGCGCTTGCGATGGACGAAGGCAGCGCCGTCGCCTGGCCCACGCCATTGCCCACGCCGACGCTTCCGTCCGCCAGGTTCTGATCGGGAATCCCGAGCCGGGGTATGCCAGGAACCCATCCCGCCGATCCGAGCGGTCCAAGGTTGTAATCCATGAGAGCGCCGTGGACGAGTTGCAGTTTTTCGTCCAGCGTCATCTGCTGCAGCAGCGCGCCGGCGCGCTGGTCGGGTGTTTCTACCGCCACCGTGACGATGTTCGACTCGACCGCTCCATTGACAAGCGAAACAGAAATCGCGCCGCCTGCCGGCGTATCGGCGGGAACTGCCACATCGACCTCATACACTCCGACGCTCCCGCCGACGAGAATGGAGCGCACAACGGTGACCTGAGTCGTTCCAAGAAAGACCATGGGCGTATTCACCGTATTCGCCGGCGGGTTCACCGGCGCCGGTGCGCCGCTCGCCGGCGGGTTGGTCACCACACCCAGGCCGGTGCAGAAGATGCGCATCAGGGTGCCGCCGGCCGTTGCGGGATGTCCAGGGATCAGGGGACGATAGAGATTGTCCACGAGCGCCGCCTGCCCGTTTGTAGTGAAAATGCCTGGTGCATCCGCGGCGAGAGCGACCGTCTGCGGCGCGGAGGCTTGCCCGTTCACCGTCACGGTAAGTGCCGCTGCTGTCTGACCCGCAAGTTCCCACGGGATCTGTACGTATGCCTCTGTCGAGTCGACGTAGATGAGTGGGACCGGAATCGCGCCAAACTGTGCGGAGAAGCCGCCCATCGTGGTTGGCAACGAGCCGACCGGTGCAGCCAACGGGCCGGAGACGAGGAAGCTGCCTGTCATGAGAGCAATGCTTCCAGGCGCGACGAGCGCCGCCCCGCCCGCCGCGTTCACCACTCCGCTGACGCTGGGGGGCAGCGTTCCTGAATCGAGGCCCCGTTTCGGCCGTCCCGGAGCGGTTGGAGGCCCGCCCCTGAGGGCTCTGGCCCTATGCTCGCCCAGCAGTAGCGACAATACGTCTGGCGGGTGTCCGGCGCGGGGCGGCTCGTTTGCGGCGCGCAGCGGATTTCGCTGAACCTCCGCGCTTTGCCGCCAGCCGGCGGGATCGATTCCGGGCAGGCCGCGCTGGGCCGACACTTGAGCGGGAATCAAGGGTACGCAGAATAGGAATGCGATGCGTAGCAATCCTAAGTATGTTGAAGGGCGTGTGCGTTGTGGCATTTCCGGAAAGACAAACCGCGAAATGTAAACTCAAATCCGGTCATCGGAATTTTACCAAGCCGGAACCCTCTGGTACTGAGAGCACTATGCGAATATACTCCCGAAGAGCGATTCGGAATCGCGCGGCAGACCATCTCATCCAAAATGAGGCAGAATGTGGCTGTTTTCGGTGGCGGGGTTGCGGGACTCAGCGCGGCGCATGAACTCGCCGAGCGCGGTTTTCTGGTCCAGGTATACGAGCGCAAGCCGGTGCTGGGAGGCAAGGCTCGCAGTATTCCCGTACCGAACACCGGCGGGAACGGCCGTCTGCCGTTGCCTGGGGAGCACGGATTCCGATTCTTCCCCGGCTTCTACAAGCATGTCGTCGACACCATGCGCCGGACGCCGTACGGCGCGGATGGCAACGTCTTCGACAACTTGAACGTCGCCAGCCGGATGCTTCTGGCCCGAGCCGGGCAAACTGAGATCACCTGGCTGGCCCGCCGTCCGCAAACGCTCGAAGACCTGCGGGCGTTTCTGATGGAACTCTTCACTCCTCTCGGCGTTCCTGTGGAGGAATTGACCTTCTTCGTCAGCCGCCTCTTGGTCTTCGCCACGAGTTGCGCGGAGCGGCGCCTTGCGGAATACGAAAACATCGCTTGGTGGGACTTCATCGCGGCAGAACAGATGTCGAAGGCCTACCAGGTTTATCTGGGACAAGGACTCACTCGTTCCCTGGTAGCCATGCGAGCCGAAGAGAGCAGCACGCGCACGGTCGGCACGACACAATTGCAGCTCTTGTTCAGTTTCATTTCTCCCGATGGAGTCTTCGATCGCCTGTTGTCGGGCCCAACAAATGACGTCTGGATCGTTCCTTGGACAGAACATCTGAGAGACTGGGTGTCGAATTTCACACGGGATCCAGCCTGGTTGGATTCGAAATCGATGGGACTCGAATCACCTCCGCAATGGTTGAAACCGTCGAGGGCCATTCAGAAGTGACGGCGGATTTCTATATCGCGGCTCTGCCGGTAGAAGTGATGGCGGCGCTGATAGGCGATGATCTCAAACGCGCTGCGCCTTCACTGGCCAATCTGGAGAGACTGCAAACGAGGTGGATGAACGGCATCCAGTTCTACCTTTCCACGGATGAACCGCTGGTGAATGGCCACGTAATCTACCTGGACTCGCCCTGGGCGCTGACTTCCATCTCGCAGCGGCAATTCTGGAACAAGGTGGATTTGTCCCAATACGGAGACGGCACGGTCAACGGGATTATCTCCGTGGATATCTCGGACTGGGAGGCTCCGGGCGTGGTTTTCGGCAAGCCCGCCCGCGAATGTACCGCGGAAGAGATCAAGCAGGAGGTATGGACCCAGCTCAAGCAGCATCTGAACATTGGCGGAGCAGAGCCCATCGTCGACTCAAATCTCGTAGCCTGGTTCCTGGATCCGGACATTCAATTCCCGAACCCGAGTTCGGCCACGAACGCCGAACCCCTGCTGATAAATACGGCGGGTTCGCTCCGGTACCGGCCGGAATCTCAGGTTGAATTGCGGAATCTCTTTTTGGCTTCCGACTTCGTACGGACTTACACCGATATCGCGTGCATGGAGGCGGCGAACGAAGCGGCGCGCCGCGCGGTGAATTGCCTGCTCCTGGCATCCGGGTCGACTGCTCCGCCCGCACAGCTTTGGCCCCTCGAAGAACCCGCTTTCCTGAAGCCTCTTCAAGAGATAGACCGCATCCGCTTCACGCTCGGCCTTGCGCATCATACGACGACTCAGTAGAGGACCCGGAGGGCGAACGGTTTGCATCGCGGCGCAGGTTCTTCCGCTTGGCTGCGGAAATTAACACGACGCCAGACGAGTAACCAAATACAATCAAGGGAATCGGAGCATCCCATGCGAAATCCCCTCGGAATTCTGGCGCTCACTTTCGCGGCTTGTGTGACTCTGCCCGCTGCCACCGGAGCATCCATCCTTCCACAGCGTCCCGCGCTCAGCAAGACCAACATCGTCTTCACCTGGGCCGGCGATCTGTGGGTCGTGCCGCGCCAGGGCGGCGAAGCGCGCCGCCTGACCACCGCGCCCGGTATCGAGACCGATGCGATCTTCTCGCCCGACGGCGAAATGATCGTATTCAGCGGAAGCTATGACGGCAATACCGATTTGTTCAGCATTCCGGTGAGCGGCGGCGAACCCAAGCGGCTCACTTACCATCCCGGCTCGGAAGTGCCGATCGCGTTCACCCCCGGTGGCCGTGGTATCCTCTTCCGGTCCGGCCGCACTTCCCCGTCGCGTTTCGAGACGTTTTTCACCATGGGACTCGATCCGGGGCCGGCGACACCCTTGCCTCTGCCCATGGGGGACGATGCGAGTTACTCGCCCGACGGCAAGCGTCTCGCCTACACCCCAATCTCTCCCGCGTTCGCCATCTGGAAACATTACCGGGGCGGAAGAACGACGGCGATCTGGATAGCAAACCTCGACGATTCGTCGGTTGAGAAGATTCCTCGCGACAACTCAAACGACTTCTGCCCCATGTGGGCCGTCGACCGGATCTACTTCCTCTCCGATCGCAACGGGGCGATGACGCTGTTCTTCTATGACCTGAAGACGAAGAAGGTGACGGAGGCAGTGAAGAACCCGGGGCTCGACTACAAACACGCCTCACTCGGCCCCGGCGGCATCGTGCTGGAGCGGTTCGGGCAACTCGAGGTCTACGACCTGAAGAGCGGCAAGGTAACGCCTGTCGCGATCCACGCATCGGGCGACCTGGCCGCCCTGCGACCGTCGTTTGAAAAGACCGGAGAACACATCAGCGCCTCGAACATTTCTCCGACGGGTGCGCGGGCTGTCTTCGAAGCGCGTGGCGACATCTACACCGTGCCCGCGGACAAGGGAGACGTGCGCAACATCACCTCAACGTCGAACGCAGCCGAGCGCTCGCCTGCCTGGTCGCCTGACGGCAAGGAGATTGCTTACTTCTCCGATGCCTCCGGCGAGTACCAACTGCGCATTGCAAAACAGGACGGCACCGGCACCCCGCGCATCTTCGATTTGGACGGCAAGGCCTTCTACTACGAGCCACTCTGGGCTCCCGATGGCAAGAAGATCCTGTTCCGGGACTCCAACCTCAAGATCGGCTTCATCGATCTTGAGTCGAAAAAGGTGACTCGATTTGACGCCGATTTCTATCACGATGCGGCGAGCGGCACCATCAACCCGTCGTGGTCCCCAGACAGCGCCTGGATCGTTTACACCAAGCTCTTGAAGAATCGCCTTCGAGCGGTCTCCGTTTACTCCCTGAAGACGGGCACGGCGACTCAACTCACCGATGGGTTGAGCGACGCGCGCTACGCCGCATTCGACAAAGGCGGCAAGTACGTCTACTTCACGGCCAGCACAAACACGGGCTATCAGACAGGATGGCTCGACATGTCCTCGGACGCGCACATCGTGCGCCGCAACGCCTACCTGATCGTTCTCAGCAAGGATGCCCCTTCGCCCTTCGCTCCCGAGAGCGACGAGGAGAAGGTGGATAAGGACAAGAAGGATGAGAAGAAAGACGAGAAACCCGGCGACAAAGACGCTAAGAAGGACGATGCGAAGAAGGTCGAGGTCAGCATCGATTTCGAGGGCATCGGGCAGCGCATCCTCGCTATGCCCGTCCCGGAGCGCGACTACAACGGCCTCGCCGCAGGCAAAGAAGGCATCGTTTTCCTCAGCGAGTTCGTGCCCGGCGAAGGCGAGAAGCCGCCGAGCGGCACCATCTACCGCTTCGAAATGAAGACTCGCAAGAGCGACAAGTTCCTGGACGGCGTGAACAGCATGGACCTCTCCGCCGACGGTGAGAAGACGCTCATCAAACAGGGCGACCGCTGGTTTATCGCCTCAACCACTCCTCCCGTAAAGCCGGGTGAGGGCACGGTCAAAACCGCGCAGATGGAAGCCAAGATCGACCCCGTCGCCGAGTGGCGCCAAATGTACCACGAGGTGTGGCGCATTGAGCGCGACTTCCTCTACGACCCGAATTCTCATGGCTTCAATCTTGCGGAAGGCGAGAAGCGCTACGCAGAGTATTTGCCAGCGCTCGGCCATCGCGCCGATCTGAACTACCTGTTCGGCGAGATGCTGGGCAATCTGGTCCTTGGCCATACCTTCGTCAGCGGCGGAGCCTACCCGCAGTTGAAGACGGTTCCGGGCGGATTGCTCGGGGCGGACTATTCGGTGGAGAACGGGTGCTACCGCTTCGCGCGCGTCTATGATGGCGAGAACTGGAACCCCAACATGCGCGCCCCGTTGACGCAGCCCGGCGTGAACGTGAAGACCGGCGAATACCTGCTCGCGGTGAATGGCCGCGAAGTGAAGGGCACGGACGACGTCTTCAGCTTCTTCGAATCGACTTCGGGCAAGAGCGTCGTCCTCAAGGTCGGACCGAACCCGAATGGCGACGGTTCTCGCGAAGTCACGGTCGTGCCAGTGGCCAACGAACGTGGACTGCGTTACATGGCGTGGGTCGAGGACAATCGACGCAAAGTGGAGAAACTCAGTGGGGGCCGCCTGGGATACGTCCACCTGCCGGATACCGGGCAGGGCGGATTCACGAACTTCAATCGCTGGTACTTCGCGCAGGTCGGCAAAGACGGCATCGTCCTCGACGAGCGGTTCAATGGTGGCGGCCAGATCGCCGACTACATCGTGGACGAATTGCGCCGTCCCCTGCTTGCCTATTTCATGACCCGCGGAGGCAATGACTTCACCGTGCCGATGAACTCGATCTTTGGACCCAAGGCGATGATCGTCAACGAATACGCGGGTTCCGGCGGCGACGCCATGCCCTGGATGTTCCGCAAGCTCGGCATCGGTCCGCTGGTCGGCAAGCGCACTTGGGGCGGTCTGGTGGGGATCTACGACTTTCCCGCCCTCATCGACGGCGGACGCGTGACAGCGCCCAATCTCGCCTTCTACAACACCGACAAGCAGTGGGACGTCGAAAACCACGGCGTGAAACCGGACGTGGAAGTTGAATTCGATCCGGCGCAGGTGCGGCAGGGCCACGATCCGCAACTCGAGAAGACCGTCGAAATCCTGATGGAGAAACTGAAAACGGCGCCTTTGCCCAAGTTCGATCGCCCTGCGTTCCCGAACTACTACAAATAAAGAGCGCTCCCGTTCCGGTGATCGCCTCGCAGTTTACCACTCACGTAGTGGCGGCACCCCGCAGTCTATGTGCCCTGTCGCGACCACAGTGGCCCACGCTCTTCAGCGTTCAAGGCGGCCGCCCTCGGCGCCGGATCTTCGGCCCAATGCTTCTTCGCCCAGGCTCGGCCGCCTGCAACCGTTCTCAGCCCGCATGGCGGTTGTGGGTGGATGACCAACCCTGTGAAGGATCGGCGAAGAGATCCTTTCGTACGGATTCCAACGCACGGCATTTCCGTGTACACTGAACCCCTGCGGAGTGGTACAGTTTCCACCCCGAGAATCCCCCTTCCAGGAGCGAACTGTATGCAAACCCTTGAAACCAAGCTCGGCGGAATGCCGCTGAGCCTCAAACAGCGCTACGGAAATTACGTCGCCGGCGAATGGATGCCGCCCCTCTCGCAGAGCTACTTCGAAAACACCACGCCCATCACCGGCAAGGTGCTCTGCGAAATCCCACGCTCCAATGCCGCCGATATCGACCGCGCCCTGGACGCCGCCCACGCCGCCCGCAGAGAGTGGGGCAAAACTCCCGCCGCCCGGCGCGCCCGGATCCTTGAACAGATCGCCGAACGCATGGAGCAGAATCTCGAACTGCTCGCGACGGTCGAAACCTGGGACAATGGCAAGCCCATCCGGGAAACCACCTTAGCCGATATCCCTCTCGCCATCGATCACTTCCGCTATTTCGCCGGCGCCATCCGCGCACAGCAAGGCAGCCTCTCGGAAATCGACTCCAACACGGTCGCTTACCACTATCAAGAGCCCCTCGGTGTCGTCGGCCAGATCATCCCGTGGAACTTCCCGATCCTGATGGCCACGTGGAAGCTCGCGCCCGCCCTCGCTGCCGGCAATTGTGTGGTCCTGAAGCCCGCCGAACAGACACCCCTCTCCATCCTGGTCTGGCTGGAACTGATCGGCGATCTGCTGCCGCCTGGCGTGCTCAACGTGGTGAACGGATTCGGCCTTGAGGCAGGCAAGCCCCTCGCTTCCAGTCCGCGCATCGCCAAGATCGCCTTCACGGGCGAGACCACGACCGGCCGGCTGATCATGCAGTACGCTTCTCAGAACCTGATCCCGGTGACGCTCGAACTCGGCGGCAAGAGCCCCAACATCTTCTTCGAAGACGTCATGGCCAAGGACGATGCATTCCTCGATAAAGCCATCGAGGGTCTGGTTCTATTCGCCCTGAACCAGGGCGAGGTCTGTACCTGCCCCTCGCGCGCGCTGATCCAGGAATCCATCTACGACCGCTTCATGGAGAAGGTGCTGCCCCGCGTCAAGGCGATCCGCCAGGGCAATCCGCTCTCCAGCGACACCATGCTCGGCGCGCAGGCATCGAGCGAGCAGATGGAAAAGATCCTCTCCTATTTCGACATCGGCCGGCAGGAGGGCGCCGAGGTCCTCACCGGCGGAGCACGCGCAGTTTTCGAAGGCGAATTGGCCGGCGGCTACTACGTGCAGCCCACGGTCTTCAAGGGCAAGAACAGCATGCGCATCTTCCAGGAAGAGATCTTCGGACCTGTCGTCAGCGTCACCACGTTCAAGGACGACGAAGAAGCCCTCGCGCTTGCCAACGACACGCTGTATGGTCTGGGCGCCGGCGTTTGGACCCGCGACATGAACCGCGCCTACCATTTCGGCCGCGAGATTCAGGCCGGGCGGGTCTGGACCAACTGCTATCACCTGTATCCGGCACACGCGGCGTTCGGCGGTTACAAGCAGTCCGGCGTCGGACGCGAAACGCACCTGATGATGCTCGATCATTACCAGCACACCAAGAACCAGTTGGTGAGCTACAGTCCCAACGCCCTCGGCTTCTTCTAAAAGAGGGGTTGAGTATGCACGTAATACCCCAACAGGTCCTCGGCACCGGCTCGGCGTTGGAGCTCCTCGAAAGGCTCAAGGCCCGCCACGGCGATCTGATGTTCCACCAGTCCGGCGGATGCTGCGACGGCAGTTCTCCGATGTGCTATCCGCGGGGCGAGTTCCTGTTGGGCGACAATGACGTACAACTCGGCGAGATCGGCGGCACGCCTTTCTATATGAGCCGGGGCCAGTTCGAATACTGGAAGCACACCCAGCTCACCGTGGATGTAGTGCCCGGCCGAGGCGGCATGTTCTCGCTGGAAGGCCCGGAAGGCCTGCGCTTCCTGATTCGCTCCCGTCTGTTTACCGACGACGAATACGCCGCTCTCGAATCCGCCGGCCGATTATAGGCTGCCACGACACTCGCGCCGCAACAGGCGCAAAATCGAATCATGCAGCTACTCGTGGCGAAACACTCGTGTGCGCGCCAGCGCGTGGCCACAAATCGAGCGGAGGCCGTTTGAATGAGCTACTCCACGACATCACTTCCTAACATTGCCCTTCGCATCGGAGCCGAATGGGTGGAAACGGCTGAGACCGATACGATCCGGCTGCCGTACGACGGAACGCCCGTGGCCACCGTCGCGCGCGGGACACGCGAACTATTGGGCCGGGCCATAGCCTCGGCACGCGCGGCGGCGCCGGTGATGGCGGCGCTCGCTAACTACGAACGCGCCGAACTGCTGGAGCGTATCGCCGCGTTGCTTCGGCGCGACGCTGTCGAGTTCGCCGAGCTGATCAGCCAGGAGACCGGACGCCCAATTCAGGAAGCTCGTGGCGAGGTGGAGCGGGGGCTTACGTACTCTTGCGGCGTCGGCCGCGGCGGCGCGCGATCTGCATGGCGAAGTTGTCCCAATGGACTCGATAGCGGCCGGTGCGGGCCATATGGCGATTACCGTGCGCGAGCCCGTAGGCGTGATCGGCATCATCACGCCGTTCAACATCCCGCTCAATCTGACGTTGCATAAGCTCGGCCCGGCGCTGGCCGGCGGCAATGCCGTAGTGCACAAGCCTTCGGAACAGACGCCATTGAGCGCCTGGCGGCTAGCTAAGGCCGTGGAGGAAGCCGGCGCGCCGGCAGGCGCGTACAACGTCGTCACGGGCTTGGGACGAGAGATCGGCGCGGCGCTGGTGGAGGCCGACGGCGTGGACATGATCACGTTCACCGGCAGCATCGCAACCGGTGAGTGGATCCGCGCCCATGCCGGTCTAAAGAAGGTGACGCTCGAACTGGGCGGCAATTCGGCCGTGATCTTGGAACCAGATGCGGATTTGGATACGGCGATCCCACGACTGGTGTTGGGCGGATATTCCCACAGCGGCCAGTTGTGCATCTCGGTGCAGCGCGTCTATGCCCACTTCTCTATCGCGCCTGGTGTCAGGGACAGGCTGGTGGCCGCCGTCGAGAAGCTCAAGGTCGGGCATCCCTCCGAATCATCCACCGCCGTTTCCTCACTAATCAGCGAGGCTGCGGCGACACGCGTCGAACAGTGGACTCAAGACGCGGTCGAGCGAGGAGGCAAGCTACTGACCGGAGGCAAGCGCCATAGCGCCACCATCACGCCCGGTGTGCTCGCGGACGTGCCCGCCTCGGCCCGGCTCATGCAGCAGGAACTGTTCGGCCCGCTGGTGGCCGTGAATTCCTACGAAAGCCTGGATGCGGCAGTCGCGGAGGTCAATTCGACGCCCTACGGTCTGCAGGCGGGCGTCTTCACTCAACACCTGCAGCGGGCCTTCGCGATCGCAAGGAAACTGCATGTCGGAGGCGTACTCATTAACGACGTGCCGACGTTCCGCTCCGATCCAATGCCTTACGGCGGCGTCAAACGCAGCGGAATAGGCCGCGAAGGTCCCAAGTACGCGCTTGAAGAGATGACCGATCGAAAGTTGATCGTCTGGCGCGTTTGAGACGCGCTGCAAAATTTTCCGACCCCAGCGACACGATCTACACGATCTATCAGAGCGGTGCGCCGGCATGCAGGCGCCCCCTCCCACCCTCGCCCTGGTCGGGAGCACGGGGTCGCTTCGTTCCTTAGTGCGAAGCTGCGCGGCGCGCGGGCGGCAGTTGCAGGGTCACGGTGCGCACCTCGACGTCGCGGTCACGAAGAATGTGCAGCACCTTGCCCGTTGCATCCATGACGACGCTAGCGCCGCCGTAGGTCTGGCCCTTCCACGGGCCGTGGCTCATTTGGCCAACGAGGTCCGTGCCCACGAAGGGCACTTCCACTGGGCCGCGCGCCTCTTGACGAGGGCTTCCAACTGCTTGGCGTGCTCGGGCCACTGGTCCATCGGGGCGGCCCAGCCGTAAGGGACTAACATCAAGTCTGGACGCAAGCGTTTCGATGCGTTCGCAACCGCATCCTGGAAAGTGTCAGCGCCGCGATATGACCAGTCCAATGCGGCCGACTTCGGTCTCTACGACGCCGACGCCATCGATGGTCTCCGCTCGGCAGTATCGGAGGGTCCATCAGATATGCGAGCCGTTGAGTTGCGAGTGAATTCCAGAGGATCTTGCCAATGAGCGGTCGACGAGGAGTTTCGCTCGAGTCGTAGAGTCCGCATCGCCACGGGAATCCTATCTCGTCCAGTCGCCGATCGAGATCATCAGGCCTTGACTTGCGAGCCATGGCAGGACATATGCGGTCGCTGTCGCGCCGGGGATAGGCGCGGCCATGCGGTGAGCGTCGGGGTTCTCCCAGCCGAGGATGAATCGAAAACGGATTCCGATGCGCGGAACGCCGCAATATCGCGCGTGAGCGGCGCGGGCCTGTTCGAGGGCGTATTCAATCCGGCGTGAACGGACGTAATTGCGCCTTCGACGGTCGCCAGTACGCTCAAAGAGCGGTCAGAATACTGGCATGACCGCCACCCGGAGCTGTCCGCATCCTGGGCCTGGCGGTACCCAACAAAGCCATGACGGATCGGCTAGGAAGTTTCAATTTGCGTATCCTCAGAAACGTATCGTCGTCGTAGCGATTCAAGGGCCGACTCTTGGATGGCCGCGTCTTCTGAGTTGAGTCCTCTTGTGCGCGGCAATTTCTCTGGTGGCGTCGTTCTGGGGTCCGGCCGGGCTTCAAATCGGTGGCCGGCACGGGACATTCCGAAGCTGCCTGCGCGGTTCGCTATCCTCTTACAAGACGATTCGGTTGCGAAGGGAGACAGATGATGGACTACAGATTCCTGGGCGCCAGCGGGCTCCAAGTTTCAACGTTCAGTTTCGGCACGATGACGCTGGGCGGCGAAGGGCGCTTTGCGGCCATGGGCAACGTGCAGGTGGAAGAGGCGCGCCGCCTCGTAGGGATCTGCATCGACGCCGGGGTAAATCTCTTTGACACGGCCGACATGTATTCCAATGGAAGGTCCGAGGTGGTTCTCGGCCAGGCGCTCGGCGCTCGTCGAAAAGAGATCGTACTCGCAACCAAGGTTTTCAATCGCCTCGAGCCGGGCACGAACAAAGCCGGACTCTCTCGCCGGCACATCATCGAGGGATGCGAGGACAGCCTGCGGCGACTCGGAACGGACTACATCGACATCTACCAGTCGCACAGCTTCGATGTGTACACGCCGCTCGAAGAGACTCTTCGCGCGTACGACGACCTGATCCGCGCCGGCAAAGTGCGCTATATCGGCTGCTCCAACTACGCCGGCTGGCAGCTCATGAAGGCCCTGGCCACCTCCGAGCGCCTCGGCATCTCGCACTACATCTCGCAGCAGATCAACTACTCTCTGCTCGCGCGCGAATCCGAGCACGATCTTATCCCGGTTAGCCTCGACCAGAATGTCGGGATCATGGTGTGGAGCCCCTTGCAGGCCGGACTGCTGTCGGGCAAGTTCCACCGTGCATCCGGCAAACCAGCCGAATCTCGTTTGAATACCCTCGATGCGCCGGGCAACATCGACCAGGAACGGCTCTTCAACGTCGTTGACGTGCTTGGACAAATTGCGCACGCCCGGGGCGTCTCCGTCGCGCAGGTCGCCCTGAACTGGGTCATCAGGAAACCCGGCGTCGATACTGTCATCATCGGTGCGCGCAACGAGGCTCAGTTGTTGGATAATCTGGCGGCGGCCAATTGGAAGATGAGCGACGCAGAGGTGGAGATGTTGGACCAGGTCAGCGCCATTCCTTTGCCCTATCCCCAATGGCACCAGCAGAAGTTCGGAGCCGAACGGAATCCGCCCGCGAAGCACGTGAGGTGACAACGCTATGACAAATCCAAATCGACGGCAATTCCTCGGAGCGATTAGCGCTCCTCTCGTATACGGGGCCGCGGCCGCGCCGAACCTGAAGATCGGCGTGATCGGCTGCGGCTGGTATGGCGGCGTGGACGCCAACAACGCGCTCGCGGCCGGAGGCGTCGAGATCGTCGCCATCTGCGACGCCGATAGCGATCACTTGAAATCGTTCGCCGACGAGATGGAGAAGAAGCAGGGCTCGCGGCCAAAGACGTTCAAGGACTATCGCGAGTTGCTCGACATGCCGGGCCTTCAGGCGGTGATTATCGCGACGCCGCCCCACTGGCACGCGCTGCCCTTCCTTGCCGCGTGCCGCAAGGGACTGCACATTTACGAGGAGAAGCCGCTCGCCTACGACATCCGCGAAGGCCGAGCGATGGTGGAGGCCGCCAAGAACAACGCAGGCGTTGTCCAGATCGGGTTCCAGCGCAGACAGAGCGAAGCCTTCCAGCAGGTCGCGCAATTCATCCGCGAAGGCAACGCCGGCAGGATTGTGCAAGCCGACGTTCAGATCCACTACACCGCCGGCACGCCGGATGCCACTCCTCAAGACCCGCCTCCTTCGCTCGATTGGGAGCAGTGGTGCGGACCCGCTCCGAAGTGGCCCTACAGCCCAGCCATCGGGCACAAGAGCTGGCGCCTCGCGGAACCTTACGGCAACGGGCACCTGGTGGATTGGGGCATCCACCTGATCGACGCCACGCGCGTCATCCTAGGCGAGTCCATGCCGAAGTTCGTGGAAGCCGTCGGCGGCCTCTACCAGTTAGGCGGAAAGATCACGACGCCCGACACGCTCACTGCGCATTTCGAGTTCGAGCGCTGCCCCGTGGTCTGGCGGCATCGGATCTGGGGCGCAACGGAATTGACTCCCGAGCTCTCAAACGGCATCACCTTCTTTGGCGAGAAAGCTTCCGTCTTCGCGACGGACGATCATTGGACCGTCATCCCGAACGGCAAGGACTCCGAACGAAAGACATTCCGGGTGACCGGCGACACCGGGCTGAAGCACGTCCAGAACTGGCTCGACTCCATACGCGCAGGCAAGCAGCCGATGTGCCTCCCAGAGGACGGCTTCCTTTCCACCGCGACCGTTCAACTCGCGATGATTTCGTACAAGACGAAATCACGCGTCGTGTGGGACCGCCAGCACCAACAGGTGATCGGCAATCCCTCTGCCTCGAAGCTGCTGAAGCGGGAATATCGCGCACCGTACAAGCATCCCTACGCAGGCTGAAGCCGCCACCGGTGACGACCGGGATTGGCCCAAGGACGCCGGAAAGGTTGCGCTTCCCCTGCGAGGGGACCGTATTGACGCGGCTTCCAGGCGATCGGCATTGCAATGTCGTACGATTGATGAAAGTTTGGCGGTCTTTTTCAACATGGACGCACTCCAGCTCAACCACATGCCACCGCCACCGCTCCGGCTCGACTGGCGCATCGGCGCCATCGGCAGTGGATTCATCATGCGCGACGTGCATTTGGTCGCCTACCGCAAGTTGGGTTTGAAGATCGCCGCGATCACGGGCAAGCCGCTGGAACAGGCGCGCGAAGTCGCGTCAGCTCGCGGCATTGAGCGCGTCTACGATTCATACTCCGAGTTGATTGCCGACCCCTCGATCGAGGTGCTCGACATCGCCGTGCCGCCCGATCTCCAACCCGCCATTATCAGCGAGGCCGCGCGTCACTCCGGCCACATCAAGGGCATTCTGGCGCAGAAGCCGCTGGCCATGAACTACGCCGAGGCGCTGTCAGTCGTGGAGACGTGCGAGCGGGCCGGCATCGTTCTGGCCGTGAATCAGAACATGCGGTATGACCAGTCGATCCGCGCGCTGAAGACTCTGCTCGAACGCGGCGATCTGGGCGAGCCCGTGCTGGCGACCATCGAGATGCGCGCCATCCCGCACTGGCAGGCGTGGCTGCGCGATTATCCGGGGTTGACGCTGGCCGCGATGAGCATTCATCACCTGGACTGCTTCCGTTATCTATTCGGCGATCCAGAGTGTGTTTACGCCAGCGCCCGTACCGATCCGCGCACGCAGTTCGCACACCGCGACGGCATCGTGCTCTACATTCTCGAATACTCCAATGGGTTCCGGGCGTCGTCCTGGGACGACGTGTGGGCTGGTCCGGCGCGCGAAGGGGCGGCTTCGGACACCTATATCAAGTGGCGCGTCGAGGGCACAGACGGTCTGGCCGAGGGTACCATCGGCTGGCCCGGCTATCCCAATGCCGTGCCGAGCACAATTCGCTTTGCCACCAAGCGTCAGCCCGGCGTCTGGATCGCTCCCGAGTGGCCGGAGACCTGGTTTCCCGACGCGTTTCAAGGCACGATGGGAGAGCTGCTCGACTGCCTGACGGAAGGTCGCACGCCACGGATCGGTGGCCGCGACAATCTGGGGACCATGGCCCTGGTGGATGCCTGCTACCTTTCGCTCGACGAACACCGCCCGGTGCGCATCCGGGAAATATCCGAGGGAGGTCGATCGTGAAACTGGGACTCATCAGTTCCGCCTGGCTCGGCTCGGGGGTTGGCACGGCCGAAGGCATTCGCCTGACCAAAGAAATCGGATTCGACACCATCGACATCTTCGCCGATCCGCTGGAGATCGACGTTCGCGAGCGCAGGCTGATTCGCGATACCTGCCGGGCGGTGGGAATTCCCGTGGTCTCCACGGTTTGCTGCGCGCTGGGCATCGCCGACTTCAACGCGCCCGTGCGCCGCTTTCACACGCAGCGGGCGAAGGCGTATCTGGATCTGGCTTATGAGTTGGAGGGCCGCAATCTGCTGCTCGTTCTGGGCGAGTACATCTGGCAGCAGGAGGTGATTACGCCGAAGGACCAGTGGAACTGGGCCGTGGAGCACGTGCGCGAGCTGGGCGAGCATGCCGCGAGTCTGGGACTCGAGATCGCGCTCGAACTGGAGCCGTTTCAACTCTCGCTGATCAACGACGTCCCGAAGATGATCGCCTTTCTTGACGACGTGGCGCACCCGGCGGTGAAGGCTAATGTGGACGTCTCGCATCTGGCTCTGGCGAGGACCGTTCCCAACGAGCTAGACGGGCTCGCCGGGCGCATCGCGCACGTGCATTTCTCCGATTGTGATGGCTTGAAGCATGGCGATCTGCCGCCTGGGCGCGGCGTCGTCGACTTCCCGCCCTATCTCTCGGCGCTGAAGGCCACCGGGTTCAATGGCACGATCAGCATCGAGTTGGAGTACTCTCCGGAGCCGGACAAGATAGTGGACTGGGTGACGGAGGCGTACCGGGAAACCGACCGGTTGATGCAGGCGCTGGGTATCCGAAGCTAGCAAAGGAGCCGGGCATGGCAAGAGGTCCGTTGACTGCTGAGAACGTCGAACAGTACAAGCGGGACGGCTTCGTGCTTGTGCGAGGCATGTTCAGCTTTGAAGAGATTGGGCTGCTGCGGCGCGCGGCGAAGGAAGACAAGGAACTCGACGATCACTCCTTCGGCAAGGCTGACGGCGAGGGCGGTGTGGTGCGCCTGTCGTTGTGGAACCATCCCGGCGACGGCATATACGGAATGTTCGCGCGTTGCCGGTCGATGGTCGATTCGGCGGAGTTGCTGCTCGAAGGCGAGGTCTACCATTACCACTCGAAGATGATTATGAAGGAGCCTCGCATCGGCGGCGCGTGGGCCTGGCACCAGGACTATGGCTACTGGTATCAGAACGGCGTGCTGTTTCCGCTGCTCACCAGCGTCTCCATCGCCGTTGACCGGGCCACCAGGGAGAACGGCTGCCTGCAGGTGCTGAAGGGCTCGCATCTCGCCGGGCGCATCGAGCACACCCTCACCGGCGAACAGGCCGGAGCGGATCTCGAGCGCGTCAACGAACTGGCCAAGCGGCTCGAACTCGTCTACGTCGAGATGGAGCCGGGCGACGCCCTTTTCTTCGATTCCAATCTGCTGCACCGCAGCGATCAGAATCATTCGGAGAATCCGCGCTGGTCGATGATCTGTTGCTACAACGCGGCGCGCAACGACCCGTACAAGGAAGCGCACCATCCGCGCTACACGCCGCTCCATAAGGTGGATGACGCGATGATTCTCGCGGCGGGGGCCAAACGCTACGCGGCGGACAGCGCGCCAGAGATGGACTGGCTCGACCCCGGCCACGATGCAAGCGCGGCGAGTCTCGCGCCGAAGCCCGAATGACGATCCGCAATACCTCCGACGGCAGCGCAAGCCAACCCGCCTTGCGCTGTTATCTCAATCTGATGTCGCTGGAGGATCTACCCGCCAACTCCTCCGTGCCGGCCACGGGTTCAGTAGATCGCTGTTCGAAGCGATCGGCGCGCGCGGGCTACCACGGCGTGCAGTTCGTAGCCCCAGCCAAGCGCGAGCAACTCGCGGCTTGCGCACGGCTGGGCTTGGGGCGAGCCGGATCCGGACGGGTGAATCTGCCGTCGGAGGCCGCGGAACACGCCGCCCGCTTTCGCGACGAAGGGCTGGAGTGCGCCACGCTTCACGTGGGCTGGGGCATGGAAGACAACGACGAGGCGGCCCGGCTGATCGAAGCCGTGCTCGAAGCGTCGACGCGCTACAACCTCCCGATGTACGTCGAGACGCATCGCGCGACAATCTTCCAGGATCTCTGGCGCAGCGTACAGTTCGTTCGCCGTTTTCCCGAACTGCGTTTCAACGGCGACTTCTCCCACTGGTACACCGGCCTCGAAATGGTATACGGAGGATTCGAGAACAAGCTGGCCTTCATCGAGCCGGTGCTCGAGCGCGTTCGTTTCTTGCACGGCCGCATCGGCAATCCGGGCTGCATCCAGGTTGATATCGGCGAAGGCGATACGGTCGCGCATCCCTATGTGGAGCACTTCCGCGCTCTGTGGACGGCGGCTTTTCGCGGCTTCCTCCAATCCGCGGCGCCCGGCGATTACATCCTCTTCGTCCCGGAGTTGTTGAGCCCGCGCATCTACTACGCGCGCCTGCTCAAGCGCGACACCGTCGATGGAGAAGAAGAGAGCGATCGCTGGCAGCAGTCACTCGTCCTGCGCCGCATCGCAGAGGAATGCTTCGCCGACGCCGGGGCTGAATTGGAGAAGAAGTAGGCGCCCAATCGGCGCGGGAGTGATCAATGCCAGATTTCGCCCTGAATCGCGTCGCCCGGGACGTCGATCAACTGCACACTGGAAATCGTCTTCATCGTGCGATGGTCGGCGAACGTCCAAACCACTTTCTTATCGCGCGTCACTTCGATCAAGTGAGGGGCCTTGCCGAAATTCCCGTGGCCCAGCCAGTTGCTCATCACCGTGTTGCCATTCGGAAGGCGCTGGAGCCCGCCCATGAACTTCAGGCTGACGCCCCGCAGCTCATCGCCACTTACCGACCAAACGGTTTCGCCGGCGGGCGAAACCTCGAAGACCTTGGCCGGCACGCCGCCGGAATCCGCGCCTGCGATGAGCGTGTTGCCGTTTGGCAGACGAATCGCGCTGTGTGCCCCTCCAGGAACCGGGATCTCACGCAGCAGCTTCCCCTGTGGATCGTATTCCCTGACCGCCTTCCCGCCGTAGTGGCAGACCAAGTAGTTCCCGTCGGCGAGGCGGCGCGCGTTCCGCATATAGACGTGTCCGCCGCTTTCCCCGTCCGGAAGCAAACGAATCTCCTTGACGATCTTCCCGGCTCGGCTCACTTCCAGCAGGCGCCCGGAGGTGCATTCGCCGATGAACGTGTTGCCGTTGGGCAGCCGCTGGCACGCATAGATCTCAGAGGCCGACTCGTACGAGAACACGATCTTCTTCTCGCGCGTAACCTCCTTCACCCCGTGGCCCGTATTGAACAGCAGATTTCCATTGGGGAGGAGCCAGATGTCGTTGGCGTCGGGAGCATCGTAACTCCACTCGGCTTGGCCGTCCGCAGCCACGATGAAGACCTTGCCTTGAGTGTAGTCGGTGCATACGAAACGGTGTGACGATGCGGGCGTCCACAAGCCTAGAGCGTCAACAAGGAGAAGGAGCAGATCGATTCCATTCACCCCCCCACCTTACCGCGCGCGTCAGTCCGGGCATATGGGCCGACTATGGCGAACGGCGGTTCAAGACAAATCCGCCTGCGGCGAGGCTGCAGTGGCCACCTGATTCAACCAGCCCACACGGACACACGGACACAATGGTCGCAGCAATATCGACTCCGATATACTGATCGCGGTCCCTACCATCATCATGAATACTCAACATCTTCTCCAAATGCTCCTGGTTTTCGCCTTCGCCGTCTCTGGCGTTGTCGTTGCGCAGCAAGCCGCGGGCGGCCCGCGCGGTATCTTCTCCGGCTCCTCGGACATCGGCAAGACACGGGCCGGTTCTACCACCTACGAGTCAACCGGAGGCGTATACCGAGTGATTGGCGGTGGCGCAGACATGTGGGGCGACGCTGACGCATTCCATTTCGGTTGGGTTCGACTCGCTGGCGACGCGACTCTGACTGCTGACGTCAAGTTCGCCAAGGGCAGCCATGCGCCTCTGGAAAAGGCCGTCCTGATCTTTCGTCAAAGCCTGGATCTCGCGTCGCCGTACGCCGATGTCGCAATCCATGCCGACGGGCACATTACGCTGCAATTTAGAGCGGCCGCCGCCGGAAAGACTGAGGACGTGACTGCGGCCGAACACGGTTCGACACGCCTTCGTATCGAGCGCAGCGGCAACAAATTCACGGCCTTCACCGGGGCACCCGATGGGAAGCTTACCGCCTTTGCCAGCACTACAATCGCACTGGGAGATCCTGTCTACGTCGGCATAGGAGTTTGCGCGCACAACGCGGAGGGCCTCACCACGGCCGAATTCTCGAACGTCACCATCGAACCGGCTGCCGCATTGTCAGCCGCGCAGAAGTAGTGAAGCTTGGCGCTACGAGAAAGTCCAATTCAGCGTACAAACCGCGAGGCTTGAATGTCAGTTGAAAAGACCGATGGAACTTTCAGTCGCCGGCATCTCGGCCATGCAGCCGTTCTGGGCGGGATGTTGACGGGCATCGGAAGCGCCGCTATCGCTGCGCCGAACTCCAGCGCTGAGTCGCCCGACACGGGAAGCACATTATTCAACGTGCGGCAATTCGGAGCCAAGGGGGATGGCAAAAGCGACGACACCAAGGCTATACAGGCTGCCATAGACGCAGGAGGGCAAACGGGCGCAGTCTTCGTTCCTCCGGGCCTTTATTTGAGTTCCGAGCTTCACTTGCGGCCGCACGTCAGTCTCATCGGCGGTGCCGGCTGGAGCTATCGAGCGTCAGGCGGTTCGGTCCTTCGCTTGAACGATTCCAAGGCCACCTGTTTGCTGAACATCACCGGAGCGTTCGGAGTCAGCATCGACGGGCTATCTCTGGAGGGAGGAAACCTCGGCAAGAGCACGCACGGTATCTTCCTCAACAAACCGGATTACGGCAAGGAGGAGGACGCCTTCCGTATAGAGCGTTCCAGAATCTCGAATTTCAGCGGGGATGGAGTGCGCCTGTTTCGCGCCTGGTGCTTCTCGATCCGTCATTGCATGATCGCCCACAATGGCGGAGACGGAGTTTCTCTCAAGGGCTGGGACGGATTCCTGCTGGACAATTGGCTTTCTGGCAATCGCGGCGCCGGGTTTGGCGCACGAGAGGAAAACGCGTCCTGTACGTTCACCGCCAACCGGATTGAGTGGAACGGAGAAGGAATCGTGATTGCCGGCGGGGATGGCTACAACATCACAGGTAATTTCTTCGATCGTTCCGGCGGCTGCGCTCTCATCCTGCGCCGGGGCGCCAATGGCCCCTGCCAACAAATGACCATTACCGGGAATTTCTTCAAGCGCAGTGGAAAGTCGGCCGAGGCGGATACCCACGATTCCGGCCAAGTGCGGCTCGAAGGAGCCCGCGGCGTCACATTCTCGGGTAACAACCTGCAGGTCGGACGCGATGACGGTGGAGGCGGTCAGTTGTCGCCTTCTTACGGGATCATCTATAGAGACCTGCAGCATTGCCTGATCGGCAACAACGTTCTGCATGAGGGAGCTGTCAAAGAACTCATCGTCGATCTGGGTGGCAACGAGACAGGCGTCGTCGTCAAAGACAACCCAGGGTGTCTCTTCCAGGCCAAGAAGTAAGGGCCGCGCACCGGGGCGCTTGAGACCTTCGGAAAATACACCACTGGCTCGTGTTGCGTGCTTGCGGCTCCCTGGTGAGGAACTCTACCTTTCAGAGCCTCTTCGAAGGACGTTTCGGCGGGTACATCGGTGTGTCATCGTTGTGGCTGGCACGGCTCTTCAAGTAATCAAACACACCAGGTCGATCGGGCACAGGAGGAAACATTCATGCCAGACCAGGCAATTCGCCGGCGCGCGTTTCTCGGCAGCGTGGCGGCGGCTCCAATGGCCGCTGCATCGGAGCAGAAGCCAGCCCAAAGGAAACTGTTCGTTGCGATTGGCTCCGACCACGCAGGTTTCCCACTGAAAGGGCCCATCATCGCTCTGCTCAAGACGTGGGGGTACGACGTCAAGGATTGCGGTACGTACAGCGAAGACCCCGTAGACTTCCCCGATATCGCGCAAAAGGTTTGCGCCGAAGTTCTCGCCGGGCGAGCGCCGCGTGGCATCCTCGTCTGCGGAACGGGCGTCGGGGCCTGCATTGCAGGCAACAAGGTGCGAGGCATCCGCGCGGCGCTATGCCACGATACCTATTCCGCACACCAGTGCGTGGAGCACGACGACGTGAACCTGCTTTGCGTAGGCGCCTGGATCATCGGTATCAAGGTCGCGGAGGAGGTGCTGAGAGCGTACCTCAATGCGAGCTTCAGCACGAACGAGGATTTCAGGCGGCGGGTGCGCAAGCTTGGCGAAATGGAGAAGCATTGACCTCTCCGGACATGTCGCGCAAGGCCCAAGCTTGCCTTCAGACTATCCCAACCAAAACAGAATTGGCTCCGAGAGGCCGCGGATTGCACCGGAGAATGGCACAATGATGCCGACGTCTCGCGGGTCTAAGGCGTTCCGGTACCGATGTTCCACCGCAAACTCGAAGAGCATCGGCTTGCCGGAATCGACTCCAGACGGAAGCGCGGCTTCGAAGATTTTGGCGCCGGCGGTCTCGAATTCCATTTCGTGAGCAGGGACGCCGTTGACCGTGCAGGACAGCCGAAGAGGAGAGCTCGCCACAAGCTGGTCAACCAACGAAAAGCCCAGGAAGAATCGGGTCGGTCTTGACGAATCGAGAATCTCGGCCTCGAACGAAAACCGCTGGAGTGTCCAAGCCCATTTGAATTCGGTTACGGGAGTCCAGCCGGAGAGCAACCGAAGCTTCGTCGGGACAGAGAGCCGCTGGCTCTGCAAGAGCAGGAACATGCGTGCATCTTTGTCAGGGTCAACCGGGTTTGAACCTTTCGAGCAGCCGAGCAGACTCTGGCTTACGACACGCCAACCGGTTCGCTTCGCCAGGCGCACAAGTGCGGCAGGCGAAAACGTCCAATAATTGGTCGGATCGTTGTTGGATTCGCATTCTTCCAGAAGGTAGGCCAAAGGCTCATTTTCAATCACGACTCCGCTACAGGTTTCGGCGGCGACCCTGGTACTCAGAGCACAATACCGAGCCTTCTGCGCCAACGTCTCCAAGATGTAATAGGGGTTCTTCAGGTGATAGAGGATTCCAAGGAGAAAGGCGAATCCATAATTCTCGCCCGAAAACCCGAAACGTGAGTCTACGTCCATTTCGAGGATTTCAATGGGCAGGTTCAGACGCTCGCTGAGAACTTTGATGCCCTTCATCCAATTCGAACTGGTCGGCGGATTGTCAATCGCGGTGACGCGGCAGCCAAGACTCGCAAAGAGCAAGGCCAGATCTCCGTCAGCGCAGCCGACATCAAGGATCGGATGAGTCCGAAGCGCGCCCGCGATGGCCTCAAAATGATCATTCAGGAGCGGAGCGAGGTGGCAGAGCGAGCCGAGAATGTCGTACGGATACCAAGTTAGCGGATGGGGCAGCGGATCCTGCTTCATCAGGGCGAGTGTTTCGGAGAAAGCCACCGCCGCCTGCAACAAATCCTCGACGGTATTAGGGAAATTGTCCACTCTCCACGCTTATCACACAAGACCCAAGTTTTGCAGTTTCTTGAGGTTACTGCTAACCTGTACCAACGCGGATACGTCTGTTCATCCAGCGCACATGGCTCGCGTAGGGGCCATTCGCTGGCGCGCATTTCAGTCATGACTGTCCCAACAGCGTCGCTCGGTAAACGGTTAGTGCCCGTGTTGCTGCTGTTGTGTCTGATGGTTTGGGCCCAGGCTGAGGCTTCTTCGCCGGAGCACCAGCGACACCACTTTGCCGCCCAGGGCTGCCCGCTCTGTTTCGCAGGCCGGTTGCCGTTTGCGCGAAGCGAGTCGCCGGCATTCGTGGCGCCAGTCGCCGCCATCCACTGGGTGGAACCACAGGCCAAACACGAGCCAGTAAGAAGCGCTTTCTTATCCACCCGTACCTCTCGCGGACCTCCCGCGTAGTACCCCGCTTCACCTGTGCCCTGGCGGACCGAATCCTGCGCCTCGGCATGAATGCAACCCAGCGGCGGAAATACACAGAGAGGTGTTCGTCATTATGCTTGCGGCATTGCTCCGCTTGCGCATCCGGCTATTTCGCCAGGCGCACTTGACCGTCGTCGTTTTTCTGGCCGTAGTTTGCCTCCAAGGAGGCTGTGCGCGTCCCAGCCCGGACAAGACCGACGGCAAGTCCCCTGAAGCGGCCAAAGCCGCCGAACCCAGACTGTTTAAGGTGGCTCAGGATCAACTCGCGCACTTGAAGCTAGCCAAGGCCTCCAGGGCTTCTTGGCCCGTGGCCATTCACACGACAGGGACGGTCGATTGGGATGCCGACCACACTACGCAGGCGATCACTCAGGTGAGCGGCCCGATTTCGCGCATCCTGGTCGACACGGGCGCGCTTGTGTCGCAGGGCCAACCGCTGCTTTACGTCTCCAGTCCCGACGTCGCCGCGGGAATTTCCGCCTACCGCAAGGCCCGCAACCGGGAAGCCCTGAACAAACGCATTGTCGATCGCACGAAGGACCTGCTGGATCATGGCTCCGTGGCGCAGAAGGACTACGAAAACGCCCTGGCGGATTACAACGATGCATCCACCGACGTCCAGACCAGCTTGCAGACGCTCAAGATCTTCGGGATCACTTCCGCGGAGATCGACCAGGCAGAGCGCCAGGGCACGTCGATCGGCACGGAACTGGCCGTGCGCTCGCCTATCGCCGGCATGGTCGTGCAGAAGCTGGTTTCGCCCGGCATGCTGATCCAGTCGGGTTCCACCGTTTGCTTCATGATCAGCGCCGTGGGGACGGTGTGGGTGCAGGGACACATCTTCGACCGCGATCTTCCCGGCGTACGCGTCGGCGATCCCGTCGAGCAGACGAATCCCTCGTTCGACGGCGTCTTCCATGGTAAGGTCGCCTACATCGGCGCCTCAGTGGATCCGGCGACGCGCACCACGCCCGTCCGCATCGTCACGCAAAACCCGCGCGGCATTCTCAAGAAAGACATGTTCGTCGAAGCGGTGATCCACACCAGCACGCGAAGCAACATCCTCGTCGTGCCCATGTCCGCGGTGCTGCGAGACGACAACAACGAACCGCTGGTCTACGTGCAGGTACGGCCGGGCGAGTTCGCCCAACGTCCGATCCGGATCGGCGCCGAACAGGACGGTCTTATCGCGGTCACTTCCGGGCTGAGCGAAAACGAGGAGATCGTCGCCGAAGGCGGTCTCTTTCTTCAATTCGCCAACAGAATGCAATAAGGCCGGACATCATGATAGCCCGCATTGTCTCCTTCGCACTGAAACAGCCGTTCGTGATTGTTGTGGCGGCGCTGGCTCTCATGTTCTGGGGAGCGTATTCCTTCAGCAATCTGCCGATAGACGCCTACCCGGACCTCTCCCCGCCCCACGTGGAACTCATCACGCAGTGGCCCGGCCACTCCCCCGAAGAAATAGAGCGGCTGGTGACCATCCCGATCGAAATCGAGATGAACGGCATTCCGAAGCTCGATACGCTGCGCTCAATTTCTCTGTACGGCCTGTCTTCCATCGCGATGAATTTCGACTATGGCGCCGATCCGTATTTCGTGCGTCAGTTGGCCTTCGAGCGCATCAGCAACGCGAACTTGCCACAAGGTTTGAAGCCCAGCCTCTCACCGCTGTTCAGCCCAAGCGGGCTGATTTACCGCTATGTATTGCAAAGTCCCGACCGCAGCCCGCAGGAACTGAAAACCATCGAGGACTGGGTGATCGAACGCCGCTATCGTTCCATCCAGGGCGTGGCCGACGACTCCGGTTTCGGCGGGACGACGATGCAGTATCAGGTGCTGCTGGACCCGGCCAAGCTCTTCAAGTACGGCGTATCCGTCCCCCAAATCTCACAGCAGCTTGCCAGCAACAACGCCAACGCGGGCGGTGGTTTCTATTCGCAAGGCGGGCAGTTTTACTACATTCGCGGTCTTGGCCTGGTCCGCGAGCTGCAGGACATCGGCAACATCGTTGTCGCCGAGAAAGCGGGCATCCCGGTCAACGTAAGGGATCTGGCGGACGTGCAGATGGGCTACGCGCCGCGACTGGGCCAGTTTGGCTTCAAGCGCCAGAATGAAGCCGTCGAAGGCGTGATTCTGATGCGCGTTGGCGAGCAGGCCCAGGTCATCCTCCAACGCGTCGAGGCCATGACGAAAGAGTTGAACGAGCGCGTACTTCCGCCCGACGTAAAAGTGGTTCCGTTCTACGACCGCCAGGGATTGATCGAGGAGACCACCAGAACGGTGGAGAAGAACCTCATGCTCGGCCTGGTTCTGGTCTTGGTGATTCTCGGCCTGTTCCTGTTCAGCGTGCGGACGGCGCTGATCGTGGCCGTGACCATCCCGTTCTCGCTGATGTTCGCGTTCATCTGTCTGGACTGGCGCCACATTCCCGCCAACCTGCTTTCCATCGGCGCCATCGATTTCGGAATCATCGTCGACGGTGCAGTCGTGATGGTGGAAAACATCTTCCGGGAACGCGCTTCGCGGCCGGACGACGATCGCCCCATTGTGGAGGTGGTTCGCGCCGCGGCGCACGATGTGGAACGGCCCATCTTCTATGCGGTCGCCGTCATCATCGCCGGTTACTTGCCCATTTATGTGTTGAGCGGTCCTTCCGGACGGCTCTTCCATCCGATGGCCGACACCATGTCGTTCGCTCTGCTCGGCTCGCTGCTTTGCACCCTCACCTTGTTGCCCGTGCTGTGCGCGTACTTTCTGCGCAAGCACCTGCATGAACCGAAAGCTCGCGTTTATGCATGGGTGCGCGACAAGTATGGCGCGCTCTTGGGCTGGTGCCTGCGCCATCGTTTGGCCACGCTGGCATTGGTGCTCTGCGTATTCGGCTGCTCGCTGCTCACGATCCCATTTATCGGCGCCGAATTCATGCCGCATCTTGACGAGGGGGCATTGTGGGTCCGTGCGACGACACCCTACACAATCTCGTTCGAGGAAGCCTCGAAGTTGTCTCCGAAAATCCGTGATGTCCTGATGAGCTTTCCCCAGGTCACCACGGTGGCCAATGAGCTCGGACGGCCCGACGACGGCACTGATCCTACGGGCTTCTTCAATAACGAATTCTTCGTCGATCTGAAGCCTTATTCCGACAAGTCCTGGAGCGGGGCCATCCACACCAAACCGGAACTGATAACTGCCGTTCAAAAGAAGCTCGAGACATTCCCGGGCATCATATTCAATTACACTCAGCCGGCCGAGGACGCCGTCGACGAAGCCGAGACAGGGCTGAAGAGCGCCCTGGCCGTGAAGATCTTTGGCTCAGACCTGGTAACACTCGAGGACAAGGCTCAGCAGGCGCGCAAGATCCTGGCGGCCGTGCCGGGCATTACCGAGATCACGGTTGTGCGGGAACTGGGCCAGCCTAGCCTGGTGATTGCGCCCGACCGGGCCAAACTCGCTCGCTACGGGCTGAACGTCAGCGAAGTCAACACGCTGATAGAGACGGCCATGGGCGGGCAGGCAGTCACACAAGTGATTCAGGGCGAACGCCAATTCGACCTCGTAGTCCGCATGCAGGAGCAGTACCGCAATAACGAAAACGCAATCAGGAACCTTCTGCTCGCCACGCCGGACGGGCAGTATCTGCCGTTGAGCCAGTTTGCGGAAGTACGGCAGGAGAGCGGCGCATCCTTCATTTATCGCGAGGGCAATGAACGCTATATCGGCGTGCAGTTCAGCGTGGAAGGGCGCGACATGGCGGGTGCCGTGGAGGACGCACGCAAGAGGGTGGCGGCGGCCGTAAGTCTTCCCCGTGGATACCGCTTCGACTGGGGTGGCGAGTATAAGGATTACCTGGCGTCGCGCGAGCAAATGAAGGTGATTCTGCCGCTGACCGTCATCCTGGTCCTGCTCATCCTCTTCGGTTTGTATGGCAACATGAAGTTCCCGCTGATCATCTTTTTCAGCGTGCTGATCACGGAGCCGGTGGGCGGCCTGCTGGCGCTGTGCCTGACGCATACGAATTTCAGCGTCTCGTCGATGCTCGGCTTCGTGGCGCTGATGGGCGTGGCCGTGCAGACCAGCGTCATCCTCTATTCGTTCATCAATAAGTTGCGGCTGGAAGGCAAGGACATTCAGACGGCGACCCTGGAGGCCTCGTTGTTGCGGCTGCGCCCCATCATGATGACCGCCCTCGTCGCCTGCTTCGGACTGCTTCCGGCCGCCATGTCCACGGGAATCGGAAGCGATTCCCAGAAGCCGTTCGCCATTGTGATTGTGGGCGGACTTGCTTCGCGCCTGCTGCTCTCGGTCTTCCTCGCGCCGGTGCTCTACTCCCTGGTCGCGCGCGACGGCGATGTTCTCGAGGTGTGAAGTGTTTTGTGAGGTGAAGATGCGTCGTCCAATTCAGCACTTACAACTTGCGCTCTTTGCCACGCTCCTGCTTGCGGGCTCATTGTCCGCGCAGACTGTTTTGACTTGGCGGCAGGTGCGGGAGAAATTCCAGGCAGTCAACCCAACGCTGCTGGCAGGTCAGATTGGCATCCAGGAGTCGAAAGCCGCGGAGGTCACGGCTTACCTGCGTCCGAACCCGAATGTGACGGCGATGATCGATCAGATCGACCCGTTCGACACGAATCCCTACCGGCCGCTCGGATTCGCTCTACCACTGCTCTCATTCAGCTACCTCCATGAGCGCCAGCACAAGCGTGAATTGCGCCTGGAAAGCGCCCAGCAGGCCACCGGCATTGCCGTCTCGCAGCAGACCGATTTGGAGAGAAGCCTGCTATTCAGTCTGCGTGCCGCGTTCGTTCAGGTGCTTCAAGCCAAGCAGGTGCTGGGACTGGCGAAGGACAACCTCGATTACTTCGACCGCGAACTGGCCATCAGCCGCTCCCGCTTCAAGGCCGGGGATATAGCGCACGTGGACCTCGACCGCCTCGAGTTACAGCGCGTGCAGTATGAATCCGATTTCGAAACCGCCAGCGTGAATCTGAAGAGTGCCAAGATCGTGTTGCTTACGCTGCTCAATGACCGGACGCCGCTCGAACAGTTCGACGTGACGGGATCGTTCGGCTCCGGCAACAGCCTTGATCCGCTGGACGCTTTTCATACCGTCGCACTCGAATCGCGGCCCGATCTGAAGGCGGCCGTCCAGACAATCGAGAAGGCTAGAACCGACTATAAGCTTGCCGTGGCCAACGGTTCGACTGATCCTACGTTCGGGGTGGATTTCGCGCGCAATCCGCCGATTTCGGCCTATCTCGGCGTGAGCGTGAACATCCCCTTGCGAGTCTTCGACCGCAATCAGGGAGAGAAAGAGCGCACACGGCTGGACGTGTCACATGCGGAACGGATACATGACGCCGCGCTCGCCCAGGTCTTCAGCGACGTCGATTCGGCTTACGTCGCGCTGGTGAGCGCATCGAACCTGCTGCGCACTTACAAGGAGAAGTACCTGGAGACGTCCACGCGGGTCCGCGACTCGGTTTCGTACTCGTATCAGCATGGCGGTGCGGCGCTGGTGGATTTCCTGGATGCCCAGCGCGACTACAGGATGGTGCAACTGGCTTATCTCAACCTGACCGGGACATACCTCACCGCTGTCGGGCAATTGAACCTCGCGGTCGGCCGCGAGGCCATCGACTACTGAACCGGAGCCGCGGCCCTCATCCTCGCCGCAATGCGTGTCCTGATAGTGTCACCGGTTGTCTCATCGAGGTCCTCCGCCCTGCGGCCACTTGGTGACATCCGCACATTGTGACAGGACCCTCCTCCATCAGGCATTCTTAGACATAGCGAGGTAACGTGGGGGACCAAATCCGCAAGCTTGTCATCCTGGCGAATGTCTGCGCATTTCTCGTTATCGTCTATCTCATAGTAGGGCTGTGGCCACGCTGGTTTCCGCCCAAGCCGAAGCCCAAGCCCGTGGAGTGGACCTCGCAGATGGATTGGGTCGACAAGCGCAAGGGCGTGCAGATCATCGCCTTCTACGCGTCCCCCACAGTGATTCGGCCTGGTGAGCACATCTCCCTGTGCTACGGAGTCGCCCAGGCCAAGACGATCAAGATCGAGCCACCGGCCGGCGATGCCTGGCCGAGCTTCACGCGCTGCCTGGACGTCGTTCCGCGCAAGACGACCACCTACACCCTGACAGCCACCGATGCGGCTGGTAAGCAGATCCAGCAGACCACGGAAGTGCGTGTGTTGAAGCGCGAGAAGTAGGCGACCCCTCACGATCTCACGAGCTGGTGCTTCTTCACCCACTCCGGGTCGAGGTCGGCCCCGAATCCAGGACCGGTCGGCACCTTGATCTTCCCGTCGACAACCTTCAACGGGGATGTCTTGCACTCGAAGCGCACGTTGGTCTTGAATGTCTTGAATTCGTGGTGAGCGCCGGCGTTCGGAACCGCGGAAACGAACTGCATGTCGTACAGGAACCCGAGTCCCCCGCCCGACATATGCGGCACGATGCTCTTGCCGAACGCCGCGGCCATGCGCGCTACCTTCATCGACCGGATCAGCCCTCCAAAGTAGTAGTTGTCCGGCTGAACGATATCGATGCCGTCATTCCCGATCAGCCAGCGGAAACCGTAAAAGCTGTTGTCCTGCTCGCCATTGGCAATCGGGATGGTGAGCGCGTCGGCGACCTGTTTGATCTCCTCGATGTGGTCGAACATCACGGGCTCTTCGAAGTACGCGTACTTGTATTCTTCCAGCAGTTTGCCGACGCGGATGGCTTCGGGAACCGAGTAGAAGCCATTCGAATCGGCATAGATCGTCATCTTGTCGCCGAACGTTTTACGCACGAGGGGGATCATCTTCTCGGTGCGTCCAGGAGGGCCGACGGCATACATATCCGTCGTCATGAACATCAGCCCGCCGATCTTGATCTTCAGAGCGCGAACGTCATATTCCGCCACAGCGCCCTCGATCAATTTGAGCGATTCCTCCACCGGCTTCTCGCGCCATTCCGTGGCCATGTAGACGCCGACTTCGCGGTTGTGGATCTCTCCAATCAACTCGCCGACCGGCTTCCGCGCCATGCGGCCTAGCATGTCCAGAATCGCGAACTCGATGGTAGCCAGGGGCAGGCCGATCGCGATTCCGTTGAAGCGGAAATTGAAGCCGTAGATGTAGACCTTCTCCAGGATCAGGTCCAGTTCGCGCGCGTCTTTGCCGATGAAAAACGGCTGCAGATTCTTCAGGAAGATTGGATACAGCGTGCTCATGGTGCTGTGCGCGACCGAAATGCCTTCGGCTCCGCCACGGGAACGAACCCTGCAAAGGTAACTGCCGTCGAAGTGAAGCAGCTCGAGGGTCTCAATGATGACCGGCGCACTGAAGAACTGTTTCTTCAGCACCGGTTGTTGCAGTATCTCGTCGAGCTTGCGGTACCGCGCACTTACCGAAGAACTGGGCGACGCATATAACGACGGGGCGGCCAGACCTCCACTCACGGCTGCTGAAATGAACGTGCGGCGATCGGCTTTCATGCTTCGAACTCCTGAGTTTACTGGCGCTTAGCGCTCAGGCAGGCCGCGGCAATACCTCGCCCGGCGGCCACGCCCGCAATCACGCCAAATCGCCCTCAGCCTATCACGTCGCCGCGCCACCGGACACAGCCGCGAAGGGCTCCAGGCGAAGGAAGATTCAATGTATGTTTCCCTTCGCCGCTTCAATCTTCAGCTTATTTGGAGTCTCCGGCGGGCGTTCGCTGAAGCCGATGTCTACTGAAGCGTTGCGGCCGAATTGTACTTCCGCGCCGCGGGCAACCACCGTCGAGAACACGGACCAGGCCAGGCCATAATAGCCCAGCGCCGCGCCGACGTTCGGTGAAATCTGCGCCAGTCCCGTGCCCAACAGTCCCAAGCCCATCCCGCCGCCCACTGTTCTGCCGCCCACGTTGGAACTCTGGCCCGTTCCGACATGGTTTCGTCCGGCGTCCGTGTCGCCCGATCGCTGGGTAATCAACAGCGCCAGCGCGGTATTCAGAAAACGAGTCTTAGATTCCGTCGCGCGGACGGTCCCTTCTTCATCCACCTTGACCGTTCCATTGCCGCCCTCCGCCGCGGTAAGGTTCGCTCGCGTCTTGAACTGCAGGCTCGTCGTTTCCCTCACTTGTTCCTGAGCTGGAGCCGGCGTCGATGTCGAGCGCTGCAATTCCGACACCTGCGGCGGCAAATCGACGCTCTGGAAGTTGAACAGCAGGCGCCCGCCCCGGTGGAACCAGCCGGCCCGCTTGGCCAGCACCACCACTCCTTCCAGGCGCGTTCCTTCCGGCAGAACCAACTTGTGCCCAGCGGCGTACAACGGTTCCAACAGGGCTGCTTCCACCTTCTCGCCCTTCTTCGAACGGCTCGAATCGAGCGGCGTGAGCAGCCGCGCGTGGCCGACGCTTCCGGCCAATGGCTGCGACCCTAACAGAGCCAGGGATGACCCATTCACGACCTCGGTGCCGAAGTCGAGGGGTTCGCTCAACTCGGCGTCGAAGCGCGTTCGGCTGCGCACAAATTGCGGATGGTAAGGTAGTTTGGACAGCAGGAAGTCCTCCAGTTTCTCCATCTTGTCCGGGCCGCGCACGAGGTCTGGAATGCTCATCACCCGGTCGATCTGGGCATTCACCTGATCCTTGGCTGTCTGCCCGGCCTTACCCAGTACACTTCCAGGGTTCTTCGGTGGAGACTGCTTGCGCTGTTTCGGTTGCTTCAGAGGATACAGGGAGTTTAGTCCCAGGCTCTCGGCGGTATGCAGTTGGACCTGGCGTCCATCCGGCAGCACCGCTTTGGTGAATTCGACCTTTGCGCTTCGCAGTGGAGTGAAATCCCCGCCCAGGATGGCCCGCGCCCGCATCCATTTCGAAACCGGCTGAACACTGCTTACGCGGCCCAGAACCTGCGTCCCGGCCGGAATCACCTCGTGATCGAACGCATAGACTGGCGCCAGAACCTTAGCCTCAACGGGCGCGTCCCGGCGCTTCGGGATACGTTTCGTCAGGTACAGCCGAAGGGGCGAGCCGGCGGGAACTTGCAGCGGCGTGGTTTGATCCCCGACGCCACCCTGATCGGGTGGGGCTGCCAGAACGGCAGCGGCAGTACACAGAAATATCCCAGCAAGCCTTGCATCCATGGCCCTTTGACGTCGATGATACTCCGAGCGAGTACAGGCTTCCAGCATGGTCACAGTGTTCTACGCAGACGGCCCCGGCGGAACGGCGCGCATCAGTCATCAACACCCGCGGCATTCAATGCGCCACGCACGCACCAGCGACAGGGATGCGCTGATCGGCGTTCGCGGCGTAGCACCAGCGGACCGGCAAATTCCATTTGGGCGCGCTCTGCGCACGGATCGATCCTGCGAGGACGCATGCTAGGCCTAGCAGGGGAATGACATCGGCTCCGCGGAAGGTCGCCAACAACATCTGACAGGCCGGGACGGGAGACATGGCTCAGGATTATACACTGTGATTTCGAGACCCGACCGGTGATTTTCGGATGCAATGATTGCCCCTCTCCCGGCAATTCTTTCCGGGCAGGCTTTGGTAAGAATTACGCGACCTGGCGCTTCAGCCGGTCGCGCCGCTTGCCGCACGGCCTGAGCAATTTCGGTCATTCGGCCACGAACCGAGGACGCTAATGCCTGAGATGGGCTAGGGTGAGTGCAGCCCGCGGCTCAGCGGGAATGGCGCTGATCGTGCGAGGGCCAAAGTACGCGCGCGCCACACCGCATCGCTTACGAACGGCCAAGGGTCCGCGCTGCTCGAAGCGCCGGGCGCACCGGCGGGTGCCTCAACTGCCGAGTGAAGTTGGGCATCTACGTGCATGTTTTGTACCTCACACGCCAGCTCTTTCGGCGCATGCTCCTCCAGCCTGCGCCTGGGTATCCGGTCGGCGTTTGTTGTGAGGCGCGACTCAAAAGTGAGAAGTGGCGCGCACTCCTCCGCCCGGCCGGCTATGCGCTGACGAGTTGAGTCAAATTCGGCGACAGTGCGACAGGTACAGGACGCGATGTGTCAGCCACAGTACGGCCCTATCCAGGCAACTTGAACGGGGCTGTCGGGGCGGAGGATGAGAGCAAGAGATTATGGCCAAATCAGTAACCTGGAGGATTTATCGATGCGTCGCTTCAGCGTTGTGACGAATAACACGCGCATGTACCTGGTGGGCCTGGCGGACTGGTTGTGCGGTTGCCGGCACCGCAAAACTACCATGCCCAGAACTTCGCGGCCGAACCTAACCCCTGGCGGAAATCAGAGCGCGCAGGAGGAAACCTACATCGTTTGCCTGGAGTGCGGAAAGCACTTGGCTTACAACCTGCGGACCATGAGCGTCGCCAAACGATGGTCGGGAGTAATGCGACCTCAGATGGGCGCAAGAGCGCAGCCGGACGCCGGACGCAGCATGTAGAACTGACCGACGCGCTTCACGGAACCGCCGATAGAGTGCGAACATCCGGCCAAGCGGTTGCCTTACTGCTTGGCCGTGCCAAACTGTTTGCTCGCTGCCTCTGCCTGCCCGATCGATTCCGAAGGAGTCCCGAGCAGCTCGTGGACGTGCGCGTGCGGGGGCTGCTGGGCTGCCGGAACGGCGTTTCGCCCCGGCCGAACTCAGCGCCGCGCTTCGACACGCCGTAGGATTGAAAGATGTCACTGTCTTTCTTCCTCCGAATCGCATGCACCGCAGTGCTCGGAATCTTCCTGCTTCCAAACCCGGCCCCGGCGGCCGACTGGACCAATATCCTCCCAGACGAAAGCCTGAAGGGCTGGACCCGTATTCCCATCCCGCCCGTGGACGGCCTGAAGCCCAAGCTGCAGTGGCGTGTCGACACCGAACAGAAGACTCTGGTGTGCACCGGTGACGGGGGTCACGAGTGGCTCCGCTACGACCAGGAACTCGGCGATTACGTGCTCCAGGTCGAATGGCGATTCACTCCCAAGACGGAGGAGCCCAAGAAGTACAACAGCGGCGTCGGCGTGCGCTTGTCGAAATTTGGGGAACTGTGGGTTCAGGCCCAGACTGGACTCGCCGGCGGCTACCTGTTCGGAACCAACCTCTCCGATGGAGCAATCAAGTCCTTCAATCTGAGCAAGGAGATGAAGGAGAATCGCGTGAAGCCGGCCGGCGAATGGAATCTCTATGAGATCCGGGTGCAGGGCGACAAGATCACGCTGTCGGTGAATGGCATGGTGGTGAACGAAATCGGTGGAATCGCTCTGCGCCGGGGTTACATCGGCCTGGAAGCGGAAGGCTACGAGGTCACGTTCCGCAACCTGAAGCTGAAGCCGCTCGATTGACCAGGTGTGCCACGGCTGCGTCGAACGGACCCGATTCGTAGCCTGTCGTGAAAACCGAAAAGCCGCTCATTATGAGCGATTTTCAAAAAATACCGGCAATAATACTTCTGACTGACCCAACGTGGAGGAAGCAGGCCTTCCTACGTTAGCGTCGACGAGCGAATGCTCATCCTCACCCCAGTGCGGATCCCGCCAATGAGCTTGCAAAATTTTGCACAACATTTTGCCGCTTTCCGCGCAATTCTCTGTTGATAACCGTGGACCGACATGTTACCTTAGGGTTAAGAGAGGCCCGAGTTGGGGTCTACTCATGTTTGCGAGGAGAAAAGGGAATCAGGTTGCGACAATGTCTGAAATAATGAGCGAACTGCCGTACATCGACCCCAAGATCGAACATCTGGGTGTCAGCCAGCTTCGCCAGATGGATGGGAAAAGCATCCGGTCAAAGAACGGGAAGGCACTTCTCATCCAGGATCACAACGAGCCGATCGCCGTATTGCTTTCTTATGAGCAATATCGTCCTCCAAGAAAAAATGAGGGCAGTGATGAACACGATGGAAATGTTCACAGACGGAGGAGAGGCTAAGTTGTTTCTTAGTGCCCTGAGTGATTTCTCAAAGGGCAAAAAGCGATCGCTTGGTGACATCCGAGCTGAATTGGGCGCCGACCCACAACGTTGAACCAAATGGAGGCAGCTTTGGACGAGAGGTATTCAGTCGAGCTAACAGAGATCGCAGAAGCTGCCTACAAGACCTACTACAATGCGGCGGAGCCGCATGTGCGTAAGGGTGACACCAGTCATCCTGCCGTCAAGCAGCTCCGCCTTATCGATGAGTGCCTAGACAAACTAATCCCACACAATCCGCTAGACCCAGCCCGAGCGTTGGCCGGTAATCTGGCTGGTATTTTCAGAGTTTCGAAGGGGAGACTCCGGATTTGTTATATTGCCAACAAGGGCCGCCATCTTATCGTTATCCTCTACATTTCGGAGACCCTCAGGAAGGACGGCGACAAGCATGACCCCTATCGGATCTTCACAAATATGGTAATGTCTGGCAAGATACGATGCAGGTCGCACCGTCGAGCTTATCAGCCCGGCACGTCAATGAACTTACAGCGAGGGCTTCCCTGGCGGCGTACTTGCGACGCGTTGCTCGAGGATGCGTCTCAAGGGATCGCCGTATTGACGAGGACCGTTCGGATCCGTCGGTCTTTCGAGCCGTATCGGCGGATGGAAACGATACGGTAATTTTCTATCCGGCCGACGACTACGCCGATACATGCGCATCGGTCACGTTGGCTATCAGAAGTGCGCCCACTAGTGGCTATGCTGGAGGCCGGAGCAAATGAAGGATGTCTTCTTGTGCTGTCGGCAGCCCGCGAAGCAATCCTCCAGATCTTGGCAGCAGGTTCCAGCCGGTCTCACTGCCGTCCGCGGAATGACGATCGTTCAAGGCATTGACCCAGATGCTGCTTCCCAGGAAGATCAACGAAGCTGCGGAAAGCTATTCCTCGGACAACCCGATCGGCCGGAGGCTTATAGCATCCAAGCAGGAGCAAGCGAGTTTGAGACTGTCCTTGAGGCTGAACTTCAGAACCTGAGTATCTACCTAGTGTCGCAAAAGGGGACCCATTCTACTCCTGATCTGATCGAGCGTGCCGAGATAATGTTTTCCCCGGCGATCCGCGAAAGCCTTCCTCCGTCCGCAATCACCGATATTAGGCTGGCCGGGAGATGCCTAGTCCTCGATAATCCAACCGCATCGGTATTTCACATGCTCCGGGCGCTAGAGAGCGTAATGGCTGTCTACTTTGAATGCGTCACTGGTAAGAGAATTCCTACCAGAATGCGTAACTGGGGAGTTTATCTGAAAGTACTTCAAAAGCATCCAGATCACTCGCCGCGTGTGGTCGCGTTCCTGGATCACATTCGTGACAGTTACAGAAACCCAATCCTCCATCCTGATGTCAGTCGTGAGCGAAGACGATGCGGAATCGCTACTGAATGTTGCCGGCAGCGCGATTCGGATGCTTGTACTTGAAACCAAGAGCGTTCAAGAAAAGGCGAAATCTCTGCCGCTTTCGTTGGGGATGCTGTCAGCTATTGGTGGCATGATAAAACCATAAAGCCCGCCACGTTTGACGAAGGCCCGCAGTCGTTCGAAAGCTTCCTCAACGCAACATAGGGCCTGCTATCGGTCCCCCGCGTTGAAATGCAGCGGCGAGAGACTGAATACAAAACACAGGTTGCAACCGCAACGCTGCCCAGCCTGTTGTAAGCGTCATACGGGCCGTGAAATACTGTGGGCCGTGCATAGACGTGGATTCCTCACTACTCTCGCTGCCGGCGCGGTGAGCCGCCTGCTGCCCGCCCAGGCCGGCCTGGAATGGAAGACGCCTCCACCCGCCGGGATGCCCCGTAGCCCGCTCCGCCGCCATCAAGGGACTGCTGTTCACGGGCCGGCATGCCGAGTACACGCATGCCGATACCTGGTATCCGTCCTGGGCCTCGGATGGCAACCTCTACTCGCCCTGGACCGACGGCGAGGTGAATGGCGTAAGCTCCAGTTCGTTCGGCGAGAAAGCAACCACCGGCTGCGCCAAAATCACGGGCGATTCTCCGCTGTGCGCTCACGGTGAGCGATGCCGCCGTATATACGAGCAGCGCTGTGCCGTACGGCGGCCGTTACCCCTGCGGCAGCCTGGTCCACAACGGCGTGTGGTATTACGGCACCTACTGCCTCGACGACTCCGACGGCGATCCGGGAAAAGGCCTGAATTGGGACATCCTGGGGCCGTTCGTCGGCTTCCGCCATTCCACGGATTTCGGCAAGTCGTGGACTCAGACGCCTTGCACTCCCGCCGCGCCCCTGTTCGCGGAACCGAGCCAAGCAGGACGGTCCGGTTAAAATCGGCGCGCCCCATTTCGTCGATTTCGGCCGCAATTTGCAGCATTCCCCCGACGGCAAGGCTTACCTGGTCGGCCACGGAGCAGTCGCGAACGACCCTTCTCCCCGCCCCATGGGCGCCAATCTGAGTTGGATTACCGGCGACCAGATCTACCTGGCGCGCGTCGACGCCGTCCATCGCCAACATGAACGACCGCTCCAAGTACGAGTTCTTCGCCGGCCGCGACCGCAGGGGGCGCGCGGTCTGGTCGAACGATTTCGAGAGAATCCAGCCGATCTTCGAGTGGAACAACAACGCGGGCTGCGTGACGATGACTTACAACGCGGCGCTCAAGCGATACCTGATGTGCGTCACCGACGGTACGAACACCATCGAGAAGTTCAACACATATTTGCTGGAGTCCGAGTCGGTGTGCGGGCCATGGAAGCTCGTGGAGTATCTGAAGGCATTCGGCGAACAGGCGTACTTCGTGAACATCCCCTCGAAATTCGTGGCCGCCGATGGCCGCACGCTCTGGTTGATGTACGCCGCCAATTTCTCGAACGGCAATAAGAACTGGCCGCATCACGAATCGAAGCCCGCCGGCAGCCGTTACGGCATGTGCCTGCAGGAAGTGCGCCTGCTGTAGCAGGGGCTCAGGCTACTTTCTTCCCAAATCCTCCGGTCCATGTCCACAAACAGGGGGCGGCGAGCGTTTCCCAATTTGAGAGCATGATCCTGGCAGCTTTCTCAAAGGGGCTAACGGGGGAGAAAGGATTCCATGAACGATCGGCAGCAGGAGTATGAGCGGCTGATTGCGCCCATCGAGGGCCAGATGATGCGTGCCGTGTGGCGCATCACTCAGCGATCCCGACGACACGGAAGACGCGTTCCAGGAAGCGTTGCTTACCATCTGGAAACGCTGGGACCGCATTAAGAAACACGCGAACCCGCACGCGCTGGTGCTGCATATTTGCATCAATGCGGCGCACGACCTGCTGCGGCGCAAAGTGCGTCAGGGAAAGTGGATCGAAGCGAGCGCCATCCCGGCGGACATCGCGGATTCCACGGCGTCCCCAATGCAAGACTTGTCCGCCGCGGAACAAGATGCCGAGGTGCTCTGGGCCATCGGACTTTTATCGAAGAACCAGGCGCAAGCAATTCTGATGCACGCCGTGGAGGAAATGCCTTACGGCGATATTGCGGCGGCTCTGGATTGCCGCGAGGTGACCGTACGCAAGCATGTCGCGCGCGCCCGCGCCAAGTTGCGTACCCTGCTTTCTCATTTGATTCCGGCAATGCGCAAGGAGGAAGGTAGCCATGCCTGAGAAGAACCACAACACCGATATGGACGATCTCATTCGGAGGAGTACTCACGTGGAAATCCCAACCGAGGTTGAAGACCGCCTGCGCCGCAGGCTCGTGGAGTTCCGGACAAAAGTGGAGACGCAGCAGCCAAGCCGCTTGCGGGCTCTGCTCGACTCTTTGACGTACTTGCCGGCAGTGCGAGTGACGGCGATGGCAGCGGTCCTAGTAGTGGCGCTGGCCGTGGGCCTGGTGCTGATTCCAACTCAATCCCGCGCGAGCCAGGTGTTCGCGGCGGCGGCGGCGCAGCTCAGGAACTCTCAATCGCTCGAATACACGATCGTCCTGAACGCGACGCCGTACGTGGGAGTCGATCTCAGCTTTATGGCTCCCGCATATCGGAGGATCAATTGCTCATGGGGCATCGAGGTAAGGACTGACGGCACCACCGGCAAGCAGATCGTGTTGATGCATGCCACCCGCTCCTATCTGACGGAGGGGGGCAAGCAGGTCGAGAGTCAGGCCAACACGGAAGACTTCGCCGCACAACTGAGATCGCTCCCGCAAAAGGCCGACGAGGTCATCGGCGAGCGAGCGTTCGGCGGTAAGAAGCTGATCGGCTATCGCTTGCGCACTGCGCCGCCGAATGGCTCTATCCCGGGCCTGAAACAGCTAGATATCTGGATCAACCCAGAGACGCGCGAGGCAGACCATGCCGACATCACTGTTCAGGAACAGGGTAAGCCGGAACACCAGATGCACATCCAGAACATCCGTGTGGGCGCCGCGGTCCAGCGCTCGCTGTTCGATCTGACTCCTCCCGAGGGGTACACGCCCATCGCGCTACCGGGTGGCGAGAGCCGCGAGCAAGCGTGCCCGGCCCTTCCGGCGCCACTCTCACGTTGCAAGCGCGGATCGCGCGGGGAACAGCGCTGACGGCAGTGGTGGCGCCCATGCAGGGCTCGTACGCGCAGACTCCGTCCGCTCTTCAAACGGTCGAGTCGTACTTGAAGACCATCAACGTGAATCCGCTTGGCCCTGCGTTCGGCCGCTTCGAGTCGGAGCAGAATTGGGAGGCTGGGTATCCCGTTCCGCCGGGAACACAGGTCAACGCCCCCTTCAAGCTGATCACCCTGCCCGCAACGTTGACCGCATCCGCCGTGGTGCACGATGTCTGGGCGAAGGACTCCACTGCACGTTGGGCGGCCTTCCTGAAGTCCATGATGGAGCAGGGCTATGTGCCCGATGGCCCGGCGATGGAGATCTGGTCTGGCGAGGATGCCAAGCCGGAAACTCAATCCACCGAGATGCGGATGCCTGTGAAGAAAGCGAACTAATCGGAATCGGCGTGTGGCGTACGCTTCAGCGCAATGTCACTTAGTTTTCCCCGCTTGTCTACTCGGGAACCGGGAACCGCTGCCCCATACCTCGCGTGGATAGGATCGGCGTTTGGTGCGTTTGGGGAGTTTGCAGCGGGCCACCAGATCCAGGATCCGTTCGAGTTCCCGCTGCTGTTGACGGGCGGTGGAAGCGGCCAGAATTTTGGGATAGCCATCCAGCACGATGTTGCAGGCATAGGTAAAGCTCAACTCTCGCGGATCCAGCTTGGCGCGCTGCGCGGCTAGCAGCATGAACGCACGCACCAGGTTGTAGGCCATCACCGCCACCAGCAGTTCCTTCTCCATCATGTCGGTGGAGTGCGCCTCGATCCGTTGCAGGCGGATGGTCTGTTTCAAACTGCGCAGATCGGTTTCGATCCGCCAGCGGAGGCCATACAGCGCCACCACTTGCTCAGCCGGCAAGGACGAGGTCGTGAACAGATGCAGCCACTGCTGGTGCTGACCGCTCCCCACGCACCAGGCAATCAGGCGTCCCGGCACGCTCGCATCGGTTGGCCAAACTCGCTTCCCTTGGCCGTCCCACCGGCTCGGCCGCCAGCATACCGGGTAATCGCCTTGGCCCGAGATGGGCTGGCCCAGCAGAAATTTCGCACGCACCTCGGTCAAGCGCAAGACCACCTCCAGACCGTGCTGCTGCGCACTATGGGCCGTCGAAAAGATGCCGAAATTGCGGTCGCCTACAAGCATCGAGCCAGCCGCTACGGACTGCATGGCGCGCTCGGCCAGTTCCTGTTCACCGACCGCCTCGGGACCATTCATCGGACCCCATTCGGGGCGCTCGGCTAAAGCCGTCTCCAGGTCGTGCAGCACCACAAACCGCAGCAGCGGCCAATGCGGCGGACGGCGCTCACGGCGCGCCAGCGGAAAGGCCTGCAACAAGTCCGGCTCATGTTCCAGTTGCAGTGAGGATCCGTCCAGCAAATAGACTCGCTGGGCGGACTCAACTCCTGGCTCCAGCAGGCGGCTGCGGAGACGTTGGATCAATTCGTCCATAGTGCGGCTCACCAACAGTTTGGGCAGGTCTTGCCGCGCCTGGCAATAGCCGCCGGTGGACAGCGCGATGCGCTTGTCCCGCACCCGCTTACACTGGCTCAGCAACGGATCGAAGCGGCCTTGCACCAGTTGTTCCACGCTGCTGGCCAAGGTCCCGCGAGCTTGCAGCCGTTGGTTGATCATCATCCACAACACCACACGCGGCGAATAGATCCCGCTCCGCTTCTTCAGCTGCAACTGCTGCTGCAGCGAGCGAAACAACTCGGCTGGCGCCAAATCAACGAACAAGTGAAAGATCGCCGATGCATCCATATCCAAAACATAACGTCAATGGAATGTCTTGGATAGGCCTGGAGCTTCGAAAACTAAGCGACATTGCGCTTCAGCGTGCCGTGGCGGCATTCATGCCGACATTTTCCGGACGTCGACAAGAGTGTCGCCGCTACACGCTGAAGCGCCGCAGCGGCTGGAAGGACCGATTCATTCCGAAGACCGAAAGTGGAGCGCGCCTGGGGTCAGGCGCGCTCCACTTTCGCATTCTGTATTCCCGCTCGGCGGCCTCTGGCGGAAGCCCTAAAACCGGAACGACTACCGGTTTTTCTACCGGGAATCAATACGTTACGGGCCAAAACCGGTAAGCCTTCCGGTTTTGAGGTTTCTCCGCGCCCTATTGTCCAACTCGCTTCAGCGCCCCAGCAGTTTCATCACTCCGCTGATTTCGACTGTTCCGACGCCGGCGCCACAGCGCATCCTGCCCGTCGCGCTCCCGCCCTTCACGCTGAGGTCGATGTAGCCGCAGCCGAACTCCCGCTTCTTCTTCTCTTCTTCGGCAGCGAATGCCTGCATGGCCCCCGGAGCCTGCAGCTTCTTCATCTGCTCCTGCATTTGGGCCTGCAGCTTGGGCAATTCCTGCATCACCTGCTGGCGCTGCGCCGACGTCAGGTTGGGGTCTGACATCTTCTTCATCAGCGCGGTCATTTTGGCGGTAGGATCGTCTCCGCCCAACGCGGTCTCGCTGACCCGGAACATGTAATTCGATATGCTCCATTGGTCGTAGCTCAGCTTGGCGTCGCGCGTCTCGAACGGCTGCGTCTGGCCCGGCTTGAAGAACTTCACGTCATAGGAAGCGTCGGTCATCCTGGTCTGGCCGCACTTGGTGCCCGTTCCACTGGTGGCTACGATCTTCCAGCCGTTTTTGGCGTCGAGCGCGAACTCGTACTTGCCGCCAACCGTGACCGCATCGCCTTGTCTCATCGTGATGCCGCTGACAGGTGCGATCACAGTGAGCGTCGCCGAGATGGGCCCGATCCCCTGGGCCGCTTTCACCGTCGCCCGGTACTCATTGCCTACAAGCGACTCCTTCACAACTTCGATGAGGTCGCTCTCGAAGACGAATTTCGTGTCGGGAGAGAACTTCCCGTGCACCACGACATCGGTCGATTCGCCGGGCAGCAGGCAGCCGCTGGTGACCATTCCGATTTCGGGCGTCGGATACTTGGCCTTCAGTTGGGCCTGTCGGCAGCCCGAGTTTCTGTCGCGCGGCCTCGTTCGCCGTACGGATGGCTTTGATCTTCTCTTGATATTGGAACTGCGCCGAGCGGCACAGGCCGAAACAGAACAGTGCGGCCACCCCAAGAATGACGCCCCGCTCGATGAATTTTGACATCTGATCCTCCTCTTGATTCAACTCGTCCCAGACTCAACCTGCCGGATCCGCGATTCTCCTCCCGCGGCCGGACTTGAGGCCTCGCGACGAGCAACGAGCCCCAGCAGAAGCCAATATACGCCCCAAGCAGCAGGGCGATGAAATGGGAAATCGACGGTGGCGACCGCAAGCAATGCGATCGCGCCCGCCAGTGCGCCGGATGCCGAAGGGCACCCGCGAGCGCGCTTGAAACCAACGATTAGAATCCCGACGCTCAATACCAGGAAAGCGCCCAGACCGAGCGCTCCGGTATCCACGTAGATCTCGAGAAACTCGTTGTGCGCATGATCGAGCGGCGTGGCCGCAAGGCCCGTCTCTTCAACCTGCCAGGCGGGAAACCGCAGCGCGAACGAGCCCGGACCAAAGCCCCACGGCGGCACATCCAGCGCATGCCGCAGCACCGCATGATCGATCGCGAGGCGGCCTTCAATGGTCGTCCCCAACGGCCGCGCGGGAGTCAGCCACAGCAAGACAACCACCACGCACGCGCCGCCCAACCACCATCCCCGAGCCTTCACGCGGCAGAGCAACAGCGCGAGGCCAGCCAGAGGCAACGCCAGCAAGGCAGCACGCGAACCCGTGGCTGCGATCGCGGCGAACTGCACCGCGACGAGTGCCCATTGCAGCCAACGCCTTCGTCCCTCTCCGGACAAAGCCCAGACTACGGCCAACGGCAGCGTGGCCACCAGCCACGCCGCCACGAAATCAGGATTGCCAAGCGTGCCATAGACGCGCATGCGAGGGCTCGAGAACTGCTCCGGACGCCAACCCAGCCATTGCAGCGGGTCGGCCCCCGCGAACTGTAGCAGAGCAATTGCAGATTCGATCCCGGAGGCGAACACCAGCGCGCGTTGTAGATCTTCGGCAGGCACTACACCGCGGCGCATGGCGAATAGCAGCGGCACGGGCAGAGCCAACAGCAGCAATGCCTTCCAGTCGGCAGTCCCTAGCGACGCGGAAACGCCGAGCGCACCCAGCCATGTCACCGCGGCCCATTCAAGACCGCGCAGCCGGCCGTTGCTCTTACCTCGCGCGCGGAACGGCAGCAAACTCGCCAAGGCGGCCAGCGCGGCAAGCAGCCACAACTTGGGCGTGGAAAATGGATGCCCCAGGTTGGGCAGACACACCAGCGGCAGCAGCCCGACACCGTAGGCCAATAGCAGGCCAAGCCGGGTAGTCGCGGTGCGGTCAGCGATGGGCGCCGGGCACTCGGCGAACTGTGCGTTGGTGGAAGTGGACACTGAGCCTGGGTCTCTCCTCCGTTAAGACGAACAGGTCGGTCGAACCTTATAAGCTATTCTCAAACGAGTCACCCCGGCAAACAAGGTTAATTAGGTCCGAATAGCTCAAAATCATCTGCAATTCCCGCGAGAGCCCGCCAGGCAACAACAGTCACGGTCCGAACAAAGTGCGCGCCACCGGGGGGGCCAATGATCTTGTGGCGTACGTTTTAGGGCCTAAAGCGCGCGCCACAACGCTAGCGGTGGGCTCAGTGCATGGCACTGTCATTTCTTCGCAGGCTCTAAAACGGCGGCAGAATGGCTTGTTCGCCGATCTCCTCACGGCCTGGGTTTGTGGAATGGGAAGTCCGATCGCACGGCCAGCACCATGTCGTGTTCCTCCCCCTGTTTCGCTCCGGCATAGAAGCCCACCGTGGCATTCAGCCGGATGAAGTAGGCGTCGCCGGCCGATGCTGGATGACGGCCCTCGTTGCCGTCCATGCCCCCACCGGCCACCATGTCTCCGTGACCTTGGAGGACGTAATAGATCTCCTCTTCCATCTCGTGGTGATGCGGGATGTTGGTTCCGCCGGGAGCGAAGTCCATGATGAAGAGGCTTACCATCTGGCTCGCCGCGGCGAGCTTATCCCGCTTGCTCTCCGTCGTGCCCATCAGGAGTTTGAACTGTACGGTCGGACCATGCTGCCCAAGCTGTTGCGAGGGTACATCCGCGACATTCGAGATTAGCAGCTTCTCAGTCGTTGCGACCTTCACATCCTTGGGGATTCGAAAGCCCATCACGAGCAACCGCACGGCCTCGCTTGAGGAGTTCGAGATCCCGTGCTTGACTCCAGGTGGCAGGTACATGAAGTCGTATTTCTTCACTGGCGACTGTTCGCCCCCATACAGCAACGTGCCGCTGCCGCCGAGGATGAAGTAGATCTGTTCTTCCTGCGGATAGCTCACGACCGAGCTGGATCCGCCAGGGCCGACAGTCAGTTCGCCGTACCGCGCTACGCTCTTCAACTGATTGGCCTGCGCGTCGCCGGCGCCGAAGAGCGGCTTGTACGAAGCCGCTTTGGCATCCAGCGTCAGATCGTCGGCTTGCGGTTGAACATCCTGCACGCGCCGCTGCAGAAACGTCGGATCCGCGGCGAACAGAAGCGATGACGTTAGCAGAACTAAACCAACCGTTCTCTTGTACCCAGTCATAGTTCCCTCGGCGCGTCTATTCATAGCTGACGCAGTCGCACCACTTGCCTGCGTCGTCATAGTGCGGCCAGGCTCCGCCGAGTCTGAAGCCCGAGACGATGAAGTCGTCGAACATCGGTGTTGGCTCGAAGTAACCGGGCCGGCGCAGATGCTGCTTCACAACGTCATCGTTCAGCTCAAGCCCGAGGCCCGGAGTCTCTGGGACCGTAACGTAGCCCTTGTCGATGATCGGCTTCTGCACGCCGGTGACGAGATCCTGCCACCAGGGCATGTCGAGCGCATGGTTCTCCATGGCGAGGAAGTTGGTGAAGGTGGACGCGCAATGGTATCCGGCATATGCGCCCACTGGCGAGCCCGCATGGTGCATTGCCACCTGAATACCGGCGAGCGCGGCGTAGTCGGCGATGCGCTTCGTTTCCAGCAGGCCACCCGAAGTCTCGATGTCCGGATGAATCGCGTCCACGGCGTGGTTGTCGATAAAGACATCGAAGCCGTTGCGTAAGCCGAAGACATCTTCGCCTGTCAGCACCGGCGTCGTAGTGTTGTTTCTGATCTCCTTCAGGCCCTGCCAGTTGAACCAGGGAACCAGGTCCTCGGCCCACGAAAGCTGGTATTTCTCAAAGGCTCGTGCGTAGCGGATAGCGTCCTTCACGTTCAACGGTCCGAAGTGGTCGGCCGCCAGCGGAGCGCCCTCGCCGATGACACCGCGAATCGCCTCGATATACTCGCACATGTATCCCAGGCCCTTTTCCGTCGCCACGCCTCGCTCGTTGACCGCGCCCGGACGGTCCGCAACCAGACTGGTATGGAGATCCATTTTGAAGAACGTGATCCCCATCTCCTTCCGCTTAAGCATCCGCTCCGCGTAGATCTTTGGATCCTTATGGTCCGTCGTGTCCGCGTAGATCCTGATCTTGTCGCGCACCTTGTTGCCGATCAGGCGATGCGCGGGCACGCCGTAAACTTTGCCCGCGATGTCGTGCAGCGCCATGTCCACCGCGCTGAACCCTCCGCCCATGCGGGCGGGCGCCGCGAACTGGCGAAGCGTCCGCAGGTTGCCTTCGATGTCGAGCGGATTCTTACCCAGCAGATGAGCCTTGAGAATCAGCGCGATGCCTTCCACTCCCGCATCGCGGACCTCGCCCAAGCCGTAGACGCCCTGGTTCGTATAGATCTTGATGATCGGGTAATCGTAATTCGCGGCGACGCGGCAGGCCCGCATGTCGGTGATCTTCAGCCCGCTCGGCGAAGAGTTCTTGTTCACCGCGGACTGCGCGCTCACGCTTCCCTCGGTCGCTTTGAACAACGGTCCGAGCATCGCAGTCGCGGCCAGCCGGCGGAAAATGGACCGGCGGTTCAAGCCGTCCGAGTTCCGTGGATTCGATTGAAAGTTTGAGAGTAAGGACATAGCGAGCGCGTCTCCTTCTGCGCAGACAGACTATCAAGACTCAAGCGGAAACGGAATCGCGGAGTGAGTCCAGCACCAATCGAAACCTGCCGATTTTGGACCATCGCTCCGCCATTACCCTTCTAATTCACGGCGGTCTCGGCTAAAATACACTCCGGTTCAGGGGAAATGCGGAGAACCCTATTTGCATGCGCGTCACTGCTGTCGCTCGTGCCATCTTCGCTGGCTTTGCCACTCGTGCGCGGTCTCGAAGGCTACTCGCGCCGGGTCTGGCAGACCCAGGACGGTCTGCCAGAGGAGACGGTGCAGGCCCTCGCACAAACGCAGGACCGGTATCTTTGGATTGGCACCAGCGGCGGACTGGTTCGGTTCGACGGCGAGCAATTCGTCGTCTTCGACCGCGAGAGCGCCCGCGCCTTCCACGAAAATAGCGTTTTCTGCCTGACCGTCGCGAAAGACGGAAGCCTCTGGATCGGCACGGACGGCGGCGGCGTGGTGCGCTACCGCAACCGCGAGTTCCGCTCGTATTTCACCGCCGAGGGTCTCACGAACGGATTCGTGCGCGCCATCTACCAGGACGGCAAAGGCGTCGTGTGGGTGGGAACGGACAACGGATTGTTCAGGCTTCAAGGCGACGCGATGGTCCGTGTGGACGGTAGAGACGGCGTTCCGGGCATCGCCGTGCATGCGATCGTCGAAGACGGTCGCGGACGGCTCTGGGTCGGGGGATCCACGCTCCTGATGTTGTATGAGGGGAGCGCCGTGGAATATAGATTCCAGGGTGAACTGAGCGCCAACCGGATCAAGACGCTCTTCGAAACTCGCCAGGGCACCCTTTGGGCCGGGACCGTCTCGGGCTTGAAGCGCATCGAACGCAACGCCCTGGATGAACCGGTTGGCTCGGCCGCTGTGCAGGGGATCGACAGGACAATCCGGGTTCTGCGGGAGGACGACGAGGGTTCGCTTTGGATCGGCACCATCGACCACGGTATTTTCCGCTACCGCAATGGCCGGTTGACGCGTCTCACGGAACCCGGAGATCTGCCCAGCAACTCAGTTCTGTCGTGGCTGGAAGACGCGGAGCGGAATATGTGGATTGGCACGCAGACCGGAATGCTATGCCTGAGCAAGACCGCCTTGAGTATGGTGGCGCTGCCGGGGTCCGCCGATTCCGACATGCGCACGGTGTATCAGGATCGCGACGGCAGCGTGTGGGTGGCGAGCACTAATGTGTTCCGCTTCGACGGAAAGGCCGCGATCCCGTACCATTTCCCCGGTCTGCCGGATAGCATTCATATCCGCAATGTCCTGCGCGACCGCTCCGGTGCGATGTGGGTGGGAACCGACGGGCACGGCCTCTTCCGGATTGCCGGCAAGCGGGTCGAGCACTACACGACCGAGCAAGGTCTGATCAACAATTTCATCCGCGTCATGCTGGAAGCGCGCGACGGCAGCCTGTGGATCGGCACGGATGAGGGCTTGAGCCACCGCGTACCGGGGGGCTTCAAGAACTACAACGTCGCGGAAGGCTTGAGCTACTTCAGCACCCGCGCGCTGCTCGAAGATCGCCAGGGCGACTTGTGGATTGGCACCGACCGCGGAGTGAGCCGGATGCACGCCGGCTCCTTTCTGCGCGATGCCGTAATCGATCGCCTGCGGGGCGAGAAAGTCTGGGCGATTCATGAGGACCAGCAGGGCGGACTCTGGCTCGGCACGCGCGGCGGCGGACTCTACCGCTGGAAGCAGGGCAAGCTCAGCGTATTCAGCACACGGGAAGGTCTCGCCAGCAACAGCATTTATCACATCCTGGAGGACCGCAACGGCACTTTCTGGATGAGCGGCCCGAACGGAATCTCGTCCGTGAGCCGCGCAGACCTGGATAGGCTGGCGGATGAGCCTTCCTACCGCCCCGCCGTGACGCTTTACGGCGTCTCGGACGGGATGGCGACCACGCAAATGCACGGCGGTACGCAACCAGCCGGATGCCTCACCTCGCGGGGAGAGGTCTGGTTCCCGAGCAACAAGGGCCCCGTCAGGATCCTGACAGAACGGGCCGTCGCAAACAACTGGCCGCCCCCCGCGGTTGTCGAGCGGGTAGTGGCCGAAGGGCGCGAAGTGCCGTTGACGGACCGGCTGGTCTTGCCTCCAGGCAACGGCAAACTGGAGATTCACTACGGGGCGATTCGACTGCGCTCCCAGGAGCGCGTGCGCTTCAAATACCGGCTCGACAACTTCGATTCGGATTGGACCGAGCCGCTCGAGCGCCACGTCGCCTATTACACGAACCTGCCTCCGGGCGAATACCGGTTCCGGGTGAAGGCTTTCGAGATGAACGCGCCGGAGCAGGCGTCCGAGGCCTCCGTAGGGATAGAGTGGCGTCCTTACTTCTATCGCACTGCGTGGTTCATCACCCTCTCCTCGGTGCTTTTGATGGCAGCGGCCTGGGGTGCGTACAAGTCCTATTTGCGACAGATCCACGCGCGTTACGAGGGGATTCTGGAAGAGCGCAGCCGCGTGGCCCGGGAGATGCACGATACGCTGATCCAGGGCTGCGGTGGCGTCTCGGCGTTGCTCGAAGCCTGCTCCACGCTTGGGGATTCGAAGCCGGACACAAGCAAGGAACTGCTGGACTGTGCGCGCGCGCAGATCCGCGCGACCATCGACGAGACTCGGCGAGCCGTTTGGAATCTCCGGCAAATCCCGGTCACTACCGGCGGAATCGGTTCGATGCTGTTCGAGATTGCGCAGCACGCCAGCCTGGAGTCACGGATCCCAGTGCAGTGCGAGATCGAAGGCAAGCCGCGGGCGCTCGATCCCGATGTCGAACGCGACCTCGTGATGGTTGCGCGCGAGGCGATCCACAACGCCGTACACCACGCGCAACCCCAGAACGTTCACCTGCGCTTGAGATTCGAGCGCAGAAGAATGAGCATGGTTGTCACAGACGACGGCCGCGGCTTCGATCCGGTCGGAGTGGCGTCGTTCGCCAGGGATCATTACGGCCTGGTCGGAATGCGGGAAAGAGTCGAGGGTCTGGGCGGAAGGTTTCGAGTGAAGAGCAGTCCCGGGAAGGGAACGCAGATCGAAGTCGTGGTTCCGGTGAGGAAGACGGCGGAAACCACCTCCAAGGAGCCGGCGAGTGGAACGGCTTGAGAAGATCAAAGTCCTGGTGGTCGACGATCACCCCCTGCTTCGCCTGGGCGTGACGACGATCATCAATGCCCAACGAGACATGCAGGTGGTCGGGCAAGCCGGCGCCGCGCCGGAGGCCATCGAACTGCATCGCCGCTTCAAACCGGATCTTACGTTGATGGACCTCCGCATGCCCGGCATGAGCGGAGTGGACGCTATCCGCGCGATCCGCGAGGACAGTCCACGCGCCCGTTTCGTCGTCCTGACGACGTACGAAGGCGACGAGGATATTCACCAGGCCTTGGCGGCGGGCGCCTCGGGGTATCTGGTGAAGGGTATGTCGAACGATGCTCTGGTGGACGCGCTGCGTCAGGTCCACGCCGGAGTACGCTGCCTGCCAACGCCCGTGATTCGGAGCCTGGAGTCGCGGGCGCCGAACTCGGAACTCAGCCACCGCGAGCGCGAAGTCCTCACGCTCATCGTGCGCGGCAATAGCAACAAGGAAATCGCCACGGCGCTCGGTATCGCCGAAGCCACCGTGAAGTGTCACGTCAGCGTAGTCCTGGGCCGTCTGGGGGTGAGTGACCGCACCCAGGCCGTGGTGGCCGCTCTCCACCGCGGCATCGTTCACATCGACGATTAACAAACATTAAGATTGTCGCTCCTACTTTAGTTGGATTGTCCTGCAACTACCCCGTCGTAGCATCAGGCCATCGCGTTCCACGTAGATGCGGTAAAGATGGCGACATGTGTCTCGCGCGCCGTCTCCGCGAACCAGGGGAATTCGGAAAAGGGAGACTTCACTCATGTGCTGTAAAGTAACTCTCTCGACTCCAGGCAAGCTGGCGTTGCTTGCCGCAATGTCGAGTGCCTTGTTTGCACAAGATTATCGTGGACGCGTCCAGGGGACGGTTACGGACGCGTCGCAAGCCATGGTCGTGGGGGCCACGGTAACTCTCTCCAACATGAACACTGGGGTGAAGGCTGTCCGCCAAACCAGTGAAAACGGCCACTACCTGTTCGACCTGGTAGAGCCGGGGACCTACTCAATTGCCGTCGAAGCCAAGGGGTTCAGCCGCTATTTGCAGGAGCGTATCGGTCTGCAAACTCGCGGCGACGTGACGGTGGACGCCGCTCTGAAGACTGGCACGATTCAGGAGACCATCACCGTGGAAGGCAGCGCGGTGTCGGTGCAGTTCAATACCAGCAAGTTGGAGACCACGGTCGACGACGTGCTGACCGAGCGTATGCCGCAGTACAACCGCAGCCCGTTCTTGCTGGCGCAGTTGGATCCCGCCGTCCTCCCCAGTGTGGGCAACGGCGACTGGAACCCATACAACAGTTGGGGCCCGACCTCTCAAAGCGTCGGCGGAGGCGCGGACCACACCAACGACCTCCAGGTCGACGGCAGCCCGACCGGAGTCGGCGTAAAGAACAGCTACCAGCCCGTAATGGACTCGGTGCAGGAAGTGAACATCCAGCAGAACTCCATCGACGCGGAGTTCGGCCACAGCGCCGGTTCCGCCATCACGATGACCACGAAATCCGGCACGAACGATTGGCACGGCCTGGCGTATTACCAGGGCCAATACCCATGGGCCAACGCGCTGGAAGATCGCATCAACCGGACCATCAACCTCGATCGCAAAAACATTTATGGCGGCACGCTGGGCAATCCCGTGCTCAAGAACAAGTTGTTCAACTTCTTCGCCTTCGAAGGCTGGAAGTACACCCAGCCGGGCAGCTTCATTGAAACCGTTCCGACCGACCTGGAGCGCGCCGGCAATTACTCGCAATCGCTCAATGGCGCGGGCGGACAGCGAACCTTGTACGACCCGATGTCCACCGTGACCGACGCGAGCGGCAACGTCACACGGACGGCATTCGGGGGCAATATCATCCCCGCGGCCAGCATCGATCCGATCGCCGCAAAATACACCTCACTGCTGTGGAAGGCCACTGGGCCGGGCATCGACACTCTGCACACCAACAACTACGCGATCGCCCTGCCCGTGAGCTACCCGTACAAGAATTTCTCCGATCGCGTGGATTACAACGTCAGCGATAAGCTGCGGATCTACGGACGCCTGGGGATCATCCGGACGCCAGCCGCGACGAGCAATCCGACCGGATCGTCCGTCTTCCAGAACGACCGGGGCAGCACGCGGAACGCCACCGAATACACCGGCAACGTGACCTACACATTGAGCGCCTCGACGGTGCTGAACGTCCGCGGCGACTACCACAGCTTCGTGGACGCTTCGAACTTCGTCCAGGCCTCCGGCGCTCCGACGTTCTCGTCGCTCTATCCGAATCAGAGCTTCTACGCTCCGGTGTATGCCGATCCGGGCGTGCCCAAACTGGTGCCTCGCATGTCGATTCTGGCCGCACCCGGGTACAACCAGAACGTGCAGATGGGGGCGCAAAACGGCTGGTGGCACCAGACTCCAAATGGAGAAGGCCTGACCGCTCAGGTTTCGCACCAACATGGAGCGCACTACCTGAAAGCCGGTTTCGAGTGGCGGCTCAGTCAGGTGCTCAGCGCGCTGACAGGCGAGAATCCCGGCTTCGGATTCGATGCCGCACCGACGTCGAGCACTTACATCAATCCCTACAGCGGCCCGACGACAACGTCCGGCGACGGCTACGCGACGTTCCTGCTTGGCGCGATCGCAACCACGCCGAACGCGGGCAACCAATACTGCTGGGCCTGCGGATCCACCAGCATGCCCGTGAACATCGTTCCCAACACCGAGGACAACTACTACGGCGCTTTTCTGAATGACGATTGGAAAATCAGCCGCAAACTGACGCTCAATCTCGGTTTGCGCTATGAGCACACCAGTCCCTTCTACGACGCCCAGAACCGCCTGACGGCGCCGCTGAATCTGACCGTCGCGAATCCCATCGTCCAGGGAGTGCAGGTGCCCGCGGCGGTGCAACAGTACTACACCGGCGGTTGGACTCTGAACGGCGCGTATCAGTTTGAGAGCGGCAGCATGCCGATCTGGAACAACACGTGGGGGTCGCTCTCTCCGCGCATCGGCTTTGCTTACAAGCTGAACGACAAGACCTCGCTGCGAGCCGGGTACGGGCGCTACTACACACCATGGGAGATGGTGAACAGTTACGGCATGGAGGGGGCCAACTACTATGGATACTCGGTCACATCAGGCGCCCCGAACCTCCTCAACGGTGTGCCGCAAATGACGTTGTCGAATCCATTCCCGTCCACCTATCCGATCACTCCCGCGACCGGCAAGAGCCTGGGCGCGAACACGGGGCTGGGCGATAGCGTGACCTTCGTGAATCCTAACCGGCCATTGCAACACAGCGACCGCTACAACTTCTCGCTGCAGCGCGAACTTCCGGGCGGCATCGTTGCCGACGTCACCTACTTCATCAACTTCACGAACCAGGCCTGCAACGGCGACTTCACCGGCAACTGCCCCACAACGAAGAATCTGGACATGATGGATCCCAGACTCTACTACCAGTACAAGGACGCGATTAACCAATCGATCCCGAACCCATTCTATGGATTGAACATGCCTGGTCCGCTGGCGAGTAATCGCACAGTCACCATTGCATCGCTGATGGTTCCCTATCCGCAATACACAGGCATCAGCCAGATTGACGGGAACATCGGCGCGCTCTCGCACTACCAATCGCTGCAGATCAAACTACAGAAACGGTTCAGCAAAGGCTACTCCTTCCTTGCGGGATACAACTATCATCGCGAGCAGGATCAGGTGTACTACGACTCCGTCGCTCAGTACCTGAACCATTTCTCCTGGGTGGATGGCGGCACGGCGCGCCAGAGGCTGACGGTCTCGGGGACCTGGGAAATGCCGGTTGGCAAAGGCCGCGCGTTCCTGGGCAGCGCCCCGCGCATCTTGGATGCGGTGGTGGGCGGCTGGAACCTGACAGGTCTGGCGACATATCAGTCTGGGGCTCCCATCAAATTTGCCGGCTACAACCTCACCGGCAATCCGGGCGACGGCAAACCCTCGGGGGCCTATTTCAACCCTGCGGCGGTCGGATATCAGAACCCGCAGGTGGAGCCGAACAGCCCCTGGTTCGTCTCTGGCGTGAATGGCCCGCATTTCTTCAACCTGGACACCTCCATCGTGAAGGATATGCATGTCACGGAACGGATCAAGTTCTCGCTCCGAATGGACGCATTTAATACGCTGAACAACAAGAATCTGGGCGGAGTGAACATCAATCCCGGAGACCCCAGCATCAGCGGAAGAAGCACAAGCCTCTTGAACAACACGTTTGGACGCCAGTTACAGCTTGGGCTGCGACTATCGTTCTGAGCGTCAAGCCAGATTGACCCGATCACCCCCACGGCCTACTTACCACGGGCCGTGGGGGACTTTCTTTGGTAGCATACTCGACACAACGCATGCGTTTCGAACCCGCTCCTCGACTGGCGCTCCTCGCGATCCTATTAGCGTTCCGCACAGTCGCACAGGAGCAGACACTGCGCGAGGCGGCCCGATTGGATGCGGACCACCAATGTGACGCGGCGGAGCGGCTGTATCGGCAGGCTCTGGCTCCGCGCCGAATCCATCGACGGCCCTGTTGAATAACCTGGGCAATCACTATCTCACATGTGGCGCCCCGGAACAAGGCCCGCTCGAGTTTCGAACGGGTGCTGAAGTTGAACCCCGAGCATGCCAACGCGAATCTGCAACTCGCGCGTCTCGCGGTGGCTCGCAAGGAAGCCTCGCAAGCGCTCGCGTATCTCTCCCACGTGAACGCTAGCGATTCCGAGGCTGCGCTGGTGCGGGTCGAAGCGTTGCAGTTGGCGGGCAAGCGGCAAGCCGCGCTCGACGCCATCAGGGCTTTCACCGGGACGGCGCGAGGCGACCCGCGATTGCTCTTTGCGCTCGGCATCGCATGCGGACGCATCGGCTTTTACGAGCAGGCGGAGACTGCGTTCAGCGCAGTTCTGGCGAAGGAACCGGAGGACTTCGACGTCCTCTACAACCTGGGGCTTGCGGCTGCGCGAGCCGGACATAACGATCGCGCGCGCCGCGCCTTCGAGGTCGCGCTGAAGTCGCGGCCCGGCGATGTCAGCGCGCTCCTCGAACTCGGGCGGGTAGAGACGAATCTCCAGGATTACGACCGTGCGGTCTACCTGCTTGCTCAAGCCAGAAAGCTGGCTCCGCAACGCCCGGATGTGATGCTTGCGCTCGCGCGGGCCGCTCAAATGGGCGGATTCTATGGAGATTCGATTCTCGCCTACGACGAGTACTTGAAGCTGCGCCCAGCCGGCGATCCGAGCGACGACATCGTTCGGCGCGACAGGGCTCTTGTAGTCGGGTCGAATCGCACCGACGTGCCAGAAGCGCTGAAGCTGCTCACTCAGTATGTCGAGAAGCACCCCAAGGATGCTGTTGGTCTATACGACCTCGCGCTGTTGCTGAACGCCGTGGATCAAGCACAGGCTCTCGACCGCGTGTCAGAGGCTGTGCGCCTGGCTCCCGAGTTCGAACCTGCGCATTTCGTCCGCGCTTGGTTGCTGCAACAGCTCGGACGCAATGAAGACTCCGTCGCTGAACTTCAGACGGCGCTCCGGCTGAATCCACGCGACGTACGCGCGCTCGATCTGCTGGGCCTCAATTACTCCAATTTGCAGAAGCCGGCCGAAGCTGAAAAGGCTTTGCGACAGGCCGTCGCGTTGTCCCCGCAGGACCCTAACGTCCTGTTCCATCTCGCGCGGGCATTGATCGAGCAAAGCCGCACCGCGGAGGCCCAGCCGTTCCTGGAACGCTTCAAGCGAGTCCGCCTGGAGCCCGCGCGGATGCCGCGACAGGAACCGGGCATCATCGAATCGGCGAGTCTGAGCAGCCCCGAGCGCTCGCGCCGGGTGATTGAGCAATTGCGCCAGGCAATTCAAGCCAGCCCGAACGATGCCGCGTTGAAGAGCAACCTGGGGAGTGCGTTGTTGGATGCCGGAAAGACCGAGGAGGCGCTTGCAACCTTCCGCGACTTGCTGGCCATGAACCCGGGCAGCGAAACATCGCAGACCGCGGGGCTCGCATTGTTGCGGGCGGAACAATATGCGCTGGCGCGCGACTTCCTGCAACGAGCCGCGTCCGGGAAGCCGTCTGTGCGCCTGGACCTGGCCACTGCGCTCTATTACACAGACGGCCCGCGAGAGGCTCTGGCGATGTTGGATCGGATCGCGCCCGGTGAAGAAAGGGGCGACGCACTGTTGCTGAAGGCCTCGATTCTGGATGCGGAGGGTCAATCCGATGAAGCGGCCAAGGCTCTTGAAGAGAGCGCGCGGTATTCCGTTTCGCGGCCTCGTTTGGCACAGCAGACAGCCCTGTTGTTGCTGCGGCACAACCAGAGCCGGAAGGCGTTGGACCTCACGGATCGTGCTTTGCGGTCGGCCCCTGGAGATGCTGGCCTCGCATTGACGCGAGTGGTTGTGCTGAGTTCGATGAATCGCGGCGCCGAGGCTGCGAGCGCCGTCCGCGAGATCGAGAACCGCTGGCCTGAGTGGGACCGTCCCTATGTGATCGACGGACTGCTGCTCGAACGCGCGTCGAAGATTGCCCAAGCTAAGCAAAGGATTCAGATCGCACTTGCGCTGGGCGCACGGGATCCGGCAGCCCAGTGCGCGCTTACACGCATGGCGGCGTCCGGACCAACGGATTCCGCCTGTTCGTGCCAGACCGGGTTGTACGAAGTCTTCTTCCCCGGCTGCAAGGATATGCACCAATGATCGTCAAATTGCGCGAATCGGATCCGACTTTCGTTGGATTGACGTCGCAGTCCCGGGCAGTAAGATCGAGGTGTCTTCTTTGGCTTTGTGCGGTTCGGGAAATCGTTGACGATGCCCAAGCGAAACGGATTACGCGTTATGGTGGCGAGCCCACACGAAGCCGAGCGGTTCGGCCTCACCATCATGATCGACAACCAACGCGACATGCAGGTGGTTGCTCAGTCCGGTAGCGTCGAAGACACCGCGAAGCTGCTGTTAAAACATCACCCGGACATCACTCTGATCGACGCTTGCCTGGTCGAGCCGTGCGTGGCCGCGGCTTTCAAAATCCTTCGGCAGGAACAACCGGAATGTCGAATCCTCACGCTCGCTATATACGAGGCGGACCAGGTTTTGCAGCGAGCGCTTCAAGCCGGCGCGGACGGCTATATCCTCAAGGGTCTGGCTCACGCCGAGTTGCTGGAAGCAATCCGCGGCATCTGCCCGGAACATGTGCTGGAAGATGCGCCCGCGCGAGAGCGGGCCGCTCCCGAGCGCCGGACGGCCGTACCGGTTATGAGACGACGATCACCTCGTGATCCGCGATAGACTTCACCTCAAACTCGGCCCACCCTTGGCGAACGGTGACTGGTGCGGCCTCCGCCGAAACCAGAAGCCTGGCGTTGCGCCCCGCGATGCCCTGCCCCAGTCTGACTCGCACCTGAAACGGTCCCACAGGAATGAGTTCATCGATCGGCGCGCGCCAAGTGCCCGAGTTGGTGAGATTCACAAGATGGAGAACGAGCCTGCCCGGTTGCTGGTACAGGTGGCAATCGATGAGTCCGGGACCTTGCACCGCGAGCGGGATGCTGTCCCCGGCGGCCCAACGCACGAGGTTGGCGAGCAGGTTTCCGTGATCCGGCAACAGATCGCGCATGTAGCGCCGGTCGAGGTCCGCGGCGAGATACGCAACCCTGGCGCCTGCGGCTGTCTCGCTCAACACGAGAGCCGGGATGCCGCTATCGGGTTCGCGCATCCACGCCGTCTCGGGCGGATACACGGGGAATTCCGGAACGAACGTGAGCGGCACGCTTGTCCCCTCATCCACTTTCAACGCCTGCAGCACTCCGCCGTACGGGATGAGGTCAGTCTCCTCGAAGCCGCGCAGCACCGGATGACGCTTTCCCGTGGGAGCCGGCTCTTTGCCGTTCTTCGGCCCATAGACCCCCGCCCGAAGTTCCGGATGCAGCCGAAGGTACGTATGCGCCGTCCCCGCATTGTTGCGAACTGGCTTGCCAGCTATGTGGACCCGCAGAACATCGCTTAAAGCGAAATCCGATCGCGCGTCGCCCCATTCGTCGTACAGGCTGCTTTCGCCCGTGGCAATCAACGAGCCTCCACGCGCGACAAAGCGGCGAACCGACGCACATTGCAGATCGGAAAGCGCACCAACGTTGGCCAGGATCAGCACAGAAAATGCCGCTGAATCGAGATCGTCGGCGTGAACCGGCAAATACGGAATGCGCGCCCGGATCAGCGCTTGCGCGAAGCCTTCGTATGGAGCGTCAACCAGTTCGCCCGCGTTGTCGCGGCCGTAAAAATCGGTGTTCCTCTGCGACCACAGCAGGCCCACGCTGGCCACAGGACGGCGGTCGATGAGATACGCCTGATTGGCCTTGTGCCATTGCATCACCGGCTCGGCCGTGCGGTACATCCGGCGGTCCTCGTGGTACGCGCCGACGTGGTGCCACCAGGGCTGAATGCCGCCCGCGATGCCGGCGATCATCCACATGCGCGCTTCTGCCGCCGGCTTGCTCGCCACTCGGAAGGACGAGCGGCCGGCTTCGTACATGGCCATGCTCTCGGGCGCCAGCTTGTCCCAACCCATCACGCCGTGAACGCGCTTGCCGGTGTCGCCATTCTGCTGGAACCCCGTAGAGTTGTCGCGCCGCTGATGGTCGAGCATCATGATGTGAGCGCGGCTGCCAATCTCTTTCAGGTCGCGGAAGGAACTCGCCTGCCCCGTGACCGAGCCGCTGTTCATGCCGGACCAGATGCAATCGGGACCGCCCGCGGCCTGGGTGACCCGATTGTTCATCTCCCAGACTTCCGTGCGCCGCGCGTAGTTCCACAGGATCCATTGCCGGTACGCCGGATCGTCCCAGTTGGCCTGACGCGGAATCGGTTGTCCGGATTTCGCGCGGAACTTGCGCTCGCAGTTGTCGCAGTAGCAGATGCTGCCGCGCCCGAGCCCCGCCCAGCTATTGTCCGTCAATCCCTCGGGATGGGAACGCTCGATGATCTCCCTGAGAACGTCCGGCAGGTACTCGTCATAATAGAGGCTGTTGATGCACGTGATGTACTTGTCGGCGCTTCGATGCGGTTGCCCGTCCAGTTTCCGCGCGAACCAGTCCGGGTGGGCCTGGTAAAAATCCTCCGCGGTTCGATTGGAGTCCATGCGCGCCATCACCACTAGCCCATCGCTGTGGGCGGCCTCGGTCAACTCGCCGTACAGATCCCTCCCGTTCAGAAATTGCGCGCGATGGTGCAGAGGGAACTTGCTCGGGTAATACGCCACGATGCCGCCGGCGTTGATGATGACGCCCTGCGTCGCGGTGCGCTTCCAATACTCCCGCCACCACGCGATGTCGTATTGAATGGGATCGAGTTCGGTGATGTTCGTCTGACCCCAACGGTAAGTGCGCAGATACCATGGCCGTGCCTTCGCCGTAAGAGTCTGCGCGCTCATCGATGCCGGAAGCGCGGCAGCCGCCATCGAGATCTGGAGAAAGTCGCGGCGTGTCGTGCTCACGATCCTAGAATCGGTCTCCTGCATCAAGCTATGCCGGCCTCTCTGATCGCCTCGCCCGCTCCGCGCAGGTTCTCCAGCTTCATCTCCGAGTACTTGCGCGACAGCAGCACCCCATCCGCGCCCGCTCGCAAAGCTGCCGCCACGGCCGCACGGGTGCTCTCCGGACTGGACTTGCTCGACCCTGCTCCCGTGGGAATGTCGATGTCAATTCCGGGCCAGAGCTGCGTCTTGGTTCCATTTAGCGCCTCGCGGGCCCGCTTTGCCTCGCGGTAGACGTAGTCCTCGGAGAAGCCCGACTTCGAAAGCTCGGCGAGAGGCTTCTCCTCGCCGTAACCCAGCACGCGATAGTGGAAGTCGAGCAATTCCTGCGATGGGACGTCACCATAGATGTTCTTGCCCACGCTGCCGATGTAGCTCGCCATGCGCTCGCCGCCGCAGTTGTGATACATCACCATCTTCAGGAAATCGGAGTACTTCGAGAGTTCCGTCAGGTCCTGCTCGGCGCGATAGATCGGGCTGAACGAGTTGTTGTGCCAGATATGCCAGCCCACGCCGATCGAAGGCTTGATGGATTTCACCTTGTTGTAGATGGCCGCGTAGGTTTCCCGCAGGCTGTCGGTCCACAGCATCTCCCACGCCAGCAACTCGGGGTAGCGCAGGATCAGCCGCCACAGCGCGACGTAGTAGCCGTCCACCGGCCGCTGGCCTTGGCGTCCGGCGTCCACAAACTGTCCCAGCGCCTGAAAGCCCGCGCGCGCCCGCGCCGGAAAGATTCCACGCGCCTTGGCTTTGGTCACGCAGAAGTCGCAGAAGCACGTCGTGTGCGCAACGCCTCCGCCGTTGCCGCCATGGCTTGCTCCCAGTGCGTTGGCGAATGCGCCCTGACGCTCCGAGCCCCACATGATTCCGTCGATCGGATACGAGCGCGCGTAGTCCTCGACCGTCCCGAGCAGCCAGTTTCTGTAATTCGGGTTGTTGAAACACAGCGTCGTGGCGTTGCGGCCGTCGAAGCGCTTCTCCTGCGCCTGGGCGATGTTCGGCACGCTCGCGTTCCAGACGTCCTCGAACCAGCAGATGGTCTTCATGCCGCGCTTGCGGGCCGCCGGAAGCACCGCTTCCAGCACGTCGTAGTCGCCAAAATCGGGCGCGCGGAACTCTTTGATGACTGTGTCCTTGTAGTACTGCGGATGGACCCGCGTGTAGCTGCCTCCCTTGAAGGTTCCGGTGTCGTACTCTTGCTTGCCGTGGTCGGGCAGCGGTTGACCCGGCACCTGCCGCCCCGCGATGCCGCGGCCGTACGTGAAGGTCGCCACGAAGAGCGTATTCACGGAGGCGGATTGCTGGAAGATGTCCAGAACCGGATCGACGCCTTCATCGACGAACGAAGCCGCGCCCACCTGGATGCCGATCATCTTCGAGGCATTCTTTGGCGTCTGCGCGCCCGCGGTTGTCGATATCACCGCAGCCCCGGCGGCGGTCTCGATAAAATCGCGTCGATTCATTTGATACCTCCTTGGTCCAAACGGGCGAAACAAGAAACGCCGGACTACTTCCGAAACCAGTACAGCAGGATGCCGTAACCGACACCGGCGGGATCCGTGGTCTTCGCAGTCTGGAATGCCATGAAGCGCCCGTCCGTGGCGACCACCGGGTTCGACGCCTTGCCGGCCTCAAAGTCGTTGAAATGGGTCAGTCGTACGAAGTCCTTGCCTGTGCCATCCAGCTTCAGCTTCCAGATGTCGATATTCCCCGCTCCGCGATTGCCGCCGAGTTGTTCCACCTGGCGGTCGCCTTCCACGCAGGTGTATCGGCCATCCGGGAAGATGCCCTCGACTTCGTTGTACGTGCCTGGCGCCTTGGAGAAATTCGTTACTTCGTGAGTCTTCAGATCGATTCCCATCACGGAGGCCAGCCCTTTCGGTTCGTAACACGTGAAGGTCATCTTCGTATCTTTGTCGTAGAAGTCCTGGGGCTCGATTACACAACTCCTGTCCTTGCTCGCGTGCACTACAGTCTTGTTGATGAGTTGCGGCCGCGGCCCCGTGAGATCCAGGTCGGCGACCACCAGGCGTGACGCGCCCTCAGGCAAACTGGGATCCTGCTCGTGCACCTGGGCGTAAGCGATCTTGAGACTCCTCTTGGATATGGCCGCGCCCTCGCTCATCTTCTGTCCGAGCTTCACGGGCCGCGAGCCGCGTTGTTTACTAAGAAACCATAACTCGTTGTCACGCGCGCGGCTCACGTGGATGTCTTCGAAGTGATCGGGGCCGATCAGGATATAGTCGCCGGACACCAAGTGCATCACGCGCAGGAAGACCGCCGCGGGAATGTTGCAGGTCAGGCAGCGAATCGCGCGTTTCTCAAGATCGATTACCATGGCATCGCCGAAGCTTTTGGCCATGAACGCGACCTCGCGATTGTCGGGCGAAATGTCGGCACGCTCTCCGAAGTGCGTAAGCACCTCCATATTCGGAGGCAAGTTGTCCAACTGGTTGCCAGGCTTGCGTTGCGCGAAAAGCGAAGACGCGAGCAGAGCCAGAATCAGAGTACGTCTCATGGCAGCATCCTACCAACAAACGCTGCCAGCGACCTCCGGACGCGAGCACATCCGGAGCCGCGGCGCCGGCTCGCGACCGCGTTCGGATCGGATCAGCCGCAAGCGACCGCGCTACGCCCATTCCACGTATACGACTTGCCGGTGCGGACCGCGAGCACGCCGAGCAAGAGCGGAAGCGAGGACGTGAAGCCGGTTTCAATATCGGTCAGCGGCTTCTGCCGCGACTTCACGCAGTCGAGGAAGTTGCGAGCATGCGCGCGGTCGGCGGGCTGGCCCTGTTGGCGGAAATGCTCATTGACGGCCTCAAACGGCGGCGGCGGAGCGGTCTCGCCCTTGGGCACGCGCACGGGCAGCGGCCGGGCGGTATAACTGGAGCGGCTGACGTGCAGGGCTCCGACGTTGCCGTAAAAGAACACGCCGTGCTCCATGTTGAGGTCGGGCCCGGGCATCAGCGTATTGGCAAAGCTCATCACGAACTTGTCATATTGCCAGGTGATGGCGTAGGTGTCCGGCGGCTGCTCTGGATTCGGCGTGGAGACGCGCACCCATTGTGCGGATGCGCCGACCGAGAGCGGTTGGCGGGCATCGAGGTACCAATGAACCAGGTCGCAAAGATGGACGCCTTGGTCGGTGATGATGCCGCCGCCGTAGTCGTAGTAGCCGCGCCAGTCGTGCTGGCGGCCGGGCGAGTACGGCTTGCGGGCTGCCGGTCCCTGGAAGAGATCCCAATCGAGATCCGCCGGCGGATCCGTGGGCGTCTCGGGAGCGTGGCTGTAGTGGCCTTGCCAGTGCATCTGGGCATGGTAGATCTTCCCGAAGCGGCCGCTCTGGACCCACTGCTGGCACATCTGAAAATGCTCCCAACTGCGCTGCTGCAGGCCGATCTGGACGACGCGCCCGGCCTTGGTGGCGGCCTCGACGGCGCGCGCGGCAGCCTCGATGCTGTTGGAAAGCGGTTTCTCGCAGTAGACGTCCTTGCCGGCCTGGACAGCCTCAATGATCATTGGCGCATGCCAGTGGTCAGGCGTGGCGATAAGTACGGCGTCGATGTCCTTGCGCTCCAGGATGCGGCGGTAGTCCGCGACGGCGTCGGCGGGCGCAGGCAGGGCGGCGACGGTCTGATCGCGATGAGGCTTGAAGACGTCGCAGATAACCGCGACCTCGCAATCGGGGTTTGCCGCGAACACGGGCGCCATGTAGGAGCCTCGCACGCCGGTGCCGATCACCCCCATACGAATGCGATCATTGGCCCCCACCGCAGAGCGCGCCATCGCGGCAGTCAGACCAGAAGTCATAAGAAAAGCACGGCGGTTGATCATTCGAAGCTCCTTCAGACCCGCGGCGCGGGCTCGCATGATTCCATCACAGCGGACGGCACGCGTCAATTGGCTTCAGCCCGCTGTGGCGGCATTCATGCCGTCACACGCCGGACGTCGGCAAGGGTGTCGACGCAGCACGCTCAAGCGCGCGCCACGACACAAGTTCGTGTCTACGGCAGAACTTCAAGTAGTACCCGCAGAGCATTGCCACCTGAGATCTTGGCGATTTCCCCATCGCCTAAACCTTGTTGGATCATGGCGTCGCAAAGCACCGGTAGCCCCGTGGTATCGAAAGGCACTTTGACCGCGCCATCGAAGTCCGAACCGAGGGCCACGTGGTCGATGCCGGCCACGTCCACGGCGTGGCGGATGGCCCTTGCTATGTCCATGGCGCTGCCGCCGCACACGGCGACATCGAAGTACGCGATGCCCACCACGCCGCCTGTCGCGGCCACGGCCCGCAGTTGCCGGTCGCTCAGATTGCGCGAATTGTCGCACGTGCCCTTCACTCCGGTGTGCGAGACCACCACGGGCCTGGTGGCCACAGCGAGCACGTCATCCAGGGTCCGTTCCGAGGCGTGCGCGACGTCCACCAGCATGTGTTTCCGCTCCATACGGCGCACCAGTTCCCTGCCCTTCGCCGTCAGCCCGCCCTTAGTCACACCGGCCGACGAACCGCCCATGTCGTTATCGAAAAAGTGCGTCGGCGCCATCATGCGCACGCCGGCGTCATACAGCGCATCGATGTTGTTGAAGTCGCCGTCGAGCGCATGAGCTCCCTCTATTCCCAAAAAGCCTGCGGTGATGCCCGGTTCTGACGCGCGACGTTTCAGATATGCCTCAAGTTCCGCGCGGCTTCGAATCGGAACCAGCTTGCCCTTCGACGCCTGCACGGTTCGATCGAAACGCCGGGCGGCATAGAGCGCCCTTTGCAGCAGACTGGTCCACGTGGCCGGCGGCGCAAGCTGTACGAACATCAGCGCGGCGCCGTCGTCGAATGCGTCGGCCGCATTCCGATTGAAGTTCAGCCCGTGCGGCGACTTCGTGAAAATGGTGAAGGCCTGCAGACCGACGCTACCCTCGATCAGCCTTGGTACGTCCACCTGCCCGTTCTGGGAACGCGCGCTCAGGTCCCGGCCCCATAACAACGAGTCGGCGTGCAAATCGACATTGAACGTTCGACGCACGAGGGCTCGGGCGCGCTCGGACGCCGCGTAGGGCGGCTTCGACGTCACCTCGTTCATGGATCGCTCTACGATTCCGGGACCGAGACCAAAGAAAAGGCTGAGAAACAGGCCGAGCGGAATGAGAATCCAAAGCAGTCGCTTCCGCACGAGAGGTGAGTATAGCAGCAGGCTCGATGCGAACGAGAGCTGCGGTCGCCCACCGTTTCGTTGAAGTCGCGGAACCCTCGCCCAACCCAGTTCCCAAAAGAGAGTAGAATCGAGCCACGGCAAAGTGGCTGGCCGCGCGATTGAGCTATGACCTGTGCGGCCCGCCACAACAAACCGTGAGCCAGGCCGCTCGATGACTACCATCCACCTACGACACAATGGCCGTTCTCCTAGGGGATGGCCGCTTCTTCTCCTCGTTTGTTCATACGCTTTGTCTGGATGGGGCGGCGCCGCTCCCGCTCAGGATCTGACGCCGCTGCCGCCAATCGGATCGACGCAAACCGAGCCGGCGGCCTCCTCCAAGAGCACGCAGGAGGTGCTCACCCGGGATGCACCGGTTACGTTCGTGTCGAAGGTGAATCTCGTGCCCGTCTCCGTAGTCGTACGCGACAACAAGGGGCGCGCCATTGGCAACCTGACGAAAGACGACTTCAAGCTGTTCGACAACGGCAAGCTGCAGTACATCGCGAAATTCTCCGTCGAGCGACCGAACGCGACGGTGGCGATCGAAAAGGAGCAGGAACCGGCCGAACCCGGCGCTCCCGCGAAAGTCGCGGTCGAGGAAAAGCCGGCCGCGGTCATTGCTTCCCGCTTCGTGGCCTATGTCTTCGACGATGTGCACCTGAAGTTCGCCGATATTGCCTATACACGCGAGGCGGCCGCCCGCGTGCTTGCGACGCAGTTCCAACCCGCCGACCGAGTAGCCATCTACACCACCTCCGGCCAACTCGTGCAAGACTTCACGGACGATCAGGCGAAACTGCAGGACGCGCTGCTGCGCTTGAGACCCCGGCCCAGTTCGGGCGACCTCGCGGCCAAATGCCCCGACATCAGCTTCTTCTTGGCCGATCTGATCGTCAACAGGGACGATGGTCTGGCGCTGATGGTTGCCACCGAGAATTACAAGGCATGCAGCCACAATCCGTATCTCACCACGCAAGAAACGCTGTCGATGGCGCTGAGCGCGCTGCACGACGGCGAGTACGAGACAAGGCTGGCGACCACCTCGTTGAAGAACTTCGTCCGGCGGCTGTCCGCGATGCCGGGACAGCGGACCATCGTGTTCACGTCGCCCGGCTTCTTCCTGCCGTTCTTCGATCAACAGGAGGTGGGCGAGATCATCAATCAGGCCATCCGCGCCAAAGTGATTGTCAGCACTCTGGACTCGCGCGGAGTGTGGACGCCGCCCGAATTTGACGCTTCCAGGCCAACTCCCGCTGGAGGCGCGGCGGTGCTCAGCGCCTACAGTGCCTACATGCACTCGGAAGCGTTGGCGCAGTCGGAGGTATTGGGAACCCTGGCCGAGGGCACCGGCGGAGTCTGGATCCACGACAACAACGATTTGAAGGAAGGTTTCAAGCGTCTGGCCGCCGCGCCGGAATACGTCTATGTTCTGGCTTTCTCGCCAAGCGTGCTCAAGTCCGATGGGAAGTTCCACAACCTGAAGGTCACCTTGAAGGAGCCGAAGGGCCTCGAGTTGTCCGCCCGGAAAGGCTACTACGCGCCCAAACGCGAAACCGACGCCGCCGAGCAGGCCAGACAGGACGTGGAAGACGCAGTGTTCTCGCGCGATCTGGTGAGCGACTTGCCCGTCGAGTTGCACACGCAGTTCTTCAAGTCCACGAATGAGGATGCGAAGTTGTCGGTCCTGTCCAAGCTCAATCTCCAGGGGCTGACTTTCCGAAAACAGGAAGGGCGCAACCTGGACAACGTAACACTTATCGCCGCGGTGTTCGACACGTCCGGCAACTTGGTATCGGCGCAGAAAAAAGAGATCGAAATGAAGCTGAAAGAGGAGACCCTGGAGCAACGCAAGGAATCCGGCCTCACCATTCGCTCGAGTTTCGACGTGAAGATCGGAAGCTACGTCGTCCGGCTCGTGGTTCGCGACAACGAAGGAAGGATGATGGCGACGGCGAACGGCGTCGTCGAGATCCCGTAAGCGGGAATGTCCGTCCCCAGACACCAAAAAACAGGCAAAAGCTGGCCTCCGGAGGGGGCTGTTTGCCTGTTTTTGGCCAATTCTCGATTGAGGCCTACAGACCCTGAATGCTGCCCTGCGACATTTCCTTCAGGTTGAACTTCGCCTTGATCATCATCGGGCCGAGAGCCGTCTCGAAGTTCAGCTCCTTCTCCCCGTTCTCAAGCGCCAGCGCCCGCGGGAACAAGAATAGCGTCACGCGTCCATCCGCGCCCTTCAGGCTTTCGACACGCTCGGGAGCGCGGGAATCGCCGCCTCCGATTCGCAGCGAGGTCGCTTCAGCCACTCGCGCCTGCATCTGTTTGCGACGCTCGTCGGCCTGCGCGGGGTCTTGACCGCCCCAGTCGCCGCCACCGTGCCGCTCGGGAGCCACCGTGGTGACGGAGATCACGTAGTAATCCTTGGCGAAGCCGGCCACGGCTTCGTTGAATTCCTTGGTTTCGGCGCGTGCGTTGGCCTCGCGGACCAAGGGAGCGCTCTCCCAGCGGACCACGGCAGCAGGCAGTGCGGGCATGCCGCCGCCACCCTCCATCCCGCCTTCATTGCCCATGCCTCCGCCACCGCCCATTCCACCGCCGCGGCCGCCGCCGCCACCCATACCTCCGCCACCGCCATAGCCGCCACCGCCGCCCATCCCTCCACCACCGCCCATGCCGCCGCCGTATCCTCCGCGGCCACCGCCGCCTCCCATGCCTCGGCCTCCACGGCCTCCGCCCGAGCGGCTGGGGTCCATTTGCATAGGCACCGTTTTCGCCCAGGGTGACTTGGATAGGAACCTTGTCAGGTCCTTTTGCTGCCAATCGGCAGGCTTCTTGTCCTTCCAGACGTCGCCCGCCCACAGGGTTGCGGCCAAGGCCAGACCGCCAAAGACCCACATGGAACTCTTCATGGAATACTCCTTTTGGTTGCAGCGCAGACTGTCGCTGGCAGCCGATTCCCGTCCGCTTTCATTCCCAGACAAGATCGATCCCGCCGGGATTAGCGCGCGGCACTGCGAACTACGGCGTAGTCCGCCCCGCCTAGACTGCAAAGACGGAATTGATCGCCTTGAGGTAACCAAAACCATTTTCGACGTCAGGTTCCAGGTAGCTGCCTTCCGTCCACTCATTCCAGGCATTGATCGTGAGGATTTTCGGCTGGTCTATGCGTGCGTCGAGGAACGCTTTGGCCTCAACCAGGGCAGCACGGAACGCCGCGGGAGTGTTGCCGCTCAGCGTAGCCATGAATGGATAGCCTACCGGGTCGAAGCGATCGGTCAGGCAGGTTCGCGGACTGGAATCCCAGCCCATGGTCACGTTCGGATGGTACGGCAGTCCAAACTCGCGCTCCGCGCCATTCCAATAGCGAACTGCGTCCGCGGCCACATCCCGGTAAGCCGTCTCGGGGAAGTCCTTCAATGGCGTGTGATGGATCCAGACATAGGAGGTGACGCTGTCGAATCCCAAGTACTTCAGCATCTGTCGCGGGTTTTCGAGAGCTTTCTCGCCGGGCAGGATCTTCACTCCCCAGGCGACGGCGTTGAGGTGCAATCCGTCGAATCCCGCCGCGCGCGTCTTGTCGCGAAAGCGCTTCAGGGCGTCTCGCGCTCGCTCCGCACCGCCCATGGCTTCCACGAAGCGGAAGGTCTCATAGATCGAAAAATAGGGCCTGCCCTCGACGCGCCAGTGCGAAGGGTGCGCGAAGTAGCGCTCCACGACACCATCAGTCATGCGGTCGAAGGTTTCTGGAGTCACCGCTCCAGCGTATTGAAGCTGTGGCGGGGAACTGCGCTTGGCGGGTTGGATATCCAGCCAGTCGTGATTGGCCCACATCAGGGCGAACTTGAGCCTGCCGTTATTGGCCGCCTTCAGGAATCCTTCGTCGAGACAGCGGTTCAAAAATGGACCGTCATTGTAGTGGTACCAATCGAAAATCCAGTGCGTGAGCGAATGGTCTGCAGCGGCATCGATCTTCTTCGCCATCACTCGCGGGTCCGATTCGTCTTCGTAGCCCCACAGTGGACGCTTGGGTTGTCGATGCCCAGGAAATCGCGGCCGGGCCGCGCGCACGAGTTCCCATTCGGTCCAGCCCCTGCCGTGAGCCTTCTCATTGCGCGGATCGACGTGATAGTTCGGGAAATAATAGGCTCCAACCTGATAGCGCGGCTCCATAAGTGCTGCTGCGGCGATTGGCGCGGCAACGGCGGAGGCAAGAAAGGTTCGCCGGGTATGGTCGCTCATTTCAGTCTTCCATGTATGGCTTGAAGCCGTTTTCTTTCATGATGTTGTGACAGGTTTCTTCATGATCTGGATGAACATAGAAGAACGCTCCGACACGCTCACTCACGAAGATGAAGCCGCCACGGTAGGTATCGGTCTCGACCAGATAATCGAGGTCGGCCACCGTCAGGACCTGTTCCAGGCGCTTGGCTTCCTTCAACCGCTTCGCGATGTAGACCAGCGCCAGATCCTGGTCGCCAAAGAACTCTTCGTTGCGCAACATGGTTAATACCGAGCCTAGCAACGATGCGGGCATGCCGGGGAAACGGAGCCACGACCGTGAGGGAGTGGTTGTTGTCCGTGTCTCCCAGCCGTTGATTGAACGTGAAAGCCCACCTGGGAACGCCGATCTCCAGATCGGCCAACTTGCAGTCTGAGCGGCAAACTGGCGCGAACATGCAAGACGCCAGCCGGTCTGGAGACTGGCGTTCCCAGGGTTTCAAGGCTTTGGGGAGAAGAATCGGAGAATTTCCGCCGTCTCTTGCACTCACTCAAAGAGAGAAGAGGAAGCATGCCCGCCGCCGTCGTTGTACGCACTGAAGAAGAAACCCTGCACTGGCTCGCGTCTGTCGCTGACGGCGGGTCTTGGCCCTCGAAAAGCGCGCGACCTGTTGGCCCGTTATGGCAGTCCGCAAGCCATCTTCCGGACGTCGGCGAGCGAACTGGAGGCCTTCGGCCTGCACAGCGGCACGGCGCGTAACCTGGCCAGCGGCGTGGCTTTCGAAGAGGCCGCCACGCAGCATGATCGGCTGAAACAGGCTGGGGCTGCACTGATCCCATTCGACGACCCGCTCTATCCCGAGCAACTCCGCGAGATCTACGACCCACCGGTGGCACTGTTCGCCAAGGGCCGAATAGAGCTGCTGGAAACGGTGATGGTCGCCCTCATCGGCAGCCGCCGGGCAACGGCGTACGGCAAGGCCGTGTCGCAGAAGCTGGCTACAGAACTGTGTGCGGCCGGCGTGACCGTGACCAGCGGCATGGCGCGCGGGATCGATACGGCCGCGCATGAGGCTTCGCTTCAGGCGAGGGGCGCGACCATCGCCGTCTTTGGTTGCGGATTGGACCTGATCTACCCGACCGAGAATCGAAAGCTCGCCGCGCGGATCGCGCTGGAAGGGCTGCTGCTGAGCGAGTACCCGTTCGGATCGCCGGCCTATCCGCAGAATTTCCCGGTAAGGAATCGGATTATCAGCGGGCTCTCTTCCGGCGTGGTTGTGGTGGAAGGCGCACAGTACAGCGGATCGTCGATCACGGCCCGGCTGGCGTTGGATCACGGCCGCGAGGTCTTCGCGGTGCCGGGCAACATCACATCCACCATGAGCTACGGGCCGAATCTGCTGATCCGCCAGGGCGCGCAACTGGTGATTCAAACATCCGACATCCTGGACGGGCTGCCGGAGCAGGCCCGCCTGAAACTGGCCGCGTCGCGCAAGGAACGGCAAGAGCCGGAGCAACAGGAGCTGTCGTATAACGAAGCGCCCGCGGCGACCAAGGAACTGGCCAAGAAGGTGGTCAAGCTCCTTCGCCCGGACACGCCGACGGCGCTCGACGACCTGTTGGATTCGCTGCCCGGCGCGAGCGCCTCGGAGACGATCGCGGTGTTGTTCGATCTGGAGCTGATGGGGTTGGTGAGGCAGATGCCGGGCAAGAGCTACGTGCTGGTGTGGTAGAAAGCAGGACCGGGCTGATTGGTTGAAGATGGCGGCCATGGCGTCGCCCCGCAGACCTGGGATAGTCACCACCAGTGCGAGTTTGCGCTCTATGCCAATGGCTGTGCTAGACTTTTGATCTTTACCATCCGAGTGGCGCCCAAGTCCGCCGCAACTCACTAGCGTGTCCGGGAATCCAAACCGGGAGTGGGAATCGCGGAGACATCAGCATGGTGACGCAGGCGCCTTTTCAAAACTATTGGTACGGGACGCCGTGGGACGAGATGTTCCACCCTGGCGGGCAACCGCGCTCGCACTATGCACCGTTGATGCGAGTGCTGGAGCATCTGCCGGCGGAAGAGATCCGGCAGCGCAAGCAGGCCGCGGACCTGAGCTTCCTGCACCAGGGCATCACGTTCACCGTCTACGGCAAGAGCGAGGGCACGGAGCGAATCTTCCCGCACGACCTGATCCCGCGCATCCTCACCGCCGCCGAGTGGAACAAGATCGAGCTCGGTCTGACGCAGCGCATCACGGCTCTGAACGAATTCCTGCGCGATATCTACCATGAGCAGCGCATCCTGAACGACGGCGTGGTGCCGCGCGAATTGATCGCGAGCTGCCCGCATTTCCGCCGCGAGATGCGGGGCGTCTCGGTTCCGCGCGGAGCGTACGTCGCGGTCGCCGGCACGGACCTGGTGCGGCTGCCTTCGGGCGAGTTCGCGGTGCTCGAAGACAACCTGCGGGTGCCGAGCGGCGTCAGCTACATGCTGACCTCGCGGCAGGTGATGAAGCGCGTCTTTCCCTCGCTTTTGCGCGAGTGCCAGGTGCGCCCCATCGACCACTACGGCGCGGCGCTCTCCTCCACCCTGCGATCACTCGCGCCCGAGGGCCGGCCGGATCCGGTGATCGTCCTGTTGACGCCGGGCGTGTTCAATTCGGCCTACTTCGAGCACGCCTACCTGGCGCGCCAGATGGGCATCGAACTAGTGGAAGGGCGCGACCTGCTGGTGCACGACAACATCGTCTACATGCGAACCACCTCGGGGTTGAGGCGCGTGGACGTGATTTACCGGCGCATCGACGACGATTTCATAGACTCCCTGGTCTTCCGCAGCAACACCATTTTGGGCGTGCCGGGGCTGTTCAACGCGTATCGGGCGGGCAACGTCACACTCGCTAACGCCATCGGCACGGGCGTGGCGGACGACAAGGCCGTGTACGCCTACGTCCCGGCGATCATCAAGTATTACCTGGGCCAGGACGCGATCCTGCCCAACGTCGAGACCTATCTGCTTTCCGACGAGAGGGAGCGCAGCTACGTGCTCGAGAACCTCGACAAACTAGTGGTGAAAGCGGTTGGCGAATCGGGCGGCTACGGGATGCTGGTGGGCCCGCACTCCACGAAGGCCGATCAGGAGGAGTTCCGACAGAGGATCCTCGCTAATCCGCGCAACTATATTGCCCAGCCGACGCTCGCGCTCTCGTGCGCGCCGTGCCTGGTGGAAGGCGAATCGATTGAGCCGCGCCACGTGGATCTCCGGCCATACATTCTGTTCGGCGACAAGGTGACCATCGTGCCCGGCGGATTGACGCGCGTCGCGCTGCGAAAGGGATCCCTGGTGGTGAACAGCAGCCAGGGCGGAGGCAGCAAAGATACGTGGGTGATGCAGAACTGAGGGCGATAAGAGTTAGTCCCGGGAAAGGCCGATCTGGAGATCGGCGTTCCCAGGGGGAGGAAATATGCTGAGCCGCGTGGCTGACAACCTGTTTTGGATGAGCCGCTACCTGGAACGCGCCGAGCACATCGCGCGGATCGTCCTGGTGCACCGAAGCCTCGAACTGGAGCAGCCTGATGCTGCGAACACGGGCCGCTGGCAGCGCGTCTTCCAGTCGCTCTCATTGACTCCCCTCGCCGAAGGACCCTACCAATAGCGCGCTCACGCAGATCTGCTTCGGATTGGAAGGCCAGGTTTCCATAACTGCCGCGCTGGAGTTCGCCAGGAACAACGCGCGGCAGGTCCGCGAACAGATCTCCAGCGAAATGTGGGAGCAACTGAACCGGCTGTACCACGCAGTGCGGCGTTCCGACTTTGAGGACCATAACGGAGAGATCGAGGAGTTCCTGCTCGCAGTGAAGGAAGGGGCGCACCTGTTCCACGGCGTGACAGATTCGACGATGAGCCACGGCGAAGGATGGCAGTTCATCCAGCTCGGCCAATCGCTGGAGCGGGCGATCAACACGGCGGCGCTGCTGGAAGTGCACTATCGCCATTTCTATCTGGAAGCGAGCTTCGATTCGGAGTGGGGCCCGGACGCAGCCGGCTACTTGGAATGGATCGGGCTGCTGAAGTGCGCGACGGCCTTCGAAGCCTATTGCAAGGTGCATACCGCCGCGGTCGATCCGCTGAACGTCGTGGAGTTTCTGCTGCTCGACGATCAGTTCCCGCACTCGATACGCTTCGTGGTGGACACGCTGCAAGCGGCTTTGGACACCATCGGCAGGCTCTCGCCGGGTCGCCGTGTCAACCGCGTGCAGAGAATCGCGGGGAGGCTGCAGGCGGAGCTGAGCTTCACGCAGATCGAAGAGGTGATGGACCGGGGGATCGTCAACACGATGCAGCACATCCGTGAGAGCTGTTATGAGATCCACGACTGCGTCCACGAAGCGTTCGTGAGTTACCCCATCGAATCCGCTCTGGAGGTATGAAGTGTACTATCGCATCCGCCACCTCACCCGTTACGTCTACAACGCCGCGGTGCACGAGAGCTTGACCGAGGTGCGGATGCATCCACGCACGGAAGGGCGACAACGCTGTCTGGACTATCAATTGGCGGTAACACCCAAGGCGCGCGTGCACGTCTACCGCGACTTTCTCGGCAATTCGGTGCATCATTTCGGGGTCCCGGCGCCGCACAGCGAATTGAAGATCATGGCCGAGTCCGTGGTGGAGATGAAGGATTTCCCCGACATACCGGATGCGCTGGATCGGAGGGCCTGGGCCGAACTCGACGAGGAAGTGAAGCGTGGCGACTATTGGGAGATGCTGCTGCCCAGCCACTTCTCCCAACCGACTCCGTTACTGCTCGAGCTGGCGAACAGGCTGGACGCGGTGCGGCGGGACGATCCACTTCAACTACTGTACGAGTTGAATACGCGACTGCACGACGCGTTCGCCTATGAACCCGAATCGACGAACGTGGATTCGCCGATTGACGATGCCTTGCGCCAGGGAAGTGGCGTCTGCCAGGATTTCGCGCACATCATGATCACGGTGGTGCGGGGTCTCGGTATCCCCTGCCGGTACGTGAGCGGCTACCTGCACCACAGCGGCGGCGCGCACGAGCGCTCGCGGGAAGACGCTACGCACGCCTGGGTGGAGGCGTGGCTGCCATCGATCGGCTGGACCGGATTCGACCCCACCAACGATTTACTGGCCCGCGAGAGGCACATCCGCACGGCCGTGGGACGGGACTACGCCGACGTGCCGCCGACGCGGGGCGTCTTCAAGGGCGACGCCGCGACGGCGATGGCCGTAGCGGTGAGCGTGACGTCCAACAACCAATTGCCACAGGAACTGGCCGAACTGGTGCTCCCAGACGAGCAGAGTTTCCCGCGCGACGTGCTGGCGCTGAATGCAAACACCGCACAGATGACGGAGTGGCGGCGGGAACAAGAGGTCCAGCAGCAGCAGCAACAACAGCAGCAGTGAGGGGAAGCGCGTTCGTGAAGGGGACAGGGGCAATCCGGCGAAAGCGCTTCCCCCGGCGTGATGCGTTGACCGCCTTACGCTGACCCCATCGGCGAAGACAAGCAAATCGGCGACAGGTTGGGTCCTCCACATCACCTTCCGGTGGATGGGTGACGCCTTCCTGCAGAGCACTCAAGCTGTTAGTATCGGTCCGTGCAAAACCGAACGGAACCACGAACACTGTGGCAATGGATCCGCTACATTGTGGTCGCCATCATCGCCCTGTTCCTGGTCTGGATGATGCTGCGCATGTACGTCTTTTGATCCCGGATTCCGGATCGCTGGCCTGACTCGGCGGCGCTGGATGCTCCGCCCCATGGGTCAATCTACGATAAGGCGGTTTACCGTCCACTTGCCCACTTTTCGTGTGGCCACTGGCCGTTCAGGCGCTCAACAGACCTGCCAATCACAGGGCAAGGTCGCCTCTCAGCACCAGAGTTTATTGGTGCGACACATCGGGCGCTGTAGCACGATGGTTGAGGAGCAATCACTGAATGGCAGAGCAACTGGCGAGCGATTATGTATCAGGCGGATACTACCTCACCCGACGCGTGAGTCGGACCGAGTACATGTCCCCGACCTTGATTCCTGACAAAGTGCTCAGCGCCTCTGGCTGCATCTGCGAGTTCTTCCCAGACGATTGGGCGATTGGATGGGTCACCCAAAGCGATGAAGAACGCACGAAGGAAGCAGCGCACTTCGGCATTTCGGCAACAGACCTTCCTGGCGTCGTAGAGTGGGCGACAACGACGTTATCAACAGCGTTTGGATGGCCTTGCTCGTTCTATACGCTCGATGCGGCACTTGAAGCTCGCGCGATGTTCCTACCAGAGGCACTCGAAATTGTTGTATTTGGCTTAGGCATCCACTACTCCGATGTGAGTGACTTCGTGAAGGCCGCCGAGCCTCCTCCCCCTAAGCCTGGAATTGCCGCGATGGGCAAGACAGGCATCTACGAGTGCGTCAAGCGAGGTGAGCGGATTGCTCCCGGAGGACGCGCTGCCGGATTTGAACTTCTCGCTACTGCCTACGCGCTGCTCACTTGCTCGTGGCTGTGCAATGGGTTGGAGAAGGACTGCGCGGCTCAATTGGGGGTAGGCACAAATCAACAGGGGTTCGTCCAAACCTATGCTGACGCGTCGCGCTGCGCCGAATTCATTTCGAGAGACGAGACTGGCGCAGAACCTGGATTGTGGCTTCCTTGGCTCTTGACAATCTACTCCACGTAGCGTGACCTGCCGCAGTAGCGAAGAGCAGGGTGGGCGAGTGTTGCTTTTCAGAGACTGTCTCGCCGCAGTCTGCAAGTGTTGACGTGCACCAGAAATGGCTGGTGGCTGCAAAGTGCGCTTCCCGTCCATTGGCCGGGATGGCGGTGGCGGACACGACACCTGGAAAGAAAGTGTCCGCAATGGCGGTTTCCGTCCGCTCCGCTTGTGCGAGACGAGTTCGGCGATCGGGGCTACCATTCACACGGTAGGCACTATTACGCGGTCGCCTGATTCCGGTGCGTTAAGCATCACAGCCTGTCGAGTTGCGAAAACGTCTAGAATCTGAAGTTGAGTCGGACTCAATGGCATGGTAACGGGCGAAGTATTGATGGCAAGTGGACTTTCCGTACTACCGCCATTGGCGCCATGAGTGGGGTCGGGGCCTGATCATCCTCGAGCTGCATTCGCGTGAAATGCCCGAGTCGCGCTCCCAGATGCAGAATACGAGTTCCGGACCCGCGAGAGCTAATTCGATCCGGACGCTCAAACGGCAAGATCCAGAGTGCGAATCGACGGAGTGCTCACTCTTGGGCGTCGGCTAGGGCGTCTTCACTGGCCGTGCGTGTGCTCGTGGGTCGCAGCTGATCACATGCGTTTCCTAGCCTTCGCCGTCGTTCAGGACCGATGCATCGAATCGCACGACGCGATCCGATTGTCAGAGTTGCGACTCTTTGATAGTCCAGGACTGCGTTTCAGCTCGAACTGCCAGGGCTCGCAATTCCGACGTCCAAGTTGTTTCTGAGCCTCGCGTGCAGTGGGATCGCTCCGTCCTCGACCGGCTGGGTCTTCGAGCGAGACGGCGCTTACTTCTACGCCGGAGTTCTCGGATATGGAACCACCCCGAAGCCTGAGACTGCTCGAACGAATACTCGCAGCCATCAATAAGCGGAGAACCCAAAGCGGTTACGATTTACGGCGATGAACTGTCTAAACAATGCAAGGTAGAACAGGCACGCAGTTCGAGTTCACTCGTCCTTATACGACTCGTGCAGGTTTACTTCGATAGACAAAGGCTTTACTTATTGGCGACCGACTGGCACGTCCGCGAGCGACTCCCGAAAATTTTTCGGGTCTTTTCGAATTGACTAGTCATCTCGCCAATTCGCACTGACAACTCGCTGGTAAGTGCGCTTATCGGAAACTGGCCCCATTGAACGGTGGCGAACGGAGAGTGTCGCGCCCACGAAGCCAGGTGACATTTGTCACCCCCAACCGGTGACATTCGGCACTGGTTCGCGATTTCCATCCACCGCACGATGTGTGTGGAGGGTGAATATGGTGATCGCAGAACTACGCGGCGTGACGAAACGATATGGCGCGGTGACGGCGCTCGATGGCATCAACCTGGAGATCTGCCGCGGGCAGTTGCTCGCGCTGCTGGGTCCGAATGGCGCGGGCAAGACGACGGCCGTGCGCCTGCTGCTGGGATTGGCGCGGCCCGATTCGGGTCAGGTCCGCCTGTTTGGCCGCGACTCGCGGGAGCGTGAGGCGCGGGTTCGCGTGGGGGCGATGCTGCAGGTCGGCAAAGTGCCGGAGACGCTGCGGGTGCGCGAGCACATCGAACTGTTTTCCAGCTACTATCCCAACCCGCTGCCGCTCAAGGAAACAGTGCGGGCCGCCGGGCTCGAGGGCCTGGAAAACCGGCTGTTCGGAGCGTTGTCGGGCGGCCAGAGGCAGCGAGTGTTGTTCGCCCTGGCCATCTGCGGCAACCCGGAGTTGCTGATTCTCGACGAGCCCACGGCGGGACTCGACGTGGACAGCCGGCGCGGCCTGTGGCGGCACATCCGGTTGTTCATCGCGCGCGGCGGCGCGGTGCTGCTGACGACGCACTACCTGGAAGAGGCCGATGCGCTGGCCGACAAGATCGTGGTGCTGAACCACGGACTGGTCGCGGCCGAGGGAACGCCGGCGGAGATCAAACAACGGGCTTCGCAACGCAAGATCCGCTGCCGCACGCGGCTGACTACGCGCGAGATCCAGGCGCTCGGCAACGCGATTTCCGTGCGCTGCGACGGCGTGTTTACGGAGATGGTCGCGGCCGATTCAGACAGCCTGGTCCCGCGGCTGTTCCGCAGCGATCCCGGCTTGTCCGATCTCGAAGTGACGGGCGTGGGCCTGGAAGACGCGTTCCTGACGATTACGGAAGATGCAAAGCCCGTGGAGGTGAATCAATGATCCGATCGACTCTGCTCGAAATGAAATGCGAGTTCCTGGGGCTGCTGCGGATGCCGCGCTACTCGGTAATGACCATCACGTTTCCCGCGATGTTTTACATCTTCTTCGGGATCGTCATCCGCCAGGGCAGCTTCAGTGGCGTCAGCGCACCTACCTATGCGCTGACCATCATGGGCGTGATGGGAGTGATGTTCGCCTCGCTAATGGGACTCGGCGCGGGCATTGCCTCAGAGCGTGGTTTGGGCTGGCTGGAGGTGAAACGCGCCAGTCCGATGCCCGGCTTTGGCTGGTTCGCAGCCAAGTTGTCAACGGCCATGTTATTCAGCGCGCTGGTGAGCGGCATTCTCTTCGCCCTCGGCGCGACACTCGGCGGCGTCCGACTGGCGCCCAGCGAGTGGCTGCTGTTGGGCGGCGCCCTGGTGCTCGGTTCAATTCCGTTCGCTACACTGGGGTTCGTGTTGGGCTATGTGGCCACATCCAACTCGGCTCCGGCGATAGTCAACATGATCGCCATGCCCATGGCGTTCCTCTCGGGCCTGTTCATTCCGGTGCAGTTCATGCCGAAATTCGTGCAAAACGTTGCGCCGGCATTGCCGGCGTATCATCTGGCGAAGATTGGTCAGGCTATTGTGGGAATGCGAGGCTCCGGTCCCGTTCTCTCGCACGTTTTTGCTTTGGCCGAGTTCACTGTGATCTTCGCCATCGCGGGCTGGTATGTGTGGCGGCGGGAAGAAAGTAGAGTGCATGGTTAACGCGAGCGTCGCCGCGGCACGCAAGTTCCCGTTTCTGCCTGTCGATCACGAGCAGGGCTGGCTGCCGTACATGTGGCTGGTGTACCTGGCCAACTTCGTGGTGCCGGTGGCATTCTGGCACGCATCCGCTCGCGACTGGTGGTTGACCGCCGGCACCCTGGCAATCTTCCTCCCGCTCTATTTCCGCAGCTATTGGGAGCAGGGCTGGCGCCAGTTTGCGCTGTCCGCGGCGATGTGCGTGCTCGGCCTGTGCTGGGCGCCGTGGAACCCCGGTTCCTCGGTGTTCATCGTCTATGGCGTCGCCGCCGTCGTGCACGACGACGACCAGCGCGCCGCCTGGCGCAGATATCGCGATCCTGATCGCGGCCACGGGACTCGCGAGTTGGTTCCTGCACCTGCACATGTGGTTCTGGATCCCAGCCATGGGATTCTCGCTCTTCGTGGCCGCGTTGATTGCGGAATCGCGTAAGCGGCACCGGCTCAGCCGCCGGCTGGGGCTGGCGGAGGAAGAGGTGGGCCGCCTGGCGCGCATCGCGGAGAGGGAGCGTATCGCGCGGGACTTGCACGACGTACTGGGCCACACGCTCTCGCTGATCGTGCTGAAGTCCGAGTTAGCCTCGAAGCTGGCCGAAACCGACCCTGCGCGCACGATCGCGGAGATTCGCGACGTGGAGCGGATTTCGCGTGAGGCGCTTTCGGAAGTCCGCGCTGCTGTGGCCGGCTATCGCTCCTCCGGCCTGGCATCCGAACTCGCCCACGCGGGCGAGGCGCTGCGCAGCGCGGGTATCAAGCTCGACTCGAACGTGGAACCCGTGGCGGTCTCGCCCTCCCAGGAGAGCGTGCTGGCCATGGCCATCCGCGAGGCCGTCACCAACATCGTGCGGCACGCCGGCGCGCGGAGCTGCCAGTTGACGCTGCGGCAGCGCCTGTCGAGTTGCGAGCTGGAAATCTCCGACGACGGCAAGGGCGGCGCGGCGCCGGACGGCTTCGGGATCATCGGGATGCGCGAGCGCGTGGAGGCGCTCGGCGGTACGCTGGAACGTGACGGATCGGCAGGCATGCGCCTGATCCTCCGCCTGCCCGCCGCGGGACCAGCCGCCGCATTATGAGCATTCGCGTGATCATCGCCGAGGACCAGGCCATGGTGCTGGGCGCGCTGGCCGCGCTGCTCGAAATCGAGAGCGATATCGAGGTCATCGGCCAGGCGCGGGACGGGCAGCAGGCGCTGGATCTGGCTTGTTCGCTGCGCCCCGATGTCGTGCTGTCCGACATCGAGATGCCGCGCATGACGGGACTCGAACTGGCGGCCGAGCTGAAGCGGCAGGGCGCGCCCGTGCGGGTGATTATCCTGACCACGTTCGCCAGGGCGGGCTACCTGCGGCGCGCGCTCGAGTCGGGCGTCTCCGGCTACCTGTTGAAGGACTCTCCGTCGGCGCAACTGGCGAATGCGGTGCGACGCGTTCATGCAGGCGGGCGGGTCATCGATCCCGATCTCGCCGCCGCGGCCTGGACCGAGCCGGACCCTCTCACCGACCGCGAACGGCAGGTCCTGCGTTTAGCCGATGAAGGCGCGGCGGGAGCCGACATCGCCGACCGATTGAACCTGTCCGAGGGCACGGTCCGGAACTATCTCTCCGAGGCGATCAGCAAACTCGGCGCTGCCAATCGCACCGAGGCGGCGCGGATGGCGCGGCAAAAGGGGTGGTTGTGAGACTGAGGGCTGTTCGAAGAACTGCAGTTCTGGTTCGCCCGGCCCTGATGTCGGACCCACAGCCGGCGCGCGGCCGGCCGGGCCCAGATTGAATCGCTCGTGCCTTATTTTCAATGACTTAGCGCTGTACCCGAATGGTCCGCGGTGCACGCGTCGATATTCGGCTCGAGCCTGCTTGCCGAACTCAGCAGGGGGAAAGCGCTGGCCCGCGATCGAGAGGCAATTGGAGTTCGAGCCGAGCCGCCTCGCCCGCTCCCAAATTGACCGACTTGACCGCTGGATGGAAGCCCAAACGCCCGATCTTTTTGGATTCGAGAGGCTCGCTGAATCGGGAGCCGCCGCCGACCCCGGCTTGACGACTTATGTATTCTTAGGGTGGAGAGCGGATCCGGTGGGCGAAACCGCCGGTTTGCCGAACCTATCCTTTATCTAGTAGTCTGAAACCGTCTTTATGCCGAAATCTCTAGTCATCGTCGAATCGCCCGCAAAAGCGAAGACGATTGGCAAATACCTGGGCAAGAACTTCGTGGTCATGGCCAGTCTCGGCCACGTGAAGGATCTGCCAAAGAACGATATCGCCGTCGATGTCGAGCACGACTTCCGGCCTACCTACGTGGTCATCGAAGGCAAGAAGAAGCTCATCGACGAGCTGAAACGCGCCGCCAAGGACTCCGAAGCCGTCTACCTCGCAGCCGACCCTGACCGCGAAGGTGAGGCGATCTGTTTCCATCTGGAAGAAGAGCTGCATTCGAAAAAGGCCGGCGGCCCGGACTTCTTCCGCGTGACGTTCAACGAGATCACGCCCACGGCCGTGAAGCGGGCGTTCGAGCATCCGCGCCAAGTGAACGTGGCGCTGGTGGATGCCCAGCAGACCCGCAGGATCCTGGACCGTCTGGTGGGATACAAGATCTCTCCGCTGCTGTGGGACAAAGTCCGGCGCGGACTCTCGGCGGGACGCGTTCAGACGGTGGCGCTGCGGCTGATCGTCGAACGGGAGCGCGAGATCAAGGCGTTCCTCAAGCAGGAATACTGGTCCATCGACGTCCACCTGCACGCGAAGAAGGCGCCGGTCCTGAAGACCGCTGTCGTCAAGCGCGACGGTGAGAATCTGTCGGTCACCGACGAAGCCGGCTCCCAGTCGGTGGTCAACGCCCTGGAAGGGAGCGAGTACAAGGTTCACTCGGTCGGGACGAAGGAAAAGCGGCGCAACCCGGTTCCGCCGTTCATCACTTCTACCCTGCAACAGGAAGCCGCGCGCAAGATCCGCTTCAGCGTGAAGCGCACGATGGGGCTGGCCCAGCGGCTGTACGAAGGCATCGAACTCGGGCCGGAAGGCTCGGTGGGTCTGATCACTTACATGCGTACCGACTCGACGCGCGTCTCCGACGATGCGCTGGCCGAGGTGCGCAGCCTGATCGGAGAACGGTACGGCGAGCAGTATCTGCCCGCCACGCCCAATTTCTACAAGACCAAGAAGCAGGCTCAGGATGCGCACGAAGCCATCCGCCCGACGTCAGTGCGCCACACTCCGGACGAGATTGCGAAGTACCTGAGCGAGGACGAGCTGAAGCTCTACCGGATCGTCTGGATGAGGTTCGTCGCGTCGCAGATGACGCCGGCGGTCTTCGACCAGACCACCATTGAGGTGACCGCGAAGGGCCGTGACGGAGCGGAGTATTTGCTCCGCGCGACCGGTTCGGTCCCCAAGTTCGACGGGTTCCTGGCAGTTTACGAAGAGGGCAAGGACCAGAAGGACGAGGAAGACGACGAGCTGAAGAACCGCCTGCCGCAGGTGAGCGAAGGCGAGGTGCTGAAGTTCAAGTCGATTCATCCCGAGCAGCACTTCACCGAGCCGCCGCCGCGCTTCACCGAAGCGACGCTGGTGAAGGAACTCGAAGCCGACGGCATCGGGCGTCCGTCCACCTACGCTTCCATTCTCTCGACCATCCAGGAACGGGAGTATGTGAAGAAAGAGGGCGGAAAGTTCAATCCCACCGACTTGGGCATGATCGTGACGGATCTGCTGGTAGAGAGCTTTAACGACATCTTCGACGTCAATTACACGGCCAGCCTGGAAGGCAAGCTGGACGACATCGAGGACGGCACCATCGCCTGGACCGACGCGATGGCCGAGTTCTACAAGAGATTCGAAAAGGATCTTGAAGAAGCCGGGCGGTCGATGCGCGATGTGAAGCGCACCGAGATTGCGACCGACCAGACTTGCGACCGGTGCGGCAAGCCCATGGTGATCAAGTGGGGCAAGCACGGCTACTTCCTCGCCTGCACCGGCTACCCGGAATGCACGAACACCCGGGAAACGACTCTCGTAGCCGACGAGATCGGCGACGGCGAGAACCCCGTGGAAATCGCGGAGCAGGACGCCGAGGAGTATTGCGAAAACTGCGGACGGCCGATGGTGCTCAAGAAGGGGCGCTTCGGCACGTTCTACGCCTGCTCGGGCTACCCGGACTGCAAGACGACCAAGCAGATTGGCGGCGCGCAGAGAAAGCCGGATGTCTTGCTCGAAGAGAAGTGCCCGGAATGCGGGCATCAGCTCGCGACCAAGTCGGGCCGCTTCGGGGAGTTCACGGCTTGCTCGAACTATCCGAAGTGCAAGTACGTGCTGCAGAAGACGACGGGGGTTCCCTGCCCCAAGTGCGGCACCGGTGAGCTGGCCGAACGGCGCTCCAAACGCGGCAAGACGTTCTACGGATGCAACCGGTACCCCGAATGCGACTTCGTGGCTTGGTCGAAGCCAATCGCCGAGCACTGCCCGAATTGCGAGTCAACGTATCTGCTCGAAAAGTTCCTGAAGTCGGGCCACTTTGCGGAGTGCCCGAACAAGGAATGCAAGTACCGCAAGGAACTCGAGCCGGTCGAACTAGCCAAAGCCACTTCCTAGAGTGGGCGGACTCCCACGACATCGCCGAAATTGGGGCCGACGCGCACGTCGGCCTCTTTGACTCGCTTCGTCGCACCATTTCCAATGCCTCCCGATGCGGGTCCAGGGGGACCCGCGCAGACCTGGGGGTCTGCCCCACTTTTGCGTTCTTGGTCTAACCCACACAAGCGTCAGGTTTGTGGTACACCTGAAAGACATGTTTCAGGTGATGAAGGGCGCACCTGTGGCAGACGTTGTAGTGATCGGCTCCGGCGCCGGAGGCGGAACCGTGGCTCACGTCTTAGCCAATCTGGGAATCAATGTAACTCTTCTGGAAGCGGGGCCGATGTTGCACCCCGCCCAGGATTTCAAAGAACACAAGACCCCGGCGGATTACGACCATCGCGGCGCGGGCGAAAAGGGCGAGAGCTACACGGGCCGTAAGGACTTCGGTTTCTTCGGCGCGCCCAACTGCTTCTCGGAGATCGATGAGGAGCCCTACACCGTCGCGCCGGGCAGCCAGTTCCGCTGGTATCGCTCGCGCATCGTGGGCGGGCGGACCAACCACTACGGCCGCATCTCGCTGCGCTTTGCCGACTACGATTTCAAGCCGCATTCGCGCGATGGGCTGGGCTTCGACTGGCCGATCACATACGACGAGGTGGCGCCGTACTACGACAAGGCGGAGGGCTTCATGGGCATCTGCGGGACCAAGGAGGGCATCCGCAGCGCGCCGGACGGCAACTTTCTGCCCGCCCCTCCGCCGCGCGTGCACGAGGTGCTGATTCAGAAGGCCTGCGGTACTCTGAACATCCCCTGCATCCCGGCGCGCATGGCCGTGCTGACGAAGGCTCTGAACGGGCGTCCAGCGTGCCATTACTGCGGGCAATGCGGCCGCGGCTGCGTCACGGCTTCAAATTATTCAGCGAGCCAGGTGCAGGTGTTCCCCGCCCTCAAGACGGGCCGGTTGAAGCTGATCACGAACGCAATGGCGCGCGAGATTTTGACGGACGACGAAGGAAAAGCGCGCGCCGTGAGCTACGTGGACAAGATCACGCGCGAAGAGCGGCAAGTGCGCTGCCGGGTGGTGGTGCTGGCAGCGAGTGCCTGCGAGTCGGCGCGGCTGCTGCTCAACTCCAAGGCTCCGAGCCATCCGAACGGGCTTGCCAACTCCTCGGGGGTAGTGGGCCGTTATCTCACTGACACGGTCGGTTACGGACTGGGCGGCTACGTTCCGGCTCTCGAAGGGATGCCGAAGTACAACGACGACGGCTACGGCGGGGGGCACGTCTATTCGCCATGGTGGCTGTGGGACCGGCAGAAGGAATTCCCGCGTGGGTACCACATCGAAGTTGGCGGCGGTTACGACATGCCCGAGGTGGGCAGTTTTCACGGAATCTGCGAGGACCACGAAGGCTATGGCAAGAGCCTGAAGGACGCAGCTATCAAAAGCTACGGGTGCAGCCTCGGCTTCGCCGGGCGGGGCGAGATGATTCCCAATGAAGATTCGTTCTGCGATCTCGATCCTGACAAGGTTGACCGGTGGGGCACGCCGGTGCTGCGCTTCCACTTCAAGTGGAGCGAGCACGAGTTGAAGATGGTGCGGCATATGCATGAAACGTTCGCGTCGATTATTGAAGCGATGGGCGGGCATGTGTACGGCCCGCGCAATCTGGAGAGTGAAGCGGAAGCAATCTCCAAACCGGGCGCCATCATCCACGAACTCGGCACGGCTCGAATGGGCGACGATCCGAGATCGTCGGTTCTCAACAAATACAATCAGGCGCACGACTGCAAGAACCTGTTCGTCGCCGACGCGGCCCCGTTCGTGTCGAATCCCGACAAGAACCCGACGCTCACCATCGTGGCGCTGGCCTGGCGCGCTGCCGATTACATCGCGGAACAGATGAGAAAGGGGGATCTGTAGTCCATGAAGCCCGGACCCATGCAACGCAGAACCCTGCTGCAGGCAGTGGCCGCGGTCGCCGCCGGCGCAGGCCGGATGAGCGCGCAGGACTCGAGCCACGTGCATCGCCAGGCGGCTCAGATTGCCGCGAAGAACGGGGGCGATTATAAGCCTCACCTGTTCACCGCACATGAATTCAAAACGGTCAGCCTGCTCGCCGACCTGATCATTCCACCCGAAGGCAGCGAGCCCGGCGGCGCGGGTGCGGGCGCGGCGGAATTCATCGATTTGCTGGCCGCCAACAACGACAAGCTGAAGGAGATCTGGCTGAGCGGCCTGGGTTGGCTGGACCATGAATCGCGCCGCCGCGGCGGGCGAAACTTCGTCGATCTGACGTCCGAGGTTCGTAAGGCCATCCTGGACGACATCTCGTTTCGCAAGAACACGACGCCGGAACTCGCGCCCGGCATCAATTTCTTCAGTGGGGCCAGACGTATGGTAGTGGATGCGTACTTTACGTCGCCCGCGGGAGTGAAGGCGCTCGGCTATATGGGCAACACCGGCACGGCGGAATTCAAGGTGCCAAAAGCGTCGCTCGACTACGTGCTGGCGCGGAGCCCGTTCAAGCAGGTCTGAGCGAAGCAGGCAGATGGAGTTTGCAGCGGGTCTGAAGACCCTCCAGGGTCCGCCCGCAAGCTGTAACTGAGCGGGCTCTGGAGAGCCCGCGCGGCGCTGGAGCGCCGCCCCACTTTGCAGGGCACCCCATTTGCGGAGCGGAATCAGTGCTGAAACCTTCGGCCGGAAGACGGTATAGTAGACCGAATGGAAGGCCGGACGGACGCACGTTTGGACGCTTCGAGACTCGAGTCGCTGCTCGAATCGGCGAAACTGCTGAGCGCGTCGCTGGAACTCGACGAACTGCTGAAGCATCTGTTGCGCACCGTGATGGGCCGGCTGCTGTGCCTGCGTGGCGCGGTGGCGATTCAAGAGCCCGGCGGCCTGCGCGTCGCGCAGTCGCGCGGCGTGACCGCTCTCCAGCAGGGACAGCCTTTCCGCGCCGAATCCGCCGCTGAAGCCGGCTTGACCATGACCTTTCCGATTGGCGACGCCAGCGCTCCCGCGGGACTGCTGGCGCTTTCTCCGTCCAGACGCGGCGCGCTGGACGATAGCGAAAACGAGTTCCTCGAAGCGCTGCTCGGCCTTGCCGCGTCGTCCATCGAAAACGCGCGTGCGCACCAGGAAGTGCTGCTGGCCAACCGGGCCCTCGACCAGAAGGTCCAGGAGCTGCGCACACTGCTCGACCTGGGACGAGGTTTGGCATCCACTATCGACGTAGACGAACTGGCGCGAATCCTGATGCTGACGCTCAGCGGCCGCTACGCGGTGCGGCGGCATGCGTTGTTCACGTGGAAGGCCGGGCAACCACCGATCCAGCGGGTGAAGGGGCTGGAGGAGTTGGACGCCGCCGTGCTGCAGCAGGAAGCCCAGGGTCTGGAAGGGGCCACGCTGCGCGAGGGGATGCTGCTGCTGCCGATTCGCGCCTCCGCCGAGACGCAGGGCATCGTGGTGCTTGGGCCACGGGCTTTGAATCTCTCTTACGGTGAGGCCGACTTCGACTTCGCGCAGGGCTTGATGTCGCAGGCGGCGGTGGCGTTCGAAAACGCCTGGCATTTCCGCGACTCGCTCTACCGTCAGCAGATTGAGCAGGAGCTGACGCTGGCCGCATCGATCCAAAAGGACCTGTTTCCGAAACGACTGCCCGATCTTGCGTCCACTTTCATGGCGGCGAGGAACCGCCAGGCTCGCCAGGTCGGCGGCGACTACTACGACGTGTTGCATGCAGGCCCCGACGTTAGCCTGCTGTGTGTCGCCGACATCAGCGGCAAGGGCGTGGCGGCATCGCTGTTGATGGCCAATCTGCAGGCGACTCTGCGCGCGCTGCTCAGCGCCGGGCCTCCGATCACCGAACTGGCGAGCAAGACCTCCGACCTGCTGTACGCCTCGACGCCGGCCAGCAAGTACGCCACCGCGTTCTTTATGAAGTACCGGCCGCAGAGCGGCGCCTGCGAATACGTCAACTGCGGCCACAACGAAGGCATCGTGCTGCGCGCCTCCGGAGAAGTCGAACTGCTGAATGCGACAGGCATGCCGGTGGGCCTGCTGCCAGCCAGGAAGTACGAAGCGGGCGCCCTGCAATTGGAGCGCGGCGATTTGCTGCTGCTCTATACCGACGGCGTCACGGAAGCCGACAATTTGCAGCAAGAGGAGTTTGAAATAGAGCGCACCATCGAATGCTTGAAGGCTCATCGCGAGGAGGAGCCGGAGAGGATTCTCGATCGCCTATTCGAAGCAATTGACGGCTTCGCAGGGGGCGCTCCGCAGCACGACGACATTACGGCTCTGGTATTGAAGCGGACATGAATACCGCGACAGGGGGGACTTCCCAGGACTGATTTTCGCGCTTCGGATATGCGCGAATCGAGCCGGGGCGGTGATTCCCCGTTATGCTAGAAACTGCACGATCCATAGGAGATCGACGCACCGGGGAGTAGCGACGAGTGGCCACGAACTTTCTAATCGATCGCAGTGAACAGGGCGGCGCAGTCGTGCTTGCGCTCGACGGGTTTCTCGACGCGCACACCGCGCCACAGTTCGAGAACGCCATTTCCGACGAGGCGGCTGCAGGCCATCTGCGCCTGGTCGCCGACTGCCGAAAACTCAGCTATATCTCGTCGGCGGGCCTCGGCGTCTTCATGAGCTTCATCGAGGAGATCCGTGAGAAGGGTGGCGACATAAAGCTCGCCGGCATCGCGCCAAAGGTCTACCAGGTGTTCGAGGTGCTGGGCTTCCACGAGTTGTTCGATATAGTCGACAACATCGAGGCGGCCGTAGCCCTGTTCGATAAAGGCGCGGAGCGGAAGGATTAGTGCCGTGGCGCAATTCGAGAGAAGCTTCACACTGATGGTGCCGAGTTCCACGGAGAACCTCGCTCTGATCCGCGAGTTCGTTTCCGCGATCGGCGTGCAGGCCGGTTTCGACGAGAAGGACGTGATGCGTTTGACACTCGCCGTGGACGAGGCCTGCGCCAACGTCATCGAACACGCCTACGACCTCGAAACGACCCACAAAGTCACCATCCGCGCTCTGATTGACGACGATGCAATCCGCTTCGACATCATCGACGACGGCAAGGGCTTCGACCCGGCTCGCATTCAGGAGCAGGATCTCGATGCACTGATCCGGGACCGCCGCTCGGGCGGGCTCGGGCTGCGCCTGATCCGCAGCATCATGGACGACGTGCAATACCAGATCGTTCCCGGCGAGAAGAACGAGTTGCGGATGGTGAAGAAGCTCAAGAAGCCGGTCTAGCCGCGGTAAGGCGAAAACGGGAATGGGGACGGCGCTCAAGAGCCCATCCCCATCTTTTGTATCCGCCGCGGACGGCTACTTCACGCCGAGAATGCGGCGATTGCGCGAGGCGTCGCTGGCCGCGCCGGCGAAATCGTCAAACGCTTTCGTCGGCACATCGATCAACTGCGCGGCGATGAACGGGGCGCCCTCAACCGCTCCTTGAGAAGAGTCCTTGTAGCAACACTCCCATTCGAGAACCGCCCAAGAGTTGTAACCGGCAGCCGTGAGACGTGTGAAGACCTGCTTGAAATCCACCTGGCCGTCGCCGAGACTGCGGAAGCGCCCTGGGCGTTCCTGCCAGCCCGAGAAGCTGCCGTAGACGCCGGCCTTGGCGGATGGACGGAACTCGGCGTCTTTTACATGGAAGGCTTTGATACGGCTGCCATAGACGTCGATGAATCCAACATGGTCGAGGCACTGCAAAATGAAGTGCGACGGGTCGTACAGGATGTTGGCGCGCGGATGGTTGCCCGTGGCCGCCAGGAACCGGTCGAAAGTCACGCCGTCGTGCAGATCCTCGCCGGGGTGCAGTTCGTAAGCGAGATCGACACCAAACTTGTCGGCGTAATCGAGCAGCGGCTTCCAGCGCTTGGCGAGTTCCTTGAACCCTTCTTCCACCAGGCCGCCGGGACGCTGCGGCCAGGGATACATGAACGGCCAAAGCAGAGCGCCGGAGAACGTCGGGAGCGTCTTGAGACCGAGATTCGCGGAAGCCTTGATGCAGAGCTTCATCTGGTTGACTGCCCAGGCGGTGCGAGCCTTCGGGTCGCCGCGTACTTCCGGCGCGGCGAAGGAATCGAACAGATCGTCATAGGCCGGGTGAACCGCCACTAGCTGGCCGATCAGGTGCGAAGCCAATTCCGTAATCGCGAGGCCGTTGGTCTGAGCTTGCAGCTCGCGGCAGTACGTCTTGGACGTGGCGGCCTTCTCGATGTCGATTACGCGAGAGTCCCACGCAGGGATCTGCACGCCGATGTAGCCCAGCGACTTTGCCCAAGCCGTGATGTTCGTCAGGTTGTTGAAGGGCGCTTCGTCGCCCATGAACTGCGCGAGAAAAATTGCGGGTCCTTTGATTTGAGCCATGGTTAGCCTTTCCGGAGAATGGAGAGATTCAGAGCTTACTCGATGAATCTATCGCTTTGCGGGGTCGGAATGCAAAATATCGGTGAACTTCCGTCCATTCCGGGAGTCTTGACGAGCAGCCAGGCCCGCGCCCATCAGGGCGGAGGAAAGCCACCTTCGTAGCGGCTATGCGATCCGAGGATCTACAATGTCTCTGTCGATATGCGCGGCAGCAACAAAGTGGAGCGACAGCAATGAAGCAGAGCAGGTATTACGCCGTGCTGACCGGTGACATTATCAAGTCCAGCCGCCTCTCCCTTACTGAGTTGGAAGCGGTGCGTGCCACCTTGCTCCGCGCCGTGAACCGGGCGCGGCGCTGGCAGCGGGGCCTGATCCAAGGTCAGCCGGAATTCTTCCGGGGCGACGCCTGGCAGTTCCTTCTGACCGACCCCGCCTTGGCCCTGCGCGTGAGCGTCCACCTTCGCGCCTCGCTGCTGGCGACAGGGTTGGCGGATTCCCGCGTCGCGATAGGGTTGGGAGAAGTCGATGAAATTTCCTCCGGGAGGATCTCTCTGTCGACGGGGCAGGCCTTCGTTCTATCCGGCAAGGCTTTGGACAAGATGACCCGCTATTCGAAGATGACGATTGAGGTTCCACAGTCCGCCGGCCCGCTGTCCGAGTGGCTGCAGGTCGTGGGTCACCTTTGCGATTCGCTCATCGGCCAATGGACCATGCGTCAGGCTGAGCTGGTGCGCGCCGCCGTCCATAAAGAGGAACCCGACTCCGAGAAGATCGGCCAAACGCTGAGGCCAGCCGTCTCAAAACAGGCCGTGGCTAAAGGGCTCAGCGCAGCGAACTGGTACGTGCTTCGAGAAGCGATCCGCTTGTTCGAAGAGACATCGTGGGGATCGGTTCTCGGGCAAATTCCTCAGACAACCGAAAATGGTTGTCTGCCGCCAGACAACCAAAAACGGTTGTCTGCCGCCAGACAACCGAAAAAGGTTGTCTGATGGCCATGGCTGGAACGCTTACCGCAATCCTCACAGCGCATCTGCTTGGCTGCTTCATCTCTCAGACGGCGTGGATGGCCGGACGCAAGCACCGGATTTGGGCTCCGGTTTTGAGCGCGGCCATCGTCACTTCGGCCTCGTACTTATTGCTCGGGAGCTTTCACTGGCAGATCCTGCTCGCGATCTTCCTGGCGCACCTGACTCTGGATGCGATCGAGTCATCTCGTCCGTTGTTGTCCCTAGCGGCGCTGCTGGCGATCCAGTTATCGCATTTCGCCGTACTGCTCGGACTGGCGTTCCGGTTCCCCCGCGCGGCACAGAGCGGCTGGTGGATGACCGGCCTTGCGCCCGAGCTGTCTGGGCGGTACTTCGCGCTCCTCACACTCATCTCCGGGGTGATCCTGTCCGTCCCCATCGGAGGAAACCTGATCGCCAGGCTTACCCGGCGCTTCGCTACTGAGATTCAGGGCAGCGACATCGCCGGACTGACGCGCGGAGGGCAGTACATCGGCTGGCTGGAGCGATTTCTGGTCTTGTTGCTCCTGCTGATGGACCAGCCGAACGGAATCGGTTTTCTGATCGCGGCAAAATCGATCCTTCGATTCGGCGAGATCAAGGACGCAACCCAGCGCAAAGTTGCCGAGTACATCATCATCGGTACTTTTCTTAGTTTTGGATGGGCCTTGATGATCTCCGGGATGACTCAAAAAGCGCTGAGATTCTGGCTGCCGTAGCGCGACAAACTGGTGTTCCGATGAGTCCGCGCGCTTCGAGCGTCGCGCTATTTCTTCCCGCTTGTTGCCACGCTAAGCCGATTGTCCACGGAGAAAACTCCGGGAACCCCATTAGACTTTATGCCGGCGACGTTCTTGTCCGTCTCGTTATCCACGACACCCACCAGAATGACCTTGCCATTCTGCACGACGATATGAATCGACGGAACCGCCTGGAGGCCATAGCGATCCAGCGGGGGTCCGCCGTAAATCGCCCGGTAGGTCGCCCTGCGGATCCGGTCGTCCATCGGGGATGGAGGCAGCACGACGATCTGGTTGACAACCTTTTCGACGCCTTCAATTCCCTTCACAACGTTCTCGGCGTCGCTCTTCAGAACCGGCCTAGTCACGTAGCCGGTCAGAGTGACCGTATACCCATCTACACGGTAATTGAGGTCGTCAAAGACGCCATAATACGGAAGCATCACCAGTTCGTGCCGAACTTCACGAATCAGGTTGTTTCTCGCTTTTTCACTTTGGGCCGGGGCAATGGCCGCGATCATAGAAAGCGCCAGAACCGTCGTAGCGATTCGCATGGAAATCCTCCTCATCCCCGTCCTCGCATCAGGGTGGGAAATGTGTGATCTACGGCATCTTCGCACGAGTTCCACACGATTTCCAGGGTGCGTTGATGCGAAGCCGTTGGCTTGAGACGTCCTTGCCGTTTCAATCACGGCACTAGCTGGGCCTCGGATTTCAGCTTGAAGGCCGGGCGCTCACTTCGTCGCTTGCGGCGGCGGCGTTCATTCGCCTGCCGTGCGGTGTATGCTCTAACGGAGCCGGATCGCCTGAAGGAGCAACCCGGCGCGCAGACATATGCTTTCGTCTATTTCCCGGCGTCAGATGATTGGAACCGTTGGCGCGCTTGCCGCTCCCGTCGATCTCTCGGCCTCAGCGGATGCAGGTTCGAGTGCCGGTTCGAAAGGCGGTGCGGCGGTCGACTTCCGCTATTCGCCCTTGCAGTGGCAGACCGCGTATTGCTTTCCCGACGATGCGCACAAAAGCCTGGTGGACCAGAGCGGCCGATTGCTTTACGGCAACCCGGGACGGCGCTCGCCGGAATTCTATCCAACGGTTGTGCAGTTCTCGCTGCTCGGCATGGAAGGGGACCACATCTTACGACAGGAACTCGAAGCGCCAAGCGTACCGATTATCCATACGATTGTGGAGCGGCCAAGCGTGCGGTTCGAACTTATCTCCTTCGCGACCGAGCGGGCGGGCGAGGGCCGCGTGGACAACGTGCTGATGAAAGTTACCTCCACGGGAAAGCGCGCCGCTCGCGCCGTGCCCGTCGTTTCGCTCCGGACAAGACAGGCGCTGAAGTCCCAAGGCCAGGCCATCTTCCTCGACGGCGACGCGAAGACGCAACTGTTCGCCTGCAGCCACGAACTGCGTCTCGCAGATTGGGGCTCCACTTACCAGACGACACTGCCGGCACTCGAACTGCCCGCCGATATTCTGTTCCGCTTTCCTCAGCAGGCGCAGACGGTGGCGGCCGCGGACGGTCCGGCGCTGCTCGAAGAAGCGCGCGCCTACTGGAAGAACTGGCGCCCCTTCGGTGGCGCCGTCGAGTGGGAATTGCCCCGCCCTTACTCGGACTTCCTCACTGCATGCGCGCGGAATATTCTCCAGGCACGCGAGGTGCGCGACGGCCGTCTGACGTTCCAGGTGGGGCCTACCTGCTATCGCGGCTTGTGGGTGGTGGACGGTCATTTCATCCTCGAAGCCGCGCGCTATCTTGGGTACGACAAAGAGGCGCGCGAAGGGCTGTATACCACCTGGACGTATCAGCGCGGCGATGGCGCGCTGGACGCCGGCGGCGGTTCTGAGCATTACAAAGACGCGGCCATCGCCATGTTTTCCACGGTGCGCCAATGCGAACTCTCCACGGACTGGAGCGACTTCCGGGAACTGAAGCCGCGCATCGAGCGCGCCGCAGGTTTCCTTGAGTCGATGCGCGACAGGGGACGCGCCGAGGGTTCGCCCGCGGGCAAGTACGGCTTGCTCGCCCTGGGTTTCTCCGATGGCGGGTTCACCAAGGGCAATGAGTTCACCAACCCGCTCTGGTCGTTGGCCGGCTTGCAGGCTGCCATGCAGGCCGATGGCGGGCCGTCCAGCAATGGGCTCGAACGCGCGGCAAAGTTCTATACCGAACTGCGCGTGGCCTTCGAAGCAGCCGCGGAGAAGGAGATGGTGCGCCACCCCGCGGGCTTCCGCTTCCTGCCTATGGTGATGAGAGACGATCCGGCGTGGCAGCGCAACGAGTGGGATCGCCCGCGCTTGCAGGCGGCGCAGTGGGCGCTCGCGCACGCGATCTATCCCGGTCTTGTTTTCGCGAAGAATCACCCCGTCGTTCGCGGCCACAACGCGTTGATGCAGTGGTGCACGCAAGAAGACGTGCCGGCGGAAACCGGCTGGTTGCCGCACGGCGGCCTGTGGACCTACAACGCGCCATTCGCAGCCCATGCCTACCTCTGGTCCGGCGAATCGGACTGGGCGCGCCGGACGTTCCACGGATTCCTGAATCACGCCTCGCCGCTTTACTGCTGGCGTGAGGAGCAGCCTTTGCGCGGGTCGAATGTGGCGGGATATGTCGGCGACATGCCGCACAACTGGGCCAGCGCCGAATGCGTGCTCTACCTCCGCCACATGCTGGCGTTGGAGGACGGTGCGGCTCTGCGTCTGCTGGACGGAATCGGCGCGCCAGAACTCGTCTCGCGCCAGCCTTTTCGCCTCAAACAGACTCCGACGCGCTTCGGCCGGATTGACCTCGATCTCACGCCACAAGGCTCCGCATGGCGTCTGAAGTTCGAGCGCAATTCGGGTCCCGCGCCGAAGTCGGTCCGGGTGCCGGCGATGCTCGGTGGACTGAAGTTCAAAGGCGTCCAGGGCGCGGCTGCGAAGCCCGGGGCAACGAGCGTCGAAATCGGCCCTGGAGCCGGATCGTGGACTGCGGAGTGGGGCGCATAGGCGCCCGATTCCTCAATAGGTCGCCACGGACACCCGCAGCAACTGGGGCACGCCGGCGAAGTTCAATCCCCAATCGGTCTGGTCGCCATTCCAGATGCGGATTGGGCGGAAGATGCCGTTCTCGTATTGGCCCTCTTCCACTTTGAGGAACAGCCGCTGCTTGCCCGAGCTCTTGTCCGATGGCTCGAAATCGACGCGGACGTGGAAGCCGGCGACCAGGAACTGGTTGTCGGCCAGTTGGGCCACAAGCACGCGCCCGTTCGTCTCGGGATTGCCCTTGGGCTCGGCGCTGCCGAAGCCAGGCCGCCCGTAGGAGATGGCCGCTTTCCAGGCTCCTAGGTCGAACGTCTGCGTTGTCTTGCCCTTCTCTTCGACCGCTGCGTGGAGTTTGCCTTCGAAGCTCAGCTTTGCGATCTCACGTTGCATCGGAGCGACGAGCTCGTAGTTCACCGCGAAGGGTGCGAACCAGTCTTCTTTCGATTTTGGAGCGCCGGGGAAGCCCGTGAGCGGATTCGTGTAGTCCATCCCGAAGGGCGCAAATCCGATGGCCTGGCGTCCCAAGGCAGCGAAGAAGTAGCGTGCATACGGGCCGTGACTGCCGGTTTCCGGCACAAAAAGAGCATTATCCGGACGGCGATAGTGGTCCAGCACCGCCAGGTACTTGTCAGTCTCAGGCATGTAAATGTCGGGCGCGAGGATGTCGATGGCAGGCGCGGCGGCCTTGTAGATCTCCAGGACATTGTCGGTCGGACCGCCGCTCTCGTAGCTTGGTGGACGGCTCGGCTTGAGCGGATCGCGCAACGCAGCGTTCACATACAACGGAAGGGGATAGATTGCCTTACCCGCCGCGGCGACCTTGCCAATGTATTCCGCCACCGACCAGGCATGGAAGAACTCGTCGGCGTCGTCACCGAAGACCTGCCGCCACGTGCCGGGTTCTTTGTGCAGCTTGCTTAGCAGTTGAGCGGGAACCTGTCCGTCGAACAGCTTCTGCGCGAGCGGTGAGTAGTCGCGGACGCCACCCCACGTGCCCGGCTCATTCTCGACCTGCACCATGATGACGGTCCGCTGCGGATCCACCGATTTGAGATGCCGCATCAGCGCAGTGAAGGCCAGGATGTCCAGCTTCAGCGCGCCTTCGGAGTGCGGAGAGGGAGAATCGATCGCACGCCCGTCGGCGCCGATCACATGCGGATACAGCTCCGGCTTCAGCTTCATCCATTCGGGCTGATAGTGCCCGCTGCCGTTCTTCCACGTGCCGAACCATAGCAGCACCAGGCGCACATGATGCTCGCGCGCCTGCTTGAGAATCGTATCGACCAGGGTCGTATCGAAGCGGCCCTGTTGTGGCTCAAACTGCTCCCAGTAGATGGGGATTTCCACCGTGTTGACGTGCAAGGCCTCCATCGCCGGCCAGACCTTGGGCAGCATCGCGGGCCAGGCGCTGGAGTTGTTCACCTGCGCGCCGAGAATCAGGTATGGCGCACCGTCCACCATCAGCGCATAGCGCCCGTCCTTTTCGACCAAACGCGGCAGCGGACGTTCGCCCGTGCGCGCCGCAGTCTGCGCCGATGCACCACACAGCGCGGCTAGAGCGAGGCAGAGGCCCGCACAAAAAGGAGTCCTGAATCGTATGAGTTTCATGAGGGAAAGCCTTGAGACGTACATGGTCAATATACGTCATTCAGACCGCTTGCTCCTGGCGAGTCGAGCCTGCAAGTCAGCGACGAAAACAAGAAAGCCCCGGACTCCATTGCGGGAATCCGGGGCTTTCGCTCTTGTCTCACACCGTCCCTTGCGGGACGCGGGGCGATGCAGCCGGTTAGAGGCCCTTGTCGGCGATGAACTTCGCAAGGTCGACGACGCGGCAGGAGTAGCCCCACTCGTTGTCGTACCAGGAAACGATCTTCAACAGGGTGCCGTCCATGACCTTCGTCAGCTGGCCGTCCACGATGCTGGAGTTCGGATCGTGCAGCATGTCGCTGGAGACGACCGGATCGCTGGTGTAGCCGAGGATGCCCTTCAGCTTGCCCTCGGAGGCTGCCTTAATCTCAGCGTTGATCGCTTCGGCAGTGGCGGGAGTCTTCAAGATCGCAGTCAGATCGACCGCGGAAACGTCTGGCAGCGGAACGCGCATGGAATAACCGTCCATCTTGCCCAGCAGTTCCGGCATAACCAGGCCGATGGCCTTGGCGGCGCCAGTCTTGGTCGGAATCATGTTGATTGCGGCGGCGCGAGCGCGGCGGAGGTCGCTGTGCGGATAGTCGAGAACCTTCTGGTCGTTGGTATAGGAGTGGATGGTGACCATCGAGCCCTTCTCGATGCCCCACTTGTCGTGGATCACTTTGGCCATCGGCGCCAGGCAGTTGGTGGTGCAGGAGGCGTTCGAAATGATGTGGTGCTTGTCAGCGACGTACTTGTCTTCGTTGACGCCGAGCACGATGGTGATGTCTTCGCCGCTCGCCGGAGCCGAGATGATGACTTTTTTAACTGAGCCGCGGAGATGGGCCTTGGCGGCCTCGGCCTTGGTGAAGAAGCCAGTCGATTCGACGACGATCTGGGCGCCCAGGCTGGACCAGTCGATCTCGGCCGGGTTCTTGATGCTGAAGACCTTGATGGACTTGCCGTTGACGAGAATCTCGCCGTCGCCAGCCTTAACTTCGGCATGCAGCTTGCCGAGCACGGAGTCGTACTTCAGCAGGTGGGCCAGGGTCTTAGTGTCGGTCAGGTCGTTGGTCGCGACGATCTCGATACCAGCCTCGGGCTTTTCAAGAGCGGCGCGCAGAACGTTGCGCCCGATGCGGCCGAAGCCATTGATTGCTACTTTGATTGCCATAATGATGATCCTCTCTGAACGGATTGCAATACCAACCCATTAGGATACCAAAGCCCGATCTAAGCCGCCCGAAGGGAATCGGACAAGAAGCTCCGGAATGGCACGCCAAAAAGGACTCGCGGACTCGCGGGTCGAAGTTTCGTCTTGAGTCGCGCCGGCATGCGAGGTGTACCTTTGCATGGCGGCGTTCAGGGGAATGGAGGCCGATCTGGAGATCGGCGTTCTCAGGAGTTGCGACCAAAGGGTTCGTTGCTACTGCACAGGCCTGAGCGGAGGCGCTGTCGATCCGCCCAGCCCGGCGAAGGAGTCCTTCACCTTGATCACCTTGCTGTTCGCAAAGGTGACGAATGTGATCTTGCCCGGGGGCAAGCCGTAGATCCAGTCCTCCGTATCGAGTCCGTCCTTCGTCTCGCGCAGTTTGTCCCGTGGCATCCCCATTGCCATCAGAACCTGGTCGCGAGTCATCCCAACCGCGGCCCTCTTGGCCTTGATGGCTTCCTGGATTTCTGGCGGGAGGTTGGCGAAGTAATCTTCCGAGGCGCTTCGCTTTTCGAAATCCAGCACCGGCTTGAGAATCTTCTTCACTTCGGAGACTTGGATGTTGGATGGGATGAGCCCCTCCCATGCGAGTGCGATCGAGGTGCCATAGGACTTCTTCGGGTCCTGGTTGATCGGTTGCGTTCCGGTCCCGCCAGCGCCCGCGCCGACTTCGACCCGCTGATACCATTTGCCTCTAGGTTTGAACCCACCGTCGATCTGGAAGACGATCCGGTCGTCTTCAATATCTACATGCGTGATCTGCACGAGGTCGTCGACACGGGCCACGGGGCCGAACTCCATGCCCACGTCTTTCCACTCGAACTTGTCGTAAGTGCCGTCGCTCTTCATCTTCAACGGCTTCTTCGAGCGGGGCAGGAAGACCTTCACTTTGGCGTACTCCGCGGTGAGACCACGCATTAGCGTGAGTTTCTCTTCGTCGGTCAGTTTACGCGCCTTGTCTTCTTTGGCTTTTGTATCGAATCCACCCTGGGCGGGCGCGAGGCAGACGCTCCACAGCAATGCAGGCACAAGTGCCAACAGGGCTGGCTTCATACCGGCACTTTTCCACTTGGATCGAGTGACTGAGACGGGTCGAGAGGCTTTCTCTGGTCCAGCAAGAGGGACGGCTGGCGGTGCATTTTGCCGCGCCACAGCCAGATCATGAGCAGGACACAGGCGAGCGTGGTCAGAACGCTTCCTTCGGGACCGTACTCGCCGCCGCTCAACCAGATGGGCGCCTTCCATTTCAGCTCGTACCCCGTCAACCCCAGTGTAAATCCGCTGAGGCGGGCCCCCGCCAGGGGGAGGATAAAGTTCCAGCCGAAATGCAGCCCGATCGGCAGCCATAGAGCGCCGCTGCGCCACATGGCGAAGCCCAGCAGCAGGCCCCACAATCCCGTGTTGAACGTGCCGAGCCACCATGAGCCCAGATTCGCCAGGTGGGCCACAGCGAAGAGAACGCCAAAGGCAGGAATGACGCGCCAGGGCCCGAACGAGCCCGTCAGCAATTGGAACGCGTAACCGCGGAACATCAGTTCTTCGCCGACCGCTCCGAAGAGTAACAACACGGCGACGAAGATCAACTGTCCGAGGTTGAAGGCGGCTTGCGGATCGGCAATCTTCTGAAATGTGGCAAGCCCTGTCAGGCAGGCAATTCCGAGGACCAGCAAGGCGGCGGCGGCGGCGGCGCCAGTACCAGCCCAGAATTGACGCAGCGAAGCCGGACTCCATCCCATGCCGATATCTTCCAGACGGCCGCGTTCGTAGATCCTCACCACGAACGTACTGGCCAGCGTCGCGGGTATGAACATGCCCAGAGCCGCGGAGAGTAGCGTCATCCGCTGTGGATCGGGATCCAACGCGCTGTGCAGCAACACTCCAAAGATGGTGCCGCTGATCCAGACCAGGAGCACGAAGAAGCCCGCGCGGAGCAGCAGGCCAAATGGCGAGACGCGATCCCGCTTGTGCTCTTCCGTAGTAACGAACGGCTCTTCAGACATCACTGGTACTCACCACTCCTTGAGTCCGGCAGGCGGCCCTTCCGCGAGCGGGAATCTACTGCCCGAACCTGGTCCCGCGCTCCGGCGAGGGCGACATGCGGACCATTCTCCCATTTTTACTTGTACCCTCTTCCGATCCCCGGGCGCACCCGGTATTAGCGCCGGCCGCCCTGACGCCCCGGGCGGATTGCCCGCGCTTTCAATTTGTTGCCTGCGCTTTCGCGAAGTTGGGATAATCAAGCCGTCAAGCCGCTGTTCCCCTGAAGGGCGCAGTCTCGCGGCAGATCGCATGAGTGCCGTCTGCGTCCGGCGCGAGAGCAGTGGAGGCACCGGCTAGAAGGAGCAAGATGAGTCTGCAAATCGCGGGTATCGAAGTTCATCCGGCTATGGTTCCGCCGCTGGACCCGGGTTTCCTTCCCGCCGCGTTATTCACGCGCGAGTATCTGAAACTCGCCAACGAACTGGGGCCGGAGCCCTTGTGTATCGCGCTTGAGCGCGGTGACGGATCGGTCTCTTCGTACCGCACCGTCGTCATCCCCCCTTCCAAGGGCTATGTGGAGGCGACGCGGCTGTACGTGGAGCGGATCGTCAAGGCGCTGCTGTGGCAGCGGGGCGGATGGAAAGTGTATGTGGGCGGCCCGGCCGAAATCGGCGCCTACATCCGCGAGGTCTACTCTCCACACGGCGAACGCAAGTTCGACTTCGAATTCATGGGCGGCGTTTACGAACGAGATTTTGAAGTCGTCATCGCGGCCGCCGATGCCGTTCCGGAGAGCAAAGAGACCAGCATACCTCTGGGCCGCAACCTGGGCGGATGCCGGGTGGGCTTCGACCTCGGCGCGAGCGACCGCAAGGCAAGCGCGGTTATCGATGGCGAAGCGGTGTTCAGCGAAGAGGTGGTGTGGGATCCCAAGAACGCCACCGATCCTGAGTATCAATATCGAGGTGTGATGGACTCCATCCGCCGCGCGGCAGCGCATATGCCGCGCCTGGACGCCGTAGGCGGCAGTGCCGCGGGCGTCTACATCAACAACCGCGTCAGAGTCGGTTCTCTATACCGCGGCATTTCCAAGGACCAGTTTGACGCCAGGATCGTTCCGCTGTTCCTGCGCATCCGCGAGGAGCTGGGCGTGCCGATGGAGGTGGTGAACGACGGTGAGGTGACGGCTCTTGCGGGTTCCATGTCGATCAACGACAACCCCGTGCTGGGCATCGCGCTGGGATCGAGCCAGGCGGTGGGCTACGTCAACCGGGAAGGCAACATTACCGGGTGGCTGAACGAACTCGCCTTCATGCCGGTGGACTATCGCTCCAACGGTCCCGTGGACGAATGGTCCGGTGACGCGGGATGCGGCGTGCAGTTCTTCTCGCAGCAAGGCACGAACCGCATAGCCGGCGCCGCGGGCATGGCCTTCGACGAGAAGATCGGGCTGCCCGAGCGGCTAGTGGTTCTCCAGAAGAAGATGGCCATGGGAGACCCGCTGGCGCGCGAAGTCTACGAAAGCGTGGGCGTGTGCCTGGGCTACGCCATCGCGCACTACGCGAATTTCTACGATTTGAAGCATGTGTTGATTCTGGGCCGCGTAACAAGCGGCGTGGGCGGCGAAATCATCCTGGCCAAGAGCCTGGAGGTGCTGCGCGCAGACTTCCCGAAACTCGCCCCGCGGATCTCGGTCGCTCTGCCCGACGAGAAGAGCCGCCGCGTTGGCCAGTCGATCGCCGCGGCAAGCTTGCCGACCGTGTAGGGAGATGCGATATGAAACTGAATGAAGCAAACGCCGAGATTTGGGTCCCGGATGGGACCACGGAAGCCGATGCGCTTAAGCGTGTGACCTGCCTCGGAATCGCAGCCCACCAGGACGACATCGAAATCATGTCCATGGAGGGGATCCTCGATTGTTTCGGGAATTCCGAAAAATGGTTTATGGCCGTGATTGCGACCAACGGCGCGGGCAGCCCGCGCGACGGGTTGTACGGCGCATATACCGACGGCCAGATGCAGGTAGTGCGCCGCGTCGAGCAGAAGAAGGCGGCCTTTGTAGGCGATTACTCCGCCGTGGCGTTTCTCGACCACGGCAGTTCCGCCATCAAGAACCCGGCAAACCCGGCGGCTAAGAACGACATCAAAGCTTTGCTGGAAGCCACGCGTCCGGAGACGGTCTACACGCACAACCTGGCCGATAAGCACGACACGCACGTCAGCGTGGCGCTGCGCACTATCGCGGCCATCCGCGAGTTGAGTCCCGGCGTGCGTCCGAAGCACCTGTACGGATGCGAAGTCTGGCGCGATCTCGATTGGATGGTGGACACCGACAAGCGGGTCTGCGCGGTGGGCGGCCACGAGAACGTCCAGATGGCTCTGGTGGGCGTCTTCGATTCGCAGATCGCCGGCGGCAAGCGCTACGATCTAGCCACGATGGCCCGGCGCCGCGCGCATGCCACTTATCATCAGAGCCACTCGGTGGATGCCGCGGAACTGATCAACTTCGCGATGGATCTGACGCCGTTGATCGTCGACGATACGCTCGATCCCGCAGATTATGTCGAGGCCCATATTGAGCGGTTTCGGGCCGATGTGTCCAACAGGGTGAAGAAGTTCGCCTGAGCCGCGTTTGCGCGGAGGCAACTGCAAATTAAGCCGGCCCGGTTCCCGTGCGGGGCGCCGGGCCGTTTCCTTTTTCACCGGATCGGCGCAAAGCAGCGGAACGCCAGCCTTCCCCGCCGGACCGGCACGGAAGGACGACTCCGCATGAACTTGCGACGTCCCAGGCGTCGCTCGCTCGAGCTGCGTGAAAGAGAATCCCTGCCAACCCTCCCCGATTGGCGGGATGCGGGGCGCCCAATTAACGGGGGGAAGCGGGCATTCGGAAACGCTATTCGAGCGCTCCCGTCAGTCATATCGATGGCGCTAATTGGTATAAGTTTGGCGCCCGAAAAGAAGTTCGAACCAGGAGATTCAATCATGAAGAAGATCGCAACCCTCTCTGCTCTCGCTTTCGTTCTCGCCACTGTTGGCGCATTCGGCCAGACTCCCGCAAGCCAGCCCGCAACTGGCGACAAGACAGCCGCTCCGGCCACCAAGACCGCAAAGACCGCCCACCACCACAAGAAGGGCGTGAAGAAGGGTGGCGCAACCACTCCGGCCGCCACTCCGGCCGCCAAGTAGTCTCTTTCTCCGTTCAGCCATTTGGCCGAAGCCGGTCCGGGTCTTGTATCCCGGGCCGGCTCTTTTTTTGCCCTTTTGCCTACGGCGCCGGTTGGGCTTGTCCAAACAGGGGCAGCCTCGCACCGGTGGAGGAAACGCCGGTGGGCGATCTCATTCGCAGCCCAAGCGCCTCGCGTACTCGGATGTCAGGAACATTGCGGAGGCCGCGCGTTTCCCTCGATTCGCGCCACAGGCTCTCAGGCCTCCGATGAACTAGCGGAATCTACTTTCTCTCATATCAAGGCTTAAGCCGTCGATGAGTGCACTTGAAAGCGGAGTTCACTCTCGCTCTTAAGGCCGGAACTTGATGGAGTTTGTATGAAAACCCTAATTCTCTCTGTTTTTACTTTCCTGGCTGCCATCGCACAGCCGGTATCCACAACCTCCCCTGCCGACATGCAGGAATTCCGGCCGGCGGCAGGGCTGGCGGCGGCGTCTCCAGTTTTTTCCAGTTCCCTGGCAACGTCAGCGCGCTGGGAAGCGGGCGCATCTTCGATATGGCGCGCGAATGAGGAGAATGTCCTCTTTGCGAAGGTTCAGTCCGGGACGCCGGAAACGTCGGCATCGCCTGCATTCCCGGCCGATGCCGACGCCGATGGAGCGACGTCGTCGAGCGATAGCGCTATCGGCCCGGCGAACAATGCCGAGGCGGTGCCGATTGAGCCATCCCCGAAGGTTGCGAGGCCCGCCACGGGAGCTTATCCGGGCTCAGCCGGGTCCATCGAATACGGGCTCATCGAGAGGACGCGGCGCCCACGCGAGAAGGGCGTGTTCAGCGGCAACAAGATCTGGACGGCTTCAGCCGCCACCCACATTGCCACCACCTTGTCGGATGGGCTCACATCGTACTACTTAATCGATGTATGGCGCCTGGGGACGGAGAACAACCGGATCATCAATGCATTCAACGGTGGGAATAAGGCAACATTCGGCGCGGGCGGATTTGCATACAAAGCGATTTGGTTTTCCGCAATTAATGTCCCGGCGTACTTCCTACTCAAGAAGTACGGCCATAATAACAGGAAGCTTCAGACACTTTTTAGCATCCTGAATTTCGAATCTTCCGCCCTCTTCACCCGCGAAACGCTGAGAAACGCTCACTACATGTCCGTGCTCCCGCATTAACCTCGGAGAGCCCGCACAATTCCCTTTCTTGTCTGGAACGGACGCGACAGGGTGTGCCGAAAACCTCAAAACGGGAAGGCCTTCCCGTTTTGACGTGCTAAAGCGTTGATTCTAAGTGGCCAGATCGGCAAAAACCGGAACCTCTTCCGGTTTTGGAGTTGCCACCCCACTTGACGAATCACCTCTGCCACAGGATTTGAGCGGCTTCCAGGGGAACGGCGACGCCGCTGAAATGCGGAATCACTCGCGCCGTATAGTCACTGGCCGGGCGTGCCGTGGACACGGATGCATCATAGGTATATCCTCCGGCAGCGCCCACCAATGGACGAATTCGCCGCAGCTCTACGCGAATCGGTCCGCTGCCGTTGACGCCGTTGGCATACAATTCGACGTGAACCGCATCGGCGTCGAGATCACCCAGATAGAGCTGAACCTCGAACATGTGCCGTTCCGCGTCGGATTGAACGTGCACTTCTCCGAAGTGCAGCGTGGCCCACTTCTGCTCCAATGCTTGTCGCCAGGTAACTGCCTGTTGACCCACCGCGCCTTTGCCGGCGACGCGGTCACTGTAATTCGACGCGGCTGGAAGATAATGCTTCTCGGTGTACTCGCGAACAGTACGGTTGGCGGAGAATTGCGGGGCCAACCGCGCCATACTCTCCCGCATCCGCGCGACCCAGGCAGTAGGAATGCCATGCTCGTCGCGCGCGAAGAACTCAGGAATCACCTTTTGTTCCAGCAGGTCGTAAAGCGCTTCGGCTTCTGCCGCATCCCAGGCCGGGTCGTCGCCATGCTCCTGCCCGTCGCCTATCGCCCAGCCTACTTCCGGAGTGTAGGCTTCCGCCCACCAGCCATCCAACTCGGAAAGATTCAGCCCCCCATTGACCAGCACCTTCATGCCGCTTGTGCCGCTCGCCTCCCAGGGCCGTTTTGGCGTGTTGATCCAGACGTCCACGCCCTGCACCAGGCGTTCGGTCAACAGCATGTCGTAGTCGCTGAGAAAGACCGCATGCGAGCGCACCTCAGGTTGTCGAATGAACTGAGTCCATTGCTGGATCAGCGCTTGCCCCTCGTGGTCGGCCGGATGAGCCTTGCCGGCTATGAAGAGCTGCACCGGCCGCTGAGGATTGGTCAGAATGCGGAGCAGCCGCCGCGGATCGTGCAGCAACAGGTTTGGCCGCTTGTAGGTGGCGAAGCGGCGTGCAAAGCCCAGCGTCAGGGCGTTGGGATCGAACAGATGCTTGGCCTCCTCCACCGCCTCGATCGGCTCGCCGGAGGCGGCAAGCAGCCCGGACAATCGCACACGGGCGAAATCGACCAAAGACTTGGTCGCGTCGGCCCGAAACTGCCACAGCCGCGCATCGGAGACGCGGCGAATGTCTTCTTCCAAGGGTTCCGTCGTCCCCAGCCAGCGGTTCTTTCCGCAGGCCGTCGTCCATAGATCGTCGGCCTCGGACGAGTCCCAGGTGGGAACATGGACCCCGTTGGTGATGTGCCCGACCGGAGTTTCCTCCTCGGGCCAGTGCGGGAAAAGCGGCGCGAAGATGCGCCGGCTCACCTCGCCATGCAAGCGGCTGACGCCATTTATCGCCCCGCCGCCGCGAATCGCGAGGTACGCCATTTTGAAATCTTCCGTCGAGTCGTTCGGGTTCTCGCGGCCCAGCGCCATCAGATCGTAAAGTGAAATGCCGAGCTTCTTTTCGGCGTATCCACCCAGGTATTGCTCCATCAGGGCTGGAGAGAAACGGTCAAAGCCGGCGGCCACGGCCGTGTGAGTCGTGAAGAGGTTGCCCGCGCGAGTCACCGCCAGCGCGATCTCGAAGCTCTGCCCCGTCTCTTCCATGAAGCTTCGAGCGCGCTCCAGCACGGCGAAAGACGCATGCCCTTCGTTCAGGTGGCAGACTTCCGGCTTGATATCGAGCGCACGGAGCAGCCGCCATCCGCCGATGCCGAGTAGCAGTTCCTGCTTGAGTCGAAGTTCCGGCCCGCCGCCATAGAGTTCGCTGGTGATGCCCCGGTGAGCGGGGAAGTTTGCCGCGTCGTTGCTGTCCAGCAGATAGAGTTTGACTCTGCCGACCTGGACCTGCCACGCGCGCAGCCAGACCGAATATCCTGGCAATGCGATCTCCAACCGCAGCCACTCCCCATTCGGGTGGCGCACAGGGGTGATCGGCAACTGTCCTGGATCGTTGTATGGGAATAGAGCCTGTTGCGCTCCGTCCCTGTCGATCACCTGACGAAAGTAGCCCTGCTGGTAAAGCAGCCCCACGCCGACAACCGGCACGCCCAGATCGCTCGCGGCCTTCAGTTGATCTCCGGCGACATTGCCAAGACCGCCCGAGTAAATGGGCAGAGCTTCGCTCAGCATGAACTCCATCGAGAAATAGGCGGCGCAAGTCAAGGGAGCCTGTGGATGATTGAGTTGAAACCAGGCTGGCGCCTTGGCCGCCTGCCGGCTGGCTTCCACCAAGCCGTCGATGTTCTTGCGAAAAGCGGAATCTGACAAGACGCGCTCGATCCGGTCGCGCGAGGCGGTCTGCAGCACCACCCAGGGGTTGCTCGTGATCGCCCAAAGGTCTGGATCGAGCTGACGCCAGACTTCGTCGGTCGCGTGGTTCCACGACCAGCGCAGATCCAGGGCGAGTTCCGCCAGCGCGTCGAACCCCTCGATTTCAGTTGGCAGAAGGTTGTAGATGGGGTGGCTGACGCGGGTGTGCCGACTCATAGATTCACCTCGCCGCTTTCCAACCTGGCCACTTTAGCCAGTCGGCGCAGGTGACGCTCGGCGCCACTGAATCGCGCGTGGAGAAATGCCGTGACCAACTCCCAGGCAAGCGTATTTGCGATAACCCGGCCGCCGAGGCAGATCACGTTCATGTTGTCGTCTTCGACGCCCTGGTGCGCCGAAAACCCCTCATGTATCAGGCACGCCCGTACGCCGGGAATCTTGTTCGCGGCAATGCATGCGCCCACTCCACTGCCGCAAATGGCCACACCGCGATCCAACTCGCCGCGAGCGACGGCATGGGCAAGAGGCACAACGTAATCGGGATAATCGTCATCGGGCCGCAACTGGCTGTCGCCAAAGTCGACCACATCGTAGCCGGCCTCGCGCAACATCCCGGCCAGATATTCTTTCGCCTCAAAGCCACCATGATCGGCGGCGATACCGATGCGTTTGGGCGCCCCAGACAGCGCCGCTTGCGAATCAGACATGATTCTTCTCCAGTCAGGCGATTGACCGCTCGCAGGCGTCCAGAGCGGAAAAACAGTCTTCTCGAACTGGCGCCGCTCACGGCACAGACTCGTTGTAAAATCCTCTGGCCCAGTCCCCTGGTCACCGGATGTTCATCCCACCAGGCGGCTCGCGCACTCTCGTTTGACGACTATTCTCGTCGGAATGCTTCAGCCTTTGCAATCGCCGCAGGCGTATTCAAACGCACGGAAGCCATGACTACCGGCGGGTCTCCAAATGCATCTGAAACCCGTTCGCCGCCTTATGATACACGTGTCGATAGAAAAGACGCACAACCGTATAGTGGAAGATACTCGGAAGCTATAGATTCGGCCGGCTCTCAGAGATCAGATTGCGGAACTTCGGCGTGTAGCCTGGGAAGACGGCGGCCGTGTCCCGATTTCCCAAATGCCGGGTCACCAATTCGCCGAGCACGTCGCGGAAGTCGATGGTGACCGCGAGATCGCGTCCTTCATACATCTTGTCGGGTTCCAGCCCGGGCCAATCGCAATATATCGCTCCGCCGCGCACGCCGCCGCCCATCGCCAACATCACGTTGGCGTGTCCGTGGTCGGTACCCCGGTTGCCGTTCTCCTTCGCCGTGCGCCCGAATTCGGACATAGTCACCACAGCAACATCATTCATGCGGTCGCCCAAATCGAGGTGAAAGGCGGCCAATGCCTGGCCGAACTCCGTGAGCAGATTCGCGAGTTGTCCCACTGCCGGTTTTGCGCCCACCTCGTTGACGTGCGTGTCCCACCCTCCCACGTCGGCAAACGCAACTTCGAGGCCCACATCCGCCTTGATCAGCCGTGCGATCTGCCGCATGCTCTGCCCAAACTTACCGTTTGGATAGCTGGCCCGATTGGCTGGAACGTAGGCTTTCTTCTGGATGGACTGGATCGACTTCACTGCTTCGAATGTCTCGCGTGCGGTGCTCTTCAGCGCCTGGTCGGACGTGCTCCCATAGAGAGTCTCGAAAGCCGCCGCTTGTTGCCCATCGCGGACCTGGAAGTTCTCCAAGCTATCGATGGCGATTGCTCCGTTTGCACCGCGCAGGGCGCGCGGAAGCGAAGTTCCAAGGGCGGCAGCGCGAAGCGGCGGCCGGTCGCCACGCTCCGGCTGCAGGGTCCGGTTCAACCATCCGTCGCCCGTGGCCTTGAGACCCGGAGTGCCGGATTCCATGTAGTCCTGCGCGTCGAAGTGTGAGCGCGTCGGATCGGGCGATCCCACGGCATGCACGATCGCCAGGTGACGCTCATCATAGGCCGGCTTGAGCGCGGCGAGCGACGGGTGCAGTCCGAAGAAGCCATTCAGATCCACGGCCGAGTCCTGCGTCCGGTCGGGTCCTGGAATGGCGATGTTCGGCCGGAACTCGTGGTAATGCGGATCGCCGAAAGGCACGATCATGTTCAGACCGTCCACGGCGCCTCGCTGAAAGACCGCTACCAGAATCTTCTTTCGCGCCGATGGGCCGTCGGATGCGTAGGCCGTTCTCGTCAGCCAGCAGGGCGCGGCGCCCAAACCGAACATAGCCACCGCTGAGGATTTCAGAAAGTATCGGCGAGTGGGCATATTCGCTCCTTATCGACGCTGGAAACCGGGCGATCCAAGCACCAAGCCGGTCAGCACGGCTGACGATGGAAGCTTCCGATTGTCTGAAAATAAACTAGCGAGTTCCGCCCGCGTCTCGGCGGGCGCGGAGTCGAACAGGTCCGTTTTTCGTGGGTTCACGCCCGAAATTCGCTTCTGAGCCAGGGCTAACGCGAAGTTCATGCGTCCAAGGAGCGACGCGGAGTTCACCCATTCGGCGTTTGCGCTGGAGTACCCGGTCGGCTCCAGCTTGCGATACAGGGGCTCACCGAGCTGCGCCACCTGGTTCGCCAGCGGGAAAGCATATTCGACGTCGGCGTTGGTGGCTCGGACGGCGCTCACCACCATCTCGAGCGGTGTCTTCACCTTGGCGCGAAACGCCCCTTCGCTCCAGAACTCCTTCGATACAAGCATTGTCTTTACCACAGCTCGCAGGTCGCCATCCGTTTTGGTGAATGTGCTGGCCATGCGATCTATCAGTTTCCGAGGGGGGTTGTCGGCGACAAATCGCACAGCCAACTTGCGGGAGATGAATCGCGCGGTGGATGGATGGCGAGCGAGGATATCCAGCACTCGCCGGCCATCTTCGACACCTCCTCCGGCCGGTATCTTGACTCCGAGTACGATCTTCTCCCCCTTGTCGTGAACCTTGTCGTTGTACTCGAAGTCCCCGCCCTCGCCCGGAGATCGAATGGTCCAGCCTGTGAAGCAGCGGGCAACTTCGACGACGTCCTTCTGCGTATAGCCGCCATCGACTCCGAGGGTGTGCAGCTCCATGAGTTCGCGCGCGTAGTTCTCGTTCAGGCCACGCCGCGGACGGGGTTTTGAATCGTGCGGATTCGCCGGTGCGGGATGGGGCGCGACGGATTGCCAGTTGTCGAGATAGAACAACATCGCCGGGCTCTCGGCCGTCGCTCCGAGCAGATCGCGGAACTTGCCGAATATGCGAGGCCGAATCACGTCTCGCTCGTAGGTTGGCAGCAGGTACCGGTCGGCGCCTTTGTCGAGTGAAACGTTGAAGTGGTTGAACCAGAAGTCGGTCATCAGCTCGGCCAACTGCCTGTTGCTGTACACGGCCCTGAATATCTTGCCCTCGGACAGATCGTAATTGAGGACAGCTTGAGGGGCGTTCAGCAGCATGATCTTCCGGCGTTCGTCCTCGGAGACGAACCCGAGCAACTGTTGCCGCTGGGGACGGGGCAGCGCAACGATCAGGTCATCGATCCTCTCGTCATCGAGAGAAGCGATGAGCGATCGTTTTTGATCGGGGGTCCCTTTATTCAGAATGTTCATTTGGGACGCTGACAGGATGTCTTCAACAGTGGTCCTGCCCTCCATTTCGTCGAGGTTCTGCGCGGCGCCTGTCCTGGCACGGTACTTCTGAACCAGACCCGCAACGGCCGCGCGCGTCACGGGATCTTCGGGCAACTTTTCCCGGCCAGCGGCGACCGCGGCGATGAACTGGGGCGTCGGGTAATTGCGGACAACGTCGGCTTGCGTCATCCACAGGCTCGCCAGCGGCTTGAGTTTCTCTTGAAGAACTGGGCTCTCCGGGATGCGTTCCGGATGCAATTGCAGGTCGATCCACTTCTTCAGGCCGGCCTTGCGAAGCTCATCGGCTTCAAGAGGGCGAGGTCCGAAAGTCAAACGGTCGAGCGCGTGAACGATCTGCCGATCTCTGGACAGACTTCTGTGAAACTGACGTGCGTCGGGCGACGGTCTCGTCTCGGATTGCTGACTGGATGTGCCGGCAATGCACGGCACCCCAATAATGAGGACAAAGGGGATGATCCTCAAGTGGCGCATAAGCTCTCGTTATCTTGACGCGCCGTGCACGATTTCCGTTGACAACGGAAAAAGTCGGTATCGCCTTAACCGGATTCCGGCGCACACCAATGGTGGGCGCATGGGATACAGCCTGCGCGCTTATCTTAAATAGAACCAACGGTTACGACTCTTGCCGTTCCAGCGCGTGTTTCAAACCAGGTACGAGGCCAAGTTTGAGCGCCAAGAATTCGACGTGCCCGCCTCAAGTTCCATCTGGCGGGAACGTAATCGTCAAGTTAAGCCGTCTATCCTCCATGGCCGTTCGACTGCTCATGCTGACCTTGGCGATTTCGAGTCTCGGATTTGCCCAGGAACCGGGCTCCAACACTTCGGCTACCGCTCCCAGCGCAAGCAGCGGACCCTCTTCGCCGCAGTGGCGCGGCCTGAGCGTGAAAGAAAAGCTCCGCTACGACGGTCGCCACCTCTTCGACGTGCAGAACATCGTCTTCGCCGGTATTGGCGCAGGGATGGACCAATTGCGAGAGCGGCCCACCCAATGGGGCGATGGATACGGCCCATACGCGGAACGATTCGCCTCTCATCTCGGGTACTACCTGGTTCAGCGCAGCATCATGTTTCCCGTGCAGGCCATCGACCACGAAGATGCCAGGTATTTCCATTCCACGCGCACGAGTTGCGCGGGCCGCATTCGCGATGCGGCTCTGCAGACGATCTGGCGCCGTAGCGACAGCGGAGGAATGATGCCCGCCTATAGCGAATTCCTTGGGGACTACGGAGCGGCCGCGGTATCGCGGATGTGGTGGCCGCCCAAATACCACACGGGTTCGGCCATTCTCATCGCCGGATCGAACACTATCCTGGTCGACGCGGGCATCAACATCCTCCGCGAGTTCTCCCCCGACATCAAGCGCTGGCTGCGCTTCAAACGTTGAGAGGGCTGGTTCCAGCGCAATCTTCAGACCGTATAGCCCCGCGCATCGCGACATCTTGCACGAGTGACCGGAGCCAACGAGATCGGCCCTCGGCAGGATGGCGGCAGGTTCCGGAACCTCAATGCGCCTGCGCCAGTGCGACGATATGCACCCGGCGATTGCGCTGCCAGCAGGCCTCGTCGTGGTCCTCGCAGACTGGCTTCTCTTTGCCGTAGCTCTTCACATTGAGCTGCCCGGCGGGGATGCCGACCTCGACGAGATAGTCCTTAGCCGCCACTGCACGACGATCCCCGAGCCCGATGTTGTACTCGGCCGAGCCTCGCTCGTCGCAGTGCCCCTCGATGGTCAGCTTGTAGTCCGGGTAATCCTTGAGGATGTCCCTGAGTTCGGCGGAGTCGGACTCGAGAGCCTTAAGGGCGTCGGCGCGAATCGTCGACTTGTTGTAGTCGAAATAGGCGTCTTCGATTTTGGCCAGCAGTTCGTCGATCCGCGCTTTCGTTACGGCATTCGGCATGCGCGGCGTAGTCACCTCTGGATTTTGCACAGCGGCGGTGTGCACGGGTGCTGGAACTGGCTTGTTCACCGGTGTGGGCGCGGCGGCCGGCTGTGGCGGGGGCGGCGGAGCCACCGAGACCTGCTTCTTGGCGCAACCCGCGGTCAGCAGGGCGACGGCGCCGGCTACGATCAAGGCTCGTGTGTGTGCGAGTTTCATGCGGTTCCTTTCCATACTCACGATTGAACACGTTCCTGGGCGTTGGAGAAATCCTGTCTGGACAGTATTTTGAGGGGCTGAAGAGTGAACTACACTCTTAGCTGAAAGAAGCCGGGGCGCCTATCTTGCTGACTCACTCACGGAGTCCGGTGATCGGTTCGAGCGGGAAGCGCCGCCGGCCCTCGTGGCTCATCCTGTCTCTCGGCTTTGGAGGGCTGCTGGTCTGCATTCTGGCGGCCGCCTCAATCACGCTAGTCTCTTTCGAGCAGGTTCGCGGCACCCAGGAACACCTACGCAAGGCGTTTCTGCAACGGTTGGGCGCTCTCGACCAGATTCGAGCGCACATTTACCTCTCAGGGACTTATGTGCGCGACTTCCTGCTCTCGCCCGACCCCGGCGCGGAGAAGGCCCAAGCCGATCATCTGACCGCCCTGGAGCGCGAGACGCGCAGCGCCCTTGACGCTTACCGAGGCGTCCTGGAACCTGAGGAGCGCGAACCGTTTCTTCAACTGCGCCGCGAGATCGACGACTACTGGCGAGTTCTCGATGGAATGCTCGGGTGGTCGCCGAAGCAACGGAACCGCCTGCGCTTCTCGTTCTTCTATAACGAGTTGGTTCCACGCCGGACTGCCATGCTTCAGATCGCAGACCGCATCGCCGCGGTGAACGAACGGGGATTGACGCGCTCGGAAGCCCAGTCGGCCGCCTCGGAGGAGAAGTGGCGCCGCTCGCTCATCCTCACCTTCGCGGTGAGCCTGATTGGCGGCTTGATCCTCGCGCTGCTAACGATCGGATCTACGCTGGGATTGGAGCGCGAACTCGACCTGCGGCGGGCTGACCTGCAGGAGCTTTCGACCTTGCTCCTCCGCGCGCAGGAGAACGAGCGCAGGGCGTTGGCGCGCGAACTTCACGACGATCTTGGGCAGTCTCTGTCCGCAATCCTGATGGCGGCGGAGAGCGCCGAGTGCTCAGAACGGCCGGGTGAGGTACGGGACCATTTAGCCTACATCAAGGATCTCGCGGAAAAGACTGTGAATCAGGTGCGCGATCTTGCCCTCCTGCTTCGACCCTCAATGCTGGACGACCTCGGACTGGCGCCCGCACTGAACTGGCATGCGCGTGAAACCACGAAGCGCACCGGGCTGAACGTCGTCGTATCGGCCGATGAAGCGATCGACAGCCTGCCGGACGAGCACCGCACGTGCATCTTCCGTCTGGTGCAGGAAGCCGTGAATAATGCCGTCCGCCATGCCAACGCGCGCACCGTCGAGGTGTCGGTACAGAAAGATCGTCAGCGAGTCAATGTCACCGTGCAGGACGATGGAGCGGGGTTCGATACGCGATTCACGCGGGGGCTCGGCCTGCTGGGGATGGAAGAAAGGGTGCGACGCCTGGGCGGATACCTCAAGGTCAACTCCGAGCCGGGGCGAGGAACGCTCCTCCGGGCGGTGTTGCCGCTGACCGAACTCGCTCCAAGGAACGGCAATGAAGCCAATTCGCATCTTGTTGGCTGACGACCACACGGTCGTCCGCGAGGGCCTGAGGGCCTTGCTGGAGCGCGAACCCGACATGGCCGTGGTAGCCGAAGCGGGCGATGGCTTGGAAAGCGTCCGATTAGCTGCCAGCGAATCGCCCGATGTCGTCTTGATGGACCTGGCGATGCCGAACATGAACGGCATGGAGGCCACACGGCGCATCCTGGCGGCGGACCCGAAGGTCGGTGTAGTGATCCTGAGCATGCACAAGGACGAAAGCTACGTTCTGGGTGCGCTCAAGGCCGGAGCGAAAGGCTACTTGCTCAAGGATTCGATTCGTAGCGAGGTGATCCAGGCAATTCGGGCCGTGTCCCAAGGGCGGTCGTTCATGACCAGCAAGATCGCCCGCATCCTCCAGCAGGATTACGTCACCCGGCTTCAAACGCACGGATTGGAGGACAGCTACGACTTGCTTTCGGATCGGGAGCGTGAGGTGCTGCAGATGATCGCCGAGGGGCTCGCCAACAAAGAGATCGCAACCCTGCTATACATCAGCCCGACCACTGTCGAGACCCATCGCGCCCATATCCTGCGGAAACTCGACGTCCACAGCGTTCCGGAGCTGATTCTCTACGCAGTGCGCAAGGGCATCATCTCCTGACGCCCTTGCGTGCGCCGGGACTTATCCGGTGATGTGGATCGAACGTGCCACGTCGCCGCGGCGTTCCGGGACGAACCTGACCGACGCGTTCTTGTTCAGATCCTGCGACAGTTCCCTCAACCCAATAGAATGATCGCCGGATTTGATGACGGTTCTACCGGTGACCACCATGTCGAAGAGAACTCCATCCCGAGCCTTGACCACCACCAGCTTCTTTGCAGGATCTACCATCGTGATCCGGCCTGAGAGGCTTTCCGGCGGCCATGCCGACCGTACGGCCGTGGCTGTCGCAGCCTTACTGGCTGCCGGGCCGGACGACTTCGCAGCGGGTCCATTCGCCGCGGCGAGTGGGAGCACCAACACGAGCGCACAACCGCTGAGGGTTGCGATCGTCGATTTCAATCTCATCATGCTGTAACCTCCAGTTCAAAATGAAGATTGTGAAGCGCGCGGAGGGTTTACGAGGCGCCTCGTCCTCCCAACTCGTGCCCCAGACTCCGATACTCTTGTGAAACACTTGCGAACTTGACGGCGTCACCGGCGGAGCGCGTCAGAGTCCGCGATTCGTCATAGAGGTTTTTCGAGTAACGCCAGAAGGTGGGGAACTTCAGTTCCTGGGGATTGTTCGTACACAATTGGATGGCGTCCGTCTCGTTGTCGACCATCAGCGGAGCCGTCGATGCGATTTCGTCGACGACCTTGCGCTGCCACGGCGCCAACATGCGGCGTATTGTTCCGAGACGGCAAAGCCTGGCCTCGATATCGTTGATTTCCTGCTTCATGTCATTCAGCAGAATCGCCTGGGATTCCGAGCTGATGTTGGGATCCATTTCGAAACTCTGCAACCGATCGGCTTGGTTCATGGCCTGACGGGCATCGACCTCAACCGCTTTGAAAATCCCGTTGGCCTCGCCTTTGAAATCCCAGGTATACGATGCGGCAGTGGGTTTTCCGACAGCGCATGCAAGCGGGGCCGTGGGAGCCGTGGGAGTCGAGGCTATGGCGATCGAAGCGGAAACAAGACTACCTAAAAACAACGCTAGTGATCTCATCTTCATCTCCTTCTTCTCCTCCTGTCTTAGAAGACGCGGCAGATGGCGGAGCAAGTCATCCTGTCGAGGCAGTATTCTGGGGGCCAGACTGCTCGGGGAATCGATCGTCTCTGGATGGCCGCTCCTGCGAACGAATCGAGATCTGTGCCTTATCTGCGGGCTTTGGAGTAATCGGAGAAATGGGGGTGCGAGGGGAAATCCCTCAAGTTGTTGAAAAGATGGAGCGGGAGACGGGAATTGAACCCGCGACCAACAGCTTGGAAGGCTGAGACTCTACCACTGAGTTACTCCCGCTCATGAAGGAGTGCTCTCATCCAATTGTAAGCCGCCGAAGGTCCGGCGTCATCATTCCGGGGGAGGGTGTGCGACATAAACGGCAAAGGACGTTCGATCTCTGCGCACTTATCCCGACGCCAAACATCACGGCTCCTGAGATCGCCGATCTCCGGATCGGGACAAGTCGACCCGCGAGCGGTAATGTTCGGGCATGACTCTCTGGGGAACGGGCAATCCATCGCGTGCCCATGGCTCATCCGAGGCTCATCGAAAGTCACCCGCGGATTTTAAGCGATTTCGCGGGCCTCAGCCCAGGGGCATTCTCTGTCGTTCGCGGTTCTGTGCTGCTTGCCGACGCAGCCAGCGCCTCCATTCCCAGCAGAACGGTTTGCAGAGTCTGGCCCGCGTGCTTCTATTGGCGACGGAGCGGCAGCAATCACAGGAGCTACGCCCGCAACGCGGGTGCCGTCCAGGAAAGCGCGGCGAGTGGGGTCAGGCTTGACGGGGACATCATTGAGCAGGCGATCAAGACGCCGTTGAGAAGACGCGATCAGGCGTCTTCGGCGCTTGGCGGGACCCCACGACAAGCCGAGACGAGGATCGGGTCCAAAGCACTTCAGGGTATTAATCCGCGATTCTACCTGCCAGCGTTCGGCTATCGTTTGACGGATGCATGTGCCGGCATTGCGGCAGCGGAAGGGCGCCGTAAGGCCGAAGTATCTTCCTTGTTTGCATTATTTAGATGCAAACACACGCAAGGCCTTATGGCCGAATACGTTGGCGGATGATTTCGTTGACTATCGTTTCCCGTTGATTTTCCCTCCTTTTGATGTTACGTATCTACAGGGTTGTATCCGTGGGAGTTGGCGGAGCCGCAGTCACCGCCGTGGTAGGTATTTCCTGGTGACCCCCGGCTCTTCTCGCGGCCAGCATTCTCAAGGCGTGGAACAAGGGGAGTTTATGCGAATCAGACTGTTCTCTTGCTTAGCAGTAGTTTGGATCGCGCTTCTGCTGCTGGCTCCGCCGGCGCTCGGGCAGGGCGACCGCGGAGCCATCACGGGCGTGATCACGGACGTCGCAAACGCCGTGGTTCCGAATGTGGAAGTAACCGCCACGCAGCTCGAAACCAATGTCGTGTTCAAGACAGTCAGCACTTCGGCGGGCGTCTACCGCATCCCGTACCTGCCGGCGGGCAGCTACAAAGTTAGTGCTGGAATGAAGGGTTTCAAAACGGCAGTCGTGTCCCCAGTCGTGGTCGCGGTTGCGTCGGTAGTAACGGCCGATATGAAATTGGAGCTTGGCGCCACCAGCGAGAGCATCACGGTGAGCGCCGACGCCACACGACTGGAGTCGTCCAGTTCGGAACTCGGCTACAGCGTTTCCGCCGAAGATTATCACGACTGGCCCATCAGCAGTAATGACGACGGCCAACGCCAGATCGGAAACTTCATCTTCAGTGCACTTCCCGGAACCACCGGCGATACTTACCTCGGCAGCATCAACGGCTCACCCACCGGTTCGCACGAGGTCTACATCGAGGGCATTTCGATCGGGCGCGCCGACATCTCCGGCAGTTCATCGGAGTTCCAGCCCAGCGTGGATGCAATCAGCGAATTCCGCCTCCAAACCGGCGGCCTGAGTGCGGCGTACGGCGGGGGCTTGACCGCGGTTGCGAACTACAACGTGAAGTCCGGCACCAATGAACTGCACGGCACGGCCTACGACTACTTTATGAACACGGTGCTCAACGCCAACGGATTCGACAACAATGCCTACGGCAACAAGAGGGCGCCATTCAAGCAGAACAGCTTTGGCACCGCCGTCGGCGGTCCGCTGTTGTTGCCTAAGGTGTACAACGGAAAGAATAAGAGCTTCTGGTTCTTCAGCTATGAGGGCGACCGCAAGCGCAATGGCCAGATCAGCGGGTTCCGGACAGTCCCCACGGCAGCGATGAAGCAGGGCGATTTCTCCGTGCTGCCCCAGGGGATTTTCGATCCCAACAGCACCCAGGTACAGTCCGATGGCACAACCACCCGCACGGCCTTCCCAGGCAACCAAATCCCGGTTTCCGATATCAGCAAGGTCTCGGCGAACGTTGTCAAGCTGGCGCCGACTCCGGACCCGATACTGCCGGGTATCCTACGGAACATTCCCGGCATCAGCAACCAGCCGAAATTCGACCTGAACACGTTCACCGGAAAATTCGATCAGACCATCACCGACAAGCAGAAGTTGTCGTTCTACTGGAGCGACAACGCCCGGATTCGCTACAACGGCGGCGGCTACTCTTATGCGCCGGTGCCTGGCACCGCCAGCTCAGGCTACGCCTTGCAGTCCGTCTACGGCACGATGATACGGATGGGCTACGACTGGACGATCACGCCGAGCCTGCTCAACCACTTCGCCGGGGGCTACAACAACTTCGACAACGACCATGTCTCGGCTTCTTACGGCCAGAACTGGCCCACGAAACTCGGCCTGACCGGCGTCCAGAATCTCACCTTCCCGGATGTCAAATTCAATGCGGGAACAACCGCCCAGGGCAGCTCGATGACCGCACTTGGCAACAACACGTACGGCGACTCGCCGAACGGCAGCATCATCATCACCAATGACACTACCTGGATCCACGGCGGGCACTCGGTCCGCGGGGGCGTCGAGGTCCGGAGGTATCAGTACATCGAGCCCTGGAACTGGGGTGCCTCGGGCACCTTCACCTTCCGTCCCAACTCGACCGCCGATCCCAACAACCTCGGCACCACTGGCTACACTTACGCCAGTTTCCTGTTGGGCACCGTGGGCAATTCCAGTCTGCCCGTACAATACGTCACCACCACCACCACGAACACCTGGAACCCGGCTTTCTACGTGACCGACGACTGGAAAGTCAGCCGCCGCCTCACGATCAATTTCGGCTTGCGCTGGGATATCGTAGGCGGACAGACCGAACAGAACGGCATCTCCTCAACCCTCGATCCCACCCTGGCCAACCCTGGCGCATCGGGGTTCCCTGGCGCATTAGCCTTCCTGAAAGACACGGGGCGCAGCTCCTGGCAGAATACGTACTATGGCGAAATCGGTCCGCGCCTCGGGTTCGCCTACAGGCTCAATGACCGCCTGGTGCTGCGCGGCGGATATGGCCTGATGTACACCCCGCCAATCGCCAACACGTTTGGAGAGGCCACCATCGACGGCTACTCCAGCAGCAACAACTTCTCCCCTAAAACCCTGAATCCTGCGTTCAATTGGGATAGCGGCTACCCGGCATATAAGTTTACGCTGCCGAACAAGGACCCATCGCTGGACAACGGAAGTTCCATCTCCTACAGTGCCCCGGACTCCGCCCGCCAGCCCTACGCGCAGAACTACACGATCGGCCTGCAGTATCTGCTGAACGGAACCACTGCGATTCAGGCCACCTATGTTGGCACCAAGGGTTCCCGCCTGAACGCGGGCAACTTCGCGAACTTGAACCAGCTCAACCCCAAGTATCTGGCGCTGGGCGATACGCTGCTGGACGACATCAGCATGCACCCCGAGATCAAGCTGCCTTACGCGGGCTTTACCGGTCCTGTCTACCAGGCCCTGCTGCCCTATCCTCAGTTCGCGGGCGGCGGAGTCGCCAACCACTACCCGTACGTCGGCAAATCCGACTACAACGCGCTGCAGGTGGTGGCCACGCGCCGCCTCTCCAAGGGGATCGGGTTCCTGATCAGCTACTCCTTCCAGAAGACCATGACCAACACGGATAGCGCGAACGCCTACTACGGCGGGACGTCTCAGGACGTCTACAATCGTGCGTTGGAGAGATCGGTCGCTTCCTTCGACCATACGCAGAATCTGCGGCTGACCTGGATCTTCGAGCTGCCTTTCGGCAAAGGCCATCACTTCTTGAATAAGGGCGGCATCGTCGATCAGGTCCTGGGCGGCTGGACCTTCACCGCCAACCAACAGTACCAGTCAGGCGACCCGCTATCGATCGGCACAAGCATCGATACCAGCGGCTACATGTTTAACGGCGGCATTCGCGGCGACGTGGTGGCCGGTCAGCCGCTTAAGGCCGTCAGCGGACGCCTCGATGTGGCCAGCGGGACCGGCATGCAGTACCTGAATCCAAACGCCTTCACTTCTCCACCGGTGACGCCGGGGGGCGTGGTCTTGAGTCTGGGCAACGCTCCGCGCTACTTCGGGAACCTCAGAGGTCCCTATCAGCCGTCGGAGAACTTTGGGATCTTCAAACGATTCCGGTTCGGCGAGGGCAGATTCATCGAGGCTCGAGCCGACGCCTTCAACGCCTTTAACCGGTCCGGACTGGGCGACCCCGTCACCACGGTCGGGGACCCGCAGTTCGGCCAGATCATTGACGTTCAGCAGGGCGGGCGAGAGATTCAAGCGGCCTTGCGCATAACTTTCTAACAAACCACTGCACCACTGGTGCGTAAGCGGAATGAGCCCCTCGACAGGGCTCATTCCGCTTTTTTGTGCCAACTGAAAAACCATTAGCGAACTTTCACATTATGTCGTACACTAGCGTATGATTTCTTTAATTATCCTTTCCTGTTGATTTCCGCTGTTCTTAGTGATAGGTTGCAGTGAGGTAATTTCCGTGGGAGTTGAGGGAGTCGATCGCACCACGCGGGTGCTCATTCCCAGGTGATCGCCCGGCTTCGCCCACGGCTCGCATCCTCGACGCTTCGAACAAAGGGAGTTTATGAGAGCCAGACTGTTCTCGCTCGTTATAGCTTCGATCATACTTCTGTGCCTGGGCGTACCAGCCTTTGCACAGGGCGATCGCGGCACCATCACGGGCGTAATCACAGACACCGCGAATGGCGTGATTCCGAACGTGGACGTGATCGCCACGCACTTGGACACGAATACCACCTTTAAGGCGGTCAGTACCTCGGCGGGCGTCTACCGCATTCCGTACTTGCCGCCCGGCAATTACAAACTAAGTGCTGGAATGACAGGATTTAAAACTGCAGTCGTATCACCGGTGGTGGTCGCGGTTGCGGCGGTAGTAACAGCGGATGTGAAGTTGGAGCTGGGCTCCACCACGGAGAGCATCACGGTGAGCGCGGAGGCCACGCACCTGGAGTCTTCCAGTTCGGAACTCGGCTACACGGTTTCCTCCGAGGACTTCCACGAGTGGCCGATCAACAGCAACGATGACGGCCAACGCCAGATCCAGAGCTTCATCTTTAACAGTCTGCCCGGGACGAGCGGCGACTCTTATCTCGGCAGCATCAACGGATCGCCGACGGGCTCGCAGGAAGTCTACGTCGAGGGCATCTCCATCGGACGCGCCGATACGGCGGGCAGTACGACCGAGTTCACGCCGACCGTGGACGCGGTTGGCGAATTCCGTCTACAGACCGGCGGTCTGAACGCGGCGTACGGCGGCGGCCTCACCGCAGTGGCGAACTTCAACATCAAGTCGGGCACCAACGAACTCCACGGCACGGGGTACGACTACCTGATTAACAACGCGATGAACGCGAACGGCTTCGATAACAATGCCTTCGGCAACACGAAGGCGCCCTTCAAGCAAAACAGCTTCGGCGGCACCATGGGTGGCCCCCTGCTCCTGCCAAAGGTCTACAACGGGAAGAACAAAAGCTTCTGGTTTTTCAGTTACGAAGGCGACCGCCGGCGTCAGGGCATGCTGAGCGGATACCGCACTTTGCCGACCCCAGCTTTCAAAGAGGGCGATTTTTCCGCCGTGCCGCAGGCGATCTTCGATCCCAAAAGCACCGGCCAACTTGCCGATGGCAATTACTCCCGCACGCCGTTCTCCGGCAACCTGATTCCGGCGTCGGCAATCAGCCAGGTGAGCCAGAATATATTGACGAAGGCGCCAATTCCGGACCCAATACTGCCAGGCATCCTGCGTAACATGCCGGGCATCAATAACCAGCCGATTTTCAACCTCAACACCTTCGCAGGAAAGTTCGACCAGACCATCACCGATAAGCACAAGCTGTCGTTCTTTATGAACTCGAACAACCGGGTGCGCTACAACGGCGCCGGGAAAGGCTATGCGCCGGTACCCGGCAGCGCTTCCGGATCGTTCGCCAAGCAGGACATCCTCGGAACCATGATTCGGATCAGTTATGACTACACGATCACGCCGAGCCTGCTCAACCATCTCGCCTTCGGTTACAACCGCCTCGAGAACAACAACAGCTCGCTTTCGCTGGACCAGAACTGGCCGAGCAAGATCGGTCTGACCGGCGTCGCCGAAACCACCTTCCCTCTGATCGGATGGACGGGCACCACCGCTCAGGGCGGCTCGCTCACTGCCCTGGGACGCAACAACGCCGGCGACGAACCGAACGGCAGCTACATCCTGGCGAACGACACCACCTGGATCCACGGCAACCACTCGATCCGCTGGGGTTTGGAGGTACGCAAGTACTTTTACAACCAGGATTATCGCGGCAACACTTCCGGCAACTTCACCTTCGGGCCGGCGCAGACCGCGGACCCGCAGAATTCCGGAACGACCGGCTACTCGTTCGCCAGTTTCATGCTCGGCGCGGTGACCAAGTCCGCCCTGACCATCAACGGCGGCAATCCGCAGAGCCGCATCATGACCCCGGCGTTCTACGTCTCCGACGATTGGAAGGTCAATCGCCGCCTGACGTTGAATCTCGGCTTGCGCTGGGATATCGTCGGCGGGCTCAGGGAAATCCACGGTTGGTCTTCCGGGTTTGACCCGACGCTGGCGAATCCGGACGCAGGCGGCTATCCCGGTGCGTTGGTATTCCTAAGCGACCTGAAGCGCAATTCATTCCAAAATACGTTCTATGGCGAGTTGGGTCCGCGTATCGGCTTTGCCTACCAGCTCAACAACCGCCTGGTGCTGCGCGGCGGATACGGCATCATGTACACGCCGCCCATCGCCAACACATGGGGCCTCGCCACCATCGACGGCTATTCCGGTTACAACAACTTCGCAACGTCCACACGCGATCCGAGGTTCTACTGGGATAATGGCTACCCGGCCTACAACCATACGCTGCCGGACAAGAACCCGTCGCTGGACAACGGATCGAGCATCGTCTACAACGCGATAAACTCGAACCGCCAGCCCTACACGCAGAACTACACCATCGGCTTGCAGTACCTGCTGAACAAAGAGACGATGATTACCGGCAACTACGTTGGCAACCGCAGCGCCCGCCTGAACGCCGGCAACTTCGCCAACATGAACCAGCTCAATCCCAAGTACCTGGCGTTGGGCGATACGCTGCTCGACGACATCAGCGCTCATCCCGAGATCAGGATGCCCTACGCGGGCTTCAGCGGCTCCGTCGCGCAAGCCCTGCTGCCGTATCCGCAGTATGCGGGTGGCGGCGTGTCCTCGCAGTTCGCGCACGTGGGGAAAGGGAACTACAACGCACTGCAGGTTGTGGCTTCGCACCGCTCCTCCAAGGGGCTTAGCTTCCTGATCAGCTACGCGTTCCAGAAGACTTTGACCAACACCGACAGCGCCAACGTCTATTACGGCGGAACCTCGCAGGACGTCTACAACCGCGGATTGGAGAAATCGGTCGCGGCCTTCGACCATACGCAGCAACTGCGTCTGACCTGGATCTACGATCTTCCCTTCGGTAAAGGCAGAACCTTCCTGAACAGGGGCGGCATCGTGAACCAGATCCTGGGCGGCTGGACCGTCACGGCCAACCAGCAGTACCAGTCGGGCAACCCGCTTAGCATCGGCACCAGCATCGATACCAGCGGCTACTTGTTCAACGGCGGCATTCGCGCCGACGTGCTCTCCGGTCAGCCATTGAAGGCCAGTTCGGGCGGACGTCTCGATGTGGCCAGCGGAACCGGGATGCCGTATCTCAATCCGAACGCATTCGCCGCGCCTCCGACTACGGCCAACGGCGTGGTCGCACACCTGGGCACCGCACCGCGCTACTTTGGCAACCTTCGCGGGCCCTATCAACCTTCGGAGAACTTCGGCATGTTCAAGAGGTTCGGATTCGGCGAAGCCAAATTCGTCGAGTTCCGAGCCGACGCATTCAATGCGTTCAACCGGGCTGGTCTCGGCGACCCCGTCACAACAGTGGGAGATCCGCAGTTCGGCCAGATCATCGATGTTGCACAAGGCCCGCGAGAAATTCAATTGGCCTTGCGCATCACCTTCTAGCACCGAATCACCCTCCTGGTGCTTGAGCGGAATGGGTCCTTTCGACGGGCCCATTCCGCTCTTTTCTTTTGCTTTTCTTTCGGATGTACTCTGAATTGATGCCGCACTTCTTTTCTGGTTCGCGGACGGTGCTGATCTTGTGTTTGTGCGCTCTCGGTGCGGGCGTTTCCTGCAAACGTGCGGGCGGCCCCGCTCCGCGGACTTTGCGTCCCTTGAACGTTGTAGTCATCACGATCGACACGCTGCGCCCCGATCACTTGCGCTCCTACGGCTACACGAAGATCGAGACGCCGACCATCGATGGCATCGCGCTAAGTGGCGTCCTGTTCGAAAATGCCGTCGCCCAGGCCCCGCTGACTCCGCCTTCGCACGCGAGCATCTTCACCGGCCTTAATCCACCCACCCACAAAGTGCGCGATACGGGAGGCTTCATTCTGTCTCCATCCACGCCGACACTCGCCAGCATTCTGCAGCAGAACGGTTGGGACACTGCGGCCTTCATCAGCTCGGCGGTTCTGAAGAAGCGCTTTGGATTCGATCATGGCTTCTCGGTTTACGACGACAAAATGCCGCGTCCGGGCAACTCTCAGGAATTCCTGGAGGACGCCGAACGCCGCGCCGGCGACACTGTGGATCACGCCTTGCAATGGCTGAACGCGCGGGGCGACAAGCCGTTCTTCCTGTGGGTGCATCTGTACGATCCGCACACTCCCTACGATCCGCCGTCTCCTTTCCGCGAGAAGTACAAGGACCGCCCGTACGATGGCGAGATCGCTTATGCGGATCGGGAGCTCGGCCGCCTGATGGAGGGTCTGAAGCGCAAATCGACGCCTGAGAAGACGCTTGTAGCGCTGCTCTCCGACCACGGGGAAAGCCTGGGAGAACACGGCGAATCCACGCATGGCGTATTCCTGTACGATGCGACTTTGCGCATCCCGTTCCTGCTCTCCGGTGCCGGACTTCCTGCCGGAGCGCGTGTCAAATCGCAGGCACGAACCATCGATATTCTTCCGACAATCCTGGAGTTGACGGGCGTCGCCGCGCCGGCGGGTCTGGAAGGCGCCAGCCTGATGCCGCTTCTCAAGGGCGGCGACACGGGCAAGTCGGTCTCGTATGCCGAGACGTTGTATCCCAAGATCAATTTGGGGTGGGCCGAGCTGCGCGCCGTCCGCACCAATGAGTGGAAGTACGTTCGGGCGCCGAAGCCGGAGCTTTACGATCTGAGCCGCGATCCACACGAGACGAACAACGTGCTGGCGGAGCATCCGGACGAGCTGCGCAAACTGGGAGCGCAACTCGCGGCGGCCAGCCGCTCGACGGGTGTGGAGAAGGTCGAAACCACGCCGATGGACCAACGCACGATAGACCAGTTGAAGTCGCTGGGATACCTCTCCGGCTCTCCGGCGCGCTCCTACGGCCTCGACGGCCAGGGGACCGATCCCAAGGACCGCCTGGCAGTACTGAAGCTGCTGGAGGCGGCCGAGGCGCCCGGAAACTCAGCTTCTGAGAAGAGGCGCATTGAAATGCTCCAGGAGGCAGTCCACCTGGATCCCACCAACCCTCTTCTCTACCATTTGCTGGGCCCAAGGCTGGAGAGGGCCGGCCGCTACGACGAGGCCATGAAGCTATACCGTGCGGGGCTGGCGCAGGGCCTGGTGGACGGGCGCCTGTACTCGCGCCTGGCGGACCTGTTGGTGCGGGCCGGCAAGAAGGCTGAAGCGATCCCCGAGTACGAGAAGGGCGCCAGGATCAATCCCGCCGACGTGGCGAGTCAGGCCAACCTGGCCACCGCCTATATGGAACTGGGGCGGTTGGCCGATGCCGAGCGCGTCTTCAAGGCGATCATTGCGATCGACCCGGCGAACGCCGCGGCTCAAAACGGACTGGGCGTGCTGGCGATCCAGCGGCAGGACGGGACGGCCGCGCGAGGCTACTTCGAAAAGGCCGTGGAACTCGACCCGAGCCTGGTTGAAGCGTATCTGAATCTGGGCCTGCTCTACCGGATGGCGGGCGACAACAATCGCGCGCGCGCCAGCTTCGAGCAGTTCTTAGCGAAAGCGCAGCCTCGGCAATACAAAGACCAGATTCCCAAGGTGCGCGCGGCGCTGGCCGAGTTGCAGTAGCTCGTGGGGCGGACCTCCAGGTCCGCGTGGGGTCTCCAGACCCCGCAACCAACTAAGACAAACTTGGGCGACCAAGGGGTCGCCCGCGGACGAGGGCGTCCGCCCCACACTGCACGGCTACCGCTTGACCACGACCTCGGCCGTCAGGCCGCTGATCACGTCTCTCGCCCGCACCCGCCAGGCTCCGCTCGCGTCGCTTAAGGCGAAAGGAATCTGGTAGGCCGCGCGACCGTCCTTCACTGTGACATTGCCCGAGTACTGCCGCGCGAGGCGCCCTGCCGGATCGATCACTTCGACGCGCACCACGGACAAGTCCACGGGTGCGCCTGCCGCGTCAATCAAGACGCAGATCGAGGTTCTTGTCGAGGCTGAGCTTGGCGATCTTGGTGGATCGCTCGACAAACAGCGCCGGCTGTGAGGGCGAAGCTTCTACTTCCGCCTTGGCCGGACCGCCGCGCAGCAGATCGTAAGCGCCCGCCGGCGGATGGACAGCCGTCGCTTTCTCGGCAGCAGCCCCGTCAGGCGCGACTTGCCGAAATCGCGGATCGTCGCCAGGAACTCGCCGCCGTATTCACGCTTCAGACCCAGGTTGCGCGGCCCGCTTGCCTCGAAGCCCTTGTGTCCCGCGGCCCATAGAGCGGCTTTGCTCGAATTACGCCAGCGGCAGCGAGCGTCCATCTTCCCCGTCTGGTCATCGCCGATAACGACACCGCCACGATCCATGAAGCGCTCGATTTCGCGCACTTCCTTATCACTGAGGGCGATGGAATACGGCAGGATCAAGACCTTGTACTTGTCGAGCATGCCGGACTCAATTTGAGGCGTCGCCAGGAAACGGAACTGCACATTCTGCTTCTCAAGCGACTTCACCCACGCATCGCGCCGCTTGCCCAACTCCGCGTAGTTCTTCGACGATCCATTGTCTCCGTCCAGCTCCGCATTGATCTTCCCGTCGGTGATCCATGCTCCGCGCACGCTGGCCATGGAGAAATGGATCGCCACGCCGTCCTCGCGCACGGTCGAATTCATAAAGACGCGCCCGATGCCGGACTGCAGTCTTCCGAATGCCTCCGACAGAGCCTTGCCCTGCTCACTCAAGCGTCAGGTCGGGATTCATCAACGTGTAGTGCCAGAAGATCGAAGCGCCGCTGTGGCCGTAGAACAGCCGCTGCCACTGTTCGCGTTGCGCGTCGTCGCCAATCGAGCCATAGCCGGTGAAGCCGGTGATCGTCAGACCCGGCCGGAACAGGTGATGCATGGCATCCTGATTTCCGTCCGAGTATGGTTGCAAATAGTCGATCCGTTGATCGATCTCGTACCAGTTGCAACCGTTGTGCGCGCCGGGAACTTGTGTGCCGGAAATCGACGCGCGGCCACCCGGATCCATCTCATGCACTAGCGCGGTCGCCTTGCCGAAAGCGCGACCGAACTCCTGCTCCATGTAAGCGCGATGGTCGGCCCACGGCGCGTAGATGCCATGCCTCTGCGCCTGCTCTGTAGTCATCGGCAGGACGGAATCCCAGGACTGATAGGCCGTGCCCCAGGTCGAATTCAGCGCGCCAAGATCCGGATACTCCTTCTTCAGCCACTCCCTGAAGCCAGCTAACGCCTCGGGCGCCCAACTCACATCGAAGGCGTCTCCATAGAAGGTGAGCGACGACTCGTCCGCAAGATAGACGGCCATCGGTTTCAACGGAACAATCGGCCGCAGGTTCTTTTCGAGCTGCGTTCGCAGACCGGCGTCAAAGGCTGGGGACTGTAGTTCGACTTCCCGAACCAGATACTTCGGGTCCTTGGTACGCGCGTAGTCCGCCTTGCGCTTCAGATACGCGTCGCGCCTGTACCAGTAAATGCCGAAGCCGGGCAGGTGCGCGCTGGCCATGATCTTGAAATTGCGTTCGGGGTCGGCCAGCGTCGTGATGCCGATGGTGCGGAATTGTTCGTCCACTGCCGGGATCCACGGCTGGTAGCTCTTAGGGCCGAACCAGGGCAGCATCACCTCGTAGTCGTTCCACTCGCGCGAGGAGGCGGCGAATCTCACCGGGAGCTGTTCGACTGCCGTTCCGCAAGTGGCGCGGACGAACCCCGAATGCGCCAGAGGCCGGCCTGCCTTGAGCGTCACCGAGCCTGAACCCTCGCCGCGAGCAATCACACGGCCGAGACCGTCGATCAGTTCGATCCGCGCGGGCTTGGTCGATTGCCAAGTCACATCGATGGACTGCCCTTCCCCAATAACGTCCGCGGAGGATTTCAATGCGCTGATCTTGTCCGGCTGCGCAACGTCGATCACGCTGATGTTCCAGTCGGTGGGAGTCTGCTGTTCCAGAAAATGCCTGCCGGCGGACAAATTCGAAAGGTTCGGACGCGGCCCTTTGCCGGACTTCTCGAGCTTGCCTGTTGCGTCCTTCAATCGCCAAGCAGCGCTAGCCTTCTCCCAATTCGTGCTTGCGGCCGGTTCGCGGCCGGCGGCGTAGATCAGCGACCGGCTGAGAAGAGAGTAGAAGTACTCGAAATACGCATCGATGAAATGCCCGCGCGCCGTCATCGGCATGTACCAGCTCAGGCCCTGATTGCGATAGCCAAAAGCGAGCACCCGTCCTTTGCCAAACTGCCGCTCGGCCAGTATGGGGCTGCCCGATTCGGTCTGGATCAGGACCTTCGCGCCCGGCTCGGCGCGATAAGTGAAGTTCTGCAAGTCGCTGAACGGGAAGCTCTCCACGGGAATGGCCCGCGTGATGTAGTGCTCTCCCACGCGATGCCAAGGAGAAGACTCAGTCTTTCCCGGCTTATCCGGCTCCTCAAGCTCTCCGTTTTCCGGCTTCAGATTGTGCGGGGTAAGGGGCGAAAGTTCGTTGGCGAAAGGCCGGATCAGGACCAGCCCGCAGCCCTCGCGCACTCTGCGCGCCAGAGCCTCGCGCGACGCCGGAGTCAACTGCTCCCAGCCATGATTCAGCGGCAGCAGGATGACATCGAACTTCTTGTCGCTGGTCAGTTCCTGCTCCAGGTAGGAATAGACAAGCTTCAGATCGCCCTTCTCGGCCCGCGCTCCGTAGTCGTCGCCGAACGCCATGGTCCACTTGTTCACGTCCCAGTCCGGGTCGATGCTGACTGTCGTGAGATCCAGCGAGAGCCGCTCGGCCAGTTCAACCAGCGTCCTCCCCTCTGCCACGCTCGGTACGGCCAGCAGTCGAATCGGACCGCCAGCGAGCGGCTTGGCCCACTTGACGTGGGGCGTCTCCACGGCCAGCGTGTACGGCGCTTCGAAGCGCTTCCCGCTGCCCGTTCGCGCCCCCATGGCGACGTCTTGCGCCAGAGCCGCGGCGCCTGCGGCCACGGTGATGAATAGCAATGCTGTGATCTTCATTGGATCATTCTCCAAGCGAGCGAAGGCTTGGTTACGCCGCCGTCCTCAAAGGAAAGCGCGTGCTTCGCCATTGTCGTCTCTTCCATTTGTTCTGCTTTCGTTTACTTTCGATAGACTTTACAATATCAGAGAATAGGGATGTGCGTGACCGATTCGCCAAACCGCTATAATCGAGCATCTGTGACGACTGTTCATTCCGGCAAACTCGCGCCGCGCAACAACTACATCCTGGTGGTTTTCGATAGCTGCCGCTACGATTCGCTGGTGCGCGCACGGCCGAAGAGCATCCGGAAACTCGGCCGCGTCGAGAAGCGCTGGTCGTATGCGTCCTGGACAGCGCCGTCGCACTTCAACCTGTTGATGGGGCTGATGCCGCACGTCAGCCCGAAGCACGTCTTTGCCTCGGAGTACTACAAGAAGGATTTCCTGCAGTTCAACGAGCGGCTGGGCTGTTCCGATTTCGAATTCAAGTCGCTGGTGCCCAGGCTGTACCTTCCGCCCTTCCTCCAGGCCAGCCTCGGCTACGAGACGCACGCACGGGTGTCGCTGCCCGTGCTGAACCCGAAAACTCCGATCAATGTCGGCTTCGATAGCTTCAAGTTGATGGAGAGCCACAACGATATGCGCGCGATGGTGCGCGAAATGCACTTCTCGGAGGAGCGCCCATCGTTCTGGATACTGAACGTGGGCGAGACGCATTACCCCTACGCTCTGCCCGGCGAGCCGCGCGACACGTGGCCGGTGCTGCACGGCGTGCACGGTGTTTTCAAGCACCTCGACGACGCCATCGTAGGCGGCAAGCTCACGCGGCGCAAGGACCGCTTCTTCAACCAACCGAAGTTGGACGAACTGCGCGCGCGCCAGGTACTGGCGGTGAAGTATCTCGACAAGGTTGTCGAGGAGCTGTTCGATCTGGTGCCGAAGAACACCTACATCACCATCACGGCGGACCATGGCGAGCTATTCGGCGAGGACGGTTATTTCGGGCACGGACCGATCCTGCACGAGAAGGTTCTGGAAGTCCCCTTCGTCGAGGGCAAGCTGCGGTGACGCCGCGCCTGAGCATTCGCCGTAATTCCCCCGGAGGCACGGTCATCATCGCCCTCGCGATCGCGGCGTCACTCTGGTTTCAACCCCTGCCGAAACGGAGCCGCGACCGTCAGGGAGCGGTTGCAGCACCAGTTTGCCCGTCTTCGTCGAAAATCGAACACGACTTCATAGATATACAACCGCTCCCTCACGGTCGCGGCTCCGTTTCAGGGCGGGACTCCGTTTCGATTGCTTACATCGGGCCGGGCGCGGGCTTTGCGTTCTTAGGATCGTTTCTGACCCTGGTGGCGGGCTTCTTTCTCAGCGTCTTTTCGCTTCTACTTTGGCCCTTCCGCGTGGTGTGGCGTCTTGTGCGGCGCCGAAAGGGCTACAGCAAAGCCCGCGTTAAGAAGACCATTTTCCTCGGCCTGGACGGTCTGGATCCCAGGCTGACCGAGCGTCTCATGGCGGAGGGCAAGCTTCCGAACCTCGCGAAGCTTGCCGCGCAGGGCAGCTACCGACGCCTGCGGACCACATTCCCGTCGCTCTCGCCCGTCGCCTGGTCCACGTTCGCGACCGGTGTGAGCCCGGCCAAGCACAACATCTTCGACTTCCTCGATCGCGATTTGAAGTCGTATCTGCCGCAACTCTCCTCGGCCCGCGTGGGTAAGGCCGAGCGAGTGCTGCGCGTTGGCCGTTGGCGCATCCCGCTCTCTGCCCCGCCCCTCGAACTGCGCCGCAAGAGCAAGCCGTTCTGGAAAATCCTGGGCGAACGTGGAGTCGGCTGCACCATCCTGCGCGTGCCGATCACATTCCCGCCCGAGCAGTTTGACGGCAAGCTGCTTTCCGCCATGTGCACGCCCGACCTGAAGGGCACGCAAGGCAGTTTCTCGCAGTTCACGACGCGCGTGGAAAAGGCGAGCTACGAAAACGGCAGCCGCTATCCGCTGCGTACCACGCCCAATGGCTACGAGGGCGAGATCGAAGGTCCCGAGGACTCGTTCATCGAGGGTGGCTCGAACCTGCGCATTCCGTTTCAGCTCCAGCGCCGCAACGGCCACTACGAACTGCGAGTGCAGGAACACCGCAGCGCGCTCGAACCGGGCGTCTACACCGAATGGCTAAGGCTGACGTTTCGCACGGCCATAGGCGCCAAAGCCATCGGCATCGCGCGCTTCCTGCTGACGGAGACCGAGCCCGAGTGCAGCCTCTACGTCTCGCCGATCAACATCGACCCCGAGCGGCCCGCGCTGCCTATCAGCCATCCCTCGTGCTACGCCGTGTATCTCGCGAATCTGCTGGGGTCGTATGCGACAGCCGGCATGGCGGAAGACACCTGGGCGCTCAACGAGGGCGTGATCGACGAGGACGCCTTCCTGCGCCAGGCCTACTCGATCTACGACGAACGCGAGTCGATGTTTCTGAATGCTCTGGAAAGCACCAGCCGCGGCGTGGTGGCGTGCGTGTTCGACACTAGCGACCGCATTCAGCACATGTTCTACGCGCACGCCGGCACATCGGACCGGCACTCGAAAGTGATCGAAGAGATGTACCAGCGCATGGACGCGCTGGTGGGCAAGACGCTGCCTTTCGTCGATGAGGACACGGCATTGTTCGTCCTTTCAGATCACGGCTTCTGCGCCTTTCGCCGCGGCGTGAATCTGAACGCATGGCTGCGCGACAACGGCTACCTGTACCTGAAGAACGACGCCCGCGAGGGCGGGTCGTTCCTGGAAGGCGTGGACTGGAGCCGCACACGCGCGTATGCCTTGGGCCTGGCCGGCTTCTACCTCAACATCAAAAGCCGCGAGGCGCTCGGCATCGTCGAGTCCGGCCGGGAAGCCGAGCGGCTCAAGCAAGAGATCATCGCCAAATTATCTGGGCTCCGCGAGGACACCGGCGAGACCCCGATCCGGACGGTCTACGCCACTGCGTCACTCTATCGCGGGCCCTACGTGAATGCCGCGCCGGACTTCATCGTCGGCTACAACGAAGGCTACCGGGCCTCATGGGACGGAGCGGTCGGCAAAGTCTCCGCGAACGTTCTCGAAGACAACGACAAGGCCTGGAGCGGCGACCATTGCGTGGATCCGGTGCTGGTTCCCGGCGTCCTCTTTTCGAATCGCCAGATCGAGTCTGAGGATCCCGGTATCGAAGACATGGCCCCGACGGCATTGCGCCTGTTCGGCGTCGATCCACCCGCGTGGATGGACGGGAAGCCGGTGCTATGAGGCGCGCCGGAGCGATCCTCGCCCTTTGCCTGTCTCTCGCGAGTTGCGCCCGCCACGCCACGCCGGTAGACAAAAAAATCATCGTGCTCGGCATCGACGCCATGGACGCCGGATTTCTCGAACGCCATTGGGACGCCCTCCCGAATCTCGACCGGCTGCGGCGCAGCGGCGATTTCCAGCGCATGAGGACCACCGTGCCGCCGCAGAGTCCCGTCGCCTGGTCCACATTCATCACCGGCCTGGACCCAGGCGGACACGGCGTCTTCGATTTCGTGCATCGCGATCCGAAAACGATGCAGCCGCTTTCGTCGATGTCCGAGATCGTGCCCCCCACTCACACGCTCGACATCGGACCGTACCGGCTCCCGCTCTGGGGCGGAGGCGTAAAGCGGTTCCTGCGCGGCAAGGCCTTCTGGCAGCTTCTCGATGAAGCGGCCGTCCCGGTGACGCTGCTGCGCATGCCGAATAACTTCCCGCCGCTCGAATCCAAGAGCCAGACGCTCTCTGGCATGGGCACGCCGGACATGCGCGGGACTTTCGGCACGTTCACCGATTTCACTGACGATCCTCTCGAACTCGCGCATGACGTAGCGGGCGGACGCATCGTTCCCGTGACTCTTGAAAACAACAAGGCCTCGCTCGTCATCGAAGGCCCCGAGAACACGCTCCGCAAGGACAACGCGCGGTCGAGTGTCACTCTCACGGTGCAGCGCGATCCCGTGAATCCGGTGGCGTTGTTCGAAGTGGACGGCCAGAAGTTCATCCTGCGTCAGGGCGAATGGTCCGGTTGGATTCGCGTGCGGTTCCCCATCGTACGCGGCCTGAAAACGGCGGCCGGGATGTTTCGCGTTTATGCGAAGCAGATCAATCCCGAGTTCCGCGTCTACGTCTCGCCCGTAAACCTCGATCCCGCCGAGCCGGAACTACCCATCTCGACGCCCGCCTCTTACAGCGCCAAACTCGCCCAGGCCATCGGTCCTTTCTACACCCAAGGCATCGCGGAGGACACCGCCGCGTTGCGCTCGGGCGCGCTGACTCGCGAAGAATACCTGCAACAGAGCCGCAGCGTCGGCGACGAACAGTTTCGCCTGCTGGAGTACGCTCTGAGCCGCTTCCAGCGGGGCGTTCTCTTCATCCATTTCCTGGGTATCGATCAGGACTCGCACGTGCTGTGGGGCGCGCACGAGGACTTGCTCTTGAAGACCTACCAGCGCGTGGACGCGGAGGTTGGACGAGTCATGCGAGCCGCGCCCGATGCGACTCTACTCGCCATCTCCGATCACGGCTTCGCGTCGTTCCATCGCGCCGTGAATCTGAATACCTGGCTCTACCGCGAAGGCTTCCTGGCGCTCGACAATCCAGCCAATCTGGAGCAAGGCGAGATGTTCGCGCACGTAGACTGGTCGCGCACGCAAGCTTACGGACTCGGGCTGAATGGGCTGTATTTGAACGTGGCCGGGCGCGAGCGGAACGGCATTGTCCAGTCCAGCGAGCGGACGCGCCTGGTCGAAGAAATCGCAAGGCGTCTGGAAGCTCTGCGCGATCCGCTAAACGGAGAGCGCGTGGTTGCCCGCGCTTATCGTGCGCGCGATGTCTACCACGGCGGCGCGGTAGATTCCGCGCCCGACATTATCGTGGGTTGGGCCGACGGCTACCGCTCGTCTTGGCAGACCGCTTTGGGAGCCATGTCACGCGACGTCATAGAAGACAACAAGGACGAATGGCGCGGAGATCACTGCATCGCAGCGGAGCTGGTTCCGGCCACTTTCCTGAGCAATCGCAAGAGCAAGTTGAACGACATCTGGCTGGGCGACCTGACTGTGACACTGCTGCATGAGTTCGGCGTCAAACCTGCCGAGGGCATGCGCGGACGAACGATATTCTGAAGCGGAGAGAACTGCCATGGGACCGTCATTCAAACTCAAGAAGGAACTCTGGGCGAAGGTCAAGAGAGTCTCGGAAGCGGCGGGCTACAGCTCGCCCGAGGAATTCGTCGAACACGTGGTTGAGAAGGAGATCGCCAAGCTCGACGACGCTCAATCGGACGAGGACATCGTCAACCGGCTGAAAGGTCTGGGCTACATCGACTGATGCTGTCGGCGGCGCACACCTGGAGTCTCACCGCGATCGCCCTTGCCGTGGCCGTTGCCATGCTTTGGGCGTTCAGGCGGTGTTCCGATCAAGCCGCGATCCGCATCGCGAAACGCAAGGTTCACGCCCATCTGCTGGCCTTCCGGCTGTACGCCGACGAACCGTCGCAGATCTTCCGCTCGCAGGGGCAACTGCTCGTCTGGAACCTGCGCTATCTCGCGCTGATGCTGCGCCCCACGGCCATCACCATCATCCCGCTCGCACTGCTGCTCTTCCATCTTGATGCGGTCTACGGCCGCCGCCCGCTGCAAGCTGGTGAATCGGCTATCGTAACGGCGCAATTCGCCAACCCGTTCGACGCACCGCTATCTCTGGTTGGTCATGGCATCGTGGTGGAGACGCCGCCCTTGCGTCTTCCCGCAGAACACCAGGTTTGCTGGCGCGTGCGCGCGATGCGTGGCGGGTCGGGCACTGTGGGTTTGAACCTGCCGGGCGCCTCAACGCAGAAGCTCGTGCAGGCAGGAACGGGGTTGCGCTATCTCTCGGAGCGCCGCGTCGCTTCCCTGCCCGCGTGGCTGCTGTATCCGGGCGAGGCGCGAATACACAACGCTCCACTCGATTCGATGATGGTGGACTATCCATCCGCTCAGATCCCGGTCTTCGGTTTCGGTGTCCACTGGCTGGTCTGGTTCTGCATCGTCAGCTTTCTCGCGATGCTCGCATTCAGGAAGCGTCTGCGAGTGACGTTCTGATTCGACGCTGACGCCGCGCCGGTGAGCGCCTGCCGCAGGCTCGCGAGATGGATGCAAACAAGAATCGGGCGAGGCCGAAGCCCCGCCCGTCACCTTCGTTCACCGATGGTTGCCCGCCTAGAAAGTCAGACGGAATGCGAGCTGTATGATGCGTGGATCGCCGGTGGTTGAAACCTGCCCGAACAGAGGCGAAGTGATGCTCAAATTCGGGTTGTCAAACTGCGTGTGATTGAGCGCGTTGAAGAAGTCGGCGCGTAGCTCCGAATTCACGCGCTCGTTCCACAGCGGAGTGATCTTGGCGATCGTCAAATTGACGTTCGTACGCCCCGGCCCGCGGAACGCGTTGCGGCCCAGCGTGCCATACGTGCGCAGGGCGGGGTTGGTGACCGGCGCCAGCCCCAGGCTCACGATCTCCTGGTAGCTGAAAGCCGCCGGGTTGAAGTAATAGTTGCCCGTATTGCCGCCCAACGCTTGCGCGGTGTGCGGATCGTAGTAGGTGACCGGAGCGACCAGGTTGGCACGCACCAGATTCTGGTCGCCCGCGGCCGACGGGCCAGGCTTGCTGCCGCTGGCACTCAGACCGGCCATCACGTCCAGAGGCAGTCCGGTGCGATAGGACATCACGGGGTACAGCGTCCAGCCCCGCGTCAGACGTTTGGGAGCCTTGGTCCACCACTGGCCGAAGGGCAGCTCCCACGCACCGTTGATGCTCAGATATTGCGTGATGTCGTAGTCCGACACCGATAGGAACTGGTTGTGGTTGTAGGCGGGGACGTTGCTGTTCCGGGCGCGGAAGCCGGAGGTGTTGTCGATGGTCTTGCCGTAGGTGTAACTCACCTGATACATCAGCGAACCGAGTCCCTTGACCTCCGAGGTGCGCCGCGTCAGGCTCAACGCCAGGCTGTCGTAATGCGCCTTGCCCACGTTGTCGAAAGTCCCCAAGTAACTGAAATTGCCGGGTACGCCCGGCGGCGTGTTGAGAACGCGTGTGGTCGTACCGAGAACGAACGGATCTGAATCGACCAGCCCGGTCAAGCCATGCGAACTGGACCCGATGTAGGCCGCCTCCGCCATCGTGTCCTTCATGATCTCCCGCTGGATGCTCAGGTTGTACTGAAACACGTATGGTGTCTTGATGTGTGAATTGACGAAGTACACGCCGCCGCCGCCGAACGGCAGGAACCCGGATGCGCCGAAGTCGATGTTCTTGGCCGGTGTATGCGAAGGAAACGGATTCGCGGAGCCGGCGGCCACGAACGGCTGCGTCATGTTGTTCACTTCCGCGGTTGGATTCGAGTTCAGCGGATTAAAGAACAGATCGGCGTAGCCGAAGAACGGAGCCTGGCCGTTGAACTGCAAATTGTCTTCGCCCTTCAGGATGTCGTAGAACATTCCGAAGCCGCCCCGGATCGACGTCTTACCGCTGCCCGTCGGGTCGTATGCGAACCCGACGCGCGGGGCCCAGTTGTTCTTGATCGGGAAGTTCGATCCATTCGGCGCACCCGGATCGCCGGGGAACTGCAGCCCGATCGGCGCGTTGGGAAACCGCGTCGATTGCTGGCCGGGGGCCAGCGAGAAGGACCGCCCCTGCGTGTCGTACTTCGGCGAGCTGTATTCGTAGCGCACTCCGTAGTTCAGCGTCAGGCCCTTGGCGGCGCGCCATTCGTCCTGCGCGAAGAAGCCGATGTTGTGCGTGCGGATGTTCGAAGGCGCCTGGCCGAATTGCAGGAACTCGTCAGGCAGACTGAATAGGAACGCGGCTTTGTCGTTGTTGAGGTAGCTGCTCCCGCCCGAGCCGTAGAAATAGAAGTCGCCGTTGACGTAGTAGTCGTACAAAGTATTGTTCTGATACGGCGTATACCAGAAGCCGCTCTTGACGGTGTGGTGCCCCTTGATCCAGGTCAGCGTATCGGACCAGGTATAGGTGTTATCGATGAGCGACGTCGGCCCGTTCGGGCTGAATCCGAATATCAACCCACTGCCGCTCAGTTCTACTATCGGCGGACCGTTCGGATTGTCCGGCGTGATGCCGATGCCGAGCTGCGACGCGGTCGGCAGCTTGGCTGCCGGGACGTACTGGTAGTTGTTGTTGCGCTGCGCCGTGAAGCGAAACTCGTTCAGAAGCGTCGGCGAGAACGTCTTCATGTAGGCGAGATTGCCGTACGACTGCGAACCGGTAGTCTGATTCGGGAAACCGGAGACGTTGGCCCAGACAAACGGACTAAGGGTTGCGGAACTCCGATAGCCGAGCGTCAGCGAGAGCCTGTCGTTCGTTGTTACCTGCATGTCGAACTTGCCCGTGTACTCGTCGTTGTTCGCCTTTGCGCTGCCCTGCGATATCAGCGTGCCGGTAGGGGAGGACGGCACGAGACCGGCCTTGATGTAGTTCGATGCGACGCTGCCGATCCTCGCCGGATCGATGATGCCCTTGCTCGCCAGTGCCGGATTGCTTTGGTAGAACGGATTGGCCAGCAGGAACGAAACCACGTCTGGGTCGGGCGCGCCGTTGCTCGATTGCGAGAAGTTGCCCTGCAGTTCCGCCGGCGTGTAGACGGTCGTCGCCGCGGTGGTTTGCAGCGCACTCTGCCGCTGTCCCTGGTAGCCGAAGAAGAAGAAGAAACGATCTTGGCCGTTGATGACTTTGGGGATCGTCACCGGACCGCCGAGCGTGCCTCCAAACTGATTACGCTTCAGAACCGAAACAGGCAGTCCGTTGGCGTTGTTGAAGAAGGAATTCGCGTTGAACGCGTTGTTGCGCACGTAGTCGTACGCGCTGCCATGATACGAATTCGTGCCCGATTTCGTCACCATGCTGACCACGCCGCCGCCGTTCCGGCCGAACTCGGCAGAGTAGTTCGAGGTCAGGACCTTGAACTCGGCCAAAGTGTCCGGGTTGGGGTTGTAGACCACGCCGTTGCTCAACAGGTTGTTGTTCACGCCGCCGTCCAGCAGATAGGTCACCGAATCCTGGCGTCCGCCCGCCACGCTGAAAGAACCGGCGCCCGCGCCAGTGCCACCAGTCGTGGCGCCTGTCGGAATCACGCCGGGCACATAGAGCGCCAGATCGAGCGCATTGCGTCCGTTGAGCGGTGCGGTAATGATCTGGCTGCCTGTAACGGAGCTGCCGAGCGTCGAGTTCTCGACTTCGACGCCTGAGACCGTCTCCTGGACCTGAACGGTTTCGGTGACCGATCCGACCTCGAGCTTCATATCCACGTGGAGCGTCGCATTGATCTGCAACGTCTCGGGTGCGCTCACCGACTTCCGGAACCCATCTTTTTCTACGGTGACGATGTAGCTGCCGATGTGCAACGCGATCGCCTGGTAGGTGCCGGTCGTGTCCGACGCAGTCACGCGCGATTGGCCCGTCTGAGTATTCGTTACCGTGACTTTGGCCGTGGGCACTACCGAGCCCTGTGCGTCCGTCACGGTGCCGACGATCTTTCCGGTCGCGTCCTGGGCCATTCCTGGAGCGGCGATGAGGCATGCCGCCAGTGCGCCTAGGAGAATTCGGTTAATGCGAGTGTGGTTCATTTAGTTCTTGTCCTGCCATTCGTTACCGCTGGTAGCTGGGATGCGAAACCGCCGCCCCTCGAATTCTGGAGGGGGATTAAGTCAAATCACTGCTAATGCTTATGGACTACCGGCGACTCGGCCGGAGGGGCAGACCCTGAAAAGAAGAAATTAGGTTATCACATCTTTCACACCAATAATATAAGGCAAACAGATAGTTTTCTATGAAAAACTCCACTAGGATTCCGGCGGCGAATGACCTGGACGAACGCGCGCTCTTCGCGCCTCACATGCCTGTCGCCAGAGCCGCCGCGGCCTGCCGTCCGCCTGCCCGGTAGATGTACCCGGCATTGTTCACAGCGGTCAATTGCCGGATGCTGAGGCTGGATGTTGAGGCTGGATGTCGAGAAGGACTCGCGCAGGGCGGGACGTTCAAGCTTAGCGACGGCGATTGGACTCAGCGAGCCGCGGCCGGTCGCGAAGCTCATGACACGACGAGACCCGCGGAGCCCTCGGGCCCCGCAGGTTCCTGCAATGTCAGAACTTTTCGACCGATTTTGCTTCGATGGCGGTCGGCGAATCCACCGGTGTGAGGCGATAGCGGTAACTTCGCTCCACGGCGCTGGGAATCCGGTAGCGCTCCATCGGGTAGGCGTTCGGGCTCCAGCTATCGATGCCGCCGGCGCCCATTTGCTTCAGATCGAGATTCAGGAAAGTCTCGGGATGACGGACCATCTGGAACGTGTAGGCCGAGCGCTCGATCTCTTCTTTCGAGTAGTGTCGCGCGGCAGCCGAGAGGGGCTGTGCGCCGACCGCGAGTAGTCCCACACCCTGTGCGTTGGTCAGCGCGAGCCAGCGGACGTCGGTCTTATTGCCGTTCTCCTGGGGCCGCATGTACTCCACCCATTCCGCGTCCACCGTGCTGTTGTAGACGCCGATGCGTTCGAACTGGCGGTCGATCATCGTCTCTTTCGGACCGCGGCCGTACCATGTGAGGTTCTCCAGCCCCGGCGCGGCGATCAGTTCCGTGCCGAAGCGCGGCATCATCGACAGGTTCTCCTTGCCCGGCACATAGAAAGCCTCGACGATGACGTCGCCCGATCCATGGATCGTGTATTTCATCGAGTAGCTTGCGCCCACCACTGGAAGCTCGGCTTCCACAACGATGCGCGCTGTCGAGTCGCCAGACTTCTCCACGCGCACGGACTTCACCTGCCACAGCGGACCTGCTTCCTTCCAAAGCGTGATGTCGAGGCTCTTGTCCTTTTGCGCAGGCTCGCGGAACACCTTCCAGGCGCCGCGATCGTTGTTCGTGGGCGAACGCCAGAAATCGGGTCGGGGGCCGCGCTCCAGCAGACTCACGCCCTTGAAGCGGTAGTCCGCGATGACGCCGGCTTTCTTGTTAAAGCGGAGCGAGAATTCGGGTCCTGTGAATGTCGCGTCATCCCCTCTTTCGGCGATCGTCAGCCGCGCCGCTGCCGGCTGGAAGGCAGGCGCAGCCGCAGTGACCGGCAGAGCGAATTGATCCCATGCGATCTCGTGGCCCTTCGCGGCCCAGGAGGTATTCTCTTTCAACACGAAGCTCGTATTGAGCCAGTACTCGACGCCCGGCTCCGCCTCAATCTTCGGCAGCGGCAGCGTGTACACCGCCTCAGTACCTGCGACGATGTCCAGTTCGGGGAACTTGCCCGTCGCGATGGTCTTGCCACCGGCCTTCACCTCCCATAGCCCGGTGGCGATGTCCTTCGCATTGATGAAGTCGAACCAGTTCCTCACCCGGACCTTCCCGGCCTTCAGATCGACCGGCGAGACGTGCAGATTGCGATAGACGTACTTGATGGCGTACAAGCCCGGATGTGGCGTGCGGTCGGCGGCTACCAGTCCGTTATTGTTGAAGTCGTTGTCGTTGCGAATGCCGTTCTTGTCTTCCCACCATCCGCCGTAGGCGTAGAACGCGGCATTCGGCGTATTCTCGCGGTACTCGGCGGGCACTTGCAGGCGGATCCCCTGGTCGACCCAATCCCACACGAACGCGCCCTGCGCATTGGTGCGGGAGTAGAAAATGTCCCAATACTCTTTCAACCCGCCGCTGCTATTGCCCATGGCGTGCGAGTACTCACACAGGATCAACGGCATATTCGGGCGCGCCGCAGCCAGTTTCTTCACGTCCTCGGGCGACGGATACATAAACGAATTGATGTCCGCGGAGGATCCGCCATGCGAGGTAGTGCCTTCGTAGTGGAAAGGACGCGACGGGTCGCGATGCTTGGTCCACTCGTAGACCGCGGCCGCGTTCGGACCGTCGCCCGATTCGTTGCCCAGCGACCAGATGACCACCGACGGGTGGTTCTTGTCGCGCTCGACCATGCTCTGCTGGCGGTCCAGGTAAGCGTCCTTCCATGCCGGATCGTTGGTCAGGCGGTTTTCCGGATCGTTGCCATAGTGATGGCACTCTAGATTCGCCTCGTCGAGGATGAACATTCCCAGCTTGTCGGCCAGGTCGTACCAGGCCGTGTCGTTCGGATAATGGCTGGTCCGGACGGCGTTCACGTTGAACTGCTTCATGATGCGCATATCGCGCAGCATGCTCTCGACCGAGACGGCCTTCGCGGTGTATTCATCGTGCTCGTGGCGGTTCACGCCCTTGATGAGCACCGCCTTGCCGTTGATGAGGAAGCGGCCGCCCCGGATTTCCACCTTGCGGAAACCGACGTTCTGCGGGATCACTTCCAGCACGCGGCCCGAGGCGTCTTTCAACGTCAGCAGCAGCTTGTACAGGTACGGCGTTTCAGCCGTCCACTTGTTGGGGCCGGCCACCGTAGAAACGATTTCCAGCTCGCTCTCCGCGCCGGCCGCAAGCGTCGCATCCTTCGACAGGCTCTTGCCCACCAGGTTTCCGTCGGCGTCGAACAACTCCGCGCTCAGAGCCACCTTCTTCGAACTCTTCGCGGCATTCGAGACCGACGCCCGAATGGATAGCTTGGAGTCCCGATACTGATCGTCGAGATCCGTATGCACCTCGAAATCGCGAACGTGCTGAGGCGGAGTGGACCACAGGAAGACGTCGCGGTAGATCCCGCTCATGCGCCACATGTCCTGGTCTTCCAGGAACGCGCCGTCGCCGAAACGGTAGACCTCGACAGCGAGCAGATTCGGGCCAGCCTTCAGGTACGGAGTCAGGTCGAACTCGGCCGGCGTGCGGCTGTCCTCGTGATAGCCCAGTTTCGTGCCATTCACCCAGACGTAGAAGGCCGAGTCGACACCGGCGAAGTGCAGGTAAGACCTTGCGTCCTTCCCAACCTGCCGGAACGGTGAAGTTCGTGCGGTAGCTGCCTACGGGATTGAAATCATAGGGCGGCGCGGGCGGAGCCTTCGGATCCTGCGGCCAGGGATAAATGATGTTGGTGTAAATCGGAATGTCGAAGCCGTGCATCTGCCAGCTCGACGGCACCGGAATGGAACCCCAGCTCTCGTCACTGAAGTCCGGGCGGTAAAACTCAATCGGCCGCTCGGCCGGCCTCAGGGATCCGTGGAACTTCCAATCCCCGTTCAGACTCTGGAACCATGGAGATGCGCTGCGATCGCCGCTCTGTGCGAGTTCCGCGGTCGGGTAAACCATCATTGTGGCGTGGGGCCGTTCCGTCCCTACGTGGATGATCGCCGGGTTGTCCCATTCCGGCTTCTGGGCCGGAAGCGATGCGGCGAACAGGGCCGTGAACGCGATTGCCGTGGCGGTTGATTGAATAGACACAATCAACAACATATCAGGCCCGTGGCCGAGTTCGAGAGGACTTTGCGGCCGCCGCATCCGGCCGGTCGCGCCGGGCCATCTCACTCGGCGCGCTGGAGACGGCAGCGTCCCGTGCGGCTCCATCCGCACGAAGCCGGAAACGTGGGTCGTCGTGCGTACGTATAATGGATGATTCGGGCCCGCGCCCGGAACGAACTCTAATGCTGTCTAAACATATCTTTGGAATCGTGCTGCCGGCCTTCTTCTGCGCTGGTGTCTCATTGTCGGGCGCAGCCCTTCCTTCTGGCGGGCTCGCGAACGCCGGCCAGAAAGCTAAGGCAGAGCGCGACTTTGCGGTGATCCCGGGATGGTTTGAGCCAGCCTCGCATGGATCCTACATTTCGCGCGGGCACGCGGGCGATGTTGCCTTGACGCCGCACGGGATGAACATGGCCGTCAGACCGGCCGCCGGTGAAATGCGCAGTGTCCTCCCCGTTTCACTGCCCGGAGCCGGACGGCTGGCGTGGAATGGCGAGAAACGGCTGCCAGGCAGCACCAGCTATTTCCTTGGCAACGACAGGTCGAAGTGGCGCGCGGAGGTTCCCCAGTTCTCCAGCGTGCGCGCCGCATCGGTTTGGAAGGGCGTAGACCTGGTTGTTTACGGCCGCCAAAAGCGCCTTGAATACGACTTTGTGGTCTCGCCGGGGGCCGATACCCGGAATATCCGCATGCAGTTCGGCAAGAGCTGGCACGCCAGCGTCCAGGATAGCGGCGATCTCGAAATCACCGACGGCGTCGCCAGCATCCGGCAGGAAAAGCCGGTCGCCTGGCAGGAAATCGCGGGAAATCGGGTCGAAGTCGCATCTCGCTTCCGCATGAATGGTGATGGTTCCGTGGGATTCGAAGTTGGAGACTACAACCGCTCCAGCGCGCTCGTGATCGATCCGGTCCTGGGCTTCGCCGGCTACTTCGGAGGATCGAGCAACGATGAGGTTGTCGCCGTCGCCGCGGCGCCCGACGGCAGCTACTGGCTGACTGGAACTACGGGATCGACCATCGCAAGCGTGACCGGCACCACGCCCTATCTGAGTGCACGGGCCGGCTACAATGACATTTTCCTCGCTCAAATCCGGCAAAATGGCGACGGCACTCCAGCCCTGACGTATTTCACCTACATCGGCGGACCGGGCAACGATTCGCCGACCGCGATGGCGATTTCGCCGAGCGGACTGATTGCCCTGACCGGCGTCACCTACTCCGCCGCTTTCCCGACCACCACGAACGCGTTTCAAACCACCATTGGCGGCGTTGACGATGCGTTTGTGATCGAATTCGATCCGATACAGGGCGGAACGGCCGCGATGATCTTCTCCTCTTTCTTTGGCGGGGCCAGTTCCGATCAGGGCACGAGCGTAGCTTTCGATCCGAGTGGAAACGTCGTGGTTGCGGGGTACACGAATTCGAGCACTCTGCCGGTAGCCGGCATCAACCCGGGTTATCAGACCACCAATGCCGGGGGAACCGATATGTTCCTCCTGGTCGTGAAGCCGACCGGCGCCGCCACGACCGCCACGCTGCTCTATTCCTCGTTTCTGGGCGGCAACCTGACCGATATTCCCAACGCGATGTCAATCGACGCGAAGGGCCTGATATACATTGGCGGCTTCACGGCTTCCGCGAACTTTCCAATGGTCGGCTCTCCGTACGCGCCATTCTTGCGAGGCGGAGCCGATGGGATCTTCGCGGTGATGGATCTTTCGAAGGCGCCCGCGAGCCAACTGGTCTACTCGACCTATCTCGGCGGAGACGACTTGGATTCGTTGACCGGCCTGGTATTGGACGGTAAAGGCGGCGTTTGGCTCACGGGTTATACGCTGTCGGATACTTTCCCCGTCACTCAAAATGCGGCGCAGACCACGTTCACGGGGTATGCGGACGCCTGGCTCGCTCATCTGGATTTGACCAAGGCGGGCTCGGATTCTCTGACGTATTCCACACTGTTCAACGGAACCTTGTCCTCGTACGGCGGCTTTGAGATGACGATGCCGTACACAGTTGTGCTGGATTCTCTGGGACGCCCGATGATCGGCGGGTATACGAACTGCCTGGATCTGCCTTCGATTGCTCCTCTGCCCATCGCTCAGCCAACGATGGGGCTGTCCGCGTTCCTCGCTACTTTCGATCCAACCATAAGCGGTAACGCGGGACTCGCGTTCTCCACGGTTTTCGGCGGCACCGGATCCAACCTGGTGAGCAGCCTTGCGCGCGATGCAGCGGGCAACATTCTCGTCGGCGGGGTCACCACCACGAGTGGGTTCCCAGTGACTGACGGCAGCACAAAAGCCAGCCCATCCGGCGCTCCATCGGGGTTCTACATTCTGATCAAACCGGATCCAAAGCACTAATCGAGTTGCACGCAAACGGGCGCGCGGGCGTCCATAACTAATAGAGCGATGCGACTCCCGGCACATACCGCCCTAGTCCTGTTCTTGGCGTGCCCGTCATATGTTGCGGCCATCGAAGTGGCTGTGCTCGACAACGGAATGCGCTTGCAGGCCCAGCGGGTGGAACTGGACGGCCGCCGCGTCGTCCTGCATACGCTGGGAGGCGGCAAGATCGAAATCCCTGCCTCACGGCTCGCTTCCATTGAGCACGTCGAAGACCCACCCCCTGCGGAGCAGGCCCAACCGGCACAAGCGGCTGTGCAGCAAGCTCCGGCCAAGTCGGTGCACGAACTTGTCACCGACGCGGCTTTGCGCTACGGTCTGCCTCCCGAACTCGTCCATGGAGTGGCTCAAGCCGAATCGGGCTATCAGGCCACGGCCGTATCGCCGAAAGGAGCCATCGGCGTCATGCAATTGATGCCGGGTACAGCGCGCAGGTACGACGCGGATCCGCTCAATCCGATCCAGAACATTGACGCCGGGACGCGTCTACTGCGTGAGCTCCTGCTACGCTACGAGGGTTCGGAGAATGGGGTTCGCCGCGCCCTGGCCGCCTACAACGCGGGCGAAGGCGCTGTAGAGCGGTACCGTGGCGTCCCGCCGTTTCGCGAGACCCAGGGCTACGTGGAGCGCGTGATCGGGCTGTACTGGAAGAATGTCCGCGCCTCGTCGCTCAACCCGCCCACAACTACGACGGGCACTCCTGCCGTGGCAACCGGATCCGACGCCGCCCCTGGCGCCGGGCCAAATCCCGCGCCTAATCTCGCGCCCAATCCCGGGCTGGGCTCCGGCCTAAGCTCCGGGACGAATTAGCACCTTCAGAATCCCCTTCTCCCGCGCCTTCGCAAACGCCTCCGGCGCCTGTTCCAGGGCGTACTCCGCACTGATCATCTCGTCGAGCCGCAGCCGTCGCGATTTCAACAACCGCAGAGCCGGCTCAAACCGCCCGCAGCGCGACCCGATCAAAGAGATCTCATTCACCACGGCCGCGGCCGTGTTCAATGAGACCGGCGCGTGAACCGTCGTCTTCATAATCACAGCGCCACGCGGCCGAGTCATCGAGATGGCCGAATCCAACCCATCCACCGCGCCAGTGGCTTCCACTGTCACATCGAAACGCGCTCGGGGCAGGTTTCCCGCCGCTGCGGTCTTACAGCCCGCGCGAGCCGCGATGCGCAGTTTCTCCGGATGGCGGCCGAACAGATGGACTGACGCTCCCGCGCACGATAGCACCTGGGCGACGAGAACTCCTAGTTTCCCGTCGCCGAGCACGGCCACGGCCGCGCCCTTTGCGATCTTGACCTGGTCAAAAATCTCGCACGCCGCGGCGATAGGCTCCGTGAAAACCGCGTGTTCGTCGGGCACCTGCCGCGGGACCTCGTGCAGATTCGACTCGGGCAGGGTGAGGTATTCGGCGAATGCGCCCGGGTGCCGGACGATGCCCAAAACGGTTCGCGTGGGACAGTGCCGGCCCAACCCACGAGCACACCACTCGCAGCGGCCGCAGTGGAGATTGATGTCGCCAACTACGCGCTTCCCCAGCCAGGCCGAGCCGGATGGCCCGACAACCTCGCCAACGAATTCGTGCCCAGGACGGCCACGAAATCCGTAGTACCCGCGCAGAAGTTCGATGTCCGTGTTGCAGATCCCCGCCACCCGCAGCCGGATCAGAGCGAAGCCATGCTTGGGTTTCGGTACAGCAGCCCGGCGCAACAGCACGGCGCCGTTTTCGATGTGGACGGAGATCATATACGCCTCGGGCCAGCCGGTCACACGGGGTCGCGGGGGCCTCTTGCTAGAATGACAGTTTCGTGCAAGCACAACTCAAATGCATTCGGGGCGCCTGCGGTGCGGCATTCCCCATCGAAGACGTGATCTACACGTGTCCGCGATGCGGCGGCCTGCTGGAGACCGACTATCCAGGCCTGAAACTCGACGCCGCGGGCGTGAAGCGGCTCTGGCGCGAGCGGAGGATGTCCAACGCGCCCTTGGACCAATCCGGAGTCTGGCGCTACCGCGAGATGATTCCGTTCATCGACTTCCAGCATCATGCCGTAGCGACCCTGCGGGAAGGAAATACGCCTTTGCTCCCCGCTTCGGCAGCCGCTCGATACGCGGGAGTCGACGCGCTTGTTTTCAAACATCAGGGTTATAACCCTACGGGCTCGTTCAAGGACAACGGGATGACCTGCGGCGCCACCCAGGGCCTGCGCCTTGGAATGCGGCGCGTAGCGTGTGTCTCGACAGGTAATACCTCCGCGTCGATGGCCGCCTATGCTGCCGTCGCCGGTATGACCCCCGTCATCTTTCTGCCCTTCGGTAACATCACCTTCGGCAAACTGGCGCAGGCTCTGGAATATGGAGCGTTGACGCTGCAGGTGGAAGCGAATTTTGACCAGATTCTTGCGCTGGTGCGCGTCCTGGCGGAACAAACTGGCCTCTATTTGTTGAATTCCATGAACCCCTTCCGCCTCGAAGGGCAGAAAACGATCATGGTGGAAATGCTCGACCAACGCGACTGGCGCGTGCCGGACTGGGTGATAGTTCCAGGAGGGAATCTCGGCAACGTCTCCGCTTTCGGTAAGGGACTGCGCGAGCTGTTGGCGCTGGGCCTCATTGACCGTCTGCCGAAATTGGCGGTCGTCCAAGCCGACGGATCCGCTCCGCTGCACGACTATTTCCACGCTGAACAACGCGGCGAGTTCGTGCCAGTGAAGAACCCGGAGACTCTGGCGACGGCCATTCGCATTGGCGACCCGGTCTCCTGGCCGAAGGCGTTTTTGAGATTGAGAACAGCGGCGGCACGGTGGAGCGCGTGACGGAGCAGGAGATCGCCGACGCCAAAGCCGTCGTTGGGCGTTGCGGAATCGGTTGCGAGCCTGCTTCCGCCGCTACCCTCGCTGGCCTCAGGAAGTTGGTTGCGGCGGGAACGATCAAGCCGGGCGATGATATCGTTGCCGTGCTGACAGGCCACGTTCTGAAGGATCCCGACTACATTTACCGCTATCACACGAATGAATTGAAGACGCCCTCCGGCGCTCCCATCCAGTCCAGGTTCGGCAATGCTCCACAGGTCGTTCCGAACGATCCCGGCCGCATCGCCGCGGTTCTGGAAGAGGCGCTGGGCACCGGTTTGTGAGCGGCGGGATTCAACTGCTTCCGAAGCAGTGGCAGGGGGATCCGCGAGGTCCGCGCGCAGCCACTGTGTTATCTTTCAGCCTTTCGCAGGACCGGGCCGAAGGCCCACGCCGGCTGAAATCCGCGATGCACACGGACTGCCGGTTGGACCCGCCGCCAATCTTCTTCAGTCGCCCTTCTCAGAGAGACGGGGGACTGCCTCACGAATACAAGCCCCAGGCCGAGGGCGGCACTGGCGACAGCCATAAAGATCTCGTGGCCAGCGATCAACCATCCTCTGAGCCGCGAGGCATTTACAAATGACTCATGCACCGACGGCGATTCCCTCCGCCCTTGTTATCGGACGTTTGGCGCGCAACATTAGAGGTCCTACCTCGGTTTTCGGAAATCTAGCAGTGTTTTTCTTGGATGCGCGGCGTGCCGTGCTTGCGCAGCCGGGACCAATACCACCAGTTCTTCCGTTCAGCGGGGAGTTCGGGATCCCTCGCCTGCGCGACGGCGCAGACGAATGTGTCTTCAACGCAAGGATCCTGGCGCACTCCAGTCTGCGCGCAAAGCCGGTCGTAGAGTTCACGCCCGTCGCTTGCAGCGAGCTCGTCGATGGTAGAGATGCCAAGCTGATTTAGATTGGCGGCGATAGACGGCCCAACGCCGCGGAGTTCGGTGAGTCGGCGCGTGTCTGGCATGGCGAAGACTAGTTTAGAACAATCCGCCGCGAGGGCAAGCGCCGGTGTAATTCGGGTCAGGACGAACCGGCCTGGCTTGATTCCAACAGCGCAATCGGGCCAGACTGGAGATCGATGCTGAGAACTTGCGGGTATCTCCTGTGCCTCTCGATCCTGTGCGGAATTGGCGCCGCGGCTAACGCCGCGCCGCTTTCGTCGCAGCCGAGCCAGAGCCGCTCCACGCCGGGAATCACTACGGTGGCAAATCGAAACAAGAAGGCAAAGCACCGAAAGCCCGCCCGGCCCGGACGTCCAAAGGGCCAGCACGCTCCTCGCCGGAACCCACGCCATTAGCGGGAAGGCCCCGTCGCGGACAGTGCAACTCACTGTCGATCATAGACATAGTATCCAGTACTGGGCGCGCTCCTCGCAGGCGTCACGAGCCTTTTTCTTCGCCTCGGAATACATGCGATTATCTTGAGGGGCATCGTTACAGTCGTCCACTTTGCCGATTGGCAACACGCATACGCGCCCCTTGTCTATCCGCTCCCTCCATCTCAGTGAGATGGTCGTTTGTTCCTACGCTCAAAGCCCTACGGATTCAACTGTTTGTGGGCCGCTAAGCGAGGCCGCCGAAACTGATCGAGGCACTATTCCGGGGGAGCCTCGACTTAGGACGCACTAAGGCTCAAGCTCCCGCGCGAACTGCCGCGGCTTCACGTTTTCTCGGGAGACTGGATGTAAATTCCTGATAATTAAGGGCTTGGCGGTTCCGGAGGAGGAGGAGAAAGTGAGAAGCCGCCAAGCCTCGTGTGGTAGTGTACTGCCACGGACTGACTGATTGCAGCATACTGGACACGTGAGTTCAGTTTCAAGCATAAAACAGGCGCGAAAATGCAAGCTTCTCTCAAGTTATTGAAAGCACTCCAAATCGACGTGCGCTCTCCGCGAGAATGGACTGTAGAAGAGTTGACTGTCTGGCTCAAATCTGTTCTCAAAGGCCTCGAAAATTCACCCCCCGGCCGCCGGCCGCGCTGTATACGATCCAATCTTGCCGGGCAGTTTCGGAAGCCAAGAAAATTGCTGCCAGAGGCCTAATCAGTTTGTTCGAAACCTCCGATAAGCAGATAGGGCCTCCGCCGTCGAGGGTCACTCAACATCTGGTTTGGAGGTGGTGCATTGCCGGTCTGGCCAACTAAGCGAGAGGACCTGGCGCGCGACGACAGCGCCGTCATGCAAAGGTTGTGGGCAAGGCATCAAGACAGTCGGAACCGTGTCCGCGGTCACGGAGTCTTCCGGGAATCCCGAATGGCCGCAAGCCCTGAAATGGGCATCCAGATCATGCATCCGCGCAGTCAACCCGGCTGGGGCCGGATGATGATGGCAATCGTGATGACCGCGAGGCAAGTCTGCATTGGCGACGGACATGCGCGCGCCGAAAGGAGAGAAGCAACATGGTATCCCCTTTGATGGCGCCGAGTCCCCCGGGCTCGGTCAGACCGCGCGAATGGCGAGCCGGCTGGCGAGGCCCGCCGCACGCGGACTCTGGCGCCTCGGTTTCGCGATTGGCCTAAGACGAAATTCCCGAGCCTACTTGAGGGCCTCTTCGAAAAACCGGACGTACTGCGCGTTCAGATGCGAGCGTGCCTTGCCCCCTACGCCGTGCGACTTCTGCGGATAGATCAGAAGGTCGTAGCTCTTGCCTGCCTCCTGAAGCGCGTTCTGCATTTGCAGAGAGTTGGCGAATAACACGTTGTCGTCCTCGATGTTGTGGATCAGCAGCAGTTTTCCCTTGAGTTCCGAGGCGAAATTGACCGGTGAGCTCTGGCGATACCCTTCGGGGTTTTCCGAAGGCAGCCCAAGGTAGCGCTCCGTATAAATGGTGTCGTAGTTCAACCAGTTGGTCACGGGAGCTCCCGCCGCGCCCGCTTTGAAGATTTCTGGCGCGTGCAATAGGCATTGAAGGGTCATATAGCCTCCGTAACTCCAACCCATGACACCGATGCGATTCGGGTCGGCGAAACCGAGGCTCAGCAGGTACTTGATCCCTTCCTTCTGGTCTTCCACTTCTACCTTCCCGAGCCGACGATAAACCGGCGTCTCGAAGGCGTGGCCACGGCCCACCGAGCCGCGATTGTCCACTTGCCAAATGACGAAGCCCTTCTGCGCGAAGACCTGATCCAGCGAGACTCCGCCCATCCAGCGGTTAACAATCGACTGCGCGCCGGGGCCCCCGTAGACCTGAACGATCACCGGGTACTTCTTGGAAGGATCGAAACTAGCGGGTTTGATCAGTCTGCCGTAAAACTGCGTTCCGTCCGCGCCTTTGAAGTTGTGGATCTCGGTCTTCTGGATGTCGTACTTGTCCAGAACGTCGCGATTGGCCGTCTTGAGGACGCGCAATTGCTTCCCTTCGCCGTCGTAAAGCGAAGTGACCGCGGGGCTCTCAAGACTCGAGTACGAATCGATGAAGAGATCGCAGGCGGGGCTCATTGAGATCGAATGCGAACCTGCGCCTTGAGTAAGTTGCCGCTTGCCGCTGCCGTCGAAGCCGACGCTGTACAAATGTCTTTCCAGGGGGCTTGGCTCGCTGGATTCGTACCAGATGCGTTTCTGCGCTTCGTCCACGCAGGCCAGGCCCGTGACCTCCCAACTGCCCTCCGTGACGCGACTTGCCGTCTTCCCGTCGGCCGATTGCATGTAAAGATGCCGGAATCCGTCGATTTCACCGCCTATCAGGATGGCGCCGCTCGAAAGGATGCGGAAGTCGTCCTTCACGTTGATCCAAGCCGGGTCGCTCACATTCACGACCGAATGCGCCACTCCGGTCTTTGCGTCGGCATAGAGGATTTCAAAGTGATCCTGCACGCGGTTCAAGCGATGGACGGCAACGCTCTTGCTATCCGGAGTCCAATTCACCCGCGGGTACAAGTACAAGCGCGGCTCGCCGAGATCCATCCAACGCGTTTCCCCGCCGCTCACGTTCACAACGCCGATGCGCACGTCGGCGTTCGGCGTGCCGGCCTTGGGATAGCGTTCCGGCTCGGATACCGCTTCAACGGGCAGATGATCGACGTGCCCATAGATGTGCTCGCGAGAGACGTCAAACTGCATGTAGGCAATTTGCTTGGAGTCTGGGGACCACCAGTGAGCCGTGCCGAGGTCAAGCTCCTCCGGATAGACCCAGTCGAGCATCGCGTTCAGCCGCGTCTCGCTGCCATCGGACGTGAGACGGGTTTCCTGCTTCGATGCAATATCGAGAACATACAGATCGAAACCCCTTCTAAAACTCACCTTGGTTCCATCGGGCGAAAGCTTCGGGTCGCGCTCAGCCGCGGACGTGGCCGTCAGTTGGTCGATCTTGCCGATGGCGGAGTCCCACAGGAAGAGGTCGCCGCGAATCAGGAGCAGAATCTTCTTACCGTCGGCGGACCATTGCAGCCGCTCCTCCTGAACGCGCCGGTTCTCCCAGCCGAACGCCCTCTCCTTCGTCGTGGCGATGGCGCTCTTCTCGGCCGCTTCAAAAGAAAACAGTTCTTTCTCTTCGGTCGAGTCCTTCGACCAGACCATGACCTTCGAGCCTGCAATCCAAACGAACCGCCCGCCCTGCGGGTGCCAAACCCGTCCTGGCGCGAATGAGGAAAATGCGGAACGCATGCCCTCCTGCAGACTTTCGAGAGTCACCGGCTTCTTCTGAGCTGGCAGCAAGGCTGCGACAGCCAGCAACAGCACGGACAAACGGGTGGCGGAATGGTGCGAAAAGAAATAGGGCATTCGGGCTCCAATAGGCATGGCTCTCACCAGAATATCCGCAGTGGGGGTGGTTGGCACTCCACTCCTTCGAATTCAAAGAACGATTCCTTAATGATTCAAAAGGCCGAATGCACGGGCGCCGCCCGAACGGAGACGCGAGCGTCTAGCTGGGCCGCCCTCAGGCTCGCCCGATACAATTGAGACAGTGGATGAATCAACCTCAAGCCCTGGAGTCCGCCTCCTCGGCCTCGACATCGGACGAAAGCGCATCGGCCTTGCCATCTACGATCCGGCCGAGGGAATCGTACGTGGACTGGATACACTGCAACGCAAGACGCGCGAAGAGGATCTGCTCCGCCTGGCGCGGCTAGCGCGGGAGCGCAAAGCTTCTGTCTTCGTCTCCGGACTGCCGATGAACATGGATGGCACCGAGGGGCCGCAGGCGAAGTTCGTTCGTGACTTCTGTCTCAGGCTGGAACGCGCCAGTGGCCTGCCCGTCCGCTTCCAGGACGAGCGGCTCACTTCAGTCGAGGCCGAAAGCCGGCTCAAGGACGCCGGCTGGAGCCTGAAGAAGCTCCTGGAAGAAAAGCGCAAGGGAGTCGTGGACCGCATGGCGGCCGTGCTTCTGCTGCAGGATTACGTTGCCGCGCAAGGCCTCGGCGGGGGCCTGTCGTGAAGCGTCTGTCTTCCCTGCTCCTGCTCTCTATACTCGCCGGAACGCTCGGATTGCTGCATTGGCTGGTTCGCAACGACACCCACGGCGATTTTCCGGAGCCCGTCTTCGTCGATATTCCGCGCGGCACATCCTCGTGGTCAATCGGAGAACGGTTGAGCAGGGCTGGCGTCCTTCGCAATCCGCTGCTCTATCAGTTCTCTCGTCTAACCCGTCCCGGCTCCGGCGCCAAGGCTGGCGAATACCGCTTCACGCAAGCCGCCACGCCCGCCGAGGTGTTCGCGCGGTTGGCTGCCGGCGACACCTTCCATATCGACGTTGTCGTCCCGGAGGGCAGCACGATGTTCGACATCGCAAACAGCGTCGAACGCGCCGGCATAGGAACGGCAGCCGCGTTCCTTCGCGAGGCGCGCTCCCCCGATCTCATCCGTGACATCTCTCCATCCGCCGAGAGCCTGGAAGGCTACCTCTTCCCCGCAACGTACAGGTTCCCCCGCAAGGCTACGGTAGCCGATGTCTGCCGTGCGATGACGGCGCAGTTCCGCCGTGTCCGCACTGAGCTCGATATGGAAGGCGATCCGAACAGGACGGTCACTCTCGCTTCCATGGTCGAGCGGGAGGCGAAGCTCCCCTCCGAGCGCCCGCGCATCGCGGGTGTCTACGCAGCGCGTCTGCGCCAAGGCATGAAGCTCGATTGTGACCCGACCGTAATCTACGCCGCGCTCGTCGAAGACCGCTGGACCGGCACGATCCGCCATTCCGACCTGACCCGTGCCAACCCCTACAACACCTACGCCAATCCGGGATTGCCTCCGGGTCCGATTTCGAACCCTGGGCGCGACTCTCTACTCGCCGCGCTGCATCCGCTGGAGACCAAGGACCTCTTCTTTGTCGCAGCGCCGGGCGCGACCGGAGCACATGTCTTCTCAAAAGACCTAGCCACCCACGGCAAGGCCGTGTCAAGCTATCGTCGTGACCAACGAAGACGAAAATGATGCCCAATCTCCTGACGAATTCCAATCCGGAACGAGCCAGGAGACGAAACGCTTGGGCCAGGGCCCCGGCCGCCCGCCAAGCAAAAAGACGCGCATTCTGGCCTGGCTGACTGATCGCGGTTGGGACGTTGTGACCGAAGATCGCGCACATGAGGTGGCTCAGGCGTTCACGGACTGCTCGGTCGATACGTTGAGGACCTCGCTGCTCGAATCCGGCCTTTCGCTCGCTCCGGTCGTCGAGGGCGTCGTGCAAGACGATTACAGTCACCTGGAAGCGTCGCTGGGAGCCCTGATTGCCGAGTACTTGGCGGCCAAGGAGTCGGACGACAAACCACGCATTCAACTGATCCGCGCCGCCGTCATCCGCGCGAAGGAACACGCGGAGTTTGCCTCGAACAACCCCAAGGTCTACCAGCGAAAGCGCACCGTTAAGGCCGAGATGGCCCTGTGGATGCACACCTGGCTAGAGAACCCGCCGCTGTTCCCCTCCTGGGTGGAACTCCGCAAGCGCCGCGCTCCCGCCTTTGCCTCGCAGCAACCGGAAGCGCCGCGGGAAACTCCGGAAGACGCCGGGTAAGCCGCCATCCGTCCCAACCGCGCCTGATGGGTATCAGGCCGGGCGGATGGCCGCGTCTTCCTTCCGGTTCGTCGACAGTGCCGTCCTCCCCGGATTGGCCGGCCCCGTCGATTCACGCACCAGGAACTCCGGATCGATGACTACCTCATTCCCGCGGAAGTCGCCGCCCTTCCGCTCAGGCACAAGAGTTGAGAACAGAATATGGCCAATGCGATCTCGCGGGATGTGGACCGTCGTTAGCGAGGGTGAGCAGAACTCGGACAGCGCGATGTTGTCGAATCCCGTTACGGAGACTTCCTCGGGAACCCGCAGTCCGCTCTCCCGCAATTGTCTGAGGACGCCGACAGCCATCAGGTCGTTGACGCAGACGATGGCGGTGGGAGCGTAGCCCGATGAAAGGATGCGATTTGCGGCCTGCCGCCCTCCTTCCAGACTATCGTTGTCCGCCACCTCACGAATCTCGGCGCCGGGCGCAAGGCGCTCCACTGCATCGAGCACCGCGCTGTACCGCTCGTTGATTGGACCCAACGACGAATGGTGGCCGACGAACGCGAACTTGCGGTGACCCAGAGATGTCAGGTAATCCACGACCCGTTCGACGCCCTTCTTGTAGTTGACGCGAATGTTCGCGATGTTGCGCGTGGAGGGCCCGACATCGTAAAAGACCACAGGGATCCCGCTGTCGATCAATTCCTGGACCAGCACCTTCTCCATCTCGGAGACGATCACGGCCAGCCCGGCGACGCGGCGTCCGATCATCAGCCGGATGCTCGCCACCAACTGCTCCGAGCGATAGTCCGTGTTGGCGACCAGAACCTCATATCCGTGGTCGTGGCAGTCGGTTTCCAAGGACCGGTACACGTCCAGGAAGAACGGGTTCTCCAGATTGGAGACGATGACTCCGAGCGTCTTGCTGCGGCCGCCGGCCAGACTTCTGGCGTGCAGATTGGGGTGATACTTGAGCTCCGCCACCGCCTTCATCACCCGCGCCCGAGTGCTCGGGAGCACGACGTCAACGCCGTTGAGCACCCGCGACACAGTGGCCGTGGAGACCTTGGCGCGTTTGGCGACGTCTTCAAGACTCATTCGTTGCGAGACCTTTCGCTGCGCCGGCGTTCGCGCTCGACCTCGGGGTAACTTGCCTCCCCGTCGCTCGGAATGAGCCTCACCGGGGACTTTCGGCAAGCGGCGCCGATCCGGCCGGACAATCCGGCTGGGCCGCTTTCTCGAAATGTCGTGATGTGCCCCAAATTCAAAGTGTAAAGCATCAGATCCGCCAACGAGCGGGATCTATGGAGGGCTGAACCTGAAATCGCGTACAGCGCGTTCCCGTGAGGAACTTTCCACTATGCGGCCAGCCCGTTCAGCCCTGTTCCGCGGATTGAAACCGGGCCTGCCGTTCGCGGAACGGCGATGTCGAACCGCCCCGCTTCACCCTCTCATGTTGCTTACCCAATTGGGCTTATCGAACGGCTCCGGTCCGGAATGTGAGATCGCGCGTTGTCGGAACCCCCAGCAAGGCGGGCCGCCACCCCGCGTAGGAGCGCAAGGCCCCAGCCGTTCGACAACTGCGGCGCCCTGCGGGCGAGGTCCTTGCAAGCGATTACACCGAATGAATAGACTAGCGAGGGGCGTGCTCGAGCCACGTTGGCCGCATCGCGGCCCGGACCCCGAAGCTAGCTCCAGCCGGAAGCCGATTTGTATTTACTTGCCCGATGCCGCGGTTGGCTGGGCTGATCCCTGAGTTGGAATGAGGAATTGGAGACTCGATAATGCTGACGAATCGACGCGACTTTGTGAAGGCTCTGACCGCCGGTGGTCTGGCGGTGACTGGATTGCATTCCCAGACAATCGCAGGCCAATCGCCTGCGCATATCGAGGTACTGCCCGGAGAGCCCATTGGCACCATCTCTCCCGACATCTATGGCCACTTCATCGAGCACCTGGGCGGCGTGATCTACGATGGCGTCTGGGTCGGAACCGATTCGAAGATCCCCAACGAAGGCGGAATCCGCAAGGCGTACATCGACGCCATGAAGTCGATCCATGCGCCGAACGTCCGCTGGCCCGGAGGCTGTTTCGCGGACAGCTACGACTGGCGCGATGGCATCGGAAAACCGGCTGAGCGGAAGTTGCGCACCAACTTCTGGGGCGGATCGGAGTCCAACGCTTTTGGCACACAGGAGTTCCTGCGCTCCTGCAATCTGATCGGCGCTAGGCCCTACCTCGCTTCGAACGTACGCAGCCTGCCGGCGCGCGATTTCTATCAGTGGGTGGAGTACTGCAACTCGCCCGCCGGGAGCACCGAGGGCGCCAAGCAGCGCGCCGCGCAGGGCCATCCCGAACCCTACGGTGTGAAATGGTGGGGCGTCGGCAACGAAAGCTGGGGCTGCGGAGGCAACTTCTCGCCCGAGGAATACGCCTCGCAATACCGCCGTTTCGTCGCCTGGGTTCCGGAGTACGGCGAGAGACTATCGTTCGTTGTCTCCGGCCCCAACGATCACGAGGTGGATTGGACGCGGCGAGTGCTGAAATCGCTCGCCGACCGGGGTCAGATCAACAGCGCCGCCGGGCTCTCGGTCCATTACTACACTTGGAACCTCAGCGGTGGAACCACGACGAATTGGGACCTCGGCAAGCGCGATGCCGTCAAGTTTAACGATCTGGAGTGGTACGAACTGATGGCGCAGGGCAGCGAAATGGATGCCATCATTCGCGACCACTGGGCCGTCGCCGCCGAGTCCGACCCGCGGCATCACATCAAGCTGGTTGTCGACGAATGGGGCGCCTGGTACCGCCCAGGAACCGAGGTCAATCCTCGATTCACCATCTGCCAGATGCCCACGCTGCGCGACGCGCTGCTGTCCGGTCTTACGCTCGACATCTTCCACCGCCATGCCGACAAGGTGGCCATGGCGAACGTGGCGCAGACCGTCAATGCCCTGCATTCCCTGATGCTCGCAAACGAGGACCACTTCGTCCTGACGCCCATCTATCACGTGTTCAAAATGTATATGGCGCACATGGGAGCGCAGTCGATTCGCACGGAGTTCTCCGCGCCCAGCATCGCTTACGACCGGAATGGTAAGCCTGTTTCCCTGTGGGGCCTGAGAGGTTCGTCTTCCATCTCCGGCAAGAATCTGACGCTGACCGTCGTGAATCCGCATCCCACTCGCGCGCTCGAAACCGAAATTGTCGTGCGCGGCGCGTCCATTGCCGGCGGCCGGGGCCAGGTCCTGACGAACGCCGATATCCACGCCCACAATACGTTCCAGAATCTGGACGTCGTGCATCCCGAGCCCGTCGCAGTATCGCCCAACGGCGGGAAGCTCGTGCAGCAGTTCGCGCCCGCTTCTGTGACGGCGCTGTATCTGACTCTGTCCTGAGGACATTCGGGGGAATATCACAAGGTTATCCGGACCCGCCCTCATCCGGCGGGTACGGATAACCTCCCTTCCGGCGGCGCCGGTACCGGCCTTGAACCGAAGTACTAGCCAAGTCGAGGATTGACAGTCCCCTGAGCAGTGATAGTCTGAACAGAGTGGGAATATATGCACTTTTCAGGTCTCTATATCCGCTACCGTGCCGATTTCCCACTAATGCACTCTGCTGATGCCCAGGCGCCGGGCCAATCCGTAGATCATTTTTTAACCAATTGAACGGAATGAGATACTCCATCTCAGCGCAGGCGGGCCCGCAAAAATCCTTCCAGGGTTGCTCTGTTCGTGCATGCCAACTGCTGAAAGCGCCCATACGCGACAACTACGTTACAGACTCCGCGCACCCCGCAAATTCGGGACGGCCGGACTCGACAAATCACTCATCCCAACGTCAGTCACTTCGGTTTGAAGAGGGAATCATTATGCCTTCTTATAGGCGACTTGCCACATTTGCGATCGCTGCTGTCCTTTCCATGGGATTGGCGAGCCGGGCCGCAACGTTCGGAACGGCGGTGCCGGTGCGCGGCACCGTCTCCGACATTGCGCTCGATGAGAGCCGTGGCCGTCTCTACATCGCCAATTTCGGCGCCAATCGGATCGACGTGATGAATACCCGCGATCCCAAGTTCGCGCTGGGCACTCCCATGCTGGTCTCAAAGCCGCCGAGCGCCGTGGCGTTGTCGCCGGGAAACCACTTCCTGGTGGCGGGCGAATACTTCAACGTCCTCAATGCTCCGGCAATGGGCGGCCTCGCGATCTTCAATCTGGACATGGGAACCCGGTTGGAGGTGACTCTTACTAACCCTGTGCTCTCGGTGGCGTTTGGCGCCGGCAATTTGGCCCTCGTCGTGACTACGGGCGAGTTCATGTTGCTCGACCCGGCGTCTGGCCGAACGGTGAAGATCGGCGTAATGACTCTGGACAGCGCCCAATTGCCTGCGACGTTCGCGCTCTGCGCACCTGACGTCTTTAGTTTTCCCGTGAATATCGTAGATGCCGCTACCGGGGTTTCGGGAGACCAGCAGACTATCCTGATCCTCGCCCAGGTCAGTACTGGTGGCGCGACCGTAAAATGCACGGGCGACCAGAAGGTGGCCGCGCTGCTGCGATATCACGTCGGCGACTCTTCGGTCAGCGTATTCGGCTGGACCGCTTCTCCCCCGCTCGGACCGCGCACGGTCAGCGTGAACCGTGATGGTTCGCGCTTCGCCGCCGGATGGGTGTTGACGGACTCCTTTGGCGCGGATCTCGCGGACTTCCCGAATCTCATTACGACTACCCCCACGGACTACCGCAAGGGCGGGCACGCCTTCGACTACTTGCGGAACCTCATTTACGCCGATATCCTGGCTGCCACGACCGACCCGCCAGTCATGCATATAGTGGACACCGACAATCTGACGGTTCGCAATCGCGTCCAACTCCCGCAGATGATGTCAGGCCGGTCCCTCTTCTCCAGCGATATGTCCACGCTCTATACGGGCTCCGACAGCGGAGTCATGGTCCTTCCTGTGGGATCGTTGGACAAGCTGCCCCAAATTTCGGCCTTGCAGGAAGACGTCGTTTTCCAGTCGGACGTCTGCACTCGCAACGTTATTACACAGAGCATCGACATAGTGGATCCCAGCGGCGGCAATACGGATTTCAGATTGTCGCTACCGGACGGCACGAGTGGCATCGCATTTTCGCAAACCTCTGGAACCACGCCTGCGAAAGTTGCCATCAGCGTCGATCCTACCGTTTTCCAAAGCAATTCGGGAACTACCACGGTCATGCTCAGTCTGCAGTCCGCCAAAGCGGTGAATATCCCCTCTCCGGTGCGGCTGCTGATCAACACTCGCGACATGGGCCAGCGGGGCCAGATCGTGAATGTGCCCGGCAAACTCGTGGACATTCTGGCGGACCCCTCCCGCAGTCGCGTGTATGTCCTGCGCCAGGATAAGAACGTCGTTCTCGTTTACGACACAACGACCTGGAAGCCGATTGACGCGCCCGGCCTGCGCACCGGCAATACGCCGACGAGCATGGCGATCACGCAGGATCAGCGCTATTTGCTGGTTGGAAACGATCACTCCCAATTGATCAACGTGTTCGACCTCCAGACTTTGCAACCCTATGCTCAGCTTCCCTACATCCGGTCTGATGGTGGTTACCCAGCGTCGATCGCCGTAGGTCAGGGCATAGGAACGCAGGTGGTCTGGGCGGCTATCCGCGACGCGGCGCCCCCGGACACATGCTCTGCCGGCCGCATTCTATTCCGCGCCAATTTCCCTGCCAAGTTCGCCAGCGCCCCAACGAGCTTGGGGATCTACGAGAACTGCTACCCCAGCACCTACAACGGGTCGCCGCGGGCCCCCGTTGTCACTGCGTCGCCATCCGGACAGTCGGTCATGCTCGCCATACCTGACGGCACCGTCAGCCTGTGGGACGGCACGGTCGATGAGTGGGTCCTCGCTCGCCAGGACGTGAAGACTCTGGGCGGAGCATATGGCGCACTCAGCGACAACATCTTCATCACTGGCAACCGCGTGCTCGATCAGGGTCTCTTCGCGGAAGCTGAGCTGCAAACCGCCACGACCGCAACCACCTCGGGCGTAGGCTTGTCCGGAGGGGCGGGCAGCGACGGACTCCGCACTACCACGGGAACGGCCTCGGGCCCCGGCATCCTCGAGCGCATCGACTTCAATCCGGATAACGGGCCGTTTTACCTGCAGAGCTACAGCGGCACTCCGACTATCGAGGCCCCGCACACCGCCGCCACTCTTCAGACTCTGGACGTCGGTCAAATCGGCCAGACCATTTCGACGTTCACCAGAACGCTGGCCGTTCCCGCGGACCGAAGTTCTATCGTCCTGCTCAGCCAGTCCGGCCTGACCGTTCTTCCTCCCGACTTCGACGCCGCGACGAAGGTCCCGGTCGTCTCCAGTGTCACCAGCACGAACGGCGATTCAGCCGTCGCGCCCGATGAGCAGGTTCTGATCAACGGCACGGGCCTTGCTCCTGGCTCGGCCGTGGCCGGCGTCGGGCCGTTGCCTTCCACGCTCGGCGATGCCTGCGTGACGCTGTCCAACGTGGCTCTCCCGCTGTTCTGGGTGTCACCCACGCAGATCAAGGCCGTCTTGCCGTCCGACGCAGGCGGCTCGGAGCAGCTGGTGGTCCACTCCCCGGGCGGTGTAAGCAGCCCGTTCACATTCCAGGTGCAGACGACCGCGCCCGCCTTCCTGCCGGTCGATTCCGGCAGTCAGGCCGGACTCCCCAGAGTGATCCGCCAGAAAAACGGCCAGGTCGTCAACTTCACGAACCCGGTCCATTCGAAAGAGTCGCTTTCGATTTACATGACCGGTCTCGGGACCACAGTCCCCGCAGTCGCGCCCGGAGACGTAGCGCCCGCGAATCCGCCTGCGCTCGTGGTCGCACCAGTCACCGTCACGCTGGGTGGAACCAATCTTCCGGTGACGTTCGCGGGACTCGCCCCCGGGGAGGTGAGCGCCTACCGTGTGGACGTCTCCGTGCCCTATTTTATCCGCGGCGCGTCGCAGTCGCCCCTGGTCGTCAGCCAGGGAACGATTTCCACGTCTACCATGGTGCGTGTGGTGACTCCGTAGTTGGAGACGCTGTAATTGCGTAGGGTGAAACGATCAAGGGTTCTGAAGAGCCTGGCGTGAAATTCTGAAGGGAATTGGTTAAATGCTCAAGCGACTCGTTCTGACATGCTGCCTCCTGGCTGGCGCCTCTTACGCGCAGAATTGGTATGTTGGCGTCGGCGGAGGTTTTGGCTACGCGCCCAAGCTGACCGTCAGCGGACTCACCCCTGACGCCAAAACCGGCTTCAACAGCGGAGGCGCGCTGGGCGCATTTTTCGGTGAGGATTCCCACAAGTACTGGAGCGGCGAGGTCCACTACCTCCACCGCTGGGATGCTCTCTCGCTCTCATCCGGCGGCACGAGCGTCGATTTCGCGGGGCACAGCGATATTCTCCATGCAGACTTCCTGCGCAATTTCGCTCCGCGTGGATCGAAGGTCAGACCGTTCGTAGCGCTCGGCGGAGGCGTCCGGTTTGTGACGGGCACGGGCGTGGAATCCTCCACGCAGCCGCTCGGCAACTATGCCGCGTTGACAGCCACCAGGGAGACGCTGCCCGTGATCGACGCCGCATTCGGTGTCCGAGCCAAACTCGGCAAGTCCGTGGAATTCCGCGTTGAAGTGCGCGACTATATGAGCCCCGCGCCGAGCAAGGTCATCGCTCCAGCTCCTGGCGCCAATATCGGCGGCTGGTTCAACGACATCGTGGCGTCGGCCTCGATCGGGTATAGCTTCTAACTATCCTTGCATCAGTTGTCACCGGCGACCCCGATGGTTAGCCGGGTTGCTCCAGACCCCGAGTCCAAAGAAGAACCCGAATCGGAGCCACAGCCGTCAGGGAGCGGTGGTACAGTGCCCTTCCGCTCCACAGCAACCGCCAGCGACAATCGGCCGCGGCCAGCTACGCCTTCTTGAACATCGCGATGGCTTCGATCTCCACCAGCAGCTCCGGACGGCAGAGCTTGGCTTCAATGCCCGTCGAAGCCGGCAGCGGATCGAGGCCCTGTTCGGCGAAGAACCTGGTGCGTTCTTCGTTGAACGCTGCGTAATCGCGGTCGATGTCCCGCAGATAACAGGTCGTCCGGACGATGTCGTGCCAGGTCGCGCCCTCGCTCTCCAGCAGTCCGGTGATGTTCTGGTAGGTGCGGCGGCACTGGGCGCGGAAGTCGCCCACGTGCACCGTATTGCCCGCTTCGTCGATGCTGGCCGTGCCCGAGATCAGCAGGACGACTACGTTGCCGATGTCGATCCGCATGCCGCGCGCGAAGGAACTGGGCTTTTCGTAGGCGAAGGCCTCGTTCAGCACGTGCAGATTCGTCATGGCCCGCTTCTCGATGGGTGCGATTCCCTGTCTCAGGATTTCCGCCGTGATGTCTTCTAGTTTCGTCATGGACTAGCTCCTACTATGATTGCGCGATTTCGTTTCTCGTTTCAGGCTCCTGGGCCGAAAGCTTCCAGCCTGCCGCCGCGGATCTGAGCGGTCGTAACAGGCCGTGAATTGCGGTTCAAAGCGCTCCAGCGAACCTCGCCGGCGGCTCCTTGCCAGGGCGTCATCCGAGCGAGCGCCCTGCAAATGCGAAAACGGTTCAATCCGCCCGTGCGGATCGAGTTCACTACCATCCGCGCCGCATCGTAACTCTGCAGCGCCGCATAATCGTGACTATCCCCGGAGGCCCAATTCAGTGGCGCTTCCCGCGCCATGAGAGGGCATCGGACCCCCTCGGCTGCCGCACCGGCCAGCGGCGCGAAGGAGCCCTTGGCCGCCGCCGGACCGGCGTACACGGCCGCATCCTTCGACTCCGCGCGCAGCAGCTTCACGGTTCGGGCCGTGTCCGCCACCCCGCCGAGCACGAGCACCGCCCGGCTGCCCACCGCCTGGCGCGCCACCGTTTCCAGATGATCGTCCGCGGGCTGGAAGTCGATAATCCGGGCAATCCCAGGCCGCTTTTCGGCGAACCAGTTCTTGAATTCCGCCGCCAGATGCCGCTCGTCGTGGCCGGTGGACATCAGCAGGACGGGTCCCGCCTCGCCAGCCTCCCGTGCCAGTTGCGGAGCCATCGCGCTGGCGATGGCCGGGTCGCCGGGCAGGCAAGAAAACATCCACGGGACCATGGCCGCATTCACGCTGCGGTCGGTACTGCCCGGATCCACCAGCGACAACTGCACCTTGGCCACTACCTGCTCGGCAATGTGTGTTGCGACGCCGTCGATGGAACCGATCACCGCCCAGACTTGGTCGACATAGGCCAGTTCGACCATCATCCGTCCGCCCGCCTTCCACGGGCTCTCGCTCCACTTCGCCACCAGCCGGAAAGGCAGGCCGCGGTAACCGCCTTCCTTGTTGGCTTCGTCGATGGCTTTGGACGCACCCTGCCAGAACGACCCGCCTTCGACATGCTCGGGGTCGGACGGACCGAAATAGCCGATTCTTACTTCTTTCAAATCGGTAGGTTCCGGTTCGTCGCCGCCGGGACCTTCGTAGATCATCTGACGCTTGGTCCGGTCCACATATGGCTCGGCCGGACGGTCCTGAGCGGCGCCAAATGCAAACGGAGACGCAAGCGGAGACACCAGCAGCGCCAGTGCCGCCCGCCGTCCGATCATGTCACCCGTCCGCATCGTTCAACTCCTCACCCTGGGTCCGCCGATCTCCATATCGGACTGCGTGGTGGGGCAGACTTCAGTCTGCGCGGGGCTTCAGCCCCGCAAGCTTCTCCGGAGACCGGCTAAAGCCGGTCCACAAACTGAAGTCCGCCCCCACGCCACTTACTTCTGCGGCTCAGTTCCCGTCTCCAACCCGCGCGCCACACGGCTGCGCGGCGGAATATATCCACTCGGGATCTGCCACTCCTCGCGCGAGTGATAGACCCACTTGCCCTTCTCAAACCGCGCCAGATAAACGTCGCCCAAATCGTCCAAAGTCGAACTCAGCGGAATGTCGCCGGTGACGCCCGGCCACGGCTTGCTGCGATAGGCGATCAAGTCGCGGATCTTGGCCCGGTTCAATCCGCCCACCTGCGTCGCCCATATCAGCATGTTCATGCCGTCGTAGCCATGCGCGGCGTACGTCTCAGGCTCCTCGCCATATTTCTTACGGAACCGCTCGCGAAACGCGATGAGCCTCGGATCGTTCCTGGATGGATCCCACGGAAACGCGCTGATCACACCCTCGGCGTTCTCGCCGGCCAGTTTGGTGAATTCCTCCGACACCGTGCGGTCGTTCGCGAAGTAGGGTTGGTTCATGCCCATCTTGCGCATCGTGTTCAGCACGATAGCGCTCTCCGTAGCATCGCCCCAATGCACGACGGCGTCAGGGTTAGTCGCCTTCAGCCGCTCCACCTGCATGGACAAATCGTCGGCGCCCACTTTATAAGCCATCTCGATCAGCACCGGCCGTCCCATCCTCCGCGCGGTATCGCGGACTTCGCGAATGCCAAACCGGCCGAAGCGGTTGCTCGACCGGATCAGCGCCACGCGCTTGTAGCCCATCTTGCGGAACAGGTAATCGGCCATCAGGTAGCCCATCTGCCGGTCGTCGCCAATACAGCGCGCCGTCCAAGGAATGTTCGTCTCCGTGAAAGTCGGGTCGGTATCGCCCGAGTTCATCATCAACAACTCACCCTTCAGCGCGACCCGGATGGCGATGTGACTGTTGGCGCCGTCGATGGTGCCGAGAATCGCCCAGACATGGTCCTTGTAAGCCATGTTCGTGATCTCGTTGCCCGAACTGCCCCACAAGCCGTTGTCGTTGACCACCTTCAGCTCAAACGGGATGCCGCGGCGCAGGTAGCCGCCGCCCTCGTTCGCTTCGTCAATGGCCATCTGAGCGCCCTTCAGCATCATCTTCCCGAGCGCCGCTTCGTGACCCATGCCGCCCGTGCTTACCGACGGCAGATTCACAATCGGCCCGATGAATCCGATCTTCACGGTCTTAAGTTCGGGCCCCGGCTCCGGAATCGCGCGCCCCGGTCCCGTGTATTCGATTGGGATGAGGAAGTGCTCTTTGTACGGCTTGACTCCCGAGTACGGCTCGATGTCGGCCGGCGTCTTGGCGAAGTTCTCATCGCGCTTCAGCTTCAGGTCCGGGACCGTGTAGGCGTCCACCGCGTTGATGCGCTTCAGTACTTCGGCGGTGTCGGGGTCGATCAGCTTCTCCAGCTTTTTCATGCGCTCCGCGGCGTCGTCCGCGCACAGCAGCAGCGTCGCCGCACTGAACAAACCAGCGAACAGATACAGGATTCTTCGCATGGCCTATTCCCCCTTCTTCGCTTTCGCCGCGAGCGCGAGCTTAGCCGCAACCGCGAGGTTTCCGCTCACCGCTCCTCGCTCGCGCAAACGTGGATAGTAGTCGCTGCCTTTGCCCCATGCCAGACCCTTGGCCGTACCGATCCAGACGTCGTTCCCGTCGAGTTCTGAGTAGATGACGTAGTTGTGTGGGATGCCCGTTTCGGTCTCCACCTCTTCCAACACCTCGCGGTCTTTGTAGACCGTCGCCTTGCCGTGGTGGGTCTTTGGGTCCATTCGGTACGTAATCCAGGTATTGGACTCGAAATCGGTCAACACGCCCAAGCCCTTGTCGGTGGAAAACCAGGCTTCGTCCGAACTGCGCGCCTTCACCGAGTTCATAAAGTCGCTTGGGGTCCCCGAATCCATGTTGTAATAGCCGCGCCAGTGGCGGCCGTCGTAGCGCGAAGCGCCGAAAGTAGGTGGAGACGAAGAAGCCATCGGGGATCGGCGCCACCGCCGTGGTGATGACGTGGACGATGCCATCGTCGCGGTACAGGTCGATCTCCATCTCGCCATCCGGGTCGAGGTAGTCTTTCCAGCTCCCGTCGGCGATCTTATACTCAAGCACGCCGCTGCCCCACACCGCCAGGTAGACCGTCCCCGCACCGTTGTAGCTGACGTTGTAGTTCCATATCTCTTCCATCGGCGCGTTCTTCTCGGTGAAGATGGTCCACTCGCCGGTCACCTTGTTGTACCGGCTCGCGCCCGCCGTGGTCGCCGCCCAGATGTTGTCGTGCTCCACGGTGATGCCGTAGACGACGTCGTTCACCAGTCCGCTGTTCATCTGGTGGAAGTGGTCGAACCGCCCGCCGCTGAAGCGCGCGATGCCGCCGCCGAACAGCGCCAGCCACACGTCGCCGGTGCTCTTGTCGACGTCGATACCGGTGATCGCCGGCCAGGGCAACCCGTCCTTGGTCGTCCATGACTTCATCTTCCCGGTCTTCTTGTTGTACATGGCCAAGCCGCCCTCGGTGCCAATCCAGACCTGGTTCCCATCGGCCTTCACCGCGAAAATGTGGTCGTTTGGCAGCCCGTCGGCAACCGTAAAGTTCTGCCACTTCGTGTAGATGTAGGGCAGCTTCTTGGGCGCCTGTGCCTGTGCCCAACACGTCCCTAGCAGCACGGCAGTGAGCAGGGGTGCCAGCGTCGCAAATCTAGTTAAGAGGGCTTTCGCTCGCTTCATAGGGTTTTCAGGTACTCAATCAGATCGTTCAGTTGATCCTTGGTCAGATCGTTGGTCACCCCGTGCTTGTCGTAGGGGTTGTAAACCGTCCAGATTTCTTCGAGCGTGTGCGCCATGCCGTTGTGCAGGTAGGGCGCGGAGTCGTAAATGTTCTTGAGATGCGGCACGTCCAGCTTCTCCTCTTTGTCGAACGGCTGTTTCGTGCCGACGTCGTGCAATTGCCGGTCGGTGTAATACGGCGCAGGATGGCAACTGACGCAGCGGCCATTCTCAGGGATCTCGCGGCCGTCGGTGGTCCGGGTCCGTTCATACACTTCCTTGCCGCGGCGCTGCGCCGGGGTGAGCGGCGCCCACAGCGCACGGTAGCGGTTCGGCGGACGCTGAATCGTCGTCACGTAGCGGTCCAGCGCCTTCAGGTCCTCGGGCGTGAAAGGCAGCAGGCGCGTGAAGAAGACCGCGAGGCGCGGGCCGCACTGCCGCGAAAGCGTCGGGTTGGTTCCGGCCCACTTGAACGGCGCTGTGTCGAGAATGCCGCGCAGCGTGCGATTGTCCACCGGGCTGATGCCAATGCCCACCGACTCCACGTCGTAAGTAAGGCCGTCCACGTGGCCGTCCGGGTGGCAGGAGTGGCAGGAGAACTGTTTCCGGAACGTGACGTCGGCGTTGTGGAACACCCGCTCGCCGCGCCGCGTCAGCGTGACTTCCTTCGGCCCGCCCAGGTCGATAGTGCCGGCGCTCCGCATCTTCGTCATGTCGAAGACGCTCAGCGTGTCGTCCAGGGAATTGGTGACGTACGCCCACTTGCCGTCCAGCGAAGTCACCACGCCGCGCGGGCTGGCGCCGGTCTTCAAGTACGTCTGCACGAACTCCACTGACTTGCCTAAGTGGTTCGGCAGCGTCTTCGTGCGCTCCTCCGGAGTCGCGCGTTTGATCACCGCGAGCAGCTTCGCCGTATCCACCACGGCCAGCCGGTTGGTCCCCGAGCTGGTCACCAGAGCGTACCTCCCGTCCCGAGTGAACGTCACATCGGTCGCGTCGGCAAAACCCAGGTTCGGTTCGTCCAGCAGGACCTCGTCCGCCGTGCCGTCTTTCCACACAATCGCCAAACCGTTGGTGATGGTCCAGCCCTGGGTGAGCTGGGTCATCGGCACCAGATTCTTGGTTCGATTCAGCACGCTCAGCGCAAACTCGCCGCTCGGGTGCCAGGCGATGCCCATCATCAGATTCGCCTGAGGAACGATGATGCGGTTGTCCACGGTGGAGCGGTCCGTGTCGATCGCCGTCACTTCGGCCACGCGCGGTTTGCGGAACTCAGCCAATCGCGAGTAGGTGTTGCTCACCAGGAGCGTCGAGCCATCCGGCGAGAGCGCCATGGACCAGGGTCCGCGGCTGGCCGAGAGCACCCGCTGCCGTTCCCAGTTCCCCGTGTCGTAGACGTAGACGTCGCCCGACATCGTGTTCGCCACATACAGCCGCTTGCCGTCCCTGTCGGTCAGCACCCCGTGCGGCTCGCCGCCGGTCTTCATCGTGCCAATCACTTTCCGCGCCGCGGCATTGATCACGGAAACGGTGTCGTCCTCGCGGTTGGTCACATAGGCAAAGCGTCCATCGGGACTGAATGCGATTCCGGTTGGCGCGGTACCGGTGGGGATCTCCGCGACCTTCTTCCGAGTCGCCATGTCCACGACGCCGACCGAACCCGCCGCTTCGAACGTCACATACAACTCGCGCGCGCCGGGTCTCTCCCAGAGCCGCAGCGGATTCAAATAGCGCGGCTGCGCGTACGGCTGGGTCGTCTTGGCCGGGTGGGCGATCTTGGCGAAAGCCGCCTTGGCGTCGAACGGCTTGCCGTGGGCATTGGCGTGGCAGCGGTTGCAGCTATCCAGCTTCGGCATACGCAGACCCGCCGCCAGAGCCGCCGCGCGGTCCTTCATGATGGCTTCGGGCGCATAGTCGCTGCCGGGGCCGTGGCAGGCTTCGCAGCCCACACCCTCGTCGGGAATGTAGCCTTCCACCGCGGCCATCTGCGTGCCCGGCGCATGGCAGACCAGGCACTTGGGGCTCTCGCCGGGCTCACCCATGATGCCCTCGTTACGCGCCATTTCTCTGCCCTTTGGACTCGACAGAATGCCCCAGGCCTGGGCGTGCGGTCCCATCCGCCAGACGGAGTATTGCGCGCCCTTGTCGGCCGGTTCGTGGCACTTGCCGCAGGCCAAAGCTCCAATCAGCTTGGGCCCCGTTCCCGTCCCCGCGACGAGCTTAGGCTCAGGCGGACCGCCAGTGTTCGAACCCACGCCCGACAGCGGGTGCACGATCTGAGCCAGGGCCTTCTTGAAGTCAAACGGCTCGCTCTTGAGCACCGCCGTGTGAGAGCCCTTTTCGATGTGGCAGACCATGCAGAAGCGCTCGTTGGGTATGCGCAATCCGGCCCTCATCGCAGCCGCCTTGTCGCGCATCGTCGGCTGGTTGGCGTACTCGCTGCCAGGTCCGTGGCACGCCTCGCACTGAATGCCATCCTCGATGTGGAACGTATCGTCGCGCTCCCACGCTTCGGAGTCCGAGGCCACCGCGTGACAACCCAGGCAGACCGGCGATTTCTGTGGCGGCTCGCGCAGCCCGCTGATGCGCGAGATTTCGGCCGACTCTGGCATCGCCAGCGTGGCCCAGGCCTTGGCGTGCTTGGTGGTGAGCCACTTCGCATACTGCCGCCCCATCTCCGCGCCTTCGTGACACTGCGCACATGCCCGCGCCCCAATGTAAACAGGCCGGATCGCCGCCGCTCGAAGGTAGACGACGGAAACCGTCAGCCCTGCCGCCAATATCATTCCGGCCGCGATGAGACGGCCTTGGGAAGCCCTCAACCTCATTGTTGAACCTTCGCCACGGCGGTCTTCGTCGCCGTCGCCTCGTGCGTGTAGGTGACGAACTGGTCCGCTTTCACGCCCTTGATCTTTTCCACTTTCCCGTCCGGCCAGCGGATCTCGATGTCGGCCTTGTCCGCCTTGCCCAGACCGAAGTTGAGGCGCGGATCCTGCGCCGAAAGGTAGCCTCGCGTCGGGATCATGTCCTCGATCATCCTCATACCGTTGGCTTCCACGATCACCCGCGCGCCGTAAGCGTCCCGCGTGCCCGTGGTGAATTTCAGCCGCGGCGTGACCGTCAGCCAGTGGTTCGGGCCCGGAGTGTCGTTCCTCAGCAGGATCGCGTTGTCGTTGATGTTGACGATCACCAGGTCCATTTTGCCGTCGTTGTTGAAGTCGAAGCCCGTTCCGCCACGTCCGACGTGCTTCTCCTTGAAGTGCGCTCCGGCGCTGACGGAGACGTCCTCGAACGTCCCGTCGCCCTTGTTGCGGACTATCGTGTTCTCCTGTGTGTACTCGTGGTGCGCGTTGCCATGCGTCGTGAAGATATCCAGCCAGCCGTCGTGGTCGTAGTCGAACATCATCGCCGCCCAGCCGGCGTACTGACCCATCGTCACCGCCAGCCCGCTCTTGTTGGTCTTGTAGTCGAAGCCCTTGCCGTCGGGGCGCTGGATCAGCAGGCTGCAATAACTCAGGTCGGGGATGAAGATGTCCAGCAGACCGTCGCGGTTGATATCGCCCACCACCGGACCCATGTGCGCCACGCCCTGCCCGTTTTCGCTGTAAGCCACGTTCAGCTCGATCGCCTTCTCCTCGTAAACGCCCTTCGAGTTCATTTCGAAGTAGTAGTTCTCCATCGCGTCGTTGGTCGAGAAGATCTCGAGCTTGCCGTCGTTGTTGAAGTCGGCCGCCGTGACGCTCATCGAGCGCCCGTCCGGCTTCCACATGCCCACCTCTTTGGTGACGTCCGTGAACGTGCCGTCGCCGTTGTTGCGGTACAACGCGTTGGGCAGCCCGTTGTAACTCAGCGGCCCAGGGTAACCGGCGGCGGGAAAGAAATCGCGGAACTTGCCGTCGTCGTACAGCAGGTAGTTGCCGACGTAGACGTCGAGGTAGCCGTCGTTGTTGTAGTCGTACCAGACCGCCGACAGGCTGAAGCGCTTGTCCGTCAGACCGGCCTTCTCGGCGACGTCCGTGAAGGTCCCATTGCCGTTGTTGTGGAACAACTCGTTCTGCCCGTAGTTCAGCACCAGCAGATCGACGAAGCCGTCGTTGTCGTAATCGGCAGCGGCGCAGCCGATCGAATAGCGCTGGCCGGCGAGGCCGGCCTGAACGGTGACGTCGGTGAAGGTCCCGTCGCCGTTGTTACGAAACAGGTGGTTCGAGAGCTTACCGCGCAGATCCCGCCCTTCGTTGTCATTGACGCCCCGTGTCCACTTGCCGTTGGGAAAGTAGACGTCCATCAGGCCGTCATTGTTGTAATCGAAAACGCACACGCCGGTGCCGGTGCCCTTCACGATGTTGTCCATGTGATGGTCGCCGAAGCTCTGCCGGAAATTCACACCCGATTGCTTGGTGACGTCGGTGAAGAAGATGCCTCCGCCGGGTGGATTGGGCTTTTCCTGCCACGCAATCACGCTTGCGCAAAAAACGGCAAAAAAGAGCAAAAAAGTGGCTCGAAAGGGCACTTTTTGCGTGATTTTCATCGGTGTGCTCCCGTGTCGATCCATTCGACGATGGTTCTCTTCTCGTCACTCGTCAGACGGGTCTCTCCGCCCGCCGGGATCTTCTTCAGCGGACCAGTCCCGCTAACCTTGTCCCACGCCTGCGCGGTCATCTTTCCGTGGACGTACCAGACCAGCGGGCTCAGCCGCGCGGCGGACGGGTTCACGAGGCCCTTCGTCAGCAGATCCTCATAGCGGAACGATGGCGCGGGAGGCCCGGCGTGACAGCCGCCGGTCATGCACTTGGCCTGGATGATGGGTTGCACGTCGCGTTCGAAGCGGACCTCGCGCCGCTGCTCGACCGGGCCGGTCAACTCGTGCGGAGGCTTGCCCACTGCGTCGGCAAAGACGTTCTCGGGAGAGAGTTCGCCGTCCTCGTGGCAGCCGATACAGCCGCGCTTGGCCTTGTTCTTCACCCAGATCCACGCGCAGGTGCGAAGCGCCAATCCATTGGCGTCGAGCGTCTGTATCTGTATCGGAATGTTGGCCGGTATTTGCGCGTGGAACGACCCGTCGGCTTCGATGTCGAACTCGCCCAGAACGCGCTTGACGAGGTATGGCGACAGATCGCCGGCCCGGCTCTTCTCCCGATGTTCCACACCTTCCAGCACCCGCACGCGCTTGACGAGGTTGCTGTCGTAGCCTGCGCTCTTGGGCAGATCCGAAGTGAACACACTGAGGTTGAAAAGCTTGCCCGTGGGTTCCTTTTCGTCGACAACGGAGGATCGGCCCACCGGCATCGGGTGGGGGGCCAGCATTCTGGCCTGCAGCGCGTGATGCTGCGGGTCGCCATACACTTTCACTTCACGGTTGGTCTTCAGATCGAAGCGATAAATGGCGTACGGCTCGAGGCGGTTCGCGGGGCGTTTGGAAACGAGGATCTCGTCGTCAGTCAACAACGATGGGGAGACGTACAGGCCATCGGCGGGCTTGGTGAGTTCTTTGTAGCTGTGCAGATTTCGGCGCAGGCTCACGCTTGCCAGATTCCCTGCCCCATCAAACTCCGGTTTATCGGACTCGACAAAGACCACCTCGCGCGATGGGGTCACGGCAGGCATGCGCTTGAACTTGCGTCCCTCATCACCGGCGAACATGGCCCCGTCGGAACCATCGAGGTTCACGCCGAGCAGTACCATCCGGCCGGCTGGCCCCCAGGCAAGCGAGTGACGCTGCACGGAGGAGTAGAGCAACCGCCCGTCTTCATTCATCACCGGATCGCGATCACGGCCGGGATTGTAGGTAAGCTGCCGCAATCCGCTGCCGTCGAAACGAACCGAGAATAGATTCCAAGCCGCGTATCCGGGTTCGCCCTCGTCTTGCATGGGGAACGTCTCAGCTACAAAGCTGATCTGCGGGACCGGACCGGGATCGTCGAGATAGAAAATCATCGACTGATAGACCGGCTGCCGGCAGCTACGAGAGGTGGCAACGATCTGCCTGGTTCCGGTTCCGTCGGCGTTCATCTCGTAGATCTGCCACCGATCTCCGGCATTCTTCTCGGCCGCAAAGAGGATCTTCTTGCCATCCCACGAAACGTCCGGATCGGCCGCGCTGTGAAATCCGGCTGTCAGGATCTTAACGGCCCCAGTTGCACTCAAAACGGCAATGCTCGAACCTTCGAGATAGTCATTCCAATTCGTGTGGAATTGGGCCTTGATGTTCGGAACGATTTGCGTGAACACAATCGGTGGGCGCTGCGCGGCTGCCGGCGGACGCGGCGTAGCCGCTCGGGCGGCAACATCCGGCGCGGCGAAGGCCAGCAGCCCAGCCACAAGCTGGGCCAGCGCGATCCTCCCCCCCGCATGAACGACCTTGTTCATTACTAACCCCTTAACCGGCCAGGAGGAGGCGGATTTCCGCGCTTCCTGCCGCAACTCCGGCTCGAACAGATCCCTTACTCCCAATATACTCTGCCGCTCATTCTATACCAATCCGCATCGTTACTTCCAGCGGCCCACTGACGGCCATTCCGCCCACTTTTCGAACCAATCACCTCGAGGTCGCCGCCACCTCAACCACTTCGTCGTGGGTCTCAGCCGCGGAAACCTCGGTTTGAGCCTTCAGGACGAAGCGTGCCATCGACGTCGACATGTGGTCTAGAACCGTGATCCATTCCTCCAGGTGCAACTCGCCAAGTTCAGTCAGCATATACAACCTGCGGGCCGGTCCACTGTGACCGGAGTCCCATTCGGACCGAACAAATCCGTTCTTTTCGAGCTGCCGCAGAGATCGGTAGAGCGCGGCTGCTTCGATTTCGGCGTCTGTGAGGGCGTGCGCGGCGAGTTCCCCGGAGAGCTCATAGCCATAGGAGTGTCCCTTGCGCTTGAGCAGGAAGAGCAACACGGGCTCGACAAAGCGGTAGAGATTGCCCATGGCGCAGGTGCACGGGTAATCTTTGGGGTGCCGGAAGCAGGCGCGATGGGTCACTGGCGAATTACCCTTCTCGGGCCAGAATATCCGCAACTTGCACTTAGGTGCAAGTTACATCTAACGAGTTTCAAGAAAATTACGGAGGCTCCTGGGCACGCCGATCTCCAGATCGGCTCAATTGCCGCATGAGCGGCAAGTTTGCCGGAAGATGCCGATACAGGCCGGTCTGGAGACCGGCGTTCCCAGGGAGGTCCGCTTCAGGGGATTGGGTGAATTGCGATTTCGCCGTGGCCCCAGACGGTCTGGCGACCGACACCGGTCAGGCAGGCGGCGCGTAGCAGCGGAACGAACTCGGAGAGTTCGCCTTCATACTTCATCGAGCCGGTCACCCCAGAGAGAGGATGGGTCTGGCCTGTGCGGGAGCTTGTTCGGCTCGCGCTGACCTGGGTCAACTGACCGGACACGGCTTGCACCGAGCGCGCACGCTCAGCCAAACCGCGAAAATCCAGGTCTGGTTCACCACGACCATACAGGGAGCTGAGCGCGCTGACACGATCACGCACGCGGGCCACCAGGGTCTCGAAAGGCGGCAAGCCGACGCCATGCCAACCCTTCATTTCCGTGGAACTTAGAAAGAATACCTCAAGTGCTTTGCACGGCTCGGCGGCGGCCAGACCGAAGGTTTCAGTGCAAACATCCAGGCCGCCCCAATCGAGTAGGACGCGATTGGGACCCAGACCCGTAGATGCCAGCCGGCACAGCGATTCCTCGAACTGCGGGCGCAGAGTCGGCGCGAACAGGTTCAATCCGATTTCGAAGGTCTCGCCTGGACCAAGTGTTCGCCCGTCCAGATTCCGGACTCTCAAGACGAAGGGACGCGGCGCATCGCGCAATCCGCTCGGTCCGGTATCGCGATGCGGCCGAAAGATCTCGTCGGGCAGGCAGAAGCCGAGAGCGCCACGGATCGACACGGCGGCGCCGTGGGGAAAGGCGAGTCTGGCGCGGGGCGTGAAACGCGCGCGAAGTTGCAGAACTTGCATGGTGAGATTCGATCTTAGGTTTGCCAAGCTAAGTTCCTGGTTTGAAAGACTGTTCCCGGCTCCACTCGCATGGTGAAGTGGCTCTCCAGAACTGAGCGGAGGATTCCAGGCCCGCTACGGAGAGCCTAATTAGTTGGCGGGCCCTGGAGGGCCCACGCGGCGCTGGAGCGCCACCCCACCAGGACGGGGCATTTCAGCAACGGGCGGAGCCGGACCACGGGGTCCGCCCCACTTTCAATTCTGCACTAACGGCTCACATAGATGGCGGAGGCGTACGCGGCGCGAATGTTCGTGACGCCGGCAGCGGGATTCCAGTTGGCGATGATGTTCTTGTATAACAGCCCGACGGGCACGGCGCCCGCGACGACACTATTGGGAATAGTGGCGGTGATGCGCCAGACTCCGGGCTTGGTCGGATCCAGCGTGGAAGATTTCGCGGCGACAACCAGCCCGTTTATCACCAGTGTGTCCTGTCTGGCCGCATCCAGCGGAACCGCAACCGCGCCGGCAGTGCCATCGGCGGGTGCGCCAGCAACGAAACCGCTACCCGTAAGCAACAAGGTGATGTCCGTGCCCACTTTGGCCGGATGAGTGGATGAGTTCGCCGAACCGTCGCTGTTCAGAGCCTGGATGGAGTAGGCAACGGTGACACCGGTGAGTTTCTGATCCTGCAGGAACGCCGGAGCTGCAACGTACACTCCGTTCCGGACATAGGAGACCACGGCGCCGGTGTCCGCTTTGACGATTGTGAAATCGACCGCCTCGTTCCCAGGAGTAGCGTTGGGAACGATGAATTTCAGCGTGTCGCCTGTCACCGCATAGACCGGAGCCAGAACGCCGTTCACAATAACCGAATATCCACCGAGCGCGGTGGCATACGGCGCTCCAGAGGCATTCACGTCGGACGAAACCAGCTGCACGCCGGGAGTCTGCATGGCGGCCAGGGTCAGCGGCGCCACGATCTGGAACCCGTTCACAGCGTTGGTCACCACAGCCGAGTCATAATGCACCGCGATCCGGTTGGCCGAATCGCTGGCATAGATGTTCCCGCCGATGTCGATGGTAATGGAGCGCGCTCCGTAGGAATTAATGACTGCGGTGGTATCGATGGCGGCGCCGAGCGCCATACTGACGTAATCCGGCATCTTCACCAGGCGGCCGGCCGCATCGGCGTACAGAATCAACTGATTATTCGGGTCGGGGTGGATGGTGACCGATAGCGGGATGTAGGTGTTGTCCAACAGACCCAACGCGTAGCCCTGTGAACCGCTCCGCGGATCGTCCGACCCGGACACTGGCCAGACCATGATGCGAGGCTTGGCGGTGTCGGTGACGTACAGCCGGTCGCTGGCATCGATAGCAATGCATAAAGGACCGGCCAAGGACTGGTTAGCCTGGTCGCCGGTCCCGGTTCCCGGCGTGACTGTCACAAAATCGGGTTGCCCCAGAACCAGATCGGCCGCGGAGCCGTTGCTCAGGCCGGCCGCATGAGGAAAGCGGAGTACGCGATTGTAGGCGACATCGGAGACCCACAGGTCGCCGTTGGAGGTGAAAGCCAGGCTCACGGGCCGCGACATGCTGGCCGACGAGCTCTCCGTCAGCGTGGATTCGAATTCCGATTTGCCGAGGACCAGATCGGCAGTGGCTTGTTTGTCGCGATGCGCATAAGGCGCCGGGAAACGCAGCACGCGCGCGTTGCCGCTGTCCGCCACCCAGAGGTTTCCAGCGGAATCCACGGCCAGACCCGTGGGCGTGTTCAGGCCGGTGTTGCCTGGTTTCGCCGGATCGTTGGCCGGAGCATTGACCAGATTGCTGGAGAGGTCGGTCTGCCCGATCACGAAGTCTGCGATCTGGGTGCCGTCGAGCTTCCGGTAATCGGAAAACGCCAGGATGCGGTGATTGCCAGGATCGGAGATGTAAACGTAGGCCTTGGACTTGTCGATGGCCACTACCGGCGCCATCGAAGTTCTCTTGGTCGCGGTCCCCACCATCCATGAGATTGAACCGAGTGAGAATTCACGTCCTTCTATAAGATTTACGGCACTGTAGGTGAAGCCGGGCTGCCCGGCCACGCGGACGGCGGGCGGCAAGGTCTTGGCGTCCTTCATGCCGTCGAAGACGAGAACACGGTTATTGGCGGAATCGGCCACGTACAACTCGTTGTTCACGTACGCGGCTCCGCTGGGAGCAAGAAATGACGCGGCGGAAGGTACACCATTGGCCGCGCCATTGGACAGGTTGGCATTGAAGCTGGCCTGACCGAAGACTGCAACCGACTTCGGGGACATGGCCGCGGCGGATTCGGCTGCCCAGGTGGCGACGGGCGGAAACTGCAGAATGCGGTGATAGTAAGTGTCCACCACGTAGATGTTGTCGGCGATGACGAACAGCCCGCTGGGCCCGCCAACATAACTGGTGCGCGCTGTCACACCGCCGAACATGTATTCATTGACACTTGGTAGCGAGGGTTGGCCCGCCTGCTGTTGAGGAGGAACGCCCAGAATCCGGCTGGCCGCACCACCACGAACCTGATTTGCGCTGGGATAAACCAGGACCCGCGCGATTGCGTCCGTAACGAGGAGATTGCCCAAGCTGTCCATGGCGAGCGCCGCCGGGAATCTGAGTTTGGTCTTGTCGGTGAAATTCGCGTAGGCGCTGCTCCTGGAGATGTTGCCGGGATTGGCCGCGGCCGTCACGAAATCGGGTTGGCCGATCGCTTCACTGGCCGGGATGTTCGCGATCGGGTTGCCCGTGTCGCCGGGCTGAGAGACTCTCGTGTGGTCGAAGATCAGGATGCGATTGTTCGCCGGGTCGGCGGCGAAGAGGTTGCCGGCAGGATCGAACAGGAGGCTGCCCTGCATCGCGCCAAGACCGGAAACGTAGCAGTTCAGCGTGTAATCGCTGGGCGCGCTGGAGCCCTGATTGGGGGAATTCGAAGTCATATCCTTCTGCCCGAGAATCAGGTCGGCTCTTTGGGTCTTGCCGACGTTCGCCATCGGATTGGGGAATCGTAGAATTCGATTGTTGCCGGAGTCGAGAACCCACAGGTTGCCTTGCGCATCGACGGCCACCGCCGAAGGCGCGAAGAGGCCGCTCGAAAAGGCGGAGAGGGCTTTGCTACCCGATTGTCCGTAAGGGATGGTGGAGTTGAAGTCCAACTGTCCGATCACCACGTCGGCTTTGACGCCCCACTTCTCTGTCTTGGCATCCTTGAGCGCGGTAGCGTCCTTCCAACCGAGGACCCTGTTGTTCTGGCTGTCGGCTACGTAGAGCGCGGAGGAAGCGGCGCTGGAGACGTATACGGCGACGCTCTGGGGAGAGTAGAATTCGCGGCCCTCGACCAGGTTCGGGGTTGTGCTCACCGGCGCGAGGTAGCTTGCTACGGTGCCCGGCCGGGCAAGCTGTCCCCAGATGCGTCCCGGTAGGGCGCCGATCTGGCCCTGGCCGCTGAGTGTCCCTCCGAAACCCGCAAGAACGAAAAAAACGACACAAAAATTGCGCCTAACCATTCTCCGTTAATGGCCCGAGGCCGTTCCCCCTGAACGCAACAGTACCATGTATCCGTTGTCGCTCCAATGACTGGAGTACTGGTGAGTGTGCGACATAAAAGGGGAGCATCTCGCCGGCGCCGTGGGGCGGTCAGGCAGCCTCCGTGGCGGTTGCCTACCGCCTCCGTCTCGCGCCAACGTACCGGTTGGCCGATTGTCAATCGGCGCAGCTTGCCAAGCCGCCCCACAACTGCGCCATCCGCCTCGCGCACTCGGACGCTCGGCTTCCTGCCACTTCGCCAGGCACTCGCGCGGGCGTCCACTTCTATGTCGCACACTCGTGGCTCGGTAGTAAGAGAGCCGTCGCTCCCGATGCAGCGACGATTTCAACGGAATTCAGGGCTGCACGCCTTCGATCCGCTCGATCCGGCGCCCCTGACGGTTCCAAAGCCACAGATCCGAACCGCTCCAGCCCGCGAGCAACGCTCCGCGGGAAAAGCTCCGATGACTCAACACTCGTCTCCACGTGCGCCGTTCCACATCCAGTTCCGCGAGAGCGTAGGGAGTGACGAGGGACTCCGCGCCCGTGCCCCGCAGCGGAAACAGCGCATGCACCTTTCCGCTTGGGGAGGGCGCGAAGCTCGTGATGGCGCGGCTGGACTGTTCGACGGGGATCGGCGAGTAGACCTCGGACTGCGTCCCCAGGTTGACTTCCAGCAACGCTCGCATCGACGGGAGCCAGGCCTCCGCCGCGTCCTCATCGCCCGCAATCACGCGCGCCGGACCCAGAGAAATGCCGGGCGGCTGGGTGATAGGGAAGCTCTTCAGACCGCCGAGAAACGCAATCCAGTGCAGTGTGGGCAACTGGTTGCGCGCCTCTCGAAATTCCGGATCGAGACACCAGACCCCGCGCCGGCCCGCCCCGAGATGGCGGCAGCGGATGTCCGGCAGATGACGGAGTTGCAACTTCGCATCTTTCTCCAACAGTGCGTAGCGCAGCAGCGCATAGCGCCGGTCGCCCATTCCGAAATTGACGTACGCGGAGATGTAGAACACCTGGTCGGCGGAGAGCGAGAAATCCTGTACCGAAATTGAGACGAGGCCGAGTTCCGCGGCCCGGAGTTCCACCAGCCGGGGTGGTTTGAAGGGGGGCGCCAGATCGAAGATCAGAAAACTGAGTTCTCCGTCGTGCACGAGCGCATGGCCATTTTCGACCTTCACCGCGGTGACTCCGGGCGGTAGCGGGATGGCGCCGAGTTTGCCCGCTGGCGGAGGCGGGTCCTCCTGGGGCAGGCGCTCAAGAACCTCCCGCGCGTCAGACACTAGAGAGGTCTGGGAGGCAGATATTGCCTGCTTCTCAGCAGGTTGTGTGGTGGATCTGCCTTGACCCTGAGGTGCGGCCAACCCCACTGCGGAAGGCAGGCAGACGGCCACAGCGAAAGTCAGTGTGAGTCGCAGGCTTGCAGGAAGCCTTCGAGATCGGCTAGCGAAACCTCGGGTTCCCCCGAAGCCACGTGGTCTAGCCGTCCTTCCCACATCCATCTCTCCAGAGTACGCGTCAGGTCGACGAGCTGGTCGAAGTTCTCCACAATGAACAGCAGCGGTTGGCGCCGGTCCAGCTCGAAAGGCTGGTGAATCACCCAATCCAGGTTCAACTCACAACGCTGGACTTGCGGCGAATCGATGGCGTACTCGATCTCTACAGCCGAGCTCAGCAATCCGCTGCCGTAGGCTCTCACGCGGTCCCCGTAAAGCACCAGTCCGAACTCCGCGGTGAACCAATATAAGCGACCTATCGCCTTCACGATGGACGTCAACCGGCACCGGCGTTCCGTGGGATCGCGGATCAGGCCGGCAATCTCCCCCGCGCTGTGCGCGCAATCGCCAAAGGCGACCAGGGCTTCCGAAAAGGCCCTGTCCACTAGCATCGGCACGCGCCCGGCAACGTCGTGAAAGATGTCGGACTCCTGCAAACAGTCGAGCGATCGGGAACCCCGGATTGTCACGGCAGCAGGCAGCACGCGGCTCCGCAAGCATTCCAGGAAGGCGAACGTGGGAAGACGCCGGCTCACGGCCGCGGCGCGAAAACCGGCGTGCGATGACAGGAACGCGTTCAGCTCGTCGATGTGCGGCACCGCGTCCAGCGATAGGCGCAGTTCTTCGACGCCGTCAAGAAAGCGCTCGTTGGCGTACCGGTTCCAAAGCTGCTTCATGCGGGCAACGAGACAATGCCACGTGGCATGGTCGGCAGCGGCATACGACTCATATGACTGACGGATGAAAAGGCCGTCCGCCGAAGTGGAGTTTACAGGGATTGCCGAGTGCACCTTGGTGCGTTCTGGTCCGCGTGGCGGGATAAGTCCGGGTTCAAACGCTTGCATCGAGAACCCATCCTGGTAAGCCACGTTTAGCACTTCGTGCACTCGCGGTCAATGAAATTCATGTGGTCGCTGCGAGCAGGGCGAAGGGTTCGCAAAGGGCAGATTAAATGTGGCGATCAACGCCCTGCGGTGACTGGGCGCCATGCCGGTGCTGCACCAGGCAAAACCGGTAAGGCTTCCGGTTTTTCAACCTGGAATCAAATACTTACAGACAAAAACCGGAACTGTTACCGGTTTTGCCGCCCGCCGAAGGGGTTGAGGATCGAGCACGAGGGAGAGTCCTCAAGAAACTTCAGAAGCGGGACTGAAGTCCCACGCGGACTAAAGTCCGCCCCACATACGTCCGCTGAAATGGTTATTTTCTGACAGATCCTTACTGCTTCAGAATGGGCGGGGTGGACGTGAACGCGTTACTTGGCGAGGTAAACCTGAGCCCGAGCACGGTGATCTGGCCCGCGGTAGGCGTATCGAATTCGAGGGTGCCACTGGCGCCTGCCGCGTATGGAAGATAATTCACAAGCAGATCGGCGGCGTGGCCCATCGCCGGCAAATGAATGGTCGCGGATTGACCGAGTACCGCGCCCGTCAATCCATCTCTTGCCGTCGCAGTGACGTCCACAGCCTGATTGGTGGTGTTCGCCAGAGCTACGGCGGCGAAGTAGGAGTTCGTGTTGTCGAAGCCTAGCACATAGGATTTGCCGCTGCGCGTTTCCGCCGTTACGACTCCCTCTTGGACTCCCAAGCCCGTTGTCCCGGCGTAGCGAAAAATCAGGTACCCGGTCACATTGGTGCTGGAGGCATGCAGTTTGGCCCAGCCCGTTACGCCCGTGGCATCCGTGGAATCGCTCTCGACTGCCAGGACAGTTCCGGGCTGCAGCGTGTCATTGAAAACAGCCGCCGACGGACCGGTGATGCCTTGTTGGGGCAGCCGCAGCGGAATGACCACGGCGGTGCCATCGAATTGTCGTAGAAGTTAAGCTGCACTTCCGCCGCGGCAGCGCCGGTATTGAAGAGGTAGAACGTCGTGCGCCAGCCGCCGCCGGACTGGAAATGCGCGAGCGAACCCGCGTCCAGCGTCGCCTGCGCCGGGGACACGGCCGCAAAGGCCAAAGACAGGATCAGACCAGCAATCAATCGCACTGCCACACCTCCCACCCGAAGCCGCAAGGAAACATGAACGTTACTTTCCATATACTACCAATCGGCCCGAAGCTCCGGGTACGCAAGGAGCGCCCCCCTGGGAACGCCGATCTCCAGATCGGCTTTTATGTCATAGGCGTCAGCAACCGCTCCCTCACGGTCGAGGCTCCGATTCAGGGTAGGCGGCTGCCAGACCGCGCCCTGCGAGAGGTTATCTTGCGGGCTCTGGAGACACGCGTCGGACGGCTCCCATTTTGGTTGGTCAACGAGTCGCGGCCCGCGTTGCGAAAGGCTTCTCGGCGCCTGAATGCACCGCGAAGAGCCGCTTGTGCGTCTCCTTCGCTGCCTGCACGAACTCGGGGTACGGCCGGTCCGTTACGTCGATGAGGCCGATGTTGTAGTTCTCGCCATCCATTCGCCCGGTGTTCGGCTCGTCGATCCACTGGAACCAGTGCGTCCCGATCAGCGCGGGCATCGCGACCGCGTTCTCCACGTAATAGCGATAGGCCACGCCGCGTTCCGCCTGATTCTTCACTTGGACAAGCCCCGCCGAGAGCCCGCGTCCCGGGGTGCCCATATGGAACTCGCCGATCAGCATCGGGCGTCCCGTCAATTCATAGAGCTTATCCAGCTTCGCCCGATCCGGCACTTCGCTGTAAATGTTCTGGCTATAGACGTCGAAGACGCGCGTCATTCGCACGATGTCGTCCTCCGGCTGTCCGCCGAAGCGTATCCCTAAATTAAGGTGGTTCGGATCGTACTTCTTCACCGCCGCATTGATCACCGCAAGTTCTTTCTCAAAACACTGGAACAGGAATGCCTTCCTGCGCTCGGGCGTATCTCCGTTCGCGAGGAATGCCTGGAGTTCCCTCTTGGTGGCCGTATCCGCGCCCTTCAGGATCAGTCCGGCGACCAGCGCTTCCCTGCCCGGCCACGCCGGTTCATTGGCAATGAAGTAGCCGAGTAGCCACGGATCGTCCTTGCGCGACGCGCACTGGCGGCGAGCCGCTTCATCCACCTTCTTCACCCAATCGGGCGAGTAGACGTCCGGCATGCCCATGTACTGCTCCATGCCCCAACCGTCCAGCGGGATTGCATAGGGCGTTTTCTTCGCATCCCAGAGGACCGGGTCCGACCAGTTCGCCACCGTGTTGAAACCCCAGGCGGCCATGCGCCGCAAGGTGAAATCGACCCACTGCGTCTTCCAGTCCGCGCCAAAGCGGCGCGCCAGATTCCAGGTATAGAACGACACCGTGGAACGGCCCTCGTCAGACATCCGAGGCCTGTTGAACTCCGCGGGTGGGATGGCGGTGAAGATGTTAGCGCGGTCCCGCGTGCCGGTTCCCGCGGAGCGCTGGATGACGTCCGATCCAACCGAAAGGAACAGATGGCCATCCGGATCCACGAACCACCACTTGCCGTCGATCCGTTCTACTCGAAAGAAGCCCGTCGCGCGAGCATGCGAAGAACTATACCCGCCGTATTTGCAATAGTCGTAGCCGCCAGGCTGAAGGGCGTTCGCTTCTTCCGCCCACGCCTTCTGGAGATCTGCGAGGCTCGCCGCCTTGCCCGGCCACTGCTCACCGATCCACTGTCCGAATCGATCCACGAGCGGCTTGCCATCGAGCACGGCGTCGCCCGGATCGTCCTTCGTGAGAGAGATGGAGCGGAACTCGAACTGCGCATCGCCGACGGGGTCGGTCATCTTCAACCCGATCGCCTGCACGGCCTTCAGCGGCCCCTGTCCGTGCGCTCCGCTGACGAACGACAGCGGACGCGGCTTGTTGCTCATCGCGGCAAGATCCACGCCGCTTTGCTCGGGCCTATCCAAGCGCACCAGCGGAACCGCGGTGCGAACCCACGCACCCGCGAAGGGGTGGAACCAAATGCTACGGGCGCCATCCGCGGTGTGGATGCTGAGCCGGACGCGCTGCGGAGTAGAAGCTTTCATCTCAAACACCAGGTAATTGAACCCGGTCCAATCGGCCGGCAGGGCGGGTTTCAATTCCTGGACTGCGAGTTTACGTTCGCTATTGGAAGCATCGAAGACGACGCGCATGGATTCGGCGTCCGCCATGACGGCGCCCGTCAGGAGAAGTACGGCAAGCAGAGTGCGGGACATACGGCTTGCATTATATGCGCTCCGTTATGAGCCGGGGTGTCTTCCGGGAAGCATCTGGGAAGCATCGGATCGACAGGACGCTGCCAGTTCTACACCCTTGATTGGGGTTCTTGGTCGGTCTATTCTTGACCATGTAGTACATTTTGGGGCCGTATCCGCTGACCGCCACGACTGGCCGGTTCCAGGAGGACCAATTCTACGTGCCCCATTCACGGCACAATCGCGGGTGTCCGGACCGGCCGGTCTTGGGCTTTTCACACAAGAGGACGAAAGAATGCGAACAATGAACTTGACGAAGATTGCCGCCATGGCTCTGTGCCTTGCCTGCAGCGCCTGGGCGGCTGATGGGGATCACGGCGGTTTCAGTTCCGCCCTGATCGGATCCACGCCGGGCGCTACGGTTGGCGGCGTAAACAGCGCCGGAGCGCCGTGGGTGGCCTCCGGTCATACTTCGGTCACCGCCGGCGGCCGGTTGCACCTGAAGGTGACCGGACTGCTGATCGCCGCCGCGCCCGGTATTCCCCCGAGCGTGGTCGGCACGGTCGGTTCGGTAACCATGGTGGCCGCCAGCCTGGTCTGCGGGGGTAGCGGCGGTTCGGTGGTTGCGAGCAGCGATGGATCGCCCTTGAGTTCGGCGGGCGACGCGGAGATCGACGCGACCGTCACGCTGCCCGCGACTTGCATGGCGCCCACTGTGCTGATTCGGATTTTCAGGTCCACCCAGCCGGTCGGTTCCCAACTCGGCCCATTCATCGGGCTCAGCGGATTCAATGCGATGCCCGCGGAATAAACTCCGCAGAAAGCGATAGTTAATCGGACAGCCGGACTACCGCATCAGCCACCACAGTCCGGCAGTCACAGTCACCAACACCCCAAGCCAAATCCGGTAATTCGCCAGCCGCGAACGCAGGGCTGGACTTGCCGCGGCGGTGGATGGAAGGGTGGCGCTCCAGTGAATCGTCGTCGCTTCCAGGCTCGCCGCAGGCTGCGGCTTCGTCAAAAGGCTCACGGCGACCAGGGCCAGGGCGCACAAGACGAATTCGACAATCGCGCCGTGCAGCCATGGGCGCATCACCGGCGCGTGCATGAACGGCAGGAACGGGTGGCGGCCGTCGTACATGAGAACGGGCCCGGCGACGAAGCCCGTAACCACCGAAGCGAAGACGCCCTGTGTGGTCACGCGTTTCCACAGCACGCCGAGGTAGAACACACCGACGAAGGGCATCATCAAGTAAGCGCCGATGCTCTGCAGATAGATCCAAAGTGAATTGAACTGTCCGATGACCGGCGCCCAGAGCGCCCCCAGCACGAACACCGCCATCACGGAAAGACGCCCGGTGAACACCTGCTTGTCTTGGGAGGCTTGGGGATGCCAGCGCAGGTAGAAATCTCGCGTGAACAGAGTCGCAATGGAGTTGTAAGTTGCGCTCAGATGGCCCATCAGAGCCGCGGCAATGCCCGCCACTGTCAGTCCCAATAGACCAGCCGGCATCAGCGCGGCCAGCAACGCGGGATAGGCCTTATCCGGCGCGTCCAATGCCGGGAACAGAGCCCGGGCGATGAGCCCCGGCAGGACCAGCAAGAATGGCGTCGTGATCTTCAGGTATCCGCAGAACACGGCGCCGAGACGGCCCTCGTTCAGGTCCCGCGCCGCGAACACGCGCTGCACCAGCACCTGGTCCATCGACCAGTAGAAGCTCCCAACCAGGAAGACTCCGATGAACATACCCGGCCAGGGCACATCGGGATGAGTCGCCGGCTTAACCATGCTGAACATCTCAGGCGGCAACGCGGCATGCAGTCCGCTCCAACCGCCCACGCGAATGAGCCCAAGCGCCGTGAGCACCACGGCCGCGATCAACAGCACGGTGGTCTGCAGGGCATCCGTGTAGACCACCGCGCTCAGACCGCCTTTCATCGTGTAAAGGGCGGTGAAAAGTCCGACGACCCAAATGACGGTCACCTTGTCCCAGCCCAGAAGTTCGGAGAAAACGATGGATGAGGCCCAAAGTGAAATGGAGATCTTAGTCAGCACGGAGAGCACGATCATCAAGGCTGAGAAGAGCAGCCGAACCCTCGCGCTGAATCGCTTTTCCAGAAACTCCGGAACGGTATAGATACGGTTGCGTATGTAAAACGGCAGGAACAGCAGAATGAGCGGTGCCAGGCAAAATACCGCCATCCACTCGAAACCGCCAATCGCCATTCCGATGGCGAAGCCGCTACCGGCCAGTCCCACAAAATGTTCCGCGGAGATGTTCGAGGCAAACAGCGAGGCCCCGATCACCGGCCAGCGCAGTTGGCGGTTTGCGAGGAAGTAGCCTTCGCTGGTCGAGGCCCGGCGCGCGGCCCGCAGTCCGATGGTCACCACCACCAGCGCGTAGAGCAGGACAATCGCCCAATCCACAAGACTGAGATGCAAACTTCTAAGTCCTCTCCCAGCGCGGCGCCCGACCGCGCAAGGCACATCATACGCCGCGGAGGAAGCTGAGTGCCTACGGAGGCTGAACGCAAGGCGGTGAGTGGAACATGAACGGATAGTCGGACTCGTAACAAAATAGCCTTCCAAACGCCCGCGCCACATTCCGCTTTGAGACGATTCATACTAGGTATGGCGCGGAGGCTCCCGATGTCGTGGCGCCGTCCGCTCACGGTCGCGGCTGCGTCCCCGTTTTTTCGCCCGAAAAGCCCTATCTGCGTTTGGGTAAGCCCGTTTTTCGCCGGGCAGCGCCATTTCATGTCAGAAAATGGCGCAACCGGGAGCACGAAAAGCCATTTCGGGGCGTCTAATCTTTTTCATGCTTTCGGACGATAGTAGAAGGAGCGGGATGTACCGAGGCAGGATTACAAAGGCTTCATATTTAATGCGCATTCATCCAACTGACGCTCTCCCTCTGTTGGGTCTAGTATTAGCGGCTGGACTAGTGTCGACGAGTTGCTCCAATGCCCCTTCCAAGGCAGAGGCGCAGTCGAAGTCCACGCCTGTTCCGGTTCAAACGACGTCCTTCGTCTCGCCTGTCAACGGGCACCGCATGGTCCGGGCGACGGGACTCATCCGGGCACTGGAATGGCAGATGATCCGCGTGCCGCAGATTAGTGGATCGGGAGTCCGTTTCACGTTGACGCGAGTGATCCCGAACGGGACCAAGGTTGCCAAGGGAGACATCCTGATCGAATTCGACCGGGTCTCGCTGCTCGACGACGAGCGCGACGCCAAGGCGAAACTCAGCGATATCGGTCACCAGTTGGACCAGCAGAAAGCCCAGGTGCGCAGCGACGACGCCAAGCGGCTCGCCGCGATTCGCGCGGCGGAGGCGGACCTGTCGAAAGCCTTGCTCGAATTGAAAAAGGGCCCGATCCTGAGCGAGATCGATCGTCTGAAGAACGAGTCCCGCGCGGACAACGCCAAGCTCCGCGTTGCCAGCCTCAAGAAGTCCGACGAATTCCGGAAGGCCGCGGGGACCGCTTCGGTCCGGGTTCTGGAACTGAAGCTGGAACGCCAGCGCGTGGTGCTCGAAAGGACGCAGAACAACCTGGACAAGATGCAGATCAAAGCGCCGCAGGATGGCATGGTTTCGCTCGAAAACACCTGGCACAGCGGATCGATGGGACCTTCCCGTGAGGGTGATCAAGTCTGGCCGGGCATGCCGCTGGTGCGCATATTCAACCCGACCCGCATGGTGGTAGGCGCTACTATCAACGAATCCGACGCATCCTGGCTGGGCAAGGCGGTGAAGGCCAAACTGTACCTGGACGCCTATCCCGGCGCCACGTTTGACGCCACGCTGGAAAACGCGAGTCCCGTAGCCACGGGAGGGTTTGAATCGCCGGTGCGCTCGTTCGCGGCGGTTTTCCGCATTGACCAGGAAGACCCGAGATTGTTACCCGATCTCTCCGCGGCTTTGGAGATCGACGCGACCGCGGCTATGGCTCAAACGGCCAGCTCGCCTGCACGGAAGACGGGAGGCGAGTGATGGACAGCGCCGGCTGGAGAGCCAATATCGGTAAATTCAGGTTTGGAAAGCGCTGGTTCGCCGGTGGGCTTCTGCTGGTGCTGGCTGTAACGCTGGCGATTATGCGTTCCCGGTCTATAGCTGCTCCGCCCACAACCTCGGTCCCGACGGCAATGGCGCGCCGCGGAGAGTTCCGCGTCATAATCAGCTCCCGCGGTGAACTGATCGCCGACAATACCGCTCGCATCAACGCGCCGGTGAACGTTCCGAACCTCCAGATCGTGTGGCTCGCGCCACAGGGGTCGGCGGTGAAAAAGGGCGATCCCGTGGTTCGCTTCGACGCCAGCGGAACGCAGCGCCAATTGAAGGAACAGGAAGCCGCGCTCGCCCAGGCTCAGGCAACGCTGGATCAGGCCATCGCCGACGGCAAGATGACGGCCGAGCAAGATAAGCTCGACCTGGCCACACAGAAGCAAGCGGCGGAAAAAGCGCGTCTGGAGTCCTTAAAGAAAGACATCGTCAGCGACATCCAGGCACAGGAAAACGTCATCGACTTGGGACTGGCCGAGGAAAAAGTGCGGGTGCAACAGGCCACCACGGCTCTGAACGCCGCATCCAACCGGTCGAAGGTCGGCTCCCTGACGAGTCAGCGCGACAAAGCGAAACAACTGGTCGACATCACGCGCGAACGCCTGGCCAGCATGGAGGTGCGGGCTCCGGCGGCCGGCGTGGTGAGCTACCTGATGAACTTCTCGCAGGGATGGATGAACGCCAAGCCGTTCAAAGTTGGAGACAATCTCTGGCCGGGCAGTGCGATAGCCGAGATTCCGGACCTCGGCAGCCTCCGCTTGAAAGGCAAAATCGAAGAGATCGATCGAGGCAAATTGCAACTGGGCCAGGATGTCCGGGTGCTGCTCGACCCATTCCCGGAAAAGCCATTTCAAGGCAAGCTGGAAGCCATCTCTCCGCTGACTGAACAGACGTTTGAGTGGCCGCCTTCGCGCAGCTTCCGCGCCTATGGTTCACTCGGCGCGCCCGACAACCGGCTGCGTCCGGCGATGAACGGTCGCATGGACGTGGTTGTGGATCTACTCCACAACGTCATCAGCGTTCCGGCTAAAGCCGTTTTCGCGCATGACGGACGGCCCGTCGTGCTGGTGCCCGCCAAGGAAGGGCTCCGCAGCGTTCGCGTGGAGGTGCTGGCGCGCAATCCCGACGAGGTCGCCATTTCCGGCGTCGAGGCTGGGACACAAGTCGCATTGGTTGACACGCTCAGCTTGGAAAAAAAGAAGAACAGTGAGTCGAAGGGGTTCGAGGTGAAAGCGAGATGAGTCGACCGTGGAAAGCTGGTCTGTTCGTGGTGCTGGCTTCCGGCATCGTTGCCGGTGCGCTCTACTCACCTCGGCTGTATACAACGCTGACTACGCCGGACGCGTCGGCCGTCACTCCCTCAACCAAGGTGCGGCGCGGCGACGTCACTTTTACCGTGAATGCCAATGGCGCGCTGCAGGGGGGCAACTCCAAAATGGTGACCGCGCCGATGATCGGCAGCCAGACTCTCGTGATCACCGAGCTTGCACAATCCGGCGATCTCGTGAAAGAGGGAGACGTCGTACTGCGGTTCGACTCGACCGACGAGGTCTTCAAGTTGCGAGAAGCGGAAGCCGATCTGCAGGAGACCGAGCAGCAGGTAGTGCAGGCCCAGGCGGAGGCCGCGGCCAAGGAAGAAGAACTTAACTATGCGCTCATCAAGGCGCGCGGCGACCTGCGCGACGCAGAGTTGGAGGCGCGCCGCAATCCACTGCTGGCGGAAATCGTCGCGCGCCAGAACGACCTTGCGCTGGAGGGTGCGCGCGACCTGCTAGCCAAGCTTGAAAGCGACTATCCGACCAGCAAGGCCACGGCCAAAGCGAGTATCGCTATCCAGACGGCCGCCCGCGACAAGGCCAAGATGCAGGCCGACACGGCGAAACGCAACATCGACATGATGAGCGTAAAGGCGCCCGCGAGCGGCTACATCAATGTCGAGCGTAATACGAATACGAACATGATGTACTCCGGCATGGTCCTGCCTCCGTTCCAGATTGGCGACCAGGCGCGGCCTGGAATGGCCGTAGCGCAAATCCCCGACATGGATCATTGGGAGGTCTCGGCGCAGATTGCGGAGTCCGATCGCGGTCACCTTTCCATAGGGCAGCCTGCCGAGATCCGGGTCATCGCCCTGCCCGGCAAGTTGTACAAGGGACACATCAAGGATCTTGGAGGCACCACCGGCTCGCCTTGGGAACGCCGCTTCGAATGCAAATTGAACCTGGACGATCCCAGCCCGGAATTGAGGCCGGGCATGAGCGCGCGCATCGTCGTCACTATGGAGACGATCAAGAGCGCGCTATGGCTTCCAGCCCAAGCGCTGTTTGAGAGCGACAGCCGGACATTCGTCTACGTGAAGAGCGGCCGCGGATTTACGGCGCGCGACGTGAAACTGGTTCGTCGCAGCGAGAGCAAAGTCGTTCTAAAGGGCGTGAATGAGGGGGACGAAGTTTCGCTCGCCAGCCCCGACGACACGGGCGGCGCCAACAAGAAAAGCGACTCGGGCAGCCCGACGAAAGCGGTGGCGAAGTGATCGAGCAAGAGCATTCCTCGGGTCACCATTCCGGGCACGTGATGCCCCCCATCGTCAGCCGGCGCACCACCCGCGGGCTGCTGAGCGACCTGAGCGAAGCCTTCAACAACCTGCGTTCCCAGAAGACGCGCACGTTCCTCACCGCCCTCGGTATCGTCTTCGGCGTCGGCTCCGTGATCGGCATGCTGGCCATCGGCGCCGGCGCGCGCGAGCAATCGCTGCAATTCATCGAGCGCCTGGGCGTGCGCAACATCCTGGTCGATTCGATACCGATGACCAGCGCGGAAGAGATTCAACAACGCCGCCGCATTTCCCCCGGTCTGACGCAGCGCGACGTGAGGGTGCTCGAATCCAACGTGGAAGGCCTTGAGGTTCTCTCGCCCCGCCGCTTCCTGCACCCGGGCAGCGTTCTGCCGAAACCCGCGGGCTCGATTCCCGAGCTCTTCGGTGTGCGCGCTTCCTATGAACTGATTCACAATCTGCGCGTTGACGAAGGCCGCTTTATCTCCAACTCCGACGACGATGCCAGTTCCGCGGTATGCGTGCTAGGCGCCAACGCCAAGGTGAATCTACTCGGCTATACGGCGGCCGCCGGCAAGTACGTCAAGGTGAACGATAACTGGCTGCGTGTGATCGGCGTGCTCGGCGAGCAGGTTGGCGAGGGGGCCGCGTCCGGCGCGCGCGCGATGGACCGCAATAATGCGATCTTCATCCCGATCAGCACCTTCCAGTACCGGTTTTGGGATTCCAGCAACGAGTTGAAGGATGAACTGGACGGCGTGGACATCCGGCTGAAGAATGGCATTGACAGTGTCGCCGCGGCCAAGGTCGTCACGGCCATTCTGAGCTCGACCCATCGCAAGGCCGAGGACTTCACGGTCACCATTCCCGCCGCGCTACTGGCTCAGCAGAAACGCACGCAAACTATCTTCACCTACGTGATGGTTGCCATCGCGGCGATCTCCCTGCTGGTAGGCGGCATCGGCATTATGAACATCGTGCTGGCTACGGTGATGGAGCGCACGCGCGAGATCGGCATCAGGCGCGCGCTGGGCGCTCGGAAAGGCGATATCGTACGGCAATTCCTTACCGAGTCGATGCTCATCTCGATCTCAGGCGGATTGCTGGGGATTGCATTCGGCTTCGCGCTCTCCTGGTGTATCGCCCTGGCGGCGGACTGGAAGACGATCATCACCATCGGCTCCGTCATCGTGGCATTCGGCGTCTCGGCGGCCGTCGGCATCCTGTTCGGGATTTATCCGGCATTCAAAGCGGCGAACATCGATCCCATCGAGGCGCTGCGCTATGAGTAGCGAGGTTCGTAGTGGGGCGGACCCCCTGGTCTGCGCCGGACCCCTTGGTCCGGCTCTTCAAACCCTGTTTAAGTGTCCCGAACAAGGCCGACGAGGGCGTCGGCCGCGGACCTGGGGGTCCGCCCCACAAGGGCGCAACCTTCGGCCGCATTCTCCCATTCGGCGATCTTTGGCGCGTTAAAACCAAAAGGCTAATTCATGTTCTTGCTTCGATCTTTTGCATTCATCCTGATTGGCACCCTACTCGCCGGCGCGCAGCAGACAAGTTCGGTCTCCGGACGGCAAACCGATCCCAACGCCCCGTGGCTTGCGTCCGGAGCCTGGTTCCGCAAGACGTTTTTCTACCGCGACGTTCAGGTCAAACTGCGCGATCCCATCAAGCTGAAGGACTACGTGGTCGACGGTAAGCTGACGCTCTCGCTGCGCAACTACCTCGATCTGGTGATGGCGAACAACACCGACGTCGAGATCCAGCGGGTCCAACTCGAGTACCCCAAAAATTCGATCCAGCGGGCGTTCGCGATATTCGACCCGGTCCTCAACAGCAGCTTCTCGGCCACTCGTTCGAAGTCGGCGACGACCAATCAATTGCAGGGCGCCAGCGTTCTTTCCAACCTCTCGCAGAACTTCAGCTCGACCATAACGCAGACTTTGCCCACCGGTACTGAGGTCACAGCGGGTCTGAACACGCAGAAGACCTCGACCAACAGCACGTACTACTTCTACAACCCTGCATACATGACAACGATGAACTTCGGCTTCACGCAGCCGTTACTGCGCGGCCGTGGAGCTTACGTTACGAAGCTGCCAATCACCATCGCGCGCAGACAGCGCGTGGCGGCCCAGTTCTCCTACCAGAATTCGCTGCTGAACCTGGTATCCAACGCGGAGAACGCCTATTGGGACGTCATCAGCGCGCGTGAACGATTGAAGGTCCAGCGCCAGGCGCTCGACCTGGCCGACAAGGCCCTGCAGCGTTCGCGCAAGGAAGTCGAAGTCGGCGCAACTTCGCCGCTGGAGATCTTCCAGCCCGAGCAACAGTATGCGGGCGCGAAGCTCAGCGTGGCGCAGGTTGACTATCAGGTGCGGCAGACCGAGGACGTGTTGCGCCGCCAGATCGGCGTCGACCTCGATCCCACCACCCGCGGGCTTCCCATAGAGTTGACGGAACAGGTCTCTCCCCAGGTGGACGACACGCCCATAGATCGCGAGAAGTTGGTGGAGCAGGCGCTGGGTGCCCGTCCGGATCTGAAGAATATCCAGACCAACCTCGAAGTAAACAACCTGCAAATTCGAAATGCGGTCGAAGGACTGAAGCCAATGTTGAACCTCAGCGCCGGCTACTCGACGACCGGAAATGGAGGCCGCTATTTCCCTAGCACGACGGGCGCCGATGGCTCGACGATTCTGCTTCCACCCGTACCGGGCGGTATCACGGACGCCTTCGGCCAGATGTTCGGCTTCAACTATCCCACCTGGCAATTCAGCCTCTCGCTGCAGCTCCCGCTCCGCGACCGTGCCGCCGCCGCCAACCTCTCCGATGCTGTGGTTGCCAAGCGCATCAACGCGCTCAATCAACGGACCACCGAACAGCAAATCCGGCAAGACGTCCTGACTGCCGTCACAAACGTGGAGAGCAGCCGGGAAGGCGTCAAACTGGCCAAGATTGCCGTGGATTTTGCCTTGAAACGCGTGGAGGCAGACCAGAAGCGCTACGAACTCGGCGCCATCACCGTGTTCTTCCTGCTCTCGGGCCAGACGGATCTGGCCAACGCGGAATCGAATCTCGTCAGCCAGATCATCCAGCACCGCCGCAACCTGCTGAACCTGCAGCAGCGATTAGGCACGCTCCTGGCCGACCGGGGCATCGTGGTCCAGTAACCGACGCAAGGCTGCCGCGCCTCCGAGATGCGGACTTCGGGACAACGAGCCGCGATTCACATCAAGAGACATGGCGTTTCTCGTCAGCTTGATCTCTGCCCACTCTCCCTTACTCGTGCCGCAGAGCCGCCAGCGGATCAATTCGGGACGCTCGCCTTGCCGGCGCATAGCCAGCGAGAATCGCGGCGCTTAGGAGGACGACACCGGCCAGCGTAAGGGTTCGCGGATCGTTGGGCTGGGTCTCGAACAGAAACGATTTGACAAGCCGGAACGCGCCTAATGCGACAGGCACGCTGATCGCGAGCCCCACCGCCGCCAGTATTAAAACGCGGCGCAGAACCATCCATACCACGGCGCCGCGTTGCGCGCCTAAAGCCATACGGATTCCAATCTCGCCGGTCTGCAGCGCGACGTTATAAGACATAGTTCCATAGAGTCCCACGCACGCGGTCAGGAGAGCGAGAACCGCGAAACCCGTGCACAGTTGCGCGAACGTGAGTTCCCGGCTGATCGTCCGATCGATTTCCGCAGCCTGTGTGACCACGTTTGTGACGGGTATGCGTGAATCCGCCTCCCGCACGATCTCATACACACTCTTGAAATACCTCAGCGGATCACCCACAGTGCGCAGCGCGTAGGTCACTCGGTCCGGAGTAAACTGGCTGACCGCTACGAACACGGTCATTGCATTCTCCTCTTCATTTTTCAGACCACCGTAGCGCAGGTTAGCCGAGACGCCGACGATTTCGAGATCGCGCTTCTCGTCCGGGAGCGCGATGCGCCGGCCCACCGGATTCTCGTTCCCGAAGTAAGTTCGCGCCAACTGCTTGCTGATCACTGCAACCGGCCTGGAGCCCGGTTGGTCGCGGTCGTCAATCTCACGCCCGGCCAGAATCGGAATCTGCATCGTCGTGAGGAAACGCGGTCCGGCGGCCAAAGCTTGCGCCTCTTGGATGGTAACGGAGCCGATCTTCATTGGCCCCCTGATTGCCTGCCCGACGCGGCCGGCCTGGATGATCGAGGATTGCGAAAGCGTCGCGCTGCGCACTCCAGGGATCGATTCGAAGCGCTTGCGCAGGTCCGCGTAAAAAATCTCGATCTCCGGATCGCGATGCCCGGCCTGGCGCGCATTCAACGAGAACAGAAGGATGTTCTCGCGGGCGTATCCCAGTTGGACCGAGTGCAGCTTGTTGAGTGTCTGGACAAACAGGCCCGCAGCGACCAGGATGAAAAAAGAGAGAGCGATTTGGGCGACCACCAGAACGTGCTGCGTGCGGCGGCGCGGTCCGCCCTCGCGGCCATTCTTCAGCGCGGGCAGGACGTCCGGACGCGTCGACTGAATCGCTGGAGCGAGTCCAAATAACAGGCCGCAAACCACTGAGAGCGCCGTCGTCACGCCCAGCACGTTCCAGTTCAATTCCGCGTGCAGCGTAAAGTTCTCCCGCCCGTTGGAGAACAGAAACGTCAGCCATCGCACGCCCCAGATCGCAAACAAGACCCCTAATGCTCCGCCGAGCGACGCCAGCATCACACTCTCGGCAAGCAATTGCCGCACGACGCGGAACCGTCCCGCTCCCAGGCTGAGCCGGACAGCCATCTCGCGGCGTCGCGCGGCGGCTCTTGCCAGCAGCAGGTTGGCGATGTTCGCGCATGCGATCGCCAGGATCAATCCCACCATCGCCAGGAGCACGTACAGAGGCTTGGAATACTGGCGGCGCAAGCTGCCCAGACCGGCGGCGCCGGGATTCAGCTTCAGCGCGGGCAGGTTGGCGCGCTCACCGTCGGTACTCGCGGTGCTGGCAACAAATTGATGGAAACGAGGAGCAAGCACAGCCTGCGCCCGGGACATGCTGACGCCGGGACGCAGGCGGCCCATCATTTCGATCCAGTAGAAGTTTCCGTCGGGATACATACGAGCCGCCTGGGAACCGTCCACGAGCAGATTCGTGTGCAACGGAAGGTAGAGGTCCGGCGCCTCCGCGGGATCGACTCCGAAGAATTCCGGCGGCGCCACGCCGATGACCGTGAAGGGCACATTATCGACGAGAACCGGTTGTCCGATCGCACTCGACGGTCCCCCAAAGCGCTGCTGGCTGGTCGCAAAGCTGACGACCGCGACCGCCGCTGCGCCTGGACGGTCGTCTTCGGAGTCGATCAGACGTCCCGCGGCCGGCGACACTTCGAGGCCGCGAAAGTACTCGCCGTTGACGTACTCGGTGCTGGCGCTCGTAGCCTGCCCGCGGACGGCCAGGGTCCGGTGTAGTCCGTTGAAGTATCCAAACAGCGTGGAAAAGACGGGATTCTCCTCGCGCAGCGTCTCGAACGCGCGGTATGGGAACATGCCGCTGTTCATGACGCCTTTATCGCCCGGCCACCCCATGCCCTGCAGCCCGTGCATGACGTGGACCCATTCCTTGTTGGCGTTCTGCGGCGGCCGGCTTTGCCAATTCAGGACCACCAGCGACTCGGGCTCGGCCACCGGCAGCGAGCGCAACAGAATCGACTCCATCAAGCTGTAGATCGCAGTATTGGCCCCGATGCCGAGCGCCAGCGACAAGACAGCCAGGGCGCTGAATGCCTTGTTGGCGGTCATGGTGCGACAGCCATAGCGGACATCCTGGCCAAGTTCCGACCAAAACCGTGTAATCCAAATCTCCCGCGATTCTTCCTGCTTCAGACCGACGTTGCCAAATCGCCGCCGCGCTTCAGCCTTGGCGCGCTCCGCCGTCATACCGTCTGCTTGTAGTTCCGCGGCCTTCTCCGCAAGGTGGAGTTCCATTTCCTCGCGAAGCGCCTCGCTGCGCCTGGCGCTCTCCATCCAATACCTCAGCCGTCGTATCAACATGTCAGTCACTCCGCTCCCAACACACGGGCGATCGCCAGCGTGAGTTTCGCGTACTTCCGGGTTTCAACCGCCAGCTGTTTGCGGCCAGCCGAAGTGATCTTGTAGATCCTCGCCCGCCGATTGTTCGACGTTACGCCCCAGACACCCTCGATCCAGCCGTTTAACTCCAGCCGCTGGAGAGCGGGATACAGCGAGCCCTCCTCGACGAGGAGCTCATTGTCGGACGATTGTTGAATGAACTGGACTATGCCGTATCCATGGAGGTCGCGCAGCGACAGCGTCCGCAGAATTAGCATGTCCAGTGAACCGGGCAAGGAGTCGTTCTTTTGCGCCTTGCGTCCCATACCAAGAATTCTCAGCTTACGGCGACGAGATTACGCGAGTCAAGTTCAGATTGGCGAGCTCGGATTGGCGATCCTTCGCGCGGCGAGACGATTTCGGGGTGCTCCGCCCGCCGGATGCGAACGGCGCGCGTTGCCCCTGTCCACCAACAGGCTACGTCCGATCTCAACTGGCGTAATGGTTCGGTTACCGAGGTAGATGACTTGACACGGGGTCAAAGCGCTTGTGGGAGTGGTCGGCAAGCCGGAGGTGATTCAGTTGGACGAGAAGTCGCTAACACGCTCACTAGTCGGCGCCATGGCTCGATGCCGATTCGGCAGTTCACCGCGTCTCGAATCCTCTGACTGCAGCACATACCGATCAGTCTTCTGCACGGACCCATGCCCGAGCAGGAATTGAATGTGCTCCAACTCCCCACCTGCCGAATGACCCAGCTTGGCACTCGAGCGCCTCAGATCATGCGGAGCAGGGCCAGCAAGACCAGTTTGAGCGGCCTACTGTTTCACCGAATACCAGACTATGCCTCGTTCACGCCGTCATCCCAACACTTTCCAGCCCGGCAAACGCAGCGAAATACATTTCCGCCTGCAATCCCAGCCGCTCGAACCCACGCATCCAGGGTTGATTTCACCCAGTCCGGCTTCGGCACGGTTCGGATGTGCCTGCCATTGCCGACCAGATCGACAATGGCCCTATGTTCCTCCCGCTGCTGTAGGTGGGCGAATGTCGGATCGGCCAGCTCGCGCCTGCTTAGACCGCAGCCAAGCAAGGTCGCGAGCACCGCACGGTTCCTTTTGCCCATTAACGTGCTGGCGTCCGGTGCCTGCCAAAAGACGGCGGGCCTCCTCCGCCGTGATCCAGTTTCCAAGCCTCACGCCCAATTTTTTCACGCCCTTCGCCCGCCGAATGCCAGCGGTCAGTTCAGGGCTGAGCAAACCCGCGTCTGCAGCCTCATAGGCTAAGCGTTCCACCGCAGCCAGTCGACCATTGATCGTTCCAGGCGCCAGTCCACGCTTCTCAAGGGCAATTCGGAAACGGGTTACAACAATCTTGTTGAACGACAGCCGAGGATCGGAGCAGTATCACTGGATGAGTTCGTCGATGGCATGGCGGTACGCGCGCTTGGATTCGGGTGATCGTAGGCTGTCGAGTACCGCCGTTCCGCTGTGATCCAAATCCGGAAGACCGAGGTTTGTTTTCGACCATTTTCCACTGCTGGCCGATTTCCTGCTAGGGCGTTTGCTCATTGGTGCAGCCGCCCCCAACGCGGCTGGGCGCAGAGCCTACCCCCCTCGCGCGCCGACGCGTCGGGCGTTATGCGTAGACCCGGCTGAGGCCACGCCACTTCCGGCGGTTGACTACGTGGTGCGCGCCTTCGACCGGTTTCCCGTCGTTGGGATTTCTACAATCACGGCGTGATCGAATAGTGCGGTTTCGTCTGGTGACGGCGATTGGAATACGTCCGCCCAGTCGAGGAGCTGCTCCCGTGAGATCGGTGGATTCTCCATACGTCGGCGTTGGATCCGGTCGAGAAGGACATCAACCGAAGCGGAGATATAGTACAACTCGACAGCAGCCCCAAGCTCGCGCGCCCGCAGCCGCAAGGCGTCGCGCTCCGACCTTCCCCAAGTGCCCCATTCGATGATTACAGTCTGGCGATGGGTGAGCAATTGCTGGGCGAATTCCCACTGCAGGTTCTCGATCTTCTGGCGCCTGGCTTCATCCCAAAGGTCGAGGGAAAGTGCATCCATCCATTCATCGGGACAAAAACGAACTGCCGGGAACTTGGCTTCAAGCTGCTTGGCATACGTCGTCTTGCCCGAACCCGGCAAGCCGCATACGATGATTAGTCTGCCGCTAGAGCTCTCCATAAACTCGATTGCCGCCGGCCCTCGCCGAACCTTACCTACGACACGCAGGGTCACCACCGCCTCTTCAGCGGCGATTTTCATCGCTGCGGCGGTGGCGTGGCCCCGCTCAGGCCGCCGTGCATCTCAGGGTGCGGCCCCGCGAGGTATTGATCGAGCTTCCTCTTCTGGTCGTCGTTGAGCGACGCACGCATTCTCTTGTCAGCCTGTATGCGTAGCGGCCTGACCTTAGCCAAGCGCTCTTCGCGCGTTAAACGTTCGTCCCGCAAGAGTTTTTCCGTGGCGTCATCCAGTTTCTTCAGAATGGTTCTCACCTTCGCCCGCTGAGTGGCAGTCAGATCAATCTTTTCAGTGAGCGCCTTCAGTTGCTCTTCGACAGTCGGCATGCCGCCGCCCTCCGCGCCACCCCGGGAAGAAGTGCCAGGCGTGGTAGCGGTTTGCTGCGCGAGCACGGCAAGCGCGAAAATCAACAACGTCGCGATCGCAAGTGAACGAATCCGATTCATCGCGTTCTCCTTGGCCCTATGATTAGCAAAGTAGCGGTCGAATCCTGCCGAGTCGAGCACTATCGATGAAGACGACGGAGTTGCTGAACAAAGAGGCGGGCGATGTCCAATAATGACCGCGCCACCTCGCCGATAAAGCCTGTCGAGCAGAAGAAACCCGCGAGCGGGCGGCGGAAGCCAGATCGGCGCATCGAGCGTACACGCAACCGGCTGGGCAACGCACTGATCGCGTTGATTCAGGAAAAGCCGATCGACGAGGTGACGGTGCGGGAGGTGCTGGACCGCGCCGGCGTGGGCCGCTCCACGTTCTATGTCCACTACCGCGATACGGATGACCTGTTCCTGAGCGAGCTGGAGCAGGGACTGGAGATGTGGACTACGACGCTCAGCCGGCAGCAAGAGATATCGAATCGAGTCGCGCCCGTGGCGGAGTTCTTTGCGCACGTCGCCTCGGCGAAGAGGCTCTATCGTGCCCTGGTCGACTCTGGCCGGATCGAAGCATTCTTCGAGCTTGCGCAAGGCTACTTCGCGCGCGGGATCGAACAACGTATCAAGCAATCGACAGACCTCCGCAACCAGCATCAACGCGAATTGACCGCCTGTTCCAATGCGTTCGCGGGCGGCCTGCTGTCGCTCCTGCGCTGGTGGCTTGATCGCGGCGCGAAAGAATCCCCGCGTGCCATGGACGAGCTTTTCCACCGCATGGTCTGGAGGGGACTCCAATAGCAGCGCCCAAGCTGACGCACATCCCCGCCTACCGTCTCCCTAGAGTCGGAGTGAAGGGGGCGTCCTCCGTGGGATCCGCAGCGTTTTACGAATCCATGTTAACGGGTTGTCGCCTTATACGGACTTGTGCTTGGCGGTCCAGATACGGCGTTCTGTGAGATTGCTCCCCCCTAGCGTCCGCTTATCGCGCCTGGACGGGTACGGTCCTCTCTGAAGTTGACCGGCGCCCGAACTCGCATTCTGGAAAGCCTCGTCCACTTATAAGTGCCCGCACAAATGGTGATATGCTCTGCGCAGGCGCCCGTGCGCGCACCCGCTTCAATGCGCTCCTCTATCGTTTCGATTCATCAAGGAACACTCAGTTGAAATACCCAAGACCACTTGTCCTGCTCATGGGCACCACTCTGCTCGCCGCCTGGCTGTACGCCGACGAAGGCATGTGGATGCCTCAACAGATTCCCCAGTTGGCCGCCAGGCTGCAAGCCTTAGGATTCAAGGGCGATCCCAAGCAGTTCGCCGACCTGACCGGACAGCCCATGGGAGCCATCGTCTCGCTGGGAGGCTGCACCGCGTCGTTCGTCTCACCGGACGGGCTGATCGTCACCAACCATCACTGCGCGACGGGCGGATTGCAGTTCAACTCCACGCCCAAACGCAACCTGCTGAAGGATGGCTACCTGGCGAAGACCCGCGACGAAGAGTTGCCCAATGGTCCGGGGTCCCGCGTCTTTGTCACGACCTCGGTGGTCGAAGTGACCTCTTCCATCACGGGCAACATCGACCCGAATGCGACGAACCGGGAGCGCTACGACACGATCGACAAGCGGGTGAAAGAACGCATCGCCGCGTGCGAGAAGAGCGGACAACGCTGCAACGTGGCGTCGTTCTTCGATGGGCTCAAGTACTTCGAGATCGCGCAGATGGAGATCAAGGACGTGCGCCTGGTGTACGCGCCGGCCGAAGGCATCGGCGTGTTCGGCGGCGAGACCGACAACTGGCGTTGGCCACGGCACACGGGCGACTGGAGTTTCCTGCGCGCCTATGTGGGCAAGGATGGCCAACCCGCTGCGTTCGCTAAGGACAACGTCCCATTTAAGCCGAAACACTGGTTGAAGGTTTCGACGGAAGGGATCAAGCCGGGCTCCCTGGTTTTCGTGGCCGGCTACCCGGGGCGCACGCAGCGCCATCAGACTTACTCGGAAGTGAAGGAAACAACCGACTGGAGGTTCCCCCGCGCTATCCGCCTTGCCCAGGAACAGTTGGCTATCCTCGACCGGCTCTCCAAACAGGACGGGGCCATCGCGATCAAGATCGCGGGACGGGTGCAAGGGCTGAATAACAACCTGACCAATCAGAAGGGCATGCTCGAGGGGTTGGTCAAAGGCGGCGGTCTCGCCAAGAAACAGGCGCAGGAAAAGGAACTTGAGACCTGGATCGCCGCCGATCCGGCTCGCCAGAAGAAGTACGGCGACGTCCTTCCCGCGATGCGCTCGCTCCAGGCTGAAGGCGAGAAGACCCGCGAACAGACCGCCGCACTAGGCAATCTGTCGATGGCGTCCAGCTACCTAGGCGCGGCCGGAACGATCTACCGCCTCTCATTGGAACGTCCCAAGGCGGATATCGACCGTGATGCGGCATTCCAACAGCGCAACTGGGCCAGGCTTCGCGACGGCCAGGACCGTACCCAGCGCACCATGGATGTTACCGTCGACCGCGAACTACTGCGCTGGGCCCTGGGCCTTGCGGCGGCGCTCCCGCCCGAACAGCGGATCGCCGCGGTAGACGAGGCGGCTGGCTTGCGGCCCGGAATGCCCCAGGCGGACGCCGGCAAAGCGATTGATGCGTATCTCCAGACGCTATTGACAGGCACCAAACTCGGCAATAAGGAATTCCGGCTGAGCTTGCTTGAGAAGAGCACGGCGGACATATTGGCGACGAAGGACTCTTTCATCCTGCTCGCCGCCGCGCTGGAACCGCTCTCGACGGCGAACCGCGAGGCTGCCAAGAACCGCTCCGGCGCGCTTGCTCGCCTTGGCCCGCGCTACATGGAAGCGATGCTCGCGAAAGCCGGCGGCCTGGTCCCTCCGGACGCCAACAGCACGTTGCGTGTAACCTTCGGCCAGGTGAAAGGCGTGGACGCGAAGGACGGCCTGTACTACAAGCCGCAGACGACACTGGCGGGCATTGTCCAGAAGCACACCGGCGAGGGCGACTTCGACGCACCGGAGTTCCAACTGGCCGCCATCCAAGCGCTGCGGTCCGGCAAGAAGACGCCCTACCTCGACCAGGCCTTGGGAGACGTTCCGGTCAACTTCCTCTCGACCGTGGATACAACCGGAGGGAATTCCGGTTCCCCAACTCTCAACGCGAAGGGCGAACTCGTCGGCCTCCTGTTCGACGGCACCTACGAGTCGGTCGCATCCAACTACCTGTTCGACCCGATCACGACCCGCTCGATTCACGTCGAAAGCCGTTACATGCTGTGGAACATGATGGACGTGGACGGCGCCTCGAACCTGCTCGCGGAGATGTCGCTCGTGCCTGGGACGGCAACTGCTGCGAAGGCTGCACCCAAGTCGCGCCCAAGTCTGCGCCCAAGTTGGCGGCCAAGACGACCGATAAGTAGATCCGCCCCGAGCCTCTTTATACCAGGGCGGCGCGGTCCGGCAGTCAATGACTGCGGACCGCGCTGCCTTTCGATGAACGCGAGGCGCGCCTGAGTGATCTTCGCACAGCCTCGCGCTACTGCGCGCGCGTTCAGCCTTCCATGACGTATCGCAGGCTGCAAGACTCATCGCCCTGCATCAGCGTCCTGGTGCGGATCAGCTTCAACTTCGGATTGAGTCCTCGGGCGACGGCATAGTCCGGATAGCAGATCATCGCGTACCCGATATCCGCAGCGTCTTCATCGCGGAATGCCTTCGCCCACAGGCACTTTTTCACGTGGTATTCAAAGGCTTCCGGCGTCTGCTCGACAACCTCCGCTTGCAGCGCATGCTGCATGAGAGGAGGCATGTTTTTCATGTTGGCTGCCATGCTCGTCAGGTCGCGGACTACCGGCTGCCGTCCCGCGGTCTTCTTCCGTACGACCTCGTCGCCCGCCTCACGCAGCATCTCGACGAACTTCTCTTGCCCGACCCTCTCGGAGAGGGCCTTCAGAAGAGGAATCAGATCCTTCTGGTAAGCGAAACGGAACGTTTGTTCCCAGGTCAGATCGGTTTTCTCATTCCACGTGTGGGACGCGGAGGGCTGCTCGCCCTCTTGGGTGCAAGCTGCCGCCCGCGCACAGGCCATACATCCTGCGCCCATCGCCGGCAAAATTGAAAAGAGTCCCCGCCGGCTGATCGCATCCGGCCGATTCTCTGATTGGATACCCAGCAACTTCATACCAGGCGGCCTCCTACGCCTAAGCGGACACTGGATTAAGCGGCACTGCGCTGCCCCCCAATTTGCGGCCGCGCAGGGGTCCGCGCATCAGTAGACACCGGCGATTCTTAAGGAGTTCCAGCGCCACTAGGGAGCGGTGATGATTCCCGGCGTCGAGAAGCCCATGGACTTGAGCGAAGCTGCGTTCGCGGTCAGAACGGACCAATGCCGCGATTAACTGCCGAATTCCTCGGCGGCGTACGAGCGGCCCGTGACCAGCGCAACGTAGTCCGGCCGGTCCGAGATGCTCTGGTGGCGATAGCACCGCAAAAGTTCTCCGTAGTACAGCAGGAAAGCGCCGGGCAATTGGAAAACGTCGCCCGTGAAGCGGCCTACTCCATTGCGCCCCAGTACGGCCGCCTGGAATCCTCGCAAGGCGGTCTTCGGAGAAAGGAACATGCTCAGCGTACCGCGCGGCAGGCCGAAGGCTCGGTACAGCGTCCGCCGCGGATCGCCGATGCGGATTACATGCTCCAGACCGTATCTCGAAAAGAACCTGTCGCCTTGCTCGTCGGTTGCCATGTGGACCAACACCAGCCGCGTTCCGTTAGCCTCTATCTCCGTGCGCTTGGCAGACAGATCCGCCAGCGCCTCGCGGCAGAACATGCAGCCGGAATGCCGCAGGAACACGAGCAGGACCGGCGACAGGCGGCTCAGTTCATCCAGGGTGACACCCACATTGGTACGGGTCCGCAGCGCCAGTCCGAGAATCTCCGAGGAAACGCATCGCCGCCGCCCGAGCGCTGCCTCGTGCGTTGCGATCAGAACCGCGCCCAAGACGACCATCCAAACCACGTCGTTGACGGTCGAAAACAACAGAGCCCGCGGCGGCAACTGACCCTGCCCGACCAGGAGGAGCGTTCCGGCGAAAACACCGGTCTTGGCCGTGGCCGCGAGAGCCACGACGGCCCAATGCCTGGCGGGATCGGCGGCTGCGAGCAGCAAGGCTGCCGCACCCAGGGCCGTCGCTCCCACAAGGGCAAACCACGCGGCCGGAGGTTGGACCGGTCCGAAGCCCATCCACGCCTGGATAGTGGACGTTTGCAGCGCCGCCGCCACCGCCCAGGCCAGATTATAGAGCCCCGCCGCAACCAGCGCCCGAGAAGTCCAAGGTTTCAAACTGTTCATGCTTAGGCCTATCTCAGGATTCCTGACGCTTCGTTGATGATGCAGGAATCCGAGTCGATCTCTGAAATCGCGGGCGGATTTGAACTGGAGCCCAGAACTCGACCCCATCGAGATGAGCATAAGAACTGCCCCATCTTTCGAGAGTGGATCGGGCGGCGGAATAGTATGCGCCTGCGATTTCTTCCCAGTCAGACATGAGTTTTGAGCCAATTGCGGGAGGTGAGGGCGCAAGAGTCCGGTTGCCGGCGCCAAATGCCGGGTCCTCGCGTCGCCGATATACTGGAAGTTCCAGGCCTCGCGACCTGCCTTCATTCCATGTACATTTCCGGCATCGTCCCTTCCAGCAAATGCGCGATTCGTGTCGCCGTTTGCGCGGCTCTACTACTCACCACCCTCATGGCACAAGGCTGCGCTCCTCGCGCGTCCGAAAGCAGGCAGCGGCCACAGACTTCAGCCGACGCGCAACGTTGGAACGACATGGCCCGCTTCTTAGGCGGGTTGAAGGGGCGCCCTGACGGCCCATTCCAGAAGCTGGAAGAGACTCCCTCCTGGAAGTCGTATGCGGCCGAATTCGACGCCAGTTGGAAGCAGCTCGAAATCGAGCAATTGCAGGCCGTCGATGCTTTCCAGCAGCGCGAACTCGCTCCCCTTCATCCTCGCGGCCAGTTTGTGTTCTATCCGTTCAGCGGTCCGGACGCGTTGTACCTGACCAAGTTTTTCCCCGAAGGCAAGACAATGGTCATGGCCGGGCTGGAGCCGGTCGGGAACCTCCGCTCCACGGAGCGTTTCAAGCGGGAAACCCTTGACCGCGAGCTAGCCGGCTGGAAGCAGTCCGTCTCGACGATATTTGAACGCAGCTTCTTCGTCACCCGCGAAATGGACAGCGAGTTCCATGGCCGCGTGGCTGACGGGTTGCTGCCCATGCTCCTGATGTTGCTGGAGCGAACCGGGCACAGCGTGGAAGATGTCCAATACGGGCGCCTTTCCGACGCGGGTGAGTTCTTGCCGGAGCAACAAAGCGAGCAGCCGGTGCGCAAGCACAAGGCAGTGCGAATCCGCCTCCATCGCGGGGACGAGATGACCAGCCGAACCTTGTACTATTTCGTCACCAATCTCGGCCCGGAGTTTGAAAAGAAACCGGCCTTTTCGCGCTTCCTGGACAGTCTCGGGACACCGGACACGCTGGTGAAGTCGGCATCGTTCCTGCTGCATTGGGGGATGTGCAGTGGCATGCGCCGCTACATCCTGGACAAGAGCAACCTGATCTTGGAAGACGACACGGGCGTTCCATACAGCTACTTCCAGAATGAGGCGTGGAAAGTGCAGTTGTATGGCGAGTACAGCGCGCCGGTGAAGCCTTTCAAACGTCTGTATCAGAAGGATCTGGCCGCGGCATTCGAGGATCGATCGCGAGTCAAGCCTCTCGGCTTTTCTCTCGGTTACGGCTTCGGCCGCCGCCCGTCGAGCATGATTCTGGCGATTCGCAGTCAGGCGCCGCTGCGCGCGGCTTCGAGGATCCGATAGATTTCCGGTGGAGCACTCGGAGCTTCAGCCACACCCGTAGCCCCTCTACATAGGCTACGGGTGTAACCGACGATCAGCCGGATTACGTCCGGCCAAGGCTTTGGCTCTCGATAGGAGGGCAAAAGGAAGAGTCCCTGCTCTCGTTTACTTCGGTCGCAAGTTGACTCTGCTCCAACTGTACCCGTACCGCCCGGCCGGCCCAAGCGCAAAGATGCGCAAGATACGCAAGCGCCTGCAGGGTAGTGAGTTCTGCCCGGTTCTGATACGCTGAGTTTTTCAGAAATGCACGATGCCGGCGTCAACCAATGAGAGTGTCGAGCTTGCAGGTTGGAAGGCGATCGCGAGCTACCTGAGGGTCAGCGTCCGCACGGCCCAGACTTTCGAGAAGGAGTACGGGCTCCCTGTTCGACGCAAGTTCGGGATCAAGGCTCCAGTTTATGCGTTGGTTTCCGAAGTTGATGAATGGGTAGAGGATCACCGCGCCGAATTTGACGATTCGTCCGTTCCAGTCGCCGAGCAGCCGTCTACCGGTGATACGCATGAACCGCCGAACCTCCGCAACACAGCGGAAATCCTGGATCGTCGCAACCGCAATTTTGGGGGTGGCTTTACTCGCGGCGGCCGTGATCTATGCTGCGTTGCGCCCCAAAGGGCCGCCAGTTGCGCTCGCCGTCCAGAATCAACATCTCGTCGCCAGGAATTCCTCGGGACAGGAACTCTGGCGGTTTCGGTTCCCTTCGCTACCCATGCCCGAGTTTTACGTTCCGTGGTATTTCGAACATCGCACATGGATCGGGGACCTCGGCGATTCCGGGAAGATCTCGGTACTTTCGCTTTTCCTGCCAGCGGACTTCACGCAGAAGCCGCACCGCCTGTTCTGCCTCAACGAGTCCGGGCAATTGATCTGGGAGTTCGTGCCGGGCCGAACGGTTACGGATGCGCACGGGTTCGTCATGGCCCCGCCCTACTACGTCCGACAGATCTGCGTGCTGAAGGGGAGAAGGCCGGAAGATACGCGGATCGCTGTCGCCAGTGTCAACTATGCCGGTCAGGCCGGGCAAATTGCTTTCTTGGATTCTCGCGGCCGGGTCAGGGGCGAGTACTGGCATCCCGGCCACCTGTCCTATTTAGCTCAGGCCGATATCGACGGGGACGGCCGGGACGAACTCCTGCTCGGTGGCGCTAACAATGCGGAACACACCGCTACGCTGGTTGTGCTGGACCCGCTCCAGGTCAACGGACTCAGCACCCCAAAATCGGTTTTCGATCCCAGCTTACGGCTGATGAACATGCCCGAAGCGAAGGAGAAAGCCGTCGTCCTGTTTGCCCGCGGCTGTGTCGGCAGGCAGTCCCCTTATACTCGCATCTCAGCATTGTGGGTTACGCGCGGCAATATCGTTGCTAACGTAGTGGACAACTTTGACGAGAATAACCTCGCGGTTATCACTTACGAATTCGACCACCGGCTCAATCTCGTGGCCATGACCCCCATACCGCAGTACTCTCAGGTCCATCGTCAGTTGGAGCAGGCGCACCAACTCGACCATCCGTATGATCAGAAGCGCGAGATGGACGACCTGCGAAGACGCCTCGTCATCCGTTGGGGTTCCGGTCACGTCGCCGCAGCGGAGCCGGTACCGCAGGGCATTGGCAGGACGTCTCAGCACCGCGCTAACCAGTAACGCCTGATACCGGAACCGGGTCAGCGAGTTCTGGCTATCGCGAGCGCTGCCTCAAACAGCTTGTCGCGGCCCGCAATCCCCAGTTCCTCGGCGAGCAGCGTCGCTTCGTCGAGCTTGGGGAAAACAAGACCGCTTTGGAGCCCGTCAGTGATCGCCACGACGTTCGTCCCTCCCGCGGGCCGCTCCAGGCGGACGTCGATGCCGGGACCCTTTAATTGAAGAATGCGGATACGCCCTACATTGGCGGGCGGGCCCACGGGATCGGACGAGCCCAGTTCAATCTCAATCGCCGGAAACGCCGTGCGCAGCCACGCATCCAGATAGCAGGCAGGCATAGACATCTTCTCGCCGGCCCAGCGGAGGGCGCCCGTACGCGGCGCTGGTGCGTGGCGCAGGATTCCGGCCAGCGCTTTGCGCCAGCGCGTGATGCGGCCCCAGGCCAGATCGGCCAGCCTCCATGCGGGCTGAGCAGTGTCCCCCGCTCCCACCGCCAGCGAGCGAACCGCCGCCAGCGCACTCTCCGGCTCGTCCGCTTCCGAAGTATCGACGATCACGCGTGTAGCCAACGTGAGCACCGGACGCAGCGCGTCGAGTTGCGCGAGCGCCGTGTGGCGCACCCAGAAGACAACCGGCAAATCCGGCACGGTCAACCCCAGCAACAGCAGTGCAACCTCGCCGAATTGAGCCGCCCCAGCGTAGATCTCAATCCACTCGCCGCAAATCTGTTGGCGGCGCCCGAACGGCATCCAGCACTGCACCGAGGTGCGCGCCTCCACTGCATCGCGGTGAGGACAAGTACGCAGCACAATGGTCCGCGACGGATGCAACTGCATCAGGCCCGAGAGCGTGCCGCCCAATTCCTGCGCGTCGTCGGCTTCGGAGGCCGCGACGATCAAGGTCATGGCGCAGGCGCGCAACACGCCGGTGCCCTGATTTTGGCCCTGATCATGGCTACTACTCTTGCCGAGCGTGCGCCATGTCTCGTCGAGTTCGTGCAGCAGCCGTGGTGCTTCTACAGCCATCAGGGGATCCTCCACACGTGGCCGCGCCGCGCCAGCATCTCGTCGGATTCCTTCGGCCCCCACGTGCCCGAGACATAGTTGGGAAACTCGAACTTCGCCGCGCCCCAGGCATCGAGAATTGGCTGAACGACGGCCCAACTGGCCTCCACCATGTCCTGGCGCGTGTAAAGAGTGGCGTCGCCCTGCAGCGCGTCGAGCAATAGCGTCTCGTATGCCGAGGGCGATCGCTCGCCGAAGCTGGTGCCGTAGTTGAAGTCCATCGTCACGGGACGCAGAGTCATGCCGGAGCCCGGACGCTTGGAGAAGAACCGCAGCGAAATGCCCTCTTCAGGCTGAATGCGAACCACCAGCAGATTTGGCCAGCGTCCCGGCTCGCCGTCGGCGAACAGGCTGAGCGGCGCGGTGTTGAACTGGATGGCGATGTCGGTGACGCGCTTCGGCAGACGCTTGCCGGTGCGAATGTAGAACGGCACGCCTGCCCAACGCCAGTTCTCGACGAAAAGCGTTACGGCCGCATAGGTGTCGGTGCTCGCGTCGGGCGCAACGCCCTTCTCCTGGCGGAAGCCGGACAGTTGTTCGCCGCCGATTTGCGCCGGACCATATTGGCCAGCCACGGCGTTGGTGGCTACTTCGTCGGGCTTCAGGATGCGGATGGAGCGGAGCAGTTTCGCGCGCTCATCGCGGACCGCGTCCGACTCAAATACGGCCGGAGGCTCCATGGCGATGGTCGCCATCACTTGCATCAGGTGGTTCTGAATCATGTCGCGGAGAGCGCCGGCTTCCTGGTAATAGCCGCCGCGGCCTTCGACGCCGATGCTCTCGGCGGCTGTGATCTGCACGTGGTTCACGTATCGCCGGTTCCACAGCGGCTCGAAGATCCCGTTGCCGAAGCGGAAGGCCAGGATATTCTGAACGGTCTCCTTGCCCAGGTAGTGGTCGATACGGTAGATGCTGCGCTCCTCAAAGACTCCATGCAGCCGCGAATTGAGTTCTCGAGCGCTCGGCTGATCGTGGCCGAATGGTTTCTCGATGATGATGCGCCGCCACGCGCCGGCATCCGGGGCGTGCTGCAAACCGGCCGCGCCCAGGCCCTCCGCCACGCGGGCGTAATAGCTGGGCTGCGTGGATAAATAGAACAGCGCGTTGCCGCCGGTGTGCCGTTCCTCGGCCACGGCCGCGAGTTTCGTCGCCAGTTCTCGATAGAGGTCGTCGCCGGCGATGTCGCCCGCAAGGTAAAAGAGACCGCGCTCGAATTCCTCCCACAGCGCGGCGTCGAAAGGCGAATCCTCCAGGAACTTCTCGACTCCCGCGCGCATTTTGGAGCGGAATTCCTCGTCGCTCATCGCGGTGCGGGAAGTGCCCACAACGGCGAATCCCGGCGCCAGCCGGCGTTCAAAAGCAAGCCGGTACAGCGCCGGCATGAGCTTGCGCTGCGTCAGGTCGCCGTTCGCTCCAAAGATCACCACCGTGGCCGTGGGAGCCAGACGATCGAAACGCAGAGGGTCATCCAAGAATGGCGAAGCTGCCATGGGACAAAGTTAGCATACGGCCAAGAGCTTCCCCCAAACCCACGCGCCGGTGTGCCTATGTGGTGGCCCGAGGGTGTGGATGTGCGCCATCAGGTGGTCGCGCGCCGTGGCCGACGCCGCACACCTACTCCGCGGATTTCCGGACGGACGACTGCCTGTGATGCGCCGTTGCAGAGGATATACTGTCCCGGGGCTGCCAGCCACCAAAAGCCAAAAGGGACGTTCATACTCGTACAGATCTAAGCGGGGGACGGTCATTGAGGATCGTCCCTACCGCGACCTGGATTTTGAGTTTTCTTGGACGAGAGTGCTCTCGGAGTGCCGAGCCGAAATTGGATTTACGCCATTGAGATTCCATTAGCCTATTCTTCCCCTCCCTCCCCCCCTACTGAGTAGACCCTCCGCGGATGGTTCGCCAGCCCGGAAGGGCCCAAGGTGGCTAAGCAGTACTTTAAGGAGATTTATGACGAAGTGGTGTTTGATGATTGTCCTCAGCGCGATTTCGATTCTTATCATCGGCGGCAAGCCAATCCAAGCTAACGCTGCCGGAAGCCAGTCGTGCTCTACCTCGTGCTCCGGAACGGCGCACATTTACGCCGGCGATGTCTATTGCGACAGCGGCCAATACACGTACCCGGGCGGAAGCTGCGGCGGGGGGCTGCCGAGCGGATGTTTATCCGGTGCCGGCGGATGGAACTGTCAGGTAATCAATGCTCGAGCTGCATGCGCAGTCCTGTCACAGGGCAGTTCGTGCAGTTGTCCACTCCCTGTCTCAAATTGGGCCACTACAAGTTGTCAATAGTGATACCAATACCTGAAATTGGCGACGCTAGCGCGGGCCTCAACGAGGCCCGCGCTGTTATAGACAGGAACTGAACGCAGATCGCGATTGTTTTTTAAGAGGTTTTACTACGATGTCGACAGGCAATCGAATCGAGGCAACGGTGAGGATAGCCGCCAACGCGTCGTTGGCACTCTTGTCGCTTACTCTAACCCTGATACTCGCAAACCTCTACATTCTCCCGCCGGGTGTCTTGCCATTTATAAACGCCAGTGCGAACCACGAGACACCGAAACTCGACTTGTCCCCGCTTGGTCTGCCGAGCGGAGTGAATATTGTACTGTTCTTGAAAGTCGGATGTCAATACTGTACCAAGAGCGCTCCACTATACAAGCAAATTATCCAACGGGCGAAATCCTCCGATCGGCATGTTATTGCGGTTTCTCCCGACGACAAAGAACAAATGCTATCTTATCTAAAGTCTTTGGACATTGCAATCGAAGACGTAAGACAAGTCCAACTGGACCGGCTCGGTGTTACAGGTACACCGACGCTGGTCCTCAGCAGATCCGGGGCGCCGTCCGCGGTCTGGCGCGGATTGCAGTCGGAATCCAACCAGGCCCAAATCCTGGCGGAGCTATTCCGCCCGTGATTCTGCGCACAATGACTTAGCTTGGCCCCCTCGGCATGATGTCATATCCTAGTAGATAAACGCATGATACTATCTGGCCGAATCATGTCTGCCGCACTCTCGCTGGCATTAGCTTCGCAGTCCTTCGGCCGACAATCGCCGGCGATTACATCCGGGACCCAGGAAGTTCTGCTCGATTTGGTAGTGCGCGACAAACACCGACGGTTGCTGCGAGATCTCCGCGCGGGGGAGGTTGAGGTCCTCGAGGACGGAATACCGCAGCAGATTCGTTCATTTGAATTCGTACGCGCGAAGGGGAGCAAGCTTTTAAATGGGGAGGCACCGGACAGGTTCGATCCGCTGCATGAGCTAAACATAATCACACTGGTATTTCAGGAAATGAGTAACCAGGGGCGCGTCAATGCCGCCTCCATGGCGCGCGAGTTTCTTAGCAATCAGTTCTCTCCGAACACTCTTTTGGGTGCTTATGCCATGAATCGCCAACTGTATTTGCTGCAGCCATTCACGAACCGGCACGAACTGCTGAACGGAGCCGTCGACACTATCGCCAAAGCCAACTACACACGGTTCGCCCGCATCTCCGCCGAAAACCTCGAATCGCTTAACAAGTCCCTCTACTGGCCAGGAGACGTCGACCCTGGCGCCCCAACGCTTGACAGCACAAGAAAGAATGACAATTCGGCGGACGACCATTCTCATTGGCAATCGTTCCGCCTCGGCGACGCCAGTGAGCGCGGTCCGGTAGCCGACCCGGTTGTTCGCCGGCTTCAGCAAAGCATTGAGAAGTTGGAGTCGCTGGTAATGCGCGACGCACAATCCTTGTATAGTACGGCGTCTCTTCTCGCGTTGATTCGAGTGTTGGCGGCGGTTCCGGGCCGCAAGACCGTGCTGTTATTCAGCGAAGGCATTTCGCTAAACGTCTCGGAGCATTCTCTGATCCTGAAGCGCGTCGTCGACGAGGCAAATCGAGCCAATATCGCCTTTTACACTGTAAATACGAATGGCCTACAAAACCTCGGCCCGGACGGCCTAGCTCAAGCAAGTTTCGACTGGTTGCCGCTGCGGGAGTTGGCCGAAAGCACCGGCGGTTTCTCTATGGCGGACAGCAACGACTTGCGCGCTCCGCTCCGTCGCGTTGTGGAGGACTCGACGTCTCATTATGAACTTTTCTACAAGCCCAAGTCCCAAGATTTCGACGGACGCTTTCGTCGCGTCGAAGTCCGCATATCCCGTCCAGGCGTGACCTTTCAAAGCAGGGATGGCTACTTCGCGCTGCCATTAATCGCGGGCCAATTGGTGCAATCCTTTGAAATTGAGTGTTTGAAGGCACTGAACGAGACCACGCGGCCGCACGCGTTTTCTTTCCGGCGGCGGGCGCTTCGGTTCAACGCCATCGGCGATCAGGCTCAATACCAACTTGTGATCGAGATCCCGTCGAGTGTCCCTCGTCTGACGATGCAATCCGGTGGAAATGTCCTGACAGGCGGACTTTCCGTCCTGGCGCTTCTGAAAGACGATGCAGGCAAAGTTGTGAACAAAGCGAGCCGCTCTCTTGGGCTGAAAATAGAGCGGGCGGAGCTTGATCGATTCCAACGGCTTCCGCTGACAATCGCGCTGCCATTTGCGGCTCCGCCCGGGCAATTCACGCTCGAGATAGCCGTTGTCGATCAGAGTTCCCATCAGGCCAGCGCTCAGGTAGTGCCACTCGGCGTAGGCCCGGTGATTGCGCCCGAAGTGAGCGACATCGCCGTGGTCGGCTCGTTGCTGCATTCGCAGGAGCCCGGCGGGGACGTCCTCGGGTTCGGCGATCAACGGGTAGTTCTCTCGCTGCAGGACAGTTTCTCCGCCGGGAAAGTTAAGAATCTCCCGGTGTTTTTTACGGTCTACTGCCCCGGTAGTCAAGCGAGTGTGGAGGCCCACCTGGAACTGCGTCACGCAGGCCGCGTCGTTACCACGGCTACCCCAACGGCTCAGGTACGCGAGACGCAGGAAGTTGTGTCATTCCTCGCGACTATTCCCATTGCCGATTCACCGAAGGGCGCCTACGACCTCGTCGTCACAGCCACGGTTGGTGCCTGGACCGGCGCCAAGACGCTCCGGTTTGAGATCGAATAGACGAAACATCTCGGTGGTGCTGGCCAGGAATGGAGTCAGCACAGGACTCTGATGCCTTTGTGGGGAAGGGGAGAAGGGACGTCCCCTGGTCCCCGGATATCCGAGTGCCTCGCCGATACCGGTTGCGAACAACGCCGTCAGAATTGCCCGGCGAGCGGCAGACAACATCGGACATCCTCCTTTACGCGATTCAGTTCCCCTACCTCGTCTTTTCGAGCGACCAGAATTCCAATCCGTAAGGCTCCAACTGGATCTTCACTGGACCGGAATCCGGCTCAAAAGTCACGTCTTCCAACGGACGGAGGCGCGCGTTCTCATCATTCGATGGCGATGCTGCATCGAGCTGCCGGCGCTTCGCTACCAGCTTCAACGGCAGATCGCGCACGTCCAGCTCCACATTCACTGGGTTGGCTGAGAAGTTCCACACCAGGAGGCTATAGATCTCGTACGACTTGTCGTAGGTGAGGAATGCGTGCACTTCCGGGTCGTTCGACTCCACAGCAAGACGCTCACCGGTCAATCGGGAGAGCAACTTGAATGTGAAGTACGACGGGCGCATCACGTTCTGATAGTCGAAGAGTCCGTCGTATTGCGGCATGCGGTTCCACCAGGCGGCCATGAACGACGCACCGTGGAGAGAGAAGAACTTAGCGAAGCGGTCGCGGTCCACGTGGTAATCGCGGATGTGATAGTAGCAGGAGTAGTCGAGGCCGCTCTCCTTCATCCGCCACGCGGTCTCGGCGATGAAGCAGGGCTGGGTCCGCGGGTTCTTGGGAGGCACGGTCAGGGCCATATTCCACTCGTCGAGGATCGTCTCCGGCTTGAGAGATGGATAGGCTTTCAGGAGAGTCTTCACCCCTTGAATCGTGGCCTGTACGCTCTTCGGATCGCTGTTGTAAATGTGCCATGACACGAAGTTCAGCGGCACCTTCCGTTCTGCGCAGAACGCGAGCAGAGCAGGCAGAATCGGCGATTTCCAACCCGCCAGCGCGGGGCCGCCGACTCTGGCCGTTGAGTCCGCCCGCAGCACTGCCGCAGCGGTGTGCCGATAGTAGCGCGTGTAGTTCTCTGGCTTGAAGCGGTAAGGGCATCCGCCGTCTTCCCCGATGTCAGGCTCGTTCCCGACTTCCCAATAAAGGCCCTTCAGGCCCCGCTGCTTGTAGTGGGTAACCAACGCGTGGATGAGTCGCTCCCACTTTGCATAGTCTTGCGGCTCGACGACGTCCTGATCGACGACTGGGAACAATGCTTTCGGCTTGAAGGCGATGCTCAGCAACGGCATAGCACCCGTTCGAGTGATGGCATCCACCGACTGGTCGAGCGTGTCGAAATGGTAACCACCGCGCTCAGGCAGGAGATCGAAATACTCCTGAACGAACAGGCGAATGATGCGCGGATGCAGCGCGCGGATTTCGGCTACGCGATCGTCCCACATCGGATACTCCGACAGACCGCCTTGGCCGAGCGCGATGCGGTCGATGTTGAGCGGGCCCAGGTCGCTCGCGAAGGAGATGCGCAAATTAACCGTGCGCGATTGAGCGGGCGCGAGAATCGGGCCCCCGAGAGTGAGAGCCGCCATAAACAAGTAACCCGGTTTCATTCTATTTGCCTCAACTTTGACTCACGCTCATCGTATAACGATGCGATGAGGCTTTGGCCGCGGTGTACGCTTCCGCGGTCATCGAGAATGGAAGCAACACTGGCGACGACAGTCGCATTTGCGCCATCGTGACGGCGACCGAGGCTGCAGCGAGGCACTGAGAGCCGGCAATGCGGCGTCAATGCACCCCGCACCCCTTCACAGATCACCCTGCGCCGCACCGGCTTGCAGTGATGGGCTTCGGACGAATACAATTAAGGTTCCCCCCTTCGCAGGAACTTCGCTTACAGGTCTGAACCTGGGATTGTATCCTGCGGATCGCGTCGAACGTTTGAAACAAATAGACAGGATTGTGGTTTATGCCTCAGAACCCGCGAAAGATTCTCGCGGTCGTCGACGATCTCTTTTTCGTCGTCAAAATTAACGATGCAGCCAGGCGCGCCGGCATGGTTGCCGAGTTCCTGAAGTCCGAGGATGCCGTCGTCGAGAAGGCGATGGCCGAGCGGCCGTCGATGGTGATCATCGATTTGAATTGCGGTTCGGTCGCACCGGTCCCGTTGATTGAAGACGCTGCGATCGAAGCCGGAGCTGAAGAACGTCAGCATCGTCGCTTTCGTCTCGCACATCCAGGGAGAACTCAAAATGCAGGCCCAGAACGCCGGCGCGGATATGGTGCTCGCTCGCTCCGCCTTCTCACTCAACCTGTCGCAAATCCTGCGGCGCCACGCGGCGTAGCGGCCGGTTCGCTTCAGCCGCTATCACCTCGGAACGACATCTTGTCCTGACAGTTACTCCGGCGCGCTTAGGTGGTGAAACGCCGAGCCGCGGCTGGAACAAGAGAGCGAATCGTCCGTGGCGCGCGCTTCAGCGTGCAGTGGTGGCATTCATGCTACCATGCCGGACGTCGACATGAATGTCGCCGCAGCACGCTAAAGCGTGCGCCACAACACACGCACCACGCTCACCAAATGGCGTGGTTATTGCCAGACAAGCACCCAGTACTACACTCCGGCGAACTAACGAATCTCTTCAAACTCTTCCTGCGGTGTCGAACAGACGGGACAGAGATCGAAGTTCGGATTCGCCGTCGTAGAGCCGCAGTACGGGCAAACGTAGTAAACCACTGGCTTGCCGCCGCGCAGAGACTCCAGGTTTTTCAACGCATCAGTGTAAAGCTGGGCGTGCTCGGCCTCTACTTCCTGCGCCATCTGGAAGGTGCTCACGGCGTCCGGTTGTTCGTCCTGCTTCGCTTTCGCGATGAAGGACGGATACATGACGTCTCGTTCGTAGGTTTCGCCCTGAATCGCCGCTTGCAGATTCTCGCGCGTAGACTTCACATCAGGCGCCGCAATGATTGCGACCGGCGTCGCGCCGAGCTTTCGAATGACCTCGGAATGGTTGCGCGCGTGGCGCTCCTCCGCCCGCGCCGCGGCGCGGAACAGGCTGGCCACCGGGGCGAAACCTTCGGCGTCGGCCTTGGTCGCAAAGGCCAGGTAGCTCGCGTGGGCGTTGCTCTCACCGTTGAATGCCGCTTGCAGATTGTCGAGCGTCGTCGCGGACGCTACGTCATGAATGCTGTCCATTTCAGATCTCCCTGTCTCTAACTGTAGTCCTCGTGGAACGGCAGCAGGATTTGACATCTCCGCTCGGATCGGACTATCCCCACCAGGTCTCTCCGTCGGCCATGTGCTTCTTCAGAAAATCGGTGTTCAGGTCCAGACCAAGCCCGACGCCTTTCGGCAATTGGAGCAGGCTGTTCCTGACGATAGGCGGGTTCGACGCCGCCATGTCTTCAACGTAGTGCGTCGGGCGGCCGAGCGCGCTCTCACTGCGATAGAAGTTCTGGATCGACGCGGCGAAATGCGCCGATGCGAAGGTCAGAACCAGCGTTCCAACATTGTGCAAGCGCCATCGGTGTACGCGATAGTGCCGCGTAGTCCGCGATCTTGCGCGTGCCGGTGAGACCGCCGGAGAAGGCCAGATCGGGATGCACGATGTCCACCGCCTGCGTGTCGAGAAACGGTTTGAAACCGCGCACGAGTTCGAGCTTTTCGCCGGTCAACAGAGGGATGCGCGTCGAACGCCGGAGGGCCGCCCAACCCTCTGAATAGGGTGGGTTCAACGCATCTTCGATGAACAGCGGATCCATCGGTTCCACGGCCTTCGCGACGGCGATCGCGCTCGGCGTATCGAACTCGTTGTGGCAATGCACGGCAATGTCGATGTCTTCGCCGACGGCTTCACGGCAGTTCGTATACGCGGCTCGGATCTTCTTCAGGTCCTCGTGCATCAGCGTGTTGGCGTAGCGTGCGGCGGGCAGGCCCAGGATGAAGTTGATGCTGTTCTTGTAGGCCTTGAAACCCTCCGGGCGCGTCTTCACAAGCTGCGCCCAGTCGCGGCAGGCGGCCTTGTCGAGCATGTTAAAGCCGTCGCCGTGCGAGTACATCGGCACCGCGTCGCGGAACGGTCCGCCCATCAACTCATAGACCGGTTTGTCGAGGATCTTCCCGGCGAGATCCCACAACGCCATGTCGATTCCGCTGATGGTCGGGATGTGCGCGGTGTAGGTGTGCATCAGCGACGACATCTCGAAGAAGTGCTTTTCGATCGACAGCGGGTCTTTGCCGAGCAGCAACGGCGCCATGGTCTGGATGCGCGCCTTGGCCATCTCGCCCGTGCTACCGGCCTCGCCAATGCCATACAGGCCGGCATCCGTCTCCACCTTAATCAGGCAGTTCCCGTGGCTACGGGGCGTTGCAGCCCCAGCACCTTGATGGCGGTGATCTTCAGCTTGCCGGTGTACGGCGCGGCATAGCACTTAAAATTGGGAATAGCGGCGCGGTCGATGCGGCGGCAAGGATCTTGAGTAGGGTGCGACGGGTCATCATTGGAGCACCTTCTTGAGACGGGGGCTCACACCAATCTACTCCTGTCTGGAGCGCGTGGGGCAGACTTCAGTGTGCGCACCGGTTTCAACCGGTGCGGGCCGGAGCGGGGCTGGAGCCCCACGCAGGCTGAAGCCGCCCCACTTTGAGCGCTATGCGGACGCGATCTGCCGCAGCACGTAAGGCAGGATGCCGCCCGAGCGGAAGTACTCGACTTCGCGCGGCGTATCGATGCGGACCTTCACGTCGAAGCTCTTCACCGAGCCGTCGGCGGCCGTGACGGTCACCTTGGCGCGCTTCGAGCCACTCTCGATGGCCTCGGCAACGCCGGTCACAGCGTACGTCTCGAAGCCGGTGAGTCCGAGCGACTGGCGCGTCGCGCCGTCCAGGAATTCGAGCGGCAGGACGCCCATGCCCACGAGGTTCGATCGGTGGATGCGCTCGTAGCTCTCTGCGATAACGGCCTTCACACCGAGCAGAGCCACGCCCTTCGCAGCCCAATCGCGCGACGAGCCCGAACCATACTCCTTGCCCGCGACGATCAGCAGCGGCGTGCTTGACGCCAGGTACTGCGCCGAGGCATCGATAGATGGACGTCTTCTCGCCACCCGGCGCGAGCGTGGTCCATCCGCCCTCGACTCCGGGCACCAGTTCGTTCTTCAAACGAATGTTGGCGAGCGTGCCACGCACCATCACGTCGTCGTTGCCCCGGCGCGAGCCGTAGCTGTTGAAGTCGGCGGGCTTCACTCCGCGCGAAACGAGGAAGCGCGCGGCCGGGCTGTCCTTGGCAATGTTGCCGGCGGGCGAAATGTGGTCGGTGGTGATCGAGTCGGCGAGCATCGCCAGCACGCGCAGGCCGGCGATGTCTTCAAGCGGCGCGGACGGATCGCGCATCGCTTCAAAGTAGGGCGGATACTTCACGTAGGTCGAGTCCGGATCCCACGCGAACGTGCTGCCCGATGGAGTCTTCACCGAGCGCCACATGAGGTCGCCCTCGAAGACCTTGGAATACTCCTTCTCAAACTGCGCAGCCGTGACGAACTGCTCGACCGCCGCACTGACTTCAGCAGCGCTCGGCCAGACGTCCTTGAGAAACACCGGCGCGCCATTCGAGCCGGTACCGAGAGGCTCGTTCACCAAATCCAGATCGACGCGTCCGGCGAGAGCGTAGGCCACCACCAGCGGAGGCGACGCGAGGTAGTTGGCGCGCACCTGCGGATTCACGCGTCCTTCAAAATTGCGATTCCCGCTCAGCACCGCGGCGACGGTGAGGTTGCCGTCGGTGACGGCCTTTCGAAACCGGCGGGGGCAGCGGACCGCTGTTGCCGATGCAGGTGGTGCAGCCGTAGCCGACCAGGTTGAACTTCAGCTTTTCGAGGTACGGCATCAGGCCCGAATCCGCCAGGTAATCGGTGACCACTTTCGACCCAGGCGCGAGCGAGGTCTTCACCCACGGCTTCACCGTGAGGCCCTTTTCCACGGCCTTCTTGGCGAGCAGGCCCGCGGCCATGAGCACCGATGGGTTCGAGGTGTTGGTGCACGACGTGATCGCCGCAATCACTACCGCTCCATCCTTCACGTCGTACGCGCTGCCGTTGGCGGCCGACGGGAACGGACTTGATTGCTCCGCCCAGAGTCGTCAGGAAACTCGACTTCACGTCCGGCAGATTGATGCGATCCTGCGGACGCTTCGGCCCGGCCAGCGAGGGCACTACGCTCGCGAGATCGAGTTCCAAAGTATCCGAGAACTCGGGCTCGGGCGAGCCTTCTTCGAGGAACATGCCCTGCTCGCGGTAGTAAGCTTCGACGAGTTCGACCAGCTCCTTCGGACGGTTCGACATGCGCAGGTAAGCGAGCGTCTGTTTGATCGACAGGGAAGACGCCGATAGTCGCGCCGTATTCCGGCGACATGTTCGCGAGCGTCGCACGGTCGGCGAGGCTGAGCGCGGCGACGCCCGGCCCATAGTATTCGACGAACTTGCCGACGACGCCCTTCTTGCGCAGCATCTGGGTCGCGGTCAGGACCAGGTCCGTGGCGGTCGCGCCTTCACTCAGTTTGCCGTGCAGCTTGAAGCCCACTACGCGCGGCAGCAGCATCGACACGGACTGGCCCAACATGCAGGCCTCGGCTTCAATGCCGCCGACGCCCCAGCCCGACTACGCCCAGGCCGTTGATCATCGTCGTGTGCGAATCGGTGCCTACGACGGTGTCTGGATAGGCCAGATCGCCCTTCGTGAAGACCACGGGAGCAAGGTATTCGAGGTTCACCTGGTGGACGATGCCGGTGCCCGGCGGCACGGCGCGGAAGTTCTGGAAGGCGGTCTGCGCCCAACGCAGCAGCGAGTAGCGCTCGGAGTTGCGCTGGTATTCAAGCAGGACATTGGCATCGAAGGCCTGGGGCGTGCCGAACTCGTCGACCTGGACCGAGTGGTCGATCACCAGGTCCACTGGAATCAGCGGGTTGGCCAGCTTAGGATCCTTGCCCTGTTTGGCGAGAGCGTCACGCATCGCGGCCAGATCGACCACGCAAGGCACGCCCGGTGAAGTCCTGCAGCAGGACGCGGGAAGGCATGAACTGAACCTCTTCCTGCGGCCCGTTCGCGTTCCAATTGGCGACGTATTCAATGTCGCTCTTCTTGACGTTCACACCGTCTTCCTGCCGCAGCAGGTTTTCAAGGAGGACCTTGATCGAATACGGAACGCGCTTCAGGTCAAAGCCGGCCGCGGCGAGCGCGCGCAGGCTGTGGATCCGGTAAATTCGGCCGTTCACGCGCAGCGTGGAAAGGGTGCGAAAGGAGTTGCTGGAGATCATGGCTTTAACACACTGATTGTAGCGTGGCGCGGAGAGGTTTCTGTACGAAAGCGGCCTCGCGATTCGCCGATGTTGTGTCGCGCCGAGGTTCCGGATGCACCCCATCCAGTGCGAGGAATCGTACCACATCGCTAGACGCCCCGGTTTCACTTCTGAGCTAAACCGGTTCCACGCCATGACATGGACGGATGAGCGTTGACGACACACTGCTGAGCGAGATTGATCGCCGCGTTTTGACCCCGGCGCGGCCCGACGCAGCGCGGCCATAGTCGAGATGACGAAGGACGGCGACATCGACCGGTTGATCGTTGGACCACCACCTGCGAGTGGCCATGAGGCCTCCGTTCAGGTTCGTGACGCATTTGGCGATAGCCAATTGGCTGTCGACATGATTCTCATTACGACGGAGAGATTCGAAGCCACCAGGAACCGTATCGGCGGTATTGCCTATCCTGCGCACAAGTACGGCAGCGTGCTTTATGACGCGGCCTGAGGACGAAATCCGGCGGCGGGTGTCGGAGTGGGGTCATGAAGCCCAATTGAATTTCTTTACATTGCGGACCCCACCTGAAGCCGGGCCGATGCTGAGTCCCTACTGGCGCATCTGCCAAAATTCACCGATACTGGCGTGGGAGGTCAAGATGGCCGCTGGACAAATGCCCGCCGTTTCAATGCCGTTCATCACACCCGACGCTCTGCTCGAACATTGGCAGGGCCACCGCCGGCTCACCCGGCGCGCAATTGACGCCTTTCCTGACGATAAGCTTTTCAGTTTCTCGCTGGGCGGCATGCGGCCGTTCGGAGTGCTGGTTATGGAGATGCTCACCATGGCTGAGCCGACACTGCGTGGTCTGGCCACGGGCGAATGGATCCGGTCCACCGATCGCGATCCGCGGCCCAAGCAGGAGTTGCTACGGCTCTGGGACCAGACCACGGAGCAGATGAACGTTTTGTGGCCTAAGATCCCGCCGCAGCGCTTCCTGGAAACGGTTACGGCCTTCGGGCAATGGCCTGGCGTGGTCCACAACCTCATCCTTTACGTGATCGACAACGAGATCCATCATCGCGGCCAAGGCTATGTGTATCTGCGCGCGCTGGGGATTGAGCCGCCGGCGTTCTTCGACCGTAGTTGATCGGTCACTGTCGTCGCTAGGCCTGGACTCGGTGGTCAGGCGCGCCAACCAGCTTCACGTTGGCGCACGTCTCGAAAAATGCGCGGAAATCCAGGGTCCCCGAATTGACCATACTCCTGGCGCCCGATGCTATTTCGGCACGCCGACTACGCCATTGAAGCGATGGCGTCAGGAAGCCTTGCCCACCTCGCGCTTCAAGCTGTCGTGGAGCAACGACTTCATCAGAGTCTGGTAACCGACGCCGCGTTTGACCGCCAGTTGGCGCGCTCGTTCGATGTCCTGCACCGGCAGCCGCATGGTGACGCTTTGTGTCGGCACCCGAATTGGACGACCGTACTTGATCAGGAGATCCGTGACGATCTCGGAGTGCTCATCCCACCACGCGGCTTCCTCGGCTTCAGTCCGAAATACTGGCGTCGTAAGCTGGATGGGGTTGCCCGGAGTGCCTTTCGGCGTCTTCGTTGTGAGAGTCTTGCTTTTCTTCATAAGATTCTCCTGAGCCTGCGATCCTCATGGGCAGTCACAACGCGGATTCTGCCGCCGCGAAGAGTATAAACCACCTTCAAGACTCGCCCCGTTGCGGTGCGGCCTGCACAGACCGTGCGCGCCTCGCCGCTGGAAAGGACGGCCGCCAGGACGACGGGGTGGTTTGAGATGGCCTCTTCGGCTTCGGAAGGACTGACGCCGTGGCGCCCAACGTGATCGATGTTCCCTTTGTCCCAGTCGAAATTGGCTCTACTACCCACGTACCTACATAGTGTACGTACACTGCGTATGTACGTCAACCACCGTCCGATCCTTACGCCAGGAAGTCGCGGCTCCGGAACTCCTTGGATTCCGGCTTGCGCTATCGTCTCGGCGCTTGTACCCGATAATCCGGCGCGCCGAACATCTTCACGATGGTGCACATCTCGAACAGGCGCGAGCGCGCGCGCATTCCTATCTGTTCGGAGAGCGTCTTGCGCAGGTCGTACTTGGCGGCGCCCTCGGTCATGCGGACTACGTCCTTGCCGCCCATCTCCGGATCCGGCAGGTTGGTGGTCGCGATCAGAGGCTTGCGATGGTTGCAGCGGTGAGTGATGATGCCTGTCACCACGTCTTCCACCCAATCGCTGGACCGGTACGCGCCTAGGTCGTCCAGCATCAGAACCTCGGCGTCGAGCGCCGACTGGTAGGCGTCCTTGTTGGTCCCGCGCGTCTCTGGATCATAGCTCGCGCGGATCTGCTCGATGAGCGACTGATAATCCCAGAAGACCGTGTCGAAGCCCTTCTCAATCAAGCGGCGGACGGTCGCCACCGCGAGGTGTGTCTTGCCGCACCCCGCGTCTCCCGCAAACAGCAGACCAGGCTTGGCAGCCAGGGGGAACTCCATGGCGTAGCCCGCGGCGATGGTCATCGCCTGAGACAGAATGCTGTGCGCGATGGGGTGCTCCTGCATGGAGGGCACGCGGAAATTGTCGAAGGAGTCGCTCTGGAAATTCGGAGGGATGCCCGCGCTCTGCCAGATGTTAGCCGAACGATTCTCAGCGCGGCATTCGCAGCGTTTGGCCGAGGTCATGCCGTCGCGGTCGACGATCACGTATCCCGTATCTCCGCAATGTGGACACTTGCTGGTAGCCATGAACGCCTTCGCCTTTGGATTGTAGCAAGGGACCAAGCATGCAAGTGCAATAACGAGGGGCTTGACCGCGGTTAGTGGAGCACAGCGTGGAACCTTGAGCCCCTGTCGGCAGCCATCGCAGAGCCGAAGCGCCGGACCGGGCGGGCGCGAGCGCCGGACAGCCTGCGCGACGCTCGAGAGCCGCCCCACAACAGCTATTACACAAGTCTTACAAGGGGTTAGCCGCGTTCTTGTTACTTTCTTAATTAGTACGGTTGCTCTCAGAGGGGCGGCCTCCCGATCACACACATTGAGGAGTTCATGATCATCACCAAAGCACCCAAGGTGAACCGGAATGGTATCAACTGGGTTTCAACGATCGCCTTCGCCACGTTCCATATCCTATCCGTAGTGGCGCTCTTCTTCTTCAGTTGGCCGGCCGTGATCACTGCCATCGTGCTGTACTGGATCTCGCTCAGCTTTGGCATCGGCATGGGATACCACCGGCTGCATACTCACCGCGGCTACAAGGTCCCCAAGCCTCTCGAATACACTCTCGCCGTCTGCGGCACCCTGGCTTTGGAAGGCGGACCCATCTCGTGGGTAGCGACGCACCGGATTCATCACCAGTTCTCCGACCACGAAGGCGACCCGCATACGCCCCGCGATGGCGCATGGTGGGCACACATCCTCTGGATGATGGTGGGCGACGCTCTGCATTGCGACGCGGTGACTACGGCGAAGTATGCTCCGGATCTCGCCAAGGACCGCTTCTACGTATGGCTGACCAAGTGGCATTGGATCCCGCTGGTGGTGGTGGGCCTGCTGCTGCTGGCCTTCGGAGGCATTCCGTTCGTACTGTGGGGCATCTTCTTCCGCGTAACGCTCGGCCAACACGTCACATGGATGGTCAATTCCGTCACGCACATCTGGGGCAGCCGTCGATTTGAGACCCGCGACGGGTCGCGCAACAACTGGTTTGTCGCTCTGCTGAGCTTCGGTGAGGGCTGGCACAACAATCACCATGCGCATCCCGTTTCGGCCCGTCACGGCCTGGCGTGGTACGAGCTCGACATCACGTGGTACACGATTCTCCTGTTTGAGAAGTTAGGCCTCGCAACGGCAGTTAAGGCCAAGTCGCTCGAGCCGCGACGCGCCCTGGCCGCCGAACGGCAGGCGGCGTGACCACTTCCGGTTCCCTCGGCGATCGGGTCCTCCAATAGCCGTCGGGCGTCATTCTCACTCGTGGGATCGTCTGATTCGTGGACCGCGGACTGGTCGTCGATAAGGCTGATTGAGCGGCGGCCATGCCAGTAATGTCAGCACTGGAAGTGGCCGGGGTCAGTATCCGTCGGAATGGCGAGGCCGCTCAAAAGAGGACTCTCGTGACTCTTCCCTGCTATGCCTGGGCAAGGCGTTGCTGGCGGCCAACAGTGCCAGCATGACGATGAACCAGGAGCCAAGCGCAGGCCGGGAGAAGGGATAGTCCACACACGCGTGGATGAACACCGAAACGATCCCCAGCCCCCAGATGCATGGGTAAGGGCCCTTGAGGGAAGATCGAAGCGCCCAGACGAAGAGCCCAGCGAGGAGCACAAACAGGGGCAGCCCGCCTTCGGCAGCCCACTGCAGCCAGTCGCAATGCGCCTGGTTGGCGAAAACGCCCGCGTCGACGATGGCGTATTTCGGATACGCCACGGGCCACGTCCCTAGACCGGTCCCAAACCAGGGGTGGTCCGCGATCATGCGCAGCGACGAGATGTCGAGTTCCCGCCGGAACGCCATCGGATCGGGCTGCAGCAGGCGATTCCAGACGGCTTGCCAGCCGACGACCAGGGTGAATAGCACCAGCAGAGATGCAATCCGCAACAGGACTACGCCGGCATGCCGCCCCGCGACCATACGGCGCAAGTACATCAGCACCACCACGACGACGACGAAGACCGTGCTGAGAATCGTCCCAGCGCGTGAGGTGCACGCGATCACCGACGCATACATCGTGGCGGCCATGCCGGCGTAAAGGTAGGGCCAATCGGTCCGCCGGAGCGCCTGATAGATGGCGAGTGGCAGCAAGACTTCGATGAAGGCGCCGTAGTGGTTGTAGCTCAGAATCGGCCCCATGGCCTTTTCGGAGTACGGTACGCGGAACAGCCAGAAGATCTGCCCGTCCGCGGTAAACGTCTGGAGAGTCGCCACCAGCGCGATAACGGCGCCAAACCACAGCATGGCGTTTCGGAACCAGCGCAAATACCGCTCATCCCGCAGCGCGATAGAAGCGACGAAAAAGACGCATAGGAACGTTAGCCAGCGGACTACCGATTGCGTCGTCTCGAAGGCATAGATGGTTCCACCGGTGAGCAACTGGAACAGGCCCACGGCTACGGCAGCACCAAGGGGGATGAGTGGATACGCGAAAATGGGCGGTTTCCGGTGCGACCGGCAAACCGCCCATCCAGTGAGAGAAAAAACGGCGATTTCAAAAACTGCGACCGGCCACTGCGCGGGAACCCAAAGCGTCAAAATGCCAAACGCCAGCAAAACCGCGAGGACATAGTGCATGGCGCGCGATGGCCCTTAAGCATTTCGGAAGCGCACTACTCTAGGGGGTGCTTGCGTTGGAGCCGCCGAAGCTTCCGGAGGCCGCCAACCCGCCGAGGACACCGGCAGTCGCCGCACCAAGGATTACTACAACGCCCATCGCTGAGAGACCGGCACCCGCGGCGGCGGCGGCAGCCGTAACGGTATTGATCGCGACGACGGTGAGGTCCGGCGTGACGCTCACGACACTCGCCGTGGCATCGACTACCTTCCCCACATAACTGGCAAGATTGATGGTCGAACTGGTAACTTGGTAGAGTTTCCCGTCCATCATCACGAAGTACTTGCCATCTTTGGCCGTGAGCGTGCCATGCAATTGAACGGGCGCATTAGCACCCGCTTGCCGGCCACCGGAAGTGCTCGCGCCAGCCCCGGTTCCGGGTTCAAATGCCAATGCACCGCCCGGGTTGAGGCTCGCCAGCAATTGGCCGTTCGAGGTGAAAACTTCGGCGGCTCCGGCGTGCGTCGAAATCGTGATGACCTTCTTGTCGTTGTAACCGACTGTGACCAAAGAGTGCGCTTCGGATGGAACCACCCGGAGAGTACCTGCCTCGACAGAATGCGATGCTCCTCGAAGCATCGTTGTTCCCTTCTGCAGCGTAGTATGATCCTTGTATACCGTAACCCGCGAGGCGGGCAGTAGTGTCACTTCCGCGTTGCCGACGTTAGCGGTGGCGTTCATTGTCGTCGACTCGACGACATCGCCGGTGAGGAGGGTGCTATTGCCACGGACTGCAGCCCCATCAACCTTGAATTCGCCGTACGACCGAACCACTCCGATGGACGTTGACGCTCCGGATAACGCCAATGCGCATCCGAATATCAGGAATGAACTCCAAAGAACTCGCATGATGGTATGGTTCTCCCCGTTATCCCTCGTGTAGAGTATAACAGATGGTGAAAGTTGTGCAACGTATAATTTGGAGCCGTCTTGAAATGCACAACTGTACATGCGCCGCAAACAAATGTTAACGCCCAACAAAAAGCGATGAATTACTATGATGAGTTGGGCGTAAGACGCGATGCTCCGGCAACGGAGATCCGGCAGGCATACAAAATATTGGTGCGTTTGCTGCACCCCGACACCCAGACGGATGACGAGTTGCGGCGGGCGGCCGAGCGTCAACTGAACCGGCTGAATGAGATGGCCGCGGTTTTGACCAATGCGGAGACGCGCCGAGCTTACGATCACGCGTTGGACCTGGACTCCAACCGCGGAAAGGTCCCCGCGGCACAAAGGCCTGAGCGCGCGCAGTGGCAAGGCCGTGCCGCCGCGCGAATGCCGAGCGGCAAGAATGTGGCGGAACTTGTAGTTCGGCATTGGTCGTACGTCCTCATCTTTGCAGTAACTTGTGGCGCGGTTGTGCTCTCAGTCCTGCTGCAAGGCCAAAGCGACGCGCCCGCGCAGTCTCAGAGCGCGGGAACGGCGGCAACCGTTCCCGCCGCGTCGCCCGTGCTCGCCGCTTCCAGGCAATTGCCGCCGCGCGCTCAGCAAATGATGCCCAAGTCGCCGCAAACTACGCCAGTACAGGAGGTTGCAGCACCGGCGGCCAGCCCAAAGCCTCGGAGCCACGCCACCGAGACGCCGCGGTCCGCCCTCGAATCGTCCCTGGTGCCGCAAACGGCCCTCCCGGTTTCCGGTGAGACGCCCACTGCGGCCACACCTCCGGAGGGCCAGCGCAGACCCACGCTGCCGCCCTTGGCTCCCGCCGCATCTCCCGGAGCCCCTTTCGCCGGGAATTGGTTCTATACCACCGATCTCGATACGTCACAGGAAAGCACGGGGTACCGCGCCACCTATGTAGAATTGCTGCTGTCGGAGAACGGTGAAACTCTATCGGGAAACTACCGTGCGCGCTATGTCATCCCGGACAAGGCCATTTCTCCCCAGGTCTCGTTCCATCTGGAGGGGAAGGCGGGCCCGGACGGCAAGGCCAGGTTGGGCTGGACCGCCGCGAACGGGGCCAAAGGCGAGGCTGAATTGACCCTTTCTCCTCGTGGAGTTATGGATTTCCGATGGTGGAGCACGGAGCTTGCCGAAACGACAGGCCTGAGTTCCGGAAGCGCCAGGCTGATACGCCAGAGGGTGCCATGAGACAACTTCGCCTGGCCCTGCTCTGGTTGGGCCGAATCGCGGCGCTGGCCGGGCTGGCGTTGTCGTCGCTGTGGTCTTTCCGAATGGCCGCGGCCGACCAATGCATACGCGCTGCCACCTTGGAGGGGGCTGAACAGGCAATTCAATGGACTCCGAACCAGTCGGAGAACTATGTCTGGCTGTCCGCGCGAGTGTCGGACGCCAATCCCCAGCGCGCTGAGTGGGCCCTTCGCCAGGCGGTAGCGTTCAATCCGCAGGATGCGCGCTCTTGGGTCGACCTGGCGCTGAGACGCGAAATGGATGGGGATTTGCCGCAAGCGGAGCGCTACCTGCTGCATGCCGCCGAGACCGACCGGCAGTATCTCCCCCGCTGGAGCCTCGCGAATTTCTATTTCCGCAACAATGACTTAGAGCGGTTCTGGCTGTGGGCCAAGCGAGCGGCCGAGATGCTCTACGCCGATCCCACTCCACTGTTCAGGCTTTGCGGAGAGGTCTCCGAGGACGGGAATCTGGTCGACCGTCTGGGTCTGCGCAATCCAGACGTGCGGGCGAGCTATCTGAACTACCTGCTGGCGCGGGATCACGCCGATCTGATCCGGCCCGTGACTCAGCGCCTGTTGAACGACGGGCGCGAGGAGGACGTACCGATCCTGCTCGTAGCGTGTGATCGCATGCTGGAACTGGGCCGGGCAGCCGAAGCCCTGGAGGTGTGGAACCGCCTTGCAGGGTTCCGGGCGAATTCCATACGGCTCATTGGGTTCTTCATCGGCTTCTTCCGCTGGCGGGGGCATAACCAACGGAGCGTTTTCGACCGTTCTCGAGCTCGCACGGCTTCGACTGGCGTGTACCGGACATTATCGGCGTCAGCACTGCTCGAGAGGATGAGTCTGGTGGACTTCGTGTGACTTTCTCCGGACGCCAGCCGGAGTCTTGTATGCCTCTGTCGCAGTTTATCCCTGTGCGCGAGAATGCACACTATGAAGTAGAGTATCGATATAGCACATCGGATATAGCCGATGGCTCGGGGATCTCCTGGAAAGTGGAGTTTACGGACGTAAGACAGGAGGTCGGGACCACATCTGCGATCCCCTCGTCTGAAAAGGAAGATTCGAGACTACTCTCGTTCGACACTCCACCGGGCTGCCGCCTCGTGCGCCTGGGCCTGGCCTACCAGCGCGCTCCAGGAACGACTCGAATCGAAGGGCGCATCGTGCTGAGGCAAGTCCGCCTGCGCACTGCAGGTTAGTCTGACTGCGGGCGGCGTTCCCGGGTGATGTAGTAGAGGAACAGCAAAAACAGCGCCAACGCCCCGGAGTAGAGCAGGAATTCCCGCCGGGTCCGCCGCCGGCGAGCCGCCATGCGGGTCTTTACGATTTCGCGCTCCGTCGCCGTGAGCGGAGCCGAATCCGGCCGTTCCTCATAGCGATAAACCAGGTATCGGTGGCCGCATTCGTGGCATCGGTAAGGGTGACGGTTAAACAGTGCGGCCCATCGTTCTTTGAGGCCGCTGCGGTGCGCGCGGTGCGCGCGATCTTGATGGCATTTAGGACAAACCACTATTGTTGTCTCTCCGGCCTTCCTAACTCTACAGGACGCGGTCGAATGCGAAACCGCGGGCGATTGCTTTCAAGCACCACTCGGAATCATGCCAGTAGACCGGCCCGCCTTTATGCACCAAGCTCCCACGATACGCCCAAACAGGATGCCGGGGGCTCCCGAATGACTTCTCTGTCCGCGCAAGCCAAACTGCCCCGCCGCACATTCCGCTCACATCATAGTATCAGGGTATCCCGCTGTGTCCCTCAAGCAGTCATTTCGGCATGCGGAGCACAACAATCGAGCGCAGGGGAGGTGGACCCGCGCAGGCGCTGACGCGAGATCTCCCTTCAAGTTCCGATGCCATTCGCGGCACAATTGGCGCGGAATTCAGATCCTAACAGGGCGGCCCCGCCCTCTTCCGCCCTCCGAAAGCGCGACTGTGGCGCTGGCGGCAGCGGTTGCCGCAACGGTGGGGCTCAAACCTCAACAGAACTCTCGCGTGGAAGGCACGCCCTGACGGACGGACGTTCGCCAGCGGACTCACCCACGACGCACTCCGCCGCACGCATTCGCCGTGCCCACCATGACGCCAGCAACAGCTCCGCAATCAGAGGGTTCTGGCGGCTCCCAGTGAACGCGGTGGGGGTGGCGTTCTCAAGTCCCCTGGCTCGACAATATTCACGGGTATGTTGAGAATAGGATCATTAACTCTCATTAACCTCTGTCGGAGGCGGATTGCTGTTGCGTTGAGGAAGTTTGTCATGCATTATGCATACAGATATGCACTGAATGTTGCTTTCGCGGGCCGGAGGAGCGGCAATTACTCGTATCGATGCGCTAACCAGCGCAGTTACGAGAGGCTGAGTCAGCCCGGGTGAAAGAAGTCGACGACGAGTGGAGGAGTGACATTCGCTCCGGCACAATCATCTGGCGATTACTATTCACATGCGTAACGCAAGTGTTTGCGTTTTGCATTTGGAGCTTTTGCTTTCAGGAGGATAGCGGTCATATGGGTTGCCAAAGTACTGCCAATTCATCGTGGTATGCGTTACGCGTACGAACGAAGTGCGAAAAAGTAGTTGTAGGTGGGCTTCGTCAGCGCGAAATTCTCAATTTCTTACCCCTTTATGAGACAAGGACGCAGTGGTCCGATCGGATCAAGACCAATTCCCTGCCCCTGTTTCCAGGCTACGTTTTCGCAAGGCTCGATGGGCAGCAACTACACCGGTTGTATTCGGTCCCCGCATTCATGTACATCGTCGGTCGCGGAAGCGTCCCGGAACCGGTCGATGAATCGGATATTGATGCCGTAAAGTGTCTTGTGGCAAAGGGTAAGGGCGTCGGTCCTTGGCCCTTCTGCGCGGCCGGTCAACTCGTCGATGTCATCCGCGGACCTTTGGCCGGGATCCAAGGAGTTTACCTCCGGGCAAAAGGCCACGACAGACTGGTCATCTCGATACCAATGCTCCAGCGCTCGGTCGCAACCGAAATCGAGAGCTTCAACGTGCGGCCCGTGTCTGGAGCTTTCCAAAGTTTGGGCGCGGCATAAGCTCGGACCAGCGCTACCGCCAAGGCCGGCGACTCCGCGCCGAGTCGCATTACAGTTGTGTGCGCCCGTACGCATCTTCCGACGCCGGTCGGGTGCCAGCCCTGCCTTAGGGCCTGTGAAGAAATAACCATGCCATGCGGTGCGCCCACTGCTAGCGTTGTGGCGCGCGCTTCAGCGTGCAGCGTCGACACTCGTGTCGACGTCCGGACTATGCCGGCATGAGTGCCGGCACGGCACGCTAAAGCGTACGCCACAAGATCGCTGGACTCCCCGATAGAGCGAGATTTGGCCGGACTGTAACTCTTGATTCCTGACGAGCCCTTAGTAATTCTTCGCGCGTTCGATCCGGGCGCGCTGCGCTCGGCCCATAGCCTTGACGCCAGCCAGAGCCGGATCCCGATCGGCAAGCACATCCAGATTCGTCGCCACTTTTTCGACGGCGCGGGCCATATCGCGCACGTCCTCGTCGTCGCCGATCAGACAGAACTGGAACAGCCACACCGCTTCGTCGTACGCCGCGCGCTCGGAGACGGAGCAATGGCACTTCGAGTAATCCACCACCTGTTCGCGCCCCAGCGCCAATTGCGCGCAGTTCGCGGGCGTGGCATAGAACAAGTCGCTCTTGTAGACGGCCTCATAGAACCGGCCGTCGCACGGAATGCCTTCCTGCTCCAGAGCGGCCACGAACAGATCGCGGTGCGGCGCCCGCTGGCCGGGCTCCGGACGATACTGGAAAATGTAGCAATAGTGCGTGGGCTGCGTCATGGCCGGTTGAGCCGGCAGCGGACGCACGTTGGGAATACCGGCGAGCAAATCCGACAGAAGAGCGGCGTGCTCGGCGCGCTTGGCCCGCAAGGCCGGCAACATCTCCATCTGTCCGATGAGTAGCGCGACCTGCAGATCAGTCATGCGGTAGTTCAGCCCGATTAGTCGCTGGCCGAACTGGTCGGTCAGGCTGGCGCGGCCGCAGTTCACCACCGTTTGAAGCGCTTCGTAGTGCTTCAGTTCATTGGTGATTACCATGCCTCCTTCGCCGGCCGTCATGGTCTTGCTTTCCTGGAAGCTGAAGCAGCCGATATCGCCCATGGAACCCGCGCCGCGGCCCTGATATGCCCCGCCATGCGCATGGGCGCAATCCTCGATCACCGTCAGGCCATGCCCGGCGGCGAGTTTCAGTAGGCCGTCCATCTCGGCAAACCGCATGGCCAGATGCACCGGCACAATCGCCTTGGTGCGCGGCGTAATGGCCTGTCGAACGCTCTCTACATCCAGGCAGTAGGTGTCCGGATCGACATCGGCGAAAACGGGCACCGCACCCATCGCTAGCGCGGCGGTCGCGGTTCCGTCCCAGGTGTAAGCGGGGACGATGACCTCGTCGCCGAAGCCGATGCCCGCAGCCTGCAAGGCGACGGAGATGGCGACAGTGCCATTCGCGACCGGCAGAGCGTACTTTGCGCCATGCATGGCCGCGAAGCCTTCACAGAACCCTTTGGCGAGCGGGGTCGGCAACGGGTATCCGCCCCAGTGCCGGCTTTCGACGGTCTTGACGATTCGTGCAATGTCGGAGGCCTGATACTGCGGCCAGGGAGAAAATGGTTTGCGGCGGACTGGGTCGCCGCCGAGGATGGCGAGTTTGCTCATGGAGTCACTTCCTGCTGAATCAACCGGCTCTCGGCCCGCTGCGAGGGACGAATAGTAGGGAGAGTCGCTACGCTCTCAATCCCAATCGAAATACTACTCCCCCTGGGGAGCCTCGCGCAGAGGAAATCGACGCCGCGGTTGACTTTTTGTTTCTTATTTCGTTGATCCGACACTGAATTCTCCCCATCGGCAAGGTACAGGACAGTATTCACAATGATACGCAGGCGAAATAGCTCCGCCGCGAAACGGAGCCGCGACCGTGTGCAGCGGTGTTCCACTGGTCCTTCACGGGCGCCCAGGGTTTTATGTAGTATAGCACTACAAAATAGGCTAGACTCACAAATTGGGCGCGCGTCGAACTGCCGCGAACACAGCTACCAGCCTGGCGACCGCAAGCGACAATCCGCAATGTGGCGCAGCGAACCCCTTCAGGAGGACTCTCTTTGAGCTACTTCGATACCTACCGCCAGCTTCTTCAATCAACCCTGGAGAGTCTGGATCTGCAATCGATCGGGCAGGCCGCCGAATGGCTGCGTGAGGCGCGCGACCAGGGCCGTCAAGTCTTCGTCTGCGGCAACGGCGGCAGCGCGTTTACCGCATCGCACTTTGCCACCGATCTGGTGAAGGGCGCGAGTTACGGACAAGCGAATCGCTTTCGAGTTCTCCCGCTCACCGACTCCCTGGGAACGATTACCGCATACGCCAACGATGTCGGCTACGATGTCGTTTTCGAAGAGCAGTTGAAGAACTTCGCGCGGCCCGGCGATCTGCTGATTGCGATCAGCGGCTCCGGCAATTCGCCCAACGTGCTGCGAGCCGTGGAATACGCGAACCAGGCCGGATGCCGCACTATTGGATTGACAGGCCGGGATGGCGGACGCCTGGGGCAATTGGTACAGCTCAACGTTCTTGCGGCGGATCCGCACATGGGCCGGATCGAAGACGCTCATATGTTCGTGTGCCACATGCTGGCCTATTCGTTCATGGATAGCGACGGCAGCCCCCACGCCAGCGGCGGTTCCCACCCAGCGGGCCTGAGCGGAACTGCCTTCGAAGAGACCTACGAAAAGACGATATCTTGGATAAGCATGATTCGGCGTCGAAATGGACCGCAGTGCTCGGCGCGTAGCCTCCTCGGAGCCGTGAAGCTTTCATCTCGAACGGCCCGCTGTTCATCCGCAATGCTCTCCCGCTGGGACGCGTAGCAGCCCGCGATTTCTCAATGCCCGGAGTCTAGGTAGTGACACAAACAAGCTCCACCTCAACTACGTCGCAGGGACCGAGACTGCGACGAACTCTCACACTGTGGGATCTCATCCTCTATGGCATCGTGGTCATCCAGCCCGTTGCGCCGATGTCGGTCTTCGGCGTCCTGGACAAGAGCGGCCGCGGCCACGTAGTAACCACGATCCTGATTGCCATGGCGGCGATGCTCTTCACGGCCATCAGCTACGGACGCATGGCGCGCGCCTACCCCAGCGCCGGATCCGCGTTCACCTACGTCGGCCAGGAGATCAATCCCGCTCTGGGTTACATCACCGGTTGGAGCATGGTGATGGACTACATGCTGAATCCGATGATCTGCGTCATCTGGATCAGTTCGCAGGCGAATGTCTTCGTACCCGATGTCCCGGCATGGCTTTGGGTGATCGTCGTAACGCTCCTGTTCACGGGCCTGAACGTTGTCGGCGTGCGGACTTCGGCTCGGCTCAACGCGGGTCTGGCGGCCGCGATGGGCGTCGTGATCCTGATCTTCTTCGTCGCCGCCGCGCGCGTCATCTTCCACACCGCGCACAACGCTGCGTTTTTCACGCGACCGTTCTACGATCCGGCTACGTTCAGCCTGAGCACGGTACTCGGCGGCACGTCCATCGCCGTTCTCACCTACATCGGCTTCGACGGCATCTCCACGTTGTCCGAGGAGGTGGAGAATCCGCGGCGCAACATTCTGTTGGCGACGGTATTCACCTGCGTGGCGATCGGCATCCTTTCCGCCCTGCAGGTTTACGCGGCGCAGTTGATCAATCCCACGCCCGACCTGAGCACGGAGAGCATGGTGGACACCGCATTCGTTCACGTCGCCGGCCAGGCCTGGGCTCCGCTGCTGGCCATTATCGGCTTCACGCTGGTGGTGGCGAACTTCGGTTCAGGCATGGGCGCGATGCTTGGCGCGGCGCGGCTGCTATTCGGCATGGGCCGCAGCAATGCCCTGCCCAAGTCGTTCTTCGGCAAGGTGGATGCGAAGTCGCGCATCCCGCGCAACAACGTGCTGTTCGTCGGGGCTCTCACCCTAATCGGAGGGTTCGTCCTGAACTACGGCCTCGGAGCGCAGATGCTCAACTTCGGAGCGTTGATCGCCTTCATGGGCGTCAATCTCGCGGCGTTCATGCGCTACTACGTGCGCGCGCCGAAGAAGACATTGGGGAACCTGATTCCGCCCGTTCTCGGATTCCTGATCTGTCTGTTGTTGTGGCTGAGCCTCAGCCGCACGGCTCAGATCGCAGGCTCGATCTGGATGCTCACCGGCATTGCCTATGGAGCTTGGCGCACTCGCGGCTTCAAAGCGGAACTCGTCAACTTCGATATCCCCGCCGAGGACGAAGCTTAAAGGGTTCTGAGCTACCGCCCCGCCATCACATAGAAGGCATTGTTGCCCGAGCGCAGGTCTTTGCCATACACGACCACAAATCCGACGCCGAGCACGCGGATCTTCGCCTGCAAGCCCGTATCCCAAAGCCATTTCGTGGAGCCGGACCCAGCCAGAGCGTCAGTGCTTTTGCCTGTGTCGAGAAACGGGCTGAGCTTCACCCCGAAAAAGCCGTTGTTGTAGACGTTCTTGTCTATTTCCCAGTTGGAAAGGAAATAATTGCGCCCGAGCGGAGCGCTGCCCTTCCGCCCGTCTCTCGTGCCGATATGAGCTCGAAGCCAGAGGTCGTTATCCCGCTCCAGTCCGAGCATGTACAGCTCGTCGAAGGGAACGCTCCCAAAGATCTTGCCGGCCCGGAATCTCTGCTCGATTGCGTAGTCGTCGCCGGTCATCCGCGGCAGCCAACGAGCGGAGAGCGAACTTTGCATCTTCTCGAAAGCGTGCGCATGCGCCGACCAGATTCTGCCCGCCTCCGATGAGATCCGGGCGCTGCTTTCGAACCGGCGTTCCGGCACGCGCCACAGGACACGGTTTAGTTTCGCAGTGTGTTTGAGCTGGATGCCCTTCAGGAGAACGTCGAGCGGCCAGCGCGGGACCTGCGGAAACATTTCGATAATCGCGATAGGAAAACTCGCCACCCATCGACCAACTCCAGCCGTCGCTTCTGAAGGCTGTAAACTCACCGCTTACCGCACTCCTGCGCAGATCGAATGCACCGAGCAGCGGCGCAGGCCCCTTGAACGATTGCCGCAAGTCCCACTGTTCATCGCGCATGTCCAGCCCGACGTGGTAGCGGTATCTCGGGTCCCCATGGAACGGTCCAGACAAACCAACCTCCAATCGGCGCTTCTGTGCATCCCAGCGCACGAGAGACGTTACGTTGATCGCCGACCGCGCCACGTTGAAGTACTCGGGAAAGATGGTCTGGTAGCCGATGCCCCGGAAGGAGGAAAGCAACGCTTCCAGCTTGCTCTGGCCCCAGCGGTCGCGCTCTCGAGCGGCGAAGGCGACATCGAAGTCCGTGTCCTGGCGTGCGTTCAGGCGGAGGTTGAAGCTGGGGAAGATCCCAAGCCCGCGGACCCGCTCGCGAGTCGCGAACAAATCGGACAGAAGCAGCGTGCCGCCAGGCGCAAAGACGAACGCGCGGTCCAGGAGAACCGGGTCCACCCGCAGACCGGGCTCAACCTGTACGCTCGCGATCCGCGGCTTGCCTGCCCGGTTCCAGTATTTCAGTGCAGCTTCCAGGTTGCCTTGCACGAAGTAGATAGTGGCCAGGAAATCGGCGGCATACGCATCGCCCGGGTTGAGTTGCATGGCGCGCCGCAGCCACCGGACGGCTTCCGCATAACACTTCTGCTTGAAGACAACGCCACCTAACTCGAGCGGGAAGCGCTCATCGCGCGGCCTCAACACCCGGCCCCGCAGCAATGCTGCGCGAGCTTCGTCCCACCGCCCGAGTTGCGCCAGCGCCACGCCGAAGTAGTATTCGACGTCCGCGCCTCGGTCGGGCAGCGCCTGCGCTTGCTCGACGACTTGCTGCCAGCGCTGCTCGTCGAACGATTTCCCGATTGCAGCGATGCGATCGGACTGCGCTGGAGTTTCCGCCGCGCTCGATGGTGAGTAGCTACCGAACGTGAGGATGACGAGGGCGACGATGAGGTATGGAGCTATTCCGGCACCGCCAGCAACGTCCAGTTGCCCGCGGCCTTCCATTGTCTTTCGAACTCCACGTGGCTCTGCTTGAGCAATTTGCGCTCGGCGGGATCGTGCTTCAGCACGAGATCCTCCCGCCAATCCAGCCCCGTCACTACCACGTAGTGCAGATCGCCGTGCCCCGTATTCAACGCGACGATCAGCGGACGTCCCTGCTCCAAGTGATGCTTCAGGTCGTCCCATTCCCCCCTGACCGCAAACGTCTTGAATCCATGCCGGCGCAGATACTGCCCCAGGTCTGCGGCAAAGATCCCGCGCGCGCGCGGAGAGAAAAGTTCGCGTTGGATCTCCACAGCATCGGCGGTCTCCGGTTGGCCTTGCTGGCGCTGCCAGTACCGCATCACCATCGCAATACTGGCCGCACCGCAACCGTTCTTCTCCTGACTCACGAAAGGAACGTCCAACCACACGCCTGGGGACCCCGCGTCCAGCGCGGCGCCGCACAGCATGACGATCCAAATCAGTCGTGCGACCCGCCAAGACATGCAACCGCCTAACGGACGGCAACAATGATGAGGATCAGTGCGACGAAGCCCAGCATAATCAGGATCAGGTCATGATCCGATATTCTGCCCGCCGCGAAGTCGGCTTGAGTCTTCTCAGAGCGCGCGGCCAATCGTGCCAGTTCCTCATCGTTCAGGGACGACACGGCGGTCTTCACCTGTGCCGGATTGATGCCGGCGGATCCCATCGCTTCCTGCATCTTGGCCGAGGACAAGAAACCGTTCACGGTCTCCATATTTCGCTGCCGCGAAGAGGTCACAGCCAGCACCTGCTTTTGCAGCTCGGCTGGACTTACGACGTGAGTTTGTTCTGCAAGGATGGGTGAGCAGGCAAGCGCGGCCACCAAAACAAAAGTAGTGAAAGGCCTCAGTGCACTGAGATTCATAAAGCATTTCCTCCTATGGATTTGCGAAAGACTCAGCACCCCAGAGTGTTGACTAGCCGCCAACGAAAATGGAAACGATCTTTTTTCCTATTTATACCACGCGCGCCGCGGCCGGCTGGAGTCTTCGCCGGATCTTCCCCGATCTTGCTATGAGTGTCGCCAACCGGACAAAAGGGGGGGTGCGCGACGTAGAAGTGGAACCTCTGGCCAGCGCCGTGGGGCAGGATGGCATCCTGCGCGGCGGTTGGCTACCGCCGCCGTCTCGCGCCAAAGTGCCAGTTGGCCGATTGCCAATCGGCCGCAGCTTGCCAAGCTGCCCCACAACCCCGCCATCTGCCTTGCGTACTCATACGCTCGGCTTCGAGCCATTTTGCCAGTGAAGCGCGCCGGCGTCCACTTCTGTGTCGCAGAACCACCAGGGGGTCTGGCGCAGACCTGGGGTCCGCCCTACGCTAGGATGAGTCAGGAAGCGCAGAGCCGCCGTCGATAACGCGCGATGCGGCAGAATTGGAGTGCAACCGATGACGCGTTTCGCCATCCTGCTGGTCTCTTCTCTATTCCTGACTGAACTCGCCGTCACGGCTCAGCCTGCCTCTCAACCTGCAAATGCCGCAGCCTCCCCGGCCGGCCCAGGCGCTCCGGCGCAAGAGGGCGCGACCATTCGCCTCACTACGCGCCAGGTGCTGCTGGACTTAGTCGTCCGCGACAAACACGAGCGGCTGGTCACCGATCTCAAACCGGGCGACGTAGAGGTTTACGAGGACGGCGTGAAACAAGCGCCGAAGTCGTTCCAATTGGTGACCGGAATCGAGCAATCCAGCATCGACAAGCAGGCGGCGCAAGCCGGGGCAGCGCAGTCCGCCACACGCCTGAACGCCCTGCGCGAGATCAACCTGGTTTCGATCCTGTTCACGCGCATGAGCCCGCGCAGCCGCGACTTCGCGCGCGAGGCGGTCATCACGTTTCTCAAGAACCAGCTCCTGCCGAACACGCTGGCCGCGGTCTACAGCCTGGACTACAAACTGAATGCGCTGCAGGTCTACACCAACGACCTTGCGGCGCTGACCAAGGCCGCCGGCCACGCGGCGCAAGGCGCCTATTCGCAGTACGCCACGGACAACGAGAGCGTGCTGAATCAGCTTGAAGTGACTATCAACAATGTCGGCGGATCCATTAACGTCTATACGGCATTCAATCCCACGACATCGCCGCTTCTGGCGTTGTCCGGAGCGGACCAGACGATCGGAGAGGGAGCGCTGCTCCAGTCGAAGATGATCTCCGATCAACGATACCTCGGAGCGGACGACGAGGGCATCCGCACTCTCGAAGCCTTGCGCGCCTTCGTGCGAAGTCAGGCGCCGCTGCCGGGGCGCAAAACCGTGGTCCTGTTGGGAGAGGGGCTGCCCGTCCCGCCCGAACGCCCGGAAATGCTGCAGGCGCTCATCGGCGACGCCAATGCCGCCAACGTGAGTTTCTACGCGATCGACGTGCGCGGGCTTTCGACGAAGAGCAGCACGGGCCAGGCCGGGTCGGAATTGCAGAACCGCGCGAGCAAGACAGGCGACTCACGCACTATCGCTCCGCAGGACAACACGGTTCCAAGCGCGCTCGGAACCAACCCCAATACGGTCTTTACGTCCGTGCCCGGCGCGGTCAGCATCGCGGAGATGCATATCGACGACAGCCTGTTGCTGGCCGTACACGCCGACACGCAGCAGAGCATGCGCGAGTTGGCCGATTCCACCGGCGGCTTCCTGGTAGCCAACACGAACCTGCTCGAACAGCCGATGCGGCGCGTGATGGAAGACGTGCGCACCCATTACGAGGTCGCGTACTCTCCAACATCGAACAACCTCGACGGGCACTTCCGCAAGATCGAGGTGAGGCTGAAGCGCTCGGGGCTCAAACTCCAAACCAGGAAAGGCTACTACGCGCTTGCCCGATACCGGCGGCGAGCCGATCCGTCCGTTTGAAGAGGCGGCGCTCAAGGCGATCAATGAAGCGACGCCACCGAACGCGGTCGCCTATAGCGCAGGTCTGCTCGATTTCGGTCCCGTGGGCAAGCGGGTTCTCTGCGTGGCCACTTTCCAGGTACCGCAGAGCGGCCTCACCATCATCGAAGACCCGGAGAAGAAAATGGTCCGGCTGCACGCCTCCGTGCTGGGCCTCGTGAAAGACCAGAACAACCAGATCGCCGCCAAGGTGAGCCGCGACCTGAACGTCGAGGTGCCCGCTGGTGAGGCGGAGAAGCTGCGCCGGGGCGACCTGATCTACACGCAGTGGGTGGAACTGCCTCCGGGGCTCTACCGGCTGGAGAGCGCGGTGCTCGATTCCGAGGGATCGAAAGCGGGCGTCAAGCGCGCCGCGTTTGAAGTGCCCAAGTCCGAGCAGTTGACGCTGAGCAGCATTTCCTTGGTCCGCCGAGTCGATCGCGCGGATGCCTACCGCGATCCGTTGAACCCGCTGGAATACCGCGGCGGCAGGGTTGTGCCCGCGCTCGCCGGCACGGCCGGCCACGGCGCGGATACGTCGTTTTACTTCGTGCTGTATCCCTCCGCGAAGAGCGACGGCAAGGTGGACCTGAGCGTGAAGCCCAACGTCACCGTTCAGTTCTATCTCGATGGCAAGCTCATCGCGGACGCCGTCCCTCCGTTGACTTGGAACGAGACGGCTCGCGCCATTCCGGTGTTCCTCACGGCCCGTTTCGAGCCGGGTCAATACATGGTGAAAGTCCTTGTGGAGCAAGGCACGCTCGAAGCGGAGCGCAGCGCGGCATTCGTCGTCGAGTAGTCGCGCAGAGAAGTAGGACAGACGATCGCTTGCGTCGTCTGTCACACTTGTCCGCCTGTCACACTTGTCCGTCCGTCACACTTGTCCGTCCGTCACGTTCGCGTCGTCTGCCACCCTTGCGCCGTCCGTCGCGCCCGCGTCGCCTGCCACCCAGCCCGCGCTGGACCAGCGCCATTGCTCTTTAGCTTTCACCAGGCCGGCCTTCACCGGGTTGTTCTCGACGTATTCAATCAATTCCTGGAGTTCCTGAGCAGATCGCACCCAATGGTCAAAAGACTCCTCTTGCCAGAAGGGCTTCCCGGCGCGGCCGAGCAACCGGTTGGCCACCCGGCCGGTTCTCCCTTTCAGCCATCGCATGATCGTTGGCATCGCGATCCGCGGTTGGAAGATGACGTGGACATGATTCGGCATGATCACCCACGCGTGAAGTTGGTAGAACCGGCGAACCGCCTCACCGTACAGCAGAGTGTTCGCGACCACGCAGGCGATTCGCGCATCCTGCAACCACACGGGACCGTATCGCACGGGCTCGAGTCGCTCGCCTCTGCGCGGGCGCGCTGTATAGCCTGGCCGAAGGCTGGGAGTCCGGCGACTTTGCTCCGCGGACGGAGTCTCTGCGTCAGGCGGAAAAGAGCCGGCAAGGCGCCACGAAACGAAAATGTCGGTCCCCTCTGGAATCCAGTGGGGGAGGTGTCTGCGGGTGAAGGCCATCGTTGGTTTTCGCGAGGAATGAGTAGAGTAGGAGAGAGGGCGACACCTTGCGGTGCGACCCACTCTCCCCTCGTCGAACCGGACAAGCGGATTTCCCGGCATCCGGCTCTCCTGAAAACGTCTCGCCTGGGGCATGCGCAGGCAGTTGCACGGTTGCCAGCCGCTACAGCTTCACCAGCCCCAAGCGCTGGATTTGCTCATAGAAACTGACCCCTTCCGGCGTCCGGTAGGACCGTTGGCTGCGCCGCCTCAAGTGCTGCGTGAGACGGCGGCGAACGTACGCGTCCATCGCTCGGAAAGCTTGGCGTGGATAGCCAAAGTCGAAGTAGTTCCTCCAGCCCTTCAGTTGCCGGTTCAACTCCTGAATCACCTGCGGGATCGGCTTCGAGCACTGCCGGTACTCGGTCAGTTCGTGCAACTCTTCCCGCTCGTGCTTCAGCGCTTTCACCGACGGACTCACATTGAGATACCGCCCTCCGCGCCTTTGCAGGCTCGCGTAGTAGCGGAATGTGAAGCCCAGAAAGTCCAGACTCGCTCCCTCCACTTGCAGGTTCACCACCCGTGTCTTGTCCCGATTGATCTCTAACCCCATCCAGCCTTCGAGTTTCGATTCAATCCAACCCGTCAGACGTGTTCCTTGCTCATGCGCCAGCACCACGAAGTCGTCGGCATAGCGCACTAGCTTGGCTCCCGCCCAATGGGCTGGCCCATCGGCTCGATAAAACAGCTTGTCGAACCAATGCAGATACAAGTTACTGAGCAGCGGCGAAATCACCCCGCCTTGGGGAGTACCCTGGCGGGGCCGACTCCAGCGCTCCGGCTGGCCCTGCTCACCCGGCTCTACGACTGGGGTCTCCAGCCACATCCGGATCAGCTTGAGCACACTCCGGTCCACCACTCGCATGCGCACGCAAGCTAGAAGTTTGTCGTGCGGAATCGAATCGAAATAGCCTTTGAGGTCCGCGTCGTACACCGCTTGATAGCCGGCCTGGACCTGCCCGCGTATCTCCGCCAACGCCTGGTGCGCCGACCGGCCCGGACGGAACCCATAGGAGCAGTCCTCGAAATCCGCTTCGAAGATCGGCTCCAGAATCAGCAGGGTTGCCATCTGCGCCACCCGGTCCCGCACCGTTGGGATACCCAACGGCCGCAGCTTCCCATTCGCCTTCGGGATGTAGACGCGCCGTACCGCTTTCGGCGTATAGCTCTTGGCGCGCAAAGACTCCTGAAGCTCGTCCAGAAACCCCTGCACACCCGCTTCCGACGCTTCGATCCGTTTGATCGTCACGCCGTCCACTCCGGGCGCTCCCTGGTTGGCGCGCACCCGTTGCCATGCCGCTTCCAGCACATCGCGCCGATAGATCCGGTCGTACAGCACGTAGAACCGGAACTTCGGCTCCTGCTTGGCCTTTTGGCTCAGCTTCTGTCTCAGCAAAGAGAGTTTATCCGGCCGTCCGTCTCCACTCCCCTGTTTGTTCAGGGCTTCGATATGCGGCCATTGTTCCGTAGCGGGAATCTCTTCCAAGCGGCTCTCCTTTCCTCCTACAGCAGCAATGCTTTCAGTGCGGCCCCTTGGCTCCACGGGCGTTACCCCGCTTCCTCGCTACTATGCGCCGCTCCGACTCCCGGCCAGAGCCGTTCCCTCGGTTATGCATTCCCGCGGGCCGTTGGGGCTCGGTTGCCCTTGCCCCACCCTGCCGGGTCTCCCAGGTTCCTCGACTGATCTATTCCTGCGCGCTGTCCCCAATCACCCCGGAAGGCCCGGCGAGTGCTTGCTCATTGCTTCCCCACCGGTGGCAGGCTTCATCCTGTCTGGAGGACTGGCCACCTTCATTAGCGTCACGAGGCCGAATCGGGTTTGCTAACACTACGGCTCACAGGTTTGCTTCCCCAGTTTCCACCAGCCGGGTTACCCCGACTCGCTCCGGTTCCGCTACATGCACGAATGAGCAATTTGCATGGTGAATTCCTTTCAACTCACAAGATCAGCCAGGCTTAGCCTGGTGTACCAGACCACGCAAGGCGATGGTCTGTCCCACCCCTTCCAATGGAGTAGTGTCCACGCGCCCCCTCATTTCTCCAAGAAATGTACAAACTCAATGGCGCGGCTTCAGCCCCACGCAGGACAAATTCTGCCCCACCACGGACCTTGGCGCGAGCGGTGACATCGAGCGCGTGTTGCCTCTCTGAACCCGCTACCGGAGCCGCCGCACAACGTCGCCTTCGGGTAGCCCCGCCAGCCGCTCGTCCGGTTGAGTTCCAAGGGGAGAAACGAAAACGCATTTTTCGATTTCGCAGCTAAGCACCTGATTCTAAAAGGCGATTATCGAGAAATCAAAAAACAGTTTTCGTTTTCGCTCCGTCGATACACGCGACGCTGGATCAGAACGGGGCGTAGTGCAGGAGTTGGAACGGGTGTTGGCGGCAATCAGGCGTGCGCCTCGCTTGGCTGGAGCGGGCTCGGGCGCCGCGGATTCGGGCACGATTCTTCGAAGCCGGACCAATGTCTTGAATTCATGTTCTCGCCGAAGCAAACGCGTCGGGAGTGATGCGTCAGTGAGTTGCGTCTCAGGGACTACCGTTGCCAAGCGGACTTCCGGGGCGTAATCCAGGCAACCTTCCTCAAACGCGGTGTAGACAGCCGACGACGAGTCCGCGACAACGAGGCGGATGGGTTGTCAGAGTCCGCCACATGATACGCTCGAGGACTTCAAAGGGCTCCTTCACCCTCGTGCCGTATCTCAAGCCGGCACAACCAGATGACGGCTGTTACTCGCCTCGCGGCAGGTGTTTTCGAGGACACACTTGGTCGTATCACTTGCAGCCGGCACAAACGGAACTGGCACGTCTCCCAGCTTGGACTCGCGGTGAATCTTTTAGGGAGGACGCCCTACGGGAATCGGATGTGCGCAGAAGCATTGAGTCGCTGGCAAGAAATCTGTACTATACATGAGCGGTATTACTACGGAGGTCAGCGATTTGCCCCAAACCGTCGACACTGGGTTTCGTAGTATCCCCGCCAGAGGAGCAAGCAGAATGACAATTCTCAAGTTGTCGGCGGTTTGCCTTTGCGTACTAGTTCCTGCGCTTTCGCGAGCGCAAGACCTGCAATCGTTTGAGAAGCGTATCACGCTCAAATTACTGGACAACGGGCTGACCGTGCTGGTATGCGAACGGCCGGAGGCTCCGGTTTTTTCGTTCTTCACCCATGTGGATGTTGGCTCAGACCGCGAATACCCTGGCATCACCGGACTGGCGCACATGTTTGAGCACATGGCGTTCAAGGGTACGGACAAGATCGGCACGAACGACTACGTCGGCGAGAAGGCTGCGCTGGAGAAGATCGAGCAGGCATACCAAGCTTACGACCAGGCGCGGCGCGGGGAAGTAAAGCCGGACGACAAGAAAGTGGCCGAACTGGAGAAGGGCTGGAAGGACGCCATGGCCGAGGCGCAGAATTTCGTCCTCACGAATCAGTTTGGAGAAATTGTGGAACAGAAGGGAGGCACGGGACTGAACGCGTTCACCAGCAGCGAAGAGACTGGCTATTTCTACTCGTTCCCCTCTAACCAAGTGGAGCTGTGGGCCTATCTTGAGTCGGAGCGTTTCCTCCACCCGGTGATGCGTGAGTTCTACAAGGAGCGCGACGTGGTTCACGAGGAGCGCCGCCTGGGCGAGAGCCAGCCATTCGGGAGGTTGCTGGAGCAGTTCCTGGCGGCAGCTTACACGGCGCACCCCTATGGGCAGCCGGTGGTGGGTTGGTCGTCCGACCTGGAATCCTTCTCCGCGGTTGAAGCCCAGGCTTTCTACCGCAAGTATTACGTGCCCGCAAACATGGTGGTCACGTTGGTGGGTGATGTGAAGGCAAGCGAAGTTCTGCCGATAGTGGAGAAGTACCTCGGGCGGATCCCCTCAGGGCCGAAGCCGGAGTCGCTCCGTACCGTCGAACCGCCACAAAACTCGGAAAGGATTGTAATACTCCACGAAACGACGCAGCCGATCTTCATCGAGGGTTATCACAAACCGGGAGCGAGGGACAAAGATGATGCGGTGTACAGCGCCCTGCAAGACCTGATGTCCAACGGCCGCACATCGCGGCTGTTCCGTTCCCTGGTGCGGGACAAGAAAATCGCCGCGTATTCCGGCGGCTTCAACGGATACCCTGGCAACAAATACCCGAACCTGTTCGTCTTTTTTGCCATATCGACTCCGGGTCATACGCCGGAAGAGATCCGCGACGCCATTCACTCCGAGATCGAGCGAGTGAAAACCCAGGACATCAGTGACGAAGAACTGCACATGGTCAAGATACGCGCTAAGGCGGACCTGATCCGTCAATTGGCCGACAACCAAGGTCTGGCTTTCCAACTGGGAAGCGCACAGTCGCTCTACGGGGACTGGAGAGGGTTGTTTCGGCATGTGAACGACATCGAGAAGGTGAGTAAGGCAGACATCCGGCGTGTCGCTAACACCAGTTTTGTGGAGTCCAATCGCACGATCGCCATTATGGAGTCGACCAAACCTGCGCAGGCTCCTGCGGCGGCAAAGGAGAGCAAGTAATGAAGCCGCGTCGAATTGGGATTGTCGTTTACCCGGCCTTCCTCTGGCTCGCCTTCGGTTCACCCGCGGCGCGAGGTCAGGCGGCGAGCGTGACGGCGGATTGGAAGGAGATTCGTCCTCGGACATTGCACGCTTTTCATCCACAGGTTCCGAAACGGATCCAGCTGTCGAACGGCATGGTGATCTTCTTGCAAGAAGATCATGAACTGCCGCTCGTTCGCGGCACGGCGAGGATTCGAGGCGGTTCCCGCGACGAGCCAGCAGAGAAGATCGGCCTCGTCCAGGTTTTTGGGGAGGTTTGGCGCACAGGAGGTACCAGGAGCAAAACGGGCGACGAGTTGGATGATTACTTGGAAGCGCACGCCGCCAAGGTGGAAGCGTCCGGCAGTCTCGATTCCGTTTCCATAACCTGGGACTGCCTCAAGGAGAACCTCGACGATGTGCTTAAGGTCTTCCTCGAACTGCTGCGTGAGCCGGAGTTTCGCGAAGACAAACTGCCTCTGGCCAAAGACCAGTTGAATACGGGGATTTCCCGCCGGAACGACGAACCGTTCCAAATCGCGTTTCGCGAAGCATCTAAGCTTGTGTACGGCCCAGACTCGCCATACGCGCGAGTGCCCGAGTACGCCACGGTTGCGGCGGTTAGCCGCCAGGATCTCGTGAGCTGGCACAAGCAATACGTATGCCCCAATAACATGATCCTCGGAGTCGTAGGAGATTTTGACGCCACGAAAACTGAGGCGAAACTGCGCGAAGCATTCGATTCCTGGCCCAAAGGTCCGGCTGCGCCAAAGAACCAGATTCCCTTCAAGGGGCCAAAGCCCGGCGTATATTTTGTGGCCAAGGATGACGTGACTGCCAGCCTCGTGCAGATGGTCGACCTAGGAACCACACGCGACAATCCCGACTATTATGCGATCGAGGTTTTTAATCAGTTCTTCGGAGGTTCTTTCTCCTCGCGGCTGTTCTCCAACATCCGGTCCAAAAAGGACTCGCTTACGCTGTGGGCGGAGGTGTCGGGACCGAATTTGACCACCCGGGCACTTTGCGCTTGTTCATGGGAACAAAGAGTAAAACGACCGCGGCTGCCATCGACGCTTTCAATGAAGAAGTCAACACTCTTAAGACCGACCCGGCGACGACGCAGGAATTGACCAAAGCTAAGGAGGCGATTCTCAATTCGTTCGTCTTCCGGTTCGACTCCAGGGAAAAAGTGTTAAACGAACGGCTGTCCTATGAGTTTTATGGTTATCCGGCGGACTCACTGGAACGGTATCAGGCGGGCATCGAGAGAGTCACGCAAGAGGATGTGGCTCGAGTTGCGCAGAAGTACGTCCATAAAGACCGTTTGGCCGTTCTGGTTGTAGGTAAGGCGGCGGACTTCGACAGGCCTCTCTCAACGTATGGTCCAGTGACCACGATCGACGTCACGATTCCACCCGCAAACGGCGGGCCGGGGAAGAACAAGTAGTCTCTGTCTCTCCTTCGCGGCGCGCAGAAGCCGACGTTTAGGTCTCTCTACAGCTGATTAGGAAAGCTAAACGCGCACAGGACGCGGGAACCACATTTCCGCTTGAACGCGGAATCACTATCCAGGCGATGTGAAGGCACGAGGGTGCTGTGCGGTTCCCGTGCCCTCCGAATCCAACCCACTGCTAAACAAGCCGCGCCGGCGATTGAACTGGCCGGGATCCAGTGTATAATCCCGTGAAGCCAAATTCAGAGGATGCTCGCCGGAGGAAATGAACATGAAGCGCCACACGCCCATCTGCTTTGCTTTGGGATTCCTGATCTTGACCGGTTGTTCGCAGTCGCCGGCGCCCGATAACCGTCAGGCGGAGGCCCGTGCTCTCCGCGACGGCGAGGTTGCCGCTTTTGTCCAGGACTGGGGTGGCAAGGATGCGGACCGCATTGCCGCCCACTACACCGAGGACGGAAACCTAATCATCCCGAACTCCCCGATGATGACCGGCAAGAGCGCTATTGCCAAGGGGATGAAGGATGCCCTGACCGATCCGAACTGGGCGCTCGCGCTGCAGACTGTCCAGGTGGAGGTGTCAAAGGGTGGCGATCTCGGATACGCCCGCGGAACTTATGTGCTGACTGCCACCGATCAAACCACCAAGAAGGCGGTCACGGAGAAGGGCCGGTTCGTCACCATCTTTCGCAAGGAAGCGGACGGATCGTGGAAGGCCGTCCAGGATATCAGCAATGCCGAAGCCCCCGCGGCGAGCAAATAGCGGCCTCCGCGTGTAGAGGTGAGGCGAGAGCTTCGCCGCAACCGCGACTTGCGGCCTCAACGCCCCGCCCTATTTGAAATCCTCCAGCGACCATTCCTTCATCCAGCGCAACACCGGCTTGTCGCCCTCCCACTGCACCGGCAGCCAGACATAGCGGCCATCGATCGGGTTCTTCGGACGCCAGCGATCGGCCATGAAAATGAAGGCTCCCGGCTTGCCCTGGACCGGCAGCACGTACGTGGACTGGCTTTCGAACGTAGCCGCGTTTTCCGCGGGTGTCCCGCGCGTCGGATTCCCGAGCGCACGCCATTCGCCGAGCATGGAATCGGCAACCGCGGAGCGAGCCGCGTTCGGATCCCAGCCCGTGCAGCCCGAAGTGATCATGTAGTACTTGCGGCCGCGCTTGAACACGGCGGGCGCTTCGTTGTGGCCCGCCACGAATGCCCGCACCCAGCGGCCGGCAAAGGAAAGGTAGTCGGCGCTGAGTTGCGAGATATGCAGCGTGCCGTTCTCCTCCGACGCTGTGATGTGATACGCCGTCCCGTCGTCATCCACGAAGAGATTCATGTCGCGCGACATCTGCCCGCCCTGGAAGTCGCGGCGGACGATGGATCCCATCACGTTCGCCTCCAACCACAGCTTGCTCCCTTGTGGAATGGGGACGGTCGGCACGGCGCCTTTCTTGAGCACCTCGGGAAAGTTCAGCGGCCACGTGCCCGCGTTGATCCGCATCGAGCGCACGAAGGCATACGGTCCGGTCACGTTGTCGCTGACGGCCACGCCGGTACGAGCGCCCTCGTAACCCGCGCCCTTGGGCTCCAGGTGGAACCACATGACGAACTTGCGGGTCTTGGCGTTGTAGATCACCTTGGGGCGTTCGATGATGGAGCCCTCAACGATGTCGCTCTTGGGATCCTTCGAGACGGCCATGGCGATGCCCTCGTCGTTCCAGTTGTAGAGGTCCTTCGATGAGTAACAGTGAACGCCCACCATCGCGCTGTTGCCATGCGGGCCCGCGACTTTGTGCTCGCCGAACCAATAGTAAGTCCCGCGATGGAACAGGATGCCGCCACCGTGGGCGTTGATGTGGACCCCATGGTTGTCCGGCCAAAGCTCCCCGGGACGGAAGCTTGTGGCCCTCTCGCCTGCCTGCCCGATTGCCAGCCCGCAGGCCATCGCCAGGGTTCCCATGATTCGAATCGTTCTCTGCTGCAAAGTGCTCACCGGACTCCTTCTTTCCCGAACAGATCTCTCTGTAACCGTCCCCCAGCACAGAACCGCGAACGATAGTGAGCGGCCATGGCCAGGCGCCGTTTCGGAGCATCTTCAGAACAACCATTGTGGCGCACGATTCATCGTGCAGAGTCGACACTCGTGTCGACGTCCGGCACCGGTATCCCGGCATGGCGGCATGAATGCCGCCACTGCACGCTTAAGCGTGCGCCACAGAGGGGCTCGATCATTCCCTCAGGCTTTGAAGCAGCGTCTCCGCCAGGCTCTCGCAACCCACCCGATCTTCCGCCGTGAAGCGCCCGGGCAGCGGGCTGTCGAGATCGAGCACGCCCAGCACCTCGCCATGGCGGATGAGCGGGATCACCAGTTCGGAACGCGACGCTGCGTCGCAAGCGATATGTCCGGGAAAGGCGTGCACGTCTTCGACCAGAACGGACCTTCGCTCTGCCGCCGCGCTGCCGCAAACGCCTTTGCCCATCGCGATCCGCACGCACGCGGGTTTGCCGCTGAACGGACCCAATACGAGCACTTCGCCCTTGAGGAAATAGAACCCGGCCCAGTTCACATCGGGCAATGCGTGGTAGAGCAGCGAAGCCATGTTGGCCGTGTTGGCGATCAGGTCGGTCTCGCCTTCGAGCAGAGCGGCGAGTTGGGTCCGCAACTCCGCGTAGAATTCGGGCCTGGCGCCGGACGCAGGGATATTCAATTCGTGCATTGGGCTATCCACGGAGAATCTGCGTGTGGGGCGGCGCTGGATCGCGCCCCACGAATCGCTACTTCATTGGAGAAAAATCCGTCGGAAGCATGTAGACCGATTCGACCTTCTCGACGATCTTCCCGTCCTTCTCCGAAGCGTCGCGTACTTTCTTCCATTCGGGGTCGTTTTGGAAATCGGCCCAGGACTTCTTCGCGGCTTCGCGGCTGTCGTAAGCGAGGATGTACTTCAGCGTGTTTTGCGAGTCGGGCTCGTCGGCCGGCACCCAGTACCCGACATTCTTCATGCCGTGTTTCGCGAAAAGCTTCATAGTGTGGTCGCGGAACCGGGTCTTCAACGCTTCCAGCTTTCCCGGCATGCAATGGTAGGTGCGCAACTCATAAACGCGCGGGCTCTGCGCTTCGACGGTGGCCGGCCGCGCGAGCCATATCGTTACGGCGCCTAGCGCGAAGAGCGCCGCGCCTGCAAGCAGGTTCTTCATCAGGGTCGTAGGGGACATGGCAGTATCGTATCAAGACCGCGCTCGGCAGGCCATCGTTGCTACGACGGATTCTTCTACCATGAGGACGGGGGCCTGCGAAGGCCTCTCTCCGTGTGGAGTTTCTCATGCTCATGAAAGCACTTGTTAAGGCAAAGCCCGAGCCGGGCCTCTGGCTCGAAGAGATCCCCGTTCCGGCCATCGGCATCAACGACGTGCTGATCCGCGTCGACAAGACGGCGATCTGCGGCACCGACGTGCATATCTGGAATTGGGACGCCTGGGCACAGAGCACGATCCCCGTGCCAATGGCCGTCGGTCACGAGTTTGTCGGACGCGTTGTCGAGATGGGCTCAAATGTCATTGACCTCAAGGCGGGCGACCGCGTCAGCGCCGAAGGCCATGTCGTTTGCGGCCGCTGCCGCAATTGCCTCGCCGGCCGCCGGCACCTTTGCGCGCATACGAAAGGCGTGGGAGTGAATCGCCCCGGCTGCTTCGCTGAGTACGTCTCCGTCCCCGCCGCCAACATCTGGCGCCACAATGACTCGATCTCCGACGAAGTGGCGTCGTTTTTTGACCCCTTTGGAAACGCGGTCCACACCGCCCTGGCCTTCCCTGTCGCCGGTGAAGACGTGTTGATTACGGGAGCCGGCCCCATTGGAATCATGGCCGCCGCCGTGGTACGGCACTGCGGTGCGCGCCATATCGTGATCACCGACGTCAATCCGGCCCGTCTCGAATTGGCTCGGCGCTTCCCCGTGACCGCCGCCGTCGATTCGACAAAGGAAACTCTGCCGGAAGTTCAAAAACGGCTGGGCATGACGGAGGGCTTCGACGTCGGGCTGGAGATGTCCGGCAACGGCCGGGCTCTGCGCGACATGATCGCCAACATGCGCCACGGCGGCTGTATAGCCATGCTGGGAATCCCGCCCGGCGAGATCGCCATCGACTGGAACAACGTGATCTTCAACGGCCTCACCATTCAGGGCATCTACGGCCGCGAGATGTTCGAGACCTGGTACAAGATGACCGTCTTTGTCGAATCGGGGCTCGACGTCATGCCAATCGTGACGCACCGCTTCCCCTACTCCGAATTCGCACAGGGCTTCGAGGCCATGCGCTCCGGCAAGTCGGGCAAAGTGATCCTGGACTGGAGCAAGATCTAGCCTGGCTGGACCCGCCCTCCAGCGACGAGAGACTCAATTGCGAGCCGCCTGATCGAGGGACAGACTCCAAGATGCCGGCGTATCATTGGCCGCCGATTTTGCCCGGATGGCCAGCAACCCGGCAACTGGCACGCTCGCCGATAACACCGTTCCCACCGATCCTGTAAACTCGGATGTTTACTGATGACCCGGCCCCTGGACACTCGCTTTTTCGGCCATCCGATCGGCCTATCCACCCTTTTCTTCACCGAGATGTGGGAGCGCTTCGGCTACTACGGGATGCGCGCCTTGCTCATCCTGTTTCTGGTCGCGCCCGTTTCCGGCGGCGGCATGGGGCTCGACGTCTTGACGGCGGGTTCCATCTACGGCCTCTACACGGCGTCTGTCTATTTGTGGAGCCTCCCCGGCGGGTGGCTGGCCGACCGCTTCCTGGGTCAGCGCAAGGCTGTTCTCTACGGCGGCATTCTGATCGCGATCGGATATCTGATGCTGGCCGCGACGAACGCTGGGGTGTTCTACGCGGGCCTGTGCGTGGTGGTCGCGGGCACGGGTCTGCTGAAGCCCAACATCAGCACCATCGTCGGGCAGATCTACGGGCCCAGCGACCCGCGCCGCGATAGCGGGTTCTCCATTTTCTACATGGGCATCAACGTGGGAGCCACCATCGCTCCACTGATCTGCGGTTATGTCGGACAGAGGATCAACTGGCATTGGGGTTTCGCGATTTCGGGCGTCTGCATGGCGCTCGGCGTCGTTCAATACTGGTTCGGTCAGCGCCACCTGGGCGAAGCCGGATTGCATCCAGTGGAGCCGGCGAGTCCACAGGAAGCGGTCTCGCAGCGCAGGTGGCTGCGAAGTGGCGTGCTGGTCGTGCTCGCGGTTGCGGCCGCGATGACCGTTCTCCATCTCAGCGGGGTCCTGCCTCTCACCGCGCTGCTGTTGGTGAACGCGTTGGGCGTGTTGTTGCTGGTGATTGTTGCAGTGCTGTTCGCCTGGATGCTGCTGGGCGGAGACTGGACGCCGGTGGAGAGGAAGCGCCTGGCGGCGATTCTGGTGCTCTTCATCGCCGCGTCGCTGTTCTGGTCGGCATTCGAGCAAGCCGGCTCGTCGCTCAACCTCTTCGCGGAACGCAGCACCGACAATCACATTCTCGGGTTCGCCTTCCCGTCGAGCTGGTTCCAGTCGCTGAATTCGTTCTTCATCGTCGCGGTCGCGCCCATGCTCGCATGGCTCTGGCTGAGGCTCGGATCGCGCCAACCCTCCGCCCCCGCCAAGTTCGCATTAGGACTGGTCTTCGTTGGCTTGGGATACGTCGTGCTCTTCTTTGGAGCAACTCTCAGCGCGGGTGGAGCGAAGGTTACGCCGCTGTTCCTGATGGTCACCTACCTCTGCCATACTGTCGGCGAGTTGTGTCTGAGCCCGGTCGGCCTGAGCGCTATCACGAAGCTCGCGCCGGTCCGCATAGGCAGCCTGATGATGGGCGTATGGTTCGTCTCCATCTCGGTGGGCAACTACCTGGGCGGACGCCTCGCGTCGGTCTACGGAGCGCTGCCGGTGCCGGTCTTGTTCGGGCTCGTCGCCGGGTTCAGCATTGTGGCTGGATTATGTCTGTTCGTGATCGCAAAGCCCGTTACGCGGTTGATGGGTGGAGTGAAGTAGCGTTCCGCTCGATCGCGGAATCGCCATCGAGTTCCACCGTCGGATGACGGCGGGAAGGATAAAATAGGACGAACATGGCGCGGAAACAGCACTCCGGTCCCGATACTCCCACGTTCGAGCAGAACCTCGACCGTCTGGAGGGCATCGTCAAACGGCTCGAAGAGGCCGAGCTGCCGCTCGAGGAGGCATTGAAGCTGTTCGAAGAGGGGACTGCTCTCAGCGCGGGCTGCCGCCAACAGCTCGAAGAGGCCGAACACCGCGTCGAGATACTGACCAGGAAGGCGAGCGGCATGGTTGCCGAGCCGCTGCACGATCCTTCGGCCGAGGAGCCGCCAGAAGCGTGAACACACAGTCGATGACCATCAAAGCGTATCTGGCCGATTGCGCCCGGCAGGTGGACGCCGAACTGGACAAGATCATGCCTGCGGAGTCCGCTCCGCCTGAGTCGATCCACAAGGCCATGCGCTACAGCCTGTTTGCGGGTGGGAAGCGCATCCGGCCAGTGCTGTGCATGGAGGCGGCGCGCGCCGCCGTAGGGCATGAGGTCGCGGGCGTGACAACGGTCGCGTGCTCGCTGGAACTGATCCACACCTATTCGTTGATCCACGACGATCTGCCCGCGCTGGACAACGACGACCTGCGCCGGGGACGCCCGACGTGTCACAAAGTCTTTGGCGAAGCGATGGCGATTCTGGCGGGCGACGGACTGCTCACGTATGCATTCGAGGTCCTGGCCATGCATGGCAGCGCCCGCCTGGTCGAGGAACTCGCGCGAGCCTCCGGTACCGTAGGCGGGATGATCGCGGGCCAAGTGCACGACATCGAGGGAGAACACCTGCCCCCGACCGATGAGCTACTCGAACGGATTCATCGGGCCAAGACCGGCGCACTGCTCAAGGCCAGCGTCCGCATGGGCGCCCTGTATGCGAACGCGCCCGAACGGAAGCTCTCCGCGCTGTCCCGCTATGGATCGCACATCGGCCTGGCGTTCCAGATCGTCGACGACATCCTCGACGTGGTCCAATCCTCGGAAGCCCTTGGCAAGACTGCGGGCAAGGACGCCGCTCAGCACAAGATCACATTCCCGGCCGTTTATGGTTTAGAGCAATCCCGGGAAATGGCCGAGAAGGAGCGTCAGCGCGCGCACGAATCGCTTGAGGAGTTCGGAGATTCGGCGCAGCGCCTGCGGGAACTCGCCGACCTGATCGTCGAGCGCAAAGCATGAAGCAAGGCCGCCAGCGTATCGACCAATTGCTTGTCGCGCGGAATCTGGCGGAGTCTCGCGAAAAAGCGCAGGCGCTCTTACTGGCCGGCGAGGTATTGGTCAACGGCCAGAAGGTGACCAAAGCCGGCGCGCCCGTGGACGAGACCGCATCGATTGAAGTGCTGGCGCGGATGCCCTGGGTGAGCCGCGGCGGCTATAAGATGCTGGGCGCGCTGGAACACTGGGGCATCGACGTGACCGGGCGCGTGTGTGTGGACGTCGGCTCTTCGACGGGTGGATTCACCGATTGCCTGTTGCAGCACGGCGCCGCCCGCGTGCACTGCGTGGACGTCGGAGCCGGGCAGTTGCACTGGAAGCTGCGGACCGATCCGCGCGTGGTGGTCCACGAGGGCGTCAACGCGCGCTACCTGGAGCCGGCGCTGCTGGGAGAACAAGTTGGGCTGGCGGTGTGCGACGTCAGCTTCATCTCTGTTACACTCATTCTCCCGATGCTGCCTCCGCTGCTCCTGCCGGATGGCGAAATAATCGTTCTGGTGAAGCCGCAGTTTGAAGTCGGCCGCGAACAAGTGGGACGTGGAGGCATCGTTCGCGACCCCGCGCTGCACGAAGCGGTCTGCCGGAAAGCGGAAGACGCGGCGCGAATGTTAGGCTTCCAGACAAGCCTGATGGAAAGCCCGCTGCCCGGCGCTGAGGGTAATAAGGAATTCCTGCTATATGGAACCGGTCGTCACAGTCGGGATCATAGCGAAGCCTGACGTCCGCCAAACCGAGGAGTTGCTGCCCGCCCTGTTGGAATGGCTCGCCGCGCGGAACGTGTCGGTGCGGCTGGACCGGGACGCCGCTGGCTACCTGGGCAGCGAGGGATTGGACCGCGAGCGCGTTCCCGACGACTGCCAACTCGTGATCGTCCTCGGCGGCGACGGGACATTGCTCGCCGCGGCGCGCGCCATCGGCGGACGCGACATTCCGCTCTTCGCGGTAAACCTGGGCGGCCTCGGCTTCCTCACGGCCATCAGCGTCGAGGAGTTGTTCCCCGAACTCGAACGGGCACTGCGAAACGAGCATCGTATCGCCCGCCGCCGTATGCTCTCGTGCGAGGTGCAGCGCGATGGAGAGATCGTAGCGAGCTTCGATGCGTTGAACGACGTGGTGATCACCAAGGGCCAAATTGCCCGCATGATCGATCTGGTCTGCAACGTCGATGCCCACTTCGTCTGCCGCTACAAGGCCGACGGATTGATCATCTCCACGGCAACGGGTTCCACCGCGTACTCGTTGTCGGCCGGCGGCCCCATTGTCTTCCCCTCAGTTGCAGCTCTTTGCATCACACCGATTTGTCCCCATACGCTGACGAACCGGCCCGTGCTCGTGTCGGATTCGAGTGTGATTCAAGTTCTGAACCTTGCGACAAGTGGAGATGCCCATCTGACCATCGACGGCCAGGTCGGCGCGCCGCTGCGCGAGCAGGATCGTGTCGTGTGCCGGAGCTCGCAAAAAACCGTCAGCCTGATTCGTCCGCCGCGCATGCTTTTCTTCGATGTGCTGCGTCAAAAACTCAAGTGGGGTGAGCGTTGAGGAAGCCTTCCCTAACGGCCTGGATCTTCATTGCAATGGTAGTGGGTGTGCTTTTCGGGCAGTTCTTTCCCGAAGCCGCACGCCACCTGACTCCGGTCAGCAATATGTTCCTGCGCCTGATCAAGTCGATCATCGCACCTTTGCTTTTCGGGGCCCTGGTTTACGGTATCGCCGGATCGGGCAGCGCCAAAGCCATGGGGCGTATCGGCGTGAAGGCGATCGTCTACTTTGAAATCGCCACCACCGCCGCATTGTTCATCGGTCTTGGCGCGGTGAACCTGGTACGCCCCGGCGAAGGCGTCACTCTCCAGAAGGGCGCCCAGGCGGCTCTTCCTCAGGCGCAGACGACGTTCGCAAGCGTTTTGGAGCACGTCTTTCCGGCGAGCGTCGTAGATGCCATGGCGCGGGGTGAGGTGCTGCAACTCGTTGTCTTCTGCTTCATCTTCGGTTCGGCCTGCATCGCGGTGGGAGAGCAGGCGCGGCCCGTGGTGGAATTCTGCAAGTCGCTGGTCGAGGTAATGTTCGCCTACACGAAGTATGTGATGTGGTTCGCCCCGCTGGGCGTGGGCGCGGCCATCGCCGCCACCATCGGGGCGAACGGCATCGGGGTTTTGTATGGGCTCGGCAAGCTGGTTGTGACCCTGTACGCTTCGTTGCTCGTCTTCGTGGTCGTGGTCCTCGGCGCGGTCGTCGCCATCTTCCGGATTCCGCTGGCCCGTTTCTTCCGGGCCGTGAAGGACCCCTTTCTGCTGGCCTTCACAACGGCATCCAGCGAGGCGGCCTTCCCGACTGCGATGCAAAACATGGAGCGCTTCGGCGTGCCGAAGCACATCGTCAGTTTCGTGCTCCCGACGGGCTACAGTTTCAACCTCGACGGCTCGACGCTGTACCTTTCCGTCGCCAGCATCTTCATCGCCCAAGCCGCGGGAATACACATGACGTTAGGGCAGCAGCTCATGATGATGCTGACGTTGATGCTCACGAGCAAGGGCGTAGCCGGAGTGCCGCGAGGGGCGCTGGTGATCCTGACCGGCGCGCTCGCAACGTTCGGCCTGCCGGCGGAAGGGATCTTTCTGCTGCTGGGCATCGATACAGTAATGGACATGGCGCGAACTTCGGTGAACGTGCTGGGCAATTGCCTGGCATCCGCGGTTGTGGCGCGATGGGAGGGCTACGACCTGACGCCATTGGCGGAGGCTCCCGCTCCTCTTGCCGCGCCGGCGGATTAGCTCCTTTCGCGCCGGAAGGATACTGGTGAAGAAGTGAAACTTGGTGCAGTCACCTACAACGTCCTGAAGGACTGGGACGTCGAGACGATCATTCGCAATCTGGAGGCCTCGGGATTCGAGGCGGTCGAATTGCGGACCGGCCACAAGCACGGCGTCGAACCGTCGCTCGGCGTCGAAGAGCGGTCGAAGGTGAAAGAGCGCTTCGCACGCAGCAAAGTCCGCCTGCTCAGCCTGGGCTCCACCTGCGAGTTCCACTCGGCCGACCCGGCGATTCGCCGCAACAACATTGAAGAGGGAAAACGTTTTGTCGATCTGGCGCGCGACATTGGCGCATTGGGCGTGAAGGTGCGGCCGAACGGCTTTCCCGCGGGCGTTTCCCGCGATGAGACGATTCGCAATATCGGGCTGAGCCTGAAGGAATTGGGCGACTACGCGCACGTGCGCGGTATCGAGATCTGGCTGGAAGTGCACGGCGCGGAAACGCAAATGCCGCCGGTCTGCGCGGCAATCATGAAAGCCACGGACCATGCCTCGGTAGGCCTGTGCTGGAACTCGAATCCGACCGACATCATGAATGGCAGCGTGCGGCAGTCCTTCGATCTGTTGCGGCCCTGGATCCGCAATGCGCATATCAACGAACTGGCCGACGACCGTTATCCGTGGCGCGAGTTGTTCACGCTGCAGCGCGCGAGCGGCTACGACCGCTACACGCTGTGCGAGTGCCAGGAGAGCAAGGAGCCCGAGCGCTTCCTGCGCTGGTACAGAGCGCTGTGGAGGGAGTTGAACCGGGCATGAGGCGCGCCTTTTCTCTTCTTGCGTCTCTCCTTGCGGGCGCAGTCCTGCCGGCTCTCCTACTGTGCGGCGCTCCGCCGGATCCCTCTTCGTTCCTGGGCCATCCGATCGGCCAGGACAAAGCCGCCGTGGAGTGGTCGCAAGTGATTGCTTACTTCCACGCGCTGGAGAAAGGCAGCGACCGCGTCCATGTCGTTGAATACGGTCGCTCCACGGATGGCCG
>CAWGKI010000007.1:0-21895 GCA_963823095.1 Terriglobia bacterium
AGGCCGTGGTGGGCGCCAATGCATTCGCTCACAGTTCCGGCATTCATGTCGACGGGTTCCTGAAGAAACGTGAAACGTACGAGATCATGCGTCCCGAAGACGTCGGCTTAGACGACAGCCGCGTCGTTCTTACCGCGCGCACCGGCAGGCACGGACTGCGCGACCGTTTGCAGAAGCTTGGCTACGCGCTCTCCAAAGAGGAATTGGATCAGGCTTACGAGCGCTTCCTGCTGGTCGCCGACAAGAAGCAAGAGGTCTTCGATGAAGACCTGGCGGCAATCCTGCACGAGGACCTGCGTCCCGTTCCCGACGAGTACCATCTCGACTACTTGCAGATCTACAGCGGCACTTCGGCGATTCCCACGGCGACCGTGCGGCTTCCGCCAAGGGTGAAGTGCGGCAGGGCGCGTCCATCGGAAACGGTCCGGTCGACGCGGTTTACCGTGCGATCGATCCCGTCACGAAGACTGCCGCGAAGCTGGTGCGCTAGAATCCGCGCCGTCACCAGCGGCACCGAGGCGATGGGCGAGGTAACGGTGCGCCTGGAGGTGGGGAAAGGCGGCCACGGGGCGCGGCGCTTCCACCGACGTGATCGAAGCCAGCGCCAAGGCGTACGTGAGCGCGCTGAACAAGCTGGCGAGCTTCAGCGAAGTGGTGCGGCCGAGGGACGAGTCGGAGCCGTCTCTGTAGACGGGCAAAACCGCAAAACGAAAAGGCCTTTTTGTTTTGCGGCTGTAAGTGGTTGATTTCCTGTGGCAAGTTGAGCGAAAACGAAAAAGCCCTTTTCGCTTTCGCCCCTCCACTACGGTCCGCTAGGCGATTCCCGCCTCGTGCAATCTGCTCTTCAGCGCGTCCATGTCGTAGCGCATCACCGTGAGCAATTGGTCCTTCGAAATGGACAGTTCGCGCTTCCCGTCGTTCGCGCCGCCCAGCTCCGGATGCTCCATGTGCAGTTGCAGCGGGCCGTGGAATCCGCTTGCCTTCAACATCGGCAGAAAGCGTTTGAAGTCCACCATGCCCTGGCCCAGCGGGCACCAGCCTACTTGCCACTTGCCGGCGTCGTCGCGCTTCCAGTAAAAGTCCTTGACGGCCACGCCGCGCACGCGCGGCTGCAGCAGCCGCCAGCTATGCACCCAGCCACCGAGCCCGCCTTCCACCGTGGCATGCGCGATGTCGAAATTCACCGCCACCGCATCGGCGTCGAAGCCTTCCAGCAGCATGTGCAGATCCCAGAACGACGCGCCCAGTTGTCCTTCGCCCGAGTGCGTGTGGTAAATGGCACAGACGCCGTACTGCTTGTTCAGCGCTACCAGGTCTTTCACACGCGTGCGGAATTCGGCAATTTGCGACGGCAGGTCGCGCGTCAGGTCATAGACGAAACCGCCCCAGCGATAGGTGCGGATGCCGAGTGACGCCAGCGTCTTTACCACTCGCTCCGCGTTTGGAGTACGGGCGTCAATGATTCCGCTGGTCACCATCGGAGTCGTCAGCCCGGCCTTGTGGATGATCTCGACCGCCTTGGGCAGGTCGTCTTCCACGCGCGAGGGCAGGACGTGGCCGCCGTCGCGCACGGTCAGGTCGATGCCGTCATAGCCGAGCTTCGCGCAGACATCGGTCATCTCGGCGATGCCGGCCCACTGGAAATGCTTCGAGAAGGCGCAGATCGGCGGGCGCGCCGATTGGTAAGCCGAGGATTCTGTCGCAACGGCGGCCATCGCGCCGGCGCCGGTAAAGAGGAAAGATCTTCGATTCATTGGGCTTCTCCCACGCATTTGCTCCGACCCATTTGTACCACCACGAATCATTCGCCCGGCGCGACCGCGCCCAGTCCCGGTCCGGTGATCTCGCTGGTCGCCATGGTTCCATCGCGAATCGTGAAGAGCCCCGGGAACTTCGCCGTCCACGGCTGATTCGCGGCTGGCACGTACTCGCGCGCGTTCGCTTCGAGCGTTCCTGCGCCGGGAACGTGCGCGGCCAGCGCGGCGGAGTGGATCAGCGCGGCTCCGGGACACGTCAGGTCCTGCACGCACAGGAACATCTTCCACACCTGGGCCGCCGCGGCCATCAGCACCGCCTGGGTCTGGCCTTTGCACGCTTTGAGCGCCGCGCCGGTGTAGCCCATCTGCCGGGCCAGTGCCAGGCTTTCGAGATCGGTGAGAGACTCGTCGATCACGACGGGGCGCAGCTTCGCAGCCTCGTGCATCGTGTTGCGGCGATCCGCCTTCAGGTCGCGTGCGGTCGGCTGCTCGACATACTGGATCATCTCGAAGCCGCGCGGCGATTTCTCGCGCACCTTGCGCAGGATCTCGATCAGATAGCCAACGTTCTGGCAGCGCTCGTTGAAGTCGAGGGAATAGTACCAGCGCGACACGCCGCGCTTCGGCAGGACTTCGCCCGCGATGCGGTCTACCGTTAAAATCCGCTCGCGGTCCCATTCGCCGTCGTCGCCGTTGAGTTTGATTTTGAAGTGCGTCAGGCCGTTGTACTCGATCCACTGCGGCAGGGTCTCGGGCAGGTCGTCGTTGAGCCTTGTCTTGAGATCCTTGTCTTCCAGCGGGTCGGCCGCGCCGACAGAGTGATAGACCTGAATACGTGGCGCCGGCTCCTGCGTGACGAACTCATCCAGGCGCCGTCCGCCGAACTGCGCGCCGAGGAAGCGGGCGAGGTCGTCGCGCAAATAGTCGCGGCCATAACACTGCCAGACGCTCCTGCCGTGCAGCTTGCCGTAAGCGTCGTGCAGGGCCGCGTCGAACGGACTCGCCGTGACCAATGTGCAGAGCTTCGGAATCGTGGCGTCGAGATCCAGTTCGCGGCTCACTTCGACGGCAGCCTTCAGCCACGCGGATTCCAGCAGCACGCCGAGTTCGACCGGATGGCCATACTCCTGGCAATCGACAGTGACCGTCTGGATCCGCTTGGCGAGGGTCCGCATTGCGCCGAGCGTTCGCTCGTACGGCATGGTGCGCGATGGAAAGCTCCACACGTTGCCAAGCGGCATGGAACCGAAGCCTTCCGCCCTGCGGCCGGCTCTATCCCGCACGCGAATTCGCGCATTCAACAACGTGACGCGGTCCACCTCGACTCCGCCGAATTTGTACGGCGTGCGATAGCGGTAGCTCTCTTCTGCGCTGGAAACGGCCTCAATGCGGATGTCGTTTGGGTTCGGCTGCAGAATCTGCGGCGCGGCAGCCAATGCGCCTAGGAAAACGCGCCGCGAGTGGCCGGAACGAGGCATCGTGCATCCAGTCTACCGAACGGAGCCCCCTGGGAACGCCGATCTCCAGATCGGCACCAATCTCTGTCGTGCAGTACGGTGGCCGATCTGGAGATCGGCGTTCCCAGGCGGAAAGTGGGATCTTGAGGGTTGGAGGAACTTCCGCGATGGCAGTGAAAAGGATCCTGATCCTGGCCGGCGATTACGTCGAGGACTACGAGTTAATGGTGCCCTTCCAGATGTTGGAAATGGTCGGCCATCAGGTGCATGTTGTGTGCCCTGGCAAGAAGGCCGGTGACGTAGTGCGCACCGCGATCCACGACTTCGAAGGCGACCAGACGTACTCGGAAAAACGCGGGCATAACTTCGCTCTAAACGCAGATTTCGACAAGGTGAAGGGTGAAGACTACGACGCCCTGGTGATCCCCGGCGGACGCGCGCCGGAGTACATCCGCCTGACGCCGAAAGTGCTGGAACTGGTGCGCCATTTTGCTTCCGCGGCCAAGCCGATCGCCAGCGTCTGCCATGGCGCGCAGGTACTTACTGCCGCGGGCGTGGTGAAGGGTAAACGCATCAATTGCTACCCGGCGGTCGCGCCCGAGGTGGCTCTCGCCGGCGGCACTTACGTCGACCTGAAAATGACCGAAGCGATCACGGATGGCAACATCGTCACCGCGCCTGCGTGGCCCGCGCATGCGGCCTGGATCCGGCAATTCCTCGCGGTGCTTGGGACGAAGATCGAGGCCTGACGCCTACTGGTACAGAAACGCGTGCACTGCCGCGGCCACTTTCGCGCCCTCGCAACCCGGTGCGCTGTGGCCGCAGTCTCCTTCAAGGCGCACGATCCCGGCACGCATGAGCCGGCCGAATTCGAACGAGGGCCCGGGCGTCACCACGTGATCCTGCACTGCGGAGATTACCAGAACCTTCGCTTTTACCGTGGCCGCCGCGGCCTGGAGCGATCCGCCGAACTTCTCCGATACGTCCATCGACATCATCGCCTGCACCTGGCGGATCTTATTGTTGGCGTCCGATCCGGCTCCTTCCTTCTTGGCCTTCTCCAACATTTCGACGACCTGTTGCCGCGTCGTGTGCCGGTTGAAGCGTTCCGGCGTGGTAAGCAGCAATGCGCCGAATTCGGCCTCGGCCACGCGAGCCGGATTCTTCGCGTAGTCGCCGTGGTTCCACGCCGCGTCGTTCTCGATGGCGTCGATCTGCGTCTGCCAGTGCACCAGGTCGTAGGGCGCGAGTTGCGGCGAGCCGACGATCGGGATCGCGTAATCCATGAAAGCGGGGTAAGAAACAATCCATTGGAATGTCTGCATTCCGCCCATGGAGATACCCATCACGGCCTTCAGGTGGTTGATGTGCAGTACGCGCGTCAGCATTGCGTGTTGCGTTTCCACCATTTCGCGCATGGTGAACTTGGGGAATTTCATTCTCGGCTGGAGCTGGCTATTCGAGGGGGACGAAGATACGCCATTGGCCAGCGGATCGACCATGATGACGAAGTCCTTCGAGATGTCCAGTCCCGACCCCGGCCCGGCGCTGGAGAGCATCTGCCCGGTGTTGCCGCCGGCCCAGGAGGGAAACAGTATGGCATTCGATTTGGCGGCGTTCAATTTGCCGAACGTGCGATAGCCGATGCGGCAGTCGCGCAGGACTTCACCGCTCGCGAGTTTGAAGTCGCCGAGCGCGGCGAACTGCTGCTCTTGTGCGGGAGCGAGTCCTGCCAGACCGAGCACAAGAAGAGAAATCGAAGCCCGACGCGAGAGTGCCATATGGGGCATTCTTTCACTCTTGAGGTCCAACCGTGCGCAGGCGGAACCTCGGGCGTGAACCAATCAAGAGACTCTATGGCACGTATTTGTTAAACTAATGGTTTCCCACTTCCAGTCAGGAGACTTTCGTACATCCATGTTGCAAGCGACCCAATTGCGTCCGGGAATGGTAATTATCTTCAACGGCGAACTGCATACCGTCTTTTCGATGACGCACCGGACCCCGGGCAACCTGCGCGGTTTTGTGCAGGCCAAGATGCGCAATCTGCGTTCCGGCACGATGTTCGAGCACCGCTTCTCTTCCGAAGACCACGTCGACCGCGCCGTTCTCGAAGAGGTGGAGATGGAGTACATGTACGACGACGGCGAGTACTACTACTTTATGAACACCGAGAACTTCGAGCAGACTCACCTCACCAAGGAAACCCTTGGCGATGGCGTCGAGTACCTGATCCCGAATCTCAAGGTGAACGTCGAGTACTACGAAGGCAAGCCGGTTAGCGTCGAACTCCCGCCAGGCGTGGTGATGAAGGTGATCGAAGTGGAGCCGGGCATCAAGGGCGGCTCGGTGTCCAACGTCGGCAAGCCGGCCAAAATGGAAACCGGTCTGATCGTCAGCGTGCCGCAATTCGTCAAAGAGGGCGACAGCATCCGCGTCAGCACCTCCGACGGTTCTTACCAGGAACGCGTGAACGCGTAAGTCCCTGGGAACGCCGATCTCCAGATCGGCACAGCTTCTCAGACATTCGATACAACCGCTCCCTGACGATCGCGGCTCCGTTTCAAGGTTGTGCTTGGCGCGCCATAATTGATCCATGCGGGTTCTTTTCATCGGCGGCACCGGCATCATCAGCACAGCTTGTTCGCGTCTGGCGGCGGAGCGAGGCATCGACCTGACGCTGCTCACGCGTGGCCAGCACCACGCCGCGCTGCCCGCCGGCGTGAGCACGCTGACCGTAGATATCGATGACGAAGCCAAGGCCCGGAAGGCGCTCGGCGGGCTGGCGTTCGACGTCGTAGTGGACTGGGTCGCCTACACACCCGAACAGATCGAGCGCGACCTGAAACTGTTTCGCGGACGCGTTCGGCAATACATCTTCATCAGCTCGGCAAGCGCCTATCAGAAGCCTCCGACGAACTACCTGATCACCGAGTCCACGCCACTCGCCAATCCGTTCTGGGATTATTCGCGCAATAAGGCCGCGTGCGAGGAGCGGCTGCTGCGCGCCTATCGAGAAGATGGCTTCCCGATCACCATCGTCCGTCCTTCTCTCACCTATGGAGAAACGCAGGTGGCCCTGGCGATCAACAGTTGGGCGAAATCCTACACCGTCGTGGACCGGATGCGCCGGGGCAAAAAAGTGATCGTGCCCGGCGACGGGTCATCGCTATGGACCATCACGCACAACACTGACTTTGCGAAGGGACTGGTCGGGCTGCTCGGCCTGGAGCCGGCCATCGGTCACGCCTTCCACATCACTAGCGACGAAGTGATGACGTGGGATCAGTATTACCGAATCACAGCCGAAGCGGCGGGCGTGGAGGCGCGTCTCATCCACATTCCGTCGGACTTCATTGCCGCCTGTCTGCCTTCAACCCTGGGCGGGCTGCTCGGCGACAAAGCGGTCAGCGCCGTGTTCGACAACACGAAGATCAAGCGTTTCGTGCCCGGATATTGCGCCACGACGCCTTTCGGGCAGGGCATTCGCCGCACCCTCGCCTGGTTCGATGCGGACCCGGCGCGGAAACGGATCGATGCCGAGGCCAACGCCACTTGGGACAAGCTGATCGATGCGTACGAGCGAGGGATGAACCCGGCGGTGCGGGAATTTCAGGGTTGAAGGTGGAACGAATCGCCCTTGCGCTCGCGCCGGGCTTCTGTCAGCTTCATAGCGACGTCGCGCGCGATCTCAAGCGTCTCGGCAACGGTTCGCCCCTGCGCTACGAGGCCGGGCAATTCATCTGAGGTTGCGAGGAACAGCCCTTCCGGCAATTCTTCGAGGTGGAGTTGGTTTGCCAGTTCCATATGAGTAATCCGATTAGCAGCGCTATCGGAGGGTGATCATTTTGCCGTCGTCTGGCGGGTTCTTCGACGGCCATAGCAAGCTCACCGCTATCGGAATATAGTACAGCCCAACGCTCCACATCCCTAATACCACCCATCCCAGCATCAAGCATCCGGCAATCAGCCTCAGCTTATTAGTGAACAATCCCAGGACGCTGATGGCGACGGGAAGAAACACAATCAAGCCACTGGAACCGTTGACCTGGAGCAGCGTCGTGCGGCCCGAACCGCTGTTGTACAACGGCGCTGCGAGCAAAGCCAAGGATATTAGAAGGGTTGCCAGTAGCGTAAACACGCCACGCCTTGTGACCACGTCAGCCCCTCCGCGAACATTCTGCGGTGAGGCGTCAGGGCTCACCGCCACAGCCGCCTCACCGGATTCTCGCATTTAGCCTATGGTTCTCCGCAGTTGAACCTGAGGTGTCAAAAGGTTGATACACGCCGGTCCGACGAGACTCCAGGCGAACTGGCCCGTGAGAACTCCGTCCCACTGTCCCCAGACTGCGGCAGGGGCATAGTATGCGTAAACGGTGCCTCCCAAGCACGCTGGGAATCCATTATTGACGAAAGTGTCTGTCGCGTAGCTTGTAGTGTAACTGCATGTAGAGCTATTGATCCAGTTTTCGTAGCTCAATGACCAGCCGCTGAGAGAGAGCCAACTGCGTGAGTATTGACCCGATTGGATCAAAACGCAAGTGCCAGGTGCGTACCACCACCATGTAGTCTGAACGAAAACAGAGTTAACAACTGCACCCACAGGGTCGACGAACCATGCATCTTGACGCCCGGCAGCTTGAGAAAATCCCGGTGGCCCTCCCCCGTGCCGGGGTGGGAGATCATCGTTCGGGGAAACGCTGCCAAACGGGGCAGGTATGTCCTGCGCGTTAGCCGTTGTGGGCGTCTGGATCGGTGAGGAATGCAGTGCGGCAGCCCAATCCATGAGTTCCTGGGGAGCCTGCCCTATCTCAAAGTCCGCCTCACATGTGCCATCTGAGTTCATCCTGAGAGGTGATTTCGCGTTGGCCTGGAGTGACTTTTCGGCTGGGGCCAGCGAAAAAGTGAAGACGCATGCCGGACCCACTTTTAGGCCGTCCTTTACCGATGCTGGCTTATAGTCCCCCTTAATTGTCCGAATGCTGCTGTTAAGAAGAGCCACCTTGGGGGCGTACTTCGGTGCCCCTGTACCGCCTAATCCCAAAGTTGCAGCCTGAGTTGGTGTGTTGATGGTGCTACCCGACGGGGCTTGAGCCTGGACCGTTGCGCTACAAGTACACGCCAGAACACCTACTGCGAAACGTAAGACGACGTTTGTACGCATTGTTTCACCCATTCCTGATTGGTAATGATACTATTCGTTTCTCCAATAAGCACTTCAACTTCCATAAGTAGTCTAGAAATCGCAAGTCTCTCGGCAAATAGACGTAGTCAGCCACTGTGGAAACCGCAGAAGCCAGAGACATTTCTGAATAAATTATACCCGGGCAGGCACTGATGTCAAGTGAAAGAAGTGTAATTATTATTCGAGAACTGAGAAATGGCGTTTTGTAGCAAGCTTTCGTACAGCTTTTCTGTCGGAAGTAAACAGCACTTAACTATGAATATTCGGGCCTGTTTCGGCCTCAGCGTGCCGAATCGATTCATCTGGCGCGAAGCGCGAGGGCGTTGCGCGTGTGCTGCCACCTTGGGCCCTTTCACTGCTGCTCATCTGATCGAAGTCGCAGGACTGCCTTGCCTGTGAGCGCCGATTGGAGAAGCGCGACAACAGACGTCGTTGGCCTATGATCGGAACCCCTCCACGGCGGAGGGGGGCAATACAGCTGTGGACGGCTTCGTCAGTCGTATGCGGCGCGACGCGCATCTTCAACCTAGAAGTTGGGACAATTCGCTACGATTACTTATGATCAGATGCCTCGCTCCCCACGGCATTGATACACTGTCGCTGTCATGAGAAAAGCGAATCTGGCTCTGGTCCCCCTCGCGGCGGTGGCGCTCTTGGTTGGGTGCAAGCGGTCTCCCACCGAGTTTCCTGCGTTCACGCAGGAATTCATCGAGACGACGCTGGCGCTGAGCCCCACGGGCGCGACTGCGGCCGGCTATCACAAGCACAAGGGCGCGGAACTCGATACACACCTCGACGACTTCAGCGCGGCGGGCATTGAGAAAAATCGTGCGGCCTGGAAGGACCTGAAATCGAAACTCGATAGTTTCGACCGCGCCAAACTCGACCCAGAGTCGAAGGCCGACGCCGAACTCATCGACTCGCAGATTCAACTGGCCCAACTGGAAGACCAGGAGATCCAGAGCTGGAAGCATAACCCAACCATCTACGTCGAGACCGTCGGCAACGGACTGTTCGTGCCGTACAGCGTGGAATATGCACCACGGGAGACGCGCTGGCGGCACATCGTCGCGCGCCTGGGAGAGGTCCCTCGCGTGTTGAGCGAGGCCAAGCTGCAGCTTGTTGACTCGCCGACGGTCTGGAAGAATGTGGCCGTCGAAGAGAACGAAGGCACCATAGGGATGATCGAGCAGACCTTCCCCGCCCAGGTTCCGTCCGATTTGAAGGCCTCCTACGATCCAGCCGCAAAGAACGCCGTTGCCGCCATGCGGTCTTTCAATGAGTGGTTGAAGATGTCACTCAAAGAAACCGGCGCCGAAAGCTGGCGGCTGGGCAAAGAGAAGTACGCCAAGAAGTTTGCGCTGGTGATGGGGACGGACTTGACGCCGGAACAAGTTCTGGCCAAGGCGGAGTTCGCTTTGGCGGAGACGCGGAAGCAGATGTTCATGCTGGCCCTGCCGCTGCATCACGCCATGTATCCGAAGCACGTCGATCCGGTGGACGTGAACCTGATCATCGGGGAGACGTTCAAGAAGATCGACGAGAAGCATCCGACGCCCGAGGGTTATATGGACGAGGCGCGGAAGGCGCTGAACGAAACGCGCGCCTACCTCAAGTCGCATCCGGACAGCCTGGTGAAAGATCCGCCGCGCGACAACCTGCAAGTAATCGACACGCCGGTATTCATGCGCGGCAGCTACGCGTTGGGCGGCTTCAATCCCGCGCCGCCGATGGAGCCGCAACTCGGAGCGTTCTACTGGGTGACGCCCATCCCGAAGGACTGGCCGCAGGAGCGCATCGATTCGAAACTGCGCGAGAACAACATCTACGGGCTGCGGGTGCTCACCATCCACGAGGCGATCCCCGGCCACTACGTCCAGGCGGAGTACGCCTCGGCCATCGAGCCGCTTTCCCGGCGGATGCTGCGCGCCATTTACGGCAGCGGCGTGTATGTCGAAGGCTGGGCCGTGTATGCGACTGCGGAGATGCTCAAGGCCGGCTATATGGACAATTCACCCGAGTTGAAGATGCAGAACTTGAAATGGGAACTGCGGGCCATCGCCAACACGATTCTCGATATCAAGTACCACACGATGGGCCTGACCGACGACGCCGCGATGAAGCTGATGATGGACCGGACCTTCCAGGAAAAGGAAGAGGCGACGGCGAAAGTGCAGCGGGCGAAACTCGGCTCCTGCCAGTTGCCGACTTACTTCACCGGCTACTCCGAATGGAAACGTCTGCGCGCCGCGGCCGAACAGAAGCAGGGCAAGGACTTCAAGGCGGGCGCGTTCAATGAGAAGGCTCTACGAGAGGGTGCGCTGCCGATGAAGACTCTGGGGGCGCTGATGGGCCTCCAGTAGTCACGAGCCGCGGAAGACACCACCGATCCTGAAACGGAGCCGCACCCCGAAACGGAGCCGCGACCGTGAGGGAGCGGTTGCAGCGGCGTATTGCGCATCTCGAGCGAGGACAACAACCGCTCCCTCACGGTCGCGGCTGCGTTTCAGGGCTGAGGGCGGCGCGCCCGGGGACGCCGCCACCACAGGCGCAAGACCGTTCGAAGGATGATCCACCCGGCGTGAACACTGGCTCTCAGGCTTCCTGAGACCTTGTTCACGCCGGCGGCGCGTTTGCGGTAGGATACCGGCACTTCCAGGACGCGGAGTCCAAGCTCCAGCGCCCTCACCTGCATCTCTACGGTCCAGCCGTAGTTGCGATCCTGCATGTGAATCCTGTCAAGCGCGTCGCGGCGGATCGCGCGGTAGCCGCACAGATCGGTGTAGCCGTGCCCGTACAGAAGCCGGATGAGCGCGGTCGCGATCCAGTTGCCGAAGGCCTGGTGCGGCAACAGAGCGCCCTCCTCCGCAAGGCCCAGGATGCGCGAACCGAGGACAAGGTCCGCCTCGCCGCGCGCGATGGGGGCGAGCAGCAGCGGCGCCTCCGATGGGTCCTCGCTCATGTCGGCCTGCAGGAAGGCCACAACGTCGATGTCCGGAGGCAATGCTGCCAGGGCGCGAAGACACGCCGCGCCGTACCCGCGTTCGCGCTCGACGACAACTGTCGCGCCACAGGCGCCCGCGGTCTCGGCCGTGCGATCGATGGAGCCGTTGTCCGCCACCAGCACCAGGTCGAAGACGCCTGGCGGGATGGCTCGGAGCGTCGCTGCGATCACCGGCTCTTCGTTCAAGGCGGGGATGATCAGTGCCGCTCTCAGCCGTCTTGCTTCACTCACAACGCCTCACAGCCGCGGCTCCGCGCCGGGAATTGCGGACACTGCCCGCGGCTCAGTACTTGATCGCGTAACCGGACCATGCTTCAATCATGGCAGTCGAATGGACTGGAGTATTTGGAAGCATACCTCGCGTTGGCTTCGCGAGTTGGTCGTCGCCTCCATTGTCGCGGCAGCGATCATACTCTTTGTCTATCAACCTGTCAGGGTCGAAGGCACCAGCATGATGCCGGCCCTGGTGGACAGCGAACGGATTTTCATCAACAAGTTCGTGTACAGGCTAGGCATGGGCGCCGTGCAGCACGGCGATACCGTCGTTTTCCTGTTTCCACAAGACCCCTCGCGCAGCTACATCAAGCGCGTGATCGGCACGCCGGGCGATTTGGTGGAGATCCGAAAGGGCCGGGTCTGGCTGAACGGCAAAGAGCTGATTGAGCCGTATGTGCCGGACGATTATCGCGATCCTTCGAACATGGCTCCGCAGCGAGTGCCCACAGGGTGCTATTTCGTAATGGGCGACCACCGCAGTGCATCCAACGACAGCAGGGCCTGGGGGCCGCTGCCAGGCGATGCCATATATGGCAAGGCTGTCTTCGTCTACTGGCCTCTGGATCGAATGGGGACCCTGCGGTAGAAGCTGCGGCGGAAGCGCAAGCCGCGTTGGGCTCGGCTTTCCCACACCCTCTTCCGTGTAGCGCGTCGACGACCCACGCAACTACCAGCAGCTCAAATCAGTCCATGACCGGCGGACCGTGCCCCCCCCCAACCATGAAAACGGCGGCTCAATCGCCCAGCACCGAACCGCGAACGAAGAGAGCGGCCCCGCCCCGAAGAGCACGGATTCCGCAGTGACTGACGGACCTTATCCTGATGGAGGTTCAAGCGCCAAGCCGATGGCCGCTCTCTCCGTTCGCGGTTCGGTGCTGGGGGACGTTGGGATTTCTTGCTCCACGTGGGGTTATCGCCGGCGGAAGAGCATCGAAATCAGTGAGAACAGGACGCTCAGCACCAGGCAGGTGCCCAGCGGGAAGTAAATCGTGGCGCTCTTGCCGCGCCACACGAAATCGCCGGGCAACCGGCCAGCACGGAAAGGCAGGCGGGGGCCCCACGTGAGCAGGAGTCCCGCCACGAGCAGCAGACCTCCCAGCAGCATCAGAGTCTTCCCGAGCGGGGCCATCCTGAACTCGATCTTCGCTCCTGGACTCGCCGTTATGCAATTCAGACGCGCTCCAGGCCCCTTTTTCGGTGCGATGTCGGTGGATCCTGGCGCGCCCTGCCCGGGCGAGCCGGAACAAAGCGCGGCGCGCACGTTTTATACACAGTATAGTCACATTGGAGCATCTGTAACACACTGAAACTAAAGTAAATAAACTTGCTGCAAAACTGTCATCGAATCGTAGAATTCCTTTGACTCAACACGCGGAATAGCGCATTCTGAATTCGGTTCCAAGAGGTTCACGGAATCAGCGAGCCGGGCGGAACGGCGCAGATCCTGGAACGATGATCTGTTGGCGGATTTTCACGAAGAAGCCAGCGGGGAGCGAAGGGAAAACGGCCGCGACCGTCAGGTAAGTTATCGGAATGCTCGACTGGCCGGGTGCTTTGATCCAAAGGGGCGAAAACCCCAATGGGGAGCGACGGTCGGATCGGATGCGTCCCGGGACGGCAGGATCGAGCTAGGCAACGGGTTTTCTCCATTGATCCCCCCAAAGCGGGAACGTAGCGGGGAAGGAGGAGAGAGCGGACCGGGCCCGGTGAGTTCAGGCCGGGGAAGCGAAGATTCAGGGCGGGAGCTACGAGCCCTCTGAGGCGGTCCGGCAACGGATGCAGTCTCCGGGGAGGAGCGAAAGCCCGGATCGAGTTTCCAACTTCGCGAGGTCATAAGACCGTCGCAAGCGTCGAGCGTTGAACTGTAGCGTGCAAACCACGCTGCGGAGAGCAAAACGCACGTGCGGCGTCAAGACCAAAGCGCCACGCTCAAGCCGAGCATGCCGGCGGGAGAGCAAGCTGTGAACGAGGGTCACTTGGAACCATTTTCTTTTGGGCGCGACCTGTCTTAAGCGGGTCGCGCCCTTTCCATTTGGAAATTGAGGTCGGAGCCCGTTTGCCCGTCCGCGGCAGCGTGCGCGGCTCTTCCGTCAGGCCGGAGTTCCGCTTCTGTCGGGGGTTTCTTCCGCCACCGGGCGACTGGCCGGCGGGACGTACTTTTCCTTTCGCGGCCTCAGACTGACGAAGTTGCAGCGGCATACTTCGCAGCGCCAGCGCTTGGCGCCTAGCAGAATTCTCAGGCGCATCCAGCCCGTCGCGCGATAGTGGCGCAGGTCCCAAGTAGTGAGATCCTGCCGGAGGCAGCGGGGACACTGTGCATAAAACACGGAAGAAATTCCTACGCCCCGTACGCGAAAGCGCGCGGAACAATCGTCACAGCGAGCGGGAAACTCCCCCCAGAGCCCCCCCAGACTGTCCAGTAGTGACCTCGCCTGGCCAACTCGAACGCGCGATGACCCGCAGGACGGGCATTTTTGACTCTTGCTCATAACGACGGATCGCCGGACCGGCGGGGCTGGCCCGGCGCGGACATGGATACACAATTCGACCGCATTCCAAGTACTAATAGATAGTATATCCGCGAGAATTCTATCCGATACTCAAAAGAAAAGACAGACGGCCGTAGCACTCCCGGAGCCGGCTAGGACAACGCGGAGCTGGCTCGGGCTCTTCGCACCGCGCCGGCGACGTAGTCGGATTCCCAGGCGGTGAAGGCCTGCTCCAACGCGGTCCGGATGCGCTCTTCGCGACGAATGGAGAGCCCCTCCACCTCGCGAACGCCCAGCAGGTCCCGCGTAGAGGAAGTGATGAACAACCCGTCGGCCGATTCCAGATCGTTTAAGGTCAGGGCGCGCTCAATCACCTGAATGCCGGGTACCTTGATGACCTCCAGCAGCAACTCGCGGGTCACTCCCGGCAGGCAGCCCGAACTGAGCGGCGGCGTCACCACCGTGCCGCCGGAGACGGCAAACACATTCGCCGACGTGCACTCGCTCACTTCGCCGCGTTCATTCAGGAGGAGAACCTCGTCCAGCCCGCGCAAGTGCGCTTCCTCGTACCAGGCCAGATTCGAGCACCAGGACAGCACCTTCGTGCCAGTGAATGGACTGGCAGCAAACCGGCCGTTCGGGACGATGCCCAATCGGGCCTCCGCACCCCACCTGTTGCGGTCCGCGGTGAAGGCCACCAGATCGACGTCCAGCTTGACGTTCGGCCCTTCCCAAATCCCTCCTCTGTTGCGGACCACGGCGACGCGAAGCGTAGCGTTATAGGCCTGGTTGGCCTCCACCAGGGAGAGGAGCGCCTCCTCCAGTTCCGCCGGCTTCCACGGGAAGGGAACGCGGACAAGGTCCGAGTCCCGATGCATCCTGGCCCAGTGGCGGTCGAACGCGAACAGCACTCCATTCACGACTTTGATAGTCGAAAACACGCCCCACCCATTCATCACGCCGACCTGGCCCGGAGAAAAAGCGAGATCGGAGGAGGGCTGGATATGGCCGTTGTGGAGGAGCTGCGAATGTATCACTTCTCCATCTTATCGCCGCCCGGGATTCACTCCCTCGTTAGCCACAGTGTGCCAATCACCGCACGCCGGCTACCGCCGCCGTTCGTCCAGGCCGGGAAGAAAGAGGGCCGCGATTTCGCCGAGCCTTCAATCAGATCCGTAACCAGCTTCCGGCGGCGGTAGAGTTGCTCCACCAGGCGCTCGACGGGGTCCTCGTCGCCCTCGGGCAGCCATTGCCTGGGCAGGTCCCGCAGAATGCCGTCGAATAGCTCGGAGGGCGCTTCGCGGGCCCGCGTCAGCCATGGCTCGAAGTCGTCCAGTTTGCGGACGTCCCGATAGACTACCGGGCGAAAGTAGAAGCCTTGCATGGGACTGTCGCTGAACTCCCAGTGCGGCCCGTCGAACGCATAGCCATGGTCGATCATCAGGGCAATGAACCCTTTTGCCAGTGGCGACGCGCCTCGGGGATCTCCGTCGGGATCGTCCAGCCACTCTTTGATTCGTTGGCGGACGAAGATGGCTTGCCGTGAGTCGGAATTGGCCGTCCACTTGTCGAACACGAAGGCGCCCAGGAAGTGGCGCAGATTGTGGACCTGCGGAAGCAGGCTATCCGGCAGGTAATCGTAGGCCGCGTCGCGGTCGGGGTGACCAGGATAGCGGGAGCCAAAATGCCAGCCGGCGGATACGGGCAGCTCTTTGGAGACGAGCCGGATCTTCACCTCCCGCTCTCTGGCGAGAAACGATTCGTCCAATTCGACGATGGCGACCTGGGGCGCGGCGATGCGAAGGTACTCCAGCAACCGGGAGGCGATCCACTCGTTGACCAGAATCCGAACGTGCTGGGGGTTCTCCCGGAACTTTGTGATATAGAAATAGCCATCGCCCCCTTCGAGAAGATGGGCCTGTGCGCCGCCGCGCATGTGCTTGAGGAACCGTGTTGCGTGAACCGGCATGGGCTCCTGCGCTAATCTGGTTGATGCCTGAGCAAGGAGCATCTCCGAGCCCATGCAAACCCTAAGTCCAGGAGTCGCATATTCCCATGGAAGAACAAGACAAGAAGGCTTCCGCCAGTTCGGGAGACGAGGTTGCTCTGGAGTTGATGAAATTCATCGCGACTTCCACAGGATACGGCAAAGGCGTGCAAGTGGGCTTCTCCGGCAAGGGCACGCGCAGTTCGGAAGAGCAGGCCGACTCGCTGCTCGACCTGTTCCGGAAGTGCCGCACGGTCGTTCGCGAGGGTAGCGAAGCTTCCAAGGGTTAGAGCCAGGACTGGAGAGCACGGCTCTCACCCCCCAGCCGTCGTTTTCGACCACTGCTTGAACCGATCCGATCAGTGTCAAGAGAACGGGGTCAAAAGAACGGGCGCCCCAGCGGGCGCCCCATTGAACATCAGCCAAACTCATTTCGAGTCCGGATCACGCCCAAAGGCGCGCCGAATCTCTCTGGTTTACTACTTCTTTGCGGCTGCCTTCTTGGCCGGGGCCTTCTTTGCAGGCGCGGCTTTCTTAGCGGGCGCGGCAGCCTTCTTTGCGGGAGCGACGGCCTTCTTCGGGGCAGCAGCCTTCTTCGGAGCGGGCTTTACGGCCTTCTTGGCTACGGCCTTTTTGACCGCTTTCTTTACAACGACCGCCTTCTTGGTGGCCGCCGTTTTCGGCGCAGCTTTCTTTGTAGCAGCTTTCACGGGTTTCTTTGTCACCTTTCCAACGGCGGGCTTTACCGCCTTTTTGCCAACCGCTTTAACGGCCGGCTTGCCTGCCTTGCGGGCAGGAACTCGTACGGAAGTCTTGACCGCAGCTTTCTTCGCGGCTTTCTTTGCCAGTTTCCTGGCCTGCTTCTTCGCCTGCTTCTTTGCAGGCGCGGGCGCAGCGGCCTTCTTCCTGGACTTCTTCGGCTTTGGAACCGGCTTTGGCGCCGGCTTCGCCTTCGGCTTGGAAGCGCCAGCGGCGCGCTTCTTCACCGGATTCGCCGCCTTGGCCGGAGTTGGGACTGGTTCGCTTGCCGGCGCTGGCGCAGGAACCGCTACAACCTCAACTTCGAATACCTCGGCAATGATGGAAGGGGCTTGCGCTTCCTGTTCCGAATCGCTGTCGAAGTCGTCATCCACGTCGCTAACTCCGTCGTCTTTGACCACGGAATCGAAATCGCCTTCGCCCTCATCGAGGGAATCGAATGGGCTCATCTCCCAAGACGCCATAAACATGGGCTCCTTTTCCAGGATTAAAACAAAAGTACCATGTCTTGTAATTCGTTACAAGGCTCGACCTTTTAGCCGAAAGTCCGCCCGGCGGAGTGACAGTCCAAAGTTGCCCGCTAGCGGGCGGACGTCCGGCGCGCCTTGCCGTGTGTCGCGGAGGCGAGCTGCGTTCCGTGGGAAGCGCTCTTGGGACTCAGCGCGGGCTTGCCTTTTCCGCGCGCCACCAACGACGCTCCTCGCGAAGCCTGCTTCCCGCGCGCCTTGGCCGCGCGTACCGTCTTATGGACAGGTTCGGGCTTAGGAGCCGTGGGAATAAGCACGAATTCCCCCTCGCGGGGCCGCTCGAACCATGTGGTATCCAGCGCTGGATTGGCCGCTAATATCGAGGCTGGCGCCGTGCCGAAGCGACGGGCGATCAAAGTGAGATTGTCGCCCGGACCGACCCTGTGCAGCCTCCACGAAAGACGCTTCGCATCGGGAACGGCATCCAGCGCGGTGAGCACCATCTGTCCTCTCCCCTTCGGTACGCGCACATCCGAATCCGACGGAGCCGCGCTCCGCAGAATGGATGGGTTGAGATCGCGCAGATCTGTGACCGGGGCATCGGCCGCATCGGCCAGCAGCGCAAGACTCGTGGGAGCGGTCAGGTGCACTGAATCGAACGAGAGCTCCGGATCCTGGTCGATGGGAGGCAAACCATAAGACGCCGGGTCCTTGGCGATGATAGCCATGGCAAGGATGGCCGGGACGTAGTTCTTGGTCTCTTTGGGCAGGGCGTTGCGTCTGCAGAGTTCCCAGAAATCGGCGTACCCGGTACGCTGCACCGCGCGCTCCGGGCAGAGAGGTCCGCAGTTATACCCAGCCATGGCCAGATACCAGTCGCCCGTATTTCTATACAGATCGTGCAGGTGGCGCGCCGCCGCCCGGGTCGCTTTCTCGGGATCGAGCCTATCGTCCTTTTCCCTGGTCGATTCCAATCCGTACAGCCCGCCCGTGAAGCGGATGAACTGCCACATTCCCGCGGCGGCTTTGGGGGAAAGCGCGCGCGGCATGAAGCCCGATTCCGCCTGCGCCAGATGGATCAACTCCACTGGCAGCCCCTCTTCCCGAAATACCCTCTCGATCATCGGCCGGTACCGCCCGGCCCGCTTCCAGCCGTACATGAACACTTTCTGGCCGCGGGGACTGCTGAAGTAATTGATGTAGGACAGCACGGCGTCGTTGACCACCAGGGGCAACTCGGACGAGGAGGCTCTGACGCTCTCAAGCACCTTATCCTTCAGCTTCGGATCTACCGGGAACGTCAGATCTAAGATGCCGTCGAGGGGGGACTGCGTGAAGATCAGACCTTCGGGCGATTCGCCTGCCCCCAGACTCTCCAAATCGTATTTGTGAATCTCGCGGATGAACTCCTCGGCACGGCGTTCCAGCATGGCCCGGTCCGGAAGATTTTCCGGCAGATCCATCAGGGCATCCACCGCAAGGTCGAACTCATGCCGCGCCTCAGTCACTCGCCGGTCCGCAAGCATGGACTTTCCGGTCTGGAAATGCTGTTCACATTCCCGCAGAGCTTTCTGAACGCGAGATTGTGGAGCGGTATCACCTTCCGGAAGTACCGGACCGGCCTTCTTGGCGCGGTTGGAGTGGATCGGGATTTGTTGTATCGCCCCATCGGCGCCGCTCTCGGCAACTTCAATGATTGCCGCATCGGCAGGGGGGGCCTGCTCGGAGGCTCTCCCAGCCGCTGGGAGGGACAACACGGGTATCAGGGCGAAGGAAAGCGCGAATAGGGAGACGTGTACGGGCAAAGCCATTCGGTACTTCGAGTGAAGAAACGATTACATGACCGCGAACTTTAGACTCTAACGGAATTCGGCCTTGTGGTCAACCCTTTTACCCCTTTCGGCGGCAACCGGGGATGCGCTTCAAATTCAAAGATTTGCAGCCCGATTAACACTCTTGACATCGGCGGCCGAATTGCCCTGCCGAGCGGGACATGAAATGCATCCAGCGGGCCGGGTGACCAGCGTCGCGGTTTCGAACCTTCTGGGAGCAAAAAAGCCCGGAACCGCGTTGTGCGGCTCCGGGCTTTCGAAGTAGCAATCTACCGGATGGAGAACGCTATTCTTCCTCTTCTTCCTCACCCGTCATCAGGGCCTTCGCGGCCGCAATGATCTTTTCGGCCTGCAGCGACGGCACGAAATCATAATGGCTGAACTCCATCGAGAATGATGCACGCCCTTGCGTCATCGAGGTCAGGTCGTTCTGATAAGTCAGCATTTCGGACATCGGCACCTGCGCGCGCACAATCTGCGTGCCGCCCTTGGAATCCATGCCGCTGATACGGCCGCGGCGGCCGTTCATGTCGCCCATGAGATCGCCCGCATATTCTACGGGTCCGACGACCTCAACCTTCATGATCGGTTCCAGGAGCGTCGCCTTGCCCTCCTCCATGGCGAGCTTGAACGCTTTGCGCGCCGCCATCTTAAAGGACATTTCCGATGAATCGACGTCGTGGTATTGCCCGTCGTACAACGTCACCTTGAAGTCGACCATCGGGTAACCGGCCAGGTAGCCGCGCGCGGCGGCCTCCACGAAGCCCTTTTCGACCGCGGGGATGAAGTTCTTCGGGACAGCGCCGCCGAAAGTGGCGTTGACGAACTTGAATCCCTCGCCCCGTTCCAGCGGGTCCACCTTCACCTTGATGTCGCCGAATTGCCCGTGACCGCCGGTCTGTTTCTTGTGGCGGCCGTGCACGTCGGCGTGCCCGCGAATGGTCTCGCGATACGGGATCTTCGGCGCATGCAGTTCGACATCGACGTTGTAGCGTTTCTTCAACCGGCCGACAACGATTTCGACATGTTGACCGCCGCTGCCGGCCAGGAGGAAGTCTTTGGTCTGAGGGTCGCGGTAGAAGCGCAGACCCGAATCCTCTTCGAGAATCCGCTGCAGGGCATTGCCCATGCGGTCTTCGTCGTTGCGGCTCTTCGCGGCTATGGCGTAAGCGATGGACGGCTCGGGGACGCTCACCTTGGGGAACGAAATCGTGTCGCCCTTCTCGCACAGAGTGTCGCCCGTCAGAACGTCTTTCAGCTTGGCGACGATCCCGATGTCGCCCGCGTGCAGCTCGTTTACGGGCTGTTGCTGTTTACCCTGGGCTACGCTGAGGTGCGCCAGGCGCTCCAGACTTCCCGAGCGGATCGATATCAGCGACGCGTCGTTTTTCAGTACGCCGGAGCAGACCTTGAAGAACGAAAGACGCCCGGCGAACGGGTCGGCTATCGTTTTGAAAACGTAAGCAGTGACGTGCTCTTTGTCGGTGATCGGCCGCTCGACTTCCTCGTCGCCCGTCATTGCCTTCAGCGCCGGGTGCTCGGTCGGATTCGGCGCGAACTCCAGCAGGAAGTCCATCACCAGATCGGTGCCGATGTTCCGCAACGCCGAACCGCAAAGAATGGGGAAGAGCTTATCTTCTTTCAGTAGCTCGTGCAGACCCAAATAGATCTTCTCGGGCGGCAAGGTGCCCGTCTCGAAGAACTCCTCCATCAACTCGTCCCGGCCCTCGGCGATGCTTTCGATCAGCGAATCGTGCAGCGACTTGGCTTGATCGGCGAGGTCGTCGGGAATGGGAATCTCCTTGCCCTTGCCGTCGCCGTCGGGCGTGTAGACGTAAGCCTTCATGTGGACGATGTCCACAACGCCTTTGAAGTCTTTCTCGGTCCCGATCGGGATCGCAACAGGCACCGCGTGCCGTCCGAAGAACTCCTGGATACTGGCTACGGCCCGGTCGAAGTCGCTGCGCTCGCGATCGAGTTTGTTGATGAAGAACGCTCGCGGCAGGTTGAATTCTTCGGCAAATTGCCAGACCTTCTCCGTCTGGACCTCAACGCCGGAGATGCCGTCGACCAGCACCAGAGCCGCGTCGGCCGCCGCCATGGCCATCTTCGTGTCGTACATGAAGAGGTTGAAGCCCGGCGTGTCGAGCAGGTTCAGTTTCATCTTCTTCCACTCGGCGGCAGCCAGAGCGGTGGAGATGGTGATTTTCCGGTTGATCTCCTCGTCGTCGTAGTCGGTGGTGGTGTTGCCCTCGTCCACCCGGGTCAGCCGGTTGGTTACGCCGCTCGCATAGAGCATGCCTGCCGCCAGCGACGTCTTCCCGCTATTCCCGTGGCCGACGAGGGCCACGTTTCGGACTTCGGTGCTTTCGTAAACCTTCACGTGTATCGCTCCCCAGGATCATCTTGGACGTTAAGAAATCGGACGATGGAGTCCGCCAAAACATAGAGACTATCACAACGGGATTACAGTTCGAGGCCCGGTTTGGGCCGGTGTAATCCTCGCCGCAGGGAGCATTTCCAGCATCCGGCTCGGCAGCGGCAAGTACGAAGAGACTTGCTTCAACACCCGCCAGCAGCCTCCGCTATCCGCCTTGGGACTGCTCTGACTGGGGGAACGTGCACCAACTCAGGCAACGGCGATGTGCTGAATGGGGTTCGACTACGGCTTCCCTGCGGGCG
>CAWGKI010000008.1:0-145991 GCA_963823095.1 Terriglobia bacterium
GTGGCCCCCTGCGGTCCAATGCTTGAGGTTGCCTTGGTAGTTGTCGTCGCCCAGGATGGAACCGTGCGGTGGCCGGATCACCTGCAAACGCAGTAGAGCATCGCGCCGCAGACGAGCAGGAAGAGAACGCGCCCGCGCGGTCCCAGGACGGCGAACCAGAATAGAAACGTGCGCATCGCTTCGTGAAACTCCCCGTGCCACTTTTCAGCGCAGACAAGCGCCCATCCAGACGCCTGCTGAGAACAAACCTACTGCGAACACGAGCCCCACGGCGATCCACTTCCGAACAGCCACCATCGAGAGCATGTCGCCCAGGGCGCCGGAATTGGTAGGTCGGCTGGTACTCGCCGCTTCCATATCTTTTAGCATTTCCCGTCGGAGGCTTGCCACGCAATCTCTGACTTCCTGCGCGAGCACGATGCCGGCGCGCGCCTGAACTTTGTCGGCGGCTTGTTCAAGTTCGCGGACCGCGGATGCTACCCGATCCACAACGACGCTCACGGATTGTTCGAAGACGAGTTGGTTCAGCGTGACCACAGCCATGATCGGGTCATCCGGATCCAGCCTGATTCCGTGCTGAACCGAGACTTCGGCCGCCAGTCGCTTGACGTCTATCGTTGTCATCGCATCCCAGACTCAGAACGTCACGCGATCCAGTTGCTCGAAGAGATCCCGCTGGACCACTTTCAGCCGCTGCTTTGCCATGATCGGAAGTTTCGCCTCGACGATGGCCTCCCGGAAGGTCAACTTGGACGCGATCATGTCTTCGACATCGCGGCCGAAGGTATCCTGGTTGCGCTTCGAGAAAATCACCGCGCCGCAGACCTTCTCGGCGTTCTCCCGGTACGCCGCCATTTCGGAGAACTTCTTCCCTTCGGCTTCCACGCGCCCAAAATACTCATTGACCCAGATGACGATGTTCCGTTCCTGGTCGTCTGAGCGAATTCGTGGAAGCCGTTCAGGGTGTCCAGAAGCGCCTGGCCGCCGGTAATAACGGTGTGGACGTAGACTTGCGCCGTCTTCCGCAGATAGTCGAGCGCGTTGTTCTCCAGCAGATAATGCCACAGCGGCAGGAATGTGGAAGCACCGTTATCAACGACGAAGGTGGCATCCTCGTTGAGGAATCGTTCCATAAGCGTGTCGAATGCCCGCTGGTCTATCCGGTTGTGCTCATCCCGTAGGTTGAGGCGATCCGCGCGGAGTGCCGCGTATTGTGCGAAGGTGCGATTCACCGGGTCAGTGTCGATGCATCGCACATCCCGGCCACCGTCGCGGAAGTACTGCGCCAGCAGCGAAGCGACGAGACTTTTCCCTACCCCACCCTTTCCTTGAAGTGTGAGGTGGATAGCGCCCGTAAGTCTCGCTTCCGTTTGTTTCACTCGATGTCGTCGTTTTAGCCATTCCTTCCCTTGTGGTCAGATCAGCTTTTTCAAGTCGGGCTCCGAATTGTAGTTGAACCCGGGCCGCTGCTGCTCGCGTTCCAGGACGTTGGCCAGCGGGTCCATTCTTTGACCGGCCGTTTGGGCGGCGGCGGTTCTCCGCGTCCGCGTCCAGCGGTCTAGCGGTTGGGAACCTGCTCGATTCTTCGAAAGACTGCTGCCCGCCACCAGATTCCCCTGCCTCCTCACGCCGGCGTATTTGACCGATATAGTGGGATAGCCGGGCGTATCCGATCTCGATGCCAATCTCGTTGAGCCAGATCCAGATGTCTTTCAGGCTGTGACCAGCGGCGAACAGCTCCTTGATTTCCGGCCAAGCCTGCCGAACCTGCCCAGCTTTGGTCCTCGGTTTTTCCCGCATTCGCGCGCGGAGTCGGCTTAGGTCGAGCTGTTCCTTCGGGTTATTATCCAAGCGGCCTCTATCCTGTAGGCCGCGAAAAAGGAGGGCGTGACAGAATATTTCAAGATTTCTGCCGAATGTTTCAGTAAGTTTCAGCGCGCGGCCGCTCAGGGCGAGGGTTTCACAATGTTTCAGAAGTTTGCCGGTTTTTCTCGGTGGGAAGGCAACAGCGAAGACCATCACACCGAAAAGACCGGTAGTGGAACATAAAGGGTTGTAAACAGTTTTCTGTTTTTTCGGGTCTAATCTCCTTGCGCCAGGGGCTTCCGGAGTTTACGGTTTGCGCGTTGTTCACATTCGTGTTACGCGCCTGTCACGCGCCCGAAGCGACGGCGTACCGGTTAGGAGGGGCCAAATGGCAAACAGAAGACACGATGCCGTGGACTGCGCATCGAGGAACTCGATCGGGCGGATTGACCGTGCGATCAAGGATGGTGGTTTCTCGAGTCCGAGCGCATTCATCCGAGCTGCAATTGAGCGCGAACTGGCCGGGCGCGAAAACGAAATCGATGCGGCCGAAGACCGAATCGCGGCAAGTCTCGACCGGATGGCCCGAGAGATCCGTAGTGTTCGTCTCGGGCAGCAGGCCCTGTTCGCTTTCGTCGACTCGCTGGTCAAGACACTACTCACCTGTCTGGCGGAGCCGCCGAAGGATGCATACGATCAGGCCGTCGCCCGGGGAAAGCCCGGTACGACCGATTTCTGAAGAGCGTCGGCGCTGGCATGGCTGGCGATTCCCAGGCCGCGATGAAGGAGCTCGTGAACCGTGGCGAAGAAAGCTGAAGAAGCGCCGACGGGAGACGAGGAAGACTTCCGGATTCGACCAAACCGCCCACGCTCGGGCGGGAAAGGCGAGGCACGAGCCTGGTCCACCGCTTTAAGGACCATACTCCGGTACGCGGGAACGTCCCGACGGTCGAAGGCGCCTGCGATCAGCGGGTCCGGCGGGAGAGCGCGAAAGCGATTCAACCAGCGGTGTGCTGTCCGTACGATGTACTCGGCGAACAAAACGCCAGGCCAATGGCGGGCGCACGGGCGCTACATCGCCCGGGAGAGCGCGGGCGGCGCGGCACTGGGCCAGGTCATGAGCGCAAAGGCCGGGATCGAGAGCCCGGATGGACGCGATCAACCCGTGTTGCCGGCCAAGGAGTTGGAGCGTTGGCAGAGTGAGGGTGATCCGAGGCTCTGGAAATTGATCGTCTCGCCTGAGTTCGGAGAGCGGCTCGATCTTGACCGGCTGACCCGAGACCTCATGGCGCGCATGGAGAAAGATCTCGGAACCAGGCTGGAATGGGTGGCCGTAACGCATTTCAACACGGAGCATCCTCACGTACATATCGCCTTGCGCGGCGTCCGCGATGACAAGTCCGCTCTGGAACTCCCGCGATTATGTCCGCCAAGGTATCCGGGCCATCGCGGAGGACCTGTGTACGCGACAGCTTGGACATCGTAACCAGTTGGATGCGATCGCTTCCGAACGCCGCGAGATTCAGGAGCGTCGATTCACATCGCTGGACCGGGCGATCAATCGGGCGAACTCTGCCGAGGTCTCAGACTCAGGTTCGACCGCGGAGCATTTCCTAGTCCGGCGCGCCGGCGAAACCGCAGGCCGTGCGCGCGAGCAACACATTGATGCGCGCCTGCTCGTGCTCAAACAGATGGGCTTGGCGGAACAGGTCGGGCCGCGCGAGTGGCAGGTGCGTCGCGATTTCCAGACCGTGCTGAAGGCAATGCAGCGGACCACCGATCGGCAGAAGATGCTCGCGTCGCACGGAGCCCTCCTTTCAGACGAACGATTGCCGCTCGTGGTGCTGGACATGAGAAAGCTGAAGACTCTCGAAGGGAGAGTGCTGGCACACGGTGAAGAGGAAGTCGGCAAGAGTGCCGGTCGGCACTACCTGTTGCTGGAAGGCACCGACGCCAAGGTACACCTGATCTACTACACGCCGGAGATGGAAGAAGCCCGGAGCCGCGGCAAGCTTCGCCCGAATGCGTTCATCCGGCTGCAGAAGCAGTTTGAGAACGGGCGGCCTGTGCTGGAGATTGAGGATTCCGGTGACGCCGAACGAGCGCTACGGAACAAGCATAACTTCAGAGACAGGGCCAAGTCCCTATTGAACCAGGACATCGTTCCGTCCGAAGACGGCTGGGGCGGATGGCTGGGGCGCTACCAGGCGGCCATGACGAAGGCAGTCGATGAGCTGAAGACAATTCAAGTCGGCCGTGAGTCTGGCCGTGACCGATGACTCGCCGCTCAAACATGCCCCAGCGAGGGCTCTTCCCCGCCGCGTCCGTCGGTGTGCGGTGTTGGCCATTGTCAGTTCACCGCATTGCCGAGTTACGCCGAAATGGTCAAGGCAGACTTGGGAGGCAATAGAAGTTCTCTCCCCTAAAGCGGTGGAACGATGGGAGAAACGGAAATGAGATTGGGCTCGGAGATGGAGACCCGTTTGTTGAGGAGGAGCCTTCTTGCGATTTGTACGCTTTTAACCCCATCGTCTCCAGTCAGGACCGCTGTGTACATCTGAGGATTGTATTCACCGGGGCGCACAGCAATCGTGAGACCTGCTCCTTGATGATGCTAGCCGCCTCAGACGCAGAGACGTCATTTCGAAATGTGATCAGGATCTCGCCGGTCGGAACCAGCAAAGCCGTTCCGTGCCGGTATACCTGCACGAATTTGAATTGAGGAACGTGCTTCGCGCCCTTCGATTCATCGAGCGCATCGGCCCAGTTTTGTTTCAAGAAGTCGAGCAGGTCTTTAGGGTTTGCCCAGTGCCACAAAATGATGCGGCTGCGTTCGAGCACAACATTGGGGCCGGCTGACCCCTGTGTGGATCGCACGGCGTTGAGCCAAGTCAGCGGTGAATCAGGTGGGTAGCGAAGAGCCACTGCTCGAGCATCCCGTTGCATTTCAAGCCAAGCGGGCTTGGGCCAGCCGGTCCGCTGGCCGGCGCAGCTAGTCGCAATCAAGCAGCAAAAGAGCGCGGCACGCATTGATCCGGCCTAACGGTAGCAAAGAATCAGTTTCGCCGTCGGTGATGGGATCCGCATACTTCGCGATTCTCCTTTTGACTTCAGCAGCGGAGAGGGTGCGATCGACGCTCAGCATGAGTGCAGCGATACCTGAAACCTGGGGAGCCGAGCCGGACGTACCTCCGAAATTGCAGTCATACTTTGGCGTTGGCGAGTTCAGATTCAGAGCTGTGGTCGTGAGTTTCAGTCCTGGGGCCGCCACTGTCACATCTTTGTCATAGCTCGTCGCCCACACCTCACCATCCTTTGAATGTAGTGTTTTGAGTTGATCCCATTGGTTCGAGGCAGAAACCGCAATCAGAGAGGAAGGTGACGCAGAAAGGAGGGCCGGATATTGAGAAGGTCCTCCATCGTTTCCGGCCGCCACCACGACAATGATTCCTGGGGGTTCCATCGACAATCCGGCCTTCTGTCATCGCCCTAACGAACGCCGCGCTCACGGTGTCTGACGCCGCAAAATGGACGCTTAGATTAATTACATCCGCGTTGAATTCTCGAGCCTTTCCTAGTGCTATCAGGACGATGCCAGTATCCGTTATTTCGTCCAAGGTTCTTGATGCCATTCTAATTCCAATCAATCCCACGTTGGGCGCGACGCCGCTGATTGAACTGGAGGTAAGAGGCTCGGCGGCGATCATGCCAGCGACCGAGGTCCCGTGGCTGTCCAACGTAGGATCGATCTGCAGTTCACCCACATTCTTGATCGCATCCCATGTGCCTACCTTGCGGTTCTTCAGTGCCGGGTGGGAAAAATCGACACCGTCATCCAGAACCGCAACTTTCACGTCGGCGGAACCCTTCGTCTTGCTCCACACTTGGTCGATATGGATGTCCGCTCCCTTTTTCCCTACTTGACCTGGGTTTCTCAGATTCCATTGCGGCACAGCGGCGTCCGAGTTGGCGGGGCAGGAACCGGACACAGCTCCTACAGTTTGAAACCTTGGAAGATCGCTAACCGTCATGAAATTCGGTTCGGAAAATAGTACGGTATTGTTGTTAAATAGAAGGTTAGCAATTCTCAGTGTGGAATTCCGATTTTCGATATTGATCAGGTACACCTCAGGACCCGGCAGCTCCTCGATCTGCTTGCTGAACTTTTCGAGTAGGGCGCGGTTGGCGATTCGGTCAGTCCCTGGTTTGAATTGGACGATTACCTGCGGTTGGACCACGACCAGTGAACGGCCAGCTCGGAAAACGGGCAGATCCAGCAATTCACTCGCTGCCTTACCTAGATCAATGTCAGCCTTTGCCGCCTGAGCAACCGCAGCCGAGGCAATAAGCAAGCGGTCTCCCACGTGATTCAGGCTTGTTACGCCTTCAGTTGCAAGTTTTTCCAGAGTCGGGTACTTTCCCTTCTGCGCCAGCCCCCTTAGCTGATGGGCGACAACCTTGGCCGTCGGAACCAACGGGACTTTGGTGCCTTTATAGTGGTAATAGTAGTCTTGCGGCGCCTGTTGTGCTGCCAGGGGGCAGCACAACAGGCCAAGAAACAATAACATCCATTTGGCGGCTTGCGGCTTGCACGGCATTGTTCATCACTTGGCTACAGGGGTTGTTGTTCCAGTCGTCGCGTTCGGCTTTTTCAGGGCCGAAAAATCATTGGTGCGGAACGTCAACGCAAATCCAAACCGAGTCGTCCAACGGTTGACGGGTGTCAACGCACCGTAGTTCGTGGGAATCGTCGAGTTGTTCTGGAGGCCGACGGGGAAGTCGGCAAATTGCCCGATGTGGGCGCCGGGCGTCAGAAACAGCCTATCCCAAAGACGAATCGTTACACCACCAAAGAACCCGAATGCTGAAGACGTCCCAGTCTGACCCAAGCCAATGGTTGGCCCCGCGGATACGCTGAGGCCAAAGCGCTCTTGAGCCGGCGACCCTCCCCAGCCCACTACCGCGTAGTTCAGCAGTGCGATACCCGCCGGCCTGACCCCTCCGTTTTCGACGACGAGTCGGTTTGCCGCTAGAGCGCCATCCACGACCGAATTTCGGGATGAATAGCTGCGCGCCTGTAAGCCTGTTGCAAGTACGCCAATCGACAGTGAAAGCTGATTTGTGACAGTACCAACTGTCACAGTATAAGTATCGCCGACTTGCTTCGGCTTCGGTCCGCCTTGTAGGAACGCCGTCACGTCGATCCGCAGGTCAGACGCGGGATCCACGATTGCCTCACTGCTCACCGAGTGAGAACTGTTGTTGAAGATCTCAATCTTGGCAGCAAGGTCTTTGTCTTTAGATTGGTCGGCTCCCGCGCGGCAATTAAGATAGCTTGAGGAGCCCGTCAAAGCGTCGAGCGCGGTTTTGATTTTAGCGACGCTCCCGGTCATTGTCTCGAGCGGGATATAGGTCGTGTCGCCACCCTTTTTTCCGTCGTCGACCGCAGCCTGCAAACCCTTCACGAGAGCATCAACATCACTGCAAGCCACATCGTTGAATCCCGCCCCCAAATAGCTGCCTGCGTCGTTGAATATCTTGGGCACCAAGGTCGTCTTGATTTTGTGATCGTATAGGAAATCATTCACGCCAGTAACCAGGATCTGCACACTGGTTGGTTTACTGATGGCAAGATTTTGCCCACTGACTAGTGTCGGCGTTGATGAGGCTTTGGTGATCCATTGAATCTCCACCTGGCCGAAGCTCGGCAAAGCCAGGTAGAGGCAGATCAACACTGGGCAGAGGAGAGAGACTCGTGGGCTGCGGGTCAGTCGCATTGGGATTCAATCCTTTAGTGGTACATTCAGCATCGGTTGACGGCTTCGATCTGGCCGAAAACACGTAGTTGAGATAATAAACCAAAAATGAACGAAGTACAGCATTAAAATGCATTCTGGATGGGACCGAACCGATAATGTTGGGCCGCCGATGCCACTGTGGCTCTCAATAGAGACTTTAAAGATCACACATCCTGGTGAGGGCCAATCGCTACGAGTCGCACTCCAACGCCCGATCCGAAGAAGTGCCACGCCATCGGCTCTAGCCGAATGGTCGGCGATCCGAAGCTTAGTAGGTGCTGAAAAGCTCTGTTTTGCTTCAATTATCGAACGCAGAATCAATGACTTACGAGCCAGTTTTCGGCCCGAAATGGCCTTTTTCAGCAGCCTGTTAGGCCATCCTCGAGCATATGGTCGAGGGCGCGGCATCAAGTTCAGCCTGTCACGCACCTTCCATCTCGCGGCTTACCGGGTAGGCGCAATGAGCGCCCGAAGGAGCCCAGATGTATCTCCCGACAGATTCCGAATCCGAGATTCAGGCAATCGGCGGTGACCCGCTCAAAGGTTCTGGTTTCGAGAGTGAGACGCCGGACCCTGAATTTGAATCAGACGCGCACTCTGCGGAGGAGGGTCTTCTCCGATGAGTCCCCGCGAACAATCGAATGCTGCCGCACCGGCAAAGCGAGACCACCGCCAGGAAGTCACGGACTCGATCGTCAAGATGCTCGAAGAAGGCGTTGCGCCATGGCAGAAGCCATGGGAGTCGGCGGGCATGCCATTCAATCCAACAACCGAAAAGGCGTATCGGGGCGGCAACGCAATCCAGCTCATGGCCACCGGTCTTTCACGCGGCTATGAAGATCCACGGTGGATGACGTATAAGCAGGCCGCCGAAAACGGATGGCAGGTCCGCAAGGGCGAGAAGGGAACGGCCATCGAGTTCTGGGAGGTCAATGCCAAGGCGGAGGAGAAAGGCTGGAGAACCTGGCAAAGGCGGTGACGGCGAATCGGCCAAAGGAAGCCAGCGCCGCCTGATTCACCGCGTTTACACGGTCTTCAACGCCAACCAGATCGAAGGCGTGCCGGCCTACGAGCGCCCACAAGCCGTCCGCTTTCGAGGTCGTTGAGAGCGGCGAGCGCATACTCGCCAACTCCGGAGCGAAGATCGCCCACGACCAGCTCGACCGCGCGTTTTATAACCGATCCTCGGACAGCATTCATCTTCCTCCGAAGGAAGCCTTCAAAGACGCGCCAGGTTTTTACGGTACTGCACTTCACGAACTTGCCCATTGGAGCGGGCACCCGTCTCGGCTGAATCGGCCTACGTTGACCGATTCCTATCGTTTCGGCGATTTGAACTACGCCAAGGAAGAGCTTCGCGCCGAACTGGCGAGCGTATTTATCGCAGCCGAAGTGGGCGTGCCTCACGACCCCGCGAATCACGCCGCATACGTCGGGTCCTGGATCAAGGCGCTGAAGGATGACAAGAACGAGATCTTCCGCGCGGCGCACGATGCCTCGACAGCAACCGATTTCGTGCTCGGACTTGAGCGCGAGGCGTCCAGGGCTGAAGCTTTGGAAATCGGCGACTCGGTGTCCGCCGATTTGCTCGAATCGCAGCCGGTTGAGGGCGGGGCCGCCGCCAAGGCGCAGGAGATCCGGGACGAGATTGAAGTTCTTCAGATTGACCGGGAGCGGGTCGTCGAAGAATCCCGCGTTGGGTCGGCCGGGCAGCAACCTGAGAACGGCGGAGAACAACCCCAGCGTGAAGATAGTCAGGTTGTCGCCCGCTTTGAAGCTGACAGCGGAACGGTTTCAGTTCACCACAAGAGTTCAGGGACCGATCATCACGTTCCCGTGGAGGCGGCGACTTCTGGTCAGTCCAACGGAAAAGAACGACCTGCATCAAGCCAAACCAGCCGAGAGGACTTGAGCATTTCGTTCGCCGCCGCGAGAGAACTAACGGCAGAGAAGCTCGGCGACTCGGCGCGTACTTTTGCAGCGCAGACGCAAAGCGGAAACTACAGCGGCAACATCATTGGCGAGACCGATTTCCATGTGGTCCAGCGGCTGTCGCCGCATTCCGCCATCGCGCACATGCGGCATCTCCTGAATCTGCCGCCCAAGGTTGGAGAGAACGTGACGATCTCTTACGCCAATGAGAAGGGCGCAGTGAAGGAACTGCAGGAGCGCGGGAAGACAAGGGAATTGGTCCGATGAACCGCTCCATTACACATCATCTATGTTGCGGGATTGTCGCGATCAGGCTGCTCGCTGGCGACCGCTTCGATCACGGTCCGACCGGCCATCGCCCGCCTAATTCGGCGGCTCCAAGATGAGTGCCCAACCAAAACTGTATCGGACACCCCGCGATCCAGGGGGCTTTCCCTTCGGCTACAACTGGAGGGCGACTGCAACCGGCTTTGCGCTCCTCGTCGCCTTCAACTTCCTCGCTACCCAGTTCATCGCCGCTCAGTTTCGCTATCAACCGGCGCTCGGCAGCCCCCTTCTCCGTACGCGATCGGCAGCGATATACCAACCGTTCGCATGGTGCATCTGGGGATACCGCAACTGCACGAGTCGGGATCAGCGGGTTCGGAAACCTTTGTTCGAGGGCGAAATGATCGTTCTGGGTGGCTGCGTTCTCTCAATGATCGGCTTCTTTGCAGCCGCCAACCGGCGCGCTCAGCGACTGTCCGAGAATGCGGAGGACCTTCACGGTTCCGCTCGATGGGCGAGGTCCGATGATATTGAGGCCACCGGCCTGATGAAGGCGAATGGTGGCGTCTATGTGGGCGGCTGGTACGACGACTCCGCCCGCCGTCTCCGATATCTGCGGCACAACGGTCCGGAACACATTCTCGCCTTCGCCCCGACCCGATCCGGAAAGGGCGTGGGGCTTGTCATCCCCACGCTGCTTGCCTGGGACGAGAGTGCCGTGATCTACGACATCAAAGGTGAGAACTGGGCCAAGACAGCAGGATTCCGTTCGCGGCAAGGTCATTTGTGTTTCAAGTTTTCCCCGGTGGAGGACGGCACGTCCTCACGGTTCAATCCACTCGCCGAAGTTCGCCTATTCACTCCGCGCGATGTTTCCGACGCTCAGAATATCGCCGGCATGATCATCAGGAGCGGCGAGGACAGCCCCATGGAACGGCATTGGGAGGACAGCGCCGCATCGCTGACCACCGGCATGATTTTGCATGCGTGCTACACCGCCGCGATCGAGGGACGAATCGCCTGCCTCGCGGATCTCTCCGGTCTTTTTACCCGGCCGGGCACTGAATTCAGGGAGACGCTGAACGAGATGCTGAGCTACCCGCATGATCCGGAATTCAAACTTGGATGGAGGACCCCCGGCGGCCTGAACACGACTACGCACCCGGTTGTTTCGGAGAAGGCGCAAGAGATGCTCGACAAAGAGAGCAAGGAGTTGTCGGGCGTCCTCTCAACCGCGAAGACGGCGTTAGCTCTCTACAGCGATCCGCTCGTTGCCCGCAACACCGCAGCCAGCGACTTCACAATCAATGACCTGGTGAACGATGAACGGCCGGTGTCGCTCTATCTGGTGGTTCCCCCATCCGACAAGATCCGGCTCCGAAGGCTGATCCGTTTGATGTTCACGATGGTGGTCAACCGGCTCACGGAGCGCATGGCCTTCGAGGGGTCTGAGCAAAAGCGCAATAAGCACCGGCTGCTCTTCCTGATTGACGAGTTTCCAAGCCTGAATCGCATGGAGATCTTCGCAGATGCGCTGTCCTACATGGCCGGTTACGGGCTGAAGGCCTATCTGATCACTCAGGACATCCGCCAAGTCGTGGATGCGTACGGACAGAACGAAAGCATCGTCTCGAATTGCCACGTCCGGATCGCCTTTGCGCCCAACCAGGTCGAAACGGCGGAACTTCTATCCAAGATGACCGGCACGGCGACCGTCCAGAAGGCAAGCTTCAACTTCTCCGGCTCCCGGTTTTCGCCAGTCATGTCGCACGTGAACGCCAGCGTGGACCACATCGAGCGACCGCTGATGACGCCGGACGAAATCATGCGGCTGAGACCGCCCAAGAAGCAAGGCGACGGCGACGCGGAGATTATCGTCGAGCCCGGCGACATGCTGATCTTCGTATCCGGGCATTACCCCATCCTCGGGATGCAGATGTTGTATTTCTCGGACCCGGAATTGGCGAGGCGCGCGGCGCTCGCTCCTCCCGCCGTGTTGCAGACTCTGGAAGCCGGTAAGCGCATTCCGCAGACAGCCGCCGGGCCATACCAGGAATGTCATCAGCCGCCCTGAATTCGTTGATGAAGACGCTACGAGCGAGTTGGAGAGAGGCTTCATTGAGGAACTTCGGAAGCCATAAGGTATGCAAAAAAACCACATCGAACTCGCAGGATATTTGGCCGCACGGCCGGAACTACGGTTCCTCCCCTCGGGAACAAAAGTCGCCAATGTTCGCATGGGTGAGACGTACCGCTTTATTGGACAGGACGGCAAGCAACAGGCGCACACCAACTGGCACAGCTTGGTCTTCTACAACGAAGTCGCGGAAGTCGCGATGACCTACGAGCAGGGCGAGAACATTTGGGTCGAAGGCACGATGCAACAGCGAAAGTTCACACCCGCCGATGGAAGCACGCGGACCGTGCACGAGATCCACGTTAAGAGTTGCCACATCGTGGCGGCAGCGCGGATTGAACGCGAGACGGCGCCGGCCAACGACGAATCGCAAGTATCCGGCGCAGCGCAGAGTTCAGGAGCAAATCACCATGGCGACGAGTGGCCTGTGGGGCCGGCTTAGGAACACCAGTCCCAGAACGGCAAAACTGATTGGCGCGACGGCACTGTCCACGTGCGTCGGTGTTTTTCTATTGATGGGCATGCTCGGGGTGAGGATCAACGCCTCGCCATCGCTGCCTCTCGGCCTATACGTCGAGACTTCAGACCAGTCAGGCTTGGTCGAGTTCTGCCCGGCAGAACCGTTTGGCTCTTTCGCGGCGGCGCGAGGGTATCGTTCAAAAGGAAACTGCCCGGACGGCGCGTCGCCGCTCATGAAGCCGGTGATCGCACGGGCCGGGGATCTCGTTGAGACCTCTAGTCGAGGTATCGCCGTGAACGGCGCGCTGGTCCGGAATACAGCGCCGAGACGGCTGGATACGTTTGGAAGGGCCATGACGCCATGGCCGTTCGGGACTTACCGCGTCGCTCCCGGCACGGTTTGGGTGGCCTCATCATATAACGCCAAAAGCTTCGATAGCCGTTACTTCGGTCCGGTTGCGGTTTCCTCAATTCGCGCCCATCTGCGTCCACTTCTCATCGAACCATGAAACTCCAGCATCCACGCGCGCAGCTTGTGTCCGGACTCGCTTCTGCGGCAGTGGGTTTACTGCTGACGACCGCCAACCCGGTCGCGATAGCGATCACCGCCTTCATCCCCGCACTTTGGATGGCCCAGCCGACCAGGCGCGGAGCCTTCATTGGGGCCTGCTGCTACTACGCCGGCGCTCTCTGGCCAGTCATCCCAGCCGTCAACGCCTTCCTTGCAGGCGGCCACCCCGGAGCCGGCACGTGGCACTCCGGCTTTCTCGGGGCGATCCTTTGGGCGGGTAGCGCGGTTACTCTCTCGCTGACTTGGCCGATCCTGTGGACTGCCGATCCACGACAACTCTTCTGGCGCGCCCCGATCGCGGGGCTCTTGGTCGTGCTACCGCCGCTGGGGCTGATTGGAGTCGCGTCCCCCTTGGCCGCTGCTGGATTTCTCTTTCCGGCGATGAAGTTCATCGGTCTGCTCGCGGTCCTCCTGGCTCCGGGCATGATAGTGTGTCACCCCCGAATGGGAACTGCCCTGCTGCTGACAGCCGCCCTCGTGGCGAACCTCGTGTATTCGGGAGGAGCAAAGCCGCCCGCCGATTGGCAGGCTATCAACACCGTCGGTGAGGATGAAGCAACTGACGATTACTGGACTATCTCGAAAACTCTCGAACGCGCCGAATCGTCAAGCGCTCACGTCGTCGTCTTTCCTGAAGGGGCATTGCCACAGTGGACCGAAAGTGCTGAATCCTTCTTCGAACGCCGACTCAGCGCTTTGGGAGCCCGCCGGCAGATACTCCTCGCCGGAGCCTTGATGCCGGCCGATCCGCCGAACCGGATGGGTGAAGTAAACTTCGCAGAGCAACTGCAGGTTCTTCGAGGATCCGAGTCTTCGGGAGAGGTGCTCCCGGGAGTTCATGTCGGGCCAATCTCGGAAGTAGCCTACCGTAACGGCATTGTCGCTCTCGGAGGGGCGTCTGCAGTCGTCCAGCAACGCGTTCCCGTCCCGTTTGGAATGTGGAGGCCCTTCACAGGCACAGGTGTCCCGCTGAACGTCGCAGGTGATGGCATATTGAGAGTCGCCGGGCAGCGCGCCGCTGTCTTGATTTGCTACGAGCAACTCCTCGTTTGGCCAGCCGTGGTTTCTATGCTTCACCGGCCAACCCTCATCGTTGGGATTGCAAACGACCATTGGGCAAGGCACACGCCTATTCCGGAGTTGCAGCAAATGTATCTGCAATCGTGGTCCCGCCTATCTGTATTTGCCGCTCATTTCCGCGTCAAACCGGTGAACAGAATCGCCTTGACACGCGGCACGCCCAAATGCCAGATCTCCGGTCATGACACCCGACACCACGCGCGGACGAGCATGGCCCCATATGCAAAGGTGGTCGCCTGACGCAAGCGCGTTTGGCAGTAATTTAGCCCGGCTTGCCGACCATTTGCCTACAGGGCCGCGATTCCGCGAATGTCTGGCAGCGGACATTCGACAACAACGGTCGTACTGAAAAAGCACGGAAATTCTTGTCGGCCTGCTCAGCCTGACGCTAGATGTCACATACAGCCACTATACTTTGAATATGAGGTAGACCACGATGCGGTGGCCGTGCCCAGTCTGAAACAGGAGCAACTCAAATGCCGACATATCGTCGCTTTTCCGTAAACTACACGATAATTGGTCAAATCATGCAGAACATTGTCGTCAGTGCAACTGATGCGAACGCAGCAATGGCCATCGTGAAGTCGATGTTCCCGAAGGCTATCATCGGGTACATTACCGAGGTCAAATAGATCACTACGTCGTCCAGATATCCAGGCCACACCGATCTGAAGGTCCATCTGCATCAAATGACGACTGGGGCTGATTGTAGGCGCCTGCCACTCACTGCCAACGAACGGATGAGGCGCGATGATCGGGTGCGGAGATCGAGGGATCTGGTTCCGCGGCTGTAAAGTGCGCTGCCGCTCCCGGTCTTAGCTCGATTTTGGAAACGTCTTGCTATAGGGAGATATCGTACAAAAATAGCAAGAATTAAGATTTACTATTAATTGCAGAGAAGTACTGTTTCGGATAGAATAGTTTTTCCGATGCCACCTTCAATCGGTAACTCTTGCAACTGGTTGGATGACACCGCTTTAGCGGGACCAATGGACGGTATCTATCATCCGCGCCAGTCAAGAAGTCGTTCGGAGGCGAGCCAGTGAAAGAGGTAACCGAGTCTATGGACACCTACGTACTGCCGACCGGTTCATTCTCAAGGACGTTTCTGGGGCGGGACGAGATCCCCAGAGCGGTCGCCTACCACACTCCATCTCAGTCAGTGGCGTTGCTGGAGGGCGACTCGGCGAATGTTTGGCAGCGGATCTTCGACGACAAAGGTCATACCGGAAAGGCCCTGGAATACATCATCGCGAACGGGCAGTTCGAGGGTGATCCCGTCGTGGAGGCGCGGAATGTCCTCGATAGCTTCCTAGCGTCCCTCTGCGAGGCAAATTTGCTCTCGAAGCCCGGCTGCGATGCCGACGGTCCGCTAAAGTCAATAGTGCCCCCGTCGACGATCCTTGAAGTTGTGGACGCGCGCAAGAACACCGAGGCTTTGATTGCCCAGGTGATGGCGGACAACCGCACATTTTACAGTTTGGTTCTGGAACTTACTTATCGCTGCAACGAGAAGTGCGTCCACTGCTACTGCCCCGAAGATCGGCAGACGGTCGAATTGACCGCGGCGCAAATCTCGACGCTGCTGGATGAGTTCCAATCCATGGGTGGTATGTTCCTCGTGATTACTGGCGGCGAGGTGTTCGCCAGGAGGGATATCAAGTCCATTCTGCGGGATCTGAGCCAACGCAACATCGTCGTGAATGTGATTAGCAACTTGACGATGGCTGACGAGGAGGATTTGGAGTTGCTGGCCGCTTTGGCCCCACGGTCGGTGGGCTGCAGTATTTACTCTTCGGAGCCGGAAATACACGATAGCATCACTCGCGTTCCGGGCTCCTGGCACCGGTCCATAGCCGCTATCCGGTCCCTCCGGGCTCGCGGCGTTCCGGTGATCATGAAAGCCCCTCTCATGGCGAAGTCAATTAGCGGATGGCGATCCATCGAGGACTTGGCCGATGGACTGGGCTGCGATGTCCAGTTTGACGTGAACATCACGGCCAGGAACGATGGGGGGCTCAGTCCCATCGACTTGCGGGTCATGGACCGGGCGGCACTGGATGACCTGTTCTCTTCGCGGTTCTACCGCCTCTATATGAACGATGAACCGATGATCATGGCGGACGAAGGGCAGAGGAGTGAGGCCCTTCTGTGCGGTGCCGGTGCTACCGGCCTCTCCGTTGGGCCGGACGGAACGATACACCCTTGTATCGCGCTGATGACCAAACTCGGGCGCTGGCCTCAGGAGAGCCTGCGCGAGATCTGGGACCAGTCCCCCTTCTTTAATGAATGGGCCAGCCGGAAGCTTGTCGACATCGAACGGTGCTCCGCCTGCAAGCACTTTTCTTTCTGCAATCGGTGCCCTGGCGCGTGGCACTCGGAGACTGGTTCCGTGACACAACCGTCGGATTACACGTGCTATCTAGCCGAAGTATGGTTCGGCTGCGCTGAGAAGTCTTAGGAGTGCTAAAGAACAGGGCTTTTTAGAATGCAATAGAGTATGCTAAATACTACTAGAAAGGAGGCAGTAAGATGAAGCTAAACATAGCGGCCAAGGGGCGGTACGTCCTTGCGGCGACATGTGGTTGTACGAAAATGGGTAGTGGTACCTGCGGAATCAATTATCGCGTAAATTGATTTGACTACAGCGCATGAGGGTCGCTGATTTGTGACCCTCATGCCCTATCTTCGCGCGGAGACGTGACTAACGAGAATCAGAGCGTGTACGCCGTCGGTTCTTTGGTATATCTGCTCCTTTATCTTGCTCATTTGCATTTATGATGCGCTCTCTGCCCTGGCTAGTCGCGCTCCCCGATTCAGTTGGCGATCCCATCATTGGGACTGCACTCCTCAACAAGATTGCACAGCATATCGGCGAGCAAACCGGTTTGGTAGTGGTCTGCGCTGAACGATTGGTGCCGATCCTTGGAGAGCAACGTGGAGTTTCACATTGCTTTGCCTATGGGCCGGCCGCACAGACCGCAGTTGCGAACGCGCCTTTTGAATGGGTGATAGACCTCTGGAGCACTGAGACTTCCCACCATGTGCTCCAATACGCCTCAGGCCAGAGGCGGGCGTTCCGCTCCATCGAAGACCCGATGCTGATGCAGGTAGGCGAGGCCACCTTCCCCGCGTCCGCCTTTAACCCGGCGCTTGGAGGCCGCGCTGCAAATCCACATGAGCCCGCATGGGCACTGGAGGGCGCACTCGTGGCAAAGGTGCTGGGCGAGGATCTCTGGGGTTGGGTGGATGATGGAGTTGAGCCCAGACTTCACTACCGAATGCCGCACGAGAAGTTTGCCTGCCGCGCGGCTATCCACCGCCCATATGCGGTTCTGCTTCCATGCGGGCATCCGTCAAAACACTGGCCGATGGCCTCATACTTGAAACTTGGCGGAAGGCTCAGCCAACTTGGGTTTGAAGTGCATCTATCCCTCGGTCCGAACGAATCCTCCGGTAGTGCGAAGGATATGTGGGCGGCTGGCGACTTTGTGTTTCACGGCCCCATGAACCTCCGGGGGCTGGCCGCTGTATTGTCGGGGGCTAGCCTGGTTGTGGCCAACGATTGTGGCCCTATGCATATCGCTTGTGCAAGTGGGACACCGACAGTGGGCATCTTTGGCCCGAGCAACCCCAAATGCTGGTTCTGTTATGGTGGAAACCACCGCCGCTGGATTCGGTCTGGACCTGAGCCTGACCCGTGGGCCGGCTGGGATAACGGAAGTCCCTGGCAGGATTGGCCGAGTGTGGATGAAGTGTATGCCCTCGCCCTGCAAGTCATTAACAGCGAGAAGCTTTCATCCTAAGTGCGTCTGGTGGATGGATGCAGTGAATTAAGACCGATTCGAAATAGGTTCCATATGCACCAATCCCACGTACCATCTGTTGAGGAAATGGCTGCTGTTTTCATGCGCATACGCGCAGCGGTCTATTACGAGGCGACACGGCCTTCCCCCTATGGCGCCTCGGCTCATTGTGCCAATCAACTACAGTTTAAGGAGTGCCTGAAACGACTTTGTGAGGCGGCTCAACTGCGTCACGATATTACAATTGATGCTTTGTGGTGGCACGTGTGGACAAAAATTCGATACGCTGGTTTCAAGGCAGCATACGTCACCCGCGAGATTGAAGAACTGAAGAGCCATTTTAACGATTTTCGAGCGATTGGCGGCGCGGAGTGGTACTTTGGCCCCACAGAAAAAGCACATGGTGACGCTGTCCGAGAATTCCTCACAAAAACAGGTCGCTTCGCCGATAAGCGCTACAGTAGAATGGCGCGGAAGCTTCGCAAGATTCTCTCTGGCGCAGCCGCTTTTCGGGGGTTCTCGCCGAATGTTTCCCCGCTCATTTCCCTCTTTGGTGAAGGTTATGATGATCGGTCCGACGATGCTTTCTGGCGAGCGCACGCGCGTCTGGCAAACCTGACGGGATGCACTACTGCGCTCCACGTAATGATGGATATCGGGTTTAACTGCGTCAAGCCGGATATTGTGCTAGTGGGAGAAATGTGCCGCTTGGGCTGGATTCACGACGTTCTACCCGCTGATGTAGACGATAGGACTATTCACAGGAAGTACTGCAGACCTGATGTCATCGGTGCTGTTATCAAGACTGCGAGAGAAGTTGCTGCGAAGATTGAGCCTTGGCATCCTGAATCACCACTTCGTGAGTTCGATTTCGTCATGGTCAAGTACGGCCAAAGGCCCGGTGAATGTGGAATTATTCGCTGCCTAGACACCGACTGGTGTCTTATAGAGAAAATTCTGGAAAAGAAGTTCGATCCGTGTTAGTTGGTAGTTCTGAGTAGTGCATGAAGTTCTGCGGACAGCGGTACGCCACACGGCGCAGACTGGGACGCTGCGCGTCCTACGGGCAGTCAGTGGCGCGCAATTTGGACAGTCTCGTTACAAGTCCCGGGATCTTTGGAAAACGAGCATGCCCACATGCACCGTAGCTTTGGCAATCTCCTGAAAGCGGCCGAGCAGGTCCGCGAATTGCGGTGATTCACCCAGAGGCCGTGTGAGGGACTGCGAAAGCACTAATCAGCATTGCGGATTCGCACTGTTGACCGTTTCCGCTTCGCATACCTCAGCCGAATCCAGTTTCGAATACGCGGCGCGTCGCGAGATCCAACGATAACCCCCCACGCCCGCCAATAAAGCCGTACGACTCACTCCCGCTCTGCCGTGCCGGCACCAGCTCCACGGCCCGCAGGTGCTGCGCCAGGCGCAAAGCCGCCCGTCTCGCCCCCGCTCTGGCCGTTGCGCTTGAGCGGGAGTGAGGCGTCCGGCAGCCGTCCCTGCGAGGAATCGCGCCCTCCGCTTCTGCGAGAGGGAACGCGATTCCCCGCCCACGGGACGGCCAACATGACACAGTTTCAACTCGCTTTCGACTTCTCGGCTCCAGCGGAGCCCGTCCTTCTCGGACTCGACGCCGAGACCATTGAAGCACTCGCGAACGACTCGCTCCCCGAGATCTCCATCCCGGAGATCATCGCCGGGATCACCGAACCAGAACAGCCACCGATCTCCGAGAAACCCAAGTGCCAAATCCTCGTGGTGCCCGAGCGCGAAGCTCCCAGAGGCTTCAACCGCGACTACCGCATCACGGATGCCGACGAGATCGGTGCAGGCGGACTCAAGGCCAAGTTCGAGAACAACCTCGCCGCGATTCGGCTGCTCAAACAACTCGAACAGGAGAACCGGATCGAAGCGACTCCGGAAGAGAAGCGCACTCTCGTTCGCTACTGCGGTTGGGGCGCCCTTGCTCAGAAGGCCTTCAGCTACAACTACGAGTTCTACGATCTTCAGCGCGAACTCCAGGAACTGCTAACCGAAGAAGAGTACACCCAGGCTAGCGCCTCCACTGTCAACGCTCACTACACCAGTCCGATGGTGATCAATGCGATCTGGCGCGCCGCAAGGCGGCTCGGCATCCAGGCTCAGTCCCGCATTCTCGAACCCGCGGCCGGCATTGGTCACTTTCTCGGTCTGCAACCCGAAGAGATCAAATCCAATTCCCGCGTTGCCGTCGAGATCGATGCGACTTCCGCTGCGATTCTCAGACTCCTGTACCCCGACACCACCGTTCGCGCATGCGGCTTCCAGCAGCCGGGTCTACCGCTGAATTTCTTCGACCTGGCTATTTCGAACGTTCCCTTCGGCAAGTACGGCGTACACGACATTCAGTTCAAGTCCAAGCCGCGCCTCTGCAGCGCCATCCACGATTACTTCTTCGCTAAAGCCCTGGCCCACATTCGCCCCGGGGGACTCCTGGCCTTCATCACCTCGCGCTATACCCTCGACAAGAAAGACGAGTACCTCCGCCGTCACCTCGACGAACACGCGGTCTTTCTCGGCGCCATTCGGCTTCCCGGCGGCAAGGACGGCGCATTCGCGCAGAACGCCGGCACGGAAGTCACCACCGACATCATCTTCCTGCGCAAGCGGATGGAAGACGAAACCGGCGCCGTTTCGCCCGCCTGGCTCGAAACCCGCGAAACCAGCGTGCCGAACGAAGACAACCTCTTCCAAGACGCGGCCATCAACCAATACTTCCTCGACAACCCACACATGGTCCTCGGCCAGCTCACCCTCGCCGGGTCCATGTACCGCGAGAACGAACTCACCGTCCTGGGCCACCTCACCGATGACTTGCTGGACTCGGCAATTCAGAACCTGCCCGAGAACGTCATCCGCTACGACGCTTCCATCCGCGAAACCGAACCCGAGCAGGTGCTAAGGCTCGCGGACACCACGCATCAGATCAAGAACAATGCCTTCGGCATCGTCGACGGTTTCATCGTTGTTCGCAACGGCGACGTGCTCATGCGTCCCGATTTCTCGCCCGTCTCCCGCCAACGCATCCACAAATTCATCCAACTGCGCGACACCCTCCGCGGGCTCTACAACGCGCAGCTCCAGGATCTCGACGAAGGAATCATCGCCGACAAGCGGGCGCGCCTCAACAGCCAATACGAAATGTTCCTCGCCGCCTTCGGCCCGTTGCACGCGCCCGCCAACGTCAAACTGCTCTCGAACGATCCAGACTTCCCAGTCGTTCTCGCCATCGAGGATTACAACCCATCCACGCACCAAACCACAAAGCGCCCCGTCTTCTTCCAGCGCACCATCTCTTCCTACACACCTCCGGCCAGCGCAACCAGCGCCAGCGATGCGCTCTCGGTTTCTCTCCGCGAGAAAGGGCGTATTGACTGGGCGCGCATTGCCGAACTGCGCCCGGAGTCCACGTTGCAGGAGATCATTCGGGAACTCGACGGCCTGATCTATCACAACCCCGAATCCAACCGCTACGAAACGGCCGACGAGTACCTTTCCGGCGACGTCAAAGCAAAGCTCCGCGCCGCCGAGACGGCGGCCACGCTCGATCACAGCTATCAGAGGAACGTCACCGCGCTCACCGCAGTCCAGCCCAAGGATCTGACCCCAAGCCAGATTTCCGCCCGCCTCGGTTCGCCCTGGATCCCAACCGACATCATCGAATCCTTCATCCACGAAATCATCCTTGAGAACGCCACGCTCTACGGGCCGAATCTCTCCGTGATCTTCGCCCCTCAAGTCGGGCAATGGTCGGTCACCGTCTCCGACACCGTGCGCACCTACGCCACCAACTCAACCAAATGGGCGGCCTTCCATCTCACCGGCACAACCCTTGTCGAGATGGCTCTGAACCTGCGGCAGCCCAGGATCTACCAGGAGTTTGCCGACGGCACCAGGCGCCTTGATGTCAACGCTACCAACCGCGCCATGGACGTCCAGCAATCCATCAAGGACGCCTTCACGGGCTGGCTCTGGCAAGACGTTCCACGCGCAGAACGCCTCTGCCAGATCTACAACGACAATTACAACTGCCTCCGGCTCCGCGAGTACGACGGGTCTCACCTGACTTTCCCCGGAATCAATCCCTCAGTCCTGCGGACGGGCGACCTCGATCCACATCAGAAGAACGCCGTGTGGCGCATCCTCCAAACCGGCACAACACTCCTCGCTCACGCGGTAGGGGCGGGCAAGACGTTACGAGATGATCGCCGCCGGCATGGAAATGAAGCGCATGGGCCTTGTCCGTAAGCCGCTCTATGTTGTTCCCAATCACCTCGTCCGCCAGTGGGGCAACGAATTCCTGGCCCTGTACCCGGCAGCCAACATCCTGATCGCCGGCAAGGAGACTTTTGCCAAAGGCAAACGCCAGATCACCGCATCCCTCATCGCCAGCGGCGACTACGACGCCATCATCCTGTCGCACAAGAGCTTTGAATACCTCCCGGTCTCCGACGCGACTTACAAGGCCTTCATCGAGCAGGAAACCGCGGCCATCCGCGAGGAACTCGACCGGCTCAAGTTCACGCTCCCCAACATCAGGACCAAATCCCGCCGCAAGAACCTCGCCGTCAAACAGCTCGAAGCAGCGCTCCGGCGTCTGGAGAAGCAGCTCGAAGACCGCCTGGCGATGAAGCGCGACGACTCCATCCGCTTCGAGGAACTGGGCATCGACTTCATCTTTGTCGACGAAGCCCACATGTACAAGAACCTGCAATTCACCACCAAGATGAGCCGGGTCGCCAGCCTGTCCAACAGCGCCAGCAATCGCGCGCTCGACATGTTCCTCAAGACCCAATATCTGGCCAAGCGCCATAACAATCGCGGCATCGTCTTCGCCACCGCGACGCCGGTCTCCAACTCCATGGCGGAGTTGTGGACCATGATGCGCTACCTCTGCATGGACAAGCTCAAAGCTCTCGACCTCGCCAACTTCGACAACTGGGCGCAGCAATACGGAGAGATCTGCCGCGTGGTCGAACTCAAGCCCGAGGGCGGCGGATTCCGCGCCAACAACCGCTTCATCAAGTTCGTCAACCTGCCCGAACTTCTGAAGCAGTTCCGCGACATCGCAGACGTCAGGCTCCCGCAAGACCTGAAGATCCCCGTCCCATCGATCCGCACCGGCGCGCTCGAAATCCTCACCATCCCGCCGAGCGCTGCTCTCAAAGAGTTCGTAGCGTCGCTCGGCGAACGCGCCGAAAAGATCCGCAGCGGCCAGGTCGACTCGTGCGTCGACAACATGCTCCGTGTCACCCATCACGGCCGGATCGCCGCTCTCGATATGAGACTCATCGACGCCACTCTCCCCGACGACCCCGCCAGCAAGGTCAACACCGCCGTCGAAAACATCTTCCACATCTGGGACGACACTCGCGACACCCGCAAAACCCAAGTCGTGTTCCTCGATCTCTCGATCCCGCACCACACGCCCGCGCCTGCCGCTGACACCGAAGACGACCACACGCCGGCGATAACCACTGAAGATGATGGCCCCGAAGCCCCTCTCACCTGCAGCATCTACGAGGACATCCGCGGCAAGCTCATTCGGCGCGGCGTTCCCGCCTCCGAAATCCGCTTCATCCACGAGGCCAAGACCGACGCCGACAAGATCGCCCTCTTCGGGCAAATGAACCGCGGCGAAGTCCGCATCCTACTGGGATCCACCGAGAAGATGGGCACCGGCGCCAACATTCAGAAGCGACTCCTTGCCCTCCATCACCTCGATTGCCCGTGGCGTCCCTCCGACCTCGAACAGCGCAACGGCCGCATCCACCGCCAGGGCAACGAGAACGCCGAGATCATGATCTTCGGCTACATTTCCCAGGGTTCGTTCGACGGTTACATGTGGCAGGGCGTCGGCAACAAGGCCAAGTTCATCGCGCAAGCCATGAGCGGGGACCTGTCCATCCGTGAAATCGAGGATGCCGATGCGATGGTTCTTACTGCTGCCGAGGCAACCGCCCTGTCCAGCGACGATCCGCTGATCCGCGAACGCATCAACGTCGAGATCGACGTCCGTCGCCTGCTCGGTCTGCAAGCCGCGCACACCGACCAGCAGCACTACGACCGCTCCAAACTCCTCAACCTGCGGTCGAGTCTCATCTACCGGCAACGCAAACTGGCCTTCGAGCGCGGACTGCTTGAAGAGAAACAACGCTGGATCGCGGCAAATCCGGATCTCGCTCCCATCGATCTCCCGGGCGTCCCCGAGCCCAAGGCCATCGACATCATCCGCGCAACGAAGAACCAGCCCGAGGGAGGCTGCGTGGCCCACTACGGCCCGTTTGCCATCACGGTCAGCAAGCCCGGCAGGTACTCGCGCCTCACCACCGACTTTGGCGAATCCCCCGAATTCGACGCGCTCTATCCCGACATCACCTCCAGCGGTTCGGTCCTCGGAACGCTCACCCGTCACTGGAACTCTATCGGCTCGACCATTTCCATGGACGAAACCCAAATCGACGGCATGATCCGCACCATCGAAAGCCTCGAAGGCACTCTTGCTTCCAAAGCATTCCCGCACCAGGAGCAGCTCGACACCAAGCGTGCCCGCCTCAAGGAACTTGACGAGCATTTCAAGACCCTCGCCGCCGCCGAAGGTGGTCTCGGCGAAGATCCCGACCTGGATGCTGAAGAAGCCGCCTGATCTCCCCACATCAACGCTTCCCCCGCACTCATGCACCTGCTTACGTTTCACCAAGTGCGGGGACTTCGGTCAGGGCGCTGAGCTTACCGAGCGCCACCTTCATTCGCTCCCATTTCCTGGCTCTCTCGCCTGACGCACTGGGGCCTTAACGCGCCTCCGCGCCGGCTTCTGTATTTGCTGCGCAAATCATCCTCGCCGGTCCGCACGCCTGTGGCGTGCCGCGAGGAGCTTGGCCCCGTGCTCCGCGGGCGAGCGAGAGAGCCAGGAAAGGAAATCGAAATGTTGAACGTAGTACTCATCGGAAAACTCACCAGCCACGCGTGTTCGAATAAACCCGCGACAGGTGCACCATACACAGACCTCACCGTGAGGACCATCACCCCAAACGGAGCAGGCTCCGAAAAGCCGCTGGTCGAGACCCACGCCATTCGTGCCTACAACCTGCTCGGCGATGACGTCGCCGGACTCGACAAGGGCGACCTGATCCAAATCGAAGGCACCATCGAGGCCTGGCAGCGCCAGGAGATTCGCAAAGCCCCCGCGGGTCTCCCTCGCCAGATGGTACAGGTTGACGGTTATCGCGTCATCGCGGAGTACATCCGCGTGATTTCCTTCGCCGACGGCAGCCCCTCCGCATTCACGGCAGCAGAATCCCCCCGACCTGTTGCCAAGCCCCAAGTACAGGCGCGGCCCGAAGCTGCAGCGCAGCCGGCTTTCGTTCCGAAGGTTCCCCCAGCGCCTGAGAAGCCCTGGACCGTGACGAAAGACTCCCAAGTTCTCTTTGCAGGCAACGTCACCGATGCCCGCGCCACGTTCGACAAGAAAGCCGCCAACCTCCGCCGCGGCTCGCTGAAGCTCCTCTCTCCCGAGGGAATCCTCATCGACCAGGCCCAAGCGATCTGCATGACAACGGCCTTGTAGGCCGACTTCAGGCGCCCCAGGCAGAAAGGAACTCAATCCAATGTCACCCTTGAATGTCTCCTCCTCGACGATCCTCCTCACCCGCAACATGCGCCGAAAGCGCACCGCCATCGGGAAGCCCCGCGGACCGGAGAAACGCGCCACCCGCCGCTGGCTCAGGAACTTCTCCAAGCAACTCTACCCGACCAAGTTCCCGAACCTGGACAACTTCCTTGCCCGAGAAATGGGGCGGTAAGCCCCTCTCGCCACTGCACCCAGAACACCAAATCAGAAAGGACGTACCCCGTGTTTCAACAGCTCACTCCGCTCCTCAACAACGCGACTCTCGTGCTCACGATCTCCGGATCCGCGGAAGCGCTCACTCTCAACGTGATTCCACAACCCATCGACGCCAAAGCCGACGGTGGCCTGAAAACACCGCTCAGCATCACCGGCACAGCCGCGGAACTCGATGCCGGGTTTGCCGATGCACTCACGAGCTACACCGCATCCTACCTGTCCATGGCGGAGTCCATCGCCAACGCCCAGGCACAGATGGCCGAAGCCGAAAAGGAGATCAAGTCAGCGAACGCAACCAAGCAGGCACAGGCATCCAAAGCGCGTCAGGTCGCGGCTAAAGCAAAGCCCGCTCCTGCCGCCGGCAATTTGTTCAACACCGCAGAGACTTCAGAAGGAGATGATTTCAATGCCACTGAAGGTGACTAAAGCCATTCGCCGCTTCGAATTTTGCGGCGTTCTATTACCAGATCCGGACCCTTCCCTCGACCTCCCAAAGGTCAAAGAAATCCTCGCTCTCGCTCATCCGGAGATCGCCACCGCCGAGATCACAGGGCCAATCTCGAAAAACGGCACGCTCGTCTTCACCGTCGAGCGCGCCGTGGGATCCAAAGGATGACCCGCCAAGCCGTACTCGCCGAACTCAACAACATCGCTCAGCGCCCGCCGACTCGCGAGGAACAATGCCTCAACATCCACACCGCCAATCGCAAAGCAGCCGAAGTGGCGCGCCGCGTCGCCGCCGCCCTGCGATCCAGGAACACCGGGCGCGGCATTCGGCCGCGTCCGGGCCTCTTGCTACCTCCCTACTAGGCGCCACCGGCCTGAGCCTGCCCATCCTCGACGGCATTCCCTATGAACTCCGCTCCGCCGCAACCAATCGCCGCGCCGCTGCCGTCGCCGCTCTGATGATCCAGGCCGGCGTCCTCGACTGGCGCACATGGACGCCGGGCGCGGACGCCTTCGACTGGCTCGCGACCGCACTCCAGTCGATCTGCCCCCAAACCCCACACCTCTTCTTCCACCTCTCCATCCAGCTTCAAGACGAGGGCTACCCCGACTGGATCTTTGTTGAGATCGTGCCGACAGCGGCCGGCTACGTCGAGCTCAAGCCCATCCTTCAACCTCTCGCCAAGCGCGATCCTCGTCTCGCCTCCACATTCGCGCACCTGTTCACCGACGCCTGCCGTTTCGGCCGCGCCTACAACCTGATCGAGGCCATGCAGCACCTCGAAGAGCTGCGCGAATGGCAGGACGAAGACCCTGACTACGAAGTCCCGCAAATCCCCATGCCCGAAGACCTCATCGCAATCGCTAAAACCAAGCCGCTTCCACTCCCCCAGGCGCGCCAACACTTGCTTAAACTCCCATTGGCAACCCGTCGCCAATGGGATCTCTTGCTTGCTGCCCGACGTCTCGCCAGCGGCCCCATGCGCTTTCTCCTGCCCGAGCCCGTCGACGATTACCTCACCGATCGCGGCGACTGCGCACCGTTCCTGCTCGCGGCCTGGGAGAAGGACGACGGCATAACCACATGTTTTGACGACCTCGCGCAACGGCTCAACGAACTTGAGTTCTATCCCACCTGGATCGGCGCATTCCGGCTTGACGATCCTCAAGGCGCCCATCAAGTCTTTCGCCAGGCGCGAAGGTTTATCACCTGGCAAACAGCCATGGATCAACTACTGGAGGCCATGCATGCAGAGTAGTCTCTCCGCAGGAACAAATCGTTCCTATGATCTGACCGCCGCACTGCTGGTTTACGGCAGCGAAATCGCAACGCTGCACCAGCCGGTTCTCGACAACGGCCGGCTTACACTCGGCGAAGGCACGCCACTCACCGAAGACGCGCTGCGCGATCTCATTCGAACCGTCCAACCGAATCCCGCTCTCGAGATCTTCCCCGAATCACTGCTCTATCGGGACGCAGCTACCACCGTCTGGTTCACGCGCGCCATGACCCGGCGCATGTGGTTTAGCAAGATCCCAGCGCTCAACGGGCAGATTCTTCACCAGCCCCCCTGCGTCTGGGCGGTCCGATCGGACAGATTATTCGTTCGGGCCTTGAGCAGCCGGCGCCGTCCAACCCTCAACACCTCGCTCCTCGTCGCTCCCTTCTGGAATGTAGACGGTCACGGCCTGGTCTGCACCGGCTCGATGACTCGGCCCGCGACAACTACAACAGCCACACTCGGCGACTGGGTCGATGGCTTCTTCAATTCCTCCTTCACGCACGCCAACCCGGGATTCCGCTGGAAGAAGGGCATTACGTTCGAGAGGATGTGGAAACTCGCACAAGACAAGCCGTTCCCCACACATTGGCTCGCACCCGCAAATCAAACTCTGCATTGCTGGCTCCAGGAGATCATCCGATGACACACACTCTCCCGTCCCACCTCCTCACCCAGACCGTGCGTGTCGCCGTGGTCGGGTGCGGCGGCAGCGGTTCTGCCATCGCCGCGGGCCTGCCGCTTCTGCATCAGGCCATGCTCGCTTTCGGTCATCCCGGCGGCCTCCACGTCACCTTGATCGACGGCGATTCGGTGTCACCAACCAACTGCGTCCGGCAGCCGTTTCACGCCGGCGAAATCGGCCATCCGAAGGCCCAGGTCCTCGCCACCCGCATCAATACCTTCTACGACCTCCGCTGGCGGGCTATCCCCGCGTATCTCACACCGCGCAGCAACCTCGACGACTTCAACCTCGTGATCGGCTGCGTCGATACGCAGAGCCGCCCGCCGCGTGCTTTCTGAACTCGTCGCGAATAAGACATCAAAGGTCACCTACTGGCTCGACCTCGGCAACACCAGCGAGGCCGGGCAGTTCATCCTCGGCCAGCCAAAGAACCGCACCAACACCGGCCCTGACCGCCTGCCAACAGTTGCCGAACGATACCCCGAGATTCTCAACTCCCGGCAAGACAAAGACGACGGCCCCAGTTGCTCAGCCGTCGAAGCTCTTGAGCGCCAGTCGCCCTTCGTCAACCAGGTCCTCGCGTCAAACGCGCTCGCTCTCCTAGCCCGTCTGTTCCGATATGGCTCCATCGACCATGTCGGCGCGTTCATCAACCTTGCCACCGGGCAAATGGTTCCTGTCCCGTGTTCGAATTAACAGCGGTGGCGCGATTTCAAGACCATGAAACGCCGGAATTCGCGTTTGCCGGGTCAATGTCCAGAATTGCCACTTTCGAGGAGTTGGCCGCAGAGAAGCCCACATTCGGCGAGCGCCTGGAGGCCGAGAGCAAGGCGCAATAGACGAAGCCGATGCATCACGTCATTCGGACAAGAATTGCGGCGGCGAGTCTCGGGCTGAGCGCACGGATATCGATTTCATCTTGCAGCCGCACGGTGGTCGGACCCTCAAACGGGCCATGATCGATTACTACCAATGGGCTGTTCGGAGTGAGGCCGATGCGTTTCAAGTACCGGAGAATATCTGGATCGCGATCGGACACACTGCACACAACGACCGATTCGCCTGGCGGCACATCCGCCAGCACTTTGGTTTCGCGATCAGGGAGCGTGCCATCTTTTCCGGGGATGATGTCGCCATGGGGATCAAATGCCGGATTGCCTAGTTTGTGAGCGATGCGATCTTCGAGCTTTTCGGAAATGAAGTGCTCCAACCTCTCGGCCTCCTCGTGCACCTCGTCCCAGGAATAACCAAGCACCTGGCACAGGAACAATTCCACCAGCCGGTGCCGGCGTATGATGCGCAACGCCTGTTTTCGGCCTTCCTTGGTTAAGCGCGCGCCGTGGTGCTTCTGATACGTCACCCAGGCGCCTCTCCCGTTGGACAGCTTCTGGAGCATCCCGGTTACAGAAGGTGCGGAAACGCCCAGGCGCTGCGCAATCGCGTTACTTGTAGCGGCTTCCCCCTCGGGGCCGGTCAGCTCGTAGATCGCCTTCAGGTAGTCTTCAACGGATTCGGATCCAGACTTCGGCACAGCTAAATTATGCTCGAAGCGGTCCGCCCAAAGCAAATACCATATTGACCTCGTCTCTGGCGATGGTGTAGCATCTGAATTTAGGCATGACTAAACAAAAGCATGACGCACACGGTTGCACTTGCAAGGATCGCAGCAGTTCTCTTCGTGGCGCTGGCTACTCGCCTAGGCACCATCGAACTGAGGGCGCAAGGGGAAACGACCAGTGCCATCACGGGGCTGGTTTCCGATACCAGTGGACGTGCGGTTGACCGGGCCACGGTGACCATCACGCACCGCGAAACCGGGCTGAAACGTCAAGCCCAGACAGACGAAGCGGGGCGCTTCGCTTTCCCGCAGCTTCGTCCGGGCACTTATTCGGTTCGCGTCCGGGCATCGGGTTTTGATGACCAAGTGAACGAATCGGTTTCCGCGGGCTTGGGCGAGACACGCGCGGTGAGTTTTGCGCTGCAGGTTGCGGCTGTCAAACAGGACATCACCGTTAGCAGCGAGGCGCCGCTGATCAACGTTGAAAGCCCCAACACCACAACAACCCTCACAGGGCGCAGCATCCAGGACTTGCCGAATCCGGGCGGCGATCTCACCTATCCGGCGCAATTTGCGCCCGGCGCGCTCATCAACACAGCCGGTTCGTCCAACGATTTCGTCGGCGGCCAGAACGGGTATGGCAATGTGCAGTTCAATGGCTTGCCCGCCCTCTCCAATGCTTATATCGTGGACGGCCTGGAAACCAACGATCCACTGACGAATCTGAACAGCGGGTTAGCGACGAACCTTGTTCTCGGGCTGAACTCGATTGAGGAAGTCACGGTCAACACTACTTCATATGCGGTCGATCAGGGCCGCTATGGTGCGTCGCAGATCAATTACATAACCAAGAGCGGGACGAACACATTCCACGGTAACGCGTATGAGCTTTGGAACGGGTCGCGGCTGAACGCGACAAACTTCTTCACCAACGCGACTGCCGGCGGCCATAAACCGCGTTCGAACGTCAACCACTTCGGCGGCAGTCTCGGCGGCCCGGTCGTCCGTGACAAGCTGTTCTTCTTCGGCGACGTCGAGCAGATGCGGATCGCCGTGCCCATCGTCAACGCCGTGACGCTCCCTTCGGCGGCGTTCCAAAACTATGTCTTGCAGCAACTGCCCAAAGGCGGGACTGACCCGGTTTCGGGATCGAGCTATCCGGCCGCGCCAGGGCTGGTGCCGTTCTACCGGAAGATGTTCTCGCTCTACCCGAATTCGGCTGGGATTCCGCTGCCTGTGCTCGGTTGTCCGCTGAACGCCGCGGGCGGCCTGGTGGAAGGCGCCCCGCCGAACGGAAACGGATGTGCCATTCGGCGGACAATCTCGCAGTCGAGTGGAGACCACGAGCAGGTCGTCACAGCCCGGATCGATCACAACATCGACCTGAACAACATGGTCTGGTACCGGTTCCAGGCCGACACAGGACTCCAGGCAGCGTATACAGACCCGCTTAATCCGCTGTTCAATGCCATCTCCTCGCAGCCCCTGTATTCGTTCGCCAGCGGATACACTCACATCTTCAACCAGAATCTGGTGAACTACTTCAACCCGGCATTCTCCTGGTATGAGAGCTTGTTCGGGCCCGTGGATGCGGGCAAGACCCTGGCGGCTTTCCCCATCGTTCTTCAGGGTGTGGGGTCGAACGCGCCGTTCACGACAATGGGAGGACTGGACTACAACTGGGTGCAGGGCCGGCGTGCCACCCGGTTCCAGATCAACGATAATCTTGCTTTGACTACGGGCCGGCATCAGTTCAAGTTCGGCGTCAGTTCACGCCGCCTTCGGATAAACGATTACGACTTCAGCACGTACGACACGCCACTCGTGACCTACTCGACATTGGCGCAATTCACATACGGCGTGGCGTCCACGGCCACCAAAGCCTTTCCGGTCGCCGCTTCGCAGCCATTCAACTACCTGAACCTGGACTTGTTCGCTCAGGACGCCGTGAAGCTCTCTTCGAAGCTGACCTGGACGCTAGGCGTTCGGACGGCAACGAACAGTAATCCGCTGAGCCCTCACAGCCTGATCGCGAGCCTGCCAGGATCGTTTGCGGCGTCGAGCCACAATCCGGATCAGCCCCTCAACCAGGCGATCGTCACCGGTCGCGACAAGCTCTTTGCGTCGACCCCTCTCCTGCTGCTGCAGCCGCGCACGGCGATTGCATGGCAGTTCGCGCCGAAGACGGTATTGCGCACTGGATTCGGTGTCTTCAGCGATCTGCTGCCCGGCAGCATCGTGGATTCGATCGCCGCCAATCCGCCATATGTCAACACCTTTCAAGGCGGCCTGCTGGGCCAGGCTGGCGGAACGGCCATTGCGCCCGGCGTGCCGAACAGCGCCGTCGATGCGACGGTCGCAGCCAACCAGGCGTTTCTGAGCGGCTTCCAGCGGGGTGCGCCGTCTTGCGCTGCCGCGTCCGCCGACCCGAAGACGTGTCTTCCGCCGGTCGCTCTCACCGCCATCCCCGACGGCCAACTGCGCGCACCCTATTTCCTTCAATGGAGCTTTGGTATCGAGCGGCAGATTGGTAACACTGGAACACTCCGCGCTCAGTACGTCGGTACCCGGGCGGTGAATCAGCCCTACTCAACCCAGGTCAACGGGTATCAGACCGTCTGCGCCGGTTGTCTGAGCCCCTTCCCGTACGGCGCTCCCACGGACCCCCGCTTCGCGTCGGTGACACAGTTCACTACCGGGGCCAACAGTCACTACAACGGCCTCCAACTCACCGCGGAGAAACGCCTCGGCCACGGATTGCAGGTGCGAGCGAATTACACTTGGAGCCATTGTCTGGACACGGTGTCGAATGGCGGCTTCCTGTCCTTCTCGGCAATGGGGATCATTTCCCCATTACCTGGCATGTTGGACCGGCAGTACGGCAACTGCGACTATGACATCCGGCACAATTTCAATGCGAGTTATGTATACGAGCTGCCGGTGCATGCAAGCAACAGGGTGCTGGCCAAGATCGTGAATGGGTGGCAGTTGTCGGGCACCGTTTTCTATCACAGTGGGGTCCCCTTTTCGGTGCAGAGCGCTCCGTACTCAGCCAACGGCAACGGTATCGTACAGGGCGGCGGCCCGCAGTTCGCCAGCGTCCGCAAGGGGGTGCCGCTCTACTTGCACAACCCGGTTCAAGGCGTGACACAACCCGGCACTATTCAATGGCTCAATCCGGACGCGTTTGTCTCGACTGTCGATTCGAGCACCGGGGCCTGTGCCGGAGGCGACTCCGCGGCAACCTGCCAGTTCGGCAATCTGGGCCGAAACTCGCTGCGCGGCCCCGATTTCGTGTGGTCCGACCTCTACGTCACGAAGCTATTCAGGCTGGGCGAACGATTGTCGCTGCGATTCGATGGGCAGTTCTTCAACTTCTTGAATCACCCGAATTTCGGCTTGCCCACGGCCATCGCCGGCATACCGGGAAAGCCGTCGACGCAAGTCGGTTTCGGTGCCCTGACCTACACGACGTCTCCACCCACCGGATTGCTTGGCGTCGGACTGGGCGGCGACAATGCACCCCGCATGATTGCGATGCAGTTGAGGCTTGAGTTTTGAATGGAGAAGTAGGCAGTGTTGCTACGACTGATGCCGATCATGTTGGCGGCTGCTGCGCTATGCGCGCAGAATGCAGACCGGCCCGTTATCCACAAGGCGCCAGTTGCATCGACCTCAGTTTCCTCCAGCCAGGAAATGTACCGCTCCTATTGTGCCGCGTGCCATGGCAACGACGGCAAAGGCGACGGTCCGGCGAGCGCGGCATTGAAATCCAGTCCTTCAGACCTGACCGTTCTCGCGAAACGAAATGCGGGAAGATTCCCCGAACTGCGTGTGTTCACCGCTATCAATGGCGACCTCCATGTCACCGCTCACGGGTCCAAGGATATGCCGACCTGGGGCACTGTATTTAGACAGATGCAGGGCTCGGATGTCGCTGGCGTCAAGCTTCGAATTCGGAACCTTACAAAGTACATCGAATCGCTTCAGGTCGAATAACGTTCGGAGACTCGCCGTTCAACGCATTCCGTCCACGGCCTTCATTCTTCCGCATGACTCCACCCACTCGCACCAAACGGCACTCTGAGAAGCAGATCCCGCCAGATCGCCATGCCTTGAGTGCCAACCTTGAACCGCTCTTCTGTTTCTGTACTCGACTAAGGCTCGGGTCTAGCACAGCCGCGCCCGGCGGGACTCGTCGCATCTTTCAAGCCCTGCGGGTTTCGGCTCCCCCACTCGCTGCGCTCGCGGTCCCCCCGAAAAAAGAAGTTCCTCACGCTTGGGAGCGGCGCCCACTCGCCTTCCCGTTGGGGCGTTCGAGTGCCGAACAGAAGGGGCTACAACAAATGAACACTCTCAGAATCATCGGCTTTGTTGACATCGGCAACACCAGCGAGGCCGGACAGTTCATTCTCGGCCAACCAAAGAACGGGCCCTGACCGCCTGCCAACGGTTGCCGAACGGTACCCCGAGATTCTCAATTCCCGGCAAGACAAGGACGACGGCCCCAGTTGCTCGGCCGTCGAGGCTCTTGAGCGCCAGTCGCCCTTTGTCAACCAGGTTCTCGCTTCAAACGCGCTCGCTCTCCTCGCCCGCCTGTTCCGGTATGGCTCCATCGACCATGTCGGCGCGTTCATCAACCTCGCCACCGGGCAAATGGTCCCTGTTCCGTGTCCGAATTAACAGCTCCACCAATGTCTCTCGCCGAATTCCCAGACGACAACCCCGAACTTCAATCAGCCAAGCAACCCTGCCAAGATGCGATTGCGGCCCTCGGAAGAAGGAAGAGACGGGAAGACGCGAGAGCCCTCTGAAACAACAGATGGAGCCGCCCACCCGCGCACCATGCAAGCCCCAATACGGCGCTTCGAGTGCGAGTCGATAACGATGCCGAACCTTGCCACAGGTCAACTTCTTCTTTGGTTGGCTTCGGTGGGAACGGTAAGGCCGCGATTTCAGAAGTGTGCAACGCCGGGGTTCGCATTTGCCGGGTCAATGTCCAGAATGCTCACTTCTTGGCCACTAGAGCACGTACGGTCGGAATCGCACGTGGCCTTGTCCTCTGATCGGAGAGCCTGCGGAAACGGAATAGCGCCTCAGGAGTACTCTCAACGCGCTTCGACGGCGGTACATTCCTCGAACTTGCTGATGGACTCGACGCGGCCAGCCAGTTGACCACACATGGCGCGAAAGAAGGATTGACTCTGCGCAGAAAGCGCTGCCGGCAGCCGTCCGTCCCGCGAAAATCGCACGAGGAAGCTCAAGTGCCGAAGGCCATGTGTAAGGACGTCGATCTCGCGGATTTCGGGCGGGCGGGGATGGAGAGGGTCTGTCGCTGGCGGGGCGGAGAGACCGCTCCATGCGACGTAAGTGGGCCGCGGCGCCCGGAATTGGGCTGGCTCGCAAAACGCGAGGTAGGTCAGCACGACCGTGCCGTCATTCTCGCGGCGCCAGCTCGTGGAGTGGAGCATAGACGGGGTGCCAAAGGAGCCGAGCAACTCGCGCGCCACTACATCTGGATCGGGCGAATGCATGGAGAGCGCAGTGTTGCGACGAACATAACGGATCGAGTGATCCACACTATCCGCAGTCACGACGAAGACCTCCAGGAGGACGCGGGGCGAGGTTGTCTCCCGGTGGGCCAACCTCGCGCAGCCAGTCAGAAGTGCGAGCGCGGAAAGCGCTGCGGCGGAGGTTAGTTGGCATCGCATCAGAATCGGAAATCCAAGCCGCCGAAGACGTTGAACCCCGGATCGCGGAACTGCCACGGCATTTCGTACTTACGGTTCGTCACGTTGTTGAGATCCGCGAACAGGACCACAGCATAGTCGTCAGTACGGAGGAGCGTTTGCTCAACGCGGACATTCAAGATCTGGTACGGCCCGAACTGCCGGCGGCCACTCAGTGAAGTGCTGTCATAATAAGTCCCGACCGCGTGGAGCGCCGGCGCGATCGTGAATGCATGCGGCAGTCGAAACTGCACTCCGGCGTTACCGACGTAGTCCGGTACGAAGGTGACGGCCGCGCCGTCCTGATCGCGATCGAGTGGATTGCTTATCTTCGTCACCGTCCGGGTGAAATTCGCGAACAGGTGGATTCGGTCCGTCAGGTCCTGATCGTAGGGGATCTCGAATCCGTAAGAGTGGGCATTCCCGGCGTTCACCGAGATGGTTTGAGACGGATTCGTGCTGACCACGTTGTCTACGATGGCGTCGTTGATCCGGTTATAGAACGCTCGGACACCGATCACTGCACTCTTGGAAAGGCGCACATCTGCCCCGAAGTCGCTGCCGATGCCGCTCTCCGGTTTCAATCCGGGGTTCGGCAACTGGCCATTGCGCCCCGGCACGCCAAGATCCGCGCTGGTGAGTGTGCCCCCAACGGATTTCGCACCGGGCGGGATGAAGCTGGACCCTGCATTCGAGTAGACTGCGAACCGCTTGGACACGTTGTAGCGCACCCCGCCACTCCATAGCCCTTTATTCCATGCCTGATCCCGCAAACCAGGCAACGCCCCGCCGATCAGGTTATAAGAGTTGCTCGTACGGTTGAACCTCGCGCCCGCGCGCAGGACCCACTTCCCAGTAACATACTTCTCCTGGACGTAGATTCCGCCGCTGAGAGCCGTGGCGTCGTTGCCCAACACTCGTGGCGCGTTCGCCTCAGTGTAGGTTTGATACGTTGCGTACTGTGTATCCGCGCCCACCGTGAAGACGCTGTCGCCCGAGTGCTTAATGTTGAAGGTCAGATCGGTGGGGAAGATCTTCTGCAGCACGCCGGAATGGTCTACCAGCGCCAGGCTCGTCGGGTAGTTGTCGTCGCCCCAACGGCGGTCGTAGTTGCGGAAGCCGGTCTTGAGCTGCACGTTAACCCGCTCGTTGATCTCATTGCTATAGACGACGTTGAGGGTGTCGTAGGCGTTGCCGTAGTCTCGGTTAGGGCGGCCCGCGTAGCCATCGTGCTGGGTGTGCTGATAGAAGAAGGAAACCTGCTGGCTCGCTCCCAACTCGTAGGTTGCCTTTGCGTAGAACTTGAGTTTCTTGTAAGAGGGATCTTCGAGGATGTTGAGCCAGGAGCTCGCCGTGCCGTAGTTGGTGTAGTCCGACTGCTCGTAGCTGGCGCCCAGGAAGTAATGCAGGCGCCCTTTGTGATCCTGATGGTAAAAGCGCGCGCTGAAGGTGTTCCACGAGCCGCCGCCGATCTGGACTCGCGTCATGGGCTTGTCGATACGGTCCTTCAGGACGAGGTTCGTAATCCCCGCAAGCGGCGCTTGTACGCCTGCGAAGTCCATGCTGAGGTAGTTCGAGTAGAGCACCGAGGCCGGTCCCTGGTACATCTCGATACTCTGGAAAGCCCACGGGTCGAGGCTCATCGTGTCGACGAAGGCGTCCACCGGCAGACCGTCCAGAAGATAGCTGTTGTACTTCGGCCCCAACCCACCGTAGGAACCCCAGTTCGCATCGTTGCGCGAGAGCACCGTGACGGCCACTCCCGGCTGGTATTGGAGCAGTTCAGCGACGTTCCTGTTGTTGGGCGTCACCTGCTCGAAGTCGGCGCTGTCCAGCACGATCACCTTCTGGGTCACGTTTTTCTGTGCCTGGGGGATCTTCGTGTCGGTCACAACGTTAATTACGTAGTTCGGGCTTGCGGGGCCGGAATCCGTTGCGGGTTTGTCCCCCGGCGTGTCGTTCTGTCCCCAGGCTGTGAAGGCTGAAACGGCGATGAGCAACGCGCTGAGACGTGTGAAGTGTAACGGCAAGATGATCCCTCCTGATTGGTGTCCCGAAGTCCTCTGCCGTGTTAAGCGAACAGAAAAACGGAGTATCGGCTACGTAACTCCGCCACTTCGTGAAATGTGAGCGTATCACGAAACAGCCATTCGTGCTACACTTCCAGGTCAGAAACAATTGCTTCCGTTTGCGCGGCCGGTTGCAGCTGACTGGGACCTGAATCTATTCGGACCCGACGGCAGCGGCAAGCGCAGTTCGGATGGACGGATTCAGCAGGTACACGGCCGTCCCGCTAAGGAGCCAAGGATGAGGCGATCCCCATTTCTTATGACCATGACTGTTCTTGCGGGAGTGGCTATCGCCGCGATCCCGCTGTCTTCGCAGATGTCCAGGCCGAAACCCTTTGCCCGCTCACTCGATTGTCCGAAGGGCGACTGCCCCTTGCTGGAAGGGACGCCCCAAACGGCAGGGATGCGCAGCGGCTTCGTGCGCCTCAAGCCTGGCGAGTCTGTCGGCTGGCACACTACCGGCTCGAACGAAGAGGCCTTGGTTATCCTGCACGGAAAGGGTTCTGCGCTCATCGATGGACAACCGGCGCACGAGTTCGACGCGCCAGCACTCGCATATATCCCGCCGGGAACCAGCCACAACGTCTCGAACACCGGAAAAGAATTGCTCGAGTACGTATACCTAGTCGCTCCGGCCTCGGGGAAATAGGTTGCGGTAATCGAAGTGCATGTCGACGCGAACTCTGTCGTCCCCCGCCGCCAGCGGATGGTAGCTGCTAACGAGGGCAAACCCGGCGCCCAGTTCGGACCGGAACTTCCTCCAATACTCGGGCAGTCCGTGTTCCAGCTTGCATTCAACCTTCTTTACAGAGCATCAGGCACTCCCGGTATTGCCTTGTTCCACGCTTGGCTCTTTGTGTACGTGCCCCATGCCGAAACTCCTACTGCACATATGGGAATGAATGGGGTTTCACAGGCGAAGCCAACCCTACAAAGCGCAATCGCCAGCCCGAGCTCCTCCGATTGGACAACTCGTGGCATAGGTGCATCTTCGTCCAAGGAAGAATGGGTTGCCTGGTTCAGTCGATAAGGAAGGCCGGCACGCCTTGCGGGATCGAATTCTCCCGATAAACTTTGCGGATTTCCTTGGACCACGAATCGGCGGAAGCTGACTCTTCTGTACGAGACCTGTATTCGCAGCGTGGGCTTTGGTTGCGGCGTGCGCGTTCGGTGCTTGAAATCGGAAGCGCCCTCCCAACGCAACCTCACGGCAAGTGCCGCCCGGAAGTCGTAATCGTGAGCCGCCCGTGCTTGACACCTTTCGTTGCGATCAGCGTGTTGGCGAGCCTATGGACTAGTGGGGACTTGCCTCGGACCAGAATGACTTCAAGACAGTTGTCGTGATCCAGGTGGACATGGAGGCTGGTCATAATCGCCTCGTAGTACTGGTGCTGCACTTCCGTCAGGCGATCCGACAAGAGCCGCACGTGATGGTCATAGACCAAGGTAAGTGTGCCGAAGACCTCCAAGTCCGCTGCCCCTGAGACCTCATTCACGAGTTCATTTCTGACCAGATCGCGGAAGGCTTCCGAGCGATTCGTGTACCCACGCTGTGTGATCAGCTTGTCGAACTCCTGCAGCAATTCATTGGGTAGCGCGATCCCGATCCGAGCAAGTTCAGCCATGCGGCGCATCCTCCTTAACGTTTCCAACAGTTCCCCCTAGGGGTGAACGACGGCACAAGCGCCACGCGCCTCGTACCCAGGTCAATCCGGCGGAGGCGTTTGAACGTAGTCTACTTTAGATCGGCGATGGGTTAGGCATCAACGCGTCAGGTTTTGCCTGGCGTTGGCCGGGAGAAGGTGGGCCGTGGATGGGAATGCCATGTTGAGCGTGTCATAACCAACTGGGAAAGCGGCTAGGAGCCTCACGTTAGGCACAGCCGATCGCAAATAGTACGAATTGCCGGATCGTGCTACGCAGTGTTAAGATGACCTTTCTTCTTCAGTTTCGGAACGCTCCATGGCCGATATTTGCGAAGTCCAGACATTTCGGTTGCCCGCTCTGTTGGTGTTGGCGTCCAGCCTATCGGCCATCGCCTTCGCCCAGACCGCCGTCTCCGGGCGGCTGACCGATCCCCAGGCCAAGGCTGTGGTTGCAGCAACGGTCAGGCTCGTCCTGCCCAACAGCTCGGTGCTCGCCGAAACACAGACAGACAATGCTGGGCAATTCTCATTCCGAAATATTCCAGCCGGGGATTACCAACTCGTCGCTTCTGCTGCAGGATTCGCGCCCATATCCAAGGCGGCTTCATTGTCCCCGGATCTGTCAGCCAGCATCGACTTGCAGTTCGAGCAGATCGAGTCGCGGTCACAAAGCCTTGTCATCACGGCCAAGTCTCTCGAACCAACGATGGACTTGCGCAACTCGGAGGTGTTTGAGCGGACGCTGTTCACACGCGATGACCAAGTGTTTCAGCAGCTAAACGCCGGCATCAATTCCGGGCAACACGAGGGTGGCGGAAAATCACTCGAGATCCGTCGCTTCGGCTTCAACCTCGACCACGGCGGAGTAAATGGAGGGCTGAAGGTACTGGTCGACGACGTCCAGCAGAACCAGGGATCGCAGGGACACGGTCAGGGCTACCTCGGTTCGTTGAAGGCGCTGAGTCCTGAGTTGATCCAGGAGGTCCAAATCATTAACGGCCCGTTCAGCGCGGAATACGGTGATTTCAGCGGGTTGGGCGTCGTGCACATCCGGCAGCGCGAGACGCTGCCAGACCAGTTCACAGCGCGGCTGGAGGGCGGAAACTTCGACACCGGGCGCGCCTTCCTGGCCTACAGCCCGGAGGTGGAAATGGTGGACGCCTACGTCGCTTATGAGGGCTCGTATACCGACGGACCGTTCATCAACGCCGGGAGATACCGCCGCGACAATGTGAATGCGAACTACACCAAGTCGCTCAATGACACCCAGAAGCTCGGATTCCGCTTCATCTTCGGACGCAATGACTTCTACTCCTCCGGGCAGATTCCTCTCGATCTTGTCTCCGCGGGAGTGCTGGATCGGTTCGGGTACGTGGATCCGTCCGATGGTGGGCGTGTGAAACTGGGCACTCTTTCGAGCTATTACAGCAAGTCTTTCGCGAACGGCGACACCCTCAAACTCGACGGATTCTTGGGCCGATCGCTGTTCGATCTGTACTCGAATTTCACGTTCTTTCTCCACGATCCTGTGCACGGCGACGCCTTCCAGCAGCATGACTCACGGCTTCAGGAAGGAGCGAATCTGCAGTATTCGCACCTGCAGCAGTTTCACGGGATCGCGGCCTCCTTTACATCTGGCGTAAATTTCCACGACAACCAGATCAACGTCGGGTTGTATCCCCGCGAAGGCCGTGTGCCAACGGGTGTTACCACTCGTGCGAATGTGCATGTCACCAACGAAGCGGGTTACGCGCAGGAGACCGCAACGTTATGGAATGGCCGGCTGATCCTCGGCGTTGGGCTGAGATACGACGAGTTTCGGTATGACGTCCGGGACAACGTCAATCCGGATTCGAGTGGACTGCAGTACGCCGGACGCTGGCAGGGGAAAGGAAGTGTGGCCTTCACGCCGGCGAAGACTATTCCGGTGACCTTTCATCTGAACTACGGACGCGGGATAAACAGCATCGACGCACGCGGCGTTGTGCAACATGCGGACCAGACTCGGCTGGCCACAACGGATTTCTATCAACTTGGAACCTCATCGAACTTCGGGCGCGTGAGCTTCACGACGGATGTGTTCCTGATCAACCACTCAAACGAACAGGTCTACATCCCCGACGATGGCAGCTTCGAGTTCAAGGGGCCCAGCCGCGCCTATGGATTTGAAGCAAAGGCGTCAGTTCAACTCACACGCCGTCTCTCGCTGAACGGCGGCATGACCAAGATTGCGAATGCGTTCTACCTGGGAGGCGATCACCGCGTTTATGTTGACAGCGCTCCGCACTTTGTCGCGAATGCCGCACTCACGCTCGCGTCATGGCGCGGTTGGAGCGGTTCTTTCCGAGCGCGAGCGGTCAACCACTACCGCCTGGACGGCGACAACCCATCGATCGTCGCATCCGGGCTCACGGTATTCGACCTGGGAATGGCCAAGCAGAGTCAGCCGGAGGTTAGAACTCAATCTCAGTCTCGACAATCTGACGAACCGAGATTTCTACGAGACGCAAAACTACTTCGAGTCACGAGTCACGCCGAACGCTCCCGTCGTTGCGCGGATTCATGCAACTCCGGGGTATCCTCTCACCGCAATCGCTGGCATCACGATGCGCTTCCGCGGGAAGTAGCTTCCCCTTGCCCTATCTCCGGTCCGCTCGCGAGTTTCGTAACAGCCGTCTTGCCATGTGGCTCTCTCGACCACAGATTCCGCCTGATTGCCATGCCTTGAGTGCCAACCTTGAACCGCTCTTCTGTTTCTGTACTCGACTAAGGCTCGGGTCTAGCACAGCCGCGCCCGGCGGGACTCGTCGCATCTTTCGAGCCCTGCGGGTTTCGGCTTCCCCACTCGCTACGCTCGCGGTCCCCCCGAAAAAAGAAACTCCTCACCCTTGGGAGCGGCGACCGCTCGCCTTCCCGTTGGGGCGTTCGAGTGCCGAACAGAAGGGGCTACAACAAATGAACACTCTCAGAATCATCGGCTTTGTTGACATCGGCAACACCAGCGAGGCCGGACAGTTCATTCTCGGCCAACCAAAGAACGGGCCCTGACCGCCTGCCAACGGTTGCCGAACGATACCCCGAGATTCTCAATTCCCGGCAAGACAAGGACGACGGCCCCAGTTGCTCAGCCGTCGAAGCTCTTGAGCGCCAGTCGCCCTTCGTCAACCAGGTCCTCGCGTCGAACGCGCTCGCCCTACTAGCCCGTCTGTTTAGATATAGCTCCATCGATCATGTCGGCGCGTTCATCAACCTCGTCACCGGGCAAATGGTCCCTGTCCCATGTCCGAATTAGCAGCTTCGCCCCGTCTTTCCACGAATCCACAGCCAACAACCCCGAGGTTCGAACAGCCAAGCAGCGCTACCAAGATGGGATTGCGAACCTCTCAAGAGGCAACAGGTGGGGAGACCAGACAGTCCACTGAAGCAGTAGATGGAGCCGCCCAGCCTCGCCTCATGCCAGTCCCTGCACGGCTCTTCGAGCGGTGCAGGAGCGGTGACTAACCCAGCGTCACTTAAAATGCCGCTGGATTTCACTTCTAGCGGTAGCCCGTGCGTGCGCCTGCTCTAAGACGTAAACAGGTCTGGTACCGCCAGGATCGCCCGGCAAGGACTGAATGGTGCCCCATACCCACATAAGCGCCCTGGGCGAGAACTGGATTGGCGCGTTCTGTTGCGAATGAACGGCGATCATCTGATCTCCGTACTTGTGCGCGGGATGCATCCAGTTTCCGGCTTCAGGCATCAAGATGAAGTCCTGAACCAATGTTTCCTCGCCGCCGAGACCACCATCGCTCGCCACCATATACCCGAGAGCCTGGACTGAAGCTCCAAGAGATACTGGTGACGCGCCCCTCCAGGCCTGCGGATCCTCGCGCAGCAGCGTAGACCAGTTGAGCACGGAGCAACTGCCGACTGAATTCTGGATTGGGACGAGATCGGAAAGATCCGGCCGGCTTGTGGCGGAGATCACCCACTCGGTTCCGAGAACAGGAATGAGGAGACCAGCCGCAATCAAAGCTAATGTTCGGAATTCAGCCTTCGGCGAAATGAACGGCTTCTTGCTCCCTCTCGTCCGGCGCTGCACCGGGCTATGTTGCGCCACTTCGCCATGGGGCGCACGCGGATTCTCACAGGCGGTCTCGCATTGGCGGCAAGCGGTCTATTTGGCTGAATCAGCGGGCCGGATGAAGAGAGCGGACACCATCAACTGCAATAGGCCGGCAAGTGCGGGATTCTGGGCGAAAGTACCGTCCGCCAGAACCGCGAAGCGCCACCGCCCACGAAACCCACGTCCGACCGGAGAATGTGCCACCAATGCTCCTGCGGCTGTGCGAGCCGCGCTCATGCGACGTTCCACATGGCGTAGAACTTGGCCCGCTCACCGGCAATCCGTACCCGCCGGTAAGAATTGCCTCGGGATTCTGCATCTCAAGGTGCAAGCTTTCGAAGTATGAACGACACCTGGGCTGGGATTGGCGCGCATCGTCGTGCGCCTGTTCGTAATGGTTGGATTCTCCGTGGTAGCGCCGTCAGTGCTCCGTGCGCAATCGCTGGGCAATGCCGGAACGATTGAAGGCGTCGTGCATGATCCTTCGGGCGCCGTGGTAGCGAGGGCCCGCGTGGAACTTCGCAACTCGCTCTCTGGGTATAGGCAGAATCTGCTCACCGGTACCGACGGCAGCTTCAAACTCACCAACATTCCGCCGAACCCTTATCACATTCAGGTTCAGGCCCCTGGATTCGCGAGTTTCGAACAGGATGTGACGATCCGTAACTCGATCCCGGTGCAGCTTACGGTCGCGCTCGCCCTGGCGGGTTCCACTACCACCCTGACCGTGGAAGCGGCGGGCGCGGACATGCTGGAGAACGTGCCCACCGATCACGTCGATGTGGATCGCAATCTCATTCTCCGGATGCCAGCGGTCAATCCGGCCGGGGGACTGAGCGACGCGATCACGTACGGCACCGGCGGCGTGGCGGCCGACGGCAACGGGCTCTTCCACCCGCTTGGCGACCACGCACAGTCGTCCATGGTGATTGACGGGCAGCCGATCAGCGACCAGCAGAGCAAGGTCTTCTCCACCCAACTGCCGACCAGCGCGATCCAGAGCATGGAAGTGATGACGGGGACACCCAACGCGGAGTTTGGTGACAAGAGCAGCCTGGTCGCCCAGATCACGACGCGTTCCGGTTTGGGCGCGGGCAAGGTATTCGGCAGCGTCGATACCAGCTACGGCAGCTTCGGCACCGTCGACGAGCGGCATCGGGTTGGGGTGGGGCAATAGCAAGTTCGGGAACTTCCTCGCTCTCGATGGCACTCGAAGCGGGCGTTTTCTCGATACGCCTGAGTTGATGCCGATCCACGACAAAGGCAATAACGAGAGCTTCTTCGACCGGCATGGACTTTGAGCCTCACTGCCCAGAGACGTCCTGCACCTGAACCTCTTCGCGGCGCGCAACTGGATCCAGATTCCGAACGACTACGATCAACTCAGCCAGGACCAGAAACAGCGCGTGCTGACCTGGAACATCGCGCCGGGCTACCAGCACACCTTCAGCCCGCGCGTCCTGTTGACGGTGAATCCCTACATCCGTAAGGACCAGTTCATCTACTACCCAAGCTCGAATGTCTTTGCCGACACGCCCGCGACGCAGTCGCAGGATCGCCACTTGCTGAACTATGGAATTCGCAGCGACCTGTCTCTTACCGAAGGCCGCCACAACTTGAAGGTCGGCATCGATCTGAAACAGACACGGCTGTACGAAGAGTTCGGGCTCGGCATCACCGACCCAGCATTCAACCCCGTTTGCGTCGACTCGAACGGGAGTGCGGCCGGGCCAAACACTGTCACCGACCCCAACGCCTGTGCGGGACTGGGCTTCAACGCCAACCCAAACTTCTCGCCCGGCTTGTTGCCCTACGACCTGACACGCGGTGGTTCTCTCTTCCACTTTCAGGGCAGCGCAAACGTCAATCAGTATGCGTTCTACGTTCAGGACGCCATCACATTCGGCAACCTGCTGGTGAACGTGGGACTGCGCGCGGATGTGTATCGCGGCCTGGTGTCGGACAATGGCGTCGAGCCCCGCCTCGGGCTTTCTTACAACGTCAAGAAGACGGGCACAGTATTGCGCGCCGCTTACGCCCGCACGTTCGAGACGCCGTACAACGAGAATCTGATCCTGTCGAGCGCGACCGGAACAGGCGGGCTCGCGCAGAACGTCTTCGGCGCTACAGGCGTGGCTCCGCTCCACCCCGGCCGCCGCAATCAGTTCAACACCGGCTTCCAGCAGACGATCGGAAAATGGCTGCTTGGTCGATGCCGACTACTTCTGGAAATACACGCACAGCGCTTACGATTTCAGCACGCTGCTGAATACGACGATTACCTTCCCGATCGCCTGGCACAATTCCAAGCTGGACGGCGTCACCGGCCGCGTCAGCACCGTCGACATCCACGGGTTTCAGGCCTACTTGACGTTTGGCCACAACCGGGCGCGCTATTTCCCACCCGAAGCCGGCGGACTGCTGCACGCCGAACGCCGCCGGGCGTGTTCCGCATCGACCACGACCAGGCATTTCAATCGACGGCGAACTTCCGCTACCAGCGTCCGCGCAACGCCGAATGGATTTCATTGATCTGGCGCTACGATAGCGGACTGGTCGTGAGCGGCGTCCCTGACGCCGGCGCAGCACTGGCTCTCACACCCAATCAGCAGGTCTCGATCGGCTTGGCGTGCAATGGAGTCTTCGCAACCGTCGCCAACCCGCTGACGGACTGCACAAACTCCAACGGCATGATGGGCACCGTCACCTCGAAGCTGATCACGCTGCCGCAGGGCGGATACGGGCCATTTCCCGAGTCAGGAGCAGGACGACCATAATCCAGATCGCGTGAAGCCGCGCAACGTCTTCAACCTCGGGATCGGCACGGATAACCTGCTGCACCGCGAGGGACCGCGCCGCATCGTCGCCTCCGTCACAATCGCGAACTTGACCAACAAGGTCGCGCTGTATAACTTCCTTTCCACCTTCAGCGGCACGCACTTCCTGGAGCCCCGGTCGGTGATGGCGAAGATTGGATTTGTCTTCTGAGGGTGGGGGAGCTCCGTGCCAGACGCGGAGACTAGGTCGTCCCGCGCGGCGCGAAGGCGCTTTGTGTCCCCGCGCGATTGCTTCGATCACCGGCATTCCGTCGCGACGTGTCGCGCGCCGAAGTGAACTTCGCTGGGCTGGAGATTTCAGGCTGTGATTCGCACCCTTGTTGTCGACGACGAGCAGATTGCGCGGCAGATTCTCCGAGAGGAAATCGAGGAATGTCCGGAGTTTGTGGTGTGCGGCGAGGCCGAAAATGGCAGACAGGCACTGGACCTGATACGGGAAGAACGTCCCGAGCTGGTTTTTCTGGACCTTCAAATGCCGGTGATGGGCGGACTGGACGTAGTCCGCCAACTGAAAGGCCCCGATCTTCCAATCGTCGTCATCGTGACGGCGTATGACGAATATGCGATTGAGGCGTTCGAGACGGGCGCGCTCGACTATCTACTGAAGCCCATCCGCAAGGAACGCATTGCGCGGACACTGGAGCGGGTTCAGACGATTCAAGAACAACCGCCGCGAGACTGCGGAGACTCTCGAGCGGCTGAGCGAGATTGCGGAGAAGCCGTCCCAGTCGGTAGCCCGCAAGATCGTTGGCCGTCTTGGGCAGGATTACCACCTCTTGAACGCCGAGGAGGTGCTCGCGTTTCAGGCTGAGGGTGAGATCGTTTGGATCGTCACGCAGAAGCAGAGAATGACCGCGACGCGGACGCTTCGCGCGTTGGAGGAGAAGCTAAGTGGACTGCCGTTCCAGAGAGTGCGACGCGACGCCATCGTCAACATGAATCACGTGCGCAAGATGACTTTGGCCAGCAGCCACCGTTGGCACTTGACCTTGAGCAACGCTCAGGAACTCGTTGTCAGCAAGCGGATGGCGCACGAAGTTCGACAACTGTTGACAGGGTAGCAGGGTCCTCCCGCCGGTGTGGGCTTCGATCTGCGCTTCGATCTGCGCTGTGGAGGGCTGTCGTTCTCGATGCGTATGAGGTTTTGGCCCGCACGTTCCGTAACACCGTTGCCTCATGCCTGCGGGCCCGGTTCTGTTCCGACGGCTTGACACCACCCGATCCCATCGCCGGTGCCTACGGTGCCGCCTTTCGCGACATGCCACGCGGATCTTCGGTTACGCCCGCCAGCATCTCCGGTTTGCTCGCCAATTTCGGAACTGCCCGTCTTTCCGTCTGATTGTCTTGACCTCGGCTACGCCCTGATTGCCATGCCGTGAGTGGCGACCTTGAATCGCTCTTCTGTTTCTGTACTCGACTAAGGCTCGGGTCCAACACAGCCGCGCCCGGCGGGACTCGTCGCATCTTTCAAGCCCTGCGGGTTTCGGCTCCCCCACTCGCTGCGCTCGTGGTCCCCCCGAAAAAAGCAGTTCCTCGCCCTAGGGAGCGACGCCCGCTCGCCTTCCCGTTGGGGCGTTCGAGTACCGAACAGAAGGAGCTAAAACAAAATGAACACTCTCACGATCATCGGCTTCGTTGGCGGAAACGCCGAAGTCATCGACCTCAAAAAGCAAGACGGCTCGACCGTCACAACGTTCTCGGTGGCGACCAAGGAAGTGCGCGGTACGGGCGAGGCCCGCAAAGAGTACACCACCTGGCACAAGGTCGCGGTTTACGGCGGCCTACAGAAGTTCGCGGCGACGATCGAGAAGGGCGACCTGGTCGCGGTTTCCGGCCCGATCTACACCCGGTCCTTTGCGAGCAAGAACGGAAAGGTGGAAACCTACGCCGTACGGGCCAACACCCTGGAGATGCTGAAGCGCAAGAACACCAGCACCTCGGACGCGCAGGACGAAGCCGCCGTCTCCAGCGAACCCAGCTTTGATCCGGACGCACCCGACGCATATCCCACCAACCCGCTCATCAACTCCCGCCGCCATGACGACGTGGAAGATCGCCTCGACAGCGTCATTCCCTACGAAGGCCCGAACGGCCAGTTCCAGACCATGTCGCCAAGCCCCAAGGCACTGGACACGCTGAAAGCGCAGGACGCGCCCAAGCCCAAGAAAGCCCGGACGCACAAGCGCGCCGCGGAACCAGCAGCGACGGTCGCCGAAGCGGAGGCCAGCCCCTCGTAAACTTCCCATCCTCTAATTGAGGCCGCCCTTCGAGGCGGCCTTTTTTCACGCTCCTTCCCCGTCCGCTCCGCGAGGAGAGCGGCGCTGCGCCGCTCAAAGACTCCCGCCCCACGCCCTCGCCACGATGCCTCACGCATCTGTCAAGGGCGGAGTAAAAGGGAACCAGGCGGGCGGAGCAAAAGGGGACCAGTTGTGGCGTTCCAGGCGCCCCGGGATTTGCGTTGGGGGCTGCGGCTGGAGCGGAGCCCTGCGAGGCCGTAGGCCGAGCGGTTAGGGCGAAGCGCAAGCCGCTGCCCCCAGACGACGGAGAGCGTCCCGCGATAGTATCGTGGTGTTTATGAATATCGAAAAGAATGCGGTGCTGCTGGTCATCGACGTACAAAAAGGAATGGACGATCCGCGATTGGGTCAGCGGAACAATCCCGGCGCGGAGAAGAATATCGAGCGCCTGCTGCAAGCTTGGCGCGCGAGCGGTCGGCCCATCATCCACGTGCGGCACGATTCGACCGGGGCCAACTCACCGTTTCGGCCAGGCCAGCCCGGGAACGAGGTCAAACCGGAAGCGCAACCACTCCCCGGCGAACCGGTGGTCCGCAAGTGCGTGAGCAGCGCTTTCATCGGTACAGACCTGGAACAGAGATTACGCGCGGCGCAGCAGAAGACCCTTGTAGTCGTGGGAATGATGGCGGAATACTGCGTCAACACTACGGCGCGCATGGCAGAAAACCTGGGATTCGATGTCGTCGTGGTAGCCGATGCAACCGCCGCCTGGGAGCACAAGAATTTCGATGGCAGTCACCTGGGCGCCGACGAGGTCTATCGCGCCGTAATGGCGACGCTGCACGATGAGTTCGGACAAGTCGTTACGACGGACGCAGTGCTGGCAGCGACCCAGAGCACTGTCGCCGTCGCTCTGTAGCGCCTCGCCATCAATATTCCGCGAAGGCGTCGTCGGGATAGCAGTACAGCCAGCGTTCGCCCGGTTCGGCCGACGCGATGACCGGATGCTTCGTCGCGTGCGCGTGCTTGCTGGGATGCCGGTTGGGTGAACTGTCGCAGCAACGCGTCCCCCCGCACTCCTGGCAGGTGCGCAAGTGTACCCACTCCGAGCCTATCTTTATAGCATCGGCGGTTCGTTATCCGCACACGTTCTCTTCTGTGGTTCCGTGTGGCGCTGACCTCGCGACTCCGCCGCACATGCGCTTGTTGCTCGAACCGTCTTTCTCCGAACGATCACGCTGGGTACAACGCTCTCCCTCACTTCTCCCTGTTGCCGCGCTCGCACTTCCGTACGCCAAGTCACCAGCCGCATGGCCACGACGATCTAATGCCCATACAGCGACCTGCCTTCCCCCTCGGCCCTACCGTGGCGCTGAGGTCAAGTCCACAGCGACTCCCCAGCTTCCGCGCTTCGCTTGTGCAGCCGGGTCCCCTCTGTGGACTTGGCCTCCTGTTCGCGCCCCGGTCGGATGGCCTGGAAAGGCAGGTCACTCCATGATCATTTTCGTCGGCGGGTCTATCAGCATCCGGTCACTCACTCCGGAAGTGCAAGAACATCTCAGCAACATCATCAAGCGAGGGTTTCCCGTAGTTATCGGAGACGCACCCGGCGCAGATTCGACAGTTCAACGCTTCTTCGCAGACCACAATTACCGCAGTGTCACCATCTACCACGTGGGCAACTGCAGGAATAACTTGGGTGGCTGGTCTCAACGGAAGATCGTGCCTAAGAACGGGACGCCATTTTTCGTTTGCAAAGATCAGGCAATGGCCGCAGACGCCGATTACGGTTTCATGATCTGGGACGGTAAGAGCCGCGGCACTCGTCAGAACATCCTGGAATTGGTCAAGCTCAACAAGCGTTCGATCGTCTTCGTTGAACCGACGAATGAAACCGTTCAGATCCTCCCCTAACGGGGAGGGTATCGAGGCTGGCTAATCCGGGCCAGCCTCTCAGCCATTCGCACATCTAGAACCGGAGTCAAACATGATCACCGAATTCCGTGGCAAGAACTTCTTTCTACCGAGTTTCTTTCCCTACGTCGGCAACCAACGCGAGCCCGTCGAGACGCAGCGCCGATCCTCTGGAAAGGGAAGCTCTATAAGACACGTGAGCATCTTTAGGCGCACCCTCCGCAGGTGTGGGGCTCCCGTCCTCGCTCCGGAGACACTGGCATTGTCGATGCCTCTTGGCCGCGCGGCCAACCGATGCTTCAAGACTTTACGTCTGGAGCAAACAGCATCATGGATTCAATCCACCACCATCCACGCCCGCTCCCGTTCCGTCGCGCTGGGCCAGGCCACCCCAGGCATTGAGCCTCTTGTGCGGCGAGGGAGAGTCGGATAGGCGCGTTCTCCCTCAGATGTTGGACTCCTATCCGGCTCCGGAGTGCTGGCATTCTCGCTGAATCTCGGGTTCGGCGCTGATCTTCGGAGTTGATCTTGCCTTCTGCCCGCAGGTCTGGTTCTTCTGCGACGGCCTGACACCACCCCAGTCAGATCGCATCTCATCGCCGGTGCCGAACGCGCCGTCCTCTGCGACATGCCACGTGGATCTTCGGATACGCCCGCCCGCATCCCCGGTCCGCTCGCCAATTTCGTAACAGCCGTCTTGCCAACTGACTCTCTCGACCTCAGCTACCGCCTGATTGCCATGCCGTGAGTGGACACTTTGAACCGCTCTTCTGTTTCTGTACTCGACTAAGGCTCGGGTCCAACACAGCCGCGCCCGGCGGGACTCGTCGCATCTTTCAAGCCCTACGGGTTTCGGCTCCCCCACTCGCTGCGCTCGCGGTCCCCCCGAAAAAAGAAGCTCCTCGCCCTTGGGAGCGGCGACCTCTCGCCTTCCCGTAGGGGCGTTCGAGCACAGAAACAGAAGGAGCTTTCAGATTATGAACAACCTCACGATCATCGGCTTTGTTGGCGGAAACGCCGAAGTCATCGACCTCAAGAAGCAAGACGGCTCGACCGTCACAACGTTCTCAGTGGCGACCAAGGAAGTACGCGGTACGGGCGAGGCCCGCAAAGAGTACACCACCTGGCACAAAGTCGCGGTTTACGGCGGCTTGCAGAAGTTCGCGGCGACGATCGAGAAGGGCGACCTGGTTGCGGCGTCCGGCCCGATCTACACCCAGTCCTTCGCGGGCAAGAACGGCAAGGTCGAAACCTACGCCGTACGCGCCAACAACCTGGAGATGCTGAAGCGCAAGAACGCCAGCACCTCCGACGCTTCGCCCGAAGCCGCCGCCGAGCTGGTGGAGGGCGCGCCCTATTAACTCTCCCTTGACTTCGCAGGACCAACGGCCGCCCTTCGGGGCGGCCTTTTTTCACGCTCCTCCACCTTTCGCCCGACAGTGGACCGTTCCCTCCGAACCTTGGCTTCTGACTAAGGGGCTCCGCCCACTCGCGCGGCAAGGGCGCGGCCCGCCGGGTTTTGGCTCCCCCACTCGCTGCGCTCGCGGTCCCCCCAAAAAACCTGCAAGCAGGTTCCGCAACCCTTGCTCTTGCCAGCCTAGGCGATCCGCATAAGATCTGGTTCGGGCGCATCGGTTGGTTCAGCCACACGTCGGAGACAAGCTCGCAGTGCAGAAAGGGACTCAGGCCGTTTGAGCCCGTCGAGCGTATTAATTACAACTGCCGGGTGCGGTCCCTTCTTGTCCAACCAGCACACGCCTGGTCCCGGCTGTGGACCAGCATTCTCTAACGAGTCCGCGAGAGTTCGGTCGAAGAACGCGCCGCCATAAGAGAACAGGGTGTGGCTGTCCGTGTGTTCATCGAAGACCTCACCGGAAACTGCAACGCGGAGGGGTTGCTTCATGCCGGGCAACGAAGCATGGTACGTGTGCGCGTCGAGCGAATCCCAGGCAAGCTGGGGCAGCCGCGCATTGGGGTCCTGCATCATGTGTTCGAGTTGCTCCAGTGTGACCGGCGGTTTGGGCATCGGCGGTGGCTGTAGCATATCCGCCGCGGCGTCGATATCGAAGCCTGCGTCCATCGCCTCTCGCTCGATCTGTCCGATTTCCTCCAGGAACTGTTGGCGCGCCTCTTCTTGATCTTCCGGCCGCATCAACGAGATCTCTACGATCCGCTTCGGTAGCCGTGACAGGATCGGTTGCAGCTTACCCACGATCCCTTCGAACAGCCGGATGCGCGCTCCGATGGCAAAGTAAACATCCGCCTCTACGGATTTCTTGTACGCCATGTTGTAAATGCGAATCTTCGAGTACTTCTGTCCGATGCGGTCGATACGGCCGATCCGTTGCTCGACTTTCATCGGGTTCCACGGCAGGTCATAGTTGACCAGAGCGCCGCAGGTTTGCAGGTTGAGGCCTTCGCCGGCGGCATCCGTGCAGGCCAGAATGTCAATTTTACCCAGCCTCAGGTCGCGTTTGATCTGCTCTTTCGGCACGGACACCCACTGGCCCGAAAGATCACGGCGCTGTCCACCGGATCCGGCGTAGCACCCCACGTTCCGGGTCGGAAAGTGCGCGGCCAAGTGCTCTTTGAGGTAGTCCATCGTATCCGTGTAACCCGTGAAAACGATCGCGGATTCGTATCCATCACCGAAGGCCTCCTGCAAAAGCTCCACGAGACGAACCGCTTTGGTGTCGGTGCTCAGTTGCGAAACCGCCTTGAGTAGGCCGTTGATCCGCTCCTTCTCTTCGACCCCACCTGCCACTGCCAGGCACGCGGCCATTTCCTCCGATGTTGGAATCTCATCTACCAACTCGTCATCGCCCAGGTCTTCTTCCAGCCGGTCGGGTTCTATTGGCGCTCCGTTGTTGATCCGGCTCAGCCGGTCTTTGAGGGTGCAGCTGAGAGCATGAAAGCTGGAGGCGAGGCGCTTGCGGTAGATGGTCATCACGAATCCCACCGCGTTTCGCTTCTTCGCCGACGCGGCGTTGTACACGTCGCTGATGTAGTGCTCTACCGCCTCATAAAGCGACCGCTCGCTCGGCGAAAGGTCAAGCGCTACGGTGCGGGGATCGCGAACCGCAATCGGCGATCCCAGTTTGCCGGCTTGGTAGTATTCCCTGAGAAGTGCGCGCGTCTGCCGAGCCATGAGACGCCTTAGCGGCGTAAACCTCTTCAGGATCTCAAGGGCCAACCGCCTGCCATTGGTGTCCAGGCGTCTCAGTGGGATCTGCGCCTCCGATGCCAAAGCCTTCAACACCTTTTCAACCGCAACTTCTGAGTGCTTTGGCAGGGCACGAGTCACCTCCTGTAAAGCGGGAACACTGCCTGCGCGAAACATTTGCGCCAAGAATGTCAAATCGACGTCGGATGGGTTACCGGCGCCGATCAGGCTAAAGTAGCGGACGAAGTTGCTGTCAATGTTCCACATCGGCGGCATGCCGAGAAGGTCCAGCAGATCCCAGACCTCGACTGGAGCCACCTGCATGGGGGTTGCCGTCAGCAGCAGCAAGGACTTGGCATGGCTCCGCAGGTCGCGCATAAGCGTTAATAGGGAGTTCGGGCCTCGATCCTTTCCTCCCGCCGCCCTTGCGCCTTGCATGGTGCGCTTCATCGAGAATCAACAGGTCCCAATCCGCGGCGGCGAGCAACTCGGGCGCCCGGTCGGATCGTCGCATCAATTGGCTGGATGCGAGTACGAAGGGCTGTTTGTGCCAGCTATCGCGGGCAACCGCCTCTCGTCGGCCTTCCTCGCGCCCGTGGACCGGACGCCACCAGAGGGTAGATCCATCATAAATGGGGATGTCGAGGTTGAACTTCTCGTAGAGCTCGTTCTGCCACTGGATCAGTACGGCCTTTGGCGCCAGAATCAGAATCCGCTTTGCGCGGCTGGAAATCCATAACTGCCGCAGAATAAGGCCGGCTGTAATTGTCTTTCCTAAGCCGACTTCGTCCGCTATCAGCAGACGACATGCATGCTCCTGGTTGAGGAAGTCCAGAAATGTGCGCTGCTGGTGCGGCCATGCTTCGACTGCCGACGTCCATTCTCCTACTGCGATCCCATTCGACCATACGGGGCGCCTGGGCAATCCACGTCCATACGATCCGCCGAATCTCTTCTGGTTCCAGCGTGTAGCCTGGGGCGCTTTGTGGTGCGCCAGCATACCGGTCCGACGACGGCGTCTGATCGCTGTCGGGCAGGTACTTCAGCAGGTTTTCCCGAAGCGCATCGGTAAAGTCATAGGCGAGCAACTCGCTGCGGGTCTCCGGACCAGAGTTCCGTGAAGGCCTCCATGTCGAGTTGCGCATATTCCGCCGTGGCGGGGTCGGCCCAGTTCCAGTAGACCTTGATCTCCTCGCAGTTGTTCTTCCAGCCGCCAGCGGTTTCATTCAGGCTGCCACTGAAAGAGAGCCGATTCCCTTGGGCGTCCTCAATGATCCCGACCTTCACATGGTAGAGGCCCTGTCCCTTGATCGGGATTCGCTTCTCATCCACCGGAACAGCGACCTTGACTTCAAGAACGCCGTACTGGATCATCCACTTCAGTAACTCAAGCCCTGCTTTCGCCTCTTCATCCGGAGGCGTCAAGTCGGTTGCAGCAAGCTTCTCCAGGACCTTCGTCCGCAGGTCGTAACCCTGTTCGATCGCCCCAATTTCATCATCGCTAAGGGTGCAGCCCACCACCAGACGCATCCGGCCGTGCATTTGCGATCAACCGGTGGACCCCGCGGACCGCGAGAGCCAGCGCATCGGCTGAAAAGTACCCTGTCATCCGGTCGTAGCTCTTGCGCAGTCGAGAGACGGGTCGTAAAAGACCTTAACCAGGTCGCCATCCGTGTAGTTATATCGCCGCTTCCAGATCGTGACGACAATAATGGCGAAACAGAGAACTCGATAGACGGTGTCACACGACAATCTCCGGACCGAACTCAAGATCGAGGCTCTTTGCAGTCTCAGGCTCGGGTACCTGTTCGCGGTAGGCAAACCTTCGTAGTTTCTCAAGGGCTGCAAAATCACCGGACGATGATGGTGGCAGCACATTCAGCAGTGCCTCAAGGCCCATCTTGATCCTGGGACTGTCAAACATGCCCCACGCTTCCAACTGGGTTTCGCCACGCCCACATTTTGTGTTCGAACCAAAACGGCCAGGCGGTGCAAAATGTCGATCAGGCGATCTTCGGAAACCGGCGCGATTTTGCCGCGTTTCTCACGTTCGGCGCTGTCCCAGAGCGTAACATCATCGCCCTTCAGACCGCAGATCTCGTTCTTGATTGCAGTATCGAAATCCAGCCCCACCACCCGAGCGAGTTTCAGGGCTTCATCAGCCGGGAAGCGCGGGGCACCAAAGGCGTCCCACGCCAGTACAAACCACTCCGTAAGCGGATCAAGTTCCCGTTGGCGATTGACGCGCGCAAGTTGGCCGATACGCCATGCCTTAACAGCCGACCTCGCCGAATCGAGTGCGTCTTCCGGGGTGACGGCGTAAGGGTCCTCTTCTTCGAGGAGACTCCGCTGCTTCGGACTTCGCTTCGACTCCGATCTAGGGTTCCCCCTCTTTAACGGCCATGACTCGCTGAACACCTGGAGGGCAGGGCCGAAGCAGGAAAGGTACAAGTCGATGCCGCGAATCCCGTTTTTTTGGTAGGATTCAACGCGCGCTCGGACAGCATCGCGCACGAGCGGCTCCACGTCCTCCCAGTAAGTCTCTTCCGCCTTCGTGCTCTCTCGTGGCCGGCACACTAAAAAATCGTGCTTTTTGCAGCGGACTTGCCGCGAATGTGCAGACTATCTTCGGCTTCAGTGTTAATAGGCCAAGAGGCGCTGATCACGAACCCTGCTTCGACGAGCGATCGGGCGAGAGCATCCCACGCTCCGCTTGCCTTGTGCGTAAACATGACAGTCATAACACCATCGGGTTTGAGCACTCGGCGGCACTCGGTGAAGATATCCGCCATGCGTCGCTGGTAGTCGCGGCCCGCAAGATTCTTTGCACCGCCCTTCTGCCCTCTGAATCTCTCTGGATTTGCCACGGCTTCACGGTCTTTGTCTGTTAGCTGGAGATTTAGGATCTCTGGATACAGTAGCGCCTGCGGTTCTCTTCAGCCAGACATAGAAGAAGTCAGAAATCTCCGCATACATGACATTGTCATAGTAGGGCGGATCGATCACAATGCAGTCGACGGAACCTGAATCAAGCCGAAGGGAATCGGCAGAATTGCAGTACAGATCAATCGAGCCGTTCCGGGGCTGATCGCCAAGAACGGGTTGGTCCTTCGGACCGACCAGCGCCACGAGTTCCTCAAATGCCTTGCCCGTTTGCTTCAAAGCCCAGTCATAACTTGAGCCCTGTCATCGGTGGGCGCCATCTCTGCGAAACCGTAACGGAAAAAGAAATCGTGACGATGGAATGTATGACCAACCTTCGCCGTCGCGGAATCCAGTGCAGGAAAGCGAATTCCAGTCGACCATTTTGTCGATCACAACGCAAGTACGTCAACGCTGCGCGATCCAGTTCACTCAAGCTGCCGGAGTTCTCAAGATCTCCAAGCATCTCCTGGAATACCTCCACATTCGTGCAGTGACCGATGAGTTGCCTCTTCGAAAACATCTGAATGAACTTGCGTACTCCAAATAGACCGCATCTATCGGAAGGCCCAAGATAGCGACTTCGGTCGGGCACGATGTCACGGGCTTCCCAGTCCGGCATCTTCTCCGCCAGACGCTGGGCAACTAGAGCTTCGAGATTGTCCTCGGCTCGCGGCGCGCGAAAGCCCCTTTCACGCTTCAACTTTCGGCCTTCCGTTTTTATTTTCCCGACCTCTTTGTCGTACCTGTAAACTACAGCATATAGTTGCTGGGCCATCTCGCCAGCCTGCGCCTGCCGCTTGATTTCGTCGCGGGAGATGGTTTCATTGCAGCTCGGAAACGGACACTTCGCATCCCCGCCAGTTATAGTGCCATCACTCTGGTCTTCTTGCCGGTGAACGACCTCAAAACGACAAAATCTTCGTCCGTCTTCTTCAATCGGGAGCAGCCGCATACCGTCTCCCTCTCTTGTTAGTGCCCAGTTCGCCGAGAGTGGCACAACACAACCGCAGTAGGTACATTTAACGGTCCTAGCCCAGAGCAGTTCGTAGCGACCGCACCTGAAAGTGGTTCCTCCGGGAACAGGGGATCCAGAATGGCATCTCGTTTCGCGAAGAACTTTTCGCCAGATCGTTGTAGCGTTTCACGAGCGCGGAACCGAATCGGAGAGGTAGATCAATCGTCGCCTTCAAAATCAGCCATGCGACCGGGTTTAAGTCATTGGCGAAGACCCGCTGCCCAAGTCGGACGGCCTCAAAAGGGATACTGCCTCCGCCCGCTGTCGGGTCGAGTACAATGGCGTCCGGCAGAGTCCAATTCGTCAGTCACGGAGAATGAGTGAACGCCCGCTTGTACTCGTAGGCCTCGCCTTCGAACCTACGCCTGTTCGCTTAGCCTCTTCGATATTCGGACGCGACGCCATCGGGTCGCCATGAATGCCAAGAACTGAAGGAACCGCTCCGTCGGCATCTGCCGGCAGCAGGCTGGCAAGTACGGCCGCCCGGCTTGCGACAAGTGGCCGACGCGCCCACCAAACGTGCAGATAGTAAGTCGGCGGCAAGCGATGTCATCGAACGGCGCTCGCGTATGCTCTCCTCTCCGATCTCCGCGATCGGCAACCATTCCTCGATCAGTAGCCGTTTACGACGTTACGGCGGTCTCCGGTTCCATCATTTCCCCTTGGTCTATTTCGTTGTAAGCAACAACCTGAGTGCTGCGAGTACACGCGTCGCGGGCGCTCTCGGTACATCGACATGCCGAGCCAGTAGCCCGTTTCTTCACGGCTCATCGACTCGATAGCGTCCGCCACCTGCGCAATTCGGTCCAAATTCCGCATAGGCGCAATCGATCGAAACAGCAGGGCCATTTGAACGGCGGAGTCTTCGTCCAAGGGCCACTCGCGAGCCTGGCCGGGCAGCATACGCGCTGGCTGGATGCGCAGACGTGAAAGCCGACGCAGTAGCCGGGTCTCCAGGAAGCGCAAAGCTTCACCGCCGAGCACGCCCGCAGGTTGTGGCTCCGAAACGCCAGGTGTCGCAATTGAGGGAAGCTGCCAGACTGCCATTGTCCAGGCTCCCTTTCGGTCGACGCTGATTCGCAACTCGTACTGCGGCCCAGCGCGTTCATTCGCACGTGGAGCTCTGACCATGGATATGCTCACGCTTCTACAACCTTCGCCGCAGAGGCGCCGATGCCCATGCTTCGACAAACGCTTCGCCTCCGCCCATCCGGATCAAGTTCTCGGCTAGTTTCTCTGGGGCGTGTCCGTCGAGCTGTAAGCCCGCGGCAAATGTCAGAGTATAGACTGATTCGAACGTCTTCTCTGCCGCCGTTTTCAGCAGCGGCTCCAGAAAGCTTTTTACGGATGCGGCCTTGCCCACCTGACCATCGTACGTCACCGAGAGCTTGCGGACGCCTTCATTTGAGAGCGAGGCATCGAAGCGGCAATCGATCTCGGCTGACTTTTCTGTTGCCATCGGACCGTGCACCTTCCATGTCGAGGGTGCATCCCACAATGTGATGGTCATTTTGTCGATTCGTGTGCATGCGACAGCCCGTGCTTGAGACCAGATCTCGCGCAAGCGCGCTCGACAACGTACCTTCCGCTTTGAATTCGTGACTGCTCGCGGCAGGCTTTGCCTTCTTGTCCTTTTTTTCCTCTTCGTCCTTCGGCTTTTCAATGTCGCGTTTCTTCTCTTCGGTTCCCGCAACAGTGACGGTGGCGTCCGCAGTCCGCAGTCACGCCCGGCTTATCCGTGATCACGTTTCATAGCGGAACGTCTGATCGGGCTTGACCGTCGAGGCAAAGGTCGTGCTGTGAGTACTCGCGCGCAGCAGCGATGGTTCGTTGGAAGCGATGGTGTAAGGCGGGCGGCCTCCCGAGATCGTTAGAGTGAGCTCGACCGCGGCGCCTTTTGTAATCGAGCTCGGGTTGGCGCGGAGACGGACGGTGAGTGGCTCGGGCCTTGGCCAGAGGTCCTTCGCCTTGGCGTCCTCGATAGTGTGGACGAACGCATTGTCGTCAATATGGATGGCGGCCAGGGTGTCGCCGGGCCCCCAGAGCTGGCTATCCTCCCTGTAAATAAAGATGCCCTGCTCGATCCCTTTCCGTACGCATAAGATGAACGGGAGTGTTTTCGAGCAAAATGGCCAGCTTCGGCGAACGGCGGAACTCGTTCCGGAAGTCCGCCGTGGACAGCGCGCCTTTGATCTTCAGCTGCGTCTTATCGCGAACGAAACCCGGTTGCGGCGGATCCTGGCCCGGATGAATCAGCTTCTTCTGTTCATCGAGCGCCTGCTCCACGTAGCTCTGGCCGTTGCCTGGCGACGCGGCCGCAGCGGGAATCTCGATTGCGGTGTAGCCGATCTCCAGATCGGCTGGAGCGCCGTGCATGCGATGTGACGATGGAAAAAACAGATGCCGGAAACACTGTTGGGCCGCGATGGCCAGGTTAGTTCTCCGACTCCGCGTATTCGCCCTTGACCATCTTCTGCTGGTGCTCGGCAAGAGTGTTGAGACGCTTTTCAACGATGCGCCCGAGTGCCAGCCGCCTTGCGGCACGCGCCTCCATGTTCTCCCGCAGCCGCAAGTCGGCCGCCAGAAACACGGCATTATTCCGGAACCGCCGCAGGTCCTCTTCCGAGTTCCGATACAAGAAGAGCCGCCGGACCAGGTCCGGCACGCCGTCCGGCTCCCCCTCAATTACGAGGGTCGCGTAGTCGATCAGCGCCAGAATTGGGTCGCCATTGCCAATCTCATCCGGCACCTCGTACGGTTCGGCTGGAAAGCGTTTGAACTCGAAATGGCCCTTCCCGAAGATCGACTGGACCTGCTTGAGCAGTTCCTCGCGGACCTCATGCGGCTTCACTTCGCTGGTTTCACGCCGGATCACCTGGTTGATGTTCGGCTCCGTCATGAACCGCATCGGCACGTTTGGGCGGTCATCCAGATAGATTGAATCCGCGATGAACGCCTTCCGCGCCTGTTCGATGAAAGAGGGATCGGCCGCCGGCGAGCATACCGCGAAACGCAGCGCATCCGGGCTGATGCCTTGCGCCCCTTCTCCATAGGCCAGCGTGTGGAGAAACGCGGTCCGGGCGATGTACTGCGTGATCGGTGTTTGCCCGGCATAATGCGTGGCGTCAAGAGTCTCCGCAAGGGACTTGTCCGGATCGTCGGGAAGCGAGGCTACGTCGGCCTTCAACGCTGCAATGTAGGCTTCCTGCTTGAGCCGGTCTGTGATCTCGTCGCGGATCTTCCCGAATGATGGGTCAATGTGGTGAGGGTGAATGGCATAGGCATCTGCCGGTCGGTTCTTCCACAACCAGTAAACCGTCCTCGCGAGCAGCCGCAACATGCCGCGGGTGCGGTGGAACGTGCTCAGAGAAGCCGTTTTCTTTTCGAGAAGTGAAAACGTTTCCGGGTGGAACGGGTAGTCCGCCAGGAACTCATCCCTTAGGCCTGGAGAATCTGCGTCCTGTGGAAGGAGCGCCAGATTGGCCTGCCAGACCTGCTTGTACGCGGCAAACACGGAGCTTGCGGCGGACATATCGACGGACGCGAACAGGCGCTTTCGAACTACAGCGGCTGTCTCGTTTTCCTCTGTGGGGTTTAGCTGGGTGCTCTTCCGTGCAAGGATACGCTCCGCCTCTTCAAAACTCTGCTGAGCGAACTCGTTCTCGGCCTGGTATGCGTCCACTGCTCCTGCACTCTGGCTGACAGCGAGGGTCATGACGAGCGCGGCATTTCCGGAGGACTCGACGGCGTTCGCCAGGGCCTGGAGGAACGCGGCGAACTGCTTCGAAGATCCAGGATGGGCAGCTTCGGCCCGACGAAGGTACTCGGCCACTTCGTCCAACATGATCAGTACCGGCTCGCCTCCGAAAAGCTCTCGAAGGGTTTCGGCGCCTGGCGCAACGTGTTTCTCATCACTCTTTCTCACGCGCTCGTAGCCGTCGCGGCCCGCCAACCGGTACGCCAGCTCGCCCCAAAGCGTGTATGCAAAGAGACCGGGTTCGAGCGTCAGCCCGTTAGTCGGATCTGAGTTGTCCCCGTCCAAAGCTGCGACGCGGACCTTACCCTTCGGCAAGAGCGCAGGATCGACAAAATCACTGACGTTTTCCACTCCCTGCATTCCCCTGACCGCATGGACGAGCGCAATGAGGGCGTGCGTCTTCCCGCCCCCGAACTGAGTGGTCAACCGAATTATGGATGCCATCGAGCCCTGGCCGTTCAGACGCTCGCATACGGCTTTCAGAAGGGTTTTGAGGCCGTGTGTAGGATGCGTGTGGTCAAAGAAGGTCTCAGGCCGAGCGTACTCATCGGGTGCCGTCCCGTTCACAACGTGGGATAAGACGGCGGCGAACTGCTCATCGCGGGTGGTGCCGGAGAGGACATCCGGACGTGGTTTGCAAGTTTCGAAAATACTTTGTGGCATGGGACTGGTTCGGTATAAGCACCACCACGAGTATATGTGATTACCGGACCATAAACGGCGATTGCTGTTGTGTAGATATTGGGGCCGCCACCTGAGCATTCACCCTGTGCAACCAGCGTTCAGGAACCCCTATCGTTGGAGGTCAATTGACCCAACGCTGCTGCAGTTTGTCGGCCTGCTGGAGCGCGTGAAGTTTCAGATCGGCTCCTTGCCCGAACCATATCCTGTTGAGTCGGCGACCTGCCCCGTCAATGCCCCGAGGTGGGCGGCGACGTGCAGCAGCTTCACCTGCTAGGGTTCGCACAGCCTTCGAAGCTCGCACCACTCGGCGAAGCGACACGCAGCCGCCGGCCTCGCATGCCAGATAGGGAAGATACCATTACGCCGAAATGTTCAGAAAACAAGGCGGAGTGAATTCATCGAGAAGAGAGCCGCCCTAATCGATTCATTTCCAGGCGTTTCTAAGCAGTTGTCCATCAGCGCTTTGATCTCCATCGGCTCCACTCCCAAGGGCGCCAGGATGCACCAGGCGTTGGCGATCTGGATAATAGTCTTGGCGTCGCTCTCCCGAAACTGGCGAGTCCCCTCTGCGGCGTGCTCTTCGCAAAGTCTCCTGAGATGCAATGGTGAGACCCCGTAAGTACCAAGGAAGCCGGCTGCCTTTGTGCACAGCGTGTCCAGCTTGTTCTGCGCATTTGAAACGAGGGCCGAGGCGCCCGCAGTGTCGATCTCCTCCTTGGAACAGCGCGCTGCCATCATCAGAAGATCGAACAGGTCAGGGTTGGCAGGAATCAGTTCACGCGCCGGTGTAGAAACCGGTCTGGAGTAGAGGCGCCATTCACAGGGGATAGAGAAGCTGGCTACAAACAGGCGCTCGCCTTCCACCTTGAGCGGGAGTGGGTCCTCTTCGGGCAAGGCCTTGGCGAGGCGTTCCAAGTGTTCGCCGGGGATCCGTACCTCGCTGGGCCAGTCCCCGGTGGCCGCAACTTGCGCGACATTCCCGGAAAGGTCGATCGCAAGTTGGTTCTGGTCGAACGTCAGAACTGCCGTCGCAGTTCGGACTTCCTTGGCGGCTCGTCCTACAAGCCTCAACGCTTTCGCGAACTCAGCCCGCTTGACGGATAGATGCCAGGAGGGGGCGCTCATGCGGGCTGCTCCCCTCGCGCCGCCGCGTTGTTGATCGACCCCGGCGGCAGTTCGCCTTCAATCAGCTTCTTCATTTAGACTCCTCGATCACCGCCCCTTTTGCACACGGTGCAAATCACGCGTCCGCTTTCCGGTGCATAGAAACCGCTGAAAAAGAACGGGGTACGGAATTCTATGCACCCTGCTATGCGCCGTCCTGCTTCCGTCCAGATGAGGAGGGACAGTCGGCATGCTTCTCCGCAGACGCGCGGTTTTTTGCGCCAAGGAATGCGACATCAGTCCGAATCCAGGCGCATATAAGCTATTGAAACTAAATGGTTTGCAGCGCCGGTTTTATGCCGGTTTTGTGCCAAAGGGAGGAATAGCATTAAACGATGCCTCCGGGAGTTGCGTTTGATGGGAACCAGCGCGCGCCCCGCCGAGTTGCCGGCGGCCAGAGACGGATTCTGCCTTCCGCCCTCAGTTCCTGGATCAGCTTCTGGACCTGAAAGCGTGACAGCGACGGCAGAACCTGCTGTAGCTCAGGCAGACCGCTGCCATTGGTGGCATTCTCCTCGATGTGCCTAAGCAACAGAGTCTTGTTGGTTTCCCGGTCAAGGCCTTTTTGCCGGGTGTAGATGCCCCCCTTGCCCATGAAGTCGTAAAGCCCCCGTGACAGAATCAGGCGCGAACCTCGCCCGCGGCCGATCCGCTCGATTATGCCCTCATCCAGAAGGTGCGGTAAGCGCTCTTTGAGGTCCTCCGGCAGCGGCTCTTCACGCTGGACAGCATCCAATACGAGAAGGTCCCTGGTGCCGAAGGTGGCCAAACGTTCAGATCCGACTTTCTGGAGAAACCCGAGGAAGGCGGGATTCTGAATCTCCCCGCGCAGGGTCAACTCAACCTGGTAATCGTCCGTCCGAGTGAAATCCGGCCTCGGCTTGCCTTCCTTAATGGACTCTTCAAACATCCGGTTGGCGCCCTGGCCGGATCGCTCAACAAGGCCGCACTTCGCACAGGCGTCGGCAATCCGCCGATTCCGAGGCGACTGCCGCCAGAGCAGGTTTCCGGCGTTGATGCCGGGCGGGAAGCCGCCAGGGCTGACGATCTCCAGGCGCCGGGGGAACTGGCGAACGAAGATCGACCCAGGCAGCCGGTAATCCCTGTGCGCGAGCGCGTTGAGAACGGCTTCGCGCACCACCGCTTCATTGAAGGCGGGAATGTCTCCCACGAAGAACCCTTCCCGGTAGTGGAGCACCTCGTTGCGAAGATTGATGGTGCTCCACAGCTCGTCCAAGTACCCCAGGAACCCGGAACGGAACTCGATTCGCTGCTGGAAGGGGATCGAAGCCTCGCTGCTTCGATATTCAAAGACCAATTCCGCCTGCGCGAGACGTCTGCCCAGCGCTGCGCGTGTTCCAAGCAGGACCAGTGCGGCAAGCGTGATTTTGTCGCCGGCTGCCAGTTCCGCGTCTCCTAACAACTGCCGGGGAGTGATGCTCGCCAAGGCGGCATTGCCCGACTTGCGAATCCACATCTCACGGAAGCGCTCTACCAGCGCCGGATCCAAATCGTCGAGGCCGGCATCGGGATGCAGTTCGGCGGAGTAATCCGGCCCTGATTCCTGAAACACTCTGCGCAGCCGGTCCGGAGAAAGTGGGCGCAACTCGTCACCCGCTCGCGACCAGTACACGCCGTCAAATTGGATGGGCACACCCAACGGTCTGGGCGGAACATGGAACACCAGCACCCGGCCATTGGGGTGTTGGATTTCCTCGGAAGTGACCTGAAGCCCAAGCCGTTGGATCAGGCCCGCGACCGTTCTGCCCGGCTCCTGAAACGCGGAGGAACCTACAACCCGCCTGGGCCGCTTATCGGTCACGCCGAAGATGATCTTGCCACCGCCCTCATTGGCCAGCGCGGCACAGTACTTTGCCAACGTCTCGAAGTGAAAGTTCGACTTGGCTTCCTTGAACTCCAACCGCTCCGCTTCCGGTTCGGAGAGCCAGACATCGAGTTCCTCAAGGGTCGCACTCATGCGGGCGCCTCCCCGCGGCTGAGAATTTCGAGGAGGTTGTAGTTGATGCTCTCCACGGCGAAATCCGGTTCTTGACTGGAAAGGCTGACGGATATAGACGAGCTTCTGCTGGCCATCATCCACTTGTCCAATGGCGAGGATAAAGTCGTCCGGCTTATTCAGCGCCGTGAGGATTTCATTCCGCGTGACCGTGACGGTCGTCGCGCCGGCGACGCGCCCTTTCACCTCGATGAACCGGAGCTTGCCGTCGGTCTGAACCTTCGATTCAATGTCGTACCCGCACTTCTCGCCGCTAACGTCGCGCGGTTCATTGCCGAGTTGTCTCTCCGCGTCCATGACCATCTCCATCGCAAGAAGCTCCATCTTCTTTCGGGCCTCTGCCGATGCCGCTTCGACGGCGGCGTTCCCTGGCTGAGCGGACGACGGGATCAGCTTCTTCAGAAGCCCTACGGGGACGACGATTGACCCGCCGATGGCGACAGGCGGCAAAGGCGAGAGCTGGCGTTCCAGTTCGAGTTCCAGCCATCCGTCTCTGAAGCCGGGCTTGCAGCTCGTCGGCCCGCTGGCGGGCCTTGCCGGAGTTGATCTTGGCGTTGATCTTGCCGGCGAGTTCCTGGTCCTTGAGCTGGTTGGCGCGGTGATCCCAGTAGGTGATTTCCTTGGTCAGCCGATCCTTGACGGCGGCCATGGTCCTGGTCACCAGATCCTCGCGGCGTGTTCGAACCTCGTCGAGATGCATCGGAACGAGTTCCGCAATCGCGTGGCCAACGACGACCGACTCCAGGTCACTCTTCAGCCAAGTTTGCGACTCCAGCGTTGCACGTCAGACTGGTCCGCTCTTCAGGCGTCGCCGGGCGATAGTCCAGGTAGGGGGCATAGCCAGCGTTGCTGGTAACGCCGCTGGAGTCCGTCTCAACGAACTGCAGCTGCCGGGAGACGACGCGGCGGTTCCCGGCCTTGTCGGTGCGGCCGTCCTGAATCGTGTGCTCCAAATAGAAGAGCGCCCGGACTGCTTCACCGGGATCGTCGGGGTCGACCAGCACCGTGCCACGCTTCAAGAGGTCGCGATTCCGCTCCAGGATCAGATCGATGGTCGCGCCGAGAAGTGGCTGGCCCGGACATACGAAGGTCGCCAGCGGTTGGCCGGGAACCGCACGGAGGGACTTCTCGAAGGTGATCCGCTCATACTTGCCCAGGACTGGCTCACCGATTCCGATCAGACGGTCCCGCTGGCGGATCAGCGCCGGCACATGAGTGATCTCGAAGCGGCGAGGCTCGCGTTCCTTGATGGAGCCGCCGAGAATCCGGAATGCCTCCAGGAAAAACGATTCAATGAAGTGTGGCTGAAGGCGCCGCGCTTCGGCACGCTCCATGTCTTCCCGGATCTTCTGGACCTGGGAAGCATCCATGCTGTCGTTGGCCAGCGCACGCTCTTCGAGAAGCTCCTGGCAGTGTTTCCGGTCGGTCAGGTTGTCGACGATCTGATGCAGACGGGCTTTGACCTCGGGCCGGTCGCCGTAACGTATCGCCTCGATTAGCAGGTCGCGGAGCCGTTGTTCGCGGAAAAGTTGGCCGAGGATGTCGAAGACTCCTCCGCCAAGCGCCTCCCGCTCCAGCTCGATCTTTTCGAGCAGGCGCTTGTATACGTCGCCTTCGCGCGTCTCTTCCGCCAGCAGGTTCCAGAGATGGCAGACTTCGGTCTGCCCGATGCGGTGGATGCGGCCGAACCGCTGTTCCAGACGATTCGGATTCCAGGGCAGGTCATAGTTGACCATCAGATGCGCGCGCTGTAAGTTGATGCCCTCGCCGGCGGCGTCGGTAGCCAGCAGGATGAGAACGTCTTTGTCCTGCTTGAATGCTTCCTGAGCTTTCGTTCGCTCCTCGCGGCCCATCCCGCCATGAATGGTGACGAGCGCCTCGGGAGCGCCGAGGAGCGCGCGGAGCCGCTCGGTCAGATAGTTCAACGTGTCGCGGTGTTCGGTGAAGATGACCATCTTGCGGCGGTGGCCCTGCGCGTCGAACATCTCGGCGTGGTTCTGCAGGAGGGAGGACAACTCCTCCCACTTCTTGTCCGTTCCGCTGCGGCGGACCTTCAGCGCCAATGCTTCGAGGTTCTTCAGGATCTCGATTTCGGCTTGAAGTTCAGCGATCGTCCGCGCCGCCGTCGCCTGATCGACGACGGTCTCTTCGGTCTCCTCGACCTCGGCGTCGGGTGCGTCGTCCAGATCGTCGATGTCCTCGTCGGTGAGACTGGGCAACCGCTGGTCGTCGTCCTGAAGACGCCGCTCCGCGCTTGAGGATCTGTTCTTCGCGCAAGCGCCGCTCAAGCCGTTCCCGGCGGCGCCGGAGGGATTGCAGGATCGCTTCAGGCGAAGACGCGAGCCGCCGCTGCAGGATGGTCAGAGCGAATCCGACCGTTCCCTTTGCGGCCTTCGCTCTCCAGCGAGTCGGCGCGGTTGAACTCCTCGCGGACGTAGTCGGTAACGCTCTTGTACAGGGCTGCTTCCGCATCGGAGAGCTTGTAGCCGACGGTGTACGCCCGCCGCTCGGGGAACAGCGGCTTTCCGTCGAACTTGAGCAGTTGCTCCTTCACCAGCCGGCGCATCAGGTCAGAGGCATCGACGGTGTGCACGCCGTCGCGCGAACGGCCTTCGAAGCGGTCGCTGTCGAGCAGCGCCATGAACAGCTGGAAATCTTCCGGCTTGCCGTTATGCGGCGTCGCCGTCATGAGCAGCAAGATGTCGCGTGAGCTGGCCGAGAAGTTGGCCGAGCCGATAACGCTTGGTGTACTTGACCTCGCTGCCGAAGAACGTGGCCGACATCTTGTGGGCTTCGTCGCAAACCACGAGGTCCCAGTCGGTGTTGGCCAGCTTCGCCTGCACATCCTCGTTGCGGCTCAGCTTATCGAGGCGGCAGATGGCCATCGGATTCTCGGCGAACCAGTTGCCCGTGCGCGCCGATTCGAGCTTGTCGTTCGTCAGGATTTCGAAGGGAAGTTGAAATCGCTGATAGAGTTCGTCCTGCCACTGCTCGGCGAGATTGCCAGGGCACACGATCATACAGCGGTGCAGGTCACCGCGGATCAGCAGTTCCTTGATGAGCAGACCGGCCATGATCGTCTTGCCAGCGCCGGGATCGTCGGCCAGCAAGAACCGGAGCGGTTGCCGCGGCAGCATCTCGCCGTAGACGGCCGTGATCTGATGCGGCAGCGGATCGACCATCGACGTGTGGATGGCGAGTAGCGGATCGAAGAGATGGGCCAGGTTGATCCGGTGCGCTTCAGAGACCAGGCGGAACAGCTTTCCGTCGCCGTCGAAACTCCAAGGCCGGCCGGTTTCACCGATTTCCAAGAGTGGGTTCGCGATCCCGGTAAAGGAGCACTACGCTCGGGCTTCCCGGAGGGATCCTTGTACGTGAGCTCGATCGCCGCAGACCCATACCACTTGACGTCGACGACGATGACGAGGCAGTCCGGGAGGATGCCTTTGACAGCAGCGCCGCGCTTCAGATCCTCGAGCTTTGCCATATTCAATCGACGAGAAGGTCGTTTCCTCCGAACCGGATGATCAACCGTCATCATATAACTTCGAGCCAGGCGGGATCTTATGGCGCGAGAACCGACGTGTTCGTCTGCTGAATTGCCGGCGCGCAGCTTCACTGCTGATGCTGAGAGGGCCATCGTGACTCCCAGACCGCAGCGGAGAGTCCGACGTGCTGGACTTCTGCAAGAAGAGCCGTGTCGCTTCTGCCGCCCGGACCAGCATCAGCGATCAACCGGCCGATGGAACGGTGACGGTGTTCTCGAGAAATCCTCACGGTTCCACCTCGCCTTTGCTGAGGGGCCGGCCGGTGCTTCTGAAGCCCTGCTGATGGCAGAAGTCGAGAGGCGTGCTATCCTATCTTTTGGTTTGTGGCACCTTGGACCTTTCGCCGGGTCAAACGTCACTCTGTCCTGATGGTCTCCGACGGTCCCTTTCTGAACATGGGCCGCTGTGTAATCGGCGAACTGCGGTCTCGTTTAGAAAAGGAGCGTCATGCAGGCACAATTTTCTCTTTCCGATATCCAACGCATTAAGCAAGAGCTTGCTATGTTGCTACCTGAGGTCAAATCGTCCCACCGGGTTGAGGCGATGGCTCGTGGTCTGGGGTGGAAGACCAACGCGGCCTTACGAGCAGAACTCGCAGGTGCCGAGATGGAGCGCTTGGTTGACGACCGAGCGTTCACAGATTACCTGAAGGATCACGGGTTTGCAGAAACCTGGTTCGGCTCCCTCAGTGAGGCGGTCGTTCGTTGCAAGTTCAGTGCGGAGCGCGATGCCATCAAGTTAGTTCTGGCCCAAGAGGCCACGCTGACGAGATTTGGGCTCGGTGTCTTCGAGCCCTGGAGGAAGACGCCCGAGCAGCGCGAAGCCGAGCTGATCAAAGGTCGCGAGGCGATGCTTCTGCCTTACCATATGGGTGAATTCATCAGGGCACGCGATTTTCTGTCGCAATTCGCCCATCGCGCTACGATCAATACCAAAATCTCGAGCTACAGTTTGAAGGACCAGGCCGAGAGGTTCTATCGGGAGCGTGGTGTCAGTGACTGTTACGTGAGCAACGGACTTTTCATAGCCGCAGCCATCCATCTGGGCTTCAAAATCAAGCGGGTCCGTGACAGTCCAAATCCCTACTTCAATCTCGGGTCGAAACATGACAACGCAGCCCCCGTGGTCCACCCCCTCCGGGGCGGCCGGCTCGCTGCATGGCGGAACTTGATGATTGCCGCGATCAACGCCGGACTCGATCTGAACCTGTTCGGTCTCGCGGCTGAGGACAATCGCTGGACAGGAGACGGTACAACCTACCGCTTCACTTTTGCCGGGATGCCGGCGATCGCCCACGTTAAAGATGCAGGCTACGGTGAGCTGAAGTTTCACGCCGCCGTCAATCCGACCGAAGATGCCGCAAGATGGATCGATACGGCGAACGCCGGTTTCCTTGCAGGCGATGCCTTTGCCGGCGCGTGGCTGGAACGACGGCAAGGCGCGTGGCTGCAAACCAGCACTCGGCCTATGTGCACCTTTCGTCGCCAGATATTGCCAACCATCGCGCAGACCGACATCAAACCTAATGGCTTCTTGCCAAAGGGCAAGTTCATAATGTGATTACGCAACGGGACCTCTGGCCGGTAAGCAGGGGGCGTCCCCTTTCTGCACTCACACCGCGCACCGCCGGGCAGCAGATCAGCTTATTCCACGGCACTGCTGCACTGGAAACCTAGGCTCTCCAGAAGCAAGGCTACCCACGGGGGCCTCAAATTGTAGCTATCAGATCCCCACCCGCTCGTACTCGTCGAGTGAGGTCTCATCGTTGCGCCGGTCGTAGAGCTTGGTGGTGCGCGGAGAGGAATGGTTTGCCATTGCCTGCGCGTTTTCGAGCGTTCCGTCGCTCTTGAGGTAATCGGTGATGCCGGTTGCCCGCAGGGAGTGATTGCCGATTTTGGTCTTTATTCCTGCCGCCTTTGCCCGCCGCTGAATCATGCGGTAGGCGTCCGGCTGTGTCATGCGGTGCGGTGTGCCGGTGAGCTGGCCTGTGGTCCGGAACAGCGGTCCGTCCGGGTCGCCGGCGATGCCAGCCGCGGCGATGTACTCATCGAGGAACGCTTCCAGCTTGTGGTGACAGGGCGCTTCGTGTTCCTTGCCGCCTTTTTCATGCAACCGCACCCAGCCGCGGCGGCCTTGCGTAAAGTAGTCGCCGACTTTCATCTGAAGCACGGCACCAACTCGGGCGAAGGTGTAGATCATGGTGCCGATGAGCGCACGATCGCGCAGGCCGGTCAGCGAGCCGGTGTCGATCACAGCGATGAGTGCGCGCGCTTCGTCGCGATCAAGCACGGGAGTACGGCCCTTTTTGACGACGTGTTTGGGCCCGCGCACCGCATGCGCCGGGTTCACCTCGAGTACGTGACCGACCACGAGCCAATCAAACAGCATGCGGATGGCGGCCAGGTGCTGTTTCACACTCGGTTTGGCGAGCTCCCCGGTTAAGGCCTCGACATAGGCCGCGACGTGCAGCGGCTTGACCTGGCCCAGGTCGCGCAGTCCCCGGCCCTCGCACCATTCGGCGAACCGGCAGGCGGCCTTGTAGTAAGCCCGGCGCGTGTTTTTGTTGCTGATGTTGGCGGTGAAGAATTCGAAGAAGCGCTCGGCTGCTTTCGAATCCGGCACGAACAACGCCGGCACGCGAGCGGAAATCGCCGCCAGGCCGCGCGCGACGTTGAGGGGGAGAAGGGCTGTGTTCACACCGTGCCACCTTTGGCTTTAACGCGCGCATCCACGATGCGCAGTAGATGATTCGCCAAGAGTATGATCTCGACTGCTTCGGCGGGATCATTCAGGTCTACGTCCCGGTGAGAGTGCGGGTTCTTGTAGGAACCGATTGCACCGGCAAACAGCTCCATACGTGCCACCTGTTCGCCGCGCTCGGTGTTCAGTTCGGTGAGTGGCCCTTTGTCTGGCGAAAACGCCGCACGCATGAGCGGGACGCCAACCAGGTTGTTACCAAGGTCGGCGGCATCGCGCACTGACACTTCTACTGCCTTCATCGCCTGGAAAGCGGCAACATCGAATTCCCCACGCATGAACGCCATCCATACCTTCTCCGCGATCCTCTGGTGCAGCGCTTCTTTCGGAAGCCTTCGGGCTACGGCGTAGCGAGCGAATTCGGTCTCACTCTCAAAACGCTTCGCACGCCGACTTAGAACCAGCCACCCATACTGTCCGGAATCAGCAGCGGGCACAACGAGCCCTTGCGCCTGCAGCCAAGCCCAGGCCTCAGCCAGAGCAAGATTGATTTCCGCTTCTCGATGCCTCGGATAGGGCGTTTGCTGCCCCGGCAGTGTCGATGTGGGCCATAATTCCTTCGTCAGACTTGAAATGAGGAACGTGTTGCGCTGAAGCGTTCGCTTCCTGAGGAGGAAGAGGAGCCGCGCCCCCAATTCCTCGGGCTCAAAAGCGAGAAGCATCTCGACATCTGGGATGGCTTGGGCAAGTTCGTACATCGGACCCTCCACCGCATGATAACGTCCTTTATCATACGGTGAAAACAGAAGGGCTGGGGAATGTTTGAATCTTCTGTCGCCATTGCAAGTCGAGTGCCCCCTGCCGGAGGCGCGGTGGGTTCACCAGTGTGGAGATCACGATTCAGACGCTCGCGTCCAAGTCTCTTCTGCAGGAACGAGTCAGTCAGATCACTCTGGCTGCGGCGGTAACCAGATGCGTACTAAGCCTCCTGATCCTGGCTCTGGTCAGCAACCTTGCTGAGTGCTTCGAAGCCGGAGATGACGTCGAACAGTTCCTCATCAATGCGACTTTGGCGCAAACGATGGAATGCCCTGTTCATGTCCTCTAGGGACTCTTCGATATTTTTGTCGGCACGTTGCATCGCCGCCAGGCGGCTCGCGTTCTCGCTCGCTAGAGATTCAGCGCAGGCACGGAAGAGCGAGACGAAAAGATATTCGCGGATGAGTGCCCGCAACGTCACGGTGCCGCTACCCATGACCTCGGGCAGGTTTCCCGTCGGCCAGGGGACTTCGGCCAGCTTACGTCGCCACTCTTCGTCCAACGGTAGCAATCGCTGGCTGACTGGCTCATAAACGGCCCCGGACGTGGGGCGGTTGTAGAAGAGGTGGAGTTCGGCGACTTCACCCTGACTATGGTGCGTCTCACTCTGGATGAGAATCCGACCGACGAGCGGGGTGATCGCCTTGACCGAATTCGGTACGGCGAAGAGTCCCACTAGTGGCAGGCCCGCATCCGCCAAGCGCGCATGAACGCGCTCACCGACGGCCCAGACCTCGGGTTTGGCGGGCAGCGCAGCGAGCGTCTTGACCGCAAAATCGGCAACCACATCATTGAATTGCCCCACGAGCCCTTGGTCGGAACCGAACACAACCGCGGTAATCGCACCGGCAACTCTTTGGTCTTTTCGTTTTGCGTCTAAAGGCGCCGGCCCGCCTGCACGGAAGCACGCTCCCAATCCGAATTCCACGGCGCGATAGTAGTCGGCCAACGCGCGCACGGATTGCTCGTATTGTCCGATGCTGGAGGCGGCTACGGCCTTCATCGTGCGGACGACGGACTGGAGATCCCCAGCTCCGTCGATCTTGCGTCGCAGACTTGCCGTGGTGTCGCTCATGACTTTTCCTTGGGCTGGGTCTGCGGCTTGGGTTCAGCGTTATCCTCATCCGATTTGACCTCGGGATTCGACTTCGGCTCTGCCTGGTCTTTGCCTTGGGTTCGCTCTTCGGTGCTCTGCTTGGGCTCAGGTTTTTGCACCGGCTTGGATCCGGGCTTGGAGTCGCCATTGGACTCGGCCTTCACTTCAGGTGCCGGTTGGTCACTGTTTTTTTGTCTAGCCTCAGATTCGGGCTCCGGCGCGGAGTCATTCGGTTTGGACTCGGACTTGGGTTTGACTTTCGCTTCAGGTCTGGGCTGGTCTTCGGACTTTTGTTCCTGTTCAGGTTTGGGACCCGGCTTGGGCGAGAATCCCTCAAGCGTTTTGCGGGCGATTTCCACGATCGCCTTGCGGTCCTCGTCGCTCAATTTGTCCGCGGTATCAAGCCGCTCGCGGACGTCCGCCGGGATATCCATCGCTGCTTCGAGCAGGGCTTGTTCGGCGACTTTCATCTTTTCAAGCGGCACGCTGTCGAAGAGCCCCGCGGCCAACGCCAGCAGCACGGCGATTTGCGCCGGCACGGAAACCGGGGCGAACTCCGGCTGTTTGAGGCAGGCGCGAATTCGCCTCCCGTGTTCGATGGTCTTGCGGGTGTCGTCATCCAGGCGGGCTCCAAACTTGGAAAAGGTTTCGAGCTCCTCAAACTGCGCATAGGCCAGCTTGAGGTCGCCCGCCACTGCGCGGTAGGCCGCTCGCTGCGCTTTGCCGCCAACACGGGAAACGGACCTTCCGACATCGACAGCAGGCAGCACGCCCAGCTCGAATAGCGACGGTGAGAGGTAGATCTGTCCATCCGTGATGGAAATCAAGTTGGTCGGAATGTAGGCGGAAATGTCTTGTGCCTCGGTTTCGATGATGGGCAGCGCAGTGAGTGAGCCGCCGCCGAGTTCCTTGCTCAAGTGCGTCGAACGTTCGAGCAGCCGTGAGTGGATATAGAAGATGTCGCCGGGAAAGGCTTCGCGACCGGGCGGGCGGCGCAGCAAGAGAGAGAGTTCGCGGTAAGCGCGCGCGTGATGGGTGAGATCGTCGTATACGATCAGCACATCCCGTCCCGCTTCCATGAAAAACTCCGCGATGCTGGTCGCGGCGTAAGGGGCAATGTATGCGAGACCCGGCGGGTCATTGCCCTCCGTCACGACGAGGACGGTATAATCCATCGCGTCCTTTTCTTTAAGGTTGGCTACGACCTTGGCGACAGCGGAAGCGCGCTGGCCGATCGCGCAATAGACACAGAGCACATCTTTTCCGCGTTGGTTGAAGATGGTGTCGATTGCAATGGCGGTCTTGCCCGTCTGGCGGTCGCCGAGAATCAACTCACGCTGGCCGCGCCCAACAGGAATGAGCGCATCGATGACTTTTAGGCCGGTCTGGAGAGGGACAGTGACGGGCGCGCGGTCCATGATGGCCGGGGCGGGGCGTTCGATCGGCAGTCGCTTGCTGGAGGCCAACGGCCCTTTGCCATCGAGAGGTCGGCCGAGCGGGTCGATGACGCGTCCCAGCAATCCCTCGCCAACGGCCACATCCATGACCCGGCCCGTGCGCTCGACTTCATCGCCCGCATGAAGATGCCAGTATTCACCTAGCAGCACGACTCCGATCTCGTCCTCGTCCACGTTGAAGGCGATGCCGAGTACGTTACCTGGAAACGTCACCAATTCATCAAAGCCCACGCCGGGAAGCCCCGACACCTTCGCGATGCCTGTGGCAACACTGGTGATGGTACCCACCTCCCTTGGCGTGAGCTGCGGATTGAAAGCTCCCCGCACTTGGCTGATTCCGTCAAACGCGCTGTCGAAAACGTTTTGGAGGCTCTCGGGTTCGTTGCTCATTGGCTCTTTGTTGCGGGCTCCGACTCCTCAGGCTTTGGCTCGGCCTTGGGTTCGGGTTGGTCCTTCTCCTTCAGCAGTTCGTTGACGCCCTTTTCCATCGACGCCAGGTAATCCGCGATGCTCCACGCCACTTTTCGCCCATCTGTGGTGAGTTCGATGCCGCTGACCAGGTCTGGCGCGGTCTCGAACCGCACGCGGATTTCAGCCGAGAAGGTTTCATTGAGCGCGTTTTGTATTGCCGCGCGTTGCTCCGGAGGTAGTTCAAACGTGCTGCGCACAAGCCCAGGGTCAGACGCCGTCTTAAGGGCTGCGCCGAGGTCTGCCTTCGCCTTGCCGTCCATCTCTCGCAAGCGGCGAGTAAACACCTCGCCAAGGCGTTCTTCCAGACTCGTCGTGGCTAGATCCGTCAGCGCCTTTCGAGCGATGGCAAACACCTCCGCTCCGGTCCGGCGAATGATGGCCTGGTTGAGATTATGAGCGTCGCTTCTCAGGGTTTCCTGCCGCTTGGCGCTCAAGGCGTCGGCCGCCTTCCGCGCTTCGTCGAGGAGCCGCTGATGCTCGGCCTGTGCATCCTCCTTTGCCTTGCTCAAGAGCGCGTCCCGCTGCTGGTCGAACTCTTCGTTTTTGTGCTGGAACTCGTCGTGCTCCTTCTGGGCTTCGGCCTTTTTCGCATCGGCGTTAGCGAGTTCCGTGGCGATACGCTTCTCCCGCTCATCGATGGCGTGGAGGATGGGCTTGTAAAGAAACCGTTTCATCAACCACACCAGGATGAGGAAGTTGAGCACTTGCGCAACGATGGTGAACCAATCGCCTAACATACGCTTACTTCCCCGTGGCTTGGGCGATGATGTGGTTCCAGAATGGGTTTGCAAAGATGAGAATCATCGAAACCACAAAGCAGTAGATTGCCGTGGATTCGATCATCGCCAGGCCCACGAATAAGGTTCGCGTAATGGTAGCGGAAGCATCAGGCTGCTGGGCCAGCGAACTTAGCGCCGTCGCAACGGCCCTTCCTTCCGCAAGCGCAGGCCCCATGGTGCCGAAACCGGTGGTGATGCCGGCGATGATAATTGACGCCATCGCGATAATAGTTACGTTATCCACAGTATCTCCTTGTGTTGTCGTAGTTCATGCTTCAATGTTTTGCACGGGTTCAGCCTTGGGCTTGCGGACTCGCGTAGCCGCCGCGATGTACACGGCGGCCAGAATGCTAAATATATAGGCTTGCACCATGCCGGTGAGCAGACCCAGCACCGTCATAATAATCGGGAAAATGAAAGGTGTAATGGTGAGCAGGATAGCGATAATCATCGCTCCGCTCATCATATTGCCGAACAAACGGATGGCCAATGCCAGAGTGCGCGAGAGTTCGCTGATGATGTTGAATGGCAGCATAAGGACCGTAGGCTTCATATAGGATTTGAGGTAGTCGCCCACCCCTTGCTCCTCTATGCCGAAGAACGGTACGGCCACAAACACGCACAGGGCCAGTGCCGCCGTGGTCGAGAGCGAACCAGTCGGCGGCTCGTAGCCGGGAATGACGGTGCAGAGGGCGGCTGCGCCGACAAATAGAAAGAGCGTGCCCAGAAAGCCGAGATACTTCTGAGGCTGACTCAGGCCTACCTCTCTGATTTGCTCCTCGATGCCTGTGACGACGATTTCCAGAAGGTTCTGCCAGCGGGAACGCTCCAGGCCGAAGGAAAGTTTGCGCGTGATGAGCTTTGAACCGCCGGCCAGCAGGAGCATCAGTGCCCACGTGAATAGAATGGTCGCGTTGAGCTTAAAGAACCCGTATTGCCAGAAGATGATCCCATCGGGACTAAGGTGCATGGCGGGCTGCTTGCTCCAAGTACGTTGGTTTTTCAGCTACGCGGGTAAGAAGCGTCACGAGAATGCGTGCCAGGACAAATCCAAGCAGGCACACCAGCAGTCTCTCCCAATGACCACGCGCGATGAGATAGAAGCCGCCCAGGGCCACGCTGGTTCGCAGCAACAGGCTGCCAAGGAGCAGAAGCGCCGGCCGTTTCGACGAAGCCATTCTGCTGACCGTCCACCAAAGGCCGCCGAAGAACACGGCGCCCAGTAAAACGCCTGTCACCAGGGCCAGCACCAGACTCCAAACTTCAGTCATCGTCCTTCCCCTGTTCCTCGTGCATCTCCTTGTCTTCCTTGCTCACCCAATGCCACGCATTGAAACAGCCAATGGCCAGGCCGGCGACGAGCAGCGCGAGCGTCCACGAATGCTTGCCCGCATGGTGCTTGTCCAACCAGAGCCCGAGCGCTGCGCCGAGCAGCGTCGGAACCACCACTGACCAGCCGATAAGCCCCATCATGCCCAAGCCAAACCAGACGCCCTGCGTGGAGCTACGCGCCCTGAGCTTACGTGCTGCCTTAGCTCCTACCTCCCGACCGAATGCCGTCTGGTCCTTCGGGCTATTGGTTTCCGATGGTTCACTCATGGTGAAACCCCGCTAGTCGGCGGATGAAATCACTCTCCATTCTTGCCATCACCGAGCGGACGTCCTGCTCCTGGTCGTTCAGGTTCAGGAACTCTCGATCCACCGCATCATGGAGTTGGCCGAGGTCCGTTCCGCCAATAGCATTGCGCACCGAGACGAGCACGTCCAATCCGGTCTTGACCAGCACCCCTTCATCGACGGCGACGTAGACCTCTCCTTCCCCTTCGTTTTCGTAGATCAAGATCCCAGGCGTGAGCGCAGCAACGCAGTCCAGCCGGTGCGGCAAGAGGCCGAACGCACCCTCACGGTTCTCCGCAACGATGCGCGACACGCCAGTTTCCTCGGCGAAGATCCGGTACGGCAGGAGAATCTTAAGATTCAAGTGGTTTGTCTGCTGCATATTCGACCTCCGATTTAGGTTTTGGCTCGGGCTTCGGCGGCGGTTCCGCCTTGGCCTTGGAATCGGTGGCGACCTTAGGATTGCCCTTGGCCTCCGCCTTGGAACCGGGATTGGTTTTGGTTACAGGCTTGTCGGTTTTGGCTTTCGCCTTCGCTTCGTCAATCGCCCCGATCATATAAAGGGCGCTCTCCGGGTAGTCCTTGAATTCATCGCGCAGGATACGTTCGCAGCCATCCAGCGAGTCTTTGAGGCTGACAAGCTTGCCTTTGATGCCGCTGAACTGCTCGGTGGCGAAAAACGGCTGGGTGAGGAATCGCTCCAGCCGTCGGGCGCGGGCGACGACTTTGCGATCCTCTGGCGCCAGTTGTTCCAAGCCGAGCATCGCGATGATGTCCTTGAGGTCTTCATACTGCGCGAGCGTCCGCCTGATTTCCTGCGCCAGGAGATAATGCCGTTCGCCGACGATGCCCGGCGTGGCCATCTTGGAGTTGGATTGCAGCAGATCGATAGCCGGGTAGAGTCCTTGGCTCGCCCGCTTGCGCGAGAGCACGATGGAAGTCGAGAGGTGCGAAAATGTGTGCACCGCCGCCGGATCGGTCAAATCGTCCGCTGGCACATACACCGCCTGAATGGAGGTGATAGCACCGGTATCGGTGTTGGCAATGCGCTCTTCCAAGCCCGATAACTCGGTGCCCATCGTGGGTTGATAGCCCAGACGCGATGGCATTTGGCCCATCAAGCCCGACACTTCCATGCCTGCCTGTATGAAGCGGAAGATGTTGTCGATCAGCAGCAACACGTCCCGATGCTGGTCGTCGCGGAAGTACTCGGCCATTGTCAGCGCCGCGTGGCCCACGCGAAACCGGGCCCCCGGCGGTTCGTTCATTTGCCCGTACACCATCACCATGTTTGGCAGTACGCCCGCGGCCTTCATGTCACGGTAAAGTTCCTCGCCTTCGCGGCATCGTTCGCCTATCCCGCAGAAGATACTGACGCCCTTCTGGTGCTCGATCATGTTGTGAATCATCTCCGTGAGCAATACGGTTTTGCCCACGCCCGCCCCGCCGAAGAGCCCGGACTTGCCGCCGCGCTCCAGCGGCACTAGCACATCGATGACTTTAATCCCCGTTTCGAAGATTTCGGATTTGGTGGAGCGCCGTGCCAACGGCGGTGGGGCTCGGTGGACAGTGCGCCATTGGATATCCTTCGGCTCCTTTTGGCGGTCGATGGCGTTCCCGAAAACGTCGAACATTCGCGAGAGCGTTCCCATCCCGACTGGCGCTTTCAATGGTCCGCCCGTATCTTCCACAGCGCTGCCGCGCACCAGACCTTGGGTAGGCGTCAACGCGATTCCACGCACTTGATGCGCGTCGAGTTGAGCCAAGACCTCGATGGCAATTTTCCCGTCCTTGTCGTGCAGTAAGGCGTAGATCGGCGGCAAATGCTCTTCGAACCGTATATCTACAACGCTGCCACGCACGGAAACCACGGCGCCGAGGTTCGAAGGACTGGATTTGTTCCCCATGCTTACTCCTGCTGAGCGAATGTCATCTGAGCTCAGGCCTGCACCGCCTCTCCGCGAGTGGTTTTCTTTTGTGCGGTTCCTCCCGATTCCACTTCCAATCCTGAGGCCAAGACAGGTCCGCGCAGTGCTCGTCGAAGCATTGCCTGCGCTCGATCAGCTTGTCTTTGAGTTGCTGCTTCAAGTAGCTGCCTTTCTCGCCGATCTGCGGCAGGTGGCCCATGGCGTCTGTCACGGGGTGACAACGATCCAGATCGTTCAGCACGCCATGTCGAAGGGTGACTGAGCGTTGGCTGCAAGCGGCCCAAGCCGTTTGTGGTCCGCCGTTGCTGCATTTGGAAGCACTCCACCAGGTCGGATGCGGTCGGAAGCGCAACGGCGAATCCCGCAGGGTCTTGACAGCAATTCACTTGCCACTTTGAGGTAGTTCTGCGAGGAAGTCCAATTGCCACCGTTTCGCGGTTCAACCCGGGAACGGACTAGTGTGACTCCGGTATTCGCAATCGCGTGACGATAGATTCTGCGCTTCAGATGCAGCATTTGCATTGCGGCTCCCCCTGGTTTCCCGCTAACCCGCGTTGTCTCAACAGAACCTATAGTCCAAACGCGAGTGTTCTGTCGTGGAGCATCGCGTGCTTGTGAAGGATGGTTGATTCGCAAGTGCGCAAAGGACGAACACAATGGGCACGAAGTTAGAACATACTAATCTGGGTGGATTTCAACAGATCCTTGAACAAAAACAGGTGGAACTGGTTCACATATTGCAAGTGCGGGATGGCATCGCAATCGAGAAAAGCGCGGACCCGATGGATGAGATTCAGTACGCGACCGAACGGGATCTGGCGATGCGCAGCGCGGATCTCGACTCCAATCTGCTGCGCGACGTGAGGGCCGCATTGCGGCGAATTCACGACGGCAGCTTTGGAGTGTGCATCGAGTGCGAATTGGAGATCAGCCCAAAACGCCTCGCGGCGGTGCCATGGGCATCGCGTTGTATCAGGTGCCAGGACACCTCTGATCAGGATACCCACTCAAGCGCGGCATCTTTTGGCGAGGCGCTCGAAAGCTACGCGTAAGTGAGCGGCGCTGCGTCCGGCCGGTCACTCACCGTCAGATGGGCCGCCCGGCATCGCGATGGAATGAAAGAGGTGCAAGGTGGGCCAAGCTATGAGAACAGATTTCAGCGTTCGAAACGTCGCGTTTCTCGGTAACTACCTCCCGCGCAAGTGTGGCATCGCCACATTTACGTCCGACCTGCTAGAGGCCGTGGCGGCCCGGCATCCCCAAAGCCGGTGCTTCGCGGTGCCGGTCAATGACATCGGGGAGTCCTATCGGTATCCGGACGTCGTCCGTTCCGTGATCGAGGAGCAGGATCTGGACTCCTATCGCCGCGCGGCATACTTCCTGAACGGCAGCAACGCAGACGTCGTCTCGGTCCAACACGAGTTCGGGATTTTCGGCGGACCGGCCGGCAGCCACCTGTTGGCCTTGTTGCGCGACTTGAAAGCGCCAGTCGTGACCACACTCCACACCGTTCTCCTCAAGCCGAACGCCGACCAGCGTCGTGTGATGCAGGAATTGATCGAGCACTCAACCCGGCTGGTGGTCATGACGGAGCGGGGGAGAACGATCCTGCAGGAGGTATATCAGGCTCCGGAGGTCAAGGTTGATCTCATCCCTCATGGCATTCCGAACGTCCCATTTTTTGCTCCCGATCATTACAAGGAACAACTCGGGCTGCGCGGAAAGAAAGTTTTGCTGACGTTCGGCCTGCTTTCGCCCAATAAGGGGATTGAATATGTGCTCAATGCTCTCCCGGACATCGTGGCGGAGTTTCCGGACGTCGTTTACGTCGTGCTGGGGGCCACGCACCCCAACGAACTGCACGCGCGCGGCGAAACCTACCGCCGCGGCCTCGAGGCAATCGCCAGGAATAATAAACTCGAAAACAACGTCGTCTTCCACAACCGCTTCGTGGAGCTGAAGGAACTGACCGAGTTCATTGGAGCCGCAGATCTTTACGTTACTCCCTATCTGGATGAAGCTCAGATTACCTCGGGAACCTTAGCTTATGCGTTCGGCGCGGGCAAAGCCGTGATCTCGACGCCGTATTGGCATGCCGCCGAATTGCTGAGTGACCAGCGTGGCGTGCTGGTGCCGTTCGGGGAGTCGATGGCGATCGCGCGCGAGGTGAATGGGCTGTTGCGTGACGACAAGCGCCGGAACGCGATTAGCGATAACGCCTACAGGTTGGGTCGCAAAATGGTGTGGAGCAACACGGCAGGGTTATATATGAGCTCGTTTGAACTGGCGAGACGGCGCGGGGCAGCGCCGGCGCGCGAATTGGTTTCCACGAGCGGGTTCGTCCACGCCGCTTGAGTTGCAGGGATTGAATCCGGTCTAGCTGGGCCAGTTGGAGAACGCTCCGCAGCGTGTCCAGGCTCTTGCCACAACGCAGCGAACGGTTGCTGATAACGGCAAAGCGCGAGCCCCCAGCCGTCCTTTCAGCGGCTGAGGGTTCGCGTTTCGGTTCTCGAGCTTTCTCCAGGGTCCGGGGGGATCAGTGGGAAGTCCGATTGGCCGAGTTCGTTCTGGGGCAACGCCGTGCAGGAATCAGACTGCTACAAACAGCGTGTTACCTTCCCGATTGACCAGAAGAAGAGTCGGATCGTCTTTCTTGGCCGAAGCCATCGCGTGGTCGAAGTCCTGAATGCTCTTCACGGGTTGCCGGTTTACCTGTTGAATGACATCGCCGGCCCGCAGCCCAGCTTCGGCCGCGCGACTCGATGGGTCGACTTCCGCCACCACCACACCCTTGGATTCGGGCGCCAGTTTCATCTCCCGTGCAGCCTCTGGAGTCAGGTTCTCGACCGAGACTCCTTCCAGGCTGCTGCCTGTTCCGCTCTTGTCGAGCGAGGCGCGCTCTTCCTTAGATGGGAACTCGCCCATCCTCACCGTCACCTGCTGCCGCGTGCTACCGCGCAGAACGCCCAGTTTCACGGTCGATCCCGGCGCAAGCAGCCCGATTTCGAGCCGCAGTTGATTGGCGTCGTCAATCGGCTTCCCGTTGACGTCAAGGATGATGTCTCCCTGTTTCAGATCGCTGTGAGAGGCGGGACCATCGGCAGTGATATCACTGACCACGGCGCCTTTCGCCTCCTTCACTCCAAACGCCTTGGCCAAAGCCGGGGTCACGTCTTGAGGCAGGATGCCGAGGTAGGCACGTTCGACCTTCCCGTTCTTCAAAATCTGGTCCATCACATGACGTGCCAGGTTCACTGGAACCGCGAATCCGATTCCCTGGTTCCCGCCGGAATTGCCAGAGATGATCGCAGTATTGATACCGATTAGATGTCCTTCGTCATCGATGAGCGCTCCGCCGGAGTTGCCCGGGTTGATCGGCGCGTCCGTCTGGATGAAGTCTTCGACTTCCTCAATGCCGAGGTTGCCGCGGCCCATGGCGCTCACGATACCGGAGGTTAAGGTCTGACCCACTCCGAATGGGTTGCCAATGGCGAGCGCGATATCTCCGACCTGCACTTTGGAAGAATCCCCTAGTGTCACATAAGGGAAGTTGGTTCCATCGATTTTGAGGACGGCGATGTCCGTGCGTGGATCGGTACCGACGACCTTAGCTTTCATCTCGCGCTTATCGCGGAGGGTGACGGTAATCTCTGTCGCGTGGTCCACAACGTGGTTATTGGTTAACACATAGCCCTCAGGACTCACGATCACTCCAGAGCCTAAGCTCTTCTCGCGTCGTTCCTTTGGAATGTTGAAACGCCGCACGCCCTCGTCGCCAAAGAATTGGCGGAAGAAAGGATCCATTGACGGCAGACTTTGCATGCCGCTGGTCTCCTGCTTGGTGACGCGGGACGAGGAAATGTTCACTACGGCTGGCAGCACTTCCTTCACTACCCGCGAGTAACCCCGAGCGTCTTCGCTCCCCGAATGTGTTGCCACTTTGATCGAGGCCATCGGCCAGGCCCCTGAGTGAACCTGCCCAGTGGCGACTGCCGCCACACCGAGCGCGCATCCAATTGTCAATGCGGCGGCGGCGAACAAGACCGCCTTAGGGCGGCTCCGCAAGAATTCTCTGAGTCTCAAAATTGCCTCCTGTTGGCTGCCTCCCAATGTCCTGGAGAGGCTGTCCGGCCAGGAAACCTCAGTTCCTCGTCCGGCTCAATTCCAGGCTAGGGCGACGTGCTTATCAAACCCATCGCCTTGAGAGGGGGGAACAAGGGTCCTGCACAGGGGATGGCTGCAATCCTCTCAATGCCGCCTTCGGAGTCGCCCCCCTGCCGGCGGGTATGCGCATCCCTTCTCAAGGCGATAGTACGAAAGCTCTTTGCAACCCTACACTGAGGCTGGCAGGAAGGAGATCCCGATGATGAAGCAGGACAATCAAGGGTTTTTCAAGCAGACCTTCTCACTAGATAGCCGCACTGGAAGGTTCCTCAGTGGAGGCCTCGAATGCGTTCCGCTGTTTGATCCAGCAAGACGATTTTCCTGTGTGTTCGTTTCCACATCAGCGAGAGATGCCGCCAAGTTGAACGAACATCTAATGGCGGCGGGGATCCGGATCTATCTCGCGCGCGATACTCGTGAGACGGAAATCCTATTGGCGATTACCGGCGCAAAGATACTGCTGATTGACATCGACCGCATGATCGAGCCGTGGTTGAAGGTTTTGCAAACACTTGAAGAATCGCATCCCGACCTGCCCAAGGTCGTCCTCACGGCCCGTAACGAAAGCGCCTGGTCCCTCAACCTCCCCGAATTTGCACTCGATGTTGTTCCCAAGCCTGTCCATCTGGGAGATCTTCTGGGAGCTCTCGAGTCCGCCCACTCGATTGAAGAAGAGATCAACGACCCGGAGCGCGCGAAGGAGAGGATTCGCCGGGTACTGGCGAAGATCCGCTTCGCCTCTGCAGAACAGCCATCGAAGCAGCCTCGCCCTGACGACGAAACAACCATAGTCTCGGCCTCCCGTTCCACCTGGCGCTCAATCCGTGTGCGACTGTCTGCCATGATGGGCAAGGTGACTTATGTCTGGTGGAATCGCGGCTGTCATCGGACCCGAAAACGACATTCTCATGCCTGAACCGGCGCTGGAAGCCGCGCGCCGCCGCACCCGGCTTATCCTCGCCGTCGGCCTCGGCGGCATGATCCTGCTGATGCTCGTAGCGGGAATCGATGCAGTTCGCGTGCTCCAGGGTATTCGCGAGCAGAGCGACCTCATCAGGGCGGATGCACTCGCGCGCACTGGAACGCTGGCTTCGATCCGAACCAAGCTACTTCTGTCGGATACGTTTGTCCGCGACTACTTGTTGGATCCCGACGAGAACCGCAGCGCCGAACACAATAACGAACTTCGCTTGGTGTGGGCAGATCTGGAACGTGGTCTTGACACCTATGCCACCACTCCCGATGCCAGCGAGGCCGAGATGGCTGCTCAGCTAAGAAGAAAGATCGAGCGTTATTGGGAATCGATCAGCCCTAGCCTGAGATGGTCGAATCGCGAACGCAGGGCGTCAGGTCTGGGGTTTTACAACTCGGCCGTCCTTCCGAACCGGGTTTCCGTCCTGGAGATTACGACGGAGATCGATGATGCGCACTTACGGCAAGTGGCGGATGGAGAGTCGCGGATGGCCGCTGGATTCGGGAAACTGCGCTCTGAGTTGCTGTGGACGTTCCTCATCAGCTTGTTGGCCGCAACGATCCTCGCAATTGGAAGTGCCGTCTACATTGCGCGGCTTGAGCGGGAAGCACGGTTCCGATATGACCAGGTTGCGGCTGGCCGCGTCGAATTGGGGAAGCTATCCCAACGCCTTGTCGCCGCCCAGGAGCAGGAAAGAAAATCCATTTCGCGAGAACTGCATGACGAAGTAGGACAGACACTCAACGCATTGCTTGTCGATGCCGGGAGCCTCCAGAAGCGCATTCCAGAGAGCGATGCACAGAGCCGGGAACTATTGGACTCCATACGGCGGCTTGCCGACACCAGCGTGAACGAGATCCGCGACATCGCTCTCTTGTTGCGGCCTTCAATGCTCGATGATCTGGGTTTGACCGCGGCGATCCAATGGCAAGCACGAGAAGTTTCCCGGCGAACCGGCCTGGCTGTGAAGGTTTCGGCCGAAGCCGTCGCAGACGATCTGCCCGAAGGTCTAAGCATTTGTCTGTACCGGATCGCCCAGGAAGCGCTGCAGAACGTCACGCGACACGCTCAGGCCAAAACGGTCCATATCGAGCTGACACAGAAGCTAGACCGGCTAGTGCTCAGCGTCCACGACGATGGAATCGGATTCGACGCGGAGAGCGTTCGCGGTCTTGGGGCGGTAGGCATGGAAGAACGCCTGCGCCAGATGGGAGGGGCTTTGCGGATCACGTCCCAAGCTGGGAAGGGGACCACACTGGTGGCGGAAGTCCCGGTTCCCCCTCGGGGCAACTCAGCGGCCTCATGAGATGATTCCTTTACGCACCGCATAGAGGATCAACTCCGGGACCGAGTGTAGATTCAGCTTTTCGAGGATGTTGCCTCGATGGCTCTCAACCGTATACAGGCTGAGCTTCAGGATATTCGCGACTTCTTTGTTCGTTCTTCCCTCAGCCACCAGCTGCAAGACCTCTTTCTCCCGCGGCGTCAGCAAGTCGTAGCTGTCCTCGACCTCCCGCTTCGCCACTTGGCGCATGTAGTCCTCCAGCAGCATTCGGCCAATGACGGGACTGAAAAACGACTTCCCATCGGCAACCGCTCGAACGGCCTGAATCAAGTCGGTTTCGGCCGAGTTCTTCAGCAGATAGCCCTTCGCGCCAGCCTTCAGGGCGCGCAGAACATAGGTCTCGTCAGAGTGCATGCTGAGAACTACGACCGCGATTTCCGGAGCGGCCGTGACAATTTGCTGCGTTGCCTCAATGCCATTCAGCTGCGGCATGCCTATATCGAGAACGGCCACACCGGGGTGCAGCGAGGCGGCCAGGTCAACCGCCTGACGGCCGTCTTCGGCTTCGCCGACCACCTGAAAGTCCGCCTGCTGCTCAAGCAAGAGCCGCAGCCCGCGGCGCATAACGGTGTGGTCGTCAGCCAGGAGAATGCGAATGCGTCCCGTACTCGTCAAGTGGTTTCCAGGCACCCTTTCAGATTATGAATTCCAAGACGCTCCATTACTTCATTTTCGCGATGATACCTTCCACTTCTTCTGCCCCCTTGGAATACAACTTTTCTTCATCGGGGGCAAGCTCACGGAGCAATCTCAGAAACTCTCCAGCATGTACAAGTTCCTCGTCCGCGATATCCTTGAGCACATCCCCGGCGAGCTTGTTGTCGGTGGACTCGGCAAGCTGCATGTACAGCTGAACCGCTTCGTACTCAGCGGCCACCATGAAGCGAATTGCTCTGACGAGTTCCTCATCCTTCAGCTTCCTGTCGTTTGCCAATCCTGAAAACGGAGATCCGAACTCTGGCATGTTTATTTTCCTATGATCGTTTGTCTACTCCAGCATTGATGTGCAGTACGGGACCGGCCTTCAGTGCGTTATCCGCTTAGGGTGAGGACAGCAGCACACGTGGAGATGGACTTCCCATCTTGTCATTGCTCTTCATTTTTCCTCCAAGGTGATACGGAGCCAACTTCTCAAAATCGGGCACGTTACACCTTTCCTTCCGGCGGGTCGGCGACTCCTTCCGGCGGCAGGTGGTCCGGCAAGTCAAGGCGCGCCACCCCAATCCGGCTGTCGGCCATCCCGTAATACACGTCGAAGCGATCCGGTTTGCCAAGATCGTCCCGTCGGTCGATTCCAGTGGGGAACACGACGTTGGCCACTGCCCCGTGGCGTTCTTGCGGCAGCACCGGCGTCAACACCGGCTCAGCCGAACGGTAGCGAATTACGCGCGGATGCTCCTTCGAGAGCAGCATCACTCCAGCCGAGTAACATAGCGCGTGTCCGGCGTGCCCCGACTCCACGACTTCGCTCACCCCGTGGTAAACGATCAGCCAGCCGTGCCGAGTCAGGATCGGCGGAGTGCCGCCGCCGACTTTCAGCCGCTCCCAGGGTGACACCGGCGTCGCGAGCCGGTGATGACAGGCAAAGTGGCCGAGCTGATATGGTTCACGCGACCCTATGGTCATCGGGCAGTAAGAAATCCAGATACTTTCGCGATCGAGATCCACCTCACGGACTGCGGGATGGCGGGCGGTTTCTTCCGGACGAGTTCCAGGAAAAAGCGGTCGGTGGAGCATGGCCAGTTCCGGGTGGCCAGTTGGATTTGGAATGGCTACGGGGAAGAGGCTGGCATCTTTGTCATCCACGTCGCCGATTTCGAAGCCCTGATACAGGCCAAAGGTTGCGAGCCCCAAACGCTGCCAGTGGAAGAGGTCGACCGATACTGCAATGGCGATCCGTGGACCTTGCTGCGAAAATGCCGTATAGGTCATCATGTAGCGCTGGAGCGGTTCCACGAACATAATGCGAGGATCCTCGCAGCCACCGCCGCCCTCGGGCCGCCGCTCATAATCGGCTTCCGGCTCCAGTGCGATGCCGAGCCGCTCGACGCCTGCCGGATCGCCGGCGTCATTGAACCGCACGCGTGCAATCCCGATGCGCGAGTAGTTCCCCTTCGCAACCAGCCGCGGGAACAAGTAGAGCTCGCCGTCAGGCCCGCGCGCGGCAGCCGGATTCAGGACGCCTCCTATCTCCTGAGGATTACCCGGCTCCGGCTCCATTACCAGCCCCAGGCGCTGCAACTTGAATCCGCTCATCGCATTTTCCTCACAAGCTCACCGCTTCCTGACCGTAATCCGATAAACAGGCGATGCAGGCCTGGATTACTCGCTTCGTCTCATGCGGTCCTCGAACGCAGATAGAAACAACGCCGGCTTGTTCAGCTGGATAGTCGTTCCCTCCGGCGAACAGGGCATCGCCGATGAAGATCATCTCTTTCAATGAAATGCCAAGCACATCCCTTAGTTTTCTGACACCGTACGCCTTGTCTATGCCAGGTTTGGTGACATCAATGGATGTCGCACCGCCCAGCCGGACAGAGAATCCAGGGATCAAGAGATCAAGCATCGCTTTGATCTTTTTCCGCTTGGTGAAGTCAGGGTCCCATTTTCTTTTTTCTTCTAGCGGAGCCTGCTGGCCTAATGCGGAAAAGGTGATTTGGCTGCCCCGATCCTCTATCGCCTCGCCGTAGATCTTTTCGGCGTTGCAACCCGACTCCGTAACCGCCTTCTTGAGAGAGGCGATGATCTTCGCCTTCTCCTCCACGGTAAAATCTTCCGAGTAAAGCTTCTTCCATTCCCCTGTGTAACGGAAGAACTTTGTCCCGCAGGTGGGAAGAAGCGACAGGTTCGCCAAGCTCTCGTCGTGCGGAAGATGGGAGAGCACCTGCTCTTCAAACTGTGGCCAGTCGCCTCCGGAAATCACGGCCAGCTTGACAATGCCGAGAAGGTCACGAAGCAGTCGCGACATGTCGGCATCGATCGACGACTTACTTTCGGCAAGGGTGCCGTCCAGATCGAACACAATCAGCTTCTTCATTGCGGTATCTCGATTTCCAGCACGTTCACTGCGCCTCGCGGCTGAAACGTACACGCTCCCAGCTGCGCAGGCAATAGAAACACGTCGCCTCTTCCAACGGCATAAGAGGCTCCACCGTGCTCGACTAGCCCCGAACCAGCGATACAAACCAGCACGCGCGGCGCGTTCGCGGCACCAACGATAAATCGCGATTCCCCGCTCAACCGCCACAACCAGAAATGTTCACAGTGGAAGAGCCGCTCTCGCTCCACCGGCGCAGTCCCCTCTGTCACGGGAGCCACAAGTCCCGCGTTACTCTGCCCAAAATCAATGCAAGCCAGGGCCTGATCGACTTGAAGTGGTCGCGGTTGGCCCGTTTTGGCGCTGACGTGGTCCCAGTCGTACAGCCGAAATGTCACGTCGCTGTTCTGTTGAACCTCGAACACCACGACGTCGCCGCCCAGGGCGTGAACCGTCCCGGCAGGCAGGAACACGGCGTCTCCAGGCTTGGGAGTGAAGCATGCGAGTCGGTCTGCTACTCCTCCGTTCGCGAGCGCTAGCCGCAGACCGGCTTCGGTGGTACCTGGCTTCAGGCCCGCGTAGATGCGGCTTTCTGGCTCCGCCTCCAGAACGACCCATGCCTCGGTCTTCGCCGTCTCGCCCGCCGGCAGCAGGTCCGAGTGCGCGTCGGACGGATGCACCTGGACGGAGAGCATTTCATGTGCGTCCAGAAACTTCAGCAGCAGCGGGAATCGGCGGAATCGCCCTGTTAGCTTGCCCATCACCTGTTCAGGAAACATCGCCAGCAGTTGAGAGAGCGTCCGCCCTTTAAGCGGTCCGTCGGCAACCAGGCTCTGATGGTCATCGCGGTCGCTGAGTACCCACGCTTCACCAATAGGTCCGTCGCGCGGCAACGGGGTAGTGAGCAAACCGGCCAATCGCCGCCCGCCCCAGAGCCGGTACTGATAGATCGGTTCGAATCGCAGCGGATAAACAGGTATCTGACTCATGTGCTCGCCATTTTGGGTGCCGTCTGACAGCGGCTGTTGCCGTTAGACGCGAGGGAAGAACGACAAGTTATTGCTCATCACATAGATCGTGATGGCCGCAAACATGAGAATAAATCCGACCCAGAAACGCCAGTCCTTGTGCGCGCGTTTCCAATACGGATCGGGTTCGTGATGAATGCTGTCGCGAGCGGGCGTACCGTGCTGGTGGGAACTGTGCTTCGTTTCATTCATCGGGATGTGCCCCAATTGCCTTCGTGAGCGCATCCTTTTCCATGGCAGTGTCGTATTCGCCGCGGCGTGCAGCCCGGTTGCAGCTCGCTCGATGGTACAAGGCCCTCTGGGCCGCAGGCACATTTGCCCCCTCGCCTCTCCAAATCTCCAAAGCAGGCTGCTGGATGGCACGGGCGAACGAGAACGCCAATGACCACGGGAGTCGCGACTTGAATCTGACATTCATGGCATTCAACCTCGTCGATGCGAGTTCAGCGGATTGGCCGCCCGATAGGAACGCTATCCCCGGAACGGCGGCGGGGACGGCTCGCAGCAGACATCTCACTGTGGCGTCGGCCACATCGTCCACCGATTCCTGCTCGGGACATTTCAAGCCCGGAACCACCATGTTGGGTTTCAGGATCATGCCCTCCAGCATTACCCGCTGCGTGTAAAGCTGACTAAACAACCACCGCCTAAAGGCGGTGGGTTGGGTTCCGACTGAAAGTCGGTTTGCGGCTGAAGCCGCCTGAAGGCCGCCCGGCTCAGAGCCGGCTCAAGGCTCGCTGGGCGCGGTGATCTTGAAGCCTTGGTCTTCCTCATCCCACTTCTGCGATTCGATGTATTCGCGGATCGTCTTCTCATCCACCGCGCCCACCGTCGCGCAGAAATACCCGCGCGCCCACAGGTGCTGCCCCCAGTACCGCTTGCGCAATTCGGGGAACTCATCCTGTAGCCGACGTGATGATCGCCCCTTGATGTACTGCACCAGTTTGGCCGGCGCCAACTGCGCTGGCGCTGACACCAGCATGTGCACGTGATCCGGCGAGATCGCCCCGCGCACTATCGCCACTCCCCGCGCCTCGCAACTCTGCCGGATCAGATCGCGGGCTCGCTCTGCCACCCGCCCACGCAGTATCTTGTACCGATACTTCGTGATCCACACCACGTGATACTTCAGATCGAAGATCGCGTGCCCGCTCGTGCGATACTCCACCATCTCCCCATCCTCGCAGAAGGAGGCTAAAGCTGACCGCCTGAAAGGCGGTGGGTTTAGACCTGGAAGATGGAACTAAAAACCGCATACAGGACGTCCTCGGTTACCCCGCCACACCGCTCCAAGGAATGGTCTCCATCCATCAGCACCTCCGGCTCGACGACGGGGACCATACCGGCTTCCTGGCACAATGCGGCGTAGCGTGCGAGCGCGTGCGCGTTGGCCTCGATGCAACCCCGGCTGGGAATACCATCGCCGATGGTGATCACCGCGCGCCACTTGGCAAAGCGTGCGCCCAATTGAAAATACTCCTTGAGGCGATCACGCAAGCCGTCCAAGCCTTCCGTGATTGTTTCGCCCGAATGAGTAGCCATGTCCTTCGCACCGGTATCCACCTTGATGCCGGGAATGATGCCCGCCTGGGTCAGGATCTTCACAAAGGAAGTGCCATCTCTCTTCTTCTGATGGATCGTCTCGTCGAACAGGATCGCGCCGCTGATGGATTCGCTGAGACCCGGCGTGGTGATAATCATCTCTCGATACGCGCGCCGGGCATCTTCCGTTAGTGGAATTCCCAACTTTGCAAATCGTTTGTTGCAGGTCGGCATGCTTTCGTCCATCGCCAGCAGTCCCTTGTCGCCGGCGACCATCGCTCTCGCCGCGTTCACCAGCTCTTGCACTTTCATTTCGGGTTGCTCCATTTCCAGTTGCGGATTTCCGGCAGGTCCTCGCCGTGTTTGTCGATGTAGTGTTTATGCTCGATGAGCTTGTCCTGCATCGTCTGCTTCAGGTAGGCCCCATTTGAACCCAAATGGGGCAGCCGGTCAATCACGTCCTGGACCAGGTGGAACCGGTCCAGATCGTTCTGCACCCTCATGTCAAAGGCTGTCGTGATGGTGCCCTCTTCCTTGTAACCCCGGACGTGCAGGTTGCGGTTGGTCCGGCGGTAGGTCAGGCGGTGGACCAGCCAGGGGTATCCATGGAAGCCGAAGATGATGTGCTTGTCTTTGGTGAAAAGTGAATCGTAGTCCGTCTCGCTTAGCCCATGCGGGTGCTCACTGCTGGACTGCAGCTTCATCAGATCGACGACATTGATCACTCGGATCTTCAGATTGGGCAAGTGCTCGCGGAGGATGGAAACGGCGGCCAGAATCTCCAGCGTGGGCGTGTCTCCGCAACAGGCCATCACCACGTCCGGCTCGCCGTCCTGGTCGTTGCTGGCCCATTGCCAGATGCCAATTCCTTCGGTGCAATGCACGACCGCAGCGTCCATGGTGAGCCACTGCGGGAGGGCGTGTTTGCCTGCAACCACCACGTTGACGTAATGCCGACTGCGCAGACAGTGATCAAAGACCGACAGCAGGCAATTGGCGTCGGGCGGCAGGTAAACGCGCACGATATCGGCCTTCTTGTTGATCACGTGGTCGATGAAACCGGGATCCTGATGCGTGAATCCGTTGTGATCCTGCTGCCAGACGTGGGAGGCGAGCAGATAGTTGAGCGACGCTATCTTCCGGCGCCAGGGTAGCTCCAGCGTGACCTTCAGCCACTTGGCGTGCTGGCTGAACATCGAATCGACGATGCGAATGAAGGCCTCATAGCTGTTGAAAAGCCCGTGCCGTCCGGTCAGCAGATATCCTTCCAACCAACCTTCGCACTGGTGCTCGCTGAGCATCGAGTCGAGCACGCGGCCGGCGGGCGCGAGAAACTCATCGTTCTCTACTTCCCGCGCGTCCCACTGCCGGTTGGTGACTTCAAACACCGCGCCCAGGAGATTCGAGAGTGTCTCATCGGGACCGAAGACACGGAAATTGCGCTGATCCTGATTCAGCTTGGCCACGTCGCGCAGGAACTTACCCAGCACGAGCGTGTCCTGGCCATCAACGGCGCCGGGCGAAGGTACATTCACCGCGTGAGCGTGAAAGTCCGGCATGCGCAGATCGCGCAATAGTATTCCGCCGTTGGCGTGCGGATTGGCGCCCATCCGCCGGTCACCCTTCGGCGCCAATTCGGCCAACTCCGGCATGAGCCGGCCGCTTTCATCGAACAATTCTTCGGCCTTGTAGCTCTTCATCCAGCTTTCGAGTTGCTTGACATGATCGGGATGCGCGGCGTCCACAAGAAGCGGCACCTGATGAGCTCGGAACGTGCCCTCAACTTGCAAGCCGTCGACTACTTTGGGTCCTGTCCAGCCTTTGGGCGACTTGAGGACGATCATTGGCCAGCGGGCTCGAATAGTGTCGTTGTTGCCCCGTGCCTTGGTTTGGATTTGCCGGATGTCCTCGATGGCCTTATCCAAGGTGCTCGCCATCAGTTGGTGCATCGATTCAGGCTCGTCACCCTCCACAAAGTAGGGTGTCCAGCCGCAGCCTCGGAAGAATTGCTCCAATTCTTCCTGCTCGATCCGCGCCAGGACGGTCGGGTTGCTGATCTTATAGCCATTGAGGTGCAAGATGGGCAGCACGGCTCCGTCGGTAATCGGGTCCAGGAATTTGTTGGACTGCCATGCGGTCGCTAGGGGACCCGTTTCCGCTTCACCGTCGCCGACGACGCAAGCCACGATCAGATCAGGATTGTCGAACGCCGCCCCGAAGGCATGGCTGAGCGAGTACCCCAGTTCGCCCCCTTCATGAATCGACCCCGGCGTTGTGGGAGCAACGTGACTGGAAATCCCGCCGGGGAACGAGAACTGCGTGAACAACTTCTTGAGCCCGGCCTCGTCCTGTGTGACGTTCGGATATACCTCACTCCAGGTGCCCTCCAGGTAAACGTTGCCGACAATCGCCGGACCGCCGTGACCCGGCCCGGCGATGTAGAACATGTCCAAGTCATACTTCTTGATCACTCGATTCAAGTGCACGTAGATGAAGTTCTGGCCCGGCGTCGTGCCCCAATGCCCGACTACGAGAGGCTTCACATGCGACAACTTTAGCGGTTCCTTCAACAGCGGGTTGTCGTAAAGATAAATCTGGCCGACCGACAGATAGTTGGCGGCGCGCCAGTAGGCATTCATCTTGTGAAGCAGCTCCGGCGTTAGCGTGTTGGTTTTCATGGTTAGCTGTTGGTCATTCGCCGCGCCGGGCGTCCTCTGGATCAGTTCCAAAGTGTGTGTCCCAATTGGTGTCTTCATTTTTCGTACCTAAAATCACAACGCTACTTTCCTCAGCCTCAAGGCGTTGCCAATAACCGAGACGGAACTCAGACTCATTGCGGCGCCGGCGATCATCGGGCTGAGCAGCAAGCCGAAGTAAGGGTAAAGCACCCCCGCCGCCACTGGAATACCCAGCGCATTGTAGAGAAAGGCGAACCACAGGTTCTGCCGAATGTTTCGCATGGTGGCGCGACTGAGGCGGATCGCCTTGGCAATACCGCGCAGGTCGCCTCTCACGAGGGTGATGCCGGCGCTCTGCATTGCCACATCCGTGCCGGTGCCCATGGCGATGCCCACCTCAGCTTCGCTGAGGGCCGGTGCGTCGTTGACGCCGTCCCCGGCCATCGCCACGTGTTTACCTTCGGCGCGCAGCTTCTTGATATGGTCGACTTTTCCGGCGGGCTCGATCTCCGCTACCACAGCATTGAGGGCGAGTTCCTTGGCTACCGCGTCGGCCGTACGCCGGTTGTCGCCGGTGAGCATCACCAGTTTCAGACCGAGTGCGTGGAGTTCGCGGACAGCTTCGAGTGTCGTGGGTTTAATGGGGTCGGCGACGGCGAGGATCCCGGTCGGTTTGCCATCAATGGTGACAAACATCGCGGTCTTGCCCTCTTCCTGAAGCTTCGTGGCCGAGGTCTCCAGCGGCTCCAGGCCAGTGATCTTTTCATTCCGCAGAAATTCCGGCTTGCCGATCATTACAGCGCGATCGGAGACCGTGCCGAGAACGCCACCGCCCGTCACCGAACGAAAGTCCTTAACGGCCTCGAGATCGATGCCCTGCTCCTTCGCGCCCTGAACAATCGCGGCGGCGAGCGGGTGTTCGCTGTTCTGCTCCAGCGAGGCGGCGAGACGCAGGAATTCCTTCGGGTCGAAGCCGCCGGTGGGCAAAACATCCACTAGCTTGGGTTTGCCTTCCGTGAGAGTGCCCGTCTTGTCCACAACGAGCGTCGCGACCTTCTCCAGCCGTTCGAGCGCCTCGGCGTTCTTCACGAGGACGCCTTCTTGCGCGCCGCGCCCGACGCCGACCATGATGGACATAGGGGTGGCCAGGCCAAGGGCGCAAGGGCACGCGACGATGAGGACCGCAACGGCGTTGACTATGGCGTACGCGAGCCTCGGCTCAGGTCCAAGCCACATCCACATGACAAAAGTGAGCGCCGAAACAGCCAGCACGACAGGCACGAAGATGCTCGCGACCTTGTCTGCCAAACCTTGAATGGGCGCGCGGCTGCGCTGGGCTTCGGCAACCATGTTCACGATCTGCCCGAGTAACGTGTCGTTACCAACTCGTTCGGCACGCATTACGAAGCTGCCGGTGCCGTTGACGGTGCCGCCCGTCACTTTGTCGCCAACGTTCTTTTCCACCGGGAGCGGTTCGCCTGTGATCATGGACTCCTCCACGCTGGAGTGACCTTCGACGACAACGCCATCAACGGGAACCTTGTCACCTGGAACCACGTGCAACCAGTCACCGACCTTCACCTGGTCGAGCGGGACCTCATGATCGCCCCCCGGTGCGACTTGTCGCGCAGTGGGTGGGGCGAGGTTCAGCAACGCTTTGATGGCGCTGCCAGTGCGGCTGCGGGCCCGGAGTTCGAGCACCTGACCTAAGAGGACCAGCACAACGACCATCGCTGCGGACTCAAAATAGATGGCGACCTTGCTCTCGTGCTGCATCGTGTTGGGGAATACGCCGGGCGTGAGCATTGCTACGGCGCTCAAGACAAATGCCGCGCCGACACCAATGCCGATCAGCGTGAACATGTTCAAGTGACGCGTCACGATGGAGCGCCAGCCGCGGTGCAACAACGGCCGGCCTGCCCACCAGACCGCGGGTGTGGCGAGTGCAAATTGCAGCCAGCGCGAGGCATTACCAGTCACCCAAGCTTGCCTGCCCAGGGGTGGGACCAAGTGAGCCATGGCCAGGACAAACACCGGCAGCGCGAGGCCGGCGCCGATCCAGAAGCGCCTCGTCATGTCGCGCAGTTCGGCGCTCTCCTCCCCATCCGCGCCCGCTGTCACCGTCTTCAGCTCCAGTGTCATGCCGCACTTGGGACAGTTACCGGGATGGTCCTGCTGGACTTCCGGGTGCATCGGGCACGTGTAGATGGATTTGGCTGCCGATGGTTCGACCTTCGTGGTCGAGCGGGGCGCAGCCTTATCATCCGCCAGTGTGCTTTGGGTCGGGTCTCTAGCCATATTGGGTCCATTTCTTGCAGTGGCGCCGCACTTGCAATCGAGACAGCCGTTCTTCTTGATGCCCAGGAACCGAACGATTGGGGACGTCCAAGTGCCAACCAATCAGCTCGACGCTGCCTCGTTCATGATCTTTACGATCGTGTCCTCGACTTCCTGCGCCACCCCCTTAAGTTGTGACGTATTGAACATCGCTAGAAGGGTGGTGGGCTTCAAAGTCGCCAGAATCGCTTTGCCGCCCTCCTCGTAAATGGAGATCCGGCATGGCAGCGCGGTGGAGACGCTCATGTTCTGGTCGAGAACCTTCTTCGCTTGTTGAGGCTGACAGACCTCGAAGATAAGGCACTCACGTTCGAACTCCACGCCCTTCTTCGCCATGGTCTCTTTCAGGTTGTGAACCTGCATGACGCCGAAGTGATTGGCCTGGACTGCGGCCTGCAAGGCAGCCGCAGCTTCACTCACGGATTTGTCAGTGGACAATTTGATCAGCATAGCTATCCCTTCGTGCTGAACCATTCACTTCACAGGCGGTGTCGTAAAACGCAGTGCTATCTTTTGGACCGCTTGTTCAGCACGACGACCAGCATGACCACCACCAGTGCGGTAATCAGCACCGCCCAAAGCCACATCCCTCCGCCCATCCCTCCGTCATGGTTCATCATGAAGTCCCTTTCGCTGCGCTACGATTAGCCCCCGTGGCGATCTGGGCCGTGAGCGCGGGCAGCAGTGTCATATGAAGTGGCCGCCACAGTGCCACAGCAACCCGTTCGTCGCGGGCATCGTGACTCTCAGCAGTCATTTCCGTTCTATTTCTTGTTCCTTGAAGGCGCCCGCCGATTTGTCGTCCATTTCCTCCATGCCCTTCATCATCGGGCACTGCGACATCGATTCCTTGCCCATCCGCATGTGCTGCATCATGTGCTGCATCATCGCCTCCTCCATGTGGGCCTTTCGCGCATCCATGGCGATCCGCTGCTCCACCATATGCGTGAGGACGGCTGCCATAAGGTCCGTCTTCTGGTCCTCCGGCGCGCGATTCATGTTGGCTAACTGCTCGGTGAGTTGAGCGTCTTGAGCCTTCATGTCGTCCTTCATGTTCTGTTTCTGCTGCTTCATTTCCTCGCAGCGGTCCATCATTGTGGCCGCTGTCACGGTTTTCCCCTCCGCAGGCTCGGGGGATTGCGCGTGCACTGGAGACCAGATGGCCAGGCTCAACGCCAATGCAAGGCCTGAACGGATGGCACGAGTTGTGTTCGTTTGCTTTCTCATGTTGTGCCGCCTTGCTTATGACGTGCGGAGCCTATCCACAGCAGCTTCCCGACTTGCGCTCCGGCTTGGCGCCGGCGGGCGTGGACAGAAACTTCTGTCGGCAGTGCTCGCTGCAAAAGTAGAAAGTCTTGCCCTCGCGTTCGACGTGGATAGCGGTTGCTTCGTCCACGCTCATTCCGCAAACGGGGTCTTTCGTCATGGTTTTCGATTCGTTCATGGTCATATCCCTCTCTTGGTTGTTGTTGTCACTGTCTTTTGGTTCCGGCTTCCCTGCCTCGATCGGCGAGGACTCTAAGCGCTTGCTCCGGTACCCACGGCATGCGCCTTCGATGCGATGCACAGCATCAAATCGTTCCAGGAATTGACGAAGGCTTCAGCGCCCTCACGCTGGAGTTGCCCAGCCAACTTGCCCGCGTCAATGCCACCGCGGGCGAAACGGTCCAGCACGGTCTCGCAGTCCCCGCCATCCACGGGTAAAGCATTCGGAACTTGTCCATGATCGGCAAACGCCAGCAGCGTAGCTTCCGGCATCGTGTTGATCGTCTCCGGAGCCGCAAGACCACTGATGTAGAAGGTGTCCGAAGCCTTCGGATCCTTCGTGCCGGTGCTTGCCCAAAGCAGCCGCTGGGAGGAGGCGCCATTCGCCGCCAGTCGCAGCCACTGCGGCGAAATCAATAGCTCGCGATAGGCCTTATACGCCTGCCTGGCAACGGCGATGCCTAGACAAGCTCTCAATCCGTCAGGCTCTTTACCCGCTATCGCCTTATCCCAGCGGCTGATAAAGATGGACGCGACGGAATGGACGGCCGGATTGAGGCTGGCCTTGATCCGCCTCTCGACCCCCCGCATGTAGGCGCCGGCCGCCTCTAGATACTGATCGCGGGAGAAGAGCAAGGTTACGTTCACAGGAATGCCAGCGAAGATGGCCTCTTCAATCGCGGATAGCCCCTTGGGAGTTCCGGGAATCTTTATGAACAGATTCGGCCGCTCCGCCGCGGTGAACAACTGCTTTGCAGCCTTAAGCGTCTTCTCGGGCTCGTCCGCCAGAATCGGAGATACCTCCAAAGACACCCAGCCGTCCACCCCATTCGTGGCGTCGTGAATGGGCCGGAACAGGTCGGCTGCTTTTTTCAGATCTTCTAGCGCGAGCTCGAAGAATAGCTTCTCACCGAGCTGCGCGGCCTGCCGCTTGGCGCGAATCGCCTCATCATAGAACCCCGTGTCCCGGATAGCATGATCAAAGATGCTCGGATTTGAAGTCAGCCCCGTTATTGAGAGCTCGCTGATATAGCGTTGGAGGGTTCCACTCGTAAGTAGACCCCGCGTAATATTGTCGAGCCAAAGACTCTGGCCCATTTCATGCAATCGCTCAGTGGCTTTCACACTCGTCTCCAGGTCAAAAATAGGAAGCTAGGGTGAACCCATAGCGACCTTCCAGCGCAAATTGTGGGCAAAGACGTCGTCGCTCTGGCTTAAACGCCGCTTAGAGGCAAAGAGGACGCATGCTCAGGTTCAGGTACCCAATAGGGCGGCCGGCCGTAGTGAAAGTAGAGTTTATTCTCGTACTCTCTAGTAATGGGAATGGACTCCACGTACTCGGGAGCGTTCTGGATCGCGTCCCGGGAGAGGGCGACATGGGCTTTAGAGTCGGTCCAACTCATCCGCTCAATCCAGGCTGGTGAGACCAGTACCTTCTTGCCCGGCCACCAGTTCCGCGTTGCCACTTCGATGTAGCGGATAGCCCAGGTTTCATCATCCATGACGAACCCGTCCACATGGCCGATTTCACCATCAATCGCTTCCATGTGGTAGCCAGTGACAACCTCAGCGCTCCTCAGATGAGAATCCGTCGATTCTCTCCGGACCCTGTCCGACAACGCTTCCGTGGGGGCAGCCTTTGGAATAGCCAAGCCGGCCGGGTAATATGCCGGACCCCAAAGATACGGGCCACCCCAATAATAGGGATACCCCATGGACCCAAGGTATTCGGCCTCGTGCTGCCGGGACACGGTTTGACGCGTGTTGATGTCCGGGCTGTTCTCAACCTGCTTTTTCGTCAGCGACACATTCAATCGCTTAGCTTGCCAGTCCGTATGTACAACGGAGAATGGCGAGATCAGCACCCGTCGGGAGCCGAGCCAGTCGCCGGTTTCCACTATCACGTAGCGGATAGCCCAGGTTTCATCGTCGAAATAGAACTGATCTACAGTTCCAAGCTCCCCGTCCTTCGCTTGGACGACAAGCCCTTTCAAATTGCTAGTGTTAGTTAACATTGTAATTGCCCTCCAAAAACTGTGCCTTTTGCGTTATCTGAATCAACAGCGACTGAACCATAAGCACTACTTGAGAGCGGTTCCTACCACTTCGGCAGAGTGCAGTGTCACGTTGACAGGTTCTGTGCCATCGAGAGTCGCCTTCGCCTTCGCAACCTCCGAAGACGTGCCGTGCACCATCAACAAGAATTGGTCAGTTTGGAGTGCCAATTCGTACTGAAGCACACTATCTTTCGGAATCCCCATCCCATACAACCCAGCACCGATGGCGCTCAAACCACCAAATACCGCAGCGCCTTCCAGTGCGCCTACGATCCACGCAACCAGTGGGCCCGCTACGAGCACTGGACCGAGGCCTGGAATCGCGAAGAAGGCCGACCCGAACAGCATGCCCCAGAAGCCTCCCCAAAATGCTCCGGTCTTGCCCCAATACTTCATGCGGTCGCCAGTGTTGTAATAGCCAACGACGTGTTCATCGGTGTGCGAGTCCTTGCCGACAATGGACAACGAGCGCATGTCGATTCCCGCGCGCTGAAGCTCCTTTACCGCTTCCTCTGCTCCGGTATGCGTGGCATAAACTGCTACCACCGCGTTCAATTCGGACATTTCATAGCTCCTTTTCGCTTGCGTTCACTTTGTGAACCTGGCAGCGACTGTCCCTGCGCGGTCGCTGAACAGAAGCACATTCGTCTTGGAGTGCACGCACGTTGCCAAGCTGCGCTTGCGAGGAGAGTCATTTGGCCCAACCGGTGAATGATCGAGGCAACGTCGCTCCATCCAGCTCACGCTCCTAGATTTGGTGACCGCACATCTCCGGGGTATAGCGCCCTGCAGGACGCAACTGCCGACCACCACAGGACATATGACGCGGTATGGTCAACCTGAATACTGAGAGCTCCGCGTTGTACTCCATGCCGCGAAGATGAGCACCAGCAGTCTTCGTTCGCTGAAGGGCCGGGGATTGCTGCCCGCCCCAAATCCGGCTGGACAACGCGAGGCAAGTTCTGCACTTGCCAGGGCAATACCTGCATTTCTGCAACCACCTCACGCTTCTGGCAACCACAATGGTTCTGGGGAGTTGCCGAAGTCTTCCACAATCCTTCATTGCCTGCGCTTGTGGCACTGCCCTAGACCGAGGGTCCGGAGATGGTACCCACCGTGCTAACAAAAGGGCCGCGGTCGACAGCCGTGGCGCGCCCGGCCTCCGACTATACGGCGCGCGTGATACCGCGTTATGGCGAGGTTGCAATTTCTCTGGAGGCCGGGCGAATCCCGCGGCAACGCCGATTTGATTTCGAGTGGACGACCACCATGAAAACTAAATGCGCTGAAATCGGCATGATCGGCTTGGGCGTGATGGGGCGCAATCTGTTGCTGAACATGGCTGACCACGGCTTCCCGGTGGCGGGCTATGACAAGGATCCCAGCAAGGTCGCAGCGCTCCAGACGGAATCGGCGGCGACGAGCACGCAAGGCTTTGCGAACATCGGAGAGTTCATCGGAGCGCTGCGCCGACCGCGCGCTGTCATGATGCTGGTGCCCGCCGGCCCGCCCGTCGATTCTGTGATCGCCGATCTGTTACCACACCTCGAAAAGGGCGACCTCATCATCGACGCAGGCAATTCCTATTTCAAGGACACAAACCTGCGTGCCCGCAACCTGACCGGGAGAGGAGTGCAATTCCTCGGCGTGGGCATATCTGGCGGCGAGGAGGGAGCGCGCCATGGTCCGAGCATCATGCCTGGGGGACCGAAAGAGGCGTATGAGCGAGTTCGCCTGCTGCTCGAAGCCGTCGCTGCCAAGGCCAACGGAGATCCGTGCGTAGTTTACCTCGGACCCGGATCGGCAGGGCATTTCGTCAAGATGGTCCACAACGGCATCGAGTACGCGGTGATGCAACTCGTGGCCGAGACATACGACCTGATGAAACGCGGCCTTGGCTTGACAGATGACGGGCTAGGCGACGTGTACGACGCGTGGAATCAAGGGGAACTCAACGCCTACCTGATCGAGATCACCAGTCGCATCTTTAGCAAGGTCGACGAAACCACTGGCAACCGTTTGATCGATGAAATCCTGGATGTAGCCAAACAGAAAGGCACTGGCATGTGGACTTCGCAAAGTGCCATGGAACTGCAGGTGCCCATCCCCACAATCGATCTCGCGGTAGCGATGCGGGATTTGTCCGTGTTTGAAAAGCAGCGCGAGACGGCCGGCGAGATCTTCAGGCGGCCCGTCCCGCCGTTCGAAGGCGACCGCAAGGCCTTCCTCGATCAGCTAGGTCACGCTCTCCATGCTGCGATGATCATCGTCTACGCGCAGGGCATGACAGTCCTGGCAGCAGCGTCGGACAAGTATGAGTATCACCTCGATCTCGAGGCCGTGGCCCGAATCTGGCGGGGAGGCTGCATCATCCGCGCGGCGCTGCTGGAGGATATCCGGATGGCCTATCGCAATCAGCCCGGACTGCCGAATCTGCTTCTCGCGCCAGAGTTATCGAGAAAGGTAATGGCCAACGAGCAAGATCTGCGCCGCGTTGCGTGCGCGGCAATCGAGATGGGTCGCCCCACACCATGCTTTATGACGGCGTTGGCTTATTTTGACGGCTATCGCAGTGCTTGGCTGCCGGCCAACTTGATCCAGGCTCAGCGCGACTTCTTCGGCGCCCACAGCTACGAGCGTACCGACTGCAAAGGCACATTCCACACCGACTGGGCGAAGGGGAGAGAGCAATGAAAACGAACGCTGAACTCGAACCAAATATCTTCGTGATCTTCGGCGGAGCGGGCGATCTTACATGGAGAAAGTTGATGCCGGCACTGTTCGACCTCTCCCAGAGCCACAGCATTCCGGTTCACTTCGCGCTCATCGCAGTGGACCGCGTCGAGATCGGCGAGGATGCTCTGCGCAAACGTCTGCATGAGGGTGTCAAGAAGTTTGCCAGGCACGGGAAGGTCTCAGTCAAGGAATGGAACGAGTTCTCCAGTCATATCAGCTACCTGCGGGGCGACTTCAAAGGCAACGGAACCTACAAGGAACTCAGCGATCTGTGCGAGAAGACAGAGAAGGAATGGGGCTCCAAAGCGCAACGGATTTTCTACATGGCTACGCCACCTTCACTCTTTCCCGTAATCCCCTGCTTTCTCGATCATGCCGGCCTTTCCACGGACAGGGAGCGGACGCGAATCGTTATCGAGAAACCTATCGGGTATGACCTGGAGTCAGCACGGGCCCTCAACCTCGTACTCGCCGGCGGCTTTCAGGAATCTCAAATCTTTCGCATCGATCATTACCTGGGCAAAGAAACGGTGCAGAACATCCTGGCATTCCGTTTCGCCAACCCGTTGTTCGAACCCATCTGGAATCGCCGTTATGTGGACTACGTGACCATCACTGTTGCTGAAGAAGTCGGCGTGGAACATCGCGGCGGATATTACGACGGGGCCGGTGCACTGCGCGACATGGTTCAGAATCACCTGCTGCAATTGCTCTGTCTGGTCGCCATGGAACCGATGGTCTCCTTTGAAGCAAACGAGATTCGCAACAAGAAAGTGGATGTGCTGCACGCCGTCCGGCCCATTCCGATTGACGCCGTACATCACTCGACGGTTCGCGGACAGTATGGCAACGGTTGGATCGGCGGTGAGAAAGTGCGCGCTTATCGTGAAGAAGACGGGGTACCACCTGATTCATGTACCGAGACGTTTGCGGCGCTTAGGCTATTCGTTGACAATTGGCGCTGGCAGGATGTGCCATTTTACCTTCGCACCGGCAAACGCCTCCCCTGCCAGGCTTCGGAAGTCGCCATCCAGTTCCGCCCGGTTCCGCACCAATCGTTTCCCATCGAGGCGACGCTCGATTGGCAACCATCACGCCTGATCATGTCGATCCAGCCAGAGGAAGGCATCGTGCTGCGTTTTCAAGCAAAACATCCTGGCCCGAATATGGTTTTGCAGCCCGTGGACATGCGGTTTAGCTATCGCGAAAGCTTCGCCACGCCATCGCCGGAAGCCTATGTGACGTTGCTTTCGGACGTGATTAACAACGACGCGACACTATTCATGCGCGCCGACCAGGTGGAAGCGGCTTGGCGGTTGTTGATGCCCGTGCTCGACGCATGGAAAGCCAGCCCTCCAAATGACTTCCCGAATTACGCCGGCGGCACTTGGGGGCCAGACGCCACGCAGGGTTTACTGGTTCAACAGGGGCACAGTTGGCCAGCCCCCGTTGAATTGACCCGAAGCACCAAGGTGGACGCTTCATGAACTGGCGCGATCGAGCACAGCAATGTAGTTCGCCTGAGGGGGGCAGCGGCGCGAGCGGAGTGCCTGCCAGCCGCACTCTAGCGCCGCTCGAGTCTGCCAGTCGTCGGATCAACTGTGGGCGGCTGGCCTGACGCACTCCTCAGCAAGATGAAGCTCTTTCGACAGAATCGGGATCATCTTGTTGGCATAGGCCTTAACCTCGGCGTCCTTTCCGTGAGCCGCTTCTTGTTTGAATGCGGCGATAGCCATCCGATTGGCCGCGACCTCGTCTCTGGCGAACTGGTAGTCAAACGAAGCGCCCTTCAACCGGCTCAGTTGCTTAACGATTGGGTCTTTGGCGGTGTCAATCCCCTTTGGAATTGAGGCCCCGGTCTTGGCGGCGAGTTCGGTGAGGTGCTCGTAGGATTCGGTGTGTTCTTGGACCAACGTTTTCGCCAAGCGTTTTACATCCGCCCGCCACGCCTTGGCTCCGGCCATCTGGCCTTCGTGAGCTTCGGTCATGTCCGTCTTCGCGGCCAGGATCAGGAATTGCTTGTCGGGATTGTTCGACGACGCAGCGTAGGCGATACTCGCCGAGGCGAGCAGGGCGAGACAACAAACAACTGAGTGGATTGCTTTTATCTGCATGCTTAGGTTCTCCTTTTCTTGAATGGTGTTCATGTGGATGTGATCGAACCTCAAAGCGCTGCTCCGTTTCCGTTTCGTCACATCCGCTCTCATAAAGGCTGGTCCCCCGCCCCCGGGCGCGGCGCGCCCCAGAGTATGTGCGCCGCGCCAACATTCGATCCGACCTGCGGGAGCAGCTTCGGCCCAACTCGGAAGAGACCACGAAAACGCCAACGCGGTCATGTGAGTCAAGGCCTGAACGGATCGCAAAGTAGCTTAAAACCCGCCAGAGCCGAGGCGCAACGCCGGTGGGAAGAGAGCACCACGGTCGGCCAGTGGCCCGCCATACGTTGTGCTCTGTGGGAACCATCAGGTCATCAATGAGCCTGCGCCAGCGCGACGATGTGGACGCGGCGATTACGCTGCCAGCAGGCCTCGTCGTGGTCCTCGCAGACTGGTTTTTCTTTACCGTAGCTCTTCACGTTGAGCTGACCCGAAGGGATGCCGACCTGGACCAGATAGTCCTTAGCCGCCACGGCACGACGATCCCCGAGCCCGATGTTGTATTCGGCGGAGCCTCGCTCGTCGCAGTGCCCTTCGATGGTCAGTCTGTAATCGGGGTAATCCTTCAGGATGTCCCGTAGTTCCGTCGAATCGGCCTGGAGGGCCTTCAGAGCGTCCGAACGGATCGAGGCCTTGTTGTAGTCGAAATAGGCGTCTTCGATCTTGGCCAGAAGTTCGTCTATCCGCGCTTTCGTTACGGCGTTCGGCATGCGCGGCGTTGTCACCTCTGAATGTTGCACGGCGGCGGTGTGCACGGGCGCTGGAGTCGGCTTGTTGACCGGCGCGGGTGCGGCGGCCGGTTGCGGTGGAGGAGGCGGCGCAGCCGAGAGTTGCTTCTTGGCACAACCCGCGGTCATCATGGCGAGGGCGCCAACCACGATCAAGGCTCGTGTGTGTGCGAGGTTCATATCGATCCTTTCCCTACCGACGATTGAACATCTTCCCCGCCGTTCGTGAAATCCTGTCCGGACAGTATTTTGAGGAGCACGAGACTGAATTACACTCGTAGCTGAAAGAGGCCGCGCTCAGCTTGCTGACCCACTCTGGCAGTCCGGTGATCGGTTCGAGCGGGAAGCGCCGCCGGCCCTCATGGGTGATTCTGTCTCTTGGCTTTGGAGGGCTGTTGGTCTGCATCCTGGCCGCCGCCCTCATCACGCTCGTCTCTTTTCAGCGGGTGCGTGGCAGCGAGGCGCAATTGCGGAGGGCGTTTCTGGAACGGCTGGGCGCTCTCGATCAGCTTCGAGCACACATTTACCTGTCGGGCACCTATGTGCGGGACTTCCTGCTCTCGCCCGATCCCGACGCGGAACACGCCCAGGCTGATCACCTGGCCATTCTCGAACGCGAGACGCGCAGTGCGCTGGACGCGTACAGCCGAATTCTGGAGCCTGATGAACGCGAACCGTATCGTGAACTGCGCCGCGAGATCGACGACTACTGGCGGGTTCTCGATAGCACGGTCGGTTGGTCACCAAGAGAAAGGAACCGCCTGCGGTTCTCGTTCTTCTACAACGAATTGGTTCCTCGGCGCACGGCCATGCTTCAGATCGCGGACCGCATCGCCGCGGTGAACGAACGGGGGTTGACGCGTTCTGAGACCCGCTCGGCGGCCTCGGCGGAAAGCCTGCGTCGTTCCCTCATCCTCACCTTCGCGCTGAGCCTCATGGGCGGATTGATCCTCGCGTCGCTGACGATCGGGTCGACGCTGCGGCTGGAGCGGGAACTCGACTTGCGCCGGGCCGATCTGCAGGAGCTTTCGACCTTGCTCCTCCGCGCGCAGGAGAACGAGCGCCGGGCGCTGGCGCGAGAACTTCACGACGATCTGGGGCAGTCCCTGTCGGCGATTCTGATGGAAACCGAAGGCGCCGAGTGCACGGATCGACCGGCCGAAATCCGCGAGCACCTCGCTTCAATTAGAGAGCTCGCGGAAAAGACGGTCAACCAGGTGCGAGATCTTGCGCTGCTGTTGCGGCCCTCAATGCTGGACGACCTGGGCCTGGCACCCGCCTTGAACTGGCAGGCGCGCGAAACCGGCAAGCGCACGGGGCTGAACGTCGTTGTGTCCGCGGATGAAGCGATCGACAGCTTGCCGGACGAACACCGCACCTGCATCTTCCGTCTGGTTCAGGAGGCGGTAAACAATGCAGCCCGTCACGCCAACGCACGCATCGTCGAGGTGTCGGTACAGAGAGAGCATGAGAGAGTCAACGTGACCGTACAAGACGACGGGGCCGGGCTTCGATACGCGCTTTGTTCGCGGACTCGGCTTATTGGGGATGGAGGAGCGCGTGCGGCGCCTGGGTGGGCACCTCAAGGTCAACTCCGAGCCTGGGCGTGGGACATTCGTCCAGGCGGTTCTGCCGCTGACCGAACTGGCCCAAAGGAATGGCAATGAAGCCAATTCGCATCTTGCTGGCTGACGACCACACTGTGGTTCGTGACGGCCTGAAGGCCATACTGGAGCGCGAACCCGACATGTCCGTAGTGGCTGAAGCGGGCGATGGCTTGGAAAGCGTCCGGCTGGCCGCGACCGAAGCGCCCGATGTCGTCTTGATGGACCTGGCGATGCCGAACATGAACGGCATGGAGGCTACACGCCGCATTCTGGCTGCGAACCCGCGGATCGGGGTTGTGATCCTGAGCATGCACAAGGACGAGAGCTACGTCCTGGGTGCGCTCAAGGCTGGTGCGAAGGGGTACTTGCTGAAGGATTCGATTCGGAGCGAGGTGATCCAGGCAATTCACGCCGTGTCACAAGGGCGCTCGTTCATGACCAGCAAGATTGCACGCATCCTCCAGCAGGATTACATCAGCCGGCTTCAAACGCATGGACTGGAGGACAGCTATGACCTGCTCTCGGATCGCGAGCGTGAGGTACTGCAAATGATCGCCGAAGGGCGCGCCAATAAAGAGATTGCGAACTTGCTTTACATCAGCCCGACCACTGTAGAAACGCATCGCGCCCACATCCTGCGAAAACTCGACGTCCACAGCGTTCCGGAACTGATTCTCTACGCGGTACGCAAGGGCATCATTTCTTGATGCCCCTGCAACTTGCGGAACCTACCCGGTGATGTGGATGGACTTGGCAACATCGCCGCGGCGCTCGGGGATGAACTTGACGGACACGCTCTTGTTCACGTCCTGCGACAATTCATGGAGTCCCATGGAATGATCGGCGGATCTAATCACGGTTTTCGCCGTGACAAGCATGTCGTAGAGAACCCCATCCGGAGTCTGAACCACGACGAGTTTGTTACCGGGATCGACCATCGTGATCTTCCCGGTGAGTGCCTCCGCCGGCCAGGCGCACCGCGCGGTTCCGACCGTCGTCACTTTGGCGGTCGATGAGTCAGTCGCTTTCGCCGCAGGCCCATTCGCTGCGGCGAGAGGAATCACCAATATGAGCGCGAACCCGGCAAGGGCCGCGAGCAGCGTTTTGACTCTCATCATGCTGTAACCTCCAGTTCAAAATGAAGACCGTGAAGCATGCGAAGGGCTTACGAGGCACCTCGTGCGCCCAATTCGTGCCCCAGATTCCGATACTCTTGTGAAACACCTGCGAACTTGACAGCGTCACCGGCCGAGCGCGTCAGAGTCCGCGATTCGTCATAGAGGTTCTTCGAGTAGCGCCAGAAAATGGGGAACTTCAGTTCCTGGGGAGTGTGGTTACACAATTCGATGGCGTCTGTCTCGTTGTCGACCATCAGCGGAGCAGTCGATGCGATTTCGTCGACGACCTTGCGTTGCCACGGCGCCAGTACGCGGCGTATGGTTCCGAGACGGCAAAGCTTGGCTTCGATATAGTTGATCTCCTGCTTCATGTCATTCAGCAGAATGGCTTGAGTTTCCCGGCTGATGTTGGGATCCATTTCGAAGCTCTGCAATCGATCGGCTTGGTTCATGACCTGGCGGGCATCGGCCTCAACCTCCTGGAAGATCACGTTGGCCTCGCCTTTGAAATCCCAGGTGTAGGATGCGGCAGTCGGCTTTCCGACTGCGCAAGCGTGTGTGGCCGGGGCCGAAGTGGGCACAGAAGCCATGGCAAGCGCAGCGGAGAGAAGACCGCTTAGGAATATAGTGGAAATTCTCATGGTCAGCTCCTTCTACTCCTCCTGCCTTCATTGACGCAGCCACTCCGGATGCGGGGCATCCTGTCGAGGCAGTATTTTGCAATCAAGAATGCGCCCCAAGCACCGTTTTCTGCCGCACAATGTAGCCGTCTGGGGTGGATATGCGTCCACCCAGATGAAAGGAGACGTTATGAGGGTTTCACTGAAAGCCATTGCTCTCAGTTCGGCGATCTTATGGGGAGGCGCGATGCTTTTGGTCGGCCTGCTTCACATGGCCGACCCAGCCTATGGCGTAGACTTCCTGCGAATCATGAGCTCGGTTTACCCGGGCGCGGATTCGGCGCCGAAACTTGGGCCCGTGCTGCTTGGAACGTTGTACGGATTTGCTGACGGCGGACTCGCCGGGCTGTTGTTCGGCGTCCTATACCGCGCGTTCGCGGGCAGCGCAACCGTCGTCACGAAGTAGTGTCGTCACGAAGAGTTTGGCGCCTGCGATCTGGATGAGTTGGGCGTGATGAGCGTCAGAGGAGTTGGGGGACGCCCAGCTATTGGCTGAGCATCCCTCATCTTCTGACGAGTTTGTTCCTAGAAGATCAGCTTCTTTCGGACCGCGTAAAGCACGATCTCGGCTGTGTTGTGCAGATTAAGCTTTTGCATGAAGTGATTCCGGTGAGACTCTACCGTGTAAGGGCTGACCTCCAGGAGAGTCGCCACCTCCTTGTTGGATTTGCCTTCAGCCAGGAGCTGCAGAATCTCCTTTTCGCGTTCTGTCAGTAGTGCGTACGTGTCCTCGAGCTTTTGTTGCTGAACCTGGCGCGTATATTCTTCGGCGAGCAGCTTCGCGATCGACGGGCTGAAGAAGCACTTCCCTGACACAACGGCACGAACAGCGCCAGGCAAGTCGGCGAAAGCCGATCCTTTGACGAGATAGCCATTCACCCCAGCCGTCAAGGCACGAAGCAAGTAGACTTCGTCCTCGTGCATGCTCAGGATTACCACTTTGGCTTCGGGTGCGCGACGAAGGATTTGAGCGGTTGCTTCGATCCCATTTAGCCGCGGCATACCGATATCCATCACGATGACATCCGGCTCGAGCGTCTCTGCCAGGCGGACGGCCTCTCTCCCGTCCTCAGCCTCGCCTACCACCTCGAGGTCGGGTTCCTGCTGCACCACAAACTTGAGTCCTTCACGGACAATTCCGTGATCGTCCGCAATAAGGATCCGAATCTTGTTCATCTGCCCACCTCATTCCTCGAAGGGACAGTGACTTTCACCTTGGTCCCCTTGCCGGGTTGGCTGAAGATGGACACCGTCCCTCCCAATTCCCGTACGCGCTCCTGCATGCCGAACTGGCCCAGGCCGCGCTTCGGCAACAGGGCCTGGTCGAAGCCCTTCCCGTCGTCTTCGATCACTAAAGAGATTCTGTCCCTGCCAGCATCAAGGCTGATCCGGACCTCTGAGGCGTTCGCATGTCTGGCGCAGTTTGTGAGCGCCTCCTGAATCACACGGTACAGGCATATCGTTTGCGCCTCATCAAGGCCGTCCAAGTGTCCATCCATTTGCAGCTTCACCAACACGCCGCTTCTCTTGGAGAATTCGCGGGTCTGCCATTCTATGGCAGGACCAAGCCCAAAATCGTCCAGGATGGAGGGCCGCAGTCCCATCGAAATGTTCCGTACGACCGCTACTGTGCGCTCAGTCAGGGACTTGCCGTCCGCCACTTGCCGTGCCGGATTTCCACGCCCGAGTTCGATGTTGGTGAACACCATCTGGATTGCTGTCAACATTTGGCCAATCTGGTCGTGCAGTTCGCGGGCGAGAGACTTCCGTTCGTCTTCCTGGGCGTGAACGACGTTTTGCGCGAGGACACGTAGTTGCTCCTGGTCTAGCTCAGTTTGGCGTTGGAGGGCGAACGCCTTTTGCTCGAGTCTTGACAGCCGCCATACACTGAGAACTGCAATGACGATTCCGATCAGAAGGGTGGTCATCCAAGTCCTTCTAAGCGCACCATCAAGCCGCGCGAACGATTCATCAATTCGGGCCCGTTGTTCCCGCAACAAGCTCGTTTCGATTAGTTCGACGTTCCGCGCCGAAGCCATCGCCGATTCCCGGAGAGGAACCAGCCTCTGATGTAAGAACTGAACGCCCTTGGCACGTCTCTCCTTATCCGGCCAGCTCAAGGGCTCCATCGCTGATTGCCAATACCGCTCTTGAAGAACCTTGAGCTGGAGGACCAACTGAGATTGCCGGGCATCCCGGGAATCCCGAAGCCGGTCAAGCGCCATAAGCTGTGCCCTGTGGAGCCCATTCAGTTGCTGGCGAATCTTCTCGTCGTCTTGGACGGGATCAAGCAAAAAATCTCGAATCGCTATAGCAAGCGCACCCGAGTTGTCCCGCACATCCCGCAGCACTTTCTCCCGCGACTGAGCCTGTGTTTCGGCCTTCAGGATGCTGTCGCGAAGCTGCCGTGTCCGGCGGGCGCCATCGTATGCGGAGAACCCCGCGACCAGGAGTAGTGCCGCGAAAGCGATCGCAATCAGAGGCCAGCGTCGTCGTTTCGGCTCTTCTCCAGTCAAGCCCCGCTCCCTCCCAAGAAAACTAAATGCGTACGATCCGTTAACGTTCTACTCTTTGATTGTATGAGGGTGGCCCTGGACGTTCGGTCCGCAGGAGGAACATGCTTCACGACCTGAAGTCTTTGAATGGATCTTCGGTGATCGCGACCGACGGAGAGATGGGTAGCGTCCGCGACTTTCTCTTCGACGACGAGTCCTGGCTGATTGTCTATCTGGTGGTAGACGTAGGGAACTGGCTTAGTCGGCGCGCGGTACTCATCGCGGTGACGGCGTTGGAGCAGCCCGATTGGGGGAAGAAGACTTTCCACGCCCGTTTGACCAAAGAGCAAGTTCGAGATAGCCCCGATGTTGATACAGAAAAGCCGGTCTCTCGCCAGCAAGAAATCGCCATGAGAGAGTACTTCGGTTGGAGAACTGATTGGGCGGACAGCGAGTTCGGCCTCTTGGGGTCCGTTCCGCCGGGCAGAGATTACCCGGTGCACACCGAGGAGGACTCGCACCTGCGCAGCGTCTCGCACTTGGAAGAGTACGAAGTCTGGACCACGGACGGCGAGATTGGGCGCCTGGAAGGCTTCATCATGGACGACGACTCATGGCATCTCGGCTACCTGGATGTGAAGGCTGGAGATTGGCTCCACGGTCGGTCGGTGTTGATTCCCACCCGCTCGGTTAAGTCCATCTCGTGGGCCGAACACCAAGTGAATCTGCGCCACAGCCGGGAACAGAGCTAGGGTCGATCCGGAAGCGCAAGGCCCGTGCCTTTCCTTCTTCGAGCCCTCGCGAGCTTCCACAATGCGTGAGAACCGGTCATCCTAAGCGAAAGACTTCTTCGTCTGGCAAGGGAGAGGCGAGCACTCCGCGAAAGGCTACCTTAAGCAACGGTGGCGTCAGCATCGCCGCTACGACCGCCATGAACACGATGACAGCGAAAGTTTGCGCGGAGATCGCGCCGAGCGTGAGCCCGATCTGAGCGACGACCATACAAAACTCTCCACGCGGAATCATGCCAATTCCGACTCGCGTGGCAATGGTACGGCCACGGCCGATGGCGCCCAGCCCGCAGCCGAGCATCTTGGAGAAGACCGCGATGGGCAGGACCAGGAGGGCCAATTTCCAGGATGCCCAGTCCTGGAAGACACTCAGCTGGAAGTGGAGCCCGATGTTTACGAGGAAGAATGGCACCAGCAGTTCCGTGACGCCGTGCGTCAAGTCGTGGACACGTTTCGGGACGGCATCGGCGAGCGCCATTCCAGCCAGGAACGCACCGATGATTGCGGCTACGCCGATTTTAACGGCGAGAGCTGCAAGTGCAAACATCAGGATCATCGCGAGAGCAAACTGAGCCTCTCCAACTCTCAAGTTCCCTTCCAGCTTGTCTACCACCCGCGAGATGGTTTTCTGACCCCACCACACGACCAGGATGATAAATGCCACGGCCATGGCCGTCGTCAGCGATAGTTCCAAAATATCGAGCTGGCCCCGAGCCAAGCTGGCGACCACACCAAGAACCAGCAACGCCAAAACGTCGTCGATGATCGCCGCCGCCAGAATAATCCTGCTCGCCGTGCGCTGGAGCAATCCCCTTGCGGCTAAGACTTGAGCTGTGATCCCAACGCTTGTCGCCGTGAGCGCAGTCCCGAGGAAGAACGACTCCGATTGGGACTTGCCCTCACTCATGTAGAATGCCCAGCCACACAAGAAGGGAACCACGACTCCACTGACGCCCACCATTAGGGCTGTTCCGCCAACCTTCAAGAGTTCCGGCGCCTCCACCTCGAGCCCGACGCGAAAGAGCAGGAACATGACGCCAAGGCTCGCCATGGTGGTGGAGAACTCACTCGGATGAATCCAGCCCAGCACGGCTGGGCCGACGAGTATTCCCGCTAGGATTTCACCGATCAGGCCTGGCTGGCCCAGACGCTCAAACAGCTCAGCGAGCAGCTTTGCACTTCCGAAGATAATCAACATGGAGACAGCGAGATTCACGGAGTCGCCGCCTCCAGTCAGCAGCAGTGCGATTGGGAAATTCATCGATGTTTGAGGACCTTCCTACCGCTTCGACGGCCTACCGTTCCGTGGTGCTCTGGGAGGGTACTGGTGTTCCAGTATGAGGTCGAGCTTCTCCAACTGCAGAGCGGATTTTAAGACGTTGGACATTGTCTGCTCGAAGGACGCGTCAAACGGCTTCGGCGCCTGGTACTTGATTCGAACCAGCACCTGTTGAGGAGTAAACCCGAGTTCGTAGGCTTGGAGGGTTCCGGCTTCAGCGGGCCAGACTTTCTTCAATGGCCCCTCCAGCCTGCCCATCAGGTCTGCCCGCACTTCCTCCACATCGGCCAATGCCGGCGGCGCCGCGGGAGATTGGAGGCTCTCCCGCAATCTTGCCAATTCCTCCTCTCCGGCGACGTGGCGGATTTGAAGGTTCACATCGCGACCTGTTCGACGTAGGATGATCTTCTCGGCGGCGCGGACCCTTCCCGGCTGGATTTCGCCGGCCACGAAAAGCCGGACCAGAATGGGGGCCGACTTGATGTCAATCTGCTGAGTCACGATAGTGCCGGCAGGCGCGAGCGCGCGGAGTGCCTCGCCGATCGCCGCGCGCGCCCGGGTCTCGTCACTGACCTGCAGCAGCGATTGGCGCAAGGGGACAAATAGAAACCCCAGAACGGCTAACAACATGACGATCCGCCACTGTAGCTTGCCAATATGGCCAAAGGAGCGCGCAAGCCCAGTCCTCTGCAACACCCGGTAGAGAAGGTCGCCTTCCGCGCGCTCGATAATGGCGGCATCAATCGTGTCCCGAATCGTCGGGGAGTCCATCCGCACCAGGTAGAAGACAAGAAAGGCGCTGGCGATGATCGCGCCCAGGTTGGTGAGGAACAGCAACCCAGCACCACCGATGATGGCCCGCGAGAATCCGCTTCCCATGCCAAAGCCAACAGTACAGAGCGGCGGCATCAATGCGACAGCGATCGCCACTCCAGGCAGGGCGGTGACGCCCCCACCGCCGCCGCCGCGGGTCACGACAATTGCGCCCGCCAGCCCAGAGAAGAGCGCCACGCCGAGGTCCAGGAGATTTGGGTTGGTGCGTGCGAGGATCTCGTGGGTCGTGGTCTGAAACGGAAGCAGCCATACCAAAGTGGCGGCGAACAGGACCGAAACAGCCACCCCAAACACAATACTAAGTAGCGACTTGATTCCCAGATACAGGTCGGCCGACGCAAGGGCGAGTCCCGCCGCGAGGATTGGTCCCATCAAGGGCGAGATGAGCATCGCGCCGATGACCACCGCGGGGCTGTCTAGCACCAGTCCAAGCGTTGCGATGCCCGCAGAAAGCAGAAGTTCAATCGCGTAGTTGAGGCTGACGACCTCCGAGGCCTCGAACATTTGGAGATAGACCGCTGGTTTTGACTCCTCCTTCACCCCCAGCAGGACCTCGATCCGTCGGCGAATGGAATTCGGTGTGGTGGTCATGGTGCTACACCATAATAGAGTGCAAGCTCGACGCCAAGATTCGCGTGTCAGGCTGAAGGCGCGGATCTCGCACCCGGCAATTCTCCGGACGGGTACCTTGGCAGAGCCGTTCGATGATTTCTCTATTTACGTGGCGCTGGCAGCCACCCAACTTCTCAGATTTCTCCAACGGTCGGATGAAGTACTTCCGCCCGGGCCACCAGATTGGGCCCACCTTCGCTAACCCGGTTTGCTTCGTCTGGGGTGCACTGCCTTCCGGCCCTCGCCCGCCTAAGATCGACTCCCAGGGAGATGGATGGTGAGATCGACCACCGCTTCCGCCCGCGAATCAAAACGATCCAGCCTTTTCTTTCCACTCGCCACGCCCTGGAACTTAGCCTTCAGTTCGTAGTCGACCCCGGGTACCAATCCCCGGAAGCGGTAGACACCGTCTCCCAGGACGATGTAGGAGCGGACGCGCAGTGACCAGGTATTCTTGATGCGAACGATTGCGCCTTTGAGGGGGGTGCCCGCTTGATCCGTCACTCTGCCTCGAACGGAACGCTTGTGGACCTGCGCGCTTGCCGCCAACTGGCAAAGAAACATCCCCGCCACCGCGAACACAAGACGTCGCCGCGAGAACCGAGCAACGCCGATCGACTTTCCGCTGAGAGGAAGCATCACTTCACAAATCCTCAAGGGAGTGGGCTAGGACTACCTGCCGCTGTGAGCACTCAATGGAACCAACCGATCTTGTGGCGACGAGAAGTTTCTGCCCACTCAGCCAACTGCCCGTGCACGTCACAAGGTAACGGATGAACCAGTTCGAATCCTCCATGATCAGGTCGTCCATACTCCCAAGATCGCCGTCAGTCGCGTGAACATGATACGTGACGACCTCTCTTGCGCTTCTCAAGTGAGGGTCGCCTTGGGCGCTCGGTGGGTGATCAGCGCCGGCGACCCGAGCAAGAGGTGCGCCCATGGACCAATAGGCCGGCCAGCCGTAGTATTGGCTCATCGCGGTCTCTTCCTGGCGCGAGACCGGGGTCGCCATGTCGATGTTCGGGCTGTTCCGGACCTGCTCCATGGTCAGGTCTACCGGAAGCTCGCGCTTTTCCCAATCGGGATGGCCTGCTGCGGCCGGCGAGATGAGAACCTTATGGCTGGCAACCGATCCGCCGGCCTCAACCACAAGGTAACGGATTGTCCAGCCGCAATCTTCGAAAAGAAAATCGTGAATATGCCCGAGATCACCATCCACGGCGTGAATGACTGAGCCAAACAGAGAATTTAAGCTGCGAAGCATGATTCCCTCCTGGAATCCGCATGACCACCTTCAGTGTGCCTACTCGTGCCCCATTTTCGGCATCCCACAAATGCCGTAGATTGAGCCTGTAATGTAGGGTGTGCGCGGATTCTTGAATGTGTGAACTCACACTGGCATTCAAGTCGGACACCAGGCATCACGGATTGGGCCTCGGACGACGGCGTGCCCTTGACCAGCCAGACCCTTCCACAAGAGCGGCCGCCGAAGCACCACAGTCTACAAGCGGTGATGTGCCTTCAGGACCCGGCGCTCAGCTTCCTCATGAGCAAAGTCAAAGCGTCATCCTCTGCGGAAGTCTCCGAGCAGTGCCGGGATCCAGCTGCAAACAGTTCCTCCGCGACCTCCAGTCGAGCCTCTGCCTGCTCACTCATCTTCGCCGCACGGGGCTTTTCGTCGTTCAATTGCCGCGATTTGTCGAGCGGAGTCTGGAGGTCCTGCGGAACTCTGCCGTCGGGGAAGCATCTGGCCACCGCGTGTTCCGCCATGAGGAGGATCTTAATGCTGCGCTTAAATCTCTCGGAAGAACTCAGTCGCCTCCCGGTCGGATCGAGCTCAGTTAATTCGTCAGCGAGTTTAGCCCTCCGCTGCCATGTTGGCTCTTCTGGCCGGAGGCGTAACGCGCTGGCATACGCCGATTGGGCTTGCTGATAGTTGTTGAGGAGCATTTCCGCCTCTGCGAGACCCGCGTATCCCTCCGCGTCTTCTGGAACTTCCCGAAGCAGCGCCCGGTACGCCGCGACGGCACGGGTGGCTGATCTCGCCTCGAGGTATAGTGATGCGATTCTCCGGGTCAAGTCCAGCGACCTGGGGGCAGAGTTCTGCAGAGTCAGGATTTCAGCCAGCAGCTGATCTTCCGATCCGTGCTCGGCGAGCAGCCCCGCCAACTCCAGGCGCGCATTCAATCGCTGCCTCTCCCCATCCGCCTCCCAGGCTCCGTAGATGGCTCGATGATAAAACGAATCCGCGAGCGTGAATTGCCCCTCGGCGACCGAGAGTCTGGCCATGAGTAGGTTGGCCTGTGCGTTGTTGGGATCCTTACCAAGCAAATCATCAAGGATGAATCGGGCCGCCTCAAGTTGTCTATCCGATATCTGGGCCGCGGCCAGCGCCAGCGCATATCCCCGATTGTTCCGGTCAAGAACGAAGGCCTGGCGCAGAGGCTCGATCGCCGCACGGGCATTCCCTCTCAGAAATGCGGCATTCCCTTGAGTGAAGTGACGTTGTGCCTCAAGCCGTACTTCCTCTCGTTCCAGCTTGGCGAGAGAGAGATCCACTACGTAGAGCAGCGCCATCAGGAGTGCGATTAGCCCTAAGAGTGCCGGGGCCGCAGCCTGTCTTCCGTGAATGGGCATCGTCATCGAGTGCCCTCATTTCGTCCCGTGACACCGTAGGCTTTCAGCACGTCGGTGAGAATAACGACGCCTTCAAGCTTTTGAAGGTCAGCTCGACTGACCACGGGTAGCACATCCACGCCAGCTGCGCCCATTCGATCGAGGGCGACATTCAGCGGTTCATCGGAATGCACGAAGAGGAATTTTTGCCCGGCGTGGACGAAGTCCCTCACGGTCGTTTGAGGAGGGCCTTCGAATTCCATGAGTGCACTCCGAATCACTATGCCCAGTAATGTATGATTCGCGGCTACCGGCCACGCGTTGCAGCCCAACTCTAGCATTCGTCTTACAGCGCTTTCGGACTCCAGATCCGGGGGGAAAGGCTCCACGCCTGCGCGCATGACGCTACCAACCTGGCGGTGCTCTGGTTCCTCAATGCCTGCCTTCGCGGGCAGATACACTCCTTCCTGCCTTGCCAGCGCCTCGTAGATCGGTTCGGGTTGCAACCGGGACGAGATAAAGAAGCTGATCAGGTTGGAAATCATCAGCGGCACAATGATGGAGTAGTCTCTGGTGAGTTCAAAAATCATGATCACCGACGTGAGTGGGGTCCTGATGATGCCCGCAAAGGCGGTACCCATGCCGACGAGCGCATAAGCTCCAGGGCCGGCGGTGGACGCTGGAAACAGCGCATGTGCTACATACCCGACAGACCCGCCAATCATGGCGCCTATAAAGAGGCTGGGGCCAAAGATGCCACCCGCATTACCTGAGGAGTAACAGATTGCCGTCGCGACGATCTTCAGTGCGACCAGCAATATGACGGTCTTCAGGGCAAGATCCCCGCCCAGCACTCGCTCCACGTAGTCGTAGCCGACCCCAAGGACCTCCGGCAGAATCAGGGCCATCAAGCCAACCGCCAACCCACCCACTGCCGGTTGAAGCCAAACGGTGGCAACAGGGAGACGCCTGAACAAGATCCGAAGCCGCAGTAGCAGCTTTACGAAACTTACCGAACCCAACCCGCCCAGAACTCCGAGGACCGCATAGATCCCGAGTTCCGCCGGATTGACCAGATGATAAGCCGGGACATGGAAAAGGGGCTCATCGCCAAGAATGAGATGGAGGACCATCCAGGAAGTCACTGCGCTGATGACCACTGAACCCAGGACCTTCGCGTGAAGGTCACCTAGGATCTCCTCCAGCGAGAACAGAACGGCCGCGATTGGAGTGTTGAATGCGGCGGCGAGAGCGGCGGAACAGCCGACGGGCAATAACGCCTTGACGTTGGCGGGCCGCAGTCCAAAGCGCCGCCCCAGCACCGATGCAATTCCAGCGCCTATTTGAACGGCTGGACCTTCGCGGCCCAATGCGATCCCGCTGGCCAGCGAGACCGAGCAGCAAAGAAACTTGCCCACTGCGGTTCGAAGGGAGATGAAACCGTTATTGAGGACCAGCGCGAACTTCGTTTGCGGGATTCCACTGCCCCGCGCCTCAGGAAAATACTTCACCAGGAGATACCCGGTGATGAGCGCTCCGGCTGTCGGGATGACTACGCGCAACCACCAGGTACCGCCCGGCGGGTACATTCGAGCCGCCAGACGGCCCGTGAGCAGCATGAAGGCCACAACGACAAGCCCGACCATCGCGCCGATCACGAAGCTAAGGACAAAGGAGACCTGATGCTGCCGCTCGTCCGGGTGCTCGGACCAACTAACTTTGAAGAAAGTCCTAAGTGCGTTTGGTAGTTTCACGTGGCTCCGTGTTCTGGCACTGCCATTCGGCGGTGATCCCTCCGCACGAGGGCCTTTGTCTCGCGACCACTGCGGCAGTGGCTTTGAGAACCCAGGCAACCCGGATTCAATCTTCCGCGTACTCTATCAACGGCACTTCATTCCCCTTTTGTTGTGTACCACATCATCTGACGATTTACATACAACCTGGCCCCTAAGCCTGGTGCTCAGGCCCCCTCCAACCTCGCCGCCCGCCGTGCGCTCAGTATCGGTAAACGGCGGCAACCGGCTTGCCGCCGGGCACGTCTGCCGGTTGCACAGCGTAAACGGTGCCTCCATTCAAGTAGGTATGAATGGCCGCCAGATTCAGCAGGTCCTGATTCCCGGCGTGATGGTTCCCTGACACCTGCGCCTGTCCGCTCACAGCGTTATAGCCGCCCCAAATCTGGACGCCCACGGCCGCGAAGAGCGTATCCACCCTGCCGCATACTGCCGCCGGAAGAACTTCGACCAGCTCGTTGGACGCCTGTTGCGTGTGCCACAACTCCAGATAGCGGTCCGCCGCGCGATGGCGAGATGCTTCAAAGCACTCGAGGACAATCGGTAGCGACAGGGCATGCAGTTCGCTGGCGCAGAGGCAACTCGGATTTCCGGACACCCATTTCGATTGGAGGCCGGGGTGAGAGTTGACCTTCCGGTAGATCGACGCGAGGTAGTCGACGGTGACGAGAATCAGGGGTGTCATTGAGGCAGGCATGACCGTATGCAGTGCTTGGTCGATCCTGCGAAAGTAGGTTTCCATTCGCTCCTTTGTTGTCTCGTTTCCTGAGCCTTGGCCATGGAACACCGTGGAGGTGCCGCCGGCCTTGGATGATGACGCTGAGTGTGATTGAAGAGAGGGAACCTCCCGTCGGTTTGGCCAGGTCTCTTGCAGACTCGCCGGCATTCCTTCCAATTGGATTTCTTCCAACGCTTCGCGAGTGCCCTCAAATACGCGCGTCAGGTTTTGGCTGAGCGCCAGGACGAAGTAGCGAATATCGCTACTGATGAGAGCCAGCATCGGCTTCAGGTGGGGCCTCGTACCAACAACCGCAAGTTCTGGAACAGACATATCGACTCGGAAGATTTCGAATATGTCCTTGTTGCGGAAGACCGCCAGACCGTCCCTCTGGTGTTGCCAGAATTCGTAGTCGCCGAGGAACTCGATCAACGGACGCATGATGTAGTCGGCATCAACGCTCTGGCATCCAACTGACCGAAGCTGCTGGTCAGCGTCCCTGATCAGATTCTTCATCCGAATGGGATCCTGGAGCGTCCCGACACCACGGCGATGCGTCGGCATGTAGAGGGAAACGTAGGGACCGTCCGCTTCCGCGATGAGTCGTTCAATTTGCTGCCTGGTAGGGATGTGCATTGAAGTCTCTTCTCCATTTCCAGCTTAGGGTTGAAGGCAGGAATCAACCATCCCACCAAGGGCTGATTCCCGAGCAAGAAGGGCAGTAAGCCTGCTCGGAGCAGCAGCTTCGGTGCGACTCTCAGGTGGAGAGCGTGTCTGACGTTCATGCCGCCATTTTTCCTGTCTGGCCCGCCAGCCGCAACTCTGCGTAGATTTACTCCAAGGAGCGGGTTTTGGGCCTCCCCGGAGTGGTTTTCGGGCCCGAAGCGGCGAAAACCGTCCAATCCTGCGTGAAATACCTGCGTGGATTACGTGCACTGTTTGGTCCAGCGCTGGCCGTATTTCACGCAGCAAACAGGGATACTAACGCGGGGATAACCAACCATGCGCGAGAAGAACATCCACAATGTAATCAATTGGTTATGGTCTTGGGATCAGTGAAACATTCCTGCGTGTAACACGCTAGAGTAAATCCGCGCACGCTTGCGGCTGGTGGGCCATCCAACTGGTGCCGGGCACCCTTCGAAACCGCCCGCCCGGACCGACTTTGTCAGCTAGTCGCCGCGCTTGCCACCTCGCAGCCTTTGAAGACTTGATCTTACGTCCGGTGAACGGCCATAGCCAGCACTTGAGATGACGAAGGTTCGGCAGGCGGTCTTCCTCTTGAGCGTCATTCCAGTGGCACTAAGCAGTCAGTATGGCAAGTAGTATGGGCAGGAGGCAGGAGAGCATAGAAAAGTGGGTGGTGAGCGCGTAACATGCGGATTTTGCGAGAGAAAACTGGAGAGTGGCCCACCTCGGCGGCGCAAAACATTGGGATTTTGACGACATTCCATTCGGGCGGCTGGGGACGCTCCATTGATTCTGAAGGCCTGATGACAGTCGAGCACCCACTGTTTTATGCGCTCCTTCCTGGCCCGAGAAGCTCAACTCAGACCAGCGCCAGATTGAAGAGGCGCAAGGCTTCGAGCAATTCTAAATCATCTGGCTCGATATCATTCTGAAGTTGCTGATTCAAGGATGCGGGCTCAAACAGCGCCCAATTTTCAATATCGTGCCCGTGTTTTGACAAATAGCGAATCCCGTTGAATCCCTGGCTGTACACTACGGCTGAGGCATTTTGAGTCACGCACCGGGGCCCGCTGCGCTGCAGAACGGAAGCATCGAAATCCGGAATACCGAGAGAGATCAACAACGTTGCCAGTGTGCCCCGCAGAGCCGCAACCCAATCGCTCGCTCCAATATCAGCAAACTCGCCATCAGCATCCGCAGAGCCCATCAATCGCTTGGACAACCATTCCCGCGGGACTATTCCCGCCGGAACAAAATCATCTTCGCCCTCGATTGCCTGCAGTTCGGCGTAGAGCGCGACATCAGGCCGAAAGCGAGCGAGCGTCTCAAGAAAGCAGCCCAGACGCGTGGACGAGGCGTACAGAACGCGGTAATTTCCTTTCGGATCGTCGAATCTGTTCCCAAACGTTCCATCCGGGTTTGCTCCAGACCAGTCGGGATACTGCCATGGATCCGGTCGCCGGCCGATCCGGTGAATAGAAATCGTTGCCATGCTTATCCGCCGGCAAGAAATGCGCGCATCGCGTTCAGCAGCTCGGGGCCGACCTTCTCTACGTCTTCTTCCTTCAGCAAACGGATCGGTGTACGGTCCTGCAACTCGGGATTCAACCCTATGAACCAAGCCTGCACGACCCTGGCCGATTCATGCTCACTGAGTGTCTTGGCGATTTGATAGCCGAGCCGGATACGCCGGTCCGCATCTCTGTACGGCTCCACGCTAGCTTGCATCCAGCGCTCGACGACGCGAGTGTCCTTCACACCGCCCACATAGGCCGTCAGTTTCTTTCCCAGGATTTGAACCAATTCTTCGACGATCTCAGCGAATGGGGCCTGAATGGCGCGCCGGTGCGCCGCCAAATCGGGTCGAGCTAGTGGGCCTATAGCAACAGCCATGGTCATTTCCTCCACTTTCATGGAAACACAATTGCCAACAAAAAAACAACTAAAAAACTATCAAAACACGTCTTCCGCACAGGGCCAGTCACGTCGGAACCATCGGCGGCAGCTTCAGAGCTCCAGCTTCACTCATTCCGGCTCGAGCGGCAGATGGTCGTTAACGGCCTGCGCGAGGTTCTGGCGCGTGCCGAGGTAGCGCTCGGTGGTGAGCACCGAGGCATGGCCGAGCAGAAGCTGGATCTGCTCGAGTTCGCCGCCGGCGGCGCGGCAGAGTTTGGCGCAGGTGCGCCGGGCATCGTGCGGGGCGAGCTCCGGCTGGCCGATTTCGGCGCCGTAGCGCCGCACCACCTTCCAGACGGTGTCCTCGCTGATGCGGCTCGCGAGCACCTGGCCGCCCTTGTTCACGGGGCGAAAGATCGGACCGGCCTCGATCCGCGCGCGCTCGAGCCAGCGATCGAGCAGCAGCTTGACCCAGGCCGGCACGGGCACGGTCCTCAGGCGCTGGCCTTTGCCCGCCAGATCGGGAATGACCCAGCGCGCATCGCGCAGTTGAATGTGCTCTACATCGAGCGAGACCAGCTCGGCGCGCCGCAGCCCGCAGCCCAGCAGGAAGCCCAGCAGCGCCCGGTCGCGGCACCCGCTCGCCGAGCCGCGATCCGGCGCGTTGAGCAGCGCCGTGGCTTCGGCCGGCGTGAGCCAGTTGCCTGCCCGGACGCCCTGGCGCTTGGCGCCGCGCACCCGCCCGATGCCGGCGGCGAGCTCCGGCGCGATCAGGCCGTTGTCGGCCGCTTCGTAGGCGAGCTTGCGGATCGCGCTCATGTGGACGTTGAGCGAGGAGGCCGCCAGAGACTGGCCGTCAAGGTGGGTGCGATAGCGTTGCACCGTGGCCTTGCTCAGTCCCGGCCGGCCGGCCGCCTCGTACCAGTCGAGGAAACGCGCGAGCGCCAGGGCGTAACTGCGGCGGCTGTGCGGCGAGGCGAGAGCGTCCAGGACGAGCTCGAGGACCCGAGCGAAGGGCGAAGCCGCCAGCGCGGCGGGCCATTCGTGCCGGAGCGTGGGCCACAGCGCGGCCACTGCCCGGCTGGAGGCCGGCGCCAGGGCGACGGAGGAGCAAGCGGCGGAATCGGGCACGCAGCTTATTATAGCGCCGGATAACGCGCATTATCACGCGCTCTTTATTACCTGCTTCCACACCTTCTTTAGGCTAAACTGCGGGATCCCGCAGTATCATAGAGCAACCGAGGTAACCCCCGATTCCCGCCAAACCCACCTGGAACAAACGCCTGCCGCAAATTCTCGCCGCGCTCCAGGCCCGCTCGGAAGCCGTCGTCGACCGCAGCTGCATTCAGGATCTGTTCGAAGTCGGGGAGCGCCAGGCCCAGACCATGATGCGCGACTGGAAAGCCCATCGCGCCGGGGGCAGCTGGCTGCTCGACCGCCTCGCGCTCATCGAACGCCTGAGCGCCATCCTCGCCGGCCGCGAGTATCAAGCCGAGGTCGAACGCCAGCAACGCCTGTATCAACAGGTGGCCGAACGCAAGGCGCTCGAAGCGGCAGCCCGGGAGAGCTTCGCGGTCGATCCCCGCGTGCGCAAGTACAAACTCGCCGACCTGCCCACAGCCTTTGAGCTGATCGCTCCCGGCAAACTCCAGCTCAATTTCCACGGCTACGAAGACTTCTGGTCCCAAATGGCGGCGCTGGCCGCCATCGGCAAAAATGACGCCCAACGCTTGAAAGCCTTCGTCGAAGGCTGGCAGGAGGCCGACGACGAGCCATGAGCGACCCCGTCCCTTCCCTGCCCCACTACGACGGGCCACTGGATCTCCTGCTCGAAATTGTCCGCCGCGATCAGTTGTCCATTCGCGACCTGCCCATCGCACACCTCACCCGCCAATACCTCGATTACCTGCGCTCGGCCGACCGACTGGATCTGACTCTGAGTGGCGAATGGCTCCGAGTCGCCGCCACGCTGATCCACATCAAGTCCGCCCAGATCCTGCAACACCAGCAGGAACTTGATCGGAAGGAGCAGTCCGACGGCAACCCCGACACCCCTCCGGCATCCTCCCCCGGCGCCGATCCGAGAACCCCATTGGTCGAAGAACTCCTCAGCTATGAGGCAGTTACGGCCGTCGCGGGCTACCTGGGGGAACAGTTGCTGGTGGAGAACGAGACCTACTCCAATCCCCGGTCCAAGGAGTTGATGCAACCCGAGAATCCAGTTGCAGAGGATGCAGAAACCGATCCCGGCCGGATCAGCCGTCTTGAGATTTGCGAAATGGTCGACGACGCCCTGCAGGTGGCCCGTTCACTGCCCGATCTGCCGCTGCCCGGCCGCGAGGTCCGACCGCAACAGATGGTCGAGTGGCTCCGCCGACGCCTCGCAACCCTCCAGCCCCGGGAGCCCGTCCCAGCAGATTCGGTCTTTGCCGCCTTGAAGAAACCAACTAGCCAGGTACCGCTGTTTCTCGCGATGCTCGAAATGACGAAGGCCGGCGAGATCGGTCTCGAACAAGCGAAGGACGGAGAGCCGCTTTACTTGCTTTTTGCGGTATCTACCCTCAAAGACCGCCGCATCGTAGCAATACCCCCGTTCTTGGCGGGTTAGTCTCGAATCCTGGTTCGCCTCGATCGAAAAGCGAGGCGACCGCTGGATAGTAGTCCGTCACTCCTTGTGGTGTAAATGGGGAAAATCGCGAGTGACGTCGGCTACTTGAATCTCAGGGCGGTCTCGCCGCGCCACATTCGTGCCCGACTTGGCAGTAATGGTATAGCCCCTACGAGAACCAGCTGATTCCCCGCCCTACCCATACCTATCCGTCGAGAACATTCTGTAATGGACAAATTCTGCGCAATGCATCAAAATCCTGTATCATCCGAGCGAATCCGGTGTAGCATACGATTAAAGACAAATCCATGACGAAACGTTTTGGAGATTCTGCGCAATGAAAGAAAACGACGATCGCAGGCCACGACTTACCACGCCGGAAGTGGCTGAAATGTTTGGTGTTACCAGGGCCACCTTACTCCGCTGGATCAAGGAAGGCAAGATACCCGAACCTGCCCGAGATCCTGAAAACGGTTGGCCCGTCTGGCAACAACCGGAGCTGGACGCTGTGGCCCGCGCCGTCAGGAATAGGAGGGGGAAGCTATGAAACCCATTCGAATTACAGTTGCAAACCAAAAAGGTGGGGTAGGAAAGACCACCACCGTGCTTACCCTGGCCCGTTGCTTTGCTGATGAAGGCCACCGCGTTCTTATGATCGACACGGATCCGCAGGGGAATCTCTGGACGACTCTGAGCGGCTTGGAACGTTTCCAAAATGGGGGCAAGCCCCAGTATTGGATCCACCAATTGTTCAGTGATGAGCCTGTTGCCGCCACACAGATGGCTGTCCCGGTCCACGAGCGCATCTCCTGCATTTTCAGTGATCGGCGGATGTTCTTTGCGGAGTCGCGCTTGGCGGGGACTACGGCAAAGGAGCTAATTCTCAATTCCCTGCTCTCGATTGTTGAACAGCAATTTGATGTCATCCTATTCGACGTAGCGCCCTCGATCTCGCACATCCAGACCTGCGCTGTAGCCTACACGAGGAACATTCTGATTCCTGTGGGTATGGATAACTTAAGTGTGGAGGGCGCCATGTCCTCGTTACAAACCGTAGAAGTGTTGAACCGAATGCTGAACCTAGAGTGTCGGTGCATCGGGTTCTTGCCCACTATGGTTGACATGCGCCTATCGGCCACCGAAGTGGTCATGCATGCGCTGGAGGAACGCTCTAAGTCGATGGGTATTCCCCTGCTCCCTGGTATCCGGACCGATCAAGCAATCAATCGGTCCCTGCGTGGCGGCAAGTTCCTGCAAGATCACGATCCGCGGTCGAAGGCCCTGGAAGACTATCAGAAAACGTGCAAGTTGCTCCTGGAGGGACTCGGCGCGTAATGCCCCGCCGGCGCACAGATCGTCCGGTGGAACAGTTACGTTCCACCAGTTGGACCTCGACTGCCGATCTCGAAGAGACCATGGCGGCGATGTTCCAGCACCACGATGCGCAAAAGGTCGTTTCTCAACAGCCAACACCTACTGTAGGTATTGGCTTACAACCTACAGTAGGCTGTGAACCAAAACCTACTGTAGATTCTATAGTTCTCCAAGGTGTTGATAATACTCCCGTTATTGAAACACCTACAGTAGGTATTGGGCCAACGCCTACTGTAGGTGTTTCACCTGTGGAAACGTACATTCCAGCGCCTACTGTAGGTGGTGGGACAAAGCCTACAGCAGATCATGGGTCAACGCCTACTGTAGGTGATGATATGGGGCCTACAGTAGGTCCTGAGTCAACGCCTACTGTAGGCTCTGCATATGCGCAGCCGCTGAGCGAGGCAGCACCCACAGTAGGTCCTAACCCAAGACCTACAGTAGGCCTTGGGTTGTGGCTGTCAGAAGATGGAACAAAAGTATTCTCTGCCAGCCGGACAAAACCGATCACTCAGGCCCAGGATGCTATGACGGCTCACGAGGAACGGGTGTACAACCATCTACGACGCCGCGGTTCTGGCTTGGATGGGACGGAGTCGCGGACGATCCGGGCTGGATATGGTCGGCTGAGCCTGGAATTGAAGATGGATCGGCAAAATGTGAAGCATATTCTTCTTCGGCTCCAGGACAAGGGCGTTATCCGGGAATTAGAGGCTGGCAGGGCCGACGACCGGAGTCCGACGTTGTACGAGGTATTTGGTTACTCTGACATTCTTCAACACTTGCGGGCGCGTGGGCGTCGGCACATCGTGAAATCCGGGAATGGCGTGTTGTTCGTTTATCCGGGCGGGACCACCCCACCACCCACAGTAGGCGTTACTCCACCGCCTACAGTAGGTCTTGGCTTACAGCCCACAGTAGGCGCTAGTGCACCACCTACTGTGGGCCCGGCAGCTACAGCCCCAGTGGGTACTGACCCAAAACCCACTGTAGGTGCCGCGCCTACCCCTTTAGGAACTACTCCAGAAGGAATTTCAGAAAGGAAGCTTGTTTCTTCCATCGTCGTCGGCGTTCGCGAGTTTTTCCTGCTCGACGACGGCGCGGTCAAGACAGCTCTAGCCCAAGCAGAACCAGGCCTCAAGCTTCACGAAGCGCTTCATTTTGCCAGGATGGCCGCATTTAAACTCGTGCGTCAGAAGAACGTCTACAATCACACGGCGCTTTGGATTAAACAGTTCGCAGGCTGGGCTTCCGGAACTGCGCTGGAGATGTATCGTGAAGAAGCCGCACGAGAGCGCGAGAACCAGTTGGAGCATCACGACAGCAAAATCTGGCAGATGATCATCGAGAACCCGGAAGCACCTGAAGATCAAAAACGTCTGGCCATGCGCGTTCTGGATCTTTAGTCGTGGCCGCGAGTGCAGGTTTCACCCGCAAACATCGGGGGAGGGAAGCGTATCGATCAGAATGCAACGCCGTACCTATTGCCTTCACCCTTGTAGACCGCCAGCCACGATTCTGCGCGAATTTGCCAAGGACGTCTACAAGACTTCAAAGGCGCTTGTGCGCTGAATGGTTGATTGCTTATTCAGCCCTGCGGCGAGCCGTCCCCCTGGCGATCCTGGTTTGATCTCCTCCCGGCCAGCGGACTAAAGGATTGCTGGTGGACAGAGCATCCATTTGGCCAGCACGAGAACCTTCTCTGCGGGTCATTTTCAGGTACAATCGGTGTATAAGCGTCTATCCGCTTAGGTGTATTGGTGCCACATGAAGGAAGAAGCCGTCCGCTGGAACATCAAGGTCTCAAAGGAGACCAACCTCACCCTGCGCACCTATCTAGGCTCCCAGGGCGCAAAAAAGGGCGACCTCTCGAAATTCATCGAAGAGGCCGTTCGCTGGCGTGTGTTTCATCGGACCGTCCAGGACATCAAGGCGCGCAACGCCGAGTCCGATCCGGACGAGTTGCAGAGCATCATTGACGACGCCGTGCGCAAGGTTCGCGACGACAGGCGCGCCCAAGAGAAGGCCGACAGAGTCTGATGCGCGTGGTGCTCGATACCAACATTCTGGTTTCCGCCCTGTTGCTCCAACAGGGACACCCGGCCGCGATCTATCGCGCCTGGCAGGAAGGCAATTTCACGCTCCTGACCTGTGCCGAGCAGCTCGACGAACTGCGTCAAACGCTCCGCAAGCCTGCGATCGCTGAGCGCATCAAACCCTATAAGGCGGGCCGTCTAGTGAACGAATTGAAAGGGCTTGCCGAAGACGTGGGGGCGCTACCGCGCGTGCAGCGATCTCCCGATCCCACCGACGACTTTCTGCTGGCCATGTCCGAAGCGGGCAAGGCCGATTATCTGGTGACAGGTGACAAGAGCGGGTTACTTGCCCTCGCGCGCCACCAGAACACGCGGATCGTGTCCGCGCGTCATTTCGCAGCGCTCTAGGCGAGGGTAAGTCTGGCCTTGTCGATAAGACAGATGAACTATGCTTACCCCCTCAACGAAGCGCAAAGCCCATCTCTCCATCGCCAATCTCTTCAACTGCGACATCGTCCAGCAAGACACGGAAACTGACATCTGCGGCGACCTGGGCCTGGGAATGCTCGAGGACTGAGCATCCGATCCGGCGGGCAGGGAATAAGTTTGGACGATCCTCAGGTGCAGAAACGGTGCCTGGAAGCGTTTCAGCCGCTCCTCGCCGGCCTGGAGGCCGTCAGGGGGTATTCCTAGAACACCTTTGGCATGGGATGTTCCGATCAGAGCCGGAGGGCAGGGAAGTCCTGCCGGGGGTGATGTTAAGCGTTGCTGCAGTCACGCAAATCACGACAGGGAAGTCGAAAACTCGCGGCTGGCTGCGCTGAGGCCTTCAAACCATTCTCAACTCTGGCCTTTCTTGGCCTTTTCAGCATCCCACCGGGCTCGTGACGCTCGTGACGCTCGCGCCTTTCTTTCCTCCGGCGGAAGAGCTTCCCAGTACGTGCGAACGGCGGTCCGTTGTTTCTCCAAGCCGGAGCGTTCCAACAGGCCGACCGCCTGGTCGAGAACTTCAATGACGGACAGGTTGAACTTGTCACCCAGACGTCGCACATCACCAGCAACCTTTTCACTGATCAGTGACAACGCCTTGATGTCGTGACTATCCCGTTGAATCTTCAGGGCTGCCATCCAGGAACCAAAGGCACGGTCATACTTCCGATGTCCACTCGGCATTCTATCGGAAATGAAATCCAACTTCCAACGCATTAATTCGCTTGACACAAGCACCCCACTCGCATTACGCTGGCCCCACATTGACGCAAACGTCAACAAACAAGTTCCTGAATTAGGAGGTTAATTGCATCGGTATTAAATCGCAATACTAATGCACATGAAACATCCAGTATTTTTGGTTGCGTGTCGAATGCATCCCATTGAATCAATGACTTGAGACCTACAGCAACGAGTGGCCCGTGACCTTTCGGGTCACAACGACATCAAAATGGCCGGTCGGACGGCTCAACGTATTATCAACAACTTGCAGCTACTTTCGAAGGAGAAGACGTGAACACATCACCTGCTGTGCAAACTTCCAGTACTACGGTACTAGATAATTTGAAACTAAGGTTTGCATCATCCGGGCGCAATCTGGCACCGGTTTTGATGACGCTGGTCTTCGCTGCCGCCGCCCACGCTCAGGGAACGATTGATTTCTCTGGGGCCAACACGCTCCTGGGGAACTTCAAAACGTTCGCCATTTTCGCCGGGGCCGTCATCGCCTTTGGTAGCCTCATCTTCGCCGGCATCCGCATGATGGGTGGCCGCTTCAACGAGGCCGTCCCCGGGCTCTTCGGCGCATTGTTCGGAGCGGCAGTACTCGGTTGGGGCGCTGGCTGGATTAGTTCCCTCACCGGTCAGTCGATCCCTTAACTCCCATGCACACGAGCAGGCGAGGAGAACCGCTATCCATCAACCCGGCTTTGAATAAGCCGCGGGCCAAATTGGGGCTGGACTTAACGGCCTGGATGTCCATCGTGTTCGCGACGATAACGGTTTTCCTCCTTGGGTTCCGCATGCTGGCAATACTCAGCTTCCCGCTGATTACGGGCGGCACGTGGCTGATTGTCCGTAAACACCCGAAGATGTTTCAACTTTGGGGGCTCAGCTTTACGCAGAGGTCCTACTATGATCCGCGCAAACAATCATGAAAAGTACACCCCATGGTTCGCGCAGGCCGGGGCCGCGTGTAGCATCGTTCCAGTTTCCCGGTTCGTCGGTCCAAACGGTTTTGCCCTGAAGGGCGGCGGCTACGGGTGCTTGTTTTCTCTCACCGGCATTGACGAGGAAGGGCAAACTGATGAGGAACTCGAAGCGCGGGTACGCTCCATTGAAGGCGCGTTGCACGGGCTTTCTGAAGGCTCTTGCCTTTACCAATACACGCACGTTGTTGCCGGGTTTAATCTTCCGCGGCAAGAAACGTACAAGAACCCGGTCACCGAAACATTCGTAAACGACCGCCTTTCCTTCCTCCACCACAACGCGGGTTTCCGCCGCGTTCATCTTCACTGGTGCCTAACGCTTGAGCCACCAACTTCCAACCCTCTGAGGCGGCCTCAAGACCACGCAAATGACAACGCCAGACTATTGGCCGAGCTGCTGAAGACCGCCACTCATCTCGAAGCCCACCTGAAAGGACCAATTGGCCTGAAGCTGCTCGACAAGGGAGAAGCCTTTCGGTTCTTCAGCTATCTATTCAACCTGGAGCCGTGGGCTGAACATGACCAGCTCCGAACCGATGAGGGTGTCGACCGTCAGATCGTCAGGAGCGCTGTGTCGTGGAACAGCGACCACCTCAGGGTAGGGAAGCGGTTCGTGCAATTGTTCTCCCTGACGAACACGCCGGAAGCTTCGAGGCCCTGCCTGTTCTCCGGCTTGCTCACCCTCGATTGTGACAGTGTGTTGTGTTCGACCTGGCGGCCGAAGTCCGCCGAGGCGGCACGGAGTGAAGTGAACGCTCAGGAAAAGTTCATTTCGTTTTTCAAACACAGCGTCCTCCAGTGGGCGATTAGCGGTCGCGACATCCGCGCACTAGACACGACAGCCGGCGCCAAGGCCGCGACCGAGAAGGTAGACGAACTCAGCGAAGTCATCAAGTCGCTCGACAGGAAAGCCCAGGGGGAGTACTCTTTGCGGTTGCTGCTAGCTGCACACAGCGCGGCGCAGCTTCGTGAGGCCATCCCGGCGGTTCACCGGATTTTCGTCGATGCACGCGCCCCGGTAATGGAAGAGACCCTGGGGAATCTCTCGGGCTACTACGCCATGTTTCCCGGCAATCAGCGCTTTAATGTGTATCCGCTCTGGTTAGGGGAAGACCACCACGCGCGGCTTTCTTCGGTATTCGCGCCCTTTATCGGGCATCCGCATTCAGATGATTTAGACGCTGAATATCTGAATGTTTTCGAAACGCGCACGCGGACGCCGCTGTTCCAGGACGCCTATGTAGACGGTGTGCGCGTCATGTTGATGATTGGGCCGACCGGCAAAGGCAAGTCTGTTCACGGCAATCAGATGATCGCCCTGGAGCAGAAATATGGCGGGTTCACCTTCATCTTCGATGTCGGCGGCAGTTACGAAAGTACGGTCGAGCTGTACGGCGGGCGAGTGGACCGGGTTGGTATTGACGGACCGCGAGTGAATCCGTTTTCGCTCGAGCCGACCGAACACAACCTCACCTTCCTGTACTCGTTCCTTAAGCTGCTGCTCGTGAACGGCGGGGCGCAGCTTCAGCCAGAAGACGATGATGTGATCCACAAGGCCGTGCGCGGCGTTTACCAGCTCGAACCAGAGAACCGGCGTTTATCCAATGTCTTTCTACCGAAGCATCTCGACCGCTATTTGGCGAAGTGGGTTGGCAGGGGCGTTTACCAGAACATCTTTGACAACGTGGAAGACACCCTCAGCCTGTCGCGGGTTCAGTGTTTCGATTTCCAGCGCCTCCACACCAAGAACTACGCCGACCTGATTGAGCCGCTGATGGTGTGGCTGCTCCGGCGCATAGACGATGTGCTTTACGATCCCGCGAACCTGGGCGTTCCGAAGCACTTGCTCATCGAGGAAATCTTCTCCGCCATGAAGAACCGGCAGCTGCTCGAAGGAGCGCTCGACTCCATCAAGACGGTGCGCAAGAACCTGGGCGGTGTCACGCTCATCGGCCAATCCGCCAACGACTTAGGCGAGAACGCGGACATCATCGTGAACTCGTGCTCATCGTTCCTGTTCCTGCAGGACGCCACCTTCAACAAGTCTTATTACGGCGACTTGTTCAAGCTCAACAGCCAGCAACTGAACCTGCTGGCCGACCTCCGGGAGCGCGAAGCACTCTACGTTCGGCGCGATGGAATCACGAAGGTCATCACGTTAAACCTCGACCCAAACAGCTACGCCAAGTTCTCGACCAGGCCGAAAGATAAAGTCCGGCGATCGAAATTAGTGCAATTGTATGGCCTCACCGAAGGGCTGGAACGCTTCTCCCGCGGCGAGGTCGCATGACGGCCGCCATTCATTAAGCCAGAAAAGGAATAGCCGTGAAAACATCTCTGCTCGTGCTCGTCACAGCCGGGCTTGCCCTCGCCGCAGAGCCCGCCCGGCAACTTCAACCGAACGCACCGCGCACCGTGGTTGTGCATGAGACAGACGCGCCCCCGGTCATTCGCACTGCACTCTTACAGTCCACGCTCATGGTGCTTCCAGAGGAGGAGAAGGTCGCAACCGTTTTCGGAGGCGACACCGTTGGGTGGGTCTTCGATGGCGGACACGTCGCCAGCCGCTTCATCAGCATCAAACCCAAACTTGTGAACACCAGCACCGACGTTCACATCGTTTCCGATCACGGCAACGAATACACTTTCCAGCTTAAGGAAATCTCGGGTGACGCCGATCCACACTTCGATTCAAAGGTGTTTGTCACCCCCGGCGACAAGCAGGCAAAAGACAATCTCACTCAGCTTCCCGTGTTCGTCCCTGCGGCAGAGGTGCGGGAGAAGCTGGACCGCTTGCAGAAAGAAGCGGAGGCAGCGAAAGCGGCAGAAGCGACTGAACGCAAAGCTATTGAGAGCGAAGCAGAACAATACCGGAGCCGCTACCCCGGCACGCTGCATTTCGATTACGTGTGGGATCAGAAGACCGGCACCAAGCTTGGCGTTCAGCAAATTTGGCGAGACGACAAATTCACATATCTACGAGGCGAGTTTCAGGAGACTCCGGTGCTCTACGAGCTGAAGGACGGGAAGGGAAGCCTAATCAACTTCGATTTCAACTCGGGACTGTACACGGTTCCGAAAACCGTTCACCAGGGATATCTGGCGATTGGGAAACAGCGGATGGACTTCCGGCGAGCCGGGGAAGGGAACTGACCCCATGCCCGAGCCAGGCCCAAACCCACCCCCCACGGTTCCCGCGCAACCGGAGGCTGCCGCTCCCTTACGGAAACGCTTTCCGCTTGTCATAGCTCTGGCCGGCATCGTTCTGCTGTTCGGGCTTTCCAACCTGGTCAGTCTGATCACAGGGGGCAAGAAGGACAACACGCCGAGAAGTTCGATGCCGACACGGCCCGCGACGGCGAACCCGCAACAAGTCACGAGCTTTGAGACTCAACAGACGCTCGCTGCGAAGAACGACGCAATGGAGCGCGAGCGCCGACAAGAAATTGCCGATCAGATGCGGCAGCTTCAGGCGGAACAGCAAGGGATCACTCCCGGACCGGAAGCCGACGGCGCCGCGCCGATGACTCCAGCTCAGCGCATGACCATTTATGGCAACAGTCCCAACGCGCCCAAGCGAACCTCCGGTGTATCGCAAGCTCAGGCTGAAGCGAAGCAGCGTGCCTTAGCGCGCGAGAAACAGCACCAGGACGCGATCAATAGCGACACCGTGGCAATCGATTTCGCACATCCGAACGAAACGGCGGCAGGAGCCGCCGTGAGGGCTGGGGCGCAATCGCCCTCAACTCTTGGCTCGGAACCGGCATCGCCGGGGCCGTCAGCGGAAGCAGCCGGTGATGGATTCGCGAGCGAATCACCTAAAATGCCGGCCGGCAGCGGTAGCAATGGCCAGCTTCAGGCCGGCATTCAACCTGTTTCCGAACAGCGGCCCAAGCCGGAGCCGAAGGATGCCGCTTTCAAGGGTTACGATTTTGACGCCTACCAGGGCCGTCTATACCGCGTTTTCGAGGGCAACGTTTTCGAAGGCGTCGTAACAAACCACATTGACGGCGGATTCAACGGGCCGATTCTGATTATGCTGACCACCGACTACTACTCACACGATCATCAGCAACTGCTACTGCCACAGGGCACGCGCCTGATTGGCAATGTTCAGAGCGTCAACAGCGGCCAGCAACGGAAGCTGTTCGTGGCGTTTCACCGGGCGGTATGTCCGGACGGCTTCTCTGTTGACTTCGACAAATTCATCGGGCTTGATCCGCTAGGCACCGCCGGCCTCGCGACGAAGGTAAGCCACGGGTACTTTACGGCGTTCGCCGCCGCGGCCGCCATCGGCGGCCTGGGCGGTCTTGCCCAAATAGGGAATAGCGGAATCGGAATCTTGGGCAGCGATCCAACATACGCCATCCGCAACGGCATCACGCAGCAGACCGGCCAAGAGGCCGAACAAATCCTGAACCATTTTCTGAACCGTTTGCCCGTAATCACGCTGAAGGAGGGTTCCCGCGCCCGTGTATACATCGGCAGGGACATTCTGATTCCCTCTTACGCTGACCACCGGGTTGATCCCACCCTTTAACCGTCATTAGGAGGACTTCATGAAACTCAGCGTACATACCCGCCGCAAAGTCGTTTTGGCGACCGCTGTAGTGGCGTTGATCGCAACCCCTGGTTTCGCGTTCGGCTTCATCGTGTTCGATCCAAGCGTGTACGCCCAGGCCGTCACGCAGGTCAGACAGGCCATTCAGATGGTCAATACGGCCAAGCTGTCGCTGAACATGATGCAGGCGAACCTAAAGAGCTTCACGTTCAAGAGGCTTTGGCAGACCGCACACAGCGCGATGCTCAACGCCAGCGTTCGGAATCGGTATGGGGAAACGAACGCCTGGAACGCCGCATTGAACACCAATTCTCCCGCCGCTGCCACTACGGCATGGAGCATGTCAAACGTCGCCGTCACGCCCGGCACTTACCTGCAAGGACAGACGCCCGGCACCAGCGCGCCACTCGCCTCGCTTGCCATGGTTGAGGCGTTCGATTCCATCTCCCCGGACTGCCTGAATGCCGTGGCCCAGTACCGGACGCTACGCGCCCAGAACTCCGCGGCTCAAGCCGACCTGGAGAATCAGCAATTCGACACAACGGCGGACACAAACACCGAAATCGAACAGCTCAACCTTTTGAACGCATCGGAAGCCCAAAAGATGAATGAAATTCAGTCGCAAGGCGTTCTCCATGCGTGCCTGGCCGCTCAAATGACCGTCGCGAACATGGCCCAGCGCAACGCAGCGGCGACAGCGATTAACGACGCCGCTTACGTGCAACAGCAACGGGCGGTAAACAACATGAATCCTAACAACGAGTCCCATACGTGGCAGACGTACCTTCCCTAAACGAAAGCGAGGACCACCCATGCTCGACAGCATTAACAACGCGATCAACACTAAGATCCTTCTCGCAATTCTCGCGGCTCTGGGGACGATAGGCGCTCTCCTGGTTCACCAGCAGCACGAAGCGGAGAAAGCAGCCCTAGCAGCCGCTCAAGCAGCCGCCGTGTTGCAGCAGCAGCAAGAGGCCCAACAAAAGCAGCAGAAGGAATTTGACAAATTCACGGCGGAGATAGATGCCGCGAAGCGCAAGGGTTCACGCATGCCCGCGAAACAATCCAAGACGTGGCAGAAGTACATTCCTTAGTCGAAAAGGGGGTCCGCTCATGCGCAACGCAACTCACACAAAGATCCTTCCAGCCCAGCACCAGGCCTGCAGAGTTGCCGCCGCCGCCGTCCAGCAGCAACAACGCGCGAAGGAACCACAGCAGCACGAAAATGCTTGCAAACCCGCCGTCCCAAAACGCTGCAAGAGCAGGCTGGTAAATCGACTGCTCATCCTTGGCGTTCTCGTCACTCGCAGTTTGGCTTTCGCCGAATGCCCCCGGTCCCTTGGGGCTCCAGGCGTCGGTTGGATATCCCAGTTCTCGGACGATCTGACCACCCAATTGGACGCGACGATCGCAGGGCCAAGTCTATTCTGACGTGAGTTTCCTCTCCCTGATCGTGTTGCTTGGCATCGTCGTCATCTGGGCCGCCGTCAAACAGGATATTCAACCGGGTCGGAAGGAGCCCCAACTTAGCAGACGTGCAATCCGTAATCGTCCGAATCAAGAGGGTACTCTATGAAGCGGCTACTCATCCTCGGTGTTTTGATCCTTCCAAGTCTGGTATTCGCCCAAGGTCCACTGCCCGCATCCTCCGGGAATGCCGGCGTGGACTTGCTATACCAGTTCTCCAATAATCTGACGAATCTGACTACCCAAAACGGCGGCGTCCTCACACAAGTCGGGCTGACCGAACTCAGCTTCATTTCCCTGATAGTCCTGGTCAGCATGGTTGTGAAGTGGAGCACGTCCACCATGACGCTCAGCTTTCATTCCCAGCCGGTTCGTGCCGGTGACTTGACTCAGTTTCTGTTTCGGTTAGTTATCTGCTGCCTACTTGAAAACTACTGGGTGAATCCCCTCCCGGGGGTCAGCTTCGGCCTCAACCACCTGTTCTCCTATTTCGCGCAAGTGATCGTCGCCGCGCTGGACCAAAATTCCTTGGACACGATCAATAATCTCTTCAAAACTGCCGGCGACAACACGCCGCACCCAGCTGTCTATGCCATCCCAGAGTGGCTTTGTTACCTCCTGGTTCAGCTACTTCTCGGCGTGGCGTCCGCCATCCTGTTTCTTATCAACGTCAGCTCGTTCATCTTCTACGGGGTTTGCGCATTATTCGGCCCAATCTTCATTCCGTTCTACATGGCATCGGCGACCCGCCAAAAGTTCTTTCATTTCGTGGATGTCCTGTTAGGTTTCGCGATGATCCGGGCTGTTGCCGCCGCCTTCATTTTTGTCTGGGCAGGGTTCCTCAACGGCTTCATCCAACAGACCTTCAACCAGAATTATTCGATGGGGAACTGGTTAGCGAATCTGATCCCTTGTGTGGTCGTTTTCGTCGCCTTCATTCTGAACATGGTGTTCGTGCCAAGCATTGCGCAGTTGCTGTTTGGCGGGGGTGCGGGGATGGCGGGACGGTTAGGCCAAATCGCGGAGACAATTCTTGTTGCAAAGGCCGGTTAAGCAATGCTAGCTCTCGTATATTTTTATCGATGCATGCCGCCCTCAGTGCGTCTCCTGCTTCGGTGGCTTACGTACGCGTTTGTTCTGATCGCAATCGCTTTCGAAGCCCGAGTGATCATTGACAACCTGGAAAGGCCCGGCATACAACATCATGCCCACTGAAACGAAGGTCTCCGAACTGCCGTGGACACCCGAGCAAGCCGTTCTCATCGACCACGTCGGGAACGAGGTTTATGCGTCCCATTACGCTGAGCGTAAGATGAGCCGATTCGTTATCGGCATGGAGAGCTTGTTGCTCGTGTGCGCGATGCTGATCATCGCCTCACTGGCGAATCGGAAGGTCGTCTATCGGTACGTCCGGATCGATGAGATGGGCAGAGCCACGGCCATTGCATACAACGATCTCAACTACAGTCCACGGGAGGGTGAAATCCGAACTTACCTGACCGATTGGGCGAACTACCGGTACACAATCAATCGCGAGACCGTGGCGAATAAATACCCGCTGAATTACTACTTCTTGTCGCAGCAGCTCTCCTCCCAGTTGATGGCCGAGGATAACGCCAATCACCTGGTTTCTCAGGTCTTGGCAGGACAGCTCGAACAGGGGGACGTGGAGGTAAAAGGCGTCACCATCACCTCGATGTCTGAGGAGAACGTGGCTGGTTCCAATTTGGCCCGAGGAACCGCCCTGGTGAACTTTGACAGGCTGTACTCTCCACGCTATTCGCGCGAGCCAAGAACGGAGCATTGGGTCCTCAGCATTACCTACTATCTGAACCCCAAACAGGTCAGTGACCAGGCGAAAGTGTTCCCGCAGTTCGAGACGATCAACCCCCTGGGGATGACCATCACGGAGTTCCACGAGAACCGGGTTTCGGTTGGCCCATTCGGTCCGGGCGCGCCCGCGGCCTCGGCGACAGTGGTCGATACCTCAACAGGAGTTACCCATTGAGCTTCGATTTGATCCTTCCGTATTTCCCCGAGGAACTCCGGGCCTTGTTGCTGGATCCCTCCATCTCGGACTTGATGATCAACGGCACGACGGGGGTGTATGCCGACCGGAACGGCGTGGTTCAATCCATCCCACTTTCCTGCCCCTACACGAACGAGCGGTTGCAGGCGGCGATCGAGCGCGTGGCGCGAATCCTGGGCCAGGACCTGACCACTCAGAACCCGATTCTGAACACCCGGCTGCCGGACGGATCACGCGTTGCGGTTGTCGGTCCGCCGTCCTCCATCAACGGCCCGACGCTAACGATTCGGAAGTTCAACCGCTGGTATTCTTCCGATCAATTGATCGCGTCGGGCACCCTCCCGGCGCCTGTTCGCGACCGGGTTGTGGGCTTCATGGCCGAGAAGAAAAACGGCATGATCAGCGGCGGCACAGGCTCGGGGAAAACGACGCTCTTGAAAGCGTTTCTCGATCACATTCCGCTGCACGAACGCCTGCTGATTATCGAGCAGCCGGCCGAGCTTCAGCTGCTCCATCCGCACGCCGTCCGATGGGAAGCGGTGGAGGCCATCCCCGGTCAGGTTGCGATCACGCCGAGCGAGCTGCTTGCCGCCGCCCTGCGTCACCGCCCGGACCGGATCATTATGGGCGAAGTTCGCAACGAATGCGGGTACGACCTGCTCCAAGCCATGAACACCGGCCACGGCGGGACACTCTCCACCATTCACGCGAAATCGGCAGTGGATGCCCTAAACCGTCTGTCCAATCTGGCCCTCAGTGCCCGCCCGAACTTGAATCACGCATTCGTTCGTGCGGAGACAGCCGAGGCGATTGATTTCGTCCTGCATTGTGAGCGCGATAGTGCCGGGCACCGCCGTGTCCGGGAGCTGCTGACCGTCACGGGCTACTCGCACGCGGAGCAGTCCTTTGAGACCGAGGTGCTGTACCGCGCACCGGCCGCCGCTGGACCCCGCCTGGCAATGGCGACCCCAGCGTAACTTCATTCCATCCAAGGAGCCTAACTTCATGCCACGATCATCCCTGCTTTCCATCGCCCCGGAAGACAAGCGCAGCGTCGCCGTGACGCTCAAGCTTACGCCCCAGGAAAACGAGTTGCTCACCAAGTACGCCGAGTCGCTCGACAGCGACAAGTCCTACGTCGCCGGGAAGATCTTCCAAGCGTTCATCGGCCAGGCGCTGAAGCCTGATCCGGCAGGGCCGAAGGCACGGAAGAACGGTGCCGCGAAGAGTCACAGTGCAGCCTCGGAGACCGCGTAGAGTCCGGTTGCGGCGGAGAGCAGCGTGTGTGGCGATCTCGGCGTTTGTGGAGGGTGCGAGGAGTTAGCGATATGAGCGGGTTTGGTTCCGTCGCTGCGCGACGATTTATTGAAATCTTCGACAGGGCACCCCTTGTAGGGTTGGCACTTGCCAACCACCTGGAATTTCAGTAACTTAGCGGATTCTGTCAGCACTTGCCAACCGATTGATTGCATTGATGTTACCTATATGCCACGACTCACTAAGAGAGCTTCGAATCGACCCTTCCGCCTCACTGCGCGGTTCACAACCGAGGAGCAAACTCTGCTCGTTGAGACCGCCAATCGGCTCAACATGACGCCCTCAGGATTTGCGCGAGCGGTCCTTTTATCATCCACTCAGGCATCCCCCATCGAGCGCTTGCTGCTCGCGAAAACCTGCAAAGTGGAGGCCATGTTGCAGCTCCTCTTCGGCGGTCTGTTTTCGCAGTTGAATGACCGGATTCCGTTCGAGAAGGAGCACTTTCGGCAGGCGCTTGAGAGCGCCGAAGCCGTTCAATTCCGCAAGGCCGACGAGCAATTAGCAAGGCATACGACAGCCACAAAGGACGCCCATGTTTAAGCGACTTCCCGCCGTTCCATGGCCGCACACCTACCCGATTTGCATGCTCTTCGGAGTCGTGCTTGCACTGGGCCTGACAGCCGCCACCGCTTACGTGCAAATCAAAATGATGCAGCCCTTGCAGCGCTACTACCTCGTTCCGTTCCTGAAGAGTTCATTGCTGCCGATGCGGCAGGATTTGAAGCTGGTCGAGGTGCACACAAAGGCGGGAGAGGATCTTCAAGGCCGGATGGCGGTGAGTGGCTACGTGATGGCAATAGACCCCTGGATCAATGTGATCCAGCACCAGAATCAAACGCTGTTCTTGCTTACCGATGAAGGGCTCCGGCTCGGTTTATCGGGACCTCGAGTGCTCTCGGTGCAGGCCGTAGCGCCGCCCACAATCCGCGACTTCTTTGAAAAGAGTATTTACGCCGGGACGATGCCCGTCGCATTCCGCCTTACCTTGTGCGTGTTCGGAATATCGTTGGCCGCGGGCATGATCCTCGGCGCTCTCTTCGATCAAAAGCACCAGGAGAGAGCACGCCGCGGAGTGCTGATCCGGGGACCACGTTTGATGAGTCCGCGCGAGGCGCAGAGATACCTGAAAGGGGACGGTATTGCACTGTTCCTGGAGCCGAACACCAAGTAGAAAGTAGCTTCTCACATGCCCAATATCACGCCTGATTTGCAGTTCGACAAATCGAAGGTGTTTCCGCTCTCCATCAAGCGGAAGCATGAGGCCCAGAACGCACTTATCATCGGCGACATCGGCGCCGGCAAGAGCACTTTTCAGCGCGGCGTTCTGCATCAGGTGCAGGCGCGCGGAGACGTCGCTATCGTTCACGATCCCCACCGCGAATTCGTCGAGGAGTTTTACACACCCTCGCGCGGCGACGTGATTTTGAATCCGCTCGATACCCGTTTCCCGTTTTGGTCACCGGGCTTCGAAGTCGAGCAAGGCGATGAGGCCCAGGCTCTCATGTTGGGGCAGAGTCTGTACCCGCTTCAGCCTGGGGATCAACCTTTCTTTAAGCGCCAGGCCGCCAGCCTGTTTGCCTTCCTGGTCGCTTATCACCAGCCGACAGGCCGCGAGCTCGGCGACTGGATGGCGAACGATGCCATCCTCGATAAGAAGGTCAAGGGAACGGAGTTCGAGCGGACGTTGACCAAGGATTCCGCCGGGCAACGGGCGGGCATCATCGGCACCATCAACGAAGCCGGCCCAGCGTTCCGATTGTTGCCAAATCAGGGTGACAAACCGGCTTTCAGCACCAAGAGGTGGGCCGGGGAGCGGCACGGTTGGATCTTTGTGACCAATACGCTCGAAACCCGCGCCGCTCTCCGGCCCTTGCAAAGCATGTGGCTCGACCTGCTCATCGCCAGGGTGATCTCGATGGGACTCAGGAGCGATCTTCCTTTCGTCTGGATGGTGCTCGACGAGTTGGCCGCGCTCCAGCACCTACCCCAGCTAAAGGTGGCCATCACGGAAAACCGGAAGGCGAAACTTTCCATCATCGTGGGCTTCCACGGCAAGAGCCAACTCGAAGGCATCTATGGCAAGGATGCGGACACGATCTTCTCGCAACCCAAGATGAAAATCCTGCTCCGCACTTCCGAGTCTCAAGCCGCTGAATGGGCCAGCAAGCTGATCGGATCCGTTGAGGTGGAAAGGATCCGCGAAACGCGCCCGGCACACGAATTCTTTTCCCACGGACGAGGCCATAACTACTCGTCAGAGCGCCGCGAGGAGCCGTTGGTGTTGCCCTCGGAGATTCAGTCTCTGGCAGACCTGCACGGCTATCTCCGCTATGAGGACGTGGTGGTTCCGCTCCAGTTCGCGATCCTGCCCAAAACTACTATTGCGGCGCCCTACCTCCCCGCTCCAATCCCGTTGCGTTGGGCCGCACCTCCTCCGCAAGGGCAGCCGGATGAGCCGCCGCACACAGCTCCGCCGCAACCTCCGGCAGCGTCAGGTCTCAATAACACCTACGGAGGGAGCCTCTGACATGCTCCACATCTCCGAGCCTCTCACGGCCGGCAAAGCCGTGAACTACTTCCGCCAAGAATACGCAGCCGCGGACAATAGCTACTACACGCAAGGGCAAACGCTGCAAGGCCACTGGCACGGCCAGTTTGCCGAGGAGCTGGGCCTTACCGGGGCTGTCTCGCAAGAGCAGTTTGAGCGAATGGCGCAAGGCCAAAACCCCGCCACCGGCGAACAGTGGATTCAACACCGGAACACCCAGAAGACGCAGAACGGGGCCGAGTTAGAGCACCGCGCTGGGTTTGACCTCACCTTCAACGCCCCTAAAACCGTGTCCCTGGTTGCGCTGCCGGGCCACGACGACCGGGTGCGGCAGGCACATGCCGCGGCCGTTCACGCGGCCCTCGATGCCGGCCAGGAATACATGCAAGCCCGCATGGGCGGCAACAAGCCATCGCAGACTACCGGCAAGTGGGCCGCCGCGCTGTTCGAACACGATACCGCACGACCGGAGAACGGCTATCCGGCGCCTCACCTGCATACTCACGTGGTGGTCTTCAACATGACCCCAACCGAGGACGGCCAGGTTCGATCCATGCAGCCGGCCGAGATGTTTCGGATTCAGTCTTATCTGACGGCGGTTTACCAGAACGAACTCGCCGTCCGCCTGAAAGGGCTGGGGTACGAACTGACCAGCGGCACTAACCACGCCCCCGACATCCAAGGCTTCAGCAAGGAGTATCTCGAAGCTGAGAGCCAGCGTTCCCAGCGCATCAAAGTTGAAATGGAGGCAAAAGGTCTCGAAGGCCGCGACGCCAAGAACAGCATCGCGCACAGCGCCCGCGAAAACAAACTGAAGTGGACTCCCGAGCAGGTTCACGCGGCGCACCGAGAACATCAGGCCCTTTTCGGTGACCAGGCCGACAAAGTGCACGCGCAATCGCTCTCACGGAAGGGGATTCACCTGCGCTCCGGGGAAGCGCAAACCCAAGCCAAGGCATCGGTCGATTTCGCGCTGAATAAACTCTCGGAGCGTACCGCCATCTTCGACCAATGGCAAACCTACCGCGAAGCACTCCGTCACGGCCAGGGCAAGCTTGGTCTCGTCGATGTTAGAGAGGAAGTTGCGCGGCGGGAAGATCAACAGCACCTGGTGAAGATCGACCACGTGCGTCAGTTCGCGCCCGGCAAGAGGTATGCCACAGCCGAAACCATCGCCATGGAACGCGACATCCTGCGGCACATCATCCAGACGAAGGAGACTCGCCCGCAGCTCGAGCACTGGACCGCAAGCGACGTAGGCGAGCGCTTTCCGCAACTGAACCAAGCACAGCGCCAGACCGTTGCGAACGTGCTCAGCAGTCGCGATGCTTTCGGTTCCATGCGGGGCATGGCCGGTGTCGGAAAAACCACTACGCTGAAGGCAATCCAGCCAACGCTAGAGCAGCACGGCTACGAGGTGATCGGCCTCGCGGCGACCAGCGGCGCGGTGAAGGCGATGCAAGCCGCGGGTGTGGAAGCCCGGACGATCCAGCTTCACTTGGTACAGGACCAACCCAGCGCGCAGCCGCGCTATTACGTCGTGGATGAAGCGAGTCTCGCTTCCACCCGAATGGTCCATGAGTTGATGCAGAAGCTGAAGAGCGAGGACCGCGTGTTGTTTGTCGGCGATACCAGACAGCACGAATCGGTCGAGGCCGGGCGGATCTATGCTCAAATGCGCGAAGCGGGCATGGCGGGAACGACCCTCCGGCAGATCGTCCGCCAGAAAGACCCGGAGCTAAAGAGGGCCGTCGAGAACCTATCGACCGGCAACATCGATGCTGCCGTTGAACTGCTTCACAATCAGGGGCGCGTTCACGAGTTCAGCAATAAGAACGAGCGCTACCAGGCCATAGCGAAGGAGTACGCTTCGAGCGCCGGCAGAACCCTGATCGTGTCCCCGGACAATGAATCGCGGCAAGCCATTAACAAGGTTGTTCGCGAACACCTGCAGCTCAGCGGGCCGGAGTACCGTCAACAGATTCTCGTTGCGCGGCAGGACCTGACCCAAGAGGACCGCAAGATCGCGGCCGGCTACAGAGCCGGTGACGTGATCAAGTTTCACAAGAACAACAAGACCCTCGGCGTCGACAAAGGCGACTACCTCTCGGTGATCGCCGTGGACAGAATCAACAATCTGATCACCGTCCAAGCCGGTGCCCAGATCAAAACCTACAACCCGGAACGAGCCTACGGCGTTCAAGTCTACGAACGGGGAGAACGGACCTTCGCCGAGGGTGAGCGCGTGCAGCTCACCGCACCCTGGAAATCCAAAGGACTCGCGAACCGCCAGATGGGCACGCTCGAACGCGTGGATGCTAGAGGCAACGTCACCATGCGGCTTGATGGCGAGCAGGACCAACAGAGCCTCCGCGTTAACTTGCCCGAAGTGAAGCAAGTTGACGCAAAAAGCTATGCCTCCACGAAGCTCGCCACCATGAAGCAGGTTGCTGGCGATAACGCACAACACCGCGTCAACTTGCCAGAAACGGAGCAAGTCGACGCAAAAAGCTACGCTGCCATGCGGCCCGATGGGGATAAGAACGCACGGCGCGTCCGCTTCAACTTGAGCGAAATGAAGCACCTGGACTACGGCTACGCAGTCACTAGCTTTTCATCGCAAGGCGCGACTGTTGAAAAGGTGCTGGTGAACGTCAGTACGCAGGACTCCCGAGTACAAAAACTGATCGACCAACGGTTCGCCTACGTTGCCGTATCCCGCGCCGAGTCTGATGCCCAGATTTATACCGATAATGCCGAGCGCCTGGCACAGGCCCTGGGACAGAGGCAAGACAAGACCCAGGCTCTCCGGCCGGAAGAAGTCCAAACCTACCGGGAGCAAGCCATCCAAATCCGGAACAACCAACACGCTTATGGAACGGCCGTTTAGCAGCCGTGTGAACGCGCTGAGCCAATGAAGCACAAGAGTCGAATTCAAACAGGAGACCCCATGACTAAGCTTGTCCTGCTTGCCCTCTCCACTTACGTTTTCGCGACTGCCGACACGCTGGTGTTGAAAAACGGCAGTCACCTGGAAGGCATCTTTTTAGGCGGCGACTCCCGAACCGTGAAATTC
>CAWGKI010000009.1:0-71945 GCA_963823095.1 Terriglobia bacterium
TTGCGTAAAGTAGCGTATAGTGATTTGTTGTGCGAACAAAACAGCACGGCTACACCGAGGCGCGCTTGGGGGCGATCATCGACCATCTCCAGGAGTCCGGTCGCTACTGGTTCACCCGGGAAGACGTATCGGAGGTGCATGGTGGCTCAGAGGTCGCCATCCGGCAGGCGGCGTTGCGCTTGCAGCGGCAGAACCGGATCGTCATGCCGCGTCGTGGTTTCTACGTCATTGTGCCGCTGGAGTACCGGTCGGCCGGCGCGCCACCGCCCGCGTGGTACATCGACGCTCTCATGGCGTTTCATGGGAGGCCATACTACGTCGGCCTGCTGTCGGCTGCGGCATTGCACGGTGCGGCCCATCAACAGGCGCAGGAGTTCCAGGTAGTCACGGACCGGGCACTCCGACCGGCGGTCGCTGGCAGAACGCAGCTTCGGTTCTTCGTCAAGAAATCCGCAGCCCAAACGCCGACCGTCGGCATGAAGGTTGAGACTGGGACTATGCAGGTCTCCACTCCTGAAGCGACGGTCTTTGATTTGATCCGCTACCCGTTGGCGGTTGGCGGACTTGGGAACATCGTCACCGTTTTCGCCGATTTGGTGGAGAAGATCGATCCGGAACGGCTGGTGAGGGCGGCTGCAGAAGAGCCGGAGATTGCTGCGATCCAACGCGCCGGGTTGCTGCTGGAATCTGCGGGAGCGGGAGATACGGTCCGCCCTCTCTCCGAGTGGCTTGCAGAACGGAAGCCCCGCAGAGTTGCGCTTCGCGCGGACCGCAATGTCACTGGAGCAGAGAAGAATCAGCGCTGGCGCGTCCTCGTAAATGAGCGCATTCAGATGGACGAATGATCCCGCGCGCCCACATCACGGCATGGCGGCGAAATGCGCCCTGGTCGACCGACGCCCAAGTCGAACAGGACCTCGTCCTGTCCCGGGTCCTTGTCGAGATCTATTCAGATCCGGGCCTCTCTTCGGCGTTGGCCTTCCGCGGCGGAACTGCACTTCACAAACTGTTTCTCACCCCTGCGGCCCGATACTCGGAGGATATCGACCTCGTGCAGATTGAAGCGGGTGCGATTGGCCCAGTCATGACCGCGCTGCGAAGCAGGCTTGATTCGTGGCTGGGTGAGCCCAAGAGGAAGCAATCGGACGGGCGTGCAACGTTCATTTACCGCTTCGAGTCAGAAGTTCCACCGGTCACGCCGCTGCGGGTGAAGATCGAGATCAACACCCGTGAGCACTTTGCGGTCCTTGGTTTCGCCAAGCGGCACGTTGCGATCGACAACCCATGGTTTGCAGGGCAGGCGGAAGCGGTGACGTACCAGCTTGAGGAACTCCTTGCGACGAAGCTGCGTGCCTTCTACCAACGCAAGAAGGGCCGTGATCTGTTTGACCTCGCTGTAGCGCTTGACCGCTATCCGGCTCTCGACGTGTCGAACATCATTGACTGCTTCCTGCGTTATATGGGGAGCACTGGTTGCTCGGCCTCACGTGCGGAGTTCGAGGCGAATCTCGCCGAGAAACTCGCCGACCCAGTCTTCCACGCGGACGTGGCGCCCCTCCTGGCGAGTCACGCTCTTGCGGGGTCCATCAAATTCGACGTCGCAAAGGCGGCGGAGACCGTGCATCGTTTGATCATCTCGCGCCTTCCCGGCGAGCCATGGAAGGGACGCGGTGACTGAGCCAGGCGATCACCTGAAGTCGGCCATGGAGGAATGTGAGCTCCTCCGAACGGAGAATGCTCGCCTGCGCTCTCTGCTTGATGCCCACGGCATACCGTCCGGGCTCTCAGAAGAACCCCCGTCCGGCACGCCGCCGGGCGATACGGCCACTGTTCACAAGGGGTCCAAACCCGACGAGAAGCTAACGCTCTTCCGGAGCCTGTTCCGTGGGCGGGAAGACGTCTACGCGCTGCGTTGGGAGAACGGCGACAAACAAGGATACGCTCCAGCGGCCGACATGGATTGGCGGACCATCAACGCGGCGCCGCTCGAAAAGCGGAAAGAGATCGCGCGCAAGACGCGATCTTTGAGACTGCTCACCGACGCCACAATTAGGGATCACCTCGAAGGTAAGGTGACAATCGGGATCTATCCGCTGCTGCCGGACGAGACCTGTAGCCTCCTCGTGGTTGACTTCGACAAATCGGGATGGCAGCAGGACGCTGCCGCGTTCCTGGCGACATGCCATCATTACAACGTACCCGCGGCACTCGAGCGGTCGCGATCTGGGAATGGCGGTCACATCTGGTTCTTCTTCGATCGACCGGTACCGGCGGCCGACGCGCGCAGACTCGGTGCTGCGCTTCTGACCCGAACAACGGAAGCCCGCCATGAGGTCAGTCTGGACTCCTATGACCGGCTCTTCCCCAACCAGGACACGATGCCGAAGGGCGGGTTCGGCAACCTGATCGCCCTCCCTCTGCAGAAGATTCCGAGGAAGTCAGACAATAGCGTTTTCGTCGATGACCGATTCGCGCCCTATCCAGACCAGTGGAGCTACCTATCCACTGTACGGCGCATTCCGTCCGAGGATCTTGCGGCGCTCATACACGAAGTGGCTCCAGAAGGAAACATCGTTGGAGTCCGGTTCGCGGCGGAGGAAGAGGACGGAGACGCCCCGTGGCTCATGCCTCCTTCGAAGAAGAAGCGGGAGAAGCTGATCACCGGCGCTCTTCCATCAAAAGTTCGGCTCGTTCTATCGAATCAGGTTTTCGTTGAGAAGGCTGGGTTGCCGTCGGCCATGCTGGATCGTCTTCGTCGTCTGGCCGCGTTTCAGAATCCTGAGTTCTACCGGGCACAGGCCATGCGCCTCTCCACGTACGGCAAGCCACGCATCATCTCGTGCGCTGAGGATTTCCCAGCGTATGTTGGCTTGCCACGAGGCTGCATGCAGGAAGCACTGGATCTCCTGAGCATTCATGGAATCGCCGCGGAGATTCAGGACGAGCGCTTTGCAGGGCAGCCGCTCGACGTCGAGTTTCAGGGGACGTTGTTACCGGCGCAGGACGAAGCGGTGACGCAGACCCTAGCCCATGACATCGGCGTGATCTGCGCTCCCACCGCGTTCGGCAAAACCGCCCTGGGGGCCTGGCTCATCGGACATCGGAAGGTCAACACTCTCGTCATCGTCCACCGGCAGCAATTGCTCGATCAATGGCGAGCCCGACTCGCGACATTCCTGGATATCCCCTTGACCTCTATTGGGCAGGTTGGGGGCGGCAAGACGGCTCGAAGCGGGAAGATCGACGTTGCCGTAATCCAAAGCCTCCACGGCAAAGGGGAAGTACATGACCTGGTGGCGGAATACGGGCAGGTAATCGTGGACGAGTGCCACCACCTATCGGCGTTCACGTTCGAGCAGGTCCTGAAGCAAGTGAAGGCTCGCTATGTCGTCGGCCTGACCGCCACGCCTTTCCGCAAAGATGGTCACCACCCGATCATCTTCATGCAGTGCGGTCCCATCCGGTTCAACCTCAGTGCCCGGAAGGCCGCGGAATCCTCCACGTTCGAACATCGGGTAATTCCCCGCTACACGGAATTCAACTTCACGAGCACGGCGGGCGAGGTCACAATCCAGGATCTCTACGCCGCTTTAGTGACGGATGCAGGGAGGAACGATCTGATCGCGAGCGATTTGATCCAGGTGCTCGAAGCGGGGCCTTCACCGCTGCTGCTGACCGGCCGGACCGATCACCTGCAGCAGTTCGCTGCACGCCTGTCCGCGGTCACGAATAACGTCTTCATCCTGCGCGGCGGAATGGGCCGAAAGCAAAGGCGCACGGTTCTGGAGTCTCTCGCGACGGTGCCCGAGGATCAGCCTCGCGTGATCCTCGCCACTGGCAGCTACATTGGCGAGGGATTCGACGATGCCCGGCTCGACACGCTGTTCCTTGCCATGCCGGTGTCCTGGAAGGGTACGCTCCAACAGTATGTCGGCCGGCTGCACCGCATCCATCACAACAAGAAGGAAGTGCTCGTCTACGACTATGTAGATGCAAACTCCCCCATGTTGGCGCGAATGTTCAAGAGGCGGCTCACTGGCTATGAGGCCATCGGGTATTCTGTGACGACGGACCCGCACTTGCCCCTCCCATCCGCAACGGAGAAGACATCATCGGGATGAGGAGTCGGAAGGTTGGACTCAGGTAGAGTATCGATTTTTCGACTGTAGTCAATTTTGTAGCTGTGAATTTCCTCCGGATTCCACCGGAATCCACCAATTTCAACAGGGCAGCCGCATCTCATTGAAGCGTAAGCACTTGAAAACACGGAATTTCGGCCGGAGGCCGGAAGCCGCCTTGGGCGCAGGGGGTCGGGCGTTCAAATCGCCCCGCCCCGACCAATTCGGACCTCCAGCCCAACCATCCCCTTTACTGCCGCAGATACGCCACGCTTCAGGCGAACCCAGCGTGGTACGTGAGATGTGCGGACTGCCCCCGTGTTCTTCTCGTATCCATCCACGGCGATCCGCAACAAGAGTCGTGCGAGAGCGGCAGACAATCCGGCGTCGAGTGCACCAGGCGGTTCGCGAAAGTGTTGTCGATGATTGCATCGGAGGCGATTAGCCGTACAATAGACGGCACCCGATTTCGATACTGGGATGAACGTCTTGAAGCAACGACACAGTTCTCACGAGCACCTTCACCACGCCCCGCGCATGTCGCGCCGGACGCTGTTTTCGGCCCTGATCCCCGGCGCGATTCTCGCGCCCAACGCCTTCCCCCAGGACACCACCAGCATGGCCGAGCGGTTCCGGCAAATGTCGGCCGAATACGAACGCAAAGGTCTGGCGGAGCCATTCAAGGGCATCACGACCAATGGAACCGTCGAATCCGGCCTCTTCGGCATTCATTCCACGGGGGTTTCGACCGCTCCAGTCCGCACTGCCGCAGAGCGTTTCCTGACGAGTCTCACCCAACAGCAGCGTAACCGCACCATGTTCGCGGTCGACGATCCGGAATGGCGCAAGTGGATGAACCAGCACTTCTATGTGCGTCAAGGGGTCAGCTTTAAGGAGATGAGCGACTCCCAGCGCGACGCAGCATTCGGTCTGTTGGGCGCTTCCCTGAGCGCGCGCGGCCTGAAGCTAACCCGCGACATCATGTGTCTCAATGAGACCCTCGCCGAGCTGACCGACGATCACGCGTTTCTCGGTGAGTGGCTTTACTACATCACGGTGATGGGCCAACCCTCCGCGACCGAGCCTTGGGGTTTCCAACTCGACGGGCACCACGTCATCATCAACTATTTCGTACTGGGCGACCAGGTGGTGATGACGCCCTTCTTCGCCGGCTCGGAGCCGGTGACTGCCACATCCGGCAAATACAAAGGTCTCTCGATTCTTCAGAACGAGCAGAACCGCGGACTCGAGATGTTGCTGGCGCTGGACAACGCCCAGCGTGCGAAGTCAATCCTCAACCCGAACAAGGCCACGAACTACAATCTGACGGAGGCGTTCAAGGACAATGTAGTGCTCGACTACGCGGGCGCACGTGCAGCCGATTTTTCCCAGGCGGGGCGCAAGCAGCTCCTGGATCTCGTCGACTTGTACGTTGGAAACATGGACGAGGGTCATGCCCGCATCAAAATGGATGAGGTCAAGCGGCAAATCGAGCGCACCTGGTTCGCCTGGATTGGCAGCTCGGATGCGGCGGGAGTCTACTACTACCGCATCTACAGCCCTGTGATTCTGATTGAATTCGACCACCAGCGTCCGGCGAACCTGGCGCGATTCGCCAAGAACCCGATGGCGCCGACCCGGCAGCACATTCACTGCGTGGTGCGCACCCCAAACGGCAACGACTATGGGAAGGACCTGCTCCGTCAGCACTATGAGGCGCACGCACACGCGTAGGTACGAAGGAGTCCAGTCTGGCCTGCAAGGTCCCCCACGAGGGAATGGCTGACCGGGTTCGCCCGGGCCCTCGCGATCCGAGAGCACTTCCGGCGATGTAAGCATGCCCCATGGCAGGTCACCGCAACGTGCTCGCCGTCGCTCCGCATGCGAGCGCTTCTCGTCCAATGGCCCCGGCTCCAGGGGACGGAGACCTGGCGCACTTAGGGGCGCAGCTCGGTGTTAGCGGGCGTCCGGGCCTCTCTGAAACCCTGTGTTGCCGTATACGTTGATCGAGAAATCGCCGTGGGGTGGAGACAGCAGGGCCGGGTTACCCTGAATCATGCCGCCGGCAGCCGCGCATCCCGGTCTCTGCGCCGCGTGCATTCACGCTCAGCGGATCGTGAGCGACCGCGGCAGCGAGTTCTGGCTCTGCCGCAAGGGGCTCACCGATCCGGAGTTCGCCAAGTATCCGAAACTCCCAGTGACGCGCTGCGGCGGCTACGAGGCGGTCGATAGAAAGCAGGCGGAGAATTTCCCTCCTCGGAACGAAGCGGACGAGTGAGCGGCCACTACCAGCCCGCGCCCCGCGTCTGGGTGTGAATCCGGCACAAGTACATATCCGCGGTGATGTAGAGCGTCGAACCGTCGTCGCCCCAGGCGCAGTTGGAGGTGGCTTCGCCGGTCTCGATTCGCCCCAGGCGCTTCCCGTCGGGAGACATGATGTGAATGCCACCGGGACCCGCCGCCCAGAGATTGCCGTCGCGATCCACTTTCATCCCGTCTGGCAGTCCGGGCAACTGCGCGGCCATCGCGGTGACGTCGGCAAAGACCCGGCCCGCGCCGAGCGTTCCATCCTCCTTCACCGCATAGGCCATCCAGACGGCTCGCTGCGGGTCGGAATTGGCGATATACAGGGTCTTTTCATCCGGCGAGAACGCGATCCCATTCGGCCGCGTAAGCTCCTTGGTCAGCAGCGTCACCTTGCCATGGCTGTACCGGAAGACGCCGCAGAAGTCCATCTCGCGCGAGGGATCGTCGGCCTTCTGGGGCAGCCCGTACGGCGGATCTGTGAAGTACAGGTCTCCGTTGGACTTGAGCGCCCCGTCGTTCGGGCTGTTCAACCGCTTTCCTTCGAAATTGTCCACCAGCGTGACCTTCCCGCGGCCCGTCTCCCAGAGCGAAACCCGCCGGTCTCCGTGCTCCATCAGGATCAGCCGGCCCTTAGGATCCAGAAGGAGCCCATTGCTGCCCGGTTCGACGCTGTACTCGCCGATGCCGGTGAAACCCGAGGGCTTCATCCAGGACACCGCGCCGCCCTTCACCGTCCACCGGAAGATGGTGTTGCGTGGGATATCGGAGAACAGCAGCGCCTCCGCGGTTCGATCCCAGACTGGTCCTTCCGCCCATTCAAACCCGGAGGCGATCACCTCGATCCGGGCGTCCTGGGATAGCAGGGCGTCCAGGCGAGGATCCTCGCGGATAATCCTCCCCAAGGTGGGGTAGGAGTGGGGCGGTTTCGCGCTAGCGGAGAGCGCCAGGAAGACGAGAGTTGAGAACAATCTGGACATGGTTCGCATTGTACAGCTTGCCTGACGAGGCGCAAGCGCCGGCACGAAAAGCCACCGGAAGATTGCCGCAAACGCAAGAATCGAGGACTTCCAAACCCCGAACTTGTCTGGTATTCTGTCTGAGTATTTGAATTGCCCGCTCAGTTAGGTGCGAGTTATCAGGCCCGCGTCCGTTCGTCCCGCGTCCGCCCTCTCCAGCCTGGCAAGCCCGGTGTCAAGTACAGTCAGGAGTGTTTGCTTGAAGAATATTTTTGTGGGTAACTTGAGCTTCACCTCGACCGAAGACTCGGTTCGGAGCATCTTCGAGGGTTACGGAACAGTGGATCGGGTGAGCATCATCACCGACCGCGAAACCGGCAAATCGCGTGGCTTTGCCTTCGTCGAGATGCCGAACGATGAGGAGGCCAACAGGGCTGTCAACGCGTTGAACGGCGCCGACTTCGGTGGGCGCAAACTGAACGTGAACGAAGCCAGACCGCGTGAAGAGCGTGGCGGAGGCGGAGGCGGGTTCAATCGAGGTGGAGGCGGCGGCGCTGGTGGTGGTGGCGGATTCCGCCGGCGGGAACCGCGCTGGTAGGATCGATCTTTCGGCTTCAGTTCAGAGCCTGGGATGCGGCGGGTGTCGCATCCCAGGCAACATCCGAGTAATTCACTTCCAGTTCAGCCATTCCCCAGAAGCGTGTTTTCGTGTAGATCGAGGTGCTCTTGGGCAGCGCGAAGCCATCTCGAATCTCGTAATCCCGGACAAATCGGATATCCTTCAAAAACACGGACGGACTTTTCACGAAAGTACCTGCTTCGTGAACACTGAGCCCGGTCTCCGTATCCATCCATATCTCGCCCTTGAACAGACCGACGCGCTTCTTCTTCGGATGTAGTTCGAAGACGTCCACGCTGCGCCCGTTTTCCTCGCGAGTTCCCTTGAACTTAAACTTGTAGTTATCCGGTGTGATGGCCACCTCGCCGCTGGCGGCGTGATGAGGATCCATCTCCGTTCCGATGAAGCGGTTGATCAGTTCCTTCTGGATGGTCTTGTCGCCTTCCTTGGCGATCAGGTCGTAATCCACGGCGCCATCGACGGCTACATGGCGGCGCGCTTCCACTCGCGCGACTTTGTCCAGTTTTGTGAGCTTGCCGGCAAACCGGGTGATCATGGAAACGCCGCGCAGGATACGATTCCGGCTCTTGTTGAGGTGAAGCTCGAAGCGTTCCTCGGCTTCCCGCTCGTGGCGGCTTCCCGGCATCGAAGCCGCGCCTCCGGCTTCGGCTGCATCGGCATAGGCTATGCCGGCGGAAATGAGCAGAAATGCGAATAAAATGCGCAACGGTCGGATACTCGCCCTATTGGTTCGATCTCACTGTTGATAGACGACGAGAGCGCCGGGGTTGTTGCAAGATGCAGAAAGAAAACAACCCTTAATCTCCCCCGCGATACCATGATCTCATGAATGAGATTCCGGTTGGAGCTATAGGTGAACAGCCGTTGCTCGTAACCCCGGAGTGGGCCATCGACTTTCTTGGCGACGAGGAGGCTCGAGTCCTATCCACGCCACACCTGATTCTCTGGCTGGAAGTCACGGCCCGCAATGCCGTCAAACCCTATTTGGATGAAGGATACGAGTCGGTGGGGACGAAAGTCAATATCCAACACCTGGCGGCAACGCCTGTAGGAATGTCGGTGCGGTTTACGGCCCGGGTCACCGCCGTTGAGGGATCTCGCGTCAGTTTCGACCTGACGGCCCGGGACGAAAAGGAAATCATCGCCGAGGGAACCCATGAACGCTTTATCATCCACGTCCCGCGGTTCGCGGCGAAGCTCGCCGCAAAAAGGAAAGAATCATGAGATTGTTCGTTTTACTATTCGCCGCCGCAGTGCTGGTATCGGCGCAGGCCGATCACATTGAAGGGGAGAGAATTCGCCCACATGTAAAATTCCTCTCCAGCGACCTCCTGGAAGGGCGTGGACCGGGCGCGCGCGGCGGATTGCTGGCTCAGGAATACATTGCCGCGCAGTTCGCGGCTGCCGGTTTGAAGCCCGCCGGAGACCAAGGCACGTATGTTCAGAAGGTCCCGCTGAAGCTGGTCGACCCCGACGCCGCCAAAGCGCACTTGAGCTTTTTAATTGGGGACCAGAGCGTGGATCTGAAGTGGCTGGACGACTTCATCGGAACGACGCATCGGCAACAGCCCGACGTCAACTTTGAAGCCGACATGGTATTCGTCGGTCACGGCATTCGTGCGCCGGAGTTTGGCTGGGACGATTACAAAGGCGTGGACGTGAAGGGCAAGGTGGTGGTCCTATTTACGGGCGAGCCGCCCTCGACCGACCCCAAATTCTTCGCTGGCAAGGCGTTAACTTACTACGGACGCTGGACTTACAAATACGAAGAGGCAGCCCGCCAAGGAGCGCTTGGAGCACTCATCATTCACACTACGCCGACCGCCAGCTACGGCTGGCAGGTCGTGCGCGGACAGAGCCGGCCGATGCCGCAGGTGGCGCACACGCCTGACACACCGGCGTTGACCCTCGCCGGCTGGGTGACATCGGAAGCCGCGGTGAAGCTGCTGGCGACGCTGAATCTGAACGTGGAATCGGCGTTGGCCGCAGCCGACAAACGCGGCTTCCAGGCCCGGGCGCTGCCTGCCAAGGTCAAGGCCGACATGGAGTTCCGCATCTCCGACATCGACACGGGCAACGTCATCGGCATGGTGCCGGGCAGCGACCCAGCGCTGAAGAGCGAGGCCGTGATCTTCACCGCCCACTGGGACCATCTCGGCATCGGGGCGCCTGTGAATGGCGACGCCATCTACAACGGGGCGCTGGATAACGCCACGGGCTGCGCCATGCTGATCGAGATGGCTCGGGCCTGGGCGTCCATGGAGCCGAAGCCGAAGCGAAGCGCCTATTTTGCCGCAGTCACGGCCGAAGAGAGCGGCCTGCTCGGATCGACCTACCTCGCCGGGCATCCGCCGGTACCGGCAGGCAAGATTGCCGCGAACCTGAACTTCGACAGTTACTCGCCATTGGGGCGGACCCGCGACGCAGGCCTGCAAGGCGCGGAGCGAACGACACTCTGGGATCTTGTGCAGAAGGACCTGCGGGAGGCCCAGCTCACACTGAAGGGCGAGTCGCATCCCGAGGCCGGCGGCTATTACCGCAGCGACCATTTCTCCTTCGCACGAGCCGGAGTCCCGGCATTTTCCGTCGGCATGGGCGGCAACTACATCGCCAAGCCCGCGGCATTCACTCCCGAGCGGATGAAGAAGTTCGGAGCCAGTTACCATCAGCCGTCGGACGAGTACAGCCCGGATTGGGACTTCTCCGGCATGGAGCAGTTCGCGCGCTTCGGGATGACTCTCGGCGTTCACATCGCGAATCTGGACACTCTGCCAACCTGGCAGAAAGGCGACGAGTTCCTCCCGGCGCGAGAGAAGAGCGGAGTGCACTGAGCGCTTCTGCTGGCAGGTGGGATAGACCATCGCCCGGCGTGGTCTGTCGTTCGCCGGAAACCAAACCTGACCGTCACCGGCAGGCACCGTCCCCGGTGGACGCGACAGACGACTCATGCGATCGTCTGTCCTACCCGCGCGAGTAGAGTAGGAGAGAGGGCGACACCTTGCGGTGCGACCCACTCTCCCCTCGTCGAACCGGACAAGCGGATTTCCCGGCATCCGGCTCTCCTGAAAACGTCTCGCCTGGGGCATGCGCAGGCAGTTGCACGGTTGCCAGCCGCTACAGCTTCACCAGCCCCAAGCGCTGGATCTGCTCATAGAAACTGACCCCTTCCGGCGTCCGGTAGGACCGTTGGCTGCGCCGCCTCAAGTGCTGCGTGAGACGGCGGCGAACGTACGCGTCCATCGCTCGGAAAGCTTGGCGTGGATAGCCAAAGTCGAAGTAGTTCCTCCAGCCCTTCAGTTGCCGGTTCAACTCCTGAATCACCTGCGGGATCGGCTTCGAGCACTGCCGGTACTCGGTCAGTTCGTGCAACTCTTCCCGCTCGTGCTTCAGCGCTTTCACCGACGGACTCACATTGAGATACCGCCCTCCGCGCCTTTGCAGGCTCGCGTAGTAGCGGAATGTGAAGCCCAGAAAGTCCAGACTCGCTCCCTCCACTTGCAGGTTCACCACCCGTGTCTTGTCCCGATTGATCTCTAACCCCATCCAGCCTTCGAGTTTCGATTCAATCCAACCCGTCAGACGCGTTCCTTGCTCATGCGCCAGCACCACGAAGTCGTCGGCATAGCGCACTAGCTTGGCTCCCGCCCAATGGGCTGGCCCATCGGCTCGATAAAACAGCTTGTCGAACCAATGCAGATACAAGTTACTGAGCAGCGGCGAAATCACCCCGCCTTGGGGAGTACCCTGGCGGGGCCGACTACAGCGCTCCGGCTGGCCCTGCTCACCCGGCTCTACGACTGGGGTCTCCAGCCACATCCGGATCAGCTTGAGCACACTCCGGTCCACCACTCGCATGCGCACGCAAGCTAGAAGTTTGTCGTGCGGAATCGAATCGAAGGAACCCACCACACACTACCCACCCTCGGGACTTCCCCGAGCGAGTGAAGATCACCCGCCCGCATCACCCTTTCGAAGGACGGTCCATGGAGGTCCTCCGGCATGCGGACATGCGCGGCAGCCTGCAGTTCGTTCTCATCCTGCCGGACGGCAGCAAGTCGCTGATTCCCGCTGAATGGACAGATTTCAAATCTGTCCCAGGCTCTTCTGAGAAGCCTCAACTGGTCGGGTCCCTGGAGGACTTGCTGCGGCTCCACCGCCTCGTTGACGCTCTCCTGCTGCGCTCCGCCGATGTCCCGCTAACATCGGGGCGAGACCAGGAGAGCCATGCCGCAACTGAACCTGAACTTCACCGACATCCCGATCCCGGAGACGTGCCTGTGGGAGCAACTCGACGACGATCAAAAGCGGATCGTCATCGAGACTCTGGCGCGCCTTCTTGTTCAAGCCACCCGCGACCAGTGCCAGGAACCGACGCAGGAGCAGCCCAATGACTGATCCCTCCAAAATCCAACCTGCCCACACCCAGCGCGCCGCCTACGTTTACATTCGCCAGTCCACGCCGGGCCAGGTGGAGCATAACCGTGAGTCCACGGCTCGCCAGTACGCCCTGGCCGACAGAGCCTGCCAACTCGGTTGGCCCAAGGCGCAGGTGGTCGTCATCGATGAAGACCTCGGACTGTCCGGCTCCAGTACCGACAAGCGCTCCGGCTTCGCTCGCTTAACCAGCGAAGTGGCGCTGTCCCACGTGGGCATCGTGCTCGGCCTGGAGGTCTCGCGCCTGGCTCGCAACAACGCCGATTGGTATCGCTTGCTCGAACTGTGCGGCATCACCGATACTCTCATTGGCGACAACGACGGCGTCTATCACCCCGCGTTGTTCAACGATCGCCTGCTGCTTGGTTTAAAGGGCACCATGAGTGAGGCAGAGCTACACATTATTCGTGCGCGGCTCGACGGAGGTATACGCAACAAGGCGGCACGCGGAGAACTGCGCCGCGGTTTACCCGTGGGCTTCATCTGGGGACAAGCCGATGGGGAAGTCTTGTTCCATCCCGACGAAGCGGTCACTGGCGCCATCCGCACCGTCTTCGAGCGCTTCGCCGAGTTCGGTTCGGCGCGGCGCGTGTGGCTGTGGTTTCGCTCCGAGGGCTTGTCCTTTCCTCTGCAACAGGCGCCCGCCGGTCAGCTTGGTCCGATCCGCTGGGTCACTCCGACCTACACCGCGCTGCACCACGTCCTGACCAATCCGGTTTATGCTGGCGCTTACACCTATGGCAAGACCCGGAGCGAACGCTACGTCGATGAGCACGGCAGCGTGAAAATGCGCATGCGGCATCTGCCCATCAGTCAATGGTCCGTGCTCATTGCCGAGCATCATCCCGGCTTTATCGACTGGCCCACCTTTCAGGCCAACCAGGCGCGTCTTGACTCCAACACGCGGCCGAAGCCACACCAGGCGGGCGGCGCGGTGAGAGAGGGCTCAGCCTTGTTGCAGGGCATCGCCACGTGCGGCCATTGTGGCCGCCGGCTCATGACGCATTATAGGGGCCGAAACTCGACGCCGGGTTACCACTGCGCCGGCAAAGATATCGTGGACGGGCGCGGGCAGTACTGCCTCACCATCGGCGGTCTGACCATCGAGCAAGCCGTAGCCAATACCTTTCTCGAAGCCGTCACGCCGGCTGCCGTGGAAGCCATGCGGCTCACTGTCGAGCAACTTCATGCCAATCATGATGCTGCGCTGTCGCAATGGCGCTTGGAAGTGGAACGGACGCGCTACGAGTCTGAGAAGGCCGAACGCCGTTACCGAACCGTGGAACCGGAAAACCGTCTCGTGGCTCGCGGCCTGGAAACTGAATGGGAGAGTCGCCTGCGCGATCTGGCCGCGGCCGAAGCGGAACTCCGCCACCGCGAGCAACAGCGGCCCAACACGCTGAGCCCGGAGCAGCTCCTGCGCATGCAGAGACTCGGCTCCGATCTGCGGCAAGTCTGGACCGCAACGACCACCACGGATCGCGATCGCAAGGAACTCTTGCGCACGCTGCTCGAAGAAGTCATCCTCGACCTGAAGCGAGCCGAAGGCATGGCGCACCTGACGCTGCGCTGGCGCGCTGGCGCCATCACGCTCCTGGATGTCTCGGTCCCGCGTTTCAAGCCGATGGGCCCGCGCACCGATGAAGACACCATCTCGCTGCTGCGCCGTCTGGCTGCTCTCTACCCCGATGAGGTCATCGCCGGAATCCTCAATCGACAAGAGCGCAAAACGGCGACAGGAGAACGCTTCACCGCCAACCAGGTGGGCAGCCTGCGCCGCTATCGCGGCATTCCCCGTTTCCAACCGCCGGCTGAGTCGCCCAGCGGCGAACTGGTTTCGATCCGCAAGGCGGCGCAGATTCTGGGTATGAATACATCCAGCATTCACCGCTGGCTGGCCGATGGATTTATTGCAGGTGAGCAGATCACGCCCGGCGCGCCGTGGCAGATTCGGATCACTGGCGAACTGCGGGCGCGCATCGTGCAGCAGGCGCCGCCGGAGTATCTACCAATGATGGAGACCACCCTGAAGCTCGGCGTTTCACGGCAAACCGTGTTGCAGCGTGTAAAGCGCGGGGAGCTCGAAGCAGTACTCGTGCGGCAGGGCCGGCGTAAGGGCTTGCGTATCAAGGTCGTAGATCAGCAACCCACATTATTCGAGGAACTCTCATGAACCCGGGGGCAGTATGAAGCAGTATCCAAATAGCCTTTGAGGTCCGCGTCGTACACCGCTTGATAGCCGGCCTGGACCTGCCCGCGTATCTCCGCCAACGCCTGGTGCGCCGACCGGCCCGGACGGAACCCATAGGAGCAGTCCTCGAAATCCGCTTCAAAGATCGGCTCCAGAATCAGCAGGGTTGCCATCTGCGCCACCCGGTCCCGCACCGTCGGGATGCCCAACGGCCGCAGCTTCCCATTCGCCTTCGGGATGTAGACGCGCCGTACCGCTGTCGGCGTATAGCTCTTGGCGCGCAAAGACTCCTGAAGCTCGTCCAGAAACCCCTGCACACCCGCTTCCGACGCTTCGATCCGTTTGATCGTCACGCCGTCCACTCCGGGCGCTCCCTGGTTGGCGCGCACCCGTTGCCATGCCGCTTCCAGCACATCGCGCCGATAGATCCGGTCGTACAGCACGTAGAACCGGAACTTCGGCTCCTGCTTGGCCTTTTGGCTCAGCTTCTGTCTCAGCAAAGAGAGTTTATCCGGCCGTCCGTCTCCACTCCCCTGTTTGTTCAGGGCTTCGATATGCGGCCATTGTTCCGTAGCGGGAATCTCTTCCAAGCGGCTCTCCTTTCCTCCTACAGCAGCAATGCTTTCAGTGCGGCCCCTTGGCTCCACGGGCGTTACCCCGCTTCCTCGCTACTATGCGCCGCTCCGACTCCCGGCCAGAGCCGTTCCCTCGGTTATGCATTCCCGCGGGCCGTTGGGGCTCGGTTGCCCTTGCCCCACCCTGCCGGGTCTCCCAGGTTCCTCGACTGATCTATTCCTGCGCGCTGTCCCCAATCACCCCGGAAGGCCCGGCGAGTGCTTGCTCATTGCTTCCCCACCGGTGGCAGGCTTCATCCTGTCTGGAGGACTGGCCACCTTCATTAGCGTCACGAGGCCGAATCGGGTTTGCTAACACTACGGCTCACAGGTTTGCTTCCCCAGTTTCCACCAGCCGGGTTACCCCGACTCGCTCCGGTTCAGCTACACGCACGAACGAGCAATTTGCATGGTGAATTCCTTTCAATTCACAAGATCAGCCAGGCTTAGCCTGGTGTACCAGACGACGCACGCGATCGTCTGTCCCACCGATGACGGCCATCGATCTCGGATCCTCCCGTTGTCTCCTGCGGGGTTGGAGAAGTTTGTCGTCATGTCGGGGCCGGCGATCTGTTGGAATAGGGATAGATGACGCAGAGCCCGCTGAATCGCGACATATCGATGACCGTATTGCCGAACGGAGTCCGCGTCATCACCGAGCCGATGCCGGCCGTGCGCAGCGTCGCCGCGGGCTTCTGGATCGGAACGGGCTCGCGCTGCGAGACGCCCAAGACCAATGGCATCTCGCATTTCATCGAGCACATGCTCTTCAAGGGCACGCCCACCCGCCCCGCCGAACGGATCGCGCAAGAGATGGACTCTATCGGCGGCAATCTCAACGCCTTCACGGGCCGGGACCTGGCCGGTTACACGATGAAGGTCCTGGACGAACACCTGGACTTTGCTTTCGGCATCCTGGCCGACATGCTGAAGAATCCGAAGTTCGACGAGGCCGACATCGAGAAGGAAAAGGGCGTCATCCTCGAAGAGCTGAAGATGGAAAACGACGACCCCGAGTCGGTGGTCCACGATCTCTTCGTGAATAACTTTTGGAAGGGCTTTCCCCTCGGGATGCCCATCATCGGCAACGCGCGAACCATCCGGAGCTTCAACGAGAAGGCGCTGCGCGCACACCATCGCCGCCACTATTCGGCGGCGAACCTGATTGTGACGGCGGCCGGTAACCTGCGTCACGACGACGTCATCGAATTGGTAAAGCGTCATCTGGAGGGGCTGCCGCTCGGGGACCCGGAACCACGGCAGCCCGTCCCAATTGGGCAGCCTCCGTTCGTCTTGAAGAGCCGCCGCGCGTTGCAGCAGTTGCAACTCTGCCTGGGGACGCCGATGATCGAGGCCGCCCATCCCTTGCGCCTGGCGTGTTATACCCTCAATGTGATCTTGGGCGGCAGCATGAGTTCGCGCCTTTTCCAGAACATCCGCGAGCGGCAGGGTCTGGCCTATTCGATTTTTTCGGAGCTGAACCTGTACCACGACACGGGAAACTTGGGCGTGTACGCGGGGACCGCTCCGGAGAATGGCCGGCGCGTGCTCGACTCCACCTTGGCGGAGTTGCGCCGCTTGCGCGAAGAGCCTGTGCCCGAAGACGAGCTTCGTCACGCCCGCGAACACATGAAGGGCTCGCTCCTGCTGAGTCTGGAATCCACCACCAGCCGCATGAGCAATCTGGCGCGGCAGTGGATGACCCACGGCCGCTTCTTCACGCTCGACGAACTCGCCCGCGCGATTGACGCCGTTCGGCGGACGAAATCCAGCAGATCGCTCGGCAGTTCTTTCAACCTGGGAAACTCGGGCTCGCCGCGCTGGGGCGCGTCGATTCGCTTGGCGTTACGCAAGGAGACTTGATTTGTTGAAACGCATCGGACTCCTGTTACTCGGTTCGGTTTGCACCCTGCTCACCGGTCAGCAGGCGACCGATTTCGCAGCATTGCAGCCGCAAGGGTACGTCAACGACTTCGCCAATGTCGTGGATCAGCCCACGCGGGACCAGCTCAACAGATACTGCGCCCGTCTGGAGCAGGCCACTGGCGCGCAGCTCGCGCTCGTGACCTTAAAATCCACGGAAGGCCAGCCCGTCGAAGACGTCGCCAACCTGCTCTACCGAAAGTGGGGCGTCGGCAAGAAGTCAATCAACGAGGGCGCTCTGGTCCTGTTCGTAATCAACGACCACCGAACGCGCATTGAGGTAGGCTACGGCCTGGAACCGATTATGACCGACGGCTACGTCGGCAGCCTGCTGCGCACCATCCGCCCGTCGCTGAAGAGCGGCAACTACGGCCAGGCGCTGGCCGACGCGGCGACGCAGATCGGCGAAAAGGTCGCCGCTTCCAAAGGAGTATCGCTGGGCACGCCGGCGCCACGCCATCAAACGCGGCCCAAAGCCGAAGGATTGCCGATCGGACCTTTGGTTCTGGCCGGCATCATCTTCCTGGTGTTTCTCATCTCGCGCGGGCGGGGCGGGGGCGGCTACGGCGGGGGTGTTTCGGGCTTCTTGACCGGCATGTTGATCGGCAACATCCTGGGAGGAGTTGGATCGCAGAACCGCGGGGGAGGCGGATTCGGCGGTTCCGACTCCGGCGACAGTTTCGGCGGCTTCGGCGGAGGCGACTCCGGCGGCGGCGGAGCGTCGAGCGATTGGTAGAATCGCGTTTCTCAGGAGAGTCCCATGCCCGAATTCGATAAACTGCTCCAGCAACTCGTAGAAAAACTGAAGGCGGCTCATGGCAAGTCGCTGGTGAGCGTAATCCTTTACGGCTCCGCCGCGGGCGGCGATCACCACGCGGCCTATTCCGACCTGAACGTGCTCTGCGTTCTCGCCGCGGTGACGCCGAAGGAACTCGAGGCGAGCGAGCCGGTGTTCGTCTGGTGGCGCGGCCAGCACCAGCCGGCGCCGCTGCTGCTGAGCGAACACGAGGTGCGCACCAGCACCGATTGCTTCCCCATCGAGTTCAAAGACATGCTGGAGCGGCGCAAGGTCCTGCATGGCGCCGATATCGTGGCGGATCTGGTGATCGACGAAGTCTTCTATCGCGCTCAGGTGGAGCACGACCTGCGGGCCAAACTGCTGCGCCTGCGGCAGAAGGCGGCGGGAGTGATCGGCAACTCCGAGTTGCTCGTCCGTCTGATGGCCGATTCGCTCTCCACGTTTTGTGTCCTGGCGCGCCACGCGGTACTCCTGTCGGGAGCGCAGGTGGCTTGGAGTAAGCGTGAAATCGCCCGCGCCTGTGCGGAGCGCTTCGGTATGAACGCGCAACCGTTTTATACTCTGTTGGATCTCCGCGAGGGCCGTGCCAAGGTGCGGGACCTGAAAGCGGCGGCATTATTTGGAACGTATCTTGAGTCAATCGGCGTCCTCGTGGACGCCGTGGATAAGCTAGATCGCTAGGAGTAAAACCATGAAAGTCGCTCTTATCGTCGCCGGCGTCGTGCTGGGCCTGCTCCTTGTTGGAGGGGGCATTCTTTTCTTAACTGGGGTTAGCGTAAACAACTCGCTGGTCACCCAACAGGAGTCCGTAAAGTCCGCGTGGTCGCAAGTGGACATCGCACTGCAACGCCGCGCCGATCTCATCCCCAACCTGGTGGAAACCGTCAAGGGCTACGCATCGCACGAGAAAGGCGTGATGGAAGCCGTTGCCAACGCCCGTGCGGCCATGAGCGGCGCTCGCACGCCCGGCGAGAAGATGGAAGCGAACAACCAGCTCAGCGGGGCCCTCTCGCGCCTGCTGCTGGTGGTGGAGAACTATCCGAATCTGAAAGCGGACGAGAACTTCCTGCGCCTGCAGGACGAGCTGGCCGGTACGGAGAACCGCATCGCCATCGAACGCGGCAAGTATAACGAGAAGCTCCAGCTCTACAACACGACCCTGGGCCTCTTCCCGAACAATCTTTTTGCCGGCATGCTCGGCTTCCACCGCAACGACGAGTATTTCAAGACCGAGCCCGGCGCGCGTCAGGTCCCCAAGGTGGACTTCAAGAGCAAATAGCCAGAGCCGACAAAAATGCCTCCGAAACTGTTTCAGAACTACATTGACGGCCAGTGGGTCGAAGGCCCTTCGTTCGAGAATCGCAATCCGGCGGATGAGCGGGAAGTGGTCGGTCTGCACGTCAGCGGGACCCCGGCCGACGTGGCGCAAGCCGCTGCCGCCGCCCAGGCCGCGCTGCCGGCCTGGAGCAAGCTCACCGGTCCGGCACGCGGGGCATATCTCTACAATGTGGCGGACCTGCTCGACCGGCGATTCGAAGAAGTCTCCAAGGAGATGACGCTCGAAGAGGGCAAGACACTGCCCGAGTCGAAGGGCGAGGTGCGGCGCGCGATCAACATCTTCCGCTACTTCGCGGGGGAGGGCTCGCGCTTCGCGGGCGTTCTCGCTCCCAGCGAGCGCGATCGGGTGCAGATGTTCGCCATCCGCAAGGCGATCGGCGTGGTGGGACTGATCACCCCCTGGAACTTCCCCAGCGCCATCCCGGCCTGGAAGCTTGCGCCCGCGCTGCTGTGCGGCAACACCGTGGTTTTGAAGCCCGCCTCGGCCGCGCCGCTGAGCGCCTGGCGCATCGTGGAAGCCTGCCACGACGCAGGCATCCCCAAGGGCGTCGTCAACTTCGTGACGGGCTCCGGCGGGAGCCTGGGCCGGGCATTGATCGAAGCCCCCGCCCTGAAAGCGATCTCGTTTACGGGCTCCTGCCAGGTTGGGCTCAAACTCCACGCGGACGCCTCCGCCAGGCGCCTGCGCATCCAGCTCGAAATGGGCGGCAAGAACCCGACCATCGTTCTGGCCGACGCCGATTTCAACTCGGCGGTCGAGAATGTCGCCAATGCTGCGTTCTTCTCCACCGGCCAGAAATGCACGGCCACCTCGCGGGCCATCGTCGAAGATTCGATCTACGACCATTTCGTCGAGGCCCTGGCGGAACGGACCCGCAGGCTGAAGGTTGGTAACGGCCTGGAGCCGGGCATCGAGATCGGCCCTTGCGTCGACGAGGGGCAGATGAACACCGTGCTGCGCTACATTGAGCTGGGCCGCAAGGAATGCGGCGAGCCTCTGGCCGGCGGCCATCGTCTCACGGGACCGGCTTACGACCATGGATGGTTTGTGGAACCCACACTGTTCGCCGATGTGGACCCGAACGCGGCCATTTCGCGCGAGGAGATCTTTGGCCCGGTGCTGGCTGTGACGCGCGCTCGCGATTTCCAACACGCTATGCAGTTGGCTAACGCGAGCGAGTTCGGCCTGTCGGCATCGATCCAGACCGCCAACGTTTCGCGCGTATTCGATTTCATCCATGGCATGGAAGCCGGCCTGCTCACTGTCAACCTGCCCAGCGCGGGAGTGGAGTATCAACTTCCGTTCGGCGGGACCAAGGACTCCAGCTTCGGACCGAAGGAACAGGGTCCGGCGGCGATGGAGTTCTACAGCGATTACAAGACCATTTATCTGCGCTATTGAGTAAGCTTGTTGGATACTGATTAGTGGCTCGCGTGTGGCGCGCCGGGCCGCCCGGATATCATTTCCGCTAAACCCTCTCCGCGGCAGGCCGCCAGCGCGAAGCGGGGCTTTCTCCGATAGTGGCGCACCAAGGCAGGACTCATGAAGCTCGGTCAGATCGATTGGGAAGGCCGTCTCACGGCGGCTGTGTTCGACGAGGGATTCGCACACCCCGTGCCCGGCTACACCGTGCGCGAGCTGATCGACGAGATCGAGCGGCGGCACCTGAGTCTGCTCGATTTTCTCAAAGCGCACGCCAGCAAGGGCCGCGTGGAAGCGGAGCCGAGAATTCCGATCGGACCGCGGGAGGTGTGGGCCTGCGGCTGCACCTACGAGATGAGCGCCACGTTCCGCGACGGCGAACACGGCACACGCGAGGGCTTCTACTATCACGCACATACTGCGCCGCGGCCTGAGATTTTCTTCAAAGGCACGCACCGCGTCTGCGTCGGTCCCGAGGGCAAGATCGGACTGCGGAGCGATTCCACATTCATGGCGCCCGAGCCGGAACTCGCCGTCCTGCTCGGATCCAAGGGCCGCATTCTCGGCTACACTCTCGCCAATGACGTCTCGGCGTGGGACATTGAGCGCGAAAACCCGCTCTACTTGCCGCAGTCGAAGGTGTTCACGGGCTGCTGCGCCCTCGGGCCGTGGTTCGTGACGGCGGACGAGATCAAGGATCCATACTCGATCGACATGGCATGCACGATCCAACGCGGCGAAACGCTGCTCTTCGAAGGGGCCTCTTCGACAGCCAAGCTGGGCCGCAAGCTCGAAGTGCTGATTGAGTATCTCTTACGAGCGAATCCAGTCCCGGCCGGGTCCGTTTTGCTTACGGGCACCGGCATCATCGTGACCCAGGAATCCGCTCTGCAGCCGGGCGACGTGGTGAGTATCACGGGCAAGGGTCTCGGCACGCTCTCGAACGAAGCTGCCCTGGTCAGTTAGTGGTCCATTGTAGGGCGGACGCCCACGTCTGCGCCGGAACCCCAGGTCCGGCTGCTGAGACTACTCAACAATCCGTTTCAAGGCCGGAGGCCACGACGTCAGCCCCCACCGCCGTGGATTCCATCGACTCCAGATCGTCCGCATGTGCGCTGTAACTCTTGAGCACGCGAATGCTCGATGAGGACGAGAACCCCGCGGTGCGTAACCTTCGATACATGCTCGCGAGATTCTTCGGCTCTTTCAGATATTCGCCGAGGTCCTTGCCGCGCATCTTGCGCGCCAGGTAATCCCGGATCATCGCGGGCTCGTCCACGTTTTCGAAGGCACGGGAAACCGCTTCCCGAGCCACGCCCGGCGCAATCCGCTTCTTCAACAGGTCGCGCAGGACCCGCTGCCCGCCGACAGCGCCGCTTTGCGCACGCGAGTCGGCGAAACCCTCCGAGAGGCGTTTGTCGTCCAGATAGCCGTAGGTCTGGAAAGAGTCCAGAATGGCATCGACGTCGGCTGGATTCTCGGACTTCAAGTGTAGTTTCCGGCGCAACTCAGACACGGACAGGCCGCGTTGCGAAAGCGCTCGAAGCGCGTAACTTCGCAGTGCTTCCAGCTTGAGTTTCGCCTGTAAACGCTGTGTCATGGAAGGAGACCTCCATATTGTCGTGGAGTACACTAGAAGCTGCAAGGAGTCCTGTCGAATGGAAGACGATAAGCGGATCCCGTATTTTCTGCTCGGCCTCGGCATCGGAACCGCGCTGGGCATTTTGTTCGCCCCTAAAGCCGGTCCCGATACACGCGAATTCCTGCTCAGTAAGGCAGATGACAGCAAGGAATTCCTGAAGCGCAAGAGCGTGGAGTTGAAAGACAACGCCACGGAGATCGTCGATCGCGGCAAGACCGCCATCTCGCGGCAAAAAGGCAACCTGGCAGCCGCCGTAGAAGCCGGCAAGCAGGCTTATCGCGAAAAGACCACGGCTCAGGCGCCGGCGCCGGTAGTTGCCAGCGACGACATGATCGAAGGCGTCTGAAAGGCGGCCGGCATTGGCGTCGTCCGATACGACTTTCATTTTGATGGCCATCGCGGTGCTGATCTCCAGCATCGCGTTGCTGCTATCGGCATTTGCCTCGGTGGGGACCTTCCTCGCGGTACGTAAATTGCAGTCCCAAGTGAGCCCGCTGGTGCCGCAGGTGACCGAGTTCCTGGTCAATTCGCGCGAGGCCCTTGACGAAGCGTTGAAGCAGTTTCGTGAGACCGGCGAGAAGACGCAAGCGGTTCTCGACGACTTGCACACGGAAGTCGCCGGATTCTCTGCAGCCCGGACAGACATCACCAACCATGTGCAGGCTCAGATTCAGCGAATTGAGCTGGTACTGGACGACTCCCTGGCCGACATTCAGGAGATCGTCACGGTGGTCCACGGCGGAGTGATCAAACCGATCCGTGAAGTGACTGGTCTGGTCTCCGGCGTGCGGACTGCCGTTCGCGCGTTTTTTGGCGGGCGGCGGCCGAGCGTCGCGCAAGCCACTCAGGACGAAGAGATCTTCATCGGCTGAGCCGAAAGCCGCTGTACCGGCGGATGAACCCAGTCGCGCTGCTGCTGCCGCTCGACGTGCGCCGGGTGGCCAAGACGGGAACTCAGTTTCCCTTTTTTTGTTCCGCACTTCGGCTCTGTGCGAAGCGTCCAAAGCGCCTCTCTGCTTTGAAGTGCTCACATAGGTAAACTGGGTGCGTGCTCAGACCTTGCGCCCTGTCAGCCGCGCTGCTGTTCACGCTCGCCACGAGCGTGACGCCATTTCAAGAAGTAACCTCCGCTCCGGCCTCCCCAGCCGCCGCGATCGGCGCGGAGATCCATCGCCTGGAGTTGGATCCGGATGCCTGTTACCGGGTGCGCGATCTTTCCTACGAACGTCCCGACGTGCGCTTTTATTTCACCGAAGGCTGGCTGATCTTCGCCCGCCCCGTCGCGGGCCACAGGATCGCGGCGCTTTACCGGGCAATCGAATCGACGGACGACGCCGAGGTCATGCTGCGTCCCTCCAACCGCAGTGAGCGTGCGAGCATGGCCAACGCCGCCGGCACCCCGAACCTCGACGAGCATTTCGGAACCGGCATTTTCCTGTTCGCCGGCGGGGGCGGGGAGCTGCTGAAAGCGGCTCAGAGCGGCGGCGGCAAGCCGAGTCCGGAACGCGGCCTGCTGTTTGCTTCGGAGATGAACGAGGTCGTCCGGCGTCTCGCCGTGGGGATGGAAGTGCGTATCACCCACGACTTGCTCGCAAGCGCGGGACGACAGGACGAGGGGCTGTTCTATTCGGCGATCGCCGGCAGGTCGCTCGGTTTCTTCAACATTCTTTACGACGCGGCGTCATACGAGCAAGTGCTGGTGGGGAAGGTCACGAGTGGATCGAAGGCGGCGTCCTTCGATGTCTGGGCGAGTTTCCGCTCTCGGGCCAGCCTGCGAGCGAACACGCCCCTGCCGTTGGACTACACGTTGACCAACTACCGGATCGAATCCACGATCCTGCCCGACCTGAAACTGCAGGTGGTCACGCGCGCCACGCTTCGCGCGCAACGCCGCGTGGAAGGCGTTCTCGCCCTGGATCTCTCGCCGCGCATGCACATCACCGAGGCCAGGGTAGATGGCCAGAAGGTCGACATCTTCCACAGAGACGCCGAACGCGAAGCCATTCGCGGAAGCGGCGGATTCTCCTCTCTCAATGAGACATTCCTGATCGGCTTGCCTACGCCCATGGAAGCCGGACAAACCCGGGAAATCGAAATCCACAACGAGGGCTACCTGATTCGCAAGACGAGCGACGGGGTCTTCTTCGTGGAAGATCGCGTCAATTGGTACCCGACCCAGTGGCAGACGTTTTCCACATACGATCTGATCTTCCACCTGCCTAAGCAATACCTGCTCGCCGCCCCCGGGGATCCCGTGGAGGAAAAAGTGGAGGGCGAAGTGCGGACGGTTCATCGCCGCAGCACCCAGCCCATCCGCATCGCCGGGTTCAACATTGGCAATTACGAACATGTCAGCGTCAAACGGGGCGATTACCAGGTGGATATGTATGCGAACTCCAAGGATGACCCCTCACTCGTGGCGCGCAACACGCATCTCCCGGCCGTGGCGCCGGTGCTGCCCGCCCAGCAGCCAGGGACGCACAGCGGCGTCAGCGCCATGCCGAACGAGCCGCCTCCCGTCAACGTTCCGGCGCGCATGGCGGAGGTCGGCGCCGAAATCGCCGAGGAATTCGAGTGGATGGCGGCGCATTTCGGCCCTCCGCCGCTGAAACGAATCGCAATCTCGCCGATCCCCGGGACCTTCGGCCAAGGGTTTCCGGGGTTGATCTACCTCTCCACCGTCACTTACCTGGACGACGCGCAGCGCCGCGCGCTGCTGCGCAAGGATGTCTCGGCCGAGACCTTCTACAACTCGATCATCCACGCCCACGAAACGGCGCACCAGTGGTGGGGCAACCTCGTTGTCCCGGCCACTTACCACGACGACTGGATCTCCGAAGCGCTGGCCAACTACGCCGCGATGCTCGTGCTGGAACAGAAGCGAGGGGCGAAAACTCTGGAACTGGTGCTGGATGACTACCGCAGGAGCCTGTTGCTTCCCGGAAAACCGACTACCGTCGAATCCTTCGGTCCTATCACCTGGGGATACCGGCTCCGGGAGAACGGCCAACTCGATCCGTGGCGCGCCATCATTTACGGCAAGGGCACGTGGATCGTTCACATGCTGCGCCGCCGCATGGGTGACGAGAACTTCCTCCGCATGCTGGCCACTTTGCGCAAGCGCTATGAATACCGCACGATCAGCACCGAGGAATTTCGCGTTCTGGCCGCGAAGTTCCTGCCTCTCGGCGATCCCGACCCCTCGCTTGAGAGTTTCTTCGACACCTGGGTGTATGGCACCGGGATGCCGGCGCTGGAGATGTCCACGTCCGTGAAGGGCAAGGCGCCCGCGGTGAAGTTGACCGTCACCGTCCGGCAGAGCGGCGTTCCGGACGATTTCGTCACTGAAGTGCCGGTTGAGATCCGGCCCGCGGGTGGTGGCAAGCCGATTGTGCGCTGGGTCCACGCAAGTTCAAGTCCCGCGATCTTCACACTCAGATTGAAGGCCCCGCCGCAGCACGTCGAACTCGCTCCGCGCCAGGCCGTGCTGTCCAAGGGCAAATGACCTTGACGCCCCAGCTCCGAATCCTCGAGCGCGAGATCGTCGACTGCTCTCGCTGCCCGCGGCTGCGCGCGTGGTGCGAAGAAGTCGCGCGCGTCAAACGCCGCGCCTATCGCGACCGGGAATACTGGGGCAAGCCCGTGCCCGGCTTTGGAGATCCGGCGGCTAAGCTGTTCGTCGTGGGACTCGCACCAGGAGCGCATGGCTCCAATCGCACGGGCCGAGTGTTCACGGGCGACAGCTCGGGCGACCTGCTGTATCGCGTCTTGCACAAAGCAGGCTTCGCCAATCGACCCGAGAGCCAGCACCGCGGCGACGGATTGCAGCTCAAAGACGCCTGGATCTCAGCCGCGGTGCGCTGCGCTCCGCCCGCCAATAAGCCCACGACCGAAGAGATCGAGACTTGCCGCCCGTTCCTGGAGCGGGAGCTTGCGCTGTTGTCGCGGACGCGCGTCTTCGTCGCCCTCGGAAAGGTCGCCTTCGATAACTGGCTGACGATCCTGCGCTCGCGCGGCTTAGTCGCCTCCCGCGCCGGATTCGTCTTCAGCCACGGAGCCGAGTTCGAGATTCCCGGCGCGCCGTTGTTGATATCGAGCTATCATCCCAGCCGCCAGAACACGCAGACCGGCCGCCTGACCGAAGAGATGCTGCTCCAGGTTTTCCGTCGCGCTCGCGCAGTGATGGATGCGGATTCCGGTGATGCGTCACGCTGAGAAGCTGGTTCTCAGGACAGCTTACGTCTCTTAGTGGTGAGTGTTGCTAATGTACTGCGCCATGCAAAATGATCATTATTCCTGACGCTCAACGCCGCCGAGTGTGGGGCAGCTTGGTAAGCTGCGGCCGATTGTCAATCGGCCCGGTGCGTCTTCCTTTCCAGAAGGCATTTCCAGACGGCGGCGGTTGCTAACCACCGCGCAGGATGCCATCCTGCCCCACCCCATCTCGATAATCGACAGTACTTTGGACGCTGTACAATAGCATGACGTTTGGCCGCCGGAAGGGAGCAACCATGCGCTGGTACCACTATGTCGCGTACTTCTTCGGGGGCGCGTTTCTCGCCAACACCCTGCCCCATCTCGGCAATGGGATCTCAGGGCATGCCTTCCAGAGCCCCTTCGCATCGCCGCCCGGGGAAGGCTTGTCCTCCGCGACGGTCAATGTCCTGTGGGGCCTGTTCAACCTTGCCATCGGCTACCTGCTGGTCTGTCGCGTCGGCAGCTTCAATCTGCGCAAGACGCCGCATGCGCTCGTGCTCGGGGCTGGGATTCTGATCATGTCGCTCATGCTGGCACACGGATTCGGGCGGTTCCACGGGGGACTCTGAACCTAGTACCCCGCACGCCAGACGCATGAGACCCGCGATAACGTAGAGAGCATGTTCACCCGCAGAGAGTTTCTCGCCACCACAAGCGCGGTCGCGCTCGCAGCTAATGCAAAGCCGGAACCGGCGCTGCAAATCGGTGTTATGGACGGCGTTCTGCGCTTGTCCTCGAAACCCGAAGCGGCGGCCAAGGCGAAAGCCCTGGGGCTTCCGGGCGTCCAGGTGACGCTCGGCCAGAACGGCGACAAGTCCCGCATGTTGCTTGAGGACGCGGCCTTACAGCGAGCCTGGGTCGAGGAAGCCAAGCGCGCCCGCGTTAATCTCAACGCCACGTACATCGACATTCTTCACGTGAATTGTCTCAAGCAGGATCCGAAAGCCGCGGAGTTCGTTTCGCGCGGCATCGCGGCCACCAAGGCGATTGGCGCTCCCATCCTGATGACGGTCTTCTTCGGCAAGTGCGAGTTGCTCACCCGCGCCGAAACGGATCAAGCCATGGACGCCTTCAAGGAACTGACGCAGGAGGCAGCTCGCGCAAAGATCGTGCTGGGCTTCGAGAATGTGCTGCTGGCCGACGAAAACGTGCGCGCCCACGACCGCATTGCCTCGCCGTTCTTCAAAATCTATTACGACGTGGGCAACCTGACCAACATGAAGGGACAGAACGCCGCCGAGGAGATCCGCAAACTGGGGCGCGAGCGGATCTGCCAGTTCCACTTCAAGGACAAGGGCTATCTCGGCGAGGGCAAGGTGGACTTTCCGGCCATCCTCTCGGCGATTCGCGAAACCGGTTTCCACGGCTGGGCAAACCTCGAAACGGGCTCGCCTTCGGGCAACGTCGAGGCCGACACGAAGCGCAACCTGGACTACCTCAACGGCCTGATGCGGCATTAGCACGGAACTCAGATGCGAGCCGCCCTCGAACGCTACTTCGAATTCGCGCGCCTCGAAACGAATTGGAAGACGGAGATCCTCGCCGGCTTCACCACGTTCGTGACGATGGCCTACATCATCTTCGTCAATCCGTCGATTCTCAGCGAGACCGGAATGCCCTTCGCAGCGATCACCGCCGCGACCTGCCTCGCCTCGGCGTTGGGATGTTTCCTGATGGGCGGCATCGCTCGCTATCCCGTGGCACTGGCGCCTGGCATGGGCTTGAACGCCTACTTCACCTTTGCCGTGGTGAAGGGCATGGGTGTGCCCTGGCCCACGGCTTTGGGCGCTGTGTTCATCTCCGGAGTTTTGTTCCTGATCCTGACGGCGGCCGGCATACGCCAGATGATCATGGAGGCGATCCCGCGCGAATTGTACGCTTCGGTCACCGTGGGCATCGGCCTGTTCATCGCCTTCATCGGATTCCGCAACGCGGGGATCGTCGTCGCGGATTCGGCAACGCTGGTCGGTCTGGGCAACCTGCGCGCCCCAGGGACGCTGCTCGCGCTCTTCGGGCTATTCCTGACCGGCGCGCTGATGATCTGGCGCGTGCGAGGCGCAATGCTGCTCGGCGTCGCGGGCACGGCATTGGTGGGCATGTTGACGGGCGTCGTGAAATGGGCGCCCCAGCCCTATTCGGTATCGGCGCTCTCGGGCACATTCCTCAAACTGGATGTCTCCGCGGCGTTGAAATTCGGACTGCTCGAAATCGTCTTCGTCTTCCTCTTCGTCGACCTGTTCGACAACATCGGCACCCTTGTAGCGGTTGGAAAGCGCGCCGGACTATTCGATGCCGATGGCAGGATCCCGCGCCTCAACGGCATTCTGACCGCCGACGCAATCGCGACCACGGCCGGTTCGGTATTCGGCACGTCCACTGTGGTCAGCTACATCGAGAGCGCAGCGGGCGTGGTCGCCGGAGGACGCAGCGGCGTGACTGCGATTGTCACGGGCCTGCTGTTCGTGGTGGCGCTATTCGTTGCTCCCATCGCCGGGGTCATTCCCGTGCAGGCCACCGCACCCGCGCTGATCCTGGTGGGCGCGTTGATGCTCGGGCATGCCGGCGAGATCGAATGGTCCGATCCGCTGCAGTCGATTCCGGCATTCCTTACAATGGCCGCCATACCGCTTACTTTTTCCATCGCGAACGGCCTGGCCTTCGGCTTCGTCTCGTCCACCATCCTTAACCTGCTGGCGGGCAAGGGGCGCTCGATCCACTGGCTGGTCTACATCCTCGCGGCTCTCTGTATGGCGCGGTTCCTTTATCTTGGAAAAGGGTAATGCGCTTTCGCGCGTCCACTCTTACAGAAGCTCGATGCGCTTTTGCTTTTCGAGCAGCTTCACCACGTCGCCGACGCGCTGGGCCTGATCCTTGCGAGCCACCAGGAGCGCGTCCGGCGTCTCGATGACAATCAGATCGTCTACGCCCAGCAGAGCCACCAGTTTGCCCGGCGCATGCACCAGGTTGCCCGCCGCGCTCACAAATAGCGTGTCGCCTTTCGAGGCGTTGCCATTCGCGTCCTTCGGCAGCAACTCGTGAACGGCATTCCAACTCCCCACGTCGTTCCAATCGATGTCTCCCGCCGCAAAGCCAACGACGCCCTTCGCCTTTTCGAGAATGGCGTAATCGACGGAGATGCTCTCGCAGCGCGGGAAGACCTCCGCGAGCTTCTCCGCGAAGCGCCTCCCGCCGAACTTCGGCAGCGACTCAATCAGAGCGGCCGTCTCCGGCAGGTGTTCGCGCATCTCGGCAAGAAACACATCCGCGCGCCAGAAGAACATGCCCGCGTTCCACCCGAAGTGGCCCGCCTCCACGAATTCGCGCGCAGTCTCCGGATCGGGCTTTTCGCGGAATCGAACGATTTCCACGGGTTCGAGCGACCCGGCCTTCATCTTGCCAGCGGGAAACTCAACGTAGCCATAGCCCGTCTCCGCCCACCTGGGTGGTATCCCGATGAGCGCCATGCGACCAGCGGCGGCGGTGCGATAGGCCGCCCTGACGATCTTGAGAAATGCCGCCGGTTTGCCAATGTGATGGTCGGCCGGGAAGACGCCCATGACGGCGTCGGGATCCGTGTCGTGCAGAACCTTGGCGGCGAGCGCGATTGGAGGCGCCGTATTGCGCTGCGCGGGCTCGGCCAGAATCTGGCGCTTCGGCACACCGGGCAACTGGCGCGCGATCTCCTCTCGCAGATGCTCGTTGGTCAGGATCCAGATTCGCTCACGCGGAATCAGCTTTTCCAAACGCGCCACGGTCTGCTGAATGAGCGTCGATTCCCCGAGAAACTCCAGCACCTGCTTGGCGCGCTTTGTGCGGCTGCGCGGCCAGAATCGGGTACCTCGTCCGCCGGCCAGGATGAGAGCGTGGTAATGGTCTTGCTTCACTATTTCAAAGGATAGCCGCGAACGAACATGAGCGTGCGCTTCCAGCGGGTCTTGGAGAAGAAGTTAAGTCCCAGATCGAGCAGATGATCGAGCGAAATGAAGTTCGGATCGGTAAGATCCGCGGTCGAGGCGTCGTAGCTCCAGAAGATCGTAACGGGCTTTCCGACGATGTTCTCGCGCGGCACCAGGCCCCAGTAGCGGGAGTCGAGCGAATTGTCCCGGTTATCGCCCATCGCAAAGTAGTATCCCGGGGGTACCACAAGCTCGCCATTCCTGACGTTGGCCTGGAGCATTTCCACGCCGCGTTCCATCACCAGGCCGTCGGGCGGCGCCAGCGGGAAGTTGTCGCGGTACTCGTTGGGATACTCGATCTTATGCACGACGTAAGGCTCAACCGCCTTATGCCCGTTGAGGTAGAGATCGCGGTTGACCAGGTGAATCCGGTCGCCCGGCACGCCCGCCACGCGCTTGACGTAATTCTCCTTCGGGTTCACCGGATACTTGAAAACGATGATGTCCCCGCGCTTGACCTCCGTATATGGAAGCAAGAAGCCGCCGAGAGTGGAGTGGGGCGAGTAGGCGAGCTTATCGACGATCATGTGATCGCCGATGAGGACCGTGTTCTCCATGGAGGACGTCGGCACCACGAAGGCCTGCAACAGAAGCGCCGTCCCGAAGACCAGCAGCAGGATGGTGACCGTCCACTCGGAAATGAATGATCGGGTCTTCTCGGCGAAGTCCGGCTTGGTCCCGGGGGCTTCGACTTCCGCCACTGCCGGTTTCCCGGGATCGCCCTTCATGTTCTTACGTTTCATCTTGTCTGTAGACCGCCGCTCGAATCGCACTCATGGGCCATCGGGCTCAGCTCCCTGTCGGATACCCGCGGATCAGCATAAACGTTCGCTTCCAACGCGTCTTCGGAATGAAATTCCGCACGATATCCCAGAGATGCCGGAGATCGATTCCCGAATCCACCAGATCCTCGGTAGGAGAGTCGAAGGACCAGTACACCAGCAATGGCTTACCGATGATATTTGCCCGCGGCACGAAGCCCCAGTAGCGCGAATCCAGGGATCCATCCCTGTTGTCGCCCATAGCGAAGTACGAGTCCGGAGGCACTACGACCTGACCGTCACGGGTGTGCTTGGAGGAGAGCATATCCAGCGCCCGCTCGTCCACTCTCGTATTGGGCTCGGATGGGAAATTGTCGCGGTAGGAGTCCAAGTAGAAGGTCTTGTGATACTTGTACGGCTCCATGATCGGTTTGCCGTTCAGCCAAACCTGTTTGTTGACGATTCGGATGCGGTCGCCGGGAATGCCGATTACCCGCTTTACGAACGTCTGCTTGATGTCGACGGGAAAGCGAAAGACAATGATGTCCCCGCGTTTCACCGGCGTATAGGGCAGCAAGTATTTGCTGATGGGGCCGGAAGGAGCGTAGGCCAGCTTGTCCACCAGCAGGTGGTCGCCGATCAGCAGGGTGTCTTCCATCGAGCCAGTGGGAATGACGAAAGCCTGGACTAATGCGGTGGTCCCGAACAGCAGCAGCAGAATGGTAATCGTCCACTCCGCAACTGCGTTGCGGGGCGGGTCGTCAGTCGACTGCGCGGCGGCCGGCGCGGCGTCCGTTGCTGTCGGCGGATCGGCCGGCGGTGTAAATTCGGCGTCTGAACCGGCCGTTATCTCCTGGTCGCTCACTGACTGTCATTGTACCGGATCGCGTCCGGTCTTCACTGCGGCGGCAGATGCGTCGTTACACTTTCGCTGAAAGCGGCGCGGTCGCCCAGAAACACTGTGAGGCGAAATCGCAGGGGTTCGGAGCCTCCGCGATAGATGACTTCACCGCGAGCGAGATCGTCCGCCGAGAGCGGCTGGGTCTTTCTGGCCTCGCCCTCCTGGATGAGAAGCTCGCCACTCCGAGCCTGCCGCAGGGCGGGCAGCCGCGGATTCCACGACAGGTGGAAGCTATCGCCGAAGTGCGAAACGCTCAGGCTGAGGGCATAGGGATCCTCGTTCGGCGCTATGCTGCGCGACCGGCTTATCGTCAGAGTGATTCCTACGCCGATCAGAATTCCGAGCAGGAGAAAGATAAACGAAAGCGGCGCCCAGGACCAATGGGAACGTTGGACGGGAACTGGTCGGGTATCCCACGGAATCTCCGATACATGGGCCGGAACCTGGAGTGGACTGGCTGCGGCCGGTTCGGTCGCGCTGCCGGTGGTCTGTCCGGCGGCCGCCTCCGGCCGAGCGCCGCGGCCATATCGCCCGCGTCCCAGGCGTGCGGTCGCGAAGTCCGCAGCCTGCGCTCCGCTCGCTCCAGAAACGGGCCCCGGATACTCCGGCTGCGGGTTCTCCTCGCTCTGCATGAACTTCTCCGGGCGTTCTTCAGCAGCCTCCGGCGCTGGCGGCCGGGGGGCAGGAGTTGCCGCGGCCCGTTGGCGCCTTGGGGCTGGGCCGAGATTCATCTCCTTGCGACGGAACATGAAGGTATCGTGCTGAACCATGCCGGAGAATCTTCCGTCATCGCGGGTCAGGAATACGGCCTCGCTCGGCCGGGTGGCGAAAGGCCTGACCAGGAGGCAAACGGCATCGTCGTCCGGGAACCGCGCGTCGAGCAGCGCCAATTCGGTTTCGGAAAGCTGCATCGGCTCCCGCGTGTTGCTGCGGAAGAACCCCACGACGCGGGTCTGGCCGTTTGGATCTGCCGTTCGTGCGCTCAGTTCCCGGTCGAAGGCCAGTAGATCGGCTTCACTCAGAATGTAGGAAGGTCCATGCAGGTGCTCGCACCGGACGTTGACGAATTCCTCGATCCGCACGACGGACTTCGCGCCTGTCTCGACAGTCCCCAGAAGCAGTCCGCCCACCTCGGCGCCGCGCTTGGGCACTGCGCCGAAACCTCGCATGACTGCCAGGTTGAGCTGATCGACGACGTCACCGCTAAGATGGATGGAAATTCTCTTGCCCACGGGCTCCCAGACGAAGTAGCCGGTGGATTCCGAATTGGCGAGGGGCTGGTTGTAAAGCGTGGAGTCCATTTATAGCTAAGGAGCGTGTTCCCCACAAGGCTTCCGCACCTAGTACCCAATCGTAGACGCGCATCAAGGGACAGCACAAGCCGAACGGCACGCGTGCTTTGCGGAGTTCTCGCAACGGGCCACAAAACAATCCGGCCCCGGAGCCAGGCGCTGCCGCCGCGCGTGGGGCGGCTCTCCAGAGCCGCGCGGGGCCTCCAGGCCCCGCCTGTGCAGGCTGGGTCCTCAGTACGGCTGTGCACGGTCAACCCGCTGTGCCCACCAAGACTGGAAAGGCTGTTCCAAGAAAGTCATTTATGACGAGGCCCGAGAGACAATCCGGCTCCGAAGCCAGGCGTTCCCGCCGCGCTTGGGAGCCGGATCGAGTATCGATTCGAACGAGGACCGCTAGGCCGCGCCGCCCGCGGAGGCCTCTTCGCGATAGCTCAAAGCAGCCTTGAGGTAATCGTGATTCAGCCGGGCGATGTTTTCGAGCTTGATGCCCTTCGGACACGCAGCTTCGCACTCACCGTAATTGGTGCAAGCGCCAAAGGCCTCGTCCTGCAACCGCGCGAGCATGCGCAACGCGCGGCGGTCCCGCTCCGGCTGGCCCTGGGGCAGCAGTCCGAGATGCGCGATCTTGGCGGAGACAAACAGCATGGCCGAAGCGTTGGGGCAGGCCGCCACGCACGCGCCGCAGCCAATGCAGGAGGCTGCGTCCATGGCCATATCCGAGCACTTCTTGTCGATCGGCAGGGCGTTGGCGTCCTGCGGACTGCCGGTGTTCACGGAGATGTAGCCGCCTGCGCCGATGATCCGGTCGAACGCGGAGCGGTCGATCAGCAGGTCCTTGACCACAGGGAACGCCGCGGCGCGGAACGGTTCGAGCCACAACTCGTCGCCATCCTTGAAGTGGCGCATGTGCAACTGGCAGACGGTGGTGCCGCGCTGCGGACCGTGCGGTACCCCGTTAATCATGAAGCCGCAGCAGCCGCAGATGCCTTCTCGGCAGTCGTGTTCGAAAACGACGGGATCGTCGCCCTGCACGATGAGCCGCTGGTTGAGCACGTCGAGCATTTCGAGAAACGACATGTGCTCGTTTACTTCCGGAACGTCGTACTTCACCATCCGGCCCTGCTCGCTAGCGGATTTCTGCCGCCAAATGTTTAGCGTGAGTCTCATTCCCGCTTGCCTCTCTATTTGTAATTCCGCTGCTGCAGGTGCACGTTGTCGAAGGTCAGTTCTTCCTTGTGGCGCACCGGTTCTTTCTTGTCGCCGGTGTATTCCCACACGGCCGTATGGCAGTAATTCTGGTCGTCGCGCAACGCTTCGCCTTCGGGAGTCTGGTACTCCTCGCGGAAATGCGCGCCGCAGCTTTCTTCGCGGACGCGGGCATCGCGAACCAGCAGTTCGCCAAGTTCCAGGAAGTCGGCCACGCGGCCGGCCTTTTCGAGTTCCTGGTTCATCTCGTCGCCGTCGCCCGGAACGCGTACGTTTTGCCAGAACTCTTCGCGGATCTCGGGGATCCGTGCAAGCGCGTGATCCAAGCCTTTGGCATTGCGGCCCATGCCGCACTCTTCCCAGATCACCTGGCCCAACTCGCGATGGAAATCGTCCACCGTCTTCTTGCCATTGATGCCGAGGAAGGTCTTGGTGCGATCCTCGACGGCGCGCTTCACCGCGACGCATTCGGGATGATTCTCGTCGACGCCGCCGGGCTTCACTCGCGCCAGGTAATCGCCCATCGTGAAGGGGATGACGAAGTAGCCGTCGGCCAGGCCCTGCATCAACGCCGAAGCGCCGAGCCGGTTGGCTCCATGGTCGGAGAAATTCGCTTCGCCCAGCACGAACAAGCCTGGGATGGTGCTCTGCAGGTTGTAATCCACCCACAGCCCGCCCATGACGTAGTGGGAGGCTGGATAAATCCGCATCGGCGCCTTGTAGGGATCTTCGCCCGTGATGCGCTCGTACATTTCAAACAAATTGCCGTAACGTTCTTCGATGGCCCCGCGGCCCAAACGCCCGATCGATTCCGAGAAGTCGAGGTACACACCGCGGCCCGACGTTCCAACCCCGCGGCCTTCGTCGCAGACGCGCTTGGCGGCGCGGGAGGAGATATCGCGCGGCGCAAGATTGCCGTAAGCCGGATACATCCGTTCGAGGTAATAATCGCGCTCGTTTTCGGGGATCTGGTCCGGTGCGCGCTTGTCGCCGACCTTCAGCGGCACCCAGATGCGGCCGTCGTTTCGCAGCGACTCCGACATCAGCGTCAGCTTCGACTGGTAATCGCCGCTCACCGGGATGCAGGTGGGGTGGATCTGCGTGAAGCACGGGTTCGCAAATCCGGCGCCCTTCTTGTGAGCGCGCCAGATGGCCGTCGTATTGCAGCCCTTCGCGTTGGTAGACAGATAGAAGACGTTGCCGTACCCGCCCGTCGCCAGGATCACCGCATCGGCGATGTGCACGTCGAGCTGTCCGGTGACCATGTCGCGCACGACGATGCCGCGCGCCCGGCCGTCAATGACGATCAGGTCGAGCATCTCGTGCCGCGAGAACATCTTCACGGAGCCGGCGTCGATCTGCCGTTCCAGCGCCTGATAAGCGCCGAGCAGGAGCTGCTGGCCCGTCTGCCCTCGTGCGTAGAACGTTCTAGAAACCTGCGCTCCGCCGAAGCTGCGGTTCGCCAGCGTCCCGCCGTATTCACGGGCGAACGGCACGCCCTGCGCGACGCATTGGTCGATGATGTTGACGCTGACCTGCGCCAGACGGTAGACGTTGGCTTCGCGAGCGCGGAAATCGCCGCCCTTGATCGTGTCGTAAAACAGCCGCTGAACCGAGTCGCCATCGTTCTGATAATTCTTGGCCGCGTTGATTCCGCCCTGCGCTGCGATGGAGTGCGCACGGCGGGGCGAATCCTGGTAGCAGAAGGCCTTGACGTTGTAGCCCAGTTCGCCGAGCGAGGCAGCGGCGGCGCCGCCGGCCAGACCCGTGCCGACGCAGATGATGTTGTACTTCCGCTTATTCGACGGGTTGACCAGCTTGAATTCGAACTTGGCCTTGTCCCATTTGTTCTCTAGCGGGCCGGAAGGAATGCGGGCGTCGAGCGTAAATGACATATTTCGTTTCTCCTTCTCTCCCCTACAGAGTGCGGGGCAAGACCTTCAGCAGCACTGCCAGCGGGATGGAGCAATTGCCGATCCCAATCACGAATCCAAACAGCTTCGAGCCGGCCTTCAGCCATGGCGTGTAGCGCGGATGGTTGACGCCCAAGGTTTGAAACAGGCTCCAGACGCCGTGATACAGGTGGGTCGCCAGCAATATGTTCGCGACGATGTAGAACACCGCCGCGGCGGGCTGGCGCTGAAAGCCGTAAATCACCTTGTTGTAAACGTCTTCGGGCGCGACGCCGGGATAGGCCTGCAGCGTTGTGAAGTGCAGGATGTGGTAGACGACAAAGAACCCGATGATCGGTCCGCTCCACACCATGGTCCGCGCCGCGTACGTCGACGCGAGCGCCGTCTTCTTCACATAGGCCACGGGCCGGGCCTTGAAGTTGTTGAGGATAGTGAGCTGCCAGGCGGCAAGAATGTGCAGCGCTACGGCAGTAAGCAAGATGATGCGCGCGGGCCAGAGCAATTCCACGTTCTCTTGCAGGAACTTACCGTAGGCGTTGATCCGGTCGGGGCCCAGATAGATCTGCAGGTTCCCGATCATGTGCACGGTGACGAAGCCGAACAGGATTACGCCTGTAACGGCCATCACGATCTTCTTGCCGACGACGGAATTAAATAGCGCGGCGGTCCGGCCGAAGCCGCTAGAAACGGCGACTGAACTCATCGTGTTGCATTCTCCAATTGCCGCGGCGAACTGCGCGACAGGCTCCAATTACGTGCGCAGCAAGCTGCGCGAAAAGGTCCGAGACCAGGTGCAGAGAACTGCGCCGATGGCTTCGTTGGTTAGCGCGGAGACATCCGCGCCCTGGCAGGCGCCTCACCAGCCCGATGGGCTTCAACTGCGAAGGACGCCCGAACACTTTCCATTGTATGAAAAAAATCGGACACGACTGTGTGAAGATCCCACACTTTTGTCCGAAGTAGGGCGGACCCCCAGGTCTGGCAGCCCACGCCCACGTCGGCTTGTTTGACTTACTTCGCCGCGGTCGTCTCCCAACGCCTCCCGGATGCGGGTCCTGGGGGACCCACGCGGGCGAGGGCGCCCGCCCTACAATGCTGCAGTTTGCTGAAATCAGTAGCCCATGATCTGGTAGCCGGCATCGACGTACAACACGTTTCCGGTGACGCCGCGACCTAGATCTCCTGCCAGAAACACGGCCGTGTCCGCCACTTCGGCGGGGTCAGCGTTGCGACGCAGGGGCGCCTTGGCCGCGACAAATTCGAGGATGGTCGAAAAGTCCTTGATGCCGCGCGCCGAAGCGGTCTTGATGGGTCCCGCCGAGATCGCATTCACGCGAATATTCTTGGGCCCCAGGTCGGCGGCCAGATAGCGTACGCTGGCCTCCAACGCGGCCTTGGCCACACCCATCACGTTGTAATTCGTAATCACGCGCTGCGACCCAAGATAGGAAAGCGTCATGATGGACCCGCCCTCGGCCATGGCCGGAGCCACAGCCCTCGCGACGGCCACCAGCGAGTAGCAACTGACCTCGTGGGCCAACAGGAAGCCATCGCGCGAGGTCTCCGAAAACGGACGGGCCAGGTCTTCGCGATTGGCGAAAGCGATGGAATGCACCACGGCGTCCAGACGGTCTCCTTCGGCGAGAAGGATCTCCGAAAGGTGCCGGATGTCGGCCTCCTGCGTTACATCGCAGCAGAGAACGCGGGACGCGCCGAGTTCTTCGGCCAACTCTTCCACCGTGTCCTTCTGCCGATCGCCCTGGTAAGTGAGAATCAGGCTTGCGCCTTCGCGCCGGAACGCTTTGGCGATGGCATAAGCGATGCTCCACCGATTGGCGAGTCCGAGAACCAGGGTGCTCTTGTCCTTGAGAAGCTGAGACATGAATCTCCCATTATACCGCATGGGCTCGCAACCCCCCGCAAACACTAGGGTTGCGCCCCCTCGCAGAGTCACTATCGAATGAATACGGGCGCGCCGCCGGCTTTCAGGCTGCGCTGCGAGGCGTCCATAAACTCGAACATTTCTATCGTTTCCCGTTCCGGCACGGGCGACTTACCAGTCTGGAAGAACTTCACGATCTCGACCAACAGGGACCGGTAGCCCGTGTAGAGATCCTTCTCGTTCGTGCGGACTTCTTTCGGCGAGAAGACCGTGGCGCCGTAGGAAGAGTACGGCCGGATCAGCCGCAGTACGCCGAGCTTGCCGTCCTTCCAGCGCCCCACAATCGCGTCCTGGTCGGCCGTTGACGTCCGCCAAACCTGCTCGCAGCCGGGACCGAGGATGGTGTACAGCATCTCGACGCCATGCACGCCGTACCAGCTCAAGTCCAGTTCGTGGTGCTCTTCCTGTGGGCCCGGCGCCCAGACGGAAGCGCCGTTCAAACCGGCAATCCGCAGCGCGGGCATGCCATCGCTGAAGCGCAGCGAGGAAGCAGTGAACCACGGCACTCCGGCCTCTTTTGCGACCTTGACGATCTCGCGCGCGTCGCTCAACGTCGAAGCCAGCGGCTTGTCGATGAAGACCGGCTTGTGGCCTTTCACGATCTCGCGAAACTGCGCGAGGTGTGGACGGCCATCGACGCTCTCCAGCAAGAGTGCATCCACCTTGGTCAGTAGTGTGGCGATGTCGGGCACAATCTCGACGCCGTACTTCGTGCGCAATTCTTCCGCGTACTTGTCGACGCGGCTGGCGCTCTCCTTGATGTCGGGGCTGCCGCCCTTATAGGCGGCAACAATGCGCGCGCCGGGTACGTAGTCTTTCGACGCCGGATCGTTCAGCACGGAAGCGAAGGCGACGGTGTGCGAAGTGTCCGTCCCCACAATGCCCAGACGCAGATCGGCGCCGAAGGCCAGCGGGCCGGCGCACAACAAGATGCTAGCGGTCAGTAGAAAGTATCGATGCATGACAGGAAACGCCCCCAGGGGGCATTGTACACTGAGGATTCTCAGTGGACCTCACGACTCCTATCACCTACGTCAAGGGCGTCGGTCCACAGCGTGCCGAAGCGCTGGAAGCCAAGGGGATCGCCACGGCGGGCGACCTCCTCTTGTACGCCCCTTTTCGTTACGAAGACCGCACGAACGTCAAGCCGTTGGGCTCGCTCGCTCCCGGCGAAATGGCGGCCGCGATGGCCTTCGTGCATTCCGTCGCCACCCCCAAGCTACGCCACCGCAATCTCGGCATCGTCGAGGTGGTCTTCACCGACGGAGCGGGAGGCAGACTGGTCGGTAAATGGTTTCACGCCTCGTCGTTTCTTACGAAGATACTTGAGCCCGGATTGCGCGTCGCGCTGTACGGGAAGGTGGAGTTCGATACCTACTCGCGTCAGCTCTCGATGATGCACCCGGAGTACGAGGTGCTGCGCGGGGACGACGAGGAAGGCGACGAGAGCCTGCACACGGGACGAATCGTGCCCGTCTACGAAGCCGTAGGCAAAATGAACACGCGGCTGTTCCGCGCCGTGCTGAAACGGCTGACCGATCAGTTGCCGCGCATCCCGGATGAGTTACCCGAAACCATCGGGCGCCGTCTCGGACTGCCTGACCTCGAAACGGCGATCCGCGAGTTGCACTTCCCCGCCCCGGGCACCGATCTCCGACTGCTCAATAACTTCCGGTCTCCGGCGCAGGGCCGCATGATTTTCGAAGAGTTCTTCTGGCTTGAGACTGGCCTGTCGTTAAAACGGCGTCAGGCGCAGACCGAGCATGGCATCGCCTTCGCACTCACCGATCGCGTGCGCGAACAGGTGAAGAAGATGCTGCCCTTCAAGCCGACACCGGCTCAATACAAGGTGCTTGGCGAGATCGCCCGCGACATGGCCGCGCCTGTTCCGATGAGCCGGCTGCTGCAAGGCGACGTAGGCAGCGGCAAGACCATCGTGGCTGCGCAGGCTGCCGTGATTGCCGTCGAAAACGGGCACCAGGCCGTTCTGCTCGCGCCCACCGAGATTCTCGCGGCGCAGCATGCCCTCAACCTGAAGCGCATCTTCCAGCCCTTGGGCTACCAGATCGTGCCCCTCACGGGCTCGATGAAAAAGAAGGAAAAGGAACTGGTCAAACGCTCCCTCGCAAGCGGGTTTGCGCACATCGCTGTGGGCACGCACGCGCTGCTGGAAGAGGATGTCGAGTTCCACAGACTCGGCCTCGTCATCATCGACGAGCAGCATCGCTTCGGCGTGATGCAAAGAAAAGCCCTGCAGCAAAAGGGTGTATCTCCCGACGTGCTGGTGATGACCGCCACACCGATTCCCCGTACGCTGGCCTTGACCATTTACGGCGACCTCGACGTCTCGGTGATCGACGGTCTGCCGCCAGGGCGGAAGCCGATCAAGACGCTGCACAAGACGCTCGTCGAAATCGAACAGGTCTACAGTTTCGTCCTCGCCGAAGTGCGCAAGGGACGGCAGGCCTACATCGTCTACCCGGCCATCGAGGAGTCCGAAACCATCGCCATGAAGGCGGCGCAGAAGGCGTACGAGGAGCTTTCCACGCACGTGTTTCCGCAATTGAAAATCGGGCTGCTTCACGGCAAGCTCCCGTCCGACGAAAAAGAAGCCGTGATGGCGGCGTTCCAGCGCGGCGATGTGCAGGTGCTGGTTTCCACGACGGTGATTGAGGTGGGCGTCGACGTACCCAACGCCTCGATCATGGTGGTGGAAAATGCCGAGCGCTTCGGACTGGCGCAGATCCACCAATTACGCGGCCGGGTGGGCCGTGGTTCCGAGCAAAGCTATTGCGTGCTGGTGACCGAGAGGCTGAACGACCTGGGGCGCGAGCGAATTCAAACGCTTGTGGATTCCAGCGACGGATTCCATATCGCCGAGATGGACCTGCGTCTGCGCGGGCCGGGCGAGTTCCTCGGCACCAAACAGTCAGGCTTGCCGGTCTTCCGCATCGGGAACCTGATCCGCGACTCCGAGATCCTGATGCTAGCGCGCAATGAGGCACAGAGCTTCGTGGCGCATCCGCCATCGCAGGAGGCGCTCGATCAGGCGCTGCGCTATGTCCACGACCAGTGGCAGCGCCGCTATGGCTTAGCGCTCATCGGCTAGCGTCGTTGCTGGATAAGCCTAGACCGCCACAACGAATTCAATAGGCGACCCGGACCGGCCCTGATCGTCGTCAGCACAGAGCCGCGAATGAAAAGAGCGGTCGTTTGGACCTTCCTTCCGCCTCGCGGTCCTCATGCGGCGTCGCACCTTAGTTGATTCCAGAGAAGCGCGGAGGCCGCTTCCAGGGGACCGCTCTTTTCATTCGCGGCTCTGTGCTGGCTGTGGGTCCACGGGAACGGGCCACGGTTCACAGAAGATGTGAAACCGCCCTGGCTCAAACCGGGGACATTCCGAGTGGAGCGAGAATGGAAGCATTATGCGTGTGATTGCCGGAGAGTTCCGCAGCAGAGTGATCAAGGCCCCGCCCGGAGATTCCACACGTCCGACCCCCGACAGATTGCGCGAATCCCTTTTCAACATCCTGTCTCCGCGTATCGCAGGCTCTGTTTTTCTGGATGCGTATGCGGGCAGCGGTTCTGTTGGGATCGAAGCCTTGAGCCGCGGAGCGAAACGGACGATCTTTATCGAGAAGAGCCGTGCGGCGTTGCGCGCCCTGCAAGAGAACGTCGCCGCCTTGGGCATCAAGGAGCGTTGCGAAGTCTGCGCCGACAGCGCTTCGTCGGTCATCACGCGCTTTGAAGCGGACATCGTTTTCCTGGACCCTCCATACCCGCGCGAGATGGAGTATGTCCGCTGCCTGGAGGCGCTCGGCGCAACGCCGAAACCCTTGGTCGTGGTTCAACACGCGTCGAAGTTCACTGGCCATCTCAAAGAGCAGTACGGCGCACTGCGCCGCGTGCGGTTGGTGAGCCAGGGCGACAACTCCTTGAGCTTCTACGAGCCGCGAGAGTGAATCTGTCGTTGTGGGGTGGCGCTCCAGCGCCGCGCGGGGTCTCCAGACCCCGCTCTTGGCTTGCTGCCGGCGGGCCCTGGAGGGCCCACGCGGCGCTTGAGCGCCGCCCCACGATGCAAGCTCAATCAAACCCCAGAAACTGCACTTCCTCTTCGAGTGCAAATCCGAAGCGGGCCAGCACGCGCCCTTTCAGATCGTCGAGCACTTCGCGCAATTCCTTCGCCGTGGCGCCGCCGGCGTTGTAGACGAGATTGGCGTGATAATCCGCGACCTGGATACCGCCATGCCTTATCCCGCGCGCTCCGACCTGTTCCAGAAACCAGGCCGCGGGGACCTTGCCCTTCTTGACCACCGTTTCGGGGACTTGCGAACGCACGCTCACCGGCAGTTCCTTGAGCAGCAGGTTCTTGAACACACTGCCGGCGCAGCGCATTTCCGGCGGGAATTTGCGATTGCGAGTGGCCAGGATTTCGTCCGATGCGGCCTTCACAACAGCCGCATCGGCGGCGGGACGCAGGTGAAATGCCGCAGACAGCAACAACCAGTCCTTGCGCCGCTTGAAGATACTCTCGCGATAGCGGAACTCGCACTGTTCATTAGTAAACTCGCGGATCCGCCCGCCGTCCAGAAAGCGAACGCTCTCCAGCGTGTCCGAAGTGGACTGGCCATAGGCGCCCGCGTTGCCGTAGATCGCCGCGCCCACGTAACCGGGGATCCCGGTCATCTTGTCGAGCCCTTCCAGCCCGTTCGACACCGTAAAATCGACCAGACTCTGCAGCGTTGCGCCCGACTGCGCGACCACCCGCTCGCCATAGCGGCAGATCAAGCCTCCGCGATAACGCAGCACGATGCCGTCGTAGCCCCGGTCGCTCACCACCAGATTCGAGCCGTCTCCAATGACTGTCCAAGGAACCGAGCCAGCGCTCAATTCGGCAACCGCCGACACGAACGCCTCTTCGCTCTCCGTATCGGCGAAAATCGGAGCTGGGCCACCCAGTGCAAACCGGGTGTGTTTCGAAAGCGGTTCGTCTTCAAACAGGGCCAGGCCCTCAATGCGGGCCAGACGCTCGTGCGTTTCCCCTGTTGTTATCATCCTGATTTGAGTCTAGGCGGGTGACGGAAATGAAGTCTACGTTCAGCGGGTTCTCTGAGAAAATGCTGTGGTTCTTCCGCGAACTGCGGAAGCACAACGACCGCGACTGGTTTGACGCGCACAAGGAGATCTACCTGGAGTGCGTGAAGGCGCCAATGGAAGACCTGACGGCGCGCGTAATGGCCGCCATATCGCGCTTTGCGCCCGAGCACGCCGGCGAGCCTAAGAAGGCGATCTTCCGGCTCTACCGGGACACGCGCTTCAGCAACGACAAGACGCCTTACAAGACGCACACCGGAGCCCTGTTGCGGCGGGCGGACCTGCCCAAGAACGAGAGCGCGGGCTTTTACTTTGCCGTGTCGGATAAGAACGTCGAAGTGGCCGGCGGCTCCTATATGGCCGGCCCGGAGCAGATGCGCCTGATTCGCTCGCACATTGCCGAAAACGCGAAACAGTTCGAGAAGCTGGTCACGAACAGGTCGCTCATCGCCGCCGTGGGACCGCTTCAGGGCGAAAGCCTGAGCCGCCCGCCGAAGGGCTACTGTCCGGATACCCCGGCGTCGAGTATTTGAAGATGAAACAGTGGTACCACTACGTCGAACTGGACGCGAAACTGGCGTTGAGCGACGCGATCGTGGATGAGGTGGTCTCTCGCTTTAGGAAGACGCTGCCGCTGATTCAATTCCTGAATGAGCCGCTTCTGGCGAAGGCGAAAAAGGACGCGCCACTGACGACAGGGTGGGTCTGATTCCCGAGGATTGCGGTTTCAGTATTCCCACTGAAAGCTGAACTGTGTTTGCCGGGCATTCAGCGCCTCGATCAGGCCGCGATAGCTGGCGATGCCATAGTACGGGCTGGAGCGGATAGCGTTTGTGTGATTTGTGAGGTTGTAGAAACCGAGTCCGAAAAGCAGGATCCCGTGATCCCTCCCACACGCGAAGCCTTTCGTCAAACGCTGGTCAACGTTGAAGATGCCGCGCACGTAGAACGGGTTGCGTGCGAGCCCGTCGGGCCGCGCTGTGATGGGATAGGCGCCGGTGCGGTAAACGTCCGTACTTGAGAGCGCATTGATGGGCATCGGGCTCCCGGCGGAGATCACAGGAGCCAGGGCCAGGCGATTCCCGAGTGACTTCAACCAGTGGGGACCTCCCAGATTCTCAAAAGGAAGGTCGAACACGCCACTCGCCACCACACGGTGGGCTTGGTACTGACGCGAACGCGACCAATCGAGACGGGTATTGCCGGGGTTCATCGGCTGTTCGTCAAAATCGCTTGCGTCATCGCGCGCGTCTCCCGCTGTGTACGCGATCAGATAAGTGAGTTCCTTCGTAAAGCGTCGGCGCAGAGTCACGCTCATGCCCTGGTAGCGGGAACTCGCGCTTTGCTCAAGCACGAACTGGGGTGGCAGCGTGAGAGCCTGATTACGCAGGCGCGGCAGGTGATATCCGGCGATATTCGAGTACTCGACTGTTACTGTGGTGTCGGCGTCCAACGCGCGCTCCATGCCGGCGGTGAGCTTCCGCGAATAGGTTGGGGTGGAGTCGAGGGCCGGATCCGGCCGATACGCAGAGTGGGCGATGCCATTGAGGGGCACGGCCAGAGTACCCCCCTTCGACAGCTCGAACGCGCGAACGGCATCGGCTCCGACCGCGTATTGCTCATATGCGTGCGTTCCGTCCTTTTGGATGGCGTCGTTCAGGAACCCGAGAAGGTAGCGGTCGTAGAAGACTCCTGCCCCCAGACGGAAGACCCACGGACCTTTGCCATGGGGCTGCCAGGCGAGGCCGAGGCGTGGAGCAATGTTCCGCGTCGCGGCGCCGAAGGGCGACGGAAGAATCTGGGCTTCGTAGCGGACCCCAGCTACCAACGTCAAACCTGGAGCTAACCGGATCTGGTCCTGCCCCCAGAATGCGAGCGGGGTGGTCGAATAGCGTGTCCGAGGATCGCCAAAAGCTTGCAGAAACACATCCGGCGCGCCGCGAGTGAAGTCGGCAACGGTCGGAAAAATGAAGATGCCGGCGAAGCGGCTTGCCAGCGAGGCGTCCAGCGCAACCCGCTGGACGGAGGCGCCGAAGCCGAACTGGTGAATTCCCCGCGCCAGCGACGCGGATTCCGCCAACTGGAGGTGATCCTCCGTCCTGGATGAGTCGAGTGCCGGAGACTGACCGATGCTAAGTACGCCGGGGATTTCCAGCAGCGCGCCGCGCGAGTTGGGCGTCAAATCGACGGAACGGCGCGCGAATTGAAACCGCAGTTCGTTGACGAATGTGCCGCCGCCCACCGCCTGCCAGCCAGCGGCGAAAGACTGGTCCTGGTTGCGGCTGCTGCCGTAGGCCGACCGGTCGCTGAAGTTGTCGGTGCCCAGGACATCGTTGCCAACGTGCGCGCGTGAGAACGCGTAGCGCACCACTATGTTTTGACTGCCAGTGAGGTAGTGAGTCAGTTTCAGCGACGTCTGAGTGGAGGTCGATTCGGTAGGAAACGGACCTTCGGCAACGCTGGAAACGGCAGCCCTGCTATACAACGGCCCGGACAGTGCGGCGTTGATGAGAGCAAGGGAGGCCGGCGCGGGCGCCTCCGAGAACTCCTGATCATTTTCGAGCTCGCCCTCGATGGTACCGGCGAAGAATGTGCGATTGCGGATGATCGGCCCATTCAGCGCCGCTTCGGGCTGGTACTCTCGCCGGTTCGGGCGGACTCCGGGTTCGGCTTCCGGGTTGCGCGCGTCCAGGAAGGAGTCGCCCGCGAACAGGTTGATGTCGCCGTGGAAGCGGTTCGTTCCGGAAAGCGTGACCAGATTGAGATTCCCGCCCGCTCCGCCGCCAAACTCGGGAGCGACGCTGGCGCTCGCTACCCGGAATTCCGCCACGGCTTCCTGGCCAACGGCAACACGGCTCGATCCGGTGGTTTCGTCGCGGTTGTCCAGCCCGTCGATGGTCAGGCTGTTGCTACGCGCGCGCATCCCGGCGACAGTGAGCCCGCTGTCTGGCGTCGCGCTGCGGATGCCGGCTTTGGTTAAAAGCGAATTCGACCCGGCAGCCGGAGCCACGCCGGGCGCGAGCAGCACGATCCCCAGATAACTGCGGTTTTGCGACGGAGTTTCGTCCAAGGCTTCGCCCCCGAGTCCGGCGCTGAGGGTGGTAGCGGTGGTGTCCAGGGCATCGGGTTGCTCACGGACGTCGATAGCGGTGCCTGCTTCAGCGAGTTTGAGTTGAATCGTCTGGTCCAGGATCTGGTTCAGAGCGAGCTGGATCTCCCGGATTTCCGCACGTTGAAAGCCCGTCTTATCACAACGAAGCGTGTAGACTCCGACACTCAGCGCCGGGATCCGATACGCCCCATCGGTACCCGTTTGGAGGGTGCGAACCGACCCGTTGGCTTCGAGCGTTGCCGTGATCGTCGCACCCGGGATCGCCGCGCCTGAAGGATCGAGGACTACGCCCTGAATTGCAGACTGAGCGCACGCCGAAAGAGCGAGGCACGCCAAAATGGCCAAACGGATCATGAATCCTCACGATATCAGGCGGCGCCACCACGCCGGATCGGACGCTCACCAGCGCTATGCGACGCGACTGTGGACGAGGTAGTCTCTCGCTTTAGGGAAACGCTGCCGCTGACTCAGTTCCTCAATCACCCGTTACTGGTGAAGGCCAAGAAGGACGCGCCGCTTACGACGGGGTGGGTGTGAGGGCCGTCAGGAACCGCGGGCCAGTTTGCGAATTCGTGGTGTCGGGAGTAGGCCATCCTGGGAAAACACACTCCGTTGATTGCATGGGCGCTGTGTCTCCTGGGGATGCAACGGGGGCAAAGGCGGAGCTACCGAGAAACACGGCGCCGTAGACCCTGTTCCAACTGGTCTTCACCCCGGCCGTTTCCTGGAATCTCTGGCTTTGTTGAGGACAACTCAACATGAACTAAACATATGAACGGATATGTTAGTCTCTTTACTGCCACGCTACTAAATTGGATCGGTGCATAGACCGTTAAATTCCGGAGGCTCACCCATGAAGCGATGCTGTCTTGCCGCGATTGCCCGAGTCCTTCACACCCTTCTTGGTCTTTGCGCTCTCTCGCCCCTTGCCGTGTCCCAAGACCTGACTATCCAGTCGTCCCATACGGGCACGTTCTTGCTGGGTCAGACCAACGCCTATTATCTGCTTCGCGTCTCTAACTTTGGCTCGTCGCCCTCCTCCGGTTCGGTCACGGTCACCGAGAACCCGCCCGCCGTCCTCACCGTAACCTCCATGCATGGGGATGGCTGGACTTGCACCTCGAATTCCTGTAATCGCAAGGATGTTCTTGCTGTCGGGGCGACGTACCCCGCCATCATGGTTGTCGTCACCGTCGCTTATGAAGTTGGAGTGAGCCTGACCAACCGCGCGGCCGTCTCAGGTGGTGGGGACACGTACCTGGCCAACAACTCCGCCGGCGACGTCACCGCCGTCGCCGCCTATGGCTATCCCGTTGCCTGGGGCTGGGATTTTTATAAACAGGCAGAAATTCCTGCCGGTCGCGCGAATATCGTCGCGCTCGCTGCGGGCGAGGGACATTCCGTCGCGCTCCGAGCCGACGGAACGATAATGGCCTGGGGTGACAACCGATTCGGCCAGGCGGGCATGCCGGAAGGTCTCGTCGGCGTCGTAGCGATCGCGGCCGGCCAGTTTCATACCCTCGCATTGAAGAGTGACGGCACTGTTGTTGGCTGGGGTTACAATGCCGACGGCCAGACGAATGTGCCCGCGGGGCTTTCGAATGTCGTCGCCATATCGGCTGGTGACAGCTTCGGCCTCGCGCTGAAAGGCGACGGGACGGTCGCGAGTTGGGGCGACAATACGTTCGGCCAAACGGCAGTGCCGGCCGGCCTTTCGAACGTGGTCGCAGTCTCGGCGGGCTGGTTCCACGGGCTTGCACTCAAGAGCGACGGAACTGCCGTGACTTGGGGGAACCAAGGTGCTCCAGGCTCGGTGACCGTGCCTGCGGACCTCGCGGATGTGGTGGCCATTTCAGCCGGCGGGTACGACAGCCAAGCCTTGAAGAAAGACGGATCGGTGGTGATCTGGGGCTATGATTCCCTGGGATCGACGGAAGTCCCGGCGGGGCTCTCAAATGTTGTCGCGATTTCGACAGGTGGAACGCACAACCTCGCGCTGACGAGCGATGGGGCACTGGTAGCCTGGGGTACCCGCTATTCCAATTCTGGTGAACAGGCCGTGCCGGATGGCCTTTCCGGTGTCATCGCCTTCACGGCGGGCAGACAGATTAGCTTCGCCATCCTGAGCAGCGCACCGAGGACGATTCCGATCACGCTGGCTGCGGCTGAACTGCTATCGCTGACGGTTGACGGCGTATGGGCCAACGATTCGCCATTCGTGCAGGATTGGATACCCGGCAGCGCCCACGCGATTGGCGCAACGTCGCCGACGGCTTCGGGTCCGGGCTCGCAATTGGTTTTCACCGGATGGAGCGACGGAGGCGCCATGACCCATACTGTCGCTCCGACGGTGCCGACGACCTACACGGCGAATCTGAAGCGTCAATATCAGCTCACGATCGTCAACACTACGGGAGGGACAATTAGCCCGTCCTCGGGCTGGGTGGATGCCGGTGCTTCGGCGCGGATCACGGCTACGCCGAATCCTGGCTACGTCTTCACCGGGTTCAGCGGAGGGTTGACGGGTACAGCCAACCCGCAATCCTTGCAGGTCACGGCGGCTGTGACAGTTACCGCCAACTTCGCTCCCGGCACCACGGGTGGTTCCTGCACCTATTCCAGCGGTCCTTCCGACCAGTCGTTCCCCGTGGCTGGTGGCGCCGGCGCCATCACGGTCACAACGCAGGACGGTTGCCCATGGACAATTAAGAATCCCCTCTCGTGGGTGATCTTCGCCGGTTCGGCGTCAGGCTCGGGCTCCGAGACCGTGGGCTTCAAGGTCGCTGCCAATCCTGGAGCCACCCGATCGGGTACATTCACCGTGGCCGGGCAGATCTCAATGGTCGAGCAGGTCGGAAGCACGTCGTTTACTACGACGGCGCTATTCCCGCACTTTGCTTCCGGTGGCGATTGGAATACGCGGCTCATCGTGCTCAACACCAGCCCATTCGCAGCCGCGGTTCGGCTTAACTTCTTCGCCGATTCCGGTACGCCTCTTGCACTCCCACTGAATTTGCCTCAGACTCCTGGCGCCAAGTCGATGCTCGGCTCCACTCTTGAGCGTACGATTGCCGTGGGCGCAACTCTGGTGATCGATACCGCGTCGGCCGGCCCGCTCTCTCAAACCGGCTGGGTGCAGGTGTTATCGACCGGGGACGTCGCCGGTTACGACAACTTCCGGCTGGTCACCGGCACAGGCTACCGTGAAGTCTTCCTGCCCATGCAAAGCGCGAACGCAAGCGCGTTGGTCTTGCCGTTTGACCACACCGCGGACTACGGCACGGGGATTGCGATCGCCAATAGCAGCACAACAAGCAGCTCCTTTCGTATTACGTTGCGTGACGATCTCGGCAATCTGATTTTGAGCACCACGACTCAGGTGCCGATGCAAGGCCACACATCATTCGATCTTGCAGGCCAATACCCGGTCACGGCCGGCCTCCGAGGAACCATCGAACTGGAAGGCACCGGCGCTGCCGGCATTGGCGCAATAGGAGTTCGCTACAGCGCTAACGGCGAAATTGCTGCCGTTGTGCCGATAGTCAAGTAGCGTGGCAAGCAGATTCGCAAATGGCACTGTTCCGGACTCCGAAGTTGCGCATGCCGTCACTTCCTCGAATGCGCTTATCGGAATTAGTCCACTACCGGGGATACGAGGATTCCCGCGCATGCCAGGAGAGGCCTTGGTGCAGCAGAACTCGCTTCATGCCACTCGATCAATGTCCAGCCGCTCGTCATCGACCGTGGCCGCCGCATAGAGCAGAGCCTGCTGGAAGTCCTCGGGTTCGAGAAAAGGGTGCTCGGTGAGGATCGCAGCGCGGTCGGGATAAGTCGCGAGGAGTTCGAGAACGCGGCGGACGGTGATCCTCATCCCGCGGATGCACGGCTTGCCACCGCATTTCGCAGGGTCGATAGTAATCCGATCAAACAGATCTACCGTGGCCAAGTGCTCAGTTTAGTCGATCAATGAACCTCGCGTGGATCGTCGTGGCTGTGACGTCACCGGGGATGCGAGAACTCCCTAGCGTGCGGGATCAGTTCACGGTAGACCTGATCTGAAATCGGCGAATCCCAATGGCCGGTCGCTTTGGCGACGAGCACGAAGCTTAGGAACAGGCCGACTGCGCCGGCGCCGATCACCCAGGCCGGCACCGCGCGGCGTGTGGGAACGATCGTCATGGCCAGCGCGCCTTCGGCCGGGCAGACGGCGACGCATTCCATGCAGCCCAGGCATTCCGCCGAGCGGATTTGAATGAGAGTATCGACCGCGAGGCGCGAAGGGCACGCCTTGGCGCACTTGGCGCAGTCGATGCACTTGACCGAGTCTCGGCGGATGCGCAGCGGGCTCAACAGTGACGCCAGTCCGGTCAACGCCCCATACGGGCAGAGATAGCGGCACCAGAAGTTCTGGACGAAGACCGAAGCCAGGGCGATGATCGCCAGCACCACAGCGGCGGTGATGCCCATGAAGCGGAAGAAGTTCAGCATCTTCACGTCGGCGACGATGCCGTACGGCGACTGCAGAAACTCGGCGAGCGCATGAGCCGGCATCGACACGACGGCGTAGGCGAAAAGCCCCAGCAGGACGTACTTCAAGCTGCGCAATCCGACGTCGAGCCAACGCGGCAGATAGAAATTGCGCCGGAAGGTCTGGCGGCCGAGTTTCCAAAGATACTCGGACAGTGTACCTACCGGGCAAAGCCAGCCGCAGAACGACTTGCGGAAGATCAGCGACCCAGCCAGAAAACTCGCCAGCAGGAACATGGCTGCCGGGTGAATCAGGGGAACCTGGCCGGTGACGAGGAAGTACTTGAGGTTCATCAGCCCGGCTATGGGCAGCCAGCCCTCGACTCCGGCGGGCCTGGTCACCGTGGACGCACCGCCGGTTTCGAACTGCCGCACGAAGAAGTAGAACTGCGCGGCGATCCAGATGTTGAGCGCCAGGAAGGAGAACTGAATAGCGCGGCGAATCGACTGCGAGCCGTCCGGCAGGACGCGGCGGACGAAGGGTTTTACCGGCTTCTTTCCGGCGAGCTTCGGCGCAATCCCGTCGGGAGTGGATACGGCGCTCATGCTCTCAGGCTACGACTCGAATGCATCCGATACTGTGACTCGGATCACGTGCGTGGTGCTGGGATCCATGCCACATCCATTGCCCGCATAATACCTGGACGGCAAGCCCGTTGCCGTCTCCCCAAAAATCGCCTTTTACAATCAGCAGCTTACAGGCGAGAAAGGCAACGCCTTGCCGTTTCATCCGGTGAGGAGAAGCGCGGCGTGCGGCGGTAGCGCGGACGAGGGCATACCTGCAAATGGAGCTGCGACCGTGAGGAAGCGTAGTCTCTCAGATCCCCTGCACCGAGCCGCGAACGAAGAGAGCGGTCCCTTGTCGAACCACCTCTCCCTCTCGGTCGAAGCACAGCTCTGAAACGGAGCCGCGACCGTAAGCGAGGCGGAGCCATGACTGCGGCGCGGTGCTGCTTCGAGGCGGGACCGCTCTTCTCATTCGCGGCTCGGTGCTGATATGCAACAAACAGCTCGATGGTCCGCTTCCAGGTTGAATCTCCTTCCAGGCGTTGTGGCTTCGATCCGAGCAGTCGCGGCCCCGTTTCGGGTCGGCGACAATGGAGATCATGACCCACGCAGAACGCCAAGTGGCTATCCAGAAAATCGCGGCGCTCCCCGCGCAACTCGAAGCTTTGATCGCCGGACGCGCGGACTCGGACCTGAACAAGAACTACGGACCGGGCAAATGGACGGCCCGGCAGGTGATCCACCATCTGGCCGACTCGCACATGCACTCCTTCATCCGTATGCGCTACATCGCGACCACCGACAACCCGACCATCCAGCCGTATGACCAGGACGAATGGGCCAAGCTGCCGGACGCCAGCACGGGCCCCGTTCAGCCCTCCCTGGAAATCCTGAAGGGCGCGCACGCGCGCTGGGCGGCCTTCCTGCTTGCGCTGCCCGACGAAGCGTTTAGCCGGACCGGCTTCCATCCCGAACGCGGTCCGCTGTCGCTCGACGACCTGGTGCGGATCTACGCCGGACACGGCGAAAAGCACCTGGGGCACATCCGCACGGCCTTCAATTCGTAACACGAGTGGGACAGACGATCGAGTGGGACAGACGATCGCTTGCGTCGTCTGTCAACCAGTCTGTCCTTAAGCCCGCGCTGCGCCAACGCCGAAGTCTCGGCAGCGAGAATGCCGGTCGCGCCTGGAATCGAGTCGGGGGCTGCGGGTGATCGCCAGCGCTGGCCTTTGCGAGGAGTGACAGACCACGCTTCGCGATGGTCCGTCCCACTGGCAACAGACCACGCAAGGCGATGGTCTGTTCCACCCTTATCAGCCGCGCAGCATTCCGACCAGCGCGTTGACGAAGAGAGCGCCGAGCGCCGTCGGGATCATGACCTTCCACCCGATGTTCATCAACTGGTCGTAGCGATAGCGCGGGAAAGTGCCCCGGATCCAGATCATCGTATACAGGGCGATAAACAGTTTCAGCAGAAACCAGAATACAGGCGCCGCCACGGCGTTGAAAGCCGGTATGAGATACACGCCGGCGATCCCGAAGAAGGCCAATCCGACGACGGCCATGGCAATCGCATAACCCTTGATGGGCTGCTGCTTCACCAGATAGAGGCACAGCGCTCCGCTGGCTCCGAAGACCGCGAGCGGGCCGCCGAAGTCGAACGGGATGGCCAGCCAGGCGACGTTGGGAAACGGACGGAGCCAGCCGCCCCAGAACACCGTCACCGCCACGCTGCCCACCACGAACATCGCCGTGTATTCGGCCAGGAAGTAGATGGCATAGCGGAAGCCGCTGTACTCGGTGAAGTAGCCGGCAACGAGTTCGCTCTCGGCCTCGGGCAGATCGAACGGCGCACGGTTGGTCTCGGCGATCGAACTGATGAAGTAGACCATGAACGGCACGAACATCAGACCGTAGTTGCCAAAGGCGAACCAGACGTTGCTATGACGCTGGGCCTCGACGATACCGGTCATCGAAAGCGTGCCGGCGGCCATCACGCCCGAAACCAGGGCCAGCGATAGAGCCACCTCGTAGCTGACCAACTGCGCCGCGCCGCGCAAGCCGCCGAGCAACGAGTAATGGCTATTGGAAGACCACCCGCCGAGGATGACGCCTAGAACTCCGATGCTCGACAATGCGGAGATCACTACAAGGCCAACGTTTACGTCGACCACGTGGAAGACCTGGCTGAACGGTATGACGGCCAGACTGGTGGCAGCCGTGAAGAACGAAATCACCGGCGCAAAGCGGAACAAGCCCTTGTTCGACGCGGCCGGAATCAGGTCCTCTTTGAGCAGCAGTTTCACCGCATCGGCGAGAGTCTGCAGCAAGCCGTTGGGGCCCACGCGCATGGGGCCCAGGCGCACCTGCATGTCGCCCAGGACTTTGCGTTCCAGCAGGACGGTATAAGCGACCGCGAGCGGAATCACGGCGAGCAGAACCAGCGTCATCGTCAAAGGGAGGAACCAGGGATTCGAGAGAATTGCGTTCATCGGGTGCCTCCTAGCGGGTGATGCTCCACTGCGCGAAACGCAGCCACGGCTCGGGATAGACGCCGATGACCAGCGTCAATGCGCCCGTTACGCCGAGAGCCAGTTTCATGCCGAGGCTGGTTGTGGGCGCAACGTCGCTCTCCTGTTTCTGGGTGAACATGGCGCGCACCAGGCGGAAGTAATAGTAAATGGCGACGGCGACATACAGCGCGGCGAAAATGGCCAGCGCGTAATGGCCGCTCTGCAGCAGGCCGAGGAAGATCAGGTACTTTCCGAGGAAGCCCGCCGTGGGCGGAATGCCCGCGAGGGAGAGCAGGAAGATCAGCATCCAGATCGCGTGCGCCGGACTCTTCTGCATCAAGCCGTTCAGGTCGTTGATGTCCTCGCCCGCGATACCCTTGCTGGCCAGCGACGTCAGCACCAGGAAGGCTCCGAGGTTCATAAAGGCGTAGACCAGGATGTAGATCATCACGCCCTGCATGCCGATGGAGTTGCGAGCGATGACGCCAAGCAGCAGGTAGCCCGCGTGGTTGATGGAGCTGTAGGCGAGCAGGCGCTTCGTGTTCGTCTGGGTGACTGCGGCGAAGTTGCCCACCGTCATGCTAAGCAAAGAAACGCCGATCAGAATCGGCTCCCACGCGGCATGCGCGGTTCCTAGGGGCCCGGTCAAAAGCCGGATCAGCAACGCGAGCGAAGCGGCCTTGGAGCCGACGGAGAGATAGGCAGTCACAACGGTTGGCGCGCCTTCATAGGCATCCGGAGTCCACATATGGAATGGAGCCGCCGAGATCTTGAAGAACAGACCGACCAGGATGGTTGCAATTGCCAGGTACAGCAGCGGGTCGTACGGGTCGCGACCGGCGACGGCTGTGGCAATGTCGTTCAGCTTCGTCGATCCGGAGATGCCGTAGAGAATCGAGAAGCCGTAGGCCAGGAATCCGCTGGAAAAGCCGCCGAGCAGCAGGTACTTCAAAGCCGCTTCGTTCGACCGCTTGTCCTTGCGCATGAATCCAACCAGCACGTAGAACGTGACGGCCATGGTCTCCAGCCCGATGAAGAGCGTGACCAATTCGTTGCCGCTGGCCAGGAAGAACATGCCGCACTGGGCCAGCATGATGAGGCCGTAATACTCGCCGTGATGCTCCTCGCGCACCTCGAAGTAGCGGTAGGAGATCAGGGCGACGATCGTTGTCGTCGCCAGGAAGATCCAATGGAAATAGAGTGAGAAGCCATCGACCACCAGCGATCCGCCGAAGGCTTGGATCGTGCCGCCGTGCTCGTTCAGGAACGACTGTTGCCGCCACAGGGCTATTCCGGCAAATGCTTCGCCGAGGACCAGGAACCACACCAGCAGGCGCCGCTGACGGGGCTCGGGAAAGACCCAGAAGTCGAACAGCAGCGTCGCGCAGCCGAACAGTGCCAGCAGGATCACGGGCAACAGAACGAAGTGATCGGTGGAGCTGTAGTAAACGCTCATCGAACGCGCGCCTCCGCCGCAACAGGTTGAACGACTTCCGCCGCCAGTGGGGCGTTGGCCGACTGGTGGACGCGGTGCACGATCTGCGCCACCGGTTTTTCAAGAATGTCGAAATAAGGTTTTGGATACACGCCGATGGTGACCGCCCAGATCATCAGCGGCACGAAGATGGCCCATTCGCGCCAGGTGAGATCTTTCAATCCGCGATTCTTCTCGTTGGTGATCTCGCCCAGCATCGTGCGCTGATAAAGCCACAGCAGGTACGCCGCGCCGAAGATGACGCCCAGCACGGCGAATGCCGCCCAGATCTTGTTGGCCTCGAATGCCCCTTGCAGAATCGTGAACTCGCCGACGAACCCGTTCAGCAGCGGCAGGCCCGCGCTCGACAGCATCGCGATGGCAAAGACGATGGCGTAGTTGGGCATGACATGCGCCAACCCGCCGAACTCCTTGATCTCGCGCGTGTGACGGCGCTCATAAATGACGCCCACCACAAGGAAGAGCATGCCTGTGGAGATGCCGTGATTGATCTGCTGGATGATCGACCCGGCGATGCCGTTCTGGTTCAGCGCGAAGATGCCCAAGGTGCAGAAGCCCAGGTGGCTCACCGAAGAGTACGCGACCAGTTTCTTCCAGTCCTTTTGGACCAGGCTGACGAACGCTCCGTAGAGAATGCCAATCAGCGATAGCGTCGCGAGGATGGTGACGATGGTCTTGTCCGATGAGGCATTGGGAAGCAGCGGAAGCGAGAAGCGGATGAAGCCGTAAGTCCCCATCTTCAGCAGGACCGCCGCGAGGATCACCGATCCGGCCGTGGGCGCCTCCGTGTGCGCGTCGGGCAGCCAGGTGTGGAAGGGGAACATCGGGACCTTGATGGCGAAACCGAGGAAGAAGGCCCAGAAGACCCACTGCTGCACGCCCAGGGACATGTTCAGCTTCATCAGTTCCGAGATCTCGAAAGTGTAGTGGCCGAACTGCTGCGCGTACTGGAAGTAGAGCGTCAGGATGCCGAGCAGCATCAACACGCCGCCGGCCAAGGTGTAGAGGAAGAACTTGATGGCCGCATAGAGCTTTCGCGGCCCGCCCCAGATGCCGATGATGAAGTACATCGGCACCAGCACCAGTTCCCAGAAGGTATAAAACAGCAGGAAGTCGAGCGAAATGAAGACGCCGACCATGCCCACCTGCTGCAGCAGGAACATGGCGTAGTATTCCTTTTCCCGATCCTTGATCGAGGTCCAGGAACTGAAAATGGCGATGAGACCCATGACGGTGGTCAGCATCACCATCAGGAGCGAAATGCCGTCCACGCCAATCAGGTATTGGACGCCGAGCGAAGGAATCCACTCGGCCCGCTCAACAAACTGATAGCCATCCTTGGCTTTGTCGAAGCTGAGCAGCAGGGGAATGGAAACCAGAAAGCCCGCGGCGGCGGCGATGTTGGCCCACAGCCGGATCAGAAACTTGTTCTGTCCCGGGATGAGCAGCAGCACGAGCAGCCCGGCCAGCGGTGTGAAGAGAACGATGGATAGTATGTGCGACTGCATGTCTTAGCGCACCCAGTAATAGCCGAAAATCGCCAGCAAGCCGATCACGAAGACCAGCGCGTAGCTTGGCAGGAGCCCGGTCTGCAGGAAGCGGACCGGGAAGGAGAGCGCCCGAACCGTGAAGGCGCTCAGATTCACAAGCCCATCCACGATCCAGGTATCCCACCACATGGAAACCGTAGAAACGAAGCGTGTGGTCCAGGCCGTGCCATTCACGCCGCCGTCGACGACCTCGCGATCGAACCTGGCGAAGAGTCCGCCGCCGCCGAGCGAGAGACCGCGGATGAAGATCAGATCGTAAACTTCATCCACGTACCACTTGTTCAGCAGCACTGGATAGAGCACGCCGCCGCTCGGACGCTGGTCCCGGCGCAGCTTTGTGTACATGTAGCGCGCGACAAAGATGCCGCCGAACGCGATGAGGACCGAAACGCCCATCATCAGCCATTCGGTGGCATGATCGGCATGTTCGGCGCCTTCATTCGCCAGCGCCTTTACGGGTTCGAAGACCGGTTCGAGCCAGCCCTCAAAACCGCGGAAGAATTCCGGGAGCCCGAAGAGCTTCGGGGTGCCGAGCCAACCCACCAGCACGCTGCCCGCGGCCAGTACCATCAGCGGTACGGTCATCGTCTTGGGCGACTCATGCAGATGGTGCTTCGTGTGCTCGTCCATGCGCTTCTCGCCATAGAAGGTGAGGAACATGAGGCGCCACATGTAGAAGGCAGTCATCGCGGCCGTAACGAGTCCGACAACCGTGAAGAAATTCGAGCCGAGCGGCGAGGCGTGAGTCTGCCAGATGATCTCGTCTTTCGAGAAGAAGCCGGCCAGGCCTGGGACGCCCGCGATGGCCAGCGAAGCGATGAACATGGTGCGGAACGTGGTGGGGATCTTGTCCTTCAGCCCGCCCATTTTGTTCATGTCCTGCTCGCCGCCCATGGCGTGGATCACGCTCCCCGCGCCAAGGAAGAGCAGGGCCTTGAAGAAGGCGTGGGTGAAGAGATGGAACACGGCCACCCAGTAAGCGCCGACTCCCGCGGCCACGAACATATAGCCGAGCTGGCTGACGGTGGAGTAGGCCAGCACCTTCTTGATGTCGGTCTGCACCAGGGCGATGGAGGCCGCGAAGATCGCGGTCGCCGCGCCAACGCCGGCCACGATAAACGAAGTCTCCGGGGTCAACTGGAACAGCGCATTCGAGCGCGCCACCATGTAGACGCCCGCGGTGACCATGGTCGCCGCATGGATCAGGGCCGAGACCGGGGTTGGACCTTCCATTGCGTCGGGCAGCCACACGTACAACGGAATCTGCGCCGACTTGCCCGTTGCCCCGATGAACAGCAGCAGCGCGGTCAGGCTCAGCAGTCCGAAGCTGTGCTCCACGCCGAAGCGCGCCGATCGCAGCGCCTCGTTGACGTCGGTGAACTTCAACGAATCGGTGATCTGGTACAGGAAGAACATCCCGAGGATGAAGCCCGCGTCGCCGATGCGATTGACGATGAAGGCCTTCTTGCCCGCGTCCCCGGCAGATTTCTTATTGAAATAGAACCCGATCAGCAGGTAGCTGCAAAGCCCGACGCCCTCCCATCCGACGAACAGCAGCGGGTAGCTGTTTGCGAGGACGAGGGTCAGCATGAAGAAGACGAACAGGTTCAGGTATCCGAAGAAGCGGTAGTATCCGCCCTCGTGGCCCATGTAGCCGATGGAATACACATGGATCAGGAACCCGACGCCGGTGACCACCAGGATCATCACGGAGCTGAGCGGGTCGAGCAGGTACGCCATGTCCACTTTCATCAGCGGCAGCCATGGGAACAGCGTCACCTGATGAATCTTGTGGGCCAGTCCGGCCAGTTGCAGGACCGCGCCGACGGAGAGTAGAAATGAGACCCCAACCGCGCCCGGACAGATAATGCTGATGGCCGCCTTCGGCAGTTTTCTGCCGAAAAACAGCATCACGGCGGCTCCAAAGAGCGGTACCAAGGGGATCAGCCAGATCAGGTCTAAAAAGTTCATCGACTTTCCTCAGTACTTAGCGGCCTGTGGCCAATCTCACCATTTCAAAATATCGATTTCGTCTATCAGGACCGTCTCTTTGTTGCGGAACAGAGCGATCAGGATGCCCAACCCGATGGCCGCTTCGGCGACGGCCACGGTGATCACGAATATCGCGAAGATCTGTCCGTTCAGCGTTTTCAGGTGCTCACTGAAGGCGATCAGGTTCACGTTCACGGCGTTCAATATCAACTCGATCGACATCATGATGACGACCACGTTGCGGCGGAGCAGGACGCCGAGCGTGCCAATCAGCAGGAGCGCGGCGCTCAACACCAGATAGTGCGTAGTTGTGATGGGATGCAGCATCTCTTCTTGACTCCGTCCCAGGCCCTTCTCCGGACCTAGTCCGACCCCTTCCTGGCCATCACGACGCTGCCGACGACCGCGACCAACAGCAGGAGCGAAGCCACTTCGAACGGGACCAGATACTCGCGGAACAGCAGATCGGACAGCCGCTCGACGTTGCCGCCAGCCTCCGGCACGCGCGGCGCCGCCAAGGACAGGGTGTCGCGTCCGCGGGTCAGGAAGCCGACGAACAGCGTGCCCGTGCCGATCACCGCGAGCAGGGGAGCGAGCCAGTGGCGCGCATAGCGCGGCTGCTTCGCAGTCTGGTCGAGATTGACCAGCATGATGACGAACAGAAACAGCACGGTGATTCCGCCGATGTACAGCACGATCTGCACGGCGAAAAGAAACTCGGCTTTCTGCAAGAGGAACAGGCCGGCAACGCCGGCGAGCGTTGTGATGAGCGCGATGGCGCAGTTCACTGCGTTGCGAAGCGAGATGGTGAGAATCGCTCCCAGAAGCGTCAACAGCGCGAAGCTATAAAAAAGAACAGTGTCCAGCATGGGCGGTCGTCCAGCAAACTTCAGCCGGTCGTTGCCCCGGCTCGAAGCTAGGGGCGAACTTCCGCAATTCAGCGCCTAGAACTTGTACTTGGCCGGTTTCGGGCCTTCCTCCAACGCCTGGCGGTCCCAAATGGCGCCTTCCCGTGAGTAATTCGCGATCTCGAAATCCTGAGTCAGCTCCAGGCAGTCCACGGGGCAGGCATCTTCGCACAATCCGCAAAACATGCAGCGCGAAGTGTCGTACGTAAAATTCACCAGTTCCTTGCGCTTGGTCTGCGCGTTGCGCTCCCAGCCCACAACGATGAGCTGCTCGGGGCAAGCCAACGCGCACAGGTCGCAAGCGATGCAGAGGGTTTCCCCGTTCTCGGGGTTGATATTCAGCCGGGGGGCTCCCCGATAACGCTCGCCAATCTTGGGCCGCGCAAACGGGTACTGCTCGGTCACCATCTTCTTGGGGTTCTGGCTCCGGAACGTGACCCACATGCCTTCGAGCAGGTCGGCGAGAAAGATCTTTCTAAGCAGTTTCTTCATCGGAGCATTCCCCCTTTCCGCCTTGCGGCGTTAGCGGTCAACCTCCCCGAGGACAATATCGGTGGTGCCGATGATCGCGACCAGATCCGCCACCAGGCAGCCTCTCGCCATCTTATCCAGCGCTTGAAGATTCACAAACGATGGCGGCCGGACCCGCAAACGATACGGCTGCGTGGAACCGTCGCTCACAATGTAGTAGCCGAGTTCGCCTTTGGGCGCCTCGATCGAAACATAGACGTCACCCACCGGCGGCTTGATCACCTTGGGCACTTTGGCCATGATCGGCCCTTCCGGAATCGAGGCCACGGCCTGGCGAACGATGCGCACCGCTTGCCGCATCTCTTCCATGCGAACCATGTACCGGTCGAAGTTGTCTCCGTGATCGCCCGTCGGAATGTCGAAGTCGTATTTTTCGTAGCCGCTGTACGGCTGGGCCTTGCGCAGGTCCCATTTCTCGCCCGCGGCGCGAAGCATCGGACCGGTGACACCGTAGGCCTTGCAGTCGTCGGCGTTCAGGATGCCTACGCCCTTCAGCCGCTCCACCCAGATGCGGTTCCCCGTCAGCAACTCTTCGTATTCGTCGGCTTTCGGCAGGAAGATGTCGCAGAAGTCGAGGCAGTCCTTCTCGAAGCCCTCGTAAGTCTCGTATTGCAATCCGCCGATGCGGAAAGCGTGCGTGGTCAGGCGCGCGCCGCAGTATTTCTCGAAGATGTTGAGGACGTCTTCCCGCTCGCGCATGCAATAGAACAGCGGCGTGATGGCGCCGATGTCGAGAGCATGCGTACCCAGCCAAAGCAGGTGGCTCGCGATGCGGTTCAGCTCCGTGAGAATCACGCGCACGGCCTGCGCGCGCGGGGTCGCTTCCACGCCCAGCAGTTTCTCCACGGCCAGGCAATAGCCCAGTCCGTTGGATACCGCGGCGACGTAGTCCATGCGGTCCACGTAAGGCGCGAACTGTGTGTAGGTGCGATTCTCGCCGATCTTTTCCACGCCGCGATGCAGGTAGCCGATGACGCAGTCGGTCCCCAGGACCTTCTCGCCGTCGAGCTTGACGATCACGCGCAGCACGCCGTGGGTGGAGGGGTGCTGCGGCCCCATGTTCAGGACGAGTTCGGTTGAATCGAGGAAGGTTTCGGCCATGCCCTATTGCCCGCTTTCGATGCCCAGGTTCTCCTGAACCCACCTGTTGTCCATGTTCACAATCCCGTAGTCCTTGCGCAACGGGTAGCCGGTCCACTCGTCGGGCATCAGAATGCGGCGCAGATCGGGATGGCCTTCAAATTCGATTCCAAACATGTCGAAGACCTCGCGCTCGAGCCAGTTGGCCGTCACGTAGAGATCGACCACGCTCGCGGGCTTCTGCCCCTCCTTGACGCGAATCTTCATCCGGATGCGCTCGTTGCGGACAAAGCTATAGAGCACGTAGATGACGTCGAACGCCTCGTCCCGCTTCGGCCAGTGTACGGCCGTGACATCCACCAGATAGTCGAAGCCGTGGACATCGCGCAGACTCTCAGCCACTTCGTGCGCCGCCTCGGGCTGTGCGACGAGCGATGGCTGTCCCTGGTACGCGATGAACTCGGCGACCTTTTCGCCAAACTCTTCCTTCAAGCTGCTGGGAAGCTCGCCTTCCCAATCCGGCGGAGGAGGCGGTGGCGCGGGCGGCTTGGGGGCCGGTTTCGGTGGGGTTGGGGGCTTCGGAGCCGCTGCTGCGGGGGCCGCTGGGGAAGCAGCCGCTGCGGGCACTGGCGCCGCCGCGGCTTCGGTGGCCGGCGGCTTCGGTTCACTCGGCGCGGGGCTATCGCCCTGCACGCCCTCGGGCTTTTGTTCCTCAGGCATTACGGAATCCAAACTCATTACTCACTGAAGCCTCAGGGTTATCACAGCCCGTGAATCGGCGTCAATTGTCCGATGACTATAAACCAGACAGCGAAGTCTTATATTAGCAACGGATTCAGCGGCGCCAGCAAGTTAAGCTTCCGCAATTCATTAGCAGTGGGTCCCGCCAGATCGAGCGTTGCACTTGCCGCCAGGCGTTGAAGGTCAACAGGCTCATCGACATCCACCCAGTCCGGGGCAACTGAGACGCTGAGGCCGCCGCGCCGGCAAGCCGATTGAGTCTTTTCGAAAGTGTGCGCAGAGGACCACGGGACACCGTCAAACATTGTATCGACGATTCGACCGCAGCAGATACCCCAAAAGCCGCCATCTTCGGCGGGTCCCAGACGCACATCGCAGCCACTGTTGAATAATTGCACAATGTGATACTCCGGCAGATCGGGTGCGTCGGTTCCCAGAATCGCAACCCGCTCATAGCCTCGGGCCAGAGCATCCCCCAACGCCGCCAGCATTCGAGCGCCCAAGTCGCCCGGAGATTGTAGACGGCGAGGGCAGCGCAATTCCGGCCAGGCGGTGGTCATTTCATCCAGGTGCAATTCAATCGGGTACCGCGCCGCGGCCCGCGCCGCAACGTCCTGGACGAAGGCCTGGTGAAGACACGCCGCCGTCTCCGCGCCAACGCCAGTGGCGAGCCGGGTCTTGACCCGTCCTGCGACCGGAGCCCGCGCGAAGAGGATCACCAAGTTCCGCAATCCTGAATTGTAAGACGAGCTTGGTGCATCGGAAGAGGAAGAAGGAGACATCTGGGAAATATGAGATATTTCTGCGCTGTGGCGCTCGCCGCAATCCTACTGCCGGCCGGTTCGCTCTTCGCCGCTGAAAAGAAAGGCGATCCGATCAAGGGCAAGGAAGTTTTCGAACAGTGCGGCGTGTGCCACTCCGCGACAACCGAACAGAAGAAAATGGGCCCGAGCCTGAAGGGTCTCTACAAGAAGCCGGCACTTGGCCAACGGGCAGAAGGTGACGGACGAGAGCATCCTGGCCATGGTCAACAAAGGCAAGGGGTCGATGCCCTCTTTCGCCGACGTGTTGAGCCCCGAAGAAAAGGTCCACCTGCTCGCCTATCTCAAGACGCTCTGACGCCGTCGGTTTGACCGGCAGAGCCATAAGCCGCTAATCTAGGACTTGTGGGCGGTTCTCCACCGCCTTTGCGTCCTCATCGTCTAGCCCGGCCTAGGACACCGCCCTTTCACGGCGATAACGCGGGTTCGAATCCCGCTGAGGACGCCAAGTCTCTCCCTCGCGCTAATCGACGCACTCCTGCTTTTATCCGTTGCGTTAGAATCGTCGCAAGGAACCATGGACGAGAGCCGCATCACCATCGAGCCTGGCAAGCGTTCCGGACAGCCCTGCATTCGCGGTCTTCGCATCACGGTGTGGGACGTGCTCTCCTGGCTGGGAGCCGGGAACACCGAGGAGCAGATCCTCGCCGATTACCCCGAATTGGAGAAGGACGACTTCCCGGCGGTCTTCGATTACGCCGCGCGAGTCGGCCGGCGAGTGGCGTTGTGAAGCTTCTTTTCGATGAGAATCTGTCTTATCGGCTCGTCGATCGATTGAAAGATCTGTTTCCAGACTCCACCCACGTTGCCATTGAAGCGTTGCTTCACGCGCCCGACGCCGACATCTGGAATTACGCCAAGATTAACGGCTATGCGATCGTTACGGCAGACGCGGATTTCTACGAGTTGGCGACGGCCTATGGCCCACCACCGAAGATCATTTGGCTTCGCGGATGCGACTATCCCACTTCGGCCGCGGAGAGCTTGATTCGCAGCCAAGCCATCCGCCTCGCTGAGTTCTTTCAGGACGAAACCCGGGCCGTGCTCATCATCGCGCCCTAGTCAAGCTCAACGCTCGCAGGAGCGAGCGGGAGGACCGAGCCCAATCCCCGTGATTTCCCAAGTGCCATCTCGCGTCTTCCCGGCGCGTGCGCGGGTTCAAATCCCGCTGGGACGCCAACTTCCGCCACTCACCTCTGAGAGCGCGAGATTTCCATACTGGATTCCTGTCTTCGGGCTGGTCAGGCCAGCGGGTTGCGCCATCGGAGTCTGCCGAACCGAGCGAAGTCGTTGTCCGCGGAACAGAGCTGAGCTCCGTGCTCAATCGCGAGCGCAGCCAGATGAGCGTCCGATGTTAGATTGCCACCCGTCCCGAGAGGCAATATCAGATCGCGCAGAGTGGTCAAATGGCGGGCGGTTGGTTCAATCACCGTTACCGCCGGCTGCTTGAGCCATTCGTCCACCAGATCGAAGGCTGATTTCACTGGCAGCGGCTTCTGAAAGAGCCCGCTTCGCGTCGTCAACCGCAGGAACGCAAGCAAGACGTTCCAAGGCAGCCCCACCGTTTCCGTTCCCGAAATCACAGCTTCCAGCCAGGACTTCGCCTTCCGATGCATCGGAGCGTCCCGGTTGACGGCGTAGATCAGCAAGTTGACGTCGACAATAATCATTTTTGCAGCGAGAGCTTTCGCGCCAATTCTTCATCTTCAATCGCTGTAGCGACTTCCAGTGCCTTGTCCCACCGGAAATTCTGCTCGCTGCCGAGAGAGGCCGACTTTTGCACGAAACGGAATGGCCGCGGCTTGCCCTGCGTCAGGCCCGATCTGACTGCGGAATTGAGCGCTTCTTTGAAGGAAATCCCGCGCTCCTTCATGACCGATTGGACGAGAACTTGCACGTCGGGATCGAGCGTGATGGTTGTCCTCATACTTGCATCATAACATCAGAGATCATGCTGTCATGATGCTCGAAGATCCATCTTTGAGGGACCCGTGCCGCCTTGCACATCGTACCCGCCCGAAACGGGTGCGCCAGCCGAACATAAATGCACTGGCCAAGTGAAGAACTCGGCGGAGAATACTCGGGCAACAATGGTGAAGGCACGCCATTCTCCACCTCGTTTCCAGCAACTCCCCCGCCTGTGCCGCGAGCTGAAGAACGCGTTCAGAGTTCTGCGAACGGCACCGTGGTGACATCCGGCGCCAGCGGTAACCGGACGTCCCCAGGGTGAACTACATACCCTTCCCCCGCTTTTCCATTAAAGTCTTGCTGAAAAGTCCGGATCGCGTTTGCCATGGCAGGCCGGGGCGTCGAGGACAGCTTCACTTCGATCGGGATCAGTTTGCCGCCGGCTTCGACCACGAGATCGACTTCCGAGCCAGCCGAAGTGCGCCAGAAGTAGATCCGCGGCTCTTCACCTCGATTGACGTAAGGCCTTCATGATTTCGAGCAGCACGGCCGTTTCGAAAATCGCCCCGCCCAAAGGACCTGCCGCGGCGTGTTCCGGGTCTTTCAATCCGGCCAGGTAGCAGAGGGTGCCGGTGTCCGTGAAATACACCTTCGGTGTCTTGACAAGGCGTTTGCCGACGTTCGCGGAATACGGCCGCAAGACGATGACCTGGAACGTCCCCTCGAGCACCGAGAGCCACGCCTTAGCGGTATTCAGCGCGACGCCGAGATCGCGCGCCACATCGGTGAGATTGAGCAGTTGACCGCTCCTGGCCGCGAGCGCACGCAGAAAGCTCTGGAATGAAATCAAGTCTCCGATCTGGCGCAAGGATCGGACGTCTCGTTCCAGATAAGTCTGAACGTAACTGGAATGCCAAAGCGAAATGTCGCGCTCTGGTTCGGCAACGAGTTCCGGAAATCCGCCGCGTCAGCAAGCCCGTCCAAAGATCCTGCCGGGCAGTTCGCGAGATGCCAGAATGCATCGTTCTGTCCTCCCATGGCAACGGGTCTGACAACCTTCCAAATTGCTCACGCTGGGAAACGGGCAATAGCCTGAGCATAGCGGCCCGCCCGGCCAGCGATTCGGTAATCTGTTCGGTCAACAGGAGATTCTGCGACCAGGTCAGGAAGTATTGGCCGTGCTTGTCGCGATGTTCATCGATTCTCTCTTTGATGTAGGGCAGCAGATCCGGAGCGTACTGAACCTCGTCAAAGAATCACTGGCGCGGGGTGCAATTCCAGAAAACCGCGCGGATCGGCCATCGCCGCAGCCCGTACGTCCGGCGGTTCCATTGAGACATAACCGGCCTCTCGGTCTAAGACATGCTTCAGCAGAGTGGTCTTGCCTGACTGCCGAGGTCCCGTCAGAACGACTGCGGGGAACTCGTCAGCCGCCCTGCGGATGACGGGTTCCAGGGCGCGCGGGATGTACCGACGGCTCGATGGCGGGTCGCTTCGTGCAATCATGCATTTCGAATGCAAATTTGCATCAGTATCGACGGCAGATCAGCAGAAGGGGTGAAAGAGGGTTAAGGCTTCTGGGAGCTTCGTTTCCTTCTGGATTTGCCGCATCTCCTCCCGCGTGAACGCGGAATCGATGTATCTCCTGGCTTCTTTGGCCGACTCTCCGGATGGCGTGAAGGCGACCGCGTGTTCGTAGGCCCGCAGGGCGTCGGCCCGGCGTCCTGCGAGGTCATAGCATTGCCCCAGACGAAGCCAGGCCGAGGGTCCCGAGTTCGGATCCAGCACTTCGGCATGAGCGGTCGCCTGTTCCAGTTCGCGCATGGCCGGGTCGAACTCCTTGCGCCAGAACAGAACATTGCCCCGGGCGAACTCAATGCGTTCTTCCGGCAATATCCCGAGGCCCGGCGCGCCATTGCGCTTCAGCTTTTCGATCTTGTCCAGAGGGGCCAGCGCCTTCTCGCGGTCCCCCAGGTCGGCGTACATCTGCGAGAGTTCCAGCAGCACAAGAAAGTTGCGCGGGAAGCGCTTGTGCAAGCTTTCGAGCAGCGGGATCGCCTCCAATGGGCGCCGCTCCCGGCGATATATCACACAGAGCAGAAACTCGGCCTCTACCTTGCTGTAGACGCCCTTTTCGGCGACCAACTGCAGCGTGCGCATGCCCTGTTCGCGGTCGCCGTGAAAGCCCGCCAGGAAGCCGAGCATTTTGTAAATCAACGGCAAGGAGCCGACCAAATAGTCGTTCGCGCCTTGCATCATTCGCGCGTCGATTCGGGTCGGATCGAGCTCCAAAACGCGGTTGTGAAGCTTCCGGGCCTCGGTGGCGTCCCGCAGCGAATCGATCCAGGACTTCTTCACCATGTAGTTGTAGGTGCCGCGGAATCCAATGGCAACGCCGCGCGCGTATAGGGCATCGGCGTCGTTGGGATCCCTTTCGAGGGCCTGGCTCGTCATGTCCAGCACCTTCCGGATGGAGCGGGCAAACAGGTCATGGTCTTCCTGAGACGGCTCCATCCTGGCATGGCGGAGGAACGAATCCCCGCCAGTCACCATCTGGCTTTCCAGAGCCCCGGCGCGGTTCATCATGCCGAACAGCACCGCCTCCGCCAGATGGTTACAGCGATTCAGGTCGTCGGGCGAGGCTTCTACGGCCTGCTTGAAGAGGGCAATTGCCTCCGGATACTCGACGTTGTAGAAGTGCTCGAAACCCTTACGGACGAGAGGATCGTAAAGTGGGCGCTGTTTGGGGCGGGGTGCTGAAGCGAAGAGCGGGGCAATCGCCAACAGCAAGAGGAGGGGTCCCGCGATCCGGCGATGGGACCCGAATTGAAACGTACCGCTCATTCCTTTTCTTTCAATGCAGACTCGCACTGAAGCTGCTTGAGCGCCCAGCCTGCGTGCTCGGCGACTCCCGGGTCGTCAGACTCGGCCAGCCTCCGGAGAGGAGCGAGGTAACGCGAGTCCCTGGAATTCCCCATCACTGTCGCCACGTTTCGCAACCACCCTTCGTACTTCGTCCGCCACAGCGGCGTGGAGCGAAATCGCTCCCGGAATCGTTCGCGCGTCAGGGCGGCCATTTCGTCCAGATCCAGCCAGGCGTTCAGCGGCTGGAAAGCAGGTTCGTCCGAGACCGGCGCGCGGCGGTTCCATGGGCAGACGTCCTGGCAGATATCGCACCCAAACAGATGATAGCCAGTACCGGCGCGCGCCGCTTCGCTTGTCGCGCCTCTCTGCTCGATGGTGAGAGTGGAGATGCAAAGACGGGCATCGAGTTGCCACTCCGGCCCCGAATCTCCGGTGACGGGCACGAGCGCTTGGGTCGGGCAGGCGTCGATGCAACGCGTGCAGGATCCGCACCTGTCCGGCGGCGGCGAATCCGGAGGAAGCGCGAAGGAGATCAGGATCTCACCCAGGAAGAACCACGAGCCGAGCGGCTCATTGATGAGGCAGGTATTCCTGCCGATCCAACCCAGTCCGGCGGCCCGGGCGTACGTCCGTTCGAGCAGGGGCGCGGTGTCGACGCAGACGCGGTATTCGAAGTCACCCCAATACTCACGTAGCCTGGAAGCAAGCGCCTCCAGGGAAGCGCGCAAGACGTCGTGATAGTCGCCGGAGCCCCAGGCGTAGCGGGAAACGAGGCCCGATGCGGGCGGGGTGTTCGGAGTGGGGCGGACTTCAGTCCGCAGACCGGCTTCAGCCGGTCCCAGGGCCGCCTTGCGGGGCTGAAGCCCCGCGCAGGCTGAAGCCTGCCCCACCACGCGGACTGCGGCTTGCGTGTCAGCGGTCATATCGGCGGCGTTGTATAGCATTCCCAGGCAGAGTACGCTGCGCGCGGAACTCAACAGTTGGCGGGGATCCGAACGGACTTCCATACGGCGGCCGGTCAAATAGCCCATCGGACCGGCCATACCGTCTGCTACCCATTGACGATAAAAGGCAAACTCATCCATTAGGACTGCGGGCGGGAGAACTGGCGCGACGCCTGCGAGATCGAAGCCGCAAGCGCGAGCCAGTTCCACGAACCGGCGTCGCGAAGGAACCTCCCGTGCGGCGGCTATCTCCATGCAAATCATACTACTACGTCATGGCGCCGGGATTCCGAATCCCGTTCGCTGCTTCAGTTCGCCAATCAAGCATGAATCCGCCCCGTTCGGCTTCAGATCGTAGCCGATTTGCCGCGAGTCCCCTAGAATTTCGAAGGTAGGGCAATTCGTCCGCACACAATTGTCAGGAGTCGTTTAACGATCATGCACAAACCGATAAAGTACGTGGAAAAGGCCGCTTCGATAGCGGCAAACGCCGTATGGCAGGTCTTTGACACGCTGAACCAGATCAGTCCGAATCCCGGATTCACCCCGAAATGGTCCGATAAGCCGCTCCTGAAGTCATACGAGAAGATGAAGCCGAAGCTCGGCTGGCCTCGTACAACGGACTCTCTGTGCCCCAAGTGCATCCCCGAAGTCCGGCAGCAAGTGATTGATGGCAAAAAAGATGTCAGCGTCCTGGTAACCGATCGCCCGGGCGAGATCAAGGCCCAGATCATCGAGCGCGACGGCAAGATCCTGATGACCAAGGACTGCCCGATTCACGGCCATTTCGAGGACGTGATGTCGATCGATCCGGCTTTCTTCAAGCACCTGGAAGAGGTCTTCCCCGGCCGCGACATCCGAGCCCATAACGACCAGGATCTGCACCACCACGGCTCCTCGACTATCACGCACGGCCGCGGCTCGGTGCTGACCATCGACCTGACGAACCGCTGCAACATGATGTGCGACCCATGCTTCATGGACGCGAACCAGGTTGGCTTCGTCCATGAACTGAGCTGGGAAGACATTAAGACGATGCTCGACAACGCCTTGAAGATCAAGCCGCGCCGCCAGATGTCGGTGCAGTTCTCGGGCGGCGAGCCGACGCTTTCGCCGTACTTCCTGGATGCGGTCCGGTACTGCAAGAAGGTCGGCTACAACTCGGTGCAGGCCGCGACGAACGGTATCGAGTTCGCCAAGAGCAAAGAGTTCGCCCGCCAGGCCGCCGAAGCCGGTTTGCGGTATGCCTACCTCCAGTTCGATGGAATCGGCAACGCCGCCAACTCGCATCGCGCCGTGGGCAACCTGTTCGACGTCAAACTGCGCGCAATCGAAAACCTGCATTCCCAGGGCGTCGACATCGTGCCCGTCATCACGCTGATCAATGGCATCAACAACGAGCAGGTCGGCCGCATCGTCCAGTTCGCGCTCGACAATCCCAAGAAGATCAGCTTCCTGAGCTTCCAGCCGGTTTCGTTCACGGGCCGCGACGAGGCCGTCACGCCGGAGCGCCGCGCCGCACAGCGCTACACGCTGGCTAATCTCGCGCATGACGTGAAGAACCAGACAGGTCTGGGCGAGCCCGTTCGCGACTGGTATCCGATTTCCTTCATGAGCACGTTCTCAGACTGGGCCGACCTGGTCCACGGCCCGCAGGCCGACTGGGGCGCACTGAGCTGCGGCTGCCACCCGAACTGCGGAGTCGGCATGGCGGTGATGGTCGACAAGGAAACCAAGGAAGCCGTCCCGGTCACCGCGTTCCTCAACGGCGACCGTCTGGCCACCGATATTCAGCGCGTGAACGACGCCGCTCGCAGCCGGTTCTGGACCGTCACGGGCATGGCTCTGGCGCTGATGCGGAACTACAATCCCTTCAAGGCGCCGACGCACTTCAAGCTCAAGGACCTGCTGCAGAAGTTCGACAAGACTTTCGGAGCCACGGGCCGCAAGTACGGCAGCGTAGGCGGCGACCGCACGCTGAGCGACATCGAGCAGCGCCGCAAGGATCGCTGGAACTTCCTGTTCATCGCGGGCATGTGGTTCCAGGATCTGTTCAACTACGACTTCCGCCGCACCGAGCAGTGCATCATTCCGTACGCGACGCAGGAAGGCGAGATCAGCTTCTGCGCGTACAACACCGGCGTCGGCTGGCGGAACATCGTCGAGAAGATGCACATGACGGCCACGCTCACGAAATGGTACGAAGAGCATGGCCGCCACGAGATTTTCGCCGGCGGCAAGTCAGTGAAGCTGAACTCCGCCGAGCACCACCTGGCTCTGCGCGAAGAGATCATCACCACGGAAATCCAGCACGATCTCGACAAGCTGGGCATCGCCAAGACCGCGCGCGAAGAGAAGTTCCGCGCCCGCGACGAGAAGCAAAAGCTGGCCCAGGATGCGGAGAACGCCAAGATGGCGGCGCTCTACAAGAAGCATGTCCTGGGCGAGCCGGAAACGGACCTGGTGCAAATCGGCGGTGCGAACGGCGGCATCAAGCCCGCAACAACACCTATGGAAAAGAAGGAAGAGATCGGCTCCTTCGGCGACTAGTCCGGATCACTTTTTCTTCAAGTAAACGCAGAGACGCCCGGCTCAACGGCCGGGCGCTTCTGCGTTTATGGGGTCTTTGTTCGTCCCGTTGCTTCCTGCGCCAGGAGAGTGAAAACGAGAAGCCCTTTTCATCCTCCTGCCATTTTCATCTTTTTAATCAGCGGCTTACAGACAGGAAACGAAAAAGTCTT